>JADCBP010000001.1 GCA_020253445.1 Methylobacterium sp.
CTCGGAAGAGCAGCGCATGAAGTATCTGCCGAAGCTCGCGACCGGCGAGTTCATCGGCTGCTTCGGCCTCACCGAGCCCGATGCCGGCTCCGATCCTGCCGGCATGAAGACCCGCGCCGAGAAGACCGCAAACGGCTATCGCCTCAATGGCGCGAAGACCTGGATTTCCAACAGCCCCATCGCCGATGTGTTCGTGGTCTGGGCGAAATCCGACGCGCATGGCGGCAAGATCCGCGGTTTCGTGCTTGAAAAGGGGATGAAGGGGCTTTCCGCGCCGAAGATCGGCGGCAAGCTCTCCTTGCGCGCCTCCATCACCGGCGAAATCGTGCTGGCGGATGTAGAGGTCGGCGAAGACGCCTTGCTGCCGAATATCGAGGGGCTGGCCGGCCCGTTCGGCTGCCTCAACCGGGCGCGCTACGGCATTTCATGGGGCGCGATGGGCGCGGCGGAGGATTGCTTCCACCGCGCACGGCAATACGGGTTGGATCGCAAGCAGTTCAACCGGCCGCTGGCGCAGACCCAGCTGTTTCAGAAGAAGCTCGCCGACATGCAGACCGAGATCACGCTCGGGCTTCAGGGCTCGTTGCGTGTGGGGCGGCTGATGGATGAGGGGCGTTTCGCACCCGAGATGATCTCGATCGTCAAGCGCAACAATTGCGGCAAGGCGCTCGATATAGCGCGTCAGGCGCGCGACATGCATGGCGGCAACGGCATCCAGATCGAGTATCATGTAATGCGCCACGCGCAGAACTTGGAGACCGTGAACACCTATGAGGGCACGCATGACGTGCATGCGCTCATCCTCGGGCGCGCGATCACCGGGTTGCAGGCGTTTTTCTGAGCGTCAGGCGCGGTCGCCTTGTGGAAGAAATCGCTGCAATGGAGCAGCTATCCAGTCCGGCGGCTGGATGGCAGTTCTCTGGCCTCTGATGATGAAGACGCAGGTGACTGTGCCGGAAAAGACCTGCTCTTCGAGCTGGGAGCCGCGTAATTCAAAGGTGACCGATGTTTCTCCCTTGCGCAATACGCGCACTTCGGTTTCGACGTCAGAACGCGGCGTGACTGGCGCGTGAAAATCGATCTGAACATTGACGAACGGCGTTCCGATGCCGTGATCCATGTTCAAATGATACCATCCCTGCCCGGACAAGACGACCTTGTTTGATCCCGGGCTTTGATGGTGCAATCTTTTCCGTTGAATGGAGGGAAGCGCTATGGGCCAGGTTCTACATGGGAGCGCCACCACGACAGAGGCGGTCCTTCGAGCGATCCCGCAGGGATTGCGCGAAGCGTGACATAGTCAAGAGAGCCTGAGAGCGCTGGCGAAGCGCTATGGCGTGAACCAGAAGACGGTCGCCAAGTGGAAGAAACGGACGGCCGTGGCCGATCTTCCGACGGGACCGAAGGAACCGAAGTCAACGGTTCTGACGGTCGAGGATGAGGCCGTCATTGTCGCCTTCCGGCGGCACACGCTCCTGCCGCTCGACGACTGCCTTTACGCGCTACAGGCGACGATCCCGCATCTGTCGCGCTCATCCTTGCACCGCTGTCTGCAACGGCATGGCATCGGTCGCCTGCCGGACATCGAAGGCGACAAGGAACCCAAGAAGAAGTTCAAGAGCTACCCGATCGGCTTCTTCCACATCGACATCGCTGAGGTTCAAACATCGGAAGGCAAGCTTTATCTGTATGTTGCGATCGATCGAACCTCGAAGATCGCCTTCGTCCAGCTCGTCACAAGCGCCAACCGCGTGACGGCTTCAGCCTTCCTGGTCGCCCTGATCGCTGCTGTTCCCTACAAGATACATACGATCCTGACCGACAACGGCATCCAGTTCCGTTATCCGCCGCGCTGCGCTGAGGGCCCCACCGCGACTTACATGACCCACATGTTCGCGATGCGCTGCGAGGAAAATGGCATCGAGCATCGCTTCACCAAGCTCAACCATCCCTGGACGAATGGGCAGGTCGAGCGGATGATCCCGCAGGGATTGCGCAACGCGCGGAACAATCAAGGATGCCACCGTCAAGCGATACCACTACGAAGACCACGCCCAGCTCGAACGACACCTCGCCGACTTCATCGCCGCATACAACTTCGGGCGACGACTGAAGACCCTGAAGGGCCTCACACCCTACGAGTTCATCTGCAAATGCTGGACTTCAGAGCCGCACAGGTTCACGCTCAATCCGATCCACCACATGCCGGGACTGAACAACTAGAGCGCAAACCGATCTGATTGAATCAGATCTTCCGTTCTCATTTCTTGTTATTGCACGCATGTTCTTCGACCAACCGGTATCCAATGGATCGGAAAATGCTCTAAACATCTAAAGCAGTTCATGTTTTGCTCTGTATGACACGTTTGCAACAAAAAAGGCGCCAACAGATGGTATGTTGACGCCTTCATTGCTGAAAAAACCACTATATCTTGTGTTTTTTTCAACTGTTTTTTAGCGCGAATAGAATTCGATCACGAGGTTCGGTTCCATCTGCACCGCGTAGGGCACATCCGTGAGGCCGGGCACGCGGGAGAGCTTCGCCGTGAACTTGGAGTGATCGGCCTCGACATAATCCGGCACGTCGCGCTCGGCGAGGCCGACCGCTTCCTGCACGAGGATCATGTTCTTGGCGGCGTCGCGCAGTTCGATCACGTCGCCCGGCTTCACCGAGTAGGATGCAATGTTCACGCGGTGACCATTGACCTTCACATGGCCATGGCTGACGAACTGGCGGGCGGCGAAGACGGTCGGCACGAATTTCGCGCGATAGATCACCGCGTCGAGGCGGCGCTCGAGCAGGCCGATGAGGTTCTCGCCGGCGTCACCGCGCATGCGGATCGCTTCGGCGTAGTAGCGGCGGAACTGCTTCTCGGAGATCGAGCCGTAATAGCCCTTCAGCTTCTGCTTGGCGCGGAGCTGGGTGCCGAAATCCGACATCTTGCCCTTGCGGCGCTGACCATGCTGGCCCGGGCCGTATTCGCGCTTGTTCACCGGGGATTTCGGACGGCCCCAGATGTTCTCGCCCATGCGGCGATCGATCTTGTATTTCGCTTCGTGACGCTTCGACATCGTCGTTCCTTTTTGGCGGATCAGCCCGAAAACGACGGCGACCCGAACGGCAATGCCATTCAGGGGTTCCTCCATCGCGTTCCAGCCAGACCCGAACGGGTGAGGCCCCGAAGGGCCGAGCTTGGAACGCCCCTCCTCTCGCCTTCCCCTCCGGAGAGATTTCAGCGCGACAGACACACGAAACCGGTGCCACGGGTGCGTATCCCGTCACGGAGCAGGCTCGCGCGAGGGAGAGGGGGCTATCGCCGCTGGATGGGATAAAGTCAAGCCGGAAGCGCGAGAATCCGCTCCGCCAGGGCCTGCAGGGCGGCATCCGCGCCGGGTTTCGTGGAATGGGCCTGAAACTGCCCCTCCCCCGCCGCCTCAGACGCCAGCACCTGCACCACACGCCGCGCGATGGCCGGCGCGGGGTCGATCCATTCCACCGGCCAGGGCTCGAGCGCCTTCAAGCGATCCAGCAGGAGCGGATAATGCGTGCAGGCGAGCACAATGTGATCCGTGCGTCGCTGGTCCTTCTCCACGAAACAGGGGGCGATTTCAGCGAAGATCGCCTCGTCCGGAACAGTTTCCCCGCGAAGCGCGCGCTCGGCGAGGCCGGCAAGCGCCCTGGAGCCCACGAGCGTCACCGCCACGCCACGCGCGAAATCCCGGATGAGATCGTTGGTGTAATCACGTCTCACGGTTCCGGGCGTCGCGAGCACCGAGATGAGCCCGCTTTTCGTGGCCGCCGCCGCCGGCTTGATCGCCGGAACCGTGCCGACGATCGGCATGGAGAACCGCGCGCGCAAGGCCGGCAATACCAGCGTGGAAGCCGTGTTGCAGGCGATGACCACGCAATCCGCCGGAAAATCCGCAAGCGCCGCGCCGATGACTTCGGGCACGCGGAATATCAGATCTTCGGGCGACAACGCCCCGTAGGGAAAGCGCGCATCATCCGCGAGGTAGAGGTAATCCGCTCCGGGCAGCGCAGCGCGGATCGCGCGGAACACGGTGAGGCCGCCAAGCCCGGAATCAAACACGATAATGCGAGGTTTCCTGCCCATTTCTGCTGCGGCTTCGCCCATTTGCCCCAACCTTCCGGCGAAGAGCTAGCCGAGATTCGCGCGGCAACAGCAAGTTGCTCAGATCATCTTGCGGATGATCTCGATCGCGTGGGCGCCAGCAAGCGCTGCACCGCCGGCGGTCATGGAGCCGGAACCAGCCGAAGCCTCGCCCGCGAAATACAGGCGGTTCGCCACGGGCCGGGCCAGCGCCTCGCGCTGGTCGGCCTGCCCCGGCTTTGCGATCGAATAGCCCCCGAGCACGAGAGGGTCGGCACTCCAGCCTGCGAGGCGGCCGCCCCGAAACGCCTTGCGCGCATCCGCGCCGAGGATCGCGACGAACCGGCCCAGCATGTGTTCCACCGCCGCCGCCTCGCCCTGGGCGGCCAAGCCGCGTGCATAATCGCCGCCGAAATGCGCGACGACGAGGTCATTTCCCCAGGGCCAGAATTCGAAATTCACAAGATCGCCGCGGCTGCCGCTGTCGAAGAACTGCGTCCAGGGGGATTGGCCGAACCTGGTGCCCTCGAATTTCAACGCAAGCTTCGTGAGCGCCCCCATGCCGAGGCCATCGAGTGCGCTGCGCGTTTCGGCCGGCAATTCGGGCGTGAAGCGAATGGAGCCGGATTTCAGGACGTTCACGGAGACGGTGATGATCACCGCCCGCGCCGTCACGGTGCCCCGCGGGGTTTCGAGACGCATAGCGGGCCCGGAATGATCGACCGCCGTCACCGGGGTCGAAAGCGCGATATCGAGACCCTGGGCATAGCGTTCGAGCAGGCGCCCATAGCCGCGCGGCAGAACGAGATCATCACCCGCATGAAGCCGCTGGTAGTCGCGGATGGAAACGCGATCGGCATCCTCGCCGAGGCTCAGCAGGGTCATGCCGCTGGCGGCCTCCGGCTGGTCCGGGCTCACGCGGCGCGCGGCCTCGCCGAAGGACATGTCCGCGCTCGCAGGCTCGCCATCCAGCACGCCGGAGAGGCGCCAGAAGCCACCGCGCCGGCGGCTGCGTTCCTCGCTGGAAAGGCGGCGGCCATTGGAGAACACATCGAAACCGCCCCAGAGTCCGCTATCGCTGATCGCCTCGATGCCCAGATTTTTCGCGATTTCCGTCCATGGGTTGCTCTCGGACCAATGGATGTAGAAGGCACCGGCCTCGAAATCCGAGCCAAGACTCGAATCGGTGAAGACGCGCCCGCCCACGCGGGGGCTCGCCTCGAAGATCCGCGCCGTCAGCCCGCGCGAGCGCGCCCGGTGCGCGGCATGAAGACCCGCGGCGCCCGCCCCGATGATCGCGACGTCCAGCACCGCGGCAGCTTGCGCGCGTGCCGCCGCATTCGCCACAAAGGGCGATGCCAGCGAAGCAGCGAGAAGGTTGCGACGGGAAATCACGGGATCAGCCTCGACAGGAGAAGTTACGCCGGATTGCCTTCCGCGGATGCGGCATTCGTGGCTCTTCACGCATCCGTGACAGCCGGCGCATCGCCCTCGGCCAAGGAGTTCTTCGAGCCCGGCTGCTCCGAGCCCGGTTTCTTCGATCCCGGTTTCTTGCCGCCCTTTGCGAGCAGGTCGATCATGCCCCAGAGCGTACGGATATCCTGCTCGGTGGGCGCCATGCGATGGATGATGTTCCTGAGGTTTCGCATCATCACCGGCTTCTTGCCCTCGGGGTGGAAGAAGCGCACGCGGTCGAGTTCCTGTTCAAGGAAGCCGAAGAACTGCCCCACCATGCCCTGCGGGGCTGGCGGGCTCGGTTCAGGCATGGTGAATGGCAGCGCATCGCCCTGGGAAGCGCGCATCCATTCATAGCCCGTGAGCAGCACGGCCTGCGCGAGGTTCAGCGAGGCATATTCCGGGTTGACGGGGAAGGTGATGATGGAGGAAGCCGCCATCACCTCGTCGCTCTCGAGGCCCGTGCGTTCGGGCCCGAACATCAGCCCCACCTTCTGGCCCGAGGCGATGCGGCGCGCGGCATCGGGCAGCGCAATCGCCGGCGCTTCCACGGGCTTTGCCTGCTCCCGGAAGCGCGCGGTGGTGGCATAGACGTGGTGGAGATCGAAAAGTGCCGCATCAAGCGTGTCGTAATGTTTCGCGGCGGTGAGGATATGCGTCGCGCCGGCGGCAGCGGAGAACGCGCCCTTCTTCAGCGCGGATTTCTGTGGCCAGCCATCGCGCGGGGCGACGAGCCGCATCTCGGAGAGGCCGAAATTCGCCATGGCGCGCGCGCACATGCCGATATTCTCGGCGAGCTGCGGCCGGACGAGGATCACAACCGGCGCCGGTCGCCGGGTATTCTGCTGCGCTGCCTCGTTCATGACTGCCGCCCCTGCCTGTGCTTTTCGCCAGATGAGGCGCGCGCGGCGCGCGGTCAACCCGTTCCGTGCATTCCCTTCCCCCGAAAGCCTCATGCCGGATCGGCTTCCGCTCGCGCGGGCGCGATGCTATAGCCCGCGCCGGTCCGTTCGCGCATGCAGGGCGCCGGCGGGGGAAACAAACTTCAGACGTTGGATCGCGGGGATAAGATGAAAAAGATCAAGGTCAGGAATCCGGTTGTGGAGATGGACGGCGACGAGATGACCCGGATCATCTGGCAGGCCATCAAGGACAAGCTGATCCATCCCTATCTCGACATTGATCTGCATTATTACGATCTCGGCATCGAATACCGCGACCAGACCAATGACAAGGTGACGATCGAGGCCGCAGAGGCCACGAATAAATACGGTGTCGCGGTGAAATGCGCGACCATCACGCCCGACGAAGCGCGCGTGAAGGAATTCAACCTGAAGGAAATGTGGAAGAGCCCCAACGGCACCATCCGCAACATCCTCGGCGGCGTGATCTTCCGCGAACCGATCATCTGCAAGAACGTGCCCCGCCTCGTGCCGGGCTGGACCCAGCCGATCGTCATCGGCCGCCATGCCTTCGGCGACCAGTATCGCGCGACCGATTTCAAGTTCCCCGGCAAGGGCAAGCTCACGATGAAATTCGAGGGCGAGGACGGCAACGTGATCGAGCGCGAAGTGTTCAAGGCGCCGGGCGCCGGTGTGGCGCAGGCCATGTACAATCTCGATGATTCGATCCGTGATTTCGCCCGCGCCTCGCTGAATTACGGCCTGAACCGCAAGTATCCGGTCTATCTCTCGACCAAGAACACCATTCTCAAGGTCTATGACGGCCGCTTCAAGGATATCTTCCAGGAAGTCTACGAGGCCGAATTCGCGGAGGCCTACAAGGAACTCGGCATCACCTACGAGCATCGCCTCATCGATGACATGGTGGCCTCGGCGCTCAAGTGGTCCGGTGGCTATGTCTGGGCCTGCAAGAACTATGACGGCGACGTGCAGTCGGATACGGTCGCGCAGGGTTTCGGCTCGCTGGGCCTGATGACCTCCGTGCTGATGACGCCCGACGGCAAGATCGTGGAGGCGGAAGCCGCGCACGGCACGGTGACGCGCCATTATCGCGAGCACCAGAAGGGCAAGCAGACCTCGACGAACTCCATCGCCTCGATCTTCGCCTGGACGCGCGGCCTCGCGCATCGCGCGAAGCTTGACGACAACCAGGAACTCGCGAAGTTCTCGACCACGCTCGAGAAGGTCTGCGTGGACACGGTGGAAGCAGGCTCCATGACGAAGGACCTGGCACTGCTCGTGGGCGCCGACCAGAAATGGCTCTCGACCACGGGATTCCTCGACAAGATCGACGAAAACCTTCGCAAGGCGATGGCTTCCTGAGGCCAGCCTGCCTTCAACGGATGAGGGGCCTCATGGGCCCCTTTTCTCGTTTTCAGGCCGAATCTGGTTTCTCTCGTGTCGCCGCCCCCGACCCAATCCGGCACCGGCAGAGACGGATCATGAATCGCAGCGCCTTTCGCTTCTTCCACCCCTATCGCGTGCGCTATTCCGAGATCGACGGGCAGGGCGTCGTTTACAACGCGCATTACCTCACCTTCTTCGATGTCTCGATCCACGAATTTTTCCGTGCGCTGGACCATGAGCGCTATTCGGATGCGAAACGCACGGGCTGCGATTTCCACGTGGTCAAGGCCAGCGTGGAATTCCGCCAGCCGCTGCATTTCGATGATCTCTTCGCGGTGGGCGTGAAGGTCGCGCGCATCGGGCGATCCAGCATCACCTTCGCCCTCGGCGTATTCCGCGAGGGTGAGGACAACGCTTGCGCGACCGGCGAAGTCATCTGGGCCTATGTCGATCAGGCCACGCGCAGAAGCGTGCCGGTGACGCCAGAGACCTGCGCGATCATTCTCGCCGCGGAGCCGAAGCTTCAGGACTGATCAGGGCGGTTTCTTCTCATGGAGTTCCGCGCGGGCGATGTCGCCGCCGGGTTCCACGGGATTGAGCATGCGCTGGCTGCGGATCGCCTTGTTGATCGAACGGGCGATCTCTGCATCCTGCTCCATCAGCATCCTGAAATCATCGCGGTCGAGCGCGAGCAGATGCGTCGCCTCGAGGGCTCGCACCGTGCCGGTGCGATGCGCCTCGCTGAACAAGGCGGCCTCGCCGAAGAACTGGCCGGTTTCCATCCTGAGGCGGTGCCCCGGCATCTCGATCTCCACCGCGCCGCTCGCGATGAAGAACATCGCGACCGACGGCTCGTCACGCCGCACCAAAACCTCGCCCCCCTCCAGAACCCGCGAGCGCAGGAAGCGCATGATGGTTGCGATCTCTCCGGCATTCAGCGTCGCGAAAAGCGGGACGCGCGCGACCATGTTCCAGGTCACCACGAAATCGCGGCGATGGATCACCTCGGCGAAGGAGGTCGCGATGATGCCCACGGGCAGCGAGAGCATCACGAGGCCCAGCACGGCCGTGAAGCCCGCGAGGACCTTTCCACCGTTCGTCACGGGGTGCACATCGCCATAGCCCACCGTGGTGAGCGTGATGATCGACCAGTACATCGCGTCGGGAATGGAGCCGAACTTGTGCGGCTGGGCCGTGCCCTCGACCACATGCATGAGCGCGGCGGTCACGATCATCAGCCCACCGAGAATGACCAGACAGGCGAGCAATGCACGCCTTTCGGCCCGGATAGCCTCAAGCAGGGAACGCATGCCCGGCGAATAGCGGCCCAGCTTGAAGAAGCGGATCAACCGGAAAATCAGCAGGACCTGGAAATCCGCGGGTCCCACCAGCGCGAGGTAGAAGGGTAGGACTGCAAGAAGATCGACCAGCAAAACGGGCTGAACCGCATAGTTCAGCCGCGCGCGCCAGGCTGGCAGCGGCCGAAGCAGCGGATGCTCCACGGCGGCCCAGAGCCGCGCGACATATTCCACGGTGAAAACCAGAGCCGCGACAAACTCGATGCCCTGAAAGAGAGGGCCGAAGCGCGCGGCCATGCTCGGCACGGATTCCAGGATGACCGCCATCACGCTCACGAGGATGAGCGCGACAATTCCTCGGTGAACAATGCGGCTCGCTCCATCTTGCGGTGAACCGCCGTCCAGCGCCTCATGGCAGCGCTTTCGGAACGCCCGGGCGCCGCTCCCGGCCATGCCTCACCCCAGTTCGGCGACACGAGCACGAATGGCCGCGAGCGCCGCGGCCATTCGCGAGCCGTCCGGCCCGCCCGCCTGCGCCATATCCGGCCGGCCGCCACCACCCTTGCCGCCCAGCACCTCCGAGCCGATCTTCACAAGCTCCACCGCATTGAGCCGGCCCGCGAGATCGGCTGTGACACCTACCACAAGACCAGCGCGACCATCCTCGCCAACCACGCCCAGTGCCACGACACCCGAACCGAGACGCGCCTTTTCCTGATCCGCGAGGCCCTTCAGGTCCTTCGCTTCGACGCCCGGCAGGTTACGGCCGACAAAAGCAGTGGAGCCCGCCTTCTCGATCGCCTCGGGAGCCGCCGAGCCGCCACCCATCGCGAGCTTGCGACGGGCCTCGGCGAGTTCACGATCGAGCTTGCGGCGCTCCTCCGCCAGAACCGAAGCGCGTTCCGCCACCTCATCGACATTGGCGCGCAGGACCTGCGCCACTCCCTTCAGCCTGCGGCTCTGCTCGTTGAGGAAGCGGCGCGCGGCATGGCCGGTCATCGCCTCGATGCGGCGCACGCCAGCCGAAACCGCGCCCTCGCCCACGATCACAATAAGCCCGATGTCACCCGTGCGATTGGCATGGGTACCGCCGCACAATTCTACCGAATAGGGCGCGCTGTACCCATCGGGGCGGTCGATCGTGCCCATCGAGACCACACGGACCTCATCGCCATATTTCTCGCCGAAAAGCGCGCGCGCGCCGGAGGCAATGGCATCATCCACCGCCATCAGCCGTGTGACGACCGGCTCATTCCGCAGCACGATAGCATTGGCCACGTCTTCCACCCGCTCCAATTCCTCGCCCGCAATCGGCTTGGGATGGGAGATGTCGAAGCGGAGACGCTCCGGTTCGACCAGCGAGCCTTTCTGCGCGACATGTTCACCCAGAACCTGCCGCAAGGCCTCATGCAGAAGATGCGTCGCCGAATGATTGGCCCTGATGGCGGCACGCCGCGCCTTCTCCACCCGCAGGAAGGCCGCGCGGCCCACAGCAACCTCGCCCTCCTCCAACTTCCCCAGATGCACAAAGACATCGCCGGCTCGCTTCACCGTATCGGTGACGCGCAGGCGGAACCCATCACCATGGATCACGCCCTGATCGCCAACCTGGCCACCGCTTTCAGCATAAAACGGCGTCTGGTTGAGCGTGATCGCGACTTCGCCGCGCGCTTGATCCACCATCTTGCCCTCGGCAACGATGGCCGTCACCACCCCCTCGGCCTCCTCTGTGCCATAACCAAGGAATTCTGTCGCACCCACCTTGTCGCGCACCTGGAACCAGATGGTTTCGTTCGCGGCCTCGCCGGACCCCGCCCAGTGCGCACGTGCCTCCGCCTTCTGCCGTTCCATGGCGGTCTGGAAAGATTCGAGATCGACCGTGATGCGGCGTGAACGAAGGGCATCCTGGGTGAGGTCGAGCGGAAAGCCATAGGTATCATAAAGGCGGAAAGCGGTCTCGCCGGAAAAAACCTGGCCATCCCCCAACTTGGCGACCTCGCCTTCGAGGAGGGCAAGGCCACGCTCGAGCGTGTTGCGGAAGCGCGTTTCCTCCAGCCGAAGCGTTTCGGAGATGAGCGCCTCGGCCCGAACAAGTTCTGGATAGGCCTGCCCCATCTCCCGGATGAGCACCGGGACGATGCGATGCATCAGTGGCTCGCGCGTACCAAGCATATGGGCATGGCGCATGCCGCGACGCATGATGCGGCGAAGAACATAGCCGCGCCCCTCATTCGAAGGCAGCACGCCATCGGCCACAAGAAAGGCCGAAGCACGCAGGTGATCCGCAATCACACGATGGGACGCGGATTGCGGCCCATCCGGATCCACACCCGTCAACTGCGCGACCGCGAGGATGAGGTTGCGCATCAGGTCTATGCGATAGTTGTCGTGCGTCCCCTGCAAAACGGCCGAGATGCGCTCGAGACCCATGCCGGTATCGATCGAAGGCTTCGGCAAGGCGACGCGGCTGCCGTCTGGAAGTGACTCATACTGCATGAATACGAGGTTCCAGATCTCAATGAAGCGGTCGCCGTCGGCATCCGCCGAGCCCGGTGGCCCTCCGAAGACATGCGGGCCATGATCATAGAAAATCTCCGAACACGGTCCGCAAGGCCCTGTATCGCCCATGGCCCAGAAGTTGTCGGATGTCTCAATGCGAATGATCCGCTCATCCGGCAAGCCGGCGATCTTTTTCCAGAGTCCAAAAGCCTCATCATCGGTATGATAAACGGTAACGCTCAGCTTGTCTCTTGGAAGGCCATAATCTCGCGTGACGAGTGTCCACGCGTAATGAATGGCATCTTCCTTGAAGTAATTGCCGAATGAGAAATTCCCCAGCATTTCAAAGAACGTGTGATGACGAGCAGTATAACCTACATTGTCGAGATCATTGTGCTTGCCACCGGCGCGCACGCACTTCTGAGCGGTCGCGGCGCGGGTGTAGCTGCGGGTCTCCAGACCAGTGAAAAGGTTCTTGAACTGAACCATTCCGGCCGTGGTGAACATGAGGGTAGGATCGTTTCGCGGCACCAGCGGCGAGGATGGAACTATACAATGCCCATTCGCGCTGAAGAACTCGAGAAACGTCGAACGAACCTCACCAACACTTGCCATGACCAAACCCTGCAACCATTCCCGCGATCCAAGCCCCTGCGCTTCCCCCAACCGGGAAACGCCCTCGCCTGGAACGCTTCTAGACAGCAGCCCCCTCGCTGTCCACGCCCGAGCGCAAGAGCATCGCAAGATTGCGATCAGGCCTCATCGTCACCTTCTTCCGGAGCCCCCTCGAAAATGGCCGACGCGATCAGGCCAGCATTCTGGCGAAGGGCCTGCTCGATCCTGTCCGACAAGGCAGGATTCTGCTTCAGGAAGGCCTTTGCATTCTCACGCCCCTGCCCGAGCCGCTGGCTGTCATAGGAGAACCACGCACCGGACTTCTCCACGATCCCGGCCTTGACGCCGAGATCGATGAGTTCACCCATTTTCGAGACGCCTTCGCCATACATGATGTCGAACTCGACCTGCTTGAAGGGCGGCGCGACCTTGTTCTTCACCACCTTCACGCGCGTGGTGTTCCCCACGATATCCTCGCGCTCCTTGATGGAGCCGACGCGACGAATATCCAAACGAACAGAGGCGTAGAATTTCAGCGCATTGCCGCCGGTCGTGGTTTCCGGACTGCCATACATCACGCCGATCTTCATGCGGATCTGGTTGATGAAGATAACCATCGTGTTCGAGCGCGAGATCGACGCGGTGAGCTTGCGGAGCGCCTGGCTCATCAGCCGCGCCTGTTGCCCCGGCTGAACCTCACCCATCTCACCCTCGATCTCCGATTTCGGCGTGAGCGCCGCAACCGAGTCGACCACGAGGACATCGACCGCACCGGAGCGAACCAGCGTGTCCGCGATCTCCAGCGCCTGCTCACCAGTGTCCGGCTGCGAAATCAGAAGATTGTCGAGATTGACACCCAGTTTTCGGGCATAAATCGGATCCAGCGCATGCTCGGCATCGATGAATGCGGAGACACCACCGATCTTCTGGGCCTCCGCCACCGTGTGAAGCGCGAGTGTGGTCTTGCCCGACGATTCCGGGCCGAAGATCTCGATCACACGGCCACGCGGCAAGCCCCCGACGCCCAGGGCGATGTCGAGGCCCAGTGAACCCGTGGGAATTGTCTCGATCTCGAGCGCCTTCTGCTGCCCGAGCCGCATGATGGAGCCCTTGCCGAAAGCGCGCTCGATCTGCGAAAGTGCGGCATCCAGAGCCTTGGTCTTGTCCATGGAGGAACCTTCCACGAGTCGAAGCACAGATTGAGACACGATACCCTCCTTAGGAGATTGGCGGAGCACCTTCAACAACCCATTTATTCTATTTTTGTTCTCGTTGTAAAGTTCTTTTTTTGTTCTGGTCGGAGCTTGCCAACTCTCTGCCCCTCGCTTAATCTTTGCACCCGGAGAAGGGTGGCAGCATGAAGATTTCCTACGCCCAGAGGCTTGAGGACTTCCATCTGGAATGCCTGTTCGCGGAGCAGGACCGAGGCTTCTACATCGATGTCGGCGGTGGGCATCCCGTTGCGGATAATGTGAGTTTTCATTTCTATTTGCGCGGCTGGCGGGGGCTGGTCGTGGAACCTCAGCGCGCTCTCGCCAGGGCCTATGCAGCGGTGCGCCCGCGGGACCTGGTGGTCGATCACCCGGTCGGTGATCGAGATGGTGAGGTTTTGTTCCATCGCGTGGACCGGCTGCACGGTTTTTCGACAATCGTTGAGGAGAATGCGCGGGGCGCACGCGAATTCGGTGTCGATTATCGCAGCGAGAAGCAGCCCATCCGGCGGCTCTCGGGGATCATCGAGGAACGCAAGATCGGCACGGTGGATTTCCTGAAAATCGACGTCGAGGGAGCCGAAGGGATGGTCCTGGCCGGTCTCGATCTGCAGCGGCATCGCCCGCGGGTCATGTGCATCGAGGCGGTCCAGCCGGGCAGCATGGCGGATTCTGCCGGCTCATGGGAGCCTGGCTTGCTGGCCGCGGGCTACGGGCTTGCCTTCCGGGATGATCTCAACCGGTTCTACGTTGCGGAGGAAGAGGTGCATCTCGCTGCGCGATTCCCGAAGGAGCCGGCACCGTGGGATATCGTCAAGCACCTCTATGAATTCGGGAAGGCCGGGGAGAGCGACGAGCACCCTGACCGCGAATTGACCCGACGGCTTGTGGCTGGCCTTTTGGCGAGCCTGCCGGACTTGCCGCCGGCCTTTCTGCGCAGCCTTCTGGAGAAATCGGCCGGCGCAGGTGGCATGGAGCGGGGGCCGGAGCTTCGGAACTTGTTGCGGGGAAAGGCTGATTTCCCCCGGAAGGGCATTCAGGCCGTGCCGGAAGATCCACTTCCGTTGGATGATGCCGCCCGGGCGGCCCTCGGGCGGATCGCAGCCGCCTATGATGGCGGGATGATCTTTTGAGGCTCGTCTAACGGGCTAGAGCATTCGCCCGCCAAGTGGATACCGGTTGGCGGAAAAAGCGGACGCGAAAACAAGAAGAGTGAGCGCCAGATCTGATTCTATCAGATCGGTTTGCGCTCTAGAGCGGACTCCGATCTTATTGGATCAGACATTCCGTTCTGATTTCTTGTTATTTCACGCATTTTCTTCGACCAACCGGTATCCGATGGATCGGAAAATGCCCCAGGATCTTGCGCCTGGGTCGCGTTCAAGGGGGTCGGTCTCGTTCAGGAAGCTCATGGCCGCGAGGGGAAGTGACGCTGCCGGCGGCGTCAACTCATCACGCGTTTGACGGCCTCGATCAGCTGCTTGAGGCTGAAGGGCTTGGGCAGGAAATCGAATTGCTGGCCCTCCGGCAGGTTCTTGCGGAAGGCTTCTTCGGCATAACCGGATACGAAGATCACGCGGATCTCCGGCTTGCGCGCGCGCAACTCGCGCAGCAGGGAGGGGCCGTCCATCTCGGGCATCACCACGTCGGAAACCACCAGATCGATATCCTCCATCGCATGCGTTTCGAGTTGATGCAGCGCATCCACGCCGGATTGGGCCTCGATCACGGTATAGCCACGAGAGCGCAAGGCCCGCGCGCCGAAATTGCGCACGGCATCCTCATCTTCCACCAGCAAAATGGTGCCAGTGCCGGTGAGGTCCGCGATGGGCACCTTCTCGACAACCGCCGCAGCCAGAGCAGGGGCCTGCCCCTCGCCAGCCATCTCGGGGGCGCCGTCCTCGCCGGCAGCAGCCATATCCGCGCCGGCGGGCAGCAGGTCGCCCGCGCGGGGCACGTGCCGGGGCAGGAAGATGCGGAAGGTCGTGCCCTTGCCCAATTCGCTCAGGCAGTCGATCGAGCCATTGGATTGCGTGACGAAACCATAGACCGAGGAGAGGCCCAGGCCCGTGCCGCGCCCCACTTCCTTCGTGGTGAAGAATGGCTCGAAGATCTTGCGCCGCACCTCCGGTGACATGCCGGAGCCGGAATCGGTGACGTCGACGAGCACGTAATCGCCTCGCTTCAACCCCTCGACATTGTAACTGTCGGTCTCCGCAGCAGGCACATTGGAGGTGCGGATGGTGAGGCGACCGCCCTCCGGCATGGCATCGCGCGCATTCACCGCAAGGTTGATGATCATGTTGTCGAAGGAAGCCGGGTCCGCGAAGGTCGGCCAGAGATCGCGACCGTGGCGGATATCCAGTTCCACATTCGGCCCGATCGAGCGCTTCAGCATCGCATTGAGATCACCGAGCCGGTCGCCAAGATCGATGGTCTCGGGCAGCAGGGTCTGCTGGCGCGAAAAGGCCAGCAATTGTCGCACGAGGCTCTTCGCGCGGTTGGCGGAATTCTTGATCTGCATCACGTCCTGATGGCGCGGATCAGTCGCGCGGAAGTTTCCGGCCAGCAGGTCCGCGAAGCCGACAATCGCCTGCAGATGGTTGTTGAAATCATGCGCCACGCCACCGGCGAGCTGGCCGACAGCGTTCATCTTCATGGATTGGAAAAGCTGTTCCTGAAGCTTTTTTTCATCCGTTGTTTCAAGAGCATAGGCGATCACGGCCTCCTCGCTGCGCTCGCTCGCGCCAGAGGGCACGAAGAAGAAGCGCGCCGAGCGACCCACCTCGCCTGCCAGCGACACATCCACCGGCTCGCTTTCGCCGGTGCCGTGACGGGCCATGGTGAATGCCGCCTCGATGCGGGGGCGATCGGCCGGCGCGATCAGGCTCAGCAGATCGCGCGGGCCGGCGGTCTGCTGGTTCGGCAGGAAACCCGCGAATCGCGCATTGGTGCTCTCGATGCCGCCAGACCGGCTGAGCGTGGCGATGGCGAAGGGCGAGGTGTTGAAGAGCCGCGCGAAACGCACTTCGGCATCGCGCAGGCCCTCGGCGCCGCTTGCCTCCCCCGAGCGGTTGAGCACCAGCGTGCGTGACACGCCGGCCGTGCCATCAGCCGCGAAAGCCACGCGGTGGAGCAGCCGCACCGGCAGGCGCTGTCCCCCCTTCCGCTTGAGGTCGAGGTCGATCGTCTCGGTGCGCACCGCACCCGGCTGCCCCTGCACATGCGCGAGCAAAGCCTCGCCGCCGGAAGCCACGATGTCGCGGATCTCGAGATCACGATCGGCGATTTCCGCGAGGTCGTAATCGAGCCAGTCGGCGAGCGTGGCGTTGAGGTAGAGAACACGCCCCTCGGGGCGCGCGGAGAAGAAGCCGGCCGGCGCGCTGTCGAGATAGGAGATCGCCTGCTGGAGTTCCTGAAACTCGTTCTCATGCTTCTCGCGGTCGCGGGTGATGTCGGTCAAGCGCCAATGCACAGCCGTGTCGCCCTCCGCTCGCGAAAGCGGCCGGACGCGGACGCGATACCAGCCATAGCTGGCACCACCCGTAAGGGCCGGCACGAGACGGATGATCTCGGTCGCGCCACGCCCTTCGCGCGCAGCCTGCGCAAGGCGATAAACAGCCTCGCTGACATCCGAGCCCCCGGAGAAAAGGCGCTCCACGGGGCGGATGCTTGCCGCGCGGCCCGGCACGCCGCCGCAGAAGGTCTGGTAGGCGCCATTGGCATAGAGAACCTTGCCCTCGCGATCGAGCACGAGCTGGCCATCCTCCGCACCATCAACGATGGCCTTGGTGATATCGTTGCGGGCGGCGCGCCCGGCAAATTGCAGGATGCCCACCGCATAGAGGAAGGCAGCCAGAACGCCGAGGGCCGCAAACCCGGCGAGGAAAAGCGTCAGCACGGTCGCATGATGGCGCATGTCCAGCACCGCGAGCGACAGCACCGAACCCACCACGACCAGGGTGACCAGCAAAAGCAGCACGGGGCTGCCATGCCGCTGGCTGCGGTCGATCGGCGGGCCGGCGGGGCTCTCCTTCAGCATGCCTCGAAAACCTCCTCTGCCCGGCGGATTCGCGGGGGCACTTCTCATCCAGCCTTCTGGCTCAGAAACGGTCCCGTCTCAAGCGCATCACGTAACCGATCACTTCCGCAACCGCCTTGTAGTGTTCCTCGGGGATTTCCTCATCGATTTCCACTTTCGCATGCAGGGCACGGGCGAGTGGCGGGTTCTCCACGATGGCGATGTCGCTGGCGGTCGCGATCTCGCGAATCTTCAGCGCCATAAGGTCGAGACCCTTTGCCACCAGAACCGGCGCGTTCATCCCGGCCTCGTATTTCAGCGCCACTGCATAATGGGTCGGGTTGGTGATGATCACCGAGGATTGCGGCACCGCCGCCATCATGCGCTGGCGCAGCCTTTCCGAGCGGATCTTGCGGAGTTTCGCCTTGATCTCGGGCGAGCCTTCCGTCTCCTTGAATTCCTGCTTCAATTCCTCGCGCGTCATCCTGAGGCGCTGCCGCCATGTGAAGCGCTGATAGAGGATATCCGCCGCCGCGACGAAGGCGAAGACCGCAAGCACGCCGCCAAGAAGTTTCAGCGACAGTGACCAGATGACATCCATCATCAGGGCGGGGTCGAGCTGCACGAGCGTGCCCAGTCGCTTTCGTTCGGGCCAGAGCACAAAGAAGAGCAAAGCGCCGACAATCGCGAATTTCAGGAGGCTCTTGACGAACTGCACAAGCGCTTCCTTGCCGAAGATGCGCTTGAACCCTGCAATGGGCGAGATGCGGTTCAGCTTCGGCACCATTGGCTCGGTGGTCCAGAGGGGCTTGTGCATGATGAGGCCCGAAGCCACACCCGCGGCGAGCGCGAAGATGAAGGGCAGCGCAAGCACGCCCGCCATGGTGCGCGAGCCATGCGCGAAGATGCTCATCAGGCCACTCTGATCCATCGAGACCTGATGCGCATTCTCCAGATAGCCGCGCATTCCAGCGACAAAATTCGTGAGCCCGATCACGCCCGTGATGAAAAGCGCCAGCGTGCCACCGGCCAGCACGAGGAAGGTCGCGGCCTCCATGCTTTTCGGAACCTCGCCGCGCTCGATCGATTGCTCCATCCTGCGGTCGGTCGGTTCTTCTGTCTTGTCTTCCTGATCGGTATCGCCCGCCATCGGCGCCTACCTCAGACCGGGGAAGAATTCGCGGTAGACCCGCACCACATGGGCAAGGAACCCGTCCATCATCAGGCCTAGCACCACGATGAAGATCACCGCACCGAGCAGGATCATCGCGGGCATCGCGAGGAAGAAGACCTGCAATTGCGGCATCATGCGCGAGAGGATGCCGAGCCCGACGTTGAAGACGAGGCCGAAAACAAGGAAGGGCGCGGAAATCTGCACCGCCGTGATGAAGGCTGAATTCGCGACCGTCAGCGCGAGCTCAGCCGCATCCGCGCTGGCCGGCATCATGCCGGGCTGCAGGGTCTGGTAGCTGTCGATGATCCCGTAGATCGCGATATGATGCAGGTCCGAGGCGAAGATGAGCGAGATTCCGAGCAGCGCCAGGAAGGTGCCAATGACAGCTGCCTGGCCAAGATCGCCGCCCGTGGGGTCGATCGACATCGTGAAGGAGAGCCCGATCTGCTGGGAGATCAGCACACCCGCCGTCTGCAGGGTGGACATCAGGAACCGCGCCGAAAGGCCAAAGGTGATGCCGATCAGGATCTCCGTCACGAGCAGGCGCGTGGCGAGGTCGAGATTCATCCCCATGCCCGCAAAACTCGGCCGGACGACCGGAACCGTGAGCAGGGTGACGAAGAGCGCGAAGGAAAGCCGGACCCTTTGCGGCGCCACCTGCTCGCCAAGGGCCGGCAAAAGCATCATCATCGTGCCCACACGGGCGAACACGAGCATGAAGACCAGGGCGAATTCGGGCAGGATGGTGATCGTCATCCTGCTTACACTTCGATGATTCGGCTGCTTTTGCCGAAGGAATTCGTCTCTAGAGGCCACCCGAGATGATGCGCGTGGCGATCCTGGCCATGAAGGCAGCCATCGCATCCCCCATGAAGGGCAGCAGGAAGAGAAGCGAACCGAAGATCGCGGCGACCTTCGGAACGTAGACGAGGGTCTGTTCCTGGATCTGCGTGAGCGCCTGGAAAAGCGATATGACGAAGCCGACGAGGAGACCGACCACCATCACCGGCATCCCCACCTTGAAAAAGGTGATGAGCCCGTCGCGCCCGACTTCGATCAGCTCCGCCCCGTTCATCAGATCGGCATCCGCATGATTTCCTCGTAGGCCGCGACCACACGGTCGCGCACCGCCACGAGGCTTTCCAGCGCCGCCTCGCTCTCGGCCACCGCCGTCACGACCTCGACGAGATCGGTGGGCGTACCGCCGGCCGCGCGCATGGCGAGAGCATCGGACTTCTTGCCGGCTTCCTGGACACGACCCACGGTCGCCTCGAGGATGTCCGCGAACGAGCCTCCCGCCGCCTCATTCTTGCCAAGCAGGGCAGTCGGGTTGGAATTCATCTTCTGTTGCAGGGCATAAGCGCTTGCTGCAATGCCCGGATTCATCATCGTTTTCATCGTGTTCTCCGATCGCGAGTAATTGAAACTCAGGCACGCAGGATTTCGAGCGTGCGCGCCAGCATTCTGCGGGTTGTGCTGATGACGTTGAGGTTGGCTTCATAGCTGCGTTGGGCTTCCCGAAGGTCGAGCGTCTCCATCATGGTGTCGACATTGGGCTTCTGGACAAAACCACGGGCATCCGCCAGCGGATTGCCCGGCTCGAAACGGGTCTTGAACTCGGACCGGTCGCGCTTGATCTTGCCGAGCTGGACCGTGCTGACGCCGAGTTCGTTGTCGAGCTTCTGCTGGAAGGTCACCACCTTGCGGCGATAGGGCTGCTCGCCGGGGCGCGTCGGCGTCGTATCGGCATTCGCGACGTTCTCGGCAATGACGCGCATGCGGCCGGACTGGGCCCGCAAGCCCGAAGCGGCGATGGCGAGGGATTTCAGGAAGTCCATGGTTCACCCTCCTCCATCAGGACCGGCGACCGATGGCGGTCTTCAGCGTGGCGAGGCCGCGCTGGTAGAGGTTCGCCGCGGTCTGGAAATCGATCTGGTTCTGCGACACCTTGAGCATCTCGTCCTCAAGGGTCACGGCGTTGGCGGAGGGACGGGTCTCGTAGCTCGCGCCACGATCGACTGTGCCGGCGCCATTTGCCGCCGGGTTGATATGCATCGCGCTGGTGGTCATCAGGCCTGCAGCCTGATTGTAGTGCGCCACGGCCATGCGACGGGTGGCATCGGCGCCGCGCGAGGCGGGATCGATGCCGATCTGGGCGATATCCTTGGGCTTGTAGCCGGGCGTGTCGGCATTGGCGACGTTCTCGGCCAGCACCTTCTGGCGCGACTGCAGGAAGCGCATGCGCTGCTTCAGGGCCGCGAAGGTCGAAAGATCATGAATCATGAAGACCTCGGCAAAATCCGCCATTCGGGCGGACGACAAGGAAATTCTTGCCGCATTCATGGTTAAGATCAGGTAAATGCCGGGAACGAATTGCACCATTTCCGGGCAGTCGGGCTTTGCAGGCGAGGGGGCGGTTTCACACAATGGATCGAGACTTCGCCATTGACGCCATCCTCAAAGGATGATGCTGCTTTTTCGGTATGTCTGGTGCGTTCTCGTGTCGCTTCCGGTGGTTGAACCATGCAATCTCTTCTCGACAAGCTGAACTCCGGCGACAGCGCCGTCTCCGCGATGCTCTGGATCGGGCTTGGGCTGATACTTCTGATCGTCGTGATCGCGATTGCGCTTTGGCTGATTCGCGCCTTGAGGCCCGCCCTGAACCTTTCGAGCAACACGACGCGGGGCGGCCGGGTGCAACGGCTGGCCGTGACGGATGCCTTCCCGCTCGACCGCGAGGGGCGAAAGCTCGTCATCATCCGGCGCGACAATGTCGAGCATCTGCTGCTGATCGGTGGCACCAACGATGTCGTGATCGAGCAGGGAATCGTGCGCGGCGAACGCAGCCTGCGCGGCCGGGCCGAGGGCGAGCCGCTGTTGGAGCCGGCCGAGCCTGCAAAACCCATCATCGCCCTTCAACCCAACCCGGTTGCACCGCCGGCCGCTCCCCCGCAGGCTCCGCAACGTCCGGTGGCCCCGCCGGCGCCGATCGCGCCTCCTGCGCCGCGCCCCATGGCCCAACCGGTGATGCCAGCGGCTGGGGCGACCTCGCCAGCAGCGGCCGCTGCCGTGGCCCGGTTCGAGGTTGATTTCGAGCGGGATGTGAAAACGATGGAATATCCGGCAACGCCCGCGCAGGCTCCCGCGCCAGCCAGGCCCGTGGCTCCGGCACTGCCTCTGCAGCAGCCCGCGCAGGTTCCACAGCCTTTTGCCGTGCCGCCCGCGCAGCCTGTGGTTCAGGCCCCGCCGCAATCTTCGCTGCTGCAGTCTTCGCCGCTGCAGTCTTCGCCGATGCAGTCTTCGCCGCTGCAGTCTACGCCGCTGCAGTCTACGCCACAGCCGCGCGCGGAAGCCCCCCGTGCCGAGACTTCCCGCCCGGAACCGATGAGCGAGATGGCGCGGCGCCTTTCGGAAGTGCTGCAGAGGCCGATCGTGCCGCCTGGTCCTCGCGCTTCCGTTGCGCCGCCCATTCCGCCTGCGCCCATTCCGCCTGCGAACATGCCGGTTCCGAACATGCCTGTTCCGAACATGCCGGTTCCGAACATGGAGCCGGAAGCCGCGCCCGCTCCGCCTCCGCCACCCGCCAGACTGCCGACCGAGTCCGAGATGGACATGCTCGAGGAGGAAATGGCGAAGCTGCTCGGCCGGCCTGCGGCACCGCCCCGGCCCTGATCGATCGGCGCGGCGTGCGGAAAGTGGTGCGCAACCTGCCCTGTTTCATCTTCCCGCAGGGTAAGCCACTGGCGCAAGGCGGGGGAATCATGATCCCTGTCATGCATGTCGATCCTGGATCCGCAGAATTCTGGCGCCACGCCGCCCTGCCCGCGTTCCGCGCGACCGGATTTCATCCGGCGTCGCCCCTGGCTGTCGGCCGTCCTGCTCGGCATCTTCGGGGGGGCTCTGGCGACCGGCGCCCATGCGCAGGATATCTCGATCAATTTCGGGCAGGGCATTGGCCTGACCGAGCGCGCGCTTCAACTTGTGGCGCTGCTGACGATCCTGAGCCTTGCGCCGTCGATCCTGGTGATGGTGACGTCCTTCACCCGCATCGTGGTCGTCCTGTCGCTGCTGCGCTCGGCCATCGGCACCCAGACCGCGCCGCCCAACACGGTGATGACCGGCCTCGCCCTGTTCCTCACGGCCTTCATCATGGCACCCACCTTCCAGCAGGCCTATCAGCAGGGCATCCAGCCCTTTCTCGCGGGCGAGATTCGCGAGGCCGAGGCCTTCGAGCGCACGGCCGCACCATTCCGCGCCTTCATGCTGAAGCATGTGCGCACGACCGATCTCGAACTCTTCATGGATCTGTCACGGCAGCCGCGGCCAGCCACCCCCGAGGCGACACCGCTTCAGGTGCTGGTGCCGGCCTTCATGATCTCGGAACTGCGGCGTGCCTTCGAGATCGGCTTTCTGCTGTTCATCCCGTTCCTCATCATCGATCTGGTCGTGTCATCCATCCTGATCTCGATGGGCATGATGATGGTGCCGCCCGTGACGGTAGCCTTGCCATTCAAGCTGATCTTCTTCGTGCTGGTGGATGGCTGGCGGCTGGTGGCGGGGTCGCTCGTGCAGAGCTTCGGACCAATTTAGAGCATTTTCCGACCAAGTATCCTATGGATCGGAAAATGCTCTAGCGCCGCCCCGCCGCCTCAGCCCGGACCGGTTGCCTGGGGAAGCGAGGATTGCCGCTGGTCGCTCGCGCCGCGCACCGGCCGCGCCTCGCTCCCCGTCTCCGGATAGCGTTTGCGGTAGGAGGCGAGGAATTCCGTGAGGGTATCGGCATTCACAACCTGGCGGGCCGCCTCGCGGAAGCCCTGCGGGTTTGAGTAATTCTCCAGCGCGATCATATTGAAGGCTCCGGCATCGGAGGTCTTCGCCATTTTCGGCAGGTATTTGGACCGCAGCCGATCCAGTGACATCGCCTCTTCTGCGAGCACATAGGCGAGGCCCGCGCGCAGCACATCAAGGCGCTGCTGCTCGGTGAGCGCTTCCTCGTGCTGCCAGGCATCGCCGAGCATGCGCTCATAGGATTCACCGGCCTCGCGCCAGGCCTTGCCCTTCCAGTGGATGTCGGCGCGCAGGCGCTCCACGTCGTTTCCTGTCTCGTTGGCGAGCAGTTCGATGGCGAGCCCGGTGCGGAACACCTCACCCAGCGCGCGCGCTTCCAGCAGCGTGCGGGCGCGTTTCAGTTCGGGCGGCAGGCTCGACAGGCGCGTTTCGCCGAGCACCGTCAGCGCCTTCACCGGCTGGCGGTTCTGGAGATGCATGACCGCGAGGCGGGTTGCCACGATGGAGCGCGCCACGCCTTCGAGCCGATGCTTCACCTGATGCTCCAGGATTTCCGCCGCCTCATTCACGAGGTCGAGGTCGAACAGGCGATCCGCGAGGCGACGCGCGATCTCGTCGCCGCGGCGACCGGCCGGAACGAGGGTACGGAACTCCTGATAGATGGCCAGCGCCTCCACCTTGGAGATCTTCTGCTGCTCGGCATCCAGGAACAGGCTCTCGAACCGGCGGCCCATCGCCTCTTCGAGACGCCGGGCAATCGGATGGTTCGGCATGAGGCCGGTCGCTCGCTGGGAGGTGAGGAAGGCTTCGCGCCAGCGCCCTTCGGCGGCATAGATCTCGCCGAGCCGGGCGAGAGACTTCACTTCGGTCTCGCTGTGGCGCCAGATGGCGGTCAGCGTCTCGAATTCGGCCTTCGCCTCCTCGGGCGTGATCTTTTGAGCGGCGAGACCCGCTGTCGCCCGGCCATAGCGCGCCTCCGCCTCGATGCGGCGATCCATCGACCGGGCAGCCTGACTGTAGGCCGTGAAGGCATCAACGGCACGCCCCTCGAACTCCGCGAGGCGGCCAGCGAGCAACTGCAGCAGGCCGTTGTCCCGGAACGCCGAATCGACGCGATCGAAGGCGTTGAGCTGTTCGCGGGCAAAGACCGGATCACCCGCCTCGATGGCGGATTCAACAACGTAGCGGCGCAGATCGCCCTGAAGGCGATCGGGATAGCGGTCGAGCGCCTCGATCCCGGCCTTGAAGCCGCTGACCGCCTGCGGATAGCGCATGGATTTCGCATCCACGAGTGCCTGCAGCAGGCGCTGCTCCGGCTCCTGCGCAAGCTGCGGCTCGTTGAGCAGGCGCGTCGCCTCCGCCAGCCGTCCCATCATGGTCGCGGCAAAGGCGCGGGCAAACATCACGTTCTTCTGTGCGCCGGCCTCGGGATCATCGGCTGCGAGCACATTCAGCACGCCCTCGGCTTCCGGATAGGCCTTGTGCGCGAGATAGGCCTGAGCAAGGCGAAGGCGCGCCTGAGGGCGGGTCACACGCGGCGCCTCGGCTGCGGCGCGCAGCAGGCCGCGTTCCAGCAGGCGCAGCGGCTCGCGGGCGAGCTTGTCATATTGGTCAGAGTCAATCAGCAGCGCCTTGCGATCCATCGCGGCCGCCGGCTCATGGGGAGGCAGCGACGAGAGATTGAGACGGATCTCGTGGCTCAGCAGCACGCCATTGTCGCCGCGGGTGAGCGTAACCGCCTCGTCCAGCGGCAGGGCGGCGAAGCCCGCGAGCGTGCGTTCGATCACCACTTCGGCGAAGCTCTGCGCCTTGGGGCTCGCGAAAGCGCCTTCGGCCAGCGGCACGATGGCGAGCTTGCCGCCGGTCTGCGGGTCTTCGATGGTGATGAGGCGCCCCTGGCCCTTGAACACGGCTTCGAGCGCATCGCGGCCCTGCCGATCGAAAACGCGCTGCAGGCGAATCGGCGCACCGGCCACTGCCTCCGGCGTCACCTCGCTCTTTCCGCGCTGCACAACGATGTCGCCGCCATCGCGCATCAGCCAGAATTGTCCGTCGATCTTGGGGGTCAGGCGCAGGACGGTCGCCTGCGGCAGACGCGACATCTGCACGCCTTCAACATGCCTCTTCATCTCCGGCGGCACGGTGGGCATGCCGGGGGTCTGCGGTGTTTCCACCACCACGAGCAGCGTCGGCCCGCGCTGGAGAATGGCGAAAGGCGCCTTGCCAAGGCCACCAAGGCGAAGGGCGAATCCTTCGGGATCACGCCCCTGCTCGATCCGGAAATCGATGGCATCGCCCGTGCTGGCGGATAGCAGCGTCTCCGGCGGCACGGGCTCGGGGCTTTTCGCCATGCGCGGCAAGGTGGCGGCGGATGGTGCCGGCCCGACCTGGGAAGCGGCCTGGGAAGCGGCCTGGGAAGCAGCCTGGGATGCAGGCTCGGATGCGGGCTGGGCCGGCGCCGCCGGCGCAGGGGCCGAGGCTGCCGGGGCCGGCGCCGCCGCTTCGTTGAGGCCCTCGGCAAGCGCGCGGCCATCGATGCGCGAGAAATCCAGCGTGAAGCTGTCATCCTCGCGGAAGCCGCGCACCTTCATGCCTTCGGAAACGCGCATGCTGACCGTGAGGCTCGATCCATCCCGGATGACGCGCACGCCTTCCGCGGTGCCGGCAAGGCGCGAGCGGGCGAGCGTTTCGGGCAGTTCGAAATCGCCCTCGAACACGAGGGTCACCTCGCCATCGCGCTCGTCATAGGCGATCGGCGCGGAGCGGGGCATGGTGAAGATGGCGCGGCGGAAGCGGGGCGCATGGGCGACGCGCAGATCCACCGCACGCTCGACCTTCTTCTCGACCTCGACGCGGCGGGCGCGTTCTTCCGCCACGCGGGCGCGACGGACCAGCTCGTCGATGACATCCTGCGGCAGCGGCGGCGGCAGGCCTTGCCAGCGCGGAACCATCAAATCCAGGAAGATGCGCTCGCCGGCCGATTTGAGATCATGCCGGTAACGGCCATTGAGACCGATGCGGATCGAGCGGCCATCCGGATCGAGGCGGGCGACGCCGACATAATTCGGCACTTCCAGCGGCAGCTTGTCGGGATTGAGCGCAATGCTCTGATCGAATTCGATGATCAGCACCGAATTCGCGGCGCGCACCTTTGCGCCCACCGGCGCGTCGAAGGTGAAGACCAGCCGGCCGAAGCCCGACTGCTCGGAGCCGGCCACCTGCCCGCTGGCCGCAAGAGCGGACCCATGAACCAGAAACGGGAGCAGCACGAGGCCAGCCATCCTGGCGAGGAATTTCGAGAAACGCGAACGCAACACAGCACAAGTCCCGATACAGGAGCCGAACGGGGAAGGCACGTCGTTGGCGGGGCCGCAACAGGCGATCCCCTCCAACCTTCTTTCAAGATAAGGCCACCATGCCTAAAGATCGCTTAATCCACTCACCGCGTTGGCGGTGAAAGCCGAGGCAATTCGCCATCGGCCGCCGGCGCGGCAACCTCGCTCACATTCTGGGCCTGCCGAGCCAGCGCGACGGTGAGGCGCTCGGCGGCGGCGGGCTCCATGGCAGCGAGGATTTCAGCCACCTTGCGGGGGTTCATCTGCTGCACGAGGTCCATCAGAACCTTAATATCCAGCCGGTCGAAGACGCGGGCGGCTTCCTTCGGCTTCATGGTCTCGTACATGGTGACGAGCGGCTTGAAGCGCTGCTTCGGATCGTTCCTGGCGGCCTGGCCGGCATCGAACTGGTTCTCGAGCGTGCGAAGCTGCCCGATCTTCTCGTCGAGCTTGCGCTCGGTGGTGCGCAGCAGGCTGTCGCGCATCTCGATCTCGCGGTTCTTCGCCTCGATCTCGGTGCGGCGAGCCTGAAGCCGTTCGAGAATCTCGCGCTCGGCCGGGCTCGCGGCCTGGCCGCGCTCCGGTATCTGCGCCGGCGGCGGGTGCACGCGGGTGCCTTCCGGATCCGGCTTGATCTTCGGCGCGCCGGAGGCCGTAGGTGCCTGAGCCTGGGCGCCGGCGGCCTTGGAATCGGCTGGCCTGCCCTCGGCGTCCCTGGTTTCAGCATTGCCGGTGGAGCCGGTGATGATCTGGTTGTCAGCCTGAGCGCCGAGACGGGCCCTCTCGATGGAACGGGCGAAGCGGTCGCCCGCCGCCAGACCGAAATCCGCGATCTGGGGCAGCGGCCGGTTGTCAAGCGCGACCGAGAGCACCCGGATCGTGAGCAGTGAAACCAGCCCGAAAATGAGGACGGGAATCAGCCGGATGCGGGTCATGCCACGTTTTCCTGCTTGGCCTTCTCGGCGTTGCGGTTGGCAAGCGCCTGGGCCGCCGCGAGAGTCTGGGCGATTCGCGAAGCCGAGCGAATGGCCGGCTGGGTATCCATCACATGCTGGGAGAAGGCCGCGGCCGGGTCGCGCGCGCCCTCCACCACCGGGCTGTCGAGGGCAGTGGAGACGATGCGGCTGATGCGGTTCAGCACATCATCGCCGGAGCGGATCTGGTCCTCGAGATCGGACGCGTAGCGCTCGGCCACGCGGAGGCGCTCGCCGAGGGTGCGATCGCAATCGCCAAGGGTATGCTTGAGCGCGTCGATCGCGCGCTCGGCACGGTCTGTGGCCATCGAGAGATCGTTGATGGTCTTGCGAATCACCGTTTCGTCGGCGCGCATGGCACGCAGGCGGCGATCGAGCAGGACGCAGTAGCCGATGGTGACGACGAGCAGGCCGCCAACAATGAGTTCAATCATCAAACCGAGTTGTCCGGACATGGATTCACCTGTCGCGCCTGACTGAGACGCCTTGTTCGAAGGCTGCGAGTGTCGTTCTTGACCGTCTAAGAGGTTTCGCGATCTGGATCGCCATATGGTCGCCGATGCGGCCGATCTTTCCCTGCGTGACCATGAGGTCGCCGCAGCGGATCGTCACCATCGGGTCGCCGCGCACGTCGAAGAGCAGCGTGTCACCGACCTGCAATTCGAGCACCTTGCTGACAGGCAGGCTGGTTTCATGCAGCACGGCATCGAGATCGAGTGTCGCCTGCCAGATCTCGGAGGCGAGATGGCCTTCCCAGATGTGGTCGCGGCCGAGCTTCTCGCCCATGTAGGACTGGAGCAGCAACTCGCGGATCGGCTCGATCGTGGCATAGGGCAGCAGGATTTCCACCCGCCCGCCGCGACCCTCGAGGTCGATCGCGAGCGCGATGAGGATCGCCGCATTGGCAGGACGCGTGATGGAAGCGAAGCGCGGGTTGGTTTCGATGCGCTCCGGGATAAACTTCACCGGCGAGAGCGGCTGGAAGGCCTGCTCGGCCTCCTGCAGAACGATATCCAGCAGGCGGCGAACGAGGTTCACCTCGACAGTGGTGTAGGGCCGGCCCTCGATGCGGAAATTGGAGACGCCGCGGCGGCCGCCGAGCAGCACATCCATCACGAGATAGATGAGATCGCCGTCGATCGTGATGAGCCCGTAATTCTCCCACGGCTCCGCCTTGAAAACCGCGAGGATGGTCGGCAGCGGCAACGAGGAGACGTAATCGCCGAATCGCACGCTCGTCACATCATCGAGGCTGACTTCCACATTATCCGAGAAGAAGGAGCGCAAGGTGGTCGTGAGCGTGCGAACCAGACGGTCGAACACGATCTCGAGCATCGGCAGACGCTCGTAGGAGACAACCGTCGAATCGACGATGGCGCGCACGCCATTCTGCTTCGACTGGTCGGCATCCTCGGGGTCAAAACCGAAGATCGTGTCCACCTCTTCCTGGTCGAGGAAAAGGCCGGTGCCAAGATCGAGTTCGAGGCCCGCTTCCTTGGACTTACCCGAATTCGCCGCATCGGCACCCTCGAGGCCGGTATCACCCAGCGCGCGAGCCCATTCGTCGGCGAGATCATCCTGAGAAGTATCCGGCGTATCAGCCACTGTCGTCTCCTTGACCATTCAGGTCAAAAACTCACTGAACCAGCACGTCCTTGAAGAGGATGGCCTCGATGCGCGCGGGATAGATCGATGCGTTCACGCGGCGCACGAGTTCTTCCTTCAGCCGGTAAAGCCCTGCCGAACCCTCGAGATCCGTGGGTCGCAGTTCGCGCAGGAAAATCTGGAAATTGTCGAGCACGCGCGGCATCAGCGGCTGGATCTCGGCGATGATCTTCTGATCCTCGACCTCGAGAGCGAGCTTCAGGCGCAGATAGGCCGGGCGCTCCTGCCCGGGCGCACCCGCGAGGTTCACGGTGATTTCCGGCAGATCGAAGAAGAATGCCTTCTTCTTCAGCTGCACAGCCTTGTCGACCTCCGCAGCCTTGGAACGCTGCCAGAAGTAATAGCCGCCGCCCGCACCCGCCGCGAGGAGGGCCGAAACAATGGAAATCACAATGAGTTTCTTGCGCCCTCCGGAGCCGGCAGCCTTGCCGTCTGCGAGGATTTCATCAGGCTTTGCGGTGTTCGCAACCATCGGATCACCCTGGAACCGGGACATCCCGGACTTGTCCTTGCTCCCCGCGCCTCGCGGGCCCTTCCGGCTTCTTCCGGAATCGCCCGGCGCCTCGCGGAGCGCCTTGACCCCGACCTTGGGGGAGCTTGGTTAACGAAGGATTTCTTTATCGCCCGAACCGGCAAATTTTGCCTGATCATTTCTGCCGAGAGGCAATCCATGACGAATGCGCGTCAAGGGGAGAATAAGATCATGCCGCTGAATTTATTCGGATTTTATCAGAGCGGCATTCTGGCACGATCCTTGGTTCGATGATGCCAGTGTCAAGGATCTGCGCTGGGGAGCGAGAGATCGGCGACAGGCAAACCGAGGAGATGGGGCATGGAAAACGTGCTTCTGATCGCGCTTTCGCGCCAAACGGCGCTGCGGCGTGAAATGGACGTCATCGCGAATAATGTCGCGAACGCCAATACGAATGGGTTCAAGCGTCGAATCTCGCAGTCGCGTGAGTTCCAGATGCCGGTTGCCAGCACGGATACGTTCCGCCGCGGCGAAGACCGGCGCGTTTCCTTCGTGATCGACCGGGGCACGCCCCTGGATCTTTCCGGCGGCACGCTCGAGCCCACCAATAATCCGTTGGATGTCGCCATCTCGGGCGAGGGCTTCTTCGTGGTGCAGACCCCGCAGGGCGAGCGCTACACCCGCAACGGCGCGCTGATGCTCAATGCCAATGGCGAGCTTGTCAATTCCGACGGCTTTCCGCTGCTGGGCGAACAGGGCAACTTCCAGTTCTCGCAGAATGACTCGCAGATCGCCATCGCCGGCGACGGCACGGTGACGACCAGCGACGGCTCGCGCGGCCGCCTGCGCGTCGTGCGCTTTGCCAACCCGCAGGCACTCGAGAATGTCGGCGCGAACCTCTTCTCGACGCCCCAGCCGGCCGAACCGGTAACGCAGGCCCGCGTGCAAGCGGGATTTGTCGAACGCTCCAACGTCAAGCCGGTGCTCGAGATCAGCCGGATGATCGAGGTCAACCGTGCCTATCAAAGTGTCGCGAGCCTGATGTCGCGCACCGACGAAACCCGTCGGACCGCGATCCAGCGGCTCGGCGAGGCCATCTGAACCGGAACCTGAAAGGCCAGTCCCATGCGTGCTCTCTACACCGCCGCCACCGGCATGATGGCGCAGGAAAAGAACGTCGAAGTCATTTCGAACAACGTCGCGAACATGCGCACGACGGGGTTCAAGCGGCAGACCATCCATTTCCAGGACCTGCTCTATGAACATCAGCGCCGCGCCGGCGCGCCCACCTCGGACCAGAATACGCAAAACCCCGCCGGCCTTTTCGTGGGCTCCGGTGTGAAGACCGTCGCCACGCCCCGCATCATGAGCCAGGGCAACGTGACCAACACGGAGCGCACCTATGACATGGCGATCCGCGGCGAAGGCTTCTTCCGCATCCAGCTGCCCGATGGCCGCACCGCCTATACCCGTGACGGCGGCTTCGAGACCGACAGCCAGGGCCGGCTGACCACCAAGGACGGCTATCTGGTCGATCCCGGCATCACCGTGCCGCAGGATGCGACGAGCGTCTCGGTCAACCAGCTGGGCCAGGTATCGGCGACGCTTCCGGCCCAGATCCAGCCGCAGGTGCTGGGCCAGATCACCATGAGCCGCTTCATCAACAAGGTCGGCCTCGAATCCATCGGTGACAACCTGTTCCTCGAGACGCCCGGCTCCGGCCCGGCCATTGATGGCACGCCGGGCGCCGAAGGCTTCGGCAACCTGCAGCAGGGCTACCTGGAAGAATCGAACGTCAACGCGGTAACCGAGATCGCCGCGATGATTCAGGCCCAGCGTGCCTATGAGCTGAATTCGAAGGTCATCACCGGAGCGGACCAGATGCTCCAGGCGACCTCCAACCTGTTCCGCGGCTGAGGAGTAAGCCATCATGACACCGCGTCTGATTCCCCTCACCCTTGCCACCGGCCTGCTCGCGGCCCTGCTCGCGGGCGGCTCCGCCTTCGCGCAGGAGGCGATGCGCCTGAAATCCGAGATCACCGTGACCGGCGAGACGATCCGGCTCGACCAGCTCGTCGAAGGCATCGGCGAGAAGGGGGCCGTGGCGATGTTCCGCGCGCCCCAGCCGGGCCATCGCGGCACGATCCGCGCCGATCGCATCCTCGATGCCGCCCGCGAACTGGGCATCCGGGGCATCGAGACCGGGGATGTCGTCGCGGTCGCCATCACCCGTCCCGGCCGCACCATCAGCCGGGATGACATGCAGCAGGCCATCGGCCGCCTCGCCGCCGAGCGCGGCGCGCTCGGAAATCTCGAAATCATCCTTGACGATCACCATCCGGCGCGTCTTGTCGATGCGTCGCGCGGCGAAGCCATCAAGGTCGCGCAGTTCAACCGCGATGTGCGCACCGGCCGCTTCGAGGCCCGGTTGACGCTTGCCGGCGGGCTCGACAGCCTGGAGGGCTGGACGGTCACCGGCGGCATCGTGGAAATGCGCGAGGTGGCGGTTCCGGTCGGCGATCTCGACCGCGGGGACGCCATCCAGGCGAAGGACCTCGTGATGGTGAAACGCCCGGCCGCGCAGGTGGGCGCGGATGTGGTGCGCCCCCTCGCCGATCTCATCGGCATGGTGCCGCGGCGCGCATTGAAGGCCGGCGAGATGATCCGCTCGGCCGATCTCGCAAAGCCGATCCTCGTGGAGAAATCGAGCCTTGTCTCGGTCACCTACGCCACGAAAGGCCTGACGCTGACCATGCGCGGCCGCGCCCAGGGCTCCGGCTCGATGGGGGATGTGGTGAAGGTGCAGAACCTGCAATCCAAGAAGATCGTGGAGGGTGTCATCACCGGTCCCGCCCAGATCACCATCGCCGGCCCTGTCGCGCCGCAGGCGAGCCTCTCCGAAAGCGCGCTCAGCCGCTAACTGTCATTTCCGTCTCGAAAGGACGCGCCCCATGTCCCGCAATCTCGCCTCCCGTATCGGCCTGATGGCCCTGCCGCTCATGGCCCTGCCGGCCTGCGGCTCGCTCGATCGCCTTGCCAATATCGGCAAGGCCCCGGCTCTCTCGGCGATCGAGAATCCCGTGACGCAGCCCGGCTACAAGCCGGTCTCCATGCCGATGCCCGCTCCGAAGCCGATCTCCTATCAGGCGAATTCCCTGTGGCGTCCGGGCTCTCGCGCCTTCTTCAAGGATCAGCGTGCCCAGGTGGTCGGCGACCTTCTCACCGTGCGTGTCCGGATCACCGATCGCGCCAACATCGACAACAGCACGCAGCGCAGCCGGCAGAACGGCGAAAACTTTGGCGCCAAGGGTTTCTTCGGCTACGAAAATGCGCTCGACCGCTACCTGCCGGACGGCGCCAACCCCGCCGGGCTGGTCGATCTCTCCTCCGAGAACAGCTCGAAGGGCGCGGGTTCCGTGAAACGCTCGGAACAGGTCGTGACCGATGTCGCCGCCGTGGTCACGCAGGTGCTGCCAAACGGCAACCTCGTGATCGAGGGCAAGCAGGAAGTGCGCGTGAACTTCGAGGTGCGCGAACTGATCGTGGCCGGCGTGGTGCGTCCCGAGGATATCGAGGCCGGCAACCAGATCGATTCCACGAAAATCGCCCAGGCCCGCATCGCCTATGGCGGCCGCGGCCAGATCACCGATGTGCAGCAGCCTCGCTACGGCCAGCAGGTTCTGGACGTGCTCCTGCCCTTCTGATCCCTTTCAGCGCCATGGCGCGGCGTGCCCTTACGCATCCGCCGCGCCAAAACCCCACCGATCGGCTCGCTTCCAACCCAAGCCGGCGGCCAGGGCGAACTGCGCCCCTCGCTCCCCCCTTGATGCGGGCGACGCTCTGCGAAAGGACCCCCCGGGCCTCCTCGGCCGGGGGGTTCTTGTTTGTTTGCCGTGCCCGGATCCAGGCCAATCGCCCCAAGACACCCCTTCGGAGACACCCTTTCGGAGACACCCTTTCGGAGACACCCTTTCGGCGGATGACGGAAGTGGGAACGACAACGGCAATGCCAGCAGGATTTCGGCGATCCCGAGGGGCGAGCCGGGATCAGCCGCATCCTCGCCCGGTGGACGGAACAGCCCGGCATACACCCATGGCGTGAAGCCGTTCAGGAGGAAGGCAGCGCATTGTTTCCGCGCGGCGCTGCGCGTCAGGGACGCTCGATTTATCCCGGGGAAGCGCCGTTGCGATGTCGGCACATGAATGTCGCCTCAAGAGCTGTTCGACCTGACAGGAGCGCCCGTGCTTCCGGGCTGGATCATCCTGATTGCCGGGCCGCAGCGCTTCGCGGTTCTGAACGCGACCCGGAGCGTGACGTCGCCATCGATGATCGTCGGTATGCGCCCGTTGGGATTGAGCGCGAGATATCCCGGATCATTCAAGCCGCCGAATTGGCCTCCAAGATCCCGCCTTTTGAAGGCGATTCCGAGTTCCGAACAACACCACAGCACCTTTTGGACGCTCGCGGAAAGCGCGCGACCTAGAGCATTTTCCGATCCATTGGATACCGGTTGGTCGAAGAAAATGCGTGAAATCACAAGAAATGAGAACGGAAGGTCTCGTTCAATCAGATTGGAGTCCGCTTCAGGATCTCGATCTCGCCTCGACTTGCAGGCCGGTGACCTCCGGGCATTCGCCATCTCCCTTGGGTGTTGTTCAACTTCGGTCGTTCGGGCCGACTGAAAAAATCTCGGCGGGCGGTGCGGCGAACTCCGCGACGCCCCCGGGCAACAGCGCCTGCGCCACTGCGAGATCATAGAGCGATTTGCGCAACAACCGGATTCGGCCGCTCTCGACGCGGATCGCAATTGATCCGGCCCATTGATTCGGCCCATGGGGCTGAGAGGCGGGCTCCAGGCTTCGCGAAGCTTCTCCAAGGCCGCCCTCAGGCGCCCTCTCCCATTCAATCGCTGTCATGGACTTCCTCCGCGTGATCGAGGCCATCGAGGTCATCGACAGCCTTTACTGCCTTGAACGCAGCGGAGAAGATCGCATTCCTTTCGCCCTTCAGGACGCTCGCCCCCCGCGATGAGGCGAAAAGGCGAGCGAGAAAACCGTCCCTCCACCCTCGCGATCGGCAATGCCGAGCGTCGTGCCATGGGCCTCGGCGATGCGCTGGACAATCGCGAGCCCAAGACCGGTTCCACCGAGATCGGAGGGTCTGGCGCGCCAGAAGCGCTTCATCACCAGCGGTTTCTGCTCATCAGGAACGCCTGGTCCCCGGTCGAGCACGGCCACCTGCCCCGGTCCGGACACCCGCACGAGCACCTCGGTGTTCTCCGGCGAGAAGCGCAGCGCGTTCTCGACCAGGTTGCGCAGGGCATGCGCGATCGCATCGGCATCGCCGCGCACGATCGTGCCGGGCCGGGCCTCGAAGGCCAGGATGCGCCCGTCGCGGATGGCCAGAGGCGCCATGGCGGCAACGACACCCTCGGCCACGATTGAAAGATCGCATTGGCGGGCGGGGTCCACGACCAGCGTATCGGCCTCAGCGGCGGAAAGAAGCTGGTTCACGAGGCGGCGCAGGGCCGCGATATCGGAGTGCACGGCGTCGAGTTCCCCGCCTTTCGGCAATTTCTCGATGCGCGCGGAGAGCACCGCAAGCGGCGTGCGCAGGGCATGCGCCGCCTCGGCCGTGAAGGCGCGCTCGGCTTCCAGCGCCTCGCCCAGCCTTCGCAGGGGATCATTGATGGCCTCGACCAGGATCAGCACCTCGGTCGGCAGCCCGCGCGTCGGCAGGGCCGCGATCCCGTGGCCGGGACCCGCCTTTCGCGCGGCATCCGCGGCATGAACCAGCGATCGCAGGGAGTGGCGCACGGTGACCGCGTTCACGATCATCAGGCAGATCGCGAAAGGCAGCAGGGATACGATGACATGCACGAAAAGCTCGTCGAAATAGACGAAGAGCAGCAGGTTCGAGGGGTCGCCTGCCGCCGCAAAGGCAATCCGGACCGCCTCGCCCCCGACACGCACGCGGCGCGACCCGACCAGCACGGAACGGCCATTCACCTCAACATCGCTCCACCAGGCATCCGGGCCATTGGGCACGCTCCAGCGCTCGGCCGGCACCAGCATGGCATTGGCTTCGCCCAGCACGTGGCCGGCCCCATCCTCGATGCGGAAGGCATAGGCATCGGGGTAGCGCATGAAGGTCTGCATCAGCCGGCTTGATGGCTCGAAAGCCAAACTCCCATCCGGCCCGGCCCTCAGCGTCTCGGCGAGGCGGTCGATCTGGTGGCTCACCTTTTCACGCCGCAAGCCCTCGGGGTCGGAGCTGTAATAGGCCGTGACGAAGACGATGTTCATGAGGGTCAGCAACCCACCGACCAGCAAAAGCCGGCGGATGAGCGTGGTGACCAGCGACCGGCTCATGCCCGATCCGCCTCGGTGAGGAGATAGCCGATGCCCCGGATCGTGTGGATCTCCACATTCGCGCCCGCTTCCGCGAGCTGGCGCCGGAGGCGCGAAACGGATGCCTCCAGTGCGTTGGGGCCGGGCGTCTCGTCCAGCGTGTAGATCGCATCCTCGATCACCCGGCGCGGCACGGATTGCCCGAGCTTTCGCAACAGCACTTCCAGAACGTCGATCTCACGGCGCGCGAGGCTCACCGGCCGCCCGGCGGCGGTGACCTGGCGCGAGGTGGTTTCGAAGGCGAGATTGCCGAGCTGGAGCTTTCGCCCCAGCAGCCCGCCGGGCCGCCTCAGCAGCGCCCTGCAACGCGCGGCGATCTCGGCCGGGGCAACCGGCTTCACGATGTAATCATCCGCGCCGCGATCGAGCCCGTCGATCCGGTCATTCAGGCAGTCGCGGGCGGTGACGACCAGCACGGGAATGGCGCTGCCTTCCTTCCGCAGGCCATGAAGCAGATCGAGCCCGTCGCCATCGGGCAGGCCGAGATCGAGCACGATCACATCCGGCGGCGCGACGGCGAGAATGATTCGGGCAGCTTCGAGATCGGGGGCGTGGTCCACCGTGAAACCTTCGGCCTCCAGAACTTCGCGGGTGAGCTGGGCCAGCGGCGGCACATCCTCGATCAGCAGCAGTTTCATCCATCAGGTTCCCGTCAGGCTCGGCCCTTATTGCTCGACGCCCGAGACCGGGAGGTCAAGTCGATGCTGAAACTTCTCGCCACCATCCGCAACCAGATCCCGCTCACGCGCTATGCCTACAGGGGCGAGGAAGCGCCGTGCAACCTCTGCGGTTCGCATCATCGCCTGATCATCGGCCAGACGGACCGGCGGCTGAAGACGCTGAAAACCGTGGCCTGCGAGCAATGCGGCCTGATCCGCACCGATCCGATGCCGACAGATGCCGAGCTCGACGCCTATTATGCCGGTGAATACCGGCTTGATTACCAGTTCGCCTTCTCGAAGAAGCCGCCGCGCTTTCACATCACCCGCAGCCAGCGCGACGCCGAGGCGCGACTCGCGCTGCTGGAGCCGGCGCTTTCAGGCCCGAAGCGGGTGCTCGATTTCGGCTCCGGCTCTGGAGAGTTCCTCGTGGCTGCGGCAAAGGCCGGCCATGCGGTCGAGGGCATCGAGCCGGGCGAGAGCTTCGCAGCCTTCGCGCGCGAAACCTATGGCGTGAAGGTCGAGAGCTGCGTGTGGCAGCAGGCCGAATTTGCTCCCGGAAGCTTCGATGTCATCACCTCGAACCACGTGCTCGAACATCTGCGTGAGCCGGTGAGCGCATTGAAGCGCATGGCCGAATGGCTGGCGGAGGATGGCGTGCTGTTCGTTTCCGTGCCGAATGCGCTGGGTAAAAGGCAGCACAGCTTCCAGCATTTCCATTTCGCGCATGTCTATAATTTCACGCCGCAGGCGCTGGTCTGGGCCGGTCTGGTCGCGGGGCTGGAGCCCGATCCGCGCTTCATGAATGCCGGCACAACCATTGTTTTCCGCAAGCGGAAAGAGGGCGCGGCGGTCCCCGCCTGGGGCGAAGAGGAGGGGCACCAGGTCGCCTCGCATTTCGAGCCATCCTCGCCGCTGCGGTTCCTGCTCTCCGGGCGCTGGATCCTCGATGCCCTGCGACGCCTCCGGAAAGTGGCAGGGGACAGCTTCGTGCGCGCCTGAAGGGTCGCGACGGCAATCCTGCGCCCGCCGCGACATGGTTTGCAGCGGGGCAGGAAACGTGCTATCAACCCAAAATCGAGTTTTGGCCGAATGAATTTGCCCCTGCGGAACCGCGTTTCGCCCTGGCCGACGACCTCTTCCTTCTCATCGATCGAAGCCGTGCCCGCCGGTGCTGATCCAGCTCCGAAAGCGCGGTTGTTTTTCTCGTTTTTACAAAGGTAGCTCCCATGCATAACGGAACCGTGAAGTGGTTCAATTCCCAAAAGGGCTTCGGCTTCATTCAGCCGAACAATGGCGGGACGGATGTTTTCGTTCACATCAGCGCCGTCGAGCGCGCGGGCCTCAACGGCCTGAACGAAGGCCAGAAGGTGGTCTTTGACATCGTGGCCGATCGCCGGACCGGCAAGTCGGCGGCTGATCGCCTGCAACTCGCGGATTGATGATCCGCGCCGGCCCCGCTTTCGGGGCCGATTGGCGGCGCGGGCCGGAACCGGCCTCGCGCCTTCCTCTTTCTCTTTTCCGGAGGGTGACCCTTGCAGGTCCTGGTTCGTGACAACAACGTCGAGCAGGCGCTTCGCGTGCTCAAGAAGAAGATGCAGCGCGAAGGCGTTTTTCGCGAAATGAAGCAGCGCAAGGCCTATGAAAAGCCTTCCGAGAAAAAGAACCGCGAGAAGGGCGAAGCCATTCGCCGCGCCCGCAAGGCCCAGCGCAAGCAGATGCAGCGCGACGGCCTTCTGCCCGCCCCCAAGGCGAAGCCCCGTCCCACCGGTGGCCGTGGCCGCCCGGCGGTTGCCGCCGCGCCGGCCGGGCGCTGAATACGAAATCCGGATCGGGCCGCTGGCCCGCTCCCTCCGCCCGTTTTCGCTTGACATTGCAGTGCAACAAGCGCAGGGCTTTTTTCAGAACGTCAGCGCGATCTTCGCGCTTGAGCGAAGCAGCGTGACAGCGCCCGCCTCTTTGGGGTGAACCGGCGCCGGGCTTCCCCCTTCAATCGTTCCCTTCCGGGCTCCCCCTCACGCGGGTCGCTTTTTTCAGCCTGTTCGCGATGATCGCGTCCGGGCCATTGCGGCTTGCAAGCCGCTGACCCTGAAAGTTAATTCCTTGGCTACCTTCAAAGATTTCGCCCTTCTCGCGCCGTTGAACCGTGCGCTCGAGGCCGAGGGCTACACCACCCCGACCCCCATCCAGCTGCAGGCGATTCCGCATGCGCTGGCGGGCAGGGATCTCCTTGGCATCGCGCAGACCGGCACGGGCAAGACCTGTGCCTTCGCGCTGCCCATCCTCCAGCGGCTCGGCAAGAGCGGCACGACGCGCAAGCCGAAGAGCTGCCGCGCGCTGATCCTCTCGCCGACGCGTGAACTCGCGAGCCAGATCGCGGCGAGCTTCCGCGCTTACGGCCAGTTCATGCATCTCTCGATTGATGTCGTGTTCGGCGGCGTGCCGATCGGCAAGCAGACGAAGCGCCTCGCCACCGGCGCGGATATCCTGGTGGCCACGCCCGGTCGCCTGCTCGATCTCGTGAACCAGAAGGCCCTGCGCCTTTCGGATATCGAGATTCTCGTGCTCGACGAGGCCGACCAGATGCTCGACCTCGGCTTCATCGTGCCGCTGCGCCGCATCCAGGCGATGCTGCCGAAGCCGCGCCAGAGCCTCTTCTTCTCGGCCACCATGCCCGAGACGATCTCGGGCCTTGCCAACAGCTTCCTCACCGATCCGGTGAAGGTGGCGGTGACCCCGGTCGCCACCACGGCCGAGCGCGTGACGCAGGGCGTGATGCATATCGCTCAGGGCGCAAAGCCAGCGCTGCTTTCGCGCCTCATCGCCGATGGCGAGCAGGGCCGCACGCTGGTCTTCACCCGCACCAAGCATGGCGCGGATCGTGTCGTGAAGCATCTCGCGCGGGACGGCATCGAGAGTGCCGCGATCCATGGCAACAAGAGCCAGGCCCAGCGCGAAAGGGCGCTCGGTGAATTCCGCACCGGCAAGTGCCGCGTGCTGGTGGCGACCGATATCGCCGCGCGCGGCATCGATGTCGAAGGCGTGACGCATGTCATCAATTTCGACCTGCCGCATGTGCCGGAATCCTATGTGCATCGCATCGGCCGCACGGCACGCGCCGGCGCGGCGGGCATCGCGATCGCGTTCTGCGCGGGCGATGAGCGTCCGCTGCTGCGCGACATCGAGAAGCTGACACGCCAGCCCGTGCCGGTTCTCGCGCTGCCGGAAGGTTTCGCGCCGGAGCCTGCATCGATCCGTGACGCCCATGGCGCAGCCAAGATGCCGAACAGGACCCGCCAGAACCAGCCGCGCCCGACGCAGAACCGGGGCAACCCGGCGCGGAGCCATGCGAGCCGGAACGAGCCGACCAACGCCGAGATGCGCCCCGGCGAACCGGGTCGCGGCCAAAGCCGCCGGCATCGGTCACGCCCGGGTGTTTCCGCGCCTGGCAAGGCGATGGGCGGGCAGGCCGCGCATTCGGGCCACTGAACCGCGAAAGACGAGGTCTGGGGCCGCTCGCGGTCTTGGACCTCTCCCTCTCCTTCACCCCCGTTCGCCGAAATAGCGGGCGGGCGTGGTGCCGAAGTGCTGACGGAACAGCGCGATGAAGCTCGAGGGGTTTTCGAACCCAACTTCGAAGGCCGCATCCCCGATGCGCGCGCCAGCTGCGATGGCCTCCAGCGCGAACATCAAGCGCAACTGCTGCACCCATTCCCTGATCGCGAGCCCGGTTTCGGCCTTCCAACAGCGTTCAAGCGTGCGCAGGCTTGCGCCTGCTTCGGCTGCCAATTCCATGAGAGAACGACGTTCGGCTGGCTTCGCGTAGAAGATCGCCGCGAGCTTGCGCGCCCGAGAATCCTGCAGTTCCGGCAGATGCACCGGCTCCTGCTCCAGCATCACGAGTTCATCGCAGAGCACCCGGGCGAGCCGCCCGCTGCGGCTCTCGATTGAATGATCCCACGGCGCCTCGACCGCCGCGAGGATAAGTTCACGCAGCAGCGCCGGCACCGCGATGACCTGCGGAGCGGCCGGGGTGGTGATCCAATCGGTCTCGGCATCGAGATAAAGCGTGCGCAGCTCGGCCCGGCGCCGCAGCTTCAGCACATGGCGAAGGCCACCGGGCAACAGCAGCGCCCGGCTCGGCGGCAGGACCCATGAGCCGGCCTCGGTGAGCACGGTGAGGCTTCCCTCCGTCGCATACATCAGCTGGATGCGCCGATGCGCGTGCCAGTCCGTAAGGCCGGGCTGATAGCTTTCCGACAGACCCACGAGAGGGGCTTCGGCCAGATCGGGATCGCGCAGGAGCATGATGTCGTTTTTCAGTTATAAAATGACAGAACATCGATAACACGTCACGTCAAGCCTGGGGCAAAAGGGCGTCAACGCCGGATGGGCCGGCGACAGACAGGAAGACACGATCATGTCCAAAGGAGCTTTCGCCATGGCCACCGCCCTCACTCTCGCCACCCTGCCCGCCGCCGCGGGCCAGCTCGGCGTGTTTCAATCCGATGCCAACGGCTTCGATACCCGCACCTACTGGTATGACGATGGCCGTGAGATCACGGTGTTCGATAGCCAGTTCGTGCCGCAGTTGACCGACGCGATGGTTGCGGCGATCCGCAAATCCTCCGACCGGCCCATCACCCGCGTGGTGGTGACGCATCCGAACCCGGACAAGTTCAACGGCCTCTCGGTGCTGCACAAGCTCGGCGCGACCTCCATCGCATCGAAGGCGACCGCCGATGCGATGCCCGGCGTGGATGCCTACAAGCGCTATTTCTGGGTGAAGATCGCCAAGGCCTTCACCGACGAGACCTACCCGGCTTTCGAAGCGGTGAAGCAGACCTTCTCCGGCAAGAGCACGATCACGCTCGCTTCGGGCGAGACGATCACGCTCTTTGAACTGAAGAACCCCGGTGTTTCGGCCACGCAGACCGTGGCGCGCATCGATGCGACGGGCGACCTCATCGTGGGCGATCTCGTGCATCATGGGGCACATGCCTGGCTCGAGGGCGGCATTGTCGAGAGCAAGCCGCGCCCGGATCTCAAGGGCTGGATCGCGGCGCTCGACGAACTCAAGACGCTCGGCGGCAAGGTTGTCCGCGGCGGGCGCGGCGAGGATGCGCCAGTGGAGGCCGCCGCCGAGAGCCAGCAGGCCTATCTCCGCGCCATCGATGCGCTGGTGACGGAGTATATCGCCGGGCTTGGCGCGGCGAAGGCCGAACTCGCCGATCCGACCAAGGCGGGCAAGCACTATACCGCCATCCAGGAACTCGCGACGGCGCGCTTTCCCGATCGCAAGCTCGGCTACCTCATCGGCTACGGCGTCTACGGTCTCGTGAACAGCAAGCTCTAGAGCGGACTCCGATCTGATTGAATCAGATCGGTTTGCGCTCCAAGATACAGGATATCGGATCGCAAAGGCGGGCCTCGGCCCGCCTTTGCCGTTGCGCCCCCCATGTCACGGCATCGTGCCACACGGAACGCTGGTCGATCATCGCAAGCCGGAATGCCGCCTCTGATCCTCAGGCGCGGCCAAAAGCGGCGGAGCCCGTCCAGGGAATCCCGGCGAGCATGCGCTCGAGCACCGCCATTCGCACATAGCTCGAGAGCTTCACCTGCTCGAAATATCGCGCGTTCGGCAGGGCATCACAGGAGGCATCGAGTTCGCCCTGCCGTGGCAGCGGGTTCAGGATGATGGTGTCCGAGCGCGACTTGAGGATCTTGTCGGCGGTCAGCACGAAAGGGTCCTTTTCGACATAGCTCGGCAAATCCCCGCTCTCGAGCGTGGATTTCACCTTGCTGGTGAGGTCCTGGGTCTGGATGTTCAGAACATCATGGTCGAGGCATTCCTCGATATCGTGCACGATCGAGACCTTGGTGCCGAGAGCGGCAAGACCATCCAGCGCGAGTTGGGTCTTTTCGGAGAAATGCGTTTCCGGATCGACGCAGTAGGTCACTCGCTTCGGAGGCATGTGCTTCAGCAGCAGCAGGAGCGAATAGGCATAGCGCGCCCGCGAATCGCAACTGATGGCAAGGCTGAGCTTATCCATCGAACCCTTCATTTCCAGCATGCAGAACAGGTCGATCAGGGCCTGGGTCGGGTGCTCGTCCGAACCATTGCCGCCATTGATCACCGGCACGGGGGCGAGCCGGGCGACCTCATGGCATTTCAGTTCCTCGCTGTGGCGGATGACCAGCAGGTCGGCCAGCTGGGCGATCGTGCGGATATGGTCGGGAAAGTTGTCGCCATTGCTGGAGCCCACGCGGTTGCGTTCGGGATCGTAGGCGTCGATGGAGCGGTGGCCGAGGCGCAAGGCCGCAACCTCGAAGCCCAGTTTGGTGCGCGTCGAACGCTGGAAGAAAAGGTTCGCCACGATCTTCCGACTGTTGGAGGCGGCACCGCCGCCCTGTCCATCGGTCTGCGCCAAGCGGCGGCTGCGGGCCATGATGTCGATGAGGTCGGGCGCGCTGAGATCTGCTGCCGACAAAAGATCTTTTCCGAACGGATGATTGGGTGCCATGCTGAGCTCAGAGCCTGATTTACACTCTGACCTTAACACTTCCTTAACCAGCCGACGTCCGTTTCCGTCTGGCTTGGTTAATGTTCGCAAGCATCCCGTTCGGCTTCATCTTGTGAACGAGCAAGGGCAGCAGTGAAATGACATCCATGGGTCGGGCAAAAACATAGCCCTGCACGCCATCGATTCCATAGGCGCCGAGGGCGGCCAGTTGCTCCTCGGTCTCGATCCCCTCGACAATCACTTCCAGATCGAGATCGCGGGCGATGCCGGTGATGCCACGCATCATCGAGCCGCTGCGCTGGGAGGTATCGATGGAGGTGGCGAAGGAGCGGTCGATCTTGACCTTGTCGAGCGGCAAGATCTCCAGATAGCTCAGCGACGAATAGCCGGTGCCGAAATCATCCAGCGCCGTGCGCACGCCGATGGCGCGCAGGCGCTCCAGCGTTTCGATGACAAGACCGGAATCGTCGATCAGGATCGATTCCGTGATCTCCAGAGTCAGGCGGTGCGGCGCGATGCCGGAACTCTGCAGGCAGGAGCGGGCAATCGAGACGAGATCGAGATCACGACGGAACTGCTTCGCCGAGAGATTAACGCTTACGCCCACATCGACGGGCCAGCTCGCGGCGGCATGGCAGGCGGTCTGCATCGCCCACGTGCCCATCAACGTGATGAGACCGGAAGCCTCGGCGATCGGGATGAACACGCCGGGAGAAATGAAGCCGCGCTCCGGATGCTTCCAGCGCATCAGCGCTTCCACCAGCGTCACGCGGCGGGTCCTGGGGTTCATGATCGGCTGGTAGGCCAGCGACAATTCGCCATTCTCGATCGCGCGGCGAAGATCCTGCTCGAGCAGGATGCGCTCGTCATATTTCGCGCCGAGTTCGGCCGAATAGACGCAGACTTGGTTCTTGCCGGATTCCTTCGCCTGATAGAGCGCGAGGTCGGCATGCTTCAGCGCCATTTCCGGCGCCAAACCCGCGCCCGTGGCGATGCCGATGCTGGCGCCGGCGCGCAGGCGCACATTGCGGACAAGGAAAGGCAATGTGAGGTCGTTCACGACGTCGGTCGCCAGCGCCATTGCCATGACAGCATCCATGCGCGGCGTGATGATCAGGAATTCGTCACCGCCGATGCGGGCCACCACGTCATCATCCGTGAAATGGCGCGTGATGCGCTGCGCGGCTTCCCGCAGCAATTCGTCGCCCATCGTGTGACCGAACATGTCGTTCACATGCTTGAAATTGTCGAGGTCGATCGAGATCAGCAGGAAGGGCTTGTCGGCCGAATGCCACTTTTCCATCTGCTCCATCAGCGCATAGCGGTTCGCAAGACCGGTCAAGGCGTCGCGCTTCGCGAGCATTTCCAGCTTGCGCATGGTCTGCAGGCGGGACACATAGACCTCATGGATGCTCCGGACGCTCGAGAGCGTTGCAAGCAGCGTGAAGCCAACGGCGATGCCGATCAGCAGATAGGCAAGCTCGCCGCTGAAGATCAGCCCGAAGATGAAGGTGATCGACACCAGCGCCATCTGGATCTGGGTAATGTAGGGGCGCGAGGTGTTGCGGCCGGAAACGCCGCCCAGATATCCCATGGTCTGCGCCACACCGAGAATCGAGGCCGCCTGATAGGGATGGGCAAAAACGGAATAGGCCCCGAACAGGCCTACCGTGGCGGCCGTGCTCCAGGCACCCAGCAGCGCCATCCGCTCAAACTGGCGTTGCACCGCCCGATCCTTTAGCCCGCGCGCCTTCTGGTCATAAAGGCGATGGCTGAACCAGCGGAAGCCGTTGATCACAAACAGCAGGCAGGCCAGTCCGAGAATGATCGGGTCACCACTCAAGAAATAAGCGCTGAGGATGATGCCGTTGATGATCATCATGCCAAGGATGACGGCCGAGGGTGTACCATACAACGCCTCGATCATGCTTGCATAAAAGGAATCGTCATTCTCGGGTGAGGGATTCAGCTGAACCGCGAACTTCTCGGGCGCATCTGGCATTGCGTTCGATCCTTGCTCGCCTTCCGCTGCGGACATTACGGCCCTCGTTTCTTAACAATTCGTTCCAAGGGGCGGGGACACATGGTATTCTTCAAAAATAACAGAGCTTTCCCGCTGATTGTCGATGCTGCTTGGGCTGCATCTCGATCAAACACATATCAATCTCTGGTTGTATTTTTATGAAATTATTCCAGAGTTTCGCGACAGGTGTCGCCAGCCGGCGAAAAATGTAACGGCGGCACCCTTAACCGCTCGGTCGCCTTTTCCCGGGAGATGTGCATTTGTGCAAAGGCAGGATTAGACCGGATGGCGCATGAGCCATGCAACCGCGCCAGCCAGGCTTCCGGAATTGCCCGTCCACGCGACCGGATGAGGGCTCCAGACCAGGGAGGAGGAAGCCGGCAGTTCCTTCCGCATGGTTTTCCTTGCGCAGGCTATGGCGGGTCCGGGCACTCCGCCCGGTGAGGCCGGTGACATTGATATCATTGAAATCCGCCATCACAGGGACGCCCATTGCGACAGTCGCGGCGAGCAGCGGCGCCGTCTGGATGGTGAGCGAGCGAAAAAGGGGTGAACTTCGCGAGGCCCGCCGACCATGAAATTTCCATGAGTTTGGAAAGCCCGGCTTAAGGCTTCATTAAGGGTGTCGGTCTTCTAGTTTTCCGGCCGCCCCATCCACGGCGCGCGCGACCGATCAACTTCGCGTGATGTGATGCCGAGGTCCAAAACCGGCCTCATTTCGCGCGCACTGAAAAAAAGGGCTTGAGAATTTCGGGTGACTTTTCGCTCGACGAAGTGTTTCCCGTCGAAGAAAGAGCCGCCACGCCGGACGAAACCTTGCGTTTCGTCCGGTTCGTCCCTTCCGGAAGGAGAAGAGCCAAGGCCATGAGCGCCGCGCCGACCCCGAAGCTTGAACGCGACAGGCGGATCGATCTGTTCCGCGGTCTCGCGCTGGTGATGATCTTCATCAATCACATGCCCGCGACGCCGTGGAGCCTGTTGACCTCGCGCGCCTGGGGCTTCTCGGATGCGGCGGAAGTGTTCGTGCTGCTGGCAGGCCTCGCGGCTGCCCTCGCCTATCATCGCTATTTCGCGAATGGCACGACGGGCATCGGCCTCGCCACCGTCTTCTCGCGCATGTGGAAGCTCTATCGCACGCACCTGTTCCTCTTCCTGATGGTCGGCACGATCTGCGTGATCGGCGCGGAGCGATTCAACGAGCCGAGCCATCTCGAGGCTTTGGGCTTCGACACCTTCCTGCAGAATCCGGGGGCGTTCCTGGCTCATGTGGTGACCCTGCGCTTCCTGCCGGGCTATCTCGATATCCTGCCGCTCTATGTGCTGCTCCTTGCGCTGGTGCCGGCGCTCTTCCTGCTGCACCGCCTGCACTGGATTGCCCCGCTCGCGCTCGGCCTGGCGCTGTGGGGTGCGGTTCAGGGCATCGGCTTCAACATCCCGAACAGCCGCACCGCGCGCGAGTGGACCTTCAACCCCTTCGCCTGGCAGCTGCTCTTCACGATCGGCTTCGTCATCGGGCTCAGGATGCGGTCCGGCCTTGGCCTTGGCCTGCTGGGCCGCCCCCTTGTCGCACGCGGCATCACCATCGCCGCCGCGCTGTTCACGGTCGCGGCCTTCCTGATCAGCGCCCCGTGGCGCGAGATTCCCGGCTACGAGAACGTCTGGCTCGTCGATCCGCTGCGCATTGGCGCGATCTCGAAAACGGATCTCTCCATCATCCGGCTCATCGATGTGCTGGCGAAGTTCTGGCTTGTGATGGTTCTCATCCAGCCGGATGCGCGCTGGCTCTCCTCTGTCCCGGCCCGGATGACCGCGCTGATGGGCAAGCACTCGCTGGAAGTCTTCGCTCTCGGCACCATCGGCAGCATCGCCGGCGGCATCGTGATCGTCGTGAATGGCTACCATCCGGCGATCATCGCCGCAGCCGTGCTGACAGGCACCGCGCTGATGATCGGCATGGGCGCCTTCATGGAATGGCGCGGCGGCGCGACGGCGTCCTCGCGCAAGCCCAGGGTCGAGGCGGCACCTGGCTCCGCCCCTGCCCTGCCGCCCACGCCCGAGCGGCGCGCCGAACCGGTTTCCTCGCGCTCCACGCTGCTTGCGCTTGATCCGCGCGTGTGAAACCTTCCAGGGCCAAGATGGTGAGATTCAAACGCCTGAGCCCTTCGAAATCGCTGCTGTCCGTGCTCCTGGCCGGCAGCATGAGCCTTTTCGGTCTTGCAACCGCGCTTTCCCAGTCGCTGCCGCCCCCGGCGACCCCCACAGCCTTGCCGAGCGTGTCGAAGAAGGTCGAACTCCTTCCGGTGACCGAAATCGAACTGATGGCCAACAGCCAGCCGAGCGCGCTCGCGCTCGACGCGCGCGATGGCTCCCTCTGGTTTGCCGCGCCTCCGCTCGGCGCGCTGGGGCGCATCGATGCCGAAACGCAGAAGGTCACCTATCTCTATCTCGGCAAACGCGCGAAACCCTTCGGTCTCGCCTTCTCGCCGGATGGCGCGCTTTACGCCACCGACAAGACCCTCAACGTCCTCCACCGCATCGATGGCACGACGGGCGAACTTACCCGCATTGCGATGCCGTCAGACCTGCCGACCATGGATCTGTCCGGCCTGCGCTCCGATGGCCTGGGCCGGATCTGGTTTGCGGGCTCGGCCGGCTGGCTCGGCAGGTTCGATCCGCAGAACGGCGCGGTCGAGGTCTCCTCGCACGATGACCTGCAAGGCATGGGGCTGAATGCGCCGGGCGAAGGCGGTTCCATCTGGTTCAGCGCGTGGAAGGCCGGCCGGATGATCCGCCTTGACCCGCAACGTGGCCGCTTCGACTCTACCGCCCTGCCGGAGAGTTTCCGGGGGGCGCGGGGGCTCGCAACGGGGCCAAAGGGCGAGCTCTGGGTGTCCTCCGCCAAGACCAATGCCATTGCCCGCTCGGCGGGTCGCGGCGCATGGCACATCATCGCGCTGCCCTGGCCCGAGAGCCAGCCGCAAGCGCTGCTCGCGCGGCCCGACGGCACGTTGATCATCGCCGATGGCGGACGTCGCATGCTGTTGCGCTATCGCCCGGACACGAATGTTTTCGAGGAGATGGCCCTGCTGGGCGAAGGCGGCATCATCCGCGCGATGATCGAGACGCGCAGCGGCATCGCCTTTGCCGATTCCGGAGGCGACGACATTCGGCTCGTGCCCGACCGGCGGCCGGCCGAGAATTGATCGAGAACTGATTCCGGGAACGGACCCCTCGATCTGTTCGCGGATCTATTCACGCGGGCGGGAAGCGGCGAGCCGCATGAGGCTCGACTTGGCAATCTGCTGCGCGAGCAGGGTGCCGGTGCAGAGATGGCCGAAAGCGGTCATGTGCAGGCCATCGCTCATCACCAGGTCGTCCATCCCTGCGGCTTGCGTGGAAACGAGGTTTTTCATGATCTCGTAGCGGTGGAAGTGCAGCACGCCCTCGGCACGCGCGGCCTCGGCAATCGCGGCCTGCATCACCGGCGTATCCTTGTCGCGATCGACCATCGGCGCGACCTGGAGATCCATCAGAACCACAGGTATGCGGCGATCCCTGAGGCGCTGCAGCGCCACGCGCATATCGGCAATGGCGCTCTCGACCCCGTCCATGGAGAGGACATCATTCACGCCCAACTGCCAGATCACGAGATCCGGCTTCTCGGCGATGACATCGCGATCCAGCCGCGCGAGCATGTGGGCGATGGTCTCGCCACCCTTGCCGCGATTGAGGATCTCGACGGGGTTCAGCACCTCGCGGGCGAGCACGCGCTCCAGCACGGCGGGGTAGATGTCCTTCTTGGAGAGATTGGGCGTGCCCTCGGTGGAGGAAGAGCCCAAAGCGACAATGCGGATGGGCTCACCCGCCTCAAGCCGCGATTCCAGATTGGGCAGCGGCTTTTCCGTGCCGGCGACATGACGGGCCTTGTTGCAGCGCGGTTCACCAGCCAGAGCCGAAGCCGAAAGCACCAGCGTGAGGCCAAGCCCCGCCAGGGTCGCCATACCCGTTTTCCGCACCTTCCCGAGTTCCCGGTTCGCATGAGCGGTGACAGCAGGCTTTCCTTGCATGCATGGCTCCTCGTCGTTCCACGCAGAACGAGATACGGCAACCCGCTCAACCATGCCAGCATAAATGTTAATCGGCGTTAACGCCCATGTGCGCTGGCCCTGCTGATCTCGGTAAGGAGGCCAAAAGCATCCTCCAGCCAACTGGGGTCGAAATCATGCCCGCCCGCATGCAGGCAGAAATCAAGATAGGCCCCACGCTCGCAGCCCGTCGCGCGACGACAGCTGAGCGCACCAAGCGTGGTGGAGACATCCTCCTCGGCCGGGCGGCAGGCACCGAGTTTTCGCGCGAGATCGATGGCATGGCGAATGCGCCCCTGGTGGAACTTGCCGCCGCGCACGGGCCGCCCCTCCAGCGGGAAGGTGACATCGCCGAGGCCGTGGATGTGGCGGATCGCCCGCAAACCCGCCGGGCAGCTTTCCGGCTCCGGCCGCCAGAAAGCGCCGGAGACTGGAAGGTGAAAGCGGAACAGGCCGGGACGCGCGCAGGCGATCGCCCAGACCATCGAGGCTCCCTGACTGAAGCCGGAAGCCCAGAGCCGGTTCTCATCCAGCGGCAAACGCTGGCGCAAATCCGCGAGCAGGCTCTCTGCGAAAGCGACATCGTCGCGCAGTTGCGAGGGGGAGCCGGGATGCGACCAGGTCTGCCCCTCCCCTTGCGGCACGACGAGCGCGAAACCGAGCCGACCCGCGATCTCCCGCAGGTCCTCGCGCGCGATCACATCGGCGGCGATTTCGCGAAACCCGTGGAAATGCACGAGCACGGGCAGTGGATCGCGCCCGTTCCAGCCCAGCGGGGTTTCCGCGAAATAGAAGCCGTTGGAGAGGCTGCAGCGCCCGCCCTCACCATCGCAAAGCGGCGAGGCTCCGGCCGATCCAGCAGCCAGAAACAGCGCCAACAACAGAAGGAAAGCCCGAAGCCCCCGCATGCGAGGTGAAGATTGGCACATCTCCGCCTCGCCTGTCGATCACGCTTCGGCGAGCGATGCCGATACCCCCGCCGTCAGATGGCCGTCGCTGCCGGTGCGCGCGAAGCATCCTTCGGTGCCACATAACGCGCAGGCACGGATAGCGCGAAGGTCGCTATCTGCCGAAGGGATTCCACCGGCTTGCCATCGCGGGCACCGATCGACATGCCTTGAACAACGCTCACGAGAAAATCCGTGAGCGCCGCGACGGGCGTATCCGGAATGAATTCACCCGACCGGACGCCCGCCTCGAGTTCTGCCCGAATCACCTCCGCAAAGGCTTTCCGCCGGATGACCAGCATGTTCACGGCTTCTGCATTTTCATTGGAGCAGGAATGCGCGGCCGCGCAGAGAAAGCAGCCGAGCGGCCCGCCCGGTGCGACGAAATTCGTGGCGAAAAGTCCGAACATCGCCTCCAGCCGGCCGAGAGACGAGCGGATACCCGGCAGCACCTTGTCCCTCTGCTTGGCGAAATCCGCGAGGTAGAGATCGGCGGCTTCGCCGAGCAGCCCAAGCTTGGAGCCGAAGGCCGAATAGAGGCTCGATCTGCGAATTCCCATCGCGTCCTCGAGCTGCGAGAGCGACATCGCTTCAAAGCCATGCTGCCAGATGAGGCGCTGCGCCGAACGGACGGCCATCTCTCGGTCGAAGGCGCGCGGGCGACCACGCGGGCGGGCTGTCATTCGCGGGCGGGCTGTCATTTTTGTACCGATCCGATCATAATTCTTGACAGGGCGTTCGGCTGCCTGATATTTGTTCCGATCAGAACATAATCATTCCGGCGGCTTTTGTCACCTTTTGAATGTGTTCGATGTCGCACTCCTGAAAGGATCAGCCCCATGATCTCGCGCCGCTCCCTGCTTGCCTCCTCCCTTGCCGCCGCCTCGCTGGGCGCGACCGGCCTCCCCGCTCTTGCCAAAGCGCCGCTCTCCGGTCGGCAGGTGCCTGGCGTCTTTCGCCAGAAGATCGGGTCGATCGAGATCACCGCGCTGAGCGACGGGTTCGGACCGATCGGCATCGAGGCCTTCACGAATCTCGATCCGGCGGAAGCCCAACGAATGCTCGCGGCGGCCGGCGAGAAGGCGATGGCGCCCACGGCCATCAACGCCTTCGTGGTGAATACCGGCGCAAAGACCTATCTCGTTGATACCGGCATGGGTTCGAACAAGGCTTTCGGGCCCTCGCTGGGCCGCATGCGCGCCAATCTCGCCGCTGCCGGCATCGAGCCGGGCCAGATTGATGCGGTGATCCTCACCCATGCCCATCCCGACCATGCCGAAGGGCTGATCACCTCGGAAGGCAAGGCGCGCTTCCGCAATGCCGAGGTGATCCTCCACGAGGCGGAAGCCAATTTCTGGCTCGACGAAGGCATCTTTTCCCGCGCACCGGAGGCCGCGAAACCGTTCTTCCTCTCCGCCCGCAACGCGCTGAAGCCCTATGCCAACCGCACCCGCAAGGTGAAGGACGGAGAGGTGGCGCCTGGCCTGACGCTGCAGCTCGCCGCCGGACACACGCCGGGCCACGCCGTGATCCGCGTCTCCTCCGGCAAGGATCAGCTGCTGATCGCGGGCGATACGCTGCATAACGCCCTGTTCCACACGCTGCGGCCGGAGACGACCTTCGCCTTCGATTCGGATGGGAAGCAGGCGGCGGAGACGCGCAAGAAGATCTTCGACATGGTCGCGACCGACGGCATCCCGATTGCCGCGACCCATGTGCCCTTCCCCGGCTTCGGGCGCATCGTCCGTGATGGTCAGGCCTATCGCTACGTGCCGGCGCAGTGGGGCGACCTTGCCTGATCGCTTCGGGGCAAACGAAAAAGGGCCCGCCTTCGATGAGGCGGGCCCGAAAGTTCAGCGCATCCCTGCGGCTCAGCGCATCGTGGGGATCACGAAATCCGCACCCTGCTTGATGCCCGAAGGCCAGCGCGAGGTGATGGTTTTCGTCTTCGTGTAGAAGCGGAAGGCATCCGGCCCGTGCTGGTTGAGATCGCCGAAGCCCGAGCGCTTCCAGCCGCCGAAGGTGTAATAGGCCAGCGGCACGGGGATCGGCACGTTGACGCCCACCATGCCGACATTGACGCGCGAAGCGAAATCGCGGGCCGCATCGCCGTCCCGCGTGAAGATGGCGACACCGTTGCCGTATTCATGGTCATTCGCGAGCTTCAGCCCGGCCTCGTAATCCTGGGCGCGCACGACAGAGAGGACGGGGCCGAAGATTTCCTCCTTGTAGATACGCATCTCCGGCGTCACGTGGTCGAACAGGCAGCCGCCCATGTAGAAGCCGTTCTCGTAGCCCTGCATCCTGAAGCCACGGCCATCGACCACGAGCTTCGCGCCTTCCTTGACGCCGAGATCGACATAGCCCTTCACGCGATCGAGATGCTGGCGCGTCACCAGCGGGCCGAAATCCGCCGAGCCATCGGTGGAGGGGCCGACCTTGAGGTTCTCGACGCGGGGGATGAGCCGCTTCACGAGTTCATCCGCCGTCTTCTGGCCCACGGGAACGGCCACCGAGATCGCCATGCAGCGCTCACCCGCCGCGCCGTAGCCCGCGCCGATCAGCGCATCGACCGCCTGATCCATGTCCGCATCCGGCATGATGATCATGTGGTTCTTGGCGCCGCCGAAGGCCTGCACGCGCTTTCCGGCCGCGCAGCCGCGCCCGTAGATGTATTCGCCGATCGGGGTGGAGCCCACGAAGCCGATCGCCTTGATGTCCGGGTCCTCGATGATCGCGTCGACGCTCTCCTTGTCGCCATTGACGACATTGCAGATGCCCGGCGGCAGGCCCGCCTCGATGAGGATTTCCGCGAGGCGCATCGGCACGCCGGGATCACGCTCGGAAGGCTTCAGGATGAAGGCGTTGCCGCAGACGATGGCCGGGCCGAGCTTCCACATCGGAATCATCGCGGGGAAGTTGAACGGGGTGATGCCCGCGACCACGCCCAGCGGCTGGCGCATCGAATAGATGTCGATGCCGGGGCCGGCGCCATCGGTGAATTCCCCTTTCAGCATATGCGGCGCGCCGAGGCAGACCTCGATCACTTCCACGCCACGCTGGATGTCGCCCTTCGCGTCGGGGATCGTCTTGCCGTGCTCGCGCGCGAGGATGTCGGCGAGCTCATCGTTGTACTTCGCGACAAGCTCGATGAAGCGCATCATCACCCGCATGCGGCGCTGCGGATTGGTGGCGGCCCATGCCGGCTGCGCGGCCAGCGCGTTTTCCACTGCGGCGCGCAGTTCCTCCTTCGAGGCGAGCGCGACCTTGGCCCGCACCGAGCCGTCCATCGGCTGGTAGACATCCGCGAAGCGGCCCGATTTTCCGGGCACATGCTTGCCCCCGATGAAATGTCCGTAGGTGATCATGGTTTCCTCCTGTTTGATCGGGTTAGGCCGGGGCCTGCTCGGCCAGTGCCCGGCGCACGGCCGGGCGCGCCTGCATGGCCTGCCGGTGCGCGGCGATTTTCGGGAATTCGTTCACATCGATCTCGAAGCGATCGAGCCAGCCGGTGAGCGTGAAGAGATAGGGATCGCCGATGGTGTAATCCGCGCCCATCACCCAGGGGCCGTCGAAATACCCTGCCTCGATCAGACGGCAGCAATCGCGCGTGTTCTGCGGCACCTTGGCGCGCATATCGGCGAAGGAACTCTCCTGATCTGCCCAGCGCGCGGCCCGGCGGAAATGCGCGGTCGCGACATGCATCGTGGAAGAGAGATAGGCCATCAAGGCCTGCAGTTCGGCAAAAGCGAAGGCATCATCCACGGGCGCGAGACGTGCGGCGGGAAAGTTCTGCGCGATGAAGGTGAGGATCGCCGGCGTCTCCGTGAGAATGCCGCGCTCCGTGACGAGCGCCGGTACGCGGCCCTTGGGGTTGATGGCGAGATAGGCTTCGCCGCGCTGCTCGTTCTTCGCGAAATCAAGCGCGATGGCCTGATAATCCGCATCCGCCTCCGCAAGAGCGATATGGCTCGCCAGCGCGATGGTGCCGGGGGCATAGTAAAGTTTCATGCTCATGCTGATCCTTCTCCCGCATAATGACGCGTGGTCTCGCGCAAGGCGGCCTGCGCATCGGCCCAGAGCTGGCGGGTGATTTCCGCTGCCGCACCGGGCCGCGCGAGCTTGACACTCTGCCCCGCCCAGAGGGAGAGCGCCTGCGCATCGCCCGCCTTCGCGGCGGCCGCGCGCATCTCCTGCGTCAGCGCATTCTGGATCGGATAAGCTGGAATTTCATCGGAAAACTCCTGCATCTCGCGCATGAAATCATTCTCGATGCCGCGCGCATAGCGCCCGGAGAAGACGCGCGTGAGGTGCGTCGCATCATCCGCGACCTCAGCGATCGCGCGACGCCAGGGGGCGCTGGTCGCGGCTTCCTCGGCGAGAAGATAGGCCGTGCCGATCTGCACCGCCGCAGCCCCCATGGCGAGCGCCGCGGCGATCGCCCTGCCGTCGGTGATCCCGCCAGCGGCGATGACCGGCGCGGCGATCGCCTCTCGGATGGTCGAGAGAAGTGCCAGGGTGCCGATCTGGCTTTCGCCGACATGCTTCAGGAAGGTTCCGCGATGGCCACCGGCCTCGAAGCCCTGCGCGCAGACAGCATCCGCCCCCACCGCTTCCCAAGCCTTCGCCTCGGCGACCGTTGTCGCGGTGCCGACCACGAAAGTCCCGCGCGATTTCAGCGCCGAGACCTGCTCGTGGGTGAGGATGCCGAAGGTAAAGGAGGCCGCGGGAGGCGCTGCTTCCAGAAGAGCCGCGAATTGCAGCTCGAACGGTTCCGCCCATTGGTTCGGGATGATCTGCGCGGGCAGGCCATAGCGCTCACGCCATGGTGCGAGGCGTGCCATGGCGTCGCGCACCTCCGCCGCATCGGCCTTAACCGGCGGAAGGACGAAGAGATTGATCGCGAAGGGCTTGTCGGTCTCGCTTCTAAGCTTCACGACCGCTGCCCGAAGCGCGGCGGGCGTCATCGAAGCGGCCGCGAGAGAACCCATGCCGCCAACCTTCGAAACCGCGAGCGTGAGCGCCTCACCCGCAGCACCAAGCATCGGCGACTGGATGATGGGCATGGCAAGCGATTGCAGAAACACCGGCTTTCCTCCTGCAACTTTTTGCCCGCAGCTTTTGCCCGCAGAAATCTCAAGCTTGCCGAACAAAACCTACGACTTGCATCGACGCATAACAAGGCGCAGAAAGGCGCAAGCGTTCCGCATTTCTGGGCTCATCGCATGGATTGGGACATCGCATGGATTGGGACAATGCGCGCATCTTCCTCGCGGTGGCGCGATCGGGCCAGTTTCTCGCAGCGGCGCGGCAACTGGGCCTCGACCATGCGACGGTCGCGCGTCGTGTGAGCGCGCTGGAAAAGGCGCTCGGCTCCGCCCTGTTCGAGCGCCGCACCACCGGCTGCGTGCCCACGCCGGCCGGGGAGCGGTTTCTTGCCTCTGCCGAGCGGATCGAGGCCGAAATGCTCTCGGCGCAGGCCGATCTCGCGGCAACCGGGCTCGATGTCTCGGGCACGGTGCGGATCGGCGCGCCCGATGGTTTCGGCACATTGTTTCTCTCGCCGCGGCTCGGCAAGCTCGCGAGCCAGCATCCCGGCCTCATCATCCAGCTTGTGCCGGTGCCGCGTGCCTTTTCGCTCTCGAAGCGCGAGGCGGATATCGCGATCACCATCGACAGGCCGGAAGCGGGCCGCCTCGCCATCCGCAAGCTCACGGATTACACGCTCCACCTCTATGCCGCGCGGAGCTACCTCTCGAAACACGGGGAACCGGAGAGCCGCGAGGCGCTGAAGGCGCATCAGCTCGTGACCTATGTGCAGGACCAGCTCTTCTCGCCCGCGCTGAACTTCATGCCCGACCTTTTCGGGCCGGATTACCGCCGCCTCGAATGCGTGAGCGCGGTGGGGCAGGATGCGGCAGTGCAGGCCGGTGCAGGCATCGGAATCCTGCATGATTATCATGCCGCGAGGAATGCCGGGCTGAAGATGGTTATGCCGGATCTCGTCTTTCGCCGCACCTACTGGCTCGCTACGCATCTCGACACGCAGGCGAGCTTGCGAATCCGGACGGTCGCGGATTTCATTGTCGCGGAGGTGCAGGCCCATCGCGCCTTGTTCGAACCCGAGGCTGCCGCACGCCAGGCATGAAAACCACACCGGTGAGGGAGCGGGCTTTTGCCTTTCGGCGGGAAAATCAGGTGATCAATCGTCGCGATAAATCCTCTCGCGGCGCTCATGGCGCTCCTGCGCCTCGATGGACAGGGTCGCGATGGGGCGGGCATCAAGGCGCGCCAGGGTGATGGGCTCGCCGGTTTCCTCGCAATAGCCGTAGGAACCATCCTCGATGCGGGCCAGCGCCGCGTCGATCTTGGCGATGAGCTTGCGCTGGCGATCCCGCGCGCGCAGTTCGATGGCGCGGTCGCCTTCCGAGGAGGCGCGATCCACAAGGTCGGGATGCGCATCGGTATCGGATTGCATGGCGGTGAGGGTCAATTCCGCGTCGCGGATGATCTCGTCCTTCCAGGCGATCAGCTTGCGGCGAAAATACTCGCGCTGCCGGTCATTCATGAAGGGCTCGTCCTCCGAAGGACGATAACCGGATTCGAGATTGATGATCTTGCCCGGCGGGAGCTTCGCGCCGGCAGCCTTTTCGGCCTCCGCCATGGTCGTTTCTTCCGCCCTGCGCGCCATCTCGACTCACTCCCCTGATGCTACGCAACGATCTCGCCCGCACATAACGCGAGAGCCGCAACGAAACAATGACGCTGCGGGGCGATATCACAGAATCATGCGGAAAGGGCCCGGAAGTGCGTCCAATCTGCGACAGCACGCCGCAAGGCGTTGCGAAATGGGGCGATCAGCCGCGTTGGGCCTTGCGCAATTTGGCGAGTTCGACAGCAGCGCGCAGGTCGATGCTTTCGAGAATCCCGTCGAGTCGCGGGTCTCCGCTGAAGCCCTCGTCGCGCATCGCGACCGCGAGGCGATTCAGAAGGTCGGGGGTCGGCGAGCCGGAGAGGAGGGCGATCTTCAGTTCGTCGAGCAGGTCGAGCAGGCTATGTCCGCGGCGCAAGCCCCGGCGACGGCGCTCCCTGGTCGTGTCCTCGGACTGAATGGCAATCAGCGCCTCGAGACCGCCGAGGACCGAAGCTGGCGCGGCACCTTCGGCCTTCGCCGTGGCCGTGCCGGAATCGAGGGTGAACCGCGCACCCGCAGACCCGCCCACACGGGCGGAACGGCTGGAAGCGACCGCGTTCACATTCCTCTGATCGACGATCCGCATCGGCTTTCCAAACCTTTTCCGGAAGCCCGGTTTCCCCCCAGGCCTTCGCCGGTTCCCGAAATGTGCGGCAAAGGTGGTTAAGCGAGGGTAACCAAGGCAGGAAAATTCTGCCGCATGGGGCGAAATGTGCCGGGCAATACATGGAAAACCGCAGAAAGCTCGAGAGACTTTCGTGAATTTTTCAAGAGACTTAGCCTCTATTTCGCTTTGGCATGCCAATCGCAGGCGAAAGCGCCAGAACGTCTCCTGTCTCGCGTGCGTTCACCCGTTTTTCAAAATGTGTAGCGGCTCGACCCGAAGCAAAGCGGGTCTGTCGCGGCCAGGAGCAAGAGGCATGCGGATGAACACTGGATTGATCGAGCGGCTGGGAGGCCTGCGCGACATCGTTCTGGCGGCGAGCCTCGCGGCTGTCGGCATCGTGTTGGCGGCCACGCCGGATGCGAAGGCGCTGTCGCGCATCAAGGACCTCGCGAATGTCGAGGGCGTGCGCGAGAACCAGCTAGTGGGCTACGGTCTCGTCACCGGCCTCAACGGCACGGGCGATACACTGAACAACTGCCCGATGACCCGCCAGTCCATGCAGGCCATGATGGAGCGCCTCGGCGTGAATACGCGCGGCGCGAACATCCGCACCGCGAATATCGCGGCCGTGATGGTCACAGCCAACCTTCCCGCCTTCTCCACGCAGGGCACGCGGCTCGACGTGACCGTCTCCGCCCTCTGCGACGCCAAATCGCTGCAGGGCGCGACACTTCTGGCCACCCCGCTCCTGGGCGCCGATGGCGAGGTCTATGCCGTGGCGCAGGGCTCGCTGGCCATTTCCGGCTTCGCGGCCGAGGGCGAGGCGGCACGCATCACGCGCGGAGTTCCAACGGTGGGCCGCATCGCGAATGGCGCGCTGATCGAGCGCGAGGTAGATTTCCAGCTCAACAAGCTGAACAACCTGCGCCTGTCGCTGCGTAACCCGGATCTCACCACGGCCCGGCGCATTGCCGCGGCCATCAATGATTTCCTCGGGGCAGACACGGCCGAGCCAACCGACCCCTCGACCGTGGTCGTGCAGGTTCCGCGCGCGTTTCCGGGCAACATGGTGCGCCTGCTGACAGAAGTGGAGCAGCTGCGCATCGAGCCTGACCAGCGCGCCCGTGTGATGATCGACGAACGCTCCGGCATCATCGTGATGGGCAAGGATGTGCGCGTCAGCCAGGTGGCCGTGGCGCAGGGCAATCTGACCGTGACCATCACCGAGCAGCCGGAAGTTTCCCAGCCCGAGCCATTCGCCCGCGGGCAGACCGTGGTGGTGCCGCGCACCGGCATCCGGGTCGATACGGATGACAAGAGAAAGCTCGCGATCGTGCGGGATTCTGTCTCGCTCCGCGAATTGGTGGATGGCCTCAATGCCCTCGGCGTGGGTCCGCGCGACCTGATCTCGATCCTGCAGGCCATCAAGGCGGCGGGCGCCCTCCAGGCCGATATCGAGGTGATGTGATGAACCCGATCGGCAGCAACCCGGATTACGCCGTCCAGATCCAGCAGGCGAAGGCCGCCGGCCTTCTCCCCAAGGGCATGCCCGTGAACCGCAAGGCGTGGGAAACCGCGCAGGGGCTCGAGGCGAACTTCTTCCAGACCATGCTCGGCTCGATGTTCGAGGGCGTGGATGGCGAAGGCCCCATGGGGGCAGGCCCCGGCCAGGATGCCTGGCGCGGAATGCTGATCGAGAAATACGGCCAGAACATCGCCGCGAAAGGCGGCGTCGGCCTGGCACCGCAGATCTATCGTGAAATGTTGCGTCACCAGGAGTTGTCTGCCCATGCGTCCCAAAGTTCCGGCCTCTGAACGTCCCGACCTGCGCCCGAAGGTGACGCGGCCGGATGAGGCGGAGGCACTCGTTTCCTCCGCGCTGGCGGCTCTCGATGTCCTCGAGCCGCTGATCGAGAAGGAAACCGAACTCTTCCGGAAAGGGCGCGTGCGCGAGGCGCTCTCCCTCGCCATGACCAAGAACGAGGCGGCACAGGATTACACGCGCTGCCTCGAGACACTGAAATCCAACGCGATCGCCATCGGGCGCTTCCAGCCCTCGAACCTGGAGCGCCTGAAGGATCGGCACGAGGCCTTCGCGCGGCTCATGAGCCTCAACATGGCCGTTGTGGCGACGGCACGCACGGTTTCCGAGGGCCTCATGCGCGATCTCGCCGATACGCTCGGCCAGAATTCGAGCCCGAAAACCTATCTGCGTGGCGGCGGCATGCACCGCAAGGCGGGGACAGCGCCGCTCGCGCTCTCGAAGGCGGTTTGAACGGGCGTTGAGCTGCCTTGACACACTTTCTCATGGCGCTTGACCCTGATTTGACGTGATTGGATTCAGCCGCACGTAACCAAATCTCTGAACGAAACATAAATCCGCATCCGTTAGCCTGATCGTCGTGGTCGAGTATTCCGCTCGACCGGACATGAAGCGAGGATGGCTTCCATGGAATCGCGTTTGACCCCGTCGGTCGGCGCTGCGGCAATTGGCCCGGTACGCGTCGAAACGGTGCCCGTTCGGACCGCCGTTCGAACCGATCTTGCGCCGCCGAAGGCGGTTTCGGCCCAGGCTGGCGCCGAACAGGTGCGGCAGTCCCGCGACCGGCGCGAGGGCGGAACTTCAGGCGGCAGGGATACGAGTTCGTCCTTCGAAGTCGATCGCGAGACGGGCGAACTCATCTACAAGGTGGTCGACCAGGCTACCCAGAGCGTTCTGTCGCAGTATCCTTACGAGGGCCTGCTGAAGTTGAGGGCCTATATCAAGTCAGCGGAAGCGCGGGAGTGAGACCTCCCCCGCCGGGGCCAGGACTTTCCTGCCCCGGCTTTTCTGTTCGCTTCCGTCAAACATGGTTCACGAGTTCTTTTTTGTTAAGGTTATCAAATTTAACCAAGCCTTAGCCGCTTGGCGTGCATCTTCCTTCCAGAAAAACCACCGCGCCTGGCCGCTTTCTCCCGACTGACGGGCTAAAGCGAAAGAGAACTCCAGCCAGCCGGTGTTTCACAGAAGGTGACGCCGATGATCCCGACCAACTCCTCGATGACTTCGAGTATTTCGATCCTCAAGCGTACGAACGAACTGTTCGATCTCACGCAGAAGCGGGTCGCCTCGGGCAAGCAGGTCTTCTCCTCCACCGACGATGCCGCCCGCTATCGCCTCAGCGAGAACCTCCTGAGCCGCAACGGCCAGCTCAAGAGCATCAACGACAACGTCTCGCTCGGCCTCGCCACACTGGAGACGACCGACAACACGCTGAAGCAGATCAGGGGCCTCGTCCAATCGGCCCTCACCCTCGTCTCGAAGGCGCAGAACGAAGGCTCGAATGGCGTCCGCGCCACCACTTCCACCGCAGCGCTGGACCCGAACTCGGTTGTGACCGGCGTCACCGTCGGCTCGATCTTCTCGATCACCTCGGACAAGGGCAGCACCTTCACCTATACCTTCAACTCCACCAGCGTGACCTGGGGCGAGGTGGCCAATGCGCTCAACGCCTCGAATATCGGCGTGATGGCCGATTTCGTGCCGGGGGCAGTCGCCGGAACCTCGAACCTGCGCTTCCGGTCGATCAACGACAAGGATTTCACCTTCAACGCCACAACCGACCAGAACGTGATGGACGATCTGGCGGGCCTCACCTCCCCCACCGGGCAGGTCTTCAACCCCAACAACCTGTTCGCGAACGGCCTTCTGCCCCCGGCGGCAGGTGAAACGGGCTTCATGGTCGGCTATGGTGGGCATGTCACGGGCACGATCGTTGGCGGCGTCACGCCCACCACCGTCATTCCGGCCGGCTCGAGCATCGTGTTCGAGGATGGCAACGGCCAATACCGCACCATCAACTACGGCGTTCCGACCACGGTGGCCCAATTCATCACCGATGTGACCGCCATGGGTGCCGGCATCAAGGCTGAGCTTGTGAACCAGTCGGGTGGCGTGGGTGGTCCGCTGCAACTGCGCATTCGCAACATGAATTTCGGCAACATGAACATCGTGGGTGCCTCGGGCGCCTTCGCCACCGCTGGCGTGTTGGGCTTCCCCGGCATTATCACTGGTTTCGCCGCCACGCTCACGCAGAACAACGCGCTGCGCCTCGCCTATGGCCAGCAATATGACGCGATCATCGAGAACATCGATTCGCTGGCGCAGAACAATCCTGTACCGCTTGGGCGCAACCTCCTGCAGGGCGAAAACGTCTCGGTGATGCTCGACGAGTTCTCAGGCAACCCGATCAGGCTCGCAGGCGTCATGCTGACGGCCAGCGGCTACCTGACGATGTCGCAGCCCGGCGCCAGCTGGGCCAATGACACCTTCCTGCAGAATTCGGCGACGCAGGCCCGGCAGGCCGAGACCATCCTGCTGCAAACTCAGGCGCAGTTCGCGACCTTCAACAACTACATGCGCGATCGCTTCGACCTGAACAAGACCTATATGAGCGAAGCGAAGACCCAGGGCGACGAGATCGTGGCCGCCGACCCATCCGAGGAAAGCGCAAGCCTTCTCGCCTTGCAGACCCGACAGCAATTCGCGGTGCAGGCGGTCTCCATCGGCAATCAGGTGCAGCAATCGCTGCTCAAGCTGCTCGGGTGATATCCAGTCCGATCCGAGCGAGAAGAGACAGGGGCCCCAGGGCCCCTTTTTCCTGCCCTGGATTTTAAGGCGGCGTTAGCATTAACAAGCAATCAATCATTTACCGTAAACCCACGCGGCCGCGTCTCCGGCCTTCCGTTTAACACTGATTTAGAAACGCCTACCCCACCTTCTGCACGTCGAGGGCCAGCGGGTCTGTGCCTTCGTCGATCCTGGCCAGGACGGCCATTCCACTTGCAACAGAAGGTGCAACCATGTCTGTCGTTTTCAACGCCGCCACTGCGGCCAACGTCAACATTCTCCAGACCACCAACAAGCTCTTCCAGACTTCCCAGAAGCGTGTCGCAACCGGCAAGTCGATCTTCAGCGCGGCGGATGACGCCACGAAATACACGATGTCGCAGACGATGCTGAGCCGCGCGAAAAACCTCAACCGCGTCAACAACAACATCTCGACGGCCCTCAAGACCCTCGAATCTACCGATAAAACCTTGATTCAGGTCGAAAAGCTGATCCAACAGATGATCGACATGTCTAACCAGGCGCTCAACGCGGGTTCGAAGACCACTGTTCAGACGAACTCGACCGCCAATATCAGTGAAACCACCGCCGTAAACGGCGCCTCGGCTGGCATGCGCCTGTCGATCACCTCCGATAACGGCAAGAACTTTACCTACACCTTCACCGGCGCGACCGGCGCCACCAACTGGGGCCAGGTCGCGCAGGCGCTGAACAACGCCAATATCGGCGTGACGGCTCGCTTCGAGCAGGGCACCCCGCGCCTCATCTTCGAAGCGACCGATGGCAATACCGGCTTCACGATCGACGGCGCGACCTCGCAGCAGGTGATCGACGACCTGACCGGTCTCACCTCCGGTTACGATGGTGCCTACGCCGCATCGAGGTTCATCAACTCCACCAACGTTCCCACGGGCTTCGGCGGCAGCACCCCTTATGGCCTGCGCTTCGGCACGGGTGGCGCGGTCAGCACCGCCTCCACCTTCTCGGCCTCGTCCGTGGCGGCCGGCACCTCGCTGACCTTCCTCGGCGCGGATGGCGTGGCCCGCACCTGGTCCACGACAAGTGTAAAGAACCTCGATCAGGTTTTGGCGGAAATCAACGCGATGAATGCCGGCGTGAAAGCCGAGTTCGTGCAATCGGCCGCCGGCCAGTTCCGCATCGGCCTGCGCAACCTTGAGGGCAATGCCATCACCGTGCTCAACGGCACCGGCGCCTTCGATTCGGCCTCCGGCTTGGCTCGCTTCAACGCGGCAACCGGCTCGCCGGTCGTGCAGGGCAACCCGATTCTCGGCTCGACGAACAACGCGCGTCGCCTCGAACTCGGCCAGCAATATGAAGCCTACAAGACGGAAATCACGCAACTCATCGACAACAACGTGGTTCAGGCGGGTCGCAACCTCCTCCGGGGCGAGGGGATGAGCGTGATCCTGAACGAGTTCGCCGCCAACCCGATCTCCATCAGCGGCGTGAACACGACGGTGACCGGCAACCTCGGCCTGATCGCCCTCGGCTCGTCCTGGACCACCAACGGCAACATCCAGACCTCGCTGGCCCAGGCCCAGGCGGCGAGGCTGACTGTCGTCAACCTCCAGGCGCAGTTCGGCAACTACTCCTCGTTCATCCAGGATCGCTACGATATCAACAGGGAATTCTCGACCGACATGAAGACCTTGGGCGATGATCTCGTGGTGGCGGATGTCGCCGAGGAATCGGCGAAGCTGACGGCGCTGTCGACCCAGCAGCAATTCGCGGTTCAGGCCTTCTCGGCCGGCACGTCGAATGCGCAGTCGCTGCTCCGCCTGCTCGGCTGATCGCCAGCATCCGGACCAAGACAACGGAAGGCGGTGGGAAACCACCGCCTTCTTTTTTTCTCGCCACAGGCCCCAGCAGGACGGGATCGTGCATTAAATTCTTGTCAATGTTAACGAAAAATTGAAGCGGCGGGATGCAGGATCGGTCGCCGCAAGAATGCCTCCTCTCCGCGCGAGGGAAAAGGAACCTGCCCATGAGCCATGAAAAGCTTATCAAGGCGATTGATACGCTGAAGAACAACTCCGCGTGGCGCGATGCCTTCATCCAGAAGATGATCGAGCTCGAGAAACAGATCGCTGCCCCCGATTTCGACCCTCGCGACGGCATTACCGGCCCCATCGTGGATGCGCTCTTTTCCGAAGATGCGGTCATCCGGAAGGGCATCGCCAGCGGCCTGCAGTTCGAATTCCTCTATCGTTCGAAGATCACCCGCGACTTCATGATGTCGGAGCCGGCCATTCCGGACCATGTCTGGGAACCGCAGACCTCGCGCTTGCTGGTGAAGCTCGCGAAGGGTGCGAAGGTGGTGGTGATCGGCGGCGCTTACTTCGGTGACCATGCCTTGCTGGTGGCACGTGAAGCCGCCAAATCCGGCGGCGTGGTTCATGCCTTCGAACCCGATCATGGCCAGCGCGAAATGCTCGTGCGGAACATGAAGCTCAACAACATCATGAACATCGTGCCACGTTCCGAAGGATTGTGGGACAACAACTCTGATCACATCGTGCTGGTGGGGCATGATTCCGTGGCGCATCCGCAAGCGACGGATGCGCCGGACGAGAGCACCTTCAAGACCGTCACGATCGATTCCTACCTGGAATCAGCCGGCGCCTCACAGCTCAACCTGATCATGGTGGATATCGAGGGCGCGGAAGAGCGGGCCCTGATGGGCGCAAAAAGCTATCTCGCGAAGCCCGTGGGCGAATCCCCGAACATCGTGTTCGAGGTGCACCGGCACTATGTCAACTGGGATAACGGCCTCGAGAATACCGATCTCATCAGGTTCCTGAAGCGCTTCGGCTATGTCGCTTATGCCGTGCGGGATTTCAACTCGAACTACGACCTGGCCAATAAGCCGATCGAGCTCATCCCCGCGAAGGATGCCTATGTCGAAGGCCCGCCGCACGGGTTCAACATGGTCGCAGTGAAGGATCCGTCGATTTTCGCGCAGGCCGATTTCAAAATCTGCTCGGGCGTGAGTCCGAAACTGCTGCGCCACAAGGATCCGAAACTGCATCACCCCACCGACGGGCTCTGAGAGCAGCACAGGGAAGCACCCTTCCTCACCACCATTCCCGCGGCGGATGACGACCCGAATTATACGATGCCGGGGACGATGCTGATCGCCCTCGGCTCGGCCTGGACCACCACAGGCAACATCACCACCTCGCTGGGCCAGACCCAGACGGCGCTCACGGTTGTCAACAACCTCCAGGCGCAGTTCGGCAACTACGCCTCGTTCATCCAGGATCGCTACGATATCAACAGGGAATTCTCGACCGACATGAAGACCTTGGGCGATGATCTCGTGGCGGCGGATGTCGCCGAGGAATCGGCGAAGCTGACGGCGCTGTCGACCCAGCAGCAATTCGCGGTTCAGGCCTTCTCGGCCGGCTCGGCGAATTCGCAGTCGCTGCTCCGCCTGCTCGGCTGATCCCGCCCTTCTTTCCGCAAACAAACCAGAAGAGGCCCGCTTCGGCACCGAAGCGGGCCTTTTTTCATGGGCGCGGGCAAGAGGCTGTTTCAGAATCGTTAACCATCTTCCCTTAGGAATTGATAATGCCCGTCCGACTGCCCACCGGCGCGACGTGAGCGGCCAGAAGGCCGTTAACCCGCCCGGATCGTCGATCGGCACCCTCCGTTCCAGCAGGCGGAGGCCGCACCAGTTCAGGTTCCGGAGCTCCAGAATGAAGTCGGCTGTGATGTTCGCCAAGGCCGTGGATTGCCAGCTCAATGGCAAGCCCGACGAAGCCAAAGTGCTCTACAAGAAACTGCTGCGATACTACCCGGAATCGTCTGAAGTGCTGGGCAACCTGGCCGTGCTCGTGAAAAAGGACGGCCAAGTGCGACTCGCCGAGCAGATGCTTCGCCGGGCGGTCAACGCCAATCCGCAGAACTTTTCGGCGCTGACAACGCTCGCGAATATCAAGATCGCGGACCGGAAATACGCCGAAGCCAAGAAATTCAACGATATGGCGCTCGCGATCGCTCCTGGGGATCTGGATGCCATCGTCAATGAGGGCGTGCTTTTCATCCACGACAACAAGCTCGACGAGGCCGAATTCAATTTCTGGCAGGTGATGCAGCGCGACCCGAAGCACATCACCGCGCGCATGAACTTCGCCAATGTCCGTCGCCTGAAGAAGGACAACATCGACAACTCGATCGCGATGCTGAAGCAGGTCGCCGAACAAGACCCCGGCAACGTCGTGGTCAATCTGATGATCTGCGCCGCCAACCAGGATGCTCAGCGCTTTGTCGAAGCCATCAGATATGCCGAAAAGGCTCTGGCGGCCAGCAACGGCCAGTCGGTCGATGCCCTGAACGCGCTCGCGACCTGCCTTATCGTGCTCGGCGAACTCGAAGAGGCGGTCGAGATCTTCCAGCGCTCGCAGGCCATCAGCCCCGACAACGTATTGACCGGCACGGCCTATCTCTTCGCGCTGAACTACGACGACCGCCGCACCCCGAAGGAGGTCTTCCACGAATATCAGCGCCTGGCCCACCTGCTCGGCAAGGACAAGGTTCAGTACAACCATTCCCAGCGCGGGAAGATCGAAGGCCGGCGCATTCGCATCGGCTATGTCTCGCCCGACTTCTACACCCATGTCGTATCGTTCTTCATCGAGCCGATCCTGCGCAACCACGATCGCACCCGCTTCGAGGTCATCGCCTATGCGAACGTGATGAAGCCGGACGAGCACACGGTCTATCTCAAGCGCTATTTCGACAAATGGGTCGATGTCGTGCGCATGAACGACGATGAAATGGCCGCCCAGATCCGCGCCGATGATGTCGATATCCTGATCGACCTCGCGGGCCACACCCATGGCAACCGGCTGCCCGTGCTGGCGATGAAGCCCGCGCCCATCCAGGCAACCTATCTCGGCTTCGGCTACACCACCGGCTTCGACCAGGTGGATTACTTCATCGGCGACGAAAACTTCACCCCGCCAGGCGCGGAGGCCTATTTCAGCGAGAAGGTGCTCAACATCCAGGCGCCGCTCTTCGCCTATAATCCGCCATGGCATCGCGTGCCCGAAATCGTTCCGCCGCCGGCGCTGACGAAAGGCTACGTGACCTTCGGCACCATGACCCGCATGGTGCGCCTCAACACGCGCCTTCTGATGGTCTGGAAGCAGATCCTCGATCGCGTCCCCGGCAGCAAGTTGCGCTTCGACCAGAAGACCATGGACGATCCCGAAACGGTGGAGCGCTTCTACCGCCGCCTCGAAGGGCTGGGCTTCGAGCGCAGCCGCGTGGAACTCGTGAGCACGCCGGAGCACTGGAACGGCTTTCGCGAATTCGATATCGCGCTCGATTGCTGGCCGCATAATGGCGGAACAACGACCTTCGAAGCCCTGTTCTCGGGCGTGCCGGTGGTGGGGAAGCGCGATCGCGTCTCGGTCGGCCGTTTTGCCGATACGGTGCTGAAACCGCTCGGCATGGAAGAGTGGATCGCCGACACGCCGGAAGAATTCGTGGAACTCGCGGTGAAGCTCGCAAGCGATCTGCCGCGCCTCGCGGATATTCGCGCGAACCTGCGCAAACGGATGACCGAGAGCGCTTTCTTCGATTTCAAGGCGCGCACGCGCGGGCTCGAGGCCGGTTATTACGAGATGGTGCGCCGCTATAACGAGGAACGCGCATGAAAGCGGTCATCCTCGCGGGCGGCCTTGGCACCCGCATTTCCGAGGAAACGCATCTGCGGCCCAAGCCGATGATCGAGATCGGCGGCAAGCCGATCCTGTGGCACATCATGAAGATGTATTCCGCCCATGGTGTGAATGAATTCGTGATCTGCTGTGGCTACAAGGGCTACATCATCAAGGAATACTTCCAGAACTATTTCCTGCACATGTCGGACGTAACCTTCGACATGCGCAAGAACCGCATGGAAGTGCATCGCGAGCAGGCGGAACCCTGGCGTGTCACGCTCGTCGATACCGGCGAAGACACCATGACCGGCGGCCGCCTGAAGCGCGTGGCACGCTATCTGCGCGATGAGGAAGCCTTCTGCTTCACCTATGGCGACGGTGTCACAAGCCTCGATATCGCGGCCACGCTCGATTTCCACAAGGCGCATGGCAAACTCGCGACCGTCACCGCCGTGCTGCCTCCCGGTCGCTTCGGCTCGCTCGGCCTTGATGGCGACCGCGTGACGGGCTTCATCGAGAAGCCGCGCGGCGAAGCGGGCTGGATCAATGGTGGATTCTTCGTGCTCTCGCCGAAGGTGATCGACTATGTCGAATCCGATTCCATGAGCTGGGAGCTGGAGCCCATGCGCGCGCTCGCCGCCGAGGATCAGCTCCGCGCCTTCCAGCATGACGGCTTCTGGCAACCGATGGATACCCTGCGCGAAAAGAACCTGCTCGAGGAGCTCTGGGCCTCCGGCAAGGCCCCGTGGAAGACATGGTAGCGACGGCCTCGCCAGGTTTCTGGCACGGCAAGCGCGTTCTTCTCACCGGCCATACCGGCTTCAAGGGCGGGTGGACGGCGCTTTGGCTCGCCCGCATGGGCGCCCATGTCGCGGGGATCGCGCTGGCACCGAACACCCATCCCAACCTCTTCCAAAAGCTCGGCCTTGCAAGCCTCGTCGAGAGCCATCTCTGCGACATCCGCGACCGCGAGGCCCTCGCCCGGCTGGTGCGCGCGGTAAAGCCCGAGATCGTGATCCACATGGCGGCGCAACCCCTGGTGCGCGCGAGCTATCGCGAGCCGGTCGAGACCTTCGCCACGAACATCATGGGCACGGCGCATCTGCTGGAAGCCCTGCGCGGGCTCGCCGAGCCGCGCGCAGTCGTGATGGTCACGACCGACAAGGTCTATCACAATCTCGAATGCCCCTTCCCCTATCGCGAGGAGGACGCACTCGGCGGTTACGACCCCTACAGCGCGAGCAAGGGCGCGAGCGAAATCGTGATCGCGAGCTACCGCGACGCGTTCCTGCGCGCCGAAGGCAAGGCCATCGCTTCGGCGCGCGCGGGCAATGTGATCGGCGGCGGCGACTGGTCCGGGGATCGCCTCATTCCCGATGCCGTGCGCGCCTGGCTTTCCGGCAAGCCGCTGGAAATTCGCCGTCCGCAGGCCATCCGCCCCTGGCAGCATGTGCTGGAGCCGGTCAACGCCTATCTCGTGCTGGCCGAACGGCTCTGGGCCGATACCAGCCTCGCCGGCGCCTATAATTTCGGCCCCAACACGCATGAAGCCGCGACGGTGCGCGCGGTGATCGAACGCGCGCGCGCCGGTTTCCCCAAGGCCGAGGTGATCTACGGCGACGGCACCGACGGCCCGCATGAGGCGGGATGGCTGGCCCTCGAGACGGCGCTCGCGCGCACGAAGCTCGGCATCCTGCCGCGCTGGGGCATCGCCGAAAGCGTTGCACGCACCATGGCGTGGTACAAGGCGGAAGCGGAAGGGCAATCCGCCCTCGCCCTGTGCGATGCCGATCTTGCGGCCTTCACGGAGGCGGCATGAGCATGCTTGCGGTCTCGTCCCTGCCGCTCGACGGCCTGATGCGTGTGGAGCGCAAGCGGCTCGGAGATGCGCGCGGTTTCCTCGCCCGTCTGTTTTGTGCCGAAACGCTTCGCGCGGCGGGCTGGGTGAAGCCGGTCGCCGCCATCAACCACACCTATTCAGCGCTGAAGGGCACGTTGCGCGGCATGCATTTCCAGCACGCGCCCCATGCCGAGATGAAGCTCGTCACCTGCATCCGCGGGGAAATCCTCGATGTCGCGCTGGATCTGCGCGCGGGCTCGCAAAGCTTCAAAAGCTGGCACGCCGAAACGCTCTCGGCCGAGAATGGCCGCGCGATGCTCATTCCCGAGGGGTTCGCGCATGGATTCCAGGCCCTGACCGATGATGTCGAGATTCTCTACTGCCACTCCGCCGCCCATGCGCCGGCGGCCGAGGGAGCGGTGAATGCGCTCGATCCCGCTTTCGGGATCACCTGGCCCCTGCCCGTCTCGGCGATTTCCGAGCGGGACAAGCGCCATCCGATGACCGATTCCAGTTTCAAGGGGATCATCCTGTGAAATGCCGGCATTGCGGCACGCCGCTTCGTCATACCTTTCTGGATCTCGGCGCTTCCCCGCCCTCCAACGCCTATCTCTCGGCAGAAGGGCTCAAGGCGCCGGAGACGTGGTTTCCGCTGCGCCTGATGGTGTGTGACGCCTGCTGGCTGGTTCAGACCGAGGATCATGCGGGCCGAGAGGCCCTTTTCACCGAGGAATACGCCTATTTCAGCTCCACCTCGACGAGCTGGCTGAAGCATTCGAAGGCCTATGTCGAGGCGATGCGCACCCGTTTCGGCCTTGGCCCGCAAAGCCATGTCGTGGAGATCGCCGCGAATGACGGCTACCTCCTGCAATATGTGAAGGCGGCAGGCATTCCCTGCACCGGCATCGAGCCGACGCGCAGCACGGCGCAGGCCGCGCGCGCCAGGGGCATCGAGATCGTCGAGGAATTCTTCGGTATCGCTCTTGGCGAGAAACTCGCGCGCGAAGGCAAGGCCGCTGACCTCACGGTCGCGAACAACGTGCTCGCGCATGTGCCGGATATCAACGATTTCGTCGGCGGCTTCGCGAAGCTCCTCAAGCCGCAGGGCGTTGCGACCTTCGAATTCCCCCATCTCCTCAACATGGTGGCGCTGAACCAGTTCGATACCGCCTATCACGAGCATTATTCCTATCTCTCGCTCACGGCCGTGCATCGCATCTTCGCGGCAAACGGGCTCAGCCTGTTCGATGTCGAGGAAATCCCGACGCATGGCGGCAGCCTGCGCGTCTTCGCCCGGCGCACCGACACGGGCAAGCACGCGATCACCCCCGCCGTGGCTGCGATGCTCGCGCGGGAGGAGGCGGCGGGCATGAAGCGGCTTGAATACTACACTCCCTTCCAGAAGCAGGCCGAGCGGGTGAAGGACGACATTGTCGCCTTCCTGATCGAGGCGAAGAAGAAGGGCCTGCGTGTCGGCGCCTATGGCGCGGCGGCGAAGGGCAACACGCTGATGAATTTCGCCGGCATCCGGCCCGATCTCGTGCCCTATGTGGTCGATCGGGCGGCGGCAAAGCAGGGGCGCTTCATGCCCGGCAGCCGCATCCCCATCGTGGAAGAGGCGCATCTCTGGGCGGACAAGCCTGATCTTGTCCTGATCCTGCCCTGGAACATTCGCGTGGAGGTGATGGAGCAGCTCTCAGGCATCCGCGCCTGGGGCGGAAAATTCATCGTCGCAGTGCCGAAGCTGGAGGTGACATGATCGTCATCCACCCCACTGCCCGCATCTCGAAACTGGCGGATATCGAGGATTCAACCCGCGGCACGCGCATCGAGATCGGCGCGCATTCGGTGATCGACAGCTTCGTGAAGATCAAGCCGGCCGGCGGCTCGGGGGATCTCGTCATCGGGGAACATGTCTCTCTGAATTCCGGCTGCGTGCTCTGCACGGGCCAGGGAATCCGTATTGGCGATTCGGTGGCCGTCGCGGCGAATTGCACCTTCGCGCCGGTGAACCACGCCTACAGGGATGCCTCGCGCCTCATTCGCGAGCAGGGCTTCCTGCCCGGCAAGGGCGGTATCGTGATCGAGGATGATGTCTGGATCGGCGCGAATTGCGTGCTGCTCGATGGCGCGACCCTGCGCCGGGGCTGCGTGATCGCCGCCGGCACGCTCGTGAAGGGTGAATGCGAGGCCTATACGGTTTATGCCGGCAATCCGGCGAGACCGATCGGGAAACGCGCATGAGCCGCTTCACCATTCTCGGCGCGAGCGGCACGGTGGGGCGAGCCCTCGCCGAATATCTGCGCGCGGCAGGCGAAGAGGTTCTCGCCCCGGCGCGTGGCGATGATGCGATCTGGCGCGAGGATCTTGGCCGCGTGGTCTATTGCATCGGCGTCACCGCCGATTTCCGCACTCGCCCGCTGGAAACGATCGAGGCGCATGTCACCGTGCTGCATCGCCTGCTCGCCGAAGCGCGGTTCGAGCGGCTGGTCTATCTTTCCTCCACCCGCGTCTATGGCGGTGCGGGCGCAGATGATGCGCCGGCCCGGGAAGACCGCCCGCTGCAGGTCGATCCGCATTCGGGCTCGGACCTCTACAATCTCTCGAAGCTCATGGGCGAGAGCCTGTGCCTGCACGCGAGCAAGGGCCGGGCCTGCGTGGCGCGGCTCTCGAATGTCGTGGGCGGGGAGGACGAGGACAGCCAGAACTTCCTGCCGTCGCTGCTGCGCGAGGCGCGCACGGGGCATGTCCATCTGCGCTCGGCGCTGGATTCCGCCAAGGATTACATCCACATCGAAGATGCCGTGGCCGTGCTCACCACCCTTGCCAAAGGCCCGTCACAGGGTATCTACAATGTCGCGAGCGGTATTCGCACCCCGCATTCCGAGTGGATCGCCGCCATCCAGGCCGCGACCGGCGCAACCCTGAGCGTGGAGGCGAACGCCCCGCGCATCCTCTTCCCGCCCATCGACATCACCCGAATCCGCTCCGAATGCAGCGTGCAGCCGCGCTCGCCGGTCGAGAGCATTTTCCCGGCATTCCGCGCGGCCCCGTCCCGCAGCCAGAAATCCGCCTGAAGGAGGCCCCATGGACCCGATCGCCGCATTCGCCGAGGAACGCCGCCAGCATCTCGCGGCCTACGCGAAGGACACCGAGTTCCGGAGCCTGTCGCAGCGCTGGCTCGAAGCCTCGATGCGCAGGAAATACGTCTATAATTTCGATTGGCTTGGACGCCCGATCATCCAGTACCCGCAGGATATGTGGGCGGTGCAGGAGCTGGTCTGGCAAGTGCGGCCGGATCTCATCATCGAGACCGGCATTGCCCATGGTGGTTCGCTCATCCTCTCGGCCAGCCTGCTGGCGATGCTCGATTATTGCGACGCCATGGCGGCCGGAAAGACACTCGATCCGCGCGCAAGCCAGCGCAAGGTGATCGGCATCGATATCGACATCCGGCCCCATAATCGCGCGGCGCTCGACGCACATCCCCTGCGCCCGCTGCTGCAGCTCATCGAGGGGTCGAGCATCGCGGCGCAAACCGTCGCGACGGTGAGGGAGGCCGCGAAGGGTCACAAGACGGTTCTCGTCTTCCTCGATTCCATGCACAGCCACGCCCATGTGCTGGCCGAGCTCGAGGCCTATGCGCCGATGGTGACGAAGGGCAGCTATTGCGTGGTGTTCGATTCGTTCGTCGAGGACATGCCCGCAGACCTCTTCCCCGATCGCCCCTGGTCACCCGGCGACAACCCGAAGACCGCGCTCCACGAATATCTCAGGAGCCACCCCGAATTCGTGATCGACAAGGCGATCGAGGGGCGCCTCATGGTTACGGTTGCCGCTGACGGATTCCTCAAGCGGGTCGCCTGACGGCCGGTTTTGAAGCCATGGGGGCGGGCTCGATATGGTTCTACTTTTAGTTGCAAAAAGCGAGCGAGTCGGTGAGAATCAATCGATCTGCAACGAGTTGTTTACACCGTTGTGGTGAAGTTCTCTCGCACCAAGGAGGCCGCCCGTGGCCCTGAAAGTTGAGCTGAAGCCCAACGAACGCATTATCATCGGAACTGCGGTTGTGCGTAACTGCGACCAGCGCACGAGCCTCATCATCGAGGGGAATGCGCCGATTCTGCGCGAGAAGGATATCCTCAGCCCGAAATCGGCGGACACGCCGGCCAAGCTCATCTACATGACCATCCAGTTCATGTATATTGATGGAAAGATTTCTGAAAATATTGGACTTTATAATAAATTCGTCACGGATTTCCAAAAAGCCGTGCCGAGTTCGACAAACATCTTGATGAGTATTCACAACCATATTCTGGATGGTGAGTTCTATAAGGCCCTCAAGGAAGCAAAACAGCTTCTGGCGTATGAGAGGAAACTGTTCGAGCATGCAGCCCGCAATTCAGGCGTACAACAAGACCCAGACTCTCGTTCTCAGCCAGCGCGAGCTTGAAGCCCGCGCCCTGCTGAAGGCAGCGAGCAAGCTGCAATGGTTGAAGGAAAACTGGGAGCCGTCCATCAGCACGATGGACGATCCCCTGAGCCACAACCGACAGGTGTGGACTATTTTTCTTGAGGCTGCGACCGACCCGCAGAGCGCCATGCCTCCGGAGATGCGTTCGAACATGATCGGCCTGTGCCGGTTCGTGATCAACCAATGCATGCGCATGCTGTTCGAGCCGGACCCGAAGAAGCTGGATCTCATGATCGAGATCAACCAGCATATCGCAGCCGGCCTGCGCGGACGCGAGGGCTCCGACCTGCCGAAGACCGAGCCCCGCAAGCCGGAAATGGCGGCAAGCTGAAGATCAGGGGCGCCGCCGCGCCCCACATGCAGCACGGAATTCCGGGCGCCCCCCTGAAACGGGGCGCTCTTCGTTTGCCGGAACCTTCGCATCATCATGAAAAAGGGCGCCCTAAGGCGCCCTCATCCGTGGCGGATCGCTATCTGCCCGTCAGCGCAGATAGTTCACGAGCGACAATTGCGAGAGCCGCGAGGTGATCGTGTAGCTCGCTTCCAGCGTGGTCTGCAGCGAGGTCAATTGCAGGATCGCCTCTTCCTTGTTGGTGTTCTCGATCTCGGCAAGCACCGAAGTGAGGAAGACCTTCCGGTCCTCGTGACGTGTTTTCGTGCTCAGCACCAGGGCGCCGGCGCGGCCGAAATCCCCGTTCATCTCGAGGATGGCGTTGGGGCCGCCGGTGGTGTTCATCACCTGGATCGCACGGCTCGATGCAGCATCATACCGATCCTTCGTGGAGGCGAAGCCCGGCGGATAATCCTCGGCCAGGAACATGCCGAGGGCCACCATGGAATCGCGCAAGGCAGTTTCGTTCGCGCGGGCACCGAGGCTTATCGCCGTGCCGGAATCGATTTCGGCGCGCTGGGTGTCGCGGGCATTCACGAGCGTGTCGTCGTCCCCCCTGTACCAGATCACCGTCGGCACCGAGCCCACAGGGGCATAGGCGATCGAGGTGTCGAAAGGCGGGCCAGCCACACGCTGGACCGGATTGGTGACGGAGCCCGCGAAAAACTGGCGAGCCGCGATGAGGCCGGAGGCCGCACGCAATTCGCCCTGGCCAATGGACGAGAGGCGCGAATTGATCGCCGCCTGCAGATTTGCAGCCGTCGCGGCGGGCGTCGCGCCGATATTGAAGACCGTATCATCAGCGGTGCCGGCCTCGTTGGCCGCGAAGCCGAGATTCATCGTCTTGCCATCCGGCAAGGTCACCGAGAAGCTGATGCGCTCGCCGTTCAGCGGCAGGCCGGTGAAGTTGAAGTTAATCTGGGGCGGCGCGCCGGCTGGGCCTGTCACCGTGATGTTCGACATCGAGCCGCCCACGGAGCCCGCAACGAGCTTGATGCCGAAGGGGTTGCCCACGGCATCCTCGGCGAGGGTCACGTTGCTGGCGACGAGGCTCGTCGTCATGCGGCCGAGGCCGGTAACCCCGAGATCGGCCTGGCGGCGCTCGTCGATCACCTGGCGCAGGCCGGCATTGGTGCCGTCACCCCACATGATCGTGTTGGCATCCACCACCGGGCGCGTATCCCGCGTGCGGCCGGAATAGAGGTAGAGCCCCTCGTGCTGGGCGTTGAGGGATGTCACCATCTGCTCGAACTGCGCCTGCACCTGCTTCACGGATGCGGTGATCTCCGGATAGCCGCCTGTGCCGCGCGTTTTCAGCATGGTGCCGCGGGCACCATCCACAAGAGTACGCAACTCGTTGGTGCTTTGATCCATGATCTTGAGGCGGATCTCGGTGAGGTCGATCACACTCGAATAGCCATCGGTCACGCCGGTCTGGTTGCGGAAAGTGAGCGAACTCACGCGCATGTCGCCAAGACCGCCGAAGGTCTGCGACTTCTTCCCGCTGGCGATCTGCTGCTGCAGATCATCCATCTGGCCGCGCATCTGCAACAGCATCCGAGCATATTGCTGGTTCCGGATGATGCCGCTCGAGAAGGGGAACATCGAGTTGGTAACGGTCATGGTCAGATCCTCAGCAGGGCGTCAAACATGTCGCGGACGGAAGAGATGATGCGGGCATTGGCGGCGTAGATGTTCTGGATCTCGATGAGATCGGCGAGTTCCTTATCGGTGTTGACACCCGAAACTTCGGAGGCGCGCTCGCGCAGGGTGGAGAGCACCACCTCCTGGCCTTCGGCCAAAGCCGTCGCATTGCTCGAGGCCTGGGTCTGCGCCGCGATCATGCGATCGAGGAACAGGCTCGACGTGCCGCGATAGATCGCGGTCGAACCGGTCAGCGCGATGGCCGGGGTGAAGTCGGTTTCCCAGCTCTGGAGCTGGTCGCGCAGGAAGCTCGGACGTACCGGATCGCCGCTCGCCGTAGTGGCCGGTATGGTCTGGAAGACCACGAGGCGGCTGGGATCGGCCAGCAGCGCCGGGTTGACGCGGATGCCAGTCGAGAAGCCGCGCTTCTGCGAGCCAATGTCGAAGGAGCCGGTATAGAGCTGCGAACCCGCATTGCCATCGACGAAGAACGGCAGGGCGAGGCCCTGGTCGGTCAGCGCCGTCACGGTCGCGCGAGCCGAGAGCGCGTTGATGTCACGGGTGTTGCCCGCGCCATCATCGAGGATCTGCACCACGCCCGCGCCAAGGTTGTTGACGGTAAAGGGCGCGCCCAGCGCCGTGCCGATGGCGGTGATCGCCGCTGGCATACCGACGGAGAAGTCGATGCCGTATTCAATGTCATTCGGGTCGGCGGTCGCGCCCGCCGGAAGCGGCAGCGCGGCGGGGTTGTTCACCGCGATGAACGACACCTTCTGCCGCGTGCCGGCCGGCTGGATCGTGTATTCCAGCGTGACCACATTGCCGCTCTGCAGCGCATTGAGGTCGAGGTTGAAGCCTTGCTGCAGCCCGACGGTCGCCGCCGTGCCTGCGACCGTGCGATCACCGAGCGAGGACGTAACCGCCGCGGCGAATTCATCGAGATGCGCCTGGGTCTCCACGAGAATGCGATCTCGCAGATCAAAGAGGGCGGCCATGCTGCCGGAACGGACCAGCCCGTTGCGGGTAAGGTCGATCTGACTGCCGATCGGGTCGGACATCACGAGACGGCCCAGCGTGGAGAGCGCGGGGTCCGGATCATAGATGCTGTTCGCGTTAACGGCGAACCGCCCGTCGAACTTCACGCGCAGGCTGCGCCCCTCAATGAAGAGCGGGCCGCCCGAGCTTGTGTAGATGTTGAAGTTTCCGGTGCCGTTATCGAAGGTCTGCAGATCGAAATAGTTCGAGAGATCATCGATATAGCGGTCGCGCTCGTCGAGCAGGCCCTGGCGGGTCGAATCGTCGAACACCTCATTCAGGCGCTTCGTGGACTTCTCGATGCCTTCGAGCAGGCCGTTGACCTTCTGGGCATCGTTGGCGATGCGCGCCTCGATCTCGGCGCGCATGGCCTGCACGTTTTCCGACAGCGAGCTGATGCCCGAGGCAAGGCTCTGCGCCTTTGCCAGCACTTCCTGCCGGGTCGTGGGCGAGGCCGGGTCGGCCGCGAGCTGCTGCATCGCGGTCGAAAAATCCGCGAAGGTCTTGTTGATGCCGTTGGAACTGCCCGGCTTGCCGAACATCGAATCGATGCGCGAGAGGAAGTCGGCCCGGATGGAGGCATAGCCCCCGCCCGAGGCTTCCGTGCGGAGCTGCTTCTGGATCAGGGTGTCGAGCATGCGATCGACGCCGATCTCGCGCACGGCACCGGCCGTGATGCCGGTGGCGCTCGTCTCCTGCGTGCGCAGGATACGCCGGTTGTAGCCGATCGTGTTCTTGTTCGCGACGTTGCGCGAAACGATGTTCATCTGGGACTGGTTGACCGTCAGCCCCGAGACCGCATTGCTGAGCGCGGAAAGCAGACCCATTTGACCCTCCTGTGCCCGGCCACCTGGCCGGTTCTGAAGCCGCTACCGGACGATGTTGATCGTATCCTGCAGCATCTGTTGCGCCGTGGTGATGATCCGCGTGTTGGCCGAATAGGCCTGCTGCGTGACGATCATCTTCGAGAATTCATCCGCGATATCCGCATTCGAGGCTTCAAGAGACCCGCCGATGAGATTGCGTCCGGCATCGAGATAGATCGGCCCGCCGCTCTGCAGCGTTTCCTCGAACGCCCCGCCATCCTTCCGCTTGAGCAGGTTGTCGGAGGCGAACTGGGCGAGCGGCACCTGCGCGAGCGCAACCGTCTGCCCATTGGAATAGATGCCCATGACTCGACCGCCCTCGCCGATCTCCAGCCCCGTGCGTATGCCGGAGGGATAGCCATCCTGGGACAAGGTGTTGATGTTCACGGTGCCGTTCGGATCCGCGAACTGGCTCAGCCCGGTCGCGCCAAACACGATGTCGATCGCGCCACTCGTCAAACCATCGACCGTGAAGGTTACCGAAACGCTGCCGGAAGCCGGCGCAATCATGGCGCCATTGCTGTCGAAGGTCACGCCGGAGGCCAATTGCGTCCATTTCGGCGCGGCACCGGTCGCATCGGTATCGCTGAGGTAATACGCCGACCAGGTCTCCGCGCCGGTCGTGTTCGAGGTCTTGCCCCAGCGGATCTGCGCATCGACCGACGTTCCGATTGTATTGAAGACCGTGATGGCCTGACCGGCAATGGTTCGGTTCAGGAAGCCGGTCTCGTCGCTCGCGGCAATCGTCGCGCCGGTATAGGCCGCGCCCGAGAGAAGCTCGGAGCCGGGGATCGTGACGTCCGACAATCCGGTCTGCGGATAACGCGGCAGGTTTGCGCGGTAGGTCACCTCGGTGGTGGCACGCGCCGTCAGGTTGTCGTTCGATACGCGGATCACCTGCAATGCCGAACCCGTGGGCGAGCCCGTGATGGGATCGACCGGGTAGCCCATGAGGGAATAGCCCGAGCCGTTCACGAGGAAGCCGTTGCGGTCGAGATCGAAATCGCCGCGCCGGGTGTAGAGGTTCTGGCCACCGAAGACCGGGACGCCATCCGAAACGGAGGTCCGCTGCTTCACGGTGAACAACCCCTCACCGGAGATGGCCATGTTGGTGTTGACCACGCTCGAGAGCACGTCGCCCTGCTTGCTGATCATGTTCCGGCTGAAAGCGCCGACAGACCCCGAGACCTCGCGGCCGCTCGGCAGATCCGGCACCAGCGTGGAAAAAACCGTATCGACCCGCTTGAAGCCGGTCGTGCGCGAATTGGCGATGTTGCCCGAGATGTTCTCGAGCGAAAAACTCTGGGCGGTGAGGCCGGAAACGGCCGTTGTCAGCGCACCGAAGATACCCATGGCAGAAACCTCGTCGTTCAGGGACTGGACAAGCCCCCGGCCGACGAAGCCTTCTGCAAGCGGACCGGGCGCTGCCGGGTCGCACGCAGAATTCATGCCAAAGTTGTGCACATTGATATTACACAACTTATAATTGTGTATGGCATCCCGTGTGCCGCCTCGCGGAACCCTTCTGCCGGGCTGGCGGCAAATTCTGCCGCGTCGGGCATGGCGCGCCAGAAGGCCGGCGAGGCGATGGGCCGCCTGGCCGGTCTTCTGGTCTTTATGCCTGTCCCGAACGGGGATCATGGGGTTACGCTCTGGCCCGACGCGCCAGCCTTCCTGCTCAGCGGATGATGTTGATCACGTCCTGCAGCATGGTCTGCGCAGTGGAAACCACGCGGGTATTGGCGGAATAGGCCTGCTGCGTGATGATCATCTTCGAGAATTCGTCGGCGATGTCGGAGTTCGAATTCTCGAGCGAGCCGCCCAGGATGTTCCCGCCACTATTGACGATCAGCGGCTCGCCACTCTCGAGGGTCTGCTCGAAGATGCCGCCATCGCCGCGCTTCAGCAGATTGTCGGCCGGGAACTGGACCAGCGGGATCTGTGCGAGCGGCACGGTCTGGCCGTTCGAGTAGGAGCCCATCACGCGGCCACCCTCACCCACCTGCACACGCTGGAAGGTGCCGGTCGGATAACCATCCTGGCTGATGCGATTGGGAACCAGCTGGCCGTTCGGATCGGCGAACTGGGTCAGCCCGATCGTCCCGAAGTTGATATCGATCGCGGGCGTCGTCACGCCATCCACCGTGAAGGCGAAGGCGGGGATGATGCCGGTGGCCGGGTTGGTGAGCTGGCCCGAGGCGTTGAACTGGACCGTGTTCGAGATCTGCGTCCATTTCGGCGCGGGACCCGTTGCCGTGGAATCCGACAGGTAGTAGGCGCTCCAGGTTTCCGGCGATGCGTTGGTGGTCTTGCCCCAGCGGATCTGGACATTCACCGGCGAGCCGGCCGCGTCATAGACGGTCACCGACTGGCCGGCGATCGTCCGGTCGAGGAAGCCGTTCTCGTTTACCGCGGCGATTGTCGGTCCGGTAAAGAGCGGGCCGGTCAGGAGTTCCGAGCCCGGAACGGTGGGACTGGCATTGTTCGTCAGCGGATATTTCGGCAGGTTGACGTTATACTCGATCTCGCTGGTGGCGCGGGCCGGCAGATTGTTCGGCGAGATGCGCAGGACCTGCATCGCCGTACCCAACACCGCACCGGTGATCGGGTTCACCGGAAAGCCCATCAGGTAATTTCCGGTGCCGTTCACGAGATAGCCGTTGCGGTCGAGTTCGAAATCGCCGCGGCGGGTATACAATTCCTCGCCGGCAAAGATGGGGTCGCCCGCCACATCGCCGGTGGGCTTGCGGACCGCGAAGAAACCCTCGCCGGAAACGGCGATATGCGTGCCGATCTGGCTCGCCTGAATGTCACCCTCGACGGTCGCGGTGTTGCGGCTGAAGGCACCCACGCTGCCGGAACGCTCGCGCTTGGGGGGAAGATCCGGGACAAGATCCGCGAATGACGTGTCGACCCGCTTGAAGCCGGTCGTCCGCGAGTTCGCGATGTTGCCCGAGATGTTTTCAAGGGCGAAGCTCTGGGCGGTCAGGCCCGAGATCGCTGTGGTCATTGCACCGAAGATACCCATGGACGCGAACCTCGATCGCTCACAAGAAAAAACTGGCGGCGAGGGTCACGACGCTAGACCTGACCAGACCCCGGCCTGCCGATGAGGTTCGCAAGGGTCGTGCCAGAGCAACAGAATAATATTTCTCAATAGGTTAGACAGATATACAACTTTAGGTTGCTGGAACAATCAGCCGGATCGGGTGATCACACGGCAGGTTTTTCCGCAACTTTTTCTTGTGAGATGATCTTCTTTACAATCTCTGGTAGCAACACCGGCGGAAGCGCCTGGAAATCCATCGGGCGGCTGGCCTCGATCGCCGCGATGCCGATGCGCGCGGTGAGGATGCCGTTCAGCAGCCCCTCGCCCAGTTTGGCGGAGAGGCGCGCGGCAAGCCCCGCCCCCATCACCTGCCCCAGAACCTGCTCGGCCGCGGCCATGCCACCGGTGACCAGCAGATGCCCCGCCACGCCGCGCACCAAGCCGATCAGCGCGAAGCCGCTGGCGCGTCCGCCATAGAGGGCCGAGAGCTTGCGAATGAGCAGCACGGATTGCACAAGCACGAAAGCGACATCCACCAGCGCGCGGGGCGAGACGGCCGTGACGACCGACACCCTCTGCGCGGCGCTCGCGATCATCGCGCGGGCCGCATCATCCTTGGCGGCAAGGAGGGCACGCTCGGCAATGGCGAGACGCGTTTGGGGATCATGGATTTCACCAAGACTGCGCTCGATCTCGGCGCGGCCGGCGGCGGTGGTGGGGTCTTTCGCGTAGAAGGCGACCAGCTGCGCCGTCAGGGCCCGCACCTCGGAATCAAGTGGTTGCAAGGCCGCGATTCGGGCCTCCTCACGCAAGCCTGCAACCGCCCTGAGGCGGAGCAGCGCGAAAACCTCGCGCAGCAGCCAGATGACCGCGATCAGCGCGATCACCGCGATGAGGGCAAGCCCCACCTGCCCCGCCAGCACGCTCTTCTGGTGCAGGCTCAGGATGAGCGACCAGACCGCATCCAGGAGGAACAGCGAGACCAGAAGCCCAAGCGCGCTCCAGAAGGCGCGCGTCAGCCAGCTTCCGCGACGCGGTTCGGAAGGCTCGGGAACAGGGTCGGGCGCGGCCGTGAAATCCGCCTCCTCGCGGATCGCCACTGCCCGCTTCTCCCCCTCGATGGCAAAGACCTCCGGCCCGCGCGGGTTTGGCACGCCTTTCATGCGAGATCCTCTCCGATCAGTTCCTGAAGCGCGGAATCAAGGCGGATGCCGGGCAAGTGTTCACCAGCCCGGAAGACCGGTGGACGGAAGGCGAGGAATTTCAGCGGCACGGGATCGCCCGAAAACACGCGCTCGGGCTCGGCGGGCAGGTCGCCAGGGAAGAACGCCACCTCGCGGGAGCCATCGAAGACCTCGCCGCCGAGTTTCTCGCCAAGCATGGGAATGCCGGCAATGGCGGGCAGGCTTTCTCCCTTCCGGTCCACCTGCACCTCGCGCGTCGCGCGGATGGCGGCGATGGCCGCGACATCGACCTCGGCCCCGGCCGCTTCGGCGCGATGCCAGGCACGCCGCACGATCATGCGGAGGATCGCCTCGAGGCGATCATGGCTGGTGTGATGCAGGTGATCGGCCTTGGTGGCCGCGAAAAGCACGCGGCTCGCGCGCGGGGAAAACAGGCTGGACAGCAGCGAATTGCCGCCGACCCGGAAGGCCGAAAGCACATCCGAGAGCGCCGCCTCCAGATCCGCAACGGCCTCCGGGCCGCCATTCAGCGCGCCCAGCACATCAACCAGCACCACCTGCCGGTCGAGGCGCGAAAAGTGATCCACGAAGAAGGGACGCACCACCTTGGCCTTGTAGGCCTCGAAGCGGCGGATCATCAGCCCTGCAAGCGAGCCCGATGGCGGTTCGCCGTCCAGAGCCTCCAGCGGCGCGAAGGTGAGCGCCGGCGCGCCTTCGAGATCGCCGGGCATGAGGAAACGGCCGGGCGCCAAAGCCGAAAGACCGCGCCCCTCGGCACGGCAGGCGCGCAAGGCTTCGGTGAAGGTCGCAGCGAGGCGGCGCGCGGTCGCCTCGCTCGCTTCCGCCAGCGGATCAATCTCGGCCAAGGCCGCGCGATAAGCCGCAAAGAGCGGCTCACGCACGCCTTTCCGGGCCTTGGCGAGGGTCTCGGCCGACCATTTCCAGTAATCCTGCCCGAGAAGCGGCAGGTCGAGCAGCCATTCGCCAGGATAATCCACGATATCGAGCCGCAGGGTGGAGGCCCCGGTGCTGATCACTCCCGCCGGGCCGATCAGCCCACCGAGCCAGGCCTTCCGCGATTGGTAGGAGAGTTCCACCGAGAGCGCCGAAATCTGCCGCGTTGAAGTCGGCCAATCGCGTTCGGGTCCGGTCAGAGTCGCGAGGTGATCCTCATAGGCGAAGCGCGGCAGGGCATCATCGGGATGCGGCACCAGCTTCGCCTCGCGGATTCGCCCCTCGGCGCGCGGGCCGAAGCCCGGCAAGCGCGCGCCGGAGACCAGCGCATGCACAAGGCCGGTGATGAACACCGTCTTGCCCGCGCGGCTCAGCCCCGTGACGCCGATGCGCAGGGACGGCGCGCCGAAGAGGCCGCCAAGCCCCGCAAGGCCATGACCCAGAGTTTCGAGAATGGTGCCCGGAGGCACGGAGGATTGCCCCGCCATGAAGCGAGATTTGGCGATTGCCGGCGATGCACGCAAGGGCGGCCGGCACCAATCCCCCGCTCAATCCTCGTCGATGCCTCCCAGCGCGCGCGGGGTGATGAAGGTGGAAAGTCGCATGGAGCCCGGAGCGACATCCTTCCAGCCGCCATCCTGCTCGAGGATGGCGATGCCGGCGGTGGGATATTTCCGCGAGAGGCGGCGCAGGGCCTCGCGATCGCTGGCGGCGGGATCGGCGAGGCCGAAAGCGAGTTCCTGCATGCCGGGATTATGGCCCACAAGCATCAGCGTGACCATCGCGCCACCGGATTCCCGCACGAGATCCAGCAAGCTCCCGGCACTCGCCGCGTAGATGGACGGGGTGGCCTCCATATCAACACCGGGCAGGGTGGGCGCCACATGCGCCCATGTCTCGCGCGTGCGCCTCGCGGCCGAGACCAGAACAAGATCGGGCTTCCAGGGCTGTTTCCCCAGCCAGCGCCCCATCAGCGGCGCGGCTTCCTGCCCGCGCGGCGCCAGAGGCCGATCAAAATCCGCGACGCCATCCGGCCATGCCGATTTCGCATGCCGCATGAGAATGAGCCGAACCGGCATACCCGAACCCCCCTGTTGTCGCCCGACCTTTGACGCGCTCGTCGTCCTGGGGCAAGGAGCTTGGCCTGCGACAAAGGAACGACACGGCCCATGCCCACAGAGATTGCGCCCAAGCTGGCCACGATCCTCTACAGCCATCGCCCCAAGCCATTTGCGGCAGAGCTCGAGCTCGAACTGACAGCCTATGAGCTGATCGCCACGCGCGGGCGATCCATCCAGCGATTTCCGCTGACGGGCATCGAACGGGTGACCTTGCGCTTCTCGCCACGCAACACGGCGCATCGCGCTTTCGCCTGCACGGTGCGCGCGACCGATGGCAAGAGCGTGACCTTCGACAGCCTCTCCTGGAAATCGCTGATCGAGACGGAAAAACAGAACAACGATTATGCCCGCTTCGTCACCGCCCTGTGCGAGCGGGCCGAGGGCGCGCGGCCGCAGGTGGAGCTTCTGGCAGGCGTGCCACCCTGGAAATTCTGGGGCATGCTGATCGTGGGCCTTGGCATTCTGGCCGGTCTCGTCGCCATTGCGATCTATTCGAGCATCGACAGGAGCTGGTTTGCCGCCGGCCTCGCCGTGGCGCTTTTCGCCTATCTCAGCTTCTGGATGCGCGATTACCTCACCCGTAACCGCCCCGCCCGCTTCCGGTCCGGGGCGATGCCTTCTCTTGTCCTGCCCTGATCAGGCTCAGGCGCGCACCACCAGAACCGAGCAATGGGCGTCGCGCACGATGTTCGTCGCGTGGCTGCCGACGAGGTAGGTCGCAAGCGTGGGCCAATGCGAGGAGACAATGATGAGATCGGCCTTGCATTCTTCCGCCTCGGCCAGAACCTCGTGGTAGACACCGCCCGTGCGCACGACCGTGCTCGCCTTGCCCGCCGGCAGGCCGAGCTTTCCGGCCAGCGCGGCGAGGTCTTCGGTCGCCCGCTTCTTCTCGATCCCCTCGAAATCGGCCGGCACATATTCGAGATAGGCAGAGGGAAGGATCGGCCGCACATGCAGCAGGCGCACCTCCGCGCCCCAGGGCTCGGCCAGGGCCTTGGCGGCGTCCAATGAGGCCTTCGCCATGGCCTCGTCCCCGAGATCGACCGGAACCAGCAGTTTCTTGAACATCTTGTCCTCCAACGAACGCTTCAGGATCGCTCGCCAGCGCGTGGATCGACCGCGAGCTTTGCCCTTCGTCTCGCATGGCGGGAAAACACCGTCCTTGATATCGGACAAGCGTGCGGGGAGAGGGCGCAAAGCAGGGCGAGATCGTTCGATCACGAGAAATCATTTGACGGAACAGGCACAAGGGATCATCCGTCCCTCTTGACCGGGAGGATGAGGATGACCACCCCCGCCGCAGATTTGCCGGTTTCACGCTTCCGGCGGGCTCTTCAGGAGCCCGTGACCTTCCTGATGGTCCTCGCCTTCGTGAACATGCTTGGCTATGCGGGCTGGGTCACGCTCTTCAACAACTTCGCGAAGGATGCCGCGCGGTTCTCCGGCGCCGATATCGGCCTGGCGCAGAGCGTGCGCGAAATCCCCGGCTTCCTCGCCTTCACCGCCATCTACTGGTTCATGGTGATGCGCGAGCAGACCGTCGCCTACATCGCCCTGCTCGTGCTGGGCGCGGGCATTGCGCTGACCGGCGGCTTCCCGACCCTGACGGGGCTTCTCATCACCACCTTCATCATGTCGGTGGGTTTCCACTATTTCGAGACGGTCAACCAGTCGCTCTCCCTGCAGCTTTTCCCGAAGAAGGATGCGCCGCGGCTCATGGGTCGCGTGGCGGGCGCTGCGGCGACCGCGCAATTCATGGCCTATGGCGGCCTTGCGCTTCTGTGGTGGAGCGGCACACAGCGCTATGACCTGCTCTTCGCGATCATCGGCTTTGCCTGTATCGGCATCACCATCGCGTCCTTCCTGCTCTTTCCGAAATTCGATGGCCCGGTGCCGCAGCGAAAGAGCATCGTTCTGCGCCAGCGCTACTGGCTCTATTATGCGTTGACCCTGATGAACGGCGCGCGCCGGCAGATCTTCACGGCCTTCGCCGGGTTCCTGCTCGTCGAGAAATTCGGCTACACCGTGCCGCAGATGGCGATGCTGCTGCTCGTCACATCGGGTCTCAACACCTTCCTCGCTCCCCGCCTCGGCGCGCTGGTCGGCCATTGGGGCGAGCGCCGCACCATCGCGATCGAGAACGTGGTGCTGATCCTCGTCTTCATCGGCTATGCGGTGACAGCCAACGCGACCGTGGCAGCGCTGCTCTTCATCATCGACGGGGTGTTCTCGATCCTCGTGATCGCCCAGCGCAGCTATATCCAGAAGATCGGTGATGCCGCCGACATGGCCCCGACCGCCGCCTGCGCCTTCACCATCAACCACATCGCGGCCGTGGCGATCCCCGTGTTCTTCGGCATGCTGTGGCTCAAGAACCCGAGCATCGTCTTCTATCTCGGCGCGGCCATCGCCACGACCTCGCTCACGCTGTCCTTCCTCGTGCCGCGGCACCCGGGGCCGGGCAACGAGACGATTTTCAAGGAGCGTGCGGCGGTTCCCGCCGAGTGACTGCTCAGAAGCGGGTCGTCAGGTCGATCAGCCAATCGGGCATGGCGGTGCGAGCGCGGCTTCGATCGTCTTGTCGAGGCCGGCGAGGATCAGCGCCCCCCGATCCCGATCGCCTCGATCGAAAGCCCGATGGCCGGACCAACCGAGGCCAAGAATGTGCCGGGCATCGTGACGGCGAGACTCATCCCGCCCATCAGCGTGAGCGGCACCATGGGCAAAACGCAGGGGTTCAGCGTGGCGAGTGCACCGGCGATGAAAGCCAGGACCAGAACCGACATGAACCCCTCCCCCGCCTCCGTTCGCGCTCCTTGCCATCGGGAGAAGAGCGTCGCGGGCCATTGACAGGGTGGGGAGAAGCCGCTTGTCGATGGTCAGGCCTGCCGCGCCGGCGTGGTGACGGTCAGGCCGTCCATCGCTGCGGTGATCTTGATCTGGCAGGAGAGACGCGAATTCGGCCGCACATCGAAGGCAAAATCGAGCATGTCCTCTTCCATCGGCGCAGGCTGGCCGACGGTCACGAGCCACTCATCGCCCACATAGACATGGCAGGTCGCGCAGGCGCAGGCCCCGCCGCATTCCGCCTCGATGCCAGGAACGGCATTGCGGATGGCGGTTTCCATCACGGTGGAGCCGGCCTCGCCATCCACGGTGCGAGCGGTTCCGTTGTGTTCGATGAAGGTGATTCGGGGCATGGACGAAATCTCTCTCGGCGCGCGGTCTCGGCAAGGCTCAGCCGTGGGTCGGGAACTAACGCTTTCCGCAGCGTTTGGCGAGGGGGCGCGAGCGATCCGCCACGGCCTCAATTTCGGATGAAGTCCTCGATCGCGGCCAGGGCCGTCTCGATCCGGCCGGCGAGATCAGCGAGGGCCTCCTGCCATTGCGCGGCCTCGTCGGCGCTCGCGCGTTCACAGGCTTCGGCGGCCTCCGCCACCTTCCAGGCGCCTACGGCACGGGCAGAACCCTTGAGGGTATGGGCGAGATCGTGGCGCATCTTTTCGTCGCCGATTTCGTGAAGTTGTGCAATAATGGATCTTGTTTGCACCTCGAACAGGCTCAGCACCTCGCGCTCCAGGGCGCGATCCCCTAAGGTCTGGCGGGCGAGATGAACAAGATCGACGGGTCGTTCGAAGGAAGGCGCGGTTACATCGGCCGCGAGGGCGAAAGCGGACATGGGACACGGGCTCCTTGCCGTCCGGGACGAGGACGAGCATGCAGCCCATTCCGTAAACGCGAAGGTAAGGAGGCGCGAGGACCGCGCCATATGGTTCCGGCTGCGTTAACGACGATTTCACATCGTTAACGTTGCCTGTTTCCCTTGCCGTCCACGATCCGTAAAATAAAGGTTAAACTTCGGTCGGAGCACCGAGGCTTTCCCCTGGCGGATCAGGCGGAGAGTTGCGGTTCCGATGAGTTGCGAACAAGGTGGGACGCTGATGGCCACGCAGAAGAAAAACCCCGACGCTTCCGATGCAGCCCTTTCGGCGATCGAGGATGCCTTGGGTCTCGGCGGCGACGATGCAACCGGAAAGCCCGAAACCCCGGCCGCGCCGCCGGAGCAATCCGGCGAGACTCTGCCGCGCCTGCCGCGCGTCGAGGATATCGAGTTCCTCGCCTCGGACCCGGCCGGGGCGCCCCTGCCGGGGCCGCGCCTCGACATCAAGCCGCCCCAGCGCAAGGTGAAGCCGCCAGAGACGAAAGCGCCAGAACCCCGCATGGAACAACCGGCGATCCCGCCCCTTGAGGCGGCTACGCCAAGCACGCTGGAACTGCTTCGCAACCCGACGATCATGCCGGCGAATGATGATCGTCGCGCCTCGGTTCAGGAACTGCTTGACCCGCTGCGGCAAGCCAGCCCGCGCACGCCCTATGGGCTGGCGGCGGCCTTTTCCGGCCTCTGGATCATCGCGGCCTGGCTGCTGCTCTCGAAGCGCGATGGTTTTTTCTATGCGGCCGATGGTGCCTTGCGCCCCGGCATTGAATTGCCGCTGGCGCTGGCAGGGATCGGCGTCATCCTGCCCATCCTGTTCGTCTTCGCGCTCGCGGCCCTGCATCGCCGCTCGCGCGACCTGCGCAACTCTGCCCGCGTGATGGCGGAAGTCGCCGCGCGCCTCGCCGAGCCGGAATCGGTCGGTGCCGATGCGGTCTTCACCCTGGGTCAGGCCGTGCGCCGCGAGGTTGCCTCGATCGGCGATGGCGTGGAACGTGCCCTTTCCCGCGCGACGGAACTCGAAAGCATCGTGCATGGCGAGGTGAGCGCGCTCGAACGCTCCTATGCCGACAATGAATACAAGATGCGCCAGCTCGTGGCCGAACTCGCCGCGGAGCGCGAAGCGATCATGGCCACGGCCGATCGCATCCGGAACACGATCGAAGCCGCACATCAAGGCTTCTCGGCCGATATCGGCAAGGCCGGCGACAGCATCGCCAAGGCGATAGACCAGGCTGGCGAGCGCGTGACCTTCCTGATCGGCGGCAAGCAGGATGAACTCGTCACCACGCTGGATCGCTCCGCGCTGCATGCGGGCGAGATCATCCGCGCGCGGACGGGCGAATTGTCGGAACAGCTCTCCGGCGCCGCCGCCGACACGAACAGCGCACTTGAAGCCACGGCATCATCCGTCATCACCCAGCTCAACGCCGCGCGCGCCGCGCTGCTCGACGAGATCCAGCAGGTCACGAATGGCGCGACGGGCGGGCTCGACGAAGCGAGCCGGCTCCTGGTCTCACGCCTTTCCGAGCAGGCCGATCTCATCCAGCGCGAGATCATGGGCACGAGCCAGCGCGCGGCGGAGGCCATGCGCCTCTCGGGCGACGCGCTCACGACCGAGTGGGAAACCGTCACGGGCGCGGCCTCGCGCCACCTGGCGGAAATGAGCCAGAATGCGGCGCAATCCATCCGTGATACAAGCAGCAGCCTGACAGGCGAATGGGAGAATATCACGCGGTCGGCGGCCGATCGCCTCGACGAAGTCAGCGAGAGTTCGGCCCGCCTCATTCGCGAAACCGGCGCGACGCTGAAGAGCGAGATCACCGAAACGGCCGAGGTGGTGAACGCCGCCTTCCAGACCAACAGCCGCGACATCATCGAGACGATCGGCAGCCGCGCGATCGAGATCAACGATACGATGCGCTCGGCAAGCCAGGATTTTATCACCTCGATGGAAAGCCGCGGCATCGACACCGCCAATCTCATCGAAGAGAAGGGCACCAGAGTGGTCGAGGCGCTCACGGTCCGTTCGGACGAACTGGCCGATCGCATGATCGGCACGGCAAGCCGGATCGAGGAGACCCTTGGCACCACCTCGCGCGCCGTGACCGGCGTGCTCGAGGACGCCTCGCGTCGCATCGAGGGCTCGATGAGCCAGGGTGCCCGCGACATGGAGGCCCTGCTCACCAACAATGCTCAGCGCCTCGCCGACACTTTTGGCACCAATGGGCTGCAGATCGAGACCACCCTGCAACGTTCCATCACGCGCATCGAGGAAACGCTGGTTCAGAATGCCCGCGCCTTCGAGAGCGCCCTGGAAGGCACGCGCGGCGGGCTTGAAGCCGCGCTCGTCGACCAGGGTTCCGCGCTGGTCGATCTGATCGCGAACCGCGTTGCCCAGGCCAACGAGGCCTTCGCGATCGCCGGTGAAAGCCTCGGCGCGCTCATCACCGAGCGCACCCGCGAGGCGTCCTCGGGCCTCAAGACCGAGATCGACGATCTGGGTCTCGCCCTCGCCCGTCAGGCGACGGAAGCAACGGAGCGCCTCGCGAGCACCGGCCGCGACGTGCTTCAGGCCATGAACCAGCACGGCCAGAACGTGAACGAGGCACTCGCCGCCAATGCCTCGCGTCTCGCGGAAACGGTCACTGCGCGCACCGCCGGCCTTGGCGAAAGTCTTGAGGAATTCGAGAAGACCTTCATCTCGAAGGCCGACAAGCTCGAGCATACCATCGTGGCCCAGAGCGACGCGCTGGGCACCCGCATCGGAGAACGGACGCAGCAGGTGACGGCAAACATCGAAGCCCTGCTCTCGCGCGTCGAAAGCGGCGTGGATGAGCGGGCCAAGACGCTGAGCGACATGGTGGCGCTGCGAACGCTGGAATTCGCCCGCGCCGTGCAGGAGACGGGCGGATCGCTGCTCGGCAATATCGAGCAGAATGTGCAGGTGTTCGGAGAGCGCATCGTCGCTCCGCTGGGCCGGCAGATCGCGGCGCTTGATCAGAAAGCCCAGGCCGCGAGCGAGATTCTTGGTCGCCGCACGCAGGAAGCCGGCGAGATCCTCGACCAGAAGACGCTTGCTGCGACTGAAGCCATTGTCAGCCGCCTCGACCAGAGCGCCGGTGCCATCCTGCTGCGTGCAGGCGAGGTGGAACGCAGCCTCACCTCGCTCTCGCGCGAAGTGGGCAGCGAACTGATGGGCCGCGCCGAGCAGATCTCCAACCTGATTGACGAGAAGGGCGGCCACTTCGTCTCGAGCTTCGAGCAGCATGGCCTCGCCATGGTGCGCGGCCTCGAAACAGCCTCGAGCAGAATTGCGGAACGTGTCACCGCCTCGCTCGCGGAACTCAACGCGGCGATCGAAAGCGGTTCGGCGAAGTCGCTGCACAATCTGGTGGACGCCAATGACCGGCTGCGCGGCGAAGTGGCAGGCCTGCTCGACAAGCTGGGCGAGGCCAATCGCGTGCTCAACACCATTGTCGGCTCCACGGCGAAGGGGCTCTCCGAGGTTGAAGGCCGCCTGGGCGAGCGCGTGCGCGGATTGGAAACTACCCTGGCGGCCATCCTCTCGGCGGCCAACCAGGGCTCGGATGCCCTTGCGGCCCGGGTCGAGGCGATCCGCTCCGCCTCCGGCGACCTGCTCTCGTCCAGCCAGAGCGCGGTCACGGCACTCGATGATCAGACAAGCGCGATGCGGTCGCTGTCGGGCGAATTGTCCTCGAGCCAGTCGAGCCTTGCCAACCTGCTCGGCGAACGCCAACAGGCGCTGGAGAGCCTTGTCGGCACCCTCAATTCACGGATCGAGGACGTGGATTCGATGCTCCGCTCCTTCACGAGCCTCGTGGAAGACCAGCTCTCCACCGCCGAATTGCGGGCGCGCGAGGCATCCAGCCTCGTGCACCAGAGCGCCGAGACGGCGGCGCAGGCCATCGGCTCGCAATATGAACGCATTCGGCTCGAAACCGGCAAGGAACGCGAGCGCACCGCCGCGGCGCTGCGCCAGGCCTATGATCAGGCCAATACCGAAATGAACGCGCTGCTGCAAAATGGCGTGCAGGGCTTCCTGGCGACGGCCGGCGACCTGCGCCAGGCCACGCGCGACATCCTCGCGGATCTCGAGGCCACGCGCGCTGCACTGGCGACGGGCGGCCTCGAAATCCCCCGCGAGGCGCGCGAAGCGAGCCAGAACCTGAAGCGCGTGGTGGGGGACCAGCTGCGTGCCCTCTCGGAACTCAACGAGATTGTCTCCCGTTCAGGCCCCGCGCTGGACGTGAGCGAAGCGCGTCGCATGGAGCCGGAGCCGCCGCGCGCCCCGGCCCGCCCGCCCTTCGAGCCCGCGCCGCGCCCGGCAAACCCGCCGCCGCGCGCGCCCTCTCCAGCCCCACGGGGGGCATCGGGTGGCGGGTCGTGGCTTTCGGGCCTGCTGGAACGCGCCTCGGATGAGGAGCCCACACCCACGCCCCCGTCGCGGGTGGCGCGCCCCACCGAAGCCGGTTCGGCCCGTCGGATCGAATCGCTTGACAGCCTGTCGGTCGATATCACCCGGATGATCGACCATGCGGCCGCCATCGAGCTGTGGGATCGCTATCGCCGCGGCGAGCGCAATGTCTTCACCCGCAAGCTCTATACGCTGCAGGGGCAGGAGACTTATGACGACATCCGCCGTCGCTATCGCCGAGATGCCGAGTTCAAGCGGACGGTCGATACCTATGTCGACCAGTTCGAGCGCCTGCTCGCGGAGGTCGCGGGCGACGACCGGGAATCGCTGGTTGCCCGGACCTATCTCACCTCGGATACCGGCAAGGTCTACACCATGCTCGCCCATGCTGCAGGCCGCTTCGACTGAGCGGTCGCGACAAGCCCGGTAAAGCGCGAAGGCGGCCCACAGGCCGCCTTTTTCGTGCAAGAATTCAGATTCGCGCGGAGGTCCAGCCCACAATATCGCGCAGCAGCTCCTGCATCGCGAGATCAAGCGCGGCGGCCGCAACCGGTCCACTGGTACCATCCGCCGGAACCGAGCGCTTGAAGATGTTGCCGGCCAGGATGCGGCCGGTATTGTCCTGCACGATCTTCACGCTCATCTCGATCACGGCCTCGCCGGTGGCTTCATCGATTCCGAAGCGGCGGATTTCCGAATTGAGCTGCGCCACAGGCAACAGGCGATCGCCCGGACGGCCGATCGTGGTGAGCCGATTGGCATTCTCGAAGGTCTGGATCAGGCGCACCTGCACGAGCCTCGGCAGGCGATCCGACCATTGGGCATCGCCCAGATAGGCAAGCCCGCCGCCGCGCGTCATGACGGTGAGGCGGTTGGTGTCGATCGCCGCGAGCGCGGAAGGCTCGGCCACCACGACCAGCCCCCGGCCCGGACGAGCGCTCAGGTTGTCGCGAGGAGCCGCGAGATCAAAGGTCGGCGGTGGCGCAGAACCCGCACAACCCGCCAGAAACCCTGCAACCAGCAACGCCACAAGGCGCGACGCTCCTGCAGCCTTGCGCCCGCGCGCCTGCCGATTCACCCACAGCCCCTGCCCGCTCGAATCGCTCACGCGCCCTCGCCCCTACCGACGGTATTCGGGGATATTGGATTGCCCGCCGAAGAGCAATTGCGAAGGATTGCGCTCAAGCGACCGCGCTGCGCGCGAGAGATCGTTCACGGCCCTCCGGGTATCCGCCGCCAGCGCCTCGAAATCGCGCAGCCCAGGCCCGGTGAAGCGCGACAGACCGTTCGAAAGCTCGCGTGTGCGGACATCCAGATTGCCGGCGAGCGTCTGGATGGATTTGGCGGCATCGGTCAGTTCCTTGATCAGGCCCGCCGTCGCACCATCCTGCCCGCCGCCGAAGAAGCTTTCAGCCCCGGCCATCACATTGTCGAGCCGGTCGATCGCACGGGTCACCGTGTCGGTCCTGGCCGTGATGTCGCGGATCATACGATCGACATCCGCCGCATTGCGCCCCAGGGCGGACGCAAATTTCTCGGCGCCCTCCAGCGTGCGGTTGATTTTCTCGGGGTCGATGCCGCGCATGAGCCGCCCCGCTTCCTCCAGCGCTGAATCGAGCTTCGTGGCGCTGCCCTGAAGCTGGCGGGCCAGCTGACCGGCATCGGTCAGCATCACCGCCACCGCATTGCGGTTCTGGGCCAGCGTATCGGTGAACTCGGTCACGTTGCGGACCGCCTGATTGATGCTTCTGGCATCGATACCGCGGGTCAGCGTTTCCGCCTCGTCCACGAAGCGCTCGATGCGCCCCGCGAGCGAACCGATCTTCTGGCTCATCTCGCCGACATTGGCGAGGAACGCTCCCACGCCCGAGGCATTCTTGCCGAGTTCATTCGAGAAGGCCTCGATGTTCCGCAAGGTGGCGATCACCGATCCCTCGCCCTGCGCCATGATCGAATCAGCGCGCGTCAGCACCGAATCAAGCCTGCCCGAAAGGCGCTGGATGGTCTCCAGAATATCCTGGTAATCGGAGCGGTCGGCGAAGATGGTCGGCGGCACACCCGCATCGAGCGAAACGAGATCGGGCATGTTCCCGGCCCCGCCCGTGAGCTGGATGTTGGCGACACCGGTCAGACCCTGGGTTTCCAGCCGGGCCCTGGTGTCGGTCTTGATGGGCGTCGTGGGGTTGACGGCGATCTGCGCGACCACGCGGCTCGGATCGGCGGGGAAGATGCTCACGGCCGTCACCTCGCCGACCCGCAAGCCATTGAAACGAACAGCGGAACCGGCGGAAAGCCCCGAAACGGAGCCCACGAATACAACACGATAGACCTTGCGATCGGAATTCTCGGCGGCGCGGGTGAACCAGAAGACGAAGCCGAAAATTCCGGCCAGCACCGCCAGGGTGAAGAGACCCACGATCGCGTAATTGGCCTTGTTCTCCATGAGAATCGAACCTTCCGTTACGCCGGCTTGCCGTGGACATGGCTCGCGCGGGCGCGCGGACCGTTGAAATAGGCCTGCAGCCAGGGATGCGGCTCGGCCTTCAATTGCTCGAGCGGACCTTGCGACAGAACGCGCCCCTCGCCAAGCGCCGCGATGCGATCGCAAATTCCGGCCAGACTGTCGAGATCATGCGTCACCATGAAGACGGTGAGCCCGAGCGTGTTCCGCAAGGTGGCGATGAGTTCGTCGAAATCGCCCGCGCCGATGGGATCGAGCCCGGATGTGGGCTCGTCGAGGAATACGATCTCGGGGTCCAGCGCCAATGCGCGGGCCAAAGCCGCACGCTTGATCATGCCACCAGAGAGTTCGGAGGGCATGCGGTTCGCAGCCTCCGGCTTCAGCCCCACGAGCTGGAGCTTCAGCATCGCCATCTCTTCCAGCAGCGGCGGAGAGAGGTCGAGATATTCCCGCATCGGAAACTGGATGTTCTGCTTCACGGTCAGCGAGGAGAACAGCGCCCCGTGCTGGAAAAGAATGCCCCAGCGGCGCTCGATGAACCGGCGGCGCTGTGCGCTCACGCGGTCCATGTCATGCCCGAAGACGCGCACCAGGCCGCGCCTCTTGCGGATGAGGCCGATAATGGTGCGCATCAGCACGGATTTGCCGGAGCCGGACGCACCCACCACACCGAGAATCTCGCCCCGTTGCACATCAAGAGACAGACCGTCGATCACGAGGCGCTCGCCGAAGCCCACCGCCAGATCCTCGACCGAAATCACGGTTTCGCCCCGGGCGTGCGATTCGGGAGGGGTGCGATCCATCTGGTCCATGTCAGTAGCGGATCGACGCAAAGAACATGGCAAAAAGGCCATCCACCACAATCACCACGAAGATGGACTTCACGACCGAGGCGGTTGTGTGGCTGCCGAGCGATTCCGCGCTGCCCCGCACGGCAAACCCCTCGATGCAGGCGATGACACCGATCACCAGAGCCATGAACGGCGCCTTGTACATGCCGACCATGAAGGTGTTCATGCCGATGATGTTCTGCACGCGGGCGAAGAAGATCTCCATGCTGATGCCGCCATAGATGTCCGCCACCAGCGCGGCACCCGCGATCGCGGACATGGAGGAGACGAAGGTGAGCAACGGCAAGCCGATGAGCAGCGCGAGGATGCGCGGCAGCACCAGCACCTCCACCGGGTCAAGACCCATGGTCTGGAGCGCATCCACCTCCTCGCGCATCTTCATCGAGCCCAGTTCGGCCGTGAAAGCCGAGCCGGAGCGGCCCGCGACCATGATGGAGGTGAGCAGCACCGCCAGTTCGCGCAGGACAAGCACGCCCACAAGATCGGCCACGAAGTGCGGCTGCCCGAAACGCTGGAGCTGGAAAATGCTCTGCTGCGCGATGATCGCCCCCACGAGGAAGGAAATCAATGCGATGATCGGCACGCCGCGCAACGCCACCCGCTCAAGCTGGGTAATCACCGCGGCGGGTCGCAGCTTGGCCCGACCGATGACCAGCCGACCCAAAGCCGCGATCACCGAGCCGAAGAACGTGACCCCTTTCGAGACATCCTTGCCGGCATCGACCACCGCCTCGCCGACATCGACGAGCAACGGATAGGCTCCCGTTGCCCTGGGCGGGCCTGCCGGCGGCATCTGGGCCTGCGCCACCTCTTCGACGAGATGCGTCTGGTCGCGCTTCAGCCCGGCAAGACTGACCTCACCACGTTCAGACAGGGCCAGCCGGGCACGGTGGATGAGCCAGGCCCCCAGGGTGTCGAGCGCGACAATGCCCGCGCAATCGATGCGGAACGGCGCGGCGAAGCTTCCCTGTTTCAGGGCTGTTTCGAGGGTGGTCTCGAGATCGGAGGCATGATCCGCCGTCCATGCACCGGAGAGCTGCAGGACCCCGCTTCCCCGCGCTGCATCTCCCCAGATCGCGGAAGGCCGCGCCATGCCAGTTCCCGAACCTCTTCCGTGCCGGAAAGGAGCGGAATCAAGCCGCTCGCCCCGGATTCTCTCGTAACATCGCCGGAAAGCTGGCGGCAAGCCGCTTTCGGAAAGCAATCGTTAACCTTTGCCGAGTCAGGTTGTTCCAAACCAGAATCGATCTTTTCCCGGGAAGAGCGGCTCCTCGAACATGACGTCGTTGATCAAACCGCCGACGTATGATGACGCGGCCTACGAGCAGATCGCCGCAGCCGTGATGGAAACGGAACGCGGGCGCTGGTTCCTGGCGGAATACGCCAGGCGCAACCGCCAGGCGGACACCGAAACGCTGCTGGATGCGATCAACAAGCTGTCGCGTTCGCTCAACACCCGTCCTGTGCTCATCGGCCCGGATGTCCTGCATCGGCAGATCCTCGACATGGCGCGCGCCATCCTGCGGGCCGAGAAGGAAATCCGGGCGATGCATGCACGCGACGGCCGCGGCATCCAGTTTGCCGCTGCTTCCGAAACGCTCGATTCCGTGGTGGAAACCACGGAAAAGGCCACCTCCGCCATCCTCTCCACCGCCGAGCGGGTGCAGGAGCAGGCCTGGACCCTGCGCGAATTGGGCGTCGACCCGGCGGTGTGCGATGAACTCGATCGTTCCGCGACCGAGATCTACACCGCCTGCGGCTTCCAGGATCTCACGGCCCAGCGCATCGCCAAGGCCGTGGAAACCCTGAAATTCCTCGATGCGCGCATCCGCTCGCTGGTTGAGGCCGCCGGCCTGGCCGACGAAATCACCGAGGAAATCGAGGATATCGACGCGACCATCGCCATGGAGATGGAGACGGCGCGCACAGAGCCCGACATCTGGATGAGCGAAGCGAACCAGGCGGAGATCGACGAAACCTTCGATTTCTTCGTCCCGGCCGAACGTGCCGAACCAACCATGGTCGGCGCCGAACTGCTCGAAATGGACGACATCACGCCCAGGAACGAGACGCCGGCCAGGGCTGCGCTCGAACCGGCTCCGGAAGCCCGTCCTGCCCCGCCAGCCAATGAAGATGAGGCGCTGTTCGAAGGAATGGCGGATATTCTCGCCGAACCCGAAGAGCCGCCGCCGACAGAACCCTCCCCGCTGGAGAGCCTCGACGACCTCTCGGCCCGCGACCGGCTCCGCGCCCTCCGCTGAGCGGTCCGGCCCGGCATCGCTGTCGCCCAGGCACGCTTCACGGGTTGTGAAAGCTGCCGGCACTCCTTAAGCTTCACGTCTCGCGCTTTCGGAATCCGCTTCTCATGCCCGTGGAAACATCATCCTCCGCCGTCCCCTCGGCGGAGCCGCCGCAGCATCGCCCGCTTCTGGGCATCCTGTTCAAGGTGGCCTCGGCCTTCACCTTTTCCTGCATGGGCGCCGCGGTGAAGGTGGTCGGCTCGATCACCCCGGCGGATCAGGCCTTCCCGGTGGGGCAGATCGTGTTCTGCCGTTCGTTCTTCGCGCTCATCCCGGTCTTCACCTGGATGGCGCTGATCGGGAAGCTCCATACCGCCTTCCAGACGAACAACCACAAGGGCCATCTGAGGCGCGGGCTCATCGGCTCGCTGGGCATGTTCTTCGGATTTACGGCGCTGATGATGCTGCCTCTGACCGATGCGACCGCCATCTCGTTCACCGCGCCGCTGATTTCCGTGGTTCTCGCCGCCTTCGTGCTGGGCGAGGTCGTGCGCCTCTACCGCTGGACCGCCGTGCTCGTTGGCTTCTGCGGCGTCATCGTGATGCTCTGGCCCTATTTTTCGGCGGATGCGATCAGCCGCCAGCCGGATACGACGCTCGCCCTGGGAGCCCTGTTCGGCTTCCTCGGCGCGGCCTGTGCCGCCTTCGCGATGATCGAGGTGCGCCGCCTGACGGCCACGGAGAGCACTTCCGCGATCGTGATCTACTTCTCGCTGATGACGACCACCTTCGGCATGCTGACCGTGGTCGGCGGCGGCATCGACCCGGAATGGGCATGGCGCACCCCCGATGCCAAGCAGGCATTGTTCCTGATCCTGGTGGGCGTGATGGGCGGCTTCGGGCAGATTTTCCTCACCGAGAGCTATCGCCGCGCGCCGGCCTCTACGGTCGCGCCCTTTGATTATACCGGCATGATCTTCGCGATGGCCTGGGGCTATTTCCTGTTCGGGGAATTCCCGCACCAGCTTGTGCTCCTTGGCGCCTGCATCGTCTGCGGCGCGGGAATCTATGTCATCCTGCGCGAGCGCCAGCTCGGCATCGACCGCAAGAGGCAGGCCGAGGCCTCGCCGCCCCGTTCGATCTGACGATCAGCCCTCGGTCGGAGCGAGCGTCAGGCGCAGGCCATCCAGAGCCGCCTCCCAGAGAACCTGGCAGGAGAGGCGTGAATTGGGCCTCGCGTGCAGAAGCTGGTCAAGCATCGCTTCCTCATCCTCTCGCGCCGGCACGAGGCGGGCGAACCAGTCAGGATCGACATAGACATGGCAGGTGCCGCAGGCGACCGAGCCGCCGCAATTCTCCGGCATCTCCACCCCGCATTCGCGCATGATTTCCATGAGACGGAAGCCATTGAGCCCGGGAAGCAGATGGCGCACGCCGCCGCGATCCAGCACGTGGAAGGCTCCATCCGCCAGGGCGGGATCGAATGCCTCCGAAAAGGAGGTTTCCGCCTCCTCGTTGTTCCCCCGATCCAGCATTGCGCGACACCTCTTCACGGTCCGACGCGGCCTCCCCCGGCCAGCACGGACTTCCCTATACGCCACGCTTGCCTCATGCCTTGCGCTGGGGCAAGAAAGAGGTTCGCTGAAGAGAATTTCCGTTCGATACATCAAACAGCAGGCAGGTGGGCCCCGCATGGCCGAGAAGGACAAGCCCAGGGACTTCGAAACAGGCGCGGCGGCCTTGTCTGGCCAGCTTGGCAAGACGATCCAGCGCCTTCGCAAGAACTACAACCTCTCGCTATCCGAACTCGCCGAGCAATCCGGCGTCGCGAAATCCATCATCAGCCAGATCGAGCGCAACGAGACCAACCCGACACTCGCCACCATCTGGCGGCTGAGCCAGGCGCTCGACATTTCCATCGAGCGCTTTCTCGTCGACAGCGATGACGCGCCGGTCATCGAGAAGATCTCGAAGGGCGACACGCCCATCCTGCTCTCGGAGGATGGCAAGGTGCGCCTCGCCATCATCGGCTGGCTGAAAACGGTCGAGTGGCTGCAATGGTATGATGTTCATGCCGAGCCGGGCGGCGTGCTCGATTCCGATGCGCATCAGCGCGGCTCGGTCGAAAATCTCTCGGTCTTCCAGGGTGCGTTCGAGGTCGAGATTGGCGGGCAGAAGGAAATCGTCCGCGCGGGCGAAACCCTGCGCTATCGCTGCGACCGCCAGCACATCATCCGCTGCCTCGAGGGCGAAGCGGGCCATGCCACGATGGTGGTGATCCTGAAAGCCGCGGTGATGGAATAAGGCCCCGAAAGGCCTTTTCGCTCACTTCTTTGCGGCGACCGGCTTCCCCGCCACTGGCGGCAAGCTTGCGAGATACTCGCCCATGGCGAGGCGATCGGCATCGCTCAGTTCAGCCATATTCTTGACGACCGAGCCCATCGAGCCGCCCACGGTGAGGAAGCCCGGAGTCTCGCCCGTCTTCAGGAACAGCGCGTGCTCCTGCTTGGTCCAGGCGCCGATGCCATCCTTGTGCGGGGTGATGTTCGGAACCGTGCCCTTGCCCTCGGGATCCGACCCACCGCCGAAGCGCTTCGCCGTGACGATGCCGCCGAGCGGGTTGCGAGGCGAATGGCACTCGGCGCAATGGCCGGGGCCCTCGACGAGGTAAGCACCGCGATTCCATTCCGGGCTCTTGCCGGCAACTGCCTGCTGCAGCTTTCCATCGAGATGGAGAAGCTTCCAGCCACCAAGGCTGCGGCGGATGTTGAAGGGGAAGCCAATCTCGTGCGCCGGCGCGCGGCCCTCCACGGGGGCCAGCGACTTGATATAGGCGAAGAGGTCCGCGAGATCCTTGCCGCCCCTCCGCTGGAACGAGGCGCAGGGGAAAGCCGGGCAACAATGGCTGCCATCCGGCGCCACACCCCCGTGCATCGCGATGATGAACTGGTCGGGCGTCCAGCTGCCGATGCCGTCGCGGGGCCGAAGCGAGAGAGTTGGGACATGGAAAGTGCCGGCGGGAGCGCTGCCGGATTCTCGATCATGCGGCGCTTCACGCCACCGTTCCCGCATCCAGGCCAGGTGTCGAGCGGAACTTGAGTGCGGAACCCCAAATCCGGAGTATTTTCCGATCTGACCGGATCAGCTCGAAAATGCTTTGTCTCTTTGTTTGGTCGCATTTTCTTCACGCGAACCGGCATCCGCTTCGCTCGAAAATACTCCATGCGCTTCTCAATTCGTTGTGATCAGCCGATTATTTGCCCTGATGCAGCGCTTCCCACAGCCGGCGCGGGGTGGCCGGCATATCGATGTGACGAAGGCCTTTTTCCCGCCGCAGGGCATCCACCACCGCGTTCATCACGGCCGGGGCAGCGCCGATCGTGCCCGCTTCGCCAGCGCCCTTCACGCCCAGGATATTCGTGGTCGAGCGGATATTGCGCGTCTCGAAATCGAAATCCGGCATGTCATGCGCGCGGGGCATCGCGTAATCGAGGAAGCTCGCGGTGAGGATCTGGCCTTTACCGTCCATCACGAAATTCTCGACCAGCGCCTGCCCGATGCCCTGCGCGATACCGCCATGGATCTGGCCCGCGAGCAGCACGGGGTTCACCGTCACGCCGAAATCATCGACAACGACATAATTCACGATGCGGATTGCACCCGTCGCGGGGTCGATTTCCACCTCGGCCACATGCGTGCCGTTGGGGTAGGTCGCCTCCGGCGGCTTGAAGGAGGCTGTTTCGGTCAGCATCGCCTTCTTCGCGGCAGGAAGTGCAGCAATCTCCGCATAGCTGATGCGCCGGTCGGTGCCCGCGATCCGCACCGCCCCATCCGCGATTTCGAGATCGCCCTCGCCCGCCTCGAGCGCGTTGGCCGCGAGTTTCTTCAGCGTCTTCGCAAGTCCCTCGGCCGCGAGCGCCACGCCCGCCCCCCCCACGGGGATGGAGCGCGAACCGCCCGTGCCCGAACCGGAGGCGATTTCCTTCGTGTCGCCCTGCCTCACACGGATCTGGCTGAGCGGCAGATCGAGATGCTCGGCGACCAGCTGCGCATAGGCCGTCTCATGCCCCTGCCCGTTCGATTGCGTGCCGATGCGCACGGTGACGGTGCCATCCTTCTCAAGTGTCACATGGCCGGGCTCGGCCCCGCCGCCGCCGCAAGCCTCGATATAGACGCCGAGGCCAATACCGCGGATGAGGCCCTTGCGCCTGGCCGCCCGCAGGCGGGCCGGGAAGCCTTTCCAGTCGGCCTTTTCCATCGCGGCCTTCATGTGCTCGGCGAATTCGCCGGTGTCATAGACGCGGCCCGTCGGCGTGCGATAGGGCATCTGGCGCGGCTTCACGAGGTTCAGCCTGCGCAGGGCGATGCGATCCATGCCGATCTCGTCGGCGATGAAATCCACAAGGCGCTCAATGGTATAAGCTGCCTCCGGGCGGCCTGCGCCACGATAGGCGTCGATCGGCACGGAATGCGAGTAGATGCCGCGGATCAGCGTGTAGCCCGTGGGAATATCATAGCAGCCCGTGAGCATGGTCGAGCCGACATAGGGGATGAACGGCGCGTATTGCGAGAGATAGGCCCCCATATTCGCATCGAGCTTCACGCGAATGGCGAGGAACTTGCCCTTCTCGTCGAGCGCCATTTCGGCATGGGTGAGATTGTCGCGACCATGCGCGCAGGCGAAGAAATGCTCGGACCGGTCCGACACCCAGCGCACCGGGCGGCCAAGCCGCCGCGCGGCTTCCGCCGCGAGCGGGTATTCGCGATACATGAAGGTCTTGGTGCCGAAGCCACCGCCGACATCCGGCGTGATGACGCGGACATTGGCGGGGTCGATCCTGAAGATCGCCCTGGCGAGCGTGTCGCGCAGGCCATGGCTGCCCTGCGAGCCGAGGGTGATCGTGAAGCTGTCACCCTTCACCTCGGCCAGCACGGAGCGCGGCTCCATGTAATTCGCGACAATGCGGTTATTCACGAGATCGAGCCCGATCACCCGATGCGCGTGAGCGAAGACCGCGTCGGTCTTTTCCATGTCGCCGAGCACGGTCTCGAAGGCGACGTTCCCCGGCGCTTCCGGGTGCACCAGCGGCGCACCGGGCGCGCGGGCGGTGGCGAGGTCGGCCGCAACCGGCAGGCTTCTCCATTCAATGTCGAGAGCCTCGGCTGCATCGCGCGCGAGGTCGAGATTTTCAGCGACGATGAAAGCCACCGCCTCGCCCACATGGCGCACGGTATCACGCGGCAGAACCGGATATTCCGGCAAGGCCATGCGCTCGCCGTCGCGGTTCTTCTGCGGAGCTTGGCAAGGAAGCGGGCCGAGATGGCCGATATCCGCGCCGGTGAGGATGAGCACCACGCCCGGCATGGCGCGCGCTTCCTCGATGTTCCTGATGCGGAAGGTGGCATGCGCGAAGGGCGCACGCAGCACGAAGGCGCGCGCCTCGCCTTTCGCGCGGGCATCGGTGGCATAATGCCCCGCGCCCGTGATGAATCGCTGATCCTCGACGCGCGTGAGCGCCTGTCCGATGCCGAATTTCATGGCGGAAGATCCTGAGGAGGGGGAATACCCGTCTCCTCCAAGCATAGGCATGGAACGCGGCGCTTCAAGTCCGGATCAGTCCCCTTGGGCTATTTCCTCGCCAGCCATCACCCAATCCTTGAAGCCGCCGGCATAATGTTCCGCCAGCGGCAGCCCCGCCGCCTCAGCCATCATCAGCGCATGGCGCGAGCGCACGCCCGCGGCGCAGGAAAACACGATCCGCCGCCCCTCGGCCTTGGGAATCGCTGCGGGATCGAAGGTCGAGAGCGGCATCGAGAGGGAACCCGGGATGTGGCCCATGGCGAATTCATGCGGCTCGCGCACATCGATCAGCAGGATCGAACCATCCGCGAGCCCCTCACGGATTGTGTCGAGGTCGAGATCGATGATGGCCATGCACGCCTCCAAAACAGCTTCGCCTGAGTGATGGCCAATCCGCGCTCGGCTGGCAAGCCGGGATTCAACACGCCTCAAGGAGGTTCTGGAACCGATCTTCGCCCGTGGAGGGCCGCATGGCGACCGATGAAGGCCCCGGGGCCGAAACCATGGAGGCCCGGATGCAATGAAGGATGGAGATCGCCCGCAGCGGCAGAAGCAGGATGACATGCGGCGGGAAGGAACTGTCCTGCATTGGGGGGCAGACTTGCATTGTGGGGCTGATTTGCATCGTGGGGCTGATTTGCATGATCGGCGCCGGCAACCCGAATGGTCGAAAGAGCGCGGTTGAATTGCCAGCGCTTCCAGCCTTACGATGCCGGCAAAACAAGCCGAAACCGGTGATTCCAAGGGAGAATGCACTCCATGGCGAGCCTTCGCCTCACGGCAGCGCAGGCGCTGGTGCGCTATCTTTCCGTGCAGAACACCGAGTTCGAGGGCGAGCCTCTGCCGATTTTCGCCGGTTGCTGGGCCATTTTCGGCCATGGCAATGTCGCCGGCCTCGGCGAGGCCTTGCATGGCCTGCGCGAGACCTTCCCCACTTTTCGCGCCCATAACGAGCAGGCAATGGCGCATGCCGCGATCGCCTTCGCGAAGCAATCGCGCCGCCGCCGCTTCATGGCCTGCACCACCTCCATCGGCCCTGGCGCGACGAATATGGTGACGGCCGCGGCGCTGGCCCATGTGAACCGGCTGCCGGTGCTGCTGATCCCCGGCGATGTCTTCGCCAATCGGAGGCCCGACCCCGTTCTCCAGCAGGTCGAGGATTTCGGCGACGGCACGGTCTCCGCCAATGATTGCTTCCGGCCCGTCTCACGCTTCTTCGACCGCATCACGCGGCCCGAGCAATTGCTCACCACCCTGCCCCGCGCGATGCAGGTTCTGACCGATCCCGCGGAATGTGGGCCGGTCACGCTCGCCTTCTGCCAGGATGTGCAGGCCGAAGCTTCCGATTACCCCGAGGAATTCTTCGCACCCCGGCTCTGGCTGCCGCGCCGGGCGAAGCCGGATGATCGGGAACTCGCGCAGGCACTGGCCGCGCTGAAGGCCGCGAAGAAGCCGCTTGTCATCGCCGGCGGCGGCGTTCTCTATTCGGAGGCCGAGCGCGAATTGCTCGCCTTCTGCCGCCGCTTCGGCATTCCATCAGCGGAAACGCAGGCCGGGAAATCGACGCTGCCCTTCGACGAGCCGCTGAACCTCGGCGCGATCGGCGTGACTGGCACGGCTGCTGCCAATGCGCTCGCGTCCGAGGCGGATGTCATCCTCGCCATCGGCACGCGCCTGCAGGATTTCACGACCGGCTCGCGCACGCTTTTCGCGAACCCGGATCGGGTGATCATCGGGCTCAACGTGCAGCCCTTCGATGCGGGCAAGCATGGCGCGCTGCCGCTCGTGGCGGATGCGAAGGCCGGCCTCGCGGCGCTCGCGCGCGGGCTCGCCGGCTACAAGGCGCCTGCGATCTGGAGCGCGAAAGCTGGAAAGGCGCAAGCCGAATGGCTCGCCAAGGCCGCGCCCTACACCGCGACGACCGACAGTCCCCTGCCGTCCGACGCCCAGGTGATCGGCGCGGTGCAGCGGCTGGCGAAGAAGACCGATGTCTTGGTCTGTGCCGCCGGCGGCCTTCCCGGCGAACTCAACAAGCTCTGGCAGGCGGGTGCCGCTGGCGGATACCATCTCGAATACGGCTATTCCTGCATGGGCTACGAGATCGCCGGCGGCCTCGGCGTGAAGATGGCCGAGCCCGAACGCGAGGTGATCGTGATGGTGGGCGATGGCTCCTACCTCATGATGAATTCGGAGATCGCGACCTCGGTTCAGCTGGGCCTGAAGCTGACGATCGTCATCCTCGACAATCGTGGCTATGGCTGCATCAACCGCCTCCAGCGCGCGACGGGCGGCGAGAGCTTCAACAACCTGCTGCGGCACACGCGCCACGAGAGGCTTCCCGCCATCGATTTCGCGAAACATGCGGCCTCGCTCGGCGCGAAGGCGGTGAAGGTCACGGGTATCGCGGCGCTCGAAAAGGCGCTGAAAACGGCGCGCCGGGCAAGAACCACAACGGCGATCGTGATCGACACCGACCCGATGGCCTCCACCGATGCCGGGGGGCATTGGTGGGATGTGCCCGTGCCGGAAGTTTCCTCGCGCCAGGAAGTGGGCGCAGCCCTTGCCCGCTATCTCGAAGCAAAAAAGGCCCGGCGGCTCGGAGATTGACCCATGACCATCCGCATCGGTGCCAACCCCATCGGCTGGTCAAATGACGACCTGCTCGAAATCGGTGGCGAAACCCCGCTCGAAACCTGCCTCGCGGAAGCGCGGGAGGCAGGATTCGTGGGCATGGAACTCGGCAACAAGTTCCCGCGCGAGGCGAAGGCGCTGAAGGCCGCTCTCGCGCCCTTCGGCATGTCTCTCGTCGGCGGCTGGCATTCGGTGGAATTGCTGAGGCGCGACGCGAAGGAGGAATTCGCCCTGGCGAAAGCCCATCGCGAATTGCTGAAGGCCATGGACACCAGCGTGTTCATTGTCGCGGAGACCTCGAACGCCATCCATGGCAACCGCGCGATGCCGCTTTCGCAGCGTCCGCATCTCGCGAGCAGCGAATGGAAGCCCTATGCCGCGCGGATGACCGATTTCGCCGCGATGCTCGCCGATGAGGGCCTCGCGCTCTGCTACCACCACCACATGGGCACGATCATCGAGAGCCGCGAGGATATCGCGCGCTTCATGGATGCCTGCGGGCCTTCCGTGAACCTGCTGCTCGATACCGGTCACGCGACCTGGGGCGGCTCCGACCCCGCCGAACTCGCGGCAACCTATCGCTCGCGCATCACCCATGTGCATTGCAAGGATGTGCGCCCGGCGATCATCGCCAAATCGAAAGCGGGCGACTGGTCCTTCCTCGATTCCATCCTCGGCACAGGCCCGGAACTCGGCACCTACACCGTGCCGGGCGATGGCGCGGTGGATTATGTCAGCGTCTTCAAGGCGCTCGCGGGCTATTCCGGCTGGGTGATCGTCGAGGCCGAGCAGGACCCGAAGAAGGCGCATCCGCTCACCTATGCCAGGAAGGGCGTCGCGCATCTGCAATGGGCATTGAAGGAGGCTGGTCTCGCATGAACTCGCATCTGCTGCGGCGGCCCGCTACCAGGAATCCCATCCACAACATCACGCCCGAAAATGCGGGCTGGACCTATGTCGGCTTCACGCTCTACCGGCTCGCGGCGGGGGATGTGATCGAGGCCGGAACCGCGCGGCGGGAGGCCTGTATCGTCATGGTCTCGGGTATGGCGCATCTCGCGGCGAGCGGCCAGGATTTCGGCGATCAGGGCGGTCGCGAAAGCCCGTTCGATGGATTGCCGGCCTCCCTCTATGTCCCGGCGAATTCGGGCTGGCGGGCCGAGGCGCGAACCGATTGCGAGATCGCGATCTGCACCGCGCCCGCCTTCGGGAGCCTGCCCGCCAGGCTCATTCCACCTTCCGAAGTGGGGCAGGAAACGCGCGGAACCGGCACGAATACGCGCCATGTGCGCAACATCCTGCCGGATACCTCGCCCCATGCCGAAAGCCTGCTCGTGGTGGAGGTGATCACCCCCGGCGGGCATTGGTCGAGCTATCCGCCCCACAAGCATGACCGCGACAATCTTCCGGCCGAGAGCCTGCTGGAAGAGACCTATTACCACCGCATCCGCCCGCCTCAGGGCTATGCCATCCAGCGGGTCTACACGGATGACCGCTCGCTCGACGAGACCATCACCGTGCAGGATGGCGACGTCGTGCTGGTGCCGGAAGGTTATCACCCGGTCGGCGCGGCGCATGGCTATGATCTCTATTATCTCAACGTGATGGCCGGGCCGAAGCGCCTCTGGCGCTTCCATAACGATCCCGCCCATGCCTGGCTGTTGAAGAAATAGCCTCTCCCGTCATGGCCGGGCGATCGGGGTGTTCCTTCTCCGTGCAGGGTCGTCGATGCCCGGAGCCGGTTCGGGCATCACATCGCAGCATTCAAGCCGGCAGCGGTGCGCCGACGTAATTCTCCGCCATCAAGCGGCGCGCGCTTTCACTCGCCTGAAGCTGGCGGAATTCCGCCTCCTGCATCCGCTCCTCGAACGGCGAGAATTGCGGGAAGCGATGCAGCATCGTCGTCATCGCCCAGGAGAAGCGTTCGACGCGCCAGATCCGTGCAAGCGCGCGCTTCGAGTAATGATCGATGCCGGCGGATGATTTCTCGCGGAAGAATTCGATGAAGGCGCTCGCGAGCTCGCAAGCATCGCGCGCGGCGAGGTTCAGGCCCTTGGCGCCCGTCGGCGGCACGATATGCGCGGCATCGCCCGCGAGGAACAAGCGCCCGAAGCGCAAGGGCTCGACCACGAAACTGCGCAGCGGCGCCACGGATTTCTCGATCGACGGGCCGGGGACGACGCGGCTTGCCGCTTCCTCGCCGATGCGCCGGCGAAGTTCGTCCCAGAAGGCGTCGTCGCTCCATTGCGCGGGGTCGGTCTCCAACGGGCACTGGATGTAGTACCGGCTGCGCGTGGGCGAGCGCATGGAACAGAGCGCGAAACCGCGCTCATGCGCGGCATAGATCAGCTCCGGCGCGCAAGGCGGCACCTCGGCGAGCACGCCCAGCCATCCGAAGGGGTAGGCCCGCTCGAAACTGCGCAACGCGGCACGCGGCACGCTCGCGCGGGAGACACCATGAAAGCCGTCGCAGCCCGCGATGAACTCGCAATCGAGACGCTGCGCGACACCATCCTTCTCGAAGGTGATGAAGGGCTTGGCACTGTCGAACTCATGCGGCACGACACTCTCGGCATCGTAGATGGTTGTCGCCCCGGCCATGAGGCGGTGATCCATCAGGTCGCGCGTCACCTCGGTCTGGCCATAGACCGTCACGGTGCGTCCGCCCGTCAGATGCGCGAGGTCGATCCGCAACGGTTCGCCCTGGAAGGCGAGTTCGAAGCCATCATGCTTCAGGCCTTCGCGGGCAAGGCGCGCACCGGCGCCAAGCCGATGCAGGAGAGCGGTGGTCGCCTCCTCGAGCACGCCGGCGCGGATACGGCCCAGAACATAATCCCGGGACTTGCGTTCGAGAATGATGTTGTCGATGCCGGCCTGCGTCAGCATTGCCCCGACAAGGAGGCCCGCCGGGCCTGAGCCGATGATCGCCACCTGAGTTCGCATGCGGCTCTCCTTGCCCCATCCATCCCGGTTCCCGGCCGGGTTGAGCGGGTTGGTTAGCAGAGCAATCAAGAGGGCGCCATTGTCAGGCTATGGCATTCATGCAAATCAAGGCATGCTCTTTTGGCGTAAACGCAGTCACATTGGATCGATCAGCAGCACGCGCAGGTCATTCACATGGGTCTCTGTCGGCCCCGTGACCAGAAGATCGCCGGTGCCGGCGAAAACGGCGTGCGAGTTGGTCTGCACCAGAAGCTGGACGGTTCTATCAACTCGCCCCTCGCCGATTTTAACACCAGCATTTCGCCGGCAACGTCGTGAAGCACGCTTTTGATCGACGGGAAGACGAGATTTCTCGGTCTTCGACCCGTCGTATTGAACCGCCCCCGGTTTGCCGGAGGGCTCAACTCCTGAGAAGGATGAGCCACCATGAGCAAGACGACGAACAAGTTCTTCCCCGAATTGCGCGAGCGGGCGATGACCGGGAGGTGCTAAACAGCATCTTCTGGTGACTGCGCTCTGGCGCGCCATGGGCGGAAATGCCGGCCCGCCATGGGCGGAAATGCCGGCCCGCCATGGGCCGACGACGACGGTCTACAACTGTGCCTCGCACAATCCCTTCGGGATCAACCGATGGCGGAAGGCCGGCGTCCGGGATCGGCTTATGGACGCGATCACAAACGCTTACGACAGCGATCTCCGGGCCGTTCCCGAGGCGGCCTCACCACCAAGGTTTGCCCTCGGACTTGATCCGGGGATCAAGCACTTCCGTCGGATCGCCACGCGCTTCGAGAAAACCGCCGGGAACTTCCTCGCCGCCATCAAGCTCGCTTCCGTCCGCATCTGGCTAATTCGTAACGACGCTACGGCCTGGAGAAAGACGGGCAACAAAAAAGCTGCCGCGTAAACGCTTGCGAATATGAAGAAAAATGGTGGGTGTGCAAGGATTCGAACCTTGGACCCGCTGATTAAGAGTCAGCTGCTCTACCAACTGAGCTACACACCCATCAAGGAGGCGCATGGCTTCCCGGAAGCCGGGTTGCTAGGGCATTTGCGACGGATTGTCCAGCCGGAAATCAGCCCTGTTTGGCGGTCGGGCCGGAAAGTTCCGCCTGCGGGGCCGGCGGTCGGGCTGGCCGGCGCGGGGAAGACGGACGGGGCGCAGCGCGCTCGCGTTCAAGCTTGCGCAAAATCACCTTCACGGGGTTCGGCGCATGCTCCAAGGTGGCGCCGGAGGCCGCGTCTGCCACGATGCCCACCACGCCGCCGAGGATCACGTTGCCGGCAAGACCGGCTGCCCCGGCACCGCCAAGCCTCGACTTCACCTCGACGGTCTCGTCCGCATGGCCGGCGAGCCTGAAGACCACGCTGAATTCTTCCTTGCGGCTGAATCGCAGGCTGCAGGGGGTGGTGCAGGAGCTGCCGAGCGACGTCGTGGCCACCGCGCCAGGCGGCTCGGAGACGAACTCGACGTCATTGGTGGTGCCGCGCGTGACGGTGGCGCAACCGGCCAGAGTGAAAGCAAGAAAAATGGCCGCAACCGGCGGCAGAAAACGAACCATGATTACGAATACCCTTCCCGAAATCCTCAGATGCCCCCCCGGGCATTCCAAGATTTCGCAGCCGCTTTCGGATTTGTCAAGGATCAACGCCCCCACAACCAGGCGGCGCCACGAACGCCGGAGCTGTCGCCATGCAGGGCCGGGCGAATGGGCGTGCGGAAGTGATCGGAGAACACCCAGCGTCCGATCTCGGCCGGCAGGCGCTCATAGATCTGCGGGATGCGGCTCATGCCACCACCCAGCACGATCACCTCAGGATCAAGGATATTCGCCATGGCCGCCAGCGCCCGACCAAGGCGCGAGACGTAGCGATCGAAGCTCGCCGCGGCCTCCGTGTCACCCGCTTCCATCGCGGCGATGATCTCGCGCCCCTTCAGCGAGCGGCCCGTCCAGCGGTGGAAATCGTTCTGGAATCCGGTGCCGGAAATCCAGGTTTCGAGGCAGCCCGGCTTGCCGCACCAGCAGGTCTCGGCCATGGCGAGTTCTTCCGGCGAAGGCCATGGCAGCGGGTTGTGGCCCCATTCACCGCCGATGCGATGCGGGCCTTCCCAGGCCGCGCCGTCGAGGGCGACGCCTGCCCCGCACCCCGTGCCGAGAATGGCGGCAAACACCACTTTCGCGCCTGCGGCCGCGCCATCCACGGCTTCCGAGACCGCGAGGCAATTGGCGTCGTTGGCGAGCCGGATCTCGCGCTGAAGCGCGGTCTCGAGATCCTGCTTCAGCGGCCTGCCATTGATCTCGGTGGAGTTGGCGTTCATCGCCAACCCCGTGCGCGGCGAGATGGCACCGGGAATCCCTGCGCCGACCGTGTGCGGACCGGCATGGCCGAGGCTCGCGAGGCGGCTCTCCGCCTCGCGCACGATGCCGACCAGCCCATCGAGAATGCCCTCATAGGTTCCGCGCGGCGTAGGGATGCGGTGGCGGAGAAGTTCCGTGCCCGCATCGTCGATCACGACGACTTCAATCTTGGTGCCGCCGAGATCCACCCCGATCCGCATGGGCCGGCCTCAATGCGTGGAATGCACGCGAACCGCGCCGCGCGCGGCGCCCCTCGCATGGGTCAGCTTGTTCAGCGCCACGATATAGGCCTTGGCGGAGGAGACGAGCGTATCGGGATCAGCCGCACGCCCCGTCACAAGCCGCCCGTCGCCGCCCGCGAGCCGGACGGAGACTTCCGCCTGCGCATCCGTGCCCTCGGTGACGGCATGGACCTGATAAAGCTCCAGCTTTGCCTCATGCGGGATCAGCTGATGGATCGCGTTGAAGGTCGCATCCACCGGGCCATTGCCGGTGGCCTGCACCGTGCGGTGCTGCCCTTCGATGTCCAGCGTCAGCGTCGCGGATTGCGGCCCCATCGTGCCGGCGATGACCGTCAGCGCCACGACCTTCACGCGATCCTCGGCAGTCGCGAGATTCTCGTCGATCAGCGCCTCGATATCCTCGTCGTAGATGTGCTTCTTGCGGTCAGCCAGCGCCTTGAAGCGCACGAAGGCATCTTCCAGCTGGTTGTCGGACACTTCGTAGCCGAGGCCCTTGAGCTTGTCCCGGAAGGCGTTGCGACCCGAATGCTTGCCCATCACGAGAGAGGTCTTCGAGACGCCGACCGATTCCGGCGTCATGATCTCGTAGGTCTGGGTGTTCTTCAGCATGCCATCCTGGTGGATGCCGCTCTCATGCGCGAAGGCGTTTCGGCCCACGATGGCCTTGTTATATTGCACCGGGAAGGAAGTGGCGGCCGAGACGAGCTTGGAAGCGCGGTTCAGCATGGTGCTTTCGATGCCCGTTTCGAAAGGGAAGACATCGCCGCGCGTCTTCAGCGCCATCACGATCTCTTCCAGCGCCGCATTGCCCGCGCGCTCGCCGATGCCGTTGATGGTGCATTCGATCTGCCGCGCGCCACCCATCACGCCGGCGATGGAATTCGCGACCGCCATGCCGAGATCGTTGTGGCAATGGACCGAGAAAATCGCCTTGTCCGCGTTCGGCACGCGACTGCGCAACATCTCGAACAAGGCACGATACTCGTCCGGCGTCGTGTAACCGACCGTATCCGGGACGTTGATCGTCGTCGCGCCGGCCCTGATGGCCGCTTCCACGCAGCGGCAGAGGAAATCATGCTCGGTGCGGGTGCCATCCTCGGCCGACCATTCCACATCCGGCACGAGGTTGCGGGCGCGCGAAACGCTGTCGATGATCAGCTGCAGAACCGCATCAGGTTCCTTCTGCAGCTTGTATTTCATGTGCACCGGCGAGGTGGAGATGAAGGTATGGATGCGCGGCTTCACCGCGTGCCGCACCGCCTCGCCCGCCCGGTCGATATCCTTGGCGCCAGCGCGGGAAAGACCTGCCACGGACGCGTTCTTCACGCGCCTGGAAATGGCGGCGACGGCTTCGAAATCGCCTTCGGAGGCGATCGGAAAGCCGGCCTCGATGATATCCACGCCCATCGCATCGAGGAAATCGGCGATTTCCAGCTTTTCCTCGAAGGTCATGGTGGCGCCGGGGCATTGCTCGCCGTCGCGCAGGGTGGTGTCGAAAATCAGGACGCGGTCCTTGGAGCCGGAACCTTGGGACATTGGAAGAATCCTCTCATCGCACCCGCGCCGGATGTTCTCTTTCGGAATCGACGGGACACGGGCTCTGTAGCGGGAAATTTTATTGCGCGCCACCCCTGAGGACCCAGGCAAAGCCCGGACGGCCCTCAGGGGCTGATAAGGAGGATAAGCGAGAGGAGAAGCAGAAAGCCGGAAAAGGCCACCGCATCAAGGCGGGCAGCCTGACGAATTTCCAGAGCGCGGGCAGCGGGTTTCGTCAAAGGCCTTCAATCCCGTTTCAATGCAAAAAATCGTAACCCAGCTTTCCGGGCCTGGCAAGCGGCTGAGTTTGTCGCCCCTTGCGGCCCGGCCTGCTCTGGAGTTGACTGGCCTCTCGCCCCGGAATTCCAGGAGATGGACAATGCCCAACCTGCGCCTCGCTCCGAGCCTTGCGGCGCTTCTGCTGGCGACACCCGCCGTCGCGGATTCCATCGACGGCAAATGGTGCTCGGAGGATGGGCGACGCATCATCATCGAAGGCTCGCTCGGGCTTTGGGGCACGGCGGGGCTGAAGATTGCGGGCGAATATCTCCGCTACACCTATCTCTTCGCGATGCCTGCCGGCGAGCCCGAGGCCGGCCAGCGCGTGGAGATGCGCTTTCGCCGCATGGACCAGAGCATCGCGGTGAAAATCGGCGAAGGTGAAGCGAGGATCTGGCGCAAATGCCCGCCGGAAGTGAGCTGACGGATGCATTTTGCCGCGAGCGCCTCTAGCATCGCGGCCCGTCCATGTCCTGATTCGAACGAGGTTTGCGTGATGCTCCGCGCTGTGTCCCTGATGGCCCTTCTCGCGCTCGGCGCTTGCCAGAGCACCGAGGCGCCGAAGCCCGTGGCGCAGGAGCCGCGCGGCGTTTCCATCACGCCGGCGGGCTTCCGCCTGCCGGAAGGCACGGGCTGCGCGGCCGATATCGCCCGCTTCCGCGCGATCATGAAGAACGACATCGAGACCGGCCACACCACGAAGACCGTCTTCGAGCAGATCGAGGGTGAGATGCAGAAGGCCGATACGATGTGCGCTTCCGGCAATGCCGGCGGCGCCTCCGCACATGTCCGGGCGACGCGCGCGCGGTTTGGCTATCCCGGCGGCTAGAGCATTTTTGCGATCTGACCGAATGAGATCGGATGCTCTATTTCTTTCTTTTTTCGCATTTTCTTGGCGCGAACCGGAAACCACCTCCGCCTTCGCAGGGGCATGCTTCGCTTGAAAATGCTTGCCTCTTTCTTTTTTCGCATTTTCTTGGCGCGAACCGGAAACCACCCCCGCCTTCGCAGGGGCATGCTTCGCTTGAAAATGCTTCTCTCTTTTCCTGATCGCATTTTCTTGGCGCGAACCGGAAACCACTTCGCTTGAAAATGCTCTAAACTCCAAAAGCATGGCGCAGAAAGGCGATCTGGAAGGGTGGCATCCGCCCTTCATCCAGATCGGCCTCCCCGCGCACGATATGGATATCCGAAAGTTCCTCCTCCTCGAGCGTCTTCATGCGCTCGAGCATCAGCGCGCGTGCATCCTCGGCCGGAAAATCAATGCGCACCGGCCGCATGAAGGCGATGCGGGAAGTTCCCATCACACTCGTCCAGCGGGGCTCGACCGTGACATCAGCGGGCAGTAGCCCGGTTTCCTCGCCCAGTTCGCGCAGAACGGAACCTGCCAGATCCACCCGCCCGTCGACCACGTCATCGAGATCGGGCGTGCCAGCCGCGAAATAGATTTTCCCGGCATTGGCGGTATGCGGACCCATCTCGCCCAGCAGAAAGGCGCCATCGCGTGCCTGCAGCGCGGCCATGGCGAAGCCGTTGCGCACCAGCGGCGGCGGATTGCCAAGGCGCATCCAGCCCAGGAACGAGCGATAATCCGACGGCGCATAGCCTGCGCGAAAAACCCGCCCCTCCCGCCAGCCGCGATGCTGGAGGAGAACCTGCCCGTTGAAGAGCGCTGGCCTGGCCGCCGTTTCCCGCGCCCAGATCCCGGCGATTTCCGCCGCATGATCGCGCGGAAAGGGCCAGTCATAGGGTTCGAGGACGGCGTCGATCTCGTCGGTCCCGAAAATTTCGAAGCCGCTCACAGCAACACGCCTTCACTCATGCGAACCGCGCTGCCCCCGATCGCTGCGGCCACCAGCGCGCCATGCTGGATGTCGAGGTCCAGCGCGATGAGGCTGGGGCGGCCCATCTCGAAACCCTGCTCGATGACAAGCTGATGCACGCCATCCTCCGGCAATTCGCAGGTCGCGGCGACGCCCGCGAAGGCTGCGACCGCCGCGCCCGTCGCCGGGTCTTCCGGAATACCCATTTTCGGCGCGAACATGCGTGCATGCACATGGTGATCGGCATGCACGGTCTCGCGCGTGTAGAGATAGGCGGCGCTTTTGCCGGTCACGCCGAAAGCCTGCGCCCAGGCGCGCGCATCGGCAATGCCCGCGCGGCCAATGGCTTCCAGCGAACGCACCGGCACCATCACGAAGGGCACGCCAGCGCTCCAGGCCGCGATGCCATGCGCGCCGAAGCCGATCTCGGCCGGATCAAGCCCGATCGCGGCCGCGACCACGAGAGAATCGAAATTATGCGGCACAAGCTTCGGCAGCTGAGGCAGCGAAAAAACCGCACGGCTCGCGCGGCCCGGCCGGCGCGAAACCTCGACCCGAACGGGTCCGATCTTCTCCTCGAGCACGATCGTCACACCTGCGCCGCCGAGCATCTCGCCCGCGCGCAACTCGGCCAGCAGCACGGCCGTTCCCACCGTGGGGTGGCCGGCGAAAGGCAGCTCATTGCCCGGCGTGAAGATGCGGATGCGCGCCGCGTTCAGTTGATCCTCCGGCGGGAAGACGAAAACCGTCTCGGGCAGATTGAATTCCCGCGCGATGGCCTGCATCTCGTCATCGGTCAGGCCATCGGAATCAAGAATGACGGCGAGGGGGTTGCCCTCGTGGCGCCTGTCCGTGAAGACATCGAGCGTGTGAAAACGGCGCGGCATGGTGCTGGTCCCTGTTGCAACCTTTGTGACGGGGCACGCCTTTCCACGCAACCCACAAGATGAATGCGAGGCCAACGCGCTGTTGCGCGACAATTCAGGCAAGGCGTTCTAGCTTTTGAATCGTGGTGGCGGGAATGAACGTCGTTCGCTCTTGCCTCACGGCCCTTCGACCTCTTTCCTTGGGGGTCGGGCGCTTTGTCTTTGCAGAGGAACCGCACTCAAAGGAGTGTTCGAACATGATCATCAAATCTGCCCTCGCCGGCACCACGGCCCTGCTTCTGGCCACGAGCGCCTTCGCGCAGAACGCCCCGCAGACCACCACCCAGCCACAGCAGCGACCGGCAACGCCCGCCGCCCCTGCCGCTCCGGCCCCTGCCGCCACGGCTCCCGCCCCGGCCCAGCGACCTGCCGCCGCCCAGACGCAGCTCGTGAACCTCAATACGGCCACCGAAGCCGAACTCGACAAGCTCGAGCAGATTGGCTCGGCCCGCGCCAAGGCGATCATCGAGGCCCGCAACAAGGGCGGCCGCTTCAAGGATTGGAACGATTTCGTGGCCCGCAACGTCGTGCCGAAGAACGCCGAAGAAGCCATCAAGAACAAAGTACGCTTTTGATCGCCTTCGCGATCGGGTGTGCGCTTTTGATCGCCTGCGCGATCGGGTGTGCGCTTTTGATCGCTTCCGGCGGCTAAAAAACGAAAAAGGGCCGTTTCGCCGGCCCTTTCATCGCTCAAGCCACGCTTTCCAGTTCAAACAGTCGCGAAGGCTCCACGAACTCCTCCTGCGCCGCCACCGTGAGGATTTCCCGCGAACCCGCCGCCACCGTCCGCGTGAGGAGCCCGTGGACAGACGATCCCGCGCGCTGCATCGCGGCGGCAGGGTCCTCCATGTGCAGGCAATGCACGAGGAAGAGCGCCGCGATGCAATCGCCTGCGCCATTCACGGCGCAATCGAGCTTCGGCGTGCGCATCCGGTGCAATCCGCCGGGATGCGAGACGGCGAGATCCACGGCATCCGCCGCCGTATCGTCCAGCATCAGGGATGTGACCATCACGGTCTTCGGGCCCATGGCGTGCAGGGTGGCCAGGGCCGCGCGCAGGTCGGCGAGCGTGGCGATCTCGCGGCCCGCGAGCCAGGCCAGTTCGAACTGGTTCGGCGTGATGAGATCGGCCGCGGGCACGGCACGATCCCGCATGAATTCCGGGATGCCCGGCCGCACGAAGATGCCTCGGCCCACATCGCCGATGACCGGATCGCAGGCATAGATGGCCCGGGGGTTGGCCTCGCGCACCCGCGCCACGGCATCGAGAATGGCCGAGCCCGTATCATGCGAGCCCATGTAACCCGAAAGCACCGCCTCGCATTGGCCGAGCACGCCGCGTTCGGCAATGCCGGCCACGCAATCGGCGATGAGCCCGGCATCGAAGACCTGCCCCCGCCAGGCGCCATAACCCGTATGGTTGGAGAACTGCACGGTGTGAATGGGCCAGACCTCGACGCCCAGACGCTGCATCGGGAAGACTGCCGAGGTATTGCCGACATGCCCGTAGGCCACATGACTTTGAATGGAAAGGATCGCCATGCCAGCAATCTCGACGGCACCGGCCCGGCCTGTCCAGTTCCGAAATGTGATGGATGCATCAGCAAGGCGCGAAGCTGAGCCGGCTTTTCACGGAAGTTGCAGCGTGATGGCGATGAGAGCGTGATCGGAGGCCTTCGGATCATTGATGCCCACGCCGGGATAGCGCTCGGGCCCGCGTGGAATGGACCAGCTCATGCCGCGGCGCAGAATCGCCGGCGCACGCTCGGCCGCCGGTCGCTTCGCATTCGCGGCGGCAAGCGCCGGCGAGAGGAAGATATGGTCAAGCGAGGTATGCAGGTCTTCCGCCGGATAATAGGTTGTCCAGCGGTCGCATGGGTCCTCGATCCACAGGACGGAATCGAACGCCCCAAGACCGCCCGGCGCGGGATCGACCAATGGCCCCAGCGTGGAGAGCTGCCGCTGGCCGGTCCTGAGGCTGTACATCTCGGGCGAGCCGTCGACCTCGGTGTAATCGTTGAAATCGCCGCAGAGCACCCAGTTGCCCCTCGCCGGGTCCGGGAAGCGCCGCCGCACGATCTCGGCCAGCGCCTTCACCTCAGCCTCGCGGATGGTCCTGCCCTTGTCACGCGGGCCGTTGGTGTTCGATTTGAAATGGCAGTTGAAGATCGTGAGTGGCTTGCCGCCCACATCCAGATCCACCGCCACGACATCGCGGCGGAACACGCGCATGGAGCCATCGGGCTTGTCGCCCACAGAGCCATAATTGCGCCAGTCCTGCTCGGCGATGCGCGCAAGCTCCGCGCTCCACAGGCCGAAATCATCGTAAGTGAAGGCCGCGTAATGGGTGACTTTTCCTGGCCTGAGCCGCGAGAGAAAACCGAGATCGATGCCCCGCCGGTCATTTCCCTCGATCACGTCGAAATCATCGTAGTAGAGGTGCCGGCCGATGGCGCGACGCTCGCGATCCAGCGCCTCTTCCAGCCATGCCGCCCTGACGCGGGCCTGCTCGGGGTTGTCGGGCTCCTCGCCATGCAGGCGAGCCGCCTCGGCATGCAGCGCCGGCAGTTTCGGCCTCAGCGCCCGCGCGAGGCGCGGCGAGAGATGCGTGTGCAGGAAATCGTCGCGGAAGAGTTCGAGCGCCGCCCGATCATCCACCTCCTGCAAGGCGACGAAATCGGCATCCGCATCGAGGATCACCTGCGCGGTGAGCTGGCGCTCGATGCGGGAGAGCGTGGCCTCGGAGATGCGCCGCGCCTGACGCAGTTCCTCGGCATCCCTGAATTCGACCATGCCGATGCGACGATCCGAGGGGCGCCCGCCGAAATTCAGGAATTCCGGCCGGGTGAAAAGGTTCTCGGTGTTGAAGGTCGCGATTCGAATGCGATTCATGATCAAAGGGATTCCTGACCGCCCCATCGTCACGGGGCGACCGGATTTGCGCAAGCCCGGTTTCAGGCCGCTTTTATTCCACGGAGGCGCCGGCGGCCTTGGCGATCGGGCCCCATTTCGCAAGCTCGGCCTTCACATGCTCACCAAGCTGCTCGGGCGTGGTTCCCACGATCACGTTGGAGAGGTCCGACAGGCGTTTCGCGATAACGGGATCCTTGATGGCCTGGTTCGCCGCATCATTGAGCTTGGCCACGATATCCTTGGGCGTGCCCGCCGGGGCGAACAGCGCATTCCACGAATAGATCTCATAGCCTGGCAGGCCCGCTTCCTCCATCGTCGGCATGTCAGGAAAGGCGGGGGAGCGTGTCTTGGTGGTCACCGCGAAGCCACGCGCCTTGCCGGCCCGGATCTGCTCGGCGGAAGACGGCAGGTTGTCGAAGATCATCGCGACCTTGCCGGAGACCACATCCTGCAGGGCCGGCCCGCCGCCGCGATAGGGAATGTGCTGCATCTTCGTGCCGGTCATGGTCTTGAACAATTCGCCACCGAGATGCTGCGGTGTCGCCACGCCGGAGGAGGCGTAGGAATGCTTGTCCGGCTCGGCCTTGAGACGGTCAATCAGTTCCTTCACGTTGCTTGCCGGGAAATCGTTCGAAACGGTCAGCACGCTCGGAACCAGCACGAGCAGCGAAATCGGGGCAAAGTCCTTCACCACGTCATGCGGCATCGCCTTGAACACGGCCGGATTGATGGCGTGCGTCGAGATGGTGCCCATCAGCAGCGTGTAGCCATCGGCTGGCGCCTTCGCGACACGGCTCGCGCCGATGTTGCCACCGGCTCCAGCGACATTCTCGATGACCACATTCTGCCCGAGCAACTCGGACATTTTGGGTGCGATGATACGCGCGGCGATATCCGTGCCGCCGCCCGCCGCGAAAGGGACGACCATCGTAATCGGCTTGTTGGGGAAACCTTGCGCCAGGGCCGGGCTCGCCATGCTGCCGAGGCCAAGAGCGGCGATGCCGGCCATGACGGCACGACGGGTGAAGGGGGTCTTCATAGGCGTTTCTCCCTCATTCTTTTTGGTAGGGAGAAGGTAGCGGCACGGCGAAAGCGCGCAAGGGTGGAAAACCACTATGTTGCCGGCATGAAAAGGGCGCGGGGAAATTCCCGCGCCTTCGAATCTTTTCACCCGCGAAACGAGAGCCTTGCCGCCTCGCTTCCCGGTTCTCGATCGCCTCAGTTGCGCGCCTTGTCGACGAGCTTGTTCTTGGAGATCCACGGCATCATGCCGCGCAGCTTCTCGCCGACCTGCTCGATCTGGTGGCTGTCGTTCATGCGGCGGATGCCCTTGAAGCGCGCCATGCCCGAACGGTATTCCTGCATCCATTCCGAGGTGAACTTGCCGGTCTGGATGTCCTTCAGCACGCGCTTCATCTCTTCCTTGGTCTCGGCCGTGATGATGCGCGGGCCCGAGACATACTCGCCCCACTCGGCCGTGTTCGAGATCGAGTAGTTCATGTTGGCGATGCCGCCCTCATAGATGAGGTCGACGATGAGCTTCACCTCGTGCAGGCACTCGAAATAGGCCATTTCCGGCGCATAGCCGGCTTCCACGAGCACTTCGAAACCCGCGCGGATGAGTTCCACGAGACCGCCGCAGAGCACGACCTGCTCGCCGAAGAGATCGGTTTCGCACTCTTCCTTGAAGTTGGTCTCGATGATGCCTGAACGGCCGCCGCCCACACCGCAGGCATAGGAGAGCGCGAGATCGAGCGCGTTGCCCGAGGCATCCTGGTGCACGGCCACGAGGCAGGGCACGCCGCCGCCCTTCTGGTATTCGCCGCGCACGGTATGGCCCGGGCCCTTCGGCGCGATCATCACGACGTCGACCGTCTTCTTCGGCTCGATCAGGCCGAAATGCACGTTGAGGCCATGGGCGAAGGCAATGGCCGCGCCGTCGCGGATGTTCGGGGCGATGTCCGATCTGTAGATGTCGGCCTGGAGTTCGTCCGGGGTGGCCATCATCATCAGGTCCGCCCAGTTGGCGGCATCGGCGACCGACATCACCTTGAGGCCATCGGCTTCCACCTTGGCGGCGGTCGGCGAGCCCGGCTTCAGGGCGACGCGGATTTCCTTCGCGCCGGAATCCTTCAGGTTCAACGCATGGGCACGGCCCTGCGAGCCATAGCCCACGATGACCACCTTCTTCGACTTGATCAGGTTGAGATCGGCATCGCGATCGTAATAAACGCGCATGTTAAAGGTCCTTCCTTGGTTGAGCGTTCATGTCTGGCTTTCCGCCCCATGGAGGGCGAGAAACTGGCGGGCGGCGCGGGCCGCCTCGGAATGGATGATCGCGGGCGGAAGCTCCAGGGAGTCGCCCAGCAGCAGGCGGATCTGCACGTCACGCGCCATCAGGCCGAAAAAGGTGCGGAAGGCCTCCTCGCTGTCATCGAAGGCGAGCAGGCCCGCATCCCGCCCCGCTTCCAGCACCGGCTTCAGGCGCTTGCCGAGCGCGAAGCGGCCATTTTCCAGCACGATCGCGCCGAGATGGCCCTTCCTCGCGCCGGCCTCGCCGATCGCGATGCGATTGAGCGCGATGGAGGTTTCGGAGGAAATCACTGTAAGCCAGTTTCGCGCGAATTCCTCAAGCCGCGCGACAAGTGCCGCACGATCGAGCCGCCCCGGCTCGACAGCGCCGACATGGACGCGCGAGGCCTTCCATTTCACGGTGGCGGTCAGCAATCCGTCGCGGTCGCCGAACCACTTGTAGAGCGTCTCCTTGGAGCAGCTGGCGGCCCTGGCGACGGAGTTCATCGTCACCGCCTGGCCTTCCGTCATCATCTGACGCAAGGTCGCCTCCAGCACCTCGATCTGGCGCGGGCTCGGCTCATCCGGGGAAAGCGCGGCGGTGGCGGTCATTCCAGGCTCGATCGCATCGTAACGAACGTTACGGTTCGGCGCCTTGCTAAGCCATGCATGCCCGGTCGTCAAACGGATTCAATGGGTGATCAGGTCCATCACGGCCGGGTAGAGCGAGAGCAAAAGCAAGGCCGCCATGGCGAGGTTGAACCAGCGCACCTTCACCGGATCACGCAGCCAATTGCGCAGCGCCGCGCCGAACATCGCCCAGACCAGCGAGCCCGGCGTTCCCACCAGCGCATAGACCGCGGTGATGATCAGCAACGAGCCGATATAATTCTCCGGCACGGTATAGGCCGCGATCGCGCCCATCACCATCGCCCAGGCCTTGGGGTTGACCCACTGGAAAGCCGCCGCCTGCCAGAAGCTCATCGGCTTGCCCGCCGCATCCTGCCCTTCCTTCACCGGCCCGGAGGTCGCGATCCTTGATGCGAGCCAGAGCATGTAGAGAATTCCCGCAACCTTCATCACGATGTAGATCGCGGGGTAGCGGTGGAAGATCTGCCCGAGGCCGAACCCGGTCAGCAGCAACATGACCGGGAAGCCCACATTGATGCCCGCGACATGCGGAAGCGTGCGCCGGACGCCGAAATTTACGCCCGAAGCCACAAGCATCATGTTGTTCGGTCCCGGAGTCACCGAACTTGCGAAGGCGAAGCCCAGAAAGGCAATCAGCAAATCAAGCGGCATGGTCACCCCGAAAGAGGCGAGAGGCTAGCGAACCCCTTTCGATGCGGCCAACGCAATTGCGTGATCGCTGCATTACGCGCGTGAATGGCTCAGAGCCCCTCGTTCCCCCGCGCGATGGCCGCGACGCCGGTGCGGCTCACTTCCACGAGGCCGATATCGGCCATGAGGTTGATGAAGCGCTCGACATCCTCCGACGGGCCGGAGAGTTCGAACACGAAGCTGTCGAGCGTCGCATCGACCGGCTTCGCGCCGAAGGCCGTCGCGAGGCGCAAGGCCTCCATGCGGTGCTCGCCCTTGCCGCGCACCTTCACCAAAGCCAATTCGCGCTCGATGGAGGGTTTCGCGGTGAGGTTCACCACCTTGTGCACCGGCACGAGGCGATCGAGCTGCGCCTCGATCTGGTTCAGCACGCTCGCCGTGCCGCTCGTGACGATCGTGATGCGCGAGAGGTGCTTCTCGTGCTCGGTCTCCGAAACCGTGAGCGATTCAATGTTGTAGCCCCGCCCCGAGAACATGCCGGCAATGCGCGCGAGCACGCCCGGCTCGTTATCCACGAGAACGCAGAGCGTGCGCTTCTCGATCACCTGCTGGGTCGTGAGCGTGGGGTAGTGGGAGGTGTTCATCGGTCAGGCTCGTCGCGTTGGAAAATCGAATCGGGTTCTTCGGAAAGGCCGGAGCGTCACACCAGCTCTTTGCCCCTGGCATCGATGACCGAGCCGGTATCGCCTTCGAAATCCGGCAGGATCATCTCGTTATGCGCCTTGCCCGAGGGGATCATCGGGAAGCAGTTCTCTTCCTTCGCCACGAGGCAATCGAAGATGACCGGGCCGGGATAATCGATCATCTCCTGGATGGCGGCATCGAGTTCGGCCGGATCACCGCAGCGGATGCCCTTGGCGTGATAGGCCTCGGCGAGCTTCACGAAATCCGGCAGGGCCGATGAATAGCTCTCCGAATAGCGCCCGCCATGCAGCAATTCCTGCCACTGGCGCACCATGCCCATATACTCGTTGTTGAGGATGAAGATCTTGATCGGCAGGCGATACTGCGCGGCGGTGCTCATCTCCTGCATGTTCATCAGGATCGAGGCCTCGCCCGCGATATCGATCACCAGCGCGTCGCGATGCGCGAGCTGCACGCCAATCGCCGCCGGCAGGCCATAGCCCATCGTGCCGAGGCCGCCGGAGGTCATCCAGCGGTTGGGCTCGTCAAAATGGAAGTGCTGCGCCGCCCACATCTGGTGCTGACCCACTTCGGTCGTGACGAAGGTCTTGTGGTTTTTGGTGAGCTGGTAGAGCCGCTCCACCGCGTATTGCGGCTTGATGACCTCTTTCGAATGCTTGTAGCTCAACGAATTGCGGGCCCGCCAGGTGTTGATCTCCTTCCACCACGGGCGGATTTCATCGGCCTGCTCGGTGCGCTTCTTCGCGCGGAAGATCTCGCTCATATCGGCGAGCACCGACGCGGCATCCCCGATGATGCCCACCTCGACCTTCACGTTCTTGTTGATCGAGGAGGGGTCGATATCGACATGGATCTTCCGGCTGTAGGGCGAGAACGCGTCGAGGCGGCCGGTGATGCGATCATCGAAGCGCGCGCCGATATTGATCATCACGTCGCAGCCATGCATTGCGAGGTTCGCTTCGTAGGTGCCGTGCATCCCCAGCATACCGAGCCAGAGCGGATCATTCGCCGGATAGGCGCCAAGGCCCATCAGCGTGGAGGTCACCGGAAAGCCCGTGAGGCGCACGAGCTCGCGCAGCAGGCGGCTGGCTTCCGGCCCGGCATTGATGACGCCGCCACCCGTGTAGAAGACCGGGCGCTTCGCGCGGATCATCAGCTCCACCGCGCGCTCGATCTGCCCGCGATCCCCTTGCGTCTTCGGGCGATAGGATTTGTGCATGATCTCGCCCGGCGGGGTGTAGACGCCGCGCTGGAACTGGATGTCCTTCGGGATATCCACCACCACCGGGCCGGGGCGACCGGATTTCGCCACGTAGAACGCCTCATGGATGATGCGCGACAGATCCTCGATGCGCTTCACGAGGTAGTTGTGCTTCGTGCAATGTCGGGTGATGCCCACCGTATCGCATTCCTGGAAGGCATCCGAACCGATGAGATGCGTCGGCACCTGGCCGGTGAAGCAGACCACGGGGATGGAATCCATCAGGGCATCCGTGAGGCCGGTCACGGCATTGGTGGCGCCGGGGCCGGAGGTCACGAGCACAACGCCCACCTTGCCGGAGGAGCGGGCATAGCCCTCGGCGGAATGCACCGCGCCCTGTTCGTGCCGCACGAGGATGTGCTGCACGGAATTCTGCTGGAACAGCGCATCATAAATCGGAAGAACCGCGCCGCCGGGATAGCCGAACAGGGTATCCACATCGTGGTCCTGCATGGCGCGCACCACCATTTCTGCGCCGGTCATCATCTCGGTCATCGGTTTATCTCCGGGGTGTACTCGCGGGTTCTCGCGGGGGTCGTTTGGGGCGTGGGGTGAAAAAAGGCAACAAAAAAGGCCCGCTGCAGGGGCCTTCGGAATGCGCGCCGTCAGGGCAAAGGCTCGTTAGGCCAATTCCCTCCCCGGCGCGCAGCATACAAGAATGAGACGGGTCACGGTTCCGCTCCAGAATTCAACGGGTGGAAGCTACACGCATCCGCCCCGCATCGTCAACGGGTTAGAATTGGCCCTCAGCCGTAGAGATAGCGCGGCAGCCAGAGCGCAATGTCCGGGAAGACATAAACCAGAACCATCGCCAAGAGCACAAGCCAGAGGAAGGGCATCACGCCGGAGAAGATCTGGTTGATCGTCACGTGAGGCGGCGCCACGCCCTTCAGGTAGAAGGGTGCCATCGCCACCGGCGGCGAGAGGAATGAGGTCTGGATGTTCAGCGCGATCAGGATGCCGAAGAACAGCGGGTCCACCCCGTATTGCTGCAAGAGCGGCAGGAAGATCGGCACGAAGATCACGATGATCTCGGTCCATTCGAGCGGCCAGCCCAGCACGAAGATGATGATCTGGGTCAGGATGAGGAACATCGTCGGCGACGGGTTCATCCAGTTCATGAAGGCCTTGATGGGCTCATGCCCGCCGAGATAGGCGAAGATCGACGAAAAGATGAAGGAGCCGACGAAAAGCCAGCACACCATCGCGGCCGTGCGGGCCGTGAGATAGACGCTCTCCCGAACCTTGTCGAAGCTCAGCGAGCGATAGGCCGCCGCCAGCAGCAGCGAACCCAGCGAGCCCACCGCTGCGGCTTCCGTCGGCGTGGCGATGCCGAAGAAGATCGCGCCGAGCACGGACATGATCAGCAGCGTCAGCGGGAAGAAGCTCGAGACAAGCGCCACGAAGACCATGCGCCCCAGCACCAGCAAGGCCACGAGGCCGGCAATACCCCCGGCGATCACGGCCTGGATGACGAAAGGCGGCACCTCGTAATCGACAAGACGCACCCGTGCTCCGGCAGGAGCCGTGGCCGTCTTGATCGCGTTGATGAGGCCTTCCAGCGCGAGCACGCCATAATAGACTGCCGGAACCGCAACCACCGCGATCGCAATGAAGCCCAGCACGAACAGCTTGTCCTTGCCGAGATCGATGCCGAGCTTCGCCCTTTCCTCCGGCGGCAGCTTGGGCGCCAGAGATGGCGTGATCATGCAGCGAACCACCACATAGGTCATGTACAGGCCCGCCAGCAGCAAGCCCGGGAACAGGGCGCCGGCATAGAGTTTCGGAACGGAAACGCCGGCCGTCGCGCCATAGAGGATGAGCATGACCGAGGGCGGAATGAGAATGCCGAGACATCCGCCCGCGCAGACCACGCCAGCGGAAAGCTTCACATCGTAGCCGGCGCGCAGCATGGCGGGGAAGGCCAGCAGGCCCATCAGCGTCACCACCGCGCCGACAATGCCGGTGGCGGTCGCGAAGATCGCGCAGGTCGCAAGCGTCGCCACGGCCAGCGCGCCCGGCATCCAGCCGATCGCGAGCTGGATCGACTTGAACAATCGGTCAAGGATGTTCGCTCGCTCGATGATGTAGCCCATGAAGACGAAGAGCGGGATGGAGACCAGCACGTCATTCGCCATCACCGAATAGGCGCGCTGCACCACGAGCTGCAGCACGGTGTCGCCCATGGCGATGTAGCCGAAGAAGAATCCGAGGGCCATCAGCGTGAAGGCGATCGGAAACCCGAACATGATGAAGACGATGAACAGGGCGAGCATCAGCACGCCGAGTTCCGGGTTCGACAATCCCAACATCACGCAATGCCCTTCTGCGCGGCTTCGGCCTGCTCGAGAATGATCTTTTCGGTTTCCTCCACGTCATGGAGGCGCTGCGGCCATTCGCCGGTCTTCAGGGCACGGAAGGCGCGAACCACCTCGGCGCAGCCCTGCAGCAGCATCAGCCCGCCCACGAGCGGGATGAGCGTCTTGAAGTGGTAGAGGGGCGGACCATTGGGCGAGTTCGAGGAATGTTCGCCGATCATCCAGGAGAAGGCCGCAAAGCCATAGCCGGCATAGCAGAGGGCGAGAATCCCGGGGAAGAAGAACAGGAAATAGAGAACAAGATCGAATGCGGCCTGCCGGCGCACAGGCCATTGCCGGTAAAGGAAGTCGCCGCGCACATGACCATTGCGGGACAGCGCATAGGGTCCGGCCAGCATGAAGAGGGTGCCATAGAGGATATAGCTCATGTCGAACGCCCATTCCGTGGGCGCTTGCAACAGGTAGCGCGCGAAAACCTCGTAGCACATCGCGAGCGTGAGGATCACGATCGACCAGGCGCCGAACTTCCCGACCGCCACCGAGATCTGGTCGATGCCATGCAGCACGGTGTCGATGGAGAGCGAGCGGCGATTGGTGAAGATGACCAGCGCCAGATAGGCAAGAACCGCCAGCGCGGCCGACCAGAGGACCGCATTGAGATGCGGCGAGGAAATATTCGGCATGACGCCCCCTCGACTGCTAGGGCGGATCCGGCCTTCTGGAAGGCGAGCCGGTATCCGAAAACGCAAGGGAGGAGGCCCTTGCGGCCACCTCCCCCGGGTTCAGGTTTGTCAGATCTTGAGGATGGACTTCGAGGCCATCAGCCGGTCCGGCGTATTGGCGATCTCGTAGGTGCGCATGCGCCTGGCCCAGGCGATCTGGCTGTCGACGACCTTCTTGAAGAAGGCGTTCTCGGCCGAGAGCTTCTCGATCACCTTGCCCCAGGCATCGAGCTGGGCCTGCAGGACGGCCGTCGGCGTCTCGATGATCTGGACGCCACGCCCCCTCAGGGCCTCCATGTCCTTGGAGTAGCGGTCGAGCGCCTTCCACAGCATGTCGGATGAGGCGGATTCGGCCGAATACTTCACGATCGCCTTCAGTTCGGCCGGCAGCGCATCGAACTTGCCCTTGTTGAAGATGATCTCGAAGGCTTCCGCATCCTGATGGAAGGAGCGGAGCATGTAGGCCTTCGACACATCCGGGAAGCCCAGCAGCGAATCGGAAGTCGGGTTGTTGAATTCCGCGCCATCGATCACGCCACGCTCCAGCGCGGGAACGATTTCACCACCGGCGAGGATGGTCACGGCGGCGCCCATTTCGCGCATCAGATCCGCCGCGAGGCCGACCGTGCGATACTTCAGGCCCTTGAAATCGTCGGCGCTGGTCACCGGCTTCTTGAACCAGCCGAGCGGCTGGCACGGCATCGGGCCCGTGAGGAAGCCGACGAGGTTCAGCTTCATGATGCTGCCGACGAGTTCATTGTAGAGCTCGTAGCCGCCGCCATAGTTCATCCAGCTCAGGAAGCCGTTCGCATCCCAGCCAAGCGCCGGCGGCGTGCCGAACAGCGAGAAGGCCTTGTTCTTGCCATACCAATAGGCGCAGACGCCGTGACCGCCATCGAGAATGCCGGCATTCACCGCATCCTGCATCTGGAAGGCCGGGACGATCGCACCCGCCGGGAGAACTTCCAGCTTCAGCCGGTTGCCCGCCATATCATTCACGCGCTTGGCGAAATCCTGCGCAAATTCGTGAAAGATGTCCTTGGTCGGCCATGTCGACTGAAACTTCCAGCTGATCGTCTGCGCACGGCTGACATTCGGCATCGCAACCGTCGCGGCAGCAGCCACTCCGAGTGTCTTCATGACAGACCGGCGCGTGCCGGAAGTTCCGTTTTTCGTGGTCATGGTCTCCATCCTCCCTTTTTGTTCCGATGCACATTCGTGATGCCAGCACCGTTATCGTCAGATTTAGGGTCCCGTGTCGCGCTGACAAGTGCGTCGAGCGCACCCAACTCATGAACGATTTGCAAAGAAATACCGCATAAAACTGGACCGTCAGTTTCGAACAAAATGAAAGCTGCACGTGCTGAACGAGGTCTTCACAGCAGATATCGAGGTTCGGCTGCGCTCGGGAGAAGCCTCGTATCTGTTGCGCCTCTACCGGAAGGAGCGTGCCCAGAGCGAGCAGGCCACCATCGCCATGCTCACCAGCGAAGTGATGAAGGCCTATGGTTCGCATCTGGTGGTGCTCGAGCAAAATGGCGAAGGCGATTATGCCTTTCTCTATGCCGGGGCTCGCGTGCCCGACCATGATGGCCAGGCCATTACCGGGAAATCGACCTCCGCCATCGCGCCCGAAACGGCCGAACTCTATCTCATGGGCTGTGAGGAGGCCCGCGAACAGAACGATGCAGTCTGCATCAACCACATCACCAAACCGAAATGTCTGGTGCATCACTGGGAATGCCTGTTCCTTCCGATGGAGGACAGCGCGCATCGCCGCATGTTCGTGGCCTTGTGCATGCCGCGGGAGAACAAGGACGACTTTCTTCGCAACATGCTCGACAACACGCCCGAAGCGATGATCGCAGCGACCCCGGTGCGCGACCTGCATGGCGAAGTGACGGATGCGGTCGTGCTCTATGCGAACAAGACAGCGGCCCGGCTTTCCGGCCATGTGGACACCAACAAGTTGGTCGGCACCTCGATGATGGGCCTGTTCGGCGATGTCGCGACCGCCGGAGCCTGGGCCCGAAACCTCACGGTCCTGCGTTCGGGCAAGGCGGCGCAATTCGAGTTCCACCATCGCTCGCAGACCGATTCCCGCTGGCTGCGCGTCTCCTCGATGCCGACCAAGGACGGCCTGCTCGCCTCCTTCCACGACATCACGACCCAGAAGCGCGCCCAGCTTGAGCTCGAACATCAGAAGAAGATGCTGATGGACGAGATGGAACAGCGCCGCGGGCTGGAGCAGGAGCTTTGGGCGCTTGCCCATCTCGATCCGCTGACCTCCCTGCCAAACCGTCGCGCATTCCGCGAATCGGCCCTTGTGAAGCTGGCCGAAAGCCAGACCGCGCATCGCCCGCTGGCGTTGATCTCGCTCGACATCGACCATTTCAAGCACATCAACGACGCCTATGGTCACGGCGCGGGCGACACCGTCCTGCGTCGCGTGGCCGATGTACTGAAGGCGCCCCTGCGCCCCAACACGGACATGGCGGCGCGCGTGGGCGGCGAGGAATTTGCCGTGATCCTGCCGGATACGGATATCGACTCCGCCATCGCCTTCGCCGAGAAGCTGCGCCGGCGCATCGAGCAGACCGTCGTGGTGGTGGGCGAACACGAAATCCGCCCCACGATCTCGCTCGGCATCGCGATGAACCGCAGGAGCACCAATCTCGACGAACTGATGGACCGCTCCGACCGCGCGCTCTACACGGCCAAGCGCTCGGGCCGGAACAAGGTCTGCACCGAAGTCGATGTGCAGGCGAAGCCCGGCGACGGCACTACGGCAGCCGCCTAAAGCATTTTCCGATCTGATCGAACAAGAGCGCCGGAATTTGCCTGATCGGAAAATGCTTTATCTCTTTCTTATATCGCATTTTCTTCACGCGAACCGGTATCCACCCCCGCCTCCGCAGGGGCATGCTTCGCTTGAAAATGCTTCTCTCTTTACTTTATCGCATTTTCTTCACGCGAACCGGTATCCACTTCGCTTGAAAATGCTCTGGGTGCCTCTTCGGCGCTCTCCGCCCATTGCCAATGTTTGCCGGCGAGATACCGCCGCGCGAAAATCACCTGCCGGCGCGCATAGGCGCGGGTATCCCGCTGCGAAAGACGAACCGCTTCGGCGCGGTCCATCTCGCCCCGCAAAAGGCGCGCGAGATGCGGCACGCCATGAGCCTTCATCACCCCGAGATTGGCCGGCAGGGGGGGCTGATGCGCCAGAAGCCCCCTCACCTCTTCCGGCGCGCCCTCGTCCATCATCGCCTCGAAACGGGCATCGATCCGGGCATGCAGCAATGCGCGGGGCGGGTTGAGAAAAATCCCCCGCCATTCACCCGGCCGGAGCAGTGGCTCGCCGGGATTGTCGCGGAGCCATTCGGTGTAGGTGCGGCCGGTGGCGCAAAAGAGTTCGATGGCCCGCAGGATGCGCGGCGCATCCTGAGGGTGCAAGGCTGCTGCGCGCTGCGGGTCGCAGGCTCGGAGCGCCGCATGCAGATCCTCCCCCGCCGCCGCGCGCTGCCGCCATTCCGCCCGCACCGCAGCATGGATCGGCGGCGATGGCATAAGGCCCTCTGTCAGCGCCCGGAAATAGAGCCCCGTTCCACCCGCGATCACGATGGCACGGCCCTTTGCCCGCGCCTCGGCGATGAGGGGAGCCGAATCCGCGAGATAGCGCCCCACGGAATATTCCTCCCCGGCAGGCACGAAACCGAAGAGCGCGTGCGGCACGCGTGCCACTTCCGCCAAGGTCGGCCGGGCCGAGAGCACCCGAAGATCGGCATAGACCTGCATGGAATCCGCGTTGATCACGGTGGCGCCGCCGCGTTCGGCCACCGCGATCGCCAGGGCCGACTTGCCGCTGGCGGTCGGACCTGCAATCAGGGTGGCGAATGCCATCGCGAATTCCTTCCTTGCCGGAACTGGATCTAGCCCATGAATGCCTCCGCCGCCAATGCCGATCCGTCTCATGTCGCGACCGTCGTGGTGCCGGAAGGCAGCGGGCTTCTCGAGCTGCCGCGCCTCGCGCGGCTGCGCGAGGCCTTGCCGCAAGCGGAAGTGAGCGTTCTCTCTCCCGGCCGGGCTGTCGATTTCTACCTGCCGCCCGGGCTCACGGCGGCACGGGAGGCCATCCTTTCGGCCATGCCTGGCGCGCCGGTGGATGTCATCGTCCAGCCAGTGGCCGCGCGGCGCAAGAAACTGTTCCTCGCCGACATGGACTCCACGATGATCGGGCAGGAATGCATCGACGAACTCGCCGATGCCGTCGGCCTGAAGGCCCATGTCTCGGCCATCACCGAGCGCGCCATGCGCGGGGAGATTGCCTTCGAGCCGGCCTTGCGCGAACGCGTCGCGCTGCTGAAGGGCCTGACGGCGGACGTGGTGGAAAGGATGATCGGAGAGCGGATCACCTTCACGCCCGGTGGCAAGGCGCTGGTGCGCACCATGCGCAGGGCCGGCGCCTATACGGCACTGGTTTCCGGCGGCTTCACCGTCTTCACCGGGCCGATCAGCGCCATGATCGGCTTCGACATGCATCGCTCGAACACGCTGATCATCGAGAACGACCAGTTTGCCGGCCTTGTCGCCGATCCCATCCTCGGTCGCGAAGCCAAGCGCGAGACGTTGATCGAACTGCGTGATGCACGTGGAATCTCGGCCAGCGAAACGCTGGCCGTCGGCGATGGCGCGAATGATCTCGCGATGCTCGGCGAAGCCGGGCTTGGTGTCGCCTTCCGTGCCAAGCCCATCGTGGCGGAAGCCGCCCATGCCCGCATCGACCACACGGATCTGCGCACCCTGCTCTACGCGCAAGGTTATCGAGACGAGGATATCGTCGAGGGCTGACACAACAAGCCTGGCGCATGAAAAAGGCGGGGTTTCGGCCCCGCCTTTCGCATTCGTGGTGTCCGTCGTCGCTTATTCGAGCGGCAGCGTCACATAGCGCAGGGTGCCTTCCGGGCCGGAAGCCACATAGAACAGCGCGCGCTTCTGGCCCTGGCTCTTCAGAGTCTCGATGCGCTTGCGGATATCCGCCAGCGACTTCACCGGCTCGCGCTGCACTTCCACGATCACGTCACCCGCGGAGATGCGACGCTCGGCAGCCGTCGAGTTCGGATCGACCTGGCCCACCAGCACACCCTCGATGCCATCCTTCACGTTGAAGCGGCGACGCGCCTCCGGCGAGAGCGCGCCGAGATTGAGGCCCGGCACGATGTTGGCACCGCTCGAGGGATTCGCGTTGCGCGGATCGTTCTGCTGGAACGAGGCCTGCTGCGGCGATTCATCGAGGCGGCCCAGCGTCACCCTGCGCACGACCTCACGGCCCTGGCGCACCACCACAACATCGACTTCCTTGCCGATCGGGGTGAGGGCCACGATGCGCGGCAGGTCGCGGCTGCTCTTGATGTCCTGGCCATCGAAGCGCACGATGACATCCTCGCGTTCGATGCCGGCCGGCTTGGCCGGCCCCTTTTCGTCGACGCCTGTCACCATGGCGCCGCGCTTGGCGCCGAGCTTCAGGGCTTCGGCGGTCTCGTCATCCACGTCCTGGATGGCGACGCCGAGCCAGGCGCGGCGGGTCTCGCCGAATTCGCGCAACTGCTGGATCACCGGCATGGCGAGGTTCGAGGGGACAGAGAAGCCAATGCCGATCGAGCCACCCGACGGCGAGATGATCGCCGTGTTGATGCCGATCACGTCACCGGCCATGTTGAAAAGCGGACCGCCCGAATTGCCCTTGTTGATGGCCGCATCGGTCTGGATGAAGCTGTCATAGGGGCCAGAGCGGATGTTGCGCTGCTTGGCCGAGACGATGCCCGCCGACACCGAGCCGCCGAAGCCGAACGGATTGCCGATCGCCATCACCCAGTCGCCGACGCGTGCCTTGTCGCTGTCGCCAAACTTCACCGCCTTCAGCGGCTTGTCGGATTTCACGCGCAGAACCGCGATATCGGTCTTCGGGTCCTTGCCGAGCACCTCGGCCTTGAGCTCCGAACCATCATTGAACACCACGAACACGTCCGTGGCTTCGGCAATGACGTGGTTGTTGGTGACCACGATGCCGGAGGAATCGATCACGAAACCCGAGCCCAGCGATTGCGAGCGCTGGTTGGGCTGCGGGCCCTGCTGCGGCGCGCGCGGACCCTGACGGTTGAAGAAGTCGTTGAAGAGATCCTCAAAGGGCGAACCCGGCGGCACCTGGGGCGCCGGCACATTGCGCTGCGCCACACGCTGGGAGGCCTTGATGTTGACGACCGAATCCATCACGCGCTCCGCGAGATCCGCGAAACCGTCCGGCGCGCGCGAATTCTGCGCCGCCGCCGGCAAAACCACCGACACGGCCAAAATCACAACCGCGAGAAGCCGCGTCACGCCGGCTCCTGCGCCTTGTGACTGGCCTCCGAACTTAACCCGAAGGGCTTGAGACATTTCGTTCCTCATTCCTGTTCCGCTGGTCGCCGCCCGCGACACCTGCATGTTAGAAGGGGAGCAATTGCGGCGAATTGGCGACGTGACCACCCCCCGAAAGCCCATTCACAACAGGTTGATCGCGGGAAACCCGCGGATCGCCCAGACCAGTGCAATTCCAATCACCGCCGAGGCGATACCGACGAGTCTGAGAACGCCTTCCGGCGTCTCCGCGGCATCCCGCATCGCCCGGCGCATGGCACCCGGAAAGGCCGCGAAAGCGAGCCCTTCCAGCGCAAGCATCAGGGCCAGCGCGATCAGCAGGTCGCGCATCAACCCTCTCCCGCAGCGGAAAGCTCCGCTCCCATGGCCCCGGCCATCATCCGCTCCCCATCGGATGAATGGCGTAACCCGGAGCGCCACGCTCGGCGCTCCGGGCCGCTCATTCGTTTATTGTGCTCCCCGCGGCTTGCCCGACGGACTGTTCAGATACTGGAAGAAATCGTTGTCCGGCGAGATGACAAGGCGCGTATCCCCGTTCTTGAGGCTCGTTTCATAGGCCTGAAGCGAGCGATAAAACGAGAAAAACTCAATGTTGCGCTGATGGGCCTCGGCGAGAAGCCGCGTGCGCTCCGCTTCTCCCCGGCCGAGCGCCTCGCGGGCGATCCGGTCCGCTTCGGCGCGCGTGACGGTGACGGTCCGATCCGCCTGCGCCTTGATGCGATCGGAGATTTCGACGCCCTGCGCGCGCAGTTCGGCCGCCTCGCGCTGGCGCTCGGTCTGCATGCGCCGGAACACCGCCTGGCTGTTCTGGTCCGGCAGGTCCGCCCGGCGGATTCGGATATCGACGATGGAAACGCCGAGGCCCGTCGCCTCGCTGTTCACCTGGTCGCGGATCTTCGCCATCAGGCCACCGCGATCATCCCTCACGACCTGCGAGAACGTCGATTCGCCCAGAACGCGCCGCAGGGCGGCGTCCATGAAGGTGCCCAGCTGCTGGTTGCCGCGGACCGTAGAGCCCGCCGTCGCCTGGAAGAAGCGCAACGGGTTCTCGATGCGGTAGCGGGCGAAGGCATCCACCACGAGACGCTTCTGATCGGAGGTAATCGCTTCGATGGAAGCCGATTCCAGATCGAGGATGCGCCGTTCGAGGCTGATGACCTGCTGGATGAAAGGGATCTTGAAGTTCAGGCCCGATTGCGTGATGACACGCACCGGCTGGCCGAACTGGGTGACGATCGCCTGTTCGGTCTGGTCGACCGAGAACATGGAGGCGCCGCCGACAATCACGGCCGCCACGGCGGCCAATCCGAGTGCAGAGCGCATCATCAGCGTTTCCCCTGGTCCTGGATGCGCGAACGCATGAGATCATTGAGTGGCAAAAGCGGAACCACGCCGCCCTGCTGTCGCTGGCCCGTATCCACGATCACCTTCTCCATGCCGCCAAAGACGCGCTCGATGGTTTCAAGATAGAGACGCTGGCGGGTCACATCCGGTGCTTTCTGGTATTCGTCGAGAATGGCGTTGAAGCGCGTGGCTTCGCCGCGGGCATCCGCGATCATGCGCTCGCGCTCCGCTTCCGCCCGCTGGGTGATGCGGGAGGCTTCACCGCGCGCCTCGGGGATCACACGATTCGCGTAGGTCTGCGCCTCGTTCTGCGCGCGCTCCTGGTCGGCGCGCGCGGCCTGGACGTCGCGGAAGGCGTCGATCACCTCATTCGGCGGGTCGACCTTCAGCATCTGCACCTGCTGGATGACAATGCCGGCACCATAGGAATTGAGGGTGCGCTGCATCAGTTCCTGCACCTGCCGCTCGATTTCGAGACGGGCGCCGGTCAGGATCGGCTGGATATCGCGCCGGCCGATCACGTCGCGCATGGCGCTTTCCGCGACCGCCTTCACGGTCCCTTCCGGGTTGCGGAGATTGAAGATGAAGTCTTGCGGTCGCCGTGCATCCACGAGCCAGAGCACGGTGAAATCCACATCCACGATGTTCTCGTCGCCTGTCAGCATCAGGCTTTCCTCGCGGACATCGCGTGAGCCACGCCCGCCCTGCCCAGTGCGAAGCCCGATCTCGACCGTCTGCACGCCGATGGTGGGCCGGTCGATGCGGCCGACGGGATAGGGCCAGTTCCAGTTCAGGCCCGGCGCGGTGAGCGAGGTGAACTGGCCAAACACGCGCTCGATGCCAACCTCGTTCGGCCGCACGGTGTAGAAACCGGTCAACCCCCAGCCAATGATGCCGAGAACCGCAAGAATGGCGATACCGAGCCCGCCGAGCCTGCCGAAACCACCCTCGCCGCCCCCGCCGCCGGGAATGACCCGGCGCAGCTTGTCCTGACTGCGGCGCAGGATCTCTTCCAGATCCGGCGGCTCACGTCCGCCGCCGCCCCCGCCGCCTCCGCCGGATGGGCCGCCTCCCCATGGATTGGGGTTGCGAGGCCCCTGTCCCTTGGGCTGCCAGGGGCCGCCGCCGCCGTTATTGCTGTTCCAGGGCATGAACTGTCCTTCGTCTCGTCCGAACTCGTCAAAAAACTTCCGCTCTGATGTGGGTCCTGATCGGCAGAAGGTCAACGCCGAACATAGGTTCGAAAGCGAAAGTCCGCTTCGTCATCCTTCGATTTGGTGAAGGATTGCTCCTTCGCAACCCTCCAGAGGGCGGAATCAATGGGCGGAAAGGTCGCATCCCCGGCGGGTTCAAGCGCCACGTCGGTGATCTCGAGCCGGTCGGCGACATCGAGGAACAGGCGATAGATCTCTCCGCCGCCGGCCACGAAAACCGTCTTCACGCCCAGCTTTTCGGCTTCCTCGGCGGCCATCGCGAGCGCCTCGCTCCGGGAATGCGCCACGCGAACCTCCGGAACCTGCCAGGCCGCATCCCGCGTGATCACGATCATCACCCGACCGGGCAAGGGCTTGCCGATGGAATCGAAAGTCTTCCGGCCCAGAATGAGCGGATGCCCCATGGTCAACGCGCGGAAGCGCTGGAGGTCGCTCTTCAGCCGCCAGATCAACCGGTTATCGTCGCCGATCACGCGATTTTTCGCCTGCGCGGCGACAAGAACGAGTTCCGGCGCCATCAGACCGCCACCGGCGCCTTGATGGCGGGGTGAGGGTCGTAGCCTTCGATGGCGATATCCTCGAAACGGAAATCGAAGAGGTTTTTCACCTGCGGGTTGAGCTTGAGACGCGGCAGGGCGCGATGCTCGCGGGAGAGCTGCAGCCGCGCCTGCTCCAGATGGTTCGAATAGAGATGCACATCGCCGAAGGTATGCACGAAATCCCCTACATCGAGATCGCAGACCTGCGCGATCATATGCGTCAGCAGCGCGTAGGAGGCGATGTTGAAGGGCACACCCAGTAACAGATCCGCCGAACGCTGGTAAAGCTGGCAGGAAAGCCGCGGTTTCACAGCGCCGTTTTCTTGGCTGGTCGCAAGATCCTCACGCGAACCGGCGGCCACTTCGCTTGATCTGGCTCCCCTCGGCTGGGCGACATAAAACTGAAACAGGCAATGGCAGGGTGCCAAGGCCATTTTCGGGAGATCCGCCGGGTTCCAGGCCGAGACGATCAGCCGGCGGGAATCCGGTGTGCGCTTCAGATCAGCCAGCAGGCCCGCCATCTGATCGATGGTTGTGCCGTTGGGGGCCGGCCAGCTCCGCCACTGGCGACCATAGACCGGCCCGAGATCGCCATTCTCGTCCGCCCATTCATCCCAGATGGAAACACCTTTATCTTTCAGATACTTGATGTTCGTTTCACCGGAGAGGAACCAGATCAGTTCGTGGATGATCGATTTCAGATGCAGCTTCTTGGTCGTCACCAGCGGGAAGCCGGCCTGGAGATCAAAACGCATCTGCGCGCCGAAGAGCGAAAGCGTGCCGGTGCCGGTGCGGTCGGTTTTCTCGACGCCCTCATCGAGCACGCGCTGCATCAGATCGTGATAGGCCCGCATCATCCTCTCCTTCCGGCCCTGACCCTTGCTTCAAATCCAATGACCGCAAAAGAAACAAGGAGGGACGATGCCCTCCTTGAAAGCCATCCACCCCGCATGAGCGCCCGCGATCAATCGTCGCAGGGCCTCACTTCGGATGGAACATCGAGAGCACCTTGAAGTGCTCGGCGATGAGATAATAGACCGTGATGCGTGACTTGGTGCGGTCGGCCTTCATCTTTTCGCACTGGGCCTGCACGACGCCGGCGAGAACCGCGTCGCTCTCCTTGCGCCCGAGCTTCTTCTTGCAGAAATTCTCCACCACGCGCTTCACTTCCTCCGGATCACTCGCGGCGACATAACGCGTGTCTGCCTTGCTCATCACCAGAGCATAGGTCTTGGCCAGACCCTGGACAGCTTTCTCATCCACGGAACTCGTGTATTTCCTGATGTCGGCAAGATGGTCCATCGTCGATTTCCTCCAAGCGGAACGCTTGCCCCGAGCGCCCTTTCCCCGGAACTTCGCTGATCGATCTGGAGCATGATTCCGGGGCGAATGCCACAGTTTCCGCAGCATTTCCCCGGAGTTTTCGCGCGAAAGCCGCAGGTTGCGATTGGCCCTTCAATTCTGGACCGGTCATCCCTATAATGAAGTGGCCGTCCTTCGGGTCGGCTATGGCGATACACGGCGATCGTAATAAACCCATCGGACCCGGGGGCAGTACCCGGCGCCTCCACCCAAATCCTTTTTCAACAAGGATTTCGGCGGGGGCGAAACAGGATCGACGAGGGCGTAAAGGGTTGGTCGTCGCCCGGCATGATACCGCCGTCATCGGGTCAACTTAATAGTTGCCAACGACAACTATGCTCCGGTTGCTCAGGCCGCGTAACGCGGTTTGAAAGACCGAACCAAAGCCCTTCAGGTTAGCCCCTGAAGGCGGGGCCGGCAGGGGCCTGGCAACAGAACCCTGCCACTTCCCCTTTCCCGATTTAATCCTGCCCGGTTCATTCTGCGGGTTTCTTCATGCTTTCGAATCGCGCCATAGGTGACAGGCGCGGCCTGATCGCATTATGCTGGCCGAGCCGGTGTTTCCTTTCCCAGCCTTTTGCGAAGTCTGAACGATGACCGAGCCCGCATCCGAGGATCTGATCCGCTACGATGTCATGGTGCAGCAGGCGCTGATCGGCGTCGTGCGGAAGGTCCTGCAGGATGCCGCAAAGCACGGCCTGCCGGGAGAGCACCATTTCTATGTCTCGTTCCGCACCGATGCTCCGGGCGTGCGCCTTTCGTCGCGCCTGAAGGAGAAGCATCCGGACGAGATGACGATCGTGCTCCAGCACCAGTTCTGGGATTTGCTGGTGACGGATCATGCCTTCGAAGTTGGCCTCTCCTTCGGGGGGGTGCCTGAGCGCCTGCTCATCCCCTTCGAGGCGATGACCGGCTTCTTCGATCCATCCGTGCAGTTTGGGCTGAAATTCGCCGTGGACGAGGCTCTGGCCGACAACGATGCCGAGGCGGATGACGAGGGCGAGGGTTCCGCCCGTGACACGCTCGAGCAGATTTCCGCCCGGGAGAAGTCCAGCACCGGCAAGCCGAAGCCGATCGATGCCGATAACATCGAGGCTGCGAAGGCCCCGCCGGCCACGAAGAAGACGCGCAAGCCCAAGTCTGAACCCGCAGAGAAGGATGCCCGCAAGACTGAGGCGGCAAGCCCGGCGCCGAAAGGCGATGAAGCGGCCGCGCCGCCCGCTGGTGCCGAGGTTGTAAGCCTCGAAGCCTTCCGGAAGAAGAAATAGCGCCCGACTGACCAAGCCCGACTGACCAAGCCCGACTGGCAGCACGGATCTTGCCGACCGGCATCGGGGCGGAAGCAAGGAAAACGGCGCTCTTCCCCTTTCCGCCGATTGCTCCGGAGCCGGGGCTTCGCTAGAAGCGCGCTCATTCCGGCTGACCATTCTCCGACAAGGCGCGACCATGGCGACCCGCACTGAATCCGATACCTTTGGCCCGATCGAGGTGGATTCCTCGGTCTATTGGGGCGCGCAGGCCCAGCGTTCGCTCGGCAATTTCAGGATCGGGTGGGAAAAGCAGCCGAAACCGATCATCAAGGCCTTGGGCGTGGTGAAGCGTGCGGCGGCGGAAGCCAATATCGCGCTCGGCAAGCTCGATCCGAAGCTCGGCGAAGTCATCATCAAGGCCGCGCAGGAGGTGATCGACGGAAAGCTTGACGCGCATTTTCCGCTTGTCGTCTGGCAGACCGGCTCGGGCACGCAGTCCAACATGAATGCGAACGAGGTGATCTCGAACCGCGCGATCGAGATGATGGGCGGCGAGATGGGCTCCAAGAAGCCCGTCCACCCGAACGATCATGTCAACATGAGCCAGTCCTCCAACGACACCTTCCCCACGGCGATGCATATCGCCTGTTCGGTGGAGGTGGTCGAGCAGCTCATTCCGGCGCTGAAGCACCTGCATGGCGCGCTGGATGCAAAGGCGAAGGCCTGGGCGTCGATCATCAAGATCGGCCGCACCCACACGCAGGATGCGACGCCGGTGACGCTCGGGCAGGAATTTTCCGGTTACGCCAAGCAGATCGAGAACGGCATCGCCCGCATCGAGATGACGCTGCCAATGCTGATGGAACTCGCGCAGGGCGGCACTGCGGTCGGCACCGGCCTCGCTTCCCCCATCGGCTTTGCCGGGAAGGTGGCCGAGCGCATCGAAGCGATCACCGGCCTCCCCTTCACTTCCGCGCCGAACAAGTTCGAGGCGCTCGCGGCGCATGATGCGATGGTGATGACCCATGGCGCGATCACCACCGTGGCGATGAGCTGCTTCAAGATCGCGAATGACATCCGCTTTCTTGGTTCGGGTCCGCGTTCGGGCCTCGGCGAACTCGCGCTGCCGGAGAACGAGCCGGGCTCGTCGATCATGCCGGGCAAGGTGAACCCGACCCAGTGCGAGGCACTGACGCAGGTGGCCGCGCATATTCACGGCAACAACGCGGCGATTGGCTTCGCCGGATCACAGGGTCATTTCGAGCTGAACGTCTTCAACCCGATGATGGCCTACAATTTCCTGCAATCGGTGAAACTGCTCGCGGATGCCGCGATCTCCTTCACCGATAATTGCGTGGTCGGCATCGAGCCGCGCCTCGACAACATCGAGCGGGGACTCAAGAATTCGCTGATGCTGGTGACACCGCTCAAGGAAAAATATGGCTACGACCTCGCGGCGAAGGTCGCGAAATACGCGCACAAGAACGGCACGACCCTGCGCGAGGAAGCGATCGCGCTCGGCATTTCCGGTGAGGATTTCGATGCGATCGTCGACCCCTCGAAGATGATCGGGCCGGGCTGAGGCAGAGCCTTCAGCGGTATTTCGCGGCCGAGATGAACTTGCCGAAGCGCTCGCACCAGATCACGACCGCGCTGTAGGCATTGACATCCACGCCCTCGGGAACGGGAGCGATGAAGCCCGAAAAGCCCTTCACATCCCCGATGCGGAGGGATTTTTCCTTGATGGCGAGGAAGGATGCCTCGTCATCCACGAAATCCGGCGCGAGATAGAGCTTGTAATCCGGTCCCGGCGAAAGCCGTCCGCGATGGGCGATTTGCCTCGGCGTCACGAATACCTCGCCCTCGCCCCAATGCAGCAGGTCGGAACCCTTGAGATCGGTGCGGAACTCGCCGCGGAAACTGGCGGAGCGTTCCACATCCAGCACCGCCGTGGGTGGCGGCGCGCTTTCGGCCACGAGAACGGGCAGCAGATAGATGCCCAGCACGATTCCCGCGACGAAGGTCACGATGTGGCTCAGCAGCAGAAACAAACGGCGCATGGGTTTCCCCTTCCGGCGGGTTGCGAAGGCCCGGGCAATGCCCCACCCTTCATGCCTGCCATTCCCCTCACGCGAGGAGTCACAGATGAGCGACAACGTGGTCCGGCTCCGGACGTTCCGCAAGGCGAAAGCCCGAAACGAAGCGGAGAAGCGAGCCGAAGAGAACCGCATCAACTTTGGGCAAACCAAAGCGGAGAAGCAAGCCCGCAAGGCCGAGGAGGCCCGCGCCGGCAAGGCTCATGAGGCGGGGCGGATCGTGCTCACCAAACCGGGGACCGACCCGCATTGACGCCGGCAGCGTGCTGCGCCTGGAGCGGACCCCGATCTGATTGAACGAGGCCTTCCGTTCTCATTCCTTATCATTTCACGCATTTTCTTCGAACAGCCGGTATCCAAGGGATCGGAAAATGCTCTAGCCTGCCTTTCGAGCAACATCGCAAGGCCCGGCGGAACGGGTGCATCCGGGGGAGAAATGCATGCGTCGCCTTCTGCTTTCGCTCGCCTTCACCGCGCTCGAATGAGCGCGGTCGTCAAACGCTCACTCACCATTGCCGGCCATCGCACCTCAATCTCGCTGGAGGAGCCGTTCTGGCGGCTCCTTCAAGCCGAGGCGAAGGCGGCCGGCATCAGCGTTGCTGCGCTGGTTGAGCGCATCGATGGCGCAAGGCGCGACACCAATCTCTCCTCTGCCCTGCGCATCCATCTCGTCACGCGGCTGATGGAAGGCGGTGCCCTCAGGGGCTCAGCTGCGGAACAAGATTGAGCGGTGCGGCCGTTGGGGCCGGCTGCTCCGCGGCCCGGCGGCGTTCGGCTTCCGCCTCCATGCGGCGACGCTGATTCTCGGCCTCGGCCCGGCGACGTTCATTCTCCGCCTCGGCGCGGCGACGTTCGGCCTCGGCTTCCACCCGGCGCCGCTCGCTCTCGGCCTCGACCCGGCTGCGCCGCAGGAAGAACGAGCGCTCGCGCTGGTCGGCCTCGAAATTCTCGATCATCTCGAGATCGCGCTGGAGCCCCACGGCCAGCAGCCCGTTCAGCAGGGCCGAGACGGAAAGCTGCCGTCTTGGTTCGCCCGGCGGGATGCCGGCCCGGCCGGTCCAGCTCAGGGCGATTTCCGGCGGCGCACCGCGCCAGCCTTTCGGCAAGGCCAGCAGGCGCTGCGTCAGCCGCAACTCGTAGGTGAGGCGCGGAAGATCAAGCACGAAACCCGGCTGGATCGTCACCGATCCGGCATTCACGGGCAGGGCGGAAAGACGCAGCACGCCACCGGCCAGCGTGATGGGCAGCGACAGCGGCGGCAGGCGCGCCGGGCCTTGCTGCAGTTCTGCATCCAGCAGGCCACCGAGGCGATTCTCGTCGATCGGCGAAAGCTCGGTCATCGGGCGCTGGAAAAGCCGGGACATCGCCGCAGGGTCGGCCGCGGGGAGGGTGAGGCTTTCGAGTTGCATCTGTCCCGCGCCACCGAGATTGGCGAGAAGATCCCGAAAGCTGCGACCCTGGCTTGTCAGCGGGATTTCGCCCTCGGCCCGCGCAGCAACGCCCGGCAGGCTCAGATCGGAAAAGGTGAGGCGCCCGGCGAGGTTCACGCCCTCCCCTTCTCGCAGAAGCGTGATCTGTCCGCCGAGGCGCGCGTCGCCCTGCCCGGCATCCAGCCCCTCGATCGCGAAAAGTCCGGGCGCGAATCGCAGGACGAATTTCGGTTCCGCGAGGCGAAGCCCTTCCGCAAGGGTGAGGGAGCGCGCCTCGATCCGAAGATCGCCCGGGCGGAAGGGCGGGACCGGCGCGGTGAAAGGCCGGGACGAAACGGGCCCTTGCAGCGTCGTGAGCCCCGCCTGCGGCAGGACGGTCGCCAGGAGGGTCGGCAGATGCAGGTCTCCCAGCCGCAATTGCCCGGCGACCTGCCCGCCCCGTGCGAAATCGAACGAGATCTCGCCCTGCACCGGATTGGGGCCGATCTCGCCGGAAAAGGCAGTGAGAGTGAGCTTGGCGGGTTCCGCGAAGAAGCGGCCCTGGAGCCGGGCGGGCGTGCCATCGGGAAGAACGGGCGCTCCGCCGCCCAGGGCCCGATGGAGCGGCGCGAGATCCACCGCCCGCAGGGTGAAAAGCCCGTCCAAGGGCTGTGCCCGGAACAGGCTGACACCCCCATCGACCGAAACCTGCGTGCCGAGCACATCGCCATGGAGTTTGAGCATCATCTGCCGGCGCGGGTTGCCCTCCAGCGCCAGGGTGAGCTTGCCCGGCTGGACCGGAAGCCGCACGCCTGCTGGCGGTGCCACTCCGGCGATCTGCCGGACAAGCCGGGCGCCATCGGCCTGCGACACCTCGCCGGTGAGCGAAAGATGAAGCTCCGAGCCGCGCAGTTCGGATTGCGTCTTCACCGCAACCGTCGAGCCGCCAAGCCGGCCCTCGGCCTCGATCGTCCAGATCGTCTCTCCGCCCGTCTGGTCGATGCGGATGCGCGCCAGCGCCAGGGCCGGTTCCAGCAACCCCGCCCGCGCCCGCAGGGCCGAGGTCCAGGCGCCGGGAGCGATGGCCTCGGCCATGCGGGAGAGATCTTCGAGCTTTTCGGCATCGACCTTGGCGGTGGCGACCATCTCGCCCTCCGCGATCTGGCCCGAGAGGCGGATTTCCTCGCCCGCGCGGCCCCGCAAGGTGAGTTCGTCGAGCCGCGTGCGCGGCCCCTCCCGGGTGAAGCCCAGACGGATGGAGCCAAGGCCCCGCCCGTCATAGATCACTTCGCGGATATCCAGCCGCCCGTCGATGCCAAGCCACAAGGCCGGGCTGCCGAGCGGATCGCCAAGGCCGACGAGGCGCGCGTCGAAGCGGTCGGCATCGAGCGTGAAGGCCAGCACGGGGGGAAGGCTGCGCCCCGGCGGGGACGGCGTAAGGCTCACACGGCCACGCAACTGGCCGGCCGGGCTCTCGACCACGAGATCGGAAGCTTCCAGCCGGCCCTGGTTGCGCAAAAGCCGGGCAGCGAGGCTCATTTCGTTTGGCAAGCCCTCCGGCACCGCAAGCCCGAAGGCGCGCGCGAAGGCCGGGAGATCGGCAAAGCCGAGCCGCGCCATGCCGTCCAGCGGGTCGAGGGCATCGGCACTGCGCTTGAAGAACAGGCTGTTGCGGCCGGCAAGCCGCGCCTCGAGCCGGTCGATGGCCAGCGCCCCTTCACGAAAGCCCATTTGCAGGCGCACATCCTGCGCCGCGCCATTGGCCAATTGCACCTGCGTGATGCCGAGATCCAGCGCGAGATCCACCGGCACGCTCTCGCGCAAGGTCTGGCTCAGCCAGTCGAGCACCGCATTTCCCTCCGCGAGCCAATCGCGCGGATCGGGATCGCGCTGCGGATCGCGGGTCATGAGGCGGGCGAGATCGAAGCGCCGGGCACCCAGTTCGAGGCGCAGGGCGGGATGCGCGCCGGCATAATCCAGAAAGCCCTTGCCGGTGGTCGCGAGGCCCCGCTCGCCGCCGATATTCAGCGCGATCGGATCTGCCAGAACCTGACCGGCCTGAACGAGCAGGCGGGCCTGAAGATCGAACGGCATCTGCACTTTATCCCCGCCTCGCCCGAAGGTCGGGTTGCCGGTCACCTGCACCTGTCCGTCGAAGGTCGAGGGCGTCGTTGCGCCAGGCTGGCCCAGCCAGCCATCCAGCGTGGCGCGGATCGCCCGCGGGTGATCTTCCCCCGTGGCGCGGAAACGCGCGCGCCCATCCTCGAAGCGCCCCACCTGCCCGCGCCATTCCCGCCCCTCGCGGGGGATGAGCACCTCGAAACGGAAGGGCCCGGCGAGATCGGGGGCCTCCAGCATCACATCGAGCGGTGGCGCGATCGGCTCGTCGCTGTCTGCGCGAAGCAGGGTCAGGCCCTTCAGGGTGAGGCGATCGAGTCCGATCCTGCGGCCGGAACGCGCAAGTTCACCGGGCTTCGGCACCAGATCGAACGTTTCGACGCTGAGGGCGACATTGTCACCCCGCGCCTCGGTGAACTGGAAGGTGCCGCGCGCCAGGGCGGTGAGGTCCAGAGACAGCGTGAGCCGCCCCGCTTTCAGAAGCGGGCGATCTTCCGGGCCGATCGAAACCTCGTCCGCGTCGATTTCCGGCCTCGGCAGCAGCGAGAGGCGAAGCTCTCCACCGAAGCGCACGGGTTGGCCGATGGCGGGTGACACCAGGGCGGCGATACGCTCGCGCCAGGGCTTCCAATCCAGAAAGGGGGGCACGGCGGCCAGCGCCAAAAGGGCGAGCGCCAGGAGCGCCGCCAGTGCCGTGAGGCTTTCCCTGATGATCCGCAAACCCTGGCCACCTCGTTCCGACCGGGATTGATTCCCCGATGCTCGCCTGACACCACCAATCTAGCGCGAGCTTTCCCGAGGATCACGACCCAATCATGACGATCTTTCCGGGATTCATCAGGTTTCTCGGGTCGAGCGCCTGCTTGATGAGACGCATGGCATCCAGAGCCGGCGCGCCGAGTTCTGTTTCAAGGTATTTCATCTTGCCCTGCCCCACGCCATGTTCGCCGGTGCAGGTACCTTCCATGGCCAGCGCGCGCTCCACAAGCCGGGCCATGAAGCCCTTCGCGGCGGCGATTTCCGCCTCGTTCGACATGTCGATCAGCGGCAGGCAGTGGAAATTTCCGTCGCCCACATGGCCCACGATGGGCGATATGAGGCCCGTGGATTCAAGATCGGCCTTGGTCTCGGCGATGCATTCCGCGAGGCGCGAGATCGGCACGCAGACATCGGTGGAAATGCCTTTCGCGCCGGGCCGCAGCGTGAGCGAAGCCCAATAGGCATTGTGGCGCGCCTCCCAGAGCTTCGTGCGATCCTCCGGCTTCGTGGCCCAGCTGAAGGGACCGCCACCGAGATCGGCCGCGATTTCGCCGAAGCGCTCGGCCTGTTCGGCCACGCCCTGTTCCGTGCCGTGGAATTCCACGAAGAGCGTCGGCTGCTCCGCCAGGTTCAGCTTGGAATACTGGTTGCAGGCGCGGATCTGCACCTCGTCCAGCAACTCGATGCGCGCCACCGGCAGGCCAGACTGGATGGTGAGGATCGTGGCATTCGCCGCGCTCTCGATATCCGGGAACGGGCAGATACCGGCCGAAACGGCCTCCGGCAGGCCGGAGAGCTTCAGCGTGATCTTCGTCACGATCCCCAACGTGCCCTCGGAGCCCACGAGCAGCCGCGTGAGATCATAGCCGGCGGAGGTCTTCTTCGCGCGCCGCGCGGTCACGAGCTTCTCGCCATTGGGGAGAATGGCCTCGAGCGCCAGGACATTATCCTTCATCGTGCCATAGCGCACGGCATTGGTGCCGGAAGCGCGGGTCGCCACCATGCCGCCGATCGAGGCATCCGCGCCCGGATCGATGGGGAAAAAGAGCCCGTGGCTCTTGAGATATTCGTTGAGCTGCTTGCGCGTCACGCCCGGCTCGACCACGCAGTCAAGATCCTCGGGATGCACCGCGATGATCTTTTTCATGCCCTGCATGTCGATGGAAACGCCACCGAAGGGCGCATTCACATGCCCCTCCAGCGAAGAACCGGTGCCGAAGGGAACGATCGGCAGGTGATGCGCGGCGGCGATGGTCACCGCATCGCGCACATCCTCCTCGCTTTCGGCGAAGACCACCACATCCGGCGGCTGGTTGGGAATCCACGTCGTCGTATGGGCATGCTGCTCGCGGACCGACTGGCTGGTGACAGCGCGATTGCCGAAACGGCGGTGCAGTTCCAGCGTGGCAGCGGCCACGGCTTCGGGTGACGGGCGCATCGGTTTTCCTTCCCTCTCCGGCCTGTTGCGGTCACCGGATATGGGTCAGTGTGACTGACCTATTTTCAGAATTCAAGCTTCATGGCGCGGCCGGGCGGTGCACGAGCCGGGTCTGGCCACGGCGGCGGTAGAACATGCGGCCATAGATGTCGCCCATCAGCGCGCGGCGGTAATCCAGGTAATCGAGGATGGGGTCCCACGGGCATTCCTCGTCGAGCACCGCCTCGAAACCCTGATCGCGGAACACCGCCTGCATGGAAAGCCGCGCCTTGCGGTTCTGGAATTCCGCGAGCACCAGCGCGGTTTTCGTCAGGTCGAGTGCGGCGAGCACCTCGGCCTCGCCGCCCTCGATGTCGATCTTCACGATATCCGCCGAGCCCAGCGTCTCGGGACGGATGATATCCACCTCGAAACTCGGCTCGATCACGCCCTCGCGGAAGGTATCGCCGATGTAACGCAGGAGGCCCGCCTCGCCGTCACCGGCATAGCGGCTGAAGAAGGCCTCGCGGGCCTTGTCGGAGGGGTAGATCGCCGCGTTGAAGGGCTGCACCTGGCCATAGCCCGCGAGGTTGCGCTTCAGGATCGCGAAGGTCTCCGGGTTGGGCTCGAAGCAGCGCACACGGCTGCCGGGCCAGCGGCGCGTGGCCCAGAGCGCGAAGGAGCCGACATTCGCTCCGATATCGAGAATATCGAGATCGGTGCCGTCATGGTGGCTCTCATATTCGCCATCGAGCACGTAGCGCACGGCGGAGAGCATCGCATCCGGGCATTCGATGCTCACGGGCACCGCCACCGTCAGGCGATGCTCGCCCGGTCTCACCTCAGACATTCAAACCCCCATCCCGGCTCAACCCGACCCGGATGGGAGCTTATCGATCAATTGCGCCCGAGGAAATCGTTCTTGCCGATGTCCACGCCGCCATTCCGCAGAATTCCGTAGGTGGTCGAGAGGTGGAAATAGAAATTCGGCAGCACCACGAAGTTGAGATAGGTGAGGCCGGGGAAGGACATCTCCTGCCCACGCATCTTCAGCGTGATGGTGCGCTCCTCGCTTCCATCGATTTCCGAATCGGGAATGGCCGCGATGAAGGCAAGCGTCCTGGCAATGCGATCCTTCAGTTCGGGAAGGGTGGCCTCGTTATCCGGCCATGACGGATTCTCGCGGCCCGCGAGGCGCGCCACCGCACCCTTGGCAAAATCGCAGGCGATCTGCACCTGCCGGGTCAGGGGGAACATGTCCGGGAAGAGGCGCAAGGTCATGAAAACCACCGGGTCTATCTTCTTCGCCTCGCAATGCGCCGCGAGCTTGTCGAGGATGCGATCGAGCGCCCCGAGCATGTGGATGAAGGCGGGCTTTGTGAGTTGGCTCATTGCAGGCATAGTGTGATTCTCCGGAGCAAGGTTTGGCCGGCGGGCAGACTGGTGCCTCACGGCTCCGCTTGCAAGGGCTGCGACCGCGCGAATGCACGAAGGTTGCTTGCGCGAAACACCGCTTGGCCCCATTTCAGCGAGCGGGCGCAAAGCGCGCGAATCAGTGATGATCACGTCATTTCACGGCTCATGAAGCAAAGGAACCCGGATTGTCCGATCCGCTCTCCCTCGATGAATGGACACCCGCGCCCGCGCATCCGGCGGGGGGCATCGCCGCCCGCGCCATGGCGGCGTCGCGTCCGGCTGTCCATCTGCAAGGGCTGAACCCGGAGCAACTGCGCGCCGTGGAAACGCTCGATGGGCCCGTGCTGGTGCTCGCGGGCGCAGGCACGGGCAAAACCAGGGTTCTCACGAGCCGCATCGCGCATGTCATCGCCACGGGCCGCGCGCGGGCCGGCGAAATCCTCGCCGTGACCTTCACCAACAAGGCCGCGCGCGAGATGAAGGAGCGCATCACCGCGTTGATCGGCGCCGTGGGCGAAGGCATGCCATGGCTCGGCACCTTCCACTCCATCGGCACGAAGATCCTGCGCCGCCACGCCGAACTCGTGGGCCTGCGCCCGGATTTCACCATCCTCGACACCGATGACCAGATCCGCCTGCTGAAGCAGATCCTCCAGGCCGAGAATATCGACGAGAAACGCTGGCCGGCCCGTGTGCTCGCCTTCCAGATCGACGCCTGGAAGAACCGCGCGCTGACCCCCGAGAAGGTCTCGGCCGGCGAGGGGCATGTCTTCGCGGAGGGGCGCGCACGTGAACTCTACAAGCTCTACCAGGAGCGGCTGAAGGCGCTGAACGCGGTCGATTTCGGCGATCTGCTGCTCGAGAACATCCGCCTCTTCCAGGAAAACGCCGACATCCTCGCCGATTTCCAGCGCCGCTTCCGCTTCATCCTGGTGGACGAGTATCAGGATACCAACGTCGCGCAGTATCTCTGGCTGCGGCTGCTCGCAGCAGGCCACCGGAACCTCTGCTGCGTGGGCGATGACGACCAGTCGATCTATGGCTGGCGTGGCGCAGAGGTGGATAACATCCTGCGCTTCGAGAGGGATTTTCCCGGCGCGACCGTGATCCGCCTTGAGCGGAATTACCGCTCGACCGGGCATATCCTCGGCGCGGCCGGGCATCTCATCGCCAGGAACGAGGGCCGCCTCGGCAAGACGCTCTTCACCGATGGCGAGGAGGGTGAACGCGTCTCGGTCGCCTGCGCATGGGACTCGGAAGAGGAAGCCCGCATGGTGGCCGACGAGATCGAGGCGCTCCAGCACAAGGGCCATTCGCTGCAGGAAATGGCGATCCTCGTGCGCGCCTCCTTCCAGATGCGCGAATTCGAGGAGCGCTTCATCACCAATGCCATTCCCTACCGCGTGATTGGCGGCCCCCGCTTTTATGAGCGCGCGGAAATCCGCGATGCCCTCGCTTACTTGCGCATTGTTTCGCAGCCAGCGGATGACCTCGCCTTCGAGCGCATCTTCAACACGCCCAAGCGCGGCCTCGGCGATGCGGTGCTGAACGCATTGCACGCCTATGCACGGCCCAATCGCGTGCCGATGCTGCAGGCGGCGCGGGTGCTGATCGAGAGTGACGAGATTTCCTCGCGCGCCCGGCCGAACCTGCGCGCGCTGGTGGAAAACATTGGCCGCTGGGCTTCCCTCATCGAAACCACGCCGCACCACGAGCTTGCGGAAATGATCCTCGAGGAATCGGGCTACACCGACATGTGGAAGAAGGACCGCTCGGCCGATGCCGCGGGCCGGCTCGACAACCTCAAGGAACTCGTCCGCGCGATGGAGGAGTTCGAGAACCTCGCGGGCTTCCTCGAACATGTCGGCCTCGTGATGGAGAAAAGCCAGGGCGAGGATGAGGCCCGCGTCTCCATCATGACGCTGCATGGCGCGAAGGGCCTCGAATTCGAGACCGTTTTCCTGCCGGGCTGGGAGGAAGGCCTGTTCCCGTCGCAGCGCACGCTCGACGAGCAGGGTCGTGCGGGTCTGGAAGAGGAGCGTCGGCTCGCCTATGTCGGCCTCACGCGCGCCAAGCGCCGCGCAAAGCTCTATTTCGCCACCAATCGCCGCATTCACGGCCTGTGGCAATCGACCGTTCCCTCGCGGTTTGTGGATGAATTGCCGGCCGGGCATGTCGAGGTGGTCGAGGGCCAGGGCACCTATGGCTCGATGCAGCGCATGGGTTACGGCATGGGCGGAAGCCGCTTCGCTCATGTGAACCCCACCGCCGCCAGTTACCAGACCCCAGGCTGGCAGCGCATGCAGGCGGCGCGGGAAGCGGGCTTCACCCCGTCGCGCGCGCCGCAGGAGCCGGGCCGCGGCTGGGGTGCCGGCGGTTCATCCCCGCGCACCATCGAGGGCCGGGTGCTCGCTTCCTCCACCACGCAATCCTCGCGCTACAGGTCGGGCGACCGGGTGTTTCACATCAAGTTCGGCCCGGGCTCGGTGGCGGAAGTCGACGGCAACAAGCTGACGGTCGATTTCGACAAGGCGGGGCGGAAAATGGTGCTGGAGAGCTTCGTGCAGGCGCAAGCCGGTTAAAGTCTCCGTTGTCATTCCCGACGCCCGAGAGGGCGAGCGGGAATCCACGAAGCGATTTCCCCCCGTGTTTTCGCTCTTCCTTTGTCATGGCCGGACCTGACCCGGCCATCCAGCGCCATGTGCACAGCCGTCATGGCCGGACTTGTTCCGGCCATCCACGTCTTCGGCGGGCGATGAAAAGTCGTGGATGCCCGGGCCAAGCCCTGGCATGACGGCGAAGGTGGAAATTGGCGCTGGAGAGCTTCGTGCAGGGGGGATGAGCGGGTCAATCACGGAAACGTGATTGTTCAATTTTTTTCATTTCACTTCATGAACTTAATCCGGTTTCCGGGGAAAAACTGTTTTGGTAAGTTGCTTGGCAGCAAAGCTAGAAAATCAATAGCTTACGCCACTTGCCTAGAAAAAATCTTGCAAATCACCCCTGTTGCCACGACTCGAAACACTGAGATTAAAGAAGACGCCCCAAACACAGGAGCGTCGCCAATGCCTCCCCTTCCTGACCAAAAGCCCCCCTTCCTCCGCCTTCTGCGCAACATCCGCTTGGCGCTCTGGGAACTCAATCTGATCGCCATCAGCACGCTTGGCCTCTTGGCCTTGTTCGGCTTCCAGTGGTTCCGCTGATGCCTCCCCCCACCAATTCCCGCGAGATCATCGCGCGCCTGCTGCGCGAAGGTTGGGTCGAGCAGCCCAAGAACGGCTCCTCGCATCGGGTCTTCAAAAAGCCCGGTGTTCGTGACACACTTGTCGTGCCGCATCCGAAGAAGGATTTCGGTAAAGGCTACCTGAACACGCTTCACAAGAAGCTCGGTTGGAAATGACGCATTACGTTGCAATCGTCGAGGATGGCGGAACGGACCATGCCACGGGCATCTGGTTTCCGGATCTTCCCGGCTGCTTTTCCGGTGGCGATACGCTCGATGAGGCGATGGCCCATGCGCCGGAAGCCCTTCAGCTCTACATCGAAGCCATGATGCAAGATGGGAAGCCTGTTCCCGCGCCCCGGCACATCAGCGAAATCAAGGCCGACCCTGAATGGGCTGATGATGTCGCGCAATACATGGTCGCCCTCATTCCCGCGCCTTTGGTGACGTTCCGCCCTGCGGCAGAATAACCAGCCCTTGCATCCCGCGCCGGCCTCGCTGCATAAGCCGGCATGCCCATGTCTTCCCGTGGCTTGCCCGCCCCCACCACGCTCGCGCATCTCGTGACCGATGAGCCAACCGCCCGCGCCATCGCCGATGGCATGAGCGAACTCTTCGAGCCCGAGGAGATCGCCACCGCCGCTTTCGAGATCGCCTCGCTGGAAGCCGGCCTGCGCGGGGCTTCCACCGCGCCTGTCAAGACAGCGCCTGCCAAGACCGCGCCTGTCAAGACCGCGCCTGCAAAACAGGGCCGCGAGGGCGCGATGGGCACTCTCCACCCCGATGAAACAGGCCCGTGGCGGCTGGAACTGCACTTCGCCTTTGAGCCCGACGAGGATGATATCCGCGCGATGGTCGCCGGATTTTCGTCGGAAGAAACGGCCGAAAAGCTTGTTTTCGAGCCCATCGCCGCGAAAGATTGGGTCGCCTCTGCGCTCGAAGGCCTCAAGCCGGTCACCGCCGGGCGCTTCGTGGTGCATGGCGCGCATGATCGCGGCGCGGTGCGCATCGGGCAGATCGGCATCGAGATCGAGGCCGCTCTGGCGTTTGGAACAGGCCATCACGGCACCACGCGCGGCTGCCTCGAGCACATCACGGCCCTGCTGAAGCGCCGGCTTCCGCAGCGAATCGTGGATATCGGGACCGGGACGGGCGTGCTCGCCATCGGCCTCGCGAAGGCGCTGAATCAGCCGGTGCTCGGCGGCGAGATCGACCCGGATTCGGTGGCGATCGCGCGCGAGAATGCGCGACTCAATGGATTGGGGGATCGCCTCAAGGTGCATCGCGCGGCTGGACTGCAGCATCCCGCCTTGCGCCGCTCCAACCACTACGATCTCATTCTCGCGAATATTCTCGCGCGGCCGCTGAGGGGCATTTCGCGACAGGTGGCGCTGGCGGCGGGGCCGGGCTGCGAACTCATCCTCTCCGGTCTCCTGCCGGGTGACGTAGCGGGCGTGCTCTCGGCCTATCGACAGCAGGGCTTCGCGCTCGTCGCAAAGCGGCAGATCGAGGATTGGGTCAGCCTCACGCTGAAGCGAGGCGGGCAGGGTCCGCGGCCGCGCTGAAAGCCAGACAGGAAAAAGCCCCGGGTGGGAGGAACCCGGGGCTCTCCTTGGCCGGCGCGCGAGGGAGGAGAGCGCGGGACCCGGCCGACTTTCGCTTGAAGCGTTACTCGGGGCTGAGGCCCGGGTAGCGGCGGCGGCTCGCGATATAGGCGGCGCGCGCTTCAGTCATCACCTCGACCATGAAACGGATGGCCTTGAGAATGTTCGGGATGAGGGCCATGTCCGGCTCCTTTCAAAAAAGGGGATGACGTCAGTCGTTCGACGTCAGGAAGGGAAGGTCACGCGCAGCCTTCGTGGAGCGGTTGCCGGCGAATTCGCGCAGGGAATGGCCGTAAATGGCCTCAATGCGGCGGATTTCGCGCTCGGCTTTCGCCTGGTTGCTGGCGGCGATCGCATCGATGATGCGACCGAAGAAGCCGCGCTTTGCCGGCTTCGCCTGGCTTTTCTCACCCGCAAGCGGGAGAAGCGCGTCGGAATAAACACTGGTATTCATCGGGTCACTCCTTTTTTCGGAGGCGGTCCGGCAACCCCCTTCTTGCGAACCGATGGCGCCCATCGCCATCAGCCTGCTGCCGTCCGTCTTGTGGAGGAAAGATGCGCCTTGTGCTGCGTCGCAACAAGAGGAGCGAGCGCAACCAAGCAATGCGTAAAACGCATATATATGCCACAATTTGTGAAAAGCCGCCTTATTTATGCATGAATGATGAACAGCCCGCCCCTCAATCGAGCAGAACTCCACAAACGATGAGCAGGCATATTCTGGCCGAACATCGCTTGAAGCGCAGGGCATGGCCCGTTACGATTTCGACTTTCCCGAAAACAGGACCGAGCCCTTCGTGCCGCGCCTTCGCCCCGTTGCTCCACATTTCTCCCAAATCCAGGCCCGGTTCCAGAGCTTCACCGAGCGCGGCGAGCCGCAGCACGGCGCCGCGCGCGCCAAGGCGCTGCGCAAGGTGCTGAAATCGCTGAAGCTCGATGGAATTCTGGTGCCGCGCGCCGATATCTTCCAGGGCGAATACATCCCGGCTTCCGAAAATCGCCTGGGCTGGCTCACGGGATTCACGGGCTCCGCCGGGTTCGCGATTCTCATGGCGGATCGCCTGCCGCTCTTCGTCGATGGCCGCTACACCGTGCAGGCCAAGGCGGAGGTGAATGGCAAGCTGATCACTGTCGTGCCGCTGGCCGAGACAAGCCCGGATGCCTGGCTGAAGCGCGAGGCGGCGGGCACGCGGATCGGCTATGATCCGCATCTCTTCACCGCGCGCGGCCTCGCCCGGTTCGAGCGGGCCGCAAAGGAAGCGGAGATCACGCTGGTTGCGACCGGGAAAGACCCCTTCGCCACGGTCTGGGAAAACCGCCCCGCACCCCCCGCGACCCCCGTGATCGATCACCCCGAAACCTTCGCGGGCGAAAGCCGCGAGGCGAAGATCGCGCGATTGCAGGAGAGCCTGCGCGAGCAGAAGCTCGGCGCGCTGCTCGTTTCGGAATGCCCCTCGGTCAACTGGCTGTTCAATATCCGCGCGGGTGATGTGCCGCACCTGCCGATCCTCCGCGCCTTCGCGCTGGTGCCGGCGGAGGGCAAGCCGAGCCTGTTCGTCGATCCCGCCCGGCTGGAGCCGGGACTCGCGAAGGCGCTGGCCGGCATCGTGGAGATCGTGAAACCGGGCACGGACGGCGCGCTGGAGGTCGAGGCGCGGCTCATCACGCTCGCGAAGGCCGGCCTCCGCCTTCGTCTCGATGAGGAGAGCGCGCCCTTGCGCTTCTCCGAAGCCATTTGCTCGGCCGGCGGCACGCCCGATCTCGGCCCGGACCCCATCGCCTTGATGAAGGCGCGCAAGAACGCGACCGAAATCGCAGGCGCGCGCGCCGCGCATGTGCGCGACGGCGTGGCGATGGTGCGCTTCCTCGCCTGGCTCGATCGCGAGATCGCAAGGGGCACACCGCTCACGGAGATCGACGCAGCGGTGGCGCTGGAAGGGTTCCGGCGCGAGACGCATGCGTTGGTCGATGTCTCCTTCCCCTCGATCTCGGCCGCAGGGCCCAATGCCGCCCTGCCGCATTACCGCGTGACGGAAGCGACCAACCGCTCGATCGCGCCGGGGCTCTATCTCATCGATTCAGGCGGGCAATATCGCGATGGAACGACCGATATCACCCGCACGGTCGAGGTGAAGCGCTCCACGAAAGCGATGCGCGAGGCCTTCACCAATGTGCTGCGCGGCATGATCGCCGTGGCGCGCGCGACCTTTCCCAAGGGCACATCCGGCGCGCAACTCGATCCGCTCGCGCGCCTGCCGCTCTGGGAAGCGGGCATGGATTTCGACCATGGCACCGGCCATGGCGTGGGCTCTTTCCTATCGGTTCACGAGGGGCCGCAACGCCTTTCGAAACTGGGGCATACCGCGCTCGAACCGGGCATGATGCTCTCCGACGAGCCCGGCTATTATCGCGAGGGCGCCTTCGGCATCCGCATCGAGAACCTGCTTGTCGTGGAGCCGCGCGCCATTGCCGGTGGCGAGCGGCCGATGTTCGGCTTCGAGACGCTCACCTTCTGCCCGATTGACCGGCGCCTGATCGTGAAGTCCATGCTGAGCCGGACCGAGCGCGACTGGATCAACGCCTACCATGCGGAAACGCGCGACAAGCTCGCCTCCCTGCTGGATGCCGAGAGCCGGGCGTGGCTGGAGAATGCGACGCGCCCGCTATGAGGACGGACACGAACAGCCGGGCCTTCCTCATCCTGCTCGTCATGCTCTCCATGCTGGGGCCGCTGACGCTGAACATCCTCGTGCCTTCGCTGCCGGGTATGGTGGATAGCCTGAAGGCCCCGAAGGAGAGCGTGCAGCTCACGCTGTCGCTCTACCTTCTCGGCATGGCGGTGGGGCAATTGATGCTCGGCCCGCTGGCCGATCGCTTTGGACGGCGCCCTGTGCTGCTGGTGGCGCTCGTCCTCTATATCCTGTCGAGCCTTGCTGCCTATCTCGCCCCGAATGTCGAGATGCTGATTGTCGCGCGCATCCTCCAGAGCTTCGGCGCGACAGCGGGGATCACATTGGGGCGCACGATGATCCGCGACCTCTATTCGCGCGATTCCGCCGCCAGCATGATCGCCTACGTCACCATGGCGATGGTGATCGCGCCGATGGTCTCGCCCGTTCTCGGCGCGACGATCGACGATCTGTTCGGCTGGCGTGCCATCCTGCTGTTCTGTTCCGTGCTCGGCTTCATGTCTTTTGTCATCGCGGCACCCATCCTGCCGGAGACGCGTCCGGAAAGCCTTGTCGCCGCCACGGCGGGCGATGTCGCAAGGCGGAGCATGGAATTGCTCGGGGACCGTCGCTTCATGGGCTTTTGGGGCGCGGGCGCCTTCTGCTCGGGCATGTTCTTCGCCTTCCTCGGAACCGCTCCCTACCTGATGATCGAGGTTCTCGGACGTCCCAAGACCGAATATGGCCTGTGGTTCATGACGCTCTCGCTGGGCTACATGGCGGGGAACTTCGTTTCCGGCCGCTTCGCGCCCAGCCTGGGCGGCGAGCGCCTCATCTTCTGGGGCAATATGGTGGGGCTGGTGGGCGCCCTGCTGATCCTCGCCGGCGCGATCACGGGCTGGCTTCACCCGCTGGCCCTGTTCATACCCGCCATGGTGGCCTCGTTCGGCAATGGCCTGGTGTTGCCTAGCAGCATCGCGGCGGGCGTGGGCATCAATCCGCTCGCGGCGGGCGCGGGTTCGGGGCTGCTCGGCTTCGGGCAGATGGGCCTCGGCGCGGTGGCGAGCTATCTCGGCGGCAAGCTGGTGACGGGCACGGCCATGCCGCTCGCGATCATCATGACGGTCTGTGCCGTGCTGGCGCTCGCCTCGGGTTGGCTCTCGCGTCGAGAGGATTGAGCCTCAGCCGCCGACCAGAGCGAGCCACTCATCCTCGCTGATCACCTTCACGCCGAGTTCGGTCGCCTTCTCGAGCTTCGAGCCCGCGCCGGGCCCGGCGATCACGAGATCGGTCTTCCTCGAGACCGAGCCCGCAACCTTCGCGCCGAGGCTTTCGGCCCGCGCCTTGGCCTCATCGCGCGTCATCTTCTCGAGGGAGCCGGTGAAGACCACCGTCTTGCCGGCAACGGGGCTTTCGGCCGCCGGCTTCTCGGCCGGAAGGATGGTGAGTTCGCCAGCAAGCCGATCGACCATCGCCACCGCATCAGCACGGGTAAAGAATTCGGCCACGGCATCGGTCACGGCATCGCCGATCTGGTCGAGCGCCTGAAACTCGGCAATAGCCTCGGCATCTCCCGCCGCGATGCGCCGGGCCTGCGCCTCGAAAGCGGACCATTCGCCCGCCGCGCGCGCCAGCACCTTCGCCGTCGTCTCGCCGACATGGCGGATGCCCAAAGCGAAGATGAAGCGTTCGAGGCTGATGCTGCGCCGCTCCTCGATGGCTGCGAAGAGCTTCGCCACGGAAGTTTTGCCGAAGCCCTCGAAATTCTCGATTTTCTGCAGGCTTGCCTCGTTGCGACGCTGGAGCGTGAAGATATCCGCCGGCTCGCGGATGCGAAGCGCCTCCACCGGGCAATCATAGAAGAAGGCGATCTGCTTCTCGCCCAAACCCTCGATGTCGAAGGCGCGGCGCGAGACGAAGTGCTTCAGGTGCTCGATGCGCTGGTGCGGGCAGGCGAATTCGCCGGAACAACGGCGCACGGCGCCCTCAACACCCCCGCTCGTTGCCTCGCGGATCACCGCCGTTTTCAGCGCGCAGGGGCAGAGGGTGGGGAATTCGAAGGGCTGGGAACCGACCGGGCGGCGATCCTGCACCACCTCCACCACCTGCGGGATGACATCGCCCGCGCGCTGGATCACCACGAAATCGCCGATCCGCGCATCAAGACGCGCGATTTCATCCGCGTTGTGGAGGGTGGCATTGGAGACGACGACGCCGCCCACGGTGATGGGCTCGAGCTTCGCCACGGGCGTCAGCGCGCCGGTGCGGCCGACCTGGATTTCGATGGCGTTGAGGCGCGTCACCGCCTTCTCGGCCGGGAATTTATGCGCAATGGCCCAGCGCGGCGCCCGCGCCACGAAGCCAAGGCGGGCCTGCAAGGCAAGCTCATCCACCTTGTAGACCACGCCATCGAGGTCATAGCCGATGGTCGGGCGCTCGCGCTCGATCAGCCGGTAATGGGCGATGAGATCATCCGCGCTCTCGCAGCGCACCATCAGCGGGCTGGTGGGAAAACCCCAGCGTTTGAAGGTCTCGACCATGCCGAATTGCGTGGTCGCCGGCCGAAACTCCTTCCCCTCTGAATCGCTCATTTCGCCCCAGCCATAGGCGAAGAAACGCAAGGGGCGGCTCGCGGTGACGCGCGCATCAAGCTGGCGCAGCGAACCCGCCGCCGCATTGCGCGGATTGGCGAAGATCTTGCCCCCGGTTTCTGCCTGCTTCGCGTTGAGCGCCGCGAAATCGGCATGTCCGAGATAAACCTCGCCGCGAATCTCCGCGATATCCGGGGCATCCGGGGGAAGGCTCGCGAGAATGCCGATCGTGGGGTTGGGTGCTGCCATCAGCGCCCGAATATTGGGCGTCACATCCTCGCCCTCGGCGCCATCGCCGCGCGTGGCTGCCGAAACCAGCTGGCCTCTTTCATAGCGCAGGGACAGCGAGAGACCGTCGATTTTCGGTTCGGCGGTGATGGCCAGAGGCTTGTCGGCCGGCCAATCGAGGAAGCGCTTCACGCGATCCACGAAATCACGCGCCTCGGCCTCGTTCATGGCATTGCCGAGCGAGAGCATGGGCACCTTGTGGCGCACCTTGGCGAAGCGGCCAGCGGGTGCCGCGCCGACGCTTGTGCTCACAGATGCCTTCAGATGCGGGAAAGCAGCCTCCAAAGCCTCGAGCCGGCGGCGCAGGGCATCATATTCGGCATCCGAGATGGTCGGCGCATCTTCCTGGTGATAGCGGCGATCATGCTCGGCGATTTCGCTCGCGAGGGCAGCGTGCTCGGCCTGCGCTTCGAGCGGCGTGAGGGTCGCGGGGTCGCGGCCGGTCGGCATGGATCACGTCTCCATCAGGCGGGCGGCGGCCGCGCGGGCCTCATCCGTGATGGCCGCGCCCGAGAGCATGCGCGCGATCTCCTCGCGCCGCGCGGCATCGTCGAGCAGGCGCACGCGCGTCGCCACGCGATCCCCCTCGCCGCTCGCGGTTTTCGAGATCTCGAAATGCGTGCTCGCCCGAGCCGCGACCTGCGGCGCATGCGTCACCGCGAGCACCTGCACCCGTGCCGCGAGCCGCGCGAGCCTTGCGCCGATGGCATCGGCCACCGCGCCGCCCACGCCCGTATCGATCTCGTCGAAAACCAGCGTCGGCGCCGAACCGCGATCGGCGAGCGTGACCTTCAGCGCCAGCATGAAGCGCGCGAGTTCACCGCCCGAGGCGACCTTCATCATGGGGCCGGGCCGTGAACCGGGATTGGTCGCGACATGGAACTCCACGCGATCGATGCCGGTGGCTTCGAGGCGGGCGGGATCGCTGTCGACACGGGTTTCAAAGCGGGCGCGCTCCAGTTTCAGCGGCGGCAATTCGCCGGCAATCGCCTCATCCAGCGCAAGCGCGGCGTTCCGGCGTTTCTCCGAGACCATCCGCGCCTTGGTGGAGAGCAGGGCCTCGCGCGCGGCGACATCCCGTTGGAGGCGGACAAGCTCGGCCTCGCCATGGTCGAGCGCCTCGAGATCGCCCGCGAGTTTCGCGGCGAGCGCGGGCAGGTCATCCACGGGCGTCTGGTATTTCCGCCCGGCGGCACGCAGGGCAAAGAGCCGCTCCTCGATCCGCTCCAGTTCACGCGGGTCGAATTCCGCCTGCCGCAACTCCGCCTCGAGGCTCTGATGCGCGAGATCAAGCGATTGCAGCGCGGCGTCGAGCGTGGTGACGGCCACCGCGAGATCGGGCCCAGCCTGCTCGCGGCGCCGTTCGAGCCGGCGCAGCACCGAGAGCAGGATCGGCCCCGGCGCATGGTCGCCCGAGAGGATGTCAGCGGCTTCGCGCAGATCGCCGGTGATCTTCTCGGCCTGCATCATCCGCTGACGCTCGGAGGCGAGGCGTTCTTCCTCGCCCGGCTCAGGCGCAAGTTTCTCGAGTTCAGCGGTGGCATGGCGGATATAGTCTGCTTCGCGCCGCGCGGCATCGATGCGCGCCTCATGCTCGCGAAGGACGCGTCCCGCCTCACGCCATTGGGCATGAAGCCGGGAAAGCTCGGCGACATCATCGCCCAGGCCCGCAAAATCATCCACGAGATCGCGATGCGTGCCTGGGTCGATCATCGCGCGATCGGCGTGCTGGCCGTGGATTTCGACGAGCGCGGCCCCGATGGCGCGCAGCGCCTGCATGGAAACCGGCTGGTCGTTCACATAGGCGCGCGAGCGGCCATCAGCCATCTGCACACGGCGCAGGATGAGATCACCTTCGACCTCGGCACCAGCCTCCCCGGCGGCGAGGATCGCCCCGTGATCGGGCGGGAGATCGAAAACGGCCGTCACCTGCCCCTGCATCGCGCCCGCGCGCACGAGCGCGCCATCGCCGCGCCCGCCCAGTGCCAGCGCCAGCGAATCGAGCAGGATGGACTTGCCCGCGCCGGTTTCGCCCGTGAGAACGGAAAGGCCCTGCCGGAAACCAAGGTCCAGCCGCTCGATCAGAACGATATCGCGGATCGAGAGCCGGGAGAGCATGGCGTGCTCTTCCCGGCGATCAGAGGACGGCCGAGAGGCCCATCGAACGCAGGGTCTTGCTGATCCAGGAGCCACGATCCTCGCGCGGCTCGAGCCCGCCCGATTTCAGCAGCGTGAAGGCATCCTTGTACCACTGGCTTTCGGGGAAGTTATGGCCCAGCACGGCGGCCGCTGTCTGCGCCTCCTTCACGACGCCCAGAGCCATGTAGGCTTCGGTGAGGCGTGAGAGGGCCTCTTCCACATGGCGCGTGTTCTGGTACTTCACCAGCACCTCGCGGAAGCGGTTGATCGCCCCTGTGAAGTTGCGCTGTTCGAGGTAGAAGCGCCCCACTTCCATCTCCTTGCCGGCAAGCTGGTCTCGCGCCATACGGATGCGATCGCGCGCATCGCCGGCATATTCCGAGTTCGGCCACTTGCGGACGAGATCCTCGAAAGTCTGAAGCGACTTTTCGGCGCGCTCCTGATCACGCTGAACATCGAGAATCTGGTTGTGGTAGCTCATGCCGACCAGATATTGCACATAGGGCGTATCGGGGCTGGCAGGATAAAGCTGGACATAACGGCGACCGACGCTGATCGCCTCGGCGTAATCGCCGCCCTCGTAGGAAGAGAAGGTCGACAGCACCATCGCGCGGCGCGACCAGCCCGAATAGGGATATTGCTTGTCGAGTTCGGCAAATTTCTTGGAAGCGCCACCATAATCGCGGGCCTCCAGGCGCGCGAGGCCATCGTTGAACAGCACTTCGGCACGCTCATCCTTGCCGATATCGCTCTTCGGGCCCTTGTCCTCGAAGGGATTGAAACTCGAGATCGTGTCGGAAACGGTTTCGCAGGCCGCGACCGAGAAGGCCAAAAGAGCACCCGCCGTGAGCCGCAGGAAGAAACTGGCCCGGCCCGGCTTGCTATTCTTGTCGTTTCCGTCCGTCATCACGACCACCCTGCCCCCAACTGAACCGGGAGATTGTTCCCGAACTCGCCCCAAGGGCAAGGCCGGATTCACCATAATGCTTGCGCTCTTCTGGTGGAAACCGCCCGTCAAGGCAAGAGCCCGTCAGCACTCATCATGGAATGTCGTTAACCGAAGCGACGCGGCATATTTGTGGCAACGGCTTCAAAATGCGACAGGTTTCGCCAAGGATATTCAGTTGACCTCGGGAGCGAAGGCCGCGGCCGGCTGCATCACCATTTCACCGCGGGCCCGGGCCGGCCGGCGAACCGCATCGGTGACGGCATAATTCCCCCGATCGGAGAACAGGGCAGAGAGCATCATCACGTTGAGCTTGTGGCCGGGGCAGAAAGCCTTGTAGTGCCCCTGAAGGGCATGGCCAGCAAGCGAAAGATCGCCAATGGCATCCAGCAGCTTGTGGCGAACGAATTCATTCGGGAAGCGAAGGCCTTCGGGATTGACGACGCGGTCTTCGCCGACGGCAACGGTATTCTCGAGAGAGGCGCCAAGGGCGAGGCCCGCTTTCCAGAGCGCCTCCACATCCTTCATGAAGCCGAAGGTGCGGGCGGCGGCGACCTCACGGCGATAACGATCGGCCGAGAAGTCGAAAGAATAGGTCTGGCGGCCGATGGCCGGGTTCTTGAAATCGATCTCGATATCAAGCCGGAAACCATCATAAGGCGAGAGTTCGGCATGGGCGTTGCCCATCTCGATACGCACGGGGCGCAGCACCCGGACCATCTTGCGCGGCGCGAAGAGACGCTTCACACCCACCTGAAGGATCTGCTCGACGAAGATGCGCGAGGAGCCGTCGAGGATCGGCATTTCCGGCCCATCGACCTCGACCAGCACGTTATCGATCTCAAGGCCGGCAAGGGCCGACATCAGATGCTCGATGGTGGCAATGCTGGCACCGGTCTCATCGCCGATCACGGTGCAGAGCTGCGTATCCTGAACCGAGGTATGGCGCGCCTCGATCAGCCGCTCGCGGCCATTCGGAAGGTTGGTGCGCAGGAAGGTGATGCCTGAATTCGCTTCTGCCGGATGAAGAACAACGCGTGCGGGTTGACCCCGATGAACACCAATTCCCTCGATGACAACCTGATCGGCCAGCGTGGTTTGAGTCACGGCGCAGTCCCCTTGTCCGAAGGTGATCGCTGCTGGCCGGTTCAATTCCATCGAACCTGCCTCTTGCCATTGACCGCGTGGAGGAGTGCCGGATCATTCCGTCCCTGCCAGCCCGAAGCGCGATCGATCACCTCCTTCGGCCGCAACGCGAGGCAGCGACCTTTCCGGAAGAAGTGATTAACGTCTGGCGGCGCGTTCGCAAAATCACTGTTTCTTACCAACTGTAACACAAATCGGCCATGATCCGTCACCGGGTCACAGCACAAATTTTCTAATAATGTCATAGGCTTGATCGGCATTGCCGCTGAGCCGGATTGTGGCCGCCCGCCAACACGCGAAGGGCCATGTGTCAGAGCCTGACAGCGGGTAGCACTTCCCCGCTATCCACAGATCATTTCGCCTGGCGGCGCAGGAAGGCCGGAATCTCCAGCTGGTCGTCTTCGAAGGAGCGGGCCGGAGCCGGCACGCGGCCCTGCGAATCGAGCTGGCCCTGCGCCGGACGATAGGCCGGAGCGGCGGGCTGCGACGCCGGGCGGCGACCGTACATCGCATGGGTCGCGGTCGGCGGGGTTGTGTCCATCGCCGGCAGTTCGGCCTGCGGCGCCGGAGCAGGGTCGGTGTCGTCGCGGCCACGGCCGAGGCCGACCGCCGCGAGGCGCTGCATGAGGCTCATGCGCCTGGCTTCCGGCGGCGGAGGCGCGGCCACCGCTTCCGAGCGGCTCGCCTGAAGGACGGCCTGGCCCGGCAGCGGCAATTCCTCCATGGTCGGCATGCGCTGCGGACGCGCAACACGCTCCGGCATTGGCGGGATGAAGGCTTCCGGCATCACGGATTCGGGCGCGGGAGCCACCGGCTCCTCGATCACGGGCTGTGCAAAGAAGACCTGGCGCGGCGTGGCGGGTGCCACCACGACCTGCGGCTCGGGCTGGGGCGCAAAGGCAACCGGCTGCGGCTGTTCGTTGACCGGCTGGAAGGCCGGCGGGGGCAGGGGCGCAGGCGCCGGGGCAACGACCGGGGCAGCCGGAACCGGCGCTTCGGCGACGGGGTCCGGCAGCGTCTGGGCCGCGCGGGCGGCCATCTGGGCGCGCAGGCGATCCGCCATCAGGGCGAGACGCTGATCGATGGTCATCTGCGGCTCGCCCGCCGCTTCGGCACGGGCCTGATCGAGACCGGTTGCCACCACGGAAACGCGGATGATGCCCTCGAGGCTTTCATCCTGCGTCGCGCCGAAGATGACATTGGCATCCATGTCCACTTCCTCGCGGATGCGGTTGGCGGCGGCATCCACCTCGAAGATCTTCATGTCCGGGCCGCCGGTGATGGAGATCAGCAGGCCGCGCGCGCCCTTCATGGAGGTTTCGTCGAGCAGCGGATTCGCGATCGCGGCCTCGGCGGCCATGATGGCACGGTTCTCGCCGGTCGCCTCGCCCGTTCCCATCATCGCCTTGCCCATGTCGCGCATCACGGCGCGGACATCGGCGAAATCGAGGTTGATGAGGCCGGGCTTCACGATCAGGTCGGTGATGGAAGCCACGCCGGAGAGCAGAACCTGGTCTGCCAGCGCGAAGGCCTCCGCGAAGGTCGTGCGATCCGATGCGATGCGAAACAGGTTCTGGTTCGGGATGACGATGAGCGTATCCACCGCCTTCTGAAGCTCGGAGATCCCGGCTTCCGCCACGCGCATGCGGCGCTGGCCCTCGAAGTGGAACGGCTTCGTCACCACCCCCACCGTAAGGATGCCCATCTCGCGTGCCACGCGGGCGATCACCGGCGCGGCGCCCGTGCCCGTGCCACCGCCCATGCCGGCGGTGATGAAAACCATGTGCACATGCGCGAGGTGATCGCGAATCTCGTCCATCACCTCCTCGGCGGCGGAACGGCCGACTTCCGGCTGCGAGCCGGCGCCAAGCCCCTCCGTGACCTGGATGCCCATCTGCACGCGCTTTTCGGCATGGCTCAGCAGGAGGGCCTGCGCATCCGTGTTGGCGACCACGAACTCGACCCCGGCGAGGCCGCAGCGGATCATGTTGTTCACCGCATTGCCGCCCGCACCGCCAACGCCGAACACCGTGATCCGCGGCTTCAGTTCCCGGATGTCCGGAGCCTTGATCGTGATTGTCATGGTCGTCTCGCTCCTTAAGCGTTCCGGGCGCCGGGCCCAGGATTCGTTGAAATCAGAAACTGTCCCTGAGCCATTGGGAGACGCGGGCGATGTATCCCCCCGTCCCCGTCATTCCGAGCGCGGATGAGCGCCCGGCCTCGAAGAATTCGCGTCCCGCCACCTGCGGGTAGACCAGCAATCCCACCGCGCTGGAGAAAGCCGGGCTCTTTGCCGCTTCCGGCAGACCCTGGATGCCCACGGGCCGCGCGACACGCGTTTGCGTGCCGAACACCCGGCGCGCGAGTTCGGTCAGGCCACCGAGCTGCGAGGTGCCGCCGGTGATGAGCACGTGCTGGCCCGAGACGATGGGGAAACCGGCCTTCGCCAGCCGCTCGCGCACGAAATCGACGATTTCCTCGGCGCGGGGACGCACGATCCGCGTCAGCTGCCCGAGGGGGACGGAATGGCTTTGATCCCGTTCATCATCCGAGACCTGCCGGATGGTAAGGATGTCACGCAGATCAGCCTCGGTCTCGATGCAATGCGCGTGGCGGCATTTGAGCTTCTCGGCATCCTCAAGACGCATCGAGAGGCCGCGGGCGATGTCGAGCGTGATGTAATGACCGCCGACGGCAATCGCATCGACATGCACGAGATGGCCCTGATGATAGACCGCGATGGTCGCGGTGCCGCCGCCGATATCGATGACGGTCGCGCCGAGCTGGGTCTCGTCGTCGCAGAGGGTCGCAAGCGAGGAGGCATAGGGCGTGGCGACCAAAGCCTCGACCTGGATATGCCCGCGCTCCACCGCGATCATCAGGTTATGCGCCGCGAGCGGATCGCAAGCCGCGATGTGCAGGTCCACTTCGAGTTGATCGCCGACCATGCCCTTCGGCTCCTGGATGCCCGGGGCGCCGTCGAGCGTGTAGCCGACGGGCAGCGCATGCAGGATGGCGCGGCCATTCTGCTGGGCATGCGAGGAAGCAACCTCGATCACGCGCTGGATATCGCTATCGGAGACATCGCGGCGGTTGATCGCCACGCGACCCGCGAAATGCTGCGAGCCGATACGCCCGCCGCTCATGTTCACGATCGCGCTCGCGACCTGCACCCCGGCCATGCGCTCGGCGGCATCCACCGCGAGGCGGATCGCCTTCTCGGCCTCGCCCAGATCGATCACCGTGCCACCCTTGAGGCCGCGCGATTTCTGATGCCCGATGCCGAGCACGCGCATGCGGTGCGAGCGCCCCGAGAGCACATCCGAGCCTTCCAGCGGATCAAGCCGGGCGATGAGGCAAACGACCTTCGACGTGCCGACATCGAGCGCCGAAAGAATGGCGCTCTTGTTGGCAGGAACCGGCCGGATGCGAGGCGTGATGTTCGAAGGCAGCCGCATCAGACCCGGCCTCCGAGCTTCTTGATGCGCGCCGCCACGTCCTCGGCATGCTGGGCGGCCGCCTCCTCCGTGAGGCGCAGGGCGATGCGATCCGGCAGGCGCAGGTCGATCGCCAGCACGGCGCGCTCGCTCAGCTTGTGCTCTTTCTCGAGCGTCCAGAAACGGCGAAGCGCCTCTTCGGCGCTCTCCTCCGGCAACTTGAGATCCACCCCGTTCATGAGCTTGAGATCCCACCGTCGCCCGGCAACGAGCGTGCCGGCCCGAACCTTCGCGCCGAGTTCCGGCACGGCTTCCAGCAGGGTCGCGTATTCCTTGACGCGCAGATTGGCTTCCTTGCCGACGACATGTGGCAGGCGCAGGAAGCGGGCATCGTTGAAAGGCTCGATGGCCGTGCCATCGGCCGCCACGACCTTCACCTCGCCATCCAGCTGCCAGATGGCGTAGGGCATGCGCTCACGAATATCGATGCGCAGGCGATCGGGGTAGAGCTTGGTGATCGTCGCTTCCGCGATCAGGGGGACGCGGGCGAGGTTTTCCTGCAAATCCTTTGGATCAAGGAAGGGGAGCGATGCGCGCGCATCAAGGCCGGAAAGCGCGATCACCTCGTCGCGCGCAAGTTCGCTCGCGCCTTCAACCGCAATCTGGCGGATGCCAAAGCCGAAGGCGCGCGCCAGGGCATCGGGAATCGTGCCGTATTCGCGCCGGAAGCCGGCATCATGGCCCCCGATGAAGAAACCGGCAATGCCGGAGATCGCAAGGAAAAGGAGTGCGAGGCTGCTGCCGATCCCGCGACGAATTCGGAATTGCCCGCTCCGGGCCCGGCGACGCGCGGCCCGCGAGGCACGATAAAGGGCGATGGCTTCGGCGGGTTTGCCGAGCCAGGACTTCACCGACCCAGTGAGGCGTCCTGCACCATCCATGTGACCAACTCGCCGAACACGAGGCCGTGATGAGCGGCCAGCTCGGGCACCAGCGAGGTCTCCGTCATGCCGGGTTGGGTATTCACCTCCAGGCAGACCAGCGTGTCGGTCGTCTCGTCGTAACGGAAATCCGCCCGCGAGACGCCGCGACAGCCGAGAGCCTCGTGTGCCCTCACCGCCATTTCTTGAACCTTCTGGTAAATATTTGGTTTAAGAGGTGCAGGCAGGACGTGAATTGAGCCACCTTTCGAGTACTTTGCCTCATAATCGTAGAAGCCGCCTCCGGCAGGGCGGATTTCAATGATATCGAGCGGTTCTGCCCCGGTTTTGTAGCCGATTACCCCGCAAGTCAGCTCCAGGCCGGGGATAAAGGGCTCGCACAGCATCTCATCCCCCAGCGGCCAATCGGCCCGGGCGAGGTCAGCCGGGGGGCTGTTGGCGCCCTCGCGCAAGATGTAGACGCCGAAGGACGAACCATCCGCCACGGGCTTCGCAACATAGGGCAAAGGCAGCGGATGCTCCCGCGCGACCTCGAATCGCGAACGTGTCACGCCATGCGCCACCGGCACCCCGGCCGCAGCCATGACGGTTTTCGCCCGGTCCTTCCGCATGGCCAGCGCAGAGGCAAGCACGCCCGAATGGGTGTAGGGAATGGCGAGGATCTCAAGCAGGCCCTGGATGGTGCCATCCTCGCCGAAGGGGCCATGCAGCGCGTTGAAGGCGACATCCGGCCTGAGCTTGGCAAGCACCTCGGCGATATCGCGGCCGACATCGACCTCCGTTACCGTGAAGCCCCGCCCCCGCAAGGCATTCGCGCAACCCCTGCCGGAACTGAGGCTGACGGGGCGCTCGGCCGACCAGCCGCCCATCAGCACGGCGACATGGATCTGGGCATTCGGATTGGACATGATTCATCCTCGCGCGAATTTCAAGACTGGCGCGCCCGGCTCTCGCGGACGATCGGCCCGGCACGCCTAAACATTCCTGGCCATTTCGGCAAAAACGCCGACACGCTTCACTTCCCATTCAAGGGTGATGCCGGTCCTGTCGCGCACCAGGGCGATGATCGCCTCGCCGAGCCCTTCGATATCCGCCGCTGTCGCGCCCTCATGCGCGATGAGGAAATTCGCGTGTTTCTTCGACATCTCCGCCTGCCCGATGCGCAGATCAAGACCGCCGGAATCGCGGATGAGCCGCCATGCGGAATGCCCCGGCGGGTTCTTGAAGGTGGAGCCTGCCGTGCGCGCCTTCGTTTCCTGATCGCGCTCGCGATGGGCCTGCACGCGGGCATTGATGGCGCGAACCTCCCCGGGCTCACGCGGGAAACCCTGGAAAACAGCTTCGGTGAAGATCGTATCCGTGGGCACGCCGCAACCGCGATAGATGAATGCCATGTCCTGGGGCGAAAGGCGGATGATCTCGCCCGCGCGGGTCACGGCTTTGGCTTCCACGAAGCGCTCGCGCGTCTCGCCCTCGATCTCCGGGTTGGTGCTGGAGCGCGTGCCCGCATTCATGCGCAGGGCGCCACCGATCGAACCGGGAATGCCGAACAGGAATTCGAGCCCGCCGATGCCCGCTTCCGCCGCCTCGATCGCAACCTTGCGATCCGCCGCGAAAGCGCCGGCGCGGATGCGGTTGCCCTCTTCCACCTTGATCTGCCCGAAGCCACGGGGCGAGAAGCGGATCACCACCCCGGGAATGCCGCCGTCGCGGATGATCATGTTCGAGGCTAGCCCGATCACCGTCACCGGGATCTCGGTCGGCAGGTGGTTCAGGAAAGTGGCGAGGTCTTCGGTATCGGCCGGGGTGAACAAGACCTCGGCCGGCCCGCCCACGCGCAGCCAGGTGAAGGCCGCAAGCGGCTCGTGCGCGAGCAGGCGCCCGCGCAAGCCGGGCATGAGGCCGGCGAGGCGGGCGGCAAGCATCCCGCTCACGCGCTTTTCCCCGCCAGTTCGCCCGGCAGCGCATAGGCCCATTGGGTGATGTTGCCGGCCCCGAGGCAGACGACGTAATCGCCCGGTTTCGCGATTGCCCCGACATGCGCTGCGAGCTTCTCGGCGGCTTCGAGCGCGATGACGTGTCGATGCCCGCGCGCCTTGATCGCCGCGACGAGATCATCGCGTGAGGCGCCGGGAATCGGGTTCTCGCCCGCCGAATAGACATCCGCGACGATCACCGTATCGGCATCATTGAAACAGGAGGCGAAATCCGAGAACAAGGATTGCAGGCGCGTGTAGCGATGCGGCTGCACCACTGCCACAACCTTGCCCCTGGTGGAAGCACGGGCCGCACGCAGGACGGCGGCGATCTCCACCGGGTGATGCCCGTAATCGTCGAAGATCTCGACGCCGTTCCACTCGCCTGTCCGGGTGAAGCGACGCTTCACGCCCGCAAAACCGGCGAGCGCCGAACGGATCACATCCACCTTCACTCCCAGTTCATGCGCAACGGCAATCGCGGCGGTGGCGTTGAGCGCGTTGTGATGGCCGGGCATGGGCATCATGAGGTCGGGCACCAGCGTCACCTGCCCGGTCTTGCGATCACGGATTTCGAGGCTAAAACGGCTCTGCCCGCCGGTGAGGTCGATGTTCTTGATGCAGAAATCGGCCTGCGGGTTCTCGCCATAGGTGATGACGCGGCGATCCTCGATCTGGCCCACGAGATCCTGCACGGTCGGGTGGTCGAGGCACATAACCGCGAAACCGTAGAAGGGCAGGTTGTCCACCAACTGGCGGAAGGCGCGTCTGATGGCATCGAAGGTGCCGAAATGGTCGAGATGCTCGGGGTCGATATTGGTGATGATCGCGACATCCGCCGGCAGCTTCAGGAAGGTGCCGTCGCTTTCATCGGCTTCCACCACCATCCAGTCGCCATTTCCGAGGCGCGCATTGGTGCCATAGGCGTTGATGATGCCGCCATTGATGACCGTGGGATCGAACCCCGCCTTGTCGAGCAGGGTCGCGACGAGGGACGTCGTCGTCGTCTTGCCATGCGTGCCGGCAATGGCGACGCAGGAGCGGAACCGCATGATCTCCGCAAGCATCTCGGCGCGGCGCACAACCGGGATGCGCGCCTCGCGCGCGGCCTGAAGCTCCGGGTTGTCGCGCTTGATGGCGGTGGAAACCACCACCACGGCCGCCTTGCCGAGATTCTCCGCCCTGTGGCCCACGAAGCAGGTGATGCCCTGCCCGCGCAGGCGCTTCACGTTGGCATTGTCTGCGGCGTCCGAGCCCTGCACGGTATAGCCGAATTTCGCGAGCACCTCCGCGATGCCGGACATGCCGATGCCGCCGATCCCGATGAAGTGGATCGGGCCGGTTTCGCGCGGGATTTTCATGGCTCTCATGGCTGGCATTTCTGGCGGAGGTCTAGTCAGGGGTGGCAGGGAGCGCGGCAGGGAGCGCGACAGGAGCGCGGCAGGAACGCGGGAGCGAATCCGCCCGCGACGCCGCGCGGTTTTTGCCCTATCAGCCGCTTGCGCGCTTGGAAAGCACCGAAAGCACATGCCCGGCAAGGCGCGAGGCGGCATCGGCTATGCCAATGCTCCTGGCCTTGGCGGCCATCTCGGCGAGGCGCCCGGGGTTCGACATCTTCCTTTCGAGAATCTCGGCCAGCGAGACCGGCGTGAAGGCGCTCTGCGGCACCGCGAGCGCACCGCCCGCCGCGACGATCACCGCGGCATTCGTCGCCTGATCCTGATCGAGCGAACCCGGCAGCGGCACGAGGATCGCGGGCCGGCCGATCACGGAAAGCTCCGTGACGGTCATCGCGCCGGCCCGCGCGATCACAAGATGCGCATGGGCGATGCGATGGGGAAGATCGGAGAAGAACGGGGCAATCTCGTGCTTCACGCGGAGGGCGTCGTACATCCGGGAAACGCGGTTCACATCCTCCTCGCGCGCCTGCTGCACAATCGCGAGGCGGGCGCGAAGCTCCGGCGAAATCCGCTGCATCGCCGCCGGCACCACCTCGCTCATCACGCGGGCACCAAGGCTTCCGCCGAAGACGAGCAGGTTCAGCACGCCATCCTCTGAAGGTGGGTGATACTCGCCTTCAGCCACAAGCAGCACCGGCCTGCGCACCGGGTTGCCGGAGAACACGGTCTTCTCCGGCCATTCGGGGTGCGGCACGGGAAAGCCCGTGGCGATCAGCGTGGCGCGCTTCGCAAGGAAGCGATTGGCGCGCCCCATCACCGCATTGGCTTCATGCAGGATGGTGGGGATGCCCTTCATCGAGGCTGCGAGAACCGGCGGCACGGTGGGGTAGCCGCCAAAACCGACAACCACACCCGGCTTCAGCCGGGCGATGAGCGCGCGCGCTTCCAGCGTGCCCTTGGCGAGGCGCAAGACGCCCATCGCCTTGGCGACGAGGCCCGTTCCCGTCACGGTGCCGGCCGTGAGCGTGTAAACCTCGCCGGGGAAGCGCTTGGCCCAGTCGCCGCTGGCAATGCGTTCATCCGTCACCAGCGCCGCGCGGCAGCCGCGATTGACGAGTTCGATCGCCAGAGCCTCCGCCGGGAAGAGATGCCCGCCCGTGCCACCGGCCGCCAGCAGGATGAGGGGCTTTTCCTCAGGCATGGGCAGGCTCCCCGGATGCGGACGCGCCATAGGATTGATGGCGCTCAATGAGGCTCGATTTCGGCCGACGGCGCGTCACGGCGAGCAGCATTCCGGCCGCCAGCCCCACCGAAAGCAGCGAGGAGCCGCCATAGGAGAGGAACGGCAGCGTCATGCCCTTGGGCGGGATCAGGTTCAGGTTCACCGCCATGTTGATGAAGCTTTGCAGGCCGAAGAGCATCACCAGACCGGCGGCCGCGATGCGGCTAAAAGGATCGGTATTCTCCCGGGCGAGGATGAGCCCGCGAATGACGATGAAGGCAAAAAGGGCAACCACCATCAGGCAGACGATCGCGCCATATTCCTCGCCGATCACCGCGAAGAGAAAGTCCGTATGGCTCTCGGGCAGGCTGCGCTTCACCGTGCCCTCGCCGGGCCCACGCCCGAACCAGCCCCCCTGGAAGAAGCTTTCCAGCGCCTGGTCGGTATTGAAGGTGTCGGCGTCGCCCTTGTTCAGGAAGCGGTTGATGCGGTCGGTCGCGTGTTCGAGGAAACGGTAGGCGAAGAAGAGCCCCAGCCCGCCAAGCCCCATCAGGCCGAGCACCCAGAGGATGTGCAGGCCCGTGAGGAAGAACATCGCCGACCACACCGCCGAGACAAGGATGGTCTGCCCGAGATCGGGCTGGCGGATCAGCGGCACGGTGACCGACAGCAACAGGCAGAAGGCGATGACCAGCGGCAGGATCGCCAGGTCCTTGCGCTCCATCGCCTGCGAGAAGGCCCAGGCGCTCATCACCACGAAAGCCGGCTTCACGATTTCCGACGGTTGCAGGTTGAAGCCGCCGATGAAAATCCAGCGTTTCGCACCCTTGATCTCCGTGCCGATGAACAGCGTGGCGATGACGAGGCCAAGGCCGATCATGAAGAGGATCAGCGCCAGGCGCCGCACAAGGCGGGGGGAGAGAAACGAGGTTCCCACCATCAGAAAGCCCGCCACGACGAGGAAGATCGCCTGGCGGTTCACGAAGTGGAAGGTGGAGAGCCCGAGCTTGTTCGCGACCGGGGGATAGGCGGCGAGCCCGAACAGGATGCCCGCCACCATCAGGGTGGCGAAAGAGAACAGCAGCCAGCGATCGATGGTCCACCACCATTCGCCGAAGGGCGTGCGCTCCGCGCGGCTGACCATCCCGACCTCCCCTTCTCGCGCCGCCCCTGTTCCGGCAGCCTTCGCAGGACGCGCAGCCGCTCAAAGGGGCCGGAAACCCGGCAATGCCGAAACGAGGTCGCGGAAGACTTGTCCCCGCACCTCGAAATTCGGAAACTGGTCAAATGATGCGCAAGAGGGTGAAAGAAGGATTACCGGTTCTGCAAAATTGCTCCGATTTGCATCCTCGGCGGCCTGTTTCACGGCCGCTTCGAGCGTGCCGGACAAAACATGCGGCACGGCGTTGCCCAATGTCCCGGCAAAGCTCTCGGCCGCGTCACCGATGAGATAGGCCTTGGCCACGCGCGGGAAAAGCGGCGCGAGATCGGCGATGCCCCCCGCTTTCGCCTTGCCGCCGCAGATCCAGAACAGGCCGTTCTCGAAAGCGAGCAGCGCCTTCCCGGTCGAATCGGCGTTGGTGGCCTTGGAATCGTTGATGACCAGCGCGCGCCCCACCCGGCCGATCTGCTCCATGCGATGCGCGAGGCCCGGGAAGGTCGTGAGGCCTTTCTGGATGATGTCGCGCGGCACGGAGAGCTGCAGGCAGGCCGCCAGAGCCGCCGCCGCGTTCTGCCCGTTATGGGAGCCGCGCAGGGAGCCGATTCCCGCCAGATCGGCCAGCGTCTCGCCCTGGTTGTTTGTGATGAAGCGACCCGCGACATGGATCGAGGCCCCATGCTTCGCCACAACCGAAATCGTCACCGTGCGTCCACCGGCCCTGGAATGGCGCATGGCGATCGCTTCCGAGGCCGGATCATCGATCCCCACAATGGCGATCTGCGAGGGCGCGATCATCCGTTCCTTCACGGCCGCGTAATGATCGAAGCTGCCGTGCCGGTCGATATGATCCGGCGAGAGATTGAGATGGATGCCGATGGTCGGGGTAATCGCCGGCGCAAGATCGATCTGGTAGGAGGACACCTCCAGCACATGCACGCGGCGGGGTGCATTCGCCTCCGGCGGCGCAAGTTCCAGCACCGGAGTGCCGATATTCCCACCCATCTGCGCATCGAACCCGGCTTCCCGCAGCAGATGCGCAACCAAGGCCGTGGTGGTGGATTTCCCGTTCGTGCCGGTGATGCAGACCACAGGGGAATCCGGCGCGCGCCGGGCCCGCTCGCGGAAGAAGAGATCGACATCGCCGACCACAGGCACGGAAAACACATGCGCGAGCTTCACGCTCCAATGCGGCTCGGGATTGGTCAGCGGCACGCCGGGCGAGAGCACGAGGGCCGAAACGCTTCTCCAGTCGAGTTCGCGCAGATCCGCGGCATGCAAGCCCGCTGCGCGTGCCCTTTCGACCGCCTTGTGGGAATCGTCCCAGACGGTCACATCCGCCCCGCCCGCGACCAGCGCCTTGGCGGTGGCCATGCCGGAACCGCCGAGGCCGAAAAGCGCGATCCTGCGGTTGCGATAGGTTTCGACCGGGATCATGAGCGCACTCCGCCGATTGGATTCTGATATTTCATGGCGTGGCTCTCGGATCAGACCCGAAAGCTTCAAGCTCGACGCCAAACGCTGCCCTCGCAAACGCCTCGTCGATAACGCGTCCGTCAAGTTCGATCTCGCCAGAGCTGACCGGAAGCCAGCCGCGCTTGGGCGAAAGCACGAACCCCTCGAGCGTGTCTTCATCGACGACGGCAAGCCGTGCGTCCCAGTTGAACAGCTTGAACGATGCGAGCGACATGGGAACCTCCGCCAATCCTTGCCAGACACGGAAACATCCGTGCGCCAGTCTCAAGGCCCCTGCTGGAGCCCGCCACGACCCCGATCAGGCGATCAGCGCAGCTTCAATGTCGCCAGGCCGATCAGCGCCAGCACCACCGCGATGATCCAGAAGCGGATGACGACCTGCGGCTCCTTCCAGCCCTTCTTCTCGTAATGGTGGTGGATCGGCGCCATGCGGAAGACGCGTTTGCCCGTGAGCTTGAAAGAGGCGACCTGGATGATGACGCTCATCGCCTCGAGCACGAAGAGGCCGCCGACAATCGCGAAGACAATCTCGTGCTTCGTCGCCACCGCGACCGAGCCGAGAAGCCCGCCGAGCGCGAGGCTGCCCGTATCGCCCATGAAGACCTGCGCCGGGGGCGCATTGAACCACAGGAAGCCAAGGCCTGCGCCGATCACCGCGCCGAGCAGCACGGAAAGTTCACCCACGCCCGGCACGAAATGGATCTGCAGGTAATTCGCGAAGATCGCGTTGCCCGCAAGATAGGCGATGAAGCCGAAAGTCGCGGCGGCGATCATCACCGGCACGATCGCGAGCCCATCAAGGCCATCCGTGAGGTTCACGGCATTGCCTGCCCCGACGATCACGACCATGCCGAAGACGATGAAGAACATGCCGAGATCGATCAGCACGTCCTTGAAGATCGGGATCGCCAGCTTCGTGGCCAGCGCCGCGGGGAAATAGAGGCTCATGACATAGCAGGCGGTGCCCGCGACCATCGCCTCGATCGCGAGGCGCGAACGGCCGGAGAAGCCCTTGTGCGATTGCTTCGTCACCTTGAGGTAATCGTCGTAGAAGCCGATCAGCCCGAAGCCGAGGGTCACGCCCAGCACGCACCAGACATAAGGGTTGGTCAGGTTCGTCCACAGAAGCGTCGAGAAAAGGAACCCCGCGAGGATCATCAGCCCGCCCATGGTGGGCGTGCCGCGCTTCAGCAGATGCGTTTCCGGCCCGTCCTCGCGGATCGGCTGGCCCTTGCCCTGCTTCAGGCGCAGCATGTTGATGATCGCCGGCCCGAAGAACAGCACGAAGAACAGGGCCGTCACGGTCGCCGCGCCCGCGCGGAAGGTGAGGTAGCGGAAAACGTTCAGCACATTGAAGCTGGCGCTGAACTCCGAAAGCCAGAACAACATTCCCTTCCGTCCCCTCTCAGGCCTCTTCGCCCTCGGCCATCGGCTTCGCGGGGTAGCGATCCCTGATCGCCTTCACCATACGGCCCATGCGGCTCCCGAGCGAGCCCTTCACCATCACAACGTCACCCGGCATGAGGCTCGCGAGCACCGCCACTTCGAGCGCTTCCGAATTCTCGGCATAGGCGCCGCGACGCTCGGCTGGCAAGGCCAGCCAGAGGCTCTTCATCAAGGGCCCACAGGCGAAAACAAGGTCGATATCCTGCGCGATCACGGCTTCCGCGAGGCCGGCATGCAGGTTCGGACCTTCCGGGCCCAGTTCCAGCATGTCGCCCATCACGGCGATGCGCCGCCCGCGCAGGCCCCGCGGCATGGAACCGGTGACCGCGAGCGCCGCCCGCATGGAGGAGGGGTTCGCGTTGTAGCTCTCGTCGATCAGCGTGAAGGTTCCCGCCCCTGTCTCGAGCGAGACGCGTCTTCCCCGCCCCTCCACCGTGGTGAAATCCTGCAGCGACAGAGCCGCGAGCGCGAGATCGGCTCCAGTCGCGTGCACGGCGGCGAGCACGGCAAGCGAGTTCATCGCGAGATGTCGGCCCGGCGCGCCAAGCCGATAGGTCACCGGGATACCGAACACCTCGGCCGAGACGGTGGAAAAATCCGGGTCGAGATGGATATGGGTGAGGCGAATATCGGCCCCCTCGCCCGAACCGAAGCGGATGATGCGCCCGGCCCGGCTTGCGCCGGCATGGGCAGCGAGGCGCGCCGCATGCGGGTTGTCCGCATTGATGATCGCAACGCCACCCGGTTCGAGGCCGGAGAAGATCTCGCCCTTCGCATCCGCGATGCCATGGATCGAGCGGAACTGCGCGAGATGCACGGGCTCGACCGTGGTGATGATCGCCACTTCCGGGCGCACCATCGATGTGAGCGGCAGAATCTCGAACGGGTTCGACATGCCGATCTCGAACACACCATAGGCGATGCCGCGCGGCATGCGCGACAAGGTGAGCGGCACGCCCCAATGGTTGTTGTAGGATGCGACCGAGGCATGGGTGGAGCCCTGCCGCGAAAACACGGTGCGCAACATCTCCTTGGTGGAGGTCTTGCCCACCGAACCGGTGACTGCCACCATCCGGCCCGTCACCTCGGCCCGGCGATGCCGGCCCATGCGCTGGAGGCTCGCGAGCACGTCATCCACCACGATCAGCCGGGCATCGTCATCGAAGGTATTGGTATCAAAGGTATTGGCATGGGCGCGATCCACCACGGCGGCGGCGGCTCCCTTTTCCAGCGCGGCCTGCACGAAATCATGCCCGTCCCGCACCTCACCCCTGATGGCGAAGAACAGCGCATCCTGTTCCAGCGTGCGCGTATCGATCGAAACGGATGTGACGTCGCCGACCGGCCCGCGCGCCTCCCCGCCCAGCACATCTGCAAGCTCATCCGCCCGCCAGAGCGGGAGGCTCAACCCGTTCATCGTGAAAGCTCCTCGATCACGCCCCGCGCGACCTCGTGATCGGAGAAGGGCAAAACCTCCGAGCCGACAATCTGGCCGGTTTCATGGCCCTTGCCTGCAATCAGCAGGGCATCGCCTTCGGCAAGGTAGCGGATGCCCTCGCGGATGGCCTGGGCGCGATCGCCGATCTCGATACCGTCCGGCACCCCGGCCAGCACCGCCTGCCGGATGGCGGCAGGGTTTTCCGTGCGCGGATTGTCATCCGTGACAATCACGAGATCGGCCCGCTGGCTCGCAATCGCCCCCATGATCGGCCGCTTGCCGGGGTCGCGGTCGCCCCCGCAGCCGAAGATCACGATCAGCTTGCCTCGCACGGCCGGGCGAAGCGCATTGATTGCATGTGCGAGCGCCTCGGGCTTGTGAGCGTAATCCACGAAGACCGGGGCACCATGATACTCGCCCACCTTCTCCAGGCGGCCCGGCACCCCCTTGAGGTGTTCCAATGCCGCGAACACGGCCTCGGGTTTCTCGCCCAGGACCAGCGCGAAACCGGCTGCGACCAGCGCGTTCTGCGCCTGAAAACCGCCGATCAGCGGCAGATGCACCGCATGTCTCTCACCCTGATGGGTGAGTTCCAGATCCTGCCCGAAACCGGAAGATGCCAGCCGGTCGAGCCGGATCCCCTCCCCGCGCTTGCCCACGGTGAAAACCGAACGGCCCGCGAAGCCGGCAGCGACCGCCGCCTCGGCCCCGCGATCCCCATCGAAATTGACGATGGCCGGCGCGCCTTTCGGCAGCAATTCCTGAAAGAGCCGCAGCTTGGCGGCGAAGTAATGCTCGATGTCCTGGTGATAATCGAGGTGATCGCGCCCGAGATTGGTGAAGGCCGCGGCCTTCAACTTCACGCCGTCGAGCCGATATTGATCGAGACCATGGCTGGAGGCTTCCATCGCGAGATGCGTCACGCCGGCCTTGGCCATGGCGCCGAGACGGGCATGGAGCGTCACCGGGTCGGGCGTCGTCAACGCGCCATATTCCGGGCCATCGGGGCCGATGAAACCGAGCGTGCCGAGGCTTGCCGCCTTGTGGCCGAGACGCGCGAAGATCTGCCGGGTGAATTCGGCAACCGAAGTCTTGCCCGCGGTGCCGGTCACCGCCACCACGGTCTCCGGCTGGCGCGGATGCACGAAACGCGCCGCCAAGGAGAGCGCCTTCCGGGCATTCTTCACGCGGAGGTAATGGGCGGTCAGGGTGAGGTCGGGCGGGCGGGGAATTTCGCCGACGATCAACGTGGCTCCCGCTTCCGCAGCGGCAGGCATGAAGGCCGCGCCATCGGTCTTGTTGCCGGGAATGGCGAAGAAGGCGTAGCCGGGCTTCACCTTGCGGCTGTCGGCGACAAGCCCCAGCAGCGGCACGGAATCATGGTTGGGCGCATCCTGCCCCAGGGCCCGCGCGAGGCCGCCGATCGTCGGTTTCCCCGCCTCCGCGTTCGCCATGTTCGCCCCTCATCCTGAAAACGCCTCAACGGACCTGCGCCACGCCCAGCCGCGCGACATGCGGGAACGGCGACTGCGGCAGCTCGAAACGCGGCTCGATGTTGAGCATCGGACCGATGCGCTCGATGATCCGCCCGGTGGTCGGCGCCGCATTCCAGCCGGAGGTGGCATAGCCATGCGTCTCGGGCAAGCCCTTCGGCTCGTCGAGCATCGTCATCACGAGGTATCGCGGCTTGTCGGAGGGCATCACGGCCATGAAGGTGGTGAGCACCTTGTTCTTGGAATAGCGCCCGCGCACCACCTTTTCCGAGGTGCCCGTCTTGCCTCCCACATAATAGCCGGGAATGTCCGCGCGCGAGGCGGAGCCCTTCTCGGCATTGAGTCGCATCACATAGCGCATCATCTGGCTCGTTTCGGGCTTGATGACTTGTGTCGCGAGCTTCGCGGCCTCTTCCGGGGTCCGCTTGAGATAGGTTGCGGGAATGAACCTGCCGCCATTCACCAGGGCTGCCGTCGCAATCGCCGCCGTCAGCGGGGCGACGGCGAGGCCATGGCCGAACGAGATCGTCATCGTGTTGAGTTCACCCCAGCGCGCGGGCACCAGCGGATCAAGCCCCTCGGCGAGTTCGGTGCGCGGCCGGTCGAGCTGTCCCATCTTCTTCAGGAACGCCTTGTGGCCCTCCACACCGACCGCGAGCGCCATGCGCGCCGTGCCGATATTGGACGAGTAGATGAAGATCTCCGGCACCGAGAGGGGCCGGTTCTTGCCCTTGTAATCGCCGATGCGGAAGCGGCCATAGCGCAAGGGCTGGCTGGCATCGAAGACGCTCGTGAGCTTCACCTTGCCGGAATCAAGCGCCATGGCGGTTGTCAGCGCCTTGAAGGTCGAGCCCATCTCGTAGCGTCCGACCTGCAGGCGGTTCACATGCTCGGGCTTCAGCGCTTCGGCCGGGCTGTTCGGGTCGAAATCCGGCAGGCTCACATGCGTGATGATCTCGCCCGTATCAACGTCGAGCACCAGCGCCGCGCCGGCATCGGCCCTGAACTTCTGCACCGCGGCACGCAGCTCCTCGCGCACGGCATGGGTAACGCGCACATCGAGCGCCAGTTCGACAGGCTTCAGATCCGCCGCATTGAGCCCGAGACCCACGCCGCGCAGATCATTCAGGCCCTGACCGTCAATGTATTTCTCGATCCCGGCAATGCCCTGATTGTCGATATTGGCCGAGCCGATCACATGAGCGCCGACCTGGACGGCCGGATAGACACGCTTGTTCTCCGGCAGGAAGCCGATGCCCGGAATGCCCAGGCGATGCACATCCTGCTGCTGCCTCGGCGTGATCTCTCGCTTGATCCAGACGAAGGCATTCCGGCGTGAAAGCCGGTCCCGCAATTCATTCCCGTCGAGTTCGGGAAAGACGGCGTTGAGCAGTTCAGCCGCCTCGTCCTTGTCGATCACCTTGCGCGGATCGGCATAGACCGACACCGTCTTCACATCCGTCGCCATCACGAAGCCGTTGCGATCCACGATCTGCGGTCGCGCGGTCATGATGGAGGAGCCGGCGATGCGGCTCGCGGTGGCCGGTTCATCGGTTCTCACCTGCAGGTGCACGATGCGCGCCGCCAGCGCGATATAGAGCCCGCCGAAAGCCAGGGCCGCGAGAATGAGGCGCGCCGGCAGCTTCTCGCCGCGCAGGGTGAAAAGACTGCGGATCGACCCCAGACGCGGCACTTCCGGCCCGTAATCCGCCATGGCCATGCGCCCGCGAAAACGCGGCAGCCTCGGGCGTGGCAGCGCGAGGCGCGGGAGCTTCAGCTTCGGAAGGGGAAAGATGAGACGCATGACGTGTTCACGACCCCTCTCAGCGCGGTGTTGGCGGGATGTTGCGGCGCGGAACCGGGGCCGAGAGAGCTTCGGCGCGCGGCAGGTCGCGGGCATTGCCCGACGGCGCAGGCGGCCGCAGGGCCAGCGGTTCGCCGGAGGCCGGACGCGCGGGCGCGTTGACGTTCTTTTGCGGCGTGGTCGCCGGGCGAGGCGCACCGGGGCGGCTCGGTGTCGAAGGCGTGGTCGCCGGCCGGGCTTGCGTCTTGACGGGGGTTGTGGCCGGCTTCGCATCGATCGAGCCGGTGAGCATGCTCTCGAGCGGATCGACTTCCGCCCCGCGCTGCGGCACATCACTGGCGCGCAGGATCTGCCGGGCGGAAAGCTGCTGCATGCCCGCTTCCGGTGGTGCGAGCGCCTGAAGCCGGGTCGGCCGGTTGAGAATCTGCCATTCCGCCTGCAGGACCGCGATCGCATCCTTCTCGCGCATTAGCTCGGCCTGCCGCTTCCTGAGCTTCTCCGCCACGAGAATGGTCTCGTATTTCACCGAATAGGCGGCTGTCGCCGAGCCGATCAGCGTGGCGATGGCGAGGATGTTGAAGGTCCGCATCATCGGCGCCGGCCTCCCTTGCGGGCTGGCTGTTCGGGCAGTCGGGCAAGCTCGATCACCTGCGCTTCCACCCGAAGCGCCGGCGCATCCGTGCGGATGCCCGCCCGCATTTTCGCCGAGCGCGCGCGGGGATTGGCGCGGCATTCCTCGTCGGTCGCGGTGATGGCGCCGCGCGTCTCCAGCCGGAAGGTCGGCGCTTCCACGCCCTGCACCGGAGCGTGGCGCGAACCGCCGCCACGACCCGAGCGCGCGGCGAGGAAAACCTTCACGATGCGATCCTCGAGGCTGTGGAACGACACCACCACCAGCCGCCCGCCGGGCTTGAGCAACCGCTCCGCCGCGTGAAGCGCGCAGGCCAGTTCGTTGAGTTCGTCGTTCACCGCGATGCGCAAGGCCTGGAAGCTGCGGGTCGCCGGGTGGATATCCCCCGGCCTGGAACGCACAATGCGGCCGATGAGATCGGCGAGGTCTCTTGTGGTCGCGAAGGGCTTTTCCTTCCGGTCATGCACGATGGCCCGCGCGATGACACGCGCCAAACGCTCCTCGCCGTAATGGTAGAAGATATCCGCGAGTTCGGCCTCGGATCGGGTGTTCACGAGGTCGGCCGCGCTCTCTCCCTCTTGCGCCATGCGCATGTCCAGCGGGCCGGCGAAACGGAAGGAGAAGCCGCGCTCCGCCTGATCGAGCTGCATCGAGGAGACACCGATATCCAGCACGATGCCATCGAGGCCCCTGATCCCGACTTCCGCCACCGCCTCCTCCATCCCGGAGAAAGGCTTCTCGATCAGCGTCAGGCGGCCACCGAATTCGGCCACCATCGCCTGCCCGCGCGAAATCGCGTCGGGGTCGCGGTCGAGCGCGATCACCTTGCAATCGGCGGCCGCGAGAATGCCGCGCGCATAGCCACCCGCGCCGAAGGTTCCATCGAGATAGGTTTCGCCATCCTGCGGCTTCAGCGCCGCGAGCACCTCGGCGAGGAGCACGGGGACATGAGGGGCGGGTCCGCCATCGGCCGGGTTGCCCCCGCCGCGCCCGCTCATGTCGCCCGTCTCGTTCGTGCTCCCTCCGGTCACCCGTTTCGGGAAAGACCGGCCCGCACGGCGCGCACATTCGAGGTTGCCTCCTCGAGATGCGCGGCAAACTTCTCCGGCGCCCAGATGCGGAACTTCTCCCCCAGCCCCACGAAGACGAGGCTCGCGGAAATCCCCGCATGCGCCTTCAGACGCTCGGGCAGCACGAGCCGCCCTTCCGGATCGAGCTTCACGATCTCCGCCTGCCCCAGAAGCACGGTCGCGATTCCGTCCCGCGCTTCCGAATAGGGGGAAAACCGCCCGATCAACCCGTCGATCTCCTCGAGCAGCCGGTTGCCGCCCGCCTCGATCGCCGGTTGTTCGAGCGCCGGATGCAGGAACACTCCCGGATGCCCATCCGCTTCCAGCACGGCCCGAAAGGCCACCGGAAGCGATACCCGGCCCTTGGAATCGAGCCGTGCCTGAAAGGTCGAGAGAAAACGCCCCATCCGCCAACGCCCCGCCACAACCGGGCCCGCACGCCACCTCGGTTGCCGGAAGCGCGGCCTCGCCGCGCCACCCGTCGCCATCAGTTCTTGGGCAGAATTGGGCTAGCATGGGAAAATTTGGGCGTCAACGCGAAACACGGGCACGAGCCGCCTGCCCGCACCTTCAACCTGCACCTCACCATGAAGGCGTTAAGGAAAGGTTTGGGTAAGCTTGACGCAGGGTTGAAACGGTGGAGCAAATGCAGCGGATCGCATGCGCCGGAAACGCATGGCCCGACTCTTGCACATGGCCCGACTCTTGCAAGAGCTTTCTGCACACGCCGCAATGCGCCGCGGAGGCCCCATGACCGACAACACCCCCGCCCTCGCCCTCATCGACCGCCTGATCGACGTGATCGAGCATGAGATCATCCCCAAGACAGCTGAGGGTGTCGCGGCGGGGAACAAGGTGTTCGGCGCGGCGATTCTGCGCAAATCCGATTGGTCGGTGGTCATCGCGGAGGCGAATAACGAGCGTGAAAATCCGCTCTGGCATGGCGAGATGCACGCACTGAAGCGCTTCTACGAGTTGCCCGCGAGCGCGCGCCCCTCCACGAAGGATTGCATCTTTCTCTCGACGCACGAGCCCTGCTCGCTGTGCCTCTCCGCCATCACCTGGGCGGGGTTCGATAATTTCTGGTTCCTCTACAGCCACGAGGACAGCCGCGACCAGTTCGCGATCCCGCATGATCTGCGCATCCTGAAGGAGGTCTTCCGGCTCGATGCCGGCGGCTATGCGATGAAGAACGCCTTCTGGACCGGGCACGGCCTGCGCGCCGAGATCAATCGCCTGCCACCCGCCGAAGCCGCGATGCGGCATGACCGGCTCGATGCCATCCGCCAGAAATATGATGCGCTCTCCGCGACCTATCAGGCGGGGAAGAGCGGGAATGATATTCCGTTAAATTAGAAAATCACCAGCCGGCCTGTAAGCCGGGTTCTGTAGGGCCGGGTTGCCCCGGCGTGGCGGCCATTCCTCTGGGTCACGGCTCGCGCCGCGCCTCAAGCAATCAACCCGGATGGCTCGGGCCGGAGAGCCCTGCCCTTTTGGGGCGCGTCATCCCTATTCGATCTTGCTCCCGGTGGGGTTTGCCCTGCCAGCGCCGTTGCCGGAGCCGCGGTGCGCTTTTACCGCACCTTTTCACCCTTGCCTCCACCCGAAGGCGGATCGGCGGTTCGTTCTCTGTGGCACTTTCCCTGGGGTCGCCCCCGGCGGCCGTTAGCCGCCACCGTTTCTCCGTGGAGCCCGGACTTTCCTCGATGCGGGAAACATCGCGGCCGCCCGGCCGACTGGCGGAACGAGGGATAGGCCGGCGGATGATCGAGGTCAACCATCCTCACCGGGGGGGGTTGAGCAACGCGAGAAGCCGTGCGAGAACCTTAATCCGATTTCAACACACAGGGAGGTCTCCTCATGAAGAAGCTGACGTTGATTGCGGGCGTTGCAGCGCTGGGTCTGGTGATGGGGGCCTGCACCCCGCGGGAAGAGCGTGCAGCCTCCGGCGCATTGCTCGGCGCGGGCGCTGGCGCCCTGGTCGGCGGTCTGGCAACCGGGCGTGGCAGCGGCGCACTCGCTGGCGCGGCGATCGGTGCCGTCGGCGGCGCGGTGATCGCGGATGCCACCCGCCCGCGCAGCCGTTGCGTGCGCGTGCGCTACAATTCCAATGGCGAGGCCTATTGCACCCGCTGGCGCAGCTACTGAGTGCGGGCGAACCGCAAGGACAGCCGGATGGCGGGGGCAACCCCGCCATTTTTCGTTCAGAAGGCCCTTGCCGGGAGTCGCGTTCTCTCCGACCCTCGGTCATGATCCGACCATGACCGTTATGCCGCCCGAACCGAAACCGGACAGCCCCTGCGCGACGCGGCTCTTCCCCTCGCCGAACCATGGCGCGCGGATGGGCGGGCGAAGCGGCGAGCCACGCGCGCCGGACAGCATCATCCTGCATTATACCGGCATGGCGGATGCGAGTTCGGCTCTGCTCTGGCTTTGCAACCCCGTCGCGGAGGTCTCGGCGCATTACTTCGTGTTCGAGGATGGCCGCATCTTCCAGCTCGTGCCGGAGAGCCGTCGCGCCTGGCACGCGGGTCGTGGTTCTTGGCGCGGCGAAACGGATATGAATTCCGCCTCCATCGGCATCGAGATCGCCCATCCCGGTCATGATCCCGGTCGGGGTTTTGGCGCGAATGGCCATCCCCTGCCCCTGCCGGAAGGCGTGAAGCCCAACCCCTACCCGCCCCCGGGACCACCCTTCCCGGAAAGGCAGATCGAGGCCGTCATCCGCCTCGTCGGCGACATCAAGTCACGCCGGACCATTCCCGACAGCCGCATCCTCGCGCATTCGGATATCGCGCCGGGGCGGAAGATCGATCCGGGCGAGAATTTCCCGTGGGAAAAGCTGGCAGCGGCGGGTCTGGGGCTGTGGACGACCATATCACCGCCGACCGGCGGCCCCACCTATCGCCGCGGCGATGAGGGCATGCCGGTGGCGGCTTTGCAATCGCTCTTCGCGGATTTCGGCTACGGCCTCGAGATCAGCGGCGTCTTCGATGAGCGCATGGAGGCGGTGGTCGCCGCCTTCCAGCGGCATTGGCGGCCGGGTCGCGTGGATGGCGTGGCCGATGGCGAGACGTTCCAGCGCCTGCGCGCGCTGGCCGGCATGGCATGAGGAAACGATGCAGCAGATCATCTCCACCGTGGAAATGCATACCGGCGGCGAGCCTTTCCGCATTGTCACCAGCGGCTTCCCCCGCGCGCCGGGCGCCCGCATTGTCGATCGCCGCGCCTGGCTCAAGGCGAATGCCGATCACCTCCGGCAGGCCATCATGTTCGAGCCGCGCGGGCACGCCGACATGTATGGCGGCATCCTCACCGACCCCGTCAGCGAGGGGGCGGATTTCGGGGTGATGTTCATTCATAACGAGGGTTATTCCGACCATTGCGGCCATGGCGTCATCGCGCTCGCCACCGCTGCGGTGCAGCTCGGCTGGTTGCTGCCGGAATCGCCGGAGACGCGCGTAGGGATCGACGCGCCCTGCGGCTTCATCGAGGCCTTCGTGGGGTGGGACGGGAGCCGCGTCACCGGCGTGCGCTTCCTCAACGTGCCGAGTTTCCTGCTTCACCGGGATGTGACGGTGGAAACCCCGAGCTTCGGCCGCGTGACCGGCGACATCGCCTTCGGCGGCGCGTTCTATTTCTATGCGAGCGGCGTGCCGCATGGCCTCGCGATCCGCGAGCATGAGGTCGAGCGGCTCATCCGCTTCGGGGCGGAGGTGAAGGCGGCGGCAAACCGCGCCTTCCGCGTGCAGCACCCGGATATCCCCGAGATCAACCACATCTATGGCACGATCATCGATGGACCCCCGCGCCATGCCGGCTCGACACAGGCGAATTGCTGCATCTTCGCGGATCGGGAGGTGGATCGCTCGCCGACCGGTTCGGGCACGGCGGGGCGCGTGGCGCAGCTCGTGGCGCGCGGCGAACTGGCGTTTGGAGCGGAGATCATCAACGAATCGATCATCGGCTCGGTGATGCGCGGCAAGGCGATCGCGAAAGCCCGTTGCGGCCCGCATGAGGGCGTGATCCCGGAGGTTTCGGGCACCGCCCATCTCGCAGGCCTCGCGCATTGGATCATCGACCCCGATGATCCGCTGAGGCATGGCTTCCTGGTGCGGTGAGGCGGATTACTCCGCCGCCTTCATATAGGCTGCCGGATCGTAGTTGAGGATCGGCGCGAGCCAGCGCTCGACCTCGCGGATATCCATCCCCTTGCGGGCGGCATAATCCTCGACCTGGTCGCGCTCCACCTTGGCGACCCCGAAATAATGGCTCTCGGGGTGGCTGAAATAGAGGCCCGAGACGGAAGCGCCCGGCCACATCGCGTAGCTCTCGGTGAGCTTCACGCCGATGCGGCGCTCGGCTTCGAGCAGCTTGAAGAGCGTGGCCTTCTCGGTATGATCCGGCTGGGCGGGATAGCCGGGCGCGGGGCGGATGCCATCATAAGGCTCGCCATGGAGATCCTCCGGCCTGTAGGTCTCGGACGCGCCATAGCCCCAGAACTCTTTCCGCACGCGCTCATGCATGCGTTCGGCGAAAGCCTCCGCGAGGCGGTCGGCCAGGGCCTTCGCCATAATCGAGGAATAATCGTCGTTCCGGCCCTTGAGCTTTTCGGCGATGCGATCCTCGCCGATGCCGGCGGTGACCACGAAGGCGCCGAGATAATCCGGCGCCACACCTGCGGGTGCCACGAAATCCGAGAGGCAGGTATTCGGGCGGCCATCGCGCTTCGAGAGCTGCTGGCGCAGGCCGTGGAAGGTGGCGAGCACCTCGTTTCGGCTCTCGCCGGTATAGAGGCAGATGTCGTCACCCACCGCATTGGCCGGCCAGAAGCCGATCACCGCCTTCGCCTGGAACCAGCGCTCGTCGATGATGCGTTTGAGCATCGCCTGCGCATCTTCCCAGAGCGCGCGCGCCGCCTCACCCTGCTTCTCGTCCTCAAGGATGGCCGGGAAGCGGCCCTTCAGTTCCCAGGTCTGGAAGAAGGGCGTCCAGTCGATGTATTTCGCAAGCTCCGCGAGATCATAGGTCTGGAAGATGCGGGTGCCGCTGAAACTCGGCTTCGGCGGCTCATAACCCTTCCAGTCGATCCTCAGCGCGTTCTCGCGCGCCTTCGCCAGCGGCAGGCGGAGTTTATCGGCCTCGGAACGCGCATGCGCATCGGCCACCTTCTCGTATTCGCGGCGCAGTTCGCTCACGTAATTGTCGTTCTGCTCCGGGGAGAGCAACGAGGAGACGACACCCACCGCGCGGGAGGCATCGGTGACATAGACCGCCTGCCCCGCCTTGTAGGCCGGGTGGATCTTCACCGCCGTGTGCACGCGGCTGGTGGTGGCACCGCCGATCAGCAGCGGAATGCTGAAGCCCTCGCGCTCCATCTCGGCCGCGACATGCACCATCTCGTCGAGGCTGGGCGTGATGAGGCCCGAAAGGCCGATGATATCGACCTTCTCCTTGCGCGCGGTTTCGAGGATCTTCTGGCTCGGCACCATCACGCCGAGGTCGATCACCTCGTAATTGTTGCACTGGAGAACCACGCCCACGATGTTCTTGCCGATATCGTGAACATCGCCCTTCACCGTCGCCATCAGGATCTTGCCGGCGGCGGGCATTTCGGTGAGGCCCGAGGCGCGCTTTTCCGCTTCCAGGAACGGCTGGAGATAGGCCACGGCCTGTTTCATCACGCGGGCGCTCTTCACTACCTGCGGCAGGAACATCTTGCCCGCGCCGAAGAGATCCCCCACCACGTTCATGCCCGCCATGAGCGGACCTTCGATGACGTGCAGCGGCTTTTCGGCCTGCTGGCGCGCCTCCTCGGTATCGATCTCGATGAACTCGTTGATGCCGTTGACGAGCGCATGCTCAAGGCGCTTCACAACCGGGAATTCACGCCAGGCGAGATCCTGCCCCTTGGCAGCCACCTGCCCGTCGCCCTTGAAGCGTGGCGCTGCATCAAGCAGGCGCTCGGTCGCATCCGCGCGGCGATTCAGCACCACATCTTCGCATAACTCGCGCAGTTCGGCATCGAGCTGGTCATAGACCGCGAGCTGACCCGCATTCACGATGCCCATATCCATGCCGACCTTGATCGCATGGTAGAGGAACACGCAGTGCATCGCCTCGCGCACGGGCTCGTTGCCGCGGAACGAGAAGGACAGGTTCGAAACGCCGCCCGAGACATGCGCATGCGGCAGGTTCTGGCGGATGAACTCGGTCGCGTTGATGAAATCGACGCCGTAATTGTTGTGCTCCTCGATGCCGGTGGCCACCGCGAAGACGTTCGGATCAAAGATGATGTCTTCCGGCGGGAAGCCCACCTCCTCGGTGAGGATCTTGTAGGCGCGGGCGCAGATCTCGGCCTTGCGCTGATAGGTGTCGGCCTGGCCCTTCTCGTCGAAGGCCATGACGACCACGGCAGCGCCATAGGCGCGCACCTTGCGGGCCTCTTCCCTGAACTTCTCGACACCTTCCTTCATGGAGATCGAGTTCACGATCCCCTTGCCCTGGATGCACTTGAGGCCCGCCTCGATGACGTGGAACTTCGAGCTATCCACCATTACCGGCACGCGGGAGATATCGGGCTCGGCGGCGACGAGGTTCAGGAACTCCACCATCGCCTTCTCGGAATCGAGCAGGCCCTCATCCATGTTCACGTCGATGATCTGCGCGCCATTGGCCACCTGATCACGCGCGACGTCGAGCGCTTCGGAAAGCTTTCCGTCCTTGATGAGCTTGCGGAACCTGGCCGAGCCCGTGACGTTCGTGCGCTCGCCGACATTCACGAAGGGAATGGTCTCGTCGAGCGAGAAGGGTTCGAGGCCCGAAAGGCGCATCAGCGGCCTGAGAGTGGGAATGGGGCGCGGCTTCTTGCCCTTCACGGCCTCAGCCATGGCCTTGATATGCGCCGGCGTCGTGCCGCAGCAGCCGCCGACCACGTTCACGAGGCCGGAATCGGCGAATTCCGCGATGAGCGCGGCCGTCGCCTCCGGGCGCTCGTCATAAAGGCCGAATTCATTGGGCAGGCCCGCATTGGGATAAGCGCAGATGAAGGTATCGGCCACGCGGGAGATTTCCGCGATATGCGCGCGCATTTCCTTCGCACCGAGCGCGCAATTGAGCCCCACCGTGAAGGGCTCGGCATGGCGCAGCGAGTGCCAGAAGGCCGTCGGCGTCTGGCCCGAGAGCGTGCGGCCCGAAAGGTCCGTGATGGTGCCGGAGATCATGATCGGCAATTCGTTGCCGGTCTCGGCGAAGATGGTCTTCGCGGCATAGACCGCCGCCTTGGCGTTCAGGGTGTCGAAGATCGTCTCGATCAGGATGATCTCCGCGCCACCCTCGATGAGGCCGCGGATCTGCTCGCCATAAGCTGCCGCGAGATCGTCGAAGGTCACCGCGCGATAGCCCGGATTGTTCACGTCCGGCGAGATCGAGGCCGTGCGGTTGGTGGGGCCGCAGGCGCCAGCGACGAAGCGGCGTCGGCCATCCTTCGCTTGCGCGAGCAACGCTGCCTCGCGGGCGAGCCGCGCGCCTTCCCTGTTCAGCTCATAGGCAAGATCCTGCATCCCGTAATCGGCCTGCGCGATCGAGGTGCAGGAGAAGGTGTTGGTCTCGACGATATCCGCGCCGGCCTCGAAATAGCTCAGGTGGATCGCGCGGATGGCATCGGGCTGCGTGAGGATCAGCAGGTCGTTGTTGCCCTTCAGCGGATGGTTCCACTGCGCGAAGCGCTCGCCCCGGAAATCCTCCTCGGAGAGACGGAGATTCTGGATCTCCGTGCCCATCGCGCCGTCGATCACGAGAATGCGCTCGCGGGCGGCCGCCTCCAGCGCGGCGCGGATTTCGGAACCCCTGGCTGTGAAGCTCATCAGACAACAACCTTCGTGAAAGATTACGCCGCCGCAGCCACGGGCTCGGCCCTCAGGCCGAGCATATGGCAGATGGCGAAGACAAGATCCGCCTTGTTCATCGTGTAGAAGTGGAAATCGCTGACGCCGTTATCGAGCAGATCATAAACCTGCTCCACGGCCACCGCCGCCGCCACCATGCGGCGCGTCTCGGGGTCGTCTTCCAGTCCTTCGAAGCGCCTGGCGAGCCAGGCGGGAACGTCCGTGCCGCATTTCGTCGCGAAGCTCGCGGATTGCCGGAAGTTCTGCACCGGCAGGATGCCCGGCACGACGGGGATGGAAATTCCAGCTTTTCGCACGCGCTCCATGTAGCGATAGTAATGCCCGTTATCGAAGAAGAACTGCGTGATGGCGCGATCCGCCCCGGCATCCACCTTCCGCTTCAGAAGATCGATCTCGAAATCGAGGCTGGGGCTCTCCGGGTGTTTCTCGGGATAGGCCGACACCGCCACGTGAAAATCGCCGATCGCCTTGATGCCCGCGACCAGTTCCGGCGAGCCCTGATAGCCTTCCGGATGCGCCTCGAACGTGGTGCCGATGCCGGTGACGGGATCACCGCGCAGGGCCACGATATGGCGCACGCCCATGGCCCAATACTGGCGGAGGATCTCGTCGGTATCGTCCTTCGTGGCGGCCACGCAGGTGAGATGCGAGGCAGGTTTCAGGCCGGTTTCTTCGAGGATGCGCTTCACGGTCGCATGCGTGCGCTCCCGCGTGGAACCGCCCGCTCCATAGGTGACGGACACGAAATCGGGCGCGAGCGGCGCGAGGCGCTGCACGGAAGCCCAGAGCGTTTCGGCCATGGCATCGTTCTTCGGCGGAAAGAACTCGAAGGAAATACCAGGCTTCGGCGCCTCGGTCTGGCGGCTCGAACGGGCGGGGGCAGCATGCATCTCAGGCAACCTTGGTGATGATCGAACGGGAGAGCGGATCGCCAGGCAACGAGAAATCGCCCTCGCGGGCGCTGTCCTCGGCAATCCAGAGGGAAACGGTGAGTGCGCCCGTGGCTTCGGGGCGGATATCGCGCGAAAGCTGCAGGTTGAGACCGTTCTCGGCGAAGAAAGCGCCGATCTCCTCGGCCGAGAAGCCAAGGCGGCGATGCGCATGTTCCACACGCAGGCTCTCTTCGTGGTGTGGCGCGAAATCGACGATCACGATCCGCCCGCCGGGCTTGAGCACGCGCGCGGCCTCGCGCACGGCGCGGGCCGGATCATCCATGAAATGCAGCACCTGATGCAGGATCACGAGATCGAACCGTGCGAGATCCGCCGGCAGCGCATAGAGATCGCCCTGCCGCAACTGCACATGGCGCAGGCCCGCCTCGTCGAGGTTGGCGCGCGCCACCGCGAGCATGGCCGGGCTGACATCCAGGCCCACGGCGCGGCTCGCACGGGGTCCGAAGAGCTTCAGCATCTGCCCCGTGCCGGTGCCGAGATCGAGGATCGCCTCGTATTCGCGCTCGCCGAGGGCATCGAGCATGGCCTTCTCGACCGCCGATTCCGGCACATGCAGGGCGCGGATGCGATTCCAGTCGGCAGCGTGGCGGGCGAAGTAGGCGGCGGCCTGTTCCTTTCTTTCCACCCGCACCGCCTCCAGGCGGCGCCGGTCGGCCGCGAGGCCGGGATCGGCGGGGTCGAGCGCCGCAATCACCCCCTCGCGGATGACATTCGCCACACCCCGCTCGGCCAGCCGGAAGAAAGCCCAGGCGCCCTCGCGATGGCGATCGATCAACCCTGCTTCCACCAGCAGCTTCAGGTGACGCGAGACGCGCGGCTGCGACTGGCCAAGAATGGTCATGAGTTCGGTGACAGTGAGTTCGGCCTCCGACAGCAGCGCGAGAATGCGCAGGCGCGTCGCCTCGCCCGCCGCCTCAAGGGCAGCGAGCAGGGCATCAAGCGGCTGGTGGCCGGGATGGATGGGGCGGATCATCGCCGAGACACTCTCACGGAAAACGACATAAAGATATGTTTATGTGATTTTTATACTCGGCGCAAGATGTTTGAGGAAAACCCCTCACCCGATGGCTGCATCGCTCTGGAACACGTGCCCCGGCCGGGCAGGAATGAAGCTTTCCGCCGGCCTGCCGGCAGCGTGCAGTTGCCGCGTCAGCTCTTCCGCCGGCTCCTCGATTGGCTCGTTGGTGAGCTGGAACGTGCCCCAGTGATAGCCGAGCGCATGTCGGCAGCCGAGAATGTCGAAGATTTTCAGGGCATCTTCCGGGTCGGCATGCTGGTATCGCATGAACCAGCGCGGGCCATAGGCGCCGATGGGGAGAAGCCCGAGCGCCATCGGCCCGTGCTTCTCGCGGATCGCCTGGAACACGCGCCCGCCGCCAAAGCCGGTATCCCCCGCGAACCAGATCTTGCCCGCGCCGGTTTCGATGACGAAAGAGGCCCAGAGCGCATGCATGCGATCGAACATGCCGCGCGCCGACCAATGCTGCGCGGGCTCGAAAATCACGGCCACGCTGGCTGCGAATTCCACGCGATCGCCCCAATCCTTTGATTCAATTTCGATATCCGCACGCCCCTCGCGGATGATCGCATCATTGCCGAGCGGGGTGAGGATGCGCGGGCGGTCGCGATCCCAAAGGGCGTGCAGGCTCGGCACATCGAGATGATCGTAATGGTTGTGGCTGACCAGCACGACATCGATCTTCGGCAAATTGTCGAAGGCGATGGCCGGCGGATTCACCCGTTTGGGCCCCGCGAAGGAGACGGGCGAAGCGCGTTCGGAAAACTGCGGATCGAGCAGGATGTTCACCCCGCCGGTCTGGATGAGGAAGCTCGCATGGCCGATGAAGCTCACGCGCAAGGCCTTGCCCTCCACGCGCGCGGGCGGCATATCGGCGGCATGGGGGCTCGGGAAACTCGCAGGCCATTCCGCAGCCTTCTCGCCGAATTGCCAGCGCAGGAAATCGCGGAAGCTGCGCGGGCCATCACCCCCCGGCAGGAAGAATTTCTGCCCGTCGAAATGATCCGAAACCGGGCCGGAATAATAGGAATTGGCGCGTGCGGGCCGGAAAATGGCTGTGACGCCGCCCGCGACGACAGCGGCACCGGCGAGGAACTTGAAGAAGCGTCTGCGGTTCATGAGCGGGTTACGTGGGGCGCTCGAGCGCAGATTGCGAGGGGGTGAAGCAGCTGATCGATTAGCCGCAAAGTCCAGCGGGCAAAGTCACGCAACTCTATGGAAAATCAGGTGCAACGAGTGAACGACGGCGCGCCAAACCTACGGGGAAATCGCCATCGAACGTTAGGATCTTTGATAGCTCCTGCTCCCAACCGTCAATTTCGGCCATGCCAAAAGCTCAGAAAAAATCCCACGTGAGACTGCATCTCGACTTTCAGCCGGCTCTCTCGCTAGCAAGAACTGAACAAGTGACATGCAGAGATATCGACTCAGGAGCATTTCGGTCTCGAGCTGAGAGATTTTCTCAGTTAGTCGGTCAACCTCTGCATTTTTTTGCATTGTTGGACCTCACCGCGCAAATTTGCGATACTTGATGCGCTTCGGCTCCACGGCGTCGGCACCCAGCCGCCGCTTCTTGTCCTCGATGTAATCCGAGAACGAGCCCTCGAACCACTCGACATGGCTGTCGCCCTCGAAGGCGAGGATGTGCGTCGCGATGCGGTCGAGGAACCAGCGATCATGGCTGATGATGACAGCGCAGCCCGCGTAATCCTCGAGCGCTTCTTCGAGAGCGCGGAGCGTATCCACGTCGAGATCGTTGGTCGGCTCGTCGAGGAGGAGCACATTCGCGCCCGATTTCAGCATCTTCGCGAGGTGAACGCGGTTGCGCTCGCCGCCCGAAAGCATGCCGACTTTCTTCTCCTGATCGCCGCCCTTGAAGTTGAACGCGCCGCAATAAGCCCGGCTATGCATGGATTTCTTGCCGAGATAGATCACCTCGGCCCCGCCGGAAATTTCCTCCCAGACCGTTTTCTTGTCATCGAGGCTGTCGCGCGACTGATCGACGAAGCCGAGCTTCACGGTATCACCCACGGTGATCGAGCCGCCATCCGGCTTTTCCGCGCCGGTGATCATGCGGAAGAGCGTGGTCTTGCCCGCGCCGTTCGGGCCGATGACGCCGACAATGCCGCCCGGCGGCAGCTTGAAGGAGAGGTTCTCGATCAGGAGCTTGTCCTGGAAGCCCTTGGAGAGGTTCTCGAAATCGATCACGTTGCCGCCGAGGCGCTCGGCAATGGGGATGATGATCTGCGCGGTATCCGGCCCCTTCTCGGAAGCCTTCTGCACCAGTTCCTCGTAGCGGGTGATGCGCGCCTTGTTCTTCGCCTGCCGTGCGCGGGGGGATGAAGCCACCCATTCCTGCTCGCGCGCCATGGTGCGCTGGCGGGCGGCATCCTCGCGGCCCTCCTGCTCGAGGCGCTTCTGCTTCTGCGTGAGCCAGCTCGAATAATTACCCTCGTAGGGGATGCCCTTGCCGCGATCGAGTTCGAGGATCCAGCCGGTCACGTTGTCGAGGAAGTAGCGATCGTGGGTCACGATCAGGATCGCGCCGGGATATTCGCGCAGATGGTTTTCCAGCCAGTTCACGGTCTCGGCGTCGAGATGGTTGGTAGGCTCGTCGAGGAGCAGCAATTCGGGTTGCTCCAGCAGCAGCTTGCAGAGCGCGACACGGCGCTTCTCGCCACCCGAAAGGTTCGTCACCGCCCAGTCATCGGGCGGGCAACGCAGGGCATCCATCGCCTGATCGACCTTGCTGTCGAGATCCCAGAGGTTCTGGCTGTCGATCTGGTCCTGGAGCTTCGCGCCCTCCTCGGCGGTTTCATCCGAGTAGTTCATCATCAGCTCGTTGTAGCGATCCAGGATCGCCTGCTTCTTCGCAACGCCGAGCTTCACGTTCTCGCGCACGGTGAGGGCTTCATCGAGCTTCGGCTCCTGCGGCAGGTAGCCCACACGCGCGCCCTCGGCCACCCAGCCCTCGCCGGTCCATTCCTTGTCGATGCCGGCCATGATGCGCAGAAGCGTGGATTTACCTGCGCCGTTGACGCCGAGGACGCCGATCTTCGCATCGGGGTAGAAGGAGAGATGGATGTTATCCAGCGTCTTCTTGCCGCCCGGATAGACCTTTGTGAGGCCACGCATGTGGTAGATGAACTGACGGGACATCAACGGCTCCGGCTGGTCGGATGAAGGGTTTGGCGGGGATGTAGGCTTTCGCTGCCCGAAGAGCAACGGCGCGCTTCCTTCGAATTGCAGAAAGAAAGGCGAAAGGCTCCTGCGCTATGCTGCAGAAGGTGTGTCGCGTTTTCAGTGTGCGTGGATGGCGGGCGTTTCGGCCGTTATGGTCAATCAGGTTCAGGAGGTGAAGGCCAGAAACCTTCAGACCCTGATGGCAGTGCTCGATGAAATCTCGGGCATGGCTGGTCATGCCGCAGACCATACAACTCGCCATCCCCGCGGCGCGCTGACCGATGCAGGTGCGCCGCGGCTCGCGACTGTCCTTCTCGCTCCGCAGGGCAATCGCCTCACCCTCAGCCTCGGCGGCATGCCGCTCGAGGTGGTCCTCCCCGATGCGCTTGTCAGCGCCGCGAAGGCCAATCCGGGCCTGTTCGCCCGCGGCACCATGCTGCAGGTGGAGGTGGATGCCCAGACTGGCGTGCTCCGCCTGTCTCTCCCCGCGCCCACCCTGCCGGCGATCACGGCGGCGACCATCCGCACGATCTCCCAGAACGGCACCGGCCCATCGGCTTCGCCTGCCCCGCCTTTGCCCGATTTTTTTCCGCCCGGTTCGCCGGGCTCGCTGATCCAGAAGCTTGCACAGCTTCATCTGCCACTGGCCGAGCGGGGTAATGCCTCACCTTCGGGCGGTGCCGCGCCTCAGCTCAGTGGCAGCCGCGCGATTGGCCCTCTGGCTCTGGCCACGCTGCCGCCGGCTCTGCTGGAAGCGAGCCTGAAGGCCGCGATCCGGCAGATGCCGCTGGGCAGCGCCCTGTCCGCCCTGCTCTCGGGCAAGACCGAAGGCGTGGACCCGGCCCTCCTCGCTTCGCTGCGCGCCATGCGGATCGATGGGTTTGCCAAGCCCGATGCCGCAAGCATCGAGCAGGCGCTGCAGCAATCCGGCCTGTTCTTCGAGGGGCGGCTCGCGGCCCTCGCCCAGGGCACCGGTGGCAGCCTTCCGCATGACCTGAAATCGCTGCTGAACCTCATCCGCGCGAGCCTTGGCGGAGAGGCCGACGCGGTTGCCGGGCCCGCCAAGCCTCTGCCGACACATCTCCTTTCTGCCAGCGACCGGCCGGGATTGCCGACGCCTCGCGGTCCCGACCTCGCGCGCCTGGTGGAGGGCGGGGTCGAGCGCATCAAGCTGCAGCAGATCGCATCCCTGCCTGATCATCCCGGCATGACCGTGACCGATGATCGGACACAATCGAGCCGCCTCGCCTTCCAGATCCCGCTGGCGACACATGGCCAGGAGCGGCCCGAGACCGCGATGATCGGCGTGATGATCGAGCATGACCCGCGCCCGGATCTCCCGCCCGGCATTCTGGTAGGGGATGAAGGCGGGGAAGGCTCGGAAGCCTTTCCCTGGAAGGTGCGCATCGCACTCGATCTCGAGGAAACCGGCCCCGTTCAGGCCGAGATCGCCCTCAGAGGCCAGCGCGTGGGCGTGACGCTCTGGGCCGAGCGCAAGGCGATGGCCGAGGATGCGCGCCGCGCGATCGGTGATCTGCACGCCGCACTCACGGGCGCGGCCTTCGAGGTCGCGCATCTCGAGGTGAAGGATGGCCGACCCGCAGGCCCGGTTCATCGCCCCTCCGCGCATCTGGACCGCCGCTCATGAGCGAAAAGCCGCAAGCAAGGGTCGCTGTCGCGCTGAAATATGATTTCGGCGATGGCGCACCCATTGTCACCGCGAAGGGCGAAGGGCACGTCGCCGAAAAGATCATCGAGACCGCACGCGAGCATGACATCGCGATCGAGGAGAACCCCGTGCTCGCGCAGGCGCTCTCCCAGATCGATCTCGACGAGCAAATCCCCGTGCCGCTCTACAAGGCGGTGGCGGAGGTTATCGGCTTTGTGCTGAAAACCGGCCGCCTGAAGCGCCCGGAGGCCGGCAACGCGCTTATGCCGCGCCCGGATCAGCCGTGAAGCCCGCGGCCTCGATGCCAACAATGGCAGCCGCCTCGTCATTATCGGACGTGTCACCGGAAATCCCGACCGCTCCGACGACCACGCCCTTGTTGCGGATGAGCACGCCGCCCGGAACCGGTACCAGCGCGCCATCGGCAATGTGCATCGCGGCCTGGATGAAGGCCGGGCGTTCGCCCGCCATCTTGCCCAGCGCGCGGCTGCCCGCGCCCATGGCCAGCGCTCCATTCGCCTTCGAATAGGCCACTTCCGCGCGCTTGATGGAAGTGTTGTCTTCCGTCAGCACCACTTTTCGCTGCGCGCGGGCATCGAGCACGACAATCGAGAGCGGCTTGAAGTTGTTGGCGCGCGCGTGCCTGAGGGCCGTATCGGCAATCTTCCGGGCCTTGGCGAGGGTGAGCATGGTCGAACTCCCTGTTCGGCGGGAAAACCCCGCTGCGATGTTCTGCCTCGCCCATAAATCGCCCGGCCTCGGAGCGCCAGCCATCCGGCCTTTCCGATTGCGCACAAGCCTCATGCCCATGTGGACAAGCAGGTCCGGGCCCGGCGCGAAAACGCGCGAATCCGCGCCTTGCCACGCTTGATCGCTTCGGCAGAGCTTCTATCCTGCCGCAACGACTGATTTGCTTCGTGCCGGCGAGACCTCGTGGAACGAAGCAGGCAAGGGTGGCCATGGCCGACACGTTCCTGACCATCAACGGCACGCGCATCCCGGCGCGCACCGGCCAGACCGTGCTGGCGGCCGCCGAAGCCGCGGGCCTGCGGCTCCCGAAGGATGATCCCGGCCTTTGCGCGCATCATGTGCCGTGTGAAAGCTGCCGCATCCGCCTCGACCAGGGCGCGGTGGAGGGTGGCGAACCGATCGGCCCGACGGTTCTGGCCTGCCTCGCAAGGGTGGCGGGCGAAGCGACGCTGACTTTCGACCCCTTCCCGCGCGAGGTGAAATCCGCAGCGGAAGTCAAAGCCTGGCGCGGCCTCTCGGCAGAGGTGGTGGAACTCGTGCTTCAGGTCGAGAAGCCCATTCCCTACCTGCCGGGCCAGCATGTCACGCTCGCCTTCGGCAAGGCAGCGCCGCGCCGTTTCACGCCCACCCTGTCGCTCGACGGCCTGAGGGAACTCGACACCCTCCATTTCCACATCCGCCGGCGGGAGGGCGGGCTGTTCGGCGAGAAACCCGAGGAACGCTTCCGCCCCGGCACCCGCGTGAAGCTGGCCGGGCCCTGTGGCCATTCGCATCTTCGGCAGGGCGATGGACGTCTGGTGCTCGTTTCGAGCGGGACCGGCTTTTCCGCCATCTGGTCCATCGCGGTGGCCGCGCGCCTCGGCCAGCCGCACCGGCCGGTGCATCTCATCGCTTCGGCGCATGATCCGCGCGACCTCTACATGCGCCCCGCCCTGGAATGGCTGGCGCGACAGGGAGTCGAGCAGATCATCCTCACCGCATCCGGCGCGCATCCGCTGCCGCCCGTTCGCCATGGCCGCGCGACCTTGCACCTGCCGGCGCTCGGCGCAACCGATTCCGTGCATGTCGCCGGCCATCCGGGCCTTGTCTCGGCCGTGATGCGGGAAGCGGCCAGAGCCGGTGCCACAGCCTACGGCATTCCGCATGTCGCGGTCCCGGCCGAGGCCGGCATGGTGGAGCGCATCGCGCGGTATCTGTCCGGCAGCCGGAAGGCCCCTCCCCCCTTGCCCGATCCGCAGCCGCTTCCGGCCAATGTGCGGCAGATCCGCCCGGTCTAGAGCATTTTCCGATCCATTGGATACCGGTTGGTCGCAGAAAATGCGTTAAACAACAAGAAATCAGAACGGACGGTCTCATTCAATCAGATCGGAGTCCGGTCTGGAATCCTGACCTCGGAGGCCTGACCCTAGGCGGCAACTTCGCGCACGAAGGAGCGCAGGCCATTGTCGATGGTCTGCGCATCGGTGATCATCATGCGAGCCGCGCGCAGCACCTCCTCGGTCGCCTCTTCCGCCCCATGCAGGCTCACCCGCAATTCTTCCACCGCCTCGTTGAGGCCGGTCATGGCGGTCGATCCACTGGCGAGCCTTTCGGAGATCGAGCGGCGCGCGGCATCCTGCTCCGCCATCACCACGGCGATTTCCGCCGTATCGCGCGAGGCGCGCTCGAAGGTCTCGCCAAGATCGCCGATGCGGCGGGCCTGGAGTTCGGCCACAATCGCGACCTGTGACACGGCGGCGCCAAGCCGTTCGGCCGCCTGGGCGGTTTCTGCGGTGAACCGGATGAGCCCCTCGGCCGCGCCAGAGAAGCTGCCCGCCTGCGCCGCCTGCGCCGCGCCGAGCGAGGCGGAAAGTGCGCCCTGCGCCAGGTTGGCCACCAGGCTCTGGATATGCCCGAGCGCCTGCTCGGCCTCGATCGCGAGGCGCGAGAGGCCGATCGCATCGTCGCCTGCGGCGCGCGTGGTTTCCTCGCCGGATTCAACGGCCGCGCGGGTCGATTTCAGGCGCGTCTCGATCTCGGCGATGCCGCGCGTCAGTTGAAGCGTCGCGCCCGACGCCAGCGTCGCCTCCTGCGCGGTGGCGATCGTGGTTCTCTGGATGCGGTCGGCCTGGTGCTCGGCCGAGCGCGCCGCCTTGCCGATCGCATCGCTGGCCCGCGCAAGCGCCTCGGCCGCCTCGCCCATCTTGGCCATGACATCGCCAATGCCATTCTCGAACCGGCCGATGGCCTCGCCCATCGCCAGCCGGCGCTGGTTGATCGCATCGATGCGGATCATTTCCTGGCGCATGCGGTCGCGCTCGATCAGGGCGATCTGCATCGCCTCGATGGCCCGCGCGATGCGGCCCACCTCGTCCGACCTTTGGGCATGGGGCACGGCCTTCGTCCATTCGCCTGCGGCGACGCGGGACACTTCGCCGGTGATATCCGTCAGCGGTCCTGTGAGCCGGCGTGTGAGCAACAGGATGAGCCAGCCGATCAGGATCGCGAGACCCGAGGCGAAGACCGCGAGCCGCGTCTGCATGCGGCTGGTCTCGCTCTGGCTCATCAGCTGCAGTTCGTTGCGGAATTGGACGACCTCGTTCTCGTCGCGCAGCATGCACAGCCGCGTCTGCGGCAGGGAGGCCACGCAGCGATAGATGCGACCGCCGAGATAGCGGGTCGTGCCCTCCGGCGGCGGGATGATGTCCGCCGGTGCATCGCCGGAGCGGATGATCACCGTCTCGCCCCACGCCAGAACAAGCCCGGCGCGCGTGGTTTCCGCGAAGTCAGTCAGTGTCGATTCGGCCGGTTTCAGCAGGCGATAGGCGATGAGAAGCCCGGCGGGATCACCGAATTCATCATGGACCGACACCGCCGAGATCAGGCCATAGCGATCCTGGATCGGCATCTGGAATAGCAGTTCCATGCCAAGGCCCATCGGGCCAAGCGCCCGAAAGCGGATGGGCGCATGCCGGTCGTGCGTCACCAGGATGTTCTGCAGCGCCTCGACGAAATCGAGCGCCTGCACTGCCTTTTCGGCCATGGCAAGCGGCAGGTCGGCCTGATCCGCGCCGACGGGGATGAGGTTCTGGTCGAGCAGCATCGCCCCTGTGAAGCCGAGGCGCGGCATATCGGCCTGCAGGCGCTCGGCGATGCGCCGCTCGTCGCGCTCGCGCAGCAGGCGCAGCAGGGAGGGCTGACCCGCGAGATCCTGCAAGGCGGCCTCGTGGCGCATCACCAGACCCCGCAGGCGGTGATCCGCCAGTCGGGCCTCGATCTCGAGGCGGTCCGCGACCTTCTGTTCCGCGATCTCGGTGAGGCGATCCCCCTCCGCCAAGATCTTCGCGCGCAGGGCCGAACCCACGGCATGGACCATCAGCGCGAGGCCAGTGGCCGCAACCAGCGTGACGATCAGCGCCCAGCGCAAGGCCAGCGACGCCGCCAGCATCTGCCAGGCCAGGGAGAAAACCGGCAGGCCCGCCTTCCGGGTCATGGCCGCGACGGGGTGCCCCCATAAGCGGAAACGAGTTCCGCCGCGCGGGCGCTGGCGAGGAAGGCGAGGAAGGATCGCACGGCCGGGGTGAGCCGGCCCGGCTTATGCGCCAATGCGACCTCGATGCGATGCGGATAGCGTGGATCGCGGATATCGAAGCCGTCGATGGTCGCGAGCAGCGGCTCATCCTCCGGCAACAGGCGGGCGGTGGAAAGGCCGAGCGAGCCGGGGCTGCGGCGGACAATCGCGACAAGATCAGCATGGCGCTCGGCGCGGGCCCAGCGGGGATGCGGGACATGCTCCGGCGGGCCGTCACGCGTCACGAGCCGGATGGGCAGGCGAGGGCCGCCGAGGCTCGACCAATCCAGAATACGCCCGTCGAGGATGGCGGCGAGATCCGACGCGCGGAGGTTCGGCTTCCCGAGGCCAGGATGCACCAGCACGAGCACCGGCAGGGTGAAGAGCGGCCGCGCCACCAGGCCCGCCTCGCGTTCATCCATGCGCAACGGGCGGTCAATGCGGGCAAGGGTCGCCCGGTCGCCGATCACATCGGCGAGGGCGCTGCCCGCGCCCACGGGCGGAGGAACCAGCACCAGCTCGCCGCGCATCCGCCCATCATGGGCGAGCGCCAGCGCGCGCAGGATATCGCTGCCGGTATCGACGCCGGGAATGAGGATTTCTTCCGCCAGGACGGGCCGCTCCAGCCCGAAAACCCCCAGACAGGCGACGAGCGCGGCCGAAAGCGGCAGGTTTCTCTCGGCATAGGGCATGGCATTACAACGCGTGGCAGAAACAGGAAGGGGCTGGACGGTAACCTTTCTTGGTTAAGAATTGACTTGCCCTTGCCGGGCGTGGTCCTTTTTCCCGGCTTCCCTACGGAACACGACAGAAGAAGAAGCGGAATTCCATGTCGACTTACGACCTCGCGGTGATCGGCGGCGGCATCAATGGCGCCGGCATTGCCCGCGATGCCGCCGGTCGCGGCCTTTCCGTGCTGCTGATCGAGAAGAACGATCTCGCCTCGGCCACCTCCTCGGCCTCCACCAAGCTGATCCATGGCGGCTTGCGCTATCTCGAGCATTACGCGTTCCGCCTCGTGCGGGAATCGCTGATGGAGCGCGAGCGGCTCTGGGCCATCGCGCCGCATATCGTCTGGCCCCTGCGCTTCGTCCTGCCGCAGATGCCCGGCATGAGGCCTGCCTGGATGCTGCGGCTTGGCCTGTTCCTCTACGATCACCTCGGCGGCCGGGAGAAGCTGCCCGCGACAAGGAGCCTGAACCTCGCGCGAGACCCCGCCGGGGAGCCTCTTCGCGAGGGCATTCTTTCGGGTTTCGAGTATTCCGATCTCTGGGTCGAGGATGCGCGCCTCGTCGTGCTGAATGCGCGGGATGCACAGCTTCGGGGCGCGACCATCCTCACGCGCACCGAAGTGACCGAGGCGCGCCGCGTGCAGCAGGGCGCGGAATCAATCTGGTCCATCCAGGTCCGCGACACGCGAACCGGCGACAGGAAAGAGCATCGCGCGCGGTTGCTCGTGAATGCCGCCGGCCCCTGGGCGGGGCTCGTGACCAGCGGCGTGATGGGCCTCAACACGCCCGCGCGCATCCGCATGGTGCAGGGCAGCCACGTGGTGGTGCGGAAGCTCTTCGACCACGCGCGCGCCTATATTTTCCAGAACGCGGATGGTCGGATCATCTTCGCGATTCCCTATGAGACCGATTTCACCCTCATCGGCACCACGGATCGCGACTATGAGGGCGACCCCTCTGCCGTGGCCATCAGCGAGGCGGAGACGGATTATCTGTGCCGCGCGGCCTCCGAATATTTCAGGCAGCCGATCAGGCGGGCAAGCGTGGTGTGGAACTATTCCGGCGTGCGGCCGCTTTACGATGACGGGGCCCCCAAGGCGCAGGAGGCGACGCGCGATTACGTGCTGCATCTCGAGGCGCCTCAGGCCAGTGCCGCGAGCCTTTCGGTCTATGGCGGCAAGCTCACGACCTATCGCCGCCTGGCGGAACATGCGCTGGAAAAGCTCGAGCCGCATCTGCCCCAGCACGCCCGCGGGAAGGGCGGCTGGACGGCCCGCGAAGCCCTTCCCGGCGGGCATTTCCCGGTCGAGGGCTTTGACGATCTCGTGGCACAGCACGCAGCGCGCTACCCGTTCCTTCCGGGGCGGCAGGCGAGGCGCCTGACACGCGCCTATGGCACGGATGTCATGGAGATCCTGGGCGAGGCGCGTTCGGCGGGTGATCTCGGCCGCGCCTTCGGTGCCGGGCTCACGAGCCGGGAGATCGCCTGGCTCACGAGCCGGGAATGGGCGATGACGGCCGATGACATTCTCTGGCGGCGCTCGAAGCTCGGGCTTCACATGAGCGCGGCGGAGCGCGCCGAGGTCGCTCGTCTGTTCTGAAACAAAAGAGCATTTTCAAGCGAAGTGGTTTCCGGTTCGCGTGAAGAAAATGCGAAAAAAGAAAGAGAGAAGCATTTTCAAGCGAAGCATGCCCCTGCGAAGGCGGGGGTGGGCACCGGTTCGCGTGAAGAAAATGCGATCAAATCAAGAGAGAGAGCATCCGAGCTGATTTAATCAGATCGGAATCCGCTCTGAAAGCGACCCCTCCAGGGGTTGCGTCCCTTCAGGATCATTCGGCCGGTTTGGCCTTGCCGCCATCCGCCTTCCGCTCGGGGGCGGGCACATCCCCGAACTTGCCGAGCCGGCCAGCGAAGGCATGCTGCAATTCGGTGAGTTTCTCCCCGATGGTCGAGCGCGGGTTCGAATACTTGCCGATCAGCAGGAAGAGCGCCGGCACGAGAAACAGGGTCATGAAGGTGGAAAGCCCCACCCCGCCAATGATCACCCAACCGATGGCCGAACGCGCTTCCGCGCCCGCACCACCCGAAAGCGCCAGCGGCACTGCACCCGCCACCGTGGCGATCGAGGTCATGAGGATGGGGCGCAGACGCATTTCCGAAGCTTCAAGCACGGCTTCATACATCGGATAACCGCGTTCGCGCAGCTGATTGGTGAACTCGACGATGAGAATGCCGTTCTTGGTCATGATGCCGATGAGCAGGATCATGCCGATCTGGCTATAGATGTTCAGCGTCTGGTTGGTGAGATGCAGAATGCCGAGCGCACCCGTCAGCGCCAGCGGCACGGTCATCATGATGACGGTTGGCGCGATCCAGCTCTCGAACTGGGCGGCAAGCACGAGGAACACGATCACCAGCGCGAAGACGAAGGTGATGTAGATCGAGTTCGAGGAGCGCTTGAACTCCTTCGATTGGCCGCCATAGCCGATGCGCGCTTCCGCGGGCAGCGATTCCGCCGCGATCCTGTCGAGCGCCTCAAGGCCTTGTCCCAGGGTGACGCCCGGCGCAAGCGATGCCGAGATGGTGATCGCACGCAGACGATCGAAGCGGTTGAGGCGTTGCGGGCCGGCGATCTCGGTGAGTTGCACGAGGTTCGAGAGCGGCACCAGCTCGTTCGTTCCGGTGCGCACGAAGATGTTCTTCAGATCCTCCGGGCTCACGCGGTTCTCGGCCTTTGCCTGCAGGATCACCGGATACTCGAAGCCGCGATCCACGAAGGTGGAGATCTCGCGTTCGCCGAACATGAGTTCCAGGCTGCGCCCGATGACATCGACGGGGACGCCGAGATCGGCCGCGCGGGCCCGGTCGATCTTCACGCGCAGATCGGGCTGGTTCTCGTTGAAATCGCTGTCGAGATTGCGGAAAAGGCCCGTCGCCTGCGCCTTTTCCATGACGATGTCTCGCCAGGCGGAGACGGTCGGGAAATCCGGCCCGCCGATGATGAAGGAGATGGGCTGGCGGAAGCCGCGCTGGCCCAGCGAGGGCGGATTGATGGGGAAGATGCGCGCGCCGGGGATGGCCTGCACTTTCGCCAGCAATTCCTGCTGAAGCTGGCTCTGTTTCACGGTGCGCTCGCCCCAGGGCGTCATGCGCACGATCAGCAGGCCCGCATTCACCGGCGAGGGTCGCTGCAGGCCTGGTGCCACGATGGTCAGCGTCGATTCAACGATCTTCTGGTCGACATAGGGCTGGAGAAGCTTCTCCACCTCCTGCACGCGCTCGCGGGTATAGGTGAGCGAGGCCCCTTCCGGCGCATTGATCGGGATGATCACAACGCCGCGATCCTCGACGGGCGAAAACTCGGTGGGAATGGTGCTGAAGAGCTGCACCGCCGCGAGGCTGACACCGAGGCCAATGGCGATGACGAGGATGGGCGCATTCAGCGCGCGGCGAAGCAAGCTCGCATAAGCATGGCCGAGACCGACGAAAAATGGCTCGGTCTTCCGGTGGAACCAGCTGTGGTGATGGCTCAGCAGCTTCGAGCAGAGCATCGGCGTGAGCGTTCGGGCGACAACGCCGGAAAAGAAGATCGCCGTGGCGAGGGTGATGCCGAATTCGCGGAAGAGGCGACCCGTCTGGCCATCCATGAAGGCGATGGGCACGAACACGCTCATCAGCGTGATCGTGGTCGCGATGACGGCGAAGGCGATCTCGCGCGCGCCGATGAAGGAGGCGAGCAGCGGCGGCTCGCCTTCCTCGATGCGGCGATGGACGTTCTCGACCTCCACGATCGCATCGTCCACCACGATGCCGATCGCCAGCACGATGGCGAGCAGGGTCAGCACGTTGATCGAGAAGCCGAATATCCAGAGCACCGCGAAGGTAGGGATGATCGAGACCGGGATCGCAATCGATGCCACGAGCGTCGAGCGCCAGTCGCGCAGGAAGATCAGGATGACCAGCACGACGAGGAAAATGCCCTCGGCGAGCGTCGTCAGCACGCCGTTGATCGAGGCACGGATGAAATTCGCCTCGTTGTAAAGAATCTGGAAGGTCGTGCCCTCGGGGAAGGCCGGGCGCAGCAATTCAAGCTCGCGCGCCACGCCTTCCGCCACCGAAAGCGTGTTGGCGGTGGATTGGCGAATGATTCCAAGGCCGATCGCCGTCTTGCCGAGCGTGTAGAATTCGAAACGCTCGTCCTCCGCGCCGACTTCCACCCGCGCGACCTCGCCGAGGCGCACCTGATAGCCGTTGCGGTTTGCCACCACGATGCGGGCGAATTCCTCGCGGTTCGAGAGCTTGGAATCGGTCTTCACCGTGAGTTCGCGCTGCGAGGAGGTGAGACGCCCGCCCGGCAGATCGACATTCTGCCGGCGGATGGCGCTCTCGACATCCTGGACGGTGAGACCGCGCGCCGCGAGCGCGATGCGGTCGATCGAGATGCGCATCGCATAGCGCCGCTCGCCGCCCACATTGATGCTTGCCACGCCGGGCACGGTTGCCAGCCGGTCGATGACCGCGCGGCGGAGGAAGTCGGTCAGTTCCATCGCATCGAGATTTTCGGAGGTCACGCCAACCCAGAGGATCGCCTGCGCATTGGCATCCACGCGCTGGATGATCGGCGTCTCCGCCCCTTCCGGCAGGCGCGCGAGCACGCGGCCCACGCGGTCGCGCACATCGGCCGCGGCCGCATCCGCATCGCGGTTCACATTGAACTCGACCGTGATGTTCGACCGGTCGTTCTGGCTGAAGGAGGCGATCTCGGTGATGCCCTCGATGCCCGCCACCGCGCGTTCGAGCACTTCGGTGACGCGGCTTTCGATCACCTCGTTCGAGGCGCCGCGATAGGCCGTGGAAATGGAAACGATGGGAGGGTCGGTCTGCGGATACTCGCGCACCGGCAGCGAGACCAACCCCGCCACGCCGGCGACGCAGAGAAGCAGCGAGATCACGGCCGCGAAGACCGGACGCTGGATGGTCACGTCGGAAATCTGCATTCCCGTCTCCCCTGAATCCTGTCAGGCCTGAATCCTGTCAGGCCTGAATCCTGGCCAGCCGTGCCGGAAACCGCCGATCAGCCTGCTGAAGGGACGCGAGCCGCATTCGGCGCGGCGCCCGCAGCCGGCGGACCCGACAACGGGCGCGGCTGCACGGCGATGCCATTGCGCACGCGCTGGATGCCGCGTGCCACGATGGTTTCGCCCGCCTTGAGGCCTTCGATGATCTCCACCTTGCCGAAGCTGCGCTGGCCGATCATCACCATGCGGCGTTCCACCCGGTTGTCTTTCACGACATAGGCGACCTGCCGCGGCCCTTCGGCCACGATGGCTTCCTCCGGCGCGATCACGGCATTGTCGCGCCGCGCCACTTCGAGCGCGACCGTCATGAACATGCCGGGCTTGAGCGCGAGATCGGAATTCTCGATGACCGCCATCAGCTTCACCGAACGCGTCACCGGATCGATGCGCGTATCGACGGCCGCGACCGTGCCCTGAAAGACACGGCCCTGGAAGGCGACCGACTGGGCGTTGATCTGCGCGCCGATCCGCACGCGGGAGAGCAACGGCTCGGGGACCGAGAAATCGAGGCGGATGCGCCCCACATCATCGAGCGTGGTGATGGGGATCTTCGTATCGACAAAAGCGCCGAGGCTGACCTGACGCAGGCCGACGCGACCATCGAACGGCGCGCGGACCGTGTAATCCTCCAGCCGGGCGGCAGCGGCCCGCTCGCGCGCCTCGGCGGCGGCAACCGTGGTTTCCACGGTGCGAAGCTGGAGCGTGAGATCAGCCACAAGGGCTTCCGTGCCGGCACCGGCGCGGCGCAGCTGCTGGGCCCGATCGAATTTCTGGTTCACCTCCTCGCGCTGGGCGCGGGCGGTCTGGATCGCGGCGCGGGCGGCCTCAAGCTCGGCCTTGCGTTCGGCCACATCGAGTTCGACCAGCACGTCGCCGGCCTTCACATCCTGGCCTTCGGTGAAGATGATCTTCTCGACGATGCCGGAAACCTTCGAGGCGATCGTCACGCTCTCATAGGCGCGGGTCGTGCCGACGGCTTCGCTCATCTCGATGATCGGGCCGGTTGTCAGTGTCACCACTTCGACCACAGGCGCGCCCTGCCCGCCGCGACCGCCACCTGGGCCGGCCGCCGGTCCACCGCCCGGACCGCCGGCGGAAGGATTGCCACCGGCCGCCTGCTGCGCGGGGGGAGCGCTGACAAACTGACCAAGCAGACCGGTCCGGAACATGAATCCAAGGGCGATGCCGCCGCCGATGACGACAATGGTGGCGATTTGCGTGGCAACGCGCATGAAGAACCTCGAGCCCCCTTCAGAGCAAGACCAATGAACGCGAAAACACCCGCGCCATGGCACCCCCCTCTGCCATGGCTGCGATCATCCCCATCACCGCAATCTAGAGGCAAACTTGAGGCTTGGACAGCGCGAAAGCGCTCCGGCCATCACAATCCGTTGATCGAAGGTAAAATTCTGTCCATGTTCCAGCGTGTTACCGGATGCGCCGCCGCTCTTTTCATCACAGGCCGATGGCGGCGTGCACCCGCGCCTCCTCGCGCGCCAGAGCCTCGGCATCGCCGCGCCAGAGCGTGCGCCCCTTCTCGATCACGACGTGACGATCGGCGAGCCTTTTCAGGGTCGCGAGGTTCTTGTCGATCACGAGAATGGAGAGCCCTTCGCGCTTGAGCCCTGCGAGGCAGGTCCAGATCTCGTCGCGGATGACGGGGGCCAGCCCTTCGGTCGCCTCGTCGAGGATCAGCAGGCGCGGATTGGTCATCAGCGCGCGGCCGATCGCGAGCATCTGCTGCTCGCCGCCCGAGAGCGTGCGGGCGAACTGGTTCTCGCGCTCCTTCAGGCGCGGAAACAGCGCATGGATGCGTTCAAGCGACCATTCGGGCTTGAGGCCGAGGCGATTGGCCGAGGTGGCGACCAGGTTCTCGCGCACGGTGAGCGTGGGAAACACCATCCGCCCCTCCGGCACGAGGCCGATGCCACGCCGCGCGATCTTCTCCGGCGGCAGGCCGGCGATCGCCTCGCCGCGGAAGCGGATGCTGCCTCCGCGCGGAGTGATCAGGCCCATCAGCGCGCGGATGGTCGTGGTCTTGCCCATGCCGTTGCGGCCCAGAAGCGTGCCGAATTCACCCTCCCCGATCGCGAGGTCCACCCCGAACAAAACGGGGTTGGGGCCGTAGCCGGCTTCGAGGCCCGCGATCTCCAGCATCACGCCGCCTCCTCGCCAAGATAGGCGCGGCGGACCTCCGGGTTGGCGCGGATTTCCTCCGCGTTGCCCGAGGCGATGACGCGGCCATAAACCAGCACGGAGATGCGATCGGCCAACGCGAAGACCGCATCCATGTCGTGCTCCACGAGGAGGATGGTCTTCTGGCCCCGGAGCTTCGCGAGCCGCTCCACCATGCGATGGCTTTCGGATGGGCCGAGGCCTGCCATGGGTTCATCAAGCAGCAGCACCGGCGCGCCGGAAGCGAGCGCGAGCGCGAGTTCGAGATCCTTCCTTTCGCCATGGCTGAGGGCGGAGACGCGCATGTTCGCGCGGGGCGCCAGGCCCGCTTCCGCCAGGCGCTGGCTCACTTCCGCGGCGATTTTCCGATCCGCCGAGGCCCTGCCCCAGAATCGGAAGGAATGGCCGTCGCGGGTCTGGATCGCCAGCGCGAGGTTTTCGGCGAGCGTGAATTCGGGCAGCAATTCCACGATCTGGAAGCTGCGCGAGAGGCCGAGCCTCACCCGCTCACGTGGTTTGAGGTGGGTTACCTCGCGACCGTCGAGGAACACATGCCCCTCGTCCGGGCGGATCTCACCCATGATCTGGCCGATCAGCGTGGTCTTCCCCGCGCCGTTGGGTCCGATCAGCGCGTGGATTTCGCCGGGTTCGAGCGCGAGATCGACATGGTCGGTCGCGAGCACGCCGCCGAAGCGCTTCACGAGGCCGCGGATTTCGAGCGTGCTCATGAACCCCTCCCGAACGCTTTCGCAAGGAGTGCGCGCGCATCACTCCGGAACAGCACGATGGCGAGCAGGATCGGCCCCAGCACGATCTGCCAATGCTCGGTCCAGCCCGCGAGCAGCGTTTCCAGCAGCACCAGCGCGCCCGCACCGAAAAGGGGCCCGAACAAGGTGCCCACGCCGCCGAGGATGACCATGATCATCAGCTCGCCGGACTTGGTCCAGTGCAGCATGTCGGGGCTCACAAAGCGCAGGTAATTCGCCATCAGCGCGCCCGCGAGCCCCGCGCCCATGCCGGAAATCGTGAAGGCCGCGAGCTTGTAGGCGTAAGGCGAGAGGCCGAAGATCTGCATGCGCCGCTCGTTCTGGCGGATGCCCTCGAGCACGCGGCCGAAGCGCGAGCCGACGATGCGCGCTTTCAGGAAGAACACCACGAGGGTCAACCCGAGGCAGAGGAAATAGAAGGTCGTGTCATCCCGCATGTTGAGGTCGAACAATGTGTTGCGCCGCCGGATGATGAGGCCGTCGTCGCCGCCATAAATCTTGAGCGCCGCAAAGAAGAAGAACAGCATCTGGGCGAAAGCCAGCGTGATCATGATGAATTGGACGCCGGTTGTGCGCAGCGAGAGCGCGCCGATGAGGGCCGCCATCACACCCGTCACGAGTATCGCCGCAGGCATGGTCACCAGCAGCGCGTTCGACCCGGTGATGACGCCGAAAAGCGGATCACCCGAAATGAAATGATGGTAGAGGATGCCCGTGACATAGGCCCCGAGCCCGAAGAAAGCGGCATGGCCGAAGCTCACCATCCCGCCATAGCCGAGCGCGAGATTGAGGCTCGCGGCAGCAATCGTATAGATCAGGATGCGCGTCGCGAGGCCGATGCTCGCCGGGCTTCCGAAGGCTTTCGCGAGGAAGGGCAGCGCAATCAGCAGCGCAAGTGCTGCCGCGAACATCGCCCAGTGGAGAGGGGAAATCCGGCGCTCAGGCATTTGCGGGGAACAATCCCTTGGGCCGGATCAGCAATACGAGCGCCATCAGCAGGTAGACCCCCATCGAGGCCAGCCCCGCGCCGAGGGCATCCGCTTCCGGGCCGGACATCAGCTGCCGGAACAGGCCGGGCAGGAAGGCGCGCATCGACGTATCGACCATGCCCACCAGCAGCGCGCCGAAGAAGGCGCCCCGCACGGAGCCGAGCCCGCCGATCACCACCACGACGAAGGTGAGGATGAGGATCTGCTCGCCCATGCCGACCTGCACGGCGAGAAGCGGCCCGGCCATCACGCCCGCAAGGCCTGCCAGCAGCGCGCCGAGGCCAAAGATCACCGTGTAGAGCATGCGGATATCGACACCCAGCGCGCGCACCATGTCGCGATGCGTGGCGCCCGCGCGCACCAGCATGCCGATGCGCGTGCGGGTGATGAACAGGGCAAGCGCCACCGCCACGACAAGGCCAACCACGATGATCGCGAGGCGATAGACCGGATAGTTGAAAAGCCCCAGCGAGACCGAGCCATTGAGCAAAGGCGGGATATCCACGAACAGGGGTCGGCGCCCGAACAGGATCACCACCGACTGGTTGATGGTGAGGATCAGCGCGAAGGTCGCGAGAACCTGGTCGAGATGGTCGCGGGCATAGAGTTTGCGCAGCACCAGCAGTTCGATCAGCATGCCGGCGATGCCCGCCGCCGCGAGGCCGCCGAGGAAGGCCAGCGCGAAGGAGCCGGTCTTCGCGGCAACAATCGCGCCGGCATAGGCCCCGATCATGTAGAGCGAGCCATGGGCGAGGTTGATGACCCCCATGATGCCGAATACGAGCGTCAGCCCCGCCGCGAGCAGGAACAGGGTGACGCCCAGTTGCAGGCCGTTCAGCAGCTGTTCGAGGATGAGGGCCAAGCCGGGATCTCCCGCGTGGTCACAGAAAAGGCGGGGCGCATGTCCCCGCCTCCTTGCCGGATTTCAGGACTCAGAGCTTGCAATCCTTGGCGTAGAAATCGCCCTGGCTGGTCATCACCTTGCCTTTGGAGACGCGCCTCAGCACGCCATCCGCGCCCTTCTCGACGCCCAGCGCGTACCAATCCTGCACCGGGTGCTGGTTGGGGCCGAACTTGAAGCCGCCCCGCGTGGCCTTGAAATCGGCCTTGAGCATCGCCTGCCGGAAAGCTTCGGTGTTATCGACCTTGCCGCCGGTCTGGCGAAGCGCCGAGGCGATGGCGAGCGCCGTGTCATAGCCCTGCGCGGCGTAGTTGGTGGGGATGCGGTTATAGGCCTTCTGGAAAGCCTCGACGAAGGCCTTGTTGGCCGGATTGTCGAGATCGGCATTCCAGTGGCTGGTGACATGCACGCCCATCGCCGCCTCACCCACGGCCTTGAGGATCACGCTGTCGAGCGAGGGCGAGGCGAGCACCATCGGCAGCTTTCCGAGCAGGCCCGCCTGCTGATACTGGCGCAGGAAGGCGATGCCGAGGCCGCCCGGATGAAACTGGAAAACCACATCGGGGTTCGCGGCGCGGATCTGGGCCATTTCGGCGGCGTAATCGGTCTGGTCGAGGCGGGTATAGACCTCACCGGCGATCTCGCCCTTGAAGAAACGCTTGAAACCCGCCAGCGCATCCTTGCCCGCCGGATAGTTCGGGGCGAGGATGAAAGCCTTCTTGAAGCCGAGATTGGTGGCATATTGGCCCGCGCTCTCGTGCAGGGTGTCGTTCTGCCAGGAGACCACGAAGTAGTTCTTGTGGCACTCCTTGCCCGCGAAGTTCGACGGGCCGGCATTGGGGCTGACATAGATCGCGCCGGCATCGAGGATGTCCGGAACCGCAGCGCCAGCGACATTCGAGAAGACGATGCCCGTGAAGAGCCGGATGCCGTCGTTCTTCAGGAACTTCTCGGCGATCTGCTTGCCCTGGCCGGGCTTGAGCGCGTCATCCTCGACGACGAGTTCCACCGGAACGCCACCGAGCTTGCCGCCCTCCTGCTGGATCGCGAGCGCCATGGCATCGCGGATATCCTGCCCGAGATAGCCGCCCGGGCCGGAAAGCGTGGTAATCATGCCGATCTTCAGCGGCGCTTGCGCAACGGCCGGCAGGGCCGCGAGGCCCGCCATTGCCAGACCCAGAAACAGCTTGCGAGACATGGTTCGCCGAACTCCCTGTTGTTCCCATCGCCTCTCTCCCGGAGGCGGATGAAAGCAGAGTAAGGGATTTGCCGCCTCTGTCGAGGGGGAAGTTTCAAGCTTGAAGTGTTTTGCGCCGTGCGCTGGGCAGAATGCTTCGCCGCCGGGCAGGCTGACACGAGAACGGGTGACCGAAAGCCGGGACGATGCAACACAGGCCGTGCAAACTGGCGAGCCATGGATGCCGTAGACGCATGGCAGGGTCCGAAAGGCGACATCGGCGGAAGTTCCGGTTTCAGACCGGAATCGGCAATAGCCGACGGTGAATTCATCGCAGGAGTGATGTCGAAGGCGCATCGCTTGCGCTGCGACGCCCCCGCATTTCATGCATCGGGGCGCTTCAAAGGAATGTTCACGCCCCGTGGCATTTTTTTGCCGACAGCACCCTTGCCGCCGCAACCTTGAACTCCGGAATCTTGCCATCCGGGTCGATGGCGGAATTGGTCAGAAGGTTGGCGGCCGCCTCGTGGTAGGCGAAGGGAATGAAGATCATGTCGTGCTGGCAGGCAGCGTCGGCGCGGGCGGTCAGCGTGATGGTGCCGCGGCGGGTCTCGACCGTGATCGCATCCCCCGGAGCCACGCCCAGCCTTTGCAGCGCCAGCGGATGCAGGCTTGCGGTAGGCAGCGGCTCCAGCGCGCCCAGCACGACGGATCTTCGCGTCATCACGCCGGTGTGCCAATGCTCCAGCTGCCGCCCCGTGGTCAGGATGAAGGGAAATTCGGCATCGATGGTCTCGGCGGACGGACGATAGGAGCAGGCCTTGAGCTGTGCCAGACCATCAGCCGTCGGGAAGCTCTCCTGGAACACGACCCCTTCGCCGGCCACATCGGTTCCTTTGACAGGATAGGTGACGCTGCTCTCGCGCTCCAGCCTTTCCCAGGTGATATGGGCCAGGGACGGCATGGCTCCCTGCATCTCGGCGAAGACCTCCCTGGGATGCGCATAGGCCCAGCCGAGGCCGAGGCGGTTCGCGATATCGACCGTGATCCGCCAGTCCTCCCGCGCTTCGCCCGGCGGCGCGACGGCCCTTCGGCCCATCTGCACCTGCCGGTTGGTGTTGGTTACGGTGCCGGTCTTCTCGGGCCAGGCGGTGGCAGGAAGCACGACATCGGCCAGCATGGCCGTCTCGGTCAGGAAGATGTCCTGGACCACGAGACAATCCAGGCCGGTCAGCGCCTTGCGGGCATGGGCCGCATCGGGGTCGGACATGGCGGGGTTCTCGCCCATGATGTACATGGCCCTGATGTCGCCAGTGGCTGCGGCGTCCGTGATCTCGGTCACCGTGAGACCGGGCGCGGGGTCAAGGGCCACGCCCCAGAGCTTCTCGAACTTCAGCCGGTTGGCCTCCACGCCGACGAGCGCATAATCCGGGAATACCATTGGAATGAGCCCGGCGTCGGATGCACCCTGCACATTGTTCTGGCCGCGCAGCGGATGAAGCCCCGTGCCTGGTTTACCGACATTGCCCGTCAGCATGGCGAGCGAGATCAGGCAGCGGGCGTTGTCCGTGCCGTGTGTATGCTGGCTCACCCCCATGCCCCAGAAGATCATGCCGCGCTCGGCCCGGGCGAAATCCAGAGCGGCGGCGCGGATCGCCTCCGGCGCGATGCCGCAGATGGGAGACATCGCCTCCGGTGTTTGTGTCATGAGATGCGCCTTCAGTGCCGCATAGCCCGAACTGCGCCTTTCAATGAAGTCGTTGTCGACAAGAGCCTCCACCACGATAACGTGCATCATTGCGTTGAGCAGTGCCACGTCCGTGCCAGGCCGGAACTGCAACATGTGGCTGGCGAAGCGCTTCATCGCCGTGCCCCGCGGATCGAGCACGATCAGTTTCGTGCCCCGCTTTGCCGCCTGCTTGAAATAGGTGGCGGCGACGGGGTGGTTCTCGGTCGGGTTCGCGCCGACAATGAGGATGGCGTCCGCCTTCAGCGCATCGTTGAAGGGGGCCGTCACCGATCCCGACCCGATGCCCTCCATCAGAGCCGCCACAGAGGAGGCGTGGCAAAGGCGCGTGCAATGGTCGACATTGTTGTGGTGGAACGCCGTGCGGATCAGCTTCTGGAAGAGGTAGGCTTCCTCATTCGAGCACTTGGCCGAGCCGAAGCCCGCGACAGCGCGACCGCCATGAGCCTCCGCGATGCGCTTCAGCCCCGATGCCGCCTGCTCCAGCGCTTCCTCCCAGCTTGCCTCCCGGAAATGCGTCAGCGGATTGCGTGGATCGACATTCAGTCCCTTTGGCGCACCCTCCCGGCGGATGAGCGGTTTCGTCAGCCTTTGCGGGCTCGCCACATAGTCGAAGCCGAAACGGCCCTTGACACAGAGTCGGTTCTCGTTCGCCGGCCCCTCGACGCCTTGCACATAGGCGATCCGGCCGTCCTTCACCTTGAAATCAACCTGGCAGCCGACGCCGCAAAACGGGCAGACCGACCGGGCGCTCGTCTCTGCTTCCCGACTGCCGGCCTGCGTCACGGGATCGACGATGGACTTCGGCATCAAGGCGCCGGTAGGGCAGGCCTGCACGCATTCGCCGCAGGCAACGCAGGTGGAATCACCCATGGGATCGGAAAGATCGAAGACCGGCGCGTGATGCTCGCCGCGCCAGGCCATGCCGATCACGTCGTTGACCTGCACGTCGCGGCAGGCGCGCGCGCAGAGATTGCAGGCGATGCAGGCGTCCAGGTTGACAGCCATCGCCGGATGACTGAGGTCCTGAAGAGGCTTGTCGCGCGCATGCCGCGAGGGGAAGCGGCTCGTTGCAACACCCATCGTCTCGGCGAAGCTCCACAGCGGCGAAAGCCGGTCATGGGCCTTCCCGGGTGGCGGCTGGTCAGCCAACAGCAGCTCCATCACCAGCCTGCGCGCCTTCTCGGCCCGCTCCGAGGCAGCCTTTACCACCATGCCGGGCGTGGGCGTTCGGCAGCAGGAGGCCGCGAGCACGCGCTCGCCCTCGATCTCCACCATGCAGGCCCGGCAATTGCCGTCCGGCTCATAGCCGGGTTCCGGCCGGTGGCAGAGATGCGGGATCGTCATGCCCTCGCGCTTCGCCACGTCCCAGATCGTTTCGCTCGGCAGGGCGATGACGGTCTTGCCGTCAAGATCGAACGTAACGGTTTGGACTGGCGCGTTCATCGGTGGCGCTCCGCGATCTCGGCAGGGAAGAAGCGGATCACCGAAAGCATGGGGTTCGGCGCGGCCTGCCCAAGCCCGCAGATCGAGGCGTCCTGCATGACCGTGGCAAGCTCCTCAAGCAGCGGCACATCCCAATCCGCCTCTTCCATCAGCCGCGCCGCCTTCTCCGTGCCGGCCCGGCAGGGCGTACACTGGCCGCAGCTCTCGTGGCGGAAAAAGCGCATCAGGTTCTGCGCCGCGGCGCGCAGGTCGTCCTTGTCAGAAAGCACCACGAATGCATGGCTGCCGACGAAGCAGCCATGCTCGGCGAGCGTGCCGAAATCGAGCGGCAGGTCGCCAAGCCGGGCGGGCAGAATGCCGCCCGAGGCCCCGCCCGGCAGGTAAGCCTTGAAGGCATGCCCCTTCGCCATGCCGCCCGCGCGTTCGAGCAGCTCCCTGGCCGTAATGCCCGCCGGCGCAACGATGACGCCGGGGTTTCTGACACGCCCCGAAACCGACCAGGACCGGAAACCTCGCGCGCCATTCATGCCTTGATTGGCGAACCATTCCGCGCCCTTCTCGAGAATGTCACGCAGCCAGAACAGGGTCTCGACATTGTGGTTGAGCGTCGGTCGCCCGTAGAGGCCCTTCTCGGCGATGTAGGGCGGGCGTTGCCGGGGCAGGCCGCGCTTGCCCTCGATCGATTCGAGCATGGCGCTCTCTTCGCCACAGATATAAGCCCCCGCGCCGCGCCGGAGATCGATCAGTCCGGGCCGCGCCAGCCCCGCCGCCTCGAGCGCCGCGATCTCCTGCGTCAGCAGCAGGCGCAGCCCCGCATATTCGTCGCGCAGATAGATGACGACGCCTTCTGCCTGCACCGCCTCCGCCGCGATCAGCATGCCTTCGAGGAAACGGTGCGGGTCGCGCTCCAGATGGTGCCGGTCCTTGAAGGTGCCGGGCTCGCCCTCGTCGGCGTTGACCGTCATGAGGCGCGGGCCTGGAAAGCCGCGCACGATCTGCCATTTGCGCCCTGCCGGAAACCCTGCGCCGCCCAGACCTCGCAGGCCAGCGGCCGAGACCGAGTCGATGATGCTCTCGATCGATCGCGCGCCGGCGCGAATGTCGGCAAGAAGTCCGTAGCCGCCGGCCTGCCGGTAGGGCGCGAGACGGATGGCCTGCGGCGGTGCGACATCCTCGCACAAGCCGTCATGCAATGCCGCGAGCACATCGCCCGCAGCCGCCTTTCCAACCGGACGGCGCGCCACCACTGCTACGGGCGCCTCGGCGCAGCGGCCGATGCAGGGCACCGGCTGGATGCGGACCCTGGCCTTGTCGGTCTGCCGGATGAGATCAGCGATCAACGTCTCGGCTCCCGCCATCATGCACGACAGCGAATCGCAGACGCGGATGGTGACCGGTGGCGGGGCGACCTCGCCCTCCCGCACGATGTCGAAATGGTGATAGAAGCTCGCCACCTCGAAGACCTCGGCCTGGCCGACGCGGAGCAGTTCTGCCAAGGCGCGCAGATGCCGGGCGGAGAGATGGCCGAATTTGTCCTGGATCAGATGCAGGTGCTCGATCATGCGGTCGCGGCGCGGCTCCGCCCCGGTGAGTATGCGGATGTCTGCCAGGGCGTCATGGTCGAGCGCGCGGCCCTTGGGCTGTGTTTTCGCCTGGCCCTTGGCCGACCAGCTGACGGCTTTCTCGGTCGGAAAAACCTTCGGAGCTGACATGACCGCTGAATTTCCCCCGCAATACCGATGGCAGGATGCGGGAGGATCGCCAATGTCGCCAATTCAAAGGCCGGAACGCCTGATCAGCTTTCCGGATCAGGCTCCGAGGCGCTCAACCGCCAGCGCTGCAAAGGCGGCGACGAGCGGCATCTCCGGATCGCGCCGGGGTGAGACGAGACCAATGCTTTTGATCAGCTCCGGCTCGATCAAGTCATGCCGCGCGGCTTTCTCCGGCGTTCCGAAGAACGCAGCGTGGCTGGCGGGCAGGATTGTCGCGACGCGGCCTTGCCTGACCGCGCCCAGCAGCGCGGCGAAAGTGTCGCTTACGATATCCGCCCTGGCTTTCGTGCCGGCCTGCCGGAAGGCGTCGTCGATGATGCGGCGGTTCTGCATCTCGGGGTTGAGCAGGGCCAAGGGCAGGCCGGCAGCGTCGCTCCAGGCCAGCGGCCCTTCCGGAAATCGCGCCACATCATGCGGAACGATCGCAACATAGCGCTCCTCGCAAAGCAGCCAATGCCGCTGCGCCGGGGGGCGCTCCGCGTCGATATAGGTCAGGCCAATGTCGCATTCATAATGGTCAAGGGCGAGATCGATCGCCTTGGAGGTTCGCGATGAGATCAGCACCTCGACGCCCGGATGCCGTTCCTTCATCATCGCGGCCAGTTCGCCCGCCATCGGCAGCTGCGAGGGAACGACCGCCAGCCGGAGCTGGCCTTGAAGCGCGCCCCGCGCGGCGCTGATGTCCTGCAGCAATCCGTCGGCAAGCGCCATGATGCGCCGCCCCCAGTCCAGCACCCGCTCGCCTTCTGGCGTGAAGCATTCGAAGCGCGCGCCACGCTCGACAATACGGACGCCAAGCGCATGTTCAAGGCCCCTGAGCCGCGCCGAGAAGGCGGGCTGCGAGATATGGCAAGCCTCTGCCGCCCGGGCGAAATGGCGGTGATCAGAAAGAGCGATCAGCAGGCGGAAGTCGCGCAAGTTCATCGCACTGCTCCTGCCTCTCAAACCACATGCCTCGTGACCTGTTCCCGGTTCTCATGCCTTCCAAACCGAAGTCTGGACAGATGTGAGCCGGCGGGCGATGTCAAGTTGATGGATTGTATCGCGCCGAAGGAATGGATTGAAGTCGATTTTGCGAGGTCCAAGTTCCTGGGCTGCGAGGATGCCTCTGAAACAGGGCTTGTCCTTGAGGCTCATCTTGTTCCAAGCAGCGCCATCTCGGCGATACCGGACATGATGTGGTCGTCGGGTGTGGCCTTGTTGTGCTTGTGCTGGTTGGCGACGAAGCGGGTTGGCTCCGCGCCCCGATCGTGGCGAGTTCGCCCGTGAAGCCGTCGCTGGTCCTGGCCATTCTGCCGATGGCAGCTCCAGGGAAAAGGTTCGAGACTGCCGGCTGCTCGCGCATTTCTTCGATTCAACCGAAGGAGATCGGATGCTGTATCTTCTTGTTTGATCGCATTTTCCGATCCAGTGGATCCCGGTTGGTCGAAGAAAACGCGATCAAACAAGAAGGAATGTGAGCGGACGGCCTCATTCCATCAGATCGGAGTCCGCTCGAGAAAATTGATCGATCGCTGGGCTGCGAATTCGACAAAGGCCTGTGCCAGTGGCGAGCGCCCCGGCCCGACCGATTGAACCAACACAACATCGTTGATCAGACTGGGGCGGAACGGCAACATCACGATGCGGTTGTCTGCAGCAAGTTGCGGACTGGGTGAGGGCACGAGCGTGACAGCGCCGAGGGCCGCGACCAGCTCACATGCGGCAGCGGTCGTGCGGACTTCGATCCGGCTGTCTGGCCTGACCTGAGCGGCAGCCAGCACATGGTCGATCTCGGCCCTGAAACCGGAATCAGGCATGTAGGACACAAAGGTTTCGCCCGATAAGTCCCTCGGCTCGACGGCGCGTCCGAGCCTTGTCAACGGGTGCCTCGATGAGACAATACAGACAGCTTCTGTTTGGCCGATCATCCTTGTTTCAAGGCCGGCATGCGACATGGCCTCGAAGGTGATTCCGATATCCGTCTGGCGGAACGAAAGCCAATCCAGTGTGTTCAGCGTTGCCACAACCTCGATTGATATCGACGCCAGCGGATGAAGCCGCACAAAAGGGGCGATGAGATCGCGGCTGATGGTCGGCAGCAGGCTTGGAACCACGCCAAGCCGGAGTTGACCTTCGCCATTCTGACGCAGTGCATCGGCAGTCGCCTCAATGTGCTGCAATCCGAGGAAGCTGCGCTCGACCTGCGCATGAAGGGTCCGCGCCCGCACCGTCGGCACCAACTGACGAGCGGACCGCACGAACAGCGGGAAGCCGACGCTGCTTTCGAGGTCTGCAATCATCCGGCTTACTGCTGGCTGTGATACCCCCAGCTTGTCCGCAGCACGCGTGACCGTGCCCGTCACGATGACGCTGTGAAAGGCCTCGATCTGTTTCAGGGTGATCGCCATCAGCGACGGCCTCCTGGCGTTGAGGATACATAACAAAATGACATGAGTTGTCAAAATTGAACAGATTTATATTATTCACATCAGAAGGGTTCCCGGATGCAGCGCTACTCGTTTTTCAGCCTCGCACGCAACGCGCTGTCGCAGCATGAAGGCTGGCAGCGTGCATGGCGCAGCCCGCCGCTGAAGAACGAGTACGATGTCGTCATCGTGGGGGCAGGCGGGCATGGGCTGTCCACGGCCTATCATCTCGCCAAGGAACACGGCGTCACAAACGTGGCGGTCATCGAGAAGGGCTGGCTCGGGGGCGGCAATACCGCCAGGAACACCCATACGATCCGCTCCAACTATCTGCGCGATGTCAGCATCCGTTTCCACGATGTCTCGGTGAAGCTCTATGAGCAGCTCTCGCGGGAGCTGAACTATAACATCCTGTTCAGCCAGCGCAGCATGATCGACCTGATCCAGAGCTGGGGCAAGCTGCGCGATCTGCGCCGGCGATCGTTGGCCATGGCGCTGCATGGGCCAGATTATCAGTTGATCAGCGTCAACGACCTCCAGCGGCGGATTCCCGCCATGGGCGATCTGTCAGGCGTGCGCCTGCCGCCGCTTGCAGGCATGGTTCACCCCGATGGAGCAATGGCACGGCATGATGCTGTCGCGTGGTCCTATGCCCGGGCGGCTGATGCTCGTGGTGTGGAAATCCATCAGCATACCGAGGTGACCGGGTTCACCTTCGCGGCCAACGGCGCAATCAGTGGTGTCGAAACCAATCGCGGTGTGGTGCGGGCGAGGAAGGTGGCGTTGGCCACCGCAGGCAACACCAGCCACGTGATTGCCAGGGCGGGACTGAATCTGCCACTGGTCACCCGCAACCTTCAGGCCTTCGTTTCCGAACCCGTCAAGCCAATCATCGATGTGATCGTCAACTGCCCGGACATCGGGCTGTATGTGATGCAGTCTGACAAGGGTGAGCTGGTCATCGGTGGCGGCACGGACCCGATCCCGTCCTATCGTCAGGGCTGCCATTTTTCGACGTTCGAGGATGTGGTGGCGTCCCTTGTCGAGCTGTTCCCCCGCTTCAAGAACCTGAAGATGCTGCGCCAGTGGGGCGGTGCCATCGAGTTTGCCTATGATGCCAGCCCGATCATTTCAGCCACGAGCATTGCCGGTCTGCTGGTCAGCACGGGCTGGTATGGCGGATTCAAATCGATCCCGGTTGGCGGTCTAACCTATGCTCATCTGATCGCGACTGGCCAGCCGCATTCCCTGGCGGAAGCTTTCGGCCTCGACCGGTTTACCGGTCTGAGGTTCCTGCTGGAGGCCGGTACCGTTGCGCAACGCTGAGAGAACACCATCATGCTGATGTTGACATGCCCATGGTGTGGCAGGCGCCCCGAAGGCGAGTTCGTCAATCTGGGCGAAGCCACGCGCCCTCGCCCGGTTGATCCAGCGGCGCTCACTGATGCCGAGTGGACGGCCTATATCTGCGACAGGCAAAACATCCGTGGCCGCCATAACGAGCGCTGGTGGCATGTGCGCGGATGCAATGTTGTTTTCGTGGTCGCGCGTGACACGGTCACGCATCAGGTTTTCGACACGGCGGCCGATGAGGCTGCGCCATGACGGCATCGCGTCTGGCAGAGGGCGGCGCGATCGACCGCACGAAGCCCATCTCTTTCAGCTTTGATGGCATGTCGCTGAGCGGCTTTGCCGGGGACACGCTGGCGTCAGCCCTGCTGGCCAATGACGTGATGGTGGTTGGACGAAGCTTCAAGCTGCACCGGCCACGCGGGCTGTTCGGGGCTGGCTATGATGATCCCGGCAGCATGGTTGAGCGGCTCGGCCCGCGGCCCGCCACGAACCAGCTCGCGACAACCACCACACTCGATAACCATGGCGTCTATCGCAGTGTCGGCACATGGCCGAATGCGCGCCGCGATCTGGGAGCCGTGGCGCAGTTGTTCTCGCGGTTTCTGCCGGCAGGCTTTTACTACAAGACTTTCATGTGGCCCACATGGCACCTGTTCGAGCCATTCATCCGCGGCGCCGCCGGTCTTGGCCGTGTGCCTGGCGCAGATGTCTGGGAGCCCGTCAGCGAGAGCCGGTTCGGCGCCTGCGATGTGATGGTGATTGGCGCGGGGCCGGCAGGGCTCGGCGCCGCGCTTGTGGCGGGACGATCGGGCGCCAGCGTGATCCTCGTCGATGATGGCAGCGCACCTGGCGGGCGCCTGAGCGGCGATGGTGGCGACCCGCAGGGCTGGGCAGAAAGGAGCTGGCAGGAACTCGGCGCGATGCCCAATGTGCGGCTTCTGCCAAACTCGACCGCCTGGGGTTATCATGAGCATCACCTGATCACGGTGCTGGAGCGTGACCCGCGCGATGCGGCCGGGCTTGATCTGCGCAACTGGAAGATCAGGGCAGCTGAGGTCATTGTTGCTGCCGGCGCGCTCGAACGGCCCATTCCGTTCGCCAATCATGACCGGCCCGGCGTGATGCTGGCATCGGCTGTCAGGACATGGCTTGGGCGTTTTGGTGTCCGGGCTGGGCAACGGGCCGTGGTCTTTGCGAACAATGTCTCGGCCTATGGAACTGCGCTTGCCCTGTCTCGGGCCGGCGCAGGGGTCACCGTCGTCGATGCAAGGGCGGAGCCGGAGGTTGAAGCCATCTCGGCACTGACAGCGGCCAATATTGGCCTCATTCGAGGCTCTCATGTATGCAAGGCCTATGGCAGAGGCCGTGTCGAGGCTGTTGATGTGATCGACGGCAGAGGCCGTGTCAGTCGGCTTACGTGCGATCTTGTCGCGGTATCCGGCGGATGGAACCCGACCTTTCACATGGCATCCCAGACGCGCGAGGCTCGTTCGGTTTGGCATGAGGATCTGGCGACATTCGTGGCCGCCCACGGACCGGCAGGCTTCCGCCTTGCCGGGGCCGCCCGTGCTGAATTCGACCCGGCCGGATGTGCCATGGATGGCGCGCGGGCAGCCGCTGATGCGCTCGCAGTGCTCGGTCGCAAGGCACCGGCGCTTGAACAACCCGCACTGCTTGAGCCGTTCGTCACGCGGCGCGTCTCGCCCCTCTGGTTTGTGCCTCCACGCAAGAAGGGCGAGAAGGTATTTGTCGACTTTTCCGGCGATGTCACCACGGATGATGTTGGCCTTGCCCTGCGCGAAGGGTTCGATTCAATCGAGCTGCTGAAGCGCTACACCACAGCGGGCATGGGCGTTGACCAAGGCAAATCAGGTCATGTCAATATCATCGGCATTGTCGGCGCGCTGACCGGAGCCACGACCCAAACTGTTGGCACCACAACGTTCAGGCCACCCTTCGTGCCGGTCGAGTTTGGCGCGATTGCCGGCCAGCGCAACAAGGCACGGCTTTATCCCTGGCGGCACACGCCCCTCACGGATTGGCACATCGCCCGTGGTGCGGTGATGTATGAAGCGGGACTGCGCTGGCAAAGGCCAGGCTACTATCCGTTGCCGGGCGAAGATTGGGCAAAGGCCGCTTCGCGCGAAGCGAAAGCCGTGCGCGAGACAGTTGGCGTCTACGATGGCACGCCGCTTGGCAAGTTCCAGCTGAAGGGGCCGGATGTGCCCAGGCTGCTCGATCTTCTTTATATCAGCGATTTTGCCAGGCTTTCGCCACGCCGCGGCAAGTATGGCGTGATGCTGTCCGATGACGGGTTGATCATGGATGATGGCGTGGTCTTCCGGCTGAATGAACAGCAATGGCTGCTGCATTCCTCGACAGGTGCCGCCGACCGTGTCCATCAACACATCGAGCAGATCCTTCAAGTGCACCGGCCTGACTGGCAGTTGAGCCTGATACCTGTCACCTCGCAATGGGCAAACGCCACCTTGTGCGGGCCAATGGCGCGTCGGGTGCTGGAAGCGTTGCAGCCCGATTTTGATGTCTCGCGCGAAGCGCTGCCCTTCATGGGCATGACCGAGGGATTGATCGGCGACATTCCGGTGCGCGTTTTTCGCGTAAGCTGGACTGGTGAAGCCAGCTTCGAGCTCAACACGCCAGCGCGGCATGCCCTGGCTCTGTGGGAGCGGATCATGGCGGCAGGTCAACCATTCGGCATCACGCCGGTCGGTTCCGAGGCCAACCACATCTTGCGAGTCGAGGCCGGCTATATCTCGACCGGGCACGAGGTCGACGGCACCTCCGATGCGTTCGATCTGGGCCTTGGGCCACTGGTCTCGCGCACCAAGCCTGATTTCATTGGCAAGCGCTCAATGGAGTTACGCCGACTGGCGGATCCCCAGCGTTTCGAGCTGATCGGCCTGTTGCCCGTCGATCCCGCGAAACCTGTGCCTGAGGGCGCGCCACTGACGCCAAACGGCGACAAGGCAGATCAGGAAGGGTTCGTCTCAGCCTGCGTCATGAGTGTCGCACGGGGGCGCGTCATTGCACTCGGGTTGCTAAGGCATGGTCGCGCCCGCATCGGGCAAACCGTTCACGCGCGGGTTCGCAATGAAATCATCCCGATGACCGTGGTGCCTCCCGTTTTCCATGATGCTGACCGCGCGCGGGTAAAGTCATGAGCCAGCGTTACCCTGCCCGGATCACGCGCCTTCCGATGCTTGCGCTCTTCGAGGCTCGCGGCAGCGAAGCCGGGCTTTTGGCGGCACTCGCGGCAGCAGGGTTGAATTTGCCGCCCGCGACAAAGAGCATTGCGGGGCAGGCCACTCGCCCTTGCGTTCTGCGTCTTGGTCCGCGCCGTGTCCTGATCATGGGTGAGGCTGGCGAGGAGGCTGCGCTCGGGGAAGCGCTTGATGGAGCCTTTGCGAAGGTGCCCGGCGCCGATTTTGCGCTTGTATCCGACATGTTCGCGGCCTTCGAGCTGAGCGGCAAAGGTTCCGCAGACATTCTCGCGCAGGGCTTGCCGCTGGATCTTTCGGAGGCCGCCATGCCTGCCGGGTCTGCCACGGGAACCGAGCTATGGGGGACAACCGTTATCATCATCCGGTCCGAAGTCCCGCAGCCGGGCTTCCGGATCATCGTCGACCGCTCCTATGCGGGCTTCATCGAGGACTGGCTGACGGTAGCCTCGGGCGGCACATCGGCCCTGAGGCCAGGCGTCATGATCGCCCCGCCGCGATCATGGAAACCGTCATGATCGCCAACCCTGCGGCCGGTCAGTCTGCGGGAGCAGTCTTGGCCGCGACCCAGGCCGCAAGAAGCGGGCGGTAGGCGCCAATTTCCGATGCCACGCGCGGATCGGCAGTCATCGCCGCAACCATTCGCGCCATGCGCGCGCCGGGCATGGCGGCGAGTGCAAGGGGCCGTCGCAAGGCATCAAGCCAGCACAGACCGGCGAAAAGTCCGCAATCCGCCATCCCGGGCTTTTCGCCCAGCATGAAAGGTCCGGCCTCGTCCATGGCACTTTCGATCAGGACCAGACTCTCCATGATCCGCTTGTCCGCCGAGGCCACGATTTCCGGTTTGCGACCAACGGGTGCCACATGTCCGAACAGGCTGCGGATGGCCGCTTCGAGTCTGAGGTCGACCCAGCGCGAGAGCATCCGCATTCGGGCGCGCGCCTTCAGGTCGGATGGAAAAAGCGCTGTGCCCAGGCGGCGATCTTCGAGATACTCGATGATGCTGTCGGTTTCGGTGAGCATCAGGTCATCATCGATCAGTGCCGGAATGGTGCCGGCCGGATTGATCGCGAGATTGTCCGGCGAGCGATAGCTTCCGCCGGGCGGGTCACGGAGTTCGATATCGAGGCCTTTGAGTTTCAGCGCCAACCTGAGTTTGAAGCTGTAGAGCGAGATGGGCAGTTGATAGATGTGCATGTAACCCTGCTCCGGTTCGACTCCTGCATCTGCGCAGAATAGCCTTACGCGGCAACGAAAGGATACCACCTCGGATGCGACTTGAACTGATGACCTCACCCGCGGTCGAGGCCTATCTCCGAACCAAGCCGGGCATCGTGATACCGGTGGGAGCGACAGAGCAGCACGGGCCGGACGGCTTGATCGGGACGGATCATCTCTGTGCGGAAGCCATCGCGCGCCGCTTCGGTGAGGCCCATGGCGTCGTGGTCGCGCCGACGATCGCCTACGGCATGTCGCAATTTCATCTGGGTTTCGCCGGCACGATCACGCTCAGGCCGTCGACATTGATCGCGATGGTGCACGACATCATTGCTTCGCTGGCCGCAACAGGCTTCACCCGCCTGTATATCCTCAACGGTCATGGCGGCAATCTGGCTCCTGTCCGTTCGGCTGTTCAGGAATTCTACGCAGCGCTGTCACTGGCGGGCGGCAAGGTGCCAAGCCCTGTGCATTGTCGCCTGAAGAGCTGGTGGGAAATGCCGTCGGCCGATGCGCTTCGCAAGACGCTTTATGGCGAGCAGGAGGGGTATCACGCGACACCGTCGGAGGTGGCCATCACCATGGCATCCCATCCGGATCACATCACGCCGTTCGAGCGTCCAGCTCCAAGGCAGCCAAGCCATGATGGGCTGCTTCATGCCGGCGACAACTACTACGACGCTGCCGATTACAAGGCGCGTTATCCCGATGGCCGCGTGATCTCGCATTCGGCGCTGGCAACATGCGAAGCCGGTGAAAAACTGATTGGCCTCGCCGCGGATGATCTGGCGCGTGACTTCGCGATGTTCTGCGCCGCAACCTGAGAGCGAAACTCAATGCCCGCGGTCACTGGCTCCCATGTGCCGCTCAAGGCGACGCACCAGCCATGAGACGGCGAGGATGAGCAGCAGATATTCCAGCACCAGCAACGTGTAGATTTCGAGCGGGCGATACTCGACCAGCGTCAGTTCATTGGCCCGCCTTGTCAGTTCCTGATAGCCGATGACCGAAATCAGCGATGACATCTTGAGCACGTAGACAAACTGGTTGCCGAGCGCCGGCAAGATGCGGCGGATGGCTTGCGGCAAAACGATGAAGCGCATCACCTGCCATGAGGTCAGCCCAATGCTGCGCCCGGCTTCCCACTGGCCTTTCGGAATTGACTGAATGCCGGCCCGGAAGATTTCCGCCTCGAAGGCCGAGTCGGACAAGGCAAGTGAGATCACACCGGCTGCGAACACCCCAAACTGGATGCCGGCAACCACTGGCAGGCCGTAATAGACCCAAAGCAGCAGAACCAGCAGTGGCACCGAGCGAAACGTCTCGACATATACCTGGTTGAACCCGCGCAGGGCTTTCTGCCTTGACAGTGCAGCCAACGCCACCGCGATCCCGACCAGGACCGAAATGACGATCGAAATGATCGAAATCGATAACGTCGCCCAGATGCCGGAGGTGAGGAACAAAAGGTTGTTCCGCCCGCGCGCATCGAACGGCGAGATGACGTGCCAGCCCCAGGTATAGGTCGAACTGGTGCAACCGCTGAGGGCGAGAGCCACTGCGGCAAGCACAAGGAATCTTGCCACGAGGGGGCTGGTGACCATGGTGATGCAATCAGCTGGATGGCAGCCACTTCGCCTGAAGCATGTCGAAGAAGCCTTCGCTCTTTTTCAACACAACCCATGTGTTGACATAGTTCAGCCAGATCGCGTCATCCTGCGCCACAACATAGGCAAAGGGCCGCTTGTTGCGCATTTCCGTACCCTTCACATTGATCGTCAACTGGTCAAAGCGCTTGACCAGCGTCGACGCCTCGACGTTGCTGGTGATGGTGACATCGGCGCGACCGGCCAGCACCTCCTGAAAACCCGTCGCCGGGGTCTGCACAGCCTGGATGGTGGCCTTGGGGAAATGCGCGCGAGCCTGATCATGGAACACCGTGCCCATGCTGACAGCCACCCGCACATTGGCCTCGTTGATCGATTCCCAGGTGCTGAACCTGGCTGCATTGGCTTTCAATGAAAGCGGCACGGTCCCGGCCTCGATGTAGGGCGCGCTGAAGGCGGCCGTACGGGCCCTGCCCATGCTGACCGAGGCACCGGAAAAGATGTCGTAGCGATTGGCTGCAATTCCGGCGACCAGCGTAGCCCATTCCGTCGGCACCCACTCGATCCTGGCGCCCAGATCCTTGGCGAACTCGGTCATCGCCTCGATATCAAAGCCGGTATACTCGTTGGAGCCGGGATTTCGGAATGACATCGGATTGAAATCACCAGTGGTGCCGATCCGGATTGTGCCGCGCTTCAATATTTCACCAAGACGGCCAGCGCCAGTTGCGGGTGCGGTCTGTGCCTTCGCAGTGGTGTTCGCCAGCGCGGCGGCTGTTCCGGCAAGAAGGAGGGATTTGGCGAGATCACGACGTTTCATGAGAGGGCTCCTGAATGAGTGCGAAGGATCGGGATGGGACAAAGCAGGCGGGTGTCAGGATCAATGCGGGCGAACATCGTCTTTCTCCCGCCTGAAAGTGTCAATGCGAGCATGTTCAGCGACGCTCCGCCTGAACCGACAAGAAGCGCAGCCGGGGCGACAGAACTTCCTGGATGCCATAGCGCAGTTCCGCGTCGAGGCAGAGCGAGTCCCCTTCGCCCAGCTGCACCTCCTGTTGGCCATAACGGTAGATCGCTTCGCCTTCGAGCACATAGACGAAGACACAGCCATGCCCGGTATATGTCGGCGGCGAGGTGTTTTCGTTGCGCTCGATCGTGACCAGCAGGCTCTCGAACTGGAGATCTCTGCGTCGATGAAATCCAAGCATGACAAAATCGTGGATGTGCTGGCCCATCAGCCGGGTCGATTTGAGCCCTTGCCCTTTCTTCACATGCGTGAAGTCGGCCACTGCCGAACCCGTATCCCGGAACAAGCTGACCATCGGCACTTCGAGCGCCGCGGCGAGCATTTCGAGGACACTCAGGGATGGCGAAACCTGACCGCTTTCGACCCGCGAAATCATGGCAGGCGACACGCCTGCGCGCAGACCGAGGTCGCGCGCCGTCATTCGTTTGAGGTCGCGGAGTTCCCTGATCGTCCGACCAACTGCCATGTTGATGTCGAGGCCGACACGCCGCGCCGTCTCCTCGGATTTGTGAGGGGCATTTGCGTCCATGATATAGCCTTACCGTCGCAGCAAGGGCGGACCCCTGGCAGATATCCGTGCGGTTGACCAGATAGGCGGTCATCACCGCATACCCGGCATGGAAATCCCGATTTCTCCAATCCCGATTTCTCCAATCCCGATTGCCCTTGCCGGATTGTCGAACAATTCGCGCGCCGCAGGATATGCAGCCAGAATATCCGGAGCACCTGGCACCGCATGGATGTTGATGACGCCATTCTCCCAGATCGCAACGCCATCGACGCGGATTGTCGGATCAACGACGTTCCAGCAGATTTCACCGGGCGCATAGGCTCCACAGGTGTGGAAATGCAGCAGGCGCGGGTTGCCGAATGCCGAGCCGCTCCACCGCTCGTAGCTGGCTTCCGCGCGCTCCGGGTAGACGCAGCCGGGATGAATCCCCGCATGCCAGGAGTGCACGAAACCCCCATCGATCCCGAACAGGTTCGAGACATGCCGGTAGTGAAGCTCCGCTCGCGCGACCTCATCGGGCAAGCCTTCCCAGCCTTCGATGCGACCGTGTTCGAGACGCGCGAAAAGGGTTGAACGAAGCGGAATCCCGTAGGGCTGATAGTATTTCGAGCCGGTGCCGACGAGCAGATGCGCGACCGCGACCTTTCCGCTGAAAGAGGCCGCATCAATGGGCGCAAACACCGATACCGGGAAGCGTTTGATGCCAACATCGGGAGCCTCGCCACCATCTGGCAAAGGAGGCCTGCCACGAAAATCGGTTCCAAGAGGACAGGTGACGTGGATGTCGCCCGCACTCGCAAAAAGCCGGTTGAATGCTCCCTTGAGCGCCACAAATGCCGCATGTGGCGCTGCCCCGAACGCAGATGCCATGGCATGCTGATCGAGCACGTAACTCACGATCGGCCTGGCTCCCGCCGGCAATTCACGAAAACGCAACTGATCACCAAGGCGGGCCAGAAACAACGTATGGTCGGCGCGCCCCATCTCCACTGCGAGTTCGGCCGGCAATGTCTCGGCGTGCTCGTCGAACGGCACTGCGCACAAGCGAACATCGAGGCCGATCGCCTTGCCGGCAGCAGCAATCGCTTCGGCGAGGCCAGGCCCGAAATAGCCCAAGGCGGGATCTTCATGCAGGATCAGGAGGCTGTCGCCAGACTTCGCTTGCGCGCATCCGAGCAACAGGTTGAGCGCCCCACGTTCAAGCGCATCACCACGTTCAAGCGCATCGCCAAATTCAAGCGCATCGCCAGATGCCGACATCGCCCACGACGCCCCTTTTTCAGTTTGACGAGCGCAGGCTACACATGCAACATTTTACTGTCGATCAAATTCTACACGCTGGCGCAATTACGGACATGGTTGCCTGAGTTATTGGCAATTTGTCTTGGTGGCCGAAATCCGGGCCAGGGCATTTTCTGATCTGCTCGAATGAGATCGGGTGCTCTGTCTCTTGGTATTGTCGCATTTTCGTCACGCGAACCGGAGCCCGCTTCGCTTGAAAATGCTCTAGAAAGTTTGGGGAAGGCGCATGTTTCTGAGAGACTGCTGGTATGTTGCAGGCTGGACACACGAGATCACCCAGCAGCTGAAGGCCGTCCGCATCCTTGGCGAAGACATTGTGATGTATCGGACAGCAGCGGGCGAAATCGCGGCACTTCAAGATGCCTGCCCGCACCGCAAGCTGCCCCTCTCAAAGGGGACGCTGAAGGAAGACCGCATCATCTGCGGCTATCATGGGTTGACCTTCGACCAGCGTGGCGCCTGCGTGGCTGCACCGACGCAAGGGCGGATACCAACTGGCGCGGCGGTGAGGCGCTATCCGGTGAAGGACCGATATGGTTTTGCCTGGATCTGGATGGGGGCACCCGAAAAGGCCGATGAAAGCCTGATTATCGATATCCCCGACTATGACAACCCGTCCTGGGGCCGGACCAAGGGCGGCGACATGACCATCGCCTGCAACTACCTCTACATTGTCGATAACCTGCTGGACCCCTCGCATGTCGCCTGGGTGCATCTGACGTCATTTGCTGGAGCAAAGACCGACGACACGCCGCTCTCCATCGATGTCAACACGGACGGCGTGGTTGTCTGGCGCTGGATGATGGATACCGAAGCGCCGCCCTATTATGCGCCGTTACTCAAGTTCAGTGGCAATGTCGATCGCAAGCAGCATTATGAGTGCGTCTTGCCGTCGATTGGCATCAACAAATCCATCTTCTCGCCGGCCGGCCATGGCGGACCTGACAAGCCCTTCCATGAGAAGACCTATATCAACATCTCCTACAACTTCATGACGCCCATCGATGAGGATAACAGCCACTACTTCTGGTTCCAGCATCGCAACACCGACCCTGATGACGAGTCGATTTCGGAGAAGATGAACGCCGGGGCCAGGACAGCCTTTATCGAAGATCGCGATGTTCTGGTGGCTGTTCACAACGGCATGGCCAACCGGAAAACACCCCATCTCGATCTGGCGCTGGACGCGGGCGCGCTGCGCTTTCGCAAACTGCTTCAAACCCGGATGACCGCTGAAGCGGCATCAGACAAGGCAGCATGACGTGGGCCAGTTGGGAACGGCCTGGCGACGTTACAAGGTTATCGGCCGCAAGATGGAAAGCGAGGTGGTGTGCTCGCTGCATCTGGCGGCAGATGATGGCGGCCCGTTGCCGCCCTTTGCCGCCGGTCAGTTCCTGACATTTCGGTTGTCCGGTCCGGATGGCAGGCCAATACCGCGCAACTACAGCCTGTCATCCGACCCATCCGACCTCTCGGCCTATCGCATCAGCGTCAAGCGCGAACCCCCGCCACCGGGCAGGCCTGATCTGCCGCCGGGCTTTGGTTCGGGCTTCATGCATGATGAGGTCCAGATCGGCACAATCCTCCAAGGATCAGCGCCCAAAGGGCAGTTCCAGCTCGATGAAGCTTCGCAGCGCCCTGTGCTGTTGCTGGCTGGTGGTATTGGCATCACCCCCCTGTTGGCCATGGCGCATGTGCTCGCGCGCTCATCTCGAAGGACATATCTGATCCATGCCTGCGAGAACGGTCGGGTTCAGCCTTTTTCGGGCGAATTGGCCGAGTTGGCGGTGCGGTGTCCCAATCTGACCGTTGCGACCTGCCTGCGAGAACCCGGTGCACGGGACCATGCCTTGGCCCATCATCATTTCGATGGAGTGGTGACGGCCGACATATTGCGGAAGGTCCTGCCGATCGGGAACTACGATGCCTATCTGTGCGGACCCGCCGGTTTCATGCAGGCGATGTATGGTCTCCTGCTCGATCTTGGCCTCCGCGAAGAACAGATCCGTTACGAATTCTTCGGCCCATCGACGGTGCTGAAACAGCACCCGCCGGATGCTCTTGCGACCCGGCCGGCTGTGATGCCCCGGACGGAGGCCACCCAAGCGAGGGGCACTGCAATCAGCGTCACTTTCTCGCGCTCTGGGATTTCCGTGCCTTGGGACGGCAGTTCTCGAACCTTGCTCGATCTTGCCGAAGCGAACGGATTGGCTCCCGCATTTTCCTGCCGCAACGGTATCTGCAACACCTGTCTGTGCGAGGTCGAAGGCGAGGTCGCCTATCTCGAGGAGCCGCTCGATGAACCAGGCCCGGGAATGGCTCTGATCTGCTGCAGCGTGCCGAAATCGCCGCTGGTCATCGGGATCTGATGGCAAGATGATGGGAGAAAGCGAATGAGCGATTATTCCATCATGCCTGCCCCCTCCGCCCGGATGCGCCGCAAGGCAAAGGCACGCCATGCCGCCCTCATTGACATTGCCTCGTTCATCCTGTTCGTCGCGGCGCTTGCCTGGCTGATCCTGCGCGGTGCCCAGAGCATGGGCTATAACTGGCAGTGGTTCCGCGTTCCTCGCTATCTCTGGCGCATGATCGACGGCCAATTGATCTGGGGCCCGCTGATGAAGGGCCTGTTCGTTACCTTGCAGATTTCAGCGATCGCGATGGTTCTGGCTTTGGCCATCGGCCTTTTGACGGCCCTCCTTCGGCTATCGCCAAGCCTTGTCGGACGGGGCATCGCGAGGGCTTATCTTGAAATCATCCGCAACACGCCTCTGCTTGTTCAGGTGCTGGTGTTCTATTTCATCATCGCACAGATCCTCGGGATCTCGCGATTCTGGGCCGGCGTGCTCTGTTTGGCTATTTACGAAGGCGCATTTGCCGCCGAGATCATCCGGGGCGGCATCATCGCGGTCAAGCGCGGCCAATGGGAGGCGGGGCGAGCACTCGGCCTCAAGCCTTTCGACCTATACCGTGACGTGGTCCTGCCTCAGGCTGTCCCGCTGATGTTGCCGCCGCTGGCGGGGGTGCTGGTCAACCTTGTCAAGCACTCCGCCATCGTCAGCGTGATTGCCGTGTTCGATCTGACCACCGAGGGACGCACGATTGTGGCCGACACGTTCATGGCTTTCGAAATCTGGTTGACGGTCGCGGGGCTTTATCTCGTGATCACTTTGTCGCTGTCGCTTCTGGTGCTGGGCCTTGAGCGAAGGTTTGGACGATCCCGGCATGCCTGATGGCGCAACCCTTGCCTTGATCCTTGACGAAAACGACACATAGGGGAGATCAACATGACCATCTTCAAGACCACTCGCAGATTGCTGGCAGGCGGCCTTGTGGCAGCCGCCATCCTGGCGGGATTTGCGGCCGTGCCCGCTGCAGCCCAAACCGCCGCGCCGCCCAACCTCATCGATACCATCAAGCGGCGCGGGAAAATCATCGTCGGCATGGCAAGCTTCGTGCCCTGGGCCATGCGCGATACCAAGAATGACTGGATTGGCTTCGAGATCGACGTTGCCAGGAAACTGGCGGCCGATCTGGAAGTTGAGCTGGAATTGGTTCCAACCGCTTGGGACGGCATTGTGCCGGCGCTGCTGGCCAGCCGCTTTGACACAATCATCGGCGGCTTGAGCATCACCACGCCCCGGGCGCTGCAGGTCAACTTCACCGTTCCCTACTCGCAATCCGGTACGGGTGTCGCCGCAAGCAAGCAGCTGGCCACCAACCTGAAATGGCCCGAAGGCTACAATGCCACCAATGTGACCTTTGCCTGCCGTCGCGGGACAGTGGCCTGCAAATGGATCGAGACAAAGTTCCCGAAAGCCACGTTGCGCCAGTTCGATGATACGGCAGTCGTGTATCAGGAGGTTGTCAACGGAAATGCCCATGCCGCCATCACCAGCGAGCCTGCCCCAACCTTTGCAGTCATCCAGAACCCCGAGCGGCTGTTCAAGCCGACGGAGAATTTCCTGACCACCAGTGTTGAAGGCTTTGCCATCCGCAAGGGCGATGCGGATGCGCTCGCCTTCTTCAATGCCTGGATCACGGCAAACCGCGAAAGCGGCTGGCTGCAGGAGCGTCGCGACTACTGGTTCAAGAGCCGCGCCTGGGCAGATCAGGTCAAGCAATAGGATCTGGCGAAGCCGCACGCATGTCTCTGGACGCGCCTGCACGTCTGCCACCTCAGCGCCGCAAGGGTCTCAGCTTCGGCTGGCTCGATGCGGTGCTGCTGGCTTGCGTGCTCGGTGCTGCGGGTTACTTCATCTGGCGCACCCAGACTGTGCTCTATTACAAATGGGACTGGAGCACGGTCTGGCCCTGGATCCTCCGGGTCGACCCGAAGACGGGCGGCTGGGTTCCAAACGCGATTCTGCTGGGGCTTGCCACCACCTTGCGGCTTGCCATCTGGGGCATCCTGCTGGCCGCGATCATCGGTGCCATCATGGGCTGGGCGCGTACCAGCAAGCGCCTTCTGCCACGGCTGATCAGCACGAGCTACGTGATGCTGATCCGCAATATTCCGCCCATCGTCTTCGTCTTTGTCTTCGTGTTCTTCATTACGAGCCAGATCCTTCCATCGCTGGGCATTGCGGACCGCGCGGCCCGACTTTCGCCTGACATGCGCTGGTGGCTCTCTGTGCTGTTCGGGCCGATCAGCCGCATCGAGAACTTCCTTGTTGGCCTCATCTGTCTCAGCGTGTTCACCGGTGCATATGTCACGGAAATCGTCCGGGCCGGCATCGAGTCGGTGCCGCGATCCCAGATCGAAGCCGGCAACAGCCTTGGTTTGTCGCGCTTCGATGTGTTGCGCGATGTGGTTTTCCCACAAGCCCTGCGCAATGTCATTCCGCCCATGTCCAACCAGTTCATCCAGATGATCAAGGATTCGTCTCTGGTGTCGCTGGTTTCGGTCCAGGAACTGACCTTCGTGGCTCAGGATATCCAGATATCGACCCAGCGGGTGTTCGAGGTCCTGCTGTTTGTCGGTTTGCTCTATTTCATGATCTGCTGGAGCCTGTCGCTGATTTTCGGGCGGCTGGAGCGCGATGCGACACGGGTCAGGGGCTGATATGGCAGGCGCGGCGCTGACGGCCAGCATCGATCTCGAAGCGCCGGGGAAACGCATCGGTTACCTGCGCCTCCCCTGGTCAGACGAGATCCATGCCTATGGCGTGATCCCCGTGCCGATTGCCGTGATCCGAGGTGGCGACGGGCCGGCCGCGCTGATCACGGCCGGCATTCATGGCGACGAGTATGAAGGGCTCCTGATTGCCCGCAGGCTGATCGCAGAGCTTGACCACACGGAGGTACCGGGTCGCCTGATCATCATGCCGGGTGTGAACTGGCCCGCTGTCGAAGGCCGGACGCGAACATCACCGATCGATCAAAAGAACATGAACCGGGCATTTCCCGGTGATCCGTCTTCTGGACCGACCGCCATGATCGCCAATTTCATCGAGCGCATCATCCTGCCGCATGTCGGCTTTGCAATTGATCTTCATTCCGGCGGCACAAAGTCGATCTACACCCCGTGCGGTTATGTCTATGGCATGGGCGAGACGTCTTTCCGCGCCCGTAAACTTGCTGCTGCGCACGCCTTCGGCGCGCCCATCACGGCCGTTGTCATGGCAACATCGTCGGGCGGTTCCCTCTCGTCGGCGTGCGAGCGGCACAATGTCGTCATGGTCGCAACCGAACTTGGCGGAGGAGCCAGGGTTGATCAGGACGCATTGCGCATCGGTTGGGATGGGACAATCAATCTCTTGCGGCATGCCGGCATTCTGGCTGGATCAAGCCTGCAAAAGCGCACGGCGCTGCATCACACCGCATCGGCTGAAGCCTTCGTCATGGCGCCGATTGACGGGCTGTTTGAGGCCTGTGTCCCTCTTGACCAGACCGTGACACATGGCGATCTGGCAGGACGCATCTGGCCTATGGATGACCTGTCCCGCCAACCTGTTGCCGTGCACTTTGGAGCCTCCGGCAAGGTCTTGTGCCATCGCACCATGCCGATGGTGCGTCGTGGCGATTATCTTTGCCACACGGGTCATCCCATCACAGACAAGGAATTCATGGACCTATGACGTCCGATAAGCCGACGATGATCACGCTCAGGGGTGTCAACAAGTGGTTTGGCGCCTTCCATGTGCTGAAGGACATTGATCTTGAGGTGCGGCTTGGCCAGCGCGTCGTGGTCTGCGGCCCCTCGGGATCGGGCAAGTCTACCCTGATCCGCTGCATCAACCGGCTGGAAGAGCACGACGAAGGCGAGATCATCGTGGACGGCATCATTCTTGACGAAGACATGCGCAATGTCGCGGCCATCCGCCGCGAAGTCGGCATGGTCTTCCAGCAGTTCAATCTCTTTCCGCACCTTTCGGTGCTCGATAACTGCGTGCTGGCCCAGCGCCGGGCGCGCGGCACCCCGAAGGCCGAAGCACGGGAGCGGGCGATGCATTATCTGGAGCGGGTACGTATCCCCGAACAGGCAGCCAAGTATCCGGCCCAGCTTTCCGGTGGCCAGCAGCAGCGCGTCGCCATCGCCCGCTCGCTTTGCATGGAGCCCAAGGTCATGTTGTTCGACGAACCAACCTCGGCGCTTGATCCGGAAATGATCAAAGAGGTGCTCGATGTGATGATCGATCTCGCACAATCGGGCATGACCATGATCTGCGTCACGCACGAGATGGGCTTCGCCCGCAAGGTAGCCGACCAGATGGTGTTCATGGACCATGGTCGCATCGTCGAGACCTCTCCGCCGGAGCGGTTTTTTGCGAGCCCTGAATCAGAGAGAACCCGGCTGTTCCTGAGCCAGATCCTGTCTCATTGACCTTTCAGCGCGAAAGCTGATCCAGAATCCGGCGAGCCGTTCCGTGCAGGATCAGGTTCCTGTCTGCTTCGCTGAGGTTGGCGGCCATGACGGTGTCGCGCACCTGATGGGGCATGAAAATAGGATAGTCGGTCCCCATCATGATCCTGTCTGCGCCGAAGACGTCTACGGCCAACTCGAGCGCGCGCGGGCCGAGAGAGGCGCAATCATAGACCATTCCGCGCAAGCTTTGGCGGGGAAAAGCCTCGTATGGCGGGCGGGATAGCGCGACCGCTTCAAGCCGTTCAAGCACGAAGGGCAGCGTGCCGCCGAGGTTGACCAACTGAAACGTGATCCGCGGATAGGCCTCCGCCAGACCGCCCGACAAGACGGTCATGGCCATCTGCGACAACGATGCCTGCAGGTTGAGAACCGAAGCCCGGTAGACGGATGTATCTGCATAAGGCTCCGGAGGGCTCTCACCAACCATCAGGCCCGGATGGATCATCACAATTGCGCCCGCCATGTTGGCGGCTTCGAGCACCGGCGCAAGCCTCCTCGCGCCATCGATGGTGAGAAAGTAGTTTCCCGGCAGGATTGCGCCGACAAGCCCGAGATCGCTTCGCAGACGGAGCATTTCTGCTGTTGCACGCGCGATATCGGCCAAGGGCAAGCCGCCGAGCCCAATGAAACGACCCTGTGATGCCTGCGTTATCGCCGCCAGATGGTCATTGTATTGCGCAATTGCCTTTCCGACCTCGTCCACCGGCATGACGTCAACACCCAGCGCGCCGGGAAAAGTAAGCAGCTGGGTCCCGATTCCGTGAGCATCCATGTAGGCAAGTCGGGCGTTCAGACTGGTGTAGTCATCCGACATCACGGTGGAGGCTGTCATGGCATTCAGGACCATACGCCCTTCAGCATTGCGGCTGACGTTTGGGCGTGCTGTGCGCAACTCGAGCTCCTCCACGAGGCCGCCATAATAATGTGAATGCATGTCGATTGCGGTTGATGTCATGTCATTCCGGGGGCTGGCAGCTTCACTTCGATGAAAGAGGCTGTATACTTGACAATTGGGTGATCGGGTAACGTTCCTCGGCGTGGGTTAGAGCATTTTCCGATCCGACCGAATGAGATCGGATGCTCTCTCTTTCTTTTTTCGCATTTTCTTTGCGCGAACCGGTTCCCACCCCCGCCTTCGCAGGGGCATGCTTCGCTTGAAAATGCTCTCTCTTTCTTTTTTCGCATTTTCTTTGCGCGAACCGGTTCCCACCCCCGCCTTCGCAGGGGCATGCTTCGCTTGAAAATGCTCTGGAGCCGCCCATGAACGCCGCGAAGCCTCTCAGCCAGACCGCGAAAAATCAAGGTTCTCGCTGCAAGCTCCCGAAAAATCGGGCAAATGGCCGCTGCAGCGCAGGTCTGTAAAAAAAGTGGGGCGGGCGGTGGGGGTGGCAGGATTCGAACCTGCGATAAGACTGTTATGAGCAGCCGGCCTTGACCGCTTGGCGACACCCCCGGTGTCATCGTTCTTTGCGCAGTTGCGGCCCGCGTTTCAAGCCCTTCTGCCGGGCGCGAGTCGCCTCGCCGCATTTTTGCTGCATTGCAGCATATAACGGCTCGGATGAAAAAGCTCCCCAGATTCTCCCCGCATGGCGGGATTCGCGCCGTGCATCGCACGGTTTCCTTCTCTTCATCGGCTCTTCGCCTCACCGGCCCCGCCACGGCTTTCCTCCTCCTTTCCGGCTCGGCCGCGCTGGCCGAGAGTGGCCATGCCAGCTTCTATGGCCGAGAACTCGCGGGGCGCCGCACCGCTTCCGGTGAAGTCTTCCGGCCCGATGGCATGACGGCCGCGCATCGCAGCCTCCCCTTCGGCTCGCGGGTGAAAGTCACCAATCATTCCAATGGCAAGGCCGTCGTCCTGCGAATCACCGATCGCGGGCCTTTCGTGCGTGGGCGCATCATCGATGTTTCGCATGGTGCCGCACGCGCGCTCGGCTTCGTGGGCCAGGGCACAACCCGCGTGACCATCGAGCGACTGGGCGGCGATGCCAATCCGGCAGGTCCGGTTCCGGCCGCTGCACCGATGACCGCGACCGCCGAACCCGAATCACCCAATGCCTTGCCTCAGGCCGAACTCGTGCGTAATCCGGAAGGCAACGGCAACTAACCGCGCCCTCCCCTTCATGAACCACGAAGAACCGGAACCTTTCGCGATCGCAGAGATCGAACTCGCAGGCGGTGGCCGGCTGGGCATGGCCCGCCTGCCGGGCCGCACCGGCCAGCTCGCGGCGGATGTGGAAGCCATCGCGCGCTGGGGGGCGAACCTCGTCGTTTCCATGACCGAGGCCGCAGAGATGGCCCGGCACGGGGCGGGTGAGCTCCCGCAGGTGCTGGCGCAGCACGGCATCCCGCATCACGCCTTCGCGGTGCCGGATTTCAGCGCGCCCGCCGATGACGACGCGCGCTGGAAGCCCCTCTCCGAAACCCTGCAGCGGAACTTGAGCCAAGGCGGTGCTGTTCTCCTCCATTGCATGGGCGGCAAGGGCCGCTCCGGCATGGTGGCGATGCGGGTGCTGGCCGAGCAGGGCACCCCGCCGGAGATGGCGCTCGAAACCGTGCGCAAGGCGCGCCCCGGCGCCGTGGAAACCGATGCGCAGGCGGCCTGGGCGGCCTGCGGCTCCGGGGACCGGGCATGAGCGACGCGCCTTCCGAAATCCTCACCCTTTTCCCCACGCGCATCTACCGCGCGCAGATCGCCGATGCGGAGTTGCTGGCGGAAATCGTCGCGGCGGCGGAAGTGCTGAGCGTGGATGACGCGGCGGGCCAGAAATGGTGCCGCGAAAACGGTTATCCCGGCTACACCTCCTATGCCTCGCTGGATGACCTGCCCTGGCGCTTCCCCGCCTTCAAGGCGCTTGCGAAGCTCATCGACGGGCATGTGAAGGCCTTCGCGAAGGCGCTGGAATTCGATCTCGGCGGAGGCAGGCTCGCCATGGATTCCTATTGGGTGAACGTGCTGCCCGAGGGCGGCTTTCACGCCGCCCATATCCACCCGAATTCGGTGATATCCGGCACGTTCTACGCGGCGATTCCCCAGGGCGCGAGCGCCATCCGCTTCGAGGACCCGCGCCACGCGATGATGATGGCGCATCCCCCGCGCAAGAAGAAGGCCGCGCGCGAAAACCAGAGCTTCGTTTCGCTGCAGCCCGAGGCGGGCACCCTGCTGCTCTGGGAAAGTTTCCTGCGCCACGACGTGCCGATGAACCGCTCGGAGGATGAGCGCATCTCGGTGAGCTTCAACTACAACCGGGTCTGATCAGGCCGGCGGGACGGGCCTCGGCTTGCCGGCATCGTCGATGGCAACGAAGGTGAAATCGGCATCGGTGACCAGTTCCATCCGCTGGGTCATGAAGCGCTGCGCCCAGGCCTCCACGTGGATCTGGAAGGATGTGCGGCCGACGCGCCCGATTTCCGTATAGACGCAAAGTACGTCGCCCACCTTCATGGGGCGGATGAAGGTCATGGAATCGACCTTCACCGTCACCACGCGGCCCTTGGTGCGCTCGACACCCGCAATGCCGCCGGCCTGGTCCATCCGGGCCATCACCCAGCCGCCGAAAATATCGCCATTGGCATTGGTATCCGCCGGCATGGCGATGGTTCGGAGCGTAAGTTGCCCGCGCGGCGTCTGGGTGTCGGTCATCCGGGAATCCCTGAGAAAGGCGTCAGCGTCTCAGTTCATCGCAAACGATTTTCGCGCCCTGCGCAAGGCTCGCGAGCTTTCCGTAAGCGACATTGCGTGACATCGGGGCCATGCCGCAATTCGTGCAGGGGAAAAGCTTCTCGGGTGCCACAAACTTCATGGCCTCGCGGATGGTGGCGGCCACCTGCTCTGGCGTTTCGATATCATTCGAGGCGACATCGATGCAGCCCACCAGCACATCCTTGCCGTCGAGCAGCTTGATCAAGTCCATCGGGACCCGGGAGTTCCGGCACTCCAGGCTCACCTGCCGGATGGAGGAGCGCGCGATGACCGGGAAGGTCTCCTCGTAGTGGCGCCAGGAGCCGCCGAGCGTCGCCTTCCAGTCGATATTGGCCTTGATCCCGTAGCCGTAGCAGATATGCACGGCGGTGGTGCAGGTGAGGCCCTTGGCGGCGCGCTCGAGCGCTGCCATGCCCCATTCCGCCACCTGCGGCATGTAGACGTTCCAGGCCGGTTCATCGAACTGGATGACATCCACGCCCAAAGCCTGCAATTCGAGGGCCTCCTCGTTCAGAGCCTCGGCGAAGGCGAAAGCGAGATCCTCGCGGCGGCCGTAATGCGCATCGGCAATGGTATCGACGATGGTCATCGGGCCGGGCAGCGTGAATTTCAGCTCGCGGGTGGTGTTGGCGCGGGCGGCCTCGGCCTCCATGCGGTGCACGGAACCCTTGCGGCGGATGGGGCCGGTGACCGTGGGCACATCCGCCTCGTAGCGGTTGTTGCGGATGCCCATGCGGGTCTTCTTTTCCCAGTCGATGCCCTCGAGATTGGCCAGGAACCCATGCACGAAATGCTGTCGCGCCTGCTCGCCATCACCCACGATGTCGAGGCCCGCCTCCTCCTGCAGCTTCACCGCGAGGATGGTGGCGTCACGCTTTCCCTCAGCGAGATCATCGCCCGCGAGCTTCCAGCCGGCCCAGAGCTTCTCCTCCTCCGCGAGCCATCGCGGCTTCGGCAAGGATCCGGCAAGCGTGGTCTTGAGCATGGGCTCCTCCTGTTCGGTTTTTCATGAAGGTGGCCGGATGTGGGCGCGGGTCAAGCGGGCTGAGGCATCGCCTTCTGGCGCTTCATGAAGAGCCAGGCGACCACGAGCAGGTTCAGCCCGTTCCACGCCACGCCATTGAGGAAGGCGAGGCGGTAGGAATTCGTCGCGTCGTAGATCAGCCCGGAGACATAGCCGCCAAAGGCCATGCCGATGATGGTCGAGGCCATCACGAGGCCGATGCGGCTGCCCGCTTCGCGCGCGGGAAGGAATTCCCGGCAGATCACCGCATACATCGGCACGATGCCGCCCTGGAACAGGCCGAAAATGCCAGAAATGATGTAGAGCGAGGCGAGCCCATTGAAGAAAAGATAGAGGACGAGCGCCACGCCCTGCATGATCGAACCGATCAGCAGCGTCGCCGCGCCGCCAATGCGATCCGCGAGAAAACCCGAGCCGATGCGCGAGGCGATACCGAGGAAGAGCATCAGCGAGAGCATCTCCGCGCCACGCGCGACGCCGTAGCCAAGATCGCCGCAATAAGCCACGATATGCACCTGCGGCATGCTCATCGCCACGCAGCAGGAGAAACCCGCAACGACGAGCAGCATCTGCAAGGCGCGGGGGGAAAGGCCGAGATCGGCCTGCGCGGCGGCGGCGGCCTGGGTCGCGGCATCAAGCGCGGTCTTCTCCGGCCGCCGGCGCATCAGGAAGGCCAGCGGCAGGATGGTGACAACGCAGATCGCGGCGATGGCGAGATAGGTGCCGCGCCAGCCCTGGCTCGGCATGAGCTGGTTCATGAAGAGCGGCCAGATGCTGCCGGCGAGGTAATTCCCGCTCGCGATGATCACCACCGCGACGCCCCGGCGCTTCACGAACCAGTGCGAGATATCCGCCATCATCGGCGCGAAGCCCGCGCCTGAGCCCATGCCCACGAGGAAATGCAGCAGCGAGACCATCAGCAGGCTGGGTGCCAGCGCGGCGAGCCCGAAGCCCAGGCCCAGCGAGACGCCCGCAATGATGATCGGCACCACGATGCCCGTGCGATCCGACATCTGCCCCAGCACGATGGTGCCGAAGGCGAAGCCGAGCATCATCACCGTGTAAGGCAGCGAGGCCGCACCCCGCGCCACCCCGAATTCACTCTGGATGTCGGGCAAGACCACGACCACCGCCCACATGCCCACGCCGGCAATGGTGGAGATGCCAAGCGCGAGCACGAGCCTCAGCCACGCATAGGAACTGTCGGGTCGCGGGGCAGCGTTGGCAATCATGGCGTTCAAGGTGGCTGGAACGGCTGCGGCGGTCAAATACGAAAAGCGAATGGGTTCATGATCCGCGCCAATGAATGGGAAAGGCGGAACAGACTAGCATGCATGGGTGCTTCTCCTGCCCGGCCCCTCTTCCGTCCGCGTCTCGCTCGCCATGCTTGTGGCGGCAAACCTGCTACCACTTTTCGGCGTGCTGTTCTCCGGCTGGAGCGTGTTCATCGTGATGAGCCTGTTCTGGCTCGAGAACGTGATCATCGGTGCCTGGAACGTGCCACGCATGGCGACGCAATTGCTGCGCGGGCAATGGGGCGCGCTGTTCCTGATCCCCTTCTTCATCGTGCATTACGGGCTGTTCTGCGCCATCCATGGCCTCTTCGTGACGGGCATCTTCGGGCATGACCAGCCGATCCCCGGCGGGAAGATCGAGGCCTCGCCGCTCGCGGCCTTCACGCTGATAGGGCGGCTGATCGAGGCCGATCCGGCGCTGTGGTGGGCAGCCGCGGGGATGGTCGCGAGCCATGGCGTATCGTTCCTGGTGAATTTCCTCGGGAGCGGGGAATGGAAGCGGGAGGATGCCGGCAGCCTGATGTTCGCGCCCTATCGGCGCGTGATGGTGCTGCACCTCACCATCCTCGCCGGCGCAGGCGCGATCGCCCTGCTCGGCGCGCCGGTCTGGGGTCTCGTGGTTCTGGTTTTCATCAAGACCGTGGTGGATGCGTGGTCGCATCTCGCCGAACGCAATCGGCTCGCCGGCGCGGCTCAGCCGACCGGCCCCGTTGCGCCCTGAGGCCAGATGCCTGATAAGCTCGCGGGCATGAACTGGGATTCCGATCCTTCCAAGAAGCGCGGCTATCACCACGGCAATCTGCGCGAGGCGCTGATCGAGGCCGCCCTGCGCCTGATCGGCGAGAAGGGCCCCGCAGGCTTCACCGTGGCGGAGGCCGCGCGCGCCGCGGGCGTTTCCCCGGCAGCACCCTACCGGCATTTCCGCGACCGCGACGAGATGATGGCGGATATCGCCCGGCGCGGCTTCGAAAGCTTCGCCGCCCGCCTGCGCAAGGCGTGGGATGGAGGCAAGCCTGATGCCGGCGAGGCCTTCCAGCGCGTGGGCCGCGCCTATCTCGCCTTCGCGCGGGAGGAGCCGGCGACCTATTCGGCGATGTTCGAAAGCGGGCTTTCCTTCTCAAGCCAGCCGGCCCTGCACGCCGCCTCCGAACAGGCCTTCGCCGTGCTGCGCGAGGCCTGCGAGGCAGTGATCGCCGGCATGCCCGGCCCGAAGAAGCCGCCAGCGCTGATGGTGGCCTTGCATATCTGGGCGCAGAGCCACGGCATCGCGAGCCTCTTCGCGCGCGGGGATGCAGCCCGTCGCCCGGTGCCGATGAGCGCGGAGGACCTGCTGGAGGCGTCGGTCCTCATCTATCTCGATGGTCTCAAGCAGGCCGCAAAGAGCTGAATTCAGGCATCTTTCCGCCACCTTTCGAAGATTTCATCCTCCTGGTCTTGACCTAGCAGAAATCGCCTGCCATATATGTAAATGTGATTTACATTCACATTTGATGGATCACGAACCCGGGCGCTGATGGCCCATTGATGGAGAGCGACGAATGACTGCGATGGTCGAAAGGCTGGATGGCTATGGACGCGGCGGCTGGATTGCCGCGATGGTCCTGGGCTTCGTGCTGTTCTGGCCCGTGGGGCTCGCGATCCTTTTCTACATGATCTGGAGTGGACGCATGAGCTGCGGTTACAATTCCACCTGGGGTGGCAATCCGGAGGCGCGCTGGCAGCGCAAGATGGACAAGATGCAGATGAAGATGGAGCGCTGGAACGAGATGCGCCAACGCTTCTGGGGTGGCAATGGCGGCGGGCAGACCTTCGCCCCCACCGGCAACCGCGCCTTCGATGAATACCGCTCGGAGACGATCCGCCGGCTGGAAGACGAGGCCCGCGAGTTCAAGGATTTCCTCGAGCGCCTGCGCCACGCCAAGGACAAGGCCGAGTTCGACCAGTTCATGGCCGAGCGCCGCAACGCGCCTCCGGAACGGACTGAAGAAGAACATTCTCCTCAGCAGGGTTGAGCAGTCGTTCTTCCCTCTCAGGCGCCCGGAAGCCCCCTTCCGGGCGTTTCCTCTTGCAGCGGTGGCTGCGACATTTCCAACTTCGCCTCGATGCGTCGGATGGCATCGCCCAGTTCCTCGATACGCGCGCGATCGAGTTTCTCGTGCAGGGCCATGATTTCCAGTTCCGCCTTGAGATTCACCTCGTAATCGTGGAGAGCCTGCAGCCGGTCACGCGAGGCTTGCCGGTTCTGGCTCATCATGATGATCGGGGCCTGGATGGCCGCGAGGGTGGAGAGCACGAGGTTCAGGAGGATGAAGGGATAGGGATCGAAGGCTTGCGAGGCGGCCACCACATTCGCGCCCATCCAGATCGCCATCAGCGCGCCGAAGCCGAAGATGAAGGGCCAGGAGCCGCCCCAATACGCCACCTGATCGGCCACGCGCTGGCCAAAAGTAAGGTTCTGCTCGTAATCCGCGCTCCAGTTTTTCGTGGAGGAGAGGCGCCGGGCAATGCGCTCCAGCACCCGTTTCTCGCGCGCGGGAAGGTCCTCCGCGCCTTCCGCGATGAGTTGCTCGGCCAGGCGTCGGATGGTCTCGGACATGGCCCGCTCTCCCCTCAGCGGTCCTGCATCGCGAGGCGCGCGCCGAGCGCCACGAAGGCCGCCGCAAATCCGCGTCGCAGCCAGGCCATCACGGCGGGACGCGTGATGACATGATCGCGCATCGCCGCCGCAAACAGCCCGTAAAGCGCGAAAATCACGAAGGTCATACCCATGAACACGCCGGAGAGCGCCAGCATCTCCATTATCGGATGCATCGCATCTTTCGACATGAATTGCGGCAGGAAGGCCACGAAGAAGATCGAGAGCTTGGGATTGAGCAGGTTCAGCGCGATGCCATCGATGATCACCCGGCGGGCCGAGCGTTCGGTGTCTTCGCCGCTGATTCGCATCGCGCCTTTCTCGCGCAGGATCTGCCAGGCCATCCAGAGCAGATAGGCAACACCCGCGTATTTCACGAGATCGAACAGCAGCGCCGAGGCATGCAGCAGGGCCGCGAGGCCCATCATCGCGGCGGCAAGATGCGGGATGATGCCAAGCGTGCAGGCAAAAGCCGCGAGCACGCTCGCGCGCCCTCCCCGCCCCAGGCCTGTTGCGATTGTATAGACCGCCCCGGTTCCCGGCGACGCCACGACGATGAAGGTGGTGATCCAGAACTCGATCGTCATGGGAACTCCTGATGGCATCGACGAGCCATCAGGTTTTCACGACAGAGCTCAATTGTCGAGGAAGCTCCTGAGCTTCCGTGAGCGGCTGGGGTGCTTGAGCTTGCGGAGCGCCTTCGCCTCGATCTGGCGGATGCGCTCGCGCGTCACCGAGAATTGCTGGCCGACCTCCTCCAGCGTGTGATCGGTATTCATGCCGATGCCGAAGCGCATGCGCAGCACGCGCTCCTCGCGCGGCGTGAGCGAGGCGAGCACGCGCGTGGTGGTTTCGCGCAGGTTGCTCTGGATGGCCGCGTCGATCGGCAGGATCGCGTTCTTGTCCTCGATGAAATCGCCGAGATGGGAATCCTCCTCGTCGCCGATCGGGGTTTCGAGGGAGATCGGCTCCTTGGCGATCTTCAGCACCTTGCGCACCTTTTCGAGCGGCATGGCGAGCTTTTCGGCCAGTTCTTCCGGTGTCGGCTCGCGACCGATCTCGTGGAGCATCTGGCGCGAGGTGCGCACGATCTTGTTGATCGTCTCGATCATGTGGACGGGGATGCGAATCGTGCGGGCCTGATCGGCGATGGAGCGCGTGATGGCCTGCCGGATCCACCAGGTGGCATAGGTCGAAAACTTGTAGCCGCGGCGATACTCGAACTTGTCGACCGCCTTCATCAGGCCAATGTTGCCCTCCTGGATGAGATCCAGGAATTGCAGGCCGCGATTCGTGTATTTCTTGGCGATGGAAATGACGAGGCGCAGGTTCGCCTCCACCATCTCCTTCTTGGCCTGCCGGGCCTCGCGCTCGCCCTTCTGCACCATCTGGACGATGCGGCGGAATTCGCCGATCTCGAGGCCGGTTTCGCTCGCGAGCGCCTGGATCTCGCCGCGCATGTCCTTGATGCGCTCGAGTTCCTTGCCGACGAAATCCTTCCAGCCGCGCGTGGTGAACTTGGAGACGCGCAAGAGCCATTTCGGATCGAGTTCCGAGCCCTGATAGCTCTTGAGGAACTCCATGCGATCAATGCCATAGCTCTCGCCGAGGCGGACGAGGCGGGCTTCCAGCCCGATCAGCCGCTTGTTGATGTCGTAGAGCTGCTCCACCAGCGCATCGATGCGGTTCTGGTTGAGCGAGAGCGACTTCACATCGGTGATGATCTCATCCTTGAGCGATTTGTACTTGCGCTCCTGGGCGGGGGTGAGCTTGGTCGATTGAAGCTTGTTCTCGATGTCCTGATCCTGCAGGCGGCGCAGCTTCTTGTAGTTCGAGGCCACGCGGCCAAAAGTTTCGAGCACCTTGGGCTTCAGTTCGGCTTCCATCGCGGAGAGGGAGACGCCGCCTTCGAATTCATCATCGAAGCTCTCGGGCTCAGGCTCCGGGGCAGGGACCTCGTCGCCATCCTCGTTCAGTGCGCGCGCTATGGGCGGCTCGACGAAATCATCGGCAGGGGCATCGACCTTCGGCGCGCCCTTGCCATCCGGGCCAGCATAGGTGGCTTCGAGATCGATGATCTCGCGCAGCAGGGTTTTGCCCTGCTCGAGTTCCTCATGCCAGATGATGATGGCCTGGAAGGTGAGCGGGCTTTCGCAGAGCCCGGCGATCATCGCCTCGCGGCCGGCCTCGATGCGCTTCGCGATGGCGATCTCGCCCTCGCGGGAGAGAAGCTCCACCGCGCCCATCTCGCGCAGATACATGCGCACGGGGTCATCCGTGCGGTCGAGCGGCTCGGAAGATCGCTCGGATTTCACCACGGCCGTGGCGCGAGGCGCCTGTTCCTCGGCCTCCTCGGCCTCGTCCTCGCCACCGGCCTCGGCCGCCTCTTCCTCCGTGCCCTCTTCGGTTTCGACGACGTTCACGCCCATCTCGTTGAACATCGCATAGATGTCTTCGATCTGGTCGGAATTCACCTCTTCCTGCGGCAGGACGGCGTTGATCTCGTCGAGAGTGACGAAGCCACGCTTTTTCGCGAGCTTGAAGAGGCGCTTGACGGCCTGATCGGAGACATCGATCAGCGGGCTGTCGGGCGTTTCTGCCGTGCCGTTGCCCTGCTCGTCTTTCTTGACCGGTTTGGTCGCCATGCGATGTTCATCCTACCATCTCTCGCCGTCAATCGCCTCGGACCAGAAGGCGAGAGCCCCCAGGCGATTATGCCGAAGCAGTTTAACGACCTCTTATCCAAGGTGCGAAAAAGCGGAATCGAGCCTCGTCCGAATTCCCCATTCTCGCCCCGGCGAGAAAACGCTTCGCACGCCTCGCGTGCCGGGCGTTCCCCCCGCTCCCGGATCAAACTCGGCAAAACGGCGTTTTCCGAACTTGATCCTGGTTCTTTCCATCCGCCTCTTCTCATGCGAAGCGGCACAGACTTCGCCTGAAGATGCGATTGCCATCAATCCCCGAGCCCTTTTTCCGGATCCAGTTGCGCCGCGCGCCGCCGGACAAGCGCCTTGAGACGCTCGAATCGCTCCTCACCCCCGTCTTCGGCGACTTCACGGGCAACAGCCTCGATCTCGCTATGTAGAAAGGATTGGCGCTCATGCAAGTGGGAAGCCTCTCTCCAGGCGGTCAGGACGCGAGAAAAAACCGTTCCGGGTTGCGTCCAGCCTTCGGTTTTCGCCGCAAGCTCCAGAGCACGCAACGGTTCCGCGAAACCCCGGGCCATCAGGCAGCCTGCGAAATCGCCGCCCTCCCCGCTTGCCGCAAGATCGAGCAGCGCGCCACGGATGGTGCGCGCCTCCGGGGAGGCCAGCACCAGTTCGGCGATGGCCTCGGCCTCTGTCTCGATCAATTCAGGGTGATGAACCGCAGCCAGCACCAGAGCCGCCTCGCGCGGCTGCAGCGCCGAGGCGGGGCGGAACAAGGCATTGCGCCTGAGGCCCTCTGATGCCACCAGCGGCATCTCAGCGCCAAAGCCGCTGCCAAAGACCAATCCGCCGCGCCGGTTGCCTGGCCCGCGCGCGCCCCGCTGCCCCTCGCGATAGGGCGTCCGCTCTCGCTGCGGGCGGAAAAGCGCGCGCAGGCGATCCGACATGGCGTCGCGATAATGGCGCTTCAAATCCTCATCCGCGATGCGCGCGACCGTTCCGAACAGCCGCTTCTCGAGATCGGCGCGCTGCTCCGGCGTCTCGACGGGGGCGCGGCCGATCTCGCGCTCGAACAGCACATCGACGAGCGGGCGCGGCTTGGCGAGCGCCTCGCGCAGGGCTTCCGCGCCCCGCGAGCGCAGAAGATCGTCGGGGTCGAGTCCCTCCGGCAGGAAAGCGAAGCGCAGGGTTTTCCCCGCCGCGATCATCGGCACGGCGCAATCGAGCGCGCGATGCGCCGCGCGCAAGCCCGCCTTATCGCCATCAAAACACAGGATCGGCTCCGGCGCGATGCGCCAGATCAGGCCCAGCTGCTCCTCCGTCAACGCCGTGCCGAGCGGCGCCACGACATTCGCAAGGCCCGCGCGATCCAGCGCGATGCAATCGACATAGCCTTCAACCACGAAGATCGTGCCGGCATCATGCGCGGCTTTCCGTGCCCGGTTGAGGTTGTAGAGCGTCGCCCCCTTGTGGAAGACCGGCGTCTCCGGCGAGTTCAGGTATTTGGCCTGCACATCCTTCGCGAGCGCGCGGCCACCGAAGGCAATCACGCGGCCCTTCGCATCCTGGATCGGGAAGATCACCCGATCGCGAAACCTGTCATAGGGCACGGCGATATCCTCGCCCGAGACGAGCAGGCCCGCCTCGATCATCACATCCGAGGAGACGCCCTTCTCCGCAAGGTGATCGCGCAGGGCGTAGCGCTCGCCGGGCGCATACCCCAGACGAAAGCGCGCGATGACGTCGCTGCCGAGATCGCGCCCCGAGAGATAGGCGCGCGCCTCGCGGCCCTTCGCGGATTTGAGCTGCGCCTCGAAGAAGGACGCGGCCATTTCCAAAGCCTCGCCGAGCCCCGCGCGCTTCTTCTCGCGCTCGACCGTTTCCTCGGTGAGCTTCGGTAAGGTGACGCCCGCCTCGCCCGCGAGCCTCTCCACGGCTTCGGGAAAGGAAAGCCCTTCCGTTTCAATGACAAAGGAGAAGATGTCGCCGTGCTTACCCGAGGAGAAGCAATGGTAGAACTGCTTCTGGTCGTTCACGTAGAAGCTCGGCGTTTTCTCCGCATTGAAGGGCGAGAGGCCCCGCCATTCCCGCCCCGCCTTGGCGAGTTTCACGCGCCGACCCACCACCGCCGAGATCGGCAGGCGGGCGCGGATCTCCTCAAGGATGGAGGGCGGGTAGCGCATGGGCTCTGGATGGCGACTCTCGGAAGGAAGGGCAAGGGGATTGACGGGAGAAATACGAGTGTATATACAGAAGTAGTCGCGGCGGTTCTTCCCTGTCTGTCCTGTCTGTCCTGTCTTTTTGGTTCAGCAAGCGACTTTCAATCCAGCGAACCGCTGCGGGAGCGACGACATGGAAGTGGAATACGATGAGGCCAAACGCCTCGCAAACATTGAAAAGCATGGCATCGATTTCAAAGCCTGCATTCCGGTTTTTCTGGATCGGCAGAGCTTCGACATCCGCTCTGATCGGGATAGCGAGCAACGCTGCATTCTGATCGGGGCATTGAACGGCCGGGTGATCGCGGTGGTCTATACGATCCGAGGCGAGAGGCTTCGAATTATATCTGCACGCAAGGCACGGAAAGAAGAGGTGGAAAAATGGCGCGCGAACATATCGTGACCTATATCGGCAAAGTTAGCGATGGGAGGCACGTTGTTCGCCATCCCGACGGCCGCCTTGAACTTCAGGAAGATCAGACCGACTGGGCGCGGCTCGATGCCCTCACCGAGGAACAGCTCGAACGCGTCATCGCCGATGACCCAGACTGGGCGGAGTTCAAGGATATCGACTGGGCAACGGTGGAGGTGAAACCCTTCGTGGCCAAGCAGGCGATTTCCATCCGCCTCGACCCCGATGTGCTGGAATTCTTCAAGAAGGATGGCCCCGGCTATCAGGGGCGCATCAATGCCGTGCTGCGGCATTACATGGCCGAGAAGAAGAAGGCCGGCTGAGAAAACCAGCCTCTCATAATCCCCGTAATCCACAGGGCTCAGGCGATTCTGTCCAATCGCTTTGACGTCAAACCAGACACCGCTTTCCGCCCGACGATGCGGCCGGAACTCACGCCGAAAGCGCGGCCTTCACGAGGCCCGAGGCCTTGCCGAAATCCATCTGCCCGGCATGGCGCTCCTTCAGCAGCGCGATGACCTTGCCCATGTCCTTCATGCCGGCGGCACCGGTTTCGGTGACGGCTGCGGCAATGGCAGCCTTCACTTGCGCCTCGTCCATCTGTTTTGGCAGGAAGGACTGGATGACGGCGATTTCCGCCTCTTCCTGCGCCGCAAGCTCGGGCCGGGCATTGGTGCGATAGATGGAAGCGGATTCCTGCCGCTGCTTGATCATCTTGGCGAGGAGCGAGAGCAGTTCGTCGTCGCTGGCCTTCTCCTTGCCCGCGCCGCGCGCCTCGATGTCGCGATCCTTGATGGCGGCCTGAATGAGGCGCACCGCGCCGAGCTTCACCTTGTCGCCGGCCTTCATCGCATCCTTGAGGGCGGCCATCACCATTTCGCGCATCATGTCACCTGAACTGGAAAGCACGGCAAAATCACCGGGCGAGCATTGATTTCGGGCGGAAGCTTCCTTAAGCGAAGGTCCGTTTCGCGCTGCGTCCGGCCCCATCGGCCCCGCGCCGCCCATCCAAGACATCGACCACCCTGAGATCCGGTGAGTGCCATGACGACGATTGTCCCGCAATCCGAAAATCGCAGCGTCACGCCTGCACCGTGGTCGAAACCGGCCGTCACCGCCCTACTCGTGCTGGCGGATGGCACGGTGATCGAGGGCGAAGGCATCGGCGCCGTGGGCGAAGGCTTCGGCGAGCTCTGCTTCAACACCGCGATGACGGGCTACCAGGAAATCCTGACGGACCCCTCCTATTCCGGCCAGATCATCACCTTCACGTTTCCGCATATCGGGAATGTGGGCGTGAACGACGAGGATATCGAGACAGTCAACATGGCCGGCAGCACAGGCGTTTCGGGCCTCGTGCTGGGGGCTCCGATCTCCGACCCGTCGAATTACCGCGCGAGCCGGCACCTCGATGCGTGGCTGAAGGCGCGCAACATCGTCGGCATTGCAGGGGTGGATACCCGCGCGCTCACCGCGCTGATCCGCGACAAGGGCATGCAGAACGCGGTTCTGATCCATTCACCGGCGGGGATCTTCGATCGGAAGGCGCTGCAGAAAGCCGCGAAGGCCCTGCCCCCCATGGATGGGCTCGATCTCGTGCCGCATGTTACGGGTCCGCAGCGTTATGACTGGGACGAGACCACCTGGGCGTGGGGGGAGGGCTATGGTCGGCTGGAAAAGCCGGAATTCCATGTCGTGGCGCTCGATTACGGCATCAAGCGCAACATCCTGCGCCTGCTTGCCTCACGCGGCTGCAAGGTGACCGTGCTGCCGCCGAATTCCAGGGCCGAGGATGTGCTTGCGCTGAAGCCCGATGGCGTGTTCCTCGCGAATGGTCCGGGCGACCCCGCCGCGACCGGCCAGTATTCCGTGCCGACCATCCGCGGCCTGCTGGATGCGAAGGTTCCGACTTTCGGGATTTGTCTCGGCCACCAGATGCTGGCGCTGGCGATCGGCGCCAGGACCATGAAGATGCCGCAGGGCCACCACGGCGCCAACCACCCGGTGAAGGAGCACGCGACCGGCAAGGTCGAGATCGTCTCCATGAACCACGGCTTCGCGGTGGACCCCGCAACGTTGCCGGCCAATGCCGAAGAGACGCATGTCTCGCTCTTCGATGGCTCGAATTGCGGCATCCGCCTCAAGGATCGCCCGGCCTTCTCGGTGCAGCAGCATCCCGAGGCCTCGCCCGGCCCGGAAGACAGCCATTACCTGTTTGATCGCTTCGTTGCGATGATGCGCGCGAACAAGGCCGGGAAGGCCTGAATCTCCGGGCGCAAGCCGAATCCAGATCAAGGACATCCGGCGCTCGGAGCGGCATGTCTTTTCGGAGAACCGGGAGAACTTGCGATGTCACGCACCGCCCTGCTGCTTGTGCTGAGCCTCCTCGCCCTGCCCGTCGAGGCGCGCGATGCCAACAAGGGCCAGCGTCTGGCGAAGACGCTCTGCAGCCGCTGCCACGCCATCGGACCGGTAAGCAGCAGCCCGCACCCGCAGGCCCCGCCCTTCCGCGTGATCGCCCGGCGCTACAAGCCTGAGAACCTTGAGGAGGCTCTCGCCGAGGGAATCGTCGTGGGCCATCGCGACATGCCCGAATTCGAATTCACGGCCGGGGATATCGACGATTTCATCGCCTATCTGAACCGCTTGCGCCGGCGCTGAGGGCGTGGGACATCCCGGCGCATGACAAGCTGGATCGATTACTGGAACGGCGACCATCCGATTTACGTGAATGAGCGGCACAAGGCGCTTCATTACCGCCTGCTCGCCGCCGACCTCGCGAGCCTGGTGCCCGATGCGGATGCCCTCGTGCTCGATTACGGGTGCGGGGAAGCGCTCGCGGCCGAACTCCTCGCCGGGAAGACGCGCCGCCTCACCCTGTCGGATGCCGCGCCGAATGTGCGCGAGAAACTCGCCGCGCGCTTTGCCGGCAACCCACGCATCGCGGTGCTCCCGGATGAGCAGGTCTTCGCGCTGCCCGAGGCGAGCCTCGACCTGATCATCCTGCATTCCGTGGCGCAATATGTGCCGCGCGAGGATTTCCCCGGCCTGATCGAGCGCCTCGCGGAAAAGCTGAGGGATGGCGGGCGGCTGGTGGTGGGCGATATCCTGCCGCCCGATCTGCCCGCGACGACCGATGCCCTGGCACTTCTGCGCTTCGGCTTCGAGGGCGGGTTCCTGATGGCTGCAGGGCTAGGCCTCGTGCGCGCGGCGCTCTCGGATTACCGCAAGCTCCGGGCTGATCTGGGCCTCACGCGCTACTCCGAAGCCGAGATGATCTCGCTGCTCGAGGGCCTCGGGCTCACCGCGCGGCGGCTCGAGCGCAATCCCGGGCACAACCAGTCGCGCATGGCCTTCATGGCGGTGAAGCTCGCGCCGCTGGAGTGAGTTCAACGTCATGCCCGGCAACAGCGAGGCCAGTGAATGCGGAGTCACACGACAACTAGCGTCGGTTCATTGCATTCCACCCAGCAGAATGACATAAATCATGGATAGCGCTGGTGTACATGATGGAGCCAAAAATTGGAGACCCGCAATTCGCGCAAACAAAAGGTAAAGGCCTTACCTGTAGTATTCCGCATCCCTGAGCCAATTCTGGCTAGACTTGACATTGTCGCCAGCAATAAATTTCTATCATGCAACAAACTTGTCTCTATGATCCTCGACGAGGATCTACCGAAGAACCCGATACTTAGAGAAGAACTGGTCGACCGCAAAGAGTAACGCAGACCACGTTACCCCCCCTCCCCGAAGCTCCAATACTTGTGCGCGAGGAAGCTCCAGACCAGCACGATTCCGGTGGTGACGAGCTGCGCCGCGAGATAGGGCACGCCCCACCTTCCATGGATGAGGCTCATCAAGAGCCATGTGAGCACGAAGCCCACACCCGCGACCACCGCGAAGCGCCAGCCGGCCTCAGCGTGGCTGCGCGTCGCCTCGAAGGTCATCATGCGGTTGAGCGCATAGGAGACGATCCCGCCCAGCCCATAGCCCAGAAGCGTGGCCGGGATAACGGCCATCGCACCGGTTTCGACCAATCCGATCAGCGTGCCGTAATGCGTGATGGCCGCGAGGATGCCCACGCCGAAAAACGCCGTGACCTGCCGGAGAAACCCCGTGCCCTTCATTGCGGCCGGCGGCCCCAAGGCCCCCGTTTCTCCACGATTTCCGGCAGAGCCTCGCGCTCACTGATGCGCGGCGGCCCGGGCGGCAGATGCCCGCCCGCATAGGCCTGCAAAGCATGGATGCGCTTGGTGATGGAGGGATGGGTCGAGAAGATATCCGCGAAATCATTCGGGTCGTTCTCGATGCACATATCCATCACGCCCGAGGGAACGCCGGGAATATCCGCGCGGCCCGAGATTTTCAGCAGGGCGGAAATCATCGCATCGGGGTTCTTGGTGAGTTCCACCGCGCCGGCATCCGCGAGATATTCGCGGGAGCGCGAGAGCGCGAAGCGGATCACCACCGCGAGAATCCAGGCGAGGATGAGGATCGCAATGCCGATCAGCACGGCAGCACCCTTGCCCGAACCACGGCTGTCGCCATTCGAGCCGCGATGCGTCACCTGCACATTCGAGAAGCGCTGGCCGCGCACCACCATCTCGCCGAAGAAGGAGACGACCCCCGCGATCAGCACGGCGACGATCATCAGCTTCACATCGCCATTGCGGATATGGGTCAGCTCATGCGCGATCACCGCTTCCAGTTCGGCATCATCCAGCGTTTCCATCAGCCCGCGCGTGACCGTGACGGTATACTGCTTCTCGTTGACCCCCGAGGCGAAGGCATTCAGCGCATCCGTGTCGATGATCTGAAGGCGCGGCACGGCCATGCCCCGCGAGATGCAGAGATCCTCCGTGAGCTTCCACAGACGCGGGGATTGCTCGCGCGAGAGCGGCGCGGAGCCCGTCGCCCAGCCGATCAGCGCGACATTCGCGCCATAACCGATCAGCACCCAGAGCGCGGTGATCGCCAGGGCGATGGGGGTGTAAACGAGCGTCTGTCGCGCGGCATGGGCGAGGTGATCGTCGAGCGGGGCAAAGCGTGTCTGCCCGTCGATGATGAGGGTGGTGCCGAAAGTCACCATCAGCACAAGCACGAAAAGGCCGGCGATCAGCACGTTCGATCGCCAGCGATTGCGCCGGATATGCGTGTAGAGCCCGAAGGCCTCGCCGATCATGGGCTCAGAACTTCACGTTCGGAGCCTGATCAAGGGTCTTGCGGCCATCCTCGCCCAGTTCGAAGAAGGTGCGCTCGGCAAAGCCCATGGAGCGGGCAAAGAGCACGGCCGGGAAGGCCTGGATCGCGGCGTTGAACTCGCTCACCGCATTGTTGAAGAAGCGGCGGGCAGCGGAGAGCTTGTCCTCGACATTGGCGAGCTGGCTCTGCAGATCGAGGAAGTTCGTGTTCGCCTTGAGGTCCGGATAGGCCTCGGACAGCGCGATCAGGCGACCCAGCGCGCCGGAAAGCTGCTGCTCGGCTTGCGCCTGCGCGGCCGTGCCCTCAGCGGAGATCGCCGAATTGCGCGCCTTGATGACCGCGTCGAGCGTTTCCTTCTCGTGGGTCGCGTAGCCCTTCACGGTTTCCACGAGGTTGGGGATGAGATCATGCCGCTGCTTCAGCTGCACGTCGATATCCGCAAAGGCCTGGCTGGCACGCTGCCGCAGGCTCACCAGTCCGTTATAGGTCGCGATTCCCCAGAAAAGGATGAGCACGATGACGCCGAGAACAACCCATTCCATGGTGTAAACTCCCTCATGTGAGGCGCCCTGCCGCGCCCCGAACCATGGTGGCGACCATAGCATCATCCGACGATCACTCCAGAGGCGGCGTGCGCCGCCCCTCCATCCACGCTTTTTCCGCGACAGGCGGGGCTTTTTCGCTTGGCCCGCCTTCGCCTTCTGGCTATAGCGGCGGCTTAGCATCCCATTGAGTGATCCCTCCCCGCCCGCGCGGCAGCAAATGCACGGGTGCGGAGGAACGCGCATCCTGAGTCCGTGAGCCATGCCGAAACGCCAAGACATCCACACGATCATGATCATCGGGGCGGGCCCCATCGTGATCGGGCAGGCCTGCGAATTCGACTATTCCGGCACGCAGGCCGTGAAGGCGCTGAAGGCGGAGGGCTACCGGATCGTTCTGGTGAACTCCAACCCCGCCACCATCATGACCGACCCGGAACTGGCGGACGCGACCTATGTCGAGCCGATCACCCCGGAAGTGGTTGAAAGGATCATCGCCCGCGAGCGCCCGAAATGCCCGCCGGGCAAGGTTTTCGCGCTGCTGCCGACCATGGGCGGCCAGACGGCGCTGAACTGCGCGCTCTCGCTTCAGAAGATGGGGGCGCTGGAGAAGCACGATGTCGAGATGATCGGCGCCACCGCTGATGCCATCGACAAGGCCGAGGATCGCGAGCGCTTCCGCGAGGCCATGACCAAGATCGGCCTCGAGACACCGAAATCCCGCCTCGCCAACGCGACCGAACTGAAGAAGAAGAACCGCGAGACCTACAAGGCGGAGCTCGCCAGGATCGGGGCCGGACCCGGCTCGGCCGAAGAGAAGGCCAAGGCCCGCGAGGCTTTCGAGCGGCAATGGAGCGCCGGCGAGAAGGAGCGCGGCAAGCGCTACCAGGAATTCGCGCTCGGCTCGGCCATGATGGCGCTGACCGATATCGGCCTGCCGGCAATCATCCGCCCCTCCTTCACGCTGGGCGGCACGGGCGGCGGCATCGCCTATAATCGCGAGGAATTCCTCGACATCGTGGAGCGCGGTCTCGATGCCTCGCCGACCAACGAGGTGCTGATCGAGGAAAGCGTGCTCGGCTGGAAGGAATTCGAGATGGAGGTCGTGCGCGACAAGCGCGACAACTGCATCATCGTCTGCTCCATCGAGAACATCGATCCGATGGGCGTGCATACGGGCGATTCCATCACGGTTGCCCCGGCGCTGACGCTGACCGACAAGGAATACCAGCGCATGCGCAACGCCTCGCTCGCGGTTCTGCGCGAGATCGGTGTCGAAACCGGCGGCTCGAATGTGCAGTTCGCGATCAACCCGGCCGATGGCCGCCTGGTGGTGATCGAGATGAACCCGCGCGTCTCGCGCTCCTCGGCGCTGGCGTCGAAGGCCACGGGCTTCCCCATCGCGAAGGTCGCGGCGAAACTCGCCGTGGGCTATACGCTCGACGAGATCGCGAACGACATCACCGGCGGTGCGACGCCCGCCTCCTTCGAGCCCTCGATCGATTACGTGGTGACGAAGATCCCGCGTTTCGCCTTCGAGAAGTTCCCCTCGACCGACCCGAATTTTGGCATCCTCACGACCTCGATGAAGTCGGTCGGCGAAAGCATGGCGATCGGCCGCACCTTCCACGAGAGCCTGCAGAAGGCGCTCCGCTCCCTCGAAACCGGCCTCGATGGCCTCGACGAAATCGAGATCGAGGGCCTCGGCAGGGGCGACGACAAGAACGCGATCCGCGCGGCGATCGGCACGCCCACCGCGAACCGCCTCCTCTATGTGGCGCAGGCCATGCGCCTCGGGTTCTCGAACGCGGAAATCCACCAGAGCTGCAGGATCGATCCGTGGTTCCTCGATCGCATCCGCGAGATCGTGGACATGGAAGCCCGGGTGAAGGCCCATGGCCTGCCGCCGGATGCCGAGAATTTCCGCCTGCTCAAGGGCATGGGGTTCTCGGATGCGCGCCTCGCCGCGCTCGCGAACATGGAGACGACCGAGGTGCGCGCAAAGCGGCGCGCGCTGGATGTGCACCCGGTCTACAAGCGTATCGATACCTGTGCGGCCGAGTTCGCCTCGCCTACGGCCTATATGTACTCGACCTATGCGCCACCCTTCGCGGGCAAGCTTGCGGATGAGGCGCGCGTCTCGGACAGGAGGAAGATCGTGATCCTCGGCGGCGGTCCGAACCGCATCGGCCAGGGCATCGAGTTCGATTATTGCTGCTGCCATGCCAGTTTCGCGCTCAGGGATGCCGGGTTCGAGACGATCATGATCAATTGCAACCCGGAGACCGTCTCGACCGATTACGACACGGCGAATCGCCTTTACTTCGAGCCTCTCACAGCAGAGGACGTGCTCGAGATCATGGACAAGGAGCGCGAGGCCGGCACATTGCTGGGCGCCATCGTGCAGTTCGGCGGGCAGACCCCGCTGAAGCTCGCCCGCGCGCTGGAAGAGGCACAAGTGCCGATCCTCGGGACATCGCCGGACGCGATCGACCTCGCGGAGGATCGCGACCGCTTCAAGCGCCTGCTGGATAAACTCCAGTTGAAGCAGCCGAAGAACGGCATCGCCTATTCGGTGGAGCAGTCGCGCCTCGTGGCGGCCGATCTCGGCTTCCCCTTCGTGGTGCGCCCCTCCTACGTGCTCGGCGGACGCGCCATGGCGATCATCCGCGAGCAGGAGACCTTCGACGATTACCTCCTCGGCACGCTCCCCTCGCTGATCCCCTCGGAGATCAAGGCGAAATACCCGAACGACAAGACCGGGCAGATCAACACCCTGCTCGGCAAGAACCCGCTTCTCTTCGATCGCTACCTCTCCGATGCGATCGAGGTGGATGTGGACTGCCTCTCGGATGGCAAGGACGTCTATATCTGCGGCATCATGGAGCATATCGAGGAAGCGGGCATCCATTCGGGTGATAGCGCCTGCTCGCTGCCCCCGCGCTCGCTTTCGCCGGAGATGATCGCCGAACTCGAGCGCCAGTCCCGCGCGATGGCGCTGGCGCTGGAAGTCGGCGGCCTGATGAACGTGCAATACGCCATCCAGGGCGGCACGATCTATGTGCTCGAAGTGAACCCGCGCGCCTCGCGCACCGTGCCCTTCGTGGCGAAGGTGGTGGGCCACCCCATCGCGAAGGCCGCTTCGCTGGTGATGGCCGGCGAGAAGCTCGCGACCTCCGAAGCACCGATTCTCGCAGCGCTCCGCGCCGCCTTCGCCAAGGGCGCGCCGAAGCTGAACCATGTGGGCGTGAAGGAAGCAGTCTTCCCCTTCGCGCGCTTCCCCGGCGTCGATACAGTCCTCGGCCCTGAAATGCGCTCGACAGGCGAGGTGATCGGCCTCGATCGCAGCTTCGGCGTGGCTTTCGCCAAGAGCCAGCTCGGCTCGGGCACGAAGGTGCCGACCGCCGGCCGCGTGTTCGTTTCCGTGCGCGATGGTGACAAGGATCGCCTGCTGCCTTCCGTGAAGATGCTCTCGGAGCTCGGCTTCAAGCTGATCGCAACGGCCGGCACGCAGAAATATCTCACAAGCCATGGCCTCGAATGCGAGCGCATCAACAAGGTGCTCGAAGGAAGGCCGCATATCGTGGACGAGATCAAGAACGGCTCGATCCAGCTCGTCTTCAACACCACCGAAGGCGCGCAGGCCATGAATGACAGCCGTTCGCTCCGCCGGGCTGCCCTCTTGCAGAAGGTGCCCTATTATACCACCTTGGCGGGAGCGATGGCGGCAGCCGAGGGGATTCGGGCCTATCTGGCCGGTGACCTCGAGGTGCGTGCGCTTCAGGACTATTTCGCCTGAACTCGAGCCATCGGCGGGTTTGCAAGGATGCGGGCCCTTTCGTCTGGATCTTCATCGCTTCCCGAAACATTTTCGGGGGCGAGATTTTTTTGTTTCTGGAGGGTGCGATGGACCGCATTCCGATGACCGGAAGGGGCTTCAGGGCCCTGGAAGAAGAACTGAAGCACCGCCAATCGGTGGAGCGTCCCCGGATCATTCTCGCGATCCAGGAGGCGCGCGCGCATGGCGATCTGTCGGAGAACGCCGAATATTCGAGCGCGAAGGAAGCGCAATCGCTGAACGAGGGCCGCATCACCGAGCTCGAGAGCATCATCAGCCGCGCCGAAATCATCGATGTCACGAAATTGACCGGAAACACGGTGAAGTTCGGCGCCACGGTGAAACTCGTGGACGAGGACACCGAGGAAGAAAAGCAATACCAGATCGTGGGTGATCTGGAGGCGGATGTGAAGTTCGGCCGCGTTTCGATTTCCTCGCCCATCGCCCGCGCGCTGATCGGCAAGAAGGTCGGCGACAGCGTCGAGGTCAACACGCCGGGCGGAGGCAAGAGCTATGAAGTGGTCGAGGTCGCTTTCCGCTAGGCTCGCCGCAGCCGGTGCGCTGGCGCTGATGCTGGCCGCTCCGGTTTCTGCAGCACCCATCGCGCGCATCAGCGCGGTGGTGGAAAGCGGCGTTTCGCCCGCAGGCATGGTGCGGCAGGGCCTGCCGCGCTACCTCGCTGCCGAACTGGCGCGCGCGGGAGCCGATGGCTTCCCGCCCGGCGCGCAGCTCGAACTGGTGATCCGCGAGATCTATCTCTCGCATGATGGCGGCATGCCTTTCGGCACCACCAACGATTTCAGCTCCATGCCGGATTCCATCACGGGTGTGACGCGTGTGCTGGATTCGCGCGGCAGGGTGCTGGTGGAAAGGCGCGCCTTCGCGACCTCCGCGCCGGATTCCGGCGGCTTCGGGCCGGGCAACGAGGCGCGGCGGGTGGATGCGCTGTTGCGCGCGCTCGCCTATTGGGTGGCGCGTGATATCGCCCGTTAGCTTTTTCGTATTCTGCGCATTTTTTCTCACAAACCCGTGACCGCTTCGCTGGAAAACGCCTCAGGACGATGGCCCGAACGGGACGAGACCCTTGTCCTTCACCTTGGTGAGAGTGAGGGCCGTGCGCACATTTCGCACGTTGGGCGTGGTCGTGAGATCGTTCACGAAGCTCTGGAACGCCTGAAGATCGGTCGTGACGCATTTCATCACGAAATCGATATCGCCGGACATGGTCCAGCATTCGCGCACCTGCGGCCAGTTCGCGATGCGGGCCACGAAGGCCTGGAGATCCGCGCCGGATTGGCTCGCGAGCTGCACGAAGGCGAAGCAGACGACCGAATAGCCGAGCAAGGCAGGGTCGAGCATCGCGCGGTAGCCCTGGATCAGCCCGGCTTCCTGCAGCGCGCGAACACGGCGCAGGCAGGGTGGCGGCGTGAGCCCCACGCGGCGGGCAAGTTCGACATTGGTCAGCGATCCATCTGCCTGCAACTCGGCCAGAATTTTCCAGTCGAGGCTGTCAAGCTGAAGGCTCCGCGTCATGGCATTCCCGGATCAACGGCGAATCGCGCTTGCCCGGATGGACAAGCTCCGACCTTTCCGACGATAAACGCGGCGTCGGCGCGAAACAATAATGCGCGTTGGCGAAAGAGAGTTTCGTGTGGCCCCATCCCCTGAAATCCGCTCCCTGGCCGAAGCGCGGGAGGCCCTCGCGGGAAAGCGCGTCTGGCTGGTGACGGATGGCAAGATGGGCGACCTCGCGCCAGGCCTTGGCCTCACGGAGCGGCTGGGCCTCGAAGCCGAGAGCCGCGTGGTGGCGCCGCGCAGGCTTTTCACGGCTTTCATGCCCTGGGGGCCGATCGACCCGCGCGAGGCGCCGGGCCTGGCGGGCTCGCCACTTGCGCCGCCCTTCCCGGATCTCGCGATCGGCGTGGGGCGCAGGGCGGCGAGCTACATCCGGCATCTGAAAAGCGCGAGCGGCGGACGGATCTTCACGGTTTTCCTTCGCGATCCACGCTCCGGCGCGCGCATAGCGGATTTCCTCTGGGTGCCGCTTCATGACCGGCTGCGCGGACCCAATGTGATGACCACGCTCACAACGCCACATCGCTTCTCGCCGGAGAGGCTCGCGAGCGCGGTCGCGCCGTGGACGCCGGATGGCAGGCCGGTCCTCGGCCTGCTGATGGGTGGAACCTCCAAGGATTTCCGTTTCTCGCCGGATGATGAAATGCGGCTGATCGCGCAACTCAGGCAGGCGATCGGCGAAGGCTGGCGGCTTGTCGGCACGCCCTCGCGCCGCACGCCGCAGAGCGTCACGCGCGCGCTTTCCACCCTCTGCGCGGAAACGGGCGGCTGGTTCTGGAATGGCGAGGGCGAAAACCCCTACCCCGCCCTGCTCGCCCGCAGCGATGCCCTGCTGGTGACGATGGAATCGACCAACATGCTGGGCGAAGCGGTGGCCACCGGTCGGCCGGTGCTGGGTTTCCGCCTCACGGGAAAATCGCGCAAGCTTGACGAATTCTGGCGTGGACTGGTGGAGGCCGGCGCGGCCCGCCTCTTTCAGGGAAGACCGGAACGCTATAGCTATGAGCCGATCGATGCGACGGGGATCATCGCTGTCGAGCTGGCCCGACGCTTCCTTGCGCACAGGGCCGGGCAAGGCCAGATCTAGGAACAGGGTTTCACCATGAGCGCGAACCACGCGAAGGTCATCGTCATCGGCTCCGGCCCGGCGGGCTACACAGCCGCCATCTATGCCGCGCGCGCCATGATGAAGCCGATGCTGATTTCCGGCTTCGAGCCCGGTGGCCAGTTGATGATCACCACGGATGTCGAGAATTATCCCGGCTTCGCAGAGGCCATCCAGGGCCCGTGGCTGATGGAACAGATGCGCCTGCAGGCCGAGCATGTCGGCACGAAGATGGTTTCGGATCACATCGTGAGCGCCGATCTTGCGCGCCGGCCCTTCACGCTGCAGGGGGATAGCGGCACCGCCTATACCTGCGACACCCTCATCATCGCGACCGGCGCCAAGGCCAAGTGGCTGGGCATCCCCTCCGAGGAGACCTTCAAGGGCTTCGGCGTTTCGGCCTGTGCCACCTGCGACGGCTTCTTCTATCGCGGCAAGGATGTGGTGGTGGTCGGCGGCGGCAATTCGGCCGTGGAAGAGGCGCTCTACCTCTCGAACCTCGCGAAGACCGTGACGGTGGTGCATCGCCGCGACAGCTTCAAGGCCGAGCGCATCCTGCAGGAGCGGCTTTTCGCCAAGGAGAACATCTCGGTGCTCTGGGACAATGCCGTGGACGAAATCTGCGGCACCACCGCGCCGCCGGGCGTTACCCATCTGCGCCTCAGGAATACCCGCACCGGCGCGCTGACCGAAGTGAGGACGCATGGCGTGTTCGTGGCCATCGGGCACGAGCCGGCCTCCGGCCTCTTCAAGGGGCAGGTGGAGATGAAGGAGAACGGCTATATCAAGGTCGTTCCGGGCACGACGCAGACCAACATTCCCGGCGTGTTCGCCGCCGGCGACGTGGCCGATGACACCTACCGGCAGGCCGTGACCGCCGCCGGCCTCGGCTGCATGGCCGCGCTTGAAGCGGATCGCTTCCTGATCGCGCATGCCAATGAGCGGATCGCGGCGGAGTGATGCGAGCGGCGGAAGCCGTTGAAATCCCGTCCTCCGGTGACGATTGCGGTTTGCCCCTTGCATTCACGGGCGCAGTCTGATCTAGGCTATGCAAATTTCGCAGAGTGGGAATGCAAATCCGCATTTTCCTGTGCAGCGGGCTGGAGCGCGGCATGGATTGGGATCGTGTCCGGATTTTCTATGCCGCGGCGGAGGCGGGCAGCCTCACGCGGGCCGGCGAAATGCTGGGTTTGTCGCAATCGGCGGTATCGCGGCAGGTCTCGGCGCTCGAGAACGAACTCGACGTGCCACTGTTCCATCGCCATGCGCGCGGCCTCGTGCTCACCGAGCAGGGCGAGATGCTGTTCCGCACGGCGCGCGAACTCGTCTCGAAGCTGGAACAGACGCGCCTCAGCCTCACGGATAGCCGCGAGAAGCCGAATGGCGAATTGAAGATCACGGCGAATGTCGCGCTGGGCGGCATCTGGCTCACGCCGCGCCTCAGCGAGTTTCTCGATCTCTACCCGGATATCAAGCTGCAGGTGCTGCTGACCGACGATGAGCTCGATCTCGCGATGCGCGAGGCGGATGTGGCCTTGCGCCTGCGCGCGCCGCAGCAGGCGGATCTTATCCGCCGCCGGCTCTTCGCGGTGCATTTCCATGTCTATGCCTCGCCCGATTACCTCAAGCGCTTCGGCACGCCGAAGGTGGTGGCCGATCTCGACGAGCACCGCCTCGTGGCCTTCGGCGGCGACATCCCGAGCTATCTCGCGGATGTGAACTGGCATTGCACGGCGGGGCGCGAGCGGCGTGAGCCGCGCCAGCCGGCGCTGGTGGTGAACTCGATCTCGGCGCTGCTGAACGCGGCCTCCAGCGGCGCGGGCATTGCGGTGCTGCCGGATTACACGGTTGATCAATCCTCGCCGCTGGTGCAGCTTCTGCAGAGCGAGACGATGCCGCAACTCGATTGCTATCTTGTTTTCCCGGAATCGCTCAAGACCGTGGCCCGCGTGCAGGTTTTCCGGGATTTCATGGTCAGCAAGGCACAGCGCTGGGTTTATTGAGCGAATGGGGAGTGGCGAATAGCGACCGCCACCCGTGAAATTCCCGACAATCCAAAGGATTGAGCGGGAATCCTTTATGTCAGACTGGCCAAAGACAATGGATTCCCGCCCGGCTCTGCGAGCCGCCGGGAATGACACCATCTATCACGCCCAGAGGCGCTCCTTCTCCAACCCCTTGTAGAGATCCGCGACATAATCGCCGTAGCCGTTGAAGAGTTGCGTGGGAATTCGGCGGTTCTCGCCCAGCACTTCCTCGGTCGCCTGGCTCCAGCGGGGATGCGCGACTTCGGGGTTCACATTGGCCCAGAAGCCGTATTCGGCTGATTGCAGCACTTCCCAGAAGCTCTTCGGGCGCTCCTCGGTGAAGGTGATCCGCTTGATCGACTTGATGGATTTGAAGCCGTATTTCCACGGCAGGGCGAGGCGGATCGGCGCGCCATATTGCTTGGGCAGCGGCTTGCCGTAGATGCCCGTGACGAGGAAGGCGAGTTCGTTCGCGGCCTCCGCGATCGTCAGTCCCTCGACATAGGGCCAGGGATACCAGATCTGCCGCTGGCCCGGCGCGATGCGTGGATCAACAAAGGTTTCGATCCGCAGGTATTTCGCGCTTCCCAGAGGTTTCGCGCGGTCGAGGAAGGCCTTCATCGCGAAGCCCGACCACGGCACGGTCATCCCCCAGGCTTCCACGCAGCGGAAGCGGTAGACCCGCTCCTCGCGCGGCATGGCCGTGATCAGATCGTCGATTCCGATCTCGAAAGGCTGCTCGACAAGGCCGTCGACCTTGATCGACCAGGGCCGGGTCTTCAGCGCCTGCGCCTCCTGCCAGATGCTCTTGGTGGTGCCGAATTCGTAGAAATTGTTGTAGCGCGAGGTGATGCGCTCGGGCGTGAGTTCGCGCTCCACGGCATAGGCCGCGTTGCGCGGATAGGGGTGGAGATTATCGGTCGGCGCGGGGTCGTTCGCCATGGCCGCACGCCCGCCGGCGAGCAGCAGACCCGCCGCGCCCACGCCCTTCATGAGCGAACGGCGGTTCATCGCGATCGCCTCGGGCGTGACCTGATGTTCCGGGATTTCCCAGCCGCGGCGACGGATGATGGGCATGGCGAAGCTCCTGCGCTGCGAACCAGGTCCGGGAGTTTAGGGTGCCTCCCTGCATCGAACAAATCAAATCAGCGTGGGGGTGCTGTCATCGCACCCAGGCGTCAGGTCACCATCTCGTCGCGCAGCATGCGGCGCAGCACCTTGCCCACCGGCGTCTTCGGCAGGGCATCGCGGAAATGGATCACCTTCGGCACCTTGTAGGCCGTCATGTTCTCGCGGGCATAGGCGCGCACGGCATCGGCCGTGAGATCGGGATCGCGCTTGACGATATAGGCCGCGACCGCCTCGCCCGATTGCTCGTCCGGCACGCCGATCACCGCGACTTCCAGGATGCCCGGGTGGTGGGCTAGCACATCCTCCACCTCGTTGGGGTAGACGTTGAAGCCCGAGACCAGGATCATGTCCTTCAGGCGGTCGACGATCTTGAAGAGCCCGTCCGGCTGCAGCACGCCCACATCGCCCGAGCGGAAGAAGCCATCCGGCGTCATCACCTTCGCGGTCTCTTCCGGGCGGTTCCAGTAGCCGGTCATCACCTGCGGGCCGCGAATGCATATCTCGCCCGGCTCCCCCATCGGCACGCTGTTGCCCTCGGCATCGCGGAGGTCGAAATCGGTGGAAGGCACCGGATAACCGATGCCGCCGGTGAAATCCTGGATATCCGGGCGGTTGATGGAGGCGACCGGCGCGGTTTCCGAAAGGCCGTAGCCCTCGACGATGGCGCAGCCCGTGAGCGCCTTCCATTTCCGCGCCACGGCCTGCTGGGTGGCCATGCCGCCGGCCACGGAAAAGCGCAGCTTCGAGAAATCGACATCCTTGATATCCGGATGGTTCGCCAGCGCGTTATAGAGCGTGTTCACGCCCGACATCAGCGTGAAACGCGTGCCCTTGAGGATCTTGATGAAACCGGGAATGTCGCGTGGATTGGCAATCAGCAGGCAGGCCGCGCCCATCCTCATCATGAGGAGGCAGCAGCAGGTGAGCGCGAAGATGTGATAGAGCGGCAGCGCCGTAACCATCACGTTGTTCGGTACGGCGCGGATGGCCCAGCCGAGGAAGGCATCCGATTGCACGACATTCGCCGACACGTTCCGATGCGTCAGCGTCGCGCCCTTCGCCACGCCCGTCGTGCCGCCGGTATATTGCAGGAAGGCCACGTCATCGAGGGTCACGTCCACCGGGCGCAGCCCCGCGCGGCCACCCACGGCGATCACCTCCATGAAGGACACCGCCTTCGGGATGGACCAGGCGGGCACGACCTTTTTCACATGCTTCGCCACGAAGGAAACGATGGCGCCCTTGAAGCCCAGAAGATCACCCGCGCGGGCCACGATCACCTTCTTCACGCGCGTCTGTGGCAGGACCTCCTGCACGACATGCGCGAAATTCTCGAGCACGATGATGGCTTCCGCGCCGGAATCATTGAGTTGATGCGCGAGTTCGCGCGCGGTGTAGAGCGGGTTCACGTTCACCACCGTCAGACCCGCCATCAGCACGCCGAACAGGCTCGCCGGATAGGCCATGACGTTCGGCATCATGCTGGCGACGCGGTCGCCCTTCCCGAGCCCCTGTGCCTGCAGCCAGCCGCCCACGGCGCGTGCCTTCTGCTCGATTTCGGAATAGGTCAGCGCCTTGCCGAAGGAGATGAAGGCGGGCTTTGCCGCATATTGCCGGAAGCTTTCCTGCAGCAGGGCATTCAGTGTCGGCAGCCTCGCGACATCGATCTCGGTCGGCACGGCATCCGGGTAATGAGACAGCCAAGGGCGCGCAATCGCATTCATTCCAATCCTCCCCGAACCACCGCTCCAGACGATGGCCATTGTTCTCGCACGCCCGGTTGACCGGAACATTGTTTAGTTATGAACCAATTACGCTTTTATCACGGAAAACTAAAGCGTCCAGCCCCTCAAGCAAGCGCAAGCGGGAAAAGCCGGGATTGCCACGCGGAATGGGGGTGGAAATCAGGGCCGGCAGCGCTTGCAGGGCCGGAATCCGGCCTCCAGGCAGGCCTCGCGCCCCTCGAGGAAGCGGATGTTCTGCCGCTTCGGGCGCGCCGGACAGACCGGACGGCAGAAGATGCCCGTGCTCGTCACCGCCACGAGGAAGCAGCCTTCGGCGGCGGCATCGCGCGCGAGGAAGGCCGCCCAGCGGGTTTCATCGGTCACGAAATCCGGGGTCATGTCGTTGCCCTCCGGCCAAACAGGCGGCCATCGATCAGCCCGAGGCCGAGCCCGATCGTCAGCATGCCGAAGGCCTGCGACAGCGTGAGCCGCTCGCCCAGGAACAGGGTGCCCAGCAGGATGGCGCTGACCGGGATGAGAAAGGTGACGAGCGCGAGATTCGTTGGCCCGGCCCTCACCAGCACCCGGAAGAACAGGATATAGGCGAGCGCGGTGGAGAAGATGCCGAGCGCCACGATCGACATGATCGCCGGGGTGCCCGGCACCGGCAGCAGCCAGGGTTGGTCGATCAGCAAAACGAACGGTGCCAGCATGAGGGTCGAGCCGATCATCTGCCCGGTCGCGGCCACGAGTGGCGGCACCGCATCCTTCTGCAGGCGCCGGCCCCACCAGCCGGAAATGGCATAGGAAGTCGTGGCTGCGAGCATCGCAAGCTGCGGGATGATCTCGACGGCGCCGAATTCGCCCCAGTCCCGCGCGAGCATCAGGGCCACGCCGCCCATGCCGACGAGCACGCCGATGGCCTTCATGGGCGTCGCGCGCTCGGCGCCTGCCAGGTGCAGCAACGCGACCGTGAAGAGCGGTGTCGTCGCGTTGAGGATGGAGGCAAGACCGCTGGGGATATGCCCCTGCGCCCAGACGATGAGTGAAAACGGCACCACGTTGTTGAACAGCGCCATGCCGAGCACCGACAGCACGAGACGCCGTTCGAGCCGGAAGGCCGGGCGCAGCACCGCCAGCACGGCCAGCAGCACGAGCGCCGCGATGACCACGCGCGCAAAGACGATGGTGAAGGGTGGCCATTCCCTGACGGCAATGGCGATGAAGAAGAAGGACCCGCCCCAGAGCATCGAGAGAAAGCCGAGCGTCAGCCAAAGATCCGCGCTCATCGGCTGGGAGGCCATGGGTGGAGCGGGCGGCGCGGCGGGCTTCGGCTGGTCGGTCATGCAGGACTCACGGGAGGCGGTCGGAAATCCAGTCCTAGGCCCGTTCGCTTCCGCGCTCCACCCGAATTCGCGCGCCTTGGCCCTGCCTCAGCCGCGCTGGGAGAAGCGGAAGCGAAAGCCGCATTGCGACCAGTTCCGGGGCTCGCCGATATCGATATGCACGCTCTTGGTGTGGCAATAGGTGCCCACGCCGCCCGCTTCCGGCAGGCTGCGCAGGTAGCGTGCGAGATCAGCGCGGGGAACACCCGGCACGTAGAAATCCGCCGCCATGCACTTGCGATGATAGGAGCCGAGCCGGCCGCGATAGCGCTGGCCCGATGTGATGATCGGCGTCGTGCCGAAGCGGTCGCCAGCCTTGCGCACCAGCGCCATGAGTTCCGGCTTGAGACAGGCGATATCGACGTAATCCGTCTGCCTTTCCACGTGCATCGGCTCGGGCGTGCGCTCCTCCTCCTTCTCCAGCTCCTCTGTGGTGGTCTCCTGCTGCTGAAGGGGGGGCTGTCGCATCGGGCGGAAGCCGGGGAAGGGAAGCGAGGCCAGCATGGTCGGGCGCTCGGCGAAGGAATCAAAATCGACGGCTTCCGGCGGCGACTCCGCGGGCGCCTCGGCCTGTTGGGCCGGCGGCTCCGGCTCGGGCGCGGGCGCCGGCGCGCCGGGCCGGCGCGGAGGCAAGGGAAGATCGGGCACGGCCAGGAGCGGACCGGCAGGCACGCCCGGCGCGGAGGATTGCGGCGCCGGAGATTGCACCGGAGCCGGCGCGTTGGCCGGAGAAGATGCGGCGAGCGGCAGGACGGGCGCAGGCAAAACAGCCTCGAGGCCGGGGGGTCGAGGTGCCGGCGCCGTCGGATTCTGCACCACGGTCATGCGCTGGGGTGGCAGAGGCAGTTCCGGCGCGGGCAGGGCATTCAGCGGCGGTATTGCGAATTCGGCATCCTCCTCGGCGTCAGCCTGAGGCGCGATGTCGGTCTGCTGCGGCATTCGGAAAATCGAGAAGATGCCAGTCTGCGCCTCGACCACGGACGCAGCCGGCAGGAGGCCGAGCCAGAGCAGAACGCCGCAGGCAAGGCTCCGCATCCGGCCCTTCAGGGAACGATTCCGCAACGGCACCATGGGAGGGGCCACTACCGCCAACCGGCCCCTGCCTCAGGTGAGCGAGGCGCAGAAGCGCTGGATGCGGCGCCCCGCCTCCTCAAGCTTCTCGTTGGATGTGGCATAGGAGACGCGGAAATTGGGGCCGAGACCGAAGGACGAGCCGTGAACTGTCGCGACGCCTTCCGCGGCGAGGAGTTCCATCACGAAATCCTCGTCGGTGGCGATCACCTTGCCCGAGGGCGCCTTCCTGCCGATCAGGGCGGCGCAGGAGGGATAGGCATAGAACGCACCTTCCGGCTTCGGGCAGGAGAGGCCCTTCGCCTGGTTCAGCATGGAGACGATGAGATCGCGCCGTGTCTCGAAGGCCTTCTTGCTCATCGGGATGAAATCCTGGGGGCCGTTCAGCGCCTCCACGGCCGCCCATTGCGAGATGGTCGAGGCACCCGAGGTCTGCTGGCCCTGCACCATGTCCATGGCCTTGATGAGGATTTCCGGGCCCGCCGCATAGCCGATGCGCCAGCCGGTCATGGCATAGGCCTTCGAGACGCCATTCATGGTGAGGGTGCGGTCATAGAGTTTCGGCTCGACCTGCGCCGGGGTGGTGAATTCGAAATCGCCAAAGACAAGGTGCTCGTACATGTCGTCGGTCAGCACCCAGACATGCGGGTGGCGAAGGAGCACATCCGTGAGCGCCTTCAGTTCGGCGCGGGTATAGGCCGCCCCGGTCGGGTTCGACGGCGAGTTGAAGATCATCCACTTGGTCTTGGGGGTGATGGCCTTCTCCAGCGCTTCCGGCTGGAGCTTGAAGTTCGATTCCATGCCGGCCGTGACAAGCACCGGAGTGCCGCCACAGAGCAGCACCATCTCGGGGTAGCTCACCCAGTATGGCGCCGGGATGATGACCTCGTCGCCCGGGTTCAGCGTGGCCATGAAAGCGTTGAACAGCACCTGCTTGCCGCCCGTGCCCACGATGGTCTGGCTCGGCTTGTAATCGAGGCCGTTCTCGCGCTTGAACTTGGCAGCGATCGCCTCGCGGAGTGCGGGGATGCCCGAGACGGGCGGATACTTCGTCTCGCCGCGCTGGATGGCGGCGATGGCCGCGTCCTTGATGTTCTGCGGCGTGTCGAAATCCGGCTCCCCCACCGAAAGCGAGATCACATCCTGGCCTTTCGCCTTGAGATCGCGCGCGAGCTGCGTGATCGCGATGGTCGCGGATGGCTTGATGCGGCTCAGGGCGTCGGCAATGAAGGCCATGGTGATGCTCTCCGGGAACGGGCGGATCAGTTTCGCGCGCAACTATTTTGATCAGCCGGGGGCTGGCGTTCGGCGCTGCTCCGCTTTATGTCTCTTGCCATGGGCCATCAAGGCCAAAGGGGGCAAAAAGCCGATCGGGATCGGATTTTTCGATCGGCTTCCCTTTCTCAACATCGTCTAGGGAGTGAATTCATGCTCAACCGTCGCCAGACGCTCGCATTTGCGGGCGCTGCTGTAGCCTTTCCATTTGTGGCCCGTGCACAATCGGGCTTTCCCACACGCACCATCACGATGGTCGTGGCCTACCCGGCCGGCGGTCCGACCGATGTCATCGCGCGCATCGTCGCGGCGACGATCGAGGAGGATCTCAAGCAGAAAGTGATCGTGGAGAACCGCGCCGGCGCGGCCGGCTCGATCGGCACGCGCGCGGTGGCGCAGGCCGAGCCCGATGGCCATACCATCACATTCGGCAACAACCAGACGCATGGCAACAACATGCTGCTGATGAAGCAGCCGGGCTATGACGCGATCGCCGATTTCGCGCCGCTCGCGGGCGCGGGCGCCTTTCCCCACGCCCTTGTGGTGAGAAACGACCTGCCGGCGAAGAACCTGCAGGAACTGATCGCGCTGGCGAAGAGGGAGCCGGGCAAGCTGAACTATGGCTCGACCGGCAATGGCTCCGGCTCGCATCTTTCCACCGAGTTGCTGATGCGGCGCGTGGGCATCCAGATGCAGCACATCCCCTACCAGGGAGCCGCGCCGCTGGTGCAGGACATTATCGGCGGGCGGATCGATGTGTCGCTCTCCACCCTGCCGAGCGTGCTGAAGCAGATCGAGGCCGGCCAGATGCGCGGCATCGGCGTGGCCAGCATCCGGCGCGCCTCGCAGCTTCCGAACATGCCGACTTTCCGCGAGCAGGGCGTCTCGAATGCCGATGCGGAGAGCTGGGCCGGCTTCTTCGCGCCCGCGAAGACCCCTGCACCGGTGATCGATCGCCTCTCCCGCGCGATCATCAAGGCGATGCAGACCGAAGCCGTCTCCAGGAAGATCACCGATATGGGCTTCGCGCTGGATATCCGCCCGCCGGCGGAGTTCCGGGCCTTTCTCAAGCAGGAAATGGAGACCTGGGCGGATGTGGTGAAGGCGATCGGCCTGCAGCCCGTCTGAGGCCGCGCAACAACCGGACGAGCGCGATGCCGGCGGATCACTCCGCCGGCATTTTCACGACATTGTCCAGCATGATCTCGGGGCGCTCTGCCGGCGGGGCCGGTTCGGCCGGATAGAGATTCCCGGAATGCTCGTCCTCCAGCGCGTCGATCACGTCGACAACCCGGCCGGCCGAGGCATACCAGAGGGCCACCTGCCTGTAATTGTCCACAAGCCAGGAGAAGGCCATCTGCGTCTGCTGGAAGGCCGCGCCGAGACTCACGAGATCGCCGAGGGTCAGCCCACCCGCGAGATATTTCGGTGTCGCCAGCACGATGGCGAAGAGCGGCACCAGCACGCCATTGCCATTGGTGAACCAGGTGATGCGCGTGTGATATTGCACGATGCGGCGCGAACGCTCGACGACATTCCCGTAGGTATCGAGAATGGCCTGATGCCTGGCGGCTCCGCCACCTTCGGCCCGCACCTTCTCGGCATGTTCGCGCAGATGCGTCAAATCGAAGCGCAGGCGCGCCTCGCTCTCGTTCTTGCGGGCAATGGCGCCCACCAGCGGCCGGCCGACCCAAACGATCGCCGTGGTCATCGTCAGGCCATAGAGCACCGCCGCCAGCACCATGAAGGCCGGAATGGTCAGCGTCGTGCCCGAGATGGTCAGGGTCATCGAGCCCCCGACCTTCCACAGGATGCCGATGAAGGCGATGAGCGCCAGCGCGGCGGAGAAGAAGCCAATCGCGAAATCCACCAGTGGGTCCAGCGCCACGCGCGCGTCATCCGCGATGCGATATTCGGGGTTCGGCGGCTCGCGGCCCTTCTCCTGCATCTGCCGGTATCGGTCGCGGTCGATCCAGCGGGCGACAAGCGCCTTCACCACATATTCGCGCCACAGGACCTGCAAGGTCTCGCGCATGTAAACGACCAGAGCGCCGGCCCCCGCCCCGCCCAACACCAGCAGCGGGACCAGAGCCAGCACGAAAAAGGCGCGTGGTCCGTCCTTCGCCTCGAGCGCATTGAAAAGGCCGGATTGCCAGCGATTGATGCCGATATTGACGAACAGGACAAGGATGAGCCCCAAAGCGAGGCCAAAGGTGTAGAAGAAGGCCCGCGACCGTGTCGCGCCCTGCCAGAAGCCGCCGGCCACCGCCCAGAAGCGGCGGACGACATCGCGCTTGCGATGTTCGGAGAACGGCGTGAAGGCGCGGCTCGAATGGTCGCTCATGCCGCTCATTCCCTGCCGATCGCGGGCCTTCTGCCCCCGCTGCCGAAACTCGTCACACGCGTCTCCCGTCAGGCTGCCGGTTGATCCCGCAGCATCCTTATCTGTTCGAAAGCCAACCTGACATGAACAGGAAGGCCCCCTCGCCAGCCGCATCTGGGCAAATTATGGCGGGAATGGCAAGTCCGGGAAGCCGAATCGCGGAAACCGCGCGGGATCGGTGGTGGTTGAGGCGGCGGGCTTTCGCGCTATCTTCAGGCCTCTTCATCCGCCGGAGGAGTTGCCGATGCCCCGCCCCGTGACGCTGCTCGTGCTGGTCGCGCTCGCCGGATTGCCGACGCTCCCCGCCCTGGGACAGCCAGCGGAGGAGCCAAAGGTGGAAGTGGTCGCGCGCGGCCTCGTGAACCCCTGGGGCATGGCCTTTCTGCCCGATGGCCGTGCATTGGTGACCGAGCGGCCGGGGCGACTGCGCATCGTGAACCTGCGCGCCGGAGCGGCCGGGGCGCCCATCACCGGGCTTCCGCCGATCGCAGCCATGGGACAGGGCGGATTGCTCGGCCTCGCGCTCGATCCGGATTTCGCGACCACGCGGCAGGTCTTCCTGTGCTTCGCGGAAAGCCGCGACGGCGGCACCGGAACGAGCGTGTTCCGCGGCAGGCTTTCGGCAAGTTTCGCGGCCCTGGAGGAGGGCCAGGTGATCTTCCGGCAGATGCCGGCGGGCAATACCGGCCGGCATTTCGGCTGCCGCCTTGTCTTCGGGCGCGATGGCACCCTCTTCATCACGCTCGGCGATCGCGGGAACATGGAAAAGGAAGCGCAGAACCTCGCCAACCATATCGGCAAGGTCATCCGCATCACGAAGGATGGCACCGTGCCCCCCGACAATCCCTTCGTGAACCGCGCGGATGCGAAGCCGGAAATCTGGTCCTACGGGCATCGCAACGTGCAGGGCGCGACGCTGCACCCGGAAACCGGGCGGCTCTACACCATCGAGCACGGGGCGCGCGGCGGCGACGAGATCAACCAGCCGCAGGCCGGCAGGAATTACGGCTGGCCCGTCATCACCTATGGCATCGATTATTCCGGCGCGAAGATCGGCGAGGGCACCCGAAAGGCTGGCATGGAGCAGCCGCTCTTCTATTGGGATCCGTCCATCGCCCCTTCCGGCGCGATGTTCTATACCGGCGACAAATTCCCGAAATGGCGGGGCCATCTCTTCACCGGGGCGCTGGCGGGACAATTGCTGGCGCGCCTCGAGATGCGCAACGGGCAGGTCATCGGCGAGACACGCATGCTGGAGCGCGAGGGAGACCGCATCCGCGACGTGGTGCAAGGGCCGGATGGTTACATCTACCTGCTGACGGATGACCGCGAGGGGAAGCTGCTCCGCCTCGTGCCGCGGTGAAACGGCTCAGCCGAAGCGCAGTTTCATCACGAGAATGGCGAGCACGGGGACCAATGTGACGGTGTTCGCGCCGATGAGCGGCCAGGAACCGATCAGAAATCCGTAGATCAGCCACAGCGCGATTCCCACCGCGAGCATGCAATACATCGTGAGCGAGATCGCGCCGGTCTCGCGCGTGCGCAGCACCTTGATTGCCTGGGGAATCCAGCAGAGCGTCGTGATCGTCGCGGCGAGGGCACCGATGAGTTCGATCGTGGCGGGAGACATCAGCGGGGCTCGCGGCGGAATCGAGAGGAACAGCTTCGTCTTGTCGATGGCGCAAAGCGGGGAATGAAAGCAAGTGTCAGTTCCTGTCAGGAGCCCCACGATTCTTGCCGCCTCCGGACTTGCCCCCCGCAGCCGGAGAAGCCATCTAGAGGGGATGGCGAAATCCCCGAAACCCTCGCGCGGCAAGGCATCGCGGCCGGAGCTTCAGCCGCTCGACCCGCATCTCGCGGCCCTGCTCAATCCGGCCCTGAACCAGCCGGCGAAATCGCATCCCGGCGGGCGCGGCTTCGGCGAGAGGCCGCAATCGGGCTATGCTTCCGGCCCCGTGACAGGCTTGGACCCCAAGCTCGCGGCCTCCCTGGGCCTGCCGGACGAGATTCCGCTTTCGAGGAAGCGCGATGTCGCGACCGAACCCGCACGCTACGATGACATTGCCGGCGCGAAGCCGCGCCGTGTGATGCAGGGCAATGTCGTGCCGCTGCTGCCCGACGATGCGCGCATGGGCGGAGGGCTCGACGGCATCTCGGAAGCGGATGCCCTCACCTCCACCGTGGGCGTGCAGGCGACACATGATGCGCTGCAGGAATTGCTGAAGAACGGCAATCCGCTTTTCCGCGAGAAGAAGGTCTGGGCGCCGCATCGCCCCGAGCGCCCGGCCAAGAGCGAGGGCGGCATCCGCTTCACCGTGAAGGCGCCTTTCGAGCCGCGCGGCGACCAGCCGGAGGCCATCCGCCAGCTGGTCGAAGGTGTTCAGCAGCACGAGCGCGATCAGGTCCTGCTGGGCGTCACCGGTTCGGGCAAGACCTTCACCATGGCGCAGGTGATCGATAAGACACAGCGCCCCGCGCTCATTCTCGCGCCGAACAAGACGCTCGCGGCGCAGCTTTATTCGGAGTTCAAGAGCTTCTTCCCGGAGAATGCGGTCGAATATTTCGTCTCCTATTACGATTATTACCAGCCCGAGGCCTATGTGCCGCGGACGGACACCTATATCGCCAAGGAATCGACCATCAACGATGAAATCGACCGGATGCGCCACGCGGCGACGCGCGCGTTGCTCGAACGTGACGACGTGATCATCGTCGCCTCGGTCTCCTGCATCTACGGCATCGGCTCGGTCGAGACCTACACCGCCATGAGCTTCGGCATCGAGGTGGGCGAAAGGCTCGACCAGCGCCAGCTCATCGCCGATCTCACGGCTTTGCAATACAAGCGGACGAACACGGATTTCACGCGCGGCACCTTCCGCGTGCGCGGCGACGTGATCGAGCTCTTCCCGGCCCATCTGGAGGATCGCGCCTGGCGCATCGGCCTGTTCGGCGACGAGGTGGAGGGAATCGCGGAATTCGATCCGCTCACGGGCCACAAGAATGCCGACCTGAAATTCGTGAAGGTCTATGCCAATTCGCATTACGTGACGCCGCGCCCGACGCTCGACCAGGCGATTTCCGGCATCAAGACGGAACTGAAGGAGCGGTTGGCCGAACTCAATCGCCAGAGCCGGTTCATCGAGGCGCAACGCCTCGAACAGCGCACGCAGTTCGATCTCGAGATGCTGCAGGCCACGGGCGTCTGCCAGGGCATCGAGAATTACTCGCGCTATCTCACGGGCCGCAATCCGGGAGATCCACCGCCGACGCTCTTCGAATATCTGCCGGACAATGCACTGGTTTTCACCGATGAGAGCCATGTGACCGTGCCGCAGATCGGTGGCATGTACAAAGGCGACTTCCGGCGCAAGGCCACCCTTGCCGAATATGGCTTCCGCCTCCCCTCCTGCCTCGACAATCGCCCGCTGCGTTTCGAGGAATGGGAGGCGATGCGCCCGCAGACCGTGCATGTCTCCGCCACCCCCGGCGACTGGGAGATGGAGCGCACCGGCGGCGTCTTCGTGGAGCAGGTGATCCGGCCCACAGGCCTCATCGACCCGCAAGTCATCGTGCGGCCTGCGCGCACCGAGGTGGATGACCTGCTGGGCGAGGTGCGAAATGTGAGCGCCGCCGGCTATCGCACCCTTGTCACGGTTCTGACCAAGCGCATGGCCGAGGACCTCACGGAATACCTGCACGAGGCGGGCGTGCGCGTGCGCTACATGCATTCGGATGTCGATACGCTCGAACGCATCGAGATCATCCGAGACCTGCGCCTCGGCGCCTTCGATGTGCTGGTAGGCATCAACCTCTTGCGAGAGGGCCTCGACATTCCCGAATGCGGCCTCGTGGCCATTCTCGATGCCGACAAGGAAGGCTTCCTGCGCTCGGAGACCTCGCTGATCCAGACCATCGGCCGCGCGGCCCGCAACGTGGATGGCCGCGTGATCCTCTATGCCGACAACATGACCGGCTCGATGGAGCGCGCGATGGCCGAAACCAATCGCCGCCGCGAGAAGCAGAAGGCCTATAACGAGGCCAACGGCATCACCCCGCAGAGCGTGAAGCGCAATATCGAGGAGATCATCAACTCACCCTACGAGCGCGATCGCGTCACGATCGACAAGGGGCAGGCCGACAAGGCGATCTCCATCGGCCACAATTTCGAGGCGGTGCTGGCGGATCTCGAGAAGCGGATGCGCGAGGCCGCGGCCGATCTCGATTTCGAAAGGGCGGCGCGAATCCGCGACGAGATCAAGCGCCTGAAGGCCACGGAGCTCGCGGTGTTCGAGGAGCCGGGCGCGCGGCAGGGAAGCGTGACGGCAAAGGCCGGCAAGGCCGGGGCCTCGCAATATGGCGCGGCGGCGAACCTGCCGCCGTCCCGGGCCAGGAAGCCGTCTCTCGATGCGATGGGACCGGGCACGGATCGCGAGGTGCCACTCTCGGGCACGCCGCGCGCGAAGGGTGGCGGCAAGCCACGCCGGCGCTGATCAGCGCCGGATGGCGCTGGTCGGCAATTCTTCCGGCGCGATGACCTTGCTGGTGCCCGGGTGGATGAGCAATTCCAGCCTCTGCCCGGCCGCATTGGTCACCAAGGCGGCATAGCAGGCCTCGCTGGTGATGCGCAGGTGGAGCAGCCGATACCCCGACTGCTTCAGGCTCGCCTTGATCTCGTCGAAGGACACCCAGCCGAAGCGCGGCAGATTGGTGCAGGGGCCATGGGGCGAGCCGGCAGCAGCGGTGACCGGCTGCCCGAGGACCGCCAGCCAAAGCATCGCAACGGTCTTGATCTCGTTCGACATGGTTTGTGTTTTCCGGGCAAGGAACGGACGGAAATCACTACGCAAAACAACTTAAAGTTGTGTTGCTCCAATGTTCTGCATGGCGGCGCCGCAACCGGGTCCGCCCTTGACAAAACGCCGGTTTAGACGTGCAATCGCGCAAGTTCCGAGCGATTTCTCGCGCGTCCCGAAGGGTGCCGTCATGATAACGAAGTGCCGGACCTCGGCTCTTGCGGGCCTCCTCGCCACGGCATGGCCGCTGCTTGGGCCAGTCAGTCTCCACGCGCAGGAAGCACAGGCGCGCCCCGCCAGCGACCGGGTGATCACGCGCGCGCAGCTCAACAGGACGGAATGCACCTGTCGCATGCATGGCGAGAACCTTCCGGTCGGCAGCGAGGTCTGCATGCGGAACAGCCTGTTCCGCTGCCAGATGGACCAGAACGTCACGACGTGGCGGCCGCTTTCCAAACCCTGCCCGCAAAGCTGAGCAGATGCCACGGCATCAAAATGGCCCCGCCGCCTTGCGGCGAGGCCCGGTTCCTGTGCCGGTCGAAACCGGCGAAGCTGTCATTCGTGTCTCAGAAGGCACCAAACAGGATGGCGATCAGAAGAACGAACGACGCCAGAAACGCCAGAACATCCAGGCCATAGGTGGTGCTCATGTTGTCACCTCATCACCTATCGATCCTCAAATCTTAAACCAATGGTAACCGCTGGCAATGGCCCATCGTCGCTGCACTGCGAAAAAGCAAATGCCCGGCCTGGAGTTCTGTTCTGCTTTTCAACAGCTTCGCCGGAAATCCTCAGGAATGACGGCCAAGCACCCGTTCCAGAAGATGCGCCGCCGCCAGCGTCCGCTGGTCATCGCCGAAGGCGCCGACCACCTGCAAGCCCACGGGAAGCCCGGTCGCCGTATCCTTCCAGCCCGGCACATTCACGGCCGGCAGGCCCAGCAGCGTGATGAGCTTGTTGAAGGTGGCATCGCCGGTGCTGTCCCGCAATGGCGCGATGCCCGGCGCGGAGAAGGTGAGCAGCATGTCGACCTTCTCGAACAGCGGATGCGTCGCCTTTCGCGCCCGGTTCGAGACCGAGCGCGCGGCATCATATTCCGCAAGGCTCACGGAGCGCCCGTGCTCGATGGCATCACGGAGAATGGGGGAGAGCTTCTCGCGATGCCGCTCATATTCCCAGGTGAGCGACACCGCGCCCTCGTGGTTGTTGATCGCGCGGTGATGCGCATGGGCCTCGGCGAAGACCGGCGCAAGCGCCACCTCGCGGCAAGCGATGCCGGCCTTCGACAGCGCCGCGATGGCATGGTCGAGCGCCGCATGCGCTTCCGGTGACGCTTCGCCTGCGAAGGGCTGGCGCGTGATGCCGAAGGTGGGCTGGCCGAAATCGCCGCCATCGACCCGCAGGTCGCGTCCGGTGATCGCCGCAAGCCCGAAGGCGACATCCGCCACCCGCGCGCCGAACAGGCCCATGGTATCGAGCAAAGGCGCGAAGGGCTTCACGCCCTGGATGGGGATGAGCCGGAAGGAGGGCTTCATGGCCGCCACGCCGCAGAAGCTCGCCGGGCGGATCACCGATCCGCCGGTCTGCGTGCCGAAAGCCAGCGGCATGAAGCCCGCCGCGACTCCCGCGGCCGAACCGGCCGAGGAGCCACCCGGGCTATGCGCGGCATGGTGCGGATTGAAGGTCGGGGCGGGGTTGAGAAAAGCGAATTCCGTGGTGGCTGTCTTGCCGAGGCGCAGGCCCTGCGCCGCCTCGGTCATCAGCACGATGGGCGCATCCGCCTTCGGCTTGTGCCCCTTGTAGAGCGGCGAGCCATGCTCGGTGGGGTAATCGGCGGTATCGATGATGTCCTTGAAGCCGACCGGCAGGCCGAACAACCCGTCATTTCCGGGGATGGCGCGCGCCGCGAGCCGGGCGCGATCCATGTCGAGAGCGGTGAAGGCGAGGATATCCTTCTCGCGCTCGGAAATGGCTTCCAGCGCGAGTTCGAGCACGGTTGCCGGGGTGAGATCCCCGGCTTCGACAGCCTCGGCCAGATCAAGGGCGCGCATCATGGCTTGGTTCCTTCCAGCCTGGCGACGACGAAGCGCGTGGCGCGCTGGGCAAAGGGCGCGGCGATGAGCGCGGCGAGATAGGCCAGCGGCCAGGCCTTCACGAAAGCCAGCATCCAGCGCAGGACGAAATCGGAAGGCAGGCCCAGGTTGAGCCAGGTGACGAAACCCGTCATCAGGAAAGCCATGATGCCCGCCTGAAAGAACGGAAAAATGAAACGCGCCTTGCCCTGCACCGGACCCTCCCGAACGTGTGAATGGAGAAGAATCTTAACCACCCCGTAACCCTTTCTCTTAAAGGAACCTTACCAAGGTCGAGTCAATTTTCGGGAATGTTGCGTTCCCACCATCCATTCCTGCCTCGGGCCTCCGCGATCCCGCTCCCCGCGCGGTTGGGTCTGGCGGTTCTCGCGAGCGCCGCCTTCCTTTCGGGCTGCGGCTTCCTGCGCTTCGAGCAGCGCGAGGCTTGGCGCGGCGAGGCGGAAATCGCCTGCATGAAGGCGGGCGTCGTGCAGGAAAGCGAGTTCGTGCGCATCACGAGGCCCATCGACGGCTCCGGCGCCTGCGGGCTCGACATTCCGCTGAAGGTGCAGGCCTTCCAGATCGACCAGAATATCCTGCAAAGCTTCGCCGAGGCCGGCGCACCGCTGCAAACCGCGACCGGGGCGGATCTGCGCCTCACGGTCCTGAAGCCGGAAGCCACGCTCACCTGCCCCATGGTCGCCTGGCTGGATGACTGGCTCGCGACAGCCGTTCAGCCCGCAGCCCTGGCCTGGATGGGGCAGGGGGTGAAGGAGATCCGCACGGGCGGCTCCTATGCCTGCCGTCGCCGGAACCACCAGCCGGGCTCGCGGCTTTCGGAACACGCCTTCGGCAATGCCATCGACATCATGTCCTTTGTTTTCGCGGATGGCTCGGTGACAACCGTGAAAGGCGGATGGCGCGGCGCGCCTCACGAGCAGGGCTTCCTGCGCGATGTGCTGCATTCCGCCTGCGGAAAGTTCCGCACCGTGCTCGGCCCCGGCTCCGACGCCTTCCACTACGACCATTTCCATCTCGATCTCGCGCGGCACGATGCGCGCGGACAGCGCCGCTATTGCCGTCCGAGGTTCGATTCACCGATGCGCCCCACCCTCCCGCCGTCGATGGGCACGCAGATACCGCCCGCCACGGCCTTCAAGCCCCAGCCGCCTGCGCCCCAGGGCTTCCCGAACAGCGCCTATTCGGCCGCCTCGCCGCCACAATTGGCCCTCACGCAGCGTCCCCCGGCGGCACTGGCACCCGCCGGCTCGCTCGATCGCCAGCGACAATTGCTGCAGCAGAATGGCGGCGCCCATACCGAGGTGATGGAGCAGGAGGAGGAATTCGACCCGCGCGATTTCGATCTCACCTCCTCGATGCCGGAACTGCCGGTGAACCGCGGTCGTGGCGTGACGCGGCAGCCCCTCCCGGCCCCCGCAGGCGCTTTGCTGCCTCCGGCACCGCCCCAGCAACCCGCACCTGCGCGAAACCCGCACCGCGCATCGCAGATTCGGCAGCAGAACATGCCGACGGGCGGAAACTGAGCCTTCTTCCGGCTTGACCCGGGCGGATCGGGCGTTCAAATCTGGAACGAGTTTTACCGCTTCCGGAGTCCGCCATGCGCCGCGCCTCGTTGACTGCCGCCAGCCTGATCGCCCTCACCCTGTCCCTTCCGACGAAGGCGCGCGAGGAAATCCCGGCCGAAAGCCGTTTCGCGCCCTTCTCCGGCGTGGTGGATACCTGCGAATCCCCCGGCGTGCTGGCCAGTATCCAGTCGCGTTTCGCCTCCACCGAGCGCCGCTTCTGGAACAGCAATGCCGAGATCATCGGCTTCGAGCGCATCCAGCAGACAGGCCTGCGCCAGCATGGCATTGATCTCATTCCCCGCCGGACCTGCGAGGCCGTGGCCGTGATGGGCGACATGAAGCGCCTGAAGCTGCACTACGCCATCATCGAGGCCAATGGTTTTGCGGGCTACGGCAATCAGGTGACGTTCTGCCTTGCCGGCTATGATCGCAACCTGAAAAATGGCGGAGATTGCAGCCGCCTCCCCGGCCGCTGAGGCGATGCTGCGCGCCGTCTTCGTGGCGCTCGCCCTTCTGGCGGCTGGCCTTCCGGCCGCCTCCCAGCCACGCGAAACACGCGGGGCGGCGATGGGCGATTTCGATTTCTACGTGCTCGCGCTCTCCTGGTCGGCGACCTGGTGTGCCATCACCGGCGAACGGCGCGGCGCGAAGCAATGTGATCCCGGCCGCAATCCCGGATTCGTCGTGCATGGCCTCTGGCCGCAATATGAGCGGGGCTATCCCGCCTTCTGCACGCCCGAAGGGCGCAATCCCTCGCGCCGGGCGATGGATATCGCGGAGGATGTGCTGCCCGATAGCGGCCTTGCCCGCCACCAATGGCGCAAGCATGGGACCTGTTCGGGCCTGCCGCCGGAGGGCTATTTCTCGGCAACTGCCGCTGCCCGCCGGAAGGTGCGCATTCCCGCGGCACTCGAAGCCCCACGCGAGACGAGCCGTTTCGCGCCGCTGGAGATCGAGCGCGCCTTTGCCGAGGCCAATCCCGGTCTGCGTCCTGAAATGATGGCCGTGACCTGTGAGCGCGGCATGCTCGAGGAGGTCCGAATCTGCCTTACGAGGGATTTGCGCGCATTCCGCCCCTGCCCGGAGGTGGATCGCGATTCCTGCCGGACGCGCGAAATCAGCGTACCGCCATCACGGTGAAGCCCTGACCGGGCGCGCGCGGTGGCTCGGCGAGCTTGCCCACCGGCTCGGCCGGCGGAGGTGGCGGCGCGACAGGCTCGACAGGCTCGACAGGCGCGGGCGCGCGGGGGTGCGTGGCGATGCGCGGCGGCGGTTCCTTCTTCTCGGTGAACTGGCGGAGATATTCCATCAGCTGAGCAACGAACCCCTGCGGCTCCTCCTGTATGCGCGCGACCTGTTTTTCCCGGCCATGGTTTCGGTCCCTCCCGGGGCTTCGTTCCAAGGAAAACTCCGGGAGCCCGTACCCGTAACTGAATGCGAGAAGACCCAGGACGGGGATGCCGATCCACCTGCTCTTCATGACGAAACCGCTTTTCGGAAGCCGAGACGATTTTGATTTGATTCGTTATGGCGCTAAACGGTCTGCCGATCCGTGATCGAAATGGCTCGAATTTGAGCGAATGGCCATGAATTACCGCCACGACTTCCATGCCGGGAATTTCGCGGATGTGCTGAAGCATGTGATCCTCATGCGCATCCTGACGCATCTGCGGCTGAAGCCCGCCCCGTTCCGGGTGATCGACACCCATGCGGGGAGCGGAATCTACGATCTTTCCGGCGAGGAAGCCCAGCGCACGGGCGAGTGGCGCGGCGGGGTTGGGCGCATGGCAGAGCCCTTCAGCCCGGCATCCGAGGCCGTGCTGGCCGCCTGGCGCGAGGCGCTCGCCGCGATCTGCCCGGATGGCCGGCATTACCCCGGCTCGCCCCTTTTCATCCGCCACGGCCTGCGGGAGCAGGATCGCACGGCCTTCAACGAATCCCACCCGGCGGCCGAGGCCGCCTTGCGCAAGGCCTTGCCGAGGCGCGACGATCGCCTCGCGATCACGGCGCTTGACGCCTACACCATCTGGAACGCGCAGGTGCCGCCCAATGAACGGCGCGGGCTGGTGCTGGTCGACCCGCCCTTCGAGAGCCGCGACGAATTCGAGCGGCTCGCCAGGGGCGTGAAACTGATGGCGCGGAAATGGACCGGCGGCAGCCTTGCCGTGTGGTATCCGATCAAGGATCGCGCCGCGGTCGATGGCTTCGAGAAAGCGGCGGTCGAGAGCGGATTTCCCGATGTGCTCGTTGCGGAACTGCACACTGATCGTTTCGATGCCGCAGGGCCGCTCGCGGCCTGCGGGATGCTCGTCGCGAACCCGCCCTACACGCTTGAGGGCGACCTCGCGACCCTGCTGCCGGAATTGGCCGGGCGCCTCGCCACGGGGCGCACCGCCCGCTACCGGCTGGATTGGCTCGCAAAGAATTAAATGATGCTTGCCAGCAGGCCGCGCGCGCGCGAAATCTGCGGGACCAGTCTCAAAGGACATGCTCCCATGCTCACCCTGCGCTCTTCGACCACTTCGCCCTTTGGCCGCAAGGTGAAGGTCGCCGCGCTCGTCACCGGCCATTCCGACAAGTTCAAGATCGTCACTGCCGATACCATGGCGGCGGATGATCCGCTGCGGCGCGACAACCCGCTGGGGAAGATCCCCTGCCTGATCCTGCCGGATGGCTCGGCACTCTATGATTCGCGCGTCATCATCGAATGGCTCGACCACGATGCCGGCGGCGGAAAGGTTCTTCCCGCAGATTGGCCGAAGCGCGTCGCCGCCCTGAAGCTGCAGGCGCTGGCCGATGGGATCATGGATGCCGCGATCCTCATGCTCTATGAAGGACGCTTCCGCGTGGCGGAGAAACACGAAGCGCGCTGGATCGACCACCAGCGCGGCAAGGTGGAACGCGGCCTCGCCGCCCTCGAAGCCGATCCGCCGGTCGCCTCGGCGATGCCGGATATCGGCACGATCACGGTGGCCTGCATGCTCGACTGGATGGATTTCCGCTTCTCCACGCTCGCGGGCGGACAATATCCGAAGCTCGCGGCCTTCCTCGCGGCGATGAACAAGACGATGCCGGGCTTCTCCAAGACCAAGCCGCACGTCTGAGCCCGGACATGAAAACCCCGGCCTGCGCGAACAGGCCGGGCGCATCCACTGGAGGAGAAATCCCGCTGACCGCGATCAGAACCTGTAGCTCATGCCGAAACGCAGCAGGTTGTTCTGCACGCTGGTGCGGCGCGCGGCCGGAACCGAGTAGGTCTGGCTCCCGAAACCGTAATGCAGGAACTCCACGCGGGCCGAGACGCGATCGGTCAGCATCGCCTCGACACCAGCGCCGATGACATAGCCGAAATGGGCCTGATCATCCTTGCCGGTCGCGGTCTTCATCGTGCCGGTGGTATAGGCGAGACCACCGGTGACGAAGGGCAGGAAGCGGTCGAAGGCATAGCCCGCGCGCAGGCGGCCCGAACCCAGCCATTTCTGACGGAACGCTTCGGAAAAGCCGCGATGATCGATGCCGGTATAGCCGAAATCACCTTCCGCACCGAACACGCCGGGACCCGACTGAAAATTGTAGCCCAGATGCCCGCCCAGGCCGAAGCCACCAAGGTTCGCGCCATTCGCCTTGCCCCAGCCGTAATGCGTATTGACGCCGAGATAGAGGCCCTGCCAATTCGCAGCCAGGCGCGGATCCGAATAAACGGTAGAAGAATTGCGGCTATTGGGAAAATCAGCCGCAATAGACTTCGCAGGATGCAACACGCCGACCGACAGCGCGATGCAGATCAAAGTCGAACGCAGATGTTTACGCATCGCATTCCTCCTCGTTTGAAATGAATACAGGAGCTGGCGCTCCTTTCATGATTTTTCAGGATTAACACGGCTGTTCACCATGCTGAACAAAAGCCTGAAGAGAAGGCCAACAATTGATTAATCGTGGTGGCGAGCCGTTAAGCCTAACCGCGCGTTACCCATTGAGCCGCCTGCCCTTCGCCGCTTGCCAGCCCGGCAAACGCGTGCGAAGCGAGGAAAACGCGCTCGAAACCGGACGGAACCGTGACCGCCCCGCCCCTCTCGATTTTCATCATCGCGAAGAACGAGGCGGATCGCCTGCCACGCGTGATCGAGGCGGTGCGGCACCTCTCCGACGACATTCTCGTGGTCGATTCAGGCTCGATCGATGGCACACAGGATGCGGCGCGTGCGCTCGGCGCCCGCGTGATCGAGCGGGAATGGCCAGGCTATGGCCCGCAAAAGCGTTTTGCCGAAAGCCAATGCCGGCATGACTGGGTGCTGAACCTTGATGCAGATGAGGTTGTTCCGGCCGATCTCGCGGCGGAAATCGCAGGGCTTTTCGCATCTGGCGAACCGGCGGCGCAGGCCTATGAAATCCGCATCGCCGAGATTTTTCCCGGCGAGGCAGCGCCACACCCGCTCGCCTATGCGCTGGCCCCCGTGCGGCTCTACCGGCGGGATCGCGGCACCTATTCGATCTCGCCCGTGCATGATCGGGTGGATCTTGAGCCCGGCACCCGCGTGGCGCGGCTCAAGGGCACGGTGCATCATTTCTCGGTGCGGTCGATCGGCGACCAGATCGCGAAGCTCAATGCCTATTCCGACCAGCAGGTCGCGGATCTCGCGGCGCGCGGGAAATCGACCTCCACCGCGCGCGTTTTCCTCGAATTCCCGATCGCGTTCCTCAAGGCCTATATCGGTCGCCGGCACGCGGTGCGCGGCACCTATGGCTTCATCACGGCGATGAATTTCGCCTTCTATCGCTGGCTTCGCGTGGCCAAGGATTTCGAGCGTCGCAACCGGGAGCCAAAGAGTTGAGGCAAGGCGGGATGAGGAAGGTCGCGCTCATTACGGGCGGTTCAAAGCGCATCGGCGCGGCCATTGCGGATCGCCTTGCGGAGGCGGGCCATGCCATCGTGGTGCATGGCCGCGAGGCCATCGGCACCGAAGCAAAGGCGGCGGAACTGCGCGGCAAGGGCGCCAAGGCCGCGAGCCTCGTCGGGGATCTCGCCGATCTCGCCAGCCTGCCCTCGCTGATGGAAGCTGCCACCCTGCCCTTCGGGCCGGTGACGCTGCTCGTGAACAATGCCTCGCTCTTCGAGAAGGACAGCCTCGCAAGCCTCTCGCCGGAGAGCTTCGCGGCGAACCTCGCGGTGAATCTGCAGGCTCCCGTGCTGCTGGCACAGGCCTTCGCGAAGGCCCTGCCGGAGGGTTGGCCGGGCGCGATCGTGAACCTGATCGATCAGCGCGTCTTCCGGCCCAACCCGCAGTTCTTCTCCTACACTCTGGCGAAATCCGCGCTTTTCACTGCCACGCGCACGCTGGCGCAGGCATTGGCCCCGCGCGGCATTCGCGTGAATGGCGTGGGGCCGGGGCCGACCCTGCCGAACATTCATGACGGCACGGAGGGTTTTGCGGCCGAGGCGGCGGGCACCTTGCTGGGGCGCGCCGTGAGCCCCGCGGAAATCGCGGAAGCCGTGCTCTTTCTCGCGCAAGCACAGGCCGTGACGGGCCAGATGATCGCGGTCGATTCCGGCCAGCATCTGGGCTGGCAGACGCCGGATGTGGTGGATTAGAGCATCCGCCCGCCAAGTGGATACCGGCTGGTCGAAGAAAATGCGTGAAACAACAAGAAATGAGAACGGACGATCTCATTCAATCAGATCGGATTCCGCTCTAGAGCCGGATCGCCGCGAGCAGGCGCCCGTAATCCGCTTCGCCGCGATGCGTCATGCGGCGGTAGGAATAGAAGCGCGCCTCGTCGGCATAGGTGCAGAGGCCGCAATCGTCGATCTCGGCCACGCCGGCCTTCTCGAGCCGTCGCGCGATATAGCCCGGCAGGTCGAAATGCGGATGCGTCTTGCGCGTTCCCGCCCGGAAGAAATCCGCATTGGCGGGATCATGCTTCAGGAAGGTCTCGCGGAATTCCGGGCCAACCTCGTAATTCTCCTGGCTCAGCATCGGCCCCATCGCGACCGAGATGCGCGCGCGCCGCGCGCCAAGACGCTCCATGGCTTCAAGGGTGCTTTCGAGCACGCCGCCCATCGCGCCCTTCCAGCCGGAATGGCAGGCACCGATGATTTTCGCTTGCGGGTCCGCAAACAGGATCGGCCCGCAATCGGCCGAGCCGACCGCCAAAGCGAGGCCTGACATCGCCGTTACAAGGCCATCCGCCCGGGGCCGCTCGCCGGGCCAGGGGCTGGCGACATGAATCACATCGGGCGAATGCACCTGGTAGAGCGAGAGGAAATGGGTCGGCTCCACGCCGAGCCATTCGGCCATGCGCCGGCGGTTCTCGGCCACCAGAGCCGGATCGTCGTTCGAGCCGATGCCCCCATTGAGCCCGGCATAAAGCCCCTGCGAGACACCGCCCTCGCGCGTGAAGAAGGCGTGGCGGATGCCCGCCTTTTCGAGAACGGGGGAGAGAATAGGCTTCGGCATGTCAGGACAATCGGGGGTCGGGCTGCTCGAAACCGGGCGGCGGTGCCATGCCCGGCGCGGTAATGGCGATCGCCTTGAACAGAAGGCCCATCGCGGCATCATCCGTGCCGGCGAGGCGGGCGACGGCGCGGTCGATCTCGGCGGGGTTCTCGGCCTTGCGCTTCAGGATTTCCGCACGATGGTGGATGCCAAGCCGCTCCAGCAGGCTCGCCTGTGTCAGCAGCGGATGCGCCAGCGCCCCGCCGCGCTGGGCGGCGATCGCGAGCATCGCGAAATCGACATGCGCGGTGATATCCACCTCGCCCGGATCGGTGAGGACCGGCACGAAGCGATGCGCCTTCACGGCCTGCAAAGTATCCCCGAAACCACTTTTCGCGTGCCCGTAATCGATGGCGATCATCGCCCCGCCTTGCCGCGCGATGCGCTCGCCGAGGCGGCGCATGATATCAAGCGAGAGTGGCGAGGTTTCGAAGATCGCACCCTCCGGCGCGGCGAAGGGGATGTTCGCGGCAGGCTCCTGGGCGAGGCCGACGGCGAGGCCGCCGGCCGGATCGAGCCCCACGAGGCGCTCATGCCAGTGATTGCCCGCCCGCTGGAACTGCCGAACCGGCAGCGCATCGAAGAACTCGTTCGCAAGAATGAGAAGCGGGCGGTCTTCCGGCAGGGAATCGATGTTTGCGTGCCAGTTGGCATCACGTCCATCCTGCGCGAGGCGCGCGGCCTGCGCACGCATCAGCACGGGGCTTGTCTCCACGAAATGCGGTTCGAGCGTTTCCGCGAAGGCGGGGATGGCGCGCGCGGCGCGCAGGGCATCGCTCATCAACGTGCCGCGACCGGGGCCAAGCTCGGCCACAACGACACCTTCCGGCGCACCCATGTTCTGCCAGGTGATGGCCAAGGCGAGACCGAGCAGTTCGCCGAAGATCTGGCTGATCTCCGGCGCGGTGATGAAATCGCCACCCGCGCCGAACGGGTCGCGCGTCATGTAATAGCCGTGGCGCGGATGCCCCAGCGCCAGAGCCATGAACCGATCGAGCGAAAGCGGGCCTTCGGCCGCGATGATCGCCGCCATTTCCTGCGCGAGTGGCGTGGTCAGTGCGTTCATGCCGTCACCGGTTTCTTGCCGGCGCGAGCATAGAGCCAGAAGCCCACAAGCGCCATCGGCACGGAGAGCACCATGCCCATCGTGACCCAATCACCGGCGAGGAAGCCGAGATGGCGGTCGGGCTCGCGGAAGAATTCGCAAAAGATGCGCGTCGCGGCATAGCCCATGCCAAAGAGCCCGGCGATGCGGCCGGGATGGGCAAAGCCGTCCTTCCGCACGACGACGGCCAGCACGACGAGCAGAAGAAGCCCTTCGGTCGCGGCTTCATAGAGCTGGCTCGGGTGGCGCGGCAGCGGTCCGGCAGCCGGGAAGATGAAGGCCCAGGGCACATCGCTCACGCGGCCCCACAATTCGCCATTCACGAAATTCGCGATGCGACCGAGCATCAGCCCGAGAGGCGCCACGGCAGCGGCAATATCGAGCATGGAGAAGGGGTTGAGACCATTCCGCCTCGCCCAGAGGAACACCGCCACGCCTGCGCCGAACAGGCCACCATGAAAGGCCATGCCGCCCTTCCAGACCTGCACGATCTCCAGAGGGTTCTCCAGAAAATAACCGGGATGATAGAAGAAGGCGAAGCCCAGGCGACCGCCAATCACCACGCCAAAGGCCGCATAGACCAGAAGGTCATCGAGCTGTTCCGGTGTCGGCGCTTTCAGATGCGCGGGCCAGAGCCGCGCATTGGCTGCCAACTGTCGCGCATAATACCAGCCACCGAGAAGCCCCAGGATATAGGCCAGCGCATACCATCGCACGACGAGCGGGCCGATGGAAAACGCGACGGGATCAAACTGGGGAAGGAGCATCCGGCTTTTCCGGGTTGGGACGAGCGCGACAGGTAAGCGGCGAAATCTGTCTAACCAAAGGCGAAGCCCCGTGCTAGGTGAGCCCCATCATTCTTTTCGTTCCTTGTTTTTCGCCTGATCTGGGAGGCCCCCATGCGTGAACCCCCGACCCGTCTGCTCGATGAACTCTCCCGCGTGATGACCGGCGCGATCGGCGTGGCGCAGGGCATGAGCCGCGAGGCCGAGAGCTTCGTGAGGAGCCAGATCGAGCGCATCCTCCGCGACAGCGATTTCGTGACGCGCGAGGAATTCGAGGCCGTGCGCGAGATGGCGATCCTCGCCCGCGACGAGAACGAGAAGCTCAACGAGAACCTCTTGGCCCGCATCGAGGCGCTCGAGGCAAAGCTCTCGTCAAAGGGCTGAAACTCTTCGCCGCCTGTGGAAATCGGTCAAGGGCTGTGGATCAACCCCCTCCGGCCGGTTGTGGGGAGACCGCGAATCCGAGAGCGTCAAATTCGACAGTCATCGTGATGACGCGGGCGCGGAAGGCAGCCTCGAACACGCCTGACGCGGACCGGACTCCTGCACAGAAATTCAGGAGGACAGGGCGAATCTGGCCATGCTAGTTTCGTCGCGGGGTGATTCGCGGCCTGATTTCAGAGGGTTCGCAGAGTCTTGGTACGCGTCGGCGTGCAGATGTTTCGTGCGCGCCATGGAGGCGTAAGGGTTTTTCCGGTGGAAGCGTAAAGGCATACGCCGTCGCGGTCGCTCGCGATGGACGGTCTTTCTGCGCTCGTCGGCCTGAACGAAAAAGGGCATAAGGGATGGACATCCTCGATCATCATGGCGGGCGGGCAGAACACCCGGTCGATCTCGTCGAGCAGATCGCCTGCCGGCATGCCTGGTCCTTCGAGCGCGACGAGCAGGACGAGATTTCCATCGTCATTGCCGCAAGCTGGTGCGACTATCACGTGAGCTTCACCTGGCTCGACGACATGGAAGCCCTGCACCTCGCCTGCTCCTTCGATCTGAAGGTGCCGGAGCGCCGCCGCACGGAGATCATCGAGCTCATCGGCCGCGTGAATACGCAACTCTGGGTGGGGCATTTCGATCTCTGGTCAAGCGAGAACGCCATCATGTTCCGCCATGCTCTCGTGCTCGCGGGCGGCACGCCGCCGAGCCCGGATCAGTGCGAGGCGCTGATCAAGGTCGCGGTCGAGGCCTGCGAGAAGTATTACCAGGCCTTCCAGTTCGTCGTCTGGGCCGGCAAGAACGCCACGGAGGCGCTGGAAACCATCCTGTTCGAGACCGCCGGCGAGGCCTGAAGGGTTGAAGCCACAAGGCCGGCATGACAGAAGGCGGGGCATCCCCTTACGCGGAACGTGATCCTTTCCGCGAGCCGGCAATCCCTTCCCGCCCATCATGATCTGCCGTTTTTCATGCCCCGGAGTCTGCGATGTCCGTTCCCCAACTTCTGATCTTCGGTTGCGGCAAGATGGGCGGTGCCATGCTGAAGGGCGCGCTGGCAGGTGGCTGGCCCGCTTCAAGCATCGCCGTGGTGGAGCCCTCCCCCTCGGCCGAGCTTCTTTCCTTGCAGGCGAAGGCCGGTTTCACGCTGAACCCGCCCGAGCCGACCCGGGCCGGGTTGATGCTGATCTCCATCAAGCCGCAGATGCTCGATGTTGCCGCCGAGGGCCTCGCGCGCTGCCTCGATGGCAAGAGCGTCGTTGTCTCCATCATGGCAGGCAAGAGCATCGCGGACATGAGGAAGCGTTTGCCGCAGGTCACGCGCTTCGTGCGCGCCATGCCGAACACGCCGGCGGCCATTGGCCGGGGCATCACCGGTGCCTACGCGACCGATGCGCTCTCGGAAGCCGATCGCGCCAACGTGACGCGCCTGCTCCAGACCACGGGACGCCTCGAATGGGTGAAGAATGAGGGTCTGATCGACGCCGTGACGGCCGTTTCAGGTTCCGGCCCGGCCTATGTCTTCCACATGGTCGAGGCGCTGGCGAAGGCGGGCGAGCAATTGGGCCTCGAACCGGCCATCGCCGCGCGCCTTGCGCGCGCCACCATCGAAGGCGCGGGCGAATTGCTGTTCCGGGAGGCCGAGACCAGCCCCGCCGAGCTCCGCCAGAATGTCACCTCGCCCGGCGGCACCACGGCTGCGGCGCTTGCAATCCTGATGGGCGACGACGGCCTTGCCCCGCTGATGACGCGCGCGGTCGCCGCGGCGGAAGCGCGCGCGAAGGCTCTCGCCGGCTAGTGGGGCCTTGCAGTCGGGCGGGGAACGACTACCTTCAGCGGACATTCCCCAACCCTTCAAGGGAGGCAGCCATGGCCCGCAAAGCCGCCGAGAAAACTGCCGAGGCTCCGAAGGGCGACCCGCGCGCCTTGGTCGTGGATGCGCTGATGGCGCTCGCGGCGCGCCAGCCCTGGGACATGATCACCCTTTCCTCCATCGCGGAGGAAGCCGGGATTTCCCTTGCCGACCTGCGCGATCTCACCCCCTCGAAAGGTGCGATCCTCGGCAGCTTCGTGCGTCGCATCGACCGGATCGTGCTCGACGGCACGGGGACCGACATGCAGGACGAGCCGGCGCGTGACCGGGTGCTCGACGTGATGATGCGCCGCTTCGATGCGCTGCTGCCCTATCGCGATGCTTTGCGCTCCATCTCGCGCGGTTTCGAGCGTGATCCGCTCGGCCTGCTTGCTCTCAACCAGCAGGGCCTCAATTCCTGGCGCTACATGCTGGAAGCGGCGGGAATCGAGGTCGATGGCGCGATGGGCGCGATGAAGATCCAGGGTGCGATCCTTGTGTTCGCGCGCGCCTTCCGCATCTTCCTCGAGGAGGATGACCCGGCCCTGACCCGCACCATGGCGGCGCTGGACCGCGAATTGAAACGCGGCGAATGGGTTCTCGCCCGCGCCGAGGGTCTCGACCGGCTGGCCGCCCCGCTCCGCGGCTTCTTCCGCGCGGCCTGCGATGCCAGGAAGCGCCGCGGCCATCATCACCGCCATCAGGATGAACCGAAGCCCGACGCCGCCTGAGGAACCATGGCCACCGAGACGACCGGCATCGCGCCGCAAATCACGTTCGACGACTTCATGAAGGTGGATATCCGCGTCGGGCGGATCATCGCGGTGGATGCCTTTCCGGAAGCGCGCAAACCCGCCTTCAAGCTCACGATCGATTTCGGGCCGCTGGGCACGCGGCGCTCCTCGGCGCAGATCACGAAGCATTACACGCCCGAGACGCTCCTGGGGCGGCAGGTCGCGGCGGTCGTGAATTTCCCGCCGCGCCAGATCGGCAAGTTCATGTCCGAGGTGCTGACGCTGGGCTTCCCGGACGAGGAGGGCGAGGTGGTGCTCGTGACACCTGAACGGGACGTGCCGCCTGGCGGGCGATTGTTCTAGGCCGGCAACTCTTCTGTATTGGTTTCCCTTCTATGCAGGGACCCGCACCCGCGCCCGCAAGCCCCCGAGCGGGCTTTCCTCCAGCGTGACATCTCCGCCATGGCCGCGCGCAATGTCGCGCGCAATGGCGAGACCGAGCCCCGTCCCGCCATGGTCCTGGTTGCGGGAGGCATCGAGCCGCAGGAACGGCTTGAAGGCCTCCTCGCGGCTCTCGGCCGGAATGCCGGGGCCATCGTCATCCACGGTGATCGTGAGGTATTTCTCGTCATGCACCGCGCGAATCTCGATGTGGTCGCCATAGCGCGCGGCATTCGAGACGAGATTGCCGAGGAGGCGCCGGAAGGCCTGCGGGCGCACGCTCACCACCGGATCACCCTCGATCGCCAGCGTGGTGAAATGCCCCGCGCGCTCCGCATCCGATTTGAACGTCTCGATCAGCGCGCGGATATCCGTGGGAGACGCGCTCTCCGCCGCCTCTCCGCGCGCGAAGGCCAGATAGGCCTCGAGCATCCGGCTCATCTCGTCCACATCGCGCTTCATGTCCTCCAGTTCGGCGCTTTCCGGCAGGAAGGCGAGCGAAAGGCGGAATCGCGTGAGGATGGTGCGCAGATCGTGGCTCACGCCGTTGAGCATGGTCGTGCGCTGCTCGATGGCACGCTCGATGCGGTTCTTCATTTCCAGGAAGGCGAGGCCCGCCTGCCGCACCTCCTTCGCGCCGCGTGGTCGGAAGATGACATCGCGCCCCTTGCCGAAATCCTCCGCGGCTTCGGCCAGTCGCAGGATCGGCCGGATCTGGTTGCGCAGCAGGATGACCGAGACGCCGATCAGCACCAGCGAGGAACCAGCCATCCAGGCAAGGAAGATATGCGAGTTCGAGGCATAGGCCTGACTTCGCCGCGCGATGACGCGCATCACGCTCTGCTCAAGCTGGATCCGGATCTCCACCAGGTTCGAGCGCCCCACCGTATCGATCCAGAACGGCCGGCGGATGCGGCTCGCCAGTTCAGCCGTCAGCGACTGGTCGAGAATGTCGAAGAAGGGCTTCTGCAAGGGCGGCGGCAAGGGCTCGGGCGGCAGGAAATCGACATCCAGGCCAAGCGGCTGGTCGGCGATGCCGGAGATGAAGCGCGCCTGCTTCTCGCTGGGGAACTGTTCGTAGACCGCGATCAGCGCCGCGATGTCCTGGCTCAACGCCTGCGAGAGGCGCGCGGTCACGGCCTGCCAGTGGCGCTCCATGAAGACATAGACGACCACGGTCTGGAGCAGCACCATCGGCATGATGATGATGAGAAGCGCGCGGGTGTAGAGCCCCTTCGGCAGCACCCGGTTGAGCCAGCGGCCGATGCGCGCTTCCAGCCGCATCACGGGCTGCGCGAGCCTCTGCACCGGCGCCGTGTTCCAGACCCAGACCAGAAGCAGCCACAGCCACCCGAGCGGCACGGCAATGATGCGCCAGAGCAGGCGCAGGATGTGTGGCAGCCTGGCCAGAAGCCACAGGAGAGCAGACCAGGCGAAGCGCAGGCCGCTGACGAGACGGCTCATCGGTCGATCACCAGCCGGTAGCCAAGGCCGCGCACGGTTTGCAGATGGACGGGATTGCCGGGGTCATCCTCGATCTTCCGGCGCAGGCGGTTGATCTGCACATCGATGGTGCGCTCATTCGCGGCATTGGCGGTTTCCGCCAGCGCCTCGCGGGGCAGGGTCTCGCCATTGGTGGCCGAGAGCAGCCGCAGGATTTCCCGCTCCCGCTCGGAAAGGCGCACGATTTCCTCGCCCCGCCGCAATTCGCCGCGCGCAAGGTGATAGCTGAAGGGGCCGAAGCGCACGCTTTCGGGCTCCTCGGCATTCTTCACGGGCGGCGGCAAGGCCACGCGCCGCAGGATGGAGCTGATCCGCAGCAGCAGTTCGCGCGGATCGAAGGGCTTGGTGAGATAATCATCCACGCCTGATTGCAGGCCGGCGAGCCGGTCCTCGATTTCCGCGCGTGCCGTGAGCATGAGGATGGGGATCGCCGAGGTCTTCCTGAGATCGCGCGCGAAATCGAGACCGTTTTCGCCGGGCATCATCACGTCGAGCACGATGAGATCAAAGACGAGACCCGCCAGCCGGGCACGCGCCTCGCCAGCATTGTCGGCGGTGGAGACGCGATAGCCATGCTCCGCGAGGAAGCGCGACAACAGGGTGCGGATGCGGTCATCGTCATCCACGACGAGGATGTGGGGCGATTCGTCGGAAACCGGGGCCTTGCGCATGAACGGGATTATGCGACGGATCGGGGGCGCAAATAAAGCCGGCCGCTCAGGCCTTGTCCGGCGATGCCGGAAGCGGCCGCTCGGGGTCGATCAGTTCGGCGAGAAATCGCGCGATCACGGGCCGCGCGGCCGGATCGGCCTTGGCAATCGCCCGCGCGATGCGCCGCCCCTGCATCCGCACAAGCGCCTCGGCCAGCGCCTTTCCCCGCTCGGTCAGATAGAGCCGGCGCTGACGACGATCCTCCGTGCCGGCGCGCTGCTCGATGAACTCGCCGCTCACGAGATCCTTCAGGACGCGCGCGAGGCTTTGCTTGGTGATCTCGAGGATCTCCAGCAGCTCCGCCACGGTCAGCCCCTCGTTGCGGTTCACGAAATGCAGCACGCGATGATGCGCGCGGCCGAAACCGTGCTTTTCAAGCAGCCGATCCGGTTCGCCGACGAAATCGCGATAGGCGAAGAAAAGCAGCTCGATCAGCTCGAAATCCGGGCCTTCGCCAGGCGGCGCGGGCTCGGCGATGGCCAGTTTTCGCTGGAAGGATTGGGCCATGATGTCCGTCAGGCGCGCAAGAGCCGGGGATAACGGCGCCAGCGCGAGAAATTATGTCAATGTTATTGACATATTTCAGACGGATTGTTACCCGTCAAGACGTCTTCCGCGCAATGAAAGTTCGTGACCGGGCTTTCTTGTGAGCAAGGAAGGCAAACTCACCCGAAGGCTCTGGTATACCACCGCGATTGGCGTAATAATATTTCAAGATTCGGACAAAGCCCCGAGAAGCATCCGGATCACGCCAAGAGCAACGAGGAAACACTGATCATGTCTGCCACCCCTGCCATCATCCCGTTCGACAAACGCGAGGGCTTCATCTGGATGAACGGGGAAGTTCTGCCCTGGCAGGATGCGAAGGTTCATGTTCTCACCCACGGCCTGCATTACGGTTCGTCGGTTTTCGAGGGCGAGCGCGCCTACAAGGGCAGGATCTTCAAGAGCCGCGAGCATTCCGAGCGCCTGATCGCCTCGGCCAGGATCATGGACATGGAAATCCCCTATTCCATCGAGGAGATCGAGGAAGCCAAGCGCCAGATCGTGGAGCTGAATGGCGGTGGTGACCAGTATGTGCGTCCGGTGGCTTTCCGGGGCTCGGAAATGATGGCGGTTTCAGCCCAGCACAACCGCATCCATGTGGCGGTCGCCACCTGGAACTGGCCGTCGATGTTCGACCCGGCGATCAAGATGAAGGGCATCAGGCTCGACATCGCGGAATATCGCCGCCCTGATCCGGCCTGCGCGCCGGTTCACGCCAAGGCCGCCGGCCTCTACATGATCTGCACGCTCTCCAAGCATCGCGCCGAGAAGCGCGGCTATGCCGATGCGATGATGCTCGACTGGCAGGGGCGCGTGGCGGAATGCACGGGTGCCAACATCTTCTTCACGAAGGATGGCGCGATCCACACCCCGCTTGCCGATTGCTTTCTCGATGGCATCACCCGCCGCACGGTGATCGACCTCGCCAAGCGCCGCGGCTTCGAGGTGATCGAGCGCCGCATCATGCCGGATGAACTGCCGAGCTTTGTCGAGTGTTTCATCACGGGTTCGGCGGCGGAAGTGACGCCGGTGGCGGAGATCGGCCCTTATCGCTTCACGCCGGGGAACATCAGCCGCACGCTGATGGAGGATTATGTGACCGAGGTGGGCGCGAACTGAAGCGCCCCCGACGTTCGGAACACCGGACTTTCGGAACACCGGATTAGGGAGTGGCACGCCTTTCCACTCCTCCATTCGCGCTTTCGACATCCGAGAAGATGGCATGCGTCGGCAGCGCCAGGCTCGGCGCGCGGATCGAGAAAGCCGAGTGGAGCACCGCATTCACGTCGGACGACTGGAAAGGCTTGGTCAGGAAGGCGAAGGCACCTGCATATTGCGAGGAGCGGATCAGCTCCAACTGCTGCTCGGTGGAGACCATGACGATCTGCGTGCGCGCATTGGCCCGCAGCAGGTGCCCCGCCGTTTCAGGGCCATTCATGCCCGGCATGTTGGCATCGAGGAAAATCACTTCAAAATCCGTCACGCTCGCGAGCTTCACCGCCTCCGCGCCGCTCTCGGCCTCCTGGATGTCCAGCCGGAACTGCGACCGCTCGAGAATGCGGCGCATCAGCTTGCGCGCGGTCGAGCTGTCATCGACCACCAGCGCATTGCTGAGGGTCGAGAGCCGATCATAGGCCGCGACCGCGTTCAGCACGTCGGAGGTGCGGAACGGCTTTTGCAGGAATTCATAGACACGCAGCTTGCGGCCAACCTCGCGCACGGCCCCCGCATCGAGCGACGACATCAGCACCATGAAAGGTGGGTGCTCCTGCGTGGCGAAGGCATAGGCCAGCGCTTCGAGGCCGGAAATGCCCGGCAACTGGATGTCGCAGAAGATCATGTTCACCTGCGATTGCCGCATGATCGCCAGCGCTTCGTCGCCAGCGGCCGCTTCGATCACTGTCAGCGGGCGATCGAGCTTGTCGAGGGCCGCGCGGATCGTGCCGCGAATCACCACCGAATCATCGACCACCAGAATTCGCAGCGGCCTTGCAGAAGCTTTGGCGGGCGGAAGATCGTCGCTGAGGTGCATAGAGTAAGCCTCCATTCCCGAGCCAGTGTCTGGACAGGAACAAGGCTACAACCTCAGGTTACAAAATTGCGTTAACTTCGGCCATCGAGTGATCTGAAGCCGGCAGGATGCGACGTCACCAGCGGCCTGCTGCCTGATCATCCGCGGTCTTGGCCGCCACCCAGCCGCCCGGTTCACCACAGACGGTGTGCTCTTTTTTCCAGAACGGCGCGCGGGTCTTGAGGTAATCCATCAGAAAATCAGCCGATTCGAACGCCGCGCGCCGATGGGCCGAGGCAGTGACCACCAGCACGATATCCTCGCCCGGCGCGATTCTGCCGTGGCGATGAATGATGGTGACGCCCTGCAACGGCCAACGCGACAATGCTTCGCCAGCCACTCGCAGGAGTTCTTCCTCGGCCATGCCGGGGTAATGCTCAAGCTCGAGCGCCGCGAGACTGCCCCCTTCGCTGCGGCAAAGCCCCGTGAAGGTTACGACCGCGCCGATATCCGTCCGGCCTTGCGTGATTCGACGCGATTCCGCTGCGGCATCAAAGGGTTCAGCCTGTACACGGATCAACGGGACGACCATGGCTCAGCCCCCGGTCATCGGCGGGAAGAAGGCAAGTTCGCGCGCGGCGCCGAGAGGGCAATCATGCGGCACATGCTTGCGATCGAGCGCAATGCGGATGATCGAGGGATTCTCGAACGCATAGGCATATTCCTCGCCAAGCGAGGCCAGATGCGACATCGCCTCGCCGGCCGTGCGGGTGCCGGGCGGGAAGGTGATCTCCTCCTCCGCCTTTCCGATGCGTTCGCGCAACCAAGCGAAATACAGAACCTTCATGGCGTCCTTCCGGCGGTGATATCCAGCTTGATCTAGGACGCGCTGTCTTCCTCGACCAGATGGCGGATCGAGGCCTTCATGTAATCGTAGCCGGTGATGAGTGTGAGCCCGGCTGCGACCCAGAGCAGGAGCAGGCCGATAAGACGCGTCCAGTCGGCGGGCAGGAAGGCGTCGCCCGCCGGCCCGGCAATGAGGAAGCCAAGGCAAACGAGCTGCATCGCGGTCTTCCATTTCGCGAGGCGCGAGACCGGCACGGAGACCTTCAGTTCGGCGAGATATTCGCGCAGGCCCGAGACGAGGATTTCACGGCTGAGGATGACGATCGCCGCCCAGATCGACCAGGAACGGATCGTGCCATCGGCCACCAGCATCAGCAGGCAGGCGGCAACCAGCAGCTTGTCGGCGATGGGATCAAGCATGCGGCCGAGCGAGGATTGCTCCTGGTAGAGCCGTGCGAGATAGCCATCGAGATAATCCGTGATGCCCGCAAGCGCATAGATCGCCAGCGCCCACCAGCGCATGCTCGGATCGCCCGGCCAGAAAAGCAGGCCCACCACCACGGGAATGGCCAGGATGCGCCCATAGGTGAGCACGTTGGGCAGCGAGAACGGTCGAAGCTTCCGAGGCGGCATGTCTCTTAGCACCATGCCGGAGCAGAGCGGGTCAAGCCTTGCGGGGCTGAAAAATTCGCTGCTTCCACGGCATCAGCGCCCACCTTCGTGGAAGTGATCATAAACCAGCCTGGCCGTGGCCTCGTTGATGCCCGGCACGCGGGCGAGATCATCATAGGAGGCGCGGCTCACCGCCTTTGCCGTGCCGAAATGCAGGAGAAGCGCCCGCTTCCGGCGCGGCCCGATCCCGCTGATCTCGTCCAGCGGATTGGCGGTGAGCGCCTTCTTGCGCCGGGCGCGATGCGTCCCAATGGCGAATCTGTGCGCTTCATCCCTCAGGCGCTGGATGAAGTAGAGCGTGGGGTCACGCGGCGGCAGGCGGAACGGCTCGCGGCCGGGCATCACGAATTGCTCGCGGCCGGCGTCGCGGTCCGGCCCCTTGGCGACACCCACGAGCGGCAGATCGGTGATGCCCAATTCGGCGAGCACCCCGCGCACAGCCTCGAGCTGACCCTTGCCGCCATCGATCAGCACCAGATCGGGCCAGGCAGGCAAGGCCTCGGGATCGTCCGGCTTCTCGTCGCGCGGGGATTCCTTGAGGAGCCGCGCGAAACGCCGCCGCATCACCTCGCGCATCATGCCGAAATCATCGCCGGGGGTCATCTCGGTCGATTGGATGTTATAGGTCCGGTAATGCGTTTTCGAGAACCCGCGAGGACCGGAAACGATCATCGCGCCGACGGCATTGGTGCCGGAGATGTGGGAGTTGTCGAAGACATCGATGCGCCGCGGAGGTGAAGCCAGATCGAAGGCCTGCGCGAGGCTCGCGAGAAGCTTCTCCTGGCTGGCGCTTTCGTTGAGGCGCCGGCTCAGCGCCTCTTTCGCATTGGTCAGCGCGTGTTCGACGAGATCGCGCTTTTCGCCGCGCCGGGGCGTGGCGATCTCGACCCTGTGGCCCGCCCGCGCCGAGAGCGCCTCAGCCAGCAGCGCGCGATCCTCGATCATCTCGGAGAGCAGCACGAGGCGGGGCGCGGGGCGCTCGTCATAGAATTGCGCGAGGAAGGCGCCGAGCACTTCCGCCGGCTCCATCGCGCGATCGGCCCGCGGGAAAAAGGCCCGGTTGCCCCAGTTCTGGAAGGTGCGGAAGAAGAACACTTCCACGCAGAACTGCCCCGCCTCGGCATGGATCGCGAAGACATCCGCCTCCGCGACCTCGCTCGTGTTCACGCCCTGCTGGGCCGAGATCGCGGAAATCGCCGCAAGGCGATCGCGGTAGCGCGCGGCGGTCTCGAATTCCATGGACTCGGAGGCCGCCTGCATCGCCGATGCGAGGTGCTGGCGAATGGCCTGGCTCTTGCCGTCGAGGAAATCGCTGGCCTCGCGCACGAGCGCCGCATAGCCTTCGCGCGAGATTTCACCGGTGCAGGGCGCCGCGCAGCGCTTGATCTGGAAAAGCAGGCAGGGCCGCGAGCGGTTCTCGTAGACCGAATCAGCGCAGGAACGCAGCAGGAAGGCGCGTTGCAGCGTGTTCAGCGTGCGATTGACCGCGCCAGCCGAGGCAAAGGGCCCGAAATAGCGTCCCTTGCGGTTGCGCGCGCCGCGATGCTTGGTGATCTGCGGAGCTTGGTGATCGCCCGTGATGAGGATGAACGGGAAGGATTTGTCATCCCGCATCAGCACGTTGTAGCGGGGCTTCAACTGCTTGATGAGGTTCGTTTCCAACAGAAGCGCCTCGGCTTCCGTCGTGGTGGTCACGAACTCCATCTGCGCCGTCTCGGCGATCATCCGGGAGATGCGGTTGTTCGGCGCATCGCCGCGCGCATAGGACGAGACGCGCGCCTTCAGGTTCCGCGCCTTGCCGACATAGAGCACCTCATCCGTTGCCGAAATCATCCGGTAGACACCCGGCGAACCCGGCAAGGTCTCCCAGAAGGCGCGGATCACGGCCATGCCGGTTGCGAGCCGGCGCGGCAGATCGGCCAGGTCGAGCATCACTTCCGGCGGATGGTAATCCGGGCCTGACGAGGCCAACGCCTCGTCCTCTTCGAGGTCGTCATCCTCGAAGGTCGTTCCCCCATCCATGATCTTGCGGCTGGTCATGCCCGAGACATAGGCGTTCGGCGTGATTCCGCAAAGGTTGAGCAAACGCCCTGAGCCGATATTAACCACGGTTGTCTTCGGCCGGAGGACCGGCTTTGCATACCGGCCAGGCAGCGTTAAGAAACCGTTGACCAATTTCCGGTGGTGACATGGTTCGGCGTTTCCCCTCCCTCCCGGCTTCGCGCCTGACGCTTGCCCTCGGCCTCGCTCTGGGCCTTGCCGCCTGCAATGGGCCGCGGATGACGGCGACGGCCAATCTCGCGTCCCTTCGTCCCGAAGCGGCAACCATCGTGATCCTCGGTGTCTCCGGCCCCTCCGACGAGCAGGGTCAGCGCTTTGCAGCCATCCTCGCGCAGGAGGCACGCAGCCGCGGCTTCGTGATGGCGGAAGCGAATGCGCCGGTCGCGACCACGCGCCTCAAGGCCTATCTCGACAGCTTCACCGGAACGGATGGCCGCCCGGCGATCTCCTATGTGCTGCTGACCTCGGTCGATGGGCGCACGAGCACCAATCGTGTCTCGGGCATGGTGCCTTCCCAGGCGCCGGGCTGGGCTGGCCTTGATGATGGCGCAATGCGCCGGGTCGCCGCCGCAAGTCTCGACGAGCTGACCCGCCAGCTCACACGCCAGCCGGGCGCGGCCGGCGAGGTGGCGGCGGCGGGCGAGGACAGTCCATGATGCTTTCGGCCAAGCCCTTGGTGAAGATTCGTTTTTTCCGTCGTCGATTTTGCACAGAGTCATGGCCGTCCTCATGGCCGTCATGCGCATGTCATGTTGAAACGCGGCGCCAGTCGCGCTAGCAGCACGACAGACGAGGAGGCTTCCCCATGGACAAGATCAAGCTCGTGGCGGGCAATGCGAATCGCCCGCTCGCGGAAGCCATCGCGGCCTATCTCCAGCAGCCGCTGACGAAGTGCCAGGTTCGGCGCTTCGCCGACATGGAGATCTTCGTCGAGATTCAGGAAAACGTGCGCGGCGAGGATGTGTTCATCCTGCAATCGACCTCGGCACCGACCAACGACCACCTGATGGAACTGCTCATCATCATCGATGCGCTGCGCCGCTCCTCGGCCAAGCGCATCACGGCGGTGGTGCCCTATTTCGGCTATGCAAGGCAGGATCGGAAATCCGCCGCACGCACGCCCATTTCCGCGAAGCTTGTGGCTAATCTCATCACGCGAGCCGGCGCGGATCGCGTGCTGACGCTCGATCTTCATGCCGGGCAGATCCAGGGCTTCTTCGATATCCCGGTGGACAATCTCTACGCCGCGCCGGTGATGGTGAAGGACATCAAGGAACGCCTCGATACCTCGAAGGTGACCGTGGTTTCGCCCGATGTGGGCGGCGTCGTGCGCGCCCGCGCGCTTGCCAACCGCATCAACGCGCCGATCGCCATCGTCGACAAGCGTCGCCCGCGTGCCGGCGAATCGGAAGTGATGAACATCGTCGGCGATGTCGAAGGTCAACATTGCATTCTGGTCGACGACATCGTCGATTCGGGCGGCACGCTCTGCAACGCCGCCGATGCGCTAATGGAGAAGGGCGCCAAGGATGTGCGCGCCTACATTACCCATGGCGTGCTCTCGGGCGGCGCGGTGGCGCGCATCACGGCCTCGAAGATCACCGAACTCGTGCTGACCGACACCATCCAGCCCACGGAAGCCGTGCGCGTGGCGAAGAATATCCGCGTGATTTCCGTTGGCTCGCTGCTCGGCGAGGCGATCAAGCGCACGGCGGGCGAGGAAAGCGTCTCGACGCTCTTCGATTGATCCTGTCGCGCGTTCAGCCGGAACGCGGACCCAGATCCTTCGAGAAATACGAGCCGGTGCGGCGATACCCGTTCTTCAGGTAGAGCTGGTCCACGCCCGCGCCCTCCTCCGTATCGAGCTGGACGAGGTTGCACCCATCCTCCAGTGCGCGCTGCTCGGCGAACTCGATCAGCAGCCGGCCATAGCCCTTGCCGCGATGCTTCTGGTCCACCACGACATGCTCGATATAGGTCACGAAGCCATCGTGGATGTTGTGGTTGGGCACCATGCCGATGACGCCGATCAATTCTTCACCGCTTTCCGCGATGAACATGCGATAGCCCGTGGCCCGCGCCACGAAGACGCGACGGGCATAGGTCTGCATGTCGAGCTGGGGGATCAGCTGGCGGATGGTCGGGTAGGCCCGGTAGTAATCCGTGTCCGATCGGGCTTCGCGGATGGTGATGTCACTCGGTGTCATGATCAGGTCCATGGGCGGGGATACCCTTGTCGCCGATCGGGCCGGGGAAAGGCAAGAGCCGGCAGCCTGAACCGGCCGGCTCTTGCTGATCGGGGCAGATCAGGCCGCGCGGGCAGAGATCAGGAACTTGTCCATCTCGGATCGCAGGGTCTCGGCCTGTTCGGCCAGGTCACGCGCGGCGCTCATCACCTGAGCCGATGCCGCGCCGGTATTCGTGGCCGCCTCGTTCACATGCACGATGTTGCCCGAGACCTGCGTCGTACCGACAGCCGCAAGCTGGACGCTCTGCGCGATTTCCGATGTGGCCCGTCCCTGCTCTTCCACCGAGCCGGCAATTTCCTGCGCGATTGCGTGGATCTTCTCGATCTTCCGGCCGATACCGCGCATCGCCTCGATCGTGCCGTTGGTGACATCCTGGATGCCGGCGATCGTCGCGGCGATTTCATTCGTCGCGCGGGTGGTCTGGCCCGCGAGGTCCTTCACCTCGTTGGCGACAACCGCGAAGCCGCGGCCCGCCTCGCCCGCCCGCGCCGCCTCGATGGTGGCGTTCAGCGCGAGCAGGTTGGTCTGCGAGGCGATGCCCTGGATGATTTCAATCACGCTGCCGATCTTGTCGGCGGCCTGGGAAAGCTGCTGGATCTTCTCGTCCGTGGTGCCGGCGGCATGCACGGCGTCCGTGGCGATTTCCGAGGATTGCCGCGCCTGCCGCAGGATCTCGCTGATGGAGGCGGAAAGCTCCTCGCCCGCCGCCGCGACGCTCTGCACATTCCCTGTGGCCGCCTCTGCGGATTGGGCAACCGAATTGCTCTGCTGCAGGGTTTCTTCAGCCGATCCGGCGAGGCTTTCCGCCGCGGCCTGCAATTCGGAAGAAGCGGATACCACGGTGGACATGACCATGCCGGCGCGGGATTCAAACTCCGCGATCGCCGCCTCGAGACGCTGGCGGCGCTGCTCGCGGGCGAGCTGCTCCGCTCCGGTTGCCGCCGTGAGGCGATCCGCCTCGAGCCCATTGTCGCGGAAGACGAGAAGCGCCTTCGCCATGTCGCCGATCTCGTCCTTGCGCGCCGTGCCGGGCACCTCTGTCTGCCACTGGCGATCGGCGAGCTTCGTCATCGCGCCGGTCATGGCGCGCAAGGGGCGCACCGCCCAGAGGAAAATGGCGGCCAATGCGAGGCCCAGCCCCGTGATGATGCCGATGAAGGAAAACACGATCGAGATGCGTTTGGCCCAGACCGCCTGCTCCTGAACGGCGAGCGTGAGGCTGTCGGACTGCCGTTCCATCTCCACGAGGAACGGATCGATCACCGCGCTCATCGCGCGTTCGCGAACCCGGACGTCTCGCGTGAAGGTCTGGTAGGCCAGATCCGGCTGCCCGGCCATCGCCTGTTGCCGCACGGCACCGAAGGCCTGGATGACCTGCTGGCCCAGGGCATCGAAATTCACGAGAATCGCGCGATCCGCATCGCCGAGCGTCGGCAGGAAGCGGGCGGAGAGATCCTGAAGGGCCTTGATGCGGCGGTCGACATTCTCCGCCATGGCGCGCCGGCTCTCGGCATTCTGGTCCAGCACGAGGTTCAGCAGGTCGCGCTGCACGGCGCGGCTGGTCGCCCGGATCTCGGAGGCGAGGAACGCCTTCTGGTGCGCCGCGCCCGCATGCCGGGAAAGGTCGCGACCCTGTTCGAGAACAGAGTAGCTCAGCCCTGCGAGGGCCGCCGCGATCAGCGCCAGAAACGCAACCGGGAGCACCAGCTTGAATGCGAGATTGAGGCGCATGACGGCAAAATTCCTGTCTTTTTCCCGCTGAAATTCGGTTAGACACCGAAAACGTTAACGAAGATCGAAAGAGATGGCCGGCAAAGGGTTGGCGTCTCGACTGACCCTGGCCGCACCCTGCGGCGACCGGAACTCCAGAAACCCGGCCCGGGCACGACGATTGAACCACCCGGCCCTGATCTCGACAACTTGCCCGGAACAACCGGCCTGCCTGGTGCTTGCCGACCCAGCCCCGCCACCGCCCACGCCGCTGCCTTCGGCATCCATCGCCAGGGCCTTGCAGGCAGGAAAACTGAAATTGCGCGGAATTCCGCAATCCTCGGGCACCCGCAGACAGGAAACAGCCGGAAAGAACGGCGCCTTGCCGGAACCCGCGTTGCTTGTTGCGCGCTCATTCTTGCCCTTTCGGACCAATTCCCCTATAGCCCCGCTCACCCGCGCTGACACCCCTGGAGGTCGCGGGCCCATCCGTTCCCGCAAAGGGGGCCCCAAGGCCGCCCGGCGGGACATTTTTGTTGGAGAAACACCATGGCTTCTCTGAAGCAGCTCGCGGCGAAGACCCGCGAGGGGGTTGGCAAGGGGGCCGCCCGTGCAATCCGTAGGGAAGGCCGTGTTCCGGCCGTCATCTACGGTGCCGGCCAGCCGCCGATCGCCATCTCGCTCGAATACAAAGAGACGAACAAGCTGATCTATGCCGGCCATTTCCTGACGACGGTTTTCGAAATCGATGTCGACGGCAAGAAGGTCCGCGCCATCCCGCGCGACTACCAGCTCGATCGCGTGCGCGATTTCCCGATCCATGTCGACTTCCTCCGCCTCGCGGAAGGTTCGACCGTGCGCGTCGAGATCCCGGTCCACATCACGGGCCAGGAAGTCTCGCCGGGCCTGAAAGGCGGCGGCTCGCTGAACCTCGTTCGCCACGCCGTGGAGCTGATCGTTCCGGCCGATGCGATCCCCGAGGCCATCACGGTCGACGTGTCGAAGTCCAGGATCGGCGATTCGATCCATATCTCGTCGGTCACGCTTCCCGCTGGCGCCAGGATGCCCGCTGGCGGCGAGAAGGACCTCACTCTCGTCACCATCACCGGCACGGCGAAGGAAGAGGCCTGAGCCCTCAGAGGCCTGAGCCCTTACCGGCGCGACAGCGCCGGCACCCATCCTTTTCGGGCCGGGTTCGCGACGAGCGATCCGGCCCGTTCCATGTCTGGAACAGGCTGCGATTGGGTGGAAGCCGGAAAAAACGCGAAAAGCATGCGAACACAACCTCCTCTGGAAGGCGTTGCGATGCGGCTCCTGGTCGGCCTCGGCAATCCCGGTGCCAAATATGCCGGAAACCGGCACAATATCGGCTTCATGGCGCTCGACGCGATCGCGAAGGCACACCGCGCGGCACCCTGGCGCGCGCGCTTTCAAGGCGAGGTCGCCGAGGTGACGCTCGAAGGCGAGAAGGCCCTGCTCCTGAAGCCGCAGACCTTCATGAACGAGAGCGGCCGGGCCGTGCGCGCCGCGATGGATTTCTACAAGCTGCCGCTCTCGGCGCTCCATGTGCTGCATGATGAACTCGATCTCCCGGCAGGCAAGCTGCGCGTCAAGACCGGCGGCGGCATTGCAGGCCATAACGGCCTGCGTTCGATTTCCGCCCATTGCGGCAATGATTACGCCCGCGTTCGGCTCGGCATCGGCCATCCCGGCGACAAGGCTCTGGTGCATGCCTATGTGCTGAATGATTTCGCCAAGGCCGAGCAGCCCTGGCTGGAGCATCTCTGCGCGGCCATCGCCAGCCATGCCGCGCTGCTCGGCCAGAATGATGCGCTCTTCGCCAACCGCGTGCATGTCGCGATGGAAAAGGCGGGCCATGCCGAGGCGAAGACCCCGCGCGAGGCTGAACAAGCGAAAAAGGCTGGACAGGGCGAGGAACCTCGCTGAAAAAGCAGCGCAACTTCAGAAATTTTGGCGGCGCGGCCGCCTATTGCACGGAACGGACATCATGGGTTTCAAGATGGGCATCGTGGGCTTGCCGAATGTCGGCAAGTCCACCCTCTTCAACGCGCTCACACAGACCGCCGCCGCGCAGGCCGCGAATTACCCTTTCTGCACCATCGAGCCGAATGTGGGCGATGTTGCCGTGCCGGATCCGCGGCTCGATGCGCTCGCGGCGATTGCCAGCTCGAAGGAGATCATCCCGACCCGCCTCACCTTCGTGGATATCGCCGGCCTCGTGCGCGGCGCCTCGCGCGGCGAAGGCCTCGGAAACCAGTTCCTCGCCAATATCCGCGAGGTCGATGCCATCGCCCATGTCGTGCGCTGCTTCGAGGACAGCGACATCACCCATGTCGAGGGCAAGATCGACCCCCTGGCCGATATCGAGACCATCGAGACCGAGTTGATGCTCGCCGATCTCGACAGCCTCGAGAAACGCATCGTCGCCATCGAGAAGAAGGCGAAGGGCGGCGACAAGGAAGCGAAAGAGGCTTTCGACCTGATGAGCCGCTCGCTCACCCTGCTGCGCGAGGGCAAGCCGGCGCGTCTCGTCGAAGTGAAGCCGGGCGAGGAGCGTGCCTTCCGCATGCTCGGCCTGCTGACCTCGAAGCCGGTTCTCTATGTCTGCAATGTCGAGGAAGGCTCGGCGGACAAGGGCAATGGCTTCTCGGCGCGTGTCTTTGAACGCGCGAAGCAGGAAGGGGCGCGCGCGGTCGTCGTCTCGGCAAAGATCGAGAGCGAGGTCGCGGTGCTGCCGCTCGAGGAGCAGAAGGAATATCTCGAGGCCATCGGCCTGGAGGAGCCGGGCCTCAACCGCGTCATCCGCGAGGGCTATGCGCTGCTGGGCCTCCTCACCTATTTCACGGTCGGGCCCAAGGAAGCGCGCGCCTGGACGATTACGGCCGGAACCAGGGCCCCGGCGGCCGCCGGCGTGATCCACACGGATTTCGAGAAGGGGTTCATCCGCGCCGAAACCATCGCCTATGCCGATTACATCGCCCATAAAGGTGAGGCCGGCGCGCGCGAAGCTGGCAAGTTCCGCCTCGAAGGCAAGGATTACGAAGTGGCCGATGGCGACGTGTTGCATTTCCGCTTCGCAAACTGAGCCCTCATGCCGAGCGAGGCGGATGATCGCGTTCTGGACTTGCCGTTTACGGATACAACCTTAGTCTTAATCCCCAAGGGGGATCGAAACGGAGGTTCGGCGATGGCGGCTTTGACGATACGCGTTCGGGCGGTTTATTGGCGTTCGCTTTATCTGGTTCTTTTTCCTCTTGTTTTCCTGATGACCTGGGCCCAGATGGCGTCTGCGGGCACAAAAGACGTTCTGGTGAAGAGCGCGGGCTTCGTGACCCTGATGACCCTCGGCCTCGCTTGCGCTGCGGCGACGGGTGGCCGATTGTAGGTGCCTCTTCCCGCTGGCGCGGGATGTCCGATCCCAGTCCTGCCTCGGCGGGATGGAGCCAGCCGGGTGAGACCATGCGCTTTTTCGAGGATTTTCGGGTCGGCGAGCAACAGGCCTACGGTTCCTTGACCGTGAGCGAGGCGGAGATCCTCCGCTTTGCGAGGCAATATGATGCGCAGCCGATGCATACCGACCCCGATTCCGACCAGGCGCGGATGACCGGAGGGCTGATCGCCTCGGGCTGGCACACGGCCTCGCTCAACATGCGTCTCATGGCTGACAATTTCCTGCTGCCCGCAAAGCAGGGGCTGGGATCACCGGGCGTGTCCCGGCTCGATTGGGCCGCGCCCGTGCGCCCCGGCGACACGCTTGGCGGAAGCTTCGAGGTGTTGGGTCGGAAAGCATCGGCCAGCAAGCCGGATCGCGGCTTTGTCAATTTCCGCTTCACGGTGAAAAACCAGCACGGCACGCCTGTGTTGCGGCAGGAAAACCTGATCATGTTCGCGCGGCGCGACGCGAGATCGCCCGTGCCGCCGCCGGAGGGCTTGGAAATCCCGCCACCCCCGCGCGAAAACCTCGCCTTTCCCGATGCGCCGAACCCGCCCATGGGCCGGATCGGCGCGATGGAAGCGGGCCATACCCTGCGCTTTGGCACGATTGAATTCACGCCCGAAAGCATCAAGTCCTTTGCACGTGATTTCGATCCTCAGGATTTCCATTTGAGCGAGGAGGCGGGCCGCGCGACGCATTTCGGCGGCCTTTCGGCCTCGGGCTGGCATATCGCGTCGAACTGGATGCGCGCGATCGTGACATTCTGGGCGAACGAAGCCAAGGCGGGGCGCTTCGTGCCGAAGCTTGGCCCCTCGCCCGGCTTTCGCGATCTCCTGTGGCTGCGTCCCGTGCTGGCGGGCGATCGCATCACCTATGGTTCCCGCTTCATCGAGGGGCGGAAATCAGCCTCGAAACCGGGCTGGGGGATCGCGCAGCACCGGAATTTCGGCATCAACCAGCGCGGTGAACTGGTCTTCGCCTTCACCGGCATCGTGCTCTGGGAAGCCGAAGCATGAAGCTGGCATGATCCCGCGGCTGGATGCCGTGTTGCACCAGGGTCAGTGCCCCTCGAAGCCGATTAACGTGCGCACGGGCACACCCAGCGCGCGGATTCTATCCGCGCCGCCGAGTTCCGGCAGGTCGATCACGAAACAGGCCGCGACCACCTCCGCCCCGAGCTTCTGCAGCAGTTGCACGGCAGCGCTCGCGGTGCCGCCGGTCGCGATGAGATCATCCACGAGGATCACCCGCTCGCCCTTCGCAACGGCGTCGACATGCATTTCCATCGTGTCGGTGCCGTATTCCAGGCTGTAGGATATCGAAACGGTCGCGTGCGGCAGCTTGCCCTTCTTGCGGATGGGCACGAAGCCGCAGGAGAGCTGGTGCGCGATGGCGCCGCCAAGGATGAAGCCGCGCGCCTCGATCCCTGCGACCTTCGAGATGCCCGCACCGGCATAGGGATGCACGAGTTCATCCACCGCCCGGCGGAACGCGCGCGGATTGCCTAGAAGCGTGGAAATATCGCGGAAGGAGATGCCTGGTTTCGGATAATCACGGATCGTACGAATGGCCTCGCGAAGATCGGCTTGATCCACGCCCCTGCCTGCCTTCTTCATGCCCCACCCCCCTTGATACGCCGCAGCCCCACGAAAAAGGGGGCCGAAGCCCCCTGATTCCTTGCCGAATCCGGGCGCGCGATCAATGCGCCTTGGCGGGCGCGTCATCGAGACGCGACCAGATGCGCTTCTTCAGCATGAAGAGCAGGCCTGCAAGAAGCACAAGCCAGAGCATGACCTTCACGCCCGTGCGCTTGCGCTCTTCCATCTTGGGCTCTGCCGCCCACATCAGGAAGGCCGACAAGTCCTTCGCGACCTGCAGCTTGGTGACCGGCGTGCCATCCGAATAGAAATTCGGATCATGCGGCTTTCCGGCATCGTCGAAGACGGCAGCGAGCGGATTGGCCATCGCAATCTTGTTGCCCGGGAAGTAACGGTTCCAATGCAGGCCGTCTTCCACCTTCACGCCGGGAGGCGGCGGCTCGTAGCCGAGCAGGAGCGCGGTGAGGTAATCCACACCCTGCTGCTGATACTGGGTGAAGATATCAAAGATATAGATCGGAAAGCCGCGCTCATAGGAACGCGCCTTGGCGATCACCGAGAAATCGGGCGGCACGGCGCCGTTATTCGCTGCCTTCGCGGCCTCATCGTTCGGGAACGGGCTCGGGAAGCGATCCGACGGCCGCCCGGGCCGCTCGAACATCTCGCCCTGCTCGTTGGGACCATCCTTCACCTTGTACTCGGCGGCAAGCGCCTTCACCTGGCCTTCCGTGAAGCCGGGGCCACCCGGCTCGGAGAGGTTGCGGAAGGAGAGCTTCGAGAGGCCATGGCAGGCCGCGCAGACCTCACGATAGACCTTGAAGCCGCGCTGCAGTTGCGCCTTGTCGAAGGTGCCGAACGGACCATAGAACGACCAGGTCTGGCGCGGAGGCTTCTCGGCACCACCAGCCGCGAGGGTCGGGCCCGCGAGAGCCAGGCTGGAACCCGCGACGATGGCAGCGGCGAGGATACGGGAGGCGATTGTCATCGGTTCAATCCTTCTGGCCTGCCACGCTTACTTTTCGGGCGAGGCGTGCGCGCCCGCGGGGTGGCCATGGCCGGTGGAGGCCAGGACCGAATCCGCGATGGAAGCCGGCAGAAGCAGCGGCTTCTCGAAAAGCCCCAGCAGCGGCAGGATCACCAGGAAATGCGCGAAGTAGTAGATGGTCAGGATCTGGCCGAAGCCGACCATGTCCAGCACCACGCGGCCACCAAGCGTCAGCACGGCCTTGTCCGTCGGTTGCGAACCGGCATAGCCAAGGAACAGGCAGACCACCACGAAGACCCAGAAGAAGATCTTGAAGGCAGGCCGATAGGCACCCGACTTCACCTTCGAGGTATCGAGCCAAGGCAGGAAAGCCAGCAGCGCGATGGAGGCAAACATGGCGAGCACGCCGCCGAGCTTGTCGGGAACCGCACGCAGGATGCCGTAGAAGGGCAGGAAATACCATTCGGGCACGATATGAGCCGGGGTCTTCAGCGGATCAGCCGGGATGTAGTTATCGGCATGGCCAAGGAAGTTCGGGTGGAAGAACACGAACCAGGCGAAGACCATCAGGAAGCAGACCATCGCGAAGAGGTCCTTCACGGTGGCATAGGGGGTGAAGGGCACGGTGTCCTTCGCGTAGTTCTTCACTTCCACGCCCGACGGGTTGTTCTGGCCCACATGATGCAGCGCCCAGACATGCAGGATCACCACGCCGAAAATCATGAACGGCAGGAGATAATGCAGCGCGAAGAAGCGGTTCAGCGTCGGGTTGTCGACCGAGTAGCCGCCCCACAGCCAGGTCACGATCGACTCGCCCACGATCGGAATGGCCGAGAACAGGTTCGTGATGACGGTCGCGCCCCAGAAGGACATCTGGCCCCATGGCAGCACGTAACCCATGAAGGCGGTCGCCATCATGAGGAGGAAGATCACCACGCCGAGGATCCAGAGCAGCTCGCGCGGCGCCTTGTAGGAGCCGTAATACATGCCGCGAAAGATATGGATGTAAACCGCGACGAAGAACATGGAGGCGCCATTGGAATGCGCATAGCGCATCAGCCAGCCATAGTTCACGTCTCGCATGATGTGCTCGACCGACTGGAAGGCGTAGTCCACATGCGGCGTATAGTGCATCGCCAGCACGATGCCGGTGACGATCTGCGACACCAGCATGAACATCAGGATGCCGCCGAAGGTCCAGAAATAGTTCAGGTTGCGCGGAACCGGGTAGGAAACCGCGGAATCGTGCATGAGTCGCACGATCGGCAGTCGCGCGTCGACCCAGCGTTCAATGCCGGTCTTCGGCACGTAGGTGGAATGATGCTCACCCATGATTGACACTCACCCTTGTTCGTTCAGCCGATGCGGATCTTGGACGCCGACAGGAAGGCGAATTCCGGAATGTCGAGGTTGCGCGGTGCCGGACCTCTGCGGATGCGGCCCGAATTGTCGTAATGCGAGCCATGGCACGGGCAATACCAGCCATTATACTCGCCCGAGAACCCGATCGGCACGCAGCCCAGATGCGTGCAGTTGCCGTAGACGACGATCCACTGATCCTGCGGCTTGCCGTCGAAGGCGCGGACGCGCTCGGCATCGGCCTGCCTGTCCGGCAGGGCGGCGTTGTCATCCTTCCTGGCTTCCGCGATTTCCTGCGCGGTGCGGTGCCGCACGAAAATCGGCTTGCCGCGCCATTTCAAGGTGATGGCCTTGCCCTCGCCGATCGGCGCGAGATCCACCTCGACCGGGGCACCGGCCGCAACGGTGGAAGCATCAGGATTCATCTGCGAGATCAGCGGCCAGGCGATACCACCCACGGCCACGGCGCCAGCGGCACCGGTCGCCAGAAGAAGAAAATCACGGCGATTCGGGTCGCTCGCGCCGGGAGACTTCATCGTGTTGTCAGCCACGTCCTTCATCCTTCCTTCTCGCGGGGCGCGCCCTTGTCACCGGCTCGCCTTGCGATATCCCACAGCCGTTTTTCACGCTGAACATTGTCCGGGATTGTGGAAATTGATCCCTGACAAATGACGCGTGCGCCCGGTTTTCAATGCGACCAGAAGTCGCCAAAAAGCCGAAAGCACGATCCTGGCACCCCTGATGGAGCCTTCCGATCGGAACGGTTCAAAAGTCCGTGGCTCCATGGCACTCCGCAAGCCACTTGTCCATACCCCAACCCCATGCTTTGCGGGCTAGACCATGGTCGATATCCTCCCCCTTTGCCCTCCATCCGCCTCCGAACCGCAGGCTCCGCTGCGGCTCGCGCTCTACGAACCCGACATTCCCCAGAATGCCGGCACGCTGATGCGCCTCTGCGCTTGCCTCGGCCTGCCCTTGGACCTGATCGAACCGGCCGGATTTGACGCGAGCGACCGCAACCTGAGGCGCGCGGGGCTCGACTACCTTCATGCCCTCCGGCTCGAACGGCATCTCTCCTTCCGTCATTTCGAGGAGTGGCGGCGAGCGCGCGGCCATCGACTGGTGCTCGCGACCACGAGAGCCGATGTCGCGCATCACCATTTCCGGTTCTCTCCCGGTGACATCCTCCTGCTCGGCCGCGAGAGCGCGGGCGTGCCCGACCATGTTCATGAAGCGGCCGATGCGCGGCTGGCGATCCCGCTGCGGCCGGGGCTGCGCTCGCTGAACGTGGCGGTGGCCGGCGGCATTCTGGTCGCCGAAGCCATGCGGCAGCTTGACCTCTTCCCGCCAATGGCGACAACTGGAGGTCTTGACGTTCCATCGCCTTGACATTGTTCGCCTGAAAGTTCCGCATGAACGCTCTTCTTGACCAGCCCGAAACGCAAGCGCGCATCGGCCGCGCCGCCGAATGGTTCGGCAGCCTGCAGCAGAAAATCCTTGCGGCCTTCGCGACCGTGGAGGCGGAGGCGAAAGGCCCGTTTTTCGACGAGGCCGGCGGGCCGGGACAGCCGGAATTCAAGCCCTGGGAGCGGAAGAACCACGATGGCTCGCCTGGCGGCGGCGGCCGCATGGGCATGTTGCGGGGCCGCGTCTTCGAGAAATGCGGCGTGCATTTCAGCCATGTCCACGGGCAATTCGCGCCTGAATTCGCCAGCCAGATCCCCGGAGCGGATACCGATCCGCGCTTTTCCGCCTGCGGCATATCGCTCATCGCGCATCCCTGGAACCCGAATGCGCCGACCGTTCACATGAACACCCGCTTTGTCGTGACTTCGAAAGCCTGGTTCGGCGGTGGCGCGGATCTTACGCCCGTGCTCGCGGCACGCCGCGTGCAGCAGGACCCGGATTCGGTTGCCTTCCACGAGGGGATGCGTGCGGCCTGCCTGGCCCACGGCCGCGATCATGCACGCTACAAGACGTGGTGCGACGAGTACTTTCACCTGAAGCATCGTGACGAGCCGCGCGGCATCGGCGGCATCTTCTACGATTACCTCTCGGAGGAATGGGAGGCTGATTTCGCCTTCACGCGCGGCGTGGGGGAAGCCTTCCTCTCGACCTATCTCGCCATCCTCCGCGGCAATATCGACAAGCCCTGGAGCGAGGAGCAGCGCTTCCAGCAGGAGGTGCAGCGCGGACGCTATGTGGAATTCAACCTGCTCTGGGATCGCGGGACCCTGTTTGGCCTGAAGACCGGCGGGAACATCGAATCGATCCTGTCTTCCATGCCGCCCCGCGTGAGGTGGCCCTAACCCGCGCGTTCCGCCTGCATCAGCGCGAGCTGATCATCGCGCGAAGCGGGAAAGCCGGCGGCGATCCAGCGCGCCTCGATGGCCTTGAGCGCCTTGCCGATCCTCGGCCCCGCAGGCAGGCCCGCCTTCAGGAGGTCCTCGCCCTTGAGGTGGAAGACCGGCGGCTCCGGCCAATCGGCGATCGCAGGCCAGAGGGCGGGCAGGCGCGAGAGCGCTTCCCGGAAGCGATAGGCCACGAGTTCCGGCGCGGCGCCCGCTTCGAGCATCTGCAGTGCACCGCCCAATGCTTGCATCAGCGCGAATTCGCGGTTGGAGAGACGCAGGGCCTCCCGCGCAGGCTTCGCCTGATCGCCATAGAGCGCGAAAAGGCGCGTCACCGCATCCGGCGTCTTCTCGCGCGCTGCGACCTGCGCGAAACGCTGCAAATCCGGCTTGAGGCCCACGAGATCCGTGAGAAGCCCCAGCGCATCCGCTTCCCGCATCACCGCAAGCGCGCGCGGCGCGACGATCAGCTTCAGAACCTCGGTGCGGATACGCTCTCGGGAGAGCCGCGCAAAGCCCTCGCGATGCCGGGCACAGGCTTCAAGACCAGGCGGATCGAGCGGCCCCTCGGCATAGCTCGCGGAAAAGCGCAGGAAGCGCAGGGCGCGGAGGTAGTCCTCCCTCAGGCGCTGCCCGGGATCGCCGATGAAGCGCACGCGACGGCTTTCGAGATCGACGAGACCATCGAAGAAATCATGCAATCGTCCATCGGCCGATACGGCCATGGCGTTGATGGTGAAATCGCGCCGCGCTGCATCCATGCGGAAATCGCGGCCGAACCGCACCTCGGCACGGCGGCCATCGGTGGCGACATCCTCGCGGAGGGTCGTCACCTCGTAAGGCTTGCCGGAAATGACGATCGTGATCGTTCCATGCGCGATTCCCGTCGGCACGGCCTTCCAGCCCTTTCCCTCGGCGATCTCGGTGGTGCGCCGGGGAAGCGCGGTGGTCGCGATGTCGAGATCGGCGAAATCCGTGCCAAGCAGCGCGTTGCGCACGGCCCCGCCGATGATGCGCGCCTCTTCCCCGGCTTCCGAAAAAGCCGAGAGGATCGCTGCCGCACCCGGCTCGGCGAGAAGCCCCTGAAGGCGCGCCGAGACGGCTTCCGGCATCACTCGATGGTCCCCGGCACGAGCTTGCCATCCTTGAAGACCGCCGGGCGATAGGCCCCCTGATGAACTTCATCGGTGAAACCGATAAACAGCACCACGAGCGCCATCAGCACGAGGCCGATCAGCGTCTGAATCAGCAGCGCCTTGCGCTCGAATATCTGTTTCGCTGCCTGCGGATTTCGCCCCTGCCACATGAGAAACGCGGCATAGGCCAGAAATGGCATGAAGAAAAATCCGCCGATCTCGAAAAGAATGCGAGCCATACCCTCACCCGGTTGTCAGAAACGATCCGCGAAACTGCGCATGATTCCCGCTGTCACACCCCAGATATAGGCATCGGGGTAATCGAGGATGAAGAAGCTTCGCTCCTGTCCACGCCAGAATATCTCGCCGCGCCGGTAGCGCCGCGTGTCGAGCGCATGGGCGAGCGGCACCTCGAAAAGCCGCGCCACCTCATTCGCATTCGCGGTGAATTCCGTGCCCGGCCCGAGCACGGCCACGAGCGGCTGCACGCGATAACCCGTACCGGAGAAATAGGGCGGCAGATAGCCCAGCGGCTCCACATGCGAGGGCGCAAGACCGATTTCCTCCTGCGCCTCGCGCAAGGCGGCCTGGGCGGCATTCTCGCCGGGCTCGACGCGCCCGCCGGGAAAGGCCACCTGCCCGGCATGGGTGGAGAGATGCGCCGCCCGTTCCGTCAGCACGATCGAGAGGCCATGCTCGCGCCGCACCACGGGCACCAGCACCGCCGCCGGGCTGGCCTTCGCCAGGAATTCCGGCTCGGGCGGAAAGCCCGCGATCTTGTGACAGCCGAACTGCTCCCAATCCTGAGCAGGATCCAGCGGACCGGGAAAGAGCCTGGACCGGGCGCGGAGGCAAAACGGCTCGACCTCCCGCAATTCGGGCGGCAACGGCGCGGTGAAGGAATCATCGAGCGCGAAATCAACCATGGCGATCCTTGGCGGGGCCAGGCCCGGATGGTGCGTTTTCCGGCGGTAATGCAAAATCAACCCCGGCGGAGCGGAGCACAAATCCCTTGTCGGTTTCCTCCAGACGTTCCGCAAGCTCCTGCGCGATCCTGCGCGTTGCCAGCGCCCAGAGATCGCCGCGCACCCGGATATAAGGCTTGAAGCCACCATCGGCCGCCAGCGTGAGGCACATGGGATGTTTCGCGCCCGCCACCACGATCTCGTCGAGATTGGTGCGGAAGACGAGAGCCGGGCCTTCGGGGGTCCTGCTCTCTTCCATCTCCACTGCGATGAAGGGCGCATCATCCACCCGGATGCCCACGCGCTCCACGGGCGTCACCAGCACATGACGCCCGGCATCTTTCCGCAGGATGGAGGCGAAGAGCTTCACCAGGGGCAGCCGGTTGATGGGGCCGCCCTGGTAGAACCAGCGGCCATCCGCCGCGATGCGCATGTCGATTTCGCCGCAATAGGCGGGGTTCCATTTCTCCACGGGCGGTGATTTCCGCCCGGCATTGGCCTCGGCGAATTCCAGAAAATGCGGCGGCAGCGCAGGCAGGCTCATTCCGGCGATCTCTTGGGTGCAGCCATTGGCTTCGACCATTCCTTCCTTCTTGATTTAGGCGCAGAAGGCCGAAACGCAAAGACCCGCCACAGCCTCGCCATGATCGGACGTTCGACTGGAGTTGATCAGACAGGTTTGCGGGTTGCCGGAATTGTGATGGGGATTCGGCTTCCGCACCCGCGCTGCCGCATTGCCGAGAAAGGGCTTGCGTTCCAGATTGCAAGATCTCGGAATTGCAAGGTCTCGGAATTTTAAGACCTCGGACCCATCAGGAGGAGAGCGAAATGCAGGCCCATGAACCCAAGGATTTCGCGACCTCCTTCGTCCGCCTCGCCGAGGAGGCCGGCCAGAGCCTCAAGAAGGCGCGCGGCGAGATCGGGAAGGTGATCTTCGGCCAGGAAACGGTGATCGAGGAAACCCTCGTCACGCTGCTCGCCGGCGGCCATGCGCTGCTCGTCGGCGTGCCGGGCCTTGCGAAGACCAAGCTTGTTGAAACGCTCGGCAAGGTTCTGGGGCTCGATGCCCGCCGCGTGCAGTTCACGCCGGATCTGATGCCGTCGGACATTCTCGGCACGGAAATCCTCGAGGAGCCCACCCCCGGCAAGCGCGCCTTCCGCTTCATCAAGGGTCCGGTCTTCGCGGAACTCCTGATGGCAGACGAAATCAACCGGGCCTCGCCCCGCACGCAATCCGCGCTTCTGCAGGCGATGCAGGAGGGCTTCGTGACGATTGCCGGCCAGAGGCATGACCTGCCCCGCCCCTTTCATGTGCTCGCGACCCAGAACCCGATCGAGCAGGAAGGCACCTACCCGCTTCCCGAGGCGCAGCTCGACCGCTTCCTGCTGCAGATCGACGTGAACTATCCCGACCGCACGGCAGAACGCCGCATGCTGATCGAAACCACCGGCGCGGAGCATGCCGAGCCGCTGGCCGTGTTCTCCGCCGAGGGCCTCGTCGCCGCGCAGCGCCTGGTGCGCCGCCTGCCGGTGGGCGAACAGATCGTCGATGCGATCCTCGATCTCGTGCGCTCGGCCCGTCCCGCGCCGGGTACGCCGCTGGCCGAGAAGCTCGTCTGGGGTCCGGGTCCGCGCGCCTCGCAGGCCCTGATGCTCGCCGCCCGCGCCCGCGCCCTCATCGATGGCCGGCTCTCGCCTTCCATGGAAGACGTGATCGCGCTTGCCGAGCCCGTGCTGAAACACCGCATGGCGCTCTCCTTCGCGGCCCGTGCGGAAGGCGAAACCCTCGGGAACATCATTGCCGGCCTGACGGCGAAGTATCGCTGATGGCGGATCTTGCGCGCGCCCTTCCCCGCTACGGCAAGAGCCTGCCCTCGGGCCTGCAGCGCGAGGCGGCGGCGCTGTCGAGCGTGCTCGAACATCTCACGGTGGAGGCGCGGCAGGTTGCGGCACAACTCGCCATGGGCATCCATGGGCGTCGTCGCCCGGGCCCCGGCGAGGAATTCTGGGAGTTTCGCGCTTTCGTGCCCGGCGAGGCCGCGCATCGCATCGACTGGCGGCGTTCCGCCCGCGACGACCGGCTCTATGTGCGGGAGCGCGAATGGGAGAGCGCCTCGTCCTATTCGATCTGGTTCGATCTCTCGCCCTCGATGCATTTTGTCTCGTCGCTGGCGCAGAAACCGAAGCGCGACCGCGCCATCGTTCTGGGCCTTGCGCTGGCCGACATGCTTGTGCATGCCGGCGAGCGGGTGGCTCTTCTCGGGCGCACCAACCCGATGGCCTCGCGGCAGATCATCCCGCGCCTGGCCGAGGCGCTGCTGCGCGCCCAGGCCCTCGAAACCGATACAGGTGGATTCCCGCCGGATATTCCGCTGCGCCGGCAGGATCGGCTGGTGCTGATCGGAGATTTCATCCTCCCCGCCGAGGATTTCTCGGCCAAGCTGCAGGCGCTGGCCGCCAAGGGCGTGCGTGGTACGGTTCTGATGGTCCGCGACCCGGTGGAGGAGGAGTTTCCCTTCATGGGCGAGGTGGAGTTCGAGGGGCTTGAAGCGCCCGATCTCTGGCGCGTTGGCGATGCCGGCGAGGTTGCCGAGCTTTATCGCGAGCGCATTCTGGCTCACCGGGCCGAAATCCGCCGCATCGCCACGCGCCACGGCTTCAGCTTCCTGCATCATGTGACCGACCGCCCACCGGCGGAGGTTCTGCTGATGCTCGCCGCGCTGATCGGTGGCCAGGTTCCGGTCCTGCCGCGCCTCCCCGAAGGCGATGTCGAGGAGGCGAGACCATGAGCGCCCTGGCCTTCGCCGCGCCTTTCGCTCTGATCGCGCTGGTGGCGCTGCCCGCGCTTTACTGGCTGTTGCGGCTGACCCCGCCGCCGCCGAAGCGCATGCCGCTTCCCACCCTGCCGCTGGTGAAGGATCTGCTGGGGCGCGAGCGCGAGCCCGCGCGCACGCCGCTCTGGCTGTTGCTGATGCGCCTCGCGCTTGCTGCGGCCGTCATTCTCGCGGTGGCTGGCCCGCGCTGGCAGCCCGACGCGACGGCCTTGCCGGGCGGCTCGGGGCCGCTGGTTCTGATGATCGATGACGGCTGGGCCGCCGCAGGCGACTGGAAGACCCGCATCGACCGTGTTTCCGCGATCCTCGCGGTCGAGCCCTCGCGCGCCATCGTGCTGCTGACCGCCAGCGATGATCGCCCCGAGGCCATTCCGGAAGCGGCACGCACCGCGCTCACCAAGGTGATGGGCCTTTCGCCGAAATCCTTCCGTCCCGATCGCGAGGCGATGCTGACCGCCGCCGAACGGCTGCTGGATGCCGATCCGCAGGCCGGCGCAATCTGGGTGTCCGACGGTGTGACGACACAAGCGGAACAGGCGCGGCTCACCGCTTTCCTTTCGGGCTATGGCAATCGTGTGAACATCCTTTCCCCGCTCGACAAGAGCCCGGTGGCGATTGCCGGCGTCTCCGCTTCCGCCGAAGGGCTTGATGTCGCGCTTCTGCGAGTCGGCGGTCGGGGTGGGGCGGAAGCGGGCCTGCTTCGGGCCAGCGATGACCGGGGCCGTCCGCTGGGTGATGTGACCTTCGCCTTCGAGGCGGGCGGCGCGGAGGCCAAGGCCCGCCTTGCCCTGCCGCTCGAATTGCTGAACGCCGTCTCGCGGCTGGAAGTGGCCGAAGCACGCCATGCCGGGGCCGTGGCGCTTGTGGATGGCTCCAGCCGCCGCCGGCGCGTGGCCATCATCACGGGCGAGACGACCGACACCGCCCAGCCGCTGGTCTCCGGTCGTTTCTTCGTCACGCGCGCGCTGCAACCCTTTTCCGAACTGCGCGAGCCCGCGCGTGGCACCCCCGACCCGATCGAGCGCGCGCTGGAAGAGCGGCCTGATCTTCTCGTGCTCGTCGATATCGGCACGCTCTCGGGCAGCACGGCGGAAACGGTGAGCCGCTTTGTGGAGAATGGCGGCACGCTGATCCGCTTTGCCGGCCCTGGCCTCGCGGCAGCGAGCGACGAACTCCTGCCGGTGCGCCTGCGTCGCGGCGGGCGCATCCTCGGCGGCGCGCTCTCATGGGACAGGCCGCAGAAGCTCGGTGCCTTCCCGGAGGGCTCGCCCTTCTACGGCATTCCCATCCGCGAGGAGATTCGCGTGGAGCGGCAGGTGCTGGCAGAACCGGATTCCACCCTGACACGCGCGAGCTGGGCCGTGCTGGAGGATGGCACGCCGCTTGTCTCGGCCGCCGCGCGCGGCAAGGGGCAGATCATCCTGTTCCATGTCACGGCCGATACAAGCTGGTCGAATCTGCCGCTTTCGGGCATCTTCGTCGACATGCTCCGCCGTTGCCTGCAACTCGCCGCCAGCCATGCCAATGCCGGCCCGGGCCAGTTCTCCGCCGGCGAGCTTCTGCCGGCGCGGCTCACGCTCGATGGTTTCGGAACCCTTTCCGCACCGCCCGCCACCGCGCGTCCGCTTGATCCGGGCCGCACCGGCAGCGCCACGCGCGAGAATCCGCCGGGCTTCTATGGTCCGCCGGAGGCGAGCGTGGCCGTGAATGCCGTGAGCACGAATGACGGCTTGCGCGGCATCGACTGGCAGGGCCACGCGGTGCAGGGCCTGGCGGGTGCCGCTTCGGTTGATCTGCGTCCGTGGTTCATGGCGCTTGCGGCCCTGTTGATCCTCGCCGATGCCCTCGCTGTTCTCTGGATCTCGACCGGTGGCCTGCGTCGCGGCTTCCGCGCGGCGACAGCGGCTGCCCTGCTGGCCGCAGGTCTCGGCGCTGTGGCCATGCTGCCGCAACGCGCGGAAGCGCAGGGTGCCGCCCCGCCGGCGAACCAGAACCCGGCGCAGCCGCCACCCATCACCACCACGCCGGAAGAGATGCGCTCGGCTCTCCGCCCGCGCATCGCCTTCGTCATCACCGGCAATGCATCCGTGGACGAGGCCAGCCGGCAGGGATTGATCGGCCTGGGTCAGATCCTCCAGCAGCGCACGGCCATCAGCCTCGACGAGCCGGTCGGCATCAACCCGGAGAAGGACGAACTCGTCTTCTTCCCGATGATCTACTGGCCCGTGCTGCCGGACCAGCCGCGCCCGCCGGAAGCCGCAATCCGCGCCATCGATGCCTACATGAAGAATGGCGGCACGGTGGTGTTCGACACGCGCGATGCCTTCGCCCAGCGCTCCGGCGGCCAGCCCACGGCCGAGACGCGCGCGCTGCGCCGGATGCTCGCCTCGCTCGATATTCCAGCGCTGGAGCCGGTGCCGGCGGATCATGTGCTGACGAAGACCTTCTACCTGCTCGACCGCATGGTCGGCCGCTATGTCGCGGGGGATACCTGGGTGGAGGCGATTTCCGGCCCGCGCGATACGAAGGTGCCGGCCCGCGCGGGCGATCGCGTGTCGCCACTGATCATCACGAGCAATGATCTCGCCGCGGCCTGGGCGGTGGATCGGCTCGGGCAGCCGCTCTTCCCGCTCGTGCCGGGCGAGCCGCGGCAGCGCGAATTCGCGCTGCGCACCGGCGTGAACATCGTGATGTATGTGATGACCGGCAACTACAAGGCCGATCAGGTGCATGTGCCGGCGCTCCTTGAAAGGCTGGGGCAATGAATGCCGACCGGCTGAGCCTCGATTTCGCGCCCTTCCTGCCCTGGCCGGTGCTGATCGGCTTTGCCGTGCTGGCACTGGGCGTCTGCCTTGTGCTGGTATTCCGCGGCAAGCGCGGCGCCTGGCTGCGATTGGCCGCGACGCTTCTCATCTGTCTCGGCCTTGCCGATCCTCGCCTCGTGAACGAGAAGCGCGACCCGCTGAACGATATCGTCGCGGTGGTGGTGGATCGTTCCGGCTCGCAGAACCTCGCGACGCGGCCCGCCGAGACGGAGGAGACGCTCCGCGAGGTCACCGAAGCACTGAAGCGTCGGCCCAATACCGAAATCCGCATGGTGGATGTTTTCGAGCGTGAGGGCTCTTCGGATGGCACGCGCCTGTTCGAAACGCTCTCCGCCACAACGCGTGACGTGCCGCGGGATCGCCTCGCGGGCGTGATCGCCATCACCGATGGCGTGGTGCATGATGTGCCGGACGAGCGCGCGCGCCTCGGCTTCTCCGCGCCCTTCCACGGGCTGATCACAGGCCGCGCGAATGAATTCGATCGCCGCATCGAACTGGTGGAGGCGCCGCGCTTCGGCCTCGTCGGCAAGGAGATCACGGCCATCATTCGGGTGGAAGTCCAAGGGGAAAGCGCCGCGCCGCTTCGCCTCACCTTGCGCCAGAATGGCGAGACGCTGCCCGCCCGCCCCGTGGTGCCCGGCGTGCCCTTCCGCGTCCCCCTCAAGCTCGATCGCGCGGGGCTGAACCTTTTCGAGGTCGGCATCGAAACCGCGCCGGGCGAACTCACCGGCCTCAACAACATCCTCGCCATCCCCATCGAGGGCGTGCGCGAGAAATTGCGCGTGCTGCTGGTTTCCGGCGAGCCCCATAATGGCGAGCGCACCTGGCGCAACCTGCTCAAGGCCGACCCCAATGTCGATCTCGTGCATTTCACCATTCTGCGCCCACCGGAGAAACAGGACGGCACGCCCACCAACGAACTGTCGCTGATCGCCTTCCCCACGCGCGAACTCTTCGTGCAGAAGATCAAGGAATTCGATCTCATCATCTTCGACCGCTACTCGAACCAGACCTTTCTCCCCACGCTCTATTTCGAGAACATGGTGCGCTATGTGCGTGATGGCGGGGCAATGCTCTTCGCGGTGGGGCCGGAATTCGTGGCGCGCAACGGGCTTCTCACCACGCCGCTGAAGGACATCATGCCGGCCGAGCCCACGGGATCGATCATCGAGCGGCCCTATCGCGCGGAAGTCACCGATCTCGGCCAGAAGCATCCGGTGACGCGCAAGCTTGACGGCGCGAATGAAGGCACCGGGCCGATTGCCGTGAAGGCCGCGCGCTGGTCGCCCTGGTTCCGGCAGATCGCGGCCCGCCCGCGCGACGGGCAGGGCCTGATGACCGGCGCCGATGGCCTGCCGCTTCTCGTGCTGAAGCGCGAGGGGAAGGGTCGCGTGGGGCTGTTCCTGTCCGATCACGTCTGGCTCTGGGCGCGCGGCTATCAGGGCGGCGGCCCCTATCTCGATGTGCTGCGCCGCCTCTCGCATTGGCTGATGAAGGAGCCGGAGCTGGAAGAAGAGGCCTTGCGCCTCATGGTCAGCGGCAATCGCCTCATGGTCGAGCGCCGCACCATCGGCGGCCCGCCGGGCGATGTCGAACTGACGAATCCCGCCGGGGAAACCCTGCCGATCTCGCTCGCCGAGACCGAGCCAGGCCTCTGGCAGGCGGAGGTGACGATCCGCCGCGCCGGCCTGCATCGCGCCACCAATGGCGGGCTCATCGCCTTCGCGAATGCCGGCCCGCCCAACCCGCGCGAGTTCCGGCAGGTGATCTCCACGACCGAGATGCTTCAGCCCGTGGCGGAATGGACCGGCGGCTCGGTGCGGCGGATCGCGGCGAATGGCACGGTCGCCGTGCCGCGCATCGTGGATATCCGTTCCGGCAGCCGCTTCGCGGGCTCGGATTATATCGGCCTGAAGCCCAATACCGCCTCGATTCTCCGCGGCATCACCATCACGCCACTCGGCCTGGGTTTCCTCGGGCTGGGGCTGCTGCTCCTGCCGCTCATCGCCATGTGGTTCGGTGAAGGGCGTCGCCGCCAGCCGCGCGGTTCGGCCTGATCAGCGCGCGGCAACCAGCGGGCCGGAGAGGCTCGCCCCGGTCCCGGTCAGCGGCAGGACGAGCAGCCGGCCGGGATCGACCGGACCCGGCAAGCGCACGCGGCCCATGGGCACGCGCTTGTAGCCGTGGCGGCTGTAATAGGGCTCATCCCCCACGAGGAAGATCGCGTCCGAGCGCATCGCCCGCGCCGCCTGCTCGCAGCGCTGCAGCAGCGCCGCGCCGATGCCGCGCTTCTCGAAGGCCGGTTCCACCGTGAGCGGGCCGAGCATGAAGGCGCGCGCCTCGCCCAGCCGCACCGGCGTCAACTGCACCGAACCCACCAGCAGCGAACCCACACGCGCCACGAAAGTGAGCGATTCCGCCGCATTTGCCTGCTCGCGGATGCGATAGGCCGTGCGCGCGAAGCGACCGGGGCCGAAGGCACGCTGGTGCAGTTTCTCGATGGCCGGCTCGTCGCTGGCCTTCGCGGCTTCGATCGTGAGGGAGAGTTCCGTCATGTCCCCGCGCTTCCACCGCCATGGCGCGAAAGTCAAGCGATGCCGGAGGGCGGGCAGTGGCGGCGTTTCGCCTCTTGACGCATGCGCCACATCATAAGAGACGAACCCGGAGCGCCCCGCCTCTTCGGCCGAGGGCGAGACAGGCGCGCCGTGACCCTTCTGCTGGCTCATCTCTCCGATCCCCATATCGGTCCTCTGCCCGCCATGCCTTTCCGGGCTTTGGCGAACAAGCGTCTTACCGGCGTGCTGAACTGGCACCGCGCCCGCGCCACCATTCATAGCATGGCGGTACTTGAAGCGATCATCGCCGATATCCGTCGGCACAAGCCCGATCATGTCGCGCTGACGGGCGACCTCGTGAATGTCGGCTACCCTCCGGAATTTCCGGTCGCGGCGCGCATGGTTGAAACCCTGGGCAGCGGAACGGATGTCAGCGTCATACCCGGCAATCACGATGCCTATGTGCGCGGCTCCCTGCCGGCGATGGATGAGGTCTTCGCGCCCTTCATGTGCTCCGATGGCGATGAATCGCCGAGGAAGAAGCCGCTGGAGGAGCGATTCCCCTATCTCCGGGTGCGACAGAATGTCGCATTCATCGGCGTGAATACCGGGGTGCCCACAATGCCTTTCTTCGCCACCGGAACCATGGGGCAGAAGCAGGGCGAGAAGCTTGCGCGCCTGCTTGATGAAACCGGCCGCCAGCATCTGTTCCGGGTTGTGATGCTGCACCACCCTCCGGTGACGCGAGGGGTGAAATTCGGGCGTGGCCTCACCGATGCCCGGCGCTTTGAACAGGTTCTCCACAAGCATGGGGCCGAACTGGTGCTGCACGGGCATAATCACTCTTTCTCGGTGCAGAGAATTGCCGGGCCTCGCGCACAAATCCCGGTTGTGGGCGTGGGATCGGCATCTGCCGTTCCCGGCACGGTCCAGCATCTGGCGGAATACAATCTGATGCGGATTGTGCCGGGCTCCGAACAGGCCGTGCATGTCGAACGGCGAGGGATCGCTCTCGACAGCCGGATCGTATCCCGGGTGGGGCTGCTGACCCTGTAGAAAACGGTGGATTAACGATTGATGTGCACTCTGCCTGCGGGATGGGAGATTGCATGAATGACCTTTACTCAGGCGGCTTTGAACAATTTCGTGGGCATGGATGCAACGCAGGTATCCGCGGCTGCGGAAGTCAAGCTCGAAGAGGTTCCGGTTGCTATTCGTCGCGTGATCGACACGGCCATGCGGGGCGGGATCCCCTACTCCCTCAGACGTCTGCCGGCGGAGGCCGTTGATCCCCAGACCATTGCCGCAGCCTGCGGCACAGAACCCAGCGCGCTGTTGCGTGCCATTGTCTTCCGCGGCAAGACGACGAAGAAGCCCATGCTGGTGCTGGCTTCCGCCACAACGAATGTGGGCGAACGTGCGCTGGCCCAGATCGTCGGGGAGGTGCTGGAGCGGGTTGACGCCGCAACGACTGAACGCATCACTGGTTTTCCGCCTGAATGCCTGCCGCCCTTCTTGCTGACCCAGCGACTGCCGATCATCATGGACGAGACCCTCGTAAATCTCGGGCGCGTCTGGTGCATGGCCGGCAGCCCCGACCTGATCATGTCCGTGCCGACCAAAATCCTCACGCGTGTGATTACCGCGCGCGTCGCCAGGATCGATTCCTCACGCTGACGGGGGCGCGGCCGGCTCGTCCTTCACGCCCAGCTTGCGCTGAAGGCTGGTGGATGAAGTCGTGTATTGGAACACCAGCCGCTTTTCCGGGAACACGTAACGGTGCACCTTCTGCGCCGCCAGCGCTCCCTCATGGAAGCCGGAGAGGATGAGCTTCAGCTTGCCCGGATAGGTGTTGATGTCGCCGATGGCGAAAAGGCCGGGCTCGCTCGTCTCGAATTTCTCGGTATCCACCGGAATGAGATTCTCATGCAGGTTCAGCCCCCATTCCGCGATGGGCCCGAGCTTCATCGTGAGACCGAAAAAGGGCAGCATGCGGTTGCATGCCACGCGGAACTCGCTGCCATCCGCCGCCTTGCACAACGCACCCGAGAGTTCCGGCGCGGTCCCCTCCAGGCGCGTGACCTGCCCGATCGCGAGATCCATCTTCCCCGAAGCCACCAGTTCACGCATCTGCGCGACGGAATGCGGGGCGGCGCGGAAATCGTCTCGGCGATGCAGCAGCGTCACGCGCTCGGCGACGGGCTGGAGGTTCAGCGTCCAGTCGAGCGCGGAATCGCCGCCGCCGATGATCAGCACGCGCTTGCCGCGGAATGGTTCGATCTTGCGCACGGCATAGAACACCGAACCGCCTTCATAGGCCTCGATCCCCTCGATCGGCGGCTTCTTCGGCTGGAAGGAGCCCCCACCCGCGGCGATCACCACGGTCTTCGCCTCGAATTCGGTGCCGGCATCGGTCTTCACGCGGAAGAGTGGTGCTTCCGGCGTGCCGAGCCGATGCACCTCGCTCACCATCTCGCCGTGATGGAAGGTTGGGCCGAAGGGCGCGATCTGGGCCATGAGGTTATCGACCAGCCCCTGCCCGGTGACCATGGGGAAGCCGGGAATGTCGTAGATCGGCTTCTCGGGATAAAGCTCCGAGCATTGCCCGCCGGGCTTGCCGAGAATGTCCACGAGGTGGCACTTGATATCGAGCAGACCGAGTTCGAACACGGCAAAAAGGCCCACGGGGCCCGCGCCGATGATGAGGCAATCGGTTCGGATCAGGGATTCGCTCATGGACTTCAAACCCTTGAGAGAGCAGTCGACAAGACCCTCCCATGCGCGAGTTTGGCCGGGTTTGGCAAGGAAAAAGGCATTGCGCGGAGGGAAAGGCAGGCCCTCGCTTTCGCCGTGATCCGACCTATGATCCCGATTCAAGGACAAGGTTCCGCCAGCGGCCTTGCTGCGCAGGCGGACGAGAGGAATGGCTCGCCAATGCCCGATGACTTCCTGAGCGATTACCGGCTCCGCCCGGACCCGGATGATCCGCGCCTTTCCGTGCCGGTCACCGGCTTCAACGAGGCCGGAGAGCCCATCGAAACCCGCGTGACGGTGGAACGTCCATTGACGCTCTTCCTCAATTCGCGCGAGATCGTCACCATGATGACGATCGGCGATCACCCGGAATATCTCGCGATCGGCTACCTCCTCAACCAAGCCATGCTGAAGCCGGAGGATGAGATCACCGGCGTCGATTACGACGAGGAACTCGGCGTGGTGGTCGTCCGCACCGAGGGCGAGACCAATTTCGAGGAAAAGCTGAAGAAGCGGGTGCAGACCTCGGGCTGCGCGCAGGGCACGGTCTTCGGCGACCTGATGGACGTGATCGAGAAGGCGGAATTGCCGCAAACGAAGATCCGCACCTCCTGGCTCTATGCCCTCACCCACAAGATCAACCAGACCCCCTCGCTCTATCTCGAGGCCGGCGCCATCCATGGCTGCGTACTCGCGGAGGAGGATCGCCCGCTGATCTATCTGGAGGATGTGGGCCGCCACAACGCCGTGGACAAGATCGCGGGCTACATGCACCGACACGGCATGAGCCCGGAAAACAAGCTGTTCTACACGACAGGTCGGCTTACCTCCGAAATGGTCATCAAGACCGTGCGCATGGGCATTCCGGCTCTGGTCTCGCGCTCGGGCTTCACCGCCTGGGGCGTGGAACTCGCGCGGAAGGCCGGGCTCACGCTCATCGGTCGCGCGCGGGGCAAGCGCTTCGTCGTGCTCTCCGGCGCGGATCGGCTCATCCATGATCAGGATCTCGCCTATGTGCCCGAGGAGAGCGCGAAGCATCGCCGCAAGGGCGCAGGCGGGGAGGATTGAATGAGCCTCGCGGTGGTGATTCTCGCGGGCGGACGCGCCACACGCATGGGCGGCGGCGACAAGCCGCTGAAGGTGCTCCGGGGCGTGCCGATCCTCAGCCATGTGCTCGCCCGCGTGGCGCGGGATGGGCGTGTGCTGGTGCTGAACGCCAATGGCGATGCCAGCCGCTTTGCGCCCTTCGGCCTGCCGGTTGTGGCGGATGCGGCGAGCGATTTCCCCGGGCCACTCGCGGGCATTCTCGCGGGGCTCGATTGGGCGGCGGCGCGGGGAATGGCCGGCGACGTGCTCAGCGTGCCCGGCGATTGCCCCTTCATTCCGCATGATCTTGGCGAAAGGCTGGAGGAAGCGCGGCAGGCGGCGGGCGTGCCGCTGGCCTGCGCCGGTTCGGGTGGCTGGACGCATCCCGTGATCGGGCTCTGGCCGGTTTCCCTGCGCGAGGAACTGCGCACGGCCATGGCCGCCGGCGAGCGCAAGATCGACCGTTTCACCGCCCGTTTCGGCTGCGCAACGGCGGAGTGGCCGGTGGAGCCGTTCGATCCGTTCTTCAACGTGAACACGCCCGATGAATTGAGCGAGGCGGAACGATTGGCCGCGCTTGTCGGCGGGGCCACGAGGCCCTAGAAAGGAAGAAAGGGTCGGCCTATAGGCTGGTCGCATTCGAACGAGGCCGCGTGAAGCGGCCCGAACTTCTGGAGGGCAGAATGAAGGCTTTCATGATTTCCTGCGCGGTCATCCTCGCCATCGGTTTTGGCGCCGCGTTCATCCTTGATGCGAGTTACCAGAAGACGGCGTCGCAGAGCTTCACGACCACGGGTGTCCGCCTCTGAGTGCACGCGCGGCGCGGTCATCCAGCGCCCCATCGCTGATTTCAGCTGAGCAAGCATGCAAGCGGGAGGACGGAAATCGTCTCTCCCGCCTTGATTTCCGTGATGTCCTCGCCGAGTTCCGCCAGGGCATCCGCCGCGATGAGCGATGAGATGAGAGCGGCGCCATCCTTCGGAAATCTGTGCGCCATCATGCGCGCACCCGCTTCGGCCGCGAGGCTGACGCGGAGATATTCACGCCGATCAGCCTTCTTGCGGTAATCGAAGCCGCTGGGTACGGGGATGGGCGCGGGCCGCAGCGGTTTCGCGCCGGCGAGCATGTCGAGCACAGGCCCGACGAAGCGCAAAAATGTGACAAACACCGCAGCCGGGTTGCCCGGCATGCCAAGAAAAGGTGTGCCTTCCAATGTGCCCATGGCGATTGGCCGCCCGGGTTTGATGGCGAGACGCCAGAAATCCAGCCGCCCCGCCGCCTCGATCGCAGCCTTCACATGGTCTTCCTCACCGGTGGAGACGCCACCAGAGGTGAGGATTGCATCGTTGGCCTTCGCGGCGTCCTTCAGGGCCCGCGCCATGATGCCGGGATCGTCCGGCAGGATGCCCAGATCGATGATCTCCATGCCACGTGCCGCGAGCAAGCCCGCAAGCATCGCGCGGTTCGCATCATATTGGCAGCCGGGTTCGGGGGCCTCCGGCGCCGGTTCGCGGATCTCGTTGCCCGTGGAGAAGATCGCGACCCGCAGTCGTCGCCGCACGGTGACCACTGACCGGCCAGCGGCCGCGAGGCCCGCAAGATGCTGCGGCTTCAACCGCGTGCCCGCCGAAACGATGGCCGCGCCTTTCGCAAAATCCTCGCCGGCGAAACGGCGGTTGGAGCCCAGCTTCAGGCCATGCGGCAGGAGGACCGTTTCGCCCTCGGTGCACACATCTTCCTGCATGAACACGGTATCGGCCCCGGCAGGCATCATCGCGCCGGTAAAGATGCGCCCGGCCGTGCCGGGCGGCAGAGGTGGGACGCCAATCATTCCGGCGGGAATGCGCAAGGAGACGGGCAGCCGCGTCTCGCCCGAGGCTGCGAGATCGGCAAAGCGCACCGCATAGCCATCGACGGCGGAATTGTCGAAATTCGGGATCGCAAAGGAGCTCCGCACCTCATGCGCCAGCACCCGGCCGATGGCCTGCATCACCGGCACGGTTTCGGTTTCGCCGAGGCCCGCAAGGCGGATCGTAAGATCGTCCAGCGCATCATCAAGGCGGCGCAGCCTGCCGCCGAAGGCAAAGGAATCCGGGCTGAGTTGCGCCATCGCTCAGCTCCCGGCGAGCAGTTCTTCGCGCGGCACCGCGAAACGGATGGCGAGATCGGCGATGGCCTCGATGTCATCGAGATGCACCTGCGGCAGGGGGACAGCGGCGAAGGGCGCATCCGTGGCGATGGCGCGGATCATCGGATCATCGGGATGCAGCGGCTCACGGCCATTGGCGGCACGGAAAACCTCGATCTTCGGATGGGTCTCGCGCTTGAACCCTTCGACCAGCACGAGATCCGCCGGGCCGAGCCGCGCCAGCAATTGCCGCAGGGCGAATTCCGGCTCGTCGCGCAATTCGTGGATCAGGGCGAAGCGGTTCGCGGATGAGACCAGCACCTCGGTGGCCCCCACCACGCGATGGGTGTGGCTGTCCTTGCCGGGCTGATCGATCTCCAGGCTGTGATGGGCATGCTTCACGGTGGAGACACGATACCCTCGCTGCACGAGGGTGGGGATGAGTTTCGAAACGAGCGTCGTCTTGCCTGCGCCGCTCCACCCCGCCAATCCGATCACCCGCAATGCCGCCCCCTTTGCTGCCCCAACAAGAAAGGGCGCTGGCGCGCCCTTTTCAAGTCTTCAGCGGTTGCCAATCTGACTGAGGCAGATCAAACCCAATCTCTTGGTTCGGTTACATTTTCCCGCTGCGAACGGGAACCCTTGCGCTTGAAAATGCTCCCGGCGAGAGCATGGCCGTTACTCGGCCGGCTGCCCGGCAGCATGCGGATGCAGCGTGCCCTTCTTCATTTCTTCCTCGACCCAGAGCGAATGATGCTCCTTGGCCCAGTTGAGATCGACCTCGCCGGAACCCATGGCATCGAAGGCGCCTTCCATTCCGATCGAGCCGATATAGGCGTGGGCCAGCATCAACGCGATCATCACATAGGCGGTGACACCATGGATGGTCGCGTGCCACTGCACGTCAGCCAGCGTGGTGGAATAGGGGAACAGCAAATACCAACCCGAGAGCGAGAGCAGGAAGCCGCCAATCACCACCGACCAGAAAACGATCTTCTGGCCCCCATTGAAACGCTTCGCCGGAGGGTGGCTTCCCTTGGAGAGAAGCCCTCCGCCCGCCGCGAACCAGCGAAGATCCACCGCATTCGGAAGATTGTCCTTCACCCAGACGAGGAACACCAGCAGCACGCCTGCCATGAAGGCGAAGCCAACATAATTGTGGATGTACTTGGCGTATTGCGCCCAGGCGGCGAAGGCCTCAGGGCCCATCACCGGGGCCAGCAGCAGCTTGCCGAAGGTGACATTCGCGCCCGTGATGGCGAGGATGATGAAGCTGACAGCCGAAAGCCAGTGAGCGAAGCGCTCGACCATGTTGAAGCGCAGGATACGCTGGTTCGAAGGCCCCGCATCGATGCGGATCTTGCCGCGCATCAGGTAGAACCCGATCAACAGCGCGACCATGCCGAGGAAAGTCCAGGTGCCCAAGGCATGCAGGGTTTCCTGGTTGAAGGCGCGCCATTCACGGCCGGACTGGATCAGGCCTGCAGCCTTCGGATCGGGGATGGAGATGCGGCCCGAAATCTGCTCGCCAGGTTTCAGCGCCTGCATGAGCTGCTCTTCCTTCACCGATTGCGCGGTGGGGTTGACGCTCTGGGCCGCGACAGGGGCAGCCATGAAGAAGGCCGCAAGAAGCAGCGCGCCAAAACCGGATTTGACCTGGCAACCACGAAGGAAACGGGAGAAGGACATCGACACGATAAGCCCCCTTATGTTCGGTTTATTGTTGGGTTGAGGCGGGATTCCCCGCCTCACGCTTTCTCGTGCATCGCCTCAGATGGCGATGGTTTCCTTGTAGGCGACCTTCCAGCCCCAGGCACCGGAACCATAGCCGCGCTTTGCGACACGCTCCTTGTAGATGGAAGCGATGATATCGCCATCACCAGCCAGCAGGGCCTTGGTCGAGCACATCTCCGCGCAGAGCGGGAGCTTGCCCTCGGCGAGGCGGTTACGGCCATATTTATCGAGTTCGGCCGAGGCATTATCCGCCTCCGGACCGCCGGCGCAGTAGGTGCACTTGTCCATCTTGCCGCGCGAGCCGAAGTTGCCGGTCTTGGGATATTGCGGAGCGCCAAACGGGCAGGCGTAGAAGCAATAGCCGCAGCCGATGCACAGGTCCTTCGAGTGCAGCACCACCGCATCCGCCGTGGTGTAGAAGCAGCTCACCGGACAAACGGAGGCACAGGGCGCATCCGTGCAATGCATGCAGGCCATCGAGACCGAGCGCTCGCCGGGCTTGCCGTCGTTGATGGTCACGACACGGCGACGGTTGATGCCCCAGGGCACCTCGTGCTCGTTCTTACAGGCGGTGACGCAGGCGTTGCATTCGATGCAGCGATCCGCGTCGCAGAGAAATTTCATGCGAGCCATGGTGTCTCTCCTCCCTTACGCCGCACGGATCTGGCAGAGCGTGACCTTGGTTTCCTGCATCCCGGTGACGGGATCATAGCCATAGGTCGTCACGGTGTTCACGCTTTCGCCCAAGACATAGGGATCCGTTCCCTTGGGGTATTTCGCGCGCTGGTCCTCGCCCTGGAACCACCCACCGAAGTGGAACGGCATCCATGCGACACCCTTGCCCACACGCTCGGTGACGAGCGCCTTCATGCGGGCCTTGGAGTTGTTCTCGGCACCGGTGACCCAGACCCAGCCGCCATCGCGGATGCCACGATCGGCCGCATCCGCGGGGTTGATTTCGACGAACATGTCCTGCTGCAGTTCGGCGAGCCACGGGTTGGAGCGGGTCTCTTCGCCGCCACCCTCGTATTCCACGAGACGCCCCGAGGAGAGGATGATCGGGAATTCCTTCGCGATCCCCTTGTCCACCGCCGCCTTCTGAACCGTGAAGCCGATATTCGGCACGCGGAACTGGCGGAAGTCCGGCCTGGTCGGGTACTGCGCCACCAGATCGGTGCGCGGCGTGTAGATCGGCTCCCGATGCACGGGGATCGGGTCCGGCAGGTTCCACGCGTTCACGCGGGCCTTGCCGTTGCCGAACGGGATACAGCCATGCTCGAGGGCCACGCGCTGGATACCGCCCGAGAGGTCGATCGCCCAAGAGACGTTATCCGGGTTGTTGCCGCCGATGCGGTTGATGACCGAGAGTTCCGCCTCCGTGAGATCCTTGTCCCAGCCGAGGCGCTTCAGCACGCCCAGGGTGAATTGCGGATAGCCGTCCTTGATCTCCGAGCCTTCGGAATACGAACCTTCCGAGAGCAGGTTGATCTTCTTCTTGGAGCCATCGGCCTGCGGCTCCTCGTATTCCACGCCGAAACGGGCGCGGAAGGTGCCGCCGCCATCCTTCACATGCACATTGGTGTTGTAGAGGATGTGCGTGCCCGGATGACGGTATTCCGGCGTGCCCCAGCACGGCCAGGGCAGGCCGTAGAAGTCACCGCCCACTTCCGGCGCATCCTTCGGCGCGCGCAGCGTGACAAGATCGAACTTGTCCTGGTGCTTCATATGCGCCTTGAGCCGCTCCGGAGACTGGCCGCAATAGCCGGTTGACCAGCCCCCGCGGTTGATCTCGCGGAGGATGGATTCGGGCTCCGGCTCCTCGCCATACTTGCCCTTCACCATCTTGATGTTCTTGAACATCTGGTCGGCGAAGCCAAGCTTCTGGGCGAGTTGATGAATGACCCAGTAATCGTTCGCGCTCTCGAAGATCGGATCGACCACCTTCTCGCCCCACTGGATGGAGCGGTTGGAAGCCGTGCGCGAACCCGAGCATTCGAACTGGGTGCAGATCGGCAGCAGATAAGTACCGTTCTTGCGGTTCGAGATATGCGCGAAGGTGGTTGGATGCGGGTCGGCAACCACCACGAGATCGAGCTTCTCGAGACCCTTGGTCATTTCCGGCATGCGGGTGACGGTGTTGCCGCCATGGCCGAACACCACGATGCCCTTCACATTGTCCTTCTGGCCCACCTGCTCCTTCGGCAGGGTGACCGCATCGAACCAGCGCGTCGAGGTGATGCCCGGCATCTCCATGGTGGAGACATCCTTGCCATCCGCCGCCTTGATGGTGTCGAAGCGGCCACGGAGCCAATCCACCGGGGTTTCCCAGACGCGCGCCCAATGCCCCCAGGCACCCGCATCGAGGCCATAATAGAGCGGGAGCGTCGTGACATCGAGGCCGAGGTCGGTCGCGCCCTGCACATTGCAGTGGCCGCGGAAGATGTTGGCACCCGTGCCGGCCGAACCCACGTTACCCGTGGCAAGCAGCAAGGTGCAGAAGGCGCGGACATTGGCCGTGCCGACGGTCTTCTGCGTGGCGCCCATGCACCAGATGAGGGTCGCCGGCTTCTCGAGCGCGAAGGTCTTCGCGACCTTCTCAAGCTGGGCGCCGGGAATGCCGGTGACCCGCTCGACTTCTGCCGGCGTCCACTTTTCGCATTCCTTCTTCACCATCTCCATGCCGTAGACGCGGCTTTCGATGAACTTCTTGTCTTCCCAGCCATTCTTGAAGATGTGGTGCAGCATGCCCCAGATCACCGGGATATCCGTGCCCGGACGCATGCGGACATACTCGGTCGCGTGGGCGGCCGTGCGGGTCATGCGCGGGTCGATCACGATCATATTCGCCCGGTTGATCTCCTTGCCGGAGAGGACGTGCTGGAGCGAGACCGGATGCGCTTCCGCCGGGTTGCCGCCCATGATGATCATGGTCTTGGCATTGCGGATATCGTTGTAGGAGTTGGTCTGCGCACCATAGCCCCAGGTGTTCGCCACGCCCGCCACCGTGGTGGAGTGGCAGATGCGGGCCTGGTGATCGACGTTGTTGGTGCCCCAGAAGGCCGCGAACTTGCGGAACAGGTAGGCCCCTTCATTCGAGAACTTCGCCGAGCCGAGGAACCACACCGAATCAGCGCCGGAAGCCTGGCGGATTTCCAGCATCTTCTTCGAAATCTCGTCGAAGGCCTGCTGCCAGGAGATGCGCTGCCACTCGCCGTTGACGAGCTTCATCGGATATTTCAGGCGGCGCTCGCCCTTCACAAGTTCGCGAACCGCAGCACCCTTGGCGCAATGCGTGCCGCGGTTGATGGGGCTGTCCCAGGCCGGCTCCTGCCCGACCCAGACACCTTCCTGCACCTCGGCCTTCACCGTGCAGCCCACCGAGCAATGGGTGCAGATATTGGTCTTCACATCCACCGGTTTGCCGGGGACGGGCATCTTCGCCCGAGCCTCACGAACCGTGCCGACGGAAAGGGAGCCGAGAGCCGCGAGACCACCGGCCGCAAGGCCGGAGCGCCGCAGGAACGAACGGCGATCCAGCCGCTCGGCACCGAGGCCGTTGACGGAGGAGAGGAATGCGCCGCGCGGCGCCTGACCTTCCTTGCGCTTGATGAGCATGGCGTTTTCCTCAGTAGCGGTTGGTCTGATAATATTTTTTCACATGCGCGGTTTCCTGATACCGCGCCTTCTTCTTCTCGGAATCGCTCTCGCTGGCCGCAGCCGGCGTTGCGATCGCGCCCGCGCCGATCGCGGTTGCCGTTGCACCCACGAGCCCTGTCCGCAGGAAGGTGCGGCGGGATTCATCCGGGCGGTCGGGCACTTTTTTCGTGTCGCTCGTCATCGCGATCTTCTCCCCTCGATTGCGGTCCGCCTCAGGCGGCATCCGGCGTTTCTGCGCCATCAAGCGCGAAAGCCTCGCGCTCGATGGCCATGAAGACTGTCCCGAGCCGTCCGACGGCCCGGTAGAAAGGTTGCGCATCCATCTTCTCGAGATCGGCGAAGAAGCGCTCGACCCACGGCTTCAGATGGCGCTCGAAATAGGCCCTCTCCTCGCGCGCTTCGCAGGGAATGCGGCGGGCGATGAGGCCGGACATGGTCTCCATCAGGAAACCGAGATGATCTTCCGGCTCCTGGAATTCCTCGCCACGCTCCAGCCCGAGGCGGCGCATGTCGGAGCGCACGCGCACCAGAGGACGCTCATAGAGGAAGCCGGTCTGATAATAGGAGGCGAAGGGCAGCAATTCGCCCCGTCCCACGCCGATGAACAGGTCGAAATGCTCGCGGGCGATCTCCTCAGCACGGGTGACATCCGCCTGGGCGGCGAGCCCGCGCAATGCTTCACCGAGCGCCCCGTCATCCCCGTCAAGCTGGCGCAGGCCGATCAGGATGCGCTCGTCCGGAACGCGCAGGAGGAGATTGGCGAAAAGCAGGTAAAGTTGAGCGCGAGCCTCGTCGATCGGATCCAGCACCACGGGGACCGACACCCCATCTTCGGAAGGGTAGAGATCAGGGCGCAGGACATGGCGGGCAACGCCCGTTGCGGCCTCGACCGCTGCCACACGCTCGGCGGGAACACGACACCATCCGGAAATCGATGGCTGAGCCACACCAAGCTTGCGCGCGAGAGCGGAAGCTCCACCCGCAGCCTGCAGCGCGGTTTGTAAACCGGCGTCCCTCATTGCTCTCCGATCAGCGGTAAACCCGCCTTTTGCTTATCTGTCCTGCCCGCAGGGTTTTCTGACGAACCCGAGGACATAGTAAAATGGACTAGTCTTAAAAATTATAGGCCATTCCTATGGGCAGGCAAGGCCTGCGGCGTTGGGTCACGGAGGCAATGCCCCTCCGTGGCGGCGGGGTCTTGGCTCCGTCTCGACCCCATCACAAGCGGGACAAGGCGATGAGCCAAAATTTTCGTCGTTTTTTGAGAGACTTACTGCTGCAACAACCTGTCCGTCAGCTTCTTCGGAAGGGGATTCTTCGACTTTCGTATAAGCTGATGGTTCTGTCTCCGTAACAATGGCCGGATTCTGGACCGTTTCGCCCTCGGAAGCGATCGTTGCGACGGCTTTTTTCGGCTCGCCGATAACCTGCCGGAGCAGCGCCTCGACATCGACATCAGAGCCCAGGGGCCCGAAGCCGGGGACCCCCATCGGATCGTTGAAATCCCACTGGTAATCGACCGGTCCGATGTAGTCGCGGATGGCCGGATCGGCGCTCCACATCTTGCGCAATGCGGCGTTTTTCAGGGCTTCCGGCACGCCTTTCTTCAGGAACAACGAGATGTCGCTCTCTGCCGTGAGCGTCTCGATATCCGGCAGGAGGGACAGATCAACCTCCTCCTCCGGTTCAACGGGCGGGGCGGGGGTTTCTGCTGATTCGGAGCCGGAAACCGGCGCGACCGCCGCTTCCCCGGCGGCGATCTCGCGCTTTCGGCGTGACCAGCGGCTGAGAAATCCCTCCGGGCGATTCGGGTCTTCCACGCTCATGCCTCGCCTCCGCGGCCGGGCCGGCGATGCGCGAGGGCATCGGGGTTCACCCGGTCGCGCTTGCGCTTGAAGAATTCGCGCTCGACATGGTGCCTGTCCACGAAGGCCGCGAGCTGCGCGGCGATCTCCGGCGGCATCGGCAGCGGCTCGACGATGTTGGAGCCCGATTCCGTATGCGCCTCGCCCTCGGCCGGGTCGGCCGTGACGGCGACGACGCTGACATAGGCATCAAGCTCGCCCATGCGCAGCACGACCCAGAGCTTCGGCTGGCCGGTGAGCAGGTTGTCGCGGTAATTCGCGGTTTCCGTGGAGGCGAAGACGAGGCTCGTCGAGCCCGCATAATAGCTCTCGTTCTCGCCATCGCGCGCCACAAGGGTCATTGGCTCGGTCTCGGGCAGACCGGTCACGACCCGCGCCGGCACCCAGATATGGTTGATCCAGGGGCTCGCGGCCTTCTTCTTGTCCACGATGACGGCGACGGGGATCACCTCTTCCACCAGCATGGGATCACTCTCCGGCTGCGAGCGGCAGGCCCGCGATGAGGTTCTGCGGCTTGATGCGCACGAAGCGATCCGCGCTGGAACCCAGCACCGCAAAGCCGGCCGCGCCGCGCTTGCCCGCCTCGAGGCGCGGATGATCCGGCAGCGTGAAGGTGAAGAGGGCGAGCACGCGCGAGGCCTCCTCGTCTTCCAGGGCCTCGCCCCGCCACACCTTGTTCGCGAAAGCCGTTCCATCCTGATCGAGCGACAGGAACCAGCCGAAATCATGGCCCGAGAACCGCTCGACGGGGGTGAGTTCGATCGCGATCCCGGTGAGATGCGCGATCCAGCGCGTCATGGCGCGGGCCATCGCGGCGCGGCCGCCTGCGAGATCGGTGATGTCGAGCACGAGATCATGCGCATCCGAGCGGGCGCGATAGGTCCCGGCATTGGTGTCATTCAGCACTTCAAGCTCCGATACCGCCGGCCCGCCCAGCATCGAGAGGAGCGGCGAATGGGTGCGATCATGCTCGTGGGTCTCGATGGTCTCGGCATCGGCGAGCAGCGCGCGGCCTTCATGGAAGGTGAGGCGCTGGGCGCGGTAGAAGCATTCCGCCGCGCGCAGGGCCCAGCCATCGGTCACCTCATCGAAGGCGTTCCGCGCGATGACATGCGCGAGATGCCCCATGAAGATGACCGGCAGGCGCGGCTTGCCCCTGGTGACCAGCGCGAGATAGGCCGCTTCCAGCGTCGGGTGCGCCAGGAGGTGATCGCGGAAGGCCAGGAAATAGCCAAGATTTTCGCGGGCATCTTCATCCGCGACGAGAGCGAGTTCATCCGGGGGCACGACTCGACGCGGCTCGGCGAGCAGGCTGGCATGGAGCCCGCGCTCCACCGGGCAGGCCTCTTCCGGCGGCACGAGTTCCGGCCGGGCGAGATAGGCTGCGAGGAAGGCATCGGTAATGACAAGCCCGCCTTCCTCGCCCCGATCCACAAGGTGATGGCCGCTCGCCACCCAGAAATCGTCATGGATGGGGGAAGCCTCGCGCGGCGCGGTGGCGACGACCTTGTGGTCATGGTTATGGGCTTGGCGGGTAGGGGCTTGGCGGGTATCGGCTTGGCTCATCGGGCCTGCCCCTCCTTCATGAGGCCGAGCAGATCGACCTGTTCCTCGATATCATCCGGTTCTTCCACGAATTCGAAAACGCGGCCATGCCGGTCATCCGTGCCCGGCAGCAGGGTGCGGAAGCGCTCGATGATCTCGCCGTTTTCCACGCTGCGATGGATGGCGACGAGCGTGCCGACAACCGGCTCTGCGAGTTCAGCGGATGTGGCGATTTCCGCCTCCGCCGCCGCGCGTGCCGCTTCCATATCCGGCGCGCCACAATCGGTGAGCAGGCGCTGCGCGAGGGCTTCCACGGCGGCCGCGCGCTCCTCTTCCGTCGCCTCCACGATGGTCGCGAGGGTCGACCAGCCGAAGCTCGCAATGCCGAGCAGACCGGAGCGGAAGGCCGCGCGCTCCTTGCCGATCAGCGTCTCCACCGGCCGTTCCCAGAACAGAAACGTGCCGGGCACGGCCCATTCGCCCGGTTCCGCCGCGCGGGTGAAGACAAAGGCGTCGGACGGATCGAGCCGGATGGTGCGCAGGAGTTTCATCATCGTCCTTTCCGGTTCAGCCGCGCGGCTCGTTTTCCGCCGGGTCATACCATTCCGGCGGGTTGATGCGGCTGAGCAGCGGCAGGCGCTCGGGGGCATCGGTCGAATTGCGATGCACGAGGAGATCGCCATTGGTGTCGATGCCGCGCTTCACATCACCCTTCATCCTCGGCAGGCGCTCGAGATAGCGCGGGCCGATGGCGCGGAAGCCCTTCTCGGCCCAGCTATCCGCCTCGATCATGAAGTGCCGGGCGAAACTCGCCGCGAATTCCTCGGGGTTCCAGGCGTCGAAGCCCTCGTCATCGAGCGTGGTGACGCTGGGGGAAAGCCCGATGCCGAGATCGCGCATGCCCCCCGCGCGGATCATCGCGCCGAAGACAAGCCATTCCGGCACGTCATCCTCGCCGCACGCCTCCGGCCAGGCGATGCGCCCGCCGCCGATCAGCGCGCCATCGAAATGGAGCGAAGCGGGATAGACGAATTCGATGGGCAATTCGGGCGGCGCGATATTCGCGAGCGTCTCGGCCAGCGCGTTCATGCCTGCAAACAGGATCTTGCGCGAAAGGCGCAGCGGCTCCTCCGGCTCCAGCACGAGCGCGAAATCAATCAGCGCGAAGCGGCCGACATAGAACAGCGAGCCCGCGCCAAACTCGGACGCGCGCGCCTTTGCGATCTCAAAGGAATCCTCGATCTCGCGCAGGCGACAGGGTTTCACCAGCGGCGGGAATTTCGTGGTTTCGGCATTCGTCAGCATGCGATGCGGGGCGTTGAACCGCCCTCCCCCTCGTTTTGGCCAGTGGGGATCTCTGCCTTGCCCCCTTGTTTCTTCAGCCCTAGCGTTATTTGAACCTTTTCGTTCGAACGACAAGGGCCGGGGGCCAGGAACGGAATAACCAACACCCCGTGCCCGCCCGAGGGACATGATGGCAGACGTTTCCCCTTCCCCGCGCATGGGCGCCATGCTGGCGCTTTGCTCCTGCGAACGGACCTTTTCGCCCGATGAGGTGACGATCACCCGAGGCCTGAAGGCGGCCGGGCAGGAGCCGGGCATTGTCGCCTGTTCGCAGCTCTGCGGCGCGGATCGCGACATGCTGGGCAAGCTCGCGGGCGCAAGCACCGTGACCATTGCCTGCGAGCAGGAACAGAGCACCTTGCGCGCCGCGCTGTCCGAGGCCGGATTTGCCGGTGAGGCGCGCTTCGTCGATATCCGCGATCGCGCGGGATGGTCCAGCGAAGGTGCCGAGGCCGGCCCAAAAATGGCGGCCTTGCTCGCGACCGCGCAATTGCCTGCCCCGGCGCTTCCCTTCTTCGCGATGGAAAGCCAGGGTGTAACGCTGGTCTATGGCCGCGACGAGGTGGCGCTCGAGGTCGCCGCGCGGCTCGCAGATACGCTGGATATCACCGTGATGCTAGCGAAGCCCGGCGCGGTGACGCCGCCGCGCCAGCGCGATTTCCCGATCGCCTGCGGCACGATCCGGCAGGCCAAGGGTTATCTCGGCACGTTTGAACTCACGCTCGATGGATTCGCGCTGGCCTCGCCCGCTTCACGGCAGGCGCTCGTGTTCGGGCCGACGCGCAACGGCGCGCAATCGCGCTGCGATGTGCTGATCGACCTCACGGGCGGGCAGCCTCTCTTCCACGCGGCTGAGCTGCGCGACGGCTATCTTTGCGCCGATCCGCGCGACCCGGTGGGGGTGGAGAAACTTATCGCGAAAGCGCGCGATCTCGTCGGCACCTTCGACAAGCCGAAATACATCACTTTCCACGAGGAACTCTGCGCGCATTCCCGCTCGAAGATCACGGGCTGCACGCGCTGTATCGAAGTTTGCCCCACCGGCGCGATCAGCCCGAATGGCGATGCGGTGGCGATTGATCCCGGAATCTGCGCGGGTTGCGGCTCCTGCGCTTCCGTCTGCCCCACGGGTGCGGCCAGCTACGCCTTGCCAGCCGCGGATGACCTGATGAAGCGGCTTCGTGTGATGCTTCGCGCCTATCGCAGCGCGGGTGGCGAGCGTGCGGTAATGCTCTTCCATGATGCCGAGCATGGCCTGCCACTGATCGATGCGCTCGCGCGTTTCGGCGAGGGTTTGCCGGCGAATGTCATCCCCGTTCAGGTGAATGAAGTCACGCAAGTGGGCCTCGAGCAGATCGCCGCGAGCTTCGCCTATGGCGCAGCGGGCGTCGCCTTCCTCATCCGTTCGAAGCCGAAGCATGACCCGCTGCCGCTCGCGAAACTCGCGAGCCTTTCGGCGGAACTCCTGCCCGCCCTGGGCTACCCCAGGGACGCGGTGTCGATCCTCTCGATCGATGATCCCGACCAGCTTCTCGCGGGCCTGCGCGCCATGCCTGCGCATGTGGTCGCGGCCGAGCCCGCGAGCTTCCTGGCCGTGGGCGAGAAGCGCCCGGTGATGATGATGGCGCTTCGGGAATGGCGCAACGTCGCGCCGGCGCGCCCGGCCAAGGTGGCGCTGCCCGCCGGTTCGCCCTTCGGCACCGTGAACGTGAGAAGCGAGGGCTGCACGCTCTGCCTCGCCTGCGTCTCCGCCTGCCCGGCCTCGGCGCTGAGCGCCAATCCGGAGCGACCGGAACTGCGCTTCCAGGAGGATCTCTGCGTGCAATGCGGCCTCTGCCAGGCGACCTGCCCGGAGAAGGTCATCACCATCGCCCCGCAGATCGATTTCGAGCAAATCAATGCCGCGCCCGTCACGCTGAAGGAGGAAGAGCCCTACCCGTGCGACCATTGCGGGAAGCTCTTCGGCACAAAGTCCACCATCGAGCGCATCAAGGCGAAGCTGACAGGCCAGCACTGGATGTATTCGGGCCAGAATGCCGATCGCGCCAAGCTCATCGGCTATTGCGACGATTGCCGCGTGGAAGCGATGACCAATACCGGCTTCGACCCCTATGCGGGCCCGGCGCGACCGCGCGTGCGGACCACCGAGGATTACTTTCGCGAGAACCCCGAGGACAAGCTGAACTGAGGTTCAGCGCGTTGCCTTCTCGATGAAATCGACCAGAGCCTCGCGGTCTTCCGCGCGATTCACCACCTGCTCCGGCATCTTGGTGCCGGGGAGCATGGCGTTGGGGCCGATCTCGAACAGCCGCGCGATGGTCTCGCGGGACCAGATGATTGGCTTGTCGAGAAGCGCCGGCGAATAGGCATAACCCTCGGCCGTGCCGACCTTGCGGCCCATCACGCCATGCAGCGTGGGGCCCGCGCGATTGCCATCATCCGGCGAGAGCGTATGGCAGGCACCGCAGGCCTTGAAAACCTCCGCGCCGGGATGGTTCGCGAGCGCCTGCACGCGCGCCTCGGGCGCTTCGGCGAGAACGGGATTGACCGGCTCGCCCGTGGCCACCACCCAGCGCCGCACAAGGCGATCCGCGCCGCCGGTGAGAACCTCCCGGCCATCGGGCGAAAAGGCGAGCGACCAGAGCGGGAAGGCCGGGCCGGACATGCGGCGCTGGATGTTGCGCGCCGGGCGATCCACCAGCGCCAGCGCCCCCCGGAAACCCGCCGCGCCGATGATCCTGCCGTCGGGCGAGGCCGCAAGCGCGACGATCGGCACTTCCGCGATCGGGAGCGCGGCGATGGCCCCCGTCACGGGGTTCACGAGGCGCAATTGCCCATCGGCGGCGGCGACGGCAAGCTCGTCGCCCGCGCGCACCAGCGCATTCAGCGGCACGCCGATCTCGATGATGCGCGGCGCATCCGTGCCCTTGTGGAGAATGAGCTGGCCGTCATAGCCGGCGGAGGCGAGCGTGCCATCGGGCAGGTAGGCGACCGCATTCACATTGCCCTTGTGGGCGTCGATCACGCGCGGGGTGCCGCCCGCGAGCGGCCAGACGCGGATCGTGCCATCCCAGCTCGCGGAGGCGATTTCCGTTCCATCCAGGGAAAGCGCAAGGCCGGCAATGGGCGCCTCATGGCCTTCGAGAGTCGCGCGGGGCACATGGCCCTCGCGAGGCCAGAGGAGGATGCGGCGATCCTCGCCGGCGCTGGCATAGCCGCCATCGGGCAGGGCGATCAGCGCGTTCACCGCGCCTTCATGGCCGCGCAGAACCGTTTCAGCCACGCCGCGCGCCGGCACCCAGCGGATGATCGTGGTATCGAAGCTCGCGGTGGCGATGCGGCCATCGGCCGTGGCGACAATGGCCCGAACCGGCCCGCCATGCCCACGCAGATCGGCGGCCTCACCCGGCAGCGCGAGGAAAACCGGCAACGCCCAGATCGACCAACGCAAAGCCATTCTTCCCTCTCGACAGCCCCGAACGCTTCCACCATATGGCGGGAATGCGGCTGCGGGAAAGCGTCCTGCGGCAAGGAGCCTCGCGACGGGAGCGACCATGCCTGAAATCGCCCTCGACCTTCTGGGCCTGCGCTGCCCCCTGCCTGCGCTGAAAACGCGCAAGGCGCTGAAGGGTCTCCCGCCCGGCACCGTGCTGGTGGTGACGGCGAATGACCCTCTGGCGGGGCTCGACATTCCGAACCTCATCCGCGAGACCGGCGACACGCTTCAGACGACCGAAAAGGTTGGCGAATGCATGACCTTCCGGATCGTGAAGGCCTGAGCGGGAAAATCCGCCTTTCCTGCGGGAAAACCTGGCAAAAAGACCCGCAACAGCGCCAAACATCGCAAGGTTCTTCCCATCGTCAAAACGGCTCCGGATGCTTACAAAGGGCTCGGAAGAAACGGGGATTGTCGATGCTTCTCGCGCAGAAACCGCTTGCCCTCATGGCCCGCCCGCAAGCCTTGCTCGCTCTGGCGGCCATGGTCCTGCTGCTGGCCCTCGCCGGCCTCAATGGCGGTCTGCGCATGGCGCTGCTCGCGGGCATCGGCCTCTTTGCGGGCCTTGCGCTCTACCATGCGAGCTTCGGCTTCACCGCAGCGTGGCGGCGCTTCATCCTCGAGCGGAAAAGCGCGGGGCTTCGCGCGCAGCTCATCATGCTCGGCGTGGCGAGCCTTGTCTTCTTCCCCGCTTTGGCTGCGGGCAGCGTGCTGGGCCAGCCCGTGGGCGGCTATGTGTTCCCCGTGGGCGTGGCGCTCGTCACCGGCGCATTTCTCTTTGGCCTCGGCATGCAATTGGGTGGGGGCTGCGGCTCCGGCACGCTCTTCACCATCGGCGGCGGCTCGGTGCGCATGATGGTGACGCTTCTGTTCTTCATCCTCGGATCGACGCTCGCGAGCGCCCATGCCGAGCATTGGTTCGCCTGGCCGAAATTCGCGCCGGTCTCGATTGTCACGAGCCTCGGCTGGTTGCCGGCCCTGGTGGTGATGCTCGCCGGACTGGCCGCGCTCCATGCGCTGGTGGCGAGGGCGGAGACGGCGCGGCACGGCTCGCTCGCTTCCATCCGGCAGCCTGCGACAAACTGGATCAGCGGCCCCTGGGCACTGGTGATCGGCGCGCTGGCTCTCGCGCTGGTGAACATCGCGACGCTGATCGTCTCCGGCTGGCCCTGGGGCATCACGGGAGCCTTCGCACTCTGGGGCGCGAAAATCGCGAGCCTCTTCGGCGCTGCGCCCGAGAGCTGGGCCTTCTTCGCCGGGCAGGAAGGCGCGTTGCGCGGGAGCCTTTTCGCGGACGTCACCTCCGTGATGGATTTCGGGATCATCCTCGGCGCGATGCTCGCGGCGATGATGGCGGGGAAATTCAAGCCGGGCCTTTCCATTCCCGCCCGCTCGCTCGCGGCGGCGGTGATCGGCGGCCTGCTGCTGGGCATCGGCGCAAGGCTCGGCACGGGCTGCAACATCGGCGCCTTCTTCTCCGGCACCGTCTCCGGCAGCCTGCATGGCTGGGTGTGGCTCGTCTTCGCCTTTGCCGGCAATGTGTTGGGCGTGAAGCTGCGGCCGATTTTCAGGCTGGACTGATCATTCGGCAGGCTGAATCGCCGGCTTCGCAGCCCGTTCGTCCTTCGCGGTCTTGTAACGCTTCGCGAGCCGGGCGACCGCAACGAGCCCCGCAAAGCCCGCGAGGTTCGCGAAAGTCGTCGTGAGCCAATCGCGGCCCGTCACATCCAGCACCATGCCGAGCCCCCAGGCGAGGGCGATGGAGGCCATGAAGGTCGCCAGAGCCTGCTGTCCCACCTCGATGATCGGGTGGAAGGCGGCGAGCCGCGCGCGATGGGGTTCGACAAGGGTCAGCGCCACATGGGCGCTTGCGAGAAAATGGATGTAGAGCAAGGGGTTGAGGTTGGTTTTCCCATCCACGCCGATCAGCCGTTCATGCGCGACGCCAAGGGCCGGAATGTTCTGCGTGAAGCCCCAGAAATTGAGCGGCACCGACGCCACGAGAATCGCCACGCAGAGCCAGAACAGCGCGCCCTTCTCGAAAGGCGGCGCTTTCAGCCACCCCAGGCCGAAGGCGAAGCCCGTGAAGAACACGAGTTGCCACGCGAAGGGATTGAAGAACCACATGCCACCGGGGCCCTGCCCGCCCGGCAGGTTCAGCTTCGTCGCCTGCACGATGATCCACAATGCCACCAGCGCGCCCATCGCGAGGATGGGCGACAGGCGTCCTGCGAGCATGACCACCGGCAGCATGGCGAGCAGAACAAGATACATCGGCAGGATATCGAGGAAGGCGGGCGTGAAGGTCAGCGTCATCAGCGCGAAAAGCCCCTCGCCCGGCTCGCGATAGAACCAGCCCAAACCGAGCCGGGCGGGGTAATCCGTGCCCGTGAGCTTCCAGCCAGCGACACTCAGCGCCATCATCACGAGCGCGAGGCCGATATGCGCCCAATAGACCTGCCAGAGGCGCGAGAGCACGCTGAACAGGCCCGTGCCGAAGCCCTGCCGCCGGAAGACCCGCCCGAAAGCATAGGCCGAGGCGAGGCCGGAGCAGAACACGAACAATTCAGCCGCCGAGGAAAAACCGAACCGCGCGGGAATGAACCCGAACCATGGATTATCCGGGAGATGCGCGACGAAAATCACGAACATCGCGAGGCCGCGAAAGAAATCGAGCCGCTCATCACGGGGGCTGCGCGTGCTGGCCATCAAGGCCTCCCCTTATCGGCATCCGGCGCGATGCGCACGGCAATCAGCGTGAACCGGTCGGCGCGCGCGAGCACCTCACCGCCCGGCAGGCCGAAGGCGATGCGGCAGCCTTGCGCGGCGAGGCGCTCAGCAAGGATGTCGGCTCCGTTCGGCATGCATGCTCCCTCATGCAATTTGCGATGCCGCCTTGCGCATCCATGCCGCTCGCAATTGCGTGAGGCAGGAAGAAGGCAGTTTCAGCGGAAAATGCCGCCGAGCCGGATTCCCATGTCGCTCAGGGCCTGCTCGGGCGTCTTGCTGCCGCCAATCACGGCATGGACATTGGCGCGCAGAACCTCGGATACCTCCGAGTAGCGCGGGGTAATGGGCCGGGGACGGGCCGATTGCACGACCGGCAGGGCCTGCGCGAACCATGGCCATGCGGCGAGCACTTCCGGGTCGGCATAAAGCTCGGCAAAGGCCGGAAGGTGACCGGCCTCAAGGGCCATGACCCGCGCGGTTTGCGGCGAGGAGAGGTGCCGCAGGAGCTTCACCGCCTCGGGCTTGTTCTTCGAGAAGGCGGAGACGGAGACCATCCAGCCGCCAAGGCAACTGGCGCTTCGCATGGGTTCGAAGCCGGGCAGTGGCGCGACGCCGATCCGACCCTTCACCGCGGAATCCGCATCGGTCTGCAGCCGGTGCCAGGCATAGGACCAGGTGATCCCGAAAATGAGGTTCCCGGCCTGCATGGTCTGGCGGATGCGGTCGGTCGCGATTTCCGAATGGTTGGGTGGTGTGACATTCGCGGCGCGCAGATCCGCCCAGAGCTGGAAGGGGCGCTTCGCGGCCTCGCTTCCAAGATTGGGCCTGCCCCCCGCGAGCAGATCCTCTCCCGTGGCCCAGAGCGGCACGAGATAGGAACAGACCGTGCTTTCCACCGGCGCACCGGTCATTTCCAGGCCGATCAGGGCAGGGTTGTTCTCGCCGGCCATGATCTTCCGAGCGGCATCTTTCAACTCATCCCAGCTGCGCGGAGGCTCGAGGGCGTATTTCTCCAGCAAATCCTTGCGATAATAGAGGAATTGCGCATCGGCGAAATAGGGCACCGCGATTACCCGCCCGGCATGGATGCTCGCGGCCCTCATTCCCGGCAGGTAGCGGTCGAGAAGCAAATCACGTTCCGCGCCGAGATGGGCATCGAGCGGTTCGGCCCATTGCGCCGCCGCCCATTGCGCCGGACGCAGCACATCGATCAGGAAGAGATCGTAGCCGGAATCCTTCGAGGTCAAAGCGGCATTCAGCATCTGCTGCTGCTGCTCGAGCGTGGCGCCCCCCGTCTCGATCTCGATGCCGATGCCGGGATTGGCGCGCAGGTAGCCCTCGATCGCGAGGCGCGCGACATCGAGTTTCTGCGCGTTGCCGATGAAGAGCCGCAGGATGCTTTGCGGCGCAGCCGGCGGCGGCTGGACCGGAGCTTGCGCCCGCGCGAAAATGGAGCCGAGCAGCCATGCGAGGACCGCCAGGAACAGGCAGGCGAAAACCTTTCCGCGCCCCACCGGTGCGATGCTCTTCATGACCCCTCCCCGCGACCGTAACTGCTGGCCTCTCATCCTTCCGATCAACGCCGCCGGCTGGCAAGGGTGAAGTGAGAAACCGGCGGCTCGATCCCCATGCCGATCGTGCTGGAAGGGCTTGCAGGCAACGGCTTCGCTGCCTAACCATCGTCGCCCTGCCTTCTCGACCAAGGCCCCGAGCCATGACCCGCATCCTCGCCGTCGGCATTGCCGTCCTCGATGACATCTACACCCTGCCGATGCCGATCACGCCCGGCCAGAAGCACCGCGCGAGCGGCATCCTCACCACCATCGGCGGCACGGCGACGAACGGCGCCTTTGCCATCGCGCGGCTGGGCGGGCGGCCTGGCCTGCTCGCGCGCTTCGGCGATGACGCGGTGGGCGCGCAATTACGTGGCTTGCTCGAGGGCCATGGCATCGATACCAGCCTCAGCGTGTCAATGCCGGGCATGCGCACCTCGCGCTCGACCATCGTGGTGGAGCCCAATGGCGATCGTTCGATCTTCAATTTCCTCGATGCGAGCGCGCCGGATGACGCCCCCTCCGTGCCGCGCGAATTGCCAGCCGGATTCGATGCCGTTCTGGGCGATGTGCGCTGGGAGAATGTCGCCCTGCGCATGTTCGAATCCGCCCGCGCCAAGGGAAAGGCCGCCGTGCTCGATGGCGATCGCGCGCCGCAGGAACCGCGCCTCGTGGAGGCTTCGACACATGCGATCTTTTCCGCGCAGGCCATGCGCGAGATGACCGGCATCAGCCATATCGGCGAGGCCTTGGCCCAATATGCGAAGGGCCGACCGAATTTCATCGCCGCGACCGATGGCGAGCACGGCACCTACAGCCATTGGGAAGGCCGCGTGACGCATCACCCGGCCTTCGCGGTGACAGCGGTGGATACGCTCGGGGCGGGGGATACCTGGCACGGCGCCTTTGCCTTCGGGCTGGTAGACGGGCTTTCGATCCAGGCGGCGATCCGCTTCGCGAGTGCCGCAGCAGCGATCAAGGTGACGCGTCCCGGCGGGCCGTTGGGAGCGCCGACGAAGGCGGAAGTGCTGGCCTTCCTTGAGGAACGGGCATGAGGGCGACCAGCGCCCCCCGATCAGCAACCCGATCGCCAAGTCCCTCGGCAAGCCCGCGCCATGGGAAGAGGTTGGCCGGCTCTGCGGAAGGCCCCGGGTTATGCTCTGCGCCGGCGCGGGCATGGCGGAATTTCGCGCGGGGCTCGAACATGCCTGCAAGGCTGGCGCGCCGGTTATGTGCAACTCGGCATCGATTGCGCCATCCTGCTCGCCTCGCTGGCGGTGCTGCCGCCGCAGAATTTCGTGCTTTCGCTGCTGGGTGCCGTGGTGGTGAACCTGATCCTCGCGATCAATCATCGCCCCGGGCGATATCTCGGAATGTCCTGAGGGTTGTGGGCGCTTTGCCCTCTTGAAGTTTCCCGCGCCTCCCTCACCATGAACGGAAGGAGAAACCACAGATCATGCGTCGCACCCTGCGTTTCATCTTCCGGGGCCAGACCGTCGAACGCGACGGGTTCGATCCCACCCTCACGCTGCTCGAATGGCTGCGCGAGGAGCAACGCGCCACGGGCACCAAAGAAGGCTGCAACGAGGGCGATTGCGGGGCTTGCACGGTGGTGCTTGCCCGCCTGCGCGAGGGCCGCCTGCGCTATGAGCCGGTGAATGCCTGCATTCTCCTGCTCGGTCAGGTTGATGGCGCGGAAGTGCTGACGGTGGAGGATCTCTCGGCCGGCGGCACGCTTCACCCGATCCAGCAGGCGATGGTTGCGCATCACGGCTCGCAATGCGGCTTCTGCACGCCGGGGATCGTGATGAGCCTCTTCGCAGCCTATCACGAGGCCGAGCGCCCGCTCACCCGCGCGGCTTTCGATGACATTCTCTCGGGCAATCTCTGCCGCTGCACCGGCTATCGCCCGATCGCCGATGCCGCGCTTGCAGCGCTCCGCGGCCCGGCGGCGGACGCCTTCGCCAACGAGGCCGAGCTTCGCCGGACGCGGCTCGAAGTTCTGCAGGAAGGCTCGGACCTCTTCATCGGGCACGAGGCGCGCTTCTTCGCGGCGCCCGCGAGCATCGAAACCATGGCGAGCCTCGCCTTGCGCCACCCCGATGCGACGCTGCTGGCGGGCGGCACGGATGTCGGCCTCTGGATCACCAAGAAATTGCAGGATCTCGGCAAGATCATCTGGCTGGGCCGCGTGAAGGGTCTTGACCGCATCGAGGAGAGCGACGCCCTTCTTACCTTCTGGGCAACCGTGACGCATGAGCGTGCCCTGCCTCGGCTGGCGCGCCTCGACCCCGATCTCGACCGGCTGATGCGGCGCTTCGGTTCCAGGCAGGTGCGCGCCTCCGGCACGCTGGGCGGGAACATCGCCAATGGCTCGCCCATCGGCGACCTCGCGCCCGCCCTGATCGCGCTCGACGCGAGCGTGGAGATGCGCAAGGGCGGGCTCTCCCGCACCATGCCGCTCGAGAATTTCTTCCTCGCCTATGGCAGGCAGGCGCGCGAGCCCGGCGAGGTGGTGACGGCCCTGCACATCCCGAAACCCAAGCCAGGCATGGCCTTCCGCGCCTTCAAGATTTCCAAGCGCTTCGATGAGGATATCTCCGCCGTGATGGGCGCGTTCCGCTTCCGCCTGGAGGATGGCCGCATCGCCGAAGCGCGCCTTGCCTATGGCGGCATGGCGGGCACGCCGGCGCGCGCCAGGGCGACCGAACAGGCGCTCGAGGGCGTGTCGCTTTCCGATACGCATGGCTGGGCGACGGCGCTCTCGCATCTCGAGGCGGATTTCCAGCCGATCTCTGACATGCGCGCCAGCGCCGGCTATCGCGCGAAGGTCGCGCGTGCCGTGCTCGGCAAGGCCTTGCTCGAAATCGCGGGCGCGGCCGCCGAGACGCGCATTCACCCGCGGGGGGAGGTGGCTCATGCGGGCTGAGCCAGAAACCCTCGCTGTGGTGCACGATTCCCTGCCCCATGACAGCGCGCGCCTGCATGTGACCGGCCGCGCGACCTATATCGACGATATCCCCGAACCTGCCGGCACCCTGCATATCGCTTTGGGCCTCTCGCCGAAAGCGCGCGGTCGGATCGTGAAACTCGACCTGTCGGAGGTGGAGGCCTGCGAGGGCGTGGTGCGCGTGATTACCGGGCATGATGCACCGGGCAAGAACGATACCTCGCCCCATCTCGGCGACGAACCGATGCTCGCGACGGAAGAGATCGCCTTCCACGGGCAGGCGGTCTTCGCGGTGGTCGCCACGAGCCGCAAAGCCGCGCGCATCGCGGCCCGGCTCGCGCATCTGGAGATCGCGGCAGAGAAGCCCTCCGTTTCGGTCGAGGATGCGAGGCAGGAAGGCGGGCGCGTGCTGCCGGATTACGCGTGGGAGAATCCGCGCGTGGAGGATGGGCTTGCAGCCTCGCCGATGCGCCTTTCGGGCGAGATCGAGATCGGCGGGCAGGAGCATTTCTACCTCGAGGGGCAGGCAGCCTTCGCCTTTCCCGGCGAGGGCGAGGAGATGCTCGTGCATTCCTCCACCCAGCATCCGAGCGAGGTGCAGCACATTGTGGCGCGCGTGCTGGGCGTGGCGGACCACGACATCACCATCGAATGCCGGCGCATGGGCGGCGGCTTTGGCGGCAAGGAAAGCCAGGCGAGCCAGTTCGCCGCCATCGCCGCGCTTGCCGCTCGCCTCACGGGCCGGCCGTGCAAGCTGCGGCTCGACCGAGATGACGATTTCGTGCTCACCGGCAAGAGGCATGATTTCCTCACGCGCTACGATGTCGGTTTCGATGCGGAGGGGCATATCCAGGCCATCGACCTGCAACTCGATGCGCGTTGCGGCTATTCGGCGGACCTCACGATCGGCGTGGTCGATCGCGCGATGTTCCATTCGGACAATGCCTATTTCCTGCCCGAAGCACGGATTGCCTCGCGGCGGCTGAAGACCAACACCGTCTCGAACACTGCCTTCCGTGGCTTTGGCGGCCCGCAGGGAATGGTGGGCATCGAGGCCGTGATGGACGCCATCGCGCATAGCCTTGGCCGCGATCCGCTCGATATCCGCAAGGCGAATTTCTACCGGCCGGGACGCGACGTCACGCCCTATGGCATGACGGTCTTCGATATCGAGACGCTGCTGCCGCTGGTGGAACGACTCGAACTCACCAGCGATTATCGCGCAAGGCGGCAGGAAATCGCCCATTTCAACGCGCATTCGCCGATCCTGAAGAAGGGTCTGGCGCTGACGCCGGTGAAGTTCGGCATTTCCTTCACGCTGAAACACCTGAACCAGGCGGGCGCGCTGGTGCATGTATATTCCGATGGCTCGGTGATGCTCAATCACGGCGGCACGGAGATGGGCCAGGGCCTCTATGTGAAGGTGGCGCAGGTGGTGGCGGATGTCTTCGGCATCGGCCTCGAGCGCGTGAAGATCACCGCCACCAGCACCGCGAAAGTGCCGAATACCGGGCCGACCGCAGCCTCCTCGGGCTCCGATCTCAACGGCATGGCGGCGAAGATCGCGGCGGAGACGATCCGGGATCGCATGGCCGCCGAGGCCGCGCGGCTTTTCGGGTGTTCCGACGAGAATATCGCCTTTTCCGGCGGTTTCGTGAGGGGCAACGGGCTGGAAATCGCTTTCGGCGCGCTGGCAAAGACCTGCGTGCTCGAGCGCATCCCGCTCTCCTCCACCGGCTTCTATTCCACGCCCGGCATCACCTGGGATCGCAACACGAAAAGCGGCCGTCCCTTCTTCTATTTCGCCTATGGCGCGGCGTGTTCCGAGGTGATCATCGACACGATGACCGGCGAGATGAAACTCTCGCGCGCCGATATCCTCCATGATTGCGGGCGCTCGCTGAACCCGGCGATCGATATCGGCCAGATCGAGGGCGGCTTCGTGCAGGGGCTGGGCTGGCTCACGACCGAGGAACTCGTCTTCGATGCCGAGGGCCGGCTCAGGACCCACGCACCCTCGACCTACAAGATCCCCGTCGCCTCGGATGTTCCGGCCGATCTGCGTGTGAGCCTCTGGCACGAGGCCAATCGCGAGGATGCGATCCACCGCTCGAAGGCGGTGGGTGAGCCGCCCGTCATGCTCGCGATCTCCGTCTTCTCCGCGATTGCCGATGCGGTGCATTCGCTCTCGCCGGGCAAGCCGGTGAGCTTGCGGGCGCCAGCAACGCCCGAGGCCATTCTCGACGCCTGCGATGCGCAGAAGGGCCTGGCATGAGCCGCATGCGCATCACCATCGCGGAGGCTCATGGCTCCACCCCGCGCGAGGTGGGGGCGGCGATGCTGGTCGATGCCAAAGGCCGTTTCACCGGCACGATCGGCGGCGGCGCGCTGGAATGGCAGGCGCTCGCCGAGGCGCAGCGCCTCCTGCAATCCGGCGAGATCCGGCGCGAGATGCGCTTCGCGCTCGGCCCCGATCTCGGCCAATGCTGCGGCGGGCGGGTGACCTTGTCCTTCGAGCGCGTGGAAGGCGAGACCCGGCTCGAGAAGCCGGAGGCGACGCCCGTTCTCATTTTCGGCGCGGGACATGTCGGCCGTGCGCTGGTGCTGGCGCTTGCGCCGCTTCCATTTGCCGTGCGGTGGATCGACCCGCGCCCGAACGCCTTTCCCCAGGCCTTTCCGCCCAACGCGACGCCCGTCGCGCCCACCGATCCCGTGACGGAAATCGCGAGCGCGGGAGCGGGATCGCTGGTGCTGATCCTCACCCATAGCCATGCGCTCGATCTCGCGCTCTGCGATGCGGCCTTGCGGCGCGACGACCTGCCCTTCGTGGGCGTTATCGGCTCGGCGACGAAGCGCGCACGTTTCCTCTCGCAATTGCGGAGCATGGGGCATGGGGGGGATGCCCTTACCCGCCTCACCTGCCCCATCGGGATCAAGGATCTCGGCTCGAAGGAGCCGGCATTCATCGCGGCAGGGGTTGCGGTGCAGCTCTTGCAGGAGAAAGCCAAACAGGCCGCGACCGAGAAAGCCTCACGAGGAATTCATGCCCGAACAGCCCGATGATGAAGCGCTGCTGGCCCGCGCGGTGCAGCTTTCGCGCCTGCACATGGAAGAGGGCGCAGGCGGGCCCTTCGGCGCCGTGATCGCCACGAAGGATGGCCGCATCATCGCCGAAGGCTGGAACGGCGTGACCTCCGGCAATGACCCCACCGCGCATGCCGAGATGGTGGCGATCCGCCGGGCCTGCGCGGCGCTCGGCACCTTCGATCTCTCCGGCCATGTGATCTATTCCTCCTGCGAACCCTGCCCGATGTGCCTCGGCGCGGTCTACTGGGCGCGACTCGAGCGGCTGGTTTTCGCCAATTCGCGGGCGGATGCGGCGGCCATCGGCTTCGATGACGCGCGGATCTACGACGAGATCCCCAAGCCCATCGAGGCGCGCCTGTTGCCGACCGTGCATCGGCCGAGCAGGGAAGCCACGGCGGTCTTCGCTGAATGGCTGAAGAAGGCGGATCGTATTCCCTATTGAAGGGGAAGGCGCAAGGCTGGTCGTTTCGGCAATTCGACCAATTTCTGTGCATGACACGCCTGAATCGTGCCCGGTGCTTGCGCTGCAACCCGGCATGAGGCTTGCTGTCATCCAAGAGCTTCGTGCCTCGTTCGCCCCATGGCGAACCAGATGCGGAAAAGAGCAACAGAGGAGGACCCCCGTGTTTGAGATTTCCCGACGTGGCACTGTTCTGGGCTTGGCAATGGCTGGTCTGACCGCGATGTCGCCTGCCCTGGCGCAGGCCCCGACCAAGCTCCGCCTGACGCTGGACTGGCGCTTCGAAGGTCCCTCGGCACCGTTCCTGATCGCGATTGACAGGGGTTACTTTGCCGCTGAAGGGCTCGATGTGACGGTCGATACCGGCAACGGCTCGCGCGAGGCGATCCCGCGCGTCGCTTCCAACACCTATGATCTCGGCTTCGGGGACATCAACTCGCTGATCCGCTTCCGCGACGAGAACCCTTCCGTGAACCTGAAGGCCGTGATGATGGTCTATGACCGGCCGCCCTTCGCGATCATCGGGCGCAAGTCGAAGGGCATCACCACCGATCTCAAGAGCCTCAACGGCAAGAAGTTCGGTGCGCCGGCGACGGATGCGGCTTATGCGCAATGGCCGATCATGCGCGCGGTGAACAACATCGACCAGAGCACGATGAAGTTCGAGAATGTCGGCTTCCCCGTGCGCGAGCCCATGCTCGCCACCGGCGAGGTGGATGCCGTGTTCGGCTTCTCGATTTCCTCGGTCATCAATCTCAAGGCGCGCGGCGTGCCCGAGAGCGACATCGTGAACCTGCTGATGAGCGATTATGGCGTGGAGCTTTACGGCAACGTCATCATGGCCTCGCCGAAGCTTCTGGCCGAGAACCCGGAGGCGATCCGCAAGTTCCTGCGCGCCTTCACCAAGGCCTGGCGCGATGTGATCAAGGACCCGGCAGCGGGTGCGGCAGCCGTGCTGAAGCGCAATGACGTGGCGAAGCAGGAAGTGGAACTCGATCGGCTCAAGATGCTGATCGAACAGAATATTCTCACCCCGACCGTGAAGAGGGACGGCATCGGCGCGGTCATCCCCGAGCGCTTCGAGAAAGCACTCGACCAGATCGCGCTCACCGCGCCCTTCAAGAACCGGCCGAAGATGGCGGATGTCTTCACCATCGAATTCCTGCCGGCCGCAGCTGATCGCAAGATCAACTGAGTGACAAGGAGAGTGGCGTGAGCGACGCATTCGTCCGGCTGGACCATGTCCAGCATGTCTATGGCGGCGAAGGCGGCGTTCTCGCCGTCGAGGATCTGACCATCGCAGTGAGGGAAGGGGAATTCGCCGCGGTGGTCGGCCCCTCGGGCTGTGGAAAATCCACCCTGATGAAACTGGCCACCGGGCTGCAATTTCCGCGCGCCGGCAGCGTGGTGGTGGGCGGGGAGAAGGTGACGCGCCCGGTGAAGATGGCCGGCATGGCCTTCCAGAACCCGGTGATGCTGCCCTGGCGCACCACGCTCGACAATGTGCTGCTGCCGCTGGAAATCGTGGAGCCGCATCGCTCGCGCCTTCGGCGGGAAAAGGCGGCCTATGTCGAGAAGGCCGAGGCGTTGCTCGCGCAGGTTGGCCTGAAAGGCTTCGGCTCGCGCTTTCCCTGGCAGCTCTCCGGCGGCATGCAGCAGCGCGCCTCGCTCTGCCGCGCGCTCATTCACGAGCCACGCCTGCTGATGCTCGACGAACCCTTCGCCGCGCTTGATGCCTTCACCCGCGAGGAATTGTGGTGCGTGATCCGCGATCTGCACGCGGCGAAGAAATTCACGGTCATCCTCGTGACGCATGATCTGCGCGAGGCGGTGTTTCTCGCCGATCGCGTCTTCTGCATGAGCGCGCGTCCGGGACGGATCGTCGCCGAGCGCGAGGTGAACATGCCCCGCCCGCGCGATCTCGACGTGACCTTCTCGCCGGAATTCTCCGACATCGTGCATGAGCTTCGCGGGCATATCCGCGAAGCGCGCGGCGTGCATTGAGGATATCCCGATGACTCAAAAGCAGAAAATCGCGCTGGCCCCCTGGGTGTTCACCATCGGCTTCTTCCTGCTGTGGGAAGTGGGTTGCCGCGTCTTCCATGTCTCGAGCTTTGTTCTGCCGACGCCGCTCGCGGTGGCGAAGGCGATGTGGGAATACCGCACGCAGCTCTCGTTCCATTCCTTCCACACGCTCTGGATGACCCTAGCCGGCTTCGCGATCGCCGTGGTATTCGGGCTGGGGATGGGGCTGCTGCTCGGCTCTTCGCGCATTGTCCATGCCGGAACCTATCCGCTGCTCGTGGGTTTCAACGCGATTCCGAAGGTCGCGGTGGTGCCGATCCTGGTGATCTGGTTCGGCGTGGGCTGGATGCCCGCGGTTCTCACCGCCTTCCTGATCTCGTTCTTCCCAATCGTCGTGAATGTGGCGACGGGCCTCGCGACCATCGAACCGGAAACGGAGGACGTGCTGAAGGCCCTGGGCGCATCGAAACTTGACATCATGACCAAGGTCGGCCTTCCGCGCTCGATGCCCTATTTCTTCGGCTCGCTGAAGGTCGCGATCACGCTGGCCTATGTCGGCTCGGTGATCGCCGAATACAACGCCTCGAAATACGGGATCGGCAATCTGATGGCGCGCGCGAGCGCGGATTTCAACGTGCCACTGCTCTTCGCCTCGCTCATTGCGCTCGCGGTGCTCGGCGTCGCGATGTATGCGATCACGGCCTGGATCGAGGGGCGCATGACCGGCTGGGCTCAGCGCTCGGGCTTCGCGGCGAATTAAGCTCCGGGCTTGAATTCCGGCAGGTCTTCGCCGAGCGCGATGACCTTGCCGGGGTTCAGCCGGTTCCCGGGGTCGAGCGCTCGCTTCAGCGTTTCCATCAGCTTCAGCGCCACCGGGTCCTTGTAATGCGGGAGTTCTTCGCGCTTGAAGAGCCCCACGCCGTGCTCCGCCGCGATGGACCCGCCGCGTTTCGCCACCGCGTCATGCACGATGCGGTTGAAGCGACGCCACTCGCCAAGGAACGCCTTGGCGTCCATGCCCTCGGGCTGGCTGAGGTTGAAATGGATGTTTCCGTCGCCGATATGCCCGAAGGCGCAGACGCGCAAACCCGGCATCTCGACCTCGCAGGCTGCACTCGCCTCGATGAGGAAATCCGCGACGCGGCTGATGGGCACCGAGACATCGTGCTTGATGGAGGCGCCCTCATGCTTCTGGACTTCGGACAGGCTCTCTCGCAGATGCCAGAAGCTCTTGGCCTGCCTATCGCTCGCGGCGACGGCCGCATCCTCGATCTCGCCCTTCTCCAGGGCGGGTTCCAGCACTTCGAGGAGCAGCGCTTCGAGATCGGCGTTCGGCTCGGGGCTCGTGAGTTCGACGAGTGCATAGGATGCGTGCCGCGCCGAAAGGGGATCACGCGCGCCCGGCGCATGGCGCACCACGATTTCCAGCCCGAAGCGCGGGATGAGCTCGAAAGTCGTGAGGCGGTCACCCGCGCGCTGCCGAAGCCGCGCGAAGAAGGCGACGATCTCCGTCGGTCCCGCGGCGCCGATGAAGGCCGTGGCACGCGCTTTCGGCAGCGGGAAGAGCTTCAGCACGGCTTTCGTGACGATGCCCAGCGTGCCCTCCGAGCCGATAAACAGGTGCTTCAGATCATAACCCGCATTATCCTTGCGGAGCGCCGAGAGTCCGTTCCAGATCGCGCCATCGGGCAACACCACTTCAAGGCCGAGCACGAGATCGCGCGTGTTGCCGTAGCGCAAAACCGCCGTGCCGCCGGCATTGGAGGCGATGTTCCCGCCGATGGTGCAGGAGCCTTCAGAGGCGAGCGAGAGCGGATAGAGGAAGCCCGCTTCGCGCGCCGCTTGCTGCACCTGGGCGAGCACGGCGCCTGCTTCCACGGTGATCGCGGCATTGACCGCATCGACCGGTCCGATGGTCTTGAGGCGCTGCAGCGAAATCACCACGCCGCCATGGGGCACGCCTCCACCGACGAGGCCCGTATTCCCGCCTTGCGCCAGAAAGGAGACACCCGCCGCATGGCAGGCCTTCACCACGGCAGAAACCTCGGCCGTGTTCGCGGGCACCACGGCGGCGATGGCCGTGCCCTTCGCGAGCCGCCGCGTTTCTGCGAGGAATGGCGCGAGATCCTCCGCCACGACACGCACATGCTTCTCGCCGACGATGGCGCGGAGCTGCGAGAGAAGATCGGCGGCAGGCATGGTCGTCATCCGGTCTTGATTTGGGCGAGACGAGCGGCGACATCGTAAGGCGAATGCGCGGCGAGGCAATCGCGGATTGCCGTCACCCCTCCATCCGGCCCAGGAGCCTTCGATGATCCCCATGACCATGCAGGAAATCCGTTTTCGGGGGGCCGGCGGACCAGAGGTGATTGCCCTTGCAGAAGGGCCGGTTCCGAAGCCGGGCCCTGGCCAGCTTCTCGTGAGGGTCGCCTATGCCGGCGTGAACCGGCCGGATTGCCTGCAGCGCGCGGGCGGCTATCCGCCGCCGCCGGGCGCACCGGAGGTGCCTGGCCTCGAGATTTCCGGCCATGTCGTCGCGGCGGGTGAAGGGGCGGGCCTGCCGGTCGGCACGGCACTCTGCGCGCTCATCGCAGGCGGGGGCTATGCGGAATATGCGCTGGTCGATGCACCGCTCGCCATGCCCGTGCCCAGAGGCCTCTCGCTCCTGGAAGCCGCCGCCCTGCCGGAAAACGTGCTGACGGTTTATGATAACGTGGTGACGCGCGGGCGCCTCACAGCAGGCGAGAGCTTCCTCGTGCATGGCGGCACGAGCGGCATCGGCTCCATCGCGATCCAGATGGCGAAGGCGCTCGGCGCGCGCGTGATTTCCACGGCACGGGGGCCGGAAAAGCTCGCCTTCTGCCGCGAATTGGGAGCAGATCTCGCCCTCGATTACACCGAGCAGGATTTCGTCGCGGAAACGCTCGCCGCCACCCGCCAGCAGGGGGTGGATGTGATCCTGGACATGGTGGGTGGCGATTATATCGCGCGGAACCTCCGCTGCCTCGCCGTGGAGGGGCGGCTGGTGCAGATCGCCTTCCTGAAGGGTTCGAAGGCCGAAATCGACTTCCGCCACCTGATGATCCGGCGGCTCACCTTCACGGGCTCGACGCTTCGCCCGCGCTCGCTGGCGCTGAAGGCGAAGATCGTCGAGGCGGTTCTGCGCGAAATCTGGCCGCTGGTGGAACAGGGCGCGATCCGCCCGCGCATCGACACGGTGTTGCCGCTCAAGGAGGCCCGCACCGCGCATGAACGCATGGAATCCAGCGCCCATCGCGGCAAGATCATGCTGGAAGTGGCGGGCTTCCAGGGCGGACTCCGATCGGATTGAATGAGGCCGGCCGCTCTCATTTCTTGTTATTTCACGCATTTTCTTCGACCAACCGGTAGCGAATGGATCGGAAAAATGCTCTAAAGTGCCTTCCGAGTGAACGGGAATGGAATGCCCAGAACATTGGTTTTCGATATTGGTCAGGTGCTGCTGCACTATGACCCTCACCTTGCTTTCCTTGATCTCCTGCCGGATCGCGAGGCCCGCAGCCACTTCCTGACCCGAATCCTCCCGCCCGAATGGAACCTCGAGCAGGATCGCGGACGCGATTGGCGCGAGGCGGAGGCGATCCAGATCGCCCTTCACCCGGATCACGCCGATCTGATCCGCGCCTTTCGTGCGAACTGGCACATGATGGTGCCGAAGGCGATCGCCCCGAACGTGGCGGTGCTGGAGGACGCGCTGGCCGCCGGCATCCCCACCTACGCGATCACGAATTTCGCATCAGACACCTTTCGCGAAGCCTCTAGGCTCTATCCCTTCCTCACGCGCTTTCATGGCCGCGTCGTCTCGGCGGAAGAGCGGCTGCTGAAGCCTGACCCCGCGATCTACCGGGTGTTTCTCGAACGGTTCCGGCAAAAGGCGGAGGATTGCCTTTTCATGGATGACAGCCGCGCGAATGTGGATTCGGCCGCAGCCCTCGGTTTCTCCGTGATCCATGTCACGCCCGAGACCGACCTGCGCGCGGAGGTCCGGCGCTTCGGCTTTGCGATCTGAGGATCGGTCTTCCGGTCTTTTGCATCGTCTTCCGGCCAAGCGGCCGCCGCTTGGCCGCAAAATGCTTTACTGCTTCAGGATGAGCGTGTTGCCGTTCATCTCGAAACTCTTGAGTTGTTTCAGGAAGCTCATGCCGAGAAGCGTGATGTTCAGCGCGCCGGGAGGCATCACGGTCGCCTCGACATCTCGGACGACAATGCCCTGCAGCCGCAATTCCGGGATACGCGCCTTCGCCGCCCGCACCACGCCATTCGCGGTCTGCACGGGGATCACGTAATCGCCCGGCTTGGGGTGGATGCCGGCCTTCTGCGCATCCTCATGCGAGAAGGCGACCACCGAGGCGCCCGTATCGACCAGCGCCTTCACGAACTGGTTGTTGATCGTGAGATCGGTCGCGAAATGACCGCGGCGATCGGCCTGCAGCGCCACCATGCGGGCGGCAGGCATGTTAGCGGAAGCGACCTTCACCGGTTCGGGTGCGGCCGGCTCGCCCTGCCGCTTGGCAAGCGTATGGGCGAGGTTCGCGCCACCGATCGCCACGCCCGCCACCATCAAGATCATGCGAAACGACATGAACAACGCCTTCCTGAACCATGCGGAGCCGCAGCCTCGCGGCAAAGCACAAAGGATGTGTTGAAGGCGGCGACGACTTGGCCTTGCGGTGAACGAGGCCTCAACGCGATGGCGCGGTTTTACGCCGGATGATCGATCTGGAAGGCCGCGTGGAAAAGCGCGCGGGTATACTCATCCTTCGGTGCCGTGAAAAGATCGCGCGCCGGCCCCTCCTCCACGATCACGCCGTTGCGCATCACCAGCACATGGCTCGCGAGCGCGCGCACGACCTTGAGGTCATGGCTGATGAAGAGATAGGCGAGCCCGCGCTTGGCCTGAAGATCACGCAGGAGATCGACGATCTGCGCCTGGACGCTCATGTCCAGCGCGGAAGTCGGCTCATCCAGCACCACGAATTCCGGATCGAGCGCCATGGCGCGGGCGATGGCGATGCGCTGGCGCTGGCCGCCAGAGAATTCATGCGGGTAGCGATCCATCGCGGCGGGATCGAGCCCGACATCGACCAGCGCGAGGGCCACGCGCTCGCGGGCCGCGGCCTCCTTCAGGCCCGGTTCCTGGATGTATAGGCCTTCGGCCACGATATCCGCGACCGACATGCGCGGCGAGAGCGAGCCATAGGGGTCCTGGAAGACAATCTGCATCGCCTTGCGCATCGGGCGCATCTCGGCAAATCCAAGGCCCTGCACATCGCGGCCCAGCACGGCGATGCGCCCTTGCGAGCGGATCATCCGGAGGATTGCGAGACCGAGCGTGGTCTTGCCCGAGCCGGATTCGCCCACGACACCCAGCGTCTCGCCCCTGCGGATGCGCAGCGAGACGCCGTCTACCGCCTTCACATGGCCGGTGACCTTGCGGAAGAAGCCGGTGCGGATGGGGAAATGCACCTTCACATCCGTGATTTCCGCGACCACGGGCGCATCGGGGTGCGGCACGGGCGGCTCGCCCTTGGGTTCGGCGGCCAGCAGCGCCTGGGTATAGGCGTGTTGCGGGTTGGTGAAAACCTCGGCCACCTTCCCCTGCTCGACGATTTCGCCCTTCTTCATCACCGCCACGCGATGCGCCAGGCGGCGCACGATGCCGAGATCATGCGTGATGAAGAGCATGGCCATGCCGGTTTCGCGCTGGAGATCCTTCAGCAAAGCGAGGATCTGCGCCTGCACGGTCACGTCCAGCGCGGTGGTGGGCTCATCCGCGATGAGAAGCGCGGGCTCGTTCGCCAGCGCCATGGCGATCATCACGCGCTGGCGCTGCCCGCCCGAAAGCTGGTGCGGATAGGCGCCGAGGCGCTTTTCCGGCTCGCGAATGCCCACCTTGTTCAGCAGATCCAGCACGCGTGCCCGCGCGGCCTCGCCGGAGAGACCGCGATGAATGGAGAGAATTTCGCCGATCTGCTGCTCGATCGTATGCAGCGGATTGAGCGAGGTCATCGGCTCCTGGAAGATCATGGAGATCGCGTTGCCGCGCACGCTGCGCAAGGCCGCATCGCCGGCATTGATGAGGTCGCGCGCGGGCTTGCCCTCCTCGCTGAACAGGATGCGGCCCGAGGGGTGATGCGCCGCAGGATAGTTCAGAAGGCCCAGCACCGAGAGAGCCGTGACCGACTTGCCGGAGCCCGATTCACCCACCAAGGCCAGCGTCTCGCCCTTCTCGAGGCTGAAGGAGACGCCGCGCACGGCAAGGCTCTCCTGCCCACCCTGCCGGAAGGAAACCGCGAGGTTTTCGACCGTGAGGAGGGCGGTCATGCAAACGTCTTCCTGGGGTCGAAGGCATCGCGCACCGCCTCGCCGATGAAGATCAGCAGCGAGAGCATGGTGGCGATGACGAAGAAGCCGGAAAAGCCGAGCCACGGCGCCTGCAGGTTCGATTTGCCCTGCTGGAGCAATTCCCCGAGCGAGGGCGAGCCCGGCGGCAGGCCGAAGCCCAGAAAGTCGAGCGAGGTCAGGGTCGTGATCGAGGAATTCAGCACGAAGGGCAGGTAGGTCAGCGTCGCGACCATCGCATTGGGCAGGATATGGCGCATCATGATCGCGCCATCGCCGAGGCCGAGGGCACGGGCCGCATTCACGTATTCGAAGTTCCGCGCGCGCAGGAATTCCGCCCGCACCACGCCCACCAGTGTCGTCCACTTGAAGAGAAGCAGGATGAACAGCAGGATGAAGAAGCTCGGCGTGATCACCGCCGAGAGGATGATCAGCAGGTAAAGAAGCGGCATAGAGGTCCAGATCTCGATGAAGCGCTGGAAGATGAGATCCACCTTGCCGCCGAAATAGCCCTGCACCGCCCCCGCCGCGATGCCGATGACCGATGCGAAGACCGCCAGAATGAGGCCGAACAGCACGGAAATGCGGAAACCGTAGATCAGGCGCGCGACGACATCGCGCCCGCGATCATCCGTGCCGAGCCAGTTCCATTCGATATCCCGACAGGACCTGCCGCCGGTTCTTGCCGCGGCTGCCGCACATTGCTCGGATGTGAGCAGCCAGGTCGGCGGCGCCGGCGCCGGCACCGGCAGGTCGCGGTTGATGGTGCGATGATGGAAGCGGATCGGCGGGAAGACCATGAAGCCGTTGGCGTTGATCTCCTCGGCGATCACGGGGTCACGATAATCCGTCACGGCGAGGAAGCCGCCGAATTTCTCCTCCGGGTAATCCACCAGCACGGGGAACAGCCATTCGCCCTTGTAATTCGCGACAATCGGCCGGTCATTCGCGAGGAATTCCGCGAAGAGGCTCAGAACGAACAGGACCAGGAAGATCCAGAAGGACCAATAACCCCGCCGGTTGGCGGTGAAGTTCTTGAGCCGCCGCTGGTTGAGCGGCGACAGCTTCACGAAGCGGCCCAGCAAACCGCCGGTTTCCGGCACGGGCGGCGCAAGCGGCGCCCGATCATCAGCGGCGAGTTCAGACATCGCGCGCCTCGAAATCGATGCGGGGGTCGATATAGGTATAGGTGAGATCAGTCAGCAGCGTGATGACCAGGCCCATCAGCGCGAAGATGTAGAGGGTCGCGAAAACCACCGGATAATCACGCCCCAAGGTCGCCTCGTAGGAGAGGAGCCCCAGGCCATCGAGCGAGAAGATCGTCTCGATCAGCAGCGAACCCGTGAAGAAGGCGTGGATGAAGGCACCGGGGAAACCGGCGATCACGATCAGCATCGCGTTGCGGAAGACATGGCCATAGAGCACGCGCCGCTCGCTCAGGCCCTTCATACGGGCCGTAAGCACATATTGCTTGCGGATTTCATCGAGGAACGAATTCTTCGTGAGCAAGGTGAGTGTCGCGAATTGCGAGAGGATCATCGCCGTCAGCGGCAGCGTGATGTGCCAGAGGTAATCAAGGATTTTTCCACCCAGCGAGAGCTGCTCGAAATTCGAGCTGGTGAGGCCGCGCAGCGGAAAAATCTGCCAGAAGGAACCGCCGGCGAAGAGGACCACCAGCAGAACCGCGAAGAGAAAGCCGGGGATCGCATAGGCTACGACAATCACGCCGCTGGTCCAGACATCGAAGGCCGAACCATCCTTCACCGCCTTGCGAATGCCGAGCGGGATGGAGATCGCGTAGGCGATCAGCGTCATCCACAGGCCGAGGGAGATGGAAACCGGCATCTTCTCGAGGATGAGATCCACCACGCTGGCGTCGCGGAAGAAAGAACGCCCGAAATCGAAGCGGGCGTAATCCCACACCATCTTGAAGAAGCGCTCATGCGCGGGCTTGTCGAAACCGAATTGTCTCTCGAGTTCCTTGATGAAGGCAGGGTCGAGCCCTTGCGCACCGCGATAGCTGGAGGTCGCATCGCCCGCCCCGGCGCTCTGGCCGGCGGCCCCGATATCGCCGCCGCCACCGCCCACGCGGTTCGCGCCGCTCGCATCCTGCCCCTGCAACTGCGCGATGATGCGCTCGACAGGCCCGCCCGGCGCGAACTGGATGATGACGAACGACAAAAGAAGAATGCCAAGCAGGGTCGGCACCATCAGCGCGAGCCGGCGCAGGGTATAGGCCAGCATCAGCGTCCAAGCCTCTGCGCCTTGGACGCATCCCGCCACCAGGTCGCCATGGCGACGCTGGTCGGCGAGCCGGCCAGGGGCGGAATGGGCCCGGGCCGCTCGAACATGTCCCAGAAGGCGATAAAATGTTCGCCCGTATGCCAGGCGGGAATCCAGTAGCGGCCCGCGCGCAGCACGCGATCAAAGGCGCGCGCGGCGATGGTGATCTCCTCGCGGGTCCTGGCGGCGATGATGGCCTCGATGAGGGCATCCACCGCCGGGTCTGCGATCCCTGCGAGATTGCGCGAGCCCGGCGTCTTCGCGGCCTGCGAGCCGAACAGGGCGCGCAGGCTCTCGCCCGGCGCCATCGACATCACGAAGCGGGCCGAGAGGATGTCGAAATCGAATTCCTGCTGGCGCTTCTGGAACTGCGAGGGATCAACCACCCGGATCGCCCCCTCGATGCCGAGCAGGCGCAGGTTCTTGATGATCGATTCCGTGTGCCGGCTGATGGCATTGTCGAATTCGAGGAATTCCACCTCCATCTTCGTGCCATCCGGCAGGCGCAGAATGTTGTCCGGTCCGCGCCTGGCGCCCGCCGCATTCAGAAGCTGAGAGGCCCGGCGCAGGATGTTGCGATCCTGCCCCGAACCATCGCTCTCGGGCGGCGACCAGGGCTCGCCGAACACCTCATCCGGCACCTTGCCGCGCAGGGGTTCGAGCAAGGCGAGTTCGGCCGGCGAGGGCTTGCCCTCGGCCCTCATGGGCGAATTCTCGAAATAGGAGGCGGTGCGCTTCCTCAATCCGAACATCAGGTTGCGGTTCACCCACTCGAAATCGAGCGCGAGCGCCATCGCCTCGCGCACGCGCGGATCGCGGAATTGCGGGCGGCGGGTATTCATGAACCAGCCCTGCGTGCCCGAGGGGCGGCCATCCACCGCCGTCTCGCGCTTCACGCGGCCATCCTTCATGGCGGGAAAATCATAGCGCGTCGCCCAGATCAGCGAGGTGAATTCCTCGCGGAAGGTGAAGGTGCCGGCGGTAAACGCCTGGAAGGCCGCCTCGCGATCGCGGAAATACTCGTAGCGGATGGTCTCGAAATTTCCCTGCCCGATCGAGACCGGAAGGTCCTTCGCCCAATGGTCGGCCACGCGGCGGAAGCTGATGGAGCGGCCGACATCCACCTTGTCCACCTTGTAGCCCCCGGAGCCGAGCGGGCTCTCGAGCGTGCCGGCATCGAAATCCCGCGTGGCATAATGGGCCTTCGAGAAGATCGGCAGCGAGGCCGCGACCAGCGGCAATTCCCGGCTGCGATTGGGCGCGAAGCGGATTTCGACCTCGTCCGGCGCGATGGCCTCGGCACCGAGCACGCGCTCCAGCGCGATGCGATAACCCGCATGGGCCTTGTTGCTCTTCAGCGTTTCGAGCGTGAAGACCACATCGGCCGCCGTCAGCGGGCTGCCATCATGGAAGCGCGCCTGTGGCCGGAGCTTGAAGCGATAGCGCAGGCCGTCGGTGCTGCGGCGAACGCTCTTCGCCACAAGGCCGTAGAGTGAATCCGGCTCATCCAGCGAACCGGTCATCAGGCTGTCGTAGATCAGCCCCATCCCCGCCGCGCCATTGCCGCGCATGGAAAAGATGTTCAGCGTGTCATAGGTCGTGAAATTCTGGTTGCCCGAGAGAGACGTGATCTGGGTCGAGAATTCGCCCCCCTTGGGCGCATCGGGCTTCACGTAATCGAAGCGCTTGAAATCCCCCGGATATTTGAGATCGCCGAAGATGGACATCCCGTGGCTCTCTGGCTCGAAACCCGCGGAATCCGCGCCCTGCGCTTCCGCGCGTTCATGCGGCAACAGGGTGGAAACGCCAATGAGGGCCGCGCCGGAGAGAAACCTGCGCCGCGACAGGCTCAGGCGGGTGGCCAGCTCGATCGGATCTTCCCTCACGGTGCGATGCTCCCGGTTCAGCCGAATCACTTTCGGCAGCTTTTCCGAGACTATGGTGCGCGGAACGGTGAAGGCCAGAGGCCGGCTTTGTCTTTGCGCAGCAAAGACAACCGAAAAGGCCGGGAGCCGGCATGAAAAAGGCCGGTTTCCCGGCCTTGTTTCGCCATTCCCCCGAAGAACCGGCAATTATTGCGGCAGGGGCGCCGGCGAATCGGCCTGCTGACGCATATAGGCGATCAGGTCCGCGCGCTCGTCCGGCCGGGCAATGCCCGCGTAGTTCATCGAGGTGCCGGGCAGGTAGGCCTTCGGGTTGGCGATGAAGGCGTCGAGGGATTCAAAATCCCATTTTTCGCCCTTGGCCGCACGCTCCTTCAGCGCATTCGAATAATTGAACCCGGCAGCGGAGCCCTTCACGCGGGCCACGACATTGTACAGGAGCGGGCCCTGGCCGTTCTTGCCATCCTTCGTGAACTGGTGGCAGGCGGCGCATTTGCGCGCAGCGGTGGCGCCCTTCTCCGCGCTCGCCGAAGCCAGGCGCTTCGCGATCGGCTCGGCCTGCTGCGGTGCCGCCGGCGCGGCGGCAACCGCCGTCTCGGCCTGGGGCTCGGGCAATTCATAGCCGGCCCTGGTGATTGGCTTCTGATGCACCAGCATGCCCGACAGGAAGCCGATGCCCATCGCCAGCGTCAGCATGCCGAGCACGGCACCGGCGACCTTGTTAATCTCATTCGAACCCATGCTCGCCCCTCGGCCTGCACGTCCCATGGGCCGGCGCAATGCCGGCGGACCGAAATGGGGCATTCACGTTTTCGCGCGCCCCGTCAAGCGGACTTCACTATCCGCCTCATCGAGGGGCTGAATACTCGCTTTTCAGGGACGAAGGCAACCCGTATAAGCGCGCGCAACCGTGCTACCTTTGGCCGCTCGGTGCCGGCCTTGCCCGCTTGCGGAGCTTTCTTCATGTCCGACCCGCTGATCGTCATCCCGGCCCGCATGGCGGCCGTGCGCCTGCCGGGCAAGCCGATGGCCGATATCGGCGGCCAGCCGATGATCGTGCAGGTCTGGAACCGGGCGGTGGAATCCGGCATCGGCCCGGTGATCGTGGCGACCGATGCGCCTGAAATCGCCGAGGCCGTCCTCAGGGCCGGCGGGCAGGCGGTGATGACCCGTAACGACCACCCTTCCGGCTCCGACCGCATCCATGAGGCGGTGGAGAATTACGATCCCGACGGACGGCACGATGTGATCGTCAATGTGCAGGGCGACCTGCCCACGATTGATCCGCGCATCATCGCGGCCTCGCTGCTGCCGCTGGCTGATCCTTCGGTCGATATCGCGACGCTCGCAGCCGTCATTCGCCGCGAGGAGGAGAAGACCGCGAGCCACGTGGTGAAGGCCGTGGGCTCCCCGCTGAACCCCAGCCGCATGCGCGCACTCTACTTCACCCGCGCGACAGCCCCGTTCGGCGAAGGCGATCTCTTCCACCATATCGGGCTCTATGCCTATCGCCGGAATGCCCTGCGCCGCTTCGTGAGCCTTCCGCCCTCCCCGCTGGAAATGCGCGAGAAGCTCGAACAATTGCGCGCCCTGGAAGCGGGAATGCGCATCGACATCACCGTGGTCGAAACCGTTCCGCTCGGCGTCGATACGCCCGAGGATCTGGAGCGCGCCCGCGCGCTGATCGCCGGGCGCTGAAGGAGAAGAACATGAAAAAGGTCATCGCCTTCCAGGGCGAGCGCGGCGCGAATTCCGAAATCGCCTGCCATGAGGTCTATCCCGGCTGGGAGGCCCTGCCCTGCCCCACCTTCGAGGATGCCTTCGCGGCCCTCGGGGACGGCACGGCCGATCTCGCGATGATCCCGATCGAGAATTCCATCGCGGGCCGCGTGGCGGACATTCATCACCTGCTGCCGAAATCAAGTTTTCACATCATCGGCGAGCATTTCCTGCCGATCCATTTCCACCTCATGGCGGTGAAGGGTGCTACGCTCGAGAACATCAAAAGCGCCGAGAGCCACATCATGGCTTTGGGGCAGACGCGGCGTTTTCTGCGGAAGCACGGCATCAGGCCGGTGACGGCGGCGGATACGGCCGGCTCTGCCCGGCATGTTGCGGAAGCCGGGGACCCGACCCGCGCGGCCATCGCGCCCCGGCTTGCGGCGGAGGTCTATGGCCTCGATATCCTCGCCGAGCATATCGAGGACGAGAAGCACAACACGACCCGCTTCGTCATCCTCTCGCGGGAGGCGCAGGATGCGCCGCAGGGCCGGGATACGTTGATGACGAGCTTCGTCTTCCGGGTGCGGAACGTGCCGGCCGCGCTCTACAAGGCGATGGGCGGCTTTGCGACCAACGGCATCAACATGACCAAGCTCGAGAGCTACATGGTCGATGGCCAGTTCTCGGCGACGCAATTCTATGCCGATGTGGAAGGCCACCCGGAGGATCGCAACCTCAAGCTCGCGCTGGAGGAACTCGCCTTCTTCTCGAAGGAATTGCGCATCCTCGGCACCTACAAGGCGCACCCGTATCGCAAGGAAGTCAGCCCCCCGGCGGAGTGAGCTTCAGTCGCCGAGCCCCACGAACAGGCGGATCAGGTGATTGGCGATCGCGAGGCGCGGCGGCACCATGAGCCCCGCAGGATGGCGCTTTTCGAGCATGGAGAGCACCTCGTCGCGCGAAAACCAGCGGCATTCCTCCAGCTCTTCCTCATCCTTCACGATTGTGAAGCTCGTGGCTTCGGCCACCGCGCCGATCATCAGCGACATGGGGAGTGGCCAGGGCTGGTTCGCGACGACGCGGACGCGGCCGATATCGAGCCCCGCCTCCTCCTTGCATTCGCGGCGCACGGCGGCCTCGATGGTCTCGCCCGGCTCCACGAAGCCCGCGAGGGTGGAATAGGTGTTCGCGATAAAGCGCGCCTGCCGGCCGAGCACGCAGCGATCCCCATCGACGATGAGCATGATGACGACGGGATCGGTGCGCGGGAAATGCTGCGCGCCGCAGGCCGCGCAATCTCGCCGCCAGCCGCCCTGCGTCAGCGCGGTGGGGGCTCCGCAATTGGAACAGAAGCGGTGTTTCCAGTGCCAGAGCGTGAGCGCCTTTCCTTCGGCAATGGCACCAAGATCCGCCGGCGAAACCGGTCGCTCCACCGCCACCTGCCGCACACCCATCAGCACGAGGCCCGCCTCGGCTTTCAGAACTTCCTCGATCGCGGGATCGATGAACTGCGCGAAACGGGGGGAGCCATCCTCGATGCCGAGGAACACCCGCTCGCGATGAAACCCGGCCTCCGGCAACTCGCCTGCATCGAACAGGGCATCGAGCATCTCGCCGCGCTTCGCCAGCACCACCTGATCGCCGCAGAAGGCGTAGAAGCGCGCTTGGGGCCTTGCTTCCAGCTGCGCCAGTTCTTCTGCCCGGCTCCTGAGATGCGCGGCACGGTCCAGCGTCGCATGGGCAAAGCCGAGGGTCCTGGGAGGGGCGCCCTCCTGCAGCAGGGGCCAGTCGAAATCACTCATGCGGAAAGTCCCAGCGCCTTCTCGAAACGGTCGATCAGCGGGCCGACCATGTGCGGCGGGTAAGGCACGCGCTCGCCCTTGCCCCAGACCGGGCCGGGCCAGGCCTCGTCCGACACGTAGCGCGCGATGACATGCACGTGAAGCTGGCGCACCACATTGCCGAGCGCGCCGACATTGATCTTGTCGGGTTTCGAGACATCGCGAACAACCATCTGCGCCAGCGCGATTTCCTCCATCAGTTCCAGACGCTCTTCAACGGGAAGGTCGATGAACTCGGCCATATCCGGCCGGCGCGGCACGAGGATGAGCCAGGGGTAGCGCGCATCATCCATGAGGAGCACGCGGCAGAGCGGCAGGTCGCCGATCTCGTAAGCATCGGCCTCAAGCCGCGCGTTGAGTTGAAATCCCTGTTCGCGAGTCATGCATCACCCCCTCCGCTGGCCCCGTTCTAGCGCCTTGCCGGGGCGGCTGGCGAGCGGGAAAAACGCGCATCGGATCGGCTCGGCCTCGCTTGTTTTCGGCCGCGAGATCGCCCATATAGCGAACGGGAGGTTGGCGGTGGACGCATCCCTCGCCAACCGGGTCAGGTCCGGAAGGAAGCAGCCCCAACGAGACCGAGCGGGTTATTGTCCAGCCTCCCACCCCTTCCCCTGCCGGGCCGAGAAGGCCAGTGTGTTGAACGGCGGGCAGGTTTTGGGCTGGGACAGCGCGAGCGGCACGGAGGGAGGGATCATGGCGAATTCCGATCTTCTGTTCTCCGACCTTCCCGATGCCGAAAATGGCGGTGCCTATCGCGTTCTCGCCCGCAAATATCGCCCGCAGAGCTTCGATGACCTGATCGGCCAGGGCGCAATGGTGCGCACGCTGCGCAATTCCTTTTCCACGAACCGCATCCATCAGGCCTATATTTTCACGGGCGTGCGCGGCGTGGGGAAGACGACCACCGCGCGCATTCTCGCCCGTGCGCTGAACTACGAAACCGAAGGCGTGAAATCCCCGCAGATCGACATGCCGACCCTGGGTCTTCATTGCGAGGCCATCATGGAAAGCCGGCATGTCGACGTGATCGAGATGGACGCGGCTTCCAATACCTCGATTTCCAACGTGCGTGAGATCATCGAGGCCGCGCGCTACAAGCCGGTTTACGCGCGCACCAAGGTCTACATCATCGACGAAGTGCACATGCTCTCGTCCGCCGCCTTCAACGGCCTGCTGAAGACGCTGGAAGAGCCGCCGCCGCATGTGAAATTCCTGTTCGCGACGACCGAAATTCGCAAGGTCCCGGTCACCGTTCTCTCGCGATGCCAGCGCTTCGACCTCCGCCGCATCGAAGCCGAGGAGATGATCGACTATCTCGAAGGCATTGCCGGAAAGGAGCGGGTGCAGATCGAGCGCGAGGCGCTGGGCCTGATCGCGCGCGCCTCCGAAGGTTCGATGCGCGATGCCCTCTCGCTGATGGATCAGGCGATTGCCCATGGCGGCGGGAAGGTCGAGGCGGAAGCCGTGCGGGCCTCGCTCGGCCTTGCGGATCGCAGCCGCATCATCGACCTTTTCGAGGCGGTGATGAAGGGCGATATCGCCCGCGCGCTGACCGAATTCGAAAGCCAGTATGATTCGGGCGCCGACCCGGTGGCGATTCTCACCGACCTCGCCGAATTCGTGCATATCGTGACTCGCCTGAAACTCACGCCGGAAAGCCGCAAGGACGCGGCCCTCTCCCCCGGCGAGCGCGAGCGGGGCGCGGCCTTCGCGGCGGCGCTCACCATTCGCCCGCTCACCATGGCGTGGCAGATTCTGCTCAAGGGCCTGCAGGAAGTGCAATCCGCCTCGCGGCCCAAGATCGCGGCGGAGATGGTGCTGATCCGGCTCGCCTATGCGGCCGATCTGCCGGGGCCGGCCGAGATCATCCGCGACTTGCGGAATGGCAATATCGGCGCTCCTCCAGGGGGGGGCATGCCGGCGGGCGGTGCGGTTGCCGCGCCCCGCGCCAGCGCGCCGGCGATGGGCGAGCCCGGCGCGCCGCGCATGGTCGCGGGAGGCGGCGCGATGCAGCGCCCGGCGATGCGCGCGGAAGCGCAGGCCATTCCCTCCAACCTGCCGCAGAGCTTCGAGGCCGTCGCAGCGCTTGCGGAAGCCAAGCGCGATATCCGCCTGCAATTGGCGCTGACCCGTGACGTTCGCCTGACACGTTTCGAGCCTGGGCGGATCGAGTTCATCCTCGAACCGCATGGCGAGGTGGACCTGCCCAATCGCCTGCTGCGCGCGCTGCTCGACTGGACCGGCCACCGCTGGGGCGTGACAGTGGTCGACGCGCCGCCCGGCCCGCTGCCGCCGACCTTGCATGAAATCGCCGAGGAGAAGCGCGCGGAGGAGCGGCGCGGCGTGCAGAACAAGCCCGCCATTCAGGCGGTTCTGAAGCATTTCCCGGGCGCCGAGATCGTGCAGATCGAGGAAGCCCGCGCGACCCCCGCCGCCGAGGCCGCACCGAACGAGACCGACGAGCCTCCGGATTTCACCGATCTCGAATTCAGCGACGACGATCTCTGATCGGGTTGCCACGCAGGAGTGAACCATGCGCGACATTATGGGCATGATGAAGGAAATGGCTGGTCTCAAGGCCAAGATGGAGGCCATGCAGGCCGAACTCGACGAAACACTCGTCGAGGGGCAATCGGGCGCGGGCCTCGTGAAGGTGACGCTCTCCGCCAAGGGCGCGCTGAAGGCGGTGTCGATCGATCCCGAACTCCTGAAGCCCGAGGATCGCGAGATGGTCGAAGACCTGCTGCTTGCGGCCCATGCCGATGCGCGCACGAAAACCGAAAGCGTGATCGCCGGGAAGATGCAGGCGCTGACCGGTGGCCTGCCGCTGCCGCCCGGCTTCAAGCTGCCGTTCTGAGCGAAGGGCATTGACGATTGAGGCCGTCATTGCGAGGAGTGAAACGACGAAGCAATCCAGTCCTTTTCTCTGGATTGCCGCTTCGGCCGCTTCGCGTCTTCCTCGCAATGACGTCTTCTTGCGGACACCTTAGCTTTCATGCCTCCTTTCATGACTCCTTTCATGCCTCAAGCCCTTGCCGGCCCTGAAATCGAGCGTCTCATCCAGCTTCTGGCGCGCCTGCCGGGGCTTGGCCCGCGCTCGGCCCGGCGCGCGGTTCTGCACCTCATGCGGAAGCGCGAGGATCTGCTGCTGCCGCTGGCGCAGGCGATGCAGGTGGCGGGCGAGCGCATCGTGACCTGCTCGGAATGCGGCAATCTCGACACCTCCGACCCTTGCGCCATCTGCCGCGATCCGCGTCGCGATCGCTCGATCCTGATGGTGGTCGAGAGTGTGGGCGATCTCTGGGCGCTGGAGCGCGCGGGCGCCCTGCGCGCGGCCTTTCATGTGCTGGGCGGCACGCTCTCGCCGATCGACGGCACCGGGCCTGAGGATCTTGCGCTCGGCAAGCTGCTGGATCGCGCGACATCCGGCGAGGTGCGCGAGGTGATCCTCGCGCTCAATGCCACGGTGGAGGGCCAGACCACGGCCCATTACATCACCGACATGCTGGCGCAGGCGAATGTGAAGGTCACGCGCCTCGCGCATGGCGTGCCGGTGGGCGGCGAACTCGATTATCTCGACGAAGGCACGCTTTCCGCGGCCCTTTTGAGCCGCACCGCGCTTTGACCTGCCTTCGGTGATTTGACCTGCCTTCGGTGATTTGACCTGCCTTCGGTGATTGGCGGAAACGGCTGGTTATCTTATCCTGGTTGCATTCCTGCGGATTCGACCGCCCCGGTTTCCACAACAGGCCTCATGCACCACGAATCTCCCCTCCCTTCCGGCGCTCTCGTGGCGCGGTTTCAGGCGGTCGAAACCTGGATTTTTGACCTCGACAACACATTGTATCCGCCACATTCCGATCTCTGGCCGAAGGTGGACCAGAAGATCACGCATTATATCGGCGATCTTCTCGGCGTGGATGGGCTCACGGCCCGCGCGATCCAGAAATACTATTATCAGATCCACGGCACGACCCTGAACGGCCTGATGAAGGAACACAGGATCGACCCGCATTCCTTCCTCGATTTCGTGCATGACATCGACCGTTCCTCGCTCGCGCCGGATGCCCGGCTTGGCGGCGCGATCGAGGCCCTTCCGGGGCGGAAATTCATCTTCACCAACGGTTCCGTGCGCCATGCCGAGGAGACCCTGCGGCAACTCGGCGTCGACAGGCATTTCCACGGGATCTTCGACATCGTGGCCGGGGATTTCAATCCCAAGCCGGCGCGCCGCACCTATGAGCGCTTTCTCGACAGATACGGCATCGCGCCGGTCTCTGCCGCGATGTTCGAGGATATCCCGCGCAATCTGGAGGTGCCGGCGGAACTCGGCATGCGCACCGTGCTCGTGGTGCCGGGTGAGGCGGGGGACCACAAGGAAGACTGGGAGCGCTACGTGGAGGATGGCCCCGGCGCGCTCGGCATCCGTTTCGACCACGTGACGGCCGACCTGCCGCATTTTCTGGATGGATTGCAAGCCGCCCTGGCTACCCCCATCGCTTGACTCCGCCTCGCCTTTCCGCGACCAGATCGCCAATGTTCTCCAACCGTTGCAGGGCCTCACACCATGTCTCTCGCTTCCATCATCGATGCCGCCTGGGAAAAGCGCGCCGAAATCAGCGCCGCCACGAAGGGCGAGGTGCGTGATGCGGTGGAGGAGGCGCTCGCCGCTCTCGATTCCGGCTCGATGCGCGTGGCCGAGCGCCGGCTGGATATGGAAGGCCCGGGCGCCTGGGTGGTGAACCAGTGGCTGAAGAAGGCAGTGCTGCTCTCCTTCCGCCTCAACGACATGGCGCTGATCCCGGGCGCACCGGGGGGTGCCAGCTGGTGGGACAAGGTGGATTCGAAGTTCCTGGGGATGGATGCCGCCGTCTTCGCGAAGGCCGGTTTCCGCGCGGTGCCGGGCTGCGTGGTGCGCCGCTCGGCCTATATCGGCAAATCGGTCGTGCTGATGCCCTCCTTCGTGAATGTCGGCGCCTATGTCGATGACAACACGATGGTCGATACCTGGGCGACGGTTGGTTCCTGCGCGCAGATCGGCAAGAACGTGCATCTCTCGGGCGGCGTGGGCATCGGCGGCGTTCTGGAGCCGCTGCAGGCGAACCCCACGATCATCGAGGATGATTGTTTCATCGGCGCCCGCTCGGAAGTGGTGGAAGGCGTGATCGTGGGCCGTGGCTCGGTGATCTCCATGGGCGTGTTCCTCTCCGCCTCGACCAAGATCATCGACCGGCAGACCGGCCAGGTGCATGTGGGCTATGTGCCGCCCTATTCGGTGGTGGTCTCCGGCTCCATTCCGGGCAAGCCGCTGCCGGGCGAGAATTGGGGGCCCTCGACCTATTGCGCGGTCATCATGAAGACCGTGGACGAGAAGACCCGATCCAAGACCGGTATCAACGAATTGCTGCGCGACTGAATCGCAGGAACGGCGGGTGGGCCGTGGCTTTCGTCACGTCCTCGCCACATACTGACCCCATCTGAGGGTGCATGGCCCGGGAAAAGGGCCGGCTCTTAACCTGCATGAGGCCTGACCGATGTTCGATGCCCGCAAACTTCTCGATGCGCTCGTTTCCGCCGGCAGCCAGGGCGGTGGACAGAAACAGCTCGGCGGCATGCTGGGGCAGGTCGCCAGCATGGCCGGGCAGGTGCTGAACCAGGCAACCGGCGGCGTGCGGCAAGGCGCGACCGAAATCAACCAGCAGACCGGCGCCACCCAGAAGGCCAGCGACTTCCTGCGCCGCACGACCGGCCAGAACCCGACCGATCTCGTGGCCCGCGCGAAGGATCTTGCCGCGAAGAACCCCGTCGCCACGGGCGTTGCCATCGGCGGACTCGCCGCCGTGCTGCTGGGCACCGGCGCTGGCCGCAAGATTGCCGGCTCGGCCGCGCGCATGGGCGGCATGGCGCTGGTGGGCGGGCTCGCCTACAAGGCGCTGCAGAATTATCAGGCCGGCAAGCCGCTGCTGGACCTCCAGAATGTGGCGCAGGATCTCCAGCAGCCGCGGGCGCTTCCCCCGCCCTCGACCGACAACGATCAGGCCCTGCGCCTGGTTCGCGCCATGGTTGCCGCCGCCTCGTCGGATGGCATCGTGGACGAGACCGAGCGGCATGCGATCGTGGGCAACCTGAAGGCGGCCGGCATCGAGGCCGAGGCTGCCCAGTTTCTCGAGAGCGAATTCGCGAACCCGGCTGATCCGGTGACGCTCGCCCAGGGCATCACAAATCCGGAAGAGGCGGCGCAGGTCTATGCCGCCGCGCGCCTCGCAATCGACCCGGACACCGCCGACGAGCAGGCCTTCCTCAAGGCGCTGGCGGGCGAATTGCACCTCGATCCAAGCCTCGTCGCGCATATCGACGCCGCGGCTTCCAACGTGAAGGCCTGAACGCGACTTGCCTGACGACACCCAGCCCGGACTGCCGAAGGTGCAACGGAAACCCCTCGACTGGGGCTTCATCCTTGTCGCCACCCTCTCCCTTGGCTCGATGATCTGGGTGACCCTGCGCGACGGCATCACCGTGTCGCAGCACATTCTGGCCGAGGATTTCTGGCTGTTCCTGACCATCCTGCCGAAGGTGGCGCTTGGTTGCCTCATCGGCGGGCTCATCCGGCTGATGGTCGCACGCGAGACGATCGAGAAATACATCGGCGAAGGCTCGGGCATGAAGGGTCTCGCAATCGCTGCGTTGATTGGCACGCTTTTCCCGGCCGGCCCCTTCACCATCTTCCCGCTGGCTGCCGTGCTGATGGTGAGCGGCGCGGATAGGGGGGCGGCGATCGCCTTCGTCTCGGGCTGGCTGCTGCTTGGCATCAACCGGGCGGTCATCTGGGAAATGCCGTTCTTCGGCACGGATTTCGTGCTGTTCCGCTTCCTCGTTTCATTGCCCATGCCGGTTCTGCTGGGGCTTGCCGCGCGCGCCGCGATCTTCGACCATTATGTCAATCGCCCGCCGCCCGGCGAGGGCAAGGCATGATCGTTTTCGGCTTCACCCTCGCGCTGATAGCGATTGCCATCGGGCTGGCCTTCGCGGCGTGGAGGCGCTCGCCCGCCTTGCTCGCGGATGGATTCACGGATGCCCGGACGCAGTTCATCCATCTGTTGCCGCGCCTCGCGATCGGCGTGCTGGGCTCGGGCTTCCTCGCGCATCTGATGCCGAAGGAGACGATCCTGGCCTGGTTCGGGCCAAATTCCGGTCTGCTCGGCACGGCACTCGCGAGCCTCGCCGGTGCCCTCACGCCCGGCGGGCCAGTGGTGGGCTATGCGATCGGGGCGGCGGCGCTGAAGGCGGGCGCGGATCTTTCGCAGGTCATGGCCTATGTGACGGCATGGTCTCTCTTCACGATCAACCGGATGATCTCGTGGGAAATCCCGTCCATGCCCGTGCGAATCGTGCTGCTGCGGGTGTTGGTGTCCCTGCCCTTCCCGTTCCTCGCGGCCTGGATCACGCTGCTGGTGCGCTGAGCAGCTTTTCGTCGTTCGCATTTTTCTCGCGCGAACCGGCGACCACTTCGCTTGAAGAAGCTCACGCCAGCCAGCGCTTGCGGCGCTTGTAGCTCTTCACCTCGCGGAAGGATTTCTTGTCCCCGCCGGAAACGCCGAGGTAGAATTCCTTCACATCCTCGTTCTCGCGCAGGGCCTTGGCGTCGCCATCCATCACGATGCGGCCGGTTTCCATGATGTAGCCATAGGTGGCGTAGCGCAGGGCCATGTTGGTGTTCTGCTCCGCGAGCAGGAAGGACACGCCCTCCTTCGTGTTCAGATCCTTCACGATCTCGAAAATCTCCTCGACGATCTGTGGCGCGAGACCCATCGAGGGCTCATCAAGCAGGATCATCTTGGGGCGGCTCATCAGCGCGCGACCAATGGCGCACATCTGCTGCTCGCCGCCCGACGTGTAGCCCGACATGGATTTCATGCGCTGCCGGAGGCGAGGAAAATAATTGTAGACCATCTCCATGTCGCGTTTGATGGCCGCGCGCCCATCCTGCCGCGTGAAGGCTCCCGTGAGGAGGTTCTCCTCGATGGTAAGATGGCCGAAACAATGCCGGCCCTCCATCACCTGGATGCAGCCGCGCCGCACCAGATCCGCCGGGCTCATGCGATCCACGCGCTCGCCCTCGAACATGATCGCGCCCTTGGTCACATCGCCGCGCTCGGCCTTGAGCAGGTTCGAGATCGCCTTCAGCGTGGTGGTCTTGCCTGCGCCATTGGCGCCCAGCACCGCCACGATGCCGCCGCGCGGCACGGTGAGCGACACGCCCTTCAGCACCAGCACGACATGATCATAGATCACCTCGATGTTGTTGACCGAAAGGATGGGCTCGACGGTTTCGGCTGATGCGGACATGGCAGGCTCCGGGATTTCGGTTCATCAGGCCATTCGGGCCGGAAGTGGGCAGCCGGCGAACCGGCTGCCCCATTGCTTGCGGGTTACGCGGCCTTTTCGCAGGCTTCCGTGCGCTTCGGCCAGCCGGTATTCTTCGAGACGAAATCCTTCGCCTCAGCCTCGATGAGAGGACGGACGATCTCCTTCATCGGGTCCATCCAGTCGGAGGCCTTCACATATTTCGTTCCGTCCCACTGGGAGACGAACACCTTGTTATGGCCGTTATGATCCGTGCAGGTGATGCGGACAGGGTTGGCGAAGCCTTCCATGCCGATCTCCTTCAGGCGCTGTTCGGTGATGTTGAGCGCCTCGAAGCCGCGACGGACATCCTCACCCACGACCGCCTTCTTGCCGGTGATCCGCTGCGCGGTGCGCACGGCCTCGGCGATCAGCATCGAGTTGTAGACCCCACGGTTATAGAGGTTCTCGCCCACCTGCTCGCGCTTGGCCTGGCTGAGATTCTTGTCGAAGACATGTTTCAGGATGTCCTGCATCACGGGGTAATTCGCGCCCGTATTGTGGAAGTTGAGGGTCTTGTAACCCTTGGCTCCGGCTTCGCCCGCACGGGCGTCGTCGTCGCCGCCGGCCCACCAGACACCCACGAGGCGATCCATCGGGAAGCCGTTCTTCACCGCTTCCTTCACGGCCGTGGGGTTCATCGCGCCCCAGCCCTGGTTATAAATCCAGTCCACGCGGTCGCGGCGGATGGCGAGCCAGGTCGAGCCCTGATTCTGCATCTGCGCGGCCGGAACCGGGTAGAGCTTCAGGTTGAAGCCGTATTGCTTCGCCAGCGCCTCGAGCACGGGGATCGGCTCCTTGCCGAAGGGCGCATCAAGATGGACGAGGCCCATCGTCTTGCCCTTCAGCTTGTCAAAGCCGCCTTCCACCTGCGCCATATGCTTCACGAAGACCGAAGCGCCATCCCAGTAGGTGGCCGGCGGGTTGAAGATCCACGGGAAATGCTCGCCATCCGCCGAGGCCGAGAGGCCATAGGCCATCGAGAGCACGGGGATCTTGTCCACCGCCGCCTTGGGGATGATCTGCAGCGTGATGCCCGTGGAATAGGGGTTCACCACGACCGGGTTCTTCGCCTTCACGCTCTCATAGCATTCGACACCCTTCTTGGTGTCGTAGCCGGTTTCGCATTCCTCGATGATGATGCGCGCACCGCCGATGCCACCATCGCGCTGGTTCAGCATTTCGAGGTAATCGCGCATGCCGTTGGCGATATGCACGCCCGAACCGGCGAAGGGGCCGGTGCGATAGGTGAGCAGCGGCACGTAAATCGTATCCTGCGCGGAGACCGGCAGGGGCGCCGCGCCCGCGAAGGCTGCGGCCAGGGCCGCCAAGCCCAGGAATTTCGGGCCGAGGGTTTTCTTCATGGTCGTTCCTCCTTCGATGGAGCCGCTTCCCGGGCTCCCCAGGTCTTCTTGGCTGAAGTCTTCATCTTGCCGACGCTTGCGCCACGGCAAGGCCCGCCCCGCTCAATACGGGAAGGGCCAGGTTCTGAGCTTCTGCTTGGCGATCTGCCAGAGCCGGGCGAGACCATGCGGCTCGGCGATCAGGAACAGGATGATGAGCCCGCCCACAAGCAGGTGGTTGATGTGCTCGGCCGTGGCACCCGCCAGCGGAATGCCGATGGCCGGCAGGCCGAATTTCAGCATCACCGGGATGATGTGCAGCAGGGCCGCGCCGAAGAAGCAGCCGATGAGCGAGCCCAGCCCCCCGATGATCACCATGAACAGGATGATGAAGCTCTGGTTGATGTTGAAGGCGTCGCTCGCTTCGCCCCCGCCATACCAGAGGAACATCATGGTCGCGCCCGCGACGCCGCAATAGAAGGACGACATCGCAAACGCGAGGAGCTTGGTGCGCAGAAGCCGGATGCCCATCAGTTCCGCCGCGATATCCATGTCGCGCACCGCCATGAAGCTGCGCCCGATGCGCCCGTGCAGGATGTTCGAGGCGATCCAGGTCATCAGCACCACGATGAAGAGAATGACATAATAGCGGGTCATCGGCGTCGCGTTGGGGCCGGTCACCGGGATGCCGGCGATCCAGCGCGTCGGCACTTCAATCGCGCCCGAGGCGTTGTAGTTGAAGAGCCAGGGAATGCGCACGAAGCACCATTCCAGGAAGAATTGCGCGGCGAGCGTCGCCACTGCGAGGTAAAAGCCCTTGATGCGCAGGCTCGGCAGGCCGAACAGCGCGCCGATCGCCGCCGAGAAGATGCCCGAGGCGAGGATCCAGATGACGATCGGCACCCCGGGGAAATAGCTCGTCAGCTTGTAGCAGGCATAGGCCCCCACGCCCATGAAGGCGCCGGTGCCGAGCGAGATGAGCCCGGTATAGCCCGTGACAATGTTGAGCCCCATCGCCGCAAGCGCGAAGACGAGGAAGGGGATCATCACGGTGGAGATGAAGAAGTTCGACCCGAAAAAGGGGATCACCACCGCCGCGATGAACAGGATGATGGCGATGCCAACGCGATCTTCCCGCAGCGGGAAGACCTGCATATCCGCCGAGTAGGTCTTCTTGAACTGGCCTGATTCACGGTAGAGCATGTTAACTCCAGATAGCGAATATTGACTTGTTCAAGGCTTTTGACACGCCATACGTCCCAGCACAAAAAAGCAAAAATGACGATCCAATTATAGTATAAACCCATTCTTTGACAGACAAACCAAGGTTAGATCCATTGCGTTTGGACATAAATTCATCTGCAAACGAATAAGAGTCGTTGAAACGATCGCCATCATATTGCGGACCAATTTCAATATAACGAACAAGCATAACGTGATCCCGCAAACGATTAAAATCCTCAGAGAAACTTACGTAATGCATTCCATGCATGACCGAAATTGCGAGCCCATTAACAAAAATTGACGAAAATATAATGACCCCGCATGCAGGTATCCCCAAATTGCTTTTTGCAGCAAAATAGCAGGCGCCAGACAAAACTACACACAAGAACGCAAAAATTCCTATTCTAACAAATAACATCGCTTGGTCTTGTGTCATCTTAAATTCTCTCGATGATCTTGTCGCCGAAGAGCCCCTGCGGCCGCACCATCAGGAAGAGAAGCGCGATCACATAGGCCACCCAGTTCTCGATGCCGCCGCCCACCAGCGGACCCCAGTAGAATTCCGCGAGCTTCTCGCCGATGCCGATGATGAGCCCGCCGACGATCGCGCCGGGGATAGAGGTGAAGCCGCCGAGAATGAGCACCGGCAGCGCCTTCAGCGCGATCACCTGAAGCGCGAAGCTCACATCGGAGCGTGCGCCCCACATGATGCCGGTGATGAGTGCCACGATTCCGGCCGCGAACCACACGATGGCCCAGATCTGGTTCAGCGAGATGCCGACCGAGAGCGCCGCCTTGTGGCTATCCGCCACCGCCCGCAGGGCGCGGCCGATGCGGGTATACTGGAAGAACAGCGCCAGGGCCGCGATCATCAGCGAGGCGATCACCGCAGCCGCGACGTCGATCTTCTGGATGATCACCTTCCCGCCGAGAATATCAAAGCGCATCGTGCCCTGCGGCAGGCCCAGTTCCTCCGCGATCATCTGCTTCGGTTCGCCGCCGAAAATGAATTCGCCAAGGCCGATGATGATGAAGGTGAGCCCGAACGTCGCCATGAACAGGATGATGTCCGGCTGGTTCACCAGCGGGCGCAGCACGATCCGCTCCACCGCGATCGCGAGGATCGCCATCACGCCGAGCGTCAGGATCAGCGCGATCCAGGGCGGCACGCCCTTCTCGTGCAGACCCACCAGCGTCAGCGCCGCGAACACCACCATGATGCCTTGGGCGAAATTGAACACGCCCGAGGCCTTGAAGATGAGCACGAAACCAAGCGCGATCAGCGCATAGAGCACGCCGGCGACGAGGCCTTCCCAGATCGTCTGCACGAAGAGATCCGGCGCAGCACCCATCTGCACGAAGGGGTCGATGAGAATATTGTAGAGCATCCCCATTCCCCCTCACTGCATGTTCAGCAAAAGTGGATGCCGGTCTTGCGTCATGAACATGCATCCCACCTTTCAATGCGCCACGCCGAGATAGGCATCGATGACCGCCTGATTGGCCTTCACCTCATCGGGCGTGCCATCGGCGATCTTCCGGCCATATTCCAGCACCACCACGCGGTCGGAGAGGTCCATCACCACGCCCATATCATGCTCGATCAGCGCGATGGTGGTGCCGTATTGCTCCTTCACATCGAGGATGAAGCGGCACATGTCCTCCTTCTCCTCAAGGTTCATGCCGGCCATCGGTTCGTCGAGCAGCAGCAATTCCGGCTCCATGGCGAGCGCGCGACCCAGTTCGACACGCTTCTGCAGGCCGTAGGGCAGCTTGCCCACGGGCACCTTGCGGATGTGCTCGATCTCCAGGAAGTCGATGATCTCCTCGACCATCCGGCGATGGGCGATCTCCTCGGTCATGGCCGGGCCATGGCGGAAAATCTGCCAGAAGAAGTTCGATTTCATCTTCAGCGTGCGGCCGACCATGATGTTGTCGAGCGTCGACATGCCCTTGAAGAGCGCGACGTTCTGGAAGGTGCGCGCGATGCCCTGCGAGGCCGCCACATAGGGCTTCATCTTGGCCCGCGTTGCGCCCTTGTAGGTGATGGTGCCATCCTGCGGGTGATAGAACCCGTTGATGACATTGAGCATCGAGGTCTTGCCGGCACCATTCGGGCCGATGATCGCGCGGATCTCGCCCTTCCTGATGTCGAAAGAAACATCGGTGATCGCCTTCACGCCGCCGAAGCGGAGCGAGACATTCTCGACCTTGAGCAGGGTTTCGCCCGGGGAAAGGGTGGAGTTCTGAACCATGCCGTCCCCGCTCACTCCGCCGCCTGCGGCAAAGCCACAACCGGCGCCACGACCGCATCCATCACCTTGACGCGCGCCGAGATCACGCCCTTGCGGCCATCCTCGAAGGTCACTTCGGTGGAGATATCCGCTTCTTTCGACCCATCGTAGAGCGCCTTCACCAGCGGGCCGTAGCGATCCGCGATGAAGCCGCGCCGCACCTTCTGCGTGCGCGTGAGTTCGCCGTCATCCGCATCGAGTTCCTTGTGCAGGATGAGGAAGCGATGGATCTGCGCCCTGGCCATCATCGGCTCTTCGGCAAGCTGGCGGTTCACCTCCGCCACATGGCCCGCGAGGATCTCGTAGACCTGGCCATGCCCGGCCAGTTCCTGGTAGGAACCGTAGGAGACATTGTTGCGCTCGGCCCAGTTGCCCACCGCCGTGATGTCGATGTTGAGAAACACCGTGACGAAATCCTCGCCCTGCCCGAAAGCCACGGCCTCGCGGATATTGGGAAAGAATTTCAGCTTGTTCTCGATGTATTTCGGCGCGAACAGCGCGCCGGAACGCAGGCGGCCCACATCCTTCGCGCGGTCGATGATGCGGAGCTGGCCATCCTTCTCGAAGAAGCCGGCATCGCCCGTCTTCACGAAGCCGTCGGGGGTCATGGTCTCGGCGGTTTTCTCGGGGTCCTTGTAATAGCCCACGAACTGGCCCGGCGACTTGTAGAGCACCTCGCCATCCTCGGCGATGCGGATCTCGACATTGGGCGTCGCGGGGCCGACGCAATCGGCGCGCACGCCATCATCCTTCTGACAGGTGACGAAGAGGAAGGCCTCGGTCTGCCCGTAAAGCTGCTTCAGGTTCAGCCCGATGGAGCGGAAGAACGAGAAAAGCTCAGGGCCGATCGCCTCGCCGGCAGTGTAGCCGACGCGAACGGTGGTGAGGCCCATCACGTTCTTCAGCGGTCCATAAACAAGCAGGTTGCCGAGCGCATAGTTGAGCCGCGCCGGCAGCGGCACAGGCTTGCCATCGAGAATCTTCTCGCCCCACTTCTTGGCCACACCCATGTAATAATGGAACAATTTCCGTTTCAGCCAGCTCGCATCCTCCATGCGGATCATGATGCGCGTCAGCATGCCCTCGAACACGCGGGGCGGCGCGAAAGCATAGGTATTGCCCACCTCGCGGCGATCTTCCACCGCGGTCTCCGGGCTTTCGGGGCAGTTGATGCAGAAGCCGGCGATCAGCGCCTGCGCGTAGTTGAGGTAGTGGTCGCCCACCCAGGCGAGGGGCAGATAGGCCAGCACGTTGTCGCGATCCGAGAGGCCGTCGAAGGCCACGGTATCGCGCGCCGCAGCGATGCAGCGCCCGGCCGTGAGAAGCACGCCCTTCGAGCGACCGGTTGTACCGGAGGTGTAAAGGATGACCGAAATGTCATCGCCGTTGCCGCGCGCCATTTCCGCATCGAGCCGGCGATTGGCATCGGGATCGGCCAGCAACATGCCCTTGCCCTGAGAGATCACCTCGTCGATGGCCTGCAGGCGGGAATGATCATAGGCGCGAAGCCCGCGCGGCTCGTCGTAGAAGACGAAGGCGACATTCGGCAGGCGCTCGGAGACCGAGAGGATCTTGTCGACCTGCTCCTGGTCCTGCACGCAGGCGAACTTCACCTCGGCATGTTCGAGCACATAGGCCATCTCCTCGGCAACGGAATCAGCATAGACCGGCACGGGAATGGCCCCGAGCGATTGCGCCGCCATCATCGACCAGTAGAGCTTCGGCCGGTTGTTTCCGATGATCGCGACCTTGTCGCCGCGCTCAAGGCCATGCGCCATCAGGCCAAGCGCGTAGGCGCGCACGTTCTGCGCCACCTCCGCCCAGCTCCATTCGGTCCATATGCCGAGATCCTTGTGACGCATGCCCGGCCTTTCGGGCCGGACCCGCGCCTGATGCGCCAGCCATTTCGGAAAGGTATCCAAGGCCGCCGGAGCGTCCCGTTCCACGCGTGTCTCTCCCTGAAGTCGGCGGGCCCTTCTCGCGAGACCCTGTTTCACACCTCAAGTTTGCAGCAATGCGGCATGGAAGCAAGCGCGGGCTTGACAGACAGCGTCGCGGAATGCTGATAAGTTGAGAAGGTTCATGTCGTTTCGCGACGTTTTGACGCGTGCTCTGCGGAAATACGCCGGAATTCGCGCTTTTTCAGGCCTTTTGACCCAAGCTTCCGGTGCAATTCAACCAAAGAATGAGGCCGATTCCTCAGCGATTTTCGCGCATCGGATAGGCGTTGAGTTCGCCCCAGGCGCGGATCGAGATGCCGCCCCTCTCCACCCGCAGCAGCTGCGCCTCCTCCAGCAGCTTGAGCGCCTTGTTCGTGGCCTGCCGCGAGAGGCCGGAGAGCAGGCCGATCTCCTCCTGCGTGATCGCGAGATGCAGACCCACGGCAGGGTGCAATTCGGGATTGAACAGGAAAGCAAGGGCTCGGGCAATGCGGGCCGGCGCATCCAGCAGCCGATCGGTTTCCACAAGCCCGATGAACTGGCCAAGTCGTTCGTTCAGCTGCCGCACGAGAAAGCGGTTGAACGCAACCGAATTCTCGAACAGCCAGAAGAAGGTCGCCGCATCCATCAGCGCGAGGCGTGTCTCGCGCAAGGCGACAAGATCGTAGCGGCGCGGCTCACCCTTCAGCACAGTGCCTTCGCCAAACCAGGCACCGGCAGGAAGCCCCGCGAAGCTGATGAGCTTGCCCGAATCGGAACTGGTCGAGAGCTTCACAAGACCGTCGATCACCCCGGTCCAGACATCGAAGCGATCACCGAGATGGCAGATATAGCTTCCAGCCGCGTAGTTCTTCTCGACGATGCCGCGACGCGCGCGCTCACGCTCGCCTTCCGGCAGATCATGCGACCAGCGGGCGATGGCGGCGAGGCGTTCGGCGGAAATCAAGGATGGCACCGGCGAGGATGAGGCATTCGTTCCTTATCCATCCGGTTTGCCCCTGAAACAAGCTTCGCGTTACTCCGCCGCCTGCCGCATCATCGTCATTTCGGAGCGGAACTCAGCCAGAAGTGCCGCTTCCGCCCCATCGGTCTCCGCGGCGTTCTTCGCCCGCACATGCCCAAACCCGCGAATGCGCTGCGGCAGGCCCGCAATCTCCACCGCCAGCGCATGCTTCGCCGGCGTGAGGCCCTTCGCCAGTTCCTCGAGGCGCGCGAGGAAGGTCTCGATGCGCGCCCGTTCGTCCTTGCGTTCGGCCGAATAGCCAAAGATGTCGAATGCGGTGCCGCGCAGGCGCTTCAGCTTCGCGAGCAAGCCGAAGGCGCTCATCATCCATGGGCCGAAGCTCGTCTTCATCGGCAGGCCGGTGGAGGGGTGCTTCCGGCCAAGCAGCGGCGGCGCGAGGTGGAAGGTGATCTTCATGTTCTCGCCATCGAAGGAATCGCGCAATTGCTGGCGGAAGGCCGGAGCCGTGTAGAGACGGGCGACCTCGTATTCGTCCTTGTAGGCCATCAGCTTGAAGAGCGATCGCGCGGCGGCCTCGGTGAGGGCAGTCTGGCTCGGCACCATTTCGGCCTCGCGCGCCCGGAGCTTTCTGATCGCATCCGCATAGCGCTTGGCATAAGCGGCGTTCTGATAATCCGTCAGGAACGCCACGCGCCGCTCGATGATCTCATCGAGCGTGGACGAGATGGTCTGGGCCGGACTGGGCCGCGAGAGCTCGAGAATCTGCCCGAGAAGGGCCGGCTCATGCGCCACCGCGCGGCCCCAGCGGAAGGCCTCGAGGTTCATCTTCACCGCTTCGCCATTGAGATCGATGGCCCGCTCGATGGAGGCTGCCGTGAGCGGGACGCCGCCCTTCTGGTAGGCGTAGCCCAGAAGGAACATGTTCGCGGCGATGGATTGCCCGAACAAGGTGACGGCGATCTTCGAGGCGTCGATGAAGAAGGCGCGATCCTTGCCCGCCGCGCTGGCTATGCCGCGCTTCAGACGCTCGGAGGGCAGCGAATAATCCGGGTTGCGGGTGAAATCGCCGGGGAGGATCTCGGCGGTATTCACGACGAAGGTCGTGCCGGCCAATTTCGTGGCCGCCAGAACCTTCTTCGAGCCGGACACCACGAGATCGCAGCCGAGGATGAGATCGGCCATGCCGGCGGAAACGCGGATCGCGTGGATATCCTCCGGAGATTTGGCGAGGCGGATATGCGAGTAAACCGCGCCGCCCTTCTGTGCGAGGCCGGCCATGTCGATCATGCCGCAGCCGCGATGCTCGAGATGTGCCGCCATGCCGAGGATGGCAGCGATGGTGACGACACCCGTGCCACCGACCCCCGTGACGATGCCCGACCACGGCTCATGCTCCAGCGACGGGAGAGCAGGATCGGGCAAATCCGGCATCGTGAAGCCTGCCGCCTGAGCCGCGAGCTTCTTCGGCCGCGCGCCGGAAACGGTCACGAAGCTCGGGCAGAAGCCATCGACGCAGGAATAATCCTTGTTGCAATTGGATTGATCGATCTTCCGCTTGCGACCGAATTCGGTCTCGACCGGCTGCACGGAGACGCAGTTCGAGGCCTTGCCGCAATCGCCGCAGCCCTCGCAGACCAGCTCGTTGATGAGCACGCGCTTGTCCGGGTCGGGCATCAGGCCGCGCTTTCGACGGCGCCGCTTCTCGGCGGCGCAGGTCTGGTCGTAGATCATCACCGTCACGCCGGGAATTTCGGCAAGCTCGCGCTGCACCACCATCAGTTCGGTGCGGTGATGGAAACTGGTGCCCGCGGGCCAGGAATAGCGGTGGTCGTATTTCCCGGGGTCATCCGAGACGACCGCGATCCGCTCCACGCCTTCCGCCCGCACCTGCCGGGCAATGGCATCCGGCGTGAGGTTGCCCTCATGCGGCTGGCCGCCGGTCATGGCGACGGCATCGTTGAACAGGATCTTGTAGGTGATGTTCGTCCTGGTCGCGATGGACCAGCGCAGCGCCAGCGCGCCGGAATGGTTGTAGGTCCCATCACCGAGGTTCTGGAACACATGCTTGCGGGTGGAGAAGGTCGATTCACCGATCCAGTTCGCGCCCTCGCCACCCATCTGGGTCACGCCTTCGGTGTTCCGGTCCATCCAGCTCACCATGAAATGGCAGCCGATGCCGGCATAGGCGCGGCCCTCTTCAGGCACCTTGGTGGAGGTGTTATGCGGGCAGCCCGAGCAGAAATAGGGCGTGCGCACCGCGATGTCGTTCGTCTCTGCCATTTTCTTCTGCGCAAGGCGCAGACGCTCGATGCGCGCCGCGAGATCCGCATTCGGGTGATGCCGCAGGATGCGTTCGCCGAGCGCGATGGCGATATCATTGGGATCCAGCGCGCCCTTCACGGGGAAGAGCCACTCGCCCTTCTCGTCGCGCTTGCCGATCACGGTCGGCTGGTTCGCGGTGCCGTAAAGCTCCTCGCGCACCTGCACCTCGATGAGGCTGCGCTTCTCCTCGACCACCATGATGAGGTCGAGTCCATGCGCGAAATCCTGCAATTCGCGCTGGCTGATCGGCCATGGCGAGCCAAGCTTGTAGAGGCGGATGCCGAGCTGGTTGGCCTTGCGTTCATCGATGCCGAGATCATCGAAGGCCTGGCGCGTATCAAGATAGCTCTTGCCGGTGGTGATGATGCCGATCTTTGGCGTGGCGCCGCCGGTCGTGACAAAATGGTTCAGGTTGTTGGCGCGGATGAAGGCCACGGCCGCCGCGCGCTTGAACTCGTGCAGACGCGCTTCCTGCTCGAGGAAGCCATCGCGCGGGCGGATGTTCAGGCCACCCGGCGGGAAGGCGAAATCATCCGGCACGATGATCTTCACCCGGTCGATGGAACCATCCACCGAGGCGGTCGATTCGATGTTGTCCTTCACGCATTTCAGCGCGGTCCACGCGCCCGTGAAGCGGCTCATCGCATAGCCGAAGAGGCCGTAATCAAGGATTTCCTGCACGCCCGCAGGGTTCAGGATCGGCACCATCAGATCGAGGAAATGGAACTCGGATTGATGCGCCGTGGTGGAACTCTCGGCGGTGTGGTCGTCACCCATCAGCGCGAGCACGCCACCATGCTTCGAGGTGCCAGCAAGGTTCGCGTGGCGGAACACATCGCCGCAGCGGTCAACGCCCGGCCCCTTGCCGTACCACATGGCAAAGACGCCATCATACTTCCCCTCGCCGCGCATCTCGGCCTGCTGGGTGCCCCAGACGGCGGTGGCCGCGAGATCCTCGTTGAGGCCCGGCTCGAAGCGGATATTCGATTTCTCGAAAAGCTTCTTGGCCCGGAAGAAGTTCTGGTCGAGGCCACCCAGCGGCGAACCGCGATAACCGGAAATGAAACCTGCGGTATTCAGGCCCGCGCGGCGGTCGCGTTCGCGCTGCATCAGCAGCATGCGCGTGATGGCCTGCGCGCCATTGAGGAAGACAGGACCCTGCGCGAGGTCATACTTATCTTCCAGCGTGACGTGACGCAGCGGAAACGGCTCACCCATCGTCACTCTCCCCTGTGAACGACCCGGACGTTCTCGGCGCTTGTCCCGCGCCCACTTGAAGCCTTAGTATACGTCAGCATTGCTGCCCTAACCAGCGGATTTGCGCTTCCCGGGGGCTTCCGCCATGTATTCGCCATCCTGATGCGCGAGATGCAGGAATTGAACATGAAACGGTTTCGATTCGCCCCTCCATCCGCAATGAAATTGCGAGCAGTTCTGGCTTTCTTCGCGGTTTTCCTGCCGTCGCTGGTATTGGCGCATCCGCATGTCTGGGTGACGGCGACGACAACCGTGGTGACGAGACCCGACGGCACCATCACCGCCATCAAGCATCGCTGGACCTTCGACGAACCGTTTTCGGCCTATGCCGTGATGGGCATGGACAAGGATGGCGACGGGAAATTCAGCCGGGAGGAACTCGCGCCCTTCGCCAGGATCAACATGGAATCGCTGCATGAATATGGCTTCTTCACCAGCGTGAGGCAGGGCAAGGGCGCGATCGCCTTCTCCGACCCCGTGGATTACTGGCTCGACCATGACGGCAAGGCGCTAACGCTGAATTTCACCCTGCCGGTGAAGGAAGGCGCGATTGTCGTGAAGGATGCGCGCCTCGAAGTGACCGACCCCTCCTTCTTCGTCTCCTTCGAATTCGCGAAGGAAAACCCCGTTCGGGTGGAAGGTTCGAGCAAGAGTTGCAAGCCGCAATTGCGGCCGCCGCCGCCGGGGGTGTTCCAGCGCCTGTCGCAGCTCGGCGAAAATGCCTTCAACAATGCTCTGCCCGGCGGGCTGGGGGTCGATTTCTCGACTCCCGTGACCTTCTCCTGCCCGTGACCTTCTCCTGCCCGTGACCTTCTCCTGCCCGTGACCCCGATAGCATGACCCGAAGCGGCATCAACCGAAGCGGCATGACCCGAAGCGGCATGGCGGAGGCTTGCGGGCGCGCGCTGATCGTGGCGCTGGTGATTCTCGCCCTCGCCCCGGACGGGCTGGCCCAAACCGCTCCCTTCGGCCTTCCTGCGCCACGCGGCGCAACGCCGCCCGCCGCCGAGGGGCTCGGCGCCTGGTTCCTGCAGAAACAGGCGGAATTCCACCGCGCGCTGACCCTCGCCTTCCGTGAGGCTTCGAATGATCGTGGCAGCATCCTCACGCTCATTGGCCTCGCCTTCGCCTATGGCATGGTGCATGCGGTGGGGCCGGGCCACGGCAAGGCGGTGATTTCCGGCTATATCGTCGCGAATGAGAGCGCGCTGAAGCGTGGCGTGGCGCTTGCCTTCGGTGCCGCCGCCGTGCAGGCCTTGATCGCGCTCGGGGTGGTTCTGTTCATCGCGAAAGTGGTAGGCGGCACCGCGCGTGATGTCGATCGCTCCGTGATATTCATCGAAACCCTCGGCTTCTCGGTCATCGTCGCGATGGGGCTTTGGATCGTCTGGCGGAAGGGCCGCGCGCTGCTGGGCCTTACGCCTGCCGAAGCCGCCTGCACGCATGACCATGGGCCAAGCCCCGCCGTCTTCGCGAAGGGCGGCCGCGCGAGCCTCGCGCTCGCGGCCATCGGCGCCGGCATCCGCCCCTGCACGGGTGCGATCATCCTGCTCGTCTTCGCGCTTTCCCAGCAGCTTTATCTGTTGGGCGCGGCATCCGTGCTGGCCATGGCCGTGGGCACGGCGATCGGCACGAGCCTCTTCGCGATGCTCGCGGTGAAGGCGAAGCATGTCGCGCTCTGGCTCGCGAGCGGACGCAGCCACACGGCACTCCGGGCACAGCTCGCGCTGGAGATGCTTGCCGGCATCGCCCTCGTGGCAATCGGCGCGGCCCTCCTTTCCGGCTTGATGACCGCCGGGAGCTAAAGCATCCGCCCGCCAAGTGGATGCCGGTTGGCGAAAAAAAGCGGGTGCGAAAACAACAAGAGTGAGCGCCAGATCTCTTTCTGTCTGATCGGTTTGCGCTCTAGAGACCTTCCGCCCCGCCATCCGAGCGCGGATCGTGATCCGCCATGATCGCGCCCTTGGCATCGCGGATCAGCATGCCCGCATGGCCGAACATGTCGGCATAGGGCTTGTTGATCACCTCGATCTGGTGGCCCATGTCGGCGAGCCGGTCGAGCAGATACCCATCCGTGCGGTTCTCGACCTTCAATGTTGCGCTGGCTCCGCCCCAGGTCCGCCCGAACAGGAAGCGCGGGCGATCCAAAGCCTCGGAGACCGGCAGCCCGTAGCGGATGGCGCGGAAGAACACCTGCGCCTGGAATTGCGGCTGGCCATCGCCCCCCATCGCCCCATAGGATGCAACGCGCCCGTCTTCAAACACCGCGAGCGGCGTGTTGAGCGTATGGAAGGGGCGCCGACCCGGCTGAAGCGGGTTCAGCGCCTTGGGATCGAGCGAGAAGGCCATTCCGCGGTTCTGCCAGAGGATGCCCGTGTTCGGCAGCACCACGCCCGAACCATATTCCCAGTAGAGCGACTGGATGAAGGACACCGCGAGACCTGAATTGTCGATGGCGCCCATCCAGATCGTGTCACCGTCCTCCTTCGCGAAGGGCCAGCTTGCCGCGCGGTTGGCCTTCACGGCATCCGCCTCCCGCGCAAGCCGCTCCGGCGTGAGGAAGCTCGCGGGATCATGCGCGAGGTGATCGAAATCGGTCACCACGCGATCGCGGATGGCATAGGCGCGCTTCGCCGCCTCGATCAGCCCGTGCCAATGCGCGGGGCTCTCGGCCTCCCTGGCTTCGAGCCGGTTGAACACGCCATGCAGGATGAGCGAGGCAAGCCCCTGGCTGGGCGGCGGGTTGTTGTAGAGCGTCACGCCGGGCATCCTCGTCTTGAGTGGCTCGCGCCAGCGCGCCTCGTAGCGGGCGAGATCCTCGCGCGTGACCGGCGAACCGGCGCGTTCGAGATCGACCGCCATTTCCCGCGCGATGTCGCCCTTGTAGAAATCCGCCAGACCGGCATGGCCCAGTTGCTCGAACACGCCCGCAAGCTTCGGCTGCCTGCGGAGTGAGCCCGCCTCCGGTTGCTTGCCGCCCTCGCCCAGGAAATGCTGCGCGAATCCGGGCACTGCAAGGATCGCCTCACGCTCCTTCACGATATAGCGCCCCTCGGACTGGCTGACGGGCACGCCGTCGCGGGCCAGTGTCTCGGCCTGGGCCACGAGTTCCTTCACGGGCAGCTTGCCGCCAAGCGCCTTCGAGAGTTCCAGAGCGAGCATCCAGCCGCCGATGGCTCCGGCCACGGTCAGCGCAGCATCCGGTCCGCGCACGGGCACCGCGTCATAACCCCGGGCGCGATAGGCGTGGATGGTGGCCTTGCTGCCGGCATAGCCGCAGGCCTCGATGGAGCGCACCTTTCCATCCGGCGTGCGGATGAGCCAGAACCCGTCACCGCCAATGGAGTTCATGTGCGGGTAGACGACCGCGATCGCGCCCGCCATCGCCACCATCGCCTCGATGGCATTGCCGCCAGCCGCGAGGATGCGTTGCCCGACCTCGGCGGCAAGCCGATGCGGTGCCGCGACAGCGGCATGGGCGAAGGCAGGGGTCTCTTTCATGAAGGGTCCTCATTCGGCAGGTTCGACAAACAGGGATTGCGGCTCGACAGTTGCAAGCGGAGCCGTGATCCGATAGCTCGAAATCGGGCCTCACGCGAAGGTCGATCCACGGAACGAGGATAGAATGGCCGAAAAGCGTTTCAATCGCTCCAATGCTCTGGCGGTGACCTGCGCAGCCATTCTCGTCGGCACGGAAATCCTGGCCGCCGCCCTGGCGCTGGGCTGGGCGCTGGGCGGATTGATGGGCTGGGGGCAGGAAGTGACCTACGGACTCATCGGTCTCTCGCTCGCGGGCGGTGTCTATCTCACGGCGATCTTCGTCCGCAATGCGATGAAGGCCGAACCTTTCTACGAATAACCCGCCTTCAAGGCGGCTGACGCGGGTCGGCCCTTGCGGAGCGGGATATGTAACATTATAACACTTTCATGCTGACCGCTCCCCCATCGCCTGTGCCGCATCGCCACGCGCCGGACCATCATCACGGCAGCGGGCACGACCCTGCCGTCGTCGGGCACGACATCGGAGAGCATGATCATCATGGGCATTCGCATGGCCATGATCATGCCGAGCCGCGCCTGCGGAAGACGCGACCGGCGCGCATCCGCTCGCTGATGGCCTTGTCTGCCGGTCAGCGATTGCTGCTGGTGCTTCCAATCCTCGGCGGGCTCTGGCTCGCGGCCTACTGGGCGATGCGCTGATGTCGACACCCGCTCTCGCCTTCCGCGATCTCACGCTCGGCTATGATCGTCATCCGGCGGTTCACCACCTTGATGGAACCGTGAAGGCGGGCAGCCTGCTTGCCGTGGTGGGCCCCAATGGCGGCGGGAAATCCACGCTGCTGAAGGGCATTGCCGGGCAGCTCCCGTCGTTGGGTGGCTCCGTCGCCAATGGTTTTCCCGCCCTCGCCTACATGCCGCAGATCGGCGATCTCAGCCGCGATTTCCCCGTGAGCGTCTTCGATCTCGCGCTGACGGGCCTGTGCAGCCGGCGGGGCCTTTTCGGACGGATCTCGCGTTCGGATCGCGACCGCACCTATGAGGCGATCGGCCGGGTCGGCCTCGATGGCTTCGAGGACCGGTCGATCCGCACGCTCTCCGGCGGTCAGTTGCAGCGCCTGCTCTTCGCGCGGCTCATGCTGCAGGATGCGCCCCTGATCCTGCTCGACGAGCCCTTCGCGGCCATCGACCAGCGCACCATCGTCGATCTTCTCGTGATCATCGAGAACTGGCACCGGGAGGGCCGCACCATCCTTTGCGTGCTGCATGATCTTGAAGTGGTGCGCCAGCATTTCCCCGAAAGCCTGCTGATCGCGCGCGAACCCATCGCCTGGGGGCCGACCGCCACGGTGCTGACCGACGCCAATCTCTCGCGCGCGCGCTCGATGTCCGAAGCCTTCGACCGCGAGGCGGCCTTGTGCGAGCGTGCCGCGTGATGCTCCTCTACGATCTCCTCATCGGCCCCTTCATCGAGTTTCCGTTCATGCGCCGCGCGCTGGCGGGGGGGCTCGCGGTCTCGCTCGGCGCAGCGCCCATCGGCCTGTTCCTGATGCTTCGCCGCATGAGCCTGATCGGCGATGCCATGGCTCATGCCATCCTGCCCGGCGCGGCACTGGGGTTCCTGATCGGCGGACTCTCGCTCGGCGCGATGACCCTCGGCGGCCTCGTCGCGGGTTTCTCGGTTGCGCTGCTGGCCGGCGCGATCTCCCGCGCGACCCTCGTGAAGGAGGATATGGCGCTCGCCGCCTTCTATCTCCTGTCGCTCGCGACCGGCGTGCTGATCCTTTCCGGCGCAAAGGCGAATGTGGATGTCCTCAGCCTGCTCTTCGGTTCGATTCTCGCGCTGGATGATTCCACCTTGCTGCTCATCGTCAGCATCTCAAGCCTCACGATGGTGGCCTTGGCCCTGGGCTATCGCGGCCTCGTTCTCGAATGCCTTGATCCCGGCTTCGCCGCCGGTGTCAGCCGCCACGGTGCCCTCTTCCATCTCGGGTTCCTGGCGCTCGTCGTGCTGAACCTCGTCGCCGGCTTCCATGCGCTGGGCACCCTGCTGGTGGTGGGCATCATGATGCTGCCCGCCGGCACGGCACGGCTGTGGAGCGACGATATCACGGCCATGCTGGGCATTGCGGTGCTGGCCGCGATGTTCGCGAACCTCGTGGGCCTGCTGGTCTCCTATCACCTGGGCCTCGCCTCCGGCCCGGCCATCATTCTCGTCGCAGGCCTCACCTATATCGCCTCGCTCATCGCGGCACCGCTCGGTCTCCTGCGCCGTTGGCTGCCGCGCCGCCATCTCGAAGCCTGAGAATTCACGAAAGGAATACTCGCCATGTTCCGCACCGATGATCTGAAACAGAATAACATTCATCTCTCGCGCCGCCTCGCCCTGGGGCTGATTCTGGCCGCGGCGATGATGCCTGGCCTCGCCCTGGCGCAGGCGAAAGAGCCGCTTCAGGTCGTGGCGTCATTCTCCATCCTCGCCGATCTTGCGAAGCAGGTGGGTGGCGATCGCGTGCGTGTCGTGAGCCTCGTGGGTCCGAACGCCGATACGCATGTCTTCCGCGCCACCCCGCAGGATGCGAAGATCGTGAAGGAGGCCGATCTGCTGATCGTCAACGGGCTCGGTTTTGATGGATTCATGCCGAGGCTCGTGAAATCCTCCGGTTCGAAGGCCCGAATCGTGACCGCGAGCAACGGACTGAACCCGCTCGAAAAGCCCAAATCCGGCGGGCATGATCACGGGCATGGCCACGCGCATGACCATGGCAAGCATGATCCGCATGCCTGGCAATCGATCGATGCCGTGAAGATCTATGTCAGCAACATCCGCGACGGTCTCATCGCCGCCGACAAGGAAGGGGAGGCTGTTTTCCGGGCCAATGCCGGGAAATACCTCGCCGAACTCGACCGGGCGAAAACCGAGATCGCCGCGCTGCTGGCGTCCATCCCCAGGGATAATCGCCTGGGCATCGTGAACCATGATTCCTTCCGCTATTTCACGCGCGATTTCGGCATCCGCATCGAGGGCGCGCGCGGGCTCTCCACCGAGACGGAGCCTTCCGCGCAGGATATCGCCCGCATCGTCAGGGCGGCGCGTGAACGCAAGGCGAAGGCTGTGTTCCTCGAGAACGTGGCCGATCCGCGCATTGCCGAAAAGCTGGCGAAGGAAACCGGCGCGCGCCTCGGCGGCACGCTCTATTCCGATGCCCTGACGGACGAGAAGGGCCCCGCCCCGACCTATCTCGCGCTGATGCGCCACAATGCGAAGACAATCGCCGAAGCGTTGAAGGACTAACCCCGAAACGGGGCCTCGCCGGAGCTTGCATCGCGCTGGCCCGAGGCCCATATGCCTGTCATTCCCGTGCGGGGCCTTGAACCCCGGCACGCCGAGAAGGATCATTCCCGATGACCGACATTGCTTCCGACAAGATCCCCGTCGAGAAAATCCCCGTGACCGTGCTCACCGGCTATCTCGGCGCGGGCAAGACGACTTTGCTGAACCGCATCCTCACCGAGCCGCATGGCAAGAAATTCGCTGTCATCGTCAACGAGTTCGGCGAGATCGGCATCGACAACGACCTCGTGGTCGGCGCGGATGAAGAAGTCTTCGAGATGAATAACGGGTGCATCTGCTGCACCGTGCGCGGCGATCTCATCCGCATCATCGAGGGGCTCATGAAGCGCAAGGGCCGCTTCGATGCCATTCTCGTGGAAACCACCGGCCTCGCCGACCCCGCGCCGGTGGCGCAGACCTTCTTTGTCGATCAGGATGTCGGCGCCAGGACCCGCCTCGATGCAGTGGTGACCGTGGCCGATGCGAAGTGGCTGAAGGACCGCCTGAAGGACGCGCCGGAAGCGAAGAACCAGATCGCCTTCGCGGATGTCATCCTGCTCAACAAGACCGATCTCGTAAGCCCCGCGGAACTGCGCGAGGTGGAAGCCCGCATCCGTGGCATCAACCCCTACGCGGTGCTCCACCGCACGCAGAAATGTGCCGTGCCGCTTGATGCGGTGCTGAACCGGGGCGCCTTCGATCTCGAGCGCATTCTCGAGATCGAGCCGGCCTTCCTCGAGACCGATGACCATGATCATCATCACCATCATGATCATGACCATGATCACGAATGCGGCCCGGGCTGCACACATGCGCATCATGACCATCACCACCACCATCATCATGGCGGGCTGAAGCATTACCATGACGAGGACATGCAATCGGTCTCGGTCGCCATCGAGGGCGATGTCGATCCCGAGAAGTTCATGCCGTGGATCAATGATCTCGTGCAGGTCGAGGGGCCGAACATCCTGCGCTCCAAGGGCATCCTCGCCTTCAGGAAGGAGCCGAAGCGCTTCGTCTTCCAGGGCGTGCACATGATCCTTGACGGCGACCTGCAACGTGACTGGCGGCCGGACGAGAAACGCGTGAGCCGCATTGTGTTCATCGGACGCAACCTCAAGGAAGATGAACTCAAAAAGGACTTCCTCGCCTGCGCGGCCTGAGGCAAGAACGGGGCATGATCCAGCCTGCCTCCTCCCTCACCGATCGCGTGCAATCGCTCGCCTTCGATGCCCATATCCTCGCTGCCGGCTTTGTCGGTGGCGAGATCGTGATCGTCACCATCGAAGGCGCGATCCAGATCGGTCGTGAAGCGCCGGCCTTGCGGCCGCATGCCGATGCCATCCTCGCTGCAAAGATCGCGGGTGATCGCATTGTCACGGGCGGCGATGACGGGCGCGTCTTCGAATGCCGGCCCGGCGAGGCGCCGAAGCTCCTCGGCGAGGGCACGGGCTGGGTGGATGCGCTGGCGCTCGGCCCGGATGGCGCGACCGCCTGGAGCATCGGCCGGCAGGCCTTCACGCGCGATGCCAGGGGCCAAAGGAAGAGCCTCACGCTCACCTCATCCGCGCGCGGCCTCGCCTTCTTCCCCAAGGGCTATCGGCTTGCGGTATCGCAGAACGGCTTTGTCTCGCTGTGGTTCCCGAACATGGCGGCCGAGCCCGAGAAGCTCGAATGGAAGGGCTCGCATCTCGAATGCGAGGTCTCGCCGGATGGGCGCTTCGTGCTCACCTCGATGCAGGAAAACCAGCTGCACGGCTGGCGATTGGCCGACAAGGGCCACATGCGCATGTCGGGTTATCCCGCGAAGGTGCGCGACATGAGCTGGTCGCATGACGGCCTGTGGCTCGCAACCTCCGGCGCGGAGGCCGCCATCATCTGGCCCTTCGCGAAGGATGGGCCCATGGGCAAGCCGCCGCGCGAATGCGGAGCAAGGCCGGCGCGCGTCAGCAAGGTCGCGTTCCACCCGAAAGCGCTGGTGCTCGCCATCGGTTATGCCGATGGCTGGGTGCTGCTCGTGCGCCTCACCGATGCCAGCGAGCTTCTGGTGCGCGCAGGCGGCGATGGCGCGGCGATCACCGCGCTTGCCTGGGATCAGAATGGCCGCCGGCTGATCTTCGGCGCGGAATCGGGCGCCGCCGGCCTGCTCGACCTGCCGGTGTGAGGGCGGCGCGGCATGGCGCCTTTCCCCAATCCCTTCCGGAAAAAACCCGAGGCCAATCCCGCACGCGATCGTGTTCGCGGCTGGGCGGAGGCGGCGCTTGGGAATGACCCGCCGCTCACGCTCACCATTTCCGAGATCGATTGCGGCGATCCCGCCTGCCCCGGCCTCGAGACCATCCTCCTCGTGATGCGCGAGGGCGAGGCAACACAGGCCGTGAAGATCCAAAAGCCGATGGAAGAAATCAGCGAAGCGGATGTGCGGGACGCGGTGAAGTATATCTGAAACAGAAAAGGGCCGGGTTTCCCCGGCCTCATCAATTCACCGCACCAGCACGTTCCGGAAGGCCCAGGGCTCGTTGTAATCCACGTCCTCGGGGAAGAGTTTTTCACGGTCCCTGGTGGGGTTCCAGTCGGTATAGAAGCCGCGCACCGGACCGAGATAGGACATCTGGACTTCGAGGCAGCGCTTGTAATCCATCTCGTCGGCCTCGACGATGCCGCGCTCGGGGTTCTCGAGCGCCCAGACCATGCCCGCGAGCACGGCCGAGCTCACCTGCATGCCGGTCGCGTTCTGATAAGGCGCGATGCGGCGCGTTTCCTCGACCGAGAGCTGCGATCCATACCAATAGGCGTTGTGCTTGTGGCCAAAGAGCAGCACGCCGAGCTCGTCGATACCATCAACGATCTCGTGCTCATCGAGGATGTGATGCTCCGGCTGGATATTGCCGCCATTGCCGAAGAGTTCGTGCAGAGAGAGCACCGCATCATTCGCCGGGTGATAGGCGTAGTGGCAGGTGGGGCGGAACAGGGCTTTTCCGTCACCATCCTTCAGCGTGAAATAGTCGGCAATCGAGATCGACTCGTTGTGGGTGACGAGAAAGCCGTATTGCGCGCCGTTGGTGGGGCACCAGCTGCGCACGCGGGTATTGGCACCCGGCTGGAGCAGATAGATCGCGGCGCCGCAGCCCGTTTCGTGGGTGCGGGCGTTCTCGGGCATCCAGGGCTCATGCGTGCCCCAGCCGAGTTCGGCCGGCTGCATGCCCTCGGAGAGGAAACCTTCCACCGACCAGGTATTGACGAACACATTCGCCGGTTTCGGATTCTTGGCGCGCTGCGTATCGCGCTCCGCGATATGCACGCCCTTCACGCCGGCATCCCGCATCAGCTTCGCCCAGCCCTCGCGGGTGGTCGGCTCCTCGAAAGGCAGGCCAAGATCGCTGGCGACATTCACCAGCGCCTGCTTCACGAACCAGCTGACCATGCCCGGATTGGCACCGCAGCAGGAGACGGCGGTTGTGCCAGCGGGATTCCTGCGCTTGGCGGCAAGAACCGTCTCGCGCAGCATGTAATTCGAGCGCGCGGCGGGGCCGGCCGACGTGTCCCAGTAGAAGCCGACCCACGGCTCCACCACGGTATCGATGTAGAGCACGCCGATCTCGCGGCAGAATTCCATGATGTCGAGCGAGGAGGTATCGACCGACAGGTTGACGCAGAAGCCCTGCCCACCGCCAGCGGTCAGCAACGGCTTCAGCATGTCGCGATAGTTCTCGCGCGTCACAGCCGCTTGCAGGAAGCGGATGCCGCGCTCGTCAAGCAGGCGACGATCGCTGTCATCCGGGTCGATCACCACGAAGCGGCTGCGATCGAAATGGAAATGCCGCTCGATGAGCGGCAGCGTGCCGCGTCCGATCGAGCCAAAGCCGATCATCACGATCGGGCCGGTGATGGTGCCATGGTTGGGCCAGGTCTCAGACATCTCTTCGTCTCTCGCGCGAAAGTCTCGTGGAGGGGCAGGGTTTCAAAAAAATCCGCGCCCCTATGGAGACCGGCGAAGCCGGCCGTCAAGGGGCGCGAAAGCGGTTGAAGGCGTGATCGTCAGGCTGCGAGCCGTCGATGGCCGCCTCCTGTCAGGGACGAGGAAGGTGTGAGCGCACCCGTGGCGCGCACGAGGCCAGACGCCGAAGCGAGGCCGCCTGGCACGATCTCATGCGCGAGGAAGCGCGCGGCATCGACCGGGCCCGGCAAGGCGAGCCGCTCGGCCAGCCCCCGGCGGAAGCCGAAGCGGGCATAATAGGGCGCGTCGCCGACAAGGATGATCGCGCGATGGCCAAGCTCCGCCGCACGCGCGAGGCCGACCTCAATCAATGTGCCGCCAATGCCGACCGAGCGCAGGCGCTCATCCACCGCCAGCGGGCCGAGCATGAGAGCGGGAACGCCGCCGGCATCGACATGCCAGAAACGCAGGGTGCCCACGGGCATCTCGCCAGCGCGCGCGATGAAGGACAGGCCATCAGCCGGCAAACGACCTTCGCGCAGCCTTTCGCAGGTCTTCACGAAACGGGCAGGACCAAAGGCGCGATCAAGCATTGCTTCGCGCGCAGAAGCCTCATGGGGGAGTTCATCGTCAATGCGGATCATGTCCGGTCTCCTGGCCTCGCGGCCAAAGCGCGCATGCGAGCGCGGTTTCAGGGAGACCCTCGCGCCTCGGAAGCCGGATCCTCAGATCCGGCTTCCTGCCGAACGGGTGATGGCGGGAAGGAAGGCTCGGTCCGATCTCAGATGACGATCTGTCGGAGCCCCGGCATGCCGTTGAAGCACTCGGTGGAGTAGGTCGTCGTATAAGCGCCCGTGCCCTCGATCAGCACCTTGTCACCGATCTCGAGGCTGAACGGGAGCGAATACGGCGTCTTCTCATAGAGAACATCCACCGAATCGCAGGTCGGCCCGGCGATCACGCAAGGGCCCATCTCGCCGCCATCATGGCGGGTGCGGATGGGATAGCGGATCGCCTCGTCGATCGTCTCGGCGAGCCCGTGGAACTTGCCGACATCGAGATAGACCCAGCGCGGCTCAGACGGATCATCCGACTTCTTCGAGATGAGGATCACCTCGCTCTCGATGATGCCGGCATTGCCGACCATGCCGCGGCCCGGCTCGATGATCGTCTCGGGAATGCGGTTGCCGAAATGCCTGCAGAGCGAATCGAAGATCGCCTCGCCATAAGCCTGCACCTTCGGGATATCGCGCAGATAGCGGGTCGGAAAACCGCCGCCGAGGTTGACCATCGAGAGCTGGATGCCGCGCTCGGCCAGATCGCGGAAGATCGCGGCCGAAGATGCAAGCGCCTCGTCCCACATCTTCGGGTTCGTCTGCTGCGAGCCGACATGGAAGGAGAGGCCATGCGCCACGAGACCGAGGCGATGGGCCAGTTCCAGCACGCGCGGCGCCAGCTCAGGCTGGCAGCCGAACTTGCGCGACAGGGGCCATTCCGCACCGGCGCCATCGCACAGGATGCGGCAGAACACCTTCGAGCCCGGCGCGGCGCGCGCGATCTTCTCCACCTCGGCTTCGCAATCGACCGCGAAGAGGCGCACCCCGCGCTCATAGGCGCGCTGGATGTCGCGTTCCTTCTTGATCGTGTTGCCGAACGAGATGCGATCCGCCGTGGCGCCGACCGCGAGCACCATCTCGATCTCGCCGATGGAGGCGCAATCGAAGCACGAACCGAGCCTGGCGAGAAGCTCGAGGATCTCATGGGCAGGGTTCGCCTTCACGGCATAGAAGACGCGCGTATCCGGCATCGCCTTCGAGAAGGCGAGGTAATTGTCGCGAACGACATCGATGTCGACGACGAGGCGCGGACCCTCCGACGGACGGGTACGGAGGTAGTCGAGAATTCGCTCAGTCATGGCAGCATCCCCTCATGCGGCGCTCGGGCCGCTCTGGCGATGGTCAAACTGGGTGCGCCGTTACGTCGTGCCGCAGGGTGGAAACGCGGACACGTCTGCATGGTGCATCCGTGCTGCCCGCCCCTCCGGAGAGGAGAGGGGACAGCGGTGACGCTGCGCCGTTGGTCGTCGGAAAGCCCCGGACGCGCAGAATGCGCAACCAGAGTGACCTCGGAGCCATCGTTTGGAAGGGGGAGCCCCGACCGCACGCCCGGCAAGATGGACAAGCCTCTTCAGTTGCCGGACTTGGAACCCGGCAGAGACCGAAAAAGCCCGCTCCGTCGTTGCTTTGAGCTGCGTCACCCGCTTCGGGCGGGGCCGCCGGTTCGCCTCCGGCTGCTGGTCCGTTCATTGAGGGTTGAGCCATTGCTCGCGACCCGCGACGACTGGCGTTTTTCCGGCCTCTTGTCCGGAGATCCACCGACCAGCACGCAACCACAGGCACGTGCGAATATGGGCAAGGCGGTGTATAAGGATAATCGATCCGCGATGCAAGCCCGTTGCCATGCAAACTGTAAAACCGTCGCGTCATGCCGCGCGCCGCCGCAGAGCCGGCAAGCCTGATGTCATGAAGGTGTCATGCAGGTGTGGTTTTGAGCCGATTGTGAAGCCGGCTTATGGTGCCAGATCAAACGAACTTTGCCGGTCGGGGGCTCCATGAAGACGAACACGCAGAAGACGGTCGGGCAGCAACTGATGCTGGCTTCCCGCCTTTACCGGGCGCGGATGGCGGAACTCCTCGCGGAGATCTCGATCTTTCCAGGGCAGGAACTGGTGCTTCAGGCCCTGTCCGGCACCGAGGGCGCGACCATGGGCGAACTTTCGCGCGCCCTGCGCGTGCGACCACCCACCATCTCGAAAACCATCACCCGGCTGGCCGCCCAGGGCCTCGTGGCCCGGCGCTCGCGCACGGATGATGCGCGGATCGTTCTGGTGACTCTCACCGCGGAGGGCGAGGCGAAGCTCTCGCGGATCAGCGAACTCACCCGTCTCATGGAAGAGGAGATCGCCGACCTCCTCGACGACAAGGACGCCAGGCGGCTGCGCAAGCTTCTGCGCCGCCTCTCGAAGGGGCTCGCGAAGAATGCCGGCAACACCGACCTCGACCAGGAAGGCGAGGCGCCCGGCGAGGAAGAGGATTGAGAAGAATGGGGCTTTGCCAAATGGGGCTGGCGAGGCACATAAGGAGGGTCACTCTCCTGTTGCCGGATGCCCGATGCGCTACCCTGACTTTCCCGTCCTCATCACACAACCCATGATGCCGCTCATCCAGCAGGGCATCCAGAGCCGGTTTCCCTCCGCGCGTCTCTCCGAGCAGGAGGATCGCGCCGGTTTTCTCGCGAGGGAGGGCGCACGCTTCAAGGGCGTGGTGACCGGCCAGGGAGCCGCGAGCGACGACGCCCTTTTCGCAGCATTGCCGAACCTGCGGATCGTCTCGAGCTTCGGCGTGGGCTATGATCTGGTCGATGCAAAGGCCGCGAAGGCGCGCGGGATCGTGGTCACGAACACGCCGGACGTGCTCACGGATGAAGTGGCCGACCTCGCGATGGGCCTGCTGATTTCCACGGTGCGCAGGCTGCCGCAAGCGGACCAGCATGTCCGCAAGGGTCTTTGGCTCAAGGGCAATTTCCCGCTGAGCGACACCCTGCGCGGCAAGACCATGGGCATTCTCGGCCTCGGACGCATCGGCAAGGCCATTGCCCGGCGGGCCGAAGCCTTCGGGCTCAAGCTCGTCTATCACGGCCGCGCGCAGCAGGCGGATGTTCACTACCCTTTCTACGCTTCCCTCGTGGAGATGGCGAAGGCGTCGGACATCCTGATGATCATCGCACCGGGAGGGCCGTCCACAAGGCGGATCGTGGATCGCGCGGTGATGGAGGCGCTCGGCCCGGAAGGCACGCTCATCAACGTGGCCCGCGGCACGCTGGTGGACGAGCCGGTAATGGTCGAGATGCTGCAATCCGGCGCGCTGGGCGCTGCCGGCCTCGATGTGTTCGAGGATGAACCGAAGGTGCCGGAAGCGCTGTTCGCCCTCGAGAATGTGGTGCTTCTGCCGCATGTCGGCTCGGCTTCGGTCCATACGCGGAACCGGATGGGGCAACTCGTCGTGGACAACGTGATCGCGCTCGCCGAGGGCCGCCCGCCCCTCACGCCCGTGCCGGAAACGCCCTGGTCCGCCTGAAACCGGCCAGCGCGCTCAGGAAATCACGCCGCCGAGCTCATCCTCGATATGCACGCGGAGGATCTCGTCGAAGGTCGCCTCCGCGCGGAAACCCAGCGACAAGGCCCGCTGCGGATCGAAGTTGCGCGGCCAACCCGCAACCACCCGCTGGATGAAGGCATCCGGCTCGCGACGGATGCGCGCGACGACCTTCTCGCCCCCCATGCGCCGCAGGGCCGCAATCTGCTCGCCCACCGTGCAGGACAGCCCAGGCATGGTGAGGTTGCGCCGGTGGCCCACCATCGCGCCATCGATCGTCGCGGCATGCACGAGAAACTGAACGGCACTGCGCGGGCTCGCGTGCCAGTGCCGCACATCCTCCGAGACCGGCAGCGCGGCCTCCTTGCCTGCGAGCGGCTCCCGGCAGATGTTCGAGAAGAAGCCCGAAGCGGCCTTGTTCGGCGCGCCGGGCCGCACGCAGATGGTGGGCAGGCGAATGCCGATTCCATCGAAGATGCCGCGCCGCGTGTAATCCGCCAGCAGCAGTTCGCCGATCACCTTCTGGGTGCCGTAGCTCGTGAGCGGCGCATTGAGGAACTCATCGCCGATCGCCTCCGGGAAGGGCGCGCCAAAGGCCGCGATGGAGGAGGTGAAAACCACCCGCGGGCAATAGCCATCACCGACCTGGCGGATCGCGTCGAAGAGCATCCGCGTGCCGTCGAGATTGATGCGGTATCCCTTGTCGAAATCCGCTTCCGCCTCGCCCGAGACGATCGCCGCGAGATGGAAGATCACGTCCGGCCGGTCCGAGATCAGCCGCTCCGCCTCGCCGATCCGGGCAAAATCGCTTTCCTCGCAAGTCACGGTGAAGGGCATACCGGCTGGTGCCGGCGGCATCACCACATCATGCAGCCGCATGGCGGTGATCACCCGCCCGCCGAGATGATGATCGCGCGCGAGCCGCTCGACGAGCTTGCGGCCGACCATGCCGGCCGCGCCAAGAACGAGGATCTTCATTTTCGCCTCACAAGGCCCAGCCGCCATCGACCATATGCGTCGAGCCGGTCGTGAAGGCACTTTCGTCAGAGGCGAGATAGACTGCGAGCTTGGCAACCTCCTCCGCCGTGCCGAGCCGGCCGATCGGCTGGCGGGCAATGAACATCGCACGCACTTCCGCCTCGCTCTTGCCCGAGGAAGCCGCAAGCGCCGCGATGCGCTGATCGAGCGACGGCGACTGAATCGTGCCGGGGCAGATCGCGTTGCAACGGATGCCCCTGGCGATGAAATCCACCGCAATGGCCTTGGTGAGGCCAATCACCGCAGCCTTGGTCGCACCATAGACATAGCGGTTCGGCGCGCCCCTGACCGAGGATGCGCCGGAGGCAAGGTTGATGATCGAGCATGTTTTTCTTGGCGCGAAATCTTCACGCGAACCCGTGCCCACTTCGCTTGATTTCGCTTCTGCGGCCCTCGCGAGCATTCCCGGGAGGAAAGCCTTGCTCATCCGGTGCATCGATTTCACGTTGAGATCGAACGAGAAATCCCAGGCCTTGTCATCGCATTCGAGGATCGTGCCGTGATGCACAAAGCCCGCGACATTCGCGAGGATGTCGATTCCGCCGACCTTCTCGGCAAAGCGCGCGACCTGCTTGTCGGAGAGCACGTCAAGCTTCGCGCGCCTGGCGCGCGGAATGGCATCGAGCGCCTCGCGATTGATGTCGGTCGCCCAGACGGTTGCACCCTCGGCCACGAAAGCCTGCGCGATCGCCTGCCCGATGCCCGCGCCGGCAGCCGTGACCACCGCGACCTTGCCCTTCAAACGTCCTGCCATGAAATGCTCCCTCCCGGTCTCACGCCGCATTGGGCGAGGCTTGCTTTCTCTTGGCCCGTGGCGTCGAAATTCTCCGCCGCAAGCCATTTTGTATATCCGGCCTTTAACTCCGGCCATTCCTCATCGATGATCGAGAACCACGCCGTATCGCGGTTCATCCCCTTTGCCACCATGTGCTGGCGGAAAAGCCCTTCGAAGGTGAAGCCGAAGCGCTTCGCAGCCCGTTTCGAGCGCGTATTCCCATTGTGGCATTTCCACTCATAGCGGCGATAGCCCAGCGCCGAGAAAGCATGATCGGCGTGGAGAAACAGCGCTTCGGTCGCGACGCGCGTTCTCGCAATCGACGGTCCCCAATGGATGGAGCCGATCTCGATCACGCCATGCGCCTGGTCGATGCGCATCGCATCCTGCCGGCCACCGATGCGCCCCGTCGCGCGATCCACGACGACATGGCAGAGGATATCCGTGCGCTTCGCCTTCGCCTCGATCCAGTTCTGGAAGGTCGGGCGGTCCATGGTTGTCTCGAACAGGAAGAGGTGATCCTGATCGGCCTGTTCGCCCATCAGGGCCGCGAAGAGACCATCGGCATGGCGAACGGGATCGAGCGGTTCAAGCCGCGCATAACGCCCTTCCAGCACCACGGGTGCCGGAAAGGGCCGCGGAGTCCAGTTCGAGAGGTCAGCAGTCAATGATTATCCCTCGGCGTGCCGTGCGTGCGCACGATGCGACGGTATTTCACGGCATTTTTCAGCACCATGCCGTTGGCGAGGCCATCGACCTCCTTGCGCTGCATGGCCTGCCAGGGCGTCTGGCTCTTCGGGTACTTGTAGCCACCGTTTGCCTTGAGTTCCGCCTGACGCGTCGCGATCTCCTCTTCGGAAACCAGCATGTTCGCCACGCGCGTGTTGAGGTCGATGCGGATGCGGTCGCCCGTGCGCAGGATGGCGAGATTGCCGCCCGCCGCCGCCTCGGGCGTCGCGTTGAGAATCGAGGGCGAGCCGGAGGTGCCGGATTGCCGGCCATCCCCGATGCAGGGCAGCGCGTTGATGCCCTTCCTGATGAGATAGGCCGGGGGCCGCATGTTCACGACTTCTGCCGCGCCGGGATAGCCGATCGGCCCTGTCCCGCGCATGACGAGAATGCCATCCGCCCCGATCTTGAGGGACGGATCATCGATGCGATGGTGATAATCCTCCGGGCCATCAAACACGAAGGCAGTGCCTTCGAAGGCATTCATGTCCTTCGGGTTTTCGAGATAGCGCTGGCGGAACTCGGGCGAGATCACGCTGGTCTTCATGATGGCGCTGTCGAAGAGGTTGCCCTTGAGGTTCAGGAAGCCTGCCCGGGCTTTCATCGGCTCGGCGAACGGCTTGATGACGCGGCGATCCTCGCTGAAACGGCCGCGATTGTTCTCGCCGAAGGTCTTGCCGTTCACCGTCAGCGCATCCTCATGGATGAGGCCCTGCCCGATGAGTTCGGCCGCCACGGCCGGCACGCCGCCGGCGCGATGATATTCCTCGCCGAGATATTCGCCGGCGGGCTGGAGATTCACCAGCAGCGGCACCTCGTAGCCGTATTTTTCCCAGTCATCCGGCGTGATCTCGATGCCGAGATGCCGGGCGATGGCGATCAGATGGATCGGCGCGTTGGTCGAGCCGCCAATGGCGGAATTAACCCGGATCGCGTTCTCGAACGCCTTGCGCGTCATGATCTTCGAAGGCGTGAGCCGCTCGAAAACCATCTCCACGATGCGCTTGCCGGTTTCGTAAGCGCATTGCTGACGCTCGCGATAGGGAGCGGGGATCGCCGCCGAGCCCGGCAGGCTCATGCCCAAGGCTTCCGCGAGGCTGTTCATGGTCGAGGCCGTGCCCATCGTGTTGCAATGGCCGGTGGAGGGAGCCGAGGACGCCACGAGTTCGATGAACTGCTCGTAGTTGATTTCGCCCGCCGCCATCATCTGCCGCGCCTTCCAGACAATCGTGCCGGAGCCGGTGCGCTCGCCGCGGAACCAGCCATTGAGCATCGGCCCGACATTCATGGAAATCGCGGGGATATCCACCGTCGCTGCGGCCATCAGCAGGGCCGGAGTGGTCTTGTCGCACCCCGTCAGCAGCACCACGCCATCGAGCGGATAGCCATAGAGGACCTCCACCAGACCGAGATAGGCGAGGTTGCGATCCAGCGCGGCCGTGGGCCGTTTGCCGGTTTCCTGAATCGGGTGGACCGGGAATTCCATCACCACGCCGCCCGCCTCGCGAATGCCTTCGCGAATGCGCTGGGCCAGCACCACGTGATGCCGGTTGCAGGGCGAGAGATCGGAACCCGTCTGCGCGATGCCGATGATCGGCTTGCCCGATTGCAGTTCCTCGCGCGTCAGCCCGTAATTCAGGTAGCGCTCGAGATAGAGCGCGGTCATGTCCGGGTTGCCGGGATTGTCGAACCAGTCGCGCGAGCGAAGTTTGAAGCCTTTGCGCGAAGCCGGTTTACGGACCATCTTGGCCTCTCCTCATTCATCATATGTTTGGGCAAGCATGCCGCGATGTTGGTCGGAGATCAATCGGAATTCCGCGCGAAAACGAAAACATTTTCATCCCGCTTTCGCGCATCTTGCGCAAGCCGCCGCTTCTTCGCAGAGTGGCGTCACCGGGGCGCATCGTCCCGCGCATTCAAGATCAGAACCGCCGAAGAGGCCCGAGAGAGGGAGTTCATGCTGGATATCGTCCCCGCCTTCGCCCGCATCGGCGAGGAGAACGCCTTTGCGGTCCTCGCCCGCGCGACCGAACTTGCCCGCCAGGGCCGCGACATCATCAATCTCGGAATCGGCCAGCCGGATTTCCCAACCCCCGGCCATATCGTGGAAGCGGCGATCAAGGCCCTGCGCGATGGCCAGCATGGCTACACGCCCGCAACCGGCATTCTCCCCCTTCGCGAGGCGGTGGCGGCGGATGTGCATCGCCGGTTCGGAGCGGAGGTGTCGCCGGAGCGCGTGATGGTCGTGCCTGGCGGCAAGGTGACCATGTTCATGGCGATCCTGATGTTCGGCCAGCCGGGCGTGGAGATCCTCTATCCCGATCCCGGTTTCCCCATCTATCGCTCGATGATCGAATTCACGGGCGCGACGCCCGTCCCCGTGCCGATCCGCGAGGAGAACGGCTTTGCCTTCTCCGCGGAGGAGACGCTCTCGCTCATCACGCCGCGCACGCGCCTGCTCATCATCAATTCGCCCGCCAACCCCACGGGCGGCGTCACGCCCAGGGCCGAGATCGACAAGCTGGTCGCAGGCCTCGCGCGCTTCCCGCGCGTCGCGCTGATGTCGGACGAGATCTACGATCAGATGACCTATGACGGCGAGGCGCATTGCTCGCTGCTGACCTATCCGGAAATCCGGGATCGCCTCATCCTGCTCAATGGCTGGTCGAAGACCTATGCCATGACCGGCTGGCGCATGGGCTGGTCCATCTGGCCCGAGAAAGCCTATGAGGCGGCGCGCAAGCTTGCGGTGAATTCCTTCTCCTGCGTCAACGCGCCCGCCCAATGGGCGGGGCTCGCGGCCCTCACCGGCCCGCAGGATGATGTGCATCGCATGGTCGCGGAGTTCGATCGCCGGCGGAAGGCGGTCGTGGCCGGGCTCAACGCGCTGCCGGGCATTTCCTGCGCCACGCCGAAGGGCGCTTTCTACGCGTTTCCCAACATCAGCCAGACCGGCTGGAAGGCGAAGAAACTCGCTTCCGCCCTGCTGGAAAAGGCCGGCATCGCCACCATCGGCGGGCCGGATTTCGGCGTATATGGCGAAGGCTATCTCCGCCTCTCCTACGCGAACTCGCTTCCGAATATCGAGCGGGCTCTTGCCCGGATCGGCGAGTTCCTCGCGACCGAACAAGCCGCCGCCTGAGCCCGGAGAGAGACGATGCCCAGCCATTTCGACCGGCTCGAAACCCGCTCGCCCGAGAAGCGCGAGGCGGAGGATTTCCGCACGCTCCGCGCGCTGCTGACCGATCGCATCAGCAAGGCGCCGGCGCTGAAGAAGCAGCTCAGGGGCATCGATATCCGGTCCTTGAAGAACCGCGCCGCGCTTGGAGTGGTGCCGGTGTTCCGCAAGAGCAATCTTCTCGCGCTGCAAAAGGAGAAGCCACCTTTCGCGGGGCTGGCTGCGACCAAGACCGGCGCGCTGAAGCGTCTCTTGATGTCCCCCGGGCCGATCTTCGATCCCGAAGGGCATGCCGGCGATTGGTGGGGTGCCGGTCGCGCCTTCTTCGCGGGGGGGATGCGCAAGGGTGACGTGGTGCTGAATACCTTCAGCTACCATTTCACGCCCGGCGGCTTCATCTTCGAATCGGGAGCACATGCCATCGGCGCAGCGGTGATCCCCGCAGGTCCGGGACAGACCGAGCAGCAGCTCGATGCCATCGAGGCGCTCCGTCCCAATGCCTATGCCGGCACGCCGGATTTCCTGAAGATCCTCATCGAAAAGGCCATCGAGGCCGGTCGGCCGGTCACCTCGATCCGGAAGGCGATTGTCTCGGGCGCCGCTTTCCCGCCAAGCCTTCAGGCCTTCGTGAAGGAGCAGGGCATCGCGGCCTGCCAATGCTACGCGACGGCCGATCTCGGCATCGTCGCCTATGAATGCCTCGGCCAGCCCGGCCTCATCATCAACGAGGGGCTGATCGTCGAGATCGTGAAGCCCGGCACGAACGAAGCCCTCCCCGAGGGCGAGGTGGGCGAGATTGTCGTCACGCGTCTCAACGCGGATTATCCGCTGCTGCGCTTCGGCACGGGCGACCTTTCGAAGATCATTCCGGGACGGAGCCCCTGCGGCCGCACCAACCAGCGCCTCGCGGGCTGGATGGGCCGTGCGGACCAGCGCACGAAGGTGAAGGGCATGTTCGTCGACCCCGCGCAGATCGAGGCGGTGCGGAAGGCGCATCCCGGCCTCGGCCGCCTGCGCCTTGTCGTGATGCGCAAGAATGAACAGGATATGATGACGCTCCGCGCCGAAACCGGCGAGGCGTCGCCAAGCCTCGCGAGCGCGCTTGCCGTGAGCCTTCAGACGCAGACCAGGCTCAGGGGCGAGGTGGAGCTGGTGGAGCCGGGCTCGCTGCCCAATGATGGAAAGATCATCGCGGATGAACGTCCGATCGGCTGAGAGCCGCGTAAAGCAAGGCAACCGGGCGCGCTTTCCCGCGTGACGCGCCCCTCCCGATGCCTTACGGAACGCTCCGATGAATAAACATCAGCCGTTGATGATTGATGACGCCATGAACCGTGAGTTCGAGACGCGCCGCGAAGCTGAAATGCGGGCCGTTCGCCTGCCGCCGGATCACCCTCCGGTGAAGACGGGCAAGGTGGGCGTCCTCCTCCTCAATCTCGGCACGCCGGATGGCACCGATTACTGGTCCATGCGCCGGTATCTGAAGGAATTCCTCTCGGATCGGCGCGTTATCGAGGTGCCGCGCCTGCTCTGGTGGCCGCTGCTGAACCTCATCATCCTGACGACGCGCCCGGGCAGGAAGGGCAAGGATTACGCGACGATCTGGAACAACGAGAAGAACGAAGGGCCGCTCAAGACCATCACCCGCAATCAGGCGGACAGGCTGGCGGAGCGTCTTTCGGGCGATGACCGCATCGTCGTGGATTTCGCGATGCGCTATGCGAACCCGTCCACGGAGAGCCGCATCCAATGGTTGAAGGATCAGGGCTGCAACCGCATCCTGCTGGTGCCGCTCTACCCGCATTATGCGGCGGCCACCACGGCCACCGCCGCCGACCAGGCCTTCCGCGCGCTGATGAAGATGCGCTGGCAGCCCTATGTGCGCGTGGCCCCCGCCTATGCCGATGATCCCGCCTATATCGATGCGCTCGCCAATTCCGTGCGCACCCATCTCGCCGGGCTCGACTGGGAGCCGGAGGTGCTGGTCGCGACCTTCCACGGCATGCCGGAGAAGTATCTCCACAAGGGGGACCCCTACCATTGCGAATGCCAGAAGACCGGCCGCCTGCTGCGAGAGGCCCTGGGCTGGCCGAAGGAGCGTTTCCGCATCACCTTCCAGTCGCGTTTCGGCAATGATCCCTGGCTGCAGCCCTACACGGACGAAACCGTGGAAGCGCTCGCGAAATCCGGCGTGAAGCGCCTCGCCATGATCGCGCCGGGCTTCTCGGCGGATTGCCTCGAGACGCTGGAAGAACTGGACGGTGAGAACCGCGAGATCTTCGAGCATAATGGCGGCGAGCATTTCAGCTATATCCCCGCGCTGAACGACAGCGACGGAGGCATGGATGTGATCGAGACGATCGTGCGCCGCGAATTGATGGGCTGGATATGAGTTTCGGTTTTTCAAGCATTGCCTGCGATCAACCGGCAACCGCTGAACGGAAATTGCTTTACCCGGCGATGAAATCGGCTGCGGCCTGCTGCACGCCCCGCGAGGTGAGAACGCGGCGATGGCCAAGCCCATCCATCCTTGTCAGTCGGGCCTTTGGCGCGCTGGCGAGATCCTCGGCATCCGGAATCGGGGTTTCAGCATGAATTTCGAAGCAGGTTCGGTGGTCGCGGCGATTTTCGTCGTCTTCGCCATCATCACCATCATGGCGGGCATCCGGCAGGTGCCGCAGGGCCAGCATTACACCGTGGAGCGCTTCGGTCGCTACAACCGCACGCTGACGCCGGGCCTCGGGCTCGTCATCCCTTACATTGAAACCATCGGCGCGAAGATCGTGATGATGGAGCAGGTGCTGGATGTGCCGACCCAGGAGGTCATCACCAAGGACAATGCCTCGGCCCGCACCGATGGCGTGGTGTTCTACCAGGTGCTTGATGCATCCCGCGCGACCTATCAGGTCGCGCAGCTCCAGAACGCGCTGCTGAACCTCACCATGACCAATATCCGCAATGTCATGGGCTCCATGGACCTCGACCAGCTGCTTTCGAACCGCGACGAGATCAACGGCAAGCTGCTGAATGTGGTCGATGCCGCTGCCTCGCCCTGGGGCGTGAAGGTTACCCGCATCGAACTGAAGAATATCGAGCCGCCGGCCGATCTCGCCGCCGCCATGGCCCGCCAGATGAAGGCCGAGCGCGACCGCCGTGCCGCGATTCTCGAAGCCGAGGGCCAGCGGCAGGCGGCAATCCTCAAGGCGGAGGGCGAGAAGCAGGCGCAGATCCTCGCTGCCGAGGGCCGCAAGGAAGCCGCCTTCCGCGATGCCGAGGCGCGCGAGCGGCAGGCGGAGGCGGAAGCCAACGCGACCCGCATGGTCTCGGAGGCCATCGCCAAGGGCGATATGGGCGCGGTGAACTACCTCGTGGCCGAGAAATATATCGGCGCGCTTGGCAAGTTCGCGACCGCGAACAACCAGAAGGTGATGATCATCCCGGCGGAGATGGGCGGGCTCGTGGGCACGCTCAGCGGCATCGCGGAAATCGCGAAATCCGCGCTCGCGAACGAAGAGAAGACCAACGCACCGCGTCGCCCCGTGCCCGATAGCGGTTCGCGCGGCTGACGCTTTCTTGTTTTGTCGCGTCTTCTTCGCGCGAGAAACGCTCCAAGGGAGGCACCGATGTCACTTCTGGGACTTCCCCCGGTCTGGGGCTGGCTGGGCCTCGGCCTCGCGCTCATTACGGCCGAAGTGGTGATCGCGCCGGGCACCTACATGCTCTGGATCGGCCTTGCGGCCCTGGTCATGGCGCTCATCGCTGCTCTGGCCTCGCTGACGCCAGGTGTCGAACTCGCGCTGTTCGGCGCGCTGGCGCTGGCATCCGCCATGGCCGGCTGGATGGTCTATGGCCGACGGGCCGTGAATGATGCCGCGCAGGACCTGCACGATCTCTCCCGCACCTTGCAGGGGCAGGTGGTGCTGCTCGCGACCGCCATCGAGAATGGCAGCGGACAGGCCCGCGTGGGTGATTCGGTCTGGCGCGTGAACGGGCCGGATCTTCCCGCCGGCGCCAGGGTGCGCATTCTCTCGGTGGATGGGGCGACCTTGGTTGTCGAGGCGGCGTGAGGCTCAGGCCGCGCCCGCGCGCAGCAGATCGAGATAATGCACGAGGCCGAGGCAATTGCGCCCCTCGGCCACGACCAGAACGGTGATCTTGTGCCGCTCCTGGAATTCCACGGCCTCGCCGAGCAGGAGATCGGGCGGAACGGTTCGGGGATTGCGGGTCATCAGGGCTGAAACAGGCTTCTGCATCAGGTCCGAGCGGTAGTTGCGGCGCAAGTCTCCATCGGTCACGATGCCGGCGAGCAGCCCGGCCTCATCCATCACGAGGGCGCAGCCGAAGCCCTTCCGGCCCATTTCGGCGATGACATCCTCGAGCCGGGCGGCCTCGCTGACCACCGGCAGGCGCTCCCCCTTGTGCATGATATCGGTCACGCGCCGGAGTTTTGCCCCCAGCTTGCCACCGGGATGGAAGGCGCGGAAATCCTCTGGCGTGAAGCCGCGTGCTTCCAGCAGGGCCACGGCGAGTGCATCACCCAGAACAAGTTGCATCGTGGTCGAGGTCGTGGGCGCGAGCCCGTTGGGGCAGGCCTCCTCGCTGCGCGGCAGCACAAGCGCGACATCCGCGCGGCTGCCCAAGGCGCTGTCCGGCCGCGAGGTGATGGCCACCAGAGCCACGCGATAGCGGCGCGAATATTCCACGAGATCGGAGAGTTCCGCCGTCTCTCCCGACCAGGAGAGCGCGAGAATCACGTCATCCGAGCGGATCATCCCGAGATCGCCATGGCTCGCCTCGGCAGGATGCACGAAATAGGCGGGCGTGCCGGTGGAGGCGAGCGTCGCCGCGATCTTGCGGCCCACATGCCCGCTCTTGCCCATGCCGGTGACGATCACCCGGCCTTCGGTCGCGCGGATGCGCTCGACAGCCTCGCGGAAGGGCGCGCCAAGGCCATTCCCGAGCGCCGCGCGCAATTGCGCGAGCCCCTGGGCCTCCACTTCGACCGTGCGCAGGGCCGATTGAATCGCCGCATCCCCCTTTTGCGTCATGCCCCGCCCTCCATCGCGCCCTCCCGAAACGGGACAAATTTGCCCGGCTGGAAACCGGGCGTTAACCATTACTCTTTACCGATCGTCAACGGGTATAACCCTGCCGTTTTCGCCCAAGAACGGGATTTCCGAGGCGAGCCCTTTGACGAAGCGCTGCACTGATAGCCGCTGGAAGAGCTCAAGGGCAACCTCTGCCCCGCATCGGCCGTGGCTAGCCGGGGTCGTGGCGGGCCTTGGCCTTGTCCTTGGCCTTCCGGCCGCACCGGCGGGCGCGCAATTCCTCAGGGATGGCGCGCCAGGCACGCCCGGCGCCATCGAAGGCGAGTTGCGCGGGCTGCACACGCCAGGATTTCCCCCGCCACCGGACGAACCCGTGATCGCACCGGTGCCCGAAACCTCGTGGCAATCGCTCCAGAAGCGCCCGAACACCGCGAACAGCCGCGCGGCCAGCGATTCCTCGCGCCCCGGCGCCGTCAATCCCAAGGCCCCGCCCGCCAATCCTGCGCCACGCGGCCTCGTGACGAGCGGCGCGCGGCCCGGCGAGCACACGGGCATGCGCTTGCGCGATGCGTCAACTGCCGGCATTCCGCCGCTGGCGAGCAGCATGATCAAACCGGCACCCGGCCTGCCGCCCGTGAATGCAAGCGGACCGCGCCGCCTTCCGCTGGAGCAGGACCCCTACGCGCCGCTGGGCATCCGCTCGGGCGGCATGGTCTTCCGTCCCGGGCTGGAGATGAGCGGTGGCTATGATACCAATGCCGCGCGCTCCGCGACCAGCAGGAAGGGTTCGAGCTTCCAACGCCTGGAGACCGAATTGCGGGCGAACTCGGACTGGAGCCAGCATCAACTCGATTTCGAATTGCGCGGCATCTTCACGCGCTACTCTGCCGTGCGGGATGTGAACCGCCCCGAGGGCGATGCGCGCGGCACCCTGCGTCTCGATGTGAGCCGGGACCTGACCCTTGAGGGCGAGATCCGCTCTCGCATCGACACCGAAAGCGCGAGCAACGTGAACCTTCCCGCCGGAACCACCGGCCGCACGCCTTACTATACCAACATGGCAACCCTGGGCGGGACGCGACGCTTCGGCCGGCTCCGCCTCGGCCTGCGCGGCAATGTGGAGCGCGCGGATTATTCGGATCTCGAATCGGGCGGCGTCACCACCAGCCAGGGCTCGCGCAACCTCACGGGCTATGGCCTGCGCCTGCGCATGGGCTACGAGATCGTGCCCTTCGTCACGCCCTTTGTCGAGCTTGGCGCGGACAAGCGCATCTATGATGAATCGCGCGATGCCTCGGGCTTCGCGCGCTCCTCGACCGGTGCAACCCTGCGCATGGGCTCGACCTTCGAACTCGCAAGCACGCTCATCGGCGAAGCAGCCGTGGGCTACACCGATCGCAGCTATGATGACACGCGCCTCTCGCGCCTCGCCTCGCCGACCGCCGATGCCACGCTGACCTGGTCGATCTCGCCGCTGACCACGCTTGCCCTGCGCGCCCAGACCGAGATCACGGAGACGACCATCGCGGGCTCCTCCGGTGCCGTCGTCTATCGCGGCACGGCGACGCTGACGCATGCCTTCCTGCGCCATTTCACGGCGACCACCACCTTCCAGTTTGCCGAGACGGAGTACCAGCAGGTCAACCGGCGCGAATTGCAGCTCATCGGTGGCCTGCGGCTCGAATACAAGCTCAACCGCATGGTCGCTTTGCGCGGCTCCTATGCTTTCGAGAATTACCGCGTGAATGCCGCAAACTCCAGTTATCAGGCGCATACTCTGCTGCTGGGCGTGCGCCTGACCCCCTGATGGAACACGCCCCCCTGATGGAACACGAAGGAGCCTTCATCCCATGCGCCGGATCGGCCTCACCCGCCTTGCAATCGCCACGAGCCTCGCGCTGGCGAAACCGGCCATCGGCATGGAACAGCATCCTCGCCCGAGGAACCAGGCTCCCGCCAACGCCCAACCGGCGGCACCCGATGTGCAGGCCTTCCTCGCGAGCCTCTGGAACGAAGCGCGTCAGCGTGGCATCAGCCGAGAGACGTTTCGTGCCGCGCTCGGCAGTTTCACGCCCGATCCCTCGATCATCGCGCTGACGAAGAAACAGAGCGAGTTCGTCCAGCCCATCTGGTCCTATCTCGACAATGCGATTTCCGAATCCCGTCTCACGCGCGGCCGCTCGGCCGGTGAGCGCTTCGCGGGCGAGCTTGCAGCCATCGAGCGCAAATACGGCGTGGACCGCCGCATCCTGCTCGGCATCTGGGGCATGGAGACGAATTTCGGTTCCTTCACCGGCGAGAAGGATGTGTTCCGCTCGCTCGCGACGCTCGCGCTGCATCGCTACCGCGACGACTTCTTCCGTGACGAATTGCTCGTGGCGTTGAAGATGCTGGAGGATGGCCTCGCGGATCGCTCCGCCATGCGCGGCTCCTGGGCCGGCGCGATGGGGCAGACCCAGTTCATGCCCTCGAGCTTCATGAAATACGCGGTCGACCATGACGGCGATGGCATGCGCGACCTTTGGGAGAACATTCCCGACGCGTTGGCCTCCACCGCGAATTACCTCGCGAGCTTCGGCTGGCAGCCCGGGTTGCCCTGGGGCATGGAGGTGAATGTGCCCGATGGCTTCAACCTCGGCTCTGTCGAGGGCATGCAGGAATTCTCAAGCTGGGCGGCGGCGGGCTTCACGCGCGCCAATGGCTCGGCACTGCCTCGGAACGGCAAGGCAACGCTGTGGTATCCCGCCGGCATTCGCGGGCCGGCTTTCCTCGTCACCGAGAATTACCGCGTCATCAAGCGGTATAACTCATCGGACGCCTATGCGCTGGCCGTCGCGCATCTGGGTGACCGGATCGCCGGAGGCGGCAGCTTCCGGGCCGACTGGCCGCGCAACGACAAGCGCCTCTCCCCCGCCGAGGTGAAGGAACTCCAGCGACGGCTCATCGCGCTCGGGCACCCGCTCGGCAAGGTCGATGGCCGGATCGGGGAACTCAGCCGCGAAGCCATCCGCCGCCAGCAGGCCCGCCATGGCTTGCCGGCCGACGGCTACCCCACGCTTGCCCTGCTCCAGAAGCTGAGGCAGAAGTAACGGGCGCTCGATGGCGAGCGCAGACCCCGCTCGCCTCCGGGAGGTCTGTTCATGCCGCGCCTTCCACCCGTACTGCTTCGGCTGATGCTGTTGCTGGCCGCCGCGCTGGCGGGAAACCTCTTGTCGCTTTCACCTTCCGGCCCGGCCCTAGCCGAGGAATCGGTGATGAACTGGCGGGCGACCCTGCCGCAGGTGCGTTCGCGCCAGGACGCCCCCGCCTATCGCGCCCGGCGACGCAGCGATGTCGCGCCGCGCTACCCGGATGATGCATCCCTCGGCCTGCTCATGCCGGCGCTGAAGCTCGATGTGCCGATCCTGGCCGACCCCAACGCGCCTTCGATTGCCATTCTCGGCGACTCGCTGGCCGATGCGCTGAATTCCGGTTTCGAGGGCGATCCGGTCTTGCGCGGTGCCTATCGCCTGATGCATCGCACGAGCAGTGCCTCAGGCCTCGTGCGCGAGGATTACTTCTCCTGGCCGAAGACCATCGCGACGCTGCTCGCCGAGCGGCCCGGCCTTTCGGCGCTGGTGATCATGATCGGCCTGAACGACCGGCAGATCATCCGGGCGGGCGACCGGAATCTCGAGCCGCTGAGTGAAGCCTGGCGGGAGGATTACCGCAAGCGCGTCGATGCCATCCTCACGCTGGCGAGGGATGCGAAAGTGCCGGTCTTCTGGGTTGGGCTGCCGCTGATGCGCTCGCCGAAACTCTCCGAAGATCTGATGGCCCTGAACATGCTGATCCGCGAGCGCGTGGCGATCTTCGGCCAAACCTTCGTGGAAACGGTCGATGCGTTCGCGGATGCCGCGGGCGCGTTCTCCGCCACCGGCCCCGATGTGATTGGCGACAATGTGCGCCTGCGCGGAGCCGATGGCATCCATTTCTCGCCGGCGGGCCAGAGAAAGCTCGCCTTCTTCGTGGATCGCGCCTTGAGCCGCCTGCCGAATGAGCGACCCGCTCCGGCCATGGCCACCCTGCCGGCTGCCACGACGCTGCCGGCCGTCCCTGCTCCTGTTCGCCTGCCCACCGGTTTGGGTCAGGGCTGGAATGCAACGCCGGGTGGCATCATTCTCCCGCCGCGGCGACCCGCCATCGGCGAGGTGCGTTCGGTCTTGCCGGCAGGCCAGGCCAACTCGCTCGTCGAGCGGCCGAGCCCGGTCCATGGCGACACGACGAACCGCAATCTGTTCGATCGCGGGCTCGTTCCGGTCGCCCGGCCCGGCCGCAGCGACGATCACGGCTGGCGCTGAGGCTTACTGCACTGTGCCTTCCTGAAGGTGGCAGGCGACCATGCGGCCACCATAGAGCAGCGTTTCCTTCGGTTTTTCCCGGCTGCAGCGCGGGCCCGCGAGCGGGCAGCGCGGATGGAAATGACAGCCCGGCGGCGGGTTGATCGGCGAGGGAATCTCGCCCTTGATCGAGGCGAAGGAACGCTTCTTCGCCTCCAGCCTCGGCACGTTGTCGAGGAGCGCGCGCGTATAGGGGTGAACCGGGTCCTCGAAGATCGCCTTGGTCGGCCCGCTCTCGATCACGCGCCCCAGATACATGATGAGAATTCGATCCGAGATGTGCCGCACCACGCCGAGATCATGGCTGATGAAGAGATAGGCGAGGCCGAGATCCTGCCGCAAATCCATGAACAGGTTCAGCACCTGCGCCTGGATGGAGACATCCAGAGCCGCGACGGATTCATCGCAGATCAGCAGCTTCGGATTGACCGCCAGCGCCCGCGCGATGCCGATGCGGGCGCGCTGGCCGCCGGAGAACTGGTGCGGATAGCGGCGCATGTAATCGGGGTCGAGCCCCACGCGCCGGAACAGCTCCGCCACGTAATCTCTCTGCCCGGCGGCATTCGTCATGCCGTGCACGCGCGGCGCCTCGCCCACGATCTCGCCGGCGCGGATGCGCGGATTGAGCGAGGACATCGGGTCCTGGAAGATCATCTGCGCGCCGAGCACGAAATCATGCCGCTGGGCGCCATCCTGCGTGGTGACATCCTGCCCGCGCCAGAACACCTTGCCGTCAGAGGGATCATGGATGCCGGCGACGATACGACCGAGCGTGGATTTCCCGCAGCCGGATTCGCCCACCAGCGCCACCACCTCGCCATCGCGGACCGCGAGATCCACCTGATCGACGGCATGAACGGTGATCTCGCGGTTCTGCGCGCCGAAGCGGTTGGCGAGCTTCGCGGCGAAATCCAGCGATCTGGTGAAGCGCTTCGAGACCTTCTGGACGCGCACGAGTTCGAGATTGGCAGTTTTCATGGCCGCGCTGCTCATGAGGCCCTCTGCATCGACAGGGGATGATGGCAGGCGACACGCGCGCCTGAGGCATCCGGTGCGATGCCCGGCCGCTCCTGCCGGCACAATTCGGTGGAGAAACCGCAACGCGGCTCGAAGGCGCAGCCCGCAGGCAAGCGCCCCGGGGAGGGAGTCGAGCCGGGAATCTGCCTCAGGCGCCGGCCCATCGGGTTGGCGCTCGGCACGGAGCCGATCAGCCCGCTCGTATAGGGGTGTCGCGGCTTTTCCAGCACATGCTCCACGGAGCCTTCCTCGACCACGCGGCCCGCATACATCACCGCGATCCGGTCCGCGAGGCCGGCCACGACCGCAAGATCATGCGTGATCCAGAGCAACGCGGTGCCGGTCTGCGCGCAGAGCTTCTGCACCTCGGCCAGGATCTGGCTCTGAATGGTGACATCCAGGGCCGTGGTCGGCTCATCCGCGATGATCAGCTTCGGGCGATGCAGCAGCGCGATCGCAATGGCCACGCGCTGGCGCATGCCGCCCGAGAACTGGTGCGGATAGGCGACAAGCCGCTCGGCCGGGGACGGGATTCCCACCATGGCCAGCGCCTCGATGCAGCGGGTGCGCGCAGCCTCCTCGCTTACATTGTCATGCGCCAGAACGGCCTCGATCATCTGGGTGTCGATGCGCAGAACGGGGTTCAGCGTCATCATCGGGTCCTGGAAGATCATCGCAAGCTCCTTGCCGCGCACCTTGCGCATGGCGACGTCATCGCGCGCGGTGATTTCCTCGCCGGCAAGGCGGATGGAGCCCGAGACAATCTTTCCGGGCGGGTCGATCAGCCCCATGATCGAGAAGCCGGTGACGGACTTGCCCGAACCGCTCTCGCCCACGACGCCCAGCACCTCGCCGGCGGCCACGGAGAAGGACACGCCATCGACCGCCTTCACCACGCCCTCGCGGGTGAAGAAATGCGTGGCAAGGTTTTCGACTTCGAGAACAGGCCGGGTCATTTCTCGAGCCTCGGATTGAGCACGTCGCGCAGGCGATCACCCACGAGGTTGATGCCGACGATCGTCAGAAGCAGCGCGACGCCGGGGAAGAAGCTAATCCAGTACTTGCCCGAGAGCATGTACTGGAAGCCGTTGGAGATCAGCACGCCGAGCGAAGGCTCGGTCTGCGGCAGGCCCACGCCCAGGAAGGAGAGCGTGGCCTCCAGGCTGATGGCATGCGCGGTCTGCACGGTGGCGATCACGATGACCGGCGCGAGGCAGTTCGGCAGGATGTGGCGCAGCATGGTGCGTGTGTGGGAAAGGCCCAGCGAGCGCGCCGCCTCCACATATTCCTTGCGCCGCTCCACCAGCGCCGAGCCGCGCACGGTACGGGCATAATATGCCCATTGCACCACCACCAGCGCAAGGATGATCTTGTCCACGCCCTTGCCGAGCAGGGCCACGAGAATGAGCGCGACGAGCACCGAGGGCAGCGAGAGCTGCAGATCGACGATCCGCATGATCACGTTCTCGATGCGCCCGCCGAAATAGGCGGCGATCAGCCCCACGCAGAGGCCGAGGCAGGCCGCGATCATCCCGGAGGCGAGGCCCACGACCAGCGAGATGCGCAGGCCGTAAAGGATGCCCGACCAGAGGTCGCGGCCCACACCATCCGAGCCCAGCCACATGGTGAAGCCTTCCAGCGCTTTCGCACCGGGCGGCTGGCGGCTGTCCATGATGTCGACCCGCGCGAGGTCATAGGGGTTCTGCGGCGCGATGAGAGGCGCGAACAGCGCCAGCAGCACGATGATGCTGATGAGCGCGAGGCCGAAGAGCGCCACGCGATCCTCGAGGAAACGCGCGACGAAGCGGGCGAATTCGCCCTTCGCCTTTTTGGGGGCATCCGCGCCTTTCGGCGCCTGTGCGGGGTTCGGGCGAGTGGCGTCGCTCATTCGTTTTTCCCCGCGAGGCGCACGCGCGGATCAAGCGCGGAATAGAGGATGTCCACGATCAGGTTGATCGTCACGAAGAGCAGCACCACCACCATCACGTAGGAGACGATCAGCGGACGATCGAGCCGCTGGATCGATTCGAGCAGGAGCTTGCCCATGCCCGGCCAGGCGAAGATCGTCTCGGTCACGACCGAGAAGGCGACAAGGCTGCCAAATTCGAGCCCGAGCACGGTAACGATCGGGATCATGATGTTCTTCAGGATATGCACGCCCACGATGCGGCGGGGCGAAAGCCCCTTGGCGCGGGCAAACTTGACGTAATCCTGCAGGCTGGCCTCGCGGGTGCCCGAGCGGGCGAGCCGGATGACCAGCGAAATCTTGAGCAGCGCGAGGTTCAGGGCAGGCAAAGCGATATGCTGCCAGCCCTTGAGCGTGAGCAGCGAGGTCTCGATGCCCAGCACGGTGGTGGTCGGCCCGCGGCCCGTGGCGGGCAGCCAGCCGAGCATCACCGAGAAGAACATGATGAGCATCAGCCCCACCCAGAAGGTGGGCAGCGAGAAGCCGAGGATCGAGCCCGCCATGATGGTGCGCGCTGCCGGATGATCCGGCTTCAGCCCGGCGAAGATGCCGAGCGGAAGACCGATGACGATCGCGAGGACGAGTGCCACCAGCGCAAGCTCCAGTGTCGCGGGCATGCGGTCGAGGATGAGGCCGATCGCCGAGCCGCCATGCACATAGGAGCGGCCGAATTCGCCCTGCATCACATCGCCGACGAACAGCAGGAACTGGAGATAGACCGGCTTGTCGAAGCCGAATTCGCGACGCACCTGTTCGATCTGCTCCTGTGTGGCATCGCCCGGAACCATCATCCAGACCGGATCACCCACGACATAGGTGCCGAAAAAGACGATGACCACCATGGCCAGCACGACGAACAGGGCCTGCGCCGCACGTCGGATGATGAAAGCCAGCATGAGGAACCCCCTCGCATGAAAAGCCGGTCCGCCACGAGGGTGGAGCAGCCGCATGCCTTCGCCCGAAGGGGCGGAACCCGTATGGAAGCCTGTCTGGCGGAAAGGCCGCCGGACAGATCCGGCACGATCAGCGCGTGACCGACATCGCGAGGGTGTACTCGTCGGTCCGGCCCAGAACCTTCAGGCCCTTGCGCGCGGCCCAGGTGTTCTTGTTGTAGTAGATCGGGATGAGGCCGACATCGTTGATCGCGACTTCCGTGCCCTCCGCGAGGAGCTTGGCACGTTCGCTGTCATTCACGGTCGAAAGGGCCTTCCGGAGAAGCTCGTCGACCTTCGGGTTCGAGTAGCGGCCGCGATTGGCCGAGCCGATCCCCGCCTGCGCATCGAAGGTGCCCAGCAGCGGGCCGAGGCTGCCCGAAACCTCGCCCGTGCCAGCACTCCAGCCCGCGAGGATCATCGAGAATTCCGGCGTGCGGTTCGGCCCACCGGTCGAGGCGCGGGAGAAGAACACCGCAGGCGGCAGCGTTTCCACCCTGGTTTCGATGCCCACGCGCGTGAACATCTGCGCCACGGCCTCGATCACCTTGGTGTCGTTCGGGTAGCGCCCGTTCGGGCCATGGATGGTGAGGCTGAAACCATTGGGCAGGCCGGCCTCGGCCAGCAGCTTGCGCGCGCCGTCCACATTATAGGGCACCGGCTTCAGGTTCCGCGACGTGCCCTGGTAGATGTCCGGCAGCAGCTGGCTCGCGACAACCGCCTCGCCTTCCATGATGCGATCGACGATCGCCTGCCGGTTCAGCGCCATCGAAAGGGCCTGGCGCACCTTGAGATCGTTGAACGGGTTCCTGATCGCGCTGCCATCCTTCGCCTTCGCGAAGGGCGAATCGTCCCGCAGGCGGTCCATGTGCAGATAGATCAGGCGGTTCGACAGCGCGCTGGTCACCGTGACGCGGTTATCCGTCCTGAGGCGGGCCACGTCCGCCGAGGGCACGTTCTCGATCATGTCGACATCGCCCGAGAGCAGGGCGGCGACGCGCGTCGGGTCGGACTTGATGAAGCGGAAGGTCACGCGCTCCCAGATCGGCTTGCCGGCCCAATGGCTGTCATTGCGCTTCAGCACGAAGCGATCGCCCGGCACGAACTCGACGAACTGGTAGGGGCCGGTGCCCACCGTGCCCTTGCCGGCATTGAGATCTTCGGTCGTGGCATTGGCCGCCGCCTTCGCCGACATGATCTCGATATTGGCGAGGTCGTTCAGCATCAGCGGATAGGGCGTCGCGGTCCTGATGCGCAAGGTGAGGTCATTGACCTTCTCGAGCGTCTTGCCGCGAACGAAGGCGGTCTTCGGCGCCGGCGATTTCGGCACATTCGGCACGCGGTTGAACGAGAAGATCACGTCGTCGGCCGTGAACGGCGAACCGTCATGGAACTTCACGCCCGGGCGCAGCGCGAACTCCCAGGTGAGATCATCGATGATCTTCCAGCTCTGCGCGAGCCCGACGCCGAGGCGCTGGAATTCGTCCTGCGAGATCAATGTCTCGAAGATGTGTCGGGCGACCTGGTTGTTGGGCGTGAGATTGTGGAAATGCGGATCGGCGGAGCTGGGCTCGGCGGCAAGGCCGATTTTCAGCTCCTGCGCCGCCGCTGCGCCGGCCGGCATGCTGGCGAACCCGGCCAGCAGCGCGCCGACGAGGGCGAGGCTGCGTCTTGTGATCGTCATGGTATTCTCCCTGTCTCTCCAGACCGTTCTCCGGCGTCGCTGGAATTGTTTCCAGTCTGACAAGGCTTGCGGAAAAAGCCAGCGCCCTGAACGCTGATTTCCGCGACCCTCTTCCGGCAAATGGTCGTGAGGTGACACTACTATTCCGATCTGTTATTGTCACAGAAATTTATATAACCAACCTGCATTCTCGCTATGCCAGAACCGAAAAACCTCGATTTCGAACCGGAAGAATCGCGTCGCCCTTCGCTACGCGAACTGGAAATCCTGCGGGCGCTGATCACCCTCGGAAAAACCACCGCCGCCGCCGCGAAGCTCAATATTTCCCAGCCGGCCGTCTCCCGGGCCATCGCGCAGCTCGAGGAGCGCACCGGCATCGTGCTCTTCCGGCGCGAAAGCGGGCGTCTGCTCGCAACGGCGGAGGCGCTGGCGCTCCACAAGGAGGCCGAGCCGATCTTCCAGACGCTGGAGCGCCTGGAACGCGCGCGCTGGCGGCCTGTCGACCAGGAGGCGAATCTCCGGATTGCCTGCCCGCCCACCCTCGCGCATCACTTCCTCAACAGCATGCTCGCGCGTTTCTCGATGGAAGAGCCGATGACGCGCGTGCATCTCGAGATCGGCTCGGGCCTCGATGTCACCACGAAGGTCGCGGACGGGGATACCGATCTCGGGATCATCGATGCCGGCGCGAACCATGCCGGCGTGCGCTTCATCCCGTTCCGGCTGGGGGAAGCGCATGTGATGCTGCCGAAATCCTCGCCGCTCTACAATCGCGAGGTGCTCGAACCAGAGGATTTCCACGATGTGCCGCTGATCGCGCTGGTGCGGCGGTTTCCCTCCCGCATCACGCTCGATCGCCTTTTCCTCGGGGCGAATGTCACCCCGCGCATCCTGATCGAAGTCTCGACCTCGGCCGCCGCCTACGACTTCGTGCGCGCGGGCGCTGGCCTTTCGATCGCGAACCCCTTTCCGATCTCGTTCCGCGGCGACCCCGATGTCGGTTTCCGCCCCTTTCGCCCGGCCATCCCCTACGAGACATCCTTCCTGCTGCCGGCCATGATGCCCCCGACGCCCGTGGCGCGACGGTTCATCGACTTCGTGCGGCGGAATCAGGACGAGGACGGCTACACCACCGCCCTGCGCAACATCTGATCAGCCCCGCTTGAGGGCGAGGGTCACGAGGCTCACGATTTCGAAGAGCATCTGCGCGCCGGCTTGCGCGGTGTTCGTCGTCGCATCGTATTGAGGGGCGACCTCCACCACATCGCCGCCGACGATATCGAGCCCGGCAGCCCCGCGGAGCAAGGCCATCGCCTCACGCGAGGAGAGCCCGCCGATCTCCGGCGTGCCCGTGCCCGGCGCGAAAGCGGGGTCGAGGCTGTCGATATCCAGCGATACGTAAGTCGGCCCATCGCCCAGCACTGCCAGAGCACGGCGGATGGTCTCTTCCACCCCGATCCGGTGAAACTCCTCGGCATGGATCACGGTCATGCCGGTCTCGTAGGAGAATTCCCAGAGATATTCCGCATTGCCGCGTATGCCGATCTGGATCACCCGCTTCGGATCGAGCACGCCGGTCAATACCGCCTCGCGGAAGGGGCCGCCATGGTGGAAACGCGTGCCCTCATAGGGGCCGCTGGTGTCGCAATGCGCATCGATATGCAGCATGCCGACAGGCCGTTTCGCGCCGATCGCCTTGAGGATCGGCAGGGTCATCGAATGGTCACCCCCGACCGAGACGGGGCGGCAGCCCGCCTTCACGAGCGGGTGGTAGAAAGCCTCGATATCCTCGTGGCTCTGCTCGAGGCTGAAGCGCGAGCGGAACGGCACGTCGCCGATATCGAAAACCCCGCATTCGGCGAGCGGCACGATCTTGTGGACGTGGTGATACGGCCCGATCCGCTCCACCTGCCGGACAGCTCTCGGCCCGAGCCGCGAACCGGGCCGATGCGTGACGCCGAGATCCATCGGCACGCCGATGAGCGGAATATCGATGCCCGAAAAGTCGCCCTTCTCATGTGCCTCGAGCCGCATCGGCGCATCGAGGAAGGTCGAGATGCCGCCATAGGGCTTGGAGCGGCGATCCTTGTCCTCGAAGAGCAGATCCACGACCTTGCGGAAATTGGGGTCCTGCACATCACCGGCCGATGCCGCGCCAAATTTCGCCCGGAGACGCTCCAGTTCCTCGTTCGTCATGATCCAAACCTCGCCTGATCCGATGCAGCAAGAATGTCAGCCCGCAAAGGTGCCGACAAGACCGGATCACACCGTCACCTGCGCGCCCATCTCCACCACGCGTCCGGTGGGGATGTGGAAGAAGTCCGTGGCGTTCGCGGCCATGCGCGACAGGAAGATGAAGAGGTTGTCCTGCCAGAGCGGCATGCCGGAGGAGGCCGCAGGCTTGATGGAGCGCCGCGAGAGGAAGAACGACGTCTGCATGATGTCGAAATCGAGCCCGCGCCGCCGCGCCAAGGCGAGGAAATGCGGCACGCGCGGCGTTTCCATGTAGCCCACACGAACGATGATGGCTTTCACATCCTCGCTGAGTTCGTTGATCTCGAGCTTCTCGGCATCCGGCACGCGCGGGGAATCGGCAGTCTTGATCGTGAGCACGATGTTGCGCTTGTGAAGCACCTTGTTGTGCTTGAGGTTGTGCAGCAGCGCTCCCGGTGCGACCTCGGGATCGCTTGTCAGGAACACGGCCGTGCCTGCCACGCGCACCGGCTTCGATTTCTCGAGCATCTTGATGAGATCGGTCAGTGGCACGGAATCGCGCTTCGTCTTCTCAAAAACGATCTTCGTGCCGCGCACCCAGGTCCACATCATGGTGATGAGCACCATACCGAAAAGCAGCGGCATGTAGGCGCCTTCCGGGATCTTCAGGCAATTCGCGCCAAAGAAGACGAGATCAACCAACAGGAAGGGGATGCCGAGGCCCAGCACCTGCCAGTTCTTCCAGTTCCAGACCTTGCGCGCCACGATGAAGAAAAGGGCGGTATCCGCGAGCATCGCGCCGGTCACCGCGATGCCATAGGCCGAGGCGAGCGATGAGGAGGTCTTGAAGGTCAGCACCAGCAGCACCACGCCCACCGCGAGGAAGCGATTCACCGGCGCGATGTAGATCTGGCCAAGCTGCGTTTCGGAGGTGTGCTTGATCTCGATGCGCGGCAGGAGGCCAAGCTGCACCGCCTGCTGGGTGAGCGAGAAGGCCCCGGTGATCACCGCCTGGCTCGCGATCACGGTCGCGAGGCCCGTGAGCATCACCAGCGGCAGCAGGGCCCATTCCGGCGCGAGCAGGAAGAACGGATCGGAGACCATCTTCGGATCATCGAGGTTCTTCAGGACAAAAGCGCCCTGCCCGAGATAGTTCAGCGTGAGCGCCGGGAAGACGAAAAGGAGCCAGGCCGCGCGGATGGGGAAGCGCCCGAAATGGCCCATATCGGCATAAAGCGCCTCGGCCCCGGTCACCGCGAGGAAGACCGAGCCCAGCACGATGAGGCCGATGACGCCGTGATCGGCCACGAACAGCGCCGCATAATAAGGGTTGAAGGCCGCGAGAATGCCGAGATCATCCTCGATATGCAGAAGGCCGAGGATGGCGAGCACCGTGAACCAGACCACCATGATGGGGCCGAAGAATTTCGCCACGCTGGCCGTGCCGCGTTTCTGCACCCAGAACAGGGCCATGAGGATGCCGAGCGCCAGGATGATCACGTTCCACTGGTTCTGGAAGGCCGGGTTGACGAGCTTCAGGCCCTCCGCCGCCGAAAGAACGGAAATCGCCGGGGTGATGATCGAATCGCCATAGAACAGGGCCGCGCCCATCACGCCGAACAGGAAGACCGGCAGCGAGCGCCGGCCGATGGCCTTCTGCGCAAGCGCCATCAGCGAGAGCGTGCCGCCCTCGCCCTTGTTGTCGGCGCGCATGATGAAGACGACATATTTCAGCGTCACCACGACCACGACTGCCCAGATGAGCAGCGAGACAACGCCGATCACCTCGGCACGAGTCAGCCCATCCTCGCCGGCATGGTGCAGCGACTCCTTGAGCGCATAGAGCGGGCTGGTGCCGATATCGCCATAGACGACGCCTACCGAGCCGACGGCCAGCGCGAGATTGCGCTTCATGCCACCGCCCTCGCCGCCCTGCGCCCCGTGACCCTCGGGATGACCGGGGGTCCCCCCCTCGCCCGCAACGCCCGCCACGCCCATGAAACGGCTCCGCCTGCTGTTCAGCCCCTGATAAGGGTTGCGATCCTGTCACGGATCGACCCGGCCCGGAAGCGGCGCGGCTTATACACCCCTTTTCCGCGGTGCAACAGGGGGCAGGTCATTGGAAAACTTTCTTGCCCGTTCCCGCAGAAAAAGACTGGTATACCACGCCTGTTTTGGGTATTGCAGGCACGATCTTGCCCGACCGGAGAAGAAGCAGCGGCCGCGCCCGCTTGCTTGCTCTCCCCCAAAACCAGGACGAAATGCTGCCATGAGCGCCGCGCCGAAGACCCTTTACGACAAGATTTTCGACGACCACGTGGTGGATCGCCAGCCGGATGGCACCTGCCTCCTTTATATCGACCGACATCTTGTGCACGAGGTCACCTCGCCCCAGGCCTTCGAGGGCCTGCGGTTGACCGGCCGGCAGGTGCGCGCCCCGCAGAAAACCCTCGCGGTGGTGGACCACAACGTTCCGACCTCCGATCGCACCAAGGGCATCGAGGAAGAGGAAAGCCGCATTCAGGTCGAGACTCTCGCGCAAAACGCCAGGGATTTCGGCATCGAATATTATTCGGAGCGCGACAAGCGCCAGGGCATCGTACACGTCATCGGCCCGGAGCAGGGCTTCACCCTGCCGGGCACCACGATCGTCTGCGGTGACAGCCACACCTCCACCCATGGCGCGTTCGGGGCGCTGGCCCATGGCATCGGAACCTCCGAGGTCGAGCACGTTCTGGCCACCCAGACGCTGATCCAGAAGAAGGCCAGGAACATGCTCGTCGAGGTGAAGGGCAGCCTCGGCAAGGGCGTCACCGCGAAGGATATCGTGCTCGCGATCATCGGCGAGATCGGCACCGCCGGCGGCACCGGCTCGGTGATCGAGTTCGCGGGCTCCGCCATCCGTGACCTCACGATGGAAGGCCGGATGACCGTCTGCAACATGACGATCGAAGGCGGGGCGCGCGCCGGCCTCATCGCGCCGGACGAGAAGACCTTCGCCTATCTCAAGGATCGCCCCAAGGCGCCGAAGGGAGCGCATTGGGATCAGGCCCTGAAATTCTGGGAAACGCTGAAGACCGATGAGGGCGCGCATTTCGATCGCGTCGTCACGCTCGATGCGAACAACCTGCCGCCCATCGTCTCCTGGGGCACCTCGCCCGAGGATGTGGTCTCGATCGCGGGCGTGGTGCCCGATCCGGCCGCGATTCCCGATGAGGTGAAGCGCCAGTCGAAGGAGCGCGCGCTTTCCTATATGGGCCTCACGCCCGGCACGAAGATGACCGACATCGAACTCGACGTGGTCTGGATCGGCTCCTGCACCAATGGCCGCATCGAGGATCTGCGCGCGGTGGCGAAGGTCGTCGAGGGCAAGACCATCTCGAGCCGCCTCGCTTACGCGATGATCGTTCCGGGCTCCGGCCTCGTGAAGGAGCAGGCGGAAGCGGAAGGCCTCGACAGGATCTTCACCGCCGCGGGCTTCCAGTGGCGCGAGCCGGGCTGTTCCATGTGCCTCGGCATGAACCCCGACCAGCTGAAGCCGGGACAGCGCTGCGCTTCCACCTCGAACCGCAATTTCGAGGGCCGGCAAGGCTTCAAGGGCCGCACGCATCTCGTCTCGCCGGCCATGGCCGCCGCCGCGGCGATTGCCGGACGGTTTGTTGATATCCGGACGATGTGAGTGATGAGCGCGCCGCGCCCGCCGAAAATGGAACAGGGGGAGGGTCTCCTCTCCTCCTCGCTCGCGCGGGCGGCGGATCATTTCGCCGGCCAGGACGCGCTCAAGCAGAGTGCCGAGCCGGCGGACAAGGTCGAGATCTGGGCCAGAAGGATCGGCCGGGGTTTATCCCTGATCGCTTTCGTGGCCCTCGCGTGGTATTTCGGCCATCAATTGAAGTGGTGGTGATGCATGACCGTCATGGCCGGACTTGTTCCGGCCATCCATGTCTTCCCGATTTCGGGACAAGTCGTGGATACCCGGGCAGACAATCCTGCGCAGCCCGCCTGAAGTTGGCTGCGACCCGGGCATGACGGCGAGGCGGGACGACCCGCCTTAGAAAAACGAGCTGAATGATGAGCGCAACGCAGCGTTTTCCCTCGGCCTCCTGGGCTCCCATGCAGGCGCCGAACCTCGCCGATTTCGAGGAAATGGCGGCGCATGCCTATGAGACGCTGCCGGAGGAATTCCGGAAGCTCTGCGGCCACATCGTCATCAAGATCGAGGAATTCCCCGACGAGGAAGTGATCGAGGCGATGGAGCTGGAAACGCCCTTCGACATCCTCGGGCTGTTCCAGGGCCATGGCCTCACCACGGCGGCGGCCATCCAGCATACGGGGCAGGAGCCGAACATGATCTGGCTCTATCGCCGCCCCATCCTCGATTACTGGGCCGAGCATGAGGAAACGCTCGGCACCATCATCACCCATGTGCTGATCCACGAGATCGGCCACCATTTCGGCCTCTCGGATGACGACATGGAAAAGATCGAAGCCAAGGCGGGTTAAGGAGCATTTTCCAGCGAAGTGGACGCCGGTTCGCGTGAAGAAAATGCGACAGACGCAAAAACCAGTCGCTCCTCTCCGGGGCGCAAAACACAACCGAGACGGAAAGCACGAGATATGCAGCCCTTCACCACGCTCACTTCCACCCCGGCGCCGCTGAAAGTGGTCAATGTCGATACCGACATGATCATCCCCAAGCAGTTCCTGAAGACGATCCGGCGCACGGGCCTCGGCAAGTCGCTGTTCTTCGAGATGCGCTATGACGAGAAGGGCAACGAGAACCCGGATTTCGTGCTGAACAAGCCAGCCTATCGCAAAAGCGAGATCCTCATCGCCGGCGACAATTTCGGCTGCGGCTCCTCCCGCGAGCATGCGCCCTGGGCGCTGCTCGATTTCGGCATCCGCTGCGTGATCTCCACCAGCTTCGCCGACATCTTCTACAACAACTGCTTCAAGAACGGCATCCTGCCGATCACGGTCAGCCAGGAAGACCTCGACAAGCTGTTCGACGATGCCGATCGTGGCTCGAACGCGACGCTGACAGTCGATCTCGCCTCGCAGGAGATCAAGGGCCCGGATGGCGGCACGATCCGCTTCGAGATCGACCCCTTCCGCAAGAAATGCCTGATGGAAGGGCTCGATGATATCGGCCTCACCATGGTGAAGAAGGCTTCCATCGACGCCTATGAAGCCAAGGCGAAGGAGAGCCGTTCCTGGCTGTAATTCTGCCGGCTGGTTGATCTCCTTTAACCATACCGCCCTATTTTCGCGCGCATGTTGCCGGAGAACCCCGCCATGCGCGCTTTTTCCTTGTCCGTTGCCCTGCTGATCTCCGCCGCGAGCACCGCCTTGGCGGATTTCGCCTCGTGTGTTGCGGGCCTCCGCTCCGCCGCGACCACGGCCGGTGTTTCGGGCTCGACCTTCGACCGCGTGATGCGCGATGTCGAACCGGATATGCGCGTGATCGAGCTGATGCAGAACCAGCCGGAGTTCAAGACGCCGATCTGGGATTACCTCGCCACTCTCGTGGACGAGCAGAAGGTGAGCGAGGGCCGCGCGCTGCTCCAGAAGCACGCTTCGCTGCTTTCGCGCATCGAGCAGGCCTATGGCGTGGATCGGCATGCGGTGGTTGCCGTATGGGGTGTCGAGAGCGATTACGGCAACATCTCGGGCGGCCGCTTCCTGCCGCAGGCGCTTTCCACCGCCGCCTGTTTCGGCCCCCGCAGGCGAGAATTCTTCCGCGGCGAATTGATTTCCACGCTGAAAATCATCGAGCGCGGGGATCTCGCGGCCGAGAAGCTGCGCGGCTCCTGGGCCGGCGCCTTCGGCCACACACAGTTCATCCCCTCCACCTATCTGCGTCTTGCGGTGGATTTCGATGGCGACGGCAAACGCGACCTCGTGGATTCGATCCCCGATGCGCTCGCATCCACGGCCAACTACCTCAAGCGCTCGGGCTGGATCACCGGCGCAAGCTGGGGTTACGAAGTGAAATTGCCTTCCGAGTATTCCGGCCCCTCGGGTCGCACGAACAAAGCGCCGGCGGATGCCTGGGCCTCGCGCGGGATCACGCGGCTCGATGGTTCGGCAATCTCGGGCCTGCCGGCTGCCGGGTTGCTGCTTCCCGCCGGCCGGAATGGCCCGGCCTTCCTGGTGACGCGGAATTTCGATGCGGCCTATGCCTATAATGCCGCCGAAAGCTATGCGCTGGCGATTTCCGTGCTCTCCGATCGCCTGCGCGGCCGCCCTGGCATTCGCACCCCCTGGCCCACGGATGATCGCGGCCTCTCGCGCGCCGAACGGAAGATCCTGCAGGAGCGGCTGATCGCCCGCGGCTATGATGTCGGCAAACCCGATGGCGCCATCGGTGCGCTGACACGCGCGGCCATCCGGGATGTCGAGGCAAGGCTGGGCCTGCCGCAGACCGGTCGCGCCGGCGGCAAGGTCTTCGACGCACTGCGATAAGCGCCGGAAGCGGAAACAGCGTTCGCGATCCCGCCACAGCGGCTATCTCAAGTTGAAAACTTCGAAGTAGGAACACACGAATCAGCGTGGTATACCGCCGACTTTCCGGACGGAGCCATCCTCGCAAACCCTTGCCTTTCATATCGAAAGACGGGTTGTGCCGCATGGCCTGGCCCTGTAGTCAGCATCCATTGTCACATTCGCGAAATCCGGCCCACGCAAAACGGCCGGCAAGCTTGAAAGGGGTTCACCATGGCGTCCTTCAATCTTCTGCTCCTCCCGGGCGACGGCATCGGCCCGGAAGTGGCCCACGAGGTGCAGAAGGTCGCCACCTTCCTCGGCTCGGCGGGCATCGCGAAATTCGAGACCGAGACCGATCTTGTCGGCGGCTCGGCCTATGATGCGCATGGCGTCGCGATCACCGATGCGGCCATGGCGCGCGCGCATGCGGCGGATGCCGTGCTGTTCGGCGCGGTGGGTGGCCCGAAATGGGCGGATGTGCCCTACCATGCGCGGCCAGAAGCCGGCCTGCTGCGCCTGCGCAAGGAGATGGAGCTTTTCGCCAATCTCCGCCCGGCCGTCTGCTATCCGGCGCTGGCCGATGCTTCCTCGCTGAAGCGGGAGATCGTCGAAGGGCTTGATATCCTGATCGTGCGCGAACTGACGGGCGGAGTCTATTTCGGCGAGCCCAAGGAAATCGTCACGCTGGAGAACGGCGAGAAGCGCGCGGTGGATACGCAGGTCTACACCACGCATGAGATCGAGCGCATCGCGCGCGTCGCCTTCGACCTCGCGAAGGTGCGCCGCAAGAAGCTGACTTCGAGCGAGAAGCACAATGTGATGCGCTCGGGCGTGCTGTGGAAGGAAGTGGTCACGAAGGTCGGCAAGACGGAATATCCGGATATCGAGCTCGAACATCACCTCGCGGATGCCTGCGGCATGCAGCTCGTGCGCTGGCCCAAGCAATATGACGTGATCGTCTGCGACAATCTCTTCGGCGACATGCTCTCGGATGTCGCGGCGATGCTGACCGGCTCGCTCGGCATGCTGCCCTCCGCCTCGCTCGGCGCGCCCGATGCCAAGACCGGCAAGCGCAAGGCGCTTTATGAGCCGGTGCATGGTTCCGCGCCGGATATCGCCGGCAAGGGCCTCGCGAACCCCATCGCGATGATCGGCTCCTTCGGCATGGCGCTCCGCTATTCCTGCGGCCTCACGGAAGCGGCGGATCTCGTGGACAAGGCGATCGCCGACGTGCTCACGAGCGGCATCCGCACCCGCGACATCGCACCGAAGGGCGTGAACGCCGTCGGCACGACCGAGATGGGCGATGCGATAGTCGGGGCGCTGAAGCGCCTGACCTGAGGCAGGCGCATCCAGACAAAACGGAAAGGGGCCTTCGAGACCCCTTTTCATGCCCCATCATGGGGTTGCGTTCGCTTGCGCAGGAAATCCGGCGCGGGAATGTCGATCTTGATCATGGACCCACCGGAAAAGCGGCCCGGCAGCAGGCCCTGATTCGAAAAGCCTGCGCCCGCGCTGGGAATGCCGGAGCCCTGCGTGTCATAGATGTAGTTCTGCATCGAATGCGGCCGGACCTCCCTGCCCGGATCCAGCCAGGAACGGGGTTTTACCTCGATGTAGAGCGAGGAACGGGTCTGCGCCTCGGCCATCGCAGGCATCGACAGGAGGGCAAGACCGGCCGCGAAAAGGGGAAGCGCGCGCATGGGGATCTCCACTGAATTGATGATCCCGTTAACCTTATCGGAAAAAGCGTTAACAAGCATTCATCACGCTTGGCTGCCTGCAAGATTTTCAGGTTCAGCGGCGAGCGGTCAGCTTCAGCGCGGGAATGGATGCCTCGTGGTCCATCCAGGTCAGCCGCCGGCCGGGCTGGCGCGAGGATATGCAGTTCTGCCGCGAACGCTCCGCCTCGGCGAATAATTTCCGCAGGGAGGCATCGCGCCCGCCCCCGACCAGATCGAGACGATCGAGGAAGCAGGCCATGGACACGCGATCGACCGGCCGCTGGATCGTGCCGCAAAGCCAGCCCAGGATGCTGACGCCAGCCATGTCGATGCGGCGATAGGCCAGGCAGGACATTACGGCGTTTTCCTGCCGCAGCTTCACTTCCGCCGCCTCCATCAGCCCGAACTTGGTGCGGATGTCCTGCGGACTGGCCATGCGCTCGACGACCAGGCGATGCTCGGCGGCGCGCGCCGCGAGATCGGAGAAGAGCGGCTTTTCCGTCAGCGCGCCATCATGACGCTCGATCACCACCAGAGCGCCGGAGCGCCGGGTCTCGCTCTCACCCGCATCCTGTCGCGGCTGCCAGATCAGCATATCTTGCCGGGAACTGCCACGCTGCGAGACCCGGTAGGTCAAGGTGAGCCCGGAAAGTTCCGGTGATTCAAGATGGTAGAGCGCCATGGGCTGCCGAACCGGCTGCCAGGGGCGTTGCTCCATTGGCGGCAACGCCTCGGGATTGCGACGGGTCTCGACACTGGCCGGCTCCGGCGCAGGCTCCTGCATGGGTGCTTGCGCCGTTGTCAGCGGCATTTCGCCGGGGAACGCATCGCGTTCGCGGTCAGGCAGGAAGAAGGACAGCGCCAGCGCCGGAAGGCCAAGCGCGAGGATGAGACCGGATTTCCGGGGGCGCCATGCCTTGCCCTGCTCGACCTTCGAGCCCTGCGTCGGATGGTTTATCGCATAGCGCAGGATCACGGTCAGCAGCACTGCCGAATCGCGCAGCGCGCGGAAGATCCCATGCAGGAATGCGCCGGACTTGAGGAGTGCGGCCAGAATCGCCGGGAGCCCCAGAAGCCCGACCTGGCCCGCAACCCGGTGCCAGGCACGGAGAAGCCGCACCCGGCCGCGCTTCCAGCGCCACAGGCTCCAGCGATGCCAGCATTCGAGCCGCGCGCCGAGGCTCCTGTCCGGCGCGACGACGAAATGCTCGATTGCAATCGTGAGACCAACCCGGCCGTCTGCCACGTCCCGCCCCTCTTCGTTCCCGGGCGAGACCATTGCCGCGTCTCAGGGAAAGACGGGTTACCGGCCCGGGCTCACTTACGATCAGGGTGAACACGCGCCTAACGCGCGCCCTCATCCCGAGGCCGGCATTGACTTTTCCCGAGATCTGGCGCTTCTCACCACTGCGGCGACCCTTCGCCGAGGAACCCCGACCCATGATCCGCCTCACGACGAAAAAAACGCGTGTGACGAAACCGGCCACGAAAACGGGCGCGGTGGGATAACGGTCGTCCTCGCTCTCGGGTCCTCCCCCGGCGGGGGAAAGGGCCAGCAGGTCGGGCAAGCCGCACCTGCTTCGCTCCCGGGGGAGATGGTTCAGGGCAAGGCCCTCAAATCAGGAACGAGACTCATGGGCTACAAGGTTGCTATCGTTGGCGCCACCGGCAATGTGGGCCGGGAAATGCTGGATATTCTGGCCGAACGGGCCTTCCCGGTCAGCGAGGTCGTGGCACTCGCCTCGCAGCGCTCGATCGGGCAGGAAGTCACCTTCGGCGACAAGATTCTCAAGACCAAGGTGCTCGACCATTACGATTTCTCCGACACCGATCTCTGCCTCATGTCGGCGGGCGGCTCGGTCTCGAAGGAATGGTCGCCGCGCATCGGGGCGCAGGGCTGCGTCGTCATCGATAACTCGTCGGCCTGGCGCTATGACCAGGATGTGCCGCTGATCGTTCCGGAAGTGAATGCCGATGCCGTGCGCGGCTTCACCAGGAAGAACATCATCGCGAACCCCAATTGCTCCACCGCCCAGCTCGTGGTGGCGCTGAAGCCGCTGCATGACGCCTTCGGCATCAAGCGCGTGGTCGTGTCCACCTACCAGTCGGTTTCCGGCGCGGGCAAGGATGGCATGGACGAACTCTGGAGCCAGACCAAGGGCCGCTATGTGCCCGGGCAGGAAGTGGAAGCGAAGAAGTTCGCAAAGCCCATCGCCTTCAACGTGATCCCGCATATCGATGTCTTCATGGAAGACGGGTTCACCAAGGAAGAATGGAAGATGACGGTCGAGACCAAGAAAATCCTCGACCCGAAGATCAAGCTCACCGCCACTTGCGTGCGCGTGCCGGTCTTCATCGGCCATTCGGAAGCGGTGAACGTGGAATTCGAGAAGCCCGTCACGGCGGAAGAGGCCCGCGAGATCCTGCGCCGCTCGCCGGGCATCCTCGTGGTCGACAAGCGCGAGCCGGGTGGTTACGTGACGCCGCAGGAAGCGGCGGGCGAAGATGCGACCTATATCTCGCGCATCCGCGAGGATGCCACGGTGGAAAACGGCCTCGCCTTCTGGTGCGTGTCGGACAACCTGCGCAAGGGCGCGGCCCTGAACGCGGTGCAGATCGCCGAATGCCTCATCAATCGCGGGCTCATCAAGCCGCGCGCCAAGGCGGCGTAAACCTCTGACACTCCGAATGAAAAGGGCCGCTTCATGCGGCCCTTTCTTGTTGCGCGGATGGCCTCTGCCTCAGCGCGGCAGCACGCTCTCGCCCATCAGCATTTCATCAATCGCGCGCGCGGCCTGCCGGCCCTCGCGGATGGCCCAGACCACAAGGCTCTGGCCGCGGCGCATGTCGCCGGCGGCGAAGATCTTCGGCTTGTCGGTGCGGTAATCGTTCTCGTTGGCAATCACGTTCGCGCGCTTGTCCATCGCCACGCCCGCTTCCGTGAGGAGGCCGTCCTTCACCGAGCCGGCAAAGCCGATGGCGAGGAAGACGAGATCGGCCTTCAGCACGAATTCCGTGCCGGGGATCGGCCGGCGCCTCTCGTCCACGCGGGCGCATTCCACGCCCGTTACCCTGCCGTTCTTGCCCAGAATGCGCAGGGTCGCGGCCTGGAATTCGCGATCCGCTCCCTCGGCCTGCGAGGAGGAGGTGCGGAACTTGGTTGGCCAGAACGGCCAGATCGTCAGCTTGTCCTCGATCTCCGGCGGCTTCGGACGAATGTCGAGCTGCGTCACCGACAGCGCGCCCTGCCGGAAGGCCGTGCCGATGCAATCCGACGCGGTATCGCCGCCACCGATCACCACGACATACTTGCCGCCGGCGAGCAGCGGCGCGTCGTGGATCGGCTCATCACCAACGCGGCGGTTGGACTGCGTGAGATAGGGCATCGCGTAATGCACGCCTTCCAGTTCCTGCCCCGGCAGGCCGGGATCGCGCGGCGCTTCCGCTCCGCCCGCGAGAAGAACCGCGTCGAAATCGCGCTGGAGATCGGCAAGCTTCACGTTCACGCCAACATGCGCGTTGTAATGGAAGATGACCCCCTCGGCCGCCATCTGCTCCACGCGGCGGTCGATATGGTGCTTCTCCATCTTGAAATCGGGGATGCCGTAGCGCAGCAGGCCGCCGGCCTTGGGCTCGCGCTCATAGACATGCACCTCATGCCCCACGCGGGCGAGCTGCTGGGCGGCCGCCATGCCCGCCGGGCCCGAACCGATGACCGCGACGCGCTTGCCGGTGCGGTTTGCGGCGATTTCCGGCTTGATCCAGCCTTCCTTCCAGCCGCGATCCGCGATGGCCTGCTCGACCGTCTTGATCGCCACGGGCATGTTCTCGAGGTTCAGCGTGCAGGCTTCCTCGCAGGGCGCGGGGCAGATGCGGCCGGTGAATTCCGGGAAATTGTTGGTGGAATGCAGGTTCGCCAGCGCCTCTTCCCAATCGTTCTGGTAGACGAGGTCGTTCCAGTCCGGGATCTGGTTGTGCACCGGGCAGCCATTGGGGCCGTGGCAATAGGGCACGCCGCAATCCATGCAGCGCGCGGCCTGTTCGCGCACGTCCTTCTCGTCCATGGCAATCGTGAATTCGCGGAAGTGGCGGATGCGATCCGATGCCGGCTGATACTTCGCCTCGCGCCGGTCGATTTCCAGAAAACCCGTGACCTTGCCCATCTCTCTCACCTCAACCCGTGCGGGGCGCGCTGTTCGAGAAGCGCCGCCCGTTGCCGGTCCATGTTTCTCTCTTGCGGGGAGACCCGGGCCTCGGCCCGGGCCATCGATCCTCACTCGGCAGCCTGCAACTGCCGCGCCTTTTCCATGTCGCGCAGCGCACGGCGATATTCCACCGGCATCACTTTCACGAACCGGTGACGGAAATCCGCCCAATGGTCGAGAATGTGCTTCGCGCGGGCCGAGCCCGTATAGCGCAGATGATTGGCGACAAGCTGGTGCAGACGCTCTTCATCGTGGCGCGACATGTCGCCCATGATGTCGATGCGGCCCTTGAATTCGAGATCGCCGCCATGGTGGTGGAGGCGCTGCATCAGGTCCTCCTCCTCCTCGACGGGTTCGAGATCGACCATGGAGAGGTTGCAGCGCGAGCGGAAGGTGCCATCCTCGTCGAGCACATAGGCGACGCCGCCCGACATGCCCGCCGCGAAGTTGCGGCCCGTCTCGCCGATCACCACCACCACGCCGCCGGTCATGTATTCGCAGCCATGGTCGCCCACGCCCTCGACCACCGCGATGGCGCCGGAGTTGCGCACGGCGAAGCGCTCGCCGGCCACGCCCCGGAAATAGCACTCGCCGGAAATCGCGCCATAGAGCACGGTGTTGCCGACGATGATCGACTTTTCCGGCACGATGGCCGCATCCGGCGCCGGACGGATGATCAGCTTGCCGCCCGAGAGCCCCTTGCCGACATAATCGTTGGCCTCGCCCACGAGCTCCAGCGTCACGCCCGCCGCGACCCAGGCACCGAAGCTCTGGCCCGCCGTGCCGGCAAGCGTGATGCGGATGGTGTCATCCGGCAGGCCGGCATGGCCGTGCCGCTTCGCCACCTCGCCGGAGAGCATGGCGCCCGCCGCTCTGTCACGGCTGAAGATTTTCTCCTCGATCGTCACCGGCGCGCCGCCCTCGATCGCCGGCAGCGCTTTCGCGATCAGCTTGCGGTCGAGCACATCGTCGATCGGATGCGTCTGCCGCTCGGAATGCTTCCTCGCGACTGTCGCCGGCACATCCGGACGCGCAAAGAGCTTCGAGAAATCGAGCCCCTTCGCCTTCCAGTGGTCCACGCCCGCGCGAGTATCGAGCAGATCGGTGCGGCCGGTAATCTCCGTCAACGAACGGAAGCCCATCGAGGCGAGGATCTCGCGCACCTGTTCCGCCACGAAGAAGAAGTAGTTGATCACATGCTCGGGCTGGCCCTTGAAGCGCTTGCGCAGAACGGGGTCCTGCGTCGCCACCCCCACCGGACAAGTATTGAGGTGGCACTTGCGCATCATGATGCAGCCCGCCGCGATGAGCGGCGCGGTCGAGAAGCCGAATTCGTCGGCCCCGAGCAACGCACCGATGATCACGTCACGACCCGTGCGCAGGCCGCCATCGACCTGCAAAGCCACGCGGCCGCGCAGGCGGTTCTTCACGAGAACCTGCTGCGTTTCCGCCAACCCCATCTCCCAGGGCGAACCCGCATGCTTGATGGAGGTGAGCGGGGACGCGCCCGTGCCCCCCTCATAGCCCGAGATGGTGATGTGATCGGCCCGTGCCTTCGCGACACCGGCCGCGACCGTGCCGACCCCCACTTCCGAGACGAGCTTCACCGAGACATCCGCCGCCGGGTTCACGTTCTTCAAATCGAAGATCAGCTGGGCGAGATCCTCGATCGAGTAGATGTCGTGATGCGGCGGGGGCGAAATCAGGCCCACGCCGGGCGTCGAATGACGCACCTTGGCGATGACGGCATCGACCTTGTGGCCGGGCAATTGTCCGCCCTCGCCGGGCTTCGCGCCCTGCGCGACCTTGATCTGCATGACATCGGAATTCACGAGATATTCCGTGGTGACACCGAAACGGCCCGATGCCACCTGCTTGATGGCCGAGCGGCGCGGGTTGGGAAGGCCGTTCGGCAGCGGCTCGAAGCGCGCGGATTCCTCGCCGCCCTCGCCGGTGTTGGACTTGGCGCCGATGGCGTTCATCGCCCTGGCAAGCGTTTCATGCGCCTCTCGGCTGATGGAACCGAAGGACATGGCACCCGTGGCAAACCGCTTCACGATCTCGCTTGCGGGCTCCACCTCGTCGAGCGGCACCGGGTTGCGGCCTGTTTCTGTCGCCTTCTTGATGTGGAAAAGGCCGCGAATGGTCTGATAGCGGTTCTCCACCTCGTCGATGCGCCTGGCATAGGCGTCATAGCGGTCGCGCGCATTGGTGCGCACGGCATGCTGCAGATCGGCCACGACCTCCGATGACCAGATATGATCCTCGCCGCGCTGGCGCTGGTTATACTCCCCGCCGACATCGAGGAAGTTCTTCAGCACAAGGCTGTTCGAGAACGCTTCCCGGTGCCGCTGCACGGTTTCCTCGGAAATTTCCTCGAGCCCCACGCCCTCGATGGTGGTGGCGGTGCCGTAGAAATACTGGTTCACGAAAGCGCTCGAGAGGCCCACGGCATCGAAGATCTGCGCGCCGCAATAGGATTGATAGGTCGAGATGCCCATCTTGGACATGACCTTCAGCAGCCCCTTGCCCGTGGCCTTGATGAAGCGCTTGACGATCTCGTCCTCGTCCACCTCCTCGGGAATTTCCATATCCGCCTTCATGGCGATCAGGGTCTCGAAGGCGAGATAGGGGTTGATCGCCTCGGCGCCGTAGCCCGCGAGGCAGGCGAAGTGATGAACCTCGCGCGCTTCACCCGTCTCGATCACGAGGCCGACCGACGTGCGCAGGCCCTTGCGGATGAGGTGATGATGCACCGCCGCCGTGGCGAGAAGCGCCGGGATCGGAATGCGATCCGGCCCCACCATGCGATCCGAGAGCACGATGATGTTGTAGCCGCCATGTACGGCCGCTTCCGCGCGATCACATAGCAGCTTCACGGCATCTTCCATGCCCTTCGTGCCTCGCCCGGCCGCGAAAGTGATGTCGAGCGTCTTGGTGTCGAACCGGTCCTCGAAATGGCCGATGCAGCGGATCTTCTCGAGATCGCCATTGGTCAGGATCGGCTGGCGCACCTCCAGCCGCTTGCGGCGCGAATTGCCCTCGAGATCGAAGATGTTGGGGCGCGGCCCGATGAACGAGACGAGGCTCATCACCAGTTCCTCGCGGATCGGGTCGATCGGCGGGTTCGTGACCTGCGCGAAGTTCTGCTTGAAATAGGTGTAGAGCAGCTTCGACTTGTTGGAGAGCACGCTCGGAGGGGTATCGGTGCCCATCGAGCCGACGGCTTCCTGCCCGGTAATGGCCATTGGTGCCATCAGGAGCTTCAGGTCTTCCTGCGTATAGCCGAAAGCCTTCTGCCGATCGAGCAGGCTCACATCGGTGCGGCTGGCGCGCGGCTCGACGGGCTTCAATTCCTCGAGCACGATCTGGCTGCGCTTCAGCCATTCCCGGTAGGGGTTCGCGGCGGCAAGCCCGGCCTTCATCTCCTCATCGGAGACGATGCGGCCTTCCATCAGGTCCACGAGCAGCATGCGGCCGGGCTGCAGGCGCCACTTGGTGACGATTTCGCTTTCCGGGAAAGGCAGCACGCCCATCTCGGAGGCCATCACCACGAGGTCATCCTTCGTGACGAAATAGCGCGCAGGGCGCAGGCCGTTGCGGTCGAGCGTCGCGCCGATCTGCCGGCCATCCGTGAAGGCGATGGCGGCGGGGCCGTCCCACGGCTCCATCAGCGCGGCATGATATTCGTAGAAGGCGCGGCGCTCCTCGTTCATCAGCGGATTGCCGGCCCAGGCTTCGGGGATGAGCATCATCACCGCATGGGCAAGGCTGTAGCCGCCACGCACGAGGAATTCGAGCGCATTGTCGAAACAGGCCGTGTCGGACTGTCCCTCATAGGAAATGGGCCAGAGCTTGCCGATCTCCGCGCCGAACAATTCGCTGTCCACGCTCGCCTGCCGGGCGGCCATCCAGTTCAGGTTGCCGCGCAGCGTGTTGATCTCGCCGTTATGCGCGACCATGCGATAGGGATGGGCCAGCTGCCAGGTGGGGAAGGTGTTGGTGGAGAAGCGCTGGTGCACGAGCGCCAGCGCGCTTTCCACGCGGGGATCGTTGAGATCCCGGAAATAGCCGCCGAGCTGGTTCGCCAGCAGCATGCCCTTGTAGACCACCGTGCGGCAGGACACCGAAACCGGATAAACGCCGGCCTTCGCGCGCTCCACGCTCTTGTAGATCGTGTTGGAGACCACCTTGCGCAGGATGAAGAGGCGGCGCTCGAAATCCTCCTCGGTCGCGACATCCGCGCCGCGGCCGATGAAGACCTGCCGATGGAACGGCTCGGTCGGCAGCACGCTCTCGCCGAGATCGGAATTGTCGACCGGCACGTCGCGCCAGCCGAGCACCTTCTGGCCCTCGGCGCGGATCGTGTCCTCGATGATCTTCACCGCGCGCGCCCGCGCCTCGTCCTCGCGCGGGAGGAAATACTGGCCCACGGCATATTGGCCGGGCTCCGGCAGCGTGAAGCCGAGCTTCGCGCATTCCTCGGCGAAGAAGCGATGCGGAATCTGCAGCAGCATGCCGCAGCCGTCACCCGCCTTCGGGTCCGCGCCCACCGCTCCACGATGGTCGAGATTCGCGAGGATCGAGAGCCCGTGCCGAACGATGACGTGGCTCTTGCGGTTCTTGATATCAGCCACGAAGCCGACGCCGCAGGAATCCTTCTCGTGGCGGGGATCATAGAGACCCTCCGCCGGCGGCAGGCCGGGATCACGCGCGACAATAACATCGGTCGCGCCTTTCGAAGCGCGGGAAGACGTGGCTCGCGTGGCCGTCGCGCGAGATTTGGCGGCGCGCCGAGCCGCTTGCCCGAGCTTCACGCCGTCCATCTCATCCTCGCGCCTGGTCATGGCCACGCCCTTTCTTCACCTTGGGGGGCGGGGACATCACCCTGCCCGATGCTGTTTTTCGATTGCGTCCAGCCTCTTCCCGAAGCCTGCCGCAAGAATGCCGGCCAGCGGCGGAAAAATCACCCCGCCGGAAGGATCGGGCAGGGCGGGTTCACCGTCGAAGGTCGGCTTGGTAGGTCAGCAACGCTGTCCTATTCCAAGGTGGAGCTATACAGAATTGCGGCGCACAGACAAGAGCCATGCGACCGAATTTTTCGGATTTTGTTGCCTATGATCCGATTTTTCGAGCAACAAAATTTTATGAACCGCCCGGAATATGCGGCAAAGATTGCTTTTGGAGCCTTGCTTCGGCAAGACGGGCGTCTCGGACAAGCCTTGCGCCTTGCAGAGGCTTGCGAGCAGACCCGCCCCCTCCTAGCATCTCATGCAGCGGCGAATGCGCCGCCGGGAAGGACCGTTCGAATCCATGATTTTCCAGAGTGACAACGTGGTGGGCGCAAGCCCGAAAGTGCTGGATGCGATCGTCCGCGCCAATGCCGGAACCGCCGGCTCCTATGGGGCGGACCCCTGGAGCCAACGTTTCGAGCAGGCTCTTATGCAATTTTTCGATTGCCCTCTCGACGTGTTCCTTGTGGCCACGGGAACGGCCGCCAATGCATTGGCCGCCAGCGCCATATGCCCGCCCTGGGGCGCGCTTCTGACGCATGTCGAAAGCCATGTGATGGACGACGAATGCGGCGCGCCGGAATTCTACATGGGCGGCGCGAAGCTCGTCGGCCTGCCCGGCATCGGCGGAAAGGTCACGCCGGAAACGCTCGACGCCCATGTCGCGGCCGAGCCGGGCGGCGTGCGCCGGCCGCCACTCAAGGGCCTTTCCATCGCGCAAGGAACGGAATTCGGCCTCGTCTACATGCCGGATGAACTGATGGCGCTGACGGTCGCTGCCCGCCGGCACGGCCTGAAGGTGCATATGGATGGCGCGCGCTTCTCGAACGCGCTTGTTTCGCTCGGCTGCACGCCAGCCGAGATGACGTGGAAATCCGGCATCGACGTGCTGTCGCTCGGCGGCACCAAGAATGGCTGCCTGATGGCGGAAGCGGTGGTGTTCTTCGACCGGAGCCTCGCGGAGGATTTCCGCTTTCGAAGGAAGCGGGCGGGGCAGACCCTCTCGAAGCAGCGATTGATGGGCGCGCAATTCGAGGCCTGGCTGGAAGATGGCCATTGGCGCGAACTCGCGGCCCATGCCAATGGCATGGCCCGTCGCATGGCGGAGGGTCTTGCGGCCATTCCCGGCATCCGGCTCGGGTGGCGCTGCGAGATCAACGAGGTCTTCCCCGTGATGCCGCAGGCTCTCATGGATCACCTCATCGAGCAGGGCGCACGCTTCTATGACTGGTCGGACCTGTCGATGGACCCTGCCCTGCGGCCTGCGCCGGACGAGGTGGTCGCGCGCCTCGTCACCTCTTTCATGACGACGGCCGAGGAGATCGACCGTTTCGTTGCCCTTTCGCGCAACTTCATGATCCAGAGGCGCGATGCAGCGGAATAGCCGGCAGAATTCCTTGTTTTCGCCGAATTGCGGTATTCTGTTCGAGAAGCGTTAAGCTTCGTTCATCATCATGGCGAAGAGTTCTGGCTGCCCCGGAGAATGAGTGATGTCCGCTCCCCGCCTCTCCCTGCCCCGCCTGCTCGGCGCGGCGACCGTCGCGGCCTGTGCCCTTCTCGGCACCAGCGGCGCGCAGGCCCAGATCTTCGTCGAAACCTGGGGCGAGGAAACCTGGGGCGAGCGCTTCGCCGTGCCGCTCTACGAACCTGCGCCGGGCCATCGCATCGAAAGGTATCGTCGCCTGCATCCCTCGATCATCGTGGATGAACTCGAGGATCGCGGCTTCCGCAACCTTGTCATCGTCGCGCGTCGCGCCGATTTCTACGTGATCGAAGGCGTGAGCCCGCGCACGGGCCGCGTGCGGCTGGTGGTCGATGCTTATGATGGCGAGATCATCCAGCGGGTTGCCCTGAGTCGCTCCGATGCCCGGGTCGTGGGCCAGGATCGCAGCCCCACGGTTTCCACCTCGGATCTTGCCGTGCTGCCAACCCCGCCGCTTCGCCGGATGCGGGGCATGGCGCCGGAAACGGCCATGGATAATGTGGCACCGAGGTCCGCGCCGCCGAAGGTCGCCGGCCCCCTGTCCGAGTCTCCCGCCACTCCGCCTCCCGCCACTCCGCCTTCCGCCACTCCGGCCCTGCCGGCGACGCGGCCACCCAGCGCGGACTGGAACCCCATCAATTCTGTGCCCGTTGCGCCGCTGCTCTGAACGGCTTCGCCACGAATGGATAGCAGGAAGGGGCACCTCAGGCGCCTCTTCCTCTGTTTCACGAATGTCCGGCTGGTCTCGAAGCCGAAGTTTCGTTCCCGTTACGCCGCGAGCCGCGCGCCCATTTCGCGAGGCGCGTGGATCGGAACCTGCCGGGGCTTCTTGGCCTCGGGGATCTCGCGCACGAGATCGACATGCAGCAGGCCATGCTCAAGGCGCGCACCGGAGACCGTCACATGATCCGCGAGGCGGAAGCGACGCTCGAACTGGCGGGCAGCGATGCCCTGAAACAGGAATTCACGCTCGGCCCTGTTTTCCTCGGCGGTTTTCTCGCCGCGAATCACGAGCCAGTTTTCCTTGGTCTCGATCGACAGATCGGCCTCGGTGAAACCGGCCACCGCAAGGCTGATGCGATAGCCGTCCTCGGAGACCTTCTCGATATTATAGGGCGGGTAGCTCGCATTCCCGGCTTCGCCATTCTCGATCTGGTTGATCAGAGAGAAAAGACGGTCGAAGCCCACGGTGGAACGATAGAGCGGGGCAAGATCAAATGTACGCATGGCATATCCTCCTTCAGAAGCGACACGCGAAATCCGGTCCGCCATCCGGCCGGACCATTGCTGCTGTGCAGCCTTCATGGCCTGCACGAACCACGATGTGGGAGGCCGATTTCAGCCTTTCAAGGGGCTTCCAGACGATTTCCCGCGATGAATGCCAGATGAACAGGGAAGCGCGCCGCGGTTCAGGTGCAGTGCAATAGAGAGGGGATCATGCCCCAGGCCACCACCCTCGATTCCCGCTCGTCGCCCACCCTGCCCCGCATGCGCCGGCGTGCCGGCTTCTGGCTCGTCATCACCCTTGCAGGAGCCCTGATGCTCGCCGGATCGGGCGCGCTCATCTCGAGCGGATGGCTCGTGGAAGCTTCCGATTCCGCGCGGCGCATCATGCCGGAACGGCCCGCGCCGATGGCCGCGGGTGCCGTCGCGCCCCTGCAGCTGCCAGGTTTCCAGCGGCGCGGAAACCTGCTGACCGGCCTCCTGACAACCGAGGATGGCCGGCGGCTCCATCTGGTCATCGATGCGCGCTCCAACATGATCATCGGTGCGAAGCTTGTGGAGGCACCGGCCCCGGCCGCGCGCTGAGGCTTGCCGGCCCGCCGGCAATCGCGGCACAATCATGCTGCGGCTTCGAGCCGCGTTCCGCCGGACATTCCGATGCCTCAACTCCTGCCCGCTCCGGGCACGCTCGCTGAGCCGCCAGATGGCCAGCCCTTCCCGCCCCACGCGGTCATGCCCATCCTGACGCGGGATGGCTATGCGGTGCGCGCCGCCTTCTTCCCGCTGGCCGAGGGCATTGCGGCCAAGGGCACGATCCTGCTCCTGCAGGGTCGGGCGGAATTCATCGAGAAGTACCGTGAGGTGATCGGCGAACTGCTCGGGCGGGGTTTTGCGGTCGCGAGCTTTGATTGGCGCGGCCAGGGCGGCTCCGAACGTTTGCTGCGCAACAGCCTCGCCGGGCATGTCGAGGATTTCGAGGATTACCAGCTTGATCTCGAGGCAGTGATTGCGGCGATGAAGCTGCGTGACCTGCCGCAGCCCTGGTCGCTGCTGGCGCATTCCATGGGCGGCTGTCTGGCGCTGCACCACATCGCAAAGGGCAATTCCCCTTTCCGGCGCGCCGTGCTCACCTCCCCGCTGGTCGCTGTGACCGGTCTCGGTGGGAGCATGGCGGGGCAGGTTGTTTCGCGCATGCTCTCCGCGCTGGGCTTCGCCATCTGGCGCATTCCGTTCGGGACGGATGTGCCACGCCTGCGAGGCCCCTTCGAAGGAAATCCCTTCACGCGCGATCCCTCGCGCTTCGGCACCGCGCGCGGCTGGCTGGAGGCGCATCCGCATCTCGGCATAGGGGACCCCACGATCGGCTGGGTTGCCGCCGCCTTCCACGCGCTCGACCGCTTCGGGGATGACGATTTCGGGTGCCTCAGCCGCACGCCGGTGCTGATGCTGCTCGCCGGGGCGGACACGGTCGTGCTGACCGCTTCCGCCGAGAAGCTGGCCCTGCGCCTGCGGCAAGCCAGCGCAATGGTGCTGCCCGGCTCGCGCCACGAGATCCTGATGGAGCAAGATGAGGTCCGCGCACTGTTCTGGACAGCTTTCGACGCCTTCGTGCCGGGCGAGGACAACTAGAGCGCAAACCGATCTGATTGAATCAGATCTGGCGCTCTCTCTTCTTGTTTTCGCATCCGCTTTTTTTCGCCAACCGTTATCCACTTGGCGGGCGGATGCTCCAGCCTCAAACCTTGGAGAGATGCTCCATCGCCGCCGCATGCAACGCGGCCGAGCCGGCTGCCAGAATGCGACCACCATCCTTCGCCGGGCTTCCATCCCAGGTGGTGACGACACCACCCGCGCCCTCGATGATCGGGATCAGCGCAACGATGTCATAGGGCTTCAGGCCCGTCTCGATCACGAGATCGACCTGCCCGGCCGCGAGCATCGCATAGGCATAGCAATCGGTGCCGTAACGCGTGAGGCGCACGGCGCTTTCGATCGCGTCGTAGGCGCTGCGCTCCGGGCCCTTGAAGAGGCGCGGATCGGTCGTCATCAGCGTGGCATCGGCGAGGGCCTCGCAGTCGCGCACACGCAGTTCGCGGTGCCCGCGCGGGCCGTTGATGCGCGCGCTGCCGCCATCGCCAATGAACATCTCGCCTGTGTAAGGCTGGTGCATCACGCCCAGCACGGGCCGGTTGTTGCGCATGAGCCCGATCAGCGTGCCCCAAACCGGCAGGCCACACAGGAAGGCCCGTGTGCCGTCTATGGGGTCGATCACCCAGACATGCTCGGCATCGAGTCGTTCGTCATCGAATTCCTCGCCAAGGATCCCATGCATGGGGAAAGCCTCGATAATGCGACGGCGGATCACTGTTTCCGCCGCGCGGTCGGCCTCGGTCACCGGGTCGAAGACCGCGCCCTTCGCGCGCCCCTTGTCCTGCACGGAAAGTGTGGTGCGGAAGAAGGGAAGGATGGCCTCGCCAGCTTGGCGAGCCAGACCCTCAATGAAGGCGTTGAGATCGACAGGACGCATGGGAAAGCTCTTCGGAAAGGGCGAATCGCGAAACGGTGACAGGAGCCATGGCAGAAACTGCGCATAAAACGAAGGCCGCGTTCACGAGGCTGTGAACACGGCCGAGCAAAAGGCCCCTGACTGAACCCTTGTATTTTTTTGCAGTGCAATATATATTGAGATTGTCGCGGTTGACGTTGTCCCGCGACATGCCCTCCTTGGGCGTTTCCTCCCTAGACTTTCAGGCCGCTTCGTGCGGCCTTTTTTTTGCCTATCGCCCGTTTGCACCGCATTTTTTCCTGCGACGGGTTTTTTCGCCCTTTGCGGGACTTTTTCTTTTCTGGCGCGGGCAACGAACCCGACGCCGATCGGCCCGATCTATCCCCGCTTTTTGTTCCCGGACAGCGTGAGCATTTGACGTCCTTTGAAGGACGGCGCTATTCAGCAGCCTTCTGATAAAAATGCAAGTCCGACGTGCGAAATTCGAATGCCTGCTCGGCGAAAAATTTCGCGAACATGTTCTCGAGCCGTCGCGCGAGATCGAGGAAGCCGGAATGCGGCTCGAGACTGCGCTCATCCATGTAAAGGGCGCGATTGATTTCGATCTGGAAGGCGTCCCAGCCGAGATCGGGCCGCCCGTAGCATTCCGTGATGTAGCCCCCGGCATAGGGCTGGTTGCGCTCCACGCGGAAGCCCTCTTGCCGCGCCAGCGCCTCGAACAATGCCACCAGTTCCGGCCTGCAGGATGCGCCGAAGCGATCGCCGATCACCAGATCGGGCATGAGGCCCGTGGTGCGCGAATTCGAAGGCATCGAATGGCAATCGATGAGGCAAGCCCGGCCAAACCGCGCATGCAGCTCTGCCAGGGCGCGATGCAGCCGGCCGTGATAAGGCAGGTAAAAGTTTTCGATGCGCGCCAAAGCCTCGTCGAGCGCGAGCTTGCCCGCATAGATCTCGACCTGATCGCCGATCACGCGCGGCACGGTGCCAAGCCCGCCGGCCACCCGCAGCGACCGCGTATTGGCCTCCACCGGCAGAGTGCCGGCAATGAGGCGTGGATCAAGCTCGAGGGGCTCGCGGTTGAGATCCACGAAGGATCGCGGCAGATGCGCGAACATGACCGTCGAGCCCATGGCGACGGCGCGCTCCACAAGGCGATTGACATAAAGATCGGATGCGCGCCGCATCTCCTGCCGCGAGAGCTGGCTGCGCGCAAGGAAGGCCTCGGGAAAAACCTCGCCGGAATGCGGCGAATTCAGCAGGACAGGCACAGTTTCCGATGCAGCCGGATGCAGCAGCGTGAAAGTCTCGCCTGTCTCGATCCGGGGCATGCTCATGCGGGAGGCGTGTTCCTTCTTGCGGCCGAAACGGAGTTCGCGTGCAACATTCGTAGAGCTATGATGGCGATTGCCATGTGAATCGTCCAGCGCCAGCACTGGCCTCGCAATTGCCATACACCACATGTTTACTACGCGGCCCTAACCATCCTGTCAGATTCCGAGACAGGTCAGACGAGATGAGCATGACCAAGATCCTCCTGGCCGAAGACGACAACGACATGCGGAAGTTCCTCGTCAGGGCGCTGCAGAATGCCGGCTTCGACGTCGCCTCCTTCGATAATGGCCGCTCGGCCTATCATCGCCTGCGCGAAGAGCCCTTCGAACTCCTCCTGACCGACATCGTGATGCCGGAGATGGATGGAATCGAGCTCGCCCGCCGCGCGACCGAACTCGATCCGGATATCAAGGTCATGTTCATCACCGGCTTTGCCGCCGTCGCGCTGAACCCGGAATCGAACGCGCCGAAGGATGCGCGCGTGCTCTCCAAGCCGTTCCACCTCAAGGACCTCGTGAACGAGGTGAAGCGGATGCTCGCGGCCTGACGGAATTCGTGGCTCGAAGCCCGGCTTTTTCCCTTGCCCTTTCAGGGAGAGCTGACTATAGAGCCGCTTCCCGTCCGACAGGGGTGTCCCTGACGGGTTTTAGGGCGCGTAGCTCAGCGGGAGAGCACTACATTGACACTGTAGGGGTCACAGGTTCAATCCCTGTCGCGCCCACCATTTTCGCCCGGCTCCGGTGGCGTTTCGCGGCCGAAGCAGGATGGTTCAAACGTTGGGCTCCGGCCCGGCTGGAGTTCAGACAATGAAGATCAGGAATTCGCTCAAGTCGCTGATGACGCGCCACCGCGACAACCAGATGGTTCGCCGCCGTGGTCGCGTCTACATCATCAACAAGACACAGAAGCGCTACAAGGCGCGCCAGGGCTAAGCCTCGGCGATCTGCCGCGCTTGTCGCGCGCGGGTCTTTTCTCCTCATCGGATTTCGCGAAAGGGCGCCTTCGAGCGCCCTTCTGGTGTTTGAAACCCGCGCTCTCGAGCAACTTCCCTTGACGGAAGCCGAGCACCGCTCCACGCTTGTCTTCATGATGATGCGCTTTGTCACTCTCGCGCTGATCGCCCTCCTCGGGATGGCCCCTCCTTCTGCCGCGCAGATGACGGGCGCGGAGTCGCCGGCCACGCGCAATGGCGACCGCGAGCGGCTCGACCGGCTCTTCGAACGCCTGCAGGCTGCTCCGACGGCCGACGCCGCGAGGGCGGTCGCCCAGCAGATCGAGCAGCGATTCGAAAAATCGGGCAGCGACACGGCCGATCTGCTGCTGCAACGCGCCAAGCAGGCGATCGAAACCCGGAACTACGACCTGGCGCTCGATCTTCTCGATTTCGTCACGACGCTGAAGCCGAACTGGTCGGAAGCCTATCATCGCCGCGCGATCGTGCATTTCCTCCTCAAGGACGAGGAAAGCGCGATGCGGGATATTCGCCAGAGCCTTGCCCATGAGCCTCGGCACTTCCATGCGCTCGCCGGGCTGGGGCAGCTCCTGCAGATGATGGGGAAGCGGAAGCAGGCGTACCAGGTCTATCGGCGCGCGCAGGATGTCTATCCGCTTTTCCCCGACCTCGAGAAAATGCTGGAGAGGCTGAAACTGGAGGCAGAAGGGCAGCCGATCTAGAGCATCCGCCCGCCAAGCGGGCACCGGTTCGCGCAAAGAAAATGCGATCAAACAAAGAGATAGAGCATCCGATCTCGTTCGATCAGATCGGAAATGCTCCAGACCAACCCTGCCATCGCTTCATCAGTCATCCGCGCTCACGAAGGTAATGCGCAGCATGTTCGTGGCACCCGGCGTGCCGAACGGAACACCGGCGACAAGGATGATCCGCTGGCCGGGATTGGCGAATTCCTGCTCGCGCGCCACATGGGCGCCGGCACGGGCCATGTCGTCCACATCCTTCGGATCCTCGCCCACCACGGCATGCACGCCCCAGACCAGCGCGAGCCGGCGCGCGGTGTTGCGGGAGGTCGTGAGCGCGAGAATCGGCGGATAGGGACGTTCGCGGGCGATTCGCAGGGCGGTTGCGCCGGAGGCTGTCCAGGCCACAATGGCGCGCAGATCCAGCGTCTCGGCCACGGAGCGCGCGGCCGCCGCGATGGCATCCGCGCCCGTGGGCTCCGGGGGCGAGCGCTGCCCGGCGAGCAGCACCGGATAGTTCGGGTCCCTCTCCACCGCCTCGATGATCTTGTTCATCGTCTCGACGGCCTCGTAGACGAACTTGCCCGCCGCGCTCTCGGCGGAGAGCATCACCGCATCCGCCCCTTCGAACACGGCGGTCGCAACATCAGACACTTCCGCGCGCGTCGGCGTCGGGCTGACGATCATCGATTCGAGCATCTGGGTGGCGACGACCACCGGCTTGCCGAGCTTTCGCGCCATGCGGGTGATGCGCTTCTGCAAGCCGGGCACCACTTCCAGCGGCAGTTCCACGCCAAGATCGCCGCGCGCCACCATCAGCGCGTCGGACATTTCCATGATCTCCTCAAGCCGCTCGATGGCCTGCGGCTTCTCGAGCTTCGCCATCACCAGGGCGCGTCCCCGGGCGATCTTCTTCACCTCGGCCACGTCTTCCGGGCGCTGCACGAAGGAGAGCGCGATCCAGTCCACCCCCGCTTCGAGCGCAGCGGTGAGATCGGATCGATCCTTTGGCGTCAGCGCGGAGGTGGGCAGGATCGTATCCGGCAGGCTCACGCCCTTCTTGTTGGAGATCGGCCCGGAGAATTCAACGCGGATCACCACCTTTTTCGGCGCGGCTTCGACCACGACGAAGATCAGCTTGCCGTCATCGATCAGCACGCGATGGCCGATGCGCAAGGATTCGAGGATTTCCGGATGCGGCAATTGCACGCGGGTGGCATCCCCCGGCGTCGGATCGCTGTCGAGCGTGAAAAGCTGGCCTTTTTCGAGCATGACCGGCGGGTTGGCAAAGGTGCCGACGCGCAGTTTCGGCCCCTGAAGATCGGCGAGAATGCCGATGGGGCGGCCGATTTCCGCCTCAAGCCCCCGAAGCTGCTTCACGCGCGCTTCCAGCACCTCGTGGCTCGAATGGCTCATGTTGATTCGGAAAACATCCGCCCCGGCCTCGAAAAGGCGGCGGATGGTGGCGTCATCCTGGGAAGCGGGACCCAGCGTGGCGAGAATTTTGGTGCGTCGGTTGCGTCTCATGGTTCCTTGAACCCGGCCCTCTTCATGTCCTGCCGAGGCAGATGAACGGCCGACATGGAAGAACTGAGACCGGGAAAGGTCGCAGAGCCTCAGGGCCGGCCCGTGACGAGCCCGCCATCCCCCAGTTCCACCGTCCAGTCGCTTTGTTGCCCGGTATCGATCTCGATGAACCCGGCGCGCTCGAAACCTCGCGCATAGCAATCCAGCGGCCCACGGATCGAAAACTCGGTATCGCGGACACAGAGGATATTGGTCCCGCTCCAATCCCCCCCGCGATCATAATCCACGGCATGCAGATAGAAAAAGCGGGAATTGAGCTGGCCGCGAATAATTGTTTCGCAACGCCCCGGCTTGAGGTTGAACCAGCCCTCGGTGACCCAGACCGGGCCATCGAGGTAGCCGATCGCCACACCCACGCGGCCCGAAGTGGTGTTGCAAACGCGCAGATCGGCCTTTGCCGGCGCGGAAAGGCCCAGCATTCCCACAAGACCGAGGCACAACACCGCCATCATGCTTCGCAAGCGAACCGTCACGCGGGGCCCTCGCGCAGGATCACGCGCAAGTCATTCGCATTGGTGAAGGTCGGGCCCGGCACGTAGAGATCTCCCAGAGCGCGGAAGAAAGCGGATGAATCGTTATTCTCCAGCATCATGGCGGCATCAAGCCCGGCATCATGCGCGCGCTGCAGCGTCGAGGCATCCAGAAAAGCCCCGGCGGGATCATCCGCGCGGCCGACGCCGCCATCCGTGCCATCGGTATCGGCCGCGAGCGCCGCGATTCCCGCCGCGCCCCGAAGACCGAGCGCGAGCGCCATCGCATATTCCTGGTTCGGCCCGCCCCGTCCCTTGCCCTTGATCGTGACGGTCAGCTCCCCGCCCGAGAGGAAGGCGAGATTCTCACCCGGCGCGGCCTCCAGCGCGCGGCGGGCATGGGCGGCGGCGATCTCGCGCGCCTCGCCCTCGAGTGCATGGCCGAGATCAACGACGCGATAGCCAAGGGATTCGGCCTTTTTCCACGCGGCATGCCAGGCATCCGCGGGTTTGGCGGCGACGATCGCGCGGGAGCGAGCAAAGCAGGCATCGCCCGGCTTCGGCGATTCGCTTCCCGGATCATCCAGCACCGCAAGGATGCTCGCGGCGGGCCGGAGCCGGTGGCGCGCGACCACGGCCCGGGCCTGTTCCAGCGTGGAGGGATCGGGGATCGTCGGCCCCGAACCGATGAGGCTCAATTCATCACCCGGAACATCGGAGAGCGCGAGAGTCACGATCTCCGCGCCCTGCATCAGTGCCGCGAGCCGCCCGCCCTTCACGCGGCTGATATGCTTCCTCAGGGTGTTGATCTCACCGATGGGCACGCCGGCGCGCAGCATCTGGCGGGTGAGATCCTGCTTCTCCGCCAGGGTGATCGCCCCCAGCGGTGCCACGAGATTGGCCGAGGCTCCCCCCGAAAGCAGGAAGATCACGAGATCATCGGGCGAGACAACCTGCGCCCGCCGCATCATCTCGGCGGTGGCGGAGAGGCCCGCCTCATCCGGCACCGGATGACCCGCTTCCATGGCATCGAGGATCGCGAGGGGGCGACCATAGCCATGCCGGGCAATCGCAAGGCCCGAAAGCCGATCCGGCCCGAGGCCCAGCGCGCGATAATGCGCCTCGGCCGTCTCCGCCATCGAGCCCGCCGCCTTGCCCGCCGCGAAGATCACCACGCGCTGCCCGGCTCGCGGCCGAGGCAGGTGCGGCGGCAGGAAGATCGAGGGCTTCACCGCGTCGATCGCGGCTTCGACAACCCTCCGGGCATCGGCTCGCAATCGGGCTGCCGTTTCGGAAGAAGGAGCAATCATCGGAGAGACCATCGGGGCAGGAATTTCGGTCGCAGCGAGCGATTTCGCCGTTGATCCCTTCTGCCCTTTGGTGGAGAAGGCCGCAACCACGAAGAGGATGCTTTCCCTTGCCGATCGCCCGCGAAGAGGCCGAAGCCTACGAGATCATTCCCGGCAGGGCAGATTGCGGCCTTCTCGTGCTCTGCGACCATGCCAGCGCGCATATCCCATCGGAATATGCCGATCTCGGCCTCTGTTCGGAACAGCTTTCGCGCCATATCGCCTATGATATCGGCGCGGCCGATGTGAGCCGGCAGATCGCGGAGGAATTCGGCTGTCCGGCCGTGCTCAGCCGCTTTTCGCGCCTGTTGATCGATCCCAATCGCGGCGAGGATGATCCCACCCTCGTGATGCGCATCGCCGATGGCGCCGTGGTGCCCGGCAATGCCCGCATCGGTGATGAAGAGATCGGACGGCGCATCGCGCGGTTCTACCGGCCCTATGATGATGCCATCGCCCGCACGATCGCGGCGATGCGCGCCACAGGGAAAAACCCGATCATCCTCTCCATGCATTCCTTCACGCCGGAGATGAAGGGCCGCAAGCGCCCCTGGCACGTCACGGTGATCTGGGATTTCGATCCGCGCCTGAACCGGGCGCTTCTCGATGCCCTTTCCCGCGAGCCTGATCTCGTGGTGGGCGATAACGAACCTTATCAGGGCGGCTATCGGGGCGATACGATGGATCGTCATGTCATCCGCGCCGGACTCGCCCATGCCCTGGTGGAGATTCGGCAGGATCTGATCGGAACCGGGGAGCAGGCCCGCGCCTGGGGCAAGCGCCTTTCGGGCGTGCTGCGACCCCTGCTCGCGAACCCCGATCTCCACGTTGCGCGCATCCATGGCAGCCACCCGGCGTGAAAAATCGAGACCGCGAGAAAGGCGGGGACAGCGACCATTGGGCGCTTGATCAGGCGCCGCGCATCCGGCACTTCCCTCACCAGACGTTCCGATCGAGAGAGAAGCACAATGGATGATATTTCAAGCGCCGGCGCCGGCCAGCTGAAGTCCATCATCGAGCGCATCGAGCGCCTCGAGGAGGAGAAGCGCAACATCGCCTCCGACATCAAGGACGTCTATGCCGAGGCCAAGGGCCAAGGTTATGATACCAAGATCCTTCGCAAGGTGATCTCGCTGCGGAAGAAGGAACCACATGAGCGGCAGGAGGAAGAGGCCCTGCTCGAGACCTACCTCAACGCGCTCGGGATGGCGTGAGGCCCAAGGCAATGTCCGATCCGGCCTTTGCCGGTTGATCAAGGAACATGCGCCAAAGATCGAAACGGAAACGCGGACCAATCCGCGAATAGCGGCTCAGCGCGGATTCTCGTCTCCCGCATGCGTGAAGCGGACCGAAATCGGCCGGATGAACCGTCCGGCGAAGTGCCCTTTGCCCTCGTTCGCGGAAGCTGTCTTGCCAAGGGCCATCGCCACCACGCCGCGTTTCACTTCACGCTCCACAGGCGGTGGCGCGACATTCACGACATGCATGGGGCGCGCAAGGCGCGCGGATTGAGCCGCAATCAGCGCGGCAATATCGCCCCTCGCTGCGGCATCGACAGCATGCTTGACAGGAACAGGCGGTCTGACCGGCTCAGCCGGAGGCGCGGAGACAGGGCGCGCGCGAAGGGGAGGCAAAGCGAGGTCCGGCGCGGGCAAAAGCGAAGTCGCAGGCGGCGCGAGGCTTGCAACCTGCGCGGCAGGCGGGGAAGCGGGCGAAGCAACGGGCGGGATTTCCGCCAAGGCCAGCTTCGATGGCCGAATGGGCGGCAGCGGCAGATCGGCCGGAACAGGTCCATTGGCTGCGAGTGGCGCGATCTCGCCGAGACCAGGCGGGCGGATCGGGGGAAGCGGCAGGCCGGCGGCCTCGACGGGCCCGGCTTGAGCCGGAGCGGTGGCGGCCTGCGGCGGTGCGGCGGTGGCCGGCTCGCTGCCCGGCTGCGGCCGAAGCTCGGTCTGGCGCGGAATGGGCGGGGTGGCTGCGAAAGCCGTCACGGCACCGGGCTGAACGGAAGCCACCATGACATTGTCGCCGCTCTGGACAGGTGGCTGCGAGACGGCCGCGACGGCGGCACGGGCGTTGCGGCCAGGCGCCGGCGCGCGTTCGAGCCCGCCATCATCCTCCTCGCCCGAACCGAAGAGCAGCGCCCAGAGCGTCTTGCCGCGAGCTGAGATCACGGTGTTGTAATCGAGCGCCGAACCGCCGCGCGCCTGCACTTCCGCGAGCGCGAGCTGGTAATTCGCAAGCGGAACGCCATCCGCCGGAATATGCACGGTCTTCCCATCCGGGAACAGCCGCTCGAGCTGATCGCGCGGCATGCGCGGCCATGAGCGCACCGTTCCGACATCGAGATGCACGAAGGCCGAGCCGGCCGAGGGATAATATCCCACACCACCCCGCTGCAGGCGCATGCCGATCTCGCGCACCTTCGCCATGGAGACGCCGGGGATATGGAAATCCATCGCGTTGCCGCGCATGTGATGGCTGTTCTTCGCCACGCCGCGCGACCTTCGCGCGAGCATCGCGTTGGTATTCGGCGAGCGATAGGCCGAGACGACCTTGACCGGCTCCGTCGCCCCGACCTCGCGATGGACATACCAGACGAGGTCGAACAACTGCGGTGCCATGGCGGTTTGTTCGTCGTTGCGCCAGTCGCGCAGGAAATGATTGAGCTGGGAAAGCGCGTTGCTGTCGAAGCTGCCATCGCGCCGGAAGGTCACGCGAAGGCGCTCCTCAGTATGCGTATGGACGAGTTCAATCGTGCGGGTATCGCCATTCGCGACCGCATCCTGCGTGCCGCGCGCGCCCAGCACCAGCGCACAGGCCGCGAGCGCCACCGAAAGGCTGCGCCTGCCCGCTCCCATGGTCTGGCGCAGAGGTCCGGTCATTCCCCCAACCCTGTCCGTCTCATGCCGCACCACGCTGTCCTGCCGCCGAGGCAAGCTGAATGGCAGCAAGACATGACGGGTAAACATGGCGGAAAAACGCCTGATGGTCCATGATATCCTGCAAGAATGACAAACCAGATCAGAGCGAGAATGCGCGACGGATGCGGGAATCATGCCCGTAAAGGTCCGGCTTGCGGACCAGGGCACCATTCTCGTCGACCGACAATGTGAAATAGGCGAGATGCACCGGCACCGCTTCAGTGAGGCGGATCGTGCGCTCACCGCTGCCGATCATGGCTCGCAATTGCCGCTCGTTCAGACCCTGCCTTTTCAAGAGCAGATGCTCCGCCAGCGCGAAAGGCTGATCGACGCGCACGCAGCCGGAGCTGAAGGCCCGGATTTCGCTTCGGAACAGGTGCCGGCCGGGCGTATCGTGCAGGTAGACCGCATGCGCGTTCGGGAACATGAACTTCACATGTCCCAGCGCATTCCGCTCGCCCGGCGGCTGGCGCACGGAGATCGAGTTGCCATTCCGGATCACCTGGTAGCCCATGCGCGCGGCATAGGTCGGGTCGGCCGCGAGTTTCGGCAGCACATCCTTCCGAAGGATGGTGGGCGGAATGTGCCAGGACGGATTGACGACCAGAAACTCCAATTTGTCGGAGAAAACCGGTGTCTGCCGCTCGGGCTTGCCGACGATGATCCGCGTTTCGAAGACGCGCGCGCCCTCCTCCATCATCTGGAGGCGGAATTCCGGGATGTTCACGAAGATATGGGTGCGCCCGAGTTCCGGCGGAAGCCAGCGCCAGCGCTCCATATTGGCGATGAGCATGCCCACGAGATCATCCGGCGCATTCGCAGCCTTCTGTTCGCGGCTCACCGGCGCGTCGATATCCTGAAGCAGCGCACGGGTACGGGGCGTGATGCGGCCATCCGGCTTGAGACCATTGGCACGCTGGAATTCACGAACCGCATCGGCGAGATCAGCATCATAAACCGGCCGTTCGCCCGCTGGCAGGCCAAGGCGGCGGCGCAGATGCGACACGCGCGCATCTTCCTGGCCGGGTACCAGCAACGTGCCATCCATGAAATTCGCCGGCAATTCGGCGCGAAGGACCTCGGGCTTCAACGTGCTCGCCGTGGCTTCAGGCTCGTGAGCGGGCTCGGCCCGCAACCGGGCGAGCGCCTGTTTCAGCGCGCGATAGCCCTCATGCTGCGGATTGTAGGCCGCGAGAACATTCCGAACAGCCTCCGCCGTCTCGGCCCTGGCCGCGCGCTCCAGCACCTCCCCTGCCGGTGGCAGATAGAGTTCCGGCGTGAGCATCGCGGAAAGCTTCGCCGGTTCGAGGCGGCCACCGCGCGCATCCTGCGCATAGGCCACAGCCGCGAGGCTCAGCAGCAGGTCGATTTCCGCGCGCTTGTCTTCGACGATCGGCGTGGCCCTGGTGAGGTCGGAGAGCGAAAGCGGCATGAGCGAGAGCAGACGGCTCGGATCAAGGCCATCTTCCGCGGCGGAGGAGAGTTGCGCGACCATGCCTGCAACCGGCTTGGCCAGGCTGCCATCCGGCTTCAGCCAGAGAGACTGCCAGTCGCGGGTCTCGTAGGTCGCGACGATCTGGTCAGTCACCGAAGGCTTGAGCTTGAGGCGCTGGCGATGCGGCTCGATCAGCGCCTTGGCGGCATCCGGCGCAATTGCCAGCCGGTAGGGCAGCGGCGCCACCGGCTCGGCGCGCTGGGGCGGCTCGATCCTGAGCGAGGAAAGGTCGAATTCCGGCGGGGCCGGGCGCTCGATGATGATCGGACCGGCCTGCTGCTGAGGCACCAGGCTCGGCTCCTCCGGCAGGCGCTTCTCGCGTTCCAGGATCGAAAGGTCGAAAGCCGGCGGGGGTGGAGTCTCGATGATGATGCGATCAAGGCTCGCAATCGGAGCCGGCTCGGCAGGTGTCACGACCGGCGGCGCGAGGCTCGCGCGGCGCAGCACCTCGAGTTCGGCCGGCATGGCAGGCGGAGCAGGATCGGGCAGGCGCGGGAGAACCAGCAGGCCCTCCTTGGCGGGCCGCTCGACGGGAACCGCCACGGCGGGTGCTGCGGCATGAACCAGGGGCTCGACCGTTGCGGCCGATCTGCCCTCGGCGCTCTGCTCCGGCGATGAGGCCAATGCGGTGGAAGCCAGCAGAAGGCCCGCGAGGAGGGTGCTGCATCCGCCGGCCCGGCTTGCCCAAATCATCCTGCCGCCAAGCTCCAGCATGCGCTTCGACTTCCGGGCCTCAAGCCCTCTGAAAAACGGGCCAATCATCGATCGCCTCTATTCCCACGCGAGGCTGATTCCCGCAAGGGCGGCCAGTGGCAGATCTGGATGAATGCAGTCCGGAAGGCGCGGCCAGTCCGTGCCATTCCGCATCTTCACGCGGCGCGGTTGTCGCCGTCGAGATCCTCGCCTTCCGGTTCTTCCGTCGCGATGCCCAGTTCCTTCAGCTTGCGATAGAGGGTCGAGCGGCCGATGCCGAGCTTGCGCGCGACCTTGGACATCTGCCCCCGGTAATGTTCGAGCGCGAAACGGATCGTCTCGCTTTCCACATCGCCCAGCGGACGCACGTCGCCCATGGGATCGAGCAGGGTGAGCGCGGAGGGATCCTTGATCTCCACGCGCACGATCTCGCGCTCGGCCATCGGCGCCGGGGCGGGCGTGGCGGCAATTGTCGGAATACGCACCTCGTAACCGCTCACCACCTGCGCGACCTGCGGCATGTGATCGAGGGTGATCTCGTCACCCTCGCAGAGGATGACGGCGCGGAACATGGCATTTTCGAGCTGGCGCACGTTGCCGGGCCAGTGGAAGCTCTGCAGGAGCTGCATCGCCTCTGCCGAGATGCCGCGGATCGTCCGCCCTTCTTCGGCCGAGAAACGCGCGATGAAGCGGCGCACCAAGGTGGGGATATCCTCACGGCGGTTGCGCAAGGGGGGAATGGCGATCGGAAAGACGTTGAGGCGATAGTAGAGATCCTCGCGGAACCTGCCCTGCCGCACGCAATCGAGCAGGTCCCGGTTCGATGCCGAGACGAGGCGGATATCGACCTTCATGGTCTTGCGCCCGCCGACCGGATCGACCTCGCCTTCCTGGATGGCGCGCAGCAGCTTCACCTGCGCATCGAGCGGAAGTTCGGAAACCTCATCGAGGAAAAGCGTGCCGCCCGAGGCCTCCACGAACTTGCCGAGATGCTTCTCGGTGGCACCCGTGAAGGCGCCCTTCTCGTGGCCGAAGAGGATGCTTTCCACGAGATTCGCGGGGATTGCGCCGCAATTGACCGTGACGAAGGGCTTGCCGCGACGATCGCTCGCGCCTTGCAGCGCTCGGGCGAAAACTTCCTTGCCGACGCCGGATTCGCCTTCGAGGAGCACGGGAATGCCCGATTTCGCCGCGCGCTCTCCGAGCCGGATGGCCCGTGTCATATCCGGCGAGGAAGAGGCGAGATCGGAGAATTGAAGCGCCCCCGAACCACGCTTGGAGAGCCGGCGAACCTCGCCCTCCAGCGCATCCACGCGCAGGGCGTTCTTGATGGAGACCTGAAGGCGCTCGGCCCCCACCGGCTTCACCACGAAATCGGTCGCCCCGGCGCGCATCGCGCTGATCACGGCATCGATCGAGCCATGCGCGGTCTGCACGATCACCGGCGGGGCTTGTTCCATCGCCTTGAGCCGCGCGAGCACGGTCATGCCATCGAGTTCGGGCATCACCAGATCGAGCACCATCGCGTCGATCTTGGGCTTGGAGCGGTCGTTGAGGCGATCGAGTGCCTGCGCACCCCCCTCCACCGGCTCGGGCTGATAGCCGAAGCGGCGCACCATTTCGGTGAGCAGGCGACGCTGGACGGGATCGTCATCGACGATGAGGAGAGTGGCACTCATGAGCGGCGGAGTCACTTTCGCTTCAGCCCGCAACCGAAGGCGCAGCTGTTTCGTTCTGAGGCGAGTGTCGCGGAACGGCGTAAACAGGCTGTAAATCCCGCCGCGAAAGCAGGGCATGCATTGCAAAACGCACCCGCTTGCGCCATCTGGCTGGGAGCACGAAGAAACGCGGCCAGAAATTGGCGAAGCAAGCCGAAGCTGCCTTTTTCCGGCAAAATGAAGAGGAAAGACATGCGGAACGGTGATGGTCGCCACAGGCCGGTCCATGCCAATGCTACCGGGGGCGGAGCTGAAAAAAAGCTTGGCGCCCTGCCCGAATGGCGTCTCTCGGACCTCTATCCCGGCATGGATTCGGCTCCCTACAAGGCCGATCTGGCGGAAGCGGAGCGCGAATCAGCAGCCTTCGCCGCGCGCTATCGCGGGCATCTGGCGAGCCTCGCCGGCGGGCCGGATGGCGGCAAGGCCCTGTTCGAGGCCGTGCGCGAATACGAGAAGATCGAGGACCGGCTGGGCCGCGTCATCTCCTATGCCGGCCTGATCTACGCGACCGACACAACCAATCCCGTGCATGGCAAATTCTACAGCGATGCGCAGGAGCGCGTGACCACAATCTCCTCCGACCTGCTGTTCTTCACGTTGGAGCTCAACCGCCTCGATGATGCGGTGGTGGACAAGCTTTGCCAGAGCGCTCCGCTCGACCATTACGCACCGTGGCTGAAGGACCTCAGGAAGGACAAGCCCTACCAGCTCGAGGATCGGATCGAGCAGGTCTTCCATGAGAAATCCGTCACCGGGCGCGGTGCCTGGAACCGCCTTTTTGACGAGACCATGGCCTCGCTGCGTTTCGAGGTGGATGGCGAGACGCTGACCCTCGAACCCACCCTGGGACGTTTGCAGGATGCGGATGGCAGGAAGCGGAAAAGCGCCGGCGAAGCGCTCGCGAAGACCCTGTCCGAGAACCTGCGGCTCTTCACGCTCATCACCAACACGCTGGCGAAGGACAAGGAGATTTCCGATCGCTGGCGTGGCTTCCAGGATGTCGCCGATAGCCGCCACCTCGCCAACCGCGTGGAGCGCGAGGTGGTGGATGCGATGGTCACGGCGATCGAGGCCGCGCATCCGCGGCTGTCCCACCGCTATTACGCGCTGAAGGCCAAGTGGTTCGGGCAGAAGGCGCTGGAATTCTGGGATCGCAACGCGCCGCTCCCCAAGGTCGAGCAGCGCACGATTCCCTGGGAGGAGGCGCGCGACACGGTGCTGGATGCCTATGCCGGCTTCTCGCCGGAACTGGCGGGCATTGCGCGGCGCTTCTTCGACGAGGGCTGGATCGACGCGCCCGTGCGGCCGGGCAAGGCGCCGGGCGCCTTCGCGCACCCGACGGTGCCTTCCTCGCACCCTTACGTGATGGTCAATTACCTCGGCAAGCCGCGCGACGTGATGACCCTCGCCCATGAATTGGGCCACGGGGTGCATCAGGTGCTGGCCGGCCCGAATGGCGCGCTGATGGCGCCAACACCGCTGACGCTCGCGGAAACGGCCAGCGTCTTCGGCGAGATGCTGACCTTCCGGAAGATCCTCGCCGAGACGACCGGCACGGCCCAGCGCAAGGCGCTGCTCGCCTCGAAGGTCGAGGACATGATCAACACGGTCGTGCGGCAGGTGGCCTTCTATGCCTTCGAGCGCCGCGTGCACACCGAGCGCCGCAACGGCGAACTCACTACCGAGCAGTTGAACGGGATCTGGCTCGATGTACAGGCGAAGAGCCTGGGTCCCTCCATCCATCTCGGGCCGGGCTATGAAGTGTTCTGGGCCTATATCCCCCACTTCATCCACTCGCCCTTCTACGTCTATGCCTATGCCTTCGGCGATTGCCTCGTGAACTCGCTCTATGGCGTCTACCAGAAGGCTGATCCGCGTTTCGTGGACCATTACTTCGCCCTTCTGAAGGCTGGTGGCACCAAGCATCACGGGGATTTGCTGGCCCCGTTCGGGCTCGATGCTCGCGACCCCGCCTTCTGGCAGATCGGCCTTGGCGTGATCGATTCCATGATCACCGAGCTCGAGGGCATGGAGGATTGATGGACGGACGGATGACAATTCCTGCATCCGTCCCCATCTCTGGATCGTAACGAGGGCACAGTCTCTCTGGAAACGGTCCCCGATGTCCGATACCGAACAGAACCGCTTTTCCGCGCGTGCCTCGCGCTATGCCCGGGTGGGCGCCAATGTCGGTGGGGTTGCCGCACGGATCGCGGGTGGATTCCTCGTGGGCCGATCGTCGGATGGCGACCGTCGCAATGCCGCCGCGCTGACGGCGGCGCTGGGTGGCCTCAAGGGCCCGCTGATGAAGGTCGCGCAGCTGATCGCGACCATTCCCGAGGCGGTGCCGGCGGAATATGCCGAAGAGCTGCGCAAGCTGCAATCCGAGGCGCCGCCCATGGGCTGGGCCTTCGTGAAGCGGCGAATGACGACCGAACTCGGGGCCGATTGGGTGAACCGCTTCGGTTCGTTCGAGAAGGAACCGGCGGCCGCCGCGTCGCTCGGGCAGGTGCATCGCGCCACCACGCTCGATGGCCGGCGCCTCGCCTGCAAGCTGCAATATCCGGATATGGAATCGGCCGTGGAGGCCGATCTCAGGCAGCTCGACCTGCTCTTCTCCATCCATCGCCGCATGTCGAATGTCATCGACACCCGCGAGATCAAGCAGGAAATCGCGGCCCGAATCCGCGAGGAACTGGATTACACGCGCGAGGCGAGGCATGCCCGGCTCTATCATTCCATTTTCGACGGCGACGACCTCGTGCGCGTGCCGAAGGTGGAGGACAGCCTCTCCACCCGCCGCCTGCTCTGCCTCGAATGGCTCGATGGCGAGAAGATGCTCGCCTTCAAGGGCGAGAGCGAAGAGGTGCGCAACCGCCTCGCGAAGGCGATGTTCCGCGCCTGGTGGCACCCCTTCGCGCAGGTCGGCATCATCCATGGCGATCCGCATCTGGGGAACTACACCGTGTTCCGGGATGCGGGCGGCAAGCCGGCGGGCATCAACCTGCTGGATTACGGCTGCATCCGCATCTTCCCGCCAGATTTCGTAGGCGGCGTGATCGATCTCTATCACGGGCTTCTCGCGGAGAATCGCGCCCAGATTGTCTCGGCCTACGAGACCTGGGGCTTCAAGAACCTCAAGAACGACCAGATCGACGTGCTCTCGCTCTGGGCGCGCTTCATCTTCGGCCCGCTGCTGGATGACCGTGTGCGAACCATCGCCGATGGCGTCTCGCCTGGCGAATATGGCCGCAGAGAAGCCTTTCAGGTGCACCAGGCGCTGAAGGAGAAGGGCCCGGTGACCATCCCGCGCGAATTCGTCTTCATGGATCGCGCGGCGATCGGCCTTGGCGGGGTGTTCCTGCATCTTGATGCACGGCTGAATTTCCACCGGCTTTTCAATGCCGAGATCGAGGCCTTCGCGGTCGCGCAGGTCAAGGCCCGGCAGCAGGCGAAACTGACACAATTCGGCTTGCCCTGAAGGCATGCAGAAGATGTTGGCTGCATTGCGCGGAACCGGGCTTTGAGATAGAGGCGAGAAAAAGGTTCCTGCCGATCCGGAGAGAAGACGATCATGGCCGTCCATAATCACGACCACCAGCCCCCGGCGATGGATTACGCCGAGCACGAGAAGACCTACGCGATCTTCGGCGAACTCATGAAGTGGGGAACGGCCGTCTCGGTCATTCTCGTCCTGCTGGTCGGGTCGATCTGGGGCCCGCTGCCCTGGGCCTTCACGCTGCTCGTTTCGGCGCTCACCATCGGCGTTATCGCCAAATTCTTCTGAGGCATCTCGCCTCGCGGAAAGTTCAGCCGCGCCACCCGAACGCGGCCCTTCCCGTCATCATCGCTCATCCCCGGGGAGACACGATGCGCATAGCCGTTCTCGATGAAACCAAGGCGGGGGAACCCCGCGTGGCGGTGACGCCCGATACGATCGGGAAACTCAAGGCCCTCGGCGCGGAAATCGCGATCGAGAAAGGCGCAGGTGCCGGTGCGGATATCCCCGATTCAGCGTTCGAGGCAGCCGGCGCAAGCATCGGCACCGCTGCCGCGACGCTCAAGGGCGCGCATATCCTGCTCTCGGTGCGCCGCCCCTCGGCGGATGCCGCCGGCAAGCTCGCCAAGGGCGCGCTCGTGATCGGCATGCTCGACCCCTACAGCGATGCAGAGGGCATGAAGGCCGTGGCCGAGAAGGGCGTGACCGCCTTTTCCATGGAGTTGATGCCACGCATCACCCGCGCGCAGGTGATGGACGTGCTTTCGTCGCAGGCGAATCTCGCCGGCTACCGCGCCGTGATCGATGCCTCATCGATTTTCGGACGCGCCTTTCCGATGATGATGACCGCCGCCGGCACGGTTCCGGCCGCGAAAGCCTTCATCATGGGCGCGGGCGTGGCGGGCCTTCAGGCCATCGCGACCGCCCGCCGTCTTGGCGCGGTGGTGACCGCGACGGATGTTCGCCCCGCCGCGAAGGAGCAGGTCGCCTCGCTCGGCGCGAAGTTCATCGCGGTCGAGGATGAGGAATTCAAGGCGGCCGAAACCGCCGCCGGCTACGCCAAGCCCATGTCCGCCGAATATCAGGCGAAGCAGGCGGCACTCGTGGCCGAGCACATCGCCAAGCAGGATATCGTGATCACCACGGCGCTCATTCCGGGCCGGCCCGCGCCGCGCCTCGTCAGTGCCGCGATGGTCGCCGCGATGAAGCCCGGCTCCGTCATCATTGACCTCGCGGTCGAGCGCGGCGGGAACGTGGAAGGTGCCGAGGCGGGCGAGATCGTCACGACGGCGAATGGCGTGAAGATCGTCGGCTACACCAACGTGCCGGGCCGGCTCGCGCCAACCGCTTCGTCGCTTTACGCGCGCAACCTTCTCGCCTTCCTCGAGACCCTCGTGGACAAGAAAGAGAAGAAGCTCGCCGTGAATTTCGAGGATGAGCTGGTGAAGGCCACGTGCCTGAGCCGCGACGGGGCGCTGGTGCACCCCATCTACGCGCCCAAGGCGTAAGAACGCGAACCGGCACAGGAAAGGGGCAAGCATGTCGAACCCAGCTCTGGAACAGGCAAAGGCCGCGCAAGTTGCCGCGGAAGCCGCGCTCGCCAAGGCGCAGGCCGCGCTCGCCGCCGCCGAGAAGATGGCCGATGCAGGCGGCGCTGCCGCCGCGGTCGCCACCGGTGGCCTGGTGGACCCCACGGTCTTCCGCTTCGCGATCTTCGTGCTCGCGATCTTCGTGGGCTATTACGTGGTCTGGTCGGTGACCCCGGCCTTGCACACCCCGCTGATGTCGGTGACCAACGCGATTTCCTCGGTGATCGTGGTGGGCGCGCTGCTCTCGGTCGGGGTGCCGCTTCTGGCGGATGGCGCGGGTTCGGCCCGCCTCTTCGGCTTCATTGCGCTCATCCTGGCGAGCGTGAACATCTTCGGCGGCTTCCTCGTCACGAGCCGCATGCTCGCCATGTACAAGAAGAAGGGCTGACGCCGATGAGCGCCAATATCGCCAACCTGCTCTATCTCGCCTCTGGCGTGCTCTTCATCCTCGCCTTGCGGGGCCTGTCGCATCCCTCCACCTCCCGCCAGGGCAACCTCTACGGCATGGCCGGCATGGGTATTGCGGCGGTCACCACGCTGATGCTCTCCCCGCCCTCCGGCCTGTCCGGCTGGAGCCTGGCGGTGCTCGGCGTCGCGATCGGCGGCGGCATCGGCGCCTTCATGGCGAAGCGCGTGGAAATGACGAAGATGCCCCAGCTCGTGGCCTTCTTCCACGCGCTGGTGGGCCTTGCTGCCGTGTTCGTGGCAGCGGCCGCGCTCTATGCGCCGCAAGCTTTCGGCATCGGCGCGGTCGGCAAGATCAGCGGCGCGAGCCTCTTCGAGATGAGCCTCGGCGTCGCCATCGGCGCGCTCACCTTCACGGGCTCGGTCATCGCCTTCCTGAAGCTTGATGGTCGGATGAGCGGCAAGCCGATCATGCTGCCGCAGCGCCATGCCATCAACATCGCGCTCGCCACCATTCTCGTGGTGCTGATCGCGATCTTCATCGGCACGGAGAGCCATACGGTCTTCTGGCTCATCACCATCGTGGCTTTGGTGCTCGGCGTGCTGCTGATCATCCCGATCGGCGGCGCGGACATGCCGGTCGTCGTCTCGATGCTGAACTCCTATTCGGGCTGGGCGGCCGCCGGCATCGGCTTCACCCTTGGCAACCTCGCGCTCATCATCACCGGCGCGCTGGTGGGCTCGTCGGGTGCGATCCTCTCCTACATCATGTGCAAGGGCATGAACCGCAGCTTCATCTCGGTCATCCTCGGCGGCTTCGGCGGCGAGACGGCCGCGGCGAGTGGTGCGAAGGAAGAGCGTCCGGTGAAGCAGGGCTCGGCGGATGATGCCGGCTTCATCATGAAGAACGCCTCCAAGGTCATCATCGTGCCGGGCTACGGCATGGCGCAGGCGCAGGCGCAGCACGCTTTGCGCGAGATGGCCGACACGCTCAAGAAGGAAGGCGTTGAGGTGAAATACGCCATCCATCCGGTGGCGGGCCGCATGCCAGGCCACATGAACGTGCTGCTGGCGGAAGCGAATGTGCCCTATGACGAGGTCTTCGAGCTCGAGGACATCAACAACGAATTCGCGCAGGCCGATGTGGCTTTCGTGATCGGCGCGAACGACGTGACGAACCCATCCGCGAAAACCGATCCGGCCTCGCCGATCTTCGGCATGCCGGTGCTCGATGTCGAGAAGGCGAAGACCGTGCTCTTCATCAAGCGCGGCATGGGCTCGGGTTATGCGGGGGTCGAGAACGAGCTCTTCTTCCGCGACAACACCATGATGCTCTTCGGCGACGCCAAGAAGGTGACCGAGGAAGTGGTGAAGGCGCTGGCGCACTGACCTGCGACCGCATCACGAATCCATCAGGAGGCGCCGACGGGGCTTGATCGCCCCCGGCAGCTTCCCATGTCTGAGACCATGACCGAGCAACTCCTGACCGCCAGATCCGCAACTGCCCCGCTCTGGCGGCGCTCCCTCCGATTCCTCATCTGGGTATCTGTCGGCGCCTATCTCGGCGCGGCGGGCTACATGACGACTTTCCAGCGCAGCTTCCTCTACCATCCCGCCCCGGAATGGCAGGCGCCGGGCGATCACGGCCTTGCCGGCGCCGAGCGGATCGAGATCCTGGCAGCCGATGGCACGAAGCTCGTGGGCTGGTGGCTGCCGCCGAGGCAGGATGACAAGCCGGTCTTCCTCTATTTCCAGGGCAATGCGAACGGGCTCGTCCGTCGCGCCGGCCGCTTCGGGCTGCTCGCTCAGGATGGCTCCGGCGTGCTTGCCCTGTCCTATCGCGGCTATGGCGGCTCCGGCGGCGCGCCCAGCGAGGCGGCTTTGCATGCCGATGCCCGGACGATCCTCGCGGAATTGTCGCGCCGCGTCGCGCCGACACGGATCGTGATCTTCGGCGAATCGCTCGGCACGGGCGTGGCCCTCCGGCTCGCGGCGGAAGCCCAGGTGCGTGGCGTGATCCTCGACAGCCCCTATCTCTCGGTGATGGAGCGGGCGCGCGCGAGCTATCCCTGGCTGCCGGTCTCGCTGCTGCTGGCCGACCAGTTCCGGTCAGACCAGTTCATCCGGCAGGTGGACGAACCGATCTTCATCTTCCACGGATCGGAGGACCGCGTGATCCCGGTCGAGGATTCAGCGAAACTCGCAGCACTCGGGAAGCCGGGTCAGATCACGCGCAAGGTCTATCCGGGCGAACCGCATGTCGTGCCGCTCGATCGCGGGCCGATGCCGGATATCCTGGGCTGGCTCGCGGCGAACCCCTGACGTTCAGAAACCTGCCATCCGCATGCCCTCGCGGGCGGTGCGATTGTTGGCGTCGATCGTCATGGCGCGCTGGAAGCTCTCGGCCGCGTCGGATTTCTTGCCCTGACGGCTGAGCGCCACGCCGCGCAAAGCCCAGCTCTCGGCATTGCGGTTATCGATGTTCAGGGCCGCGTTGAAATCCTCCAGCGCATCATCGACCTTGCCGGTCGCAAGACGGCTCTGGCCGCGCGCCTGGAAGGGGGCCGCGACGTAAGGGTTGCGGTCGATCGCGCCATCGAAATCCGAGAGTGCGAAATTGTGCTGGCCCTGGCTCTGATAGGCGAGGCCGCGGCTGTGATAGGCCTCGGCGCCTTCTGGGTTCAGGCGGATGACCTCGCCGAGATCGGCGATGGCCTGGCCGAGATTGCCCTGCGCACGCTTGAGGTTTCCGCGGGCGAGATAAGCCGGGTAGTAGCGCGCATCGGCCTCGATCGCGCGGTTGAAATCGGTCAGGGCCTCGGCATTGCGCCCGGCCTGGCGATGCGCGAGGCCACGATTGGTGTAGGCCGCCGCATATTCCGGATTGAGCTGGATGGCGCGGGAAAAATCAGCCACGGCCTCGCCGAACCGGCCGGAGCGGGCAAAGGCCACGCCCCGGGTGTTATAGGCCTGCGGATCGTTGGGGTTGCGGCGGATCACGTCGGTCAGAGAGCCGATATTCGCCTGCTGCGCCGGGGCATTGCTGGGATCGTCGATCTCCGCGACCGACGGCAGGTTGAGCGGGGTCACGGATTCGCACGCGCCAAGCCCGAGCGCCAGCACCAGCGGCACCGCAAAACGCCATGCCCGCTTTCCGCCTTGCGGCAGAGCCTCAGCCATCGTCCCGTTCATGCCGGTCTCCAACAACAAAAAAGCGTCCGTTCGATATCGGACGCCTTCCTTAACGCTCGATCACATTGTGACGCATTTCCCTCCCGATGGGAAGAAAACACCGTTCACCCGAGAAAGGACCGCCACCGCGAAGCGATCCTGCAGGATCACTTCGCCTTTTTCGGGGCGGCGGCGATCAGGCCTTCGCGCTGCATGCGCTTGCGGGCCAGCTTGCGGGCGCGGCGGACGGCCTCGGCTTTTTCGCGGGCGCGCTTTTCGGACGGTTTCTCGTAATGGCCGCGCAGCTTCATCTCGCGGAAGATGCCCTCGCGCTGCATCTTCTTCTTCAGCGCGCGAAGAGCCTGGTCGACATTGTTGTCACGAACGAGAACCTGCACGTTTGCTCCGTCCAATCTGGGAATTGCGGTTTCGCTCCGGCATAAATGGAGCATGGTCAAGAGGTCGGGCGGATACCACAGCTCCCACCGCTTGTCCACGCCGCAAATCGGGAAAATTCAGCCTTTATCGGCGGGTTCAGGCTGGAAACGTCAAGCGCGTGGCGTGGCCCATCTTCCGGCCCGGCCGCATTTCGGCTTTGCCATAGAGGTGGATCTTGGTGACCGGTTCCGCCGCCAGAGCCTCCCATCGGGCGGTGTTTTCGCCCACGAGATTGAGCATTTCGACCCGCGCGATTCGCCGGGGATCGCCCAGGGGCCAGCCGGCAATCGCGCGGATATGCTGCTCGAACTGGCAGGTGACCGCGCCATCGAGCGTCCAGTGGCCGGAATTATGCACGCGCGGCGCGATCTCGTTCACGATCACGTCCTCGCCCACCACGAAGAATTCCACCGCGAAGGTGCCGACATATCCAAGCCCATCGCCGATCGCGCGTGCGGCGGCGATGGCCTTGGCACTCGTTTCGGGCGAGACCCGCGCCGGGGCGATGGAACGATCAAGAATATGATCGCGATGTTCGTTCTCGGTTACATCGAAGGGGGCGAAAGACCCGTCGGCCTTGCGCGCGGCGACCACCGAAACCTCGGCCGAAAAGCGCATGAAGCCTTCGAGGATCGCTGGCGCGCCTCTCAGATCGGCCAGCGCAGGCGCGGCATCTGCCGGTGCCATGATCCTGACCTGGCCCTTGCCGTCATAGCCGAAGCGGCGGGTCTTGAGGATCGCGGGGGTGCCGATGCGGGCGAGGCCCGCTTCCAGCGCGACAGCATCCGGCACATCCGCAAAGGGGGCCGTGCCAAGGCCAAGCTTCATGGCGAAGATCTTCTCGGCGAGGCGATCCTGGGCGATTTCGAGCGCATCGGCCGAGGGCGCGACCGGCACATGTCGCGACAGGAAGCGCAGGGCGCCAACCGGCACATTCTCGAATTCGAGCGTGACGATATCCACCTTGCCCACGAAGGCGGCGAGCGCAGCCTCATCCTCATAGGCGGCAATTGTATGCGCCTGCGCCACCTCGAAGGCCGGCGAACCAGCCTCGGGGCAGTAGATGTGGCAATGAAAGCCGAGCCGCGCAGCGGCGATGGCGAGCATGCGGCCCAGCTGGCCGCCCCCGAGAATCCCGATGGTCGCGCCGGGCTTGAGCATCATTCGTCTTCGGGCGTTTCGGCGATCGAGGCGGTCTGCTTCTCGCGGAACTCCTCGAGGCGCATCGCGAGCCCGGGATCGTTGAGCGCAAGGATCTGCGCCGCAAGGAGCCCGGCATTGATCGCGCCCGCCTTGCCGATGGCGAGCGTGCCAACCGGCACGCCACCCGGCATCTGCACGATCGAGAGCAGGGAATCCTGGCCCGAGAGCGCCTTCGATTCGACCGGCACGCCCAAAACGGGCAGCGTGGTCATCGCGGCGGCCATTCCGGGAAGATGCGCCGCGCCGCCGGCGCCGGCGATGATGATCCTGTAGCCTCGGGCCCTGGCCGTGCGCGCGAAGTTGAAAAGACGCTCGGGCGTGCGATGCGCGGAGATGATCTTCGCCTCATAGGGCACCAGCAGCTTCTCGAGATGCTCGGCCGCGTGCTTCATCGTCGGCCAATCGGATTGGCTGCCCATGATGATGGCGACGGGGGGAACGGCTTTGGCCACGCGGTCAGCCTCCTCCAGAAGGGGCGGCGGTCAAACGAGACCGCCCGGAGAAAGCACAGCCGGTTAGGCGAAAGCCCGCAGTTTTGCAAGAGAATTGCCCAATCCTGCCAAGATCAGGCGATGATATCCGGCGTAAGCCGATCCTGCAGAACGATCAGGCGATCCTTCAGTTGCAGTTTCCGCTTCTTGAGGCGCTGCACCTGAAGCTGATCCACCGCGCCAAGCTGCTCCAGCGCGGCGATGGCGGCATCGAGATCGCGGTGTTCGATCTGCAGGCGGTGAAGCTCGCTGTGGAGGAGCGCGCGTTCCTCGTCGCTCAGCGTCTCACGCATGAAAGAACCCCAGTATGACCGACCGCGTCAGAATGACGGCATCCGGGCCAAAACTCGACTTGGTTAATCGCCCGCCCAGCGGTTGTCCACATGCGTTAAGCGCGTTGGAAAGGCCCCGCGAATTCCGCTTGCAGCAAATCGCCGATGTGCCACACTCCCTTTCGTCGGCATAACAAATGGAGGTGTCGACCATGTCGCAAAGTTCGCATCTTGCTCAATTGGAGCGGAAGCATCGTGCCCTCGATGACGAGCTCAGAAACGAGCTTGCCCATGCCGCCCGGAACGAAGCGCGCATCGCCTCGATCAAGCGGCAGAAACTGGTTCTGAAAGACCAGATCACGCGCCTGCGAACAGGCAAATCGCACGAGAATCGTCAACTGCACTAAGCGTTTTCCTGGCAACAGGACCCTGGTTCTCGCCGCGAGCAATTGTGGCACCACGGGTTCTTCGCCACGATCGAGAAGAACCGCTCCGGGTGTTCGCCCGGAGCGGGTTTTTCGCTGTTTTTCTCAAGCGCAAAGGGGGTGGCGAATCGCGCTGCGCCCCTGCCTGCGGAATCATCCGGGCGATCATTGGCCTGATCAGGCACCGCGCGCTGCAACGGCCATGCTTTCCGCCCGGGAACTGCCCAATTTCGTTGACAGGCGGGGGCAGGCTGGTAACAACCGCGCCGCGGGACAAAGACATGACAGAAAGCAGGATGATCGATGATTTCTCGTCGTGAGCATGATGCGATGGCCAACGCCATTCGCGCTTTGGCCATGGATGCCGTCGAGGCGGCGAAATCCGGCCATCCCGGCCTCCCCATGGGAGCAGCCGACATCGCAACGGTGCTTTTCCGCGACCATCTGAATTTCGACCCGGCGCACCCGACCTGGCCTGATCGCGACCGCTTCGTCCTCTCGGCCGGCCATGGCTCGATGCTGATCTATGCGCTCCTCCACCTGATCGGTGTGAAGGAGTTGACGATCGACCAGCTGAAGAATTTCCGCCAGCTCGGTTCCATCACCGCAGGTCACCCGGAACATGGCCACACGCCGGGGGTCGAGACCACCACCGGGCCACTCGGCCAGGGCCTCGGCAATGCGGTGGGAATGGCGCTCGCCGAGCGCATTCTCGCGGCGCGCTATGGCGGAAACATCGTTGACCATTACACCTATGTGCTCGCCTCGGACGGCGATCTCATGGAAGGCATCAGCCAGGAATCGATCACGCTCGCGGGCCACATGAAGCTCAACAAGCTGATCGTGCTGTTCGACGATAACGGCATCTCGATCGACGGCGCGATTTCCGTTTCGGATTCCACCGACCAGCTGAAGCGCTTCGAAAGCGCAGGCTGGAATGCCGAGCGCATCGACGGGCATGACCCGGAGGCGATCAACGCCGCCATTCTTCGCGCGAAGGCGAGCGACAAGCCGAGCCTTATCGCCTGTGTCACCACCATCGGCTATGGCGCGCCGACCAAAGCGGGCAAATCTTCCTCGCATGGTTCGCCGCTTGGCGCGGAAGAACTGAAGGGCGCGAAGGAAAGGCTCGGCTGGGCGCATGGCCCCTTCGAAATCCCGGCCGATATCCGCAAGGCCTGGGGCGTGGTGGGCAGCCGTGGTGCGGCCGCCCGTGCAGCCTGGCAGGAGCGGCTCGGCAAGGCAAAGCCTAAAGCCCGTGCCGAGTTCGAGCGCGTGATGGCGGGCGAATTGCCGAAGAGCCTCGCGAAAGCCCTGAAGACCTTCAAGGCAGAAGTCGCCTCAACGAAGCCGGAAGTCGCGACCCGCAAGGCGAGCGAAATGGTGCTGGAGGCGATCCAGCCCGCCCTGCCGGAACTGCTCTCCGGCTCGGCCGATCTCACTGGTTCGAACAACACCAAGACCAGGGGCATGGCCCTGGTGAAAGCCGGCGCTTATGACGGCGCCTTCGTGCATTACGGCATCCGCGAGCATGGCATGGCCGCAGCCATGAATGGCATCGCGCTGCATGGCGGCTTGATCCCGGCTTCGGGCACCTTTCTTGTCTTCTCGGATTACTGCCGTCCCTCCATCCGCCTCTCGGCGCTGATGGGCCAGCGCGTGATCTATGTGATGACGCATGATTCGATCGGCGTCGGCGAGGATGGGCCCACCCACCAGCCGGTGGAGCATCTCGCGGCCTTGCGCGCGATCCCCAATCTCGATGTCTATCGCCCCTGCGACGTGACCGAGACAGCGGAAGCCTGGGAACTCGCGGTGACCACCAGGGATCGCCCCTCGCTGATCGCGCTGACGCGCCAGAACCTGCCGCAGTTGCGTGCGGATAATGGCGCGAAGAACCTCTCGGCGCTCGGCGCCTACGAGATCGCCAGGGCGGAGGGGCGCGCCGAGGTGACATTCTTCGCGACCGGCTCCGAGGTCTCGCTCGCCATGAAGGCGCGCGCGCTGCTGCGCGCCGAGGGCATTTTCGCCCGCGTCGTTTCCGTGCCTTCCTTCGAGCGCTTCGCCGCGCAGCCCGAGACCTATCGCAAGAAGGTGATCGGCCGCACGAAGGTGAAGATCGCCATCGAGGCCGCCATCCGGCAGGGCTGGGATGCGATCATCGGATCGGACGGGCATTTCGTCGGCATGGAAGGCTTCGGCGCATCCGGCCCCATCAACAAGCTCTACGCGCATTTCGGCATCACGCCGGAAGCGGTGGCAGCCAAGGCCAAGGCGGCGCTGAAGCGCTGAATCCACATTCAGGCGGCCTTCACCGGATGGTCGCCTTCCCTGATCGTGAAGGAGAAGATCATGACCACGAAGGTTTTCATCAATGGCTTTGGCCGCATCGGCCGCAATGTGCTGCGCGCGATCGTGGAATCAAAGCGCAAGGACATCGAGGTCGTCGGCATCAACGATCTCGGCCCGGTGGCCACCAACGCCCACCTGCTGCGCTTCGATTCCGTGCATGGCCGCTTCCCGGCCACGGTGGAAGTGGATGGGGATTACATCGTCGTGGCGGGCAAGCGCATCCGCGTCACCGCGATCAAGGACCCCGCCCAGCTTCCGCACAAGGAACTCGGCGTGGATATCGCCATGGAATGCACCGGCATCTTCACCACCAAGGAGAAGGCCTCGGCGCATCTGGCGGCTGGTGCGAAGCGCGTGCTGGTTTCGGCCCCTTGCGACGGCGCCGACAAGACCATCGTTTTTGGTGTGAACCATGACACGCTGACGGCGAAGGACCTCGTGGTCTCGAATGCCTCCTGCACCACCAACTGCCTCGCGCCGGTCGCGGCCGTTCTGCACAATGCGGTCGGCATCACGCAGGGCTTCATGACCACCATCCACGCCTATACCGGCGATCAGCCCACGCTGGACACGATGCACAAGGATCTCTACCGCGCCCGCGCCGCGGCGCTGTCGATGATCCCGACCTCGACCGGAGCCGCGAAGGCCATCGGCCTCGTGATCCCGGAGCTGAAGGGCAAGCTCGACGGCACCTCCATTCGCGTGCCGACCCCGAATGTCTCGGTCGTGGATTTCAAGTTCATCGCCCGGCGCAAGACCACGGTCGAGAAGATCAACGAGGCGATCATCAAGGCCTCGAGGCGCGGTCCGCTGAAGGGCATCCTCGGCATTACGGATCAGCCGAATGTCTCCATGGACTTCAACCACGATCCGGCCTCCTCCACCTTCGCGCTCGACCAGACCAAGGTGATGGACGACAAGTTCGTGCGCGTCCTGTCGTGGTATGACAACGAGTGGGGCTTCTCGAATCGCATGTCGGATACCGCCGCCGCGATGGCAAAGCTGATCTGAGCGCGAGAAGGCAGGGGCCATCCGCATCGCTTCATTCCTCAGGAAGGGCGCATCATGAGCGACCGCATCGAACCGAACCTTGGAATCGACCCGACTGCGGAACCGGCCCCTGCCCCCGTTCCGAAGCCTGCCGCAACCGCAACCCCATCCCCGAATTCCCGTGCGGCGCTCGACCAGCTCGCGCGGATCGAGGACAAGATGGCGCGGATGGAAGAGAAGTTCGCGCGCACGGAAGCCCTCGTGGCCCGGGCGCAGGACGGCCTCGACCGCGCCGCGACACGCGTCGAGGGGGCGGCCCGCTCGGTGGATGCGGCGCAACTCGCGATCACCGTCAACCAGCTCCGCGCGCAGATCGCCAAGGTGCCCCGGCTCGGCAGCCTGGTGCTGACCGGCGTGGTGACATCCTTTGCCACCGCCATCCTCTTCGTTCTTTTGCTGAAATTTTTCCCTGGCTTGCTGAAATGAGCTTCAAGACCCTCGACCACCTCGCCGCCACCGGCAAACGCGTGCTGGTGCGCGTGGACCTCAACGTGCCCATGGAAAACGGCCACGTGACCGATGGCACGCGCCTGGACCGCATTCTCCCCACCCTGCGCGACATCACGGGCAAGGGCGGCAAGGTGATCCTGCTTGCACATTTCGGCCGACCCAAGGGTGAGACCTTCGAGGAGCGGGCGAACCCGGCCGAAAGCCTGAAGCCTGTGGCGGATGAACTCGCGAGGCGCCTGGGCAAGCCCATCGCCTTTGCCGCGAACTGCATCGGCGAGGTGGCCGAAAAGGCCGTCGCCCCCATGCAGAATGGCGATGTGCTCTGCCTCGAGAATACGCGCTTCCACAAGGCGGAGGAGAAGAATGGCGAGGCCTTCATCACCGCGCTTGCGAAGCTGGGCGACGCCTATGTGAACGACGCCTTCTCGGCGTCGCACCGCGCGCATGCCTCCACGGAAGGCCTCGCGCGGGTGCTGCCGGCCTATGCCGGGCGCACGATGGAAGCCGAACTCAACGCGCTCCATGCGGCGTTGGGACAGCCGAAGCGCCCGGTGATGGCGATCGTGGGGGGCGCGAAGGTCTCGACCAAGCTCGACCTCCTGGGCAACCTCGTGTCACGCGTCGATTGCCTCGTGATCGGCGGCGGGATGGCCAACACCTTTCTCGCCGCGCGTGGCGTGAATGTGGGCAAGAGCCTTTGCGAGCATGACCTCGCGGGAACGGCCCGCGAAATCGAGAAGAAGGCGAAGGCGGCGGGCTGCGAGATCGTGCTCCCCACCGATGGCCTCCTTTCGAAGGAATTCAGGGCGAACCCACCGCATCGCGCCGCTTCCGTGAACGATGTCGCAGTCGACGAGATGATCCTCGATGCGGGCCCCGCTTCCGCGAAAGCCATTGCGGCGAAGCTCGCGAGCATGAAGACGCTGGTGTGGAACGGCCCGCTCGGTGCCTTCGAACTCGCACCGTTCGATACCGCGACCGTCGCGGTGGCGAAGGAAGCGGCCGCGCTTACGACCAAGGGATTGCTTGTCTCGGTCGCCGGTGGCGGCGATACGGTCGCGGCGTTGAACCACGCCGGCGTGGCGGATGACATGACCTATATCTCGACCGCCGGCGGAGCCTTCCTCGAATGGATGGAAGGCAAGGAACTGCCGGGCGTGAAGGCGTTGGGACAAGTCTGCCGCGACACCAAGCAATGAGTTGTCCCTTGGGGCGGTTTTTTATTTAAACTACAGATCAATGTAGTAATGCTACCATTTGGACCAGGAATTTTCAGCCTCTCCCATCGTCATGCTGGCAGGTTCGGCAAGGTTGCGCTATGCGCGGGGCCATTCACGTCAACTCCCGGGAGTAAGGACAACCATGCCCCGCATCACGATGCGCCAGCTGCTCGATCACGCCGCCGAGAACGATTACGGCGTGCCGGCTTTCAACATCAACAACATGGAACAGGCGCTGGCCATCATGGCGGCCTGCGACGCGGTCGATGCGCCCGTGATCATCCAGGCCTCGCGCGGCGCCCGCTCCTACGCCAACGACATCATGCTGAAGCACATGATGGACGCGGTGACCGAAATCTACCCGCATATCCCGGTCTGCGTGCATCTCGACCATGGCAACGAGCCTGCGACCTGCATGACCGCGATCCAGGCCGGCTTCACCTCGGTGATGATGGACGGCTCGCTGAAGGCGGACGGGAAAACTCCCGGGGACTGGGATTACAATGTCGGCGTGACGAAGCGCGTGACCGAGATGGCCCATCTCGGCGGCATCTCGGTGGAAGGCGAACTGGGCGTGCTCGGCTCCCTCGAAACCGGCATGGGCGACAAGGAAGACGGCCATGGCGCGGAAGGCAGGCTTTCTCACGATCAGCTTCTCACCAACCCGGATGAGGCCGTGAAATTCGTGAAGGAAACCAAGGTCGATGCGCTCGCCATCGCCATGGGCACCAGCCACGGCGCCTACAAGTTCTCGCGCAAGCCCGATGGCGCGATCCTTGCCATGCATGTCATCGAGGAAATCCACAGGAAGCTGCCGAACACGCATCTCGTGATGCATGGCTCGTCTTCCGTGCCGCAGGAATTGCAGGACATCATCAACCGGTACGGCGGCAAGATGAAGCCGACCTGGGGCGTGCCGGTGGCGGAGATCCAGCGCGGCATCAAGAACGGCGTCCGCAAGATCAACATCGACACCGACAACCGCATGGCGATGACCGGCCAGATCCGCCGCATCTTCGCGGAGGAGCCAGGCGAGTTCGATCCGCGCAAGTATCTCAAGCCCGCCATGGAAGCGATGACGAAGCTCTGCCGCCAGCGGCTGGAGGAGTTCAATACCGCCGGACAGGCCTCGAAGATCAAGAAGGTGCTGCCACTCTCGGAGATGGCGAAGCTCTATGCCAGGGGTGCGCTCGATCCGAAGATCGCGTGACGGCACCTCACCACCATCCGGCGCGGGCCAGCGGAAAGCTGCGCCCGCGCTTTCGTTTTCAAGTGCCCGCTTTCGTGCGATAGGAATGCGCATGGTTCCGCAATTCATGCTCATCGCGCCCCAGATCGACGATCCAGCGCCCTTCCTTCCCCGCTTCCGGGCCCTCGCCTCCACCGGCGCGCTGGCCGTGGCGTGGCTGAACGTCACCGCCGAGAGCGATGCGGCGCTGAAGCGCAAGCTCGAAATCCTCGCCAAACCCCTGCAGGATGCGAATGTCGCCTGCCTGATGGCCGCGCCGAAGGACCCGCGGCTCGTGGCCCGGCTCGGGCTCGATGGCGTGCATGCGCAGGCCTCGGATGATCTCGGCGCACTGGTCGAGGCGCTGAAACCGCAGCGCATTCTCGGCGTGGGCGGGCTTCGCTCGCGTCACGAGGCCATGGAAGCCGGCGAGCGCCACATCGATTACGTGATGTTCGGAGAGCCGCGCGCGGATGGCTTCGTGCCACCGCTCGCGCAGACCATCGAACGTGCGGAATGGTGGGCAACCATCTTCAACGTGCCTTGCGTGGCCTATGCGCCGGATCTGGATTCGGTCGCACCGCTTACCGCGACGGGCACGGAGTTCATTGCCGTCGGCCCGTGGCTGTTCGAGGCGGAGGACCCGGCCGCCCGGCTCGCCGAGGCACGCCGGATCGCAAAATCGAAGGTGCTTGAACGCGAGGAACGGTCTTCTGCGCCGGACCTCGCCTCGCGGGGTTGAAAATCAACGCAAGCCGGGGCAAGCCTGCGCTCCCTTCCGATATTCCCTGCGCGCAATCGCCGCGCGTCCCGATTGGACCCTTCTCCATGATCCGCTCGCCGCTGATGAACGTGATGATTGCCGCCGCCATCAAGGCCGGCAAGGCCCTGAAGCGCGATTTCGCGGAAATCCCGAGCCTGCAGGTCTCGAAGAAGGGGCCCGGCGATTTCGTCTCGGAAGCGGATAAGCGCGCCGAGAACATCCTCTATCAGGAGCTCTCCCGCGCGCGGCCGGGCTATGGCTTCCTGATGGAAGAGCGTGGCGTGGTGGAGGGGCCGGACAAATCCCACCGCTTCATCATCGATCCGCTGGATGGCACCACGAATTTCCTGCGCGGCATCGCGCAATTCTCGATCTCGATCGGCCTGGAGCGCGACAACGAGATCGTGGCGGGCCTCGTCTACAATCCGGTCACCGAGGAGATGTTCCTCGCCGAGAAGGGTGCGGGCGCCTTTGCCGCCGGCCCGACGAGCCGCGACAATTACCGCCTGCGCGTCTCGCAGACCCGCGAGATTTCCGAAAGCGTCGTGGGCTGCGGCATTCCCCACGCGATGCGCGGCGACCACGGCCTCTTCCTGCGCGAACTCGCGGGGCTGATGCCGCGCGTGGCGGGCGTGCGGCGCATGGGCTCGGCGGCGCTGGACCTCGCCTTCGTCGCCTGCGGCCGTTTCGATGCCTACTGGGAGCATAACCTGTCGCCATGGGACATGGCGGCCGGCCTTCTGCTGGTGCGAGAGGCCGGCGGTCTTGTGAGCGCCATCGATGGTTCACCGGATGTCTTTGCGAAACGTTCCGTCTTCGCGGCGAATGCCGCGCTTGCCGAACCCATCCGCGAACTTCTGGCCATCGCACGGACCTGATCGCCGGGTTGCCAGTCCGGGTAGTCAGGCCGGGTTGCCAATCTGCCTCGAACACGGTTGACTGCGCCGCATTGCGAGGCAACCGGAGGACACATGGCGAGCGGACGCGAGAGCCAAGCCCTTTCGACACCGGGGCTCTACCTGTTTCGAATGGTGGTGTTTCTGTCGCTGGCGGGCGTGCTCGCCTTCGTCCTGCAGAAGCGGATCATCGAGGCCTTCTGGTTCAACCCGCTGCTCAACGGATTGATCGGCCTCGTGCTGCTTCTGGGCGTGGTCTTCGCCTTCGCGCAGGTCGTCCGGCTTTACCGAGAAATCCGCTGGGTGAATGCGCGTCGCGCGGGCGAGGAGGTCCGGCCCGTGGCCGACCCCATCCTCCTCGCACCCATGGCGGCTCTTCTCGGCGAGAAGGCGGGCCGGGCCGGCATCTCCACCCTCACCCTGCGCTCGGTGCTCGATTCCATCGGCGGACGGCTGGATGAAAGCCGCGATATCGGACGATACCTCACCGGTCTGCTGATCTTCCTTGGCCTGCTCGGCACATTCTGGGGCCTCATCGAGACAGTCTCCTCGATTGGCGGCGTCATCGAGAAGCTGCCGAGCGCCGGCGAGAACAACGCACTGTTCGACGAACTCAAGCGTAACCTCGCCGCTCCGCTCGGCGGCATGGGCATCGCGTTCTCGTCTTCGCTTTTCGGGCTCGCCGGCTCGTTGATCCTCGGTTTCCTCGACCTGCAGGCCGGGCAGGCGCAGAGCCGCTTCTTCTACGATCTCGAGGAATGGCTCTCGTCATCCGTGCAGGACAGCGCCGCGAGCGCCGGCACGCAGGATGACCTGCGCCATGCGCTCGACGGCATTTCGCGCGCGGTGAACGACGCCGGCGCGGGGCGCAATGCGACACAGGCGCTGGCAGCCCTTGCAGAAGGCCTGCATGGCCTCGTGCAGCATATGCGCAACGAGCAGCAGATGATCCGCTCCTGGGTGGAGGCGCAGGCCATTCAGCAGGCGGATGTGAAAAAGCTTCTTGAGAAGCTTTCGCGCGATCAGGATGCGCTGAACAACAAACGAGGCCCGTGATGGCCCTTTCCCGCCGCGCGCGCGACCGGCAGATCGATTACTGGCCAGGCTTCGTCGATGCCCTGTCGACGCTGCTGCTGGTCTTCACCTTCCTCATCGCGGTCTTCATGCTCGGCCAGTTTTTCATCGGCCGGGAGATGGCCGGCAAGGAAGACGTGCTGCAACGCCTCGCGCGCCAGCTTTCCGAGCTTTCCGACCTGCTGGCGCTCGAACGCTCGGCGAAGGTGGAGGGCGAGCAGCGCATTCTCAGCCTCTCGGCCACGCTGCAGCGTGCCGAGGCCGAGCGCGAGCGGCTCGCGGGCCTTGCCGCCAATGCCGGGCAGAGCGAGCAGCAATTGGGCACATTGAGCCAGCAACTGGCCGACGAGAAAACCGTTGCCCAGCGCGCGCTGGAACAGGTGAGCCTCCTCAACCAGCAGATCAGCGCGCTGCGCCAGCAATTGCAGGCGCTGGAGGGCGCGCTCGAACAGGCCGAGGGTCGTGAGAAGGATGCTCAGACGCGCATCGCCGAACTGGGCTCCCGCCTGAACGTGGCGCTGGCCCAGCGCGTTCAGGAGTTGACGCGCTACCGCTCGGACTTTTTCGGCCGCCTGCGCAATGTGCTGGGTTCGCGACCGGATGTGCGGATTGTGGGGGATCGCTTCGTCTTCCAGTCGGAGATCTTCTTCGGCTCGGGCGAGGCGGTTCTCGCCGCGACCGGCCTTGGCGAACTGGACAAGCTCGCGGAGCTTCTGAAGAACCTCGAGCGCGAAATTCCGCCGGATCTCGCCTGGATCGCGCGGATCGACGGCCATACGGACAAGCGCCCGCTTTCCGGCGCGGGGCAGTTCAAGGACAACTGGGAGCTTTCCGCCGCCCGTGCCATCGCCGTGGTGCGCTATCTCGTGGAGAAAGGCGTCTCGCCTCATCGCGTGGTCGCGGCGGGCTTCGGCGAATTCGCCCCTATCGATTTCGGCGACACGCCGGAAGCACTGGCCCGCAACCGCCGCCTCGAACTGAAGATCACCGAGCGATGAGCATCCATCTCCGCAACGGATCACCTTCCGATCACGCCATGATGGCCGAAATCTGGGAGGCCGCGTGGTCCGAAATCTATCCGGGCGTGAACTTCAGCCAGCGTCGGACGCTTGTGGAAGAGCAGTTGCGGAAGGCCGAGACCGGTCGCTATCGCCTGCGCGTCGCGGAGATGTCCGGCGCGCGCGTGGGGTTCACCCTCGTGGAAAAACACAGCGGCATACTGGAAATCATCGCGGTCTTGCCCGCGCGCTGGGGCGATGGCGTTTCGAAACTGCTGATCGAGGATGCCAAGTCGCAATCTCGCGGGCATCTCACGCTGTTCGTCGGGCAGGGCAATCCGCGCGCGGTGCGCTTCTACCACAAGGAGGGCTTCAAGATCGTGGGCGAGGGAACAAGCCCCTATTCCGGCCTGCCCACCTTCCGCATGGATTGGGACGGCTCGCCCCTTATGCCGTGAATTGCAGGTTGGCGAGCCGCGCATAGGCGCCATTGCGGGCGAGAAGCACCTCGTGGCTGCCCGCTTCGGCGATCATCCCCTCTTCCAGCACGAGAATGCGATCGGCATCACGGATGGTCGCGAGACGATGCGCGATCACCAGCGCGGTGCGGCCCTGCATGGCCCGGCCCAGAGCTTCCTGCACCATCCGCTCGTTCTCGGCATCGAGCGCGGAGGTGGCTTCATCCAGGAGCAGGATCGGCGCATCCCTGAGGATGGCGCGGGCGATGGCGATGCGCTGGCGCTCGCCGCCTGAAAGCGTGATGCCGCGCTCGCCGATCCGCGTTTCGAGACCCTGTTCCAGCTTCTGGGCGAAAGGCAGCACGGCCGCCTGCGCCGCTGCCTGCCGCACGGCCTCGTCGCCGGCTTCGGGCCGCGCGAGGCGGATGTTCTCGAAAATCGTGCCGGCGAAGATCACCGGGTCCTGCGGCACCACGGCGATCAGCGCGCGCAGATCGGCGAGGCGCATGGCGTGGATGGGCACTCCATCGATGAAGATCGCGCCGCCCGTGACATCGTAGAAGCGCATGAGGATCTGGAAGATCGAGGTCTTGCCGGCCCCGGAGGGCCCGACGATCGCGAGCCGCTCGCCCGCCCGGATCGACACGGAAAGCGGGCCGAGAACACGCCTGTCCGGCGCTGTGGGGTAGGCGAAGGTGACGTTGTCGAAGCGAATCTCGCCGCGCGGCGGCCGCATGGGATCAACCGGCTTCTCGGGGTCCGTCACATCCGGCACGGTGGCGAGCAGGTCGCCGAGGCGCTGCGCGGCACCCGCGGCCTGCGCGAGTTCGCCATAGACCTCCGAAAGCTGGCTGAGGCCACTCGCCGCGAACACCGCATAGAGCACGAATTGCGAGAGACGACCGGCGGTCATCTCGTCAGCCATCACGGCCTTCGCGCCGGTCCAGAGCACGAAAGTGATGCTTGCGAAAACGAGAAAGATCACGATGGAGGTGAGGATCGCGCGGCTGAGAGTGGCGGCGCGGGCCGCATCATAGGCGCTGGTCACGGCAGCGCCGAAATGGCCCATGGCTGCGCGTTCACCGCCGAAACCCTGCACCACGCGCACCGCGCCGATGCGCTCGGTGGCGAAGGAGGCGGCCTCGGCCAAGGTATCCTGCGCGGCCTGCGAGCGCTTGCGCACACCCCGCCCCGCCGCGACCAGCGGCAGCACGATCGCCGGGATGGCGAGCAGCACCATGGCCGCGAGCTTCGGCGAGGTGACAACCATCATCACCACCGCCCCGATGAGCAGGATGAGATTGCGCAGGGCAATGGAAGCAGAGGCCCCGAAGGTCGATTTCAGCTGCGTGGTATCGGCCGTGAGGCGCGAGACGATCTCGCCTGATCGCGCGGTATCGAAGAAGGCGCCGTCGAGCGTCATCACGCGGTCGAAAACCGCCCGGCGGATGCGCGCCACCACGCGCTCGCCGATGGTCATGACAAAATAGTAGCGCAGCGAGGAGGAGATCGCGAGCAGGGCGGTCAGCGCCACGATCATCCCGAAATAGGCATCCATCAGGCCGCTCGTCTCAGGCGTGAAGCCGAAATCGACGACGCGGCGAACGGCCTGCGGGATCGCCAGCGTCACGATCGCCGCCACCACGAGGGCCGCGAGGCCAAGCGCGATGTAGAGTTTTTCGGCCACGAGGAAGGGAAGCATGCGCCGCAGCGCCGAAAAATCGGCACGAGGCTTCTTCGGGCTTGCCGGGGCGGCAGGAAGGACGGTTTCGCTCATGGGCTGGAGGCGGCCTCGGCTGCGGAGGAAGGGTCAGTGTCGGTCTTCGGGGGAGGATGTCCCTCAACACGGCTTGTTCCGTCAAGCGCTCTCATGTATAGCCTCGCCGCACTGAGCTTCACGGGCGCGGCAGCGAGCGGAAACGTTGGGCCGCGCCACTTTTTTCGAGGGGTCTCCCATGAAGGCCGAAATCCATCCGGACTACCATTTCATCAAGGTCGTGATGACCGACGGGAGCGAGTTCCTGACACGTTCGACCTATGGCAAGGCCGGCGACACGTTGAACCTCGATATCGACCCCAAGACCCATCCGGCCTGGACCGGCGGCACGCAGACCCTGCAGGATCGCGGCGGCCGCGTCTCGAAGTTCAACCAGAAATTCGCCGGCATCTCGTTCGGCAAGAAGTAAGCGGCGAGGCCTCGCGAGAGGCTCCGCTTCGTTCTGGAAAGGCCCGCGCCAAACGCGGGCTTTTTTTGATTGGGGCACAGGCCGGGGCGGCAAGGGAGGCCGAAGAAGCCCGAAACCGGCTGAAGAACACGCCTTCAGCGGCGCTGGAAGGCCGCCGCGAGCATGCCCAGCTGGCTCGCCACGGGATTGTCGGAGGGGGCCGGTTCGGGCTCCGACTTCAGGTCCCGATCGAAGCGCTGAATGCGTGCATGCAGGCTGTTGGAACGCTGGATGAGGCTGCGCAGGGATTCCGGCAGCGCCGCGAAGGTCGCATCATCCGTCCTGGATTCCAGCGGCGCGATGACCACGCGGCGATGCTCGCGCTCGGCCTCCTCGCGGGAGAGTTCACCTTCGTTCACGGCACGCTGAAGCAGAAGCCAGGATGTCAATTGCATCAGGCGCGTGGTCAGCCGCATGCTCTCGCTGGCATAGGCGAGCGCGACCGGGCGCGCCAGGCAACGGCTGTCGGCGCGGCCCTCGCCATCGAGATAGGCAGCCGTCGCCTCCACCAGCGACATTCCCTCGCGAAAAAGCAGCATGAAGTTCTCGCTCGCCAGCAGGCGATGCGTGAACGAAACCGTATCGGAACCACCGCCATTGCCGGCGGACGAAATCTCGATTGTCGCCTGATCCCGTTCGTTGGCCATCTGTCTCACTCCATCACATCATCTGCGCCACTTCGGAACAGGGCGCCGGGGATGACGGATCGAGAGCAATTACAGCACCAAACCGGCCGGACCGGAAATTAACGGTTCATTCACGGTTAACAGATGGCATTCTCGGTGTTTGAAAATGGGCGAAGAAAGGCGGCGCAATGAGAGGAACCACGAATTTGGGCACCGGCACAAAAAAAAGGACCGCATCAAGGCGATCCTTGAGAAAGTCCAACAGGGAGGCGTCAAACAGAGCGGCGGGAGCCACTCGGGATCCGGCGAACCGGAACATGGCTCAAAATAGGCCGAAAATGTTGACGCCTCGTTAAGTTGACTGGATTTTCATCAAATCCGGCACAATCCCCGCAATCCGGACCGGTTCCGAAGACGGCCTCGCCTCAGTCTGGCTTGCGGAACAGCGCATCGGCCGCCGATTGGGAGGCCGATTTCTGCTTCCGCACCGCACCGAGCCGGGCGATCTCGGCCTCGAGCTGCTTCATGGTCTCGTCGAGATCGGAAAGCGAAAAGGCGCTGACATCCTGCCCCAGCACATAGGCGGTTTTCTTTCTGGTCGGCTCAAGATCATCGAACATGGCGCGTCCTGGCAGCGTGAAACGTGGTTGCATGCGAATCTTCCGCGCATTATAAGGTTGCAATTCCCAAAATGGCATCGCGTTGAAACGCGCTGCGCGCCTCCCCGGGAAGGGGGCGCGGGCGAAACCACGCGACCTCTTCAACCCGATGGAGGCCCGAGATGGCGACCCTGCTGATGTCCAAGGCGACGGCCGTGTGGCTGGTGGAAAACACCACGCTGACCTTCGACCAGATCGCCGAATTCTGCTCGCTGCATCCGCTCGAGGTGCAGGGGATCGCCGATGGTGACGTGGCCGCCGGCATGCGCGGCCTGGATCCGGTTCAGGCTGGCCAGCTCTCGCGCGAGGAACTGGAGAAGGCCGAGAAGGACCCGAATTATCGCATGCGCGTGCAGGAATCGAAGGTGCGCCTGCCGGATCTCAAGCGTGCCAAAGGGCCGCGCTACACGCCGGTTTCCAAGCGCCAGGACCGCCCGAATGCGATCCAGTGGCTCATCAGGAACCACCCGGAACTGAAGGATGCGCAGATCATCCGTCTCGTGGGCACCACCAAGTCCACCATCCAGTCGGTGCGGGAGCGCTCGCACTGGAATTCGACGAACCTTCAGCCGCTCGATCCGGTGACGCTGGGGCTCTGCACGCAGATCGACCTCGATTTCGAGGTGAACCGCGCCTCCAAGGATCGCCCCGCACCGGCCCCGGATCAGGGCGCGACGCTGCTCCCGGCCGATGTCACAACCGGCATGGATGCACCGGAGCGCAAACCGAACCTCGATATCGAGACGGTGTTCGCCAAGCTGAAATCGCCGCGCCGCGAGGAGGACAGCGACAACTTCTGATAGAAAAACTATAAAATACATCTTTAGGTAGAATTTTGCGCCTAATCTCCCGTTCCGTTTGTGTAGCGGGAGATTTTCATGCCGGGCACCCTGATCGATACCTGCGTGCTGCGCGAGCTGCACCTGCCTCGCCCCTACTGGAAGGTGAGGCGGGCAGTGGACGACCTCTGGTTCGAGGATATCCGCCTTTCAATGGTGACCTTTGCCATCCTTGAAGGCGGGGTGACGGAGCTTCCGCAGGAATTCAAGCAAAGGCGCGTGCGGGGCTGGATGCGCGAGATCCGCCGGAAGCTGGGCGAAAACCTGCTGGGAATCGACTACGAAACCAGCGTCATCTGGGGCCATGTTCTCACCTCCGCCCGCCGGCGACGGCTGAAGCTGCCCTACCATGACAGCCTGATCGCCGCGACCGCCAAGCGGCACGAACTCGTGGTGATGACGCGCAATATCGGCTTCTTCGCGCCCTTCAACATCGAGGTGTTCAACCCTTGGGCCGAGAATCAGGACACATCCTATGATTTCGGCGAGGAACCAGCCGAAAGTTTTTCGCAGCCCGGCTCCACGAGTGCCGAACTCAGCCTGCCACGTGACCAAGCCGCCAGCAGCCCGGAGAGCCTGGACAGCCAAACCGAAGCCGCCTGATGCTCAGCCGGCCGGGTGACGCCCCTCAAGCGCGCGAGCAATTTCCTCGAGGATCGCGGGATCGTCGATCGTCGCGGGCATGGTCCATGGGTCGCCATCGGCGATCTTCTTCATCGTGCCACGCAGAATCTTGCCGGAGCGCGTCTTGGGAAGGCGATTCACGGTGATCGCGGTCTTGAAGGCCGCAACCGGGCCGATGCGATCGCGCACGAGACCCACGCATTCCCGCTCGATGGTGCCGGGCAGGGCGTTCACGCCCGCCTTCAGCACCACGAAGCCCAGCGGCACCTCGCCCTTCAGCGAATCCTTCGCGCCGATCACGGCGCATTCCGCCACGGCCGGATGCGAGGCGAGAACCTCTTCCATGCCGCCGGTGGAAAGGCGATGGCCCGCGACATTGATGATGTCGTCGGTGCGGCCCATGATGTAGAGATAGCCATCGGCATCACGATAACCCGCATCCGACGTGTTGTAGTAGCCGGGATATTCCGCAAGATAGCTGGACCGGAACCGATCATCGGCATTCCAGAGCGTCGGCAGGCAGCCCGGCGGCAGCGGCAGCTTCACCGCGATGGAGCCCATCTTGCCCGCTTCAACCGGCTTTCCGGCTTCATCCAGCACCTGAACATCGTAGCCTGGCATCGGGACGGTGGGCGAACCATGTCTCACCGGCAGAATTCCGAGGCCGAGGGGATTGCCGCAGATGGGCCAGCCGGTTTCGGTCTGCCACCAATGATCGATCACCGGCACCTGAAGGATATCCTCGGCCCATTTCACCGTATCCGGGTCCGCGCGCTCGCCTGCGAGGAACAGGGCGCGGAAGCCGCCGAGATCGTACCTGCCGAGATGTTCCGCCTTCGGGTCTTCCTTGCGGATGGCGCGGAAGGCGGTGGGCGCGGTGAAGAGCACCTTCACCTTGTGCTCGGAAATGACGCGCCAGAAGGCGCCGGGATCGGGCGTGCCCACGGGCTTGCCTTCATAGAGCAGCGTGGTGCAGCCCTTCAGCAGCGGCGCATAGACGATGTAGCTGTGACCCACGACCCAGCCGACATCGGAGGCCGCCCAGAAGACCTCGCCCGGCTCCATGCCGTAGATCGCGCCCATCGACCAATGGAGCGACACCATATGCCCGCCATGGTCACGCACCACGCCCTTGGGCTTGCCCGTCGTGCCGGAGGTGTAGAGCACATAGAGCGGATCGGTCGCCTTGAGAGCCACGGCTTCCACCGGCCCCGCGCCCGCCACGATGAGCCGCTCGCGCCCCTCGGCCCAATCATGGTCGCGGCCCGCGATCATCTCGGCCTTCGCCTGGGGGCGCTGGAACAGCAGAACGTGGCCAACCTTGTGGGCGGCCTCGTCGATCGCACGATCGAGCAGCGGCTTGTAGGTCACCACGCGGCCCGGCTCGACACCGCAGGACGCGGTGAGGATCAGCTTCGGCTTCGCATCGTCGATGCGGGTCGCGAGCTCATGCGCGGCAAAGCCACCGAACACCACGGAATGGATGATGCCGAGTCGGGCGCAGGCCAGCATGGCAACCACCGCTTCGGGGATCATCGGCATGTAGATGATCGCGCGATCGCCCTTCTCGAGGCCAAAGCCCCGGATCATGTGGGCCAGGAGATCCACCTCGCGTTTCAGCTCCGAATAGGTGAGCGAGCAAGCGCTGCCGGTGATCGGGCTGTCATGGATCAGCGCGAGCTGGTCGCCGCGCCCCTGTGCGATGTGCCGATCGAGGCAGTTCGCGGCTGTGTTGCAGGTGGCATCGGGGAACCAGCGGCCATAGGCGCCAGCTTTCGCATCGAAGATCGCGCGGGGCGGCTCGATCCAGTCAAGCGCTGCGGCGGCCTCCCGCCAGAAGGCTTCCGGGTCCTTGCGCCAGCCCTCGTAGATCGCGTGATAGCGCGAAGCCTGAGCCATCATGTCATCCTCCCCTGTTCCATTCCGGCGGGGGCGGCAGCTTGCGAAACCGCCTCCACCTGCCCTTCCGGCTTGTTCTGAAAGAGGATTGTCATTCCCGCCCCGCTTTGTGCAAGGGGTGCCGGCTCATCATTTCGAGGGGGACCAGGCGCCAAAACCGTTGCTCCGCCCGCATTCCACGCCTAGTTTCAACTGAAATCAGACGAAAGCATGAAGCGTTTCGCGATTCGCTTCGCGGAAACTTCCCGGTGCGGAGACACAAGCATGTCGGACCCCGTCGCCGAAGCGCTGAGCCGGCTCAGCGCGGCGCTCGACCGGCTCGACGCGGCGGCCATCCGCCATGTCGAGGCCGATCGTGTCCGCGCGACCCTCGAAACCGAACTGGCGGTGATGCGGGAAGACCGCCATCACCTCGCGGAGATGCTTGACCTGGAAACGGTTGCGCGCCTTGAAGCGGAACAGGCGCTGCGCGATTGTCTGCCCCGCCTCGATCGCGCCATCGCGCAGGTCAAGGCCGGTCTTGCGGGGGGCTAGGGCGTGGCGCAGGTCAGCGTGACGATCGACGGCAAGCAGTTCCGCATGGCCTGCGAAGATGGGCAGGAGGCGCATCTTGAGGCTTTGGCCGCCGATCTCGATGGCCGCATCAAGGGCATGCGCCAGAGTTTCGGCGATATCGGCGACCTGCGCCTCGCGGTCATGGCCGGGCTGATGCTGGCCGACGAGGTGAGCGAGGAGCGCCGCAAGACTGCCGCCTCCGCGGAAGAGGTCGCGGCGAGCCGCGCCGCCGTTCAGAATGCGAGCCAGCTCGGCAACCAGCGCGAGGCGGATATCGCCAACGCCATTTCGAGCCTCACGGATCGCGTGGAGCGCATCGCACGCGCGCTGTCGGGCGAAGATCGGGACAACCCGTAATCCGGCACTGGCCTTTCTCCCGCCGACCACCTACATTGATCGAGCGGGGCTGCGGGATGCGGCGGGTTATACGTATTCCCCGGGGCCTTATCGATCCTTAGGGAGCTGTCCCTGGGGAGGTCCGTGGATCTCTTCATAACGGCGCCCACCTACTCTTGTAGGTTCCCGGGATCGACAAACCACCGATCGCTGCGGCTCCGCACTTCCTTCCGGCTATCGGATTTTTCATGCGCATTCTGTTTCTGGGCGATGTGGTCGCCAAACCCGGCCGCGAGGCGGTTCAGCGGCACCTCCCCTCTTTGCGTGAGCGCTGGAAGCTCGATTGCGTGGTGATCAATGGCGAGAATTCCGCCGGCACCATCGGCATCACGGAGGCGATCTGCAACGAAATCCTCGATGCCGGCGCGGATTGCGTCACCCTCGGCAACCATGCCTGGGACCAGCGCGAGGCGCTTGTCTTCATCGAGCGCGAGCACCGGCTTCTCCGCCCCGCGAATTTCATGCGCGGCACGCCGGGGCGCGGCGCGGCCTTGATCGAGGCGAAGAACGGCGCGCGCGTGCTGGTGGTGAACCTTATCGGGCGCGTCTTCATGCAGATCTCCGACGATCCCTTCGCCGAGATCGACCGGCAGATGGAGGCCTGCCCGCTGGGCCAGGGCTGCGACGCCATGCTGATCGACATGCACGCGGAAGCGACCAGCGAGAAGCAGGCCATGGCGCATTATGTCGATGGCCGCTGCTCGGTGGTGGTGGGCACGCATACGCATGTGCCAACGGCAGATCACCATATCCTGCCCGGCGGCACGGCCTACATGTCTGATGCGGGCATGTGCGGCGACTATGATTCCATTCTCGGCGTCGACAAGGCAGCACCCATGCACCGGCTGATGTTCTCGACCCCCTCCGGCCGGTTCGAGGCGACGGATGGCACCGCGACCCTGTGTGGCTTCGCGGTCGAAACGGATGATCGCACCGGCCTCGCGAAAGGTTGCTGGGCCGTGCGGCTCGGGCCGATCCTCGAGGAAAGCCGGCCGAAAGGCTGGGAATAGCGCGTTTTCAAGCGAAGTGGGCACCGGTTCGCGTGAAGAAAACGCGACAGGACCAAGGACGGGGCAGTGTTTCGATCCGCTTCGATCGGAACACCGATCCCGGCCTTGAACAGCCGCTTTTCTTTTGCCGCACGCTTTTCTAAAAGCCCGTTCCAACCACGTGATCCACGAAGACGGGGCTTTGCCATGGCCGGCCATTCGCAATTCAAGAACATCATGCATCGCAAGGGCAAGCAGGATGCCGTGCGATCGAAGCTGTTCGGCAAGCTCGCGAAGGAAATCACGGTCGCGGCCAAGATGGGTCTCCCCGATCCGAACATGAACCCGCGCCTGCGCATGGCCGTTCTCGCCGCGCGCGCCGAAAACATGCCGAAGGACAATATCGAGCGCGCCATCAAGAAGGCGACCGGCGGCGAGGCCGACAACTTCGAGGAAATCCGCTACGAGGGTCGCGGCCCCGGCGGCGTGATGCTGATCGTCGAGGCTCTGACGGACAATCGCAACCGCACCAGCGCGGCCGTGCGCTCGTATTTCACCAAGGCGGGCGGCGAACTCGGAGCCACGGGCTCGGCCACCTTCCAGTTCGACCGCATCGGCGAGATCGTCTATCCCCCGGAAGCCGGCAGTGCCGATGCGGTAATGGAGGCGGCGATCGAGGCCGGTGCGGAGGATGTGGCGAGCGATGCGAACGGCCACACCATTGCTTGCGCCTTTGCCGATCTTTCCGAGGTCTCGAAAGCGCTCGAAGCCCGGCTCGGCGCGCCTGCTTCCGCGAAAATCATCTGGAAGCCGCAGAACACCGTGCTTGTGGACGAGGAGAAGGCCCAGAGCGTGATGAAGCTTCTCGACAATCTCGACAACGACGATGATGTCCAGAACGTCTTCTCGAATTTCGAGGTTTCCGACGAGGTGATGGCGAAACTCACAGCCTGAGGAGAAATCCAACCGGTCTTCACCTTTCGTTCTCGCCTTGGCCGGCATAGAAACGGTTATGGCAAGCGTGATGCGAATCATCGGGATCGATCCCGGCCTCCGGCATACGGGCTGGGGAATCGTCGCCATCGAGGGCACGCGTCTTTCCTACATCGCCTGTGGCGCCGTGGAGCCCTCGCCCAAGGCCGATCTCGCGGATCGGCTGGCTGCAATCCACGAGGGGTTGCGGCAGGTGATCCACGATCATCAGCCGCACGAGGCGGCCGTGGAGGAGACCTTCCTCAACAAGGACCCGCGCTCCACCCTCAAGCTTGGCGCGGCGCGCGGCGTTGCGATGCTGGTGCCGGCCCAGGCCGGGCTCCGCGTGGCGGAATATGCCCCGAACCAGGTGAAGAAGAGCGTCGTCGGCGCGGGCCATGCCGAGAAGGAGCAGATCCGCATGATGGTGAAGGTGTTGCTGCCGAAAGCGGAATTCCGCACCGATGACATGGCCGATGCGCTCGCCATCGCCATCTGCCATGCGCATCATCGGGGGCAGAAATGAGAATTGCCCCGGGCCTTGCGGCCAGCCTTGCCCTGATGGGTTCTGCGCTGGCCGCGCCGCAGAAGCCCGTGCCGGGGCGTTATGCGGTGGATGCCGCGAGCTGCGCCACGAAGGATTTCTTTCTCACCGTCAAGGCGAACGGTTTCGAATCGAGCGTGTTCTCCTGCGAGGGCCTGACACTTTATCTGCGCGGCGAAGCGGGTGATCGCACGCTCTGGCAGGTGGATGGCAGGCAATGCCGCGGCCTGCATGCCGGCTCGGGCGGGCCGAAACGCTTCCAGATGGAGGTGCAGCCGAACCGCCTGCGCATCGCCTGGCCGGATGGCACCCCGGCCTCCACCTTCCTCCGCTGCTCCCCGTGAGGTGAATGGATGATCGGCAAGCTCAAAGGCGTGATCGACAGCTACGGCGAGGAACATGTGATCCTCGACGTGCATGGCGTCGGCTATCTGGTCCATTGCTCGTCCCGCACCTTGCAGGCGCTGCCGCCGGCGGGGGAAGCCGCCACGCTATTCATCGAAACCATCGTGCGCGAGGACATGATCCGCCTTTTCGGCTTTGCGAGCGAAACCGAAAAAGCGTGGTTCAACATCCTTCTTGGCGTGCAGGGCGTGGGGCAGAAGGTGGCACTGGCGATCCTCTCGACTTTGCGCCCCGCTGAACTCGCCAATGCCATCGCCATGAAGGACAAGGCCGCGATTGCCCGCACCTCCGGCGTCGGCCCGAAGCTCGCCGAACGCATCTGCGTGGAGTTGAAGGACAAGGCCCCGGCTTTTGGTTCGGTTGACCCGGCGGTCGTGAAACTTGCGGGCGAACTCGATGAAGGCCGCGCCAAGGGGCCGGTGAAGGATGCGATTTCGGCTCTCGTCAATCTCGGCTATGGCCAGCCGCAGGCCGCCGCGGCGGTCGCGGGGGCCTCAAAAGCGCTCGGCGAAGGCGCGGAAACCAGCGCGCTCATCCGGCAGGGGCTCAGGGAGTTGGCGAAGTGAGCAGCGCACTCGTCATTGCGAGGAACGACGTGACGAACCAATCCAGACTTTACAGCGTCGCCAAACAATTGCCGTTCCTGGATTGCCGCGTCGGGGCCAAGGCCCTTCCTCGCAATGACGCGGGGGGGACGATTGCGCTAATCATAGCAGGGCTTTCCCCCTCCCTTTTCTTCACCGGGCTTGACCCGGTGATCCAGAATCTTTCTGGCTGTATTCCCGGCGGAAGGCCGGGAATGACAAAAGTGCGCTGATGACCCGCCCCGGCCTCCTCAACCCCGAAAAGCGCGGCGATGATGTGGATACTACCATCCGCCCGTTGCAGCTTGGCGAATTCATCGGGCAAGCCCAGGCGCAGGAGAACCTGAAGGTCTTCATCGCCGCCGCGAAGGCGCGCGGCGAGGCGCTTGACCATGTGCTGTTCGTCGGCCCGCCCGGCCTTGGCAAAACCACGCTCGCGCAGATCGTCGCGCGCGAGCTTGGCGTCAATTTCCGCTCCACCTCCGGCCCGGTAATCGCCAAAGCGGGCGATCTGGCCGCCCAGCTCACCAACTTGGATGAGCGCGATGTGCTGTTCATCGACGAAATCCACCGCCTCAACCCGGCGGTGGAGGAGATCCTCTACCCCGCGATGGAGGATTACCAGCTCGATCTCATCATCGGCGAAGGCCCGGCCGCACGAAGCGTGAAGATCGACCTGCCGAAATTCACGCTCGTGGGCGCCACTACGCGCGCGGGGCTGCTCACCACGCCCCTGCGCGATCGCTTCGGCATTCCCGTGCGGCTCAATTTCTACACGGTGGAGGAACTCGAACTGATCGTCACGCGCGGCGCACGCGTGCTCGGCATCGGCATGAGCCCGGATGGCGCGAACGAAATCGCGCGGCGCGCGCGCGGCACCCCCCGCATAGCCGGGCGCCTGCTCAGGCGCGTGCGCGATGTCGCGATCGTCGAAGGCGCGGACAAGGTCACGCGGCATATCGCCGACAAGGCCCTGACGATGCTCGATGTCGATTCCATCGGCCTCGATCTGATGGACCGGCGCTATCTGACGACGATCGCCGAGAAATTCTCCGGCGGTCCCGTGGGCATCGAGACCATGGCGGCCGCTCTCTCCGAGCCGCGCGATGCGGTCGAGGACATTATCGAACCCTACCTGCTCCAGCAGGGCTTCCTGCAGCGCACGCCGCGTGGGCGGCTTCTCACGGATGCTGCCTTCCGCCATCTCGGCATGACACCACCGACCCGCCAGCCCGCGCAGTTCGGCCTGTTCGAGGGGGAGGAGGAGTGAACACCCTCCCCCTGCGCATCTATTACGAGGACACGGATTTTTCCGGTTTCGTCTATCACGCGCGTTATCTGCATTTCTTCGAGCGCGGGCGCACGGAGGCGCTGCGGGCACTGGGTGTCGACCATCGCGCCCTGTTCGAGGCGGAGGGCGGGCCGTTCTTCTTCGTGGTGCGGCGGATGGAGATCGATTTCCGCTCGCCGGCCCGCATGGATGACGTCGTCACGGTCGAGACGCATGTCGCGGAGGTGGGTGCCGCGAGCCTGGTGATGATGCAGAAACTGCTGCGCGGCGAGGCGCTTCTCTGTTCGGCGCGGGTGGAGATCGCGCATCTCGCTGGCGGCAAGCCCCGGAAATTCGGCGCGGATCTCCGTTCGAGACTTGATTTTCTAGCCAATCCTTAACCATAAGCGGGGATGGATGAGGGGAGCCGGGCGGGAAGGCCTTCCGCGCGAAGCTTTCCCTGTGCTTGCCCCAGTTTGGTCCCAAACCGCGCGCATGGACCCCTGAACGGACCAAGCGGAACCGGGCCCTCGCCGGTTCGCGAAGGAAGGATAACGGAATGCCCGGCGCAGAAGCCCAAGTGGATCTCTCGCTCGTCGCCCTGTTCATGCATGCTCACTTCATCGTGAAGCTGGTGATGATCGGGTTGGCCGTAGCGTCGGTATGGTCCTGGGCCATCATCATCAACAAATCGATCGCCATGCGCAGCATGGCCAAAAGCATGGATGAATTCGAGGACCGTTTCTGGTCCGGCCAGAGCCTTGACGAACTCTATCGCGGCCTCGTGAACAAGACGAATGACGGTTTTGCCGCCCTCTTCATCGCGGCCATGACCGAATGGCGCCGCGCCTTCGAGGGCTCGGGGCGCGGTTTCGCAAGCCTGCAAACCCGCATCGACAAGGTGCTCGATGTCTCGATTGCCCGCGAGGTGGAAAGGCTCGAATCGAAGCTGCTCGCGCTTGCGACCATCGCCTCCGTGGGGCCCTATATCGGCCTTTTCGGCACGGTCTTCGGCATCATGACGACTTTCCGCTCGATTGCCGCTTCGAAGAACACCTCGCTCGCGGTTGTCGCGCCGGGCATTGCGGAAGCGCTCTTCGCGACTGCCATAGCCTTGGCCGCCGCCATTCCGGCCAATATCTTCTACAACAAGTTCGTGCGCGATGCCGGAAAGATCCAGGGCCGGCTCGAAAGCTTCGCGGATGAATTCTCCGCGATCCTCTCGCGCCAGATCGACGAGCGCGCCGGCACGGTGCAGAACCGCGGCGCGGCTTGAGGGGGAAGGGCGATGGCTTCCGTGTCCATGCCCGGAGGGAAGAGGCGCAAGGGGCGCAAGGCCGCTCCCATGGCCGAACTCAACATGATCCCCTTCATCGACGTGATGCTGGTGCTGCTGGTGATCTTCATGGTCGCGGCACCCCTGCTCACGGTCGGCGTGCCGGTGGATCTGCCGAAGACCGGCGCGGCCCAGCTCAACATCGAGCAGAAGCCGATTGCCGTCACGATCGACGAACGCGGCAGGCTGTTCCTGCAGGAGAAGGAAACGACGATCGAGCGCCTCATCCCGGAGATCCAGGCGATCGCGAAGGACGGCTTCGACGAGCGCATCTATATCCGGGGTGCGGCGCAGGTGAATTACGGTCGCGTGGCCGAGGTTCTCGCGGCGCTGAAAGCGGGCGGCTACGCGAAGACGGCCCTCATCAACCAGCCGCAGGAACGCAGGTAGGGTTTCGCGAAGACATGGCGCGGAAGCTCGACACCCTCAGAAGCCTTCTCGACTGGCGCCAGCCGGGCGGGTTCGTCTCGGTCGCAGGGCATGCCGCCATGCTGATCGTGGGGCTGGCCGCGTTCTCTTCCGCCAAGCCCTTCACGCCCGCGCAGGAAGGTGTCGCGGTGGATGTCATCTCCGAACGTGAGTTCAACGAGATGATGAAGGGCGAAAAGAAGGGCGAGAAGCGGCCCGAGCCGCAGCCGCGCGCCGAAAGCGTCTCCGAGATCCGTCGGAACAATGAGCCGGGCGAGGCGAAGAGGGATGTCGCGGCCGAACCGGTGAAGGCCGAGCCGCCGAAAGCCGAGGCGAAACCCGAGCCGCAGCGCCAGGTGGCGGCGCTGCCGCCTCCGCCCGTTCGCCCGCCCGAACTGAAGCCCGTCGCTCGTCCACCGGAGCCCAAGCCCCAGCCGGAAGAACCGGAGGACGAGAAGGCCGAGCTCCCGACCCCGCCGAAGCGCCCCGATCCGAAGCCCGAGCCGAAAAAGGAGGATCTCGCGAAACTCCTCGAGCAGAAGCAGATCGAGGAGAAGCGCCGCGAGGAGGCGAAGGCCGCCGAGGATCAGCGCACGGCCGAGGAAAACCGGAAGGCCGAAGAGAAGAAGCGCGCGGATGAACGCGCCGCTGCAGAGCGCAGGACGCGCGAGGATCGCGAGAAGCGCGAGAAGGAAGCCGCCGAGGCCAGAAGGCTGGAGGACGCGATCCGCCAGCGGCTTCTCACGTCACGCGAGGCGCCCTCCTCCACCGGCGCCACGGGCGCGCAGGTAAGCCGGGAGGCAAGCCTTGGCACCGAGAACGCCACCGGAAGGCGGCTGTCGCCTTCGGAACGTTCGCAGCTGATCGGCCTGCTGACGGAGCAGATGAACCGCTGCCTCTCGATCCCGCCGGGGGCGATCCCGCGTTCGAAGCCCATCGTGGCGCTTGCGCTTGGCCGCGACGGTTCGATCACCTCCGGCCCGACGCTCACCAACCCCATGAACGAGCCGGGCTACATGCCCTATGCGGAAGCCAATATGCGCGCCCTGCGCAATTGCGCACCCTTCAAGATCCCCGAGCGCTTCATGGCCACCTATGAAGACTGGAAATCGCTCCTCATCGGGTTCGACCCGAGCGAGATGCAGTGAACGAGCCAAACCATGCTGAACCCGCTTCGCCTTCTTCGCCCGCCGGGCTTCCGATCCCTTGGAATTGTGTCGGGTCTTTTCGCCTGTCTCACCATGCCGCTGGTGATCAGCGCCGGCGCGTTCGCGCAGGGCGCGGGCTGCAATGCCGGCACGCTCTGCATCGATATCAACCCGCGCAATTTCAAGCCGATGCCGATCGCCATCGTGGATTTTGTGGGCGAGGCGGGAGAAGGCGCACAGGTTGCCGGCATCATCACCAACAATCTGAAGCGTTCCGGCGTGTTCGAACCGCTCGATCGCGCGCGCTTCCCCGAACGGAAAATCGCTTTTGATGCGACGCCGAATTTCGCCGCCTGGCAGGGCATTGGCGCGCAGGCGTTGCTGAACGGGCGCGTGGTGCGCGATGGCGGGCGGCTCGCTGTGGAATATCGCCTCTGGGAGGTCTCCACCGGCAAGGCCATTCTCGGCCAGCGCCATGGCGTGGACGCCGCCGCCTGGCGGCGCCTCGGGCATCTCGCATCGGATGCCGTGTTCGAGCGCATCACCGGCGAGACCGGCTTCTTCGATACCCGCATCGTCTTCGTCGACGAGACCGGCCCGAAGGACAAGCGCCGGAAGCGCCTCGCCATCATGGATCAGGACGGCGCGAATTTCCTGGCACTCTCCTCGGGCGAGGAACTGCTGGTCACCCCGCGCTATTCGCCGCGCGGCGATCGCGTGGCCTTCATGGCCTTCGGCGATGGCCGCCCGCGCGTGCAGGTCCTGGATCTCGGCACCGGCCAGCGCAACGTGATCGGGCAGGATGGCGTGATGAGCTTCGCGCCGCGTTTTGCGCCCAATGGCGGCACGCTGGCGATGTCGATCGAGAATAACGGGCAGGCGAATATCGTGGCGGTCGATCTCGGATCGCGCAGCCTGCGCCCGCTGACCGGGGGCGGCGCGATCGACACCTCGCCCTCCTTTTCACCCGATGGCAGCCAGATCGTCTTCGAAAGCGATCGGGGCGGCGGCCAGCAGCTCTACGTGATGGATGCGAATGGCGGCGGCGCGCGGCGCATCTCCTTCGGCGAGGGGCGCTATTCCACGCCGGTCTGGTCACCGAAAGGCGATCTGATCGCCTTTACGAAGCAGCGCGGCGGAAATTTCGCCATCGGCATCATGAAGCCGGATGGCTCGGGCGAGCGCATCCTCACGGAAGGCTTTCACAATGAAGGGCCGAGCTGGGCGCCTAACGGGCGCTACATCGTGTTCTTCCGCGAGAGCGGCGCGGGCGCGAAGCTCCATATGGTGGATATTACGGGCCGGGTGGATGTTCCGATCCCCACGCCGAATTTCGCCTCCGATCCCGCCTGGTCGCCGCTGCGTTCGGCCCGATGAGCGAGGCGCTCAAGGCCACGCTTCTGCCCGGCGGCGCGATGCGGCCGGCGTGACGTAAGGTTGAAATATCAACACTTCGTTCACCTTCTGCCGCAAAGTCGCCCGGTTGAGCCCGTCTGAAAGTGTTTCGTTAGGCTAAACAGAAGCTTTCGTTAATCCGCGCGCCTTTTAGGTAATCGCGAAAATGCGAAGGGTTCGGGCGGGCCACTCGCGCGGCGATGCCGCTCACGGGCCAGTCGCGCGGCGATGCCGCTCAATGGAGTAACTTGGATGACAATGGATTTCTCGCGCCTCGCGCGTGTTTTCGTGGTGGTGGCGCTGACGGCCTTCGTGGCGGCCTGTGGCTCGAACTCGACGACCGATCCGAATGCGGCGGGCCTCGGTGGCGCCGGCACTCCGGGTTCGGTGGCGGAGTTCCAGTCGGCCTCCGTGGGCGACCGGGTATTCTTCGATACCGATTCCTCCGAAATCAACGCGCAGGGTCAGGCCGTTCTGGAGCGGCAGGCCTCCTGGCTCAAACGCTACACGCGCTATTCCTTCACGCTCGAGGGCCATGCCGATGAACGCGGCACTCGCGAATACAATTTCGCGCTGGGCGCCCGGCGCGCCGAGGCCGTGAAAAACTATCTTGTAGCCCGCGGCATTTCGGCGTCGCGCATCCGCACCATCTCCTATGGCAAGGAGCGCCCGGTCGCGACCTGCGACGATATTTCCTGCTGGTCGCAGAATCGCCGCGTTCAAACCGTTCTTTCGGGCGGTTGATCACGTCGGACACCCCGTGCCCGGCGTGAATGCCGGGCAGCAATCGGGTAGGATCAGATCATCATGATGTGGTGGATTCGCAAGATCGCGCTGAGCCTGGGCCTCCTTCTGGGGGCCTTTGGCGTTCCGGCTTTTGCGCAGGATGCCGCCGAGATGCTGCTGCGCCTCGATCGGCTGGAAAGCGAAAACCGTCGCCTCAATGGGCAGATCGAGGAGATGTCCTTCCAGATGCGCCGTCTGGAAGATCAACTGAAGCGCCTGCAGGCCGATTCCGATCTGCGCTTCCGCGACCTCGAACAGGGCCGCGGCAATTTACCCCGCGCGGCAGCGCCCGAGACTCCCGGCCCGGCGGCCACGCCGCCGGCAGGCCGCCGGCAGGATGCCTTCGATCCGGCAACGAGCCCGGCCGCTCCGGGCGGGCCGCGCCCTCTCACGCCGGGCCTGCCCGGCGCGGGCGATATCAGTGCGCCGCTTGATGTGACACGCAATCCGCGCGCTGCGGTCGCGCCCCAGCCCGTCACCGGCGCGTCGGGCGATCCGCGCGTTGATTTCGAGGCCGCTCGCGCCTTGCTCGAACAAGGCAGCCATGCCGAGGCGGAAGGCGCTTTCCGCGAATTCCTTCGCGCCCACCCGCGCGATCGCCGCACGGCGGATGCGACGTTCCTCCTCGGCGAGAGCTATCTCTTTCGCACCCGCTATCGCGAGGCGGCCGAGCAATATCTGAATGTCACGACGAAATTCCCGAAGGCGGGCCGTGCGCCGGAAGCAATGCTAAAACTCGGTATCGCCTTGCGTGGCCTCGGGGCGAAATCTGAGGCTTGCGGGACCTTTAACCAGTTACCTGTCAAATACCCGGATGCCTCTGCTGCCATTCGGGCAGCCGTCGAGCGGGAAAAGGTGCGCGCGCAATGCTGAGAATGCCGCCGGACAAGGATGACGAGCCGCCTCCCGACATCCTTCCGCTGACTCCCGAAGAGGCGCTGGCCCTCTTTTTCGGCGCTCTGGGCAATGACGAGACCAAAGGCTTGCTGCTCGCGGTTTCCGGCGGGCCGGATTCCATCGCTATGCTCTGCCTCGCGGCGGCTGTCCGGGCCTATCTCCCGCCGCTGGCTGTCGCGACCGTTGACCATCGGCTGAGGCCCGAGGCGGCCGAGGAGGCGAAGATGGTTGCCGGCCTCTGCAAGGAATTGAAGATCCCGCATTGCACGCTTCCCTGGGCAGATCGTCCGGCAGCACCCTTCAGCCAGGAGGCCGCCCGCAAGGGGCGTTATGCGCTGCTGCTCGGCCATGCCCGCGCCATCGAGGCGAGCCATATCGTGACCGCTCACACGCTAGACGACCAGGCGGAAACCGTTCTGATGCGCATGGCGAGCGGCACCGGCCTTGGCGGCCTTGGCGCCATGCGCCCCAACGTGAAGCGCGGCCATATCGGCCATCTGCGCCCGTTCCTCGATGTGCCGAAGTCTCGCGTGCTTGCGACCTGCGACCTGCATGGCTGGCATTTCGCGCAGGACGCCTCCAATCGCGACGGGCGCTACAAGCGGGTTCGCCTGCGCGCCCTGATGCCCGTTCTTGCCCAGGAGGGGCTGACACCGGAGCGCCTTGGCAAGCTGGCCGCCCGGGCGCGTCGCACCGAGGATGCGATCGAGCATGTGGTCGAGCGCATGCTGGATGCATGCGTGATCCGCCATGCCCCCGATGGCGGCACCATGCGCCTCAAGGCCGAACCTTTCTGCACCGAGCCGTTCGAGATCGCGATGCGCATGTTGCGCCGCTCGATGTTCGCGATCGCCAGCCGCGAAAACATGGATGCGCAAATCCCGCTTGCGAAGCTGGAAATGCTGATGCGCAACCTGCGCATGGCGATCCGCGACCAGCGGCCGTTCCGCTCCACGCTGGCCTGGGCCGTGGTGGCTCATGCCAACGCGCTGATCGAAGTGCGCTCGGCGCCGCCACGCCGCGGATCGAATAAAGGAAACGCGGTGCAATCGCGCGGTGCCTTGGCAATCGCGCCCGACGTTTCTAAATAGAGTGATACGAAGTCCGCTCTTTTGCCGCATGGCGAGAGCAGCTGCCCCTACGAACGCGGATTGAGCGAAAGCCAGAGCCCGATGAACCCCAATGTCCGGAACATCGCCCTGTGGGCGATCATCCTCCTTCTCGTCCTCGCCCTTGCCTCGGTCTTCCAGAGCCCGGCGAGCCGGCAGGGGGGGCAGGAGCTGCCCTATTCGGCCTTCCTCGATGAGGTGGAAAAGGGCCGTGTCGAGCGCATTACCGTGACCGGTGGCGAGATCCAGGGCACTTTCCGCGACACGCAGCAGGGCTTCGTGACGCTGGGGCCGGTGGATACGCGCCTGATCGAGAAGCTGCGCGAGAAGAACGTGACCACGGCGTTCCGTTCGCCCAATGCCGACAATCCCTGGTATATCGGCTTCCTGCTGAACTGGCTGCCGATCATCGCGTTCATCGCGATCTGGATCTACATGTCCCGCCAGATGCAAAACGGCGCCGGCCGGGCCATGGGCTTCGGAAAATCGCGCGCGCGCCTCCTCACCGAGGCGCATGGCCGCGTGACCTTCGATGATGTCGCGGGCATCGACGAGGCGAAGGAAGACCTGCAGGAAATCGTGGAATTCCTGCGCGACCCGCAGAAATTCCAGCGTCTCGGGGGCCGCATTCCACGCGGCGTGCTGCTCGTCGGCCCACCTGGCACCGGCAAGACGCTCACGGCCCGCGCGGTCGCGGGGGAAGCAAATGTGCCGTTCTTCACGATTTCCGGCTCGGATTTCGTGGAAATGTTTGTCGGCGTGGGTGCATCCCGCGTTCGCGACATGTTCGCGGAAGCCAAGAAGAACGCGCCCTGCATCATCTTCATCGATGAAATCGACGCGGTCGGCCGTCATCGCGGCGCCGGCCTCGGCGGCGGCAATGACGAGCGCGAGCAGACGCTGAACCAGCTCCTTGTGGAGATGGACGGCTTCGAGGCCAATGAAGGCATCATCATCATCGCCGCCACCAACCGGCCGGACGTGCTCGACCCCGCGCTTCTGCGCCCGGGCCGCTTCGACCGGCAGATCGTGGTGCCGCTGCCGGATGTGAATGGCCGCGACAAGATCCTCAAGGTGCATGCCCGCAAGGTGCCGCTGGCCCCGGATGTGGACCTGCACGTGCTGGCGCGCGGCACGCCCGGCTTTTCGGGCGCCGACCTGATGAACCTCGTGAACGAGGCCGCGCTGATGGCAGCCCGCCGCAATCGCCGCCTCGTGACCATGAAGGAATTCGAGGATGCGAAGGACAAGGTCATGATGGGCGCCGAGCGCAAATCCATGGCCATGTCCGAGGACGAGAAGAAGCTCACCGCCTATCACGAGGCGGGCCATGCGATCATCGCCCTGAAGCTCGCGGGCCTTGATCCGATCCACAAGGCGACGATCATCCCGCGTGGCCGCGCGCTCGGCATGGTGATGACCCTGCCGGAAAGCGACCGCTACTCCTTCTCGCGCGAGAAGGCCGTGGCCCGGCTCGCCATGCTGTTCGGCGGCCGCGAGGCGGAAATCACCACCTTCGGCCCGGAAAAGGTGACGAGCGGCGCATCCGGCGACATCCAGATGGCCACACAGCTGGCCCGCTCCATGGTGATGGAATGGGGCATGAGCGAGAGGCTTGGCCGCGTCCGCTACGCCTCGAACCAGCAGGAGGTCTTCCTCGGCCACTCGGTCGCGCAGACCACCAACATGTCGGATGAAACCGCGAAGCTGATCGACCAGGAAGTGCGCAAGCTCATCGAGGACGGCGAGACCACGGCGCGCAAGATCATCAAGGAAAACAAGGATGATTTCGAAGCAGTGGCGCAGGCCCTGCTTGAGTTCGAGACCCTGACGGGCGACGAGCTCCGCGACCTGATGAAGGGCAAGCGCCCCGACCGGCAGGACCCGGACGAGCCCAAGACCCCCCGCGGTTCGGCCGTGCCCTCCACGGGCAAGCACAAGCCGCAGGCGCCGGATGGGGGCATGGAGCCTGCCCCGCAAGGGTGAGGGCCAAGCTCTTCCGGATAACATTGCCTTGGGCAGGCCAGCGTGGCCGACTTGAAACTCTGCCGCGCTTGGGGCACGCCTGAAGACTGAAAAAAGGCCGGGCCGGGCATCCGGCGACGGGGAAACCGCACATGGCACGCAAGTATTTCGGCACCGATGGCATTCGTGGCCGGGCGAATGGCAAGATCACGCCCGAACTCGCCCTCAAGGTCGGGCAGGCGGCAGGCCTCGTCTTCAAGCGGGGCGAACACCGGCATCGCGTGCTGATCGGCAAGGATACGCGCCTCTCCGGCTACATGATCGAATATGCGCTCGTGGCTGGCTTCACCTCCATCGGCATGGATGTGATGCTCACGGGCCCGATCCCCACGCCCGGCATGGCCATGCTCACGCGTTCCATGCGCTGCGATATTGGCGTGATGATCTCCGCCTCGCACAATGCCTACGAGGATAACGGCATCAAGCTGTTCGGCCCGGATGGCTACAAGCTGTCGGATGTCGTGGAACTCGCGATCGAGGAACTGCTCGAAGCCGATCTGTCCAACCGGCTCGCCGGCTCGGGGCAGATCGGCCGCGCAAGGCGCATTGATGACGCGCAGGCGCGCTATATCGAATTCGCCAAACGCACCCTGCCCCGCAACATGGAGCTGGACGGGCTGCGCATCGTGATCGATTGCGCAAACGGCGCAGGCTACAAGGTCGCGCCGCAAGCCCTCTGGGAACTGGGCGCAGAGGTCATCCCGATGGGTGTCGAGCCCGATGGCTTCAACATCAACCGCGATCTCGGCTCCACCGCTCCGCATGCGCTGCAGCAGAAGGTGCGCGAGATGCGCGCCGATATCGGCATCGCGCTCGATGGCGATGCGGATCGTGTCATCCTCGTGGACGAGAAGGGCCATGTGGTGGATGGCGACCAGCTGATGGCCGTCATCACAGAGAGCTGGCACCAGGATGGACGCCTCTCGAAGCCGGGCCTCGTGGCCACGATCATGTCCAATCTCGGGCTCGAGCGGCATCTCGAAGGCCTGGGCCTCAGCCTCGCGCGCACCACCGTCGGCGACCGCTATGTGCTGGAGCACATGCGCGAGCATGGATTCAATGTGGGCGGGGAGCAATCCGGCCACATCATCCTCTCGGATTACTCCACCACCGGCGACGGCCTGATCGCGGCGCTTCAAGTGCTGGCCGTGGTGCAGAAGGAAGGCCGCCCGGTGAGCGAGGTCTGCCGGCGCTTCGAGCCGCTGCCGCAGATCCTGAAGAACGTGAAGACCACCGGCGGACAACCGCTGAAGGATGCCGGCGTTTCCGCGGCCATCGAGACGATCCGCGCGAGCCTCGGCAAGGGCGGTCGCCTCGTGATCCGGCCTTCGGGCACCGAGCCGGTGATCCGCGTGATGGCCGAGGGCGATGATCGCGACCTGGTCGCGCGCGTGGTCGATGACATCTGCGCGGTGATCACCAAGGCGGCCTGATCGGCCTCTGCCATGCGCCCCCCTGTCCTCAGCCCGAACAAGGCGTCCGAAGGGGGCTGCGGCGGGATAAAGCCGTTCCTTTACCCTTCGTTAGGGTTAATTTTTGGCGATTATATACTTCCAGCACCACAACCGAATCGGGCATGATGCAACCTCCGATAATCGCCGGACGGAGGGATTTGGATGTGGGCATCAGTCGCGTGTGACGCTCTCAGACAAGGCAAATGCCTTGAGCTTCGCTATGACGGTTGGTCGCGCGTCGTC
>JADCBP010000010.1 GCA_020253445.1 Methylobacterium sp.
TCGACTACATCGAGAGGTTCTACAACGCCGTCCGCAGGCACTCGACCATCGGCTACGTCAGTCCGATTGAGTTCGAGCGGAAGGTGGGATTAGCTTAACCGCGCGTCTACAAAACCGGCAGCAGGCCAAAACGGTACCTTATCAATACATAACAAACAATATATTGCATGATATAGAGACAGAGAGTGTCGGCGATAACGTGGTCGAGGGATGTGGCACCCCTCTTTGAATTGTGATACATATTCGCTCACTTTCATCTTTTGATGGGTGTTTTAATATCAATGCCTGTGTCCAAATCCCAACGCCAAATCGTTCATGACCACCTCGCACAGCACGGTATTGCGCGGATGGGGGAGATGCGTGCCAAGGGCGTTACCGGCGCGACGCTCAGCCGAATGGAGTGCGCCGGCGAGATCCTTCGTCTAGCGCGTGGCATCTATCAGAAGGTCGACGCTGATCTCGTCGCAGAGCACAGTCTAGCCGCGGCCACTAAACGCGCACCGAAGGGCATCATCTGCCTCACCTCGGCCCTTGCGTTCCATGGCCTGACGGTTCAGATGCCGCGCTCCATCTGGATGGCATTCAGCAAGTCAGAATGGTTCCCACGAAGTGGACATCCAGTCATTCGGGGAGTGCGGTTTGCCGATCCCTATCTGGATCACGGGTTCGAGACACATATGATTGAAGGCGTTCCGGTTCGAGTCTTCGGAATCGCCAAGACCATTGCCGATTGCTTCCGCAACAAGCGGCTGGTCGGGAGCAGCGTCGCGATCGAAGGGCTTCAGGAAACACTGCGCCAACGTAAAGCGACACCTGCCGAGATCATGGCTGAAGCTGAACGGGGCAGGGCAGCGAAAACCATTCTCCCCTATGTCGAGGCACTGACCGCCAATGGCTAAAGAGGTCAAAAACATCGGTACCTCGGTCAGGGCAAAACTGCTCGCGCTTTCGAAATCCAACGGACAGACCTTCGATCTTGTCCTGACGCGTTTCGCGCTGGAGCGGCTTCTCTATCGTCTTGCGCAATCCGAATTTTCGGAGCGGTTCGTCCTGAAGGGCGCACTTCTCCTCATCACATGGCTTGAAAATCCGCACAGGCCGACCCGCGATCTTGATCTTCTCGGCTATGGCGATCCTGACCCACAGCGCATGCTGGAAGCGTTTCGCAAGATCCTCGCGACGGATCTCGATGACGGCATCACCTTCGACATTGCAGGCCTGCGCATCGACCATATCCGGGAGGAGCTGGAATATGGCGGGGTGCGGCTGCGAACAACGGCAACAATCGCTGGCGCTCGCATCGCGGTCACGATCGACATTGGCTTCGGTGATGCCACCGAGCCGGGCATCGAGGTACTCGACTATCCAACGCTGCTCGATCTGCCTAAACCGCGTCTCAAGGCCTATGCTCCCGAAACAGTCATCGCTGAGAAGTTCCAGGCTATGGTGATGCTGGGCCAAGCCAACAGCCGCATGAAGGATTTCTACGACATCTGGATTCTCTCGAGGTCTCTGACCTTCGATCCCGTCCGCATCTCAGCTGCGATCAAGGCAACGTTTGAACGACGCAAAACGCCAATCCCAACCGAAACGCCCTGGGCGCTTACGACCTCGTTTTCGGAAGACCTCCAGAAACAGCGGCAATGGCGTGCGTTCTGCCAAGATATCGGCCAAGAGCCTGGAACACTCTCGGATATCGTCGGCGATCTGCGGGCGTTCTTGATGCCGTACATTGAAGCCCGCGGGCAGCAGTAAACGGAGTTACCTTTCGATGGGTCGGGCAAATGGCGCGCGCAGAAGGTGCCACGATATAGCCTTGAACCTGATTCGCATAAGGATAGTTATGGAACTAAATTATTGAAATAATTAGGATTTTCGATTAGTATGCCGATCAAGCCCATGGATTGATGAGCCGGACGCCCGTCTTGTCAAAATCCACGACATTGCGGGTTACAATGGTCAGGCCGTGAATAAGCGCTGTGGCTGCGATCATAGCATCGCGTTCGGATCTCGGATCCGGAACATGCAAGCCCGCGCAACGCCGCGCGACATCGGAGTCGATCGGCAAGATCCGTCGGGAGAACTCCGGCATCACCTGACCATCAAGCCAGGCGCGCAGTGCCATGCCTTGCTTGGGATCTCGACGTTCGACCAGCAAAACGCCTTGCTCGAGTTCGAGCACAGTGATTGCCGAGATGAAAAGCAAGCTGGCCTCAACGTTGTTCGCCCAGGCGACAACTCTCGAATCAGCCGTGCGGGCTTTGCGCAGCTCCGAGATGACATTCGTATCGAGCAGAAACATCAGTCAAGATCGGCAGGGCGCGTCACAATGACAGCCTTGGGCGGATCAAATTCAATCGTTTCAGGTGCCGTCATCGCGAGCACATCGACGATGCGTCGCCCACCAACCAAACGCTGATATTCCTCGATGCTCAGCAGCACGTGCTGCGGCTGGCCGCGGTCCATGATGAACACCGGCCCGGCTTTCGCGGCGCGTTTGGCCCGGCTCGCATCCTGATTAAACTCGCGACTGCTCATTGTGGTCGGCATCATGCCACTCCATTGATGTAGGCACGTTACTACATTAATGGAACGCCCTCAAGAGTCACCATGCACCCCCTACCCTTGCGGAACCAAAGTTGGCGCTATCGTCTTTCAGCGATCGGCCGCTTCGCGCCCCCAAAGCGGTCGTTCCTGTCGTTGCCAACCCACCTAATGGCGGGCCTTCCTGTTTTGGGACGTCTGATCACGTGCTTCTCTGGCCACGCGTGCGCGCTCCGGTGGGAGCCTCGCAGAAGACATCCCCCTGCGCTAAGGCAGGCCCCTTTTTCGAACCGTATGAAATGCCGTCCGCACCGCGATTATTTCGGAAAAAGGGGTGCGCACGCCACAACGTTCATTGGGAAATTTCCGCTCGCGGGCAATATGTCGTCTGACTGTCATGATTCATTGCTAGAAGGTGCCTTGTAAACGTTTACATCTCGTGCTTTTCTGCGCATCGGGAGGCGGTTGTCATGGCGAATATCAAGGATGTTGCCGATCTTGCCCGATGTTCGATCGCGACCGTCAGCCGCTATGTGAACGGCGCGGCACCGATTTCTGTCGAGGCTCGCGCCCGGATCGAAGCTGCGATCTTCCAGACTGGATACCGTCCTTCCGAGATCGGAAGGAGCCTCAAGCGACAGGCCACGCGGACACTCGGAATCGTGGTGCCGAGCCTCACGAATCCGGTTTTCGCGCTGTCCGTCAGCGGCTTCCAACTCGCCGCGCGGCTAGCTGGCTATCACGTTCTAATCGCCACGAGCGATTACGATCCGGCGATCGAGGCTGCAGCCGTCGAGACCTTCCTCGGACAATCCGTGGATGGTCTCGCGCTGACGGTGTGCGACAGTTTTTCCAGCCCCGCGCTCGCGACTATCGACGCGGCGGGCAAGCCGAATGTTCTGCTCTTCAATCCAGCGGATCAGCCCGATCGTCTGGCTGTGACGGTCGACAACATTGCAGCCGCGCGAGCGATGACAGAAACCATCCTGTCCAGAGGGCATCGGCGGGTTGCGTTTCTGGCCGGCCAGTTTGCGGCTTCCGATCGGTCCCGCCTGCGCTACCGCGGCTATGCGGCGGCTTTGGCTCAGGCCGGACTGAAGCCCCCCTTGCCGTTGGAACTCGATTTTCTTGACACAACGCCGGATGCCGCTCTGCTTCCCCTGCTTAGCGACGATAACCGGCCCACCGCCCTTTTCTGTTCCAATGACGTGCTCGCACTCGGCGTGATCGGCGCCTTGAAGCGCTTCGGAGCCCGTGTGCCGGATGACATGTCGGTCGTCGGCTTTGATGGCATTGATCTTGGCCAGATGGTCGAGCCGACCTTGTGCACCGTGGCGCAGCCGGCTCGAGCGATGGGGGAGCGGGCCTGTGAGCAGCTGCTTAACGCCATCAGGAACACTCCAGTTGATGACCCCGGTGCAGAGCATTTCCTCGATTTCGAGATTCACCACGGAGGAAGTCTCGGGCCGGCACCGCTGATTGTTGGCCCGATCCGACCAGTGAAACAGCTTCACCCATACAACAACAAACAGGAGACTGCGTGATGAGGAAGACCATTTTTGCCGTCGCCACGGCTGCGGCCCTGATCAGTCCCATCGCCGAACCGGCAAGAGCGGCAGATGTGATCTGCTACAATTGCCCGCCGCAATGGGCGGATTGGGCCTCCATGATCAAGGCGGTCAAGGACCGCTTGAACCTGACCATGCCGCATGACAACAAGAACTCGGGCCAGGCCCTGGCGCAGCTGATCGCTGAGCGCAGCAATCCTGTGGCCGATATCGCCTATTTCGGCGCGACCTTCGGCATCAAGGCGAAAGCGGAAGGCGTGCTCCAGCCCTACAAGCCGGCGCGGTGGGATGAAGTTCCGGCCGGCCTAAAGGACGCGGATGGTCATTGGCACACCATCCATTCCGGCACGCTCGGCCTGTTCGTGAATGTCGAGGCCCTGGGTGGGAAGCCCATTCCCGCCTGCTGGCGTGACCTGGTAAAGCCCGATTATCGGGGCATGGTCGGCTATCTCAATCCGGCCTCGGCTGCCGTTGGTTATGTCGGAGCCGTTGCGGTCAATCTCGCTCTTGGTGGGACAGCGCAGAATTTCGACCCCGCGATCAATTTCTTCAAGGATTTGGCCAAGAACCAGCCGATCATCCCGCAACAGACATCCTATGCGCGGGTCGTTTCTGGCGAAATTCCAATCCTGTTTGATTATGACTTCAATGCCTATCGCGCCAAATATACCGAGAAGGGCAAATTTGAATTCGTGATCCCCTGCGAAGGCAGCGTCTCTTTCCCGTATGTCATCGGCATGGCAAAGGGCGCCAAGAACGAGGCCAATGCCAGAAAAGTTCTCGATTTCATCCTGTCCGATGAAGGACAGGCGATCTGGACCAATGCCTATCTGCGCCCCGCGCGCCCGATCCAGATGAAACCGGATGTGGCCGCGCGCTTCTTGCCGGCATCGGAATATGCCCGCGCCCGCGATGTGGACTGGGGCCTCATGGAGACAATGCAGAAGGGTTTCTCCGATCGCTATGTGGCGGAAGTCCGTTGATTGAGCCTTGCACCCTTGTATGCCAGCGGCCTTTCGTGGCCGCTGGTCATGCTGTGTGACACCCGATGCGCTCACGAAAGCTCTTTGCAATCACCTGTCTTCTTCCGACCCTGCTGGTCGTAACGGCCTTTTTTGTCATTCCGGCCGTCATGCTGCTCTTCATCGGTGCGGCCCGGGGGAGCGACGGGGAGGCCGGGCTCTGGCGCTATCTTGCCGTGCTCACGACGGAACGCTATCGTTCTGCGATGATCTCGACCGTGCTCCTCTCTCTGGGGGTGACGGCGACAACCCTGGTCATCGGCGGCATTTCCGGCGTGTTTCTGGCCCGCAATCGATTTCCCGGTCGCGGGTTTCTGGTGGCATGCCTGACCTTTCCGCTGGCCTTTCCCGGGGTGGTGGTCGGGTTCATGGTCATCATGCTCGCCGGCCGGCTGGGCGTTTTCGCGAGCATCAGCCTGGCCCTGGGCGGCGATCGGCTGGTCTTCGCCTATTCGATGGTCGGACTTTTCATGGGCTACCTTTATTTTTCGACTCCGCGCGTGCTGTTGACGGTGATGGGGGTCGCCGAGAAACTCGACGGCCGGCTGATCGAGGCTGCGCGCTCGCTGGGTGCGGGGCCGTGGGCGGTTCAGCGTGACATCGTGCTGCCGGCGCTCGCTCCGGCCTTTGTCGCGGCGGGCTCGATCTGCTTTGCAACCGCGATGGGGGCATTCGGAACAGCGTTCACGCTGGCCACCCGGATCGATGTGTTGCCGATGGTCATCTATCAGGAGTTCACCGAAAGCGCGAATATAGCGATGGCCGCCGCATTGTCGGTCATGCTCGGTTTGGTCGCCTGGGCGATTCTGGCGCTGGCTCGCCTCAATGGCGGCTCCAATGTTGCGGCGGCGGGGTAAATCCATGCGTCACCGGCTGCCGTTTCTCCTCGCGCTTTCCCTCACATTGCTGACGGCCACGTTCCTGGTCGTTCCTGCTTTGATGTCGATGCTGGCCGGTGTCACCCGCGTCTATGCGCGCGGCGTGTCATCGGGGCTGACGACCGAATGGATCATCGAGGTCTGGCGGCTCTATTCGGACACGATCTGGCGTTCGATCCTGATCGCGTTGCTGACCCTGCTGGTCACTCTGCTGATCGGCGTGCCGACGGCCTATTCCTTTGTCGTGTATCCCTCGCGCTTCACGCGTATCCTCGACGAGATCATGACGTTGCCGCTCGCCGTGCCCGGCCTCGCCGTCGCGCTGGCGATGTTGCAACTCTATGGCGGCTTCATGGAGTTCCGCCGGTCATCAATGTTCATTGTCGCCGGGCATGTGGTGTTCACGCTGCCATTCATGGTCAGGGCCGTGGCGGCCACGTTGTCGGCGGTCGACATCCGGACCCTGGAAGAAGGGGCGGGTTCCCTCGGTGCCCGGCCTCTGCGGCGCTTCATCGACATCGTTGTTCCGGCGGCCATGCCGGGCATCCTCGCGGGGGCGCTGATGGTGGTGACGCTGTCCATCGGCGAATTCAACCTCACATGGATGCTGCATACGCCGCTCACCAAGACATTGCCCGTCGGGCTGGCTGATTCTTATGCCTCCATGCGTCTCGAGATTGCATCGGCTTACACGCTCGTCTTTTTCATCATGATCATGCCGCTGCTGATTGCCATGCAGATCGCGGCCCGTGCCAATGCCGGGAAGGAAGCCACGCCATGACTGCAGGGGTCAGCATCGAATTGCGGAGGATTGCAAAGACCTATCCCGGCGGGGTGCAGGCGCTCAAGCCAACCGACCTCACCGTCGCACGTGGCGAAACGCTGGTGTTTCTGGGTCCCTCCGGCTGCGGCAAGACCACATGCCTCCGCCTGATTGCCGGGCTCGAAATGCCCGATCCCGGTGGGAGCCTTCGCTTCGATGATGAGGATGTGACACGAACCGAGATCGAGGATCGCAATGTGGGGATGGTCTTCCAGTCCTACGCGCTTTTCCCCAACATGAGTGTCGCCGACAACATCGGTTACGGGCTCAAGGTCCGGAAAGTGGCTCCGGCCGAACGCGCGAGGCGTGTGAGTGAAATGCTCGCGCTTTGCGGGATCGAAGCCTTGGCGGACCGCGCCATCGACCAGCTCTCCGGCGGCCAGCGGCAACGGGTTGCCTTGGCCCGTGCCGTTGCCATTCGCCCGCGCGTGTTGCTCCTTGATGAGCCTCTGACCGCGCTGGATGCGGCCTTGCGCGAGCGATTGCGTGGTGAACTCGATCAGTTGCTCCGATCACTCGGGATCACGAGCATCTACGTGACTCACGATCAGGCGGAGGCCATGACACTCGGCGATCGCATCGTCGTCATGCGGCAGGGTGCGATCGCTCAGGTCGGGGCTCCGCGGGACATCTACTTCCGGCCGGCAAGCCGCTTCGTCGCCGAATTTGTTGGCGCGGCCAATGTTCTGACCGGAACTGTTCAGGACGGTGGCTTGCAGATCGACGGGGGAACGCTGCCGCTAGAAGGGATGCATGATTATGGCCATGATCCGCTGACCGTGATGCTTCGCCCCGAATCCATTCGCTTGACCACACCGCAAGGCGCTGGCTGGCGAGGCCGCGTCGATGCGGTTTCGTTCCTGGGTGATCGGCAGCGAGTGATCGTGACCGGTGCCGCAACCCAGCCGATCACGATCGAAGCCGGCAACGATCATCCCATCGCGATCGGCGAACTGGTTGGTCTTGAGCCCGCCGCCGGTGCGGTTGTCGTGATTCCCCCGGAGATCGGCGGACCATGAACGAAACCAAGCCTGTCCTGATTGCACAGATCAGTGATCTTCACATCAAGCCGCCCGGGGAACTCGCTTATGGCAAGGTCGATACGGCTGCGGCCCTGATCCGCCTGATCCAGACCCTGAATGCATTGCGGCCGCGCCCTGATCTCGTCGTCATCAGCGGCGATCTGGTCGATGGCGGAAGTGCTGCGGAATATGCGCACCTCAAGGAATTGCTTGTCGCTCTGGAATTGCCGTTTGCGCTCACGGCCGGCAATCACGATGATCGTCAAGCGGCGCGTGAAGCCTTTCCCGAGCAGGCTTTCGCGTCCGGCGAGGAATTGAACCATTTTCACGCTGTGGGTCCGCTCGATGTCCTGCTGCTCGACAGTTCTGTACCGGGAGAGCCTTTTGGGCATCTCAGCGCTTCAACCCTTGCTTGGCTTGAAGCGACGCTCACGCAAAACGCGGGGAGACCGGCGCTGCTGTTCTTGCACCACCCGCCGTTCCGATCCGGGATCTGGCATATGGATCGGCAGGGATTGCGGAACGCCGAGGCACTTCGCGCGATTGTCCTGCGCCATCCGGATGTCTGTCTCGTGGCAGCCGGGCATGTTCACCGCGCGATCACGACCTGCTTTGCGAGTCGGATGACCAGCATCTGTCCGGCTCCCAACCATGCCGTGGCGCTCGATCTCGGCCAAGCCCTCGTGCCGTCCTTTATCATTGAACCACCGGCCTTCCACCTTCATGTCTGGCAACCCGGAGATGCAGTGCTGACAACCCATCTCGTGCCTGTCGGCACTTTTGAAGGGCCTTATCCGTTCTTCGACGCCGAAGGGAGGCTGCTGTAGGCTTCCACGCTTTTAGCCTCTTTCCTTTCACAAACCCGATGTTGGCGGAATCGACGCCACCGTCGCGGCTGATCGAGCCGCGACCGGCTTGGTTGCTGCAGCTTTCACCGCCTTCGATCCAAACGAGGCACCCGGCCTGTAACCCCAGCCATAAGGGCACGCATTCGGCCACGGAAGGTGCCACTGCGATCGGCGTCACCATTCGCCACGTCGCTAGGTGTTCAGTCCCGGCATGTGGTGGATCGGATCGAGCGTGAACCTGTGCGGATCAGAAGGCCGCTTTGTTTCGCACCTGTTCGTAGATGTGTCCAACCCGACACTTCGGCCATTGAGAGGGCATAGCGTTGGTTTCTCGCTAAACAACGCGAGGGGTGAACGTGAGGGGAACATTGCTCAGGCGGCAGTGTAGGTGGCGGGCAGGATGAGAGCCTTGCGCGCCGTTGTCTGCGCCGCGCGATCCCAGAGGAAGTCGCCAGAGAAAGCGATATGCTCCCACCCGACCGGCGAGGTATGGGCGACCAGGTGGTTGGGCGCGGCTTGGCCGGTGGCGGCGAGATGGGCCAGAGCGTCGCTCATGTACGTGGCATTCCAGTAGACGATCGCCGCAATCACGAGATTGAGGCCGGATGCCCGATAGAGCTGCGCCTCATGGCTGCGGTCGATGATCCGCCCCTGCCGGAATGTGCAGATGGCCTGGGTCAGGGCTTGGCGTTGCTCGCTCTTGTTCAACCCGGCCTGACAACGCCGACGCAATGAGGGATTCTCTAACCAGTCGAGCATGAACAAGGTGCGCTCGATCTTGCCGATTTCCTGAAGGGCGACGTCGATCTGGTTCTTTCTCTCGAAGGCCGCAAGTTTTCTGAGCATCGCGGAGGGCATGGCGTGGCCCGAGCGGAGCGAGGCAACGAGACGGAGGATATCGTCCCAGTGCGTGGCGATGATATCGGCGCGGATGCGCTTGCCGAGCAGGGCTTGAAGACCGGGATAGGTCGAAGGGCTTTCCAGCGGTGCAAGACGGCGGTCGGGGAAGTCGCGCAGGCGCGGGCAGAACCGGAACCCGAGCAGCGCGCAGAGCGCGAAGACATGATCGGTCGCACCGCCCGTGTCGGTGTAATGCTCGTGGATGGAAAGCGATGCCCCATGATGCAGAAGCCCGTCGAGCACATAGGGCGCTTCATGCGTGGCTGCCGAAAGCACGGTGACGTGGAACGGGGCATGGCGATCGGAGACATGGGTATAGAAGGAGAAGCCGGGATCGACGCCATAACGGGCATTGATCTCGCCGCCTGGCGCCACGCGCTTGCCGCCCCGAAAGAACTGTCCATCCGAACTCGAGGTGGTTCCCTCGCCCCACGCGGCCGCGATTGGCAATTTGTGGTGGGCGTCGATGAGGATCGCCAGAGCAGCGCGATAGGTTTCCTCGCGGATATAGGCATCCCGGGTCCAGATCAGCTGATCGCGCGTAACGCCCTGGCTTGAAGCCGCCATGCGGGAAAGGCCGAGATTGGTCGCATCGGCAAGGATCGCCGCCAGCAGCGCATTGTCACGGGGAGCGGAAGCGCCCGTGCGCAGATTGGTGAAGGCGGAGAGGAACCCGGTTTGCCGGGCGACTTCATGCGGGAGTTCCGTGATGCGGATGCGCGGCATCATGGCGTCGAGCCGCTGGGCGAGGTGCTCCGCTTCCGGGATTGGCGTTGTTCGGATCGGGGAGATCGACAGGCGCCCGTCTATCAGCGTGACGCCCTCGAGCTGCCCTCGTGCAAGACGCCGCGCGAAGCGCTTCAGCCGGTCGTCGAGTTCCTGACCACGTTCAGCCAGCCAGTGCTCCGGAGTGCCCGGTAAGCCGAGGCTTCCGGCGGTGGATGTCGCCGCCGCCGAGGAGGCCAGATAGGCGTCGAAGCGTCGGTATGATGCGGAACGCTCGACATAGACATCCCCCGAACGCAGCTTGTTGCGCAAATGCGCAAGGACTGCCGTTTCGTAAAGCCGGCGGCTGATCCGCCCATCGGGCTGGACAACGATTTTGCGCCATTCCTTCCGGAAGGGCATCGGTGCATCCGCCGGCACCTCTCGACGCCCGGACCGGTAGAGCGTCCTCAGGGTCGCGATAGCCGCGAGGGTACGGGAATCGCCCTTGCCCGCCCTGAACTCCAGGGCCTCGATCAGAGCGGGCGCGAACTTGCGCAACGTCTGTTACCGATCCGCAGCGAGAACGAGAGGGTCTTCTCCCGTGGAAGCGGTGATGGCGACAATCTCGGGCCGGGCGCGCAAAAGGGTCGCCCATCCGATGCTGCTGTCGAGCGCAGTGATCGGATCGGCATCGGTTTCGACTGCACTTGCCAAAGCGTCAATCGTGCGTTGGAAGAGGCCCATCAGCCGGGCTACATCCCGGGCGGTTCCGGCATAGTTCCTTGCTTGTCGTGCCTTGGCACGCGTGAACAACCCGCCGATCAGCTTGTCTACCATCGCAAGAGCGGCGTCGATAAGCTGGGCCTCTGCGTCAGTGAGATAGGCGACCAGCATCGCCCGCCGGCGCAGCGGCGTATAGCGCTCGATCAGATAGGCCGGCGACAGGCGGGCTTCCCGGGCGAACTGCCGTGCCCGATCGGGATGCACCGTAGCGGCTCTTGCCGCTGGCAGATCGAGCTCCCGAACGAACGCCAGGCGCTCCAGCAACAGACCAATATGATCGGGTCTGGCGGCATCGGGCAGGGTCTTGAGCCAGGACAGGCGCGACATGCCGAGCGCCTTGTCCCTGACGATCAGGGCATCGAGGGCAGCAGATTGTGTTTCCGAGAGCGGTACGACGAGCGCTTGCATGGCGGCCTTAGCGCGCGCGGGCCCGGCCAGCAAGTCCCGCACGCTCGATCGTAGACAGGGATGGCATCAGGATATGGTTGGCGCGCAGGGAAGCAATGATCCCGGTCGCGATCGGCAGCCCACGATCCGTGCCGCGCGCAGCTTCGGCTGCGGCGTTGATCATCATCGGGATATCGCCGCGACCAGCAAGCCGGAGCCCGAGGGTTTGTGCCAGATCGCGGGCATGGTCTGTCATGGTTTGCGCCCGCGCCGCGTAGTCGGAGAAGGCCAGTGCAGGAAGGTCGAGAACCTCGGCCAGGTGCGAGACCAGCTCGACCGGAACCGCAAACCCACCCTGAAGCCAGCCCGCGAGCGTCACACCGGGATGACGCAGCAGAGCGAGTTGCATAGCAACGCCAAGACGGTTGGCATCGTCACGCCGCTCCCCGATCAAGTCGAGATCGGAGGCCTCAACGGTATAAAGCCGGACCAGTTCGTCGCGGTCCTGCGGGATATGAACGAGCCTGCGGCGCTCGGCATCCGTCAGCAGTCGGTTCCTGTCCATTCCGGCCTCCTCGCCTGTCCACAAAAGGGTGTTCTGCGCTATGGACGGCGAGGCATAAAGAGACGTGGTTTATGGACGGATTCGACAAGGCACGAACCACATGCGCTGCCATGTCCACGGAACGGCCGGTTGGGAGACAGCAAACGATGGGCGATATCCTGGGCTATGCGCGCGTCTCGACCGGAGATCAGGACATTGCTGGCCAGACCCTGCGCCTCGAACAGGCCGGCGCTATCCGGGTCTTCTCCGATATCCGCTCCGGCAAGAGTATGGATCGGCCAGGGCTTACCGCGCTGCTCGACTTTGCCCGCAAGGGCGATACGCTCGCCATCGTCCGCCTCGACCGGCTGGGACGTTCGCTCGCCGAACTCCTCTCCACCGTCGCCATGCTGAAAGAGCGGGGCATCGCCCTGCTCAGCCTCGAGGAAAAGATCGATACCTCGTCGGCCGCCGGCGAACTCGTCTTTCACGTCTTCGGCGCCATCGCGCATTTCGAGCGAAGGCTCATCTCCGAGCGGACGCGTGACGGCATCGCATCCGCAAGGGCAAAGGGAAAGCGCCCGGGCCGCCGGCCGCTCGATCAGGCCAAGGTGGATGCCGCCAAGACGCTCATTGCCGCCGGCACCTCCCCCTCGGAGGCCGCCCGACAGCTCGGTTTGGGCCGCTCGACCCTCTACCGGGAAATGCGAAGGCTAGGTATCTCACGGCCAGACTGAACTCGTTACGGAACACAGGCAGAAACGGAAAACACCATGCCGACAAGCCATGACCTCAAGGGTCTGATGAAATTCCTCGCCCGTGACGAATGGCGCCCATGCTTCCAGGAGGTCATGGCGGATCATTTCGGGCCGGTTCTCGATGCGGGAGAGCTGGAGTTCAACGACCTCGCCGGCATCATCGGCGAGGATTGGGCGATGACGCTCTGGGGCTGCGCCTTCGAGGATTTCCTGACCCAGGAGTTCGAGGAGGTCGAAGGCGTCAACCTTGTTGACGAATATCTCAGGCGTCGGGGCTGGAAAGAAACCGCGCAATCCAGAGCTTACATGAAGGCGCTGCGCTCATCCGTCATGAGCCTCTACGAGGTCAGCGAGATTGTGCCGGGAAAATCGCTGAGGGCACGAGACCTCATTCGCGGTGGTGACCTCATTCCCGTCAGCGAGGGAACCGCCACCAGAACTTTGAAGCAATGGGACCGGATCGCGGCGCGGATCGTCCCCGTCCTCGGCAAGAACATCTTCGCAGGCGGTCTGCTGCCCTTCACACAAGAGGCCACCGACTCCTTGTTTGATGGCCTCAGACAGATGTTCGGCCGGAAGAATGCGAGGAAACTGCCGGTCATCAAGGACGAGGAGCTTCAGGTGGCGGCATCCCTGTTCACGCTCGCATGGCTGTTCGACACCCTCGAAAGGGCCGCAGGCACCGCGCTCCCTACGATCACGAACGCTGAAGGCGATGAGATTGTCTTCCACGATACGCGCTTTCCGCTAACCGCCAGTGTGACACAGAAAGACATCGCCGCTCGCCTCAACACCATTCCCGGCATGCGCCAGGAGAATGCGAAATTCTGGAACTGGCTTGAAAACGAGCCCGGAGGACGTGCCAAAGTGAAGAACACCGCAGCCCAATCCTTCGACACGATGATGGATAACGGTCTGCGCGTTCTGGGCAATATCGAGTTGAAAGCGCGCACCCTGCATCTTTCAACCAATTCCGCAGCCCGCGCAGAGGAAGGCAAGGCCCTGCTCCAGCAGGCGCTGGGCACGCTTATTGGCGCGCCGCTCACGCAAATCCGAACCGTCGAGCAGATGATGGCAGAGGGACCGGTCAAACAGGCCACCCCATCAGCGACGCCTGACCTTCCTCCGGAAATTATGGCCAAACTCATTCACGACCACATGGACCGCCACTACCGCGAAACGCTCGATCAACCAGTCGGTATGTTCGGCAATAAAACACCCCGACAGGCCGCCAGAACGCTCAAAGGCCGGGAAAAGACCGCAGAATGGCTCAAATATCTCGAAAACCAATCTGCTGTGCGGTCCGGCCCGGCCGATCCCATGGGGAGTTATGATTTCTCATGGATGTGGAAAGAACTCGGCATCCTCAATCTCCGACGGTAGCCATGTCGACGAGGAAAGTTGCTCTTCCGTTCTCAGCTGGCGTTGTTTAGCGGGAAGCCAACGCTATGCCCTCTATTCGCCCGCCGCCATTGACATCGCCCCCGCGACGAGACCCGCGACCCCCGCAACGAGAATTTCGCTTGGAGATTTGGCTGCGGCAGCAACGCCGGCCACGAGGCTTGCGGTGGAAATGATGCCGTCATTGGCGCCGAGCACGGCTGCCCGCAACCAGCCGATCCGGGCCACCAAATGAGTCTCGCGATGAAGCGGGTGCATGGGTCTTCCCTTCCGTTCCTCAGGGGTAAGCGATCAAAGGCTGGGCAGAGATCAGTCGTCGCGCGTCTTCTCGCGGATCAATGTCAGGGTGTCGGGCTCGAACGTTGCCTTGACGCGGACGCCATCGGCACGCAGGCCTTCCACCTTGTAGCATCCGTCATCCGTCTTGATGCGGCGGACGTTCCAGCCTTCGTTTCTGAGCTTTTCTTCAAGTGCCTCGCGCGGCTGCCAGTTTTCCAGCGGAGCTTTGCAGCGGGGACTGGCCGCCGCCGGGATGACCAGCCCGATGAGGCTAGCCATAAAAATCTTCGATCGGAACGCATGCATTAGATGGCCCTCGTGTTGACGAGGCTATGCTTGCGGAAGCTGACACCCACCTGAATTCCACGAAGAATGGTATTCAGATTGAAGTCAGCTTGGTGCATTACTCGCGGCGGGTGCTCGAAGGGGGCGTCATGCGGGTTCTGCTGATAGAGGATGATGCCCTGCTTGGGGCCGCGGTGCGGGACCATGTGCTCGCCGAAGGGCATGCAGTGGACTGGGTGATGCGACTCGCCGAGGCCGAGGATTGCCGGGCGGTTGCCACCTACAATCTCATCCTGCTCGACCTTATGTTGCCCGATGGGCGCGGGCTCGATTTCCTGAAGCGTGTTCGATCGGGTGGCGAAGCAACGCCCGTGATCATCCTCACGGCCCGCGACCAGCTTTCCGACCGGATTTCCGGGCTCAATGCCGGAGCAGACGATTATCTCGTCAAGCCCTTCGCGCTTGCCGAACTCACAGCCCGCATCGGCTCGGTCACGCGGCGAGCGAGTGGCCAACCTGCGACGGTGATTGTGCTGGGAGATGTCGAGATCCATCTGGCCGAGCGCTCGGCAACCAGGAACGGTCGTGCCTTGCCGATTACCGCCCGCGAATGGGCGGTGCTCGATGCCTTGCTCAGCAGGCCGAGGGGCGTTGTCTCCAAGAATGACATCGAGGAGCGGCTTTATGCGCTCGATGCCGAGGTCGAGAGCAACACGATCGAGGTCTATGTCGCGCGGCTGCGCAAGAAGATCGGGCATGATCGCATCCTGACCGAACGCGGCCTCGGCTATCGCCTGGTGCGGGAGGGGTAAGCCCTCATGCGCGCAACCCCATCCGTTGTCGGTTTCAGCCTCCAGACCCGCCTCCTGGTAGGTCTCGGGCTGGCGATTGCCGTTGGCTGGCTCATGGCTGTGGCCGGGGCAGGTCTCATCATCCGGCACGAGATCGACGAGGTGTTCGACAGCGCCATGCAGGAAATGGTGCAGCGTGTGCTGCCGTTGGCTTACGCGGATATTCTCGCGCGGGAAGCAGATGACACGGTGGAACAGCGCCTGCCCGATGTTGGCAAGCACGAGGAATACATCACCTATGTCGTCCGTGATGGCTCCGGCCGCGTGCTTCTCCAGTCCCATGATGCGGATCCGGCGCTGTTTCCGCCCGATCTTGTGACTGGTTTCAGGAACTGGAACGGCGGCCGCTTCTACACGGCCAGCGCTGTCAGTGGGTCCATCCTCGTCAGCGCGATGGAGCGCCCGGGCCATCGTGCGAGCACGGTTCGGCAGAGTCTTGTCGCGCTGTCCCTGCCGCTGCTTCTGCTCCTGCCGGGCATGGTTGGCGCGACAATCTGGCTCGTGTCACGCAGCGTCCGTCCGATCGCAACCTTTGGGACAGTCATCGCTTCGCGCGGCGAGGGCAATCTGGCGCCAATTGAATCAGCCGGCTTGCCGAACGAGATCCGGCCGGTCGAGCGGGCTGTCAATGTCCTGCTCGAGCGCCTCCGGCGTGCGCTGGAAACGGAGCGGAGCCTCACGGCCAATGCCGCGCATGAATTGCGAACGCCCGTGGCCGGCGCGCTGGCGCAGACACAGCGGTTGATCGCCGATCTCGACCATCCCGCCCATCGGGCGCGCGCTGCCGATATCGAGGCGGCCTTGTTGCGGCTCGCGCGCCTCACGGAAAAACTGCTGCAACTGGCCAAAGCCGAAGGCGGCAACCTGAGAAGCAAGACGGAAACAGACCTTCGCACAATTTTTCCGCTGGTTTTCGCTGATTCTCCCGACGCTGGGCGCATTGAACTCAACCTGCCGGAGCAGCCCATCCTCTCGGATGTCGATATTGATGTCTACGCGATCGCCTTGCGCAATTTGGTCGAGAATGCCCTGAAGCATGGCCCGCCGGATGAGCCGATCCTTGTGGTGCTCGGCGAAGACGGCGCGCTTTCTGTCGCCAATGGCGGGCCATCCATCGCGATCGAGGAATTCCAGCGGCTTTGCCAGCGTTTCGAGCGTGGCACCTCACTTGCCGAAGGTGCTGGCCTCGGCCTTGCTATCGTCTCCGCGATTGCCATGGGGCTAGGCGGAACTTTGACCGCCGCAACACCGGCAAAGCGCAACGGAGTCGAGATCCGTCTCGCCTTCCCGCTTCGCTGACACGAAGCTGAACGAAAATCACGCGACGCTTCAGGTGCGTGTCAGTCTCAAGCGAGAGTCTTCGGTTCATCACCGACCGGAGACCTCCCATGAAAAAACCAACTCTCGCCTTGGCCCTCACCCTGCCGTTTCTGGCGCCCGTTCTTGCCGAAGCGCGCCCGGTACGCATCACCACAACGCTGAATGCCTATGGCGGTGATGGGGCTTATCTCGCGATCTACGTGACGGACAAGGCCGGCAAACTCCAGCAGACCATCCATGTCGCGGGTGGAAAGGCGAAGTATCACAAGCATCTCTCCGGCTGGTTCCGCCAATCCGGCGGGCGCATCGACGGCACGACGGGTGCCAGCGTCGGTGCCGGCCGCAGCCTGACCGTCAGCGCCGAGATTGCCGATGCCCTGATCGATGCGGGCTTCGAAATCCGCGTCGACAGCGCGGTGGAGAAGGAAAGCGATGTCCCCGCCGATGCGCGGATCACGCTCGATAAAGCCAGCATCGGCAAGCCTGCATCCGGTCGCGGCTATGTGAAATCCATCGCAATCGAGATGTGACGGAGGCCGTGATGCTGCGCCAATGGCATGCTCTTCCCGGCCTGTTTCTCGCGCTGGTGCTCGCCGTCACGGCCGGCACCGGCGCCATTATCGCAGGACAGGCCGCTCTCGATGCGGCCACGGCACCACGGGTTGCTGAAGCGACGATATCGCTGGCGGCTCTCGCCGAGACGATCACCACGCAGATTCCCGGTGTCGAGAAGATCACCCGAACACCTTCAGGACGGGTGCGCGTGACGTATCTTGACCAAGGCCGCCCGCGCTCGGTTGTTGTGGACCCGAAGACCGGCATCCCGACTGCCACCGACACAGCCTCGCCAACCTTGCGCATGATCACGAACCTGCATCGCGCCTGGCTTTCGGGGGATGGTGGCCGGCTGGTTGCCGGTGGAGCCGCCTTCGTGATGTTGCTCCTCTGCCTGTCCGGGCTTCTCATGCTGAAGCGCATGTTCGGCGGCTGGTTGGCCCTGCTCCGACCTTTCCGTGGCGACGGCATCCGCCGCTGGCACCTTGAACTGGGGCGCTTCGCGGTTGCCGGCATGCTCCTCTCCTCGGTGACAGGCCTGCACATGTCGCTGGTCGGGTTTGAAATCCTGCCGGATGGCGCAACCGAGGATGTCTTTGTCACCGCGAGCGGAGAAGCGCCGCGTCCCCTCAGCGCAATGGATGGGCTGGAGACGCTCTCGCTCGCCAATCTGCGCGAGATCACTCTGCCTGATCCGGCGGATGCCAGTGACCCGATCATCATCCGTACGGATGCGGCCATCCGCTTCGTCGATGCCGCGACGGGGCAGGTCCTGCGAGAGGATCGCTATTCCCTCGCCTGGCATGTGCGGGATATCGCCTATCGCCTGCATACGGCGGAGGGCATGCTCTGGTTGGCCATTCTGCTGGCGATCAGTTCGGCCGGCGGACTCGTGCTTGCGCTGACCGGGTTGACAATCGGCCTGCGCCGGCGTCTGGCCTCGGGCCGCATTCGCGCCAATGCGGCTTCCGAAACGGCCGATATCCTGCTGCTTGTTGGCTCCGAGGGTGGTTCCACGATGCGCGTCGCGAAGGCGCTGCACCATGCGCTGGCGGCTTCTGGGCGCCGGGTCCACCTCGCGCAGATGAACGGCCTGCCCACCCGTTCTCCCGCTGGCCACATGATCATTCTTACTGCAACGGCGGGCGATGGCGAGGCACCGGGTTCGGCCAGCGAGTTCCTCGAAAACCTTGCCCGATGGCAGGGTGCCCGGCCCGATGTGATGATCGTCGGTTTCGGCGATCGGCAGTTTCCCCGGTTCTGCGGCTATGCCGACACGGTCGAGGCGGCTTGTCTGGCCCATGGATTCCAGCTCGCGATGCCCACCGAACGGATCGACCGGCAATCGGCCGAAGCGGTCTCGCGATGGGTTGAACAGCTGGCCTTTCGCCTCGATCTGCCCTTGCAACTGACGCTCGACCAGGCGAGTCCCGCCAGCCAGGTCTATCGCTTGATCGACCGCGAGGATTACGGGGCTGAAGTGCAGGCTCCTACAGCCATTCTCCGTTTCGAGATCGTGCCGCGATTCCGGTGGCTGCCCGCATCGCTCCAGCACATCCTTGGCTGGATGCCGCGCTTCGAGCCGGGCGACCTTGTGGCGATTTCTCCGCCCTCTGACCCCCGGCCGCGCTTCTATTCCATCGCGTCCACCTCGTGCAGTGGCATTCTGGAAATCTGCGTGCGGCATCAGCCAGGCGGGATCTGTTCAGGCTATCTCTGCGGCCTTTCGCCGGGCGAAGACATCACGGCCACAATCCGCCCAAACCCGGCTTTCCGGCCGGATGCGAAGGCCACGTCACTGATCCTGATCGGAGCCGGGGCCGGCATTGCTCCGCTTGTCGGCTTTGTGCGGAACGCCCGGCCGGGCCGTCCGGTTCGGCTTTATTGGGGTGGCCGCGATCCGAATTCGGATTTCCTGTTTCGTAAGGACCTCGAGAATGCGCATAAGACCGGCCGACTGACGCGCCTCAGCACGATCTTCTCGCGCATTCGCGGCGGTGGATATGTTCAGGATCTCATCACAAGTGACGCTGCCGAACTTCGTGCGGCCGTCGCTGCCGGCGGGCAGATCCTGATCTGCGGCGGGCGCAACATGGCCGAAGGCGTTCGCCTGGCACTGGCCGAGGCACTGGCCCCGATGGGCCTCGATCTTCCCACCTTGCGCCAAAACGGAAGGCTCCTTGAAGATGTCTACTAAATCGCTTGTCCGTCTCACTCTGAATGGCCAGACAATGGGAACGCGCTATTCCGTCATCGCCTATGCAGAACCATCCATGGATGTGCAGGCGCTTGGTCGCGAGCTTCATGCGGCGGTGACGGATGTCGATGCCGTCATGTCCAACTGGAAGGCGGATTCGGATATCTCGCGGCTCAATCGGGCGCAGATCGATCAATGGGTTGAACTCCCGGAAAGCCTGATCCATGTGCTCGAAACCGCTCTGGCTATCGAAGCACAATCGATGGGTGCGTTCGATATCGGCGTTGGTGCGGCAGTCGGCGCATGGGGCTTCGGCCCACTTGCAGAAAAAATCGCTTCGGGAGGCGCTGGACCAAGGCCAGTCACCCGGGAGACCCTCGAACTGGACAGGACCCGGCATCGAGCGCTCAAGCATGGGCCCCTCAGCCTCGATCTATCGGGCATCGCGAAGGGGTATGGCGTCGATCAGTTGGGTGATGTGCTGAAAGCCGAAGGCCTCTCCCACTGGCTTGCCAGCATTGATGGCGAAGTCCGAGCCGGTGGCCCGAAGCCGGATGGCACACCGTGGACAATTGGCCTTGAGCGTCCCGTGATCGGAAAACGAGAGCTTTCCGGCGTCATCGAAATAGGCGAGATGGCCGTGGCGACTTCTGGCAGTTACCGTCAATGTCGGGAAGTGGGCGGCCGGATGGTCTCGCACACGATCGACCCAGCAACTGGAACGCCTGTTGCCGGGAAACAGACTTCAGTCACCGTTCTTGCGCCGACCTGCATGGAAGCCGATGCCTGGGCCACGGCGATCTTGGTCGATGGTGTCTGGCCGCCAAGGGGTTTTCCTGCGCCATCGGGATGCGAAGCAATCGTCCTAAATGCATGAAAATTGCGATCTTTCCCTTGAATAGACCTAGTCTTAGAGTAGGTCACGGCCCTTTAGCTTCTCGTCGCTTTCTCACAGGGTTGAATCCTGGCACATAACGGCCGCAACGACCCAAGATTTAAAATGGCTGCTTCGTTGCTGGTTCAAGCATTGACTTGTCAGACCGCTTCCGGCCCCCTGATAGGCAGGATTGCGCCCCCGTTTTGGACACTCAAGGTGCTGTGTGTAGATGCCGAAAGCCGCCATTGATGAGATCCTCTTCGCCTCAGGCAAGGCAGGGGCGGTTCAGTTCGGCGTCATATTTCTCCTACGAGTCATCCCACAGGTTGCCGCTGGACCGCGATCTCTGAACCGCTATTCTCATCGTTACCAACGCGCTGACGGCGGCGAAGTTGCCGCTGGACCGCGATCTCTGAACCGCTATTCTGCATGATCACATCGGAGCACTTGCCCGCGCGTTGCCGCTGGACCGCGATCTCTGAACCGCTATTCTCGTGGCGCTGCGCGCCCGGTCCGTGAAGGGGTTGCCGCTGGACCGCGATCTCTGAACCGCTATTCTCCTTGCACAAGAGCTGGAGCGCGTGGCGATGTTGCCGCTGGACCGCGATCTCTGAACCGCTATTCTGGATACGCCTCTATCTCGTTGAACTGAAACGCGATAGAGGCGTTCCAGATAGCAAAAAAATCCATTGCTCTTGTCAAAACAAGGCAAGCTGATCCGGGTTTTTCTGAGGGCGTTTTCGTCGTTGGCCTGAGAATCGGATGATGTTTTCATACTGCTTGTCCGTAAATGTAAGGATGTGAACCTCGCCATCCGAAGGCAGGTTTCCTTCGATCCGGCGCAGATAGGCCTCAAACTGTTCCTTGCCATTGCAGAAGCGGGCGTAGACTGAAAACTGGCTCTTCTCGAAGCCCTCGTCCAGCAGAAACTCACGAAACTTGGTTGCGACGCGGGACTCAGCCTTGCTCCCCACCGGCAGGTCAAACATCACAAAAATCCACATGAGCCGAAATCCACTGAGCCTTGTCGCTGTCATGGTATCAGAGCGTCCAGCCCCGCAAATTCGAGTGCTGACGGTGGCTTAGGCGGAGAAAGAGCGGAAGCTTGTCCGTTCTCGAAGCTGTCACATAGGCTGCGCGCAAATTGTAAGGCCGCACCGCTGACGGTGGTGGTGCCTTCCGACGACGGCAGGTCGAGGGCAATCAGGCGTGCGAAAGCTCGTTTGGCTTGTGGTGTCACGGTGTCCACGCCGGCGCCTTTCAGGCGAAGGGCGAGCGAATCCACAAGCGGGCGAAAGGGTTCGATCAGATCATCGGCCAATGCGAAGGCATTTCCGCGATTGGCGTGATGGATACCAATGGAAGGATGCAGCCCGGCCCCAACGATAGCTCGGGCGCAAAGGGAACGCAGAACCGTGTAGCCATAGTTCAGAAGGGCGTTGATATCGTCCGCAGAGCGGTCCCGCCTGAAGGTATCCCCCATCAGCATCGGCCAATATCGACGCGCCGCCTGGGCCTCGATGTTTTCAGGGTCGCCTGAACCCACCGTGCGGGCCAGCAGGTCGAAGGCAGAAGGATCATGACCGTGCGCGGAGAGTGCGGCGGCTTGCCAGTGGATCTTGGCGATAACGATGCGACGCCAGAGCTGTTTCGTTAGAGGGCGGCCAGCTTCCCACTGGGCGCGCAAACGAGCGTTTTGCGCGTGGTGGCCCTCAAGCGGCAAGCACAGCGCGACCGGCGCATGATTTGCCGCGCAAAAAACAACGGGCGCGCCGCGCTCCGCCAGCGCGACAACCAGGTTAGCGGACCAGGTAACCCCGTGCGCGTTGATGATGACCGCGGCAATGTCATCGAGCGGGATCCTGCCCACCTCCTGTCGATCCTCCGTGACAACTAGAAAACCGCGCAGAACCGAAAGGTGGCGACCGTCCGTGGCGATATCGACAATCCGCTCCATATCGCCACTATCAACTCAGGTCTGGCCCGTAATGGTCGTGCTTTTGGGCTTCCGGGGCGGAAAGCCAGGATCGAGCACTCGCCCAAGCTCATCAATGCGGACCTGACGCGCCTGCCACTTATTGAGGCCACTTGGCGAGGGATAGATGTATTTGAAGGGATCTTCCTTATCGGCGTCCCGCGCTTTGAGGCTGCCGCTCTCATGGGGATGCGCCACCGCGAGCTGACTCTCGGAGAACTTCACGACGCGCACAAGTTCGCGCTCGCCAGTGCGTTCAATGGCCAGCATATCGTTCTGCTGCAAGCTGAGCACCTTGCGTGCCGTAGGATACACCTTGCGGATGTCTGAGACCCAGCCGCTTTGATGTGCAGCAAACATGGAGACAACCTCAGCTTTCCATTTGCCGTCAGGCAGTTCCCAGACATCGTAACGGTAATTGGAGTCCCCCTTGTAGCCCTTGTAGGGCTTGCCGTTCCGATCCTGGATCTCGATGACATTGAGGGGCTTGACCAAGCGGATGTGCCGGACACCGCGGAATTGCAATGGCCCCAGTTCAGGAAAGCGGTTGAGAGCCTGAAGGTATTCCTTGCCCTCCTTTCCTTGGGTGAAGTGGCGCAAGGCATCGCGCAAGTCCGGGTCGCGCACGACGACGCTCGAATCCGGGTCGAAATGTTCGGGCTTGAGTGAAGTCAGCGGCACCCGGTGCACGACAATCGCGTCGCCTTTGGCATCTTTCTCGCCGGTCAGACCATATGCGGTGTCATTGTGAAGCCGCGCGGCGGTCTGGTCGCGCCCGTTCGGCAAGCCAGACTTGGCAACAGTCCCGTGATCGACCCGGTGGCTCACTACAATCGCGTTCACGACCTTCCGCAACTCGTCGCGGAAGCCTTCCCAAGGCGGGGGAACATGGATGCGCTCGCGACCCTCCGCGCCATTCTTACCTGACGCAAACGCGATCCTTTGCAGAAGACCTCGGTCAACGATACCAATCACAGCGGCATCAATTGCGTGGTGGCGATGGTCGAGCCGGTTCTTGGGCTGATCGGCACCGCCACTAAAATTATGGTCGGGCAACAGATCATTCAGACCCAGCTTGCGGCGCACCATCTCAGTCAGGCGACCTGGCGAGACCCAGACATGGCTAGAGCCCTCGCCTTCGCTGGGGTACAGCGTGGAGAGATATTCCCTCGCGCGCTTGGCTAGATACTGCGTGTCGACGAGATGTCGCGCCAGAAATCCGCCTTGGTCGTCAAAGCGCTTCATCGCATCCGGTTCGAAGCGCCAGCGCTTTTCCCGCGGCAGTCGGGCAGCGCGTGCCGCGATGTCCTCCCACTCCGCCGTATGGCCCCATGCTTCGTGGGGCGAACGCTTGCGTTTGAGTCGGTTGGCCTCGCGCAGACAGATAATCTTGTTGGCGTTGGAATCGTCCAGCGTGGCATCAAAGGGCAGGATGTGGTCGATCTCCACGGCAGATGAGAACAACATTTCGATGGAAATCTGCTGACCCGTATAAACGCAGCGACGATCCAGCGCATTCTCCGGGTTGAGTTCCTCCCACAGTTTCAGAAGGGCGCGATTGGCGCCGTTGTCCACCTGTCCGAGTTCGCGCAGCTTTTCCGAACGCTTCTCCGCCTCGCGCCGGTTCTTCGTGTTGCGTCCGTTGACCTCCTTCTTCTCGTCCTCCGAGAGTTTCAACTCCCGCGCGAGTTCGAGGGCGATTTGTGCCGGCCTGCCATAGGCGCGGATCAGCGCATTGACGAGGCGGCGCAACTGGTTAAGCCCGATATGCACCGTGGGATTCGTAATGCGCCCGACGCGGCTGGCCTCGTCCTTGTCGTCGGGATCGGCGGTGCCGGGCGTAATGTGGCGTTCCAGCGCAACCCCATAATAAGGCAGTGCAGGATTGCCGCTGTCGTCCTCGAACACTTCGCCGGTGGGGAAGTCGGAGTGGTGGCCGAGCCCAGCAGCGATCACCGCCTTGTCATAGGTGATAACATCCGCCTCCAGCGCCTCGATTAACCGTTGGGTAGCCTCGAGACCGAAGCGCCCGTAACCCTGCGGCAGGTGCGCTCCGAGGATGGCTCTCCCCCGCTCCTCCTCAAGCTCGAAGGTTGTCATTAGCCACCGGAGGCAAGCGGCTTCATCCTGCTCGCTCTCCACCGCGCGGAGGCGGGATATGATCTCCCATTGCTGCTGCCATGAGAAATGCGCCCAACGATTGGCAAAGCGGCCCTTCGCGCCCAGTTCGGCGGCGACCTCGTCGCCAGCGAGATCTTTCCGGTTTTCGCTTTCCTTGTTGAAGCGGGCCTGCCGTTCCAGTTTCAATTCCTTGCGCAGGGCGGTGAAAGCGGATTTGCGCTGGTCCTTGAGTTTGAGGAACAGAAGATCGCGCTGCTCCCTGGTGAGCGTTTCAGCCACTTGCCCGACACGAACAATCCGTAGGGCATTGATCTCCTCCAGCAGGCGACGCTTCTGGAACAAGGGATGAGCTTTAGGAAGGCGCGCTCCTTCGAGCAGTGTGCATTGGCCGACTCTCGGAGCCTTGAGCGGGCGTTGGTGGAACACCACCTCGAACAGTCGATTGTAGACTTCCGTTGTCATGATTTCCGGGTAGTGCGCGGCCTGCGCCTCCCAGATATCCGTGAATTCCTCCTCCAGCAGCGCGCGGGAAGGGTAGAAGTCATAACCATCCCCCTTGGCGACCTCACCATTCTCGGCTCGCAAACGCGTTCGCACCGGCGGAACGGCGCTCTGGGTCTCTGCACTCATACGACGCTTGTGCAGGAATTCGCCGAAGGTCCGCGCGCCGGTCTCCACGATGGCGGTGCGCAGGCGATCAATGCCGATGGCGATCTTGCCATCCTCGCCATCCTTATTGTCCGCCCTGCGGTTGGATTTAAATCCGCGCCGCTGGTTGAGATGGAAGAAGGCGCGACCGATTTCATGCAACCCCAGTTTCTCGTCGAGCGCGCGTGCGCGCAGGGCGAATGGATCAAGGGATTGAAGCGCCTTGCGCTCGCTTTCGCTCTCGGGAAAAAATCCGGCTGCGGTGAGATGCTTGAGCAAGGCTGCTCGGCGGCGCAGAAAACGATCCCGCCGCCGACGCATGGCGCGGGCATCCCTGCGATCATTCGCGAGAGAAGCACCGGATTTGGGATCGCGCCCATCGCTGAAAATGCGCGAGCCCGCAGAATGAATGCGAATAGGCTGGTTGTTCCTATCCAAAACAAGAACGCACCAACCCAATGAGTTTGTTCCCAGATCGAGACCAAGGCGATAGTGCAAGCGCAGCCTCGACATAGAAAACTCCATCAAAAAAAGTCATTGAAAGGTTGTAAGCGTCTTAAAAACGCACGTCTCAGTTGATGCGTCAAGAATAAATTTTTACGATAGTTGGGGCATGACTTTCTCTGGGCCGATCTTGAAAAGGGTCTCGCCTCACACAACTAAAATGGATAGAAAAACAGTACAGTATAGATTTCCCTGAGCGATAGTTGGTTGCCTCCGGGCCACGATCTCTGAAAGGCCTCGCGCTCTTCGCAATCGGCGCAGTGCCGCTCCGTTCTGCCTCTTGACCGCGATCCATGAACCGCTAACATATGGGTTTCAGAGATCGTGGTCTGGCGGTTAACAAGCAGCCAGTCTGCACCAGATAAGGGCGGCGCTCCGGCGTCGCCTTTTTTGTTGGGGTACAATGTCGGCTTCTTGCCGAATGTTGCCGAGACCGGTCAGTTGGTAAACGGCCCCAAAGGTGTCGTTTCACACATGGCCAATCAAATGCAGCTTTCGCGCATCCATTGACCGAGAACCGCCAGTCAGCATTCGGGCCGCTTTCCGACCTTCAATCTCCCGCCTCATGCCCCCGCTGGTGGTCCTTTGACTGCTCTCGCTGTTGTGCAAGCCGTTCAAGCATTTCGATCTGTTGCCGACCCCAAAACTGTCATAGCGGTATCCCCTTCACGCCCTTCATCGCCTTCAGCTTGGTGCCGATCAGCGCCATGAGGATGGGCCCGACGGAGAACTGCCCCTCGCGCTTCTTCTCGGTGAGCGCGCGGAGATAGCCGCCGGGAAAGCGCACCTCGTCGCCCTTCTGCAGGATCGCCGCGACGACGATCGAGGCATCGGCCTGCCCCATGGTTTCCACCGCATCGCGCCAGGCATCGGGCGAAATCCCGAGCATGGCCCGCACCAGTTCCGCGGCCTTCAGGAACTCGGACCAGCTGGGCGGTGAAGCCCCCTGCCCTTCCCGGCGGGGGATGTAATCGCGGATATCCGGGCAGGCCTCCAGCACCATCGGCAGCGGCGTGCCGAGATTTACACGGGTGGCCGCATTTACGGTCAGATCCTCTTCACTCCCCTGCCCCGCTTGAGCCGAACCATGGGTCTCAGGATCAGCCTCGCGCTCGTCGCTCCTGTCTTTTTCGAAAGCAGGTTCAGATTCGTGAAGGTCTGGTTTTGAATTCTGTTTGTGGCGCCCGGAATGGGATTCATTGGCGCTTGAATTTGGGGAATTTGTGAAGAGTTCCAGATGCTTCAGGATCCCGGCGGAAAAGCCTTCGAGATCGGCCGCAATCGCCCCCAGATCGGCGAGGCTGGCGGAGCGCCTGAGACGGCCGACGAGCGCCAGATATTGCCCGTGGAGGCCCTGCCAGTCGCCCGGAAGCGCCTCCTCCATGCCGAGCAGGATCATCTTGGTGATGTCGCGGCGCGCGAGCGTGATGCGTTCGCGGGCGAGCCTCAGCGCGCGGCGCTCGGCCTGCACTTCGGCCGCGAGCGCCTCGAATTCCTCGGCGCGGGCGATGAGCGGTGTGAGCTCGAACCCGAAAGCGAGGCTCACCTCGCCATCCATGCCGCGCCGCGCATAGCGCTTGCCGTTGGGGCTGTCGCGTCGGATCACGATGCCGGCTTCCACGAGCGCCGCAAGATGCCGCCGCAGTGTCGCCGGCGCGATGCCATGGGCGCGAGCACAGAGCTTCTCGTTCGAGGGGAAGACGATCGGCGTCTCGCCCGCGACCAGCATCGTCTCCTGGTGGAACGAGAGCAGCGCGGAAAGCACGGCAATCGCGCGATCCGGCAGGCCGAGCCTGTCCTTGGCTTCGGTGATGGCCTGGAAGATCTTCCATTTATGGACGGTCTTCTCGGGTTCCACCGCCCTCGCCTGCTGCTGCGTGGCGATCAGGCCAAGCGACAGCGTTCGCCGCCCGAAGGGCGTCGTCACCAATCCCTGTTGTGTCATGGTCCTTGCCTCAATCAGGCAAAAGAAACGCGCCCACCGAAATGGCAGTTGTCCGCCAGGGACTCTTGACAGCGATTCACGGAAGTGGGATTCTCAACCTGCTACAGATGAGGAAGGCTTCCGGTGGAAACGTCGGGGGCCTTTTTCTTTTTCGCGCCTGCTCCCTCGGTTAGCGGTTGCGGAATTCGCGATAGAGATCGCCGAGGCGGGCGCGCAGAAAGGCGCGAAATTCGCCATCCTCGATCTCCAGGGCCTTGCCGCGCTCGCGCGCGACCTGCGGCACGATCCATTCGGCCGGCTTCGGCTCCGGCGCCTGCGAGAGCCGCAGGAAGAGCCGCTGAAAGCGCTCATCCGATGGCGTTTCCGCCTCGGCAAGGCTGGCGAGAAGGCCGCGCGCGCGCTCATGATCGCTTTCGTTCTGCAGGCGATCCGCCAGTTGCAGCCAGCGGTCGCGGCCCGCTTTCGGCGCCGGGCCGATCGCCTCGATGATATCCACGGGCACGCGCCGGGCCACCCCGATGAGCTTGGAGAGCGCGGTCTTGTCGATGGCGAGCGCAGCCATGATCACCGGCCGATCGAAGCCCGCATCCTCGAGGCGCGTGGCGAAAAGCGAGCGCTCGATGAAGGAGAGATCCGTGCGAGCCGAATTTTCCTGCCCCTGGGCAACCACGAGTTCGGCATCGCTCAGCGGGCGGATCACCGCCCGCACCGGCCGCCCCAGGGCCCGCGCGGCGAGCACGCGGCGGTGGCCATAGGCGACCTGATAGCGATCCGACCCATCGGGATGCGGGCGGAGCAGCACCGGCACCTGCTGGCCGCTCTCGCGGATGGATTCCACCAGCGCCCGCAGGCTTTCCCCACCCTGCGCGAGGCGGTCCGCGATCATCGAGGCGACGATGCGCGAGGGCTCGACCTCCACCACGGCCTGCCCGGCCTCCATCTGCTGGCGCAGCATGCGCGCTTCCTGCGCCTCGTTCTTCAAGGCCTCGATGGACCGCGTGACCGAGCCAATGGCCCCGGATTGCGAAAGCGGCGGCGGAGAAGGGGAGGGGGCGGGCCCCGGAGGAACGGCCCCGCCGGAAAAGTTGCCGGCCGGCAACTTTTCGCCCTGCCGCTCATCGGCCGGCGTGCCCAGCAACCCTTCGAGCAGATTTTTCCGTGCCATCAATCACGCCTCCAGGTCGAGCGGATCAGCCCCTCGATCTCGCCATTCACCTGGTCGAGGGCTTCGATCGCGCGGTCATAGGTCTGCCGCGTGAATTGCTCGCGCGACACCTCGTAGAGCGTCTGCTTGGTGATGCCGGCATCGGCGATGGCCGTGCTCTTCAGCATGGGATAGTTCAGCACATATTCGCCGAACATCGAGCGCATGAAGGAGACCATCTGGTTCTGCGGCCCGTCGCCGGGCTCGTAGCGCGTCACGAGATACCGCATCCAGTCATAGCTCATCCTGGCGCCGGCATCCGCGAGGGCGGACATCAGCTGGCTGGTCATGAGCAGGAACTGGCACATCGACATCACATCAAGCATCTGCGGATGGACGGTCACCAGCACGCTGGTGGCCGCGCAGAGCGCCGACAGCGTGAGATAGCCGAGCTGGGGCGGGCAATCGATCACCACCACATCGTAGCGGCTCTCGACCGTCGCCAGCGCCTCGGCGATGCGGGTGAAGAAGAAGCCTTCGCCCTTCTTCCGGGCCAGCATCGCGCGCGGCGTTTCATGCTCATATTCCATCAACTCGATATTGCCGGGGATAAGATCGAGACCGGGAAAATAGGTGGGGCGGATCACCTCCTCGAGCGGGCGGCGCTCCGCGTCATAGCGCAGGGCGCCGAACAGGGTCTGGTTCTCGCCGATGTCGAATTCCGGCTGGTAGCCATGCAGGGCCGAGAGCGAGGCCTGCGGATCGAGATCCACCGCCAGCACGCGATAGCCGTGCAGCGCGAGATATTGCGCAAGATGCGCGGCGGTCGTCGTCTTGCCCGAGCCGCCCTTGAAATTCGCGACCGCGATGACCTGCAGCGGCTCGCCCGGCCGGCGCGTGGGCATGTACTTGCCCGAGCCGCCATCGAGGAAGGCCCGCAAGGCGCGCACATCCTCGATCGAATAGAGCCGCCGGCCCGAAGGCGTCACCTCGGGAGAGGGGCCCTTGCCATCGAGCGAGAGGTGGCGAAGATAGCCATCATTCACGCCGATGAGCCGGGCGACCTCGCCGGAGGTGAATTTGCGAAGGGTTTTCGTGGCGGAGGGCGGAAACAGCTTCATGCGATGCGCGTGAAGGCGCTCGCTGAGATCGCGGGCGTGGCCTGCGATCAGGGTATGGATGGCTTCGCCCACGGAAGTCTTCCTCAGGACACGGAAAAAAGCAGAAGTCGCGCTTTCAAGCGTAACCAGGATTGCCCGATTCTGGGCCGATCGCAAGGAATTTAGGTTTAACAAGGAATTAACGCGGGGGAACCCGCGCGAGCGCCGCGTGCGGCCGGAAGAGCAGGGCCCTGGCGCCACAGGCGGCAGACCACAGGCGGCAGACCACGGGCGGCAGACCACAGGCGGCAGACATGGTCCGATGCCGCGCGCCTTGCGTAGGCAGCGCATGAGCAAACCTCCTTCTTCCCGCATTTTCCCGCCCATGCGCGCCGCGGGGCTGGCACGCCTCGCGGAATTCCTCCCGGCCGCGGCGCGCGCCTATGCCAATCGCCGCAACACCGATCACGGGCCGGATGACCGGGGGAATGTCTCCATCCTCTCGCCCTATCTGCGCCATCGCCTCGTGACCGAGCGTGAGGTGCTCGACCGGGTGCTGGGACGCCACAGCCTCGAGGCGGCCGAGAAATTCGTGCAGGAGGTGTTCTGGCGCGGCTATTTCAAGGGCCATCTCGAAACCCGCCCCGAAATCTGGAGCCGGTATCAGGCGGCGCTTTCCGGCCAGCAGGCGGCTGTCGGGGAGGGGGGCGGCTTCGCCCGCGCCTATCGCAAGGCGGTGGAGGGCCGCACGGGCATCGATTGCTTCGATGCCTGGGTGGAGGAATTGCGCGAGACCGGCTATCTCCACAACCATACGCGCATGTGGCTGGCCTCGATCTGGATCTTCACGCTGCGCCTGCCCTGGGAACTCGGCGCGGATTTCACCTTCCGGCATTTCATCGATGGCGACCCTGCCTCCAATACCCTCTCCTGGCGCTGGGTCGGCGGGCTGCATACCCGCGGCAAGACCTATCTCGCGCGGCCCGACAACATCGCCGAGCATACGGGCGGGCGCTTCCGCCCCAAGGGCCTCGCGCGCGAGGCCATCGCGCTCGACGAGCCGCCGCTGCCCACCGCGAAACCCGCGCGCCCGGCGGATGATGCCGCGCCCGCCGGCCCCGCCCTGCTGCTGCTGACCGAGGAAGACCTCCACCCCGAGAGCCTGCCGCTCGCTTCGGCCGAGATCCGTGGCATCTTCGCCTGCCATGCGACCGCCGCGCGATCGGCTTTCGCGGTTTCGGATCTGGCCCTGGCCTTCGCGGAAGGCGCGATGGCCGATGCCGCGACCCGCGCCAGCACGCATTTCGGCGTGGAGGCGGAGCCCTTGCAGGCGCTGCAGGCGGATGATCTCGCCCGGCGCTGCCGCGTGCTGGGGGCGGAGCGCATCCTCACCGCCTATGCGCCGGTGGGGCCGATGGGCGAGGAATTCGCGCGCCTGCGCCCGGCTCTGGCCCGATCGGGCATCGCGCTCACCGAAATCCGCCGCGGCGAGGACAGCCTTGTCTGGCCGCATGCCACGAAGGGCTTTTTCGGCCTGCGCGAACGCATCCCCGATCTCGTGGCGAAGATGGGGATCGGCGCGGAAGCGATGCAGCCCGATCTCTTCGCGCGCGAAACGCGCCGCGCGGCGGCGCACCGATGAGCGCGCGGCCCGTCACGGTCTGGTTCGATTCGGCCTGCCCGATCTGCGCGCGGGAAATCCGGGTGATGCGCGCGCTGGATTGGCGCGGAAACATCGCCTTCATCGATCTTCACGCGCCGGATGCCGCCTGCCCGATCGACCCCGCCCTGCTGCTCGCCCGCTTCCATGCGCGGGATGCCGGGGGGCAATTGCATTCGGGTGCCGCGGCCTTCGCGCTGATGTGGCGGCACGTGCCGCTTTTCTGGCCGCTGGGGCAGTTCGCCCGCATTCCCCTCGTGCTCGCTCTGCTGGAACGCGCCTATCTGCGGTTTCTCGTCTGGCGGCAGGCGAAACCCGCGCGCAAGGCCGCGGCCTGAGCTCGGCCCGGCCTGAAGAATCTGCTCATCAATTGTGCAACGGCATGATGCGGCAGGCAGGCCCCGCCAAATTCTATGCAACGCGGCGGAACCCCTTCCGCCGCCCGCGCCGCCCGCCCGCAGCGTGATCATGGCTGCCGCCGGGTTTGACGGCGGATGGCACAACCGTTGCTTCGCTTGACGGGCAAGCCAGCCGCTGGCGCTGGCGATCTGTTCCAGAGGGCCATGGCCATGCCGTTCGATACCTTTTCCCGCCGCTCATTCCTGCAAGGCGCCGCCGCGGGCACGGCCGCCGCCGCGTTTGGTTTTCCCGGCCTCGCGCGGGCCCAATCGGGCGTGACGATCGGCGTCGTCTATGTCGGCCCGAAGGATGATTTCGGCTGGAACCAGGCGCATGCGGTCTCCATCGGCGTGCTCAAGGCCACGCCCGGTGTGAAGATCATCGAGGAAGAGAACGTGCCGGAAACGGCCGCCGTGGCGAAATCCATGGAATCCATGATCAATCTCGAAGGCGCGAACCTGATTCTCGCGACCTCCTTCGGCTATTTCAACCCCTTCATGGTGGATGTGGCGAAGAAGCATCCGAAGGTCACCCTGCGCCATGCCGCCCCGCTCTGGGAGAAGGGCAAGCACCCGGACAATGCCGGCAGCTATTTCGGCTATCTCGATCAGGCGCATTACGTGAACGGTGTCGCGGCGGGCCTCTCCACCCGGACGAACAGAATCGGCTTCGTGGCCGCCAAGCCCATTTCCAGCGTGCTGCGCAACATCAATTCCGTGCTCTGGGGCGCGCGCTCGGTGAACCCGAACGCTACGCTGCAGGTGATCTTCACCGGGGATTGGGCCCTGCCCGTGCGCGAGGCGGAAGCCGCGAATGCGCTGATCGGGGCGGGCTGCGACATCCTCACCTGCCATGTCGACAGCCCGAAGGTCGTGATCGAGACCGCCGAGCGCCGGGGCATCAAGTCTCTGGGCCATAATGCGAGCCAGGCGCCGCTGGCGCCGAAGGGCTTCATCACCGGCGCGGAATACAAGTGGGAGACGATCTACAGGATCTTCGCCGATGCCATCGCCAGGGGCCAGCCGGTGCCGAACATGGTGTTCGGCGGCTATGACAAGGACATGGTGCGCAACACCGCCTTCGGGGCCGGCGCCGAGGAGCCGGCGCGCAAGGCAGCCGAGGCGGCGATCGCCGATCTCAAGGCCAACAAGCCGATCATCAAGGGCCCGGTGAAGGACAACAAGGGCAATGTGGTGCTGCCCAATGCGAGCTACGACAATTTCGATCGCGTGCTCGACGGCATGAACTTCCTCGCGGAAGGCGTGGTCGGCTCGATCACCTGAGCGAGGCGCAGGACCGCGCCCGCTCCGGGTTCGATCGCCATGAACCAGCCCGTTTCCATCCCCGCCGGTTCCGAAATCGCGCGCCAACCGGGCCGCGAGCGCCTCGCGCGCTGGCTCGGCGGGGCGGAGGCCGTGGCGATACCGCTGCTGGCACTGGTGATCTCGGCCGGCCTGTTCTCGATCTTCCTGCTGATCCTCGGGAAATCGCCGGTCCAGTTCTACAGCCTCATCTGGCTCGGCGGGTTCGGCACGCCGTTCTCGTGGTCGAACACGCTGCTGCGCGCCGCCCCGCTGATGCTGATGGCCCTGGCGGTGGCGATCCCCGCGCGGCTCGGCCTCACGATGATCGGCGGGGAGGGGGCGCTCGTGCTCGGCGGCTTCGCGGCGGCCGCCATCGCCGTGCCGCTGATCGGCACCACGAATCCGGTGCTGATGCATGCGCTGATGCTGATTGCCGCGATGGCCATCGGTGCGATCTGGATCGGGATCGCGGGCGGCCTGCGCCATCATCGCGGCGTGAACGAGACGATCTCGAGCCTGCTGCTTTCCTATATCGCCATCGCGATCATGAATTTCTTCGTGGAAGGCGCGCTGCGCGACCCCGCCGACCCGAACAAGCCCTCGACCAAAGCCATCGGCAGCGAGGCGATGATCGGCAAGATGCCGGGCATCGACGTGCATTGGGGCCTCGCGGTGGCGGTGCTCGCCTGCATCCTGCTTTACGTGCTGATGCAGCGGACGACCTACGGCTTTGCCTGCCGCATTGCCGGGGGCAATGCGCGCGCGGCTCTGGCGCAGGGGCTGCCGGTGGGAAGGCTGATCGTCAGCGCCTCGATGATCGCCGGCCTCTGCGCGGGCCTCGCGGGCTATTTCGAGGTGGCCGCGGTGCATGGCAAGGCGAATGCCTCGCTTGCCGCCGGCTATGGCTTCACGGGCATTCTCGTGGCGTTTCTCGCGCGGCATAACCCGCTGGCGATCATTCCGGTGGCGATATTGTTCGGCGGCATCGCGGCGGCGGGCGGCATCATCCAGCGCCGCATGGGCCTGCCGGATGCGAGCGTGCTGCTTCTGCAGGGCATGACCTTCCTCGTGCTGCTCGCGAGCGAAACGCTCTATGGCCGCTTCCGCCTCTTCAACCCCGCGGCCCGGACGGAGCGCACCTGATGGATGGCTCCTCGGCCCTGGTGACGGTTCTCGCGGCGATGGTCGGCGGCGCGATCCGCGTCTCGACGCCCTTCCTGTTCGTCGCGCTCGGCGAGATGCTGACGGAGCGTTCGGGCCGCATCAATCTTGGCCTCGAAGGCACGCTCGTGCTCGGCGCGATGAGCGGCTATGCGATCTCCTACCATACGGGCTCGCCCTGGCTGGGCCTGCTCGTGGCGGGCTTGGCGGGGATGATGATGGGCACGCTGCATGCGCTGATCTGCCGGCTGCCCAAGGTGAACGACATCGCCGTGGGCATCGCGCTGATGCTCTTCGGCCTCGGCATCGCGTTCTTTCTCGGCAAGGCCTATATCCAGCCCACCGCGCCGCGCCTGTCCTCGATTCCGCTCGGTTTCTGGAGCAGCAACCCGCAGATCGAGCAGGCCTTGCAGATCAACCCGCTCTTCCTCATCGGCATCGCGCTCGCGTTCTTCCTCGCCTGGGCGCTGAGGAACACGCGGCCCGGCCTCATCCTGCGCGTCACGGGCGACAGCGAGGCGGCCGCGCGCGCGCTCGGCCATCCGGTGATGCTGATCCGCCTGATGGCGACCGCCGCCGGCGGCTTCCTCGCGGGCATCGGCGGGGCGTTCCTCTCGCTCTACTACCCCGGAAGCTGGAACGAGGGCCTCTCCTCCGGGCAGGGGCTGATGGCCGTGGCCCTGGTGATCTTCGCGCGCTGGGACCCCATCCGCTGCCTTTACGCCGCGATGCTCTTCGGCGCGGCGGGGGCGCTCGGCCCCTCCTTGCAGGCCATCGGCATCACGCAGGGCTATTATTTCTTCAACGCCGCCCCCTACATCCTCACGCTTTTCCTGATGATCGGCTCGGCCGGCTCGAAGAAGGCGCTGCGGGATGCGCCGGGCGAACTGGCACTCACGCGGTGAGGACAGACGCCATGCCCACGATTCCCGCCAACCCCTATCCCTGGCCGTATGACGGAGCCCTCGGCCCCGCCAACACCGCGCTGATCGTGATCGACATGCAGACCGATTTCTGCGGCAAGGGCGGCTATGTCGATGCCATGGGCTATGACCTTTCGCTCACCCGCGCGCCCATCGCGCCCATCCGCCGCGTGCTCGAAGCCATGCGCGCCAGGGGCTACCGGATCATCCATACCCGCGAGGGGCACCGGCCCGATCTTTCCGATTTGCCGGCAAACAAGCGCTGGCGCTCGCAGCGCATCGGCGCCGGCATCGGCGATCCCGGCCCGTGCGGAAAGATCCTCGTGCGCGGCGAACCGGGCTGGGAGATCATCGAGGAACTGGCGCCGCTGCCGGGCGAGACCATCATCGACAAGCCCGGCAAGGGCTCTTTCTGCGCGACCGACCTTGAAATGATCCTGCGCCAGAGCGGCATCCAGAACATCATCCTCACCGGCATCACCACCGATGTCTGCGTGCACACGACCATGCGCGAGGCGAATGATCGCGGCTTCGAATGCCTGCTTCTGGAAGATTGCTGCGGCGCGACCGACAAGGGCAACCACGAGGCCGCCATCAAGATGGTGACGATGCAGGGCGGCGTGTTCGGCGCGGTCGCGAATTCCGCCATGCTGATCGCGGGCCTGCCATGATCGCCGAGCCCGCCCGCCGCGCCATCGGCCTCGAAGCCATCGCCATGCGCAAGGTGTTCGGCGCGCTGGTGGCGCTGGATGATGTGTCGCTGAAGGTGCCGGCGGGCTCCTTCCATGCGCTGCTCGGCGAAAATGGCGCAGGCAAATCCACGCTCGTCAAATGCATCATGGGTTTCTACCAGCCCGATTCCGGGCAGGTGCTGGTGGATGGCAGGGAACGCGCCATCCGCAACCCGAAGGAAGCCGCCGAGGCAGGGATAGGCATGGTCTACCAGCATTTCACGCTGGTGCCGTCGCTCACAGGCGCGGAAAACCTCGTTGTCTCGCGCCCGCATGGCCGGACCATCATCCACTGGGCGGAAGAGAATCGCGCGCTCGAAGCCTTTCTCGATCGCATGCCGTTCCGCGCGCCGCTCGACCGGCCGGTCTCGCTGCTCTCGGCGGGCGAGAAGCAGAAGCTCGAAATCCTGAAGCAGCTCTATCTCGACCAGCGTTTCATCATCCTCGACGAGCCGACCTCCGTGCTGACGCCTGGCGAGGCGGACGAGGTGCTCGGCCTCCTGCGCGACATGACCCGGCGCGGCGAGGTGACCGTGCTGATGATCACCCACAAGTTCCGCGAGGTCACGGCCTTCGCCGATGATCTGACGGTTCTGCGCAAGGGCGCCTTCGCCGGCCGGGGCGTGGTGAAGGACACCCCGGTGGAGAGCATGGCCGCGATGATGATCGGCGACACGCCCATCCGCGAGCGCGCCGACCGCGTGGCGCATGAGAAAAAGCCCGTGGCGCTCGACATTGCCGGGGTTTTCGCGGATGCCGATGACGGCCGCCCGGCCATCGAGGCGATCAACCTGAAGATCCGCGCCGGCGAGATCGTGGGCATCGCCGGCGTTTCGGGCAATGGCCAGAGCGCGCTGGTGGAGGTGCTCTCGGGCCAGCGCCCCATGCGGCTGGGCCAGCTCGCCATCCATGGCGAGGATTACCTGCCGAACCGCGCGGGCATGGCGCGGCTGAAGGTGTTCGGGCTGCCGGAGGAACCGCTGAAGAACGCCACGGTGCCGAAAATGTCGGTGGCGGAGAACATGGCCTTCCGCTCGTTTGATCGCCCGCCCATCGCGTCGCTGAAATGGTGGCTTTCGCCCGCGCCGATGCGCCGCCAGGCCGAGGAACTGATCGCGAAATACCGCGTGAAGACGCCTTCCCCCGATGCGCCCATCGCGGCGCTCTCGGGCGGCAACGTCCAGCGCAGCGTGCTCGCGCGGGAACTCTCGGGCGATGTCGAGGTGCTGATCGTGGCAAATCCCTGCTTCGGGCTCGATTTCGCCTCAGCCGCGGAAATCCGGGCGCAGATCATGGATCAGCGCAACCGGGGTGCCGCGGTTCTGCTCGTCTCGGAGGATCTCGACGAAATCCTCTCGCTCTCGGATCGCGTGGCGGTGATGTCCGGCGGGCAGATCACCTATGTCGAGGAGATCGGGAAGACCGACCGCGCCACCATCGGCGCGCATATGGCCGGGGGAGGGCATTGATGGACGCGATCACCGTTCCAGCCCGGCCCGGCCCGTTCACCCTGCCGCCGGCACGCACCGCCTTGATCGTGATCGACATGCAGCGCGATTTCCTCGAACCCGGCGGCTTCGGCGAGGCGCTCGGCAACGACGTCTCGACCCTGCGCCCGGCGATCGCGCCGGTCGCGCGGCTGCTCGCCCTGTTCCGCGCGAGGGGCTGGCCGGTGATCCATACCCGGGAATCGCACCGGCCCGACCTTTCGGATTGCCCGCCGGCGAAACGGTCACGCGGCGCGCCGGGGCTGCGGATCGGCGATCGGGGCCCGATGGGTCGCATTCTCGTGCGGGGCGAGGCGGGCAACGCCATCCTGCCGGAATGCGCGCCCATTCCCGGCGAGATCGAGATCGACAAGCCGGGGAAAGGCGCCTTCCACCGCACGGATCTGCAGGCCATGCTCGAAGCGCGGGGCATCTCGCATCTCGTCTTCGCAGGGGTCACCACCGAGGTCTGCGTGCAGACCTCGATGCGCGAGGCCAATGATCGGGGCTATGAATGCCTGCTGATCGAGGAGGCGACCGAGAGCTATTTTCCCGCCTTCAAGGCCGCGACTCTCGAGATGATCCCGGCGCAGGGCGGCATCGTCGGCTGGACGGCGAAACTCGCGGATTTGGAGGCGGCCCTCGCATGACGGATGATCGCAAGGGCCGCTGGGCGGGGCGCAACGAAACCAAGGATCGCGTGCGCGAAGAGGTGTGGCAGGGGCTGGAGCGGAGCGGGTTCGGCATCGGCCCGGTCTGGAGCGCCATCCCGAATTTCGTCGGCGCGGATCTCGCGGCCTGGCGTCTCGCCCAGACGCCGGAATGGCAGGTCGCGCGGAGGGTGAAATGCAACCCCGATCCGCCGCAGATCCCCGTGCGGCTGCGCGCGCTGCTCGATGGCAAGGTGCTCTACGCCCCCGTGCCCTATCTCACGGAAGGTTTTCCGTATCTGCGGATCGACCCTGCAAGGCTGCGCGAGAAGGGCGTGAGCTTCGAGCTCGCGGCCACCTCCGAAGGCTACATGATGCATGGCGAGCGCATCGATTTCGAGGCGGTGGAGCCGCTCGATTTCTGCGTGGTCGGGTCGGTCGCGGTCACGCGCCCGGGCGGGCGGACGGGGAAGGGCGCGGGCTTCGCGGACCTTGAAACCGGCATCTTCCGCGAATTGGGTATCATCCGCCCCGGCACGCCCATGGCCACGACCATCCATTCGAGCCAGCTCGTCGCCGAGCCGCGCGTGGTGATGCAGGCGCATGACAGCCCGCTCGATTTCATCGCGACCGAAAGCGAGCTCATCCGCACCGGCAACGAGGCCCCGCGCCCGGCGGGGGTGGATTGGGATTCCGTACAGCCCGACCAGTTCGAGACCATCCCCTTCCTGCGCGACCTTCACGCGCGGATGCGGGCGAGGAAGGTTTAGAGCGCAAACCGATCTGATTGAATCAGCTCCGGCGCTCTTTCTTCTTGTTGTTTTCGCATCCGCTCTTTCCGCCAACCGGTATCCACCTGGCGGGCGGATGCTCGAGCGATCACCATCGGGGCCGGCGGTCATCAAGCCGCGTCAACAGGCCGGAAACAGGACCGGGCCTCTACCCTTGCGCTGTCAGCATCGCGCGGAAGCGCGCCAGAGCCAGCGTCAGAAAGAGCCCTCCTGTCGCCGCGACGGCCAGGAACTGGCCGATGACGGCCTCGAGCCCGGCCGCACGATAGAGAATGGCCTGGGAAGCGGCGATGAACTGCGTGGTGGGCGAGAACTGCATGATCCGCACAAGCCCCTCGGGCATGCTGTCCAAGGGGGTCGTCGCGCCCGAGAGAAGGTTCAGCGCGATGAAGAGCGGAATGGCGAGCAATCCGAATTGCGGCATCGAACGCGCGATCGTCGCCAGCAGGATGCCAAGCGAAGTCGCCGCGAAGAGGTAGATCGCCGTGCCCAGAAGAAAGAGCGCCACCGACCCCTCCACCGGCACCGCGAGCAACCGGCGGATCACCACCTCGAGCGACAGCCAGACGGCCAGGAGGATCACAAACCCGTTCGCCCAGATTTTCGCCAGCACGATATCCGTGGGCCGGACCGGCATCACCAGCAGATGCTCGATGGTGCCATGCTCGCGCTCGCGGATCACCGCCGCGCCAACGAGGATGATGGCGAGAACCGTGATGTTCTGCAGGATCTCCATGATCGCGACCGTGCGGACGCCTTCGAGATTGGGGTTGAACATCACGCGCGCCACGGCGCTGACCCTCTCGCCCGCAAGGGTTACCCCACGCGCCGCCAGATAGGCTGCCACCTCCTGTTGGACGATGATCTGGATATCCATGGTGCCGATCCCGGCGATGTTCATCGCGGTCGCATCGACACTGAGCTGGATCTGCGGCCGGCGCCCCCTCAGCAGGTCGGCCTCGAAACCTGGCGGAATCTCAACGATGAAAGTGAAGCGGCCGGTATCGAAGGCGGCCTGAACCTCTTCCGCCGCCAGGTCTGCGGGCGGTTGGAACAGAGGCGGCTGCAGGGCATCGCGCAGCCGGTGCGACAAGGCCGAGCGGTCGGCGTCGACGATGCCGACCGCGGCATTCACCACATCCGTATTGAGGCCGGTCGCCACCGAATAGACCGAGCCGCTGAAGGCCCAGACGATCAGCAGCACGAGAACGATATCCCGCCGAAGGCTCGCCAGTTCCTTGAGGCCGAGAGCCCAGATGGCGACAAGCGAGCGGCGCATCGGATCAGCGCTCCTGCTTGCGAAGAAAAAGCCCGGCTGCCGCCAGGAAAAGAAGGCCGAAGGCGCCGAGCACCAGATAGGGCAAGGTGAAGGCGGAAAAGCCCAGACCCTTCGTGATCGTCCCGAGGCTGATCATCTGGAACCAGGCCGCCGGGAAGGCATGGGCCATCATCCGGCCGGACTCGGTCAGCGCGGAAAGCGGGTAGAGATAGCCGGAGAAATTCAGCGCGAGCGTGGTGGTGATGATGGCGCTGGCGAAGATGGCGGCGACCTGGCTGCGCACAAAGGCCGAGATCAAGAGCCCGAAGGCCGTCATCGCGAAGACATAGAGCAGCGCGCCCAGCGCGAAAGCCGACAGCGAGCCCTGGATCGGCACCCCGAATTGCCCGACCATCAGCGTGACCAGCATCATGGCGCTGACACAGCCGAGAAACAGATAGGGGATCTGCTTGCCGAGCAGAAATTCCCCCACCGATGCCGGCGAGACCGAAAGGTTGATGATCGAGCCGATCTCGCGCTCGCGCACCACACCAAGCGCCGTCATCATCGCCGGGATCATCGCCAGCAGCATCATGATCACGCCCGGCGCGATGGCGACCACAGAGCGGAAGCTCTGATTATAGCGGAAGCGCGGCACGACATCGATGATCGGCTCAGGCAGCGGCGAACCTTCCTGCCGGGCGAGGCGGCGAAGGAAAGTGTCGATCACGCCGCTCGCATAGCCACGGGCAGTCTCGGCGCTGAAGGTCACGGCCCCGTCGATGAAAATCCCCAGTTCGGGCGCGCGACCCTGGCGAAGATCGTGGCCGAAGCCGGGCGGAATGTCGATCGCCAGCCCCAGCCGGCCGGCGCCGAGCCGCGCCTCCGCCTCGCGATCACCCCCCAGAGGCTCTGCCGCCCGGAAATAGCGCGAGCTTTCAAAGGCCTGCGTCAGCGTGGCGCTCTCGACGCTGCGATCGCGGTCCAGAACAGCGAAGGCGATGCGCTCGACATCGAAGGAAATGCCGTAACCCAGCGTGATCAGAAGGAACAGCGGCCCGAGCAGGCCGAAGGCGAGCCGCACCGGATCGCGCAGCAATTCGATCGTCTCGCGCCGGGCAAAGGCCAGGATGCGCCCGAAGGATGCCGCGAGCGGGCTTCGCGCGAGCAGGCTTCGCGCGGGCGGCGAGCGTGGGGGCGATGCGGCCTCGGCGGCGGGTTTGGCGTCGAGGGCTTTGGCGTCGGGGGCTTTGGCGTCGGGGGCGGCCGGCGTGCCATCCGCCACCTGCAGACAAGCAATGAAGGCCTCCTCCAGCGAGCCCCCGCCCCGCTCCGCCGCCAGCTTTTCGGGCGTGCCGACGGCCAGCACCCGCCCGGCATGCATCAGCGAAATGCGGTCGCAGCGCTCCGCCTCGTTCATGAAATGCGTGGTGACGAAAACCGTCACGCCCTCCCGCCGGGAAAGATCGACGATCAGGCGCCAGAACAACTCGCGCGCGGCCGGATCGACCCCCGAGGTCGGCTCGTCCAGGATCAGCACTTCCGGCCGGTGCAGGCAGGCCGTCGCGAGCTGCAGGCGCTGGCGGATGCCGAGCGGCAGGCTGTTCGGGCGGGCCTCCGCCACATCCGACAGGTCGAAGCGCCCCAGGGTCGTGGCGATGCGGGCCGATGCCTCGTCCGGCTTCAGGCCATAGAGTCGGGCGTGCAGCCGCAGGTTCTCGACCACGCTCAGTTCTTCATAGAGCGAGAAGCTCTGCGACATGTAGCCGATCCGCCGCCGGGTCTCGATGTCGCGCACATTGACGGGCTTGCCGAACATTTCGGCGCGCCCCGAGGTGGCCGGAAGCAGGCCCGTCAGCATCTTCATCGTCGTCGATTTGCCGCAGCCATTCGAACCAAGGAAGCCGAAAATCTCGCCCCGCTCAATGCGGAAAGAAACATGGTCGACCGCCACGAAATCGCCGAAGCGTTGGGTCAGATCCTCAGCCATGATCGCCGGCGGGCCGCCATCCTCCTGGCGCGGCGGGATGACAAGCGGCTCGGTCGAACCGCGCCGCTCCGGCCGCTGCAGCGCAACGAATGCCTGTTCGAGATTGGCCGTGCCGCTGCTCGCCAGAATGGCCGCCGTGGTATCGGCCGCCAGAATGCGCCCCTCATCCATCGCCACAAGCCGCTCGAACCGCGCCGCCTCCTCCATATAGGCGGTGGCGACGATCACGGTCATTTCCGGCCTTTCGGCGCGCAGCGCGTCGATCAGCGCCCAGAACTGCCGCCGGGAGAGCGGGTCGACGCCGGTTGTCGGCTCATCAAGGATCAGCAGATCGGGTTCATGGACCAGAGCGCAGCAGAGCGAGAGTTTCTGCTTCATGCCACCCGAAAGCTTGCCTGCGGGCCGATGGGGGAAGGGCGCAAGCCCGGTGGCGGCGAGCAGCCGCTCGATCCGAGCCCGGCGCTCCGTGGCACTCTGGGCGAAGAGTCGACCGAAGAAATCGATATTCTCGACCACCGAAAGCGTCGGGTAGAGGTTCTTGCCGAGTCCCTGCGGCATGAAGGCGATGCGCGGGGCGATGCCATCCCGCGCCTGCGCCTGGCGCATATCCGCCCCCAGCACGCGGATTTCGCCGCTGACCAGGCGGCGCGAGCCGGCGATCAGCGACAGAAGCGTCGATTTCCCGGCCCCGTCCGGCCCGACCAGGGCCGTCATCGACCCCGAGGGAAAAGTCACGCTCGCCTCGGCGAGCACGGTCTTCGCGCCGTAGCGATGCGAGACGGCCTCGACGCTGACGGCCACCCCCGCCGCGGCCATTCCCCGGGTCGCGCTCGCCTCAGCGGGCATCCGGCAGCCGGGGCTTCAGGCGATCGGGCCAGGCGGCCTCAGGCTGGACGCGCACATACCCGTTACCGGTGAGCCCGGCCTTCACATAATCGCGATAGGTCTCGAGCAGCTTCGGATCAATGGCGAGCTTGACCCGATACATCAGCTTGTCGCGCTCGCTGGTGGTCTCGACGAATTTCGGCGTGAACTGCGCCTCCGCCGCGATGAAGGAAACGCGCGCCGGGATGGTGAATTCGGGCGCGGCATCGAGCACGATCCGCGCCTCATCGCCGAGGCCGATGCGTCCGACATCCCGTGTCGGCAGGAAGATCGTCATGAAGACATCCGAGAGGTCGAGCAAGGTGACGATCCGTCCGCCCGAGCCGAGCACAGCGCCGGGCTGTGAGAGCTTGTATTCGACACGGCCGGCAACAGGCGCGGCGATCTCGGTCTCGCTGAGCTGCGCTTCGATCTGCGCCACCTGCGCCTTCGCCACCGCGAGCGCGGCTCGCGCGTCGCCCACCGCCGCCCGCGCCCCCTGCACGGCCGCCTTCGCCACGTCGCGCTGTGCCCGGCGCTGGTCGACGGTTGAACTGGGAGCGACGGCGCGCTGGAGCAATTCCTCCGCCCGCTTCATTTCGATCTCGGCGAGGGTGAGGCTCGCCTCCTGGCTGGCAACCTCCGCTTCGGCCCGCAAAATGCCCTGCTCCGCACGCAGGACTGCCGCTTTCGCTGCGGCGTGCTGGGCGCTGAGCTCAGTGGCGTCGAGCCGCACGACGAGGCTTCCCGCCGGCACGAAATCGCCCTCGCGCACACGGATTTCGGCGATGCGGCCGGGGATCTTGGTCGAGACATCGACCCGTTCGACCTCGATGCGGCCATTGGCGCGCGCAAGGCCTTCGGGCACGCGCGCCTTGGCGAGCGCCGCCCATTGCAGATAGCCCAGGGTGCCGCCCACCGCCGCGACCCCCAGAATTCCGAGAAGGGTCGTCGCTCTCATGCTCCCTCCTCGACCGCGAGAGCCGGCTGCATTCATCGTCACGGGCCTGTTCAGGACGCGATCGAAAGTTGGCAGGGTTCTCGAAACACGTCAACCGGAGCAAGAGGACGGGCTGGAGCGGAGTCCGAGCGGATGGAAAGAGGCCATCCGCTCTCATTCCTGATTGTTTGATCGCATTTTCTTCGACCAACCGGTATCCACCGGGTCGGAAAATGCTCTGGCGATCACCATCGGGGCCGGCGCTGGCCGCGATCCAGCGGGACAGGCCATCGGCAAGGCCATCGAACAGGGCGCGGATCGCGCTCGCATCCTTCTGGTGCTCATGGACGGCGAGCCAGCATTCGAGATCGATCGCCGCGCGATCCGCGAGGACCGGCACGAGATCGGGCTCGGCGCGCGCCGCCGCCGAGAGCGAGCCGCACCGCAGCACGGCGACGAAAGAGCGCAGCAGGGTCCGCTCCGTCAACCCGATCATCAATTTTCTTATATCTGATCGACAGACTCTGACAATTTTCGTTTGATTACGGCCGCGGTATCTCTTCCGGCATGTCAGAAGATTTCCCGGAAGAATACCCAGGAGAAGACTCATGTCGCCCACCGATCCCGTTTCACCCCCGCTTCCCTCGCCGCCCGTGGCGCTCATCCTCGGCATCACCGGGGGCCTCGGGCGGGCCATCGCGGTCGCCCTCGCGCAGCGGGGCTGGGCGATACGCGCATTGAGCCGCCGCCCCGCCGATCGCCGTCCTCTCCTGCCTTACCCCGTGGAATGGCAGATGGGCGATGCGCTCGATGCGGCTTCCGTGCGGCAAGCGGCGGAAGGCGCGACGCTGATCCTGCATGGCGTCAATCCGCCGGACTACCAGCGCTGGCGCGAGGATGGCCTGCCGATGCTGGCCCATACGATCGCCGCGGCGAAGGAATCGGGCGCGACCATTCTCTTCCCCGCGAATGTCTATGTCTTTTCGAGCGCATCCCCGCCCCGGTTGGATGAGAACGCCGCGCGCGAGCCGAAATCGCGCAAGGGGCAGGTGCGCCTGGAGATGGAGCAGATGCTGGAACAGGCCGCGAAGGAGCATGGCATCCGGGTGATCGCCCTGCGCGCCGGCGATTTCTTCGGGCCGGGCGTCACGAATTCCTGGTTCGCGCAGGCCATGGCGAAAGGCGGGTTTTCCGCGAAGGTGCTCCAGACCCTGACTCCGCCCGGCATCGCCCATGCCTGGGCCTATGTGCCCGACCTCGCCGAAGCCTTCGCGCGGCTGGTGGAGCGACGGCAAACCTTGCCCCCCTTCACGCTCGTGCATTTCGCCGGCCATGCCGACATGACCGGCCGCGACATGGCCGAGGCCGTGGCCCGGGCGATCGGCCGGAAGAACCTACCCATCCGGCCCTTCCCGTGGTTCATGCTCTGGCTCGGCGCGCCTTTCGTGCCCTTCCTGCGCGAGGCGCTGGAAATGCGCTGGCTGTGGAAAACCAGCCTCACGCTCGAGAACGGCCAACTCCGCCGCCTCATCGGCGAGGAGCCGCATACCCCCCTCGATGACGCGGTGAGAGCCGCGCTCGCCACCGCCCCCTGAACCCTCCCGAAAGGACCCTGCCCATGTCCATCGCATCCCTGTCCATCGCATCCCTGGCGGCGCCGATCTCGCGCGCTGAGAAATCCGCGCTCATCCTCCTCACGCTCTCGCAGATCGTGCTGTTCCTCGTGCCGATCACGGTGCTCGGGCAGGCGATCGGCTGGCCGGCGAGCCTGCGCCTCCCGGCCGCGGAGGCGCTGCCGCTCATCGCCCGCAACGCCATGGCGCTGCAGGTGGGCTATTGGGGCTATCTGCTCACGGCCGTGGCCATGGTGCCCTTCGTCATCGCGCTCCGGCGCCATGCGCTGGCCCATGGCGCGGGCGGGCTCCTGGTGGATGCGATGGCCGCATTCGGCATCGCGGCCGCGGTGCTGAAGACGCTGGGCATCGTGCGCTGGCTCATCGCCATGCCGACGCTCGCGAGCCTCCATGCCGGCACGACCGACCCCGCTTTGCGGCTGATCATCGAGGTGAACTACACGGCGCTGAACGGCTATGCCGGCAGCGTGGGCGAATTGCTCGGCGTGCAGCTCTTCTCCGGCTTCTGGCTGGTGCTGCTGGGCGTGAGCCTTTCGCGCATGGGCTGGCGGCTGAACGGGCTCGCGAGCCTCGCGCTGGGCATCGGCTTCGTGCTCAACAGCCTGCGCACGCTCGCGCCCGAACTGGGCCTTCTCAGCGCCATCCTGCCGCCGCTCGGCCTCGCCTGGCTGCTGATGCTGGCCGGCACGATCTGGCGGAAGGGTTGAACCCTGCTCCAGCCCGCAAGAAAGGCGGCCGCGTGGCGCCTTCTTTCGGGCTGATCGGCGTTCCGGGCAAGGCGGGGCGAGCCCGGCCCGGAGGCTTCCGGCTCCTCGCTCCGCCAAACCTTCAGCAAGCCAGATCTTCAATACGCCATCAGGAGCGGCCGGCAGGCGGATTGCGTGAGATCGACGGTGACGCCGCCGAACAGGAATTCCCGCAGGCGGGAATGACCGAAACCGCCCATCACGATGAGATCCGCCCCGGTATTCGCGGCATGCTGATCGAGCACGCGGCCGACCGGCTGGCCACCCGCTTGGGCCTCGACGATACGCGCCTCGATGCCCTTGCGCGCGAGATGATGCGCCAGTTCGGCACCCGGAAGGATCTTGTCCAGCGGCTTCTCGCCGAGCACGATCACGATATCGGCATGGGTGATGCCGGGGAACAGGCCGACCGCATCCGAAACCGCGCGAGCCGCGTGCTGGGACCCGTCCCACGCGATCATGATCCGCTCGAAGCTCGTCGCCGGCTTGCATTTGGGCGAGGCAACCAGCACGGGATGTCCCGAGCGGAACAAGGCCTCCTCGAGGACGAGCCCCTTGAGATCGAGCGTCGCGTTCGGCTGATCCACCACGATCAGATCGCTGGCACGCGCGCTGCGAACCGCCCGGGCGGCGGCTTCATCCACCAGCGCCTGATCCACGACGACATGCCCGGCCAGACCCAGCGACTTGATCTTCTGGTTGGCCTCGGCGGCGACGGTCTCCGCGACGGACAAGGTGCGCTTGTTGATGTCGGTGATCATCGGCGCGACATAGGAAGACCCCATCAGCGAGAAGGGGACATGGGCCTTCGGCGCGATGACCGTCACGCCCAGATAGGCTCCGGATGCTTCGGCGAGACCGGCTGCAAGCGGCAGGGCGGCCGATTGGGCCTCCTCCGAAACCTGGATCAGGCAACTGACGGAAGACAAGGGGCGCTTTTGCGCGGACATCATTCAAACTCCTGCGTTGACCGGATAACGGTGCGAGACAACCCGTTACCGGGCCATGATCTGTATCAAGGGTGGCACCGTTGAAAAAAACACGGCGCGCCCGGATGAAGCATGGCCTTGCGACCCGCCCCCGCCTGTCTGATGGATGCAGAAAATGGCCCGATCGAGGCAGATGGCCCGGTGAATGACGAAGACGGCACGCTTTTCGCCTTTTTCCCGCCATTGCATCCATCGCGATCCTGCCATGATGACCCATGCCATGGGCTGGAGCATCCGCCCCCAAGTGGATACCGGTTGATCGGAAAAGGCTCTAGCCCCGCACATATGATCCCGGTGCGTCAAGGATCGCGGGATAACCGGCTGACGGGCATCCGAGCGGCGGAGGCTCCGTCCTTCCGCCGGATTTCGCTTCCAGCCATTTGAACCATGCCGGCCACCACGAGCCCGCAACACATTCGGCCCTGGCGAGCCATTCCTCGGGCCCGACATGCGATGTCAGATGCTCGACGGTCGCCAGCCGATAATGCCGATCGGCCGAAAGCGGCGGGGCAATGATGCCGTGATTATGTCCCCGGCTCGCGAGGACAAACGTGACATCCGAACTCGTCAGCCGGTGGACCTTGAAAACCGATTTCCAGGGAGCAACGAAATCTCCCTCCGTTCCGACCGCGAAGAGCGGCGTATCCACATCCTGAAGGTCGATCGTGCGACCGCCTGCCTCGATCCGTCCTTCGGCAAGATCGTTGTCGAGGTAGAAGGATCGCAGGTATTCCTGATGCATGCGGAAAGGCATCCGCGTTGCGTCCGTTGACCACGCCGCCAGATCGTCGAGCGGTTCCGCGACGCCCAGCAGATACCGCCGGATCATCCTGGACCAGATCAGATCATTGGATCGGAGGAGGTGAAACGTTCCGGCCATCTGCGAGGCTTCCAGCACCCCTTTCTCGGCCATCATGTCATCCAGGATCGCGAGCTGGCTTTCGTCGACGAAGGTCCGCAACTCGCCGGCCTCCCGGAAATCGGTCTGGGCGGCCAGGAGCGTCAGGGTCTTGAGGCGATCATCGCCGTCGCGCGCCATCGCCGCCGCGGCGACCGCGAGCAACGTGCCGCCGATGCAATAGCCCACGGCATGGACCTTGCCGGCGCCCGTCACCGCCGTCGCCGCGTCGATCGCGGCCATCGCCCCGAGCTGCCGGTAATGATCGAAACCCAGATCGCGATCATCCGGCCCCGGATTTTTCCACGAGATCATGAAAACCGTGAAACCCGCATCGACAAGATGCCTGACCAGGGAGTTTTCCGGCGACAGATCGAGAATGTAGTATTTCATGATCCAGGCAGGCACGATGACAACCGGCTCGCGGTGGGTGGTCGGCGTCGAAGGCGCATACTGGATGATTTCCACCAGCCGGTTGCGAAAGACGACGCGCCCCGGAGTCAGTGCCACGCCCTCGCCCGGGCGGTATCCCTGGGCCTCGCCGGGCCGCTGATTGCGCAGCGCGCGGACCGCATCATCCAGCGCGAGGCCCGCCCCCTGCAGGAGGTTGGCTCCCCGTGTCTTGATCGTCGCATCCAGCACCTCAGGATTGCTCCAGGGAAAATTGGACGGCGAAAGCGTGTCCAGAAACTGCCTTCCGACGAAATTGAGCAGCGTCAGGTGATGCGACGTCACGCCATGGATCCCGCGCGTCGCTTCATCCCACCAGCGCTCCCACGCCAGGAAACCGGATGCATGGAACGCGAATGGCCATTGGCTCCAGCGCTCATCCCTGAAACGCCTGTCATGGGGCAATGCGCGGAGGCAGGGCTCGCAAACGCCCCGGTTGCTCACGGCTGAGGCCAGAATGCCCCCCAGGTAAGCGGCCTCCTTCATCCCGCTGGCTACGAGCGATGTCATCCGCCCCGGAGAAACCGCCAGATGAACCGCCCAATCCGTCCAGGCCTCGAACAGGCCCATGGGCGAGAAGCCGCCGGCCATCCTGCCGATGGCCGCATGCATCTTGCGATCGAGCGTGCCTTCACCCGCGCCAGGTTCCCGCTCAACCGGGACCAGCGGTTTCGCCGCTTCCGGGGGCGGATGCGGAATGACGGGCCGACCGGATCGAATCCCGGGATTTCGCTTGGCCATGGGTGCATTTCCTCGGGCGATCGCTTCGTGCCATCAGGTGGCGAGCATGGCCTCGATCTCGGGGAGGGGATGCTTGGTGAGGTCTTTCGGAATCTCGGCCAGGATGTGATTTCCCGTCTGCCCCAGCTCATCCCTCAGGACAGCCAGGGCTTTCGGCGGTGCGATGATCACCAGCCCCTTGCCAGGGATTTCCCTTTCCCCGCGCATGAACTCGCGCGCCACATGCCGCAGAAAGGAAGTCTCGGCCATCTCGTGACGGTCTGGCATCTCGCCGGCCGTACGGCGGCCGGAGCCTTTCTGAAATCGGCCCGGCCGTTCCCCGCCATGCTCCCGGTCGGGAGGGTTCGGATCGGCCTGGAGCGTCATGATCACGCCCAGATCGGGGGTCCGGGAGCTGCCCTCGTTCCGGGCAAGAATGGCCTTGGCCCCATCCGCGATGAGAACCAGGGCCCCTTTCGGCAAGACAAGATCCAGATGCTTCACGATAAAAATCCGCGATGGCCGCGGCCTCCCTGCTGCCCGAACCGCCGCGGCAACCGGAAGGCCGCGCGGACAGGCCGTTGATGCGCTTACGAGAGCTGACGAAGCCCCGGTCCGATGCCGGGGCTTCCTTGTGCCAACCGAACCAGGGTATTCAGGTTCCTGTTGGCGATCTCACTGATTTCCTTTGCCTCTTCGGTCCAGTCGCGAGAGATGTTCTCGACGAGATTCCGCTGAAGCTGGGCGAGATTGGCGACGCTCGAAACCTGCCCCAGTTCACCGAGGAACGCGGCCTGCGCCTTCACGCGGCGGCTCATGAAATTCATGCCTTCCGCGAGGATTTCAATCTGCGCCTGCATCAGCCGCTGCGGCATGACCATCAACCCGGCGAGATGCTGCTCCAGCGCCGCTGTCACCTGACGCGTCACCGCTTCGGGGGATGCTCCTTCCCGCTTCCGATTTCCGCCATTGCTCATGGTGACTTCCCTCGTTGATCTTTCACGCATGATACCAGAACGGGCGACCAGAACTCTGATTCATGTCAATTCAGGGCCGACACCGCATCGCGGCCGTCGGACGAGCGGCCCCGGAGGCACGATCCCGGTTTCATCGGCGCACCGTGATGCGGGCGCCATCCGCGAGCCGATCGCTGGGGTGGAGCACGATTTGCTGGCCTGCGCCGAGGCCGGAGAGAACCTGCGCCTCGCGCAGGTTCCTTTCGCCGATCTCGAGGGGATGAAGCCTGGCGCGCCCTTGCTCCACCACATAGGTTGCCCAACGGTCCCCGTGCCGGAACAGGGCGCCAAGGGGGATGGAGACGACATCTTCCCCATGCCAGACAGAAATGCGGACAATCACACGAAATCCATGCCCCAGGCGCCGGAAGCGATCCCGCGGCTCGAGCAGATCAAGAACGACCCTGACCCTCTGCTCCTCGATCCCCAGGGCGGAAACCTTCGTGAAGCCGGATGGTTCGATCCGGGCCACACGGGCTGCCAGCGCACCCTCTCCGCCCCAGTTCTCGATGCGCGCATTCCCGCCTTCCGCCACCCGCAGCGCATCGCGGGAGACAAGGTCCACCGCGATCTCCAGATCGGCGGTATCGCCGATCTCGAGCAGCAACTGGCCGGGCTGGACGACCTGCGCGCTTTCGACCGCAAGACGCAGCACGCGACCGCTCTCGGGCGCCCGGATCTCGATGCAGCAGGGAGTGCGGCCAGGGGCGTCCTCCCCGGGCTGAAGCCGCAGGGCCTGCGCCTGGTCGAATTCGTGGCGGCGCAAATCCAGCGTGGCCGAGGTGCTTGCGAGCGCGGCTTCCGCCGTGTCGACCGCGAGAAGGGCCTGCTGATGCGCCCGTTCGGTCACGGCCTGGCGGGCGAGAAGGGTCTGCGAGCGCTGCAATTCCGCCCGCGCGAATTCCAGCTGCGCCCTTGCCTGCCGCATCTGGGCAGCCGCCAGTTCCACGGCGGCTCGCGCGGCTTCGACCGCGGCCTCCTGGACCTGAAGCGACCGGAAATCGAGCAGCGAGGGATCGACCGGCTCGATGCGGGCGACAATGGTCTCGTCCCTGATCACCGCGTCCCCGGTTCTCAGTTGCGAGCGGCGGACCTTGCCGAGCAGGGGCGCCGAGATGGTATAGACATTCCGCACGCGCGAGATGCCCTCATCCTCGACCGTCACCTCCATCGGGCCGCGCGTGACGACATGCATGTCCACCGGCACGGGCTGGGGCCAGAGCGCCCACATGCCCGCCGCCGCGAGAGCCAGTCCGATCGCGACGACGGGCAGCGCGCGTGTCCAGTTCGGGGCCATGCCTCACTCCCGCGTTTTCAGCACTGCGACAAGGTCCAGCCTGTCGATCCGCCGCCGCACCAGCAGCGCCGACAGAAGCGCTGCGGCGATCACCACAAGGCTCGCAAACCCATAGGCTTCGCGCCCGACCACCAGCGGCACGCGATAAAGCTCGCTGGAAAACCCGAGCGCCATGCCGGCGGCAAAACCATGGCCGATCGCCCAGCCCAGAGGCTGCGCCACCAGGACGATGATCGCGATCTCGCCGATGAGCAGGCCGGAAACCTCCCCCCGCGTGAAGCCCAGCACACGCAGGCTCGCCATTTCATGCCCCTGCTCGGAAAGGGTGATGCGCGCGACATTGTAGACAACGCCAAAGGCGATCGTCGCGGCCAGGCTCACATAGATCGTGACCATGGTCAGAAGGTTCTGCGCCAGGGTGTCCCGGAATTGCCGGAGGGAGACGCGCTGGAGTGCGATGAAGCTCGCCTTGGGCAAGTGCTTGAGCCTTTCGAACAGTTCGGACTGGCCGGCGGCATCATAGCGCACATGAACGCCGCTGATGAGATCGGGCTCGCGCATGATCCGGTTCAGCGCATCGAGGTTCATGAAGGCCGTGAGGCCCAGATAGCCCTGGATCACGGTCGTGACAGGCACGAGAACCACGCGACGATCCCTTTCGAGAAGCTCCACCTCGACCACGTCGCCCGGCCTCGCGCGCAGGATGCCGGCCAGGGCATCGGAGAGGGCAATTCCGGGCCCATCGAGCGCGGCAACCCGGAACTCCTGATCCAGCACGCGGCTCAGTTGCGCATCGGGCGGCTTGCCGGCAAGCGCGACGCGCCGATGCAGCGGACCATGGCGCAATTCGACGGGCACGATGCGATAGGGCTCCGCCGCGAGGATCGCGGGCAGCCGCGCGACATCCTGCAGGGACCGCCGGGGCTGCTCCTCGGCGAAACTGATGGTCGCATCCTGGCGCTCGGACCGCTGAAAGGTTGCGTCGATCATGAATTCGCTTGCCCCGAAAACCCACAGCGTCCCGGTCAGGATCGCGGTGGAAAGGGCGATCCCGATGATGGCAGAAGCGGTTCGCAACGGCCAGCGCAGCAGGTGCCGAAGCACCATGCGAAGGCTGCCGGGGAGCCGGACCGCAAAGCGGAAACCGGAAAACATGCGGTGATAGGCTGGCGGCTCCGGTGGCGACATCGCCACTGCCGGAGGAAGGCGCATGGCCTCGAGCAATACCCGGACGGCGCCGGCCAGACCGGAAACCAGCCCCGCCGCGGCGCCGATCAGGTAGGTCTGCGGGTCCATCCGGAAGATCAGGAACGGGAAGTGGAAGAAATCCGCATAGAGGCGGGCCGCCCCACGCCCGAGCCAGGTTCCGACAATCGCGCCGATGAGGATGCCGGACACCGCGATGACCGCGACAAACTTGAGGTAATGCGAAAGAATGGCGACGCCGGAATATCCAACCGCCTTCAACAGGCCGATCTGCTGGCGCTCGAGCGCGATCAGGCGGGCGAGGGTCATGTTCACCAGCAGGGCCGCGGCAATCAGGAAGATCGGCGGCGTGATGCGGCTCATCGCGCGCAGTTGCAGCAACTCGGCATCGAGGAAGGCATGCGAGGTCTGGTCCTTGCGTCCATAAGCACCCCGGCCGCCATGGCGGGCGAGCATGGCGTCGATCCGTTCGATGACATTCGCCTGCGAGGCACCGGGTCCCAGTTTCAGGTGCAGGCTCGAAAAGGCGCCCTCGAGATCATAGGCTGCCGCCAAGACGCGCTCGCGCATCCAGATGATGCCGAAGCGCCTGTCATCCGGCATCAGGTCCCAGGGGCCGACGGCGTAGATGAACTCCGGCGAGAGGGCGACCCCCACCACGAGAAGCGACCGCTTCCGGCCGTTCAGGATCGCCTCGAAGCTGGAGCCGGGACCGAAGCCATGCGCCCGGGCGAAGGGCTCGCTGATGACCACTTCCCCATCCGCGCCGGGCTGGGGCTCCCGGCCCTGGCGGATGGTGAGCAGATTGAGCCGCTGTTCGGCGAGATCGGGCAGCGAGACAAAGAGCCCGGAAGCCGGGGCCTCCATTCCGGGTATGGAGAGCAGGGCGATCTTCTCGATGCGGGGTTCGACAGCCTGAATGCCGGGAATGCCGGCGATCTCCTCCGCCAGGGCGCGCGGCGCGCGCGTCACCTGCGCGAAGATATCGGCAAAGCGGTTGCGCTCGTAATAGGCATTCCGGGTTTCGTTCAGGGAGGCATAGGTCCCCACGCCAAGCACCAGGGTCGCAACCCCGGAAGCCATCACGAAGGCAATGGCCAGAACCTGCGGCCAGAGCCTCAGGATATCGCGCAGGAGCTTGCGGTCGAGGACGGACACGCTTCACCAGCTGACTTCCGAGGCCGCTCGCCGGCGCTCGTTGCGGATGCTCGATGCGATCCGGCCATCGGCAAAGCGAACCACGCGATCGGCAATGTCCTGGATCGCGGCATTATGGGTGATGACGATCGTCGTCGTGCCCAGTTCGGCATTCGAGGCCGTGAGCGCCTCGAGGACACGAATGCCGGTGCGGGAATCAAGCGCGCCGGTCGGCTCGTCGCAGAGCAGCACATCCGGCCGCTTGGCAATCGCCCGCGCGATGGCGACACGCTGCTGCTCTCCGCCGGAGAGCTCGGCGGGGAAATGATCCAGCCGATTGCCAAGGTCGACGAGGCCGAGCGCATCCTCCGGGCGCATCGGGTTCCGCGCAATCTCCGTCACGAGCTGCACATTCTCCCGGGCGGTCAGGCTGGGCACGAGATTGTAGAACTGGAAGACGAAGCCGACATGGTCACGACGGTAGAGCGTAAGCTCGCGCTCGCTCATGCGCGTGAGGTCGTGATCCTTGAACCAGGCCTCGCCGGAGGTCGGCGTGTCAAGCCCGCCAATGATGTTGAGGAAGGTGGATTTGCCGGAGCCCGAAGGCCCGAGGATCACCACGAACTCGCCCGCGCGCGCTTCGAAATCGACGCCGCGCAGGGCGTGAACCTCGACATCGCCGGACCGATAGACCTTCGCGAGGCCCGCGATCCGGAAAACCGGTTGCTGGTTTGCTTCTGCCGCCATCGGCTCCAACGCTTCTCTCTCGGATGGAGCCTCTCCGCATGCTGCCGGCATGGCCATTCCGCCCGATGCTTCAGAAGGCCACCGGGGCCGCCCTTGCGCCTTGACAGGCATCAAGGAGCCTCGCGCCTTTGCGGGTGAATGATAAACTGAAACCTCGGGTTTGCGAATTCGCGGCCCGTTCCTCGGATCGGAGTGGAACTTTCGCGATGGAAAGGCCGTCGGGTCTGAGTTCGGAGGAGGCGCGCCGGCAGCTTGCCCTCGATGGCTTCAACGAATTGCCGAAGACCGGCGCCCGGAGCTTCTGGCGTGTCTGCATCGAAGTCCTGCATGAGCCGATGCTGGGGCTGCTGCTCGCCGGGGGGCTCGTCTATCTGGCGCTCGGCGATCGCGCCGAGGCGTTGATCCTGCTCTGCTTCGCGATGCTCTCCATCTCCATCACCGTGGTGCAGGAAATGCGGACGGAGCGCGTTCTGGAGGCGCTGCGGGATCTCACCAGCCCCCGCGCGCTGGTCATTCGGGACGGGCAGCGCCAGCGCATCCCGGGCCGGGAGGTTGTGCGCGGCGACCTCATCCTGCTGGCCGAGGGTGATCGTGTTCCCGCCGATGCCGATCTGGTCGAGGTGACGCATCTCGAACTGGACGAATCCCTGCTGACCGGAGAATCGGTGCCCGTCCGCAAGCGCGTGGCCGGCAGCGGAGCGGAGCCCCTGCCGCGACCGCCCGGCGAAAGCGAGCATGCGAGGGTCTATTCCGGTTCTCTCGTGGTCCGCGGATCGGGGCTGGCGATGGTGCATGCAACCGGCCCGAAGAGCGAGATCGGCCGGATTGGCGCCTCGCTCGCGAAGCTCGAGGGCGAGGCCCCGCGCCTTCGGGCGGAAACGCGCCGCCTGGTGAGGGTCGCGGCCTTCCTTGGCATCATGGTCAGCCTTGTCGTCGTTCTTCTGTATGGCCTCACGCGCGCGGACTGGCTGGCCGCGCTCCTTGCCGGCATCGCGCTCGGAATGGCGATGCTGCCGGAGGAATTCCCGGTCGTGCTGACGGTTTTCCTCGCCATGGGAGCCTGGCGGATCTCGAAGGCGCGCGTGCTCACCCGTCGCAGCGCCGCGATCGAGACCCTGGGTGCCACGACCGTGCTGTGCACCGACAAGACCGGCACCCTGACCGAAAACCGCATGTCGATCGTCGAGTTGTGGAAGGCGGGCGGAGCATCGCGTCGCCTGGGCCGGGACGAGACCGTCGGGACGCTCGAGCCCGAATATGCGAGCATCATCCGGATCGGGCGCCTGGCAAGCGCTCCCGTGCCCTTCGATCCCATGGAACGGGCGTTCCTCGCCTGTGCCGGGCCTGCGGCCGAAGGCGAAAATCGCCTCGTGCACGGCTTCGGGCTCACGCCGCATTTGCTCGCGATGACCCAGATATGGGAGCGGGAAGATCGTCGCACGAAACTCGCGGCGGCCAAGGGCGCGCCCGAGGCGATCATGCAGCTTTGCGCGATGGACGAGGGTCGGAAAGCCGAGATTTCGGCCGCGGTGGATGCCATGGCCGCGCGGGGCTTGCGTGTTCTCGGCGTCGCAGGGGGGGAATGGGAGGGGCCGGAACTCCCTCATGCCCAGACCGGGATTCCATTCGCCTTCCTCGGCCTGGTCGGCCTCGCCGATCCCTTGCGGGCCAGCGTGCCGGATGCCATTCGGGATTGCCGGCGGGCGGGCATCCACGTCGTCATGATCACGGGCGACCATCCCGTAACCGCGCGCGAGATCGCGCGCCAGGCAGGGCTGGAGCATGGCATGGTCGTGACCGGTGCCGAACTCGACCGCCTCGACGATGCCGCATTGCGGCGCATCATGAGCGAGACTGCGGTTTTCGCGCGCATCTCGCCCGAACAGAAGCTCCGCATCGTCGAGGCCTTCAAGGCGCGGGGCGAAATCGTCGCCATGACCGGGGACGGGGTGAACGACGCGCCCTCGCTGAAGGCGGCGCATATCGGCGTCGCGATGGGTGGGCGAGGCACGGATGTCGCACGCGAGGCCTCGTCGATCGTTCTGCTGGACGATGATTTCGGTTCGATCGTCGAGGCAATCCGGCTTGGCCGGCGCATCTATGACAATCTGCGCAAGGCGATGGGGTTCATCATCGCCGTGCATGTTCCCATTGCCGGGATGGCGTTGCTCCCTCTCGTTCTGGGAATGCCGATCCTTTTCACGCCCATTCACATCGCATTCCTGGAAATGGTCATTGATCCGGTCAGTTCGCTGGCTTTCGAAGCCGAGGAGGAGGAGGCGGACATCATGGCCCGGCCGCCTCGCAAGCCGGAGGAACGGCTTGTCTCGGTTTCCCTGATCGGCTGGGCCGGTCTGTGCGGAACGGTCGCCTTCCTGCCCGTGGCCGCATTCGCCTGGCTTGGCGCCCGAAATGGCATGGCCACGGATGAATTGCGCGCGCTGGTTTTCGTGACGCTCGTGCTGAATGTCATCAGCCTGATCTTCGTCTTTCGGGCATTTGGGGCCTCGCTGCGCGGGGCATTCCTGCGTCCGAACCGCACGCTCTTCATCGTGCTGGCGGCCATTGCCGGCCTGCTCGCGCTGTCCCTGCTATGGCCGCAAACCCGCGCGGTGTTTCGCTTCGTACCCCTGCAGGCCGAAGATCTGCTGCTCGTGGCATGGAGCGCGCTCGCCGTGCTCGTTGGCCTCGAAGCGGTGAAAAAGCTGAAAAACCCGGTAATCGGGCAAACCCGCGCCGCCACGAAAAGACTGACATAGCGCAATGCCCAGCCCGGCAGGCCGGGCTAGCAAGGCTTGATCCGTTGCAGGGAGCATCCCCCATGAAGAAGATGACAGCCGCCGTCTTCGTGGAGCCCGGTCGCATCGTTTCTCGCTGGACGAGATCGAGAAGGCCTGTGAGCTCTTCTCCCATCAGCGCGACGGGGTCATCAAGATCGCCATCACACCCTGATCCGACCTGAACCGCCATTCGCCGGCATGGAAGCATGATGAACCCCTGGGAGATCTGGTTCTGGCCATGGTTCGCGCATTCCGGCGGTGCGGCGAGCGAGGAGCGCGCGAAACCCGCGGATGCGGTGGATGGGGCGCGCTTCGTGCCCGAAGACGAGTGGACGACACGCGGGCGCGTCGCGCTCGAACTGCATGAACTTCGCCTGCGAGATTTCTCGCGATCCCGAACGGGGCGAGCCGCGATTCTGGTCACGCCCTTCGCGCTTCACGATGCGATCCTTGCGGATCTCGCCCCCGGACACAGCCTGGTTCAGACATTGCTTGACCATGGCTGCAAGCGCCTGTTCCTGGTCGAATGGGCATCGGCGACCAGGGAGAGCCGCTACCAGACGATCGACAGCCAATTGGCCGCGCTCCATGTCGCGATCGATGAGATCGGCGGTCCGGTGGATCTCATCGGGCTTTGCCAGGGCGGCTGGCTGTCGCTGATCTACGCCGCACGATTTCCCGGAAAGATCGGTCGCCTCGTGCTTGCCGGCGCACCCGTCGACTTTGCCGCTTCCGCATTGTCGGGGGCCACGGGGGCCACGGCGGCCTTTCTGCTCGAGGCCGTGAAACGGGGCGGAGATGGCGTGATCCGGGGGGCCGACCTGCTCGCCCTCTGGGCCGGACCCGCGGACCGCATGGCCATTGCGATGCAGGCCTTGCAGATCACCGACCCGGACCGGGAAGAAAGGGGGCAACGGGCGCTGCGGAACTTCCTGCGCTGGCATGAGCGGACGCTGGACTTGCCGGAGGCCTATTTCACGCAGGTTCTCACCCTGCTCTACCAGGAAAACAGGCTGGCGCGCGGTCAGATGACCGCGCTGGGCAGGACCATCGCGCCCGACATGGTCGATTGTCCTGTTGCGCTCCTGGCGGGGGATAGCGACATGGTCGCACCCCCTGACCAGGTCTTCGCGGCCGCCAGACTTGTGGGGGGAGGAGCGTCGAGGTTCCTGTTGCGCGAGGCCCGATCCGCGCATCTCGCTCTCTTCATGGGGAGAGACACCCTGGCCATGGAATGGCCCGCGATCGCGGGCTGGCTGCTGGCAGGCCGCGGCGAGGCACGGAAAGGGCGCGCGCCGGGGACACAGATCATCGTTCCGCAAGATGGTCCCAAGAGCGGCAAGGGAAGCCGAGCCTGATCATCGCGGATGTCTTTGATCATCATGGATGTTTTTGCCGAACTCCGCCGCCTGGCGCAGCGAGCACCTGTTCGGACAGGGCCCGCAGCGCTGCAATGCCAGCCGCATCTTCCTTGATGCGGAAAGGATGGGGGCCGGATCGCCCCGGAGGCAATGTGCTTCCCGTCTGTTCCCGCCGCGCCTGACGCCGATTTTCTCCCGCGGCGCGGGCCCGCGCCGGAGCATGGCAGATCAATGCGACAGGAACAGCGGGACGGTCGGCCGGTGAAGGATTTCGCGCGTCACGCCGCCCAGAAGCCACTCGCCGGTCCTGGAATGACCGTAACCACCCATCACGAGCAGTTCCGCGCCCTGGAAGCGCGCCTCGTCGAGCAGAATTTCCGCGACGGGTTTTCCGTCCGTCGCAACATGCTTTACCTCGACCTTGACATCATGGCGGGCGAGGTGCCGGGCCATGTCGTCACCGGGATTTTGTTCGCGCTCGGACCAGTCGTCAGCCACGACAACGACCCGGACGAACTCTGCGCCCGCGAGAAGCGGCAGCGCATCGTGAACCGCCCGGCTGGCCTCGCGGGTTGCGCTCCACGCGATCGTGATCGAGCGCGGGCTTCCCCGGAGAGAGCATTTCTCCGGGACAATCAAGGCGGGACGCCCGGAATGGAAAAGAACGCCCTCGAATTCGTTCACAGGCCTTTCGGCCTGGGCGTGAGGCCAGCCGAAGATCGCGCCATCCACATAGCGCGTCTGTCCTGCAATCACGCGCCCGTCATCATCGGCCATCGCCTTCGCCCGGCGCAATTCGGCCCGTGACCCCTTGCGCTGCAGAATCGCCTTCAGGGCGCTCTCCGTTTCCTGAGCCTCCCGCTCAGCCTGCTCCTGCGCCATGGCCCAGGCATCGCCGCTGACATCGCCGGCGAAGAATGTCGGCATGATGCTCACCTGAAGCGCCGTGATGTTCCCCTCCGGCGCCAGCTCCTCCGCGTAGGAAAGCGCATTTTGCGCAGCCGGGGTGCCATCAAAAAAGACGAGCATGTCCTCGAACGCCACCTTGGCGAATCTGGAATGACGCATCGCGCCGGCCCTGCTCCCGTTCGGCATGCAACCCTCCTTCCAACAGAGCTTATCGTTGCATTCTGGGCCGGAAACGTGCGAATTTCCCTGCGCCAGGTCAAGGAGAGGGATTTCCGCTTCTGCTCGACTGTGCGGCAGATGCGGGAAAGGCGACGCCCGCCGGTGGTTTGCGCGCTGCGCCGCCCGGATGGGCATTCCCTGCCCTTCCGGCGAGGGAGGGCCCATGAGCTGGAGCGATGCAATCTGGGTTTTCCTGGCGATCTCCTTGCTCCAGCCGCTGCTGTTGCAGCGCTATCTCGATACACGCCGGCGTTTTCTGATCGCGCGGCTTGAAAAACGCCGCGGGTCCCGCGTCATCCTGCTGGTTCACCGGCAGGAGACGATGCGCCTGCTCGGCTTTCCGCTGCTGCGCTACATCGACGTCAACGATTCCGAAGAGGTGCTGCGTGCCATCCAGCTGACCGATCCGGACGTGCCCCTCGATCTGATCCTGCAGACGCCGGGCGGATTGGCGCTTGCGGCTCTGCAGATCGCGCGTGCCCTGAAGGCGCGCAACGCGCCGGTCACCGTCTTCGTGCCGCATTATGCCATGTCCGGCGGAACGCTCATCGCACTCGCGGCATCCGGGATCGTGCTGTCTCCCCATGCCGTGCTGGGGCCGATCGATCCGCAGATCGGGGAATATCCCGCCGCCACCTTCCTGAAGGTCGTTCAGCAGAAGGAGCCGGCCGATCTGGATGACGAAACCCTGATCAAGGCGGATATTGCCAGCAAGGCCCTGCGCCAGATCCGCGATGCGGTGGCCGGATTGCTTGCCGGGCGGCACGACGAGGAGCGGTGTTTCGAGATCGCAACGGCCCTGACCGAGGGGCGATGGACCCATGATTTCCCGATTTTCTCCGAATTCGCCGCGGAACTGGGCCTCAACGTCTCCACCGCGATGCCGGCTGAAATCCTGCAACTGATGTTGCTTTATCCGCAGCCGGTGCGCGGCGGTGGCGGAGGGGTCGAATACCTGCCGGGCCATCGTCACAAGCCGGTTGCCAGGCCCTGACCGCGCCGGCTTCACCTCGACCCGGCACGGGCCGGGGCATGAATCACGCCGTCAGGAATGCCCGAAAAGGCGCGACATGCCGAGGCCCGAAACGATCATCTCCACGCCCATCGCGGCCTGAAGCACGCCGAAGATCGCGCCAAGCACGATCAACGGGGTTGGGCCGATAACGCGCATGAACCAATGTGCCGAGAGCATCGCCAGCAGGTTCGCCAGCATGATGCCGGTGACAACGGCGAGAATGGCCAGCCGGTCGACCATTTCAGGAAAGTAGCTTGCAAACAGGATGAGAATGGCGACGCCCATCGGCGTGACAATTCCGGGGATGGCGACAGGTGTCAGGGCGAGGACCATGCCGGGTGGTTCGGCGGGGGTTGATGGAGGCGCGCTGGCGCCAAAGATGTTCCTCAACGCGGTCAGCATCAGGATCATGCCGGAGGCCATGATCAGGGAGGAACGCGACGTGCCGGCCGATTGCATGATCGCCGCGCCAACGAAGACCGCAACAGCCAAGGCCAGAATGGCGAAAATCGCCGCGCGGACAGCGATTTTCCTCCGGAGGCCCGCATCGGCCCCACCCGTGGCTTTCGCGAAAAGCGGCAGCAGCGCGATGGGCCCCATCATGCTGAAGAGAAGCGTGGCCAGAAGCGGCAAAGGCACATTCATGTCGCCCATGGGGAATTCCTCTCACAAGGACCAGTAGAGGCTGGCTTGCAACGTGGTCCAGTTCCGGGTGGCGCCGACATTGCGGAGCGCCTTGCCCGGAACAGCGATGGAGCCGATCGTCTGCAGGAAGAGATTGCGGTTGATGGCCCAGCGGCCGGTGAGGGTGAATTCCTGGCCGATATCGCTGGAGGTCAGGGTCGAAAGCGCCGGGTTCGCGCCGAGATTGTTCCGCTCCGGCGCGCGCAGAATGTGCCAGTCGAAGGTCACGTTGAGCGTCGGCATCGGCACGAGATTGAATTGCAGGCGATGCACCGAGAGGTTGGAATTCGAGGTGAGCTTGCCGAAGCTGATGCCCTGCAGCCAGTTGCCGAGGCCGGTGGAAAGCAGCGGATCGAACCGGTTGTAGCTTGTGGAATTCGGATTATCGCCGCTGGCATGGGACAGGCGATAGGAGAGGCTCGGCGACCACGGCAGATACGCCGCCTGATAGCCGATGAGCCCATAGGCCGCGTAAGCCGACATCCGGAAGCGCTCATGGTCCTGATAGGCGAATTCGCTCGCGAGCCAGAAGCCATCCGCGCCGAAAGGCCGCTCCCAGCGGAAATGCCCGGCATAGGTCCTGAGCCCCTCGCGCGGCAGGCGCACGCCACCAGGAGCGATCAGCGAGCCGGTGGATCGCGCCACGGTGATGTAGGTCGCATCCACGGAGAGGCCGGACCGGAACGTGTAGCGCAGGTTCGCGCCGAGATAGCTCGCGCGGGAATCGATATCTGGCAACTCGTCCGGGTCGATCCAGAAGGCCTTTGCACTCCAGGGCCCGAACCGGGCATCGGCGACGACGGAGAAATCATTCGCGTTGCGCGGGCCGAGATAGGTGCCTGCGCGCTTGCCGATATTGGCGTTGCCGCGCACGAAATGCACGAGCCAGCCATCGTTCAGCGTCACGTTCTGCCGCCCGGCGCTGATATTGAAGCTGCTGCCGGTTTCAGGATCGACATAGAGCAGCCCGGCATGGGCGCGTTCGAGATCGGTCCAGGTGCGCGTATCGTTGCGATAGATGTCCTGCCCGATGGACCAGGAGGTCAGCACCGTCAGCGCGCCATGGGCATAGAAGGGTGTATCCCCGATCTGGGCCGCGCCCGCGAAGCCGAGATCGGTATAGCCCTCGGTCCAGGCCGGCGCGCGCCCCGGGCGCTTCCGCGCAATCGGGCTGCCGGCCGTGAAGAGCGCGGGATTGCCGAACCACGGATGGAGATCCGAATAGGCCCCCAGACCGCCGCTGATGATCGCGGTGAAGAAGGCCCGGTCGCTGCGATAGAGCACGGGGAAGGATCGCGCGTCACCCGCCAGAAGCCCCTGCGCGCCCATGGCGGTCGCCGGCATCGCGGTTTCCAGCTCGATCACGACCGCGAGGCTTCCCGGCGAGCGGCCCGGCACGAGGCGATGGCTGATCTGCCCCACGCCCAGCCGGCCGCGCGGCGTGGCAAGCTGGCGCTCGATGAAGGCACGCGAATAGCCTCGCCCGACCAGAGCCTGCATGTTTTCCCGAAGCCGGGCCAGGGCCGCCTGATCCCGCGCCGGGTTGTCCGAGCCCCGCACGAGAACGACATCCACGCGCTCGATCGGCGCGCCTTCCGCCTGCGCGGCCAGGGGAACGGCGCCGCCAGCCTCCTGCGCATTCCCGCCACCGGCCAAAGCCAGCAGGGCCAGCGCCGCGCAGGTTCCGATGGATGCCGGGCGGAAACAGCGCATGCCGGCCCTCAAGACCCGAAGAGGCGCACCACGCCGCCGCCGCCATGGACATTGATGGTCTGCCCGCTGACCCAGCCGGCGGCCGGCGAACACAGCCAGAGGAAGGCATTCGCCACATCCTGCGGCGAACCGGGCCGCCCGGTGAGATTGTCCGGGTTGCGCAGCTTTTCCTGCATGGCAGGGTCGATGCCGGCATCGGCATAGCCCGGCGTCATCACCGTGCCGATCAGGATGGAATTGACGCGCACCTTCTTCGCGAGCAGATGCGCGATCGAGACCATCATCTGGTTCAGGGCCGCCTTGGCCGTGCCATAGGCGAGGATGTCGTAGGCGGGCGCAGCGGATGAGAACGAGCCGGAATTGGTGATGCTCGGGTTCTTCTCCTTCAGCAGATGCGGCAGGCAGGCCATGCTCATGCGATAGGCGCTGATCGTGTTGAGCTTGTAGGAGGCGATGAAAGCGTCATCCGGGATTGCGGTGGGATCATCGTGGCGGCCACCCCAGCCGACATTGTTCACGAGCGTCGAGACGCCGCCAAAGGCCGCGACAGTCGCGGCGACCACAGCGTCGATCTGCTCCGATTTGGTGACGTCGCAGGCCATGCCGCGACAATCCGAGCCGGTTTCGGCGGCGATCTCCGCGGCGGTCTTTTCTGCAAGATCGCCGTTGAGATCGGCGATCATCACCCTGGCGCCGGCACCGGCGAGGGTTCTGGCAATCCCCGCGCCGATATTCTGCGCGCCGCCGGTGATGATCACCTTGTGGCCGGTCATTCGGAAATCAGCGAAGGCATCGAAGGAGGAAGGCAAGGGAAGACCTCGAGGTTTGGGGGTGATCAGGGAAGTTTCACGGTGCGATCGGGGTCGGGCCGGCCCGCCGCGAAATCGGTGGCGTTGCCCAGGGTCTGCTCGGCGATGTCGGTCAGGGCTTCCTGCGTCAGCCAGGCCGTATGGGGGGTCACGAGGCAGTTCTTCTGGGCGATCAGCAATTGAAGGGTGTCGTCCTGCACGATTTCGGCCGAGAGGTCCTCGAAGAACAGGCCCGCCTCTTCCTCGTAGACATCGACACCGAGATACCACAGCGTTTCGAGGTTCTTGAGTGCCACGATCGCCGCCTTGGTGTCGATCAGCGGCCCGCGCCCGGTATTGATGAGCACCGAGCCCTTCCTGAAGAGCTTCAGCGTCTCGGCATTCACCATGTGGTGCGTCTCGGGCGTGAGCGGCGCGGTGAGCACGACGATATCCGAGCGGCGAAACAATTCGTCGCGCTCGACATAATCCATGCCGATCGCCTTCATCTCCTCGTTCGGATAAGGATCGGAGCCAAGCAGCGAGCAGCCGAAGCCCTTGAGGATCTGCGCGGTCGCCCGGCCGATATTCCCCGTGCCGACAATGCCCGCGACCCGCCCGCGCAGGGTGAAGCCCACGAGGTTATCCATCGAGAAATTGCCGTTGCGAACGCGGTTATACTGGTGATGCATGTTGCGCACGAGCGAGAGGATCATCCCCACGGCGTGTTCGGCGATGGATTCCGGCGAATAGGCGGGCACGCGCATCACGGTCAGGCCATGGGCCTTCGCGGCTTTCAGGTCGACCTGGTTGAACCCGGCCGAACGGCAGAGCACGAGCTTCACGCCGCCTGCCGCCAGAATGGCGATGGTCGCGGCGTCGCATGTGTCGTTCACGAAGATGCAGATGGCATCGAACCCCTTCGCGAGCGGCGCGGTGGAGGCGTTCAGCGGCGCGGCGATATAGGTGATCTCGTGGTTATGCCGGGCATTCACTGCCTCGAATTGCGGCTTCTCGTAGTCCTTGGCGTAGAACATCGCGATCTTCATGGGGAACTCCGCTCTTCTTGCAGATGATCAGGAGATTTGGCAGATGATCAGGAGACTTGCGCCCGATGGGCCGCCAAGACGACCCAGAGGCGGATGAAAAGCGTGACCAGGAAGCCCGCCAGCAAGGCCCAGGGCGCGGGCACATCCTGCATCCGCAGCAGGGCCAGCAGCCCGCAGCCCAGGAACAGGGCCTCGATCACCCAGACACCCGGCCGCAGCGAGCCGGGAAACTCGTTGATGATGATGTCGCGGATGATCGAGCCGAAGGCCGCGCTCATCGCGCCGAAGAAGGCACAGAGGATCCAGAGCTGCATCTGCCCCAGAGCCGTGGGCGCGACCTGCGGGCCCAGAAGGATGAAGGTCTTCGCCGCTCCCAGCGCCCCCAGCGAGGCCAGCGCAATCGCCTCCGAGCTTTCCTTGATCAGGAAATCGCGCTTCGCAATCGCGGCCTGAAGGAAGCCGAGCCTGGCATAGGCGATCGACAGCACAAAGATCGCCACGATGTAGAAGGGAAAGGCCACCCAGAAAAAGGGTTGCGCGGAGGGTCCGAGAAGGATGTCGCGCAAGGTGCCGCCGCCGAGAGCGGTGGCGACGGCACAGAGAAAATAGCCGAAGGTCGACAGGTTCTTGCCCTTCGCGACGATCATCGCGTTGATGGCGAAGGACAAGATGCCAAGGGTCTCGATCCAGATGAACCATTCCGGCCCGGCGCGCATCCGGAAATCCTCAATCCAGTTCCTGCACGCCGCCGCCGGAAACCGTGAGCACCTGTCCGCTCACCCAGTTCGAGGCCGGACAGCAGAGGAACAAAGCGGCATTCGCAATGTCCTCGGCCCGGCCCAGCCGGCCGAGCGGCGTGTGCTTGAGCATCGCCTTCTCGATCTCCGGGGTGAGAACGGTCGCCAGCGCATCGGTCTTGATCGCGCCGGGCGCGATGCAGTTCACCCGGATGTTTTTCGGGCCGAGGTCGAAGGCAATGTTGCGCGTGAGGTGGTTCACCGCCGCCTTGGATGAGCCATAGGAGGCCATCCGCCGGTTCTTGTTCTCACCCGCCATCGAGGAGATGTTGAGCACCGCGCCATGGCCCGCCTTCTCCATGTGCGGCGCGGCCAGTTGCGTGAGGCGGAACAGGGAAAAGACATTGAGCTGATAGGCCCATTCGAAATCGCTCATCGGCATGTCGAAGGGCTTGGGCCCGCCGCCGCCGGCATTGTTCACGAGGATCGTGAGGCGACCGAACCGCTCGACCGCGGTGTTGACCGCGGCGACGAGGTCTTCCTCCTTCGTGACATTGCAGGCGATGCCGACCGCTTTCCCGCCCGCCGCCACGATGTCCCGCGCCACGGCCTGGGCCGTTTCCGCCTTGAGGTCGCTCACCACCACCGATGCACCAACGCTGGCGAACAGCTTCGCGATCGCCCGGCCAATGCCCGCGCCGGCCCCCGTCACCAGAGCCACGTCGCCGTTGAGCCGAAAAATGTCCTCGACGCTCATCCTGACCGATCCGTTCGATTTTTCGCCGATCCTTTCTTGCATGCGGATCGGGCCATGCACAAGCGGGATGCTGCTCGAAATGGGCGGGCCCTTTCTCCAGCCATCGCCGGATATCGATCATTCCCTGAATTCTCGGGCAGAAGACCGCAATGCGGGGGCAGGTCCGGCGGAGCGCCTTCCACCGGAAAAAAAAGGACGCGCCCGGAAACCTCGGAAGCCGATGCCATCAAGCGGGCCTTGTCTTCAAGGTTTCAGACCTGCGCTGCCCCTGAAGGATCGGCCAGCTCGCTGAACTCCCCGATCGTATTCAGCCCGAAACGCTCCAGGAAGGCTTGTGTCGTGACATAGGTCGCGGGCGCGCCGGCTTGCGCGAGGCGCGGGCCCGTCGTGATCAGGTCCTGCTGCCTGAGCCAGGCAAGGGTGTCACGACTGACGGCCCGGCCGGCAAGCTCGGAGAGCCGTTCGCGGCTGATCGGCTGGCGACAGGCGATCAATGCCAGCACCTCCAGTTCGGATTTCGACAGATCGACCTGCTTCCTTTCGGGCGATCGGCTCGCACCGCGTATGGCCTCGATGAAGCGTGGCCGGGTTCGATGCTGCCACCCCCCGGCAATCGCGACCAGATCATAGGGCCGGGCCTTCAGCTCATCGCGAATGTCGGCGATCAGATCGTCGAGCACGCAGGACGCGCCCACCAGCCGCGCCAGCGCCTCGCGCGGAACGGGGGCGGCACTCGCGAAGATCGCCGCTTCGACGCGCCCCATCCATTCCCGCCAGCGCAAGTCAGGCGGCAGATCGGCGAGTTCGGCATCAAGCGGCAATGCGGTTTCATCTGCGGAACGGCGCTTCATGCCTTCGCCCCATCCCTGCCGCGCCCCATCCCTGCCGCGCCCTGGATCATTTCCGTGGTCCGTCATCTCACAGCCCATAGAGGCGAAAAGTCGGGCGGGGCGTCAGCAGCCTCAAGGCGCCTTTCGCATGGAGGCTCTGGCAGAAGCGGCGCGCGGCCCGATCCGAACGCATGCCTTTTCCCCGAGCGGCTCCGCCCTCCACAGCCATGCGCCAGGGCGCGACGCAATCATCGCCGAGGATCAGCGCCAGTCCGGCCTCTGCTTCGCGCGTGCGCAGCGTGCCGGAGGCGGCGAGCAGCCTTTCGGCACGGCCCGCGAGGGTGAAAGCCCGTCGATGGGCATGGACCGCCGCGCGGGCAATCACCGCATGGCGAACCTGCTCCCATCCCGGCTCGCCGATGCTGATGCGCCGCCCCTCCTCGCCGCGCCGGAACGCGGGATCATGGATCGCGAGGAGATGAAGCGGCAAGGGCCGGCTCCAGCCAAGCCGTTCGGCAATCGCGAGATCCGCCCGAAGGAGGGCCAGCCATTCAGGAAGGCCGTCGCTTCCGCCAAGGCTCCCGATTTCATCAAGAACGGCGCCGGCCAGCCGCGCGGGGCGCTCGCAAAACCGGCGAAGCAGGACATGGCCACGCCCGGCCAAACCGGGCTCGTCACCGGCGCGGGCGAGATGGAGGATATCGCGCAGCTCGGCCTCGTCACTCCGGGCATGCAGGAGACGCGAGGCTGCGACAGCGGCTTCCAGCGCGATCCGCATGCGCAGCGCTCCGAGAAAAACGGGCTCCGCGCGCAGGACCCGGTCAAGGGCAAACAGCGCGGCGCCGGCGGCGAAGGCATCATCCCCCCCGTCCCGAGCAGGGGCGCCCGGCTCCGGGCTGGTATTCGCCTTCCGCGCTTGCGCAACGGCGGTGACCCATGGGGGAAGCGGTTGGACATTCAGAGGCTTGGCGGATGGCAGGGCTTCCTTTCCCCGCACCTCCCCTTGGCGCGCCTGCCCTTTTCTGGCCCGCCCCTTTCGGGCCGCGGGAGCTTCAGGGACAGGCAAGGGGCGAGCGGTCGATTCCATCGGTTGAAGCTCCATCGATTGAAGCTACACCATGACGGCGCTTGGACGAAAGAAATCCGTTCTTGCCGCCGCGCCTGTCTTGTCATTTTGATGTCCGATAAGTTTGCCTTATCGGACATGAATGGTCTAGGCTTCCAGAATGGCGATTTCCGGCGATTCAGACCCGAAATTCATTGCTCCCGACCCTGCGGATGACGAGAGCGTTTCGGCGCTGGTCGTCTCGGCGCGCCCCGAGCTGTCGGCCGAAACCACATGGCCCGTTCCTTCCCGGCTCGCGGCCACCGCGCGCGATTATGCCGCGGCCCGTTCCAGCAGCAACACCCGCAAGGCCTACCAATCGGATTGGGCGCTGTTCGCGCGCTGGTGTCGCCGCAGGGGTTTCGATGCGCGCGAACCCTCGCCGGAAGTCGTCGGGCTGTTTCTCGCGGCCTCTGCCGCCGGCGAGGGCCTCGTGAAAGCGGCCGTTTCCACGATCGAGCGGCGCCTTGCCGCGATCACCACCACCTGTTCTTCCGCCGGCACTCCCCTGCCCCGGCAGGACCGGCACATCACCGATGTCATGGCCGGCATCCGCCGCCGGCATGCCCGCCCGCCGCGCCAGAAGGAGGCGCTGCTGGCCGAAGACATCCTCGCGATGATCGCGACCCTGCCGAACGACCTGCGGGGCTTGCGCGACCGGGCGATCCTGCTGGTCGGGTTCGCAGGCGGCCTCAGGCGCTCCGAGATCACCGGCCTCGATTGCGGGCCAGACCAGACGACGGATTCCGGCGGCTGGATCGAGATCGTCAAGGATGGCGCGCTGCTCGGCATCCGGGGCAAGACCGGCTGGCGACAGGTCGAGATCGGCCGGGGCTCCTCCGAGCGCTCCTGCCCGGTTCACGCGCTGGAAACCTGGCTCAAGCTCGGCCGCGTCGCCCATGGCCCGGTCTTCCGCCGCATGGCTACGAAAAACGGCGGCATCAGCCCCGATCGGCTCGGCGACAAGCATGTCGCGCGGCTCGTGAAGCAGACGGCGCTGAAGGCGGGCATACGCTCCGACCTGCCGGAGAAAGAGCGCGCGGCTTTGTTCGGCGGGCATTCGCTTCGGGCCGGCCTTGCCTCCTCGGCCGGGATCGACGAGGCGCATGTGCAGCGTCAGCTTGGCCATGCCAGCGCCGAGATGACCCGCCGCTACCAGCGCCGGCGCGAACGCTTCCGCGTCAACCTCACCAGGGCGGCGGGGTTGTGAGGGCGAAGGCTCACGCCCTTCCCGGCCAGGATGCGGATCGCGGATCAACCGAACCAGACGGCCTCCGGCAAGCCGGGGCCAATATGCGGGGGCCTTCGCGATTCAACGGACAGACCCCTGATCCAACCTGAAATGATCGAATCGGCAGGCCTTGCGAATTGACCCTGTGGGCGGTACATTGCCCCATGATCGAGAGCTTCCGGGATGAATGGCTGCGCGGCTTTTTCGTCGAAGACAGGCATGCCAGGCGCATTCCGGCGGATCTGGAGCAGCGTCTATTCCGCAAATTGCAGCTGATCGATGACGCCATGACAGATGCCGACTTGCGGGTTCCGCCGAGCAATCATTTCGAGAAACTCTCCGGTCATCTGGAAGGTTGGCACTCCATCCGCGTGAACCAGCAATGGCGGCTGATCTTCGAATGGGATGGAGACAACGGCCAGGCCCGCAATGTCTATCTCGACAACCATTCCTACCGGTGAGGTGACATCATGCTCATGACCGAACGCAAACCGGTCAGCGTCGGCGAAATGCTCCGCGAGGAGTTCATGGAGCCGCTTGGCCTGACCCAGGGGCAACTGGCCGATGCGATGGGCGTGCAGCGCAAGCATGTCAACGAACTCTGCACCGACCGTCGCGGCATCACGGCTGATACGGCGCTCATGCTGGCGCGCGTCTTCGGCAACGGCGCCGATTTCTGGCTCAACCTCCAGCGCCGCAATGATCTCTGGCAGGCACTGCATGATCCGACGCGCCGCCAGCGGATTGAGCGGGCGAAACCCATCGAGCGGGCAGCCTGACGGGCACCGGGCCTGATCGGCCGCGAAGCAATGCCGTCACAACCCTGACGCCATCCATTCTGCATCGGATGCCCCTTGAGGCGGGCTTCTCCCGAAGGCGGGTTTATCGCCGCAATACCTCGCGAACGCGCCCCAGCGCATCGAAACCCATCTGCATCATCAGGTCGAGCATGTCGAGCGGAACCCAGTTCTCGCGGATCAGCCCTTCATGATGCAGGTAGAAATCCATGACGCGCATGAAGACCGGCTTGCCGGATGGCGGAAGCCCGCAGAAACCGCCGCCGGCATGCACCGCATAGACCGAGGGCCAGCCCCCGGTCACCGAAAAGGGGCCATCGCCGATGCGGATGTAATGCCCCGCGCCATGCCGCGCCTTTTCCGCCTGCACCTCGGCGAGCGTGCCCTGCGGGCGATGGAAGGCGATGCGGAACGGGAGTTGGTGCCCGTCCACGAAGCCATCGAGCCCGCGCGTGGTGCCGATGCCCGCCGGGCCGTACCACATCATCCTCGGGTGCCAGTGCTCCTTCTGCGGCATGGCGATCAGGTTCTCGCGATTGAGCTTCGAGCGGTCGTCGAATTCGGCAAGCGTGCGATGCATGGCGAGGGTCTGCGCGATGCTCTCCACGGATCGGGCTGCATCGGAGGTTTCGAACCGCACGCCATCGGCCGTGAGCGGGGCGGGCCACATCTCGGGGCTGCCGAGGGGCTGCGCGATGGGCCAGAGGCCAAGCTGGCGCATGAGATCGAGCACATCCCAGAGCAGGTTCGCCTGCAGAACCGCGCCTTCGGCATCGATCTCGTAGACCTCGCCATAGCGCAGATAGACGGGGCGGTTGCTGGCGGGCAGGCCCAGCCAGTCGCCGCGCATCGTGCCGCAATAATGGCCGACCGCCGCGAGATAGCGCCGGTTCTGGTAGCTGCCGCCGACGAAGATCACGTCCCGCCGCTCCAGATCCGGGCAGGCCTTCTTGAGCGGGGCGAATGCGCGGGCCAGCGCCTCCGCCGTGCTCGCACAGGCAGGGATGGGATGGGCCACGCGCCAGGTCGCATCCGGCCGCGCGAGCTCAGCCAGCGCCTCGCCGGTTCGCCCCTCGGATGCTTCGGCCAGCGCGGTGAGCCGCTGGTGAACGCGACGGCGCAAGGCGGCATCGGGCGAGGCGAAGGGGTCGAAATCAGCAACCATGCGGAACATCCCTGGCGGCGGGCAGAAACGGAAGACGCGGCGGAAAACAGACGCTCAACAGGCGGGCAACAGGCTGCGCCGGCGCAGTGTTCCTCATTTTGCAAGCGTATTCAAGATTGCGGTTGCATACGATTGCAGAGCATGCTTGCATGAACCCCGACAGGCTGCCGGCGGAATGTGGCCCGGGAAGACCGGAACGACCGGCAGCGCCACAGGGGAGGATCGGGCGCATGTCGAAGACCATGAAAACGGCTCTGTCGCTGGCGGCCTTGCTCGCGGCGGGCGCAGCCCAGGCGCAGGTGAATTGCGGCGCCACCAGCGGCCGCGTGAACATCGTCGGCAACGAATTTCCGGCCATCAGGACGGTCGCCGCCAATGCCGCGAAATGCCAGACCGGCAACCTGACCGTGAAATCGAATCTCACGGCCAATCACCAGCGCATCAACCTGCCCGGCATGCAGGGCAACCCGGCGGAATACACGTCCGCCATCATCGCCACCTCGTCGATCGTGGCGCTCATCAACGAGAACGTCATCCGCCCGCTGGATGCTCTTGTTGCGGCTCACGGGCAGGACATTCCGAAGAACCAGCTCATCACCATCGATGGCAAGGTGATGGCCGTCGCCTTCATGGCCAATTCCCAGCATCTCGTCTACCGCAAGGATATTCTGGCCCAGGTCGGGGCCGAGCCGCCCAAGACCTATGAGGACATGATCCGCATCGGCAGGCTGATCCGCGAGCGCGGCATCCTGAAGAACCCGATCGGCGGCGCCTACAAGGCGGGCTGGTCGCTCGCGCAGGAATTCGTGAACATGTATACCGGCCATGGCGGCGAGTTCTTCAAGCCGGGCTCGGCGGAAGTGGCCATCAACAATCCCCGGGGCATTGCGGCGCTGAACACCATGAAGGCGCTGACCGAGCTGATGCACCCGGATTTCCTGACCCATGACAACAACGAGACGAGCGCCGAATGGAAGAGCGGCAACGTCGCGATGATGAACATGTGGGGCTCGCGCACCGGCGTGCTCATGGCGAGGGAAGGCAATGATCCCAAGGTGGCCGAGAACACCGCCGTCGGCGCCCCGATGACCGTGGGCGGGGGCACCACGCCGGCCACCACGCTCTGGTGGGATGGCTGGACGGTTGCCCGCAACATCTCGGACGAGGATGCCCGCGCAACCTTCCTCGCGATGAAGAACGGCATCTCGCCCGCCATCCTCAATGACGAGACCATGGGCCAGGCCGTGTGGATGATCGCCGGCTACAGGCCCGCCCCGGTGAACCAGGGCGTGATGCAGACCATGGCGATGGGCGCGAGGCCCTATCCGATGCTGCCCTATATGGGCCTGCTGCATACCGCGCTCGGCGATGGCATCGCGCCCTTCCTGCAGGGCCGCAAGGACGCCGCGACGACGCTCGCCGATATCGAAAAGGCCTATAACACGGCCGCGAAGGAAAAGGGCTTCCTGAAATAAGTCTCCCTGGGGCAAGTGCCGGAGCAAGTGGCGGGACGGGTGGCGCGGCAAGTGGCGGGGCAAGTGGCGCGGCAAGTGGCGGGGCATGCCGCCATCCGCCCTTTCTTGTCCGCTCGGGCCATCCGGCGTGATGGCGACCGCACGCGTGCTCCCGCCCCGTCGCCCGCCCCGCTGCCCACCAGGCCGTGCCGGCATGAAGGAGAAGGCATGAAGGAGGAGGTATGAAGGAGGAGGCATGAAACACGCGACATTCCTGCGCTTCTTCCTGCCCACCGCCACCGCGATGGTGCTGTTCATCGCGCTGCCGATCGTCTCGGTGCTGATCCAGTCGGTTCATGTCCCGCATGACCGGGTCGTGGTGGAGGTGGAGAATTGCACGCCCTTCGGCTGCACGAAATCCACCGTGATCGACCAGGCCGCCACGCAGAAACTGCGCGACGAGAAGCCGCTCGGGCGGTTCGTCGGCCTCGCGATCTACACGGATCGCTCGCATCTCGCCTTCGCGGAGATCGGCGAGGCATGGAGCCGCGCGGGGGGCATCGGCGATTTCCTCGGGCGGGTGATGAACCTGCCCTTCTACCGGGCGCTGGCCTTCACGCTCACCTACATGGTGCTGGTCACGCCGCTCTCGATCCTGCTCGGCTTCGTGGTGGCCGTGGCGGTGAACGCCATTCCGCGGCTTTTTCGCGGACCCGTGATCTTCTTCTCGCTGCTGCCGATGATCGTGACGCCGCTCGTGGGCGCGCTGATCCTGTTCTGGATGGTCGATTCCCGCGGCATCATCGGCGCGGCGGTGCAATGGCTCGCGAATGACGCGAACCTCTCGCTGAAAGCCTCGACGCCGCTGACCTGGATCATGCTGATCGTCTATGGCACATGGTCCACCGCGCCCTTCGCCTTCGTGGTCTATTATGCCGGCCTGCAGACCGTGCCGCAGGATTCGCTGGAAAGCGCGATGCTCGATGGCGCGACGCGCTGGCAGCGCATCCGCTACATCGTGCTGCCGCATCTCGCGCCGCTGACGGTGTTCATGTTCCTCATCAAGATCATGGACAATTTCCGCGTCTTCGAGCCGATCGTCAGCTTCAATGCGGCCGCGCATGCGCAGTCGCTCTCCTATTTCATCTATTCCGATCTCGGCGGGGAGACGCGGCTGCTCTCCTCGGCGGCGGCGACCTCGGTGCTGACGATTTCCGGCGTGCTGGTTCTGCTATCCCCCGCTCTGGTGCGCACCTGGCGCCAGTTCGGCAAGGCGTGAGGAGGAAGCCATGGCCGCACTTGCCCGGAAACGCCCCGTGACCCTGAACCTGCTGCTCGGCGGGTTCCTGATCCTCTGGCTTCTGATCGCGATCTTCCCCTTTGCCTGGACGCTCTGGGGAAGCTTCAAGGTCGAGGGTGATTTCTTCTCGAAAGCGAGCTGGCAGAACGCGCTGTTCGGCCCGCTGACGCGCCTCGAACATGGCAGCGCCTTCACCGGCGCGGGCTATCACGGGGCCTGGGTGCAGGAGGAATTCTGGCGCGCGGCGCTGAATTCGCTCATCGTCGTGGTCCTGGTGGTGGTGATCTCGCTCACCTTCGGCACGCTGGGCGGTTATGCGCTCAGCCGCTCGACCTATCCTTACGCCTTCTGGCTGCTGCTTCTGGCGCTGGTCTTCCGGGCCATGCCGCCGCTGACGCTCGTTTCAGGCTATCTGCTGCCCTTCTACCAGTGGAACCTCTGGGGCCACCTTCCCACCGCGATCATCGTGCTGGTGGCGATCAACCAGCCCTTCACCCTGTGGATGCTCACGGCCTTTTTCCGCAACATCCCCAAGGATCTGGATGAAAGCGCCCGGGTTGATGGCTGCACGCCGTTCCAGGCTTTCCGGCATGTCATCATCCCCGTCATGTGGCCGGGGGTGATCACCACGGGGCTGTTCTCGTTCCTGCTCGCCTATAACGATTTCGTTGTCACCTCGATGCTGCTCTCGAAGCAGAACCAGACGATGATCCCCAAGATCGCGAGCTTCCTCGGCACCACGCAGACCGAGGGCAACGTGATGTTCGCGGTCTCCTCGGTCGTGTCGGTGACGGCGCCGCTCTTCCTGCTGGTGATGTTCTTCCAGCGCCAGATCGTCTCCGGTCTCACGGCCGGCGCGGTGAAAGGATGAGCATGCTGCGAAAAAATGGACACCGGTTTTTCGCGAAAAGCATGCGAAAACAAGATGATGAATCTTCGATGCGTTTTCCGGGAAATGCACAGGGCGCGAGGGTGTAAGCCATGGCTGAAATCCGGCTCGTCAACCTTTCGAAGCGCTGGGGCGCGGTCACGGGCGTCAGGAGCTGCAACCTGCATATCGCGGATGGCGAATTCCTCGTGCTGCTCGGCCCCTCGGGCTGCGGCAAGACCACGACCATGCGCATGATCGCGGGCCTCGAGGATGTCACCGAAGGCGAGATCCGCATCGGCGACCGCCTCGTGAACCATCTCGACCCCAAGGATCGCGACATCGCCATGGTGTTCCAGTCCTACGGGCTCTACCCGACCATGACGGTCTACGAGAATATCCGCTTCCCCCTGAAGGTGCGGAAGATCCCCGAGGCCGACCACCATGACCGCGTGATGCGCGCGGCGAAGACCGTGGAACTCACCGAACTGCTTGATCGCAAGCCGGCGGCGCTCTCCGGCGGCCAGCGCCAGCGCGTGGCGCTCGCGCGCGCCATCGTGCGCAAGCCGAAGGTGTTTCTGATGGATGAGCCGCTCTCGAACCTCGATGCGAAGCTCCGCGTCTCCACCCGCGCGCAGATCAAGAACCTGCACCACGAACTCAAGACCACCACCATCTACGTGACGCACGACCAGATCGAGGCGATGACCCTCGCCGATCGGGTGGTGGTGATGAACAAGGGCGAGGTGCAGCAGGTGGGCACGCCGCTCGAGATCTACGACCGGCCCGCGAACACTTTCGTCGCCTCCTTCATCGGCAACCCGGCGATGAACCTCATTCCCGGCCGGATACAGGGCGGAACCTTCACCGCGCCGGGCATCGCTGTTCCGGGCCTGCTTGCGCTGGATGGACCGGTGACGCTGGGTTTCCGCGCCGAGGACGCGCAGGTGGCGGTGTCGGGCGAGATCACGGCGCCGGTCTATTCGATGGAATTGCTGGGCGATTCCTCCATGGTCACGCTGCAACTCGGAGGAGCGGCCCTGGCGGCGATCAAGACGCCGAAGGATTTCCAGGCGCGGATCGGCGCGACGCTGTCGGCCCGCGTGCCCGCCGGCCTTTGCCATCTCTTCGATGCGGCCAGCGGCCGGCGGCTGGAAGGCCGGCCATGAGTGAGCCGGCCAGGAGAAAGCCGACCAGGAGAAAGCCAGCCATGAGCGAGGCGGAAGCCCATCTTGCCCGTTCGCGCGAGACGCTTGCCGTGATCCAGCGGATGGAAGCGGCGTTGGCTGCGAATTCCAACCGCATGGACGAGCATTTCCATGCCGATTTCACCTGGCGCGGCAATGCCGGTTGCGGGGTGAAGAACGGCCTCGCGGCATTCCGGCGGAACTGGCAATTGCCCCTGCGCGCGGCCTTCACGCAACGCATCTACAAGACCGAGAAGTTCCTGGCCGATGGCGATTGGGCCTCCTGCTTCGGGCAGATCGAGGCCACGCATTCCGGCGCCTTCATGGGCATTCCGCCCACGGGCAGGCGCGTCATCATCCCCTACATGGATTTCTGGCGGGTCGAGGACGGCCGCATCGCCGACAACCCCGTCTTCGTCGATTTCGCCGCCGTGCTGGCGCAACTCGGGCGCGACGTTTTCGCGGGCGAGGGCTGGGAGGCCTTCGATCGCGCGGAGCGCATTCCTCCGGCCCCGCCGGAAAACCCCCTCTGAGGGCAGGCATTCCAGGAGCAGTTCATGGCGATCATTTCCCTGAAATCCGGCAAGCCGGCAGACCAGCGCAACGAGGACGATGCGAAGGTCCGCGCCACCGTCGAGGCGATCCTGAGGGATATCGAAACACGTGGCGACGCTGCCGTGCGCGAACTCGCGCTGAAATTCGACCATTACGCGCCTCCCGCCTTCCGCCTCACCGCTTCCGAGATCGAGGCGGCCATGGCCCGGGTCGCCCCGCGCGACATGGAGGATATCCGCTTCGCGCAGGCGCAGATCCGGCGTTTCGCCGAGGCCCAGCGCGCGAGCATGCAGGATATCGAGGTGGAAACGCTGCCGGGCGTCATTCTCGGGCATCGGCACATTCCGGTTCAGTCGGTCGGCTGCTACGTGCCGGGCGGCAAGTTCCCGATGGTCGCCTCCGCGCATATGTCGGTGCTCACCGCTTCCGTGGCAGGCGTGCCGCGCATCATCGCCTCGGCCCCGCCCGTGAATGGTGAACCGCATCCGGCCATCGTCGCGGCGATGCATCTGGGCGGCGCGCATGAGATCTACGTGCTCGGCGGCATCCAGGCCGTGGGCGCGATGGCGCTCGGCACCGGGACGATCAAGCCGGTCGACATGCTCGTGGGCCCCGGCAATGCCTTCGTGGCGGAAGCGAAGCGCCAGCTCTATGGCCGCGTCGGCATCGATCTCTTCGCGGGGCCGACCGAGACCATGGTCATCGCGGATGACACGGTGGATGCCGAACTCTGCGCGACCGATCTGCTCGGGCAGGCCGAGCATGGCTACAATTCGCCGGCCTGCCTCATCACCCATTCGCGCCGCCTCGCGGAGGGCACTTTGGCCGAAGTGGAACGGCTTCTGAAAATCCTCCCCACCGCCGAGACCGCCGCCATCAGCTGGCGCGATTACGGCGACGTGATCCTCTGCGACAGCCACGAGGAGATGCTGCAGGTCGCGAACGACATGGCCTATGAGCATGTGCAGGTCATGACCGACCGCGATGACTGGTATCTTGCCAACATGCATTCCTATGGCGCGCTCTTCCTCGGCGCGCGCACCAATGTGGCGAATGGCGACAAGGTGATCGGCACCAACCACACGCTGCCCACCAGGCGCGCCGGGCGCTACACGGGCGGGCTCTGGGTCGGCAAGTTTCTGAAAACGCACAGCTATCAGCGTGTCACCACGGATGAGGCTGCGGCGCTGATCGGCGAATATGGCTCGCGGCTCTGCATGCTCGAGGGCTTCGTGGGCCATGCCGAGCAATGCAATATCCGCGTGCGGAGATATGGCCGCCGGAACGTGCCCTACGGCGTGGCGGCGGAATGATGAGCACGGTTTCGCTTCCCCGCATGCCGTCCTTCCGGCTCGACGGCCGGCGCGCGCTCGTCACCGGCGCCTCCTCCGGCATCGGCCTTGGCGCGGCGGCAGCACTCGCCGAGGCGGGCGCGGCGGTGACGTTGGTGGCCAGGCGGCGCGATGAGCTGGAGGCTGTGGCCGGGGCCATCCGCGATGCGGGCGGCAAGGCGGAAGCGCAGGCGCTGGACATCACCGATCTTGCCGCGACGGCCGCCTTCGTGGCGCAGGCCGGGCCGTTCGATGTGCTCGTCAATTCCGCCGGCATGGCGCGCCACGCGCCCGCGCTGGACACGACGCCCGAGGATTACGACGCCGCGATGAACCTCAACCTGCGCGCGGCCTATTTCCTCACGCGTGAGGTGGCGCGCGGGCTGATCGCGGCGAAGAAACCGGGTTCGCTCATCCAGGTCTCCTCGCAGATGGGCCATGTCGGCGGGCCGGATCGCGCGGTCTACTGCGCGAACAAGCACGCGCTGGAGGGCATGACCAGGGCGATGGCGCTGGAATGGGCCGCGCATGGCATCCGCGTCAACACGCTCTGCCCCACCTTCATCCGCACGCCGCTGGCCGAACAAACCCTCGCCATCCCCGAGCGCAAGGCGTGGATCCTGACGAAGATCAAGCTGGGGCGCGTGGGCGAGATCGAGGATCTGATGGGCCCCATCGTGTTCCTCGCCTCCGGGGCCTCGGCGCTGATGACCGGCACGCATCTCATCATCGATGGAGGCTGGACCGCGGAATGACCGGCTCCCGCCCCCTCGAAAAGGTCACGAGCGCCGATGTCGCGCGGCTCGCGGGCGTGTCGCAATCGGCGGTGTCGCGCGTCTTCACGCCGGGCGCCTCGGCCTCGCCCGAGACCGCCGCGAAGGTGCGCGCGGCTGCCGAACGCCTCGGCTATCGGCCCAATGTTCTGGCCCGCGCGATGATCACCGGGCGCAGCCGCATCATCGGGCTGGTGGTCGCCTATCTCGAAAACCAGTTCTACCCCGTGGCGCTGGAGCGGCTTTCGAGCGCGCTGCAGGATCGGGGCTACCACATCCTCATCTTCATGGCGGGGAACGCGGCCGAGAATGTCGGTCAGGTGCTCGGCGAATTGCTGGATTATCAGGTGGATGGCATCATCACGGCTTCCGTCGCGATGACAAATGATCTCACCACGCGCTGCCAGGCCGCGGGCATTCCCGTGGTGATGTTCAATCGCGGGCAGAACGATCCGCGCCTCAGCGAGGTGACATCCGACAATCGCGCCGGCGGGCGGCGTGTCGCGGAATTCCTGATCGCCGGCGGTCACGGGCGCATCGCGCATGTCATGGGCTGGCAGGGTTCCTCCACCGGGCGCGACCGCGCGGAGGGGTTCCGCGAGGGCATGGCGGCGGCGGGGCTCGAACCCTTCGCGATGGTCGATGGCGAGTATTCCCGCGAGCGCGCGGCCGAGGTCGCCCGCGCGATGTGTTCCGAGCCGGAAAGGCCCGATGCCATTTTCGTCGGCAATGATCACATGGCCTTCGCGGTGATCGACGAGCTGGTGCATCGCATGGGCCTGCGCGTGCCGGAGGATGTCTCGATCGTCGGCTATGACGATGTGCCCATGGCCGGCTGGGGCGCCTACAACCTCACCACGATCCGCCAGCCGGTGGAGGCGATGGTGGATGCCACCGTCGCGACCCTGCTCGGCCAGATCGAGGGCGATTCCGAGCCGCATCATCACCGCATCGATGGGCCGCTCGTCATCCGCCGCTCCGCCCGTCTTCCCGAAGGATACCGCCCATGACCGCTTTTTCGAACCGCTGGCCGGATTTCCGTGATTACATCATCGATATCACGAAGGAGATCTGGGAAGATCGCGGCATTGGCACGCTGAACCATTATTACGCGCCCGATATTCCCGTGCGCTCGCCCATGGGCGTGAGCCGGGGCAACCAGGCGGTGATCGCCGCGACCATGGCGACCGTGAACGAATTCCCCGATCGCCAGCTCTTCGCGGAGGACGTGATCTTCTCCGCGGATGAAGCCCACGGGTTTCTCTCCTCGCATCGCATCATCTCCACCGGCACGCATCTCGCCGACGGCGCTTTCGGCCCGGCGACCGGCAAGCGCTTCCAGATCCGGATCATCGCGGATTGCGCGGCAAGGAACGACACGATCCACGATGAATGGCTCGTGCGCGATCATGGCGGCATCGTGCGCCAGCTCGGCATGGTGCCGGAGGAACATGCGCGGATGCTGATCCGCCGCGAGGGCGGCATCGAGCAGGCGAGCCGCCCGCTCACGCCGGAAACCGATCCGCCGGATGTCTACCGGGGCCGGGGCAATGCGAACCCCTGGGGCGCTCGTTATGCCGGGATGCTCACGCGCATCATGGCGGCGGATTTCAACCACATCCACACCCATTACGATCGCGCGGTGATCGGGGAATATCCGGGCGCGCAACAGGCCCTGGGCCGGAAGGCCGTGGCCGCCTTCTGGGTGGGCCTGCGCGCCTCCTTCCCCTCCGCCACCTTCGAGATCCACCATCAGATCGGCATGGAGGCGGACATGCTCTCCCCGCGTGCCGCGATCCGCTGGTCGCTCACCGGCAAGCATGAGGGCTGGGGCGCCTTCGGCCGGCCCACCGGCGCGCGGGTGCATGTGATGGGCATCAGCCATGCCGAATTCGGCCCCTTCGGCCCCGATGGCATCGGGCTGCGCCGGGAATTCACGCTCTACGATGAAATCGCGATCTGGAAACAGATCCTCCTCCACACAGGTGACGCATGATCCCGCAACAGATGACCCCGCAACAGATGGAATCCCGCATCGTTCGCCATGGCGAGCTGAAGCCATGCAGGACGGCCTTCATCGATGCCCACACGCCGGGCTCGGACAGCAAGGAGAACTTCACGATCATCGGCGCGGGTGTTTCGGAAAGCCCCGATCAGCATGTGCATATCCGCGAGACGCCGGGCTTCAACATCGGCGCGGCAGGCCAGCCGCCGAAATGCCGCAACTCGCTGCATTCCCACCGCACGGCGGAGGTGTTCTTCGTGCTCAAGGGCCGCTGGCGCTTCTTCTGGGGGCGCTGGGGCAAGGCGGGCGAGGTGGTGCTGGAGGAAGGCGACATCTTCAACATTCCAACCGGCATCTTCCGCGGCTTCGAGAATATCGGCACGGATTACGGGATGATCATGGCCATTCTCGGCGGCGATGATGCCGGCGGCGGCGTCATCTGGGCGCCGCAGGTCATCGAGGATGCGAAGGATCATGGCCTCGTGCTGGGCAGGAACGGCAAGCTCTACGACACGAGGAAGGGCCAGAGCCTTCCGCCCGATGTTCCGCCCATGCCGCTGCTGACCGAGGCGGAACTCAAGGCCTATCCCGAGCCAACCACGGCGGATGTCATCCCCCACCACGTCGCGCGCTACTGGGACCTGATGGCGCTCTCGGATCGCCAGCCCGCGAAGGTGATCGGCGCGGAAGGGAAGCTGCGCGATCGGCCCGGCTTCGAGGTAGAATTGCTGTCGCGGAATTCCATTTCGCCGGACGAATATTCGACGCCCCGCCACGAGATCCTGATGCCGATGCGCGGGCATTGGCGGTTGAGCTGGGCGGGTGGCTCGACCGTGCTCAACCCCGGCGATACCGCCGCCATTCCGCCGGGCCTCCAGCACAGCCTTGCGCCCTCGATGACGGGCGAGGCCTCGCTCTACCGCGTGCGCAACACCGATGATCCCGCCGGCGCGACCGGCCGCCTGCTGTGAGGGCCGCGCCATGACCCTGCTTTCGACCCATGTCGGCTCGCTGCCCCGCTCGCAAGGGATCGTGGATTTCCTCTTCGCCCGCGAGCGCGGCGAGGATTATGATCAGGCCGCCTTCGATGCCGCGATGGCCGAGGCCGTGATGGAACTGGTGCGCCGGCAGAAGGAGGCCGGCATCGATATCGTTTCCGATGGCGAGACCTCGAAAATCTCCTATGCCACCTATGTGAAGGACCGCTACACAGGCTTCGCCGGCGACAGCCCCCGCAACGCGCCGGCGGACCTCAAGCTCTTTCCCACCTATCTCGAACGCCTCGCGCGCGAGGGCGGCACGCCGAAATATGCGCGGCCCCAATGCGTGGGGCCCGTCGTCTCGAAGGGGCAGGGCGAATTGCAGAAGGATATCGCGGCGCTGAAGGCCGCGATGGCCGCGCATGGCGTGGCGCGCGGCTTCATGAATGCCGCCTCGCCGGGCGTCATCTCGCTCTTCCTGCAGAACGTGCATTACCCCTCCCGCGAGGCCTATCTCGAAGCCCTCGCCGAGGCGATGCGCGAGGAATATCGCACGATCATCGAGGCGGGGCTCGATCTGCAGCTCGATTGCCCCGATCTCGCGCTCTCGCGCCACATGCTCTTCACGCATCTCACGGACGAGGAATTTCTTCAGGTCGCGGGCCTGCATGTCGAGGCCCTGCGCCATGCGGTGGCGGGCCTGCCCCGGGATCGCATCCGGCTGCACATCTGCTGGGGCAATTACGAAGGCCCGCATTGCTGCGATATCGACATGGCCAAGGTCTTCCCGCTGCTGATGGCCGTGCCCGCGCGCTATATCCTGTTCGAGACCGCGAACCCGCGCCACGGCCATGAATGGACCGTGTTCCGCGACCGGGCGAAGGAGATACCCGAGGACAAGATCCTCGTGCCCGGCGCGGTGGATACGACGACGAATTTCGTCGAACATCCCGAACTCGTGCGCCAGCGCCTGGAGCGCTTCACGACAATCGTCGGCAAGGATCGCGTGATCGCGGGCTCCGATTGCGGCTTCGGCACTTTCGCCGGCTTCGGCTCGGTGGATCCCGAGATCGCCTGGGCGAAGCTCGCGACATTGAAGGAGGGCGCGCGGCGCGTGAGATGACCCCGCTGGTGCTGATCCCCGGCATGATGTGCGACGCCCGGCTCTGGGGCGACCTGCCGGCCCGGCTCGCGCGGCGCATGGTGATCCACGCGCCCTGCACGGAGGGCGAGACGATGGCGGAACTGGCGGGCTTGATCCTCGCCGGGGCGCCGCCGCGTTTCGCCCTCGCGGGCCTCAGCATGGGCGGGATCGTGGCGATGGAAATCCTCCGACAGGCGCCGGAGCGCGTCGAAAGGCTCGCGCTGCTCGACACCAACCCCTTCGCGGAGAGCGAGACCATCCGCGCGCGGCGACAGCCGCAGATCGATCGCGCGCTTTCGGGCGAACTCGGAAACGTGATGCGCGACGAGATGAAACCCCATTACCTCGCGCCCGGCCCACGCAATGCGGCGGTGCTCGATCTCTGCTTGGAGATGGCGCTCGGCCTCGGCCCGAAGATCTTCGCCCGGCAATCGCGCGCCTTGCGTGACAGGCCGGATCAGACAGAGACGCTCTCGCGGTTCGCCGGCCCCGCCCTGGTGCTGATGGGCCGGCATGACCGGCTCTGCCCGCTTCCACGCCACGAGGCGATGCACCGGCTGATGCCGCAATCGCGTCTCGTCATCATCGAGGATGCCGGACATCTGCCGACCCTCGAACAGCCCGAACCCACTTTCGACGCGCTTCAAACCTGGCTGGAGGCCGGATGAAGGCGGATCTTCTGGCGCCGCTGCGCAAGATCGATGCTCTCGCCATGTGCAACGCCATCGAGGCGGCGCAGGGTCGGCTGCTGCCGGCTTGATGATGCCTTCCGCGATATCACGCCCGAAATCGCGCTTGAAGTCCTCGGTGAAGTTCGCTTTGCCCATCGGGGCCTCCTTGCCAAAAATCAGGGAAGAAGGCGTCCAGGAATCTGGGGGCGGTTCATTGCGATGCGTTGAACGACCGCTTACGGGAACGCCGCCGCCGCGCGGCATCAGCGGTGGTCGAGCGGCGGCTACGGGCCGTGAGCGCCTAAAGGTCCAGTGCGGGCGATTATCCGCTTTGCCCAGATCAAACCCCGAAGCCGGTCATTCAGGTTACGGCCCCGCTCCGCACAGTTGCTGCAGAGCTGCGCAGCGCTCTGCATCAGGTCATCGTATTTTTCGGAGAGGGGCTGCGCCTGACAAGGGCGGAAACTCCGGAACGCGCGGCGCCGCCCCGTGGACGGCGTCGCGCTGTTGATCAGCGTTGCTGGGATTGATTGCGGAAACGGACCATGTAGCTATCCATGGCGAGGTCAGCGATCTGCGTGTAAAGATACTGATCGCTACGGAATGCGACGAAATTGTCGTAGATCTTCTTGAAGCCCGGGTTCTTGGCGGCAACCTCGTCAAGGACCTCGTTCGTTGCTTTCCAGCACGCTTCCATGACCTCCAGAGGGAAGGATTTCAGCTGTGCGCCGGCGGCAACAATGCGCTTGAGCGCTGGAGGGTTCACCGCATCGTATTTGGCCGACATCCATTGGTTGGCCTCAGCCGAGGCGGCCTGGAGCATGGACTGGTAGGCCGGGGGCAGCGCCGCCCATTTCTCAAGATTGACGTAGACCCCGACCGTTGGGCCGACTTCCCACCAGCCAGGATAGTAATAGTACTTCGCGACCTTCACGAAGCCGAGCTTCTCGTCATCATAGGGACCAACCCATTCGGCAGCGTCGATGGTGCCTCTTTCCAGTGAAGGATAAACGTCACCACCCGCGATCTGCTGCGGCACGACGCCGAGCTTTGACATGATGATGCCTGTCATGCCGCTGATCCGCATCTTGAGGCCTTTGAGATCCTCAAGCGATTTGATCTCTTTGCGAAACCAGCCCCCCATCTGGGCATTGGTATTGCCGGCTGGAATGAAGGCCACGTTGAAGGTCTTGTGGAACTCGTTCATCAGTTCGAGATGAACCGCACTGGGTTTGCCGGAGGGCGGGTTGTTTGAGTCCTATGCGGCTATCTTGAGGTTCTCAAGGGTCGCATAGTAGTTCGCCTCCGCCTCGGCCGGCGGGATGTTGCCGATCGGTTCCAGTAGGCGCTGGTGATTGAACCAATCGACCCATTCGAGGGTCTTGTACTCCACGGCCTCGAAGGATTTCCACGGCCCAAGCCGATGGATGACTTCGGTCTTGAACAGGCCGATCACGCTCTCGGCGAGCGCATTGTCATAACTGTCGCCGACGCTGCCGACGGAGGGCTCGATACCGGCTTCCGCGAGCCGTTCCGTATAGCGGATGCTGGTGTATTGGGCGGATTCAAGCGGTCGTCGCCACACCCAACGAGAGGATGTTGCGATGGACAATCGGAAGCGTCGATCAGCACGGTCCGGCCGCAAGCCCCTTGGCTCGCCCGGCCGCCCGCCGGTTGCCGGGCGTAAGGAGCGTTTATCATTCTGGGCCGGCATTGCGGCTGGGTTGTCGAGCGAAGATGCTGGAGCTTCCGCGGGCATTCCGCAGGCGGTCAGCGCACGCTGGTTCCGAAAGGCAGGCGGGATGCCACCAGCGATGTTCGGGCCATCGGCCAAGCCTTTGTCGGGCCGTTATCTGTCGCTGGAAGAGCGCGAGGAGATTGCGCTCATGCGGGCGCAGAACTGCTCGATGCAGAGGATCGCACGTCAACTGGGGCGGGCCGCATCGACGATCTCCCGCGAACTGCGCCGGAACGCCGCAACACGCAATGGCGGGCTGGATTATCGGGCGACGACGGCACAATGGCATGCCGAGCGATCGGCACGTCGGCCCAAGCCTGGCAAGTTGCTCGGCAACCATGCGCTTCGCCACTATGTGCAGGAACGTCTCTCCGGCCTTATCATGACACCTGAGGGCGTCGCTATCGCTGGGCCGCAGGTTGAGTGGAGCGGGCGTCGACATGGACGGCGACAAGAGCGACGATGGGCCCGGGCATGGAGCCCAGAGCAGATCGCGCGGCGTTTGCCGATCGACTTCCCGGACGATCCGACCATGCGCATCAGCCACGAAGCCATTTACCAGGCACTGTTCGTCCAGGGACGCGGCGCCTTGCGGCGAGAGCTGACGACCTGTCTGCGCAGTGGTCGGGCGCTGAGGGTACCGAGAGCTCGCACGCGCGGGCGCGGCAGAGGCTTCGTCTCGCCCGAGATCATGATCAGCGAGCGGCCCGCCGAAGCCGTCGACCGCGCTGTACCCGGTCATTGGGAGGGAGACCTGATCCTTGGCCTCAACCGTTCGGCGATCGGCACGCTGGTCGAACGCACCACGCGCTTCACCATGCTGCTGCACCTGCCGCGCATGGAGGGCCACGGTGTGGTGGCGAGGGTGAAGAACGGTCCGCCGCTCGCGGGCCATGGTGCGACGGCCGTGCGCGAGGCGATCGCGCGAACGATCGTCGGGTTGCCTGAACAACTCAAACGGACGCTGACCTGGGACCAGGGATCGGAGATGGCGGAACATGCCCGGCTGAAGATCGACGCCGGCCTCGACATCTACTTCTGCGATCCGCACAGTCCATGGCAGCGCCCTACAAACGAAAACACCAACGGCCTGCTGCGCCAGTACTTCCCAAAAGGCACGGACCTCAGCGCGCATGGGGTCAACGAGATTGCCGCCGTCGCGGCAGCGCTCAACTCGCGGCCAAGGAAAACGCTCGATTGGAAGACACCCGCTGAAGCGCTTGACGCACTGCTCCTGCAAGCGGAGAAACAATCCGTTGCGACGACCGCTTGAATCCGCCTTGCGATCCTCTGTCAGAATGGTGCACCAGACCGCCGCCGGGGGCAGGTCGTCGTTCATGCAAGGCCTGCTCGAGTGCATCGAGCACAAAGCCGGCATGCGGCGTTCGGCTGACACGCCAACCGACGATGCGGCGAGCATAAACGTCGATGAGGAAAGCCACATAGACGAAGCCGCCCCACGTGCTGACATAGAGCCTGTCCTCGGGCTTGACCCGAGGATGAAGTCGGACACCCAAAGCCGGTTCGGGCGCTTGGCGTGGAACTCGCGGTCCAGCATGTTCGGGGCAATCGTTGAGCGCTGGCCAACATCCTTTGGCAGCCCACGCCGGCGTGGCCTGGCTCGCAAGGCCTGCGCACGCATCAGCCGCTCGATGCGGTGAAGGCCGCAGTCGATGCCTTCCGCCAGCACGTCGCGCCAGACGCGTCTTGCGCCATAAATCCGCGCCGACCCGATGAAGCTCTCCCGCACCTTCGCGCCGATCTCCTCGTCGTCCCGGCTGCGCTGGCGCGGCGATCGGGTGAGCCAGGCATGGAAGCCCGACCGCGACACGTCCAGCGCTTCGCAAAGCCATGCCCACCCCTTGCCGACAGTCGTTGCACAGCAACGACGAGAGGGCCCCGATCCCCCGGTGCTTCGCAATGAACGTGAACCTCATGTCACGTCCTTCGCGAAGTAGGCTGCGGCCTTTTTCAGGATGTCGCGCTCCGCCTTCAGCTTGGCGACCTCGCGCCGCAGCTTCTCGATCTCGAGCTGCTCCGGCTTCATCTGGCCATGTCCGGGAAACGCCTGCCCCGGATCGGCGGCAAACTCCTTCACCCATTTGCGAAGGACATTCTCGCAAACATCCAGATCGCGCGCCGCCTGAGCTATGCTCACACCGCGATCTCTGATCAGGCGAACTGCCTCGACCTTGAACTCACGCCCAAACCGTCTTCGCTGCATAGACCATCTCCGGCTTCATGAAACAACCAATCTCGGTGTCCACAAAACCGGCAGCAGGCCACTTGGGCGTCTTGAAAACTCGGGGAGATTGAGTTAAATTTAAGTATTTCTAGAGAATATGCCCTGAAGAAAAGACGGCTGTTCCAGGGGCGTAAGCTAGATTAGCAAGGTGAGATATTGATCAATCTGGCGATCGTTGGCGGTGGCCCGGGCGGCCTGATGTCGGCCTATCATGTCAAGAAGAAGATTGGCGATCTCGCCAGGGTCACCATCTTCGAGGCGAGCGACCGGCTCGGCGGCAAGATTGTCACCCGCACCTTCGACACCGCGCCCGCCATGTATGAGGCCGGCGTCGCAGAGATTTACGGCTACTCCAATCTCGGGCCCGATCCGCTGCGCGACCTCATCGAGGAGTTCGGCTTCCAGACCGTGCTGATGGATTCGGACACCGTGATGCTCGATGGCAAGATCGTCCATGGCGTCGAGGGCATGGAGAAGGTCTACGGCAAGAAGACCGCAGGCGCGATCCGCAATTTCCGCAAGCTGTGCGCGCAGAAGATGAGCCAGTCCGCCTATTACGAGGGCGTCGGCAAGCATGACAACGACCATGACTGGGCGTGGGAGAGCGCCGAGGACGTGCTCAATGACGAGGTCAAGGATCCGGTCGCGCGCAAGTTTTTCCGTGTCATGGCCCGCTCGGACATAGCCTCCGAGATGCACATCACCAATGGCCTTAACGCGCTGAAGAACTACCTGATGGATGTCGATGGCTATATCGATGTCTATTCGATCCAACACGGCAATGAGAAGCTGGTCGAGGGGCTGAAGGCGAACATCGACGCCGAGATCCAGTTCAACCACCGGGTGCTCAAGGTCGGCAAGACCGACGCCGGCAAGTATTGCTTGCACATGATAAACGGCAAGGGCCTGGAGGAGCGCGATTTCGACGTCGTGCTGTTGTGCCTGCCGCACAACTGGCTCGGCACGATCGAATGGGGCAATGAGAAGCTGCGCCAGGCGATGTCGAAGCACATCGCGTATTTTGACCGCCCAGGGCATTATATGCGCCTCGCTATTCTGTTTGACAAGCCCTTCTGGGATGGCAAGCTCAAGGGAGCTTGGTTCATGTCGGAGGCGTTTGGCGGCTGCTGCGTCTACATTGAGGGCGCACGCCATTTCACGCATGGATACGGCGTGCTCAATTGGCTGATTTCCGGCTCGGATGTGTTGGCATTCGCCAATATCGACGATATGCAGCTCGCCGACATCGCGCTGAGAACGCTGCCGGCCGAGTTTGGCGACGCGCGCGAGCACCTGCTCGAGATCAAGACGCATCGCTGGCTCGCCTCGGTCAACGCCATCCCCGGCGGCTTGCCGGTGCGCGACCCGGTGACCAACCACATCCCGGAGCCGAAAGAGCACCCGGGCATGATCCTCGTCGGCGACTACCTGTTCGATTCGACGCTGAACGGCCTGCTCGATTCCTCCGATATGGCCACCGACATGGTCCTCACGCAGATCATGAAGCAGCGCTACGAGAAGGGCATCGCCAAGGCGCTGGCCGCAACCGAGCCGAACCCCGTGATCGTGCCTGAGCCCTCGACGCGCATCGACCGCATCTATTTTGACCAGTATCGCGGCGTCGGCCCATATGCGCAAGTGTGGAGCAAATTCTCCGATCCCGACTATGTCATCGACGTGATCCGGATGGTGTGGAAGGCGGGCACCAAGTTAAAGCTGCTGATCGCCGGCTCCGCCTCGGGCGAACTGGTGGGGGCGCTGCGGGCGAAGGGCATTGACGCCTGGGGCATCGAGAACAACCGCTACATCCACGACAAGACGCCCGAGGCGCTGAAGCCCTACAATCTGTTCGGCGATGTCGCCGACATGCCGTTCGAGGATCAGTCCTTCGATTTCGTCCACGAGGACTGCCTCTGCTACGGCTCAAGGGCGAAGGCCCGCAAGTCGATCGGCGAATTGCATCGCGTGACACGCACCGGCTTGTATTTCGCCACGGTGACCAGCGACCTCACCTCTGACGTGCTCGACATGTATGATTTGCTGCGGGGCGTGAAGACGCTTGCGACCTGGTGGGAATGGTCAGAGATGTTCTTCGAAAAAGACTTCAATCTTGCCCTTAAGCGCTGTGACGTGCTTGAGAAGATTTGGGTGCGCACGCTCGAAGCCAACAAAGGTTCCGGCAAGTGGTACAAGGACGCGGAAAGCCTCCGCTACTGCTTCTATGACCGGATTGAGCCCGCCGAGGACTGAGCCGCGCACCCAGGGGTGATACCTCCGGCCTGAGGGCCGGGAAGGGGGCAGGGGTGAGCGACGACACGAAGAAGACCGTCAAGGGCGGCCAGGAGCAGCCGGTCGCCCGGAAGCCCGCCGCGCCGAAACGCGCCGGAAGCGCCCGCTCAGACGACGCCCCGCAGGGGAAGACACCCGCCGCTAAAGCACCCACCGCGAAAAAGTCCTCCCCGAAGTCTGCCGATGCCAGGACCGCCGATGCCGCAGCGGCATTGACGCCAGCGGCTGTCGCCGTGGCGTCTCTGCATCCCGATATGGCCCCAAAAGCGGGCGCGCCGCTCGCGGCTATGGCTGCTGCCGCTCCAGCTGCCAGCATGGCAGGGCCTGCGGCCACGACGCCCGCCAAGGCCGAGCCGCCCAACCCCGGCGCCACCGAATCCTCGCGCAAGACGCCGGCAAAGGAGCGCGCGCGGGCGAAGGATGATGACGACGAGGATGAGGATGATGACAACATCCCGGTGAACTACACCGCCACCGAAGCCGTCGGCGCGCTCCGTTCCGTCTACAATTTCACGCGGCCCTTCCTCGGGCCGCAACGCTGGGGCATCTTCCTCGTCTCGATCGGCCTGATCGTCGAGATGGCGTTCAACGTGCTGATGCCGCTGGCGCTGAAATACCTCATTGACGAGGTGTTCGACGACGGCGACCGTTCGCAGCTAGTCTTCATCCTCACCGTGCTCGGCGTCACCGGCCTCATCACCTCGGTCGTGGCGATCTGGTATGAATGGCAGGACGCGAAGGTGACCGCCGCGATCACCACGGATGTACGGAAGAATCTGTTCGATCAAATCCAGAATCTGCCGGTGAGCTTCTACAACAAGAGCCGCAAGGGCGAGGTGCTGTCGCGCTTCTCCAACGACATGATCACCTATGAGGAGGCGGTGATCAACGTCGCGAACTGGGGCGTGCTGCCCTTGCTGGAAATCACGGCGGGCATCGCACTGCTCCTATTCCTCAACTGGCAGCTTGGGCTGGTCGCTCTGCTCATCTTCCCCATCGTGCTGATCGGCCCCAAGATCATCACCCCGCGCGCCGTCTCCGCCAGCTATGGCGTGAAGCAGGCGCAAGCGGGCGAGCTTGGCGTCGTGCAGGAGAATGTCGGGGCACAGACGGTGGTGAAGGCCTTCGGCCTTCAGGGCATCTCGCGCGGCTGGTTCCTGGTGCGCAACCATTCGCTGCGCAGCGCGCAGCAGCGCTCGACCTTTCTCAACACCATGGTGGAGCGCTCGATCACCATCACGGTTCTCTGGCTTCACCTCTTGGTATTGGCGATCGGCGCGTATCTGACCTTCAATGGGATCATCAGCGTCGGCACCTTCGTCGCCTTCGAGAGCGTGTTCTGGGAGATTACCTACAACATCAACCACCTCACGCAGTACATCCCGGTGGTGATCGACGCCTCCGGCGGCGTGCGGCACATGAACGAACTGCTCAACGAGCCGATCCGCGTCTCGGACAAGCCGGGCGCGCCTGACCTGGCGAAGTTTGAGAAGGAAATCGCGTTCGAGAACGTGAAGTTCTCCTATGACGGCTTGCAGAACCATCTGCGCGGCCTGTCCGTGACGATCCCCGCGGGGCGGCGGGTCGCCATCGTCGGCCCGAGCGGGGCCGGAAAGAGCACAATCCTCAACCTTGTGCTGCGGCTCTATGATCCGAAATCAGGACGCGTGACGATCGATGGCGTGAACATCGCCGACGTGACGCGCGATTCGCTCCGGGCCCAGATGGGCGTGGTTTTCCAGGAGAACATGCTGTTCAACACCACCTTCCGCGAGAACATCCGCCTCGGCAATCCGGGCGCAAGCGACGCCGAGGTGGAGGCGGCGGCCAGACAGGCCGAGATCCACAAATTCATCATGGGCCTCCCGCATGGCTATGACACGATGGTGGGCGAGCGCGGCGACACACTCTCCGGCAGCCAGCGCCAGCGCACCGCCATCGCCCGCGCGCTGGTTCGCAACCCGGCCATCCTGCTCCTCGACGAGGCGACCTCCGCCCTCGACCAGACGACCGAGGCGGCGATCAACAAGACGCTCAAGAAGGTGGGGCGGGGGCGTACGGTGCTGTTCATCACGCACCGGCTCACCTCTGTCACAGACATGGATGAGATCATCGTGCTCTCCCAAGGCAAAATGGTCGAGCGTGGCACGCATGATGAACTGATGAAGAAGCGCAGCGGCCTCTATCGCAAGCTGTGGGAAGACCAGATGAACGGCGACGATGATGAGGATGACGACTGACCTTGGTCTGTCCGTCATCAGATAGATTTGGACATTCTCGGGGTCTCTGGGAGGGAGTTTCTGGCTCCTCCGGGCTAGGCTCAGGACCTTTTGATCGGCACTCGAATGTGATTCACAGTCCCTTTCGAGGAGGTTCTGATGAGCGGGTTGTTTTTGCTGAGCGAGCGCCAGATGGCTCGGATTGCGCCGTTTTTCCCTCTTTCGCACGGCGTGCCTCGGGTCGACGACCGGCGGGTGGTCAGCGGAATCGTCTACGTCATCAAGCATGGCCTGCAGTGAAAGGACGCGCCCAGAAGCTCAGCCATCCCTGGACCAACGGGCAGAGCGAGCGGATGATGCCGAAAGGATTGCGCGAAGCGCGGGACGATCAAGGACGCTACCGTCAAGCGATACCACTACGAAGACCACGCCCAGCTCGAACGGCATCTCGCCGACTTCATCGCCGCCTATAACTTCGGCCGTCGGCTGAAAACGCTGAAGGGCCTCACACCCTAAGAGTTCATCTGCAAATGCTGGACTTCAGAGCCGAAAAGGTTCAACTTCAATCCGATCCACCACATGCCGGGATCAAACACCTAGCTGACGGCCGGGCGTTCCGGCTGCTCAACGTGCTCGATGACTTTAATCGGGAAGGGCTTGGTATCGAGGTCGACTTCTCGTTGCCGGCGGAACGGGTGATCCGATCGCTGAACCAGATCATCGAGTGGCGTGGCCGCCCGGAGATCATTCGGGTCGACAACGGCCCAGAATACATCAGCGGCAAGCTCATGGCGTGGGCTGAGCAGCGCGACATTCTGCTGACCCATATCCAGCCGGGCAAGCCGCAGCAAAATGCCTATATCGAGCGCTACAATCGAACCGTCCGGCTGGAATGGCTCGACCGATACATGTTCGAAAGCATCAGCGAGGCACAGGATTACGCCACCGAGTGGCTCTGGACTTACAACAACGAAAGACCCAACATGGGCATCGGTGGCATGACCCCGGCCCAGAAACTGAAAATGGCCGCCTGAGTTCTACGAAAGAGCCCCGTTTAAAACGGGGGGATTACCGCCCAGCTTGAGGCGTTGCGCCTGGCTGGAGCCGTGAAGGTGTTTCAGGAAAAGGCCAGCGGCGCACGCACCGACCGGCCCCAGCTCGCCAAGCTGCTGGCGAGCCTGAACGCGGGCGACGTGGTGCTCGTCACCCGGCTCGACCGCCTCGCCCGTTCACCATTCGGGCCTGCTTCTCGAGGGGCGGCCGATGCTGGCAACCCGATCAGCGATACCAGACTGATCGAGATTGCTGCGATCCATGTTTGCATGCGCTCTTCCTCCCACAAGGACAGATCCGCTGCCTCAATACTTCACAACGAGATTGGCAAAGCCGCCGGTCCAGCCCTTGATGCGTCCGGGCGCGAGGGTCTTCAGGCCGGCGCCGGGCTCGGAATAACCAACGCCGAAGGTCAGAAACGCGTTCTGGGTCAGCACTCGCGTGTATTCGACAAGGAAATCATCCGAGAGATGGGCCTTGCTGACGCCCGCGATCAACCCCGGCGCCCCTCCGACAACCGTCAGGCGGGTGCCTTGGCCGAACTGGATCGGACTGTTGAGTTCGTTCGCACGGACATGGGCATAACGGAGGGTCAGGATATCGCGCTGGGTCAGATACATCGCCAAGGTCACGCGGTGTGCGTTGACGTTCGAATTGATGAAAACGAACGAACCATTATAGCCCGTCGCCCAGCCTGTCGGGCTGCCATCATAGAAGAGCGGGTCGAACCGTTCGAGGCGGGCCGTATTCGGGTCGTCGCCGGAGAAGGTCTGGAAGGTGTAGGACAAGGTCGGCGCGAAGGGCAGCGTGGTGAACGCGTAGCCGATCTCGGCACGAGCCGCCCAGGCGCGCTGGTTGATCCGGTCGTTCCACTGATAGGCAAGATCACCCGCCACCCAAAGACCGGCCAGGGAAGGAACCGGGTTCCATCGGCCGTAGCCATGCAGGAAGGAGAGGTCCTTCCGGGCCTCCATGAGGACGGTCGGCACGCCAACCCCGCCGGGCGCCGCTTTCGGATAGGGCGCGAGCGAATCCAGAACCTTGCCATAGGTCAGGCCCAGCATGTGGCCGGAGCCTGGAGCATAGAGGAGATTCACCCCAGCCAGTTTGGTCTTCATGTCGTTGGAGGCGTATTCGTTCGCATCGAGATAGAAACCCTCGGCGGAAAAAGCGCCGTAGCCCAATTTGCCAATTCCGGTCATCGACCAGGCCTGACGGGGTCCGAAGATCAGCGCACCACGTTCAAAGCCATCCTGAGCCCCATCGGCGATGAGCATGCCGCTGCCAATCCGGTAGGGCTGGGGACCGGCAGAGAGATCGGCAAAGAAGCCAGCACCCGGCTGCCCGAAGCGCAGGCCCAGAAAGCCGTTTTCGAGAAGAATACGCCCCCGGTTGTTGATGTCGAAAATGTCGGACCCGAGCGTCCGAGCGCCAACCGTGCTGAGGCCGCCATAGAGCCCCATTTGCGCCCCGATCCGGCGCTCGAAACTGAGGGCGGGCTTGAGATAAGCCTCTCCCCATCCAAAGGTTGTCTTGAAGTTCGAGGTCGGAGCAAAGACCTTCGAGAGGTCCCAGAAGGCCCGGTTCTCCCCGACCACCTGGATGCCCGCTTCGATCCCCAGCTTGATATGCCCGTCGGGAAACTCGTACCGCAACGGGTCCTTGGGTGGAGTCTGCGCGAGGGCATTCCCAAGCGACAGCAGGATAGCGGTAGAGGCCAGGGCGCCACGAACGGTAAAGAAGCGCTGCATGCAAGGCCGGTTTCTCGATGTCTGCATGATGCCCTCAGAAGAACCGTTTGACGGCGGCTGTCACGGAGCCGCGATCCTCGCGGTCACCCCATTTCCGTCCGTAGCCCACGGATGCGGCTGTCCTTGCGTCCAGCATCATGCCGAATTCGATCTGACCCTCAACCCAAGCGTCGCGCCGGTTGATCGTTTCCCAATTGTATTTGGCATCGACGGTGAAAAACATGCCGCGCGGCAGGACGAAGGCTTGGACAATCCGCGCACTCTGCTCCTGCACGCCCCGCCGCCCGTTGAGTTCATGCACTGAATGGGCACTCTTGACGACGAAGGCCGTGATCAGGCTTGCATTCCACGCCTGAACCAGCAGAGCACTCGCATTGAGCTGGTAGGTGCCGCTGCCAAGCGTACGCTCCGATGCTGTCGGGAGCACGGTCTCCACGGCGCCACCAATCGAGGTCTGGCCGACCGGACCCTCCCCGAGATTGGCAATGTAGCGCAGGCGCAGGAAGACATCGCCGATCCCGGTATCGTTCAGCCCCGGCACGCCCGCCGCCGTGGATGATTGCCGGAAATGCCCGAGAACCGGCATCTCGGTGTTGAAACCGGCTTCCTGCGAAAGACGGTAGTCGAATTTCAACGTGGTCGTGAAAATCCCGGAGGAGCGGGTCAGCCAGTTGTATTTGAGGATCACATCCGCTCGCGTGTCATTCTCGGCCGGATTGACGCCGCGCGCCTTGATCTCTTCCGCCTCCATCGAACCCGCTGCCGCAAGGACCAGCAAGATCGCTGCGAAGCCGCTATTTCTTGCGCTGTTTCTCATTCCTGCCCACTCCCTGCATGGATCGGATGGCCGTCTTCGTTTCCGCGGCCTGGCCCGTTGTTTATCGGCTCTTGCGCACCCCCAGGATCCGGTTCAGATCACCCTGTAATCGCGTTGCACGACCGAGACCACGGCTCGAAAGCTCGGCAAGGTCGCTCCCTACCTGTGTGTCATCCGGCGGACCGGCCAGGGTCCACGAGGCGTCCGCCTGCTGTGTGAGCCAGCCCCGGCCTGCAAGGTCATGAAGCTTTCGACGAACGGTCTGGCGCGACATCTCCGTGACATCAGCAATCCGCGATGCCGTCATCCCCAGAGACGGGGTATGGGCTTCCCCGTCTGTCTCGCCCGCCATCAGGACTGTTAGGTGGTTCTGGCCAAGAATGGCCAGAACCAGCATCGCATCGAGATCACCATTGAAGACTCTGCGGCAATCGACCAGATGCTCCGTGAGCATGTGAACGAAGGCATATTGGGTCTTCACGAACTGATCATCGACCAGGCCTTCCGGCTGGATTTTCCTTTCTGACACCATGGGCTCCTATCGCGGTCGGAGATCCCCGCCCTTCTGTCGAGGCGGGAATTGCTCGAGCGACAGATAATGCTCTCCGAGAATGTCGCGGATCATGCCTCCAAGGAACGCCTTCCGCATGGCCACAAGGTTCGAGCGATGACCATCGCGCTGCTCGAAGGGGTCCATGCGGAGATTGAAGATCAGGGAACTGTCAACGAACGGGTCAAAGAACCCGTTGCGCGTCTTGAAATGCGATTTCCAGGGCCCGAACCGAAGCGCCGTGAGCTGCTGCTCGTTGTACATGATGAAATGATCGCGGCTGGAGGGCGCCTCGCCACGCCAATGGGCGAGATTGTCAAGCCCGTCGATCTTGACCTTGTGGCTCTCCAGAAGTTCCTTGCGCACATCGGCCACGCCGGCGGCCTTTGCCAGCGTTGTGAACAGGTCCATGTGGCTCTGGATGCCATTGGAAACCGAGCCCGGCTTGATGGCTGCAGGCCAGCGGATCAGCATCGGCGCCCGGACCCCGCCCTCCCAGGTCGTTGCCTTTTCCGACCGGAAAGGCGTCGTCCCGCCATCCGGCCACCAGGCTGCCATGGCTCCATTGTCAGAGGTGAAAAGAACGATCGTGTTCTCGCGCTGACCGGTATCGTCCAGTTTCTTCAGAATGGCCGCGACCTGTCGATCGAGTTCGATCATGCCCGAGCCATAGAGATCATCACCCGAGGAATAGGGCTGCGCGAGGAGGCGGTTCTCAGGGCGAAGATAGGTGTAGACATGCATGCGTGAGGGCGCATGCCAGATGAAAAAGGGTTCCTTCGCCTTGGCGGCATCATCGATGAAGGCCAGCGTTCGGGCGAGGAACTCGTCATCGACCGTTTCCATGCGCTTGCGCGTGAGCGGGCCCGTATCGGTGCAGCGTTGCTTGCCCCAGGCACCAAAACGCGCATCCGCCGGAGCAGGATTGTCCTGTGCCGTTGCCACGCAGTCCAGAACCCCGCGCGGGCGGTAGCGATCATTGAAGCCCTTGTCCTTGGGCCAATCGGGGTCCTCCGGCTCATCTTCCGAATTGAGGTGGTAGAGGTTGCCGAAGAACTGGTCGAACCCATGGACTGTCGGGAGATGCTCGTTGCGATCGCCCAGATGGTTCTTCCCGAACTGGCCCGTGCGATACCCGACGCGCTTCAACACCGTGGCCAAGGTCGGGTCACGCTTGTCCAACCCCACGGGAGAGCCCGGCAAGCCAACCGTCGTCAGACCCGTCCGGATTGGCATCTGCCCCGTGATGAAGGCTGCGCGGCCGGGCGTGCAGGTCGGTTCGGCATAATGATCCGTGAAGAGCATGCCTTCCTTGGCAAGCCGGTCGATATTCGGCGTCGGCACCATCATGCCATGCGAATAGGCGCCGACATTCGTGATGCCGACATCGTCCGGCATGATCATGATGATGTTCGGCCGCTGGCTCTGCTGGGCCAGCACCGGCGGCGCCAAGAGCCCCAGCATGGCCGTGCCGGCCAGTGCCAGCATCCCTGGAAATCTGTAACCCATCTGTCGCCTCCCCTTCTTGTGACGTTGCCTCTGATCCCGTCGTGATCAACCGCCCTCGCGGATCACGGTGCGAAACCCGATATGTGCAGTGCCCGAATCCAGAGCTGCCGGCTGCCGCGCGCTCGGGCGATACCGGAAGCAGTAATTGTCTGAACAGAGATGCGAGCCCCCCTTGACGACGGCCATTCCGGCCTGCGGGCCGCGGAGATCGCGGTAATCATCCCTGGTCAGTTCCCAGACATTGCCGGCCATATCACTGAGGCCGAAGCCATTCTGATCAAAGCATCCGACCGGCGCCGTCCCCGCAAAGCCATCGAGCATCTGGTTGGAAACCGGAAAGCGTCCCTGCCAGACATTGGCCTGCCATTGACCGGAAGGCGTCTTTTCCTCGCCCCAGACATATTCCTTCGCCTCGAGGCCACCGCGTGCGGCAAATTCCCATTCAGCCTCGGTCGGCAGGTCCCTGCCGAGCCAGCGCGCATAGGCCATCGCATCGTCCCGCGTGACATGGACGACCGGATGGTTCATCCGGTCCGCAATGCTGCTGCCCGGCCCTTCCGGCTGGCGCCACGAAGCACCAGGCCGGTAACGCCACCAGGCCCGGAAATCGGCAGGTGAGACGGATCCTTCAGGCTGGTGAAAGACGAATCCGCCGGGTTGCAGCAATTCGGGCGGCGCCCCGGGATAGCGCGACGCATCGACCGGCTGTTCGGCAATTGTGACGTAGCCCGTGGCATCGACAAAGCGCTTGAACTGGGCGTTGGTCACTTCATGCCGGTCGATCCAGAAGGTGCCGACATCCGCCGATCGAGCGGGCCGCTCCTCGGGGAAATGCCGGTCGGATCCCATCAGGAACCGCCCGCCACCGAGCTTGAGCATGCCGGCCCGGTTCGACGGGCCAAATCCCTTCGGAAGCCCGGCATAAGCGCTGCAACGGCCTTCTCCGAAAGCCGTCGATTCGCGCGGCCACAGGCTTGCCACCAGAGCGCCTGCAAGGCAGAAGCCCAACAGCAGGAAACCAGATGCCCTTGTGACGGGACGAAATCCGCTCCGGCTGGTCAATGAACGTCTCCCGCATGCCTCGCTCGGCTGCTCGCCTATGAGTATCAGGCTGGCGTGACATCTCAATCACCGACCTGCTCAAATTGAGCGCCGGGCGCTACCATCGGCGATCTGCCTGATGATCTCAAGCGCAAACCGATCTGGTAAAATCAGATCTGGCGCTCACTCTTCTTGTTTTCGCATCCGCTTTTTCCGCCAACCGGTATCCGCCTGGCGGGCGGATGCTCTAACCCGATTTCGGGGGTTTCATCGGATGAAAGTCATGGAATTGCGAAAGATGACCTCAACCTCTTGATCATGTCTGCACGCCCTCCGCAAGCATGAGGGCATCTTCGACATCAACGCCGAGATGGCGAACTGAACCGACCCGCTTTTGCCAGAGGCTGTTTCGTTGGGGTGACGCCACCCGCTCCATCGGCGGCAAGCCGCTTTTCCTCTGCCAGTGCCCTCCGACAAGCCCGAGGCGGCCGATATCGCACGATTGGTTCATCCATCATCCGCGCACATCGTTCCCGGTGATCTTGTCGGCCATCAAGATCAGCCAGTTCACGACCTGCCGCTCTTCTGTATCAAGCACGGGCCTTTCGAGAAGGCCGAGGGCAGTCGGGCGAAATTCCTGCCATCGAAGAACAAAGTCAGGCAAATCGCGAACAGGTCTTTCATTCCGGGGCAGGCGATCGTCGGTCATGCGACTTCCTTGTTGAACATGAGGATCAGCCTAGCATTCACCGCGCGGACGATGCGTGAAAAAAACGTGAAGTCTATTGTAGCCCGGACATGGCCTGATATTTTCGCATTCGAGGCTGGACGGGGGTCATGTCGAGCAAGCTTCTCCTGATCAATCTTTTTGGCGCCTGCGCCGTCCGCTCTGTCGAGGATGGCGGCTTCGAGCTGACAGGCGCCAAGCACAAGGCGCTGTTCGTTCTTCTGGCTACCGCGCCGTTCGGACGGCGGACACGCGCCTTCCTGCAGGAGACGCTCTGGGGCGTCGCCTGCTACGATACGGGGCGCCAGAGCCTCCGGCGCGCCCTGGCGGATATCAAGGCCGTGATGGGGCCTGTCTTCGGCGATCTCATCACCAGCACCAACGCCGAGGTGACGCTGGATCTCTCGCGCGTGAAATTCGTGGGGCTTCCGGGCCAGGGCACATTCCTGGAGGGGCTGGAAATCCGCGAAGCGGGCTTTCAGCAATGGCTGGCGGGCATTCGGGCCAACCCCGCCCAACTCGACGGCATCTTCAGCCTTTCCGCGCGCGTGGCGTCGGTTTCGATCCTGCCGACAGTGGCCGTCATACCCTTCCGCGCCGTCAGTGGCGAGGCGACGGATGCGACGGTGGGCGACTGGCTGGCGGAGGAGATGTGCCGCTCGCTGAGCCGATCGCGCCTGCTTGCGGTCATCTCGCATCTGTCCGCGCGCGAATTTGCATCCGGCGGCATCGATATCGAGCTCGTACGCACGCGTCTCAGGGCGGATTACTGCCTCGCCGGCAGCATCCGCCGCGCGGGCGCGGATTTCGTGCTGGATGCGGATTTCGTCGACGTGCATTCGGGCCGCATCCTCTGGACCCGCCAGTTCACGAGCCCGATCGACAGGGTGATGCAGGCGGCCGAGAGCGGGATTGCCGCGATCGTGCAGGCCATCGGCGCCGCCATCGCCGACGAGGCGCTCGCCCATGTGGCCGGGCGGCCGATGTGGGAGGTGGAAGATCACAGGCTTCTCATTGCCGGCGTGAGGCTGATGAGCCGGTCCAGGCTTCTCGATCTGGCCAAGTCGCGCGAATTGTTGGAAGAGGCGCATCGCCGTGCTCCCCACGCCGCCGAGCCCTGCAGTTGGCTCTCCAAGTGGCATGCACTGAGCGTTTTCAACGGTTGGAGCACGGATGTCGAATCAGACCGCCAGCTCGGCCTGGATTACGCGGGACGCGCGCTCGACCGGTCACCGGATAACAGCTTCTGCTTGGCGATCGACGGGTTTGTTCAAAATAATCTCTACAAGAGGCTGGATATCGCGGAGCATCGCTTCCGTGCCGCGCTTTCAGCCAATCCAAGCGATGCGCTCTCCAATTTGCTGCATGGCATCCTCCACGCCTTCAAGGATCAAGGAGCGGACGCTGTCAGGCTAACCGAGAAGGCCAGGCGTCTTTCGCCTCTCGATCCCTTCCGATATTTCTACGAGTCTCTAAGCGCCTCTGCCTACCTTTCCACGGAAGAGTACGAAAAGGCCCTAGCCTTGGCCGACAGCTCGCTGGTGCTGAATGAGCGGCATACGTCGTCGCTCCGCGCGAAAATGGTTGCGTTACACAATCTCGGGCGTCGCGAAGAACTTCTGGCTGCCGGTCAGCAATTGCGGGCAATGACCCCGGATCTCACGGTCTCGGGCTATCTGCGCAGCCATCCCGCTGCCGACTTCAGGTTTGGCCAAAGGGGTGCAGAAGCACTCAGAGCCGCAGGTTTTAGCGAGAACTAAGGGGGTAGTTATGGGCGGGCAGTCCGTTCTAGGAGGTCAAGGGGGTCAAGGGGGTCAGGGGGGCCAGGGAGGCCAAGGGGGCCAGGGAGGCCAAGGGGGTCAGGGAGGCCAAGGGGGCCAGGGAGGCTTCGTGCAATCGGCCGAAGGCCTCGTCATCGCGGCGCAGGCCATCCGGCATGCGGCAGGCAAGGATGACGACGGCGCGCAAGCCGTCGGCGCCTATCCGCATCTGCCATTCCCCTCCCATTCCAACATGCCTCTCTGGGCGGGCTGGGTTCGGAATTCGCTTTATGTGACCGATTTCATCCGAGACTTCGACTGGACACCGGGCAAACGGAAAAAGAGCGGCGGCGGAACGGTGGCTTTTGAAGGCATCGAACTGACCTACGGAAGAAAGCCCTTCCTGACGCTCCATCGGCCCTCGGCAGATCTCTTCCGCAAGCAGCTCGTATATGTGCGGAACTATGCCGATCAGCGTGCGGATCGCTTCTCCGAGATCGTCACCCAGGTTGGCTATCCGACCGATTACTTCGCCACGATCCTCGGGCTGCAGAACGGCGTTCACGCCCATTGCTTCGAGTTGATCGCCGCCACGCAGGCCATCGCCTCGCAGGTCGAGATGATCCCGAAGCATCATCTTGCCTGCCTGCGGCCGGACCGGCGCGGCGCGAATGTGATGCCGATGATCCCGACCCCGGCGCATGGCAGCTTCCCCAGCGGCCATGCGACGGAGGCTTTCGCGGTGGCAATCGTGCTGGCGGGGCTGGTGAGGACCTTGAACGCCCGGCCGCCGGCGAAGCGGCCCTACCCGCTCGCCGAACCCCTGATCAATCTTCTCTACAAGCAGGCCGAACGCATCGCGGTGAACCGCACGGTCGCGGGCTTGCATTACCCCATCGACACCTGGGCCGGCGCGGCGCTCGGCGAGGCATTGGGAGAGCTCATTCTCGCCAAATGCCAGGGCGGCAAGGCCGCCTGGCGCGGCTATCAGGCCGAGGACAGCGACTTCCTGATCGCGGATTTCCGCAATCCGAAGCCGATGCAAAGCGGGCACACCCTCATCCACGGGCTTGAACGGGCGCCGGCGGCAATTCCCATCTCGAAGAGCCCGCTTTTCGAATGGCTCTGGAAAAAGACGCTCGACGAGTTCAAACCCTGAAGGCGGGAGAACGCGATGAGTGTCGATGCCGCAACCGGGCGCTCGCCCCAACTCACCGGCGCCTATGAGCGCTGGACCTATGGCCCCGGCCTCGCCTATGCGGGGCTCACCCTCGACCGTTCGGAAATCCGCTACATTCCCGGCATGGTGACGCTGCCGGCTCAGGCCTTGCCCTCGGATTTTGGTCGAGGCCGGTCATTCCCGGGGGAGGCTCGCCTCCTGTTCAGCGACACCACTCTGGGCGCAAAGGAGCGATCCAGAGAGCCGACATCCTGGCCATTCCTGCTCGATCTCGGCGATGCTCCCGTGCGGGACCCGTCCCTTATCGAGGTGATCAATTCCACGCTCGACCGGCTGAGCGAGCCACTTCGCGCCTATCTCTCCGAGAACGGGATCGCGGGTGAGCCCGCTTTCCGCCTCAACGCGCCGCTGCCGCCGGCCTGCGTGAATCCGCAGGGCGGCGAAGTGAAGGCGCGGCCCGCCACGGCAACGCAGCCGGTATCCAGCGGCAGCCTGCCTGTCATCGTGGCGGTGATCGACGACGGCATCCCCTTTTCGCATCGCAATCTTCTCGATGCCGCCGGTCAATCGACGCGCCTCGATTATTGCTGGCTGCAGGGCGCGGCCACGGATTTCGCTCTGCCTTATGGCCGCGATCTCACGCGCGCTGAAATCGACGCGCTGCGTGCTGCGCATGGGCCGGACGAGGACGCGATCTATGCGCGTTCGGGCGCACTCGATATCTTGCCCGGGCGAGGCACACCCTCCGTCAATCGCTTCGGCATGCACGGCTCCCATATCATCGATGCTGCGGCAGGGCGCGCGCCCGGTATGGCAGCGGCGGATATCGACAAGATCCGGATCGTCGCCGTGCAATTGCCGCCGGCGGTCACGCTCGATACCACCGGCTTCGGCAAGGATGCCTACTTCCTCCACGCGCTGGATTATATCTTCCTCTGCGCGGAGGAGATCGCGCTGGCGCAATGCGGCGATCGCAAGGCGCCGCTGCCTGTCGTGATCAATTTCAGCTACGGCTATACGGGCGGTCCGCATGATGGCTCGAGCCCCCTCGAACGCGGCCTGCGCCAACGCGTGGCGGCGCGCGAGGCGATGGGACGGCCGACGACGCTCGTCATGCCGTCCGGGAACAGCTTCTCGAGCCGCATGCACGGGCAGATTCCCGCTGCGGCGCTGAATGGCGGCAAGCCCTTCGTGATCCCTTGGCGCCTCCAGCCAACCGACCTTACCCCGAGCTATCTCGAGATCTGGCTGCCTGCGGTCGCCAATGCCGACAATGCCGCCGCCTTTTCCCTCGCCGTCACGGCGCCGACGGGCGCCATCCCAACGACGGCCAAGCCGCTCGTCTTCGATCTGGCGCCGCAGGCCACCGGAGCGGTTCAGATCGACACGAAAATTCTCCTGAACGGCCAGGAGATCGGACGCTTCAGTGTCGAAATGGTCAACGAGTTTTGGAAGCGCGTTCTCCTCGCGCTGGTGCCGACCGATCCCGCCGACGCCACATTGCCCGCCGCGCCATCGGGCCGGTGGGGAATCGCCCTGCAAAAGACGGGCGGGGCGCCGCTCTCAAAACCCGTCGCATGCCGCATCCAGCGGGACAACGATCCCTATGGCTACAGCCGCGGCGGCAGGCAGAGCGTTTTCGACGATCCGCGCGACGAGATGTTCGGGCCTGATGGGGCTCCCTCGCGCACCGAGAACCCGCCGGACAGCTTCGTGAAGCGCTTTGGCACGCTGAACGGCATCGCCACGCACGACAAGGTTACGGTTGTGTCCGGCTTTTTCGGCGATACAGGGCGCGCGACGGATTATGCGAGCGCGGGTCCGCTGCGCCCACCCGGCCAGCCGCCCGGCGCCGGCGACGTGCATTTCTCCGCCATCTCCGACGATTCGAAAGCCCTTCGCGGGGCGAGGGCCGCCGGCACGCGCAGCGGATCGAGCTTCCGCCTGTCCGGCACCAGCGTCGCCGCTCCCCGTGTGGCGCGGAAGATCGCGCTCGGCACGCTGCCGCCCGCGCCTCCGCCACCTCAGGACCCCATCGAAGCGATCAGGCTCGGCCGCAAGGCCGAATGAGCGAGAGACCGGCTGGCGGCGCCCAAATTCCTCACGGATTTCTCACAACCGTGAACACAGCTTTTCGGCTTTAATCATCCCGTCACCAAGCAACGGGAGGCCGAGATGGGGATGGGTTCGAGCAAGACCATGGCCCAGGCTGAATCTGCCGCCGCAAGGTACGGGACGGCGTCGATTGGCGCGCCCGTGAACGAGCCGGCGGCCGTGCCCAAGAACGTGCCCTCTTTTGCCCGACGACTGAACGAGACGGATTTCGACCCTTTATTGGGGATCCTCTGGCTTCTGCTCGTCGCAACCGCGATCTGGATCGTCAATCTCCCTTGACGATCCAGAGATCCCTCCGGATCCGCTTTGCGGTCCGGAGGGATCAAGGCGGGTTTGCCCCTCGACAGGTCGGTCCTGGGGGGCTTTTGCGCATGAAGACCACACATCAGGACGAACCTTCGTCTCATCCTGCGGACTTCATGAGCCCGGCTCGGGCCGGGCGATCGCGGTAAGGCCTCGGCGGAGGCGCGTCGGTATCCGGTGGCGAACGCCCGGCTTTCAGTGAAAGGCTATTGCCCTCGCCACCGGCCAGATGGACAGACAGGCGAGAACCAGAAACAGCCCCGCGATGATGCGCGACCAGACCGGAAGCGCCGAAACCACACGACGGCGAATGGCATCCTGGGAAAACATTGCCGCCACGGTCAAGGCCCAAATGAAGGCAAAAATCCCGGTCGCGGCGAGGAGCGGAAACCCGGCAAACCACGGCAGATCGCCCGCTGGCCCGACAAATTGCGCCGCGAAGAACATTCCGGTGATCGGGTTGCTCGAAGCGGTGCAGAAGCCGATCGTCAGGTCGGTCCGCCAATCGGTCGGCCATTTGGCGGCCAGCGATGCCGCGCTGCAGAGCCGCGGGCCAGACCTGAGGGCACGCCAGCCCATCATCGCGAGCAGCAGGGCAGAAAAAACCCGTCCGACCACTTCCCAGGAACCACCGCTCGGCAGGAGGCCTACGCCGGCGAAGAAGACGAAACCTTGGGCCGCTGCCCCAAGTCCGACCCCCGCCGCGAGCGGCAGCGTTGCCCCGAAGCCGTGCAGGGCAGCAAAGCCTCCGGTCGCCAGCACGTTCGGCCCCGGGGTCGCGAGAATGAGAAGGTAGGTCGCAAAATAACCAACCGGAACGGCGAGCGACGTCGAGATCATCGGGAATTGGTCTTTCTTGCGGAAAGGATCAGGGGCGAGACCGAATCCAAGGGCGGGTGCATGTCTTCAACCGGTGCTGCCGGAACGGCCGGAGCAAGCTGAGCAGCCGCGGCTTTCTTCTGGGCACGCTGCCGCAGAGCGCCGTAGAGCCGGACCAGGTTGAGGGGCAGAAGCAGGCCGTGCAGGGCGAGAATGGGGGTGAGGCTGAGCATCAACCCATAGGAGATGAACAGGACGTTCGCCGCGATAGCGGCGCAGCGAAGGGGCACCATTGTCGGGCTGGCAAAAGCCAGAACGGTGCAGCCAGCGGCCATGAAGCCAACAAGATCCGCAACATTGATCATCATGGTTCACCCCCCCGATGTTTGGGCAATCGGTCGACGGATAGGGGCGGGATCAGGAAGTCGGGCGAGGTACCCGCTGCGAAGGTACAACCCGACTGAGACCCGAACGGGTGGCTGTCGGTGCTCCCCCATCTCGACCGGTCATCGGATATGGGCTCAGCGGGGAGCGTATTGGCGAAGTCCGCTACAGTAGCGTCACAGTCTCCGAAAAGGCCGCAGCACTCCCCGTTCACGACCTCCGCTCTAAAGCGTCTTTCAACTGCAGGCATCGCCCTTCCCTCCCCTATGAAGCGTGAGGCCCACGATGGCTGCAATTGGATCAGCCGGAGGTCTGCGGATCGCCTCTTGCCATCCGTCAGTGCAATCCATGTCGGGACCGGGACAAGAAAGCTCCGACGCTTGGATGTTTCGTCGCAGCGAAAGAACAGCAGAACCCACGACGATTTGCGCGTGAGAAAAGCGTGAATGAATCGTCCTGAGTTTTTTGGGGCTTTCGCCGATCAGGTTGCATCGTAACCTGCGGCGCGGAAGTATTTGGCGCACTCGGCGGGCGGGAAGAAGCCGGGGATACGGCTGATGACTTCCCGGAGGCGCGTCGGCATCCGGTGGCGAACGCCCGGCTTTCAGTCAAAGACTATTGCCCTCGCCACCGGCCAGATGGACAGACAGGCGAGAACCAGAAACAGCCCAGCGATGATGCGCGACCAGACAGCGCATGCACACGACAGGTGGAAGCTCAGGTCACCTTGGAATGAATGGGTGAAGGCCGCAGCATGCGCTTCGATAGAGCGGCGACCATCGCCCTCGGTGCGAAACGGTTGCTGAAAACCATGAATTTGTTGGCCGCACCAACGACTTGCGTGAGGCCACCGCGCACCATCAGGTCAATTCCTGCTTGCGCGACCATGCGAGGGTCACCGCGACCCTTCTTTCCGAAAAAATGACCTTCGTCGATTCGCTGAGGATCAAGGTTATTGAAAAAAGCCGTGTCGGTAGGTCCGGGAGCAAGGCAACTCACGCTCACACCGTAGTCTTCCATTTCTTTCGCAAGCGCTTCGGAAAAGTTCAGAACGAACGCTTTGGATGCGCCGTAAGCCGCAAAATATGGCGTTGGCTGGAAAGCCGCCGTTGAAGCGATGTTGAGGATGCGGCCTGCACGCCTTTGCTTCATCAGTTCCCCATAAAGGCGACAAAGCTCGGCGACCGCTACGACATTGAGCTGCAACATGCGGTAAATCTGCGCTGGTTCGATGTCCACATGCGCATCGACGATGCCAAACCCCGCGTTGTTGATCAACGTATCGACGAGGAACCCATGTTCCTGGGTATGTTCAAACATCCGCTGGGCAGCCCCGGGCTCGGACAGGTCAATGGAGTGCACGTGAACCTCGGTTCCGTGAGTCAGGCGTAGTTCGTTCGCTGCCGCCTGAAGACGCGCTGCATCCCGCCCGACCAGGATGAGGCTTTGTTCGCGTGAGGCCAGTAGCCTGGCCATCTCCAGGCCGATACCGCTCCCGCCTCCCGTGATCAGGATAGATCTTGTCGAGCTCATGACCGGCGCTCCTTTGAGAAGGCAATGTGACGCTGCAGGAAATCGTCAATCAATGCAGTGACACGCACCGGATCATCGACGACCGGAATATCGGCCGTTTCGAGCACACGGAGACGGGTTCGCATTGGTCTGATGGCACCCCAAGGCGGGGTTGGCGAAACAGAGACCGGTTCGCATTCGTCTGACAGAACCGGTGCCCAAGATCGGCATCGTACTTCATCATCCACGATGGGCGCCGTGACACGCAGCGACCCCGGCGCGGACCACCAAGTCGCTGCCATGCAGGAAGGCGGCGGGGACATTGGCCCCGCCGCCCCAAGGGCATCACACCAGGTAGAACTCGAGGTTGTCGAGCGTGAACGCCCCCGTATTCGCCGCGATCTCGATGCCGTCGAAGGCCGCCCGCTCGATCACCGAAGTGACAAATCAGACCATGTCTGGTTGGAGAGTGATAATGAACTCGAAACTCTGGAACGCATAGGTCTGCGTCCCGTTCGAGTATGTTTCCCATCCGGCTTCGCCAGTCACCTTTCCGAAGGAAGAATCGAGCACGGCCACATCGTTCGACTGGGACGAACCAATGAACTTTTCGACATTGCTGATCGTGTCGATGCTGTTGAGCCAGTTGTTGATATCCTTGTGACGCGCTGTGCCTGATTCCACTTCGCGGATCACGTTACCGCCCCAGTTCCCGCCGCCGTGGACAAA
>JADCBP010000011.1:0-100000 GCA_020253445.1 Methylobacterium sp.
CTTCTCGGCGCGGGTCTTCATGCCGGCAGGATCGGAGCCGGCATCGGGCTCGGTGAGGCCGAAGCAGCCGATGAACTCGCCGGTCGCGAGCTTCGGCAGATACTTCATGCGCTGCTCTTCCGAGCCATAGGCGTAGATCGGATACATCACGAGGCTCGATTGCACGCTCATCATCGAGCGATAGCCCGAATCGATGCGCTCCACCTCGCGCGCCACCAGACCGTAGCTCACATAGGACGCGCCGATGCCGCCATAGGCCTCGGGGATCGTCACGCCGAGCAGTCCGACCGCGCCCATTTCGCGGAATATCGCGGGATCGGTTTGTTCGTTGAGATAGGCTTCCTGAACGCGCGGGGCCAGTTTTTCGGCAGCGAAGGCTGCCGCCGAATCACGGATCATCCGCTCATCTTCGGTCAACTGTTCATCCAACAGGAACGGATCCGACCAATTGAGCGGGATCATGCCGCTCTTGGCGGATGGCGTCGTTCCCGATGAGGTGTTCGAGGGCATGGCGTGATCTCCCGCGGTTCAATGGACGTTGACCGATCACGCCGCTACTCGATGATGAAGGTCTTGCATAACAGGATTGTCACCTGACATGATGCATTGCATACATGGATAGCTATGCGGCCAAGACGCTTCCTGCCCTCCATCAGCCTGCTCAACGCTTTCGAGGCGGTTGCCAGAACCGGCTCGACAGCGACAGCCGCGCGTGAGCTTGGCCTGTCGCAAAGCACGGTCTCGCGACTGATCCAGAATCTCGAAGGACAGATCGGCTGCACGTTGTTCCACCGGCAACGTCAGCGACTCGTTGTGACCGAGCCGGCTCGCGCTTATGCCCGCGACATCGCGCGAGCGCTCGACTTGATTCAGCGGGCGAGCCTGCAGGTCAGCACCAATCCCGGCGGTGGCGTGCTTTCGCTGGCGATCCTGCCCGCGCTCGGCACGCGCTGGCTGGCGCCAAGGCTCGGCTCGTTTCTCGGTGCCAATCCCGGTATCACCGTCAATCTGGCGACGCGCCTGCGCCGTTTCAACTTCGAGAACGAGAGCTTCGATGCCGCGATCCATTTTGGCAAGAATGACTGGCTCGATGCAGGGCATCTCAAGCTTTTCGATGAGACCGTCACGGCCTGTGCGACGCCGGCTTTCATCGAGCAACATGCGATACGGAACGTCGCCGATCTCGCGCATGTGCAATTGCTCCAGCTGGAGACGAGAAGACAGGCCTGGCATGCCTGGTTTGAGGCGCATGAACACCGAGCGGGCCGCACCTCCGGCATGCTCTTCGATCAGTTTGCCACGATGACGCAGTCCGCCATCGCCGGGCTCGGCGTGGCGTTACTTCCGGATTATCTGGCCGATCTCGAGATTGAAGATGGGCGGCTGCTGCCACTGTTCAAGCGCGGCATTGCCACGGGCGGGGCCTATTGGCTGGTCTGGCCGCTCTCGCGCTCGGATTATCCGCCGCTTGAGGCATTTCGAACTTGGTTGGCCGCGCAATGCGCATAAGTTTTACATTGACTGAGCGACCAAATGGCACCCGGTTTCCGAGAGTAAGCAAGCCTCGAAAAGAAAGAAGTCAGATCAGCGATATCAAGCAATCACCGAACGGTGGCGCGTCGGGATCATGCTCGAGCGCAAGGGCACGGTCACGGATGAGAGATGACCGGGGGGGAGGTCAATCCTTGCCGCGGTTGCGGCGTGGTTGTGGCCCGAAGATTTTCGGAGCGGTCTCCACAGCGGCCGGCCGCACTGGTCAGTGGCAGGCCAAGCCGCAAGGATATCTCGCGCGCGGCGAGCATGACAGCACGCGCGTCGAGTCCGGTCTCTATGCCGCAATCGGACAGCATCCGCACCATATCTTCCGTCGGATAATTGCCGGTTGCGGTTGGTGTGGCCACGCCTCCGCCAATGCCGCATATTGCGGTTTCCAGCCAGTCGATGCCCGCCTCAAGCGCGCATAAAGTGTTGGCGGCCGCCATCCCGCCCATGTCATGCACATGGTAGCCCAGTTCAACGCCCGGCCAGCGCGCGCGAATGCGGCCAAAGCGGTCCTGCACTTCGCGCGGATGTTCGAGCCCCAGGCTTCCCGCCAGATAGACAGAACGCACACCCGCCTCCCAGGCCGCATCAATGAGGCCGAGCACGCGGCTTTCGTCAATCGCGCCGTCATAAGGGCAGAAGAAGGCCATGCCGATTGCCAGCACGAAGCGGCATCCCGCTCCTCGCGCCACGTCATGGCTGGCGAGAGCCTGCGTGAGTGCATCAGTGAGCGTCATGTTCTGGTTGCGCGCGGTATAACCCTCGCTTGCGGTGACCAGCCCTACGATCTCGTCGCAACCGGCTGCGACAGCGCGTTCGGCACCGCGCCTGTTGGGTGCGAGCCCGCGATACAAGGTGCCGGATCGGCGCATGATGCCGGCCATGACCGCATCAGCATCGGCGAGGTTCGGGATCGCCCGGGGCGAGACGAAGCCGGTGACCTCGATCGTGCCAAAGCCCAAGGCTGACAGCGTATCGACCAGCCAGATCTTCTCAGCGGTTGGAAGCGTGCGTGACAGGCTCTGCAAGCCGTCACGCGGCGCAACCTCTACGATGCGGACGCGGCGTGGAAATTTCATGATCGATCTGGCAGGAGGCCAGCCTCACGCAGTTCCTTCTCGTCAAGGCCCAGCTTGCCGATCAGGATTTCCGCACCGTGTTGACCCACGCTCGGACCGGGCTGACGCACCTCTTGTGGCGTGCGTTGCATGTGTCCTGCCGGTGCCTGCATTCTCAGCGGCCCGAGTTCCGGGTCATCCACGCGGATGACATTCCCCCGCGCGGCGATATGCGGATCATCAAGAATGTCCGCCACGGAGTTGACGGGTGCGACGACGGCATCGGCATTTTCCAGCTTCTCAATCAAAACCGCTCGATCAAACTGTTCGATGCCGCCCTGAATCAGCGCATCAAGGGCCTCGACATTGGCCACACGGTCGCGATTGGTGGCGAAGCGGGGGTCTTCTCTGAGCGCGCCCAAATCCAGCGCCTCACAAAGGCGTTCGAAGGAGCGATCAGAACTGGCCGAAAGGGTCACCCAGCGCTGATCGCGTGTCCGGTAGACATTGCGTGGCGCAACCCAAGGCAGACGGCTGCCGCTGCGCTCCTGCACTCGTCCATTTTGGTCGTAATCAATGACAAAAGGACCGAGCATGGCGAACATTGTGTCATAGAGCGCAAGATCGACGATCTGTCCGCAGCCGCTGCGCCGCGCCTCATGAACAGCGGCGAGCCCCAGCAGGGCCCCCATCACGCCGGAGCTTGAATCAGCGAGGCCGAAGGCGGGGAGCATGGGTGGCCTGTCCGGATCACCCGAAATATAAGCCGCGCCTGCGAAGCCTTCCAATGCCGTGCCGAAACCGGGCTTTTGGGAATGGGGTCCCTGTTGGCCATAGCCGGTGACGCGCAGCATGACGAGACGCGGATTGATCGCCCGGAGCTGTTCAAAGCCAAGGCCCCATTTCTCCATCGTGCCAGGCCGATAATTCTCCACAATCAGATCAGCATCCTTCACGAGACGCCGGATGATCTCTTGCCCGAGCGGCGTACGCAGATCGGCGCAGACTGACCGCTTGTTGCGATTGATCACTTTGGCATAGAGGCCCACGCCATTGCGTGCGCTACCCCAGGCACGGAGTTCGTCGCCGGTGCCGGGCCGCTCGACCTTGATCACGTCCGCACCAAGGTCACCGAGATGCATGGATATGGAGGGGGCAGCGAGAAAATTCGATGCATCGATCACCTTAACATCCGCGAGGCATCCTTGCCTCGGCTGCGATTGTTTCATGATCCGGCCTTCTTCTGCTGAAGATGTGCAATGATGTTCTGTGAAGGGCTCAGGCCCGGCGGTGGGGCGCATTGCAGGGCCCGAAACCCGCTCTCGATAATGATGTGGCGCACCAGCGCTTCGGCGTCGTCGGGCGAGCCGCTGCGCAACACTTCGACAAAACTTTCGTGGTTCTTCAGAACCTGTTCGGGTGAGGTATCATAGGCAGGGTTCATGCGCTGCATGAAGAGCCGCAGCAGCACATTGATGTTGCTCCATGCTTTCAGCAACATCGGGTTGTCGGCAGCCTTGACGATGGTTTCGTGAAACACAGTATCCAGCTGGCGCCAGCGAGCGGATTTGCCGTTCTTTGCTTCCTGCTCCATGCGCTTCGCAACTTTCGCTATTTGGGCGAGAGCGGAGGGGGAGCGTCGCCCCGCGACCAACCTCGCCGCCATGCTTTCGATCGTGGCGCGCATCACGATCATGGCGGCAATCTCATCGCTGTCGAGCTTTCGAACATAGGCGCCTCGATCATCGCGGATTTCCAACAGCCCGTCGGCGGCAAGGGTCTTGACCGCCTCGCGCAACGTCGCTCGGCTCACTCCCAAGCGTTCGGACATGTTGACTTCGAGGATGCGGTCTCCCGGACGCAACTCGCCCTCGCGAATGGCCTTGGCCAAAGCATCGGCCACCGCGCTGCTGAGCGATTGGCGCTTCAAACGACCGAGCCCGGCATGGGGCCCTATCTCGTGCTCTTGGTCCATGAGGTCTTCCTGCTTGTCAATTCCGGCCCATGAATTGTCACGCCCTCATGCCACAGCTTTCGGACGCCGGAGATGATAATCGGTTTCCTGCTGGAAAGCATGGCCGAGGGCGAGCAATCCCGCCTCGCCCCACCAGGGTCCGATGAGCTGCATCCCGAGCGGTAGCCCATCACGTGTGAAGCCGCAGGGCACGGAAAGGGCAGGCACCTCGGCGAAGGACCACACAAAGGTGAAGCGAGTTAGATCCTTCGTTGCCGCGATCATCGCTTGGCTCTGCTGGGCAAGCGGGGCCGGACCTTTCACGGTGGGCGTGAGCACCGCATCGACGGATGCGAAGGTTTCCGCGACACTTCGCATCCAGCGCTCCTTGGCCCGCATGGCGTGGGCATAATCCCTCCCCGATGCGTTGTAACCGATCATCATGCGCTCGCGGATGTCAGCGCCTAGCCCCGATTGTGGGTTCTCCAGCGCGGCGCGATGGAAATCCGCGGCATCTGAGAGCAACATCGGGGTCATAACTGCTTGGATTTTTTCCGCTTCGGGCAAATCGATCGGCCTTATCTCAGCGCCCAGAGAGGTGTAGAGCGCGAAGGCCTGCTCCATGAGCCGACCGAGATCAGGGTCGAGGTCATCGAAGAAGAAGCGTTTCGGCACACCGATCCGCACACCTCTCACGTCACGCGTCACGGCGGTGAGGAAGCTTTCAACCGGCTGCCGCACGGAAATCGGATCGGCCGGATCATATCCGGCAATCGCTTCATAAATGGCCGCCACCGTCGTAACGTCGTAGGAAAGAGGTCCGATTGTATCGAAGCGAGGGCTAACCGGGGTTGAGCCGGTATTCGGAACGCGGCCAACGGTTGGGCGCAAGCCAACCACGCCATTCAGCGCGGCGGGAATGCGGATGGAGCCGCCCGTGTCCGAGCCGAGAGAGGCCGCGCACATCCCTGCTGCGACACTGGCACCCGAACCGCCGCTCGATCCGCCTGGAATGCGCTCGGGATCCCATGGATTCCGGCAAGGGCCGTGGTGCGGATTCTGCGTGGTGCCGCCAAACGCGAATTCATGCAGGTTCACTTTTCCAAGGACAATCGCTCCGGCTGTGGCGAGACGGGCGCTAACCGTCGCATCGTGGTTTGGCAGGGTGTGGAATTCAGCGGCGGAGCCGCATGTCGTCGGCAGGCCCGCGACATCGATATTGTCCTTGATCGACACGACACATCCACCGGCCGCCGAGAGCATCCGCCCAGCGTCAAGAGCGGCATCAACCAGTGCCGCGTCGCGGCGCGCGCGGTCGGCGGCAATGGTAATGAAGGCGCGCAGTTTTCCATCCTGCGCCTTGATCGCAGCAAGATTCTGCTCGACAGCCTGACGCGTGGGTCCTGTCATCTTCGGGTCTCCATGGTGGCTTGCTTGCAACGCGCGACGCAAAGCCCAGTGAGAAGCATCTCGCTGATGCGCTGGTTGAACCGATCGAGCGCCGTTTCCATTGTCTTCGGCAGGTCGGTGTTCTCCGGGCGCGGTGGAAGTGCCGCCAACTTGGCATGGGCGGCACGGAAATCGGGAAGCGCAACGAGTTGCGCAATCGGCGCTTCTGCCGCGCGCAGAAAGTCGGGTTCCAGTGCGAGGTGCACCCACATTGTCGGTCTGATGCCGGTTGTCGCACCCGGACCCGCCGCAGCGAGCCGGTCCACAATCTCGCGCAGGCAAATGGGCAGTTCCGAAAAACGCGGCACCGGTGGAATGGATGTCGGCGCGTCAGGCAGGACCGGGTTTGCCTCTGTCGTGAAGGCGCAGCCCATCACCATCCGCACCATCGCGAGGTTCATGCTGTTGCCACGCTCGTAGCTTGCAAGGATGCCACGCGCTATCTCTCCCTGTGGCAGTGAGGGCAGGGGCGGGCAGCGATCGGCGAGGGTTCGCGCCGTATGGTGGAGCCTGGCCGCCTGTGCATTCAGCGCAGGAAGCCTTGTCTTCACGCGCTGCCAACTCTCTTCGAGATGGCCGAGCGCGGCCAGATGGCGCCAGATGAGGTTCACGACGGGCAGGCCCAAGCGCTGGCGGATCTCGGCATAAGAGCGGGCAATGTCACCCGTTGCCTCGTGCTCCGGGATTTCGCTGATCATGACACCATCGATACAGGCAGGGTCAGAAGCGGGGCGTGCTGTTGAGCGCCATAGACATCTGTGTCGAAGCGCGCACCCGAGGGGTGAGGCCGGTACATGGAAAATTTCACGGCTCGCGCCATCGGATAATAAGCGAAATCGAGGATCTCATTGGCGGAGACACCATAAAGGCGCGCGACGGTCTGACTGGTGAGCGTGTCTGAACGCCTTACCCGATCGAGCGTCTCTTCATCGGGAAAGATGATGTCGAAGGTCACGAGGAAAGGCCCGGCATTCTTGCTGCGTATCACTCGCGCAATTTCGGAGAGGATCATGGCAGAACCTCGGTGGTGAAAGGAAAGGCGGCGGCCGGGTCATCAATCTCCATCAGGTGATAGATGTTGAACTCATAGACCGGGCCTGCGGGCAGATCGGCTGGAGAGAAGGGGAAGGCAAGATTGCCCGCCGTGGCGATGCGGCCCGGATATGCCCAATGCAGCGTCAGGCTCCGCGCCATCGCGCAGACCGTTTCCGCCAACTCGGCTGTTTTCGCCACGACGTCGATGACAAGGCCGATCTCGTGACCGGGCATCGGCGTTGGCTCAAGCGGTCCCATGACGCCGTCGCGTCCGTAGAAGCGGAAGCGCAAATCAAAGCTGTCCATGGCCACCGTGCTGCCGAGATTGGCGACGAGACGAGAGCGCACGCCTTCGGCAACCGCATCAAGCTGACGGATCATCAACGGGTCGCGAATGCCCGCGATCGCAATATGGCGGTAGCCTGCAAGGCGCGCGCCTTCGAGCTTCACCGTGTGACGTGGCGCAGGATGGAAGCGGCTGCCAGTGACGGTCACGCGATCCGTCCCCAGAGGTTCGAAACACGTTTCTTTCAGATCGACCGTGCCGCCCGGTCCGGGCAGCCAGACGGGATTGCTCTTCTCGTAAAGCGTATGCGCGCCGACTGACTCAACCGTGCAGGCTTTGCGCGCATGGGGTGTCTCGACAATGAAGCTCGTCCCTTCGAGCCGCCCCATCAAAAGGTCCGAGCCCTCGACAGGCACAGCTGCCTGACCACCACATTCGAGGATCTTGCCGAGGTGAAAAGACAGGCCGCGGTCATGGCCCAGCAGCACGGGATAGGCTGCCACATTCGCCACGTCCCATGCGCGTCCACACAACAGAATGTCGCAACCATCTGCGAGTGCCGCCACCATTGGTTCGATGCCAATCTGCGCGACCACATGGGTTGCTTCCTCGATATCGGCATCGGTGAGATCGCGCCGCGTCTCGAAGCGACGGATGCGCCCCTCCGACAACGCCTTCTTGAGGGTGGGCTTTGAAAGTTCGGTGTCGATCAGGCCAAGCTTAAGCGGACCCAGTCCTTGTTCAGCGACCACCTTTCGAAGGATCGATGCCACAAATTCGAGCTGGCCCGCCGTGCCGGCCCCGCCTGCCGAACCGATCACAACCTTCGCCTTCTGCCGCCGCGCAGCCGGCAGCAGGAAGTCGAGATCGCGCTTGACCATCGTTTCGCTGACGAAGGGACGTCCGCTGCCCAGATAATAGGGGCCTGGATCCGTGGAGCCCGCATCAATGGCGAGCAGAGCGAAGCCACGACGTTCGGCCTCCTCAAGAGAAGCGAGGGGAAAGCCGTAGCCGAGCATCCCATGTGACAAAATCGAAACAGAAGGCGGTTCCACGCTTCTTGCCGGGTCTTGCATCTCTTGAATCCTGAAAAGGGTCGGATGACCTTTGGCTATCGACCAAGCATGACGGTAGGCACCCAGAGCGTCGCAGCGGGTATCATGATGATGATGATCAGCACGAAAAGCAGCGGAATATAGAATGGAACCGCAGCGCGGATCACGTCATGAAGCGGGACGTCGGCAATCTTCGCCGCGATGTAAAGGCTGAAGCCAACCGGTGGCGTGACGAGGCCGATCATCAGGTTCACCACAACCATGACGCCAAACTGCACAGGCGGGATTCCGAGCGATGTTGCGAGCGGTGCGAGCAGCGGCACAAACACCAACATCGCTGCGGTCGAATCCATGAACATGCCGACAATGAGCAGGACAATGTTGATGAGGAGAATGAGCGAGAAGCGGCCCATGCCCGACGTGACCTCCACGAAATCGCGCGCCACGCCTTCGAAGGTAATCATCCACCCCAAGACCGCGGCGAAGCCAAGCAGGATCATCACCGTGGCCGTGCCCTTCATGGATTGGATGCAGCACTCGGCGATCTTGCGGAAATCCAGCGTGCGATAAACGAAGACGCCGATAAAGGCCGCGTAGCCGGCTGCGACTGCGCCAGCCTCGGTCGGCGTCATGATACCGGTGAAGATGCCGGAGAGGATGATCACCGGGGTGAGAAGTGGCAGCACAGCCGCCCGTGTTGCACCCAAGAGCTCGATCATCGAGAAAGCGGTATGCTTTTCCGTGAGGGTCATCCGCCGCACGGCAAAAGCGGAATAGGCCATCAGCGCGACCGCAACCAGAATTCCGGGAATGACACCGCCAAGAAAGAGCGCTCCGACCGAGACGCCCGTGATCGCACCATAGACAATCATGGGGATTGAAGGCGGGAAGATCGGCCCGATCGTGGATGCGGATGCCGTCAATGCCGCCGCGAAGGGCGCGCCATAGCCCTCCCGCGTCATCGCGGGGATCATGACCTTGCCGACCGCTGCGGCATCCGCGAGAGCGGAGCCCGACATGCCGGCAAAGATCAGCGATGTTGCCACATTGGTATGAGCAAGTCTGCCCCGCACGCGGGCCAGAAGCGCACTCGCAAAAGCCACGATTTTTTGCGTTGCGCCACTCACATTCATGAGGTCCCCCGCAAGCAGATAAAGGGGGATGGCGAGAAGAATGCTGGAATCGATGGCGTTGGTGATGAGCGGAGCGATCGTGCGTGCCGGAAGGTCGGCGGTGTAGATGTAAACAGCGCCCACTGTGCCAATGCAGACCACAAGTGGAAACCGTAACAGCACCATTCCAATGAGCAGAAGCGACGTCCATGTGATCACGACAAGTCCGGGTGTCATGAGCGTCGGCTCCTCATGCTGTGACGTTGCGCGAGGAAAAGGCATTGCTCGGCCAGGATGCAAAGCTCAACAAACGCCATCATTCCAATGCCCGCCACCACGGCTGTGCGCATGACGCTGTAAGATACCGGCAGGGAAGCGAAGGCCTGCATGGCCGTGCTTGCAATGGTGGGAAAACCACCGACCATCACATAGGTGAACAGAATTAGGGCGACGGTTGTCCGCACGAGGTCGAGAACGGTTGGACGGCTCTCATCACCCGTGCCGAACATCTCGAGCTTGAAATGCTCGCGCCCGCAGGATGCGCTGACCGCACCCAGTGCCACGCCCCAGATAAGCACGATGCGGGTGGCTTCCGGGACCCAGACAATGTTGAGATGAAAGGCGCGGCCAATCACCAATCCAAGAAGCAGCGCCGTGATGAGAAAGGCCGCGAGGCCGGCGCAGGCACCGGTCACAAGACCGATGCCTGCCCGCAGATTTCGCAGCGTCGTTACAAGCGGTGGCAACTCAGCCATCTTTACTGTGCCGCCGCAACGATTGCTGCGTAGGTTTCAGCGCCAAGATATTGTGGACCGATCCTTTCCAATACAGGTTTGGCGCGCGCGCGGAACGCCGCGATGTCAACCTCGTTGACAGCCACGTTCGCACGTTTGATGGCTTCGAGATTGGATTGTTGCTGGTCCAGGATGGCCTGGGCCGCAACCTTCTTCCCTTCGGCGAAGACTTCCAGCAGAAGATCCCGGACTCTCGGGTCCAGGCCCTTCCACCAGCTCGCATTGACATAGATGAACTCGGGCGCGCGGACATGCTCTGTCAGGCTGATGAATTTTTGCACTTCTTGGAGCGAAAAGCCGACGATTGTGGGAAGCGGGTTTTCCTGTCCCTCAATGGTGCCGGATTGAAGGGCGGTATAAACTTCGCCGAAATTCATGGCGACAGGTTCCGCGCCAAGCTCCTTGAAGCCGTTGAACAGAATCGGAATTTCCGGCACGCGCAGCTTCAGCCCCTTGAGGTCATCGGGGGCCCGGATCGCGCGTTTGGAATTCGAGATCATGCGCGGTGCGCGCGGATAGGCCATGAGCACATTGACGTTGCGCGTTTTCTCGAGGTCCGCATTCCATTTCTGTGCGAGCGGGCTTGTCAGCACACGCTCGACATGTGCGAAATCATTGAAGAGCCACGGCGCGAAGAAGGAATTATAGTTCGCATTGATGCCGAAGCCGGAGGCATGGATGTTCACCGTGCCTGCCGAGAGCTGCTCGAAAGTGGCCAGATCCTGGCCCAATTGGCCCGACGGAAAGAAATCAATCCGGATCGCGCCATTGCTGCGCTTCTGTGCCTCCTTGATGACGAAGTCCATTCCAACGCCAAGAGGCTCCTTCGGCGAAACAATCATCGTCATGCGGATGCGCGTGGACGGCAGGGCGGCCCCTTGCGCGCGGGCAGCGAGGCCCGTTGAGGCAAAGGCGGCACCCGCCATGGCGGTGCGTAACAGGCTACGACGATTGAACATCAGTGAATCCTCCCGGTCTGATTGTCGACATTCAGACATAATTCACGCGACCTGAAAAGGGGGGAGTCGGCTCTGTCATCTCACCCGAAATGTCTGCTCTCCGCGCGTCACAAGACCGGACTGGCGGTCGTATCCCTGATGGTGGTGGAGCCTGCGAGCACCGACCGCCTTGGCCGTCGGCATTGATACCCACGGTGACCCATACGTTGCCGATCATGGCGGCGCAGACGATTCAGCCGGCCTGCCGGCTCTGTCCGGCTACACCACCCATGGGGACGTCACCCGACACCGCCGACCATCGCTCTGGATCGCCACTCCGCTGCGCTCCTCGCAATCACAAAGCCGAGGTGAAAGCCGCCCTTGGGCGGCTTTTTTCGCCTCAGAGCCGGCTCAGAAAACCCGCGAAGCGCATCAGCCCCTCGGGCCAGGGGCCAAAGCCCGCATCGACATTGATATGCCCGGCTTCTCCTGCATCGACGAGCAGCGACCCCCAGCTCGCGGCGAATTCATCCGCCTTCTCGAAAGGGCAGAACGGGTCGTTCCGGCTTGCCACGAGCAGGGACGGGAAGGGCAGCGGATCACGCGGCACCGGCGCGAAGGCGCGATCGATTCCGGCCGTGAGGTTGTCGCGCTCGACATTCGACGGCGCGACGAGAAACGCCCCGCGCACCTTCTCCGAGAGCATCGGCGCGGCATGGGCGGTTGCGATGACACCAAGCGAGTGGGCCACGAGCACCACCGGCTTCTCCGCCGCCTTCACGCTCTTCACGAGGGCTTCCACCCAGTCATTCTTGCGCGCGTCAGCCATCACCGGCTCCCAGACGCGACTGGCCGTGGAGAGCTTCGCCTCCCAGCGGCTCTGCCAGTGCTCCGGCCCGGAATTCATGAAACCGGGCAGGATGAGGATGGAAGCTTCGGCGGTTTTCATGGCTCATCCAATAAAGCGAAGACTGTTTTCTGCGTCATGCCCGGCTTCAGGCCGGGCATCCACGACTTTCCGTTCGCCTGTGGCAAGACGTGGATGGCCGGGCTAAACCCGGCCATGACGATGGCCCTAAGCTTCGCCAAAAACCCGCGCGAAGATCGTGTCGACATGCTTGAAATGGTAGCCGAGATCGAACATCGCCTCGAGCTCGCGCGCGGGGATGCGCGAGGAGACCTCCGGATCCGCCTTCAGCGAGGCGAGGAAATCCGCGCCGTGCTCCCAGGTCTTCATCGCATTGCGCTGCACGAGGCGATAGCTGTCCTCGCGGGAAATGCCGGCCTGCGTCAGCGCCAGCAGCACGCGCTGCGAATTGTGGAGGCCCGAGAGCTTGTCGAGGTTCTTCTGCATGTTCGCGGGGTAGATCAGGAGCTTGTCGATCACGCCCGTGAGGCGCGCCAGCGCGAAATCGAGCGTGATGGTTGCATCCGGGCCGATAAAGCGCTCGACCGAGGAGTGGGAGATATCGCGCTCGTGCCAGAGCGCCACATTCTCCATCGCCGGCAGGCAATAGGCGCGCACCATGCGGGCAAGGCCGGTGAGGTTCTCGGTGAGAACCGGGTTGCGCTTGTGCGGCATCGCTGAGGAGCCTTTCTGGCCGGCTGAGAAATACTCTTCCGCCTCATAGACTTCCGTGCGCTGGAGATGGCGGATCTCGGTGGCGAGGCGCTCCACGGAGGAGGCGATCACGGCAAGAACCGCGAAATACATCGCGTGTCGATCGCGGGGGATGACCTGCGTGGAGACCGGCTCGACGGCAAGGCCCATCTTCTTCGCGACATGGGCTTCCACCGCCGGGTCGATATTGGCGAAGGTGCCGACGGCGCCGGAAATGGCGCAGGTCGCGATTTCCGCCCGCGCCGCCACAAGGCGTGCCCGGCAGCGATCGAACTCGGCATAGGCCTGCGCGAGCTTCAAACCGAAGGTGACGGGCTCGGCATGGATGCCGTGCGAACGGCCGATGGTCGGTGTGAGTTTATGCTCGAAGGCGCGGCGCCTGATCGCGGCGAGCAGGAGATCGAGATCCTTCAGCAGGATATCGCTCGCGCGCGCAAGCTGCACGGAGAGGGTCGTGTCCAGCACATCCGAGGAGGTCATGCCCTGATGGACGAAGCGCGCCTCGGGGCCGATGATCTCGGCAAGATGCGTGAGGAAGGCGATGACATCATGCTTCACCTCGCGCTCGATCGCGTCGATGCGCTCGATGTCGAAGGTCGCGGGGCCGCCTTTCTCCCACAGCTTCGCGGCAGCCTCTTTCGGCACCACGCCGAGTTCCGCGAGCTTGTCGGTCGCATGCGCCTCGATCTCGAACCAGATGCGGAACTTGGTTTCGGGTGACCAGAGGGCGACCATTTCGGGCCGGGCATAACGGGGGATCATGAAGGCGTCTTTCGAGAGGTGAAGCTGTCGCGGCCTCGCTTACACGCCGCGCATGCGCCGCTCAACCTTTCGAGCCCTTGCCGGGGCCTGGAAGCAGGGCATAACCGGCCACGATCATCGCCGGTGCCATCCATGGCAGCAGGTGATGGGGAGCGGAAAACAGGAAGACGGCGATGATCTGCGCGCTGGTGAAGACAAAGGAGATCACCGGGTGATCCGGATTGAGCTCGTAGCCGCCGGCGCGGATCCGGTTCTGGATCAGGAATGCAAGGCCGCCCGCCAGCAGGAAGCCCGGCAGGAAGGCGACGGGCCGGAGCCACCCCGCGATTCTTGGCATGCCGAGGCGCGCGAGCAGGGTGAGGCACCCGGCCGCGACCAGAGCGCCGAAAAAGCCCCCGGAAAACCAGACCAGCACCACCAGAGCCGTGCGCTCGCCCCAGAACTCGCGATGCGAAATGATCGAAAGCGCCATCAATCCTGCCGAGATCAGGCCAAGCAGCAGGGCCGGGCGCAGCACCCTCATCTGCGGGCGCGGCCCGCTTCCGCAGCCCGCCGGATCGCTGCGACATTCGCCGCATAGGCCGAGCGCCCGCCCTTGAAGGCGGCTGACCCCGCGACGAGCACATTCGCCCCCGCTGCGGCGATCTCCGCCGCATTGGCCGGCGTCACGCCGCCATCAATTTCGAGATCAATGGGGCGATCGCCGATGAGCGCGCGGCAATCGCGCAGCAGGTCCAGCGCCGAGGGGATGAAGCTCTGCCCACCGAAGCCCGGGTTCACACTCATCACCAGGACGAGGTCCACCATGTCGATCACCGGGGCGATGGCATTGGCCGGCGTGCCGGGGCAGATCACCACGCCCGATTTCTTGCCCAGCGCGCGGATGGCCTGCAACGTGCGGTGGATATGCGGCCCCGCTTCCACATGCGCCGAGATGAGATCGGAGCCGGCATCCGCGAAATCCTTCAGGTAGGGGTCCACCGGCGCAATCATCAGATGCGTATCGAACAGGGCCTTCACGCGCGGCCGCAGAGACTTGATGATCGGCGCGCCGAACGAGATGTTCGGCACGAAATGTCCGTCCATCACGTCGATATGCACCCAATCCGCGCCCGCAGCCATGATGGCTTCGACATCCGCGCCGAGATCGGCGAAATCCGCCGAGAGGATCGAAGGCGCGATCAGGATCGGGCGGGTCATGGTCGGGGCTCGCGGGGTTTTTCGGGTTCGAGCCGAGCCTTTACGGCCTTCAGCACCACCGGCGCAACATAGATCGGGATCTGCGCCAGAGCGAAATAGAGGAAGGTATTCTTCGGCACGACAGCAAGAATGGGCGCGATCAGCAGGCCCATATTCCTGAGCCCGATGCCGATGGAGGCCGAGAACCGGTCATCGAAGCCGAAGGGCCGCAGCAGCGCATAGGCCAAGGCAAAATTGAGCCCCGAGAAGAAGCATGACAGGGCGAGCATCGTGACCATCAGCAGCGGTTCGCGCAGGGTCGCATCGAGCACCCCGTCCATCGCCGCGATGGCGAAGAGGAAGAACATCAGCACGCCGATGCCATCGAGTTCGAGCTTCACGGCCTGCAGACGGGCTTGCCCGGCGATGCGGCGGAGGATCAGTCCGCCGACCATCCCCGTGCCCACGAACCAGAAGAGACGCTCGGCCAGGGCCATCGGCGCGATCGGCACCTCCGCGCCCGCCAGCAGATTCGTGAAGAGCGGGGCCAGCAGCGGCGTCGTCGCCATGCCCAGAACGAGGGAAGCGAGCGAGAGCGAATTCTCGAAGCCGAGCAAAGCGGCATAGACCGGCGCCGCCATCAGCGGCGGGGCGGAGGCCATGATCGCGATGGCAAGCTGGATTCCCGGATCGAGATCGCGAAACCAGGGCAGGTGCAGGAAGAGATAGCCCACCAGCGGCGGGAGCGTGCAACTCACGCCCAGCACGATGAGCAGACGCTTCGGCGCGGTCAGCACCGCCTTGATGCCCGGCAGGTTCATCCGCGCGAAGGCGAGCATGATGAAGATGAAGATCGTGATGGGGATGGCTGGCCGCATCGCGGCGGCGAGTTGCGGCAGCGCGAGGCCGAGGAAGATCGAGATCGCATAGGCCACGGTGGCATGCCGCCCGAGCCGCTGGAGCAGAAGGCGAGGCCAATCAAGCATGAGATGCCGTCAGATTCACCGGCGGCGCTGCTCTTCGCCTTGAAATCCTCTGTTGTGACCTGAAAAAGCCCGTTGAATGACAAGGGCTTTCTCGGCGAAACTCGTCTCCGGCAAGGAGAGGCTTCATGCGCATGGATGTTCTGGTTCTGGGCGGCGGCATCGTGGGGACCGCGCTTGCCCTGTCGCTGGCGATGAAGGGGCGTTCGGTCGCGATGATCGAGAGGGGGAGCCCCGGCGGGGCAACCTCCTTCGGCAATGCCGGCCTCATCCAGAGCGAAGCGATCATGCCCTATCCCTTCCCGCGCGATCCCCTCCTTCTGGTGCAATATGCGCTCAACCTCAAGGCGGAAGCGCATTACCATCTGAAGGATGTGCTGCATGTCGCGCCCTATCTCTGGCGCTACTTCCGGGCCTCCACCCGCGAAGGCATGCTGAAGACCGCGCGGGCGAATGTGCCGATTTTCGGTGTCTGCCTCGACGAGCACCGGAAGCTTGCGAAAGAGGCTGGCGTGGAGGCCATGCTGCGCCCGGGCGGCTGGTTGAAGGTCTTCCGCACGCAGAAGGCCATGGATGAAATCAGCAAGGTCACCCTCGATGATCTCGGGCCCTTCGGCGTCGAGGCCGAAATGCTTGATCGCAAGGGCTTGGCCGAGCGCGAGCCGAACCTCTCGGAAGCCGCGATCGGCGGCATTCATTTTCCCACGCCGCTCTCGCTGAACGATCCCGAGGCGCTGACGCTCGCCTATGCGCGGCATTTCGAGGCGCTCGGTGGGAAGATCCTTATCGGCAATGCTCTCACGCTCGAGGAGCGCCATGACGGCTGGACCGTCAAGACCGATTCCGGCCCGGTTTCCGCGCCGGATTGCGTGGTGGCCCTCGGCCCCTGGGCACCGGATCTGCTGCGCCCCATGGGCTACAGGGTGCCGATGGGCGTGAAACGCGGCTACCATGTGCATATGCGGCCCAGGGGCAATGCACGGCTCGGCATCCCCGTCCTCGATACCGAGAATGGCTACATGATGGTGCCGATGGCGAACGGCATTCGCCTGACCTCCGGCGCCGAATTCGCCCATCGCGATTCACCGCCCACGCCGCGCCAGATCGACATGATCGAGCCCCGCGCGCGGGAGATGCTGCCGCTGGAAGGCCGCGTGGAAGCAGTTCCGTGGATGGGGGCGCGCCCCTGCATGCCCGACATGCTGCCGGTGATGGGCAGGGCCCCGCGCCACAAGGGCCTGTGGTTCAATTTCGGCCATGCGCATCACGGGCTGACGCTCGCGGGCTCGGCCGGTCGTCTTCTCTCGGAGATGATCACCGGCGAGACACCCTTCACCGATCCGAAGCCCTACGGCATCGAGCGTTTCAGCTAGAGCATTTTCCGATCCATTGGATACCGGTTGGTCGAAGAAAATGCGTGAAACAACAAGAAATTAGAGCGGATTCCCTGATTCACTCAGATCGGAATCCGGATCTAGGGTCAGGGCCCATGAAACGGCTCTTCCAGTCCGGCAGGCTGCCGGGGAAGGGCAGGGCTTTCGCCGCATGGATGCCGCGCGCGATGGCGCGCGCCACGCAATCGCCGGCGAGCATGCCGAGTTCCGTGAGGTTCGGCATGGGCTCACCGAGCGGTTTCTCGCCGGTTCCTGCCGCGAAGATCGTGTCGCCATCCATCGGCGCATGAGCCGGGCGAATGGCCCGCGCAAGGCCATCCTGCGCCATGATGGCGAGACGCTTTGCCTGCGATTTTGAGAGCGTCGCATCCGTCACCACGATGCCGATGGTGGTCGCCGGCTCGGCGGCATGGCCCTTGATGCGGAGCGTCAGGGCCTCCGGCGGGAGGCCGGCCGGCCATCCGAGGCCACCGAATTCGCCGTTGCGCTCATAGGGCGCGGCCCAGAAATGCGGAGAATCGCCCATGGTCGCGGTGCCGATGGCGTTGACGACCATCAGCGCCGCCACATGCAGGCCGGAACGGGTCTCGGCGCTCGCGGCACCGATCCCGCCCTTGAGATTCGCGGTCGTCGCACCGAGCCCGGCGCCGACCGAACCCAGGGAAGCATCGTGGCCCGCCAGCGCGCGTTCCGCCGCGAGCCGACCGAGATCCCAATAGGGCGGGCGCGCGCCCCAGTTCTTGTCGCCGCCATTGAGGAGATCGAACAGGATCGCCTGCGGCACGATGGGCACGCGCACCGGCCCGACCGCGAAGCCGCGACCCGCTGCGGCCAAGGCGGCCTGCGCGCCGCCGGCGGCATCAAGCCCGAAGGCGGAGCCCCCGGATAGAAGGATGGCATCGACCGTCTCGACCGTCATTTCCGGTTCGAGCAGGCCCGTGTCCCGCCCGCCCGGCGCGCCGCCGAGCACACAGACCGAAGCCACGGCCGGGCGCTCGAAAACGATGGCGGTCACGCCGCTTGCGAGGCGCTCGTGCTGCGCATGGCCCACGGCGAGGCCGGCAATATCGGAGAGGTGATTGTGCATTTGAAAGCCCTTCACGGGATTGTTGGGGCCAAGAGCCTTTTTCTCAACCCCTTTTCCGTTATGAATGCCGCATGACCGGTGAATTGACGCTTCCCATCATTGCGCTCGCGGGCCTGCTTTCCTTCCTCAGCCCCTGTGTTCTGCCGCTTGTGCCGCCTTATCTCGCCTATATCGCGGGCTCTAGCGTGAGCGAACTGGCGCAGCAGGAGAAGATCGATTCCGCCTTGCGTCGTCGCGTGCTGCTGGCGGCCCTGTTCTTCGTCCTTGGATTTTCGACCGTCTTCGTCGCCCTGGGCGCGGGCGCCTCGCTGATCGGCGCGATTCTCCGGGCCTATGCGCATGTTCTCGCGCAGGTCGCGGGCGTGGCGATCATCGTCATGGGCCTGCATTTCCTGGGCGTCTTCCGAATTGCGTTCCTCTCCCGGGAGGCGCGGATGCAGGTCTCGCGCCCTCCGGGCATGGGTGGCGCCTATGTCATGGGCCTTGCCTTCGCGTTTGGCTGGACGCCCTGCATCGGCCCGGTTCTCGCAGGCGTGCTCGCGGTGGCGGGCAGCGAAGCGACGGTGTGGAAGGGCGCTGGTCTTCTCGCGATCTATTCCGCCGGGCTCGGTGTTCCCTTCCTGCTCGCCGCCTTCGCGATGGGGCCTTTCCTGCGGTTCCTGAAAGGTTTTCGCGCCAATCTCGGCATGGTCGAGAAGGGGATGGGCGTCTTGCTCGTCATCACGGGCGTGCTGTTCCTCACCGGCACGATCAGCCAGTTCGGCTTCTATCTGCTGGAAGCCTTCCCCGCATTGGGCAGGCTCGGCTGAAACGGGGCCGCTCCGATCGACAGCGCCGGCGATCGCCCGACCATCGGCCGGAAGCCCCGGTCTTCTTGCGCCGCGGCTGTTTCTTCGCTCGCGTTTTCCGGGCCTGAAAAGAAGAAAGCCCGCCTCGCGGCGGGCTTTCCCGAATAGCGATCCGCGCGCGGATCACGGGTTCTGGATATAGGTCACCTTGCCGTCAGCACCCTTCTTCCAGGTGTACATGACGTAGTCCGGACGGGTGATATCGCCCTTCTTGTCGAAGGAGAGTTCGCCGATCACGGTCTTGAACTTCTGACCGGACTTGATCTGCTCGGCGACCTTCTTCGGGTCGAGCGACTTCGCGGCTTCCGCCGCCTGCGCCATCACTTCCACGGCCGCGTAGGAGTAGAGCGTGTAGGCTTCCGGGTTGATGCCCTTGGCCTTGAAGGCCGCGACGACCTTGGCCGCTTCCGGACGGTTGCGCGGGTCCGGCGGGAAGGTCATCAGCGTGCCTTCCACGCCCGGGCCGCCGATGTTGGCGAACTCATCCGAGGTGATGCCGTCGCCCGACATCATGACGGCGTTGAGGCCCTGGTCGCGCATCTGGCGCACGATCAGGCCACCTTCAGTGTGCAGGCCGCCCCAGTAGACGACTTCCACGCCGGCATTCTTCATCTTGGTGATGAGCGCCGAGAAGTCCTTCTCGCCCGTGTTCACGCCTTCATAGATGACTTCGCGCACGCCCTTGGCGTTCATGGCCTTCCTGGTTTCATCCGCGAGGCCCTGGCCATAGGTGGTCTTGTCGTGAACGACCGCGACCTTCTTGTTGGCGAGGTTCTTCACGATGTAGTCAGCCGCAACCGCGCCCTGCTGGTCATCGCGGCCGCAGGTGCGGAACACGTTCCACAGCCCGCGCTCGGTGACCTTCGGGTTCGTGGCCGAAGGCGAGATCATCAGGATACCGTTCTCGGCATAGACTTCCGAGGCCGGCATCACCACGCCCGAGTTGAAGTGGCCGACGACGAACTTGATGCCGTCACCGACGAACTTGTTCGCTACCGACACGCCCTGCTTCGGGTCGGACACATCGTCGCCCTTGGCCGGCGGGGCGAAGCGCTGGCCGAGTACGCCACCAGCGGCGTTGATATCCGCGACCGCCTGCTCGGTGCCATCGACCAGCTGCTTGCCGAAGGCCGCGTTCGGGCCGGTGATCGGACCGGCAACGCCGATCTTGATCTGGGCCTGCGCCACCGACGACAGCGTGAGCGCTGCGGCCATGGCGACACCGGCCAACAAGGTCTTTTTCATCAGGTCTCTCCCTGTGATTTTTCACGTTGCGGGTCACACGCCACCCGCGAAGCGTTCTCAAAACGCGACCCCGGAAAGAGGTCACGCCTGATCTCATCAAAGCTGGTTTTCAGCATGCTGTCACCAGCCTTGAATTCCCCTCGGCGAAGGCTTCACGCCCCCGCCTTCCTGCGCCACGAGATGAACGAGTTCTTCTCGAAGGCGAAGCCGTATTGGCGTGCCATCTGGTTGGCACGCTCGTGCCGCCAGCCAATATAGGCGGCGACAGAAATGAGAATGGTATCAACGATATAGTAGCGCAGCGACAGCAGCGTGCCATGGAACATCGCAAAATGGATGAAGCGCACGGCCGCCCCCAGAACCAGCATGTAGGGAACCAGGATCCAGATCGGCTTCCACGTTTTTGCAACGGCAATGCCGGTGCGCCAGGCGGCCCAGCCACCCATCGCCGCAGTGACAAGCAGGAACAGCCAGATCGACGGTTCCTCGTAGAGAATGCCCTGAAGATCCATCACTCAGTTTCCTTTTCGCATTCGCGGGCGGTCAGGATCGGCGCGGATCCCCGGATCAAATCCGGGGACAAGCTGTTGCTGCTCATGCTCTTTTCTCTTCTTCGCATTCGCGGGCGCAAAACCGGGGACCACTTTTGCTGCTCATGCTCAATGATGCCCCCCTTCCAGATAGGCCGCCTTCACCTGCGGGTTGGCGAGCAGCTCCTTGCCCGTGCCGCTCATGGTGATGAGGCCGTTGACCATCACATAGGCCCGGTGGGCGAGCTTGAGCGCGTGGTAGGCATTCTGCTCGACGAGGAAGATGGTCATCCCGTCGGTGCGGTTCACTTCCCGGATGACCTCGAAGATCTGCCGCACGATCAGCGGGGCGAGGCCCAGCGACGGTTCATCCAGCAGCAGCAGCTTTGGCCGGGCCATCAGCGCGCGGGCAATGGCGAGCATCTGCTGCTCGCCGCCGGAAAGCGTGCCGCCACGCTGCTGAAGCCGTTCCCTGAGGCGGGGGAAGATGGTGCAGACCTTCTCCAGATCCTGATCGAAATAGGCAAGGTTGTTCACCGTCGCGCCCATCTGCAGGTTTTCGAGCACGGTCATCCGCGGAAAGATGCGACGCCCCTCGGGCGATTGCGCAATGCCGAGCCGCGCGATCTCATGCGTCGGCATGCGGGTTATGTCGCGGCCCTCGTAGATCACCTGGCCCTCGCGGGCCTGCGGCTTGCCGAAGATGGTCATCATCAGCGTCGACTTGCCGGCGCCGTTGGCGCCGATCAGCGTGACGATCTCGCCCTGCTTCACGTCGATGTCGACGCCTTTCAGCGCGATGATGTTGCCGTAATAGGTCTTCACCCCACGCACGGCGAGCAGCGATTCCGCCGGGGCTGCGGCGGCGGCCGGACTGGTCGTTGTCATGCGCCCACCTCCGCTTCCACCGCTTCCACCTCGTCATCGGGCACGCCGAGATAGGCGGCGATGACCTTGGGATCGGCCTTCACATCGGCCGGCGGACCATCGGCGATCTTGGTGCCATAGTCCAGAACCACCACGTGGTCGGAAATCTGCATCACCACGCTCATATCGTGTTCGATGAGCAGCAAAGACGTGCCGTGATCCGCACGGATCGATTGCAGCAGCGCGTTCAGCTCGAGGCTTTCCTTCGGGTTCAGCCCCGCGGCCGGCTCGTCGAGACAAAGCAGAACCGGGTCCGTGCACATCGCCCGCGCGATCTCGAGCCGGCGCTGGTCGCCGTAAGGCAGGTCGCCGGCGGGATCATCCGCGCGTTCAATGAGCCTGGTTTTCTCCAGCCAGTACTTCGCCTTCTCGATCGCGCCCTTTTCCGAGCGACGGAAGCCCGACAGCCCGAGAAGGCCACCGATCGTCCAGTTCGAGGCGACCATCAGCGGGTTGTGCTGCGCGACCATCAGGTTTTCCAGCACTGTCATCCCCGAAAAGAGCCGGATGTTCTGGAAGGTGCGCGCAACACGCGCCTTCGCCGAGATTTCGAAATCCGGCATGCGCTCGAGCAGGTAGAGCGCTCCGCCCGGCCCCTCGAAGGTGGGGGAGGAACTGTCCGTCAGCGTCTCCACATGGCCCTCGAAGGGGATGGAGCCATGCCGGAGCGCGATGCGGCCCACGGTCGGTTTGTAGAAGCCCGTGATGCAGTTGAAAACGGTCGTCTTGCCGGCGCCGTTCGGGCCGATCAGCGCGGTGATGTCGCCGCGCCCCGCGGAGAAGGAGAGATTGTTGACGGCCACGAGACCGCCAAACCGCATTGTCAGGTTCTCGACCTTGAGAACCGGATCAGTGAGCCAGCGCGCCATATCAGTTCATGTCCTTTCGGATGATCTTGTCCGAAAACCGGAAGCCACTTTTCGCTTTCGCGGACCGATGGTTCGGGATCATCCGTGTCCCTCTTTCACATGATCGGAGGACACGGCCTTCTTCTCTTTCAGGAACACGGAAGGCTCGCGCACGGAAATCAGGCCACGGGGCTTCCAGAGCATCATCAGCACCATGCAGAAGCCGAAGACGAGCATGCGATACTGCGCCGGGTCGAAGTTGGGCCCGAAGATCACCTTCAGCGCGTCAAGCTCGCGCAGGAGTTCCACGCCGCCCACGAGCATGATCGCGGCGATCACGACACCGAGAAGGCTGCCCATCCCGCCCAGCACGACGATCGCAAGGATCTGCGCGCTCTCGTGGAAGACGAAGCTTTCCGGCGAGATGAAGCCCTGGCGTGCCGCGAAGAAGGCGCCCGCGAAGCCGCCGAACATCGCTCCGATCGCGAAGGCCGTCAGCTTGGTGTTGACCGTGTTGATGCCGAGCGAGCGGCAGGCGATCTCGTCTTCGCGCAGGGCTTCCCAGGCGCGGCCCACCGGCAGTTTCCGGAGCCGCGAGGAGACGGCCGCCGTGATCAGCGCCAGCACCAGGATGACGTAAAACAGGAAGATCGTGCGGTAGATCGGCGAGAATTCCAGCCCGAACCGGGCCGCGAAGCCGGTCTCGGAGGCATTGAAGGGTATCCCGAAGAAACTGGGCCGCGGTATGGAGGAGATGCCCGCATAGCCGCCCGAGAATTCCACCCAGTTGATGAGCACGAGGCGGATGATCTCACCGAAGGCGAGTGTCACGATGGCGAGGTAGTCGCCACGCAGCCGCAGAACCGGAAAGCCCAGCAGCACGCCCCAGAAAGCCGCGAGGATGCCCGCGACCGGCAGGCAGATCCAGAAGGCCCAGAGCGGCCAGAAGGACGGGCCGATCAGGTCGGCCATGAACGCCTTCACCGGCTCGCTGGTCGCGAAGAGGGCGTAGGAATAGGCACCCACCGCATAGAAGGCGACGTAGCCGAGATCGAGCAGCCCCGCGAGGCCCACCACGATGTTCAGGCCCCAGCCCAGCATGATGTAGATCAGGATCTGGATGCCGAAATTGTCGATCCACTTGATCGCGCCCGAGGGGCCGGCCGTCGCCAGCACCATCAGCGGATAGGCGAAGAGGAAGCCCACGAAAACCGGCAGGCCGTACTTCTCGAGCTTCAGGGCGAGATCGCCCTTCGCCTTCTTCGGCCTGGCCGGGCCAAGCGCATCGCGCCGGGCAAGATAGACCCCGATGGCCAGCCTCCCGACGAAAACGGCCGCGCAGACCAGCGCCAGCATGCCGGGGCGCAAGACCAGGATCATCTGGTTGTTGAGCGATTGGTCGGTCTTCACGCCGATCAGCAGGGCGAAGAGCCCGAAGGCGACAAGGCTCGCAAGAACCGCGTCGCGCAGGATCTGGCCGTAATCGATCTTCGGTACAGAGCCGGGAGGAGAATACGCGTTCGACATCTTACACCTTCTCGACTTCCGGCTTGCCGAGCAGGCCCTGCGGCATGAAGATCAGCACGATCGCGAGGATCGAGAAGGCCGCCACATCCTTGTAGTCGATCGAGAAATAGGCCGACCACAGCGTCTCGATCAGGCCGATCAGGAGGCCGCCGAGCACCGCGCCGGGCAAGGAGCCGATGCCGCCGAGGACCGCAGCCGTGAAGGCCTTCACGCCCGGCACGAAACCGTCGGAGAACACCACGACGCCGTAATAGTTGAGGAACAGCGTGCCCGCGACCGCCGCCAAAGCCGCCCCCATCACGAAGGTGATCGAGATGGTGCGGTTGACATTGATGCCGAGCAGTTCGGCCATCTTCTGGTCCTGCTCGCAGGCGCGCTGGGCGCGGCCCAGCGGCGTCTTCTGAACAATATACCAGAAGACCGAGAGCAGCACGACCGTGGTCACCATGATCAGGATCTGCTTGTAGGAGATCGCCACCGCGAACCCGTCCTTCTGCATCAGGACGATGGAATCACGCATCACCGGCGGGATGGGCTTGTTGCGCGGTCCCTGAGCAACCTGCACGAAATTCATCAGCAGGATCGACATGCCGATCGCCGAGATCAGCGGCGCAAGGCGGAAGGAACCGCGCAGCTTGCGGTAGGCGACCCGCTCGATGGTCCAGCCATAAAGGGCCGTGACCGCCATCGAAACCAGCAGGGCGAGCACGAGCGCCAAGAAGACCATGCCGCCGGCCAGCCCCAGAACGGTGGTCACGGCCATGAAGACAATCAGCGCCACGAAGGCGGAGATCATGAACACATCACCATGGGAGAAGTTGACCATGCCGATGATGCCGAAAACCATCGTGTATCCGATGGCGATGAGGCCATAGACCGCACCCAGCGACAGCCCGTTGATGACTTGCTGCAGAAAGACTTCCATTCCCCTCACGCCTCTCCCGGATGCACGCCCCGTCTTTGGTGCGGAGACCCGTCAAGCGGATTTCGTGCCAACCCTGCCGGCCGCTCCCGAGACCGCCAGAGAACTCGACGCTACCAGTGGATGATATCCGCTGCAATCCGAGCCACCCAAGAAGTGGAGCAAGCCGGGCATGGCATCAATCCCGCAAACGGGCTTTGCGGCAGAGGATTCCGCCAAAGATTGCCACTTTGGCGGCGAGTTTCACAAACCGGGGATTGGGCGCTCAGTCTTGCTGGCGATCCGCCAGGACAAAACCATGGCGGAAGGGATCGTGGTCATCGACGAAGATCGTGTTCAATCCGGTCATCACCGCCCAGCCCTCGATGGAGGGAATGATGGCCGGAAAGCCGCCAACCGTCGTCTCGCCCTCGACCCGCGCCTTGAACAGCGAGCCGATGATGCTCTCATGCACGAAGGTCTCGCCGGGCTGGATGCGCCCCTTCGCCGCCCATTGCGCCAGCCGCGCGGAGGTGCCGGTGCCACAGGGGCTGCGGTCGATGGCCTTGTCGCCGTAGAACACCGCATTGCGCGCGGTTGCCCCCGGCACGGTCGGCGCCCCGGTCCAGAGCACATGCCGGCAGCCGCGGATGGCGGGATTTTCCGGGTGCACGCATTCGATGGTGCGGTTCACGGCTTCGCGCACCCGCGGGCTCAGCCGCAGGATATCCGAGGGGTTGAGGTCGGCCATGTCGCGGAAGGCGGGCTGGGAATCGACGATGGCGTAGAAATTCCCGCCATAGGAGAGATCGACCACCAGCTTGCCGAAACCCGCCACATCCAGTTCCACATCGGTCTGGTAGAGGAAGGAGGGGATGTTGATGAGCTTCACGCTCGTCACGCGCCCGCCTTCCTCGGTGTAATGTGCCTCGACAAGGCCAGCCGGCGTATCAAGCCGCAGGATGCCCGGGGTTTTCGGCTTCACCTGGCCCTGTTCCAGCGCGAAGGTCACGGTGCCGATGGTGCCGTGCCCGCACATCGGCAGGCAGCCCGAGGTCTCGATGAAGAGGATCGCGATGTCGCAATCCGGCCGCGTCGCGGGGTAGAGGATCGAGCCGGACATCATGTCATGCCCGCGCGGCTCGAACATCAGGGCGGTGCGGATCCAGTCATGGCGGGCGAGGAAATCGTCTCGCCTGTCGCTCATGGTCGCGCCGTTCAGCACCGGGCCTCCGCCCGCGACCATGCGCACGGGATTGCCGCAGGTATGGCCATCCACGCAGAAAAAGGTATGCCTTGCCATCGTCTTGCCCGTTCGTGTTCTCTTATGGAAACCGGATCTCGCCATCCGCGAGAAGGGTGATCCGCCCGGCGGGCAGCCGCGCCTGCCCGGCCTCGTCGAGGCGGAAGGCGGGCGGCGGCTTCCAGCCCATCTCGCGCCCGACCACGCAGCCGATGAGCAGGATCGCATCCGGCGCGGCGAGCAACAACGCGGCGGGCGCAATGTCGAGGCGGATCAGTTCCAGCAGCACGGCGGAGGAGGAGGATGAGCCGATCGTGCCAGGCAGCGCCAGCACCGTTCCGGCGATGCTCTGCCCGCATTGCGGATGCCGAACCTGGATGATGCGCCCTGTCGACGGGTCAACCCCGCCCCAGAAGGAGAGGGGAGCCGTCAGCGCCAGCACGGGGCCCTCGACCGTGCCCTTGTGATCGGGAAAGAGCGGTTCGGCGCGCATCATGACCAGGCTCCCGTCTCGTTGGCCAGATGGCCGGAAACGGCCGCTTCGACACATTCCGCGAGGCTCGCATAGCGTACCGCATAGCCCGTGTTTCCGGGCGCGTAATGCGCGAATTTCCCGGAATTGGTGGCGAGCACGCCCGCGATCTCGGCGAGCATGGGGGTCACCACGATGCAGGTATCGGCCACCAGCGTCACTCCGGCATCGATCAGCGCCTGGCGCTCGGGCCGGGCGAGGCCAAGCAGGGCATGCCGCCCCGTGCAGGCATAGAAGGGCCGCGCGACCTTGCGCCCGGATAGCCGCTCGAGCACCTCGCGCAACTCCTCCGCCGAGCAATGCGGCGAGCCGATCGCCACGGCATCGATCGCGCTGGATCGCGTGGTGGAAAGTCCGCCGCGCGCCTTCGCGAGCCGTTCGGGCGTGACAGGGATCACGGGCAGGCCCTGCGCGCCGCCGGTCACGGTTTCCATGTCCGGCGCTTCCGGCGTCACGCCGAGAATGTGGAAGAGCCCCACCGCGCCGGCGGAGGCAGCGGCCGCGCCGAACGCCTTCAGGCGATCCTCGGTGGCAAAGCCGGCAAGGCCGGTCACGACACCCACGGCCGTCCCCGCCTCTTGCCCGTAAAGCGTGCCGATCACCGGCCAGAGCACGTCGGAACCGCGCAACGCGGCGCTGAGGCCGGAGCAATCGAGCACGAAGATCGCGCGGCGGTTCTCCGGCTTGTGCAGCCCGTAGAAGGGCGCGCGCCCGGAAATGGCGCAGGCGATGTCGAGGAAATCGCCGTAGCGGTTGGTGCGCGCGCCGAGCACGGAATTGCAGAAGGCGACCGCGTTGGATTCGCCCCACGCGACATCGCTGCCGAGCGCCGGCCGATGCCCCGCCTGATAGGGAGCGCAGGTCCAGGAAGCTTCGCAACCCATGGCCTCGTAGGCCATCATCAGCCGATGCGCCATGTCATGCTGGTGTGGAGGCAGCCGGGTCTTCGCCCCGCAGGCGAGGTCAAGCCCTCCCACATTGAGCGTGGCGGGAACGGCGACCTTCGCCCCCAGTTCCACGAGCCTCTCTGCGAAGAGCGTGCCGGAATCGCCGTGGTAGAGCGCGCCATCGATATGGGCGGAGGCGACCGGAATGAGCCTTTCGGCCCCCATGAGGCGCGCGGTTTCCGCCACGATGCCGAGGGCCAGCGCCTGCGCCTCGCCGGATTGGCCAGCAAGCATGGTGCGTTCTTCCGAAGTGAGGGTCAGGGTCATCGTCTGCCGGTTCTGGTTCTTGTCTCGTGCATTTCATCGCGTGCAAGGGATCATGGGCAAGGGATCATGGGCAAGGGATCATGGGCAAGGGATCATGGGCAAGGGATCACAGGCAGGATCATGGGCAGGATTGGGGAAGTCGCTTCACGCGTCACGATAGCTCCCCCTGCTTGCAGCGCGTGCCAGATTGCGCGAATTCCCGGCGGGCTGGCAAGCGCCTTACCGCTGCAAGGCCCTTGCAGTTTCTGGCGAAAGGTTCACATGAGGGGGCTCATCGAGAAAGCGGTATCTGCGTGAATTCCCATCCCCATCCTCATCCCGATCCGCCCGTTGCCGGGCGTGGTCCTGAAGCGTTTCGGGAGGCGATGAGCCGCGTCGCCGGCGCGGTGCATGTCGTGGCGACCGATGGTCCGGCGGGTCGCGCGGGCTTAACGGCGACGGCGGTGACCTCGGTGTCCGACAGCCCGCCGAGCCTGATCGTCTGCTTGAGTGCCACGAGCCGCACGGCGGGCATCCTTGAGGCGAACGGGGTCTTCTCGGTCAACACGCTCGCGGCCGGCCATGTCGCTGTGGCGCGGCATTTTTCCCGCTCCGGCCTCTCGATGGATGAACGTTTCGCCCATGGCGAATGGCGGCAGGGGCCGGGCGGCGCGCCGCTGCTCGTCGGGGCTCTCGCGCGCTTCGCGCTCAAGGTGCAGGACCTGCGGCAGGTCGGCAGCCATTTCGTGGTGGTGGGGGAGGTGCTCGCGGCGGAGGCGGGGGCAGATGCCGAGCCGCTGGTCTATCACCGCCGCGGTTATCGCGTGCTGCATGATACGGAGCATACCTGAAGGACGGTTGCCGCCACCTCGCCGAAGGCGTGATTTCGCGGAAATCCCCCGCGGAAACGATGCGCCTCGCCGGAAGCGAAGGCGCGGGGGATATTCGGAAGAGCCGCCGCGGGTGCCGAAGGGTCTTGTCACGGCAGGTCAAGGCTCGTGTCCCGATCCGGACAGACAGGGCCGGGATGGCGAGCCATGGGAAACCCTCCGCCGAGCCGGGGTGGGAAAGCCGGTCAGCACCCGAGGAATTCAGCCACGGCCGCGTTATACGCGTCGGGGATTTCGCAATTCGAGATATGCGCTGCGGGAATCACGGCCTTCCTCGCGCCCGGGATATTTCGCGCCATGAGGTCCCCCATCGCGGGGGTCGTGGCGGGGTCTTCCGCGCCGATCAGCACGAGCACCTCGTTGGTGATGCCCCTGATGCTCTCGCGCTGGTCCATGTCGCGGATCGCCGCCGCGCAGCCGGCATAGCCGCTGGGGGAGGCTTTCCGCACCATGTCGGTCACGCGGGTCACTTCCGCCGGGTTCGCCTCGTTGAAGCTTTTCGTGAACCAGCGGAGCTTCATCGCTTCGGCGATGGGGTCCATGCCCTTCGAATGCGCCATGCGGATGCGGGCGTTCCAGTCGGTCGCGGGCGGGCCCATCCAGGCGGCGGTATTGCCAAGCACGGCCTTGCCGATGCGCTCGCGATGGTGCGTCAGCAGCCACTGGCCCACCATGCCGCCCATGGAACAGCCGACCCAATGGGCCTTGTGGATATGCAGCGCATCCAGAATGCGCAGCGCATCCTGCGCGAGTTGCGCCAGCGAATAGGGGCCGGGCGTCGCGCCGGTCTCGCCATGGCCGCGCACATCATACCGGATCACCCGGTGCGTGCTGGCGAAGAAGGCGGCCTGCGCGTCCCACATCTCCAGTGCCGCGCCGAGCGAATTCGAGAACAGGATCGGATCGGCCCCTTTCGGCCCCTCGCAGTTCACGCGGAAGATGATGTCGTCGAAAGCGAGGCGGATCGTTTCGGATGGCATGGCGCTTCAACCCGGTTGGCGGCAATGGGCCGCATTTTTCCGGCAATCAACTTTCGTTGGCAAGCGCCGGATGCGGCTTGACCATGAAGTTGGAATAAGTTCACATGATCAAAATCGGGCTGGAATTCGCGCGCCAACAGCGAAGCGGCCCGGAGGAAAGGTCCAAAACTGCAACAGTTTTGTCCCATCGGCGGAAAGAGGAGAGGTCATGCCCAGAGTCAGTATGAATGTGAACGGCAGGGCGGTGAGCGGGGAGGTGGATGCCCGCACGTTGCTCGTGGCGTTCCTGCGCGACCATCAGCGTCTCACGGGCACGCATGTGGGCTGCGATACCAGCCAGTGCGGCGCCTGCGTGGTGCATGTGAACGGCAAGGCCATGAAATCCTGCACGTTGCTGGCCTTGTCCTGCGACGGCGCGGATGTCGTGACCATCGAGGGCCTTGCGAGCGGTGCGGATCTGCACCCGATGCAGGCGGCCTTCCGCGAGCATCATGGCCTGCAATGCGGCTTCTGCACCCCCGGCATGATCATGGCCGCCATCGACATGGTGAACCGCCTCGGCCCGAACCTTTCGGAAGAGACCATCCGCCATGAGCTCGAAGGCAATATCTGCCGCTGCACGGGCTACCACAATATCGTGAAGGCCATTCAGGCTGGCGCCGCCGCCATGGGCGGCATGAAGGTCGCCGCCGAATAAGGCTGACATCTCGGGGTCGGGCGCGGCCCGGCCGGATATGACGGGTTTGATACATCAAGCCGCGAAACCGGGCCAGGCCCGGCCGAAGGCGGCGAGCTCGGGAGGAGCATCATGTCTGCCACTGGAATTGGCGCACGCGTTCCGCGCAAGGAAGATTTCCGCTTCATCACCGGCAAGGGCAACTACACGGACGATATCAACCGTCCGGGGCAGGCCCATGCCTATTTCCTGCGGTCGCCGCATGCCCATGCGAATATCAGGAAGATCGACACGAAAAAGGCCGCTTCCATGCCCGGCGTGCTGGCGATCCTCACCGGCGATGACATCGCGAAGGACAAGATCGGCGGCCTGATCTGCGGCTGGATGATCCACAACAAGGATGGTTCGCCGATGAAGGCGGGCGCGCATCCGGCCCTGGCACAGGGCAAGGTGCGCTATGTGGGCGACCATGTGGCCGTGGTCGTCGCCGAAACCCTCGAACAGGCCAGGGACGCGGCGGAAGCGATCCAGGTCGATTACGAGAAGCTCGCCCCGGTCGTCGATCTTGCGAGCGCCACGAAGAAGGGCCAGCCGGCGATCCATGATGTCGCGCCGGACAACCAGGTCTTCGACTGGCATCTCGGCGACAAGGCGGCGGTGGATGCGGCTTTCAAGAAGGCCAAGCACGTCACCCGGCTTGACCTCGCCAACAATCGCCTTGTGCCGAATGCGATGGAGCCTCGCGCGGCGATTGGCGATTACGATCCCGGCAACGAGGCCTTCACGCTCTACACCACCTCGCAGAACCCCCATGTGGCCCGCCTCGTGCTCTCGGCCTTCATCGGCATCGCGCCGGAGCACAAGCTCCGCGTCATCGCGCCGGATGTCGGCGGCGGCTTCGGTTCGAAGATCTTCATCTACGCGGAGGAGACCGTCTGCGTCTGGGCCGCGAAGAAGGTGGGCCGCCCGGTGAAATGGGTGGCGGACCGCACGGAGGAATTCCTCTGCGTGGCGCATGGCCGCGACCATCTCACCCATGCCGAGATGGCCATCGGCGAGGATGGCAAGATCCTCGGCCTGCGCGTGAAGACCCGCGCCAATCTCGGCGCCTATCTCTCGACCTTTGCCTCCTCGGTGCCGACTTATCTTTACGCCCCGCTGCTCTCCGGCCAGTATGATATCCCGGCGATCTATGCGGAGGTCGAGGCTGTTTACACCAACACCGCGCCGGTCGATGCCTATCGCGGCGCCGGTCGCCCGGAGGCGACCTTCGTCATCGAGCGCATGGTGGAAGTCGCGGCGCGCGAACTGGGGGAGGACCCGGCGAATTTCCGCCGCAAGAACTTCATCCGGAAGTTCCCGCACCAGACCCCGGTCATCATGTGCTATGATGCGGGCGATTATAACGCTTCGCTCGCCAAGGCCCTGGCGATGCATGACGTCAAGGGCTTTGCGAAGCGCAAGCGCGACAGTGCGAAGCGGGGCATGCTGCGCGGCATCGGCTATTCTGCCTATATCGAGGCCTGCGGCATCGCGCCTTCGGCGGCGGTAGGCTCGCTCGGCGCGGGCGTCGGCCTGTGGGAATCGGCGGAAGTCCGCGTGAACCCCATCGGCACGGTGGAAATCCTCACCGGCTCGCACAGCCACGGGCAGGGCCACGAGACCACCTTCGCGCAGCTTGTCTCGGACCGCCTGGGCATTCCGATCGACAACGTGTCCATCGTCCATGGCGACACCGACAAGGTGCAGATGGGCATGGGCACCTATGGCTCCCGCTCCGGCGCGGTGGGCATGAGCGCGATCGCCAAGGCGCTCGACAAGATCGAGGCCAAGGCGAAGAAGGTCGCATCCTTCGTGCTCGAGGCCAGCGAGGCCGATATCGAGTTCAAGGATGGCAAGTTCTCGGTGAAGGGCACGGATAAATCGATCGATTTCGGCTCCGTGGCGCTTCAGGCCTACATTGCCCACAAGTTCACGGGCCAGCAGCTGGAGCCGGGGCTGAAGGAGGGGGCCTTCTACGATCCCACCAACTTCACCTTCCCCTCGGGCGTGCATGTCTGCGAGGTCGAGATTGATCCGCAGACCGGCGTGACTTCGATCGAGAAATGGACTGCCGTCGACGATTTCGGCAACATCATCAATCCGATGATTGTCGAGGGCCAGGTGCATGGCGGCATCGCGCAGGGCGTGGGCCAGGCTTTGCTCGAAGGCGCGATCTACGATCAGAACGGCCAGCTCCTCACCGCGAGCTACATGGATTATGCCATGCCGCGCGCGGCGGATCTGCCGAGCTTCGCGATCGGCACGACGCTGACGCCCTGCCCCTCGAACCCGCTGGGCATCAAGGGTTGCGGTGAGGCCGGAGCGATCGCGGCCCCGGCGGCGGTGATGAACGCCATCACCGATGCTCTGGGACACGAGAACATCGCGATGCCGGCCACGCCTCAGGCGGTGTGGAAGGCGGTGCAGGCGACCCTCGCCAAGGCAGCGGAATAACGGGCGAAAAGGAATCAGGACCATGTACGCTTTCGATTTTCACCGTCCCACCAGCCTGCGGCAGGCCGCGAACCTCATCGCGAAGAACGGCGATGCGAAGCTTCTCGCGGGGGGGCACACGCTCATCCCCACGCTGAAGCAGCGCCTCGCCAGCCCTTCGGCGCTGATTGATCTTACGGGGATTCCCGAACTCTCGGGCATCACTGAGAAGGGGCGCACGCTGGTCATCGGCGCGACGACCTCGCATGCGGAAGTCGCCGGCTCGGCGCTCGTGCAGACCCGCCTGCCGGGCCTTGCGGCTCTCGCGGGCGGCATCGGCGATCCGCATGTGCGCCACAGGGGCACGATCGGCGGCTCGATCGCCAATAACGATCCCGCGGCGGATTACCCCGCCGCGATGCTCGCGCTCGGGGCCACCATCGTGACCAACAAGCGGCGGATGGCCGCTGACGCGTTCTTTAGCGGCATGTTCTCGACCGCGCTCGAAGAGGGCGAGATCATCACGAAGGTCATTGTGCCGACAGGCGGGAAATTCGCTTATGCGAAGTTCCGAAACCCGGCCTCGCTCTATGCGATGGTTGGTGTCGCGGTGGGCAAGAAGGGCGGTGTGGTCCGCGTCGCGGTCACCGGTGCCGGCTCGGATGGTGTGTTCCGCTGGGAGGCGGCGGAGGCGGCGTTGAAGACCCGCTTCAACTCCAGGGCCCTCGATGGCGTGAAGACGCCGGCAGCGAAGGACCTCAACTCCGATATCCACGCTTCGGCGGAATATCGCAGCCACCTGATCGGGGTGATGGCGAAGCGCGCGGTGGATGCCGCCAACGCGAAGTAAGCGAAAGCGGGCGCGGATCACCTCCGCGCCCTGCCGCCTCAGGCCATCAACGGGTAGAAGAACCGCTCTTCGCTGATCTTGCCGTCGCGGATGGTGTAGAGCCCCCATTCCTTGCTGCGGAGACGCTGGCCGGTCGCCTTGATCGTGAAATCCATGTCGAATTCCACAAGGAACTGGTTGCCGTTGACGAACGGGCCTTCGGTGGTGACCTCGTGCATCTCATGATTGGCGTAAAACCATTCTCCCTTGGCCTGGACTTCTGCTGCGCCCTTGCAGACGGCCATGGGGCTTTCCTTCGCCTCAAGGCTGACGATATTCTCGGCATTGAACTTCCGGGCGGCGCCTTCATGGTCCCCGGCCTTGAGAAGAGCGGTGAAGACTTCGGCGGTTTCTTTCGGGGTCATCGTGGATGTCCTGGTCAGATGGCGTGAAACTGTGCTGGTCAAACGAACAGCCCTGTCGCCCTATCGTGCTCACCCTGACATGTTCTGTCAGTATTCCTTCCTGCCGAAAGCGCTTTGATGATCGCTCCTCCCGCCTCCATTGCTGAGACGAAAGCCCTGCTCGCGAGCCAGAACTACGTGGGCGATACGGCGCTCGCGACAGTGATTTTCCTTGCGCTGCGCATGGGCCGGCCGCTCTTCCTCGAGGGCGAGGCCGGCGTGGGCAAGACCGAGATCGCGAAGGTGCTCTCGGCGGGGCTCGGCCGCAAGCTCATCCGCCTGCAATGCTACGAGGGGCTCGATGCGGCTTCCGCGCTGTATGAATGGAACTATGCCGGGCAGATGATGGCGATCCGCCTCGGCGAAGCGGCTGGCGAGACGGATCGCGATCGCCTCGCGGCGGATGTATTCTCGAACCGCTTCCTGCTGCGCCGCCCGCTGCTGCAGGCTTTGGAGCCCGATCCCGCGGGGCCGCCCGTGCTGCTGATCGACGAACTCGACCGCACGGATGCCGCCTTCGAGGCTTTTCTCCTGGAAATCCTCTCGGATTTTCAGGCGACTATCCCCGAGATCGGCACGGTGAAGGCGGAAAAGCCGCCCATCGTCATCCTCACCTCCAACCGCACGCGCGAGGTGCATGATGCGCTCAAGCGCCGCTGCCTCTACCATTGGGTGGATTACCCCGATGCCAGCCGCGAACTCGCCATCCTCGCGGCGAAGGTGCCGGGCGTGCCGGCGCGGCTCTCGAAGCAGATCATCGCCTTCGTGCAGGCGATCCGGCGGGAGGAGCTTTTCAAGGCGCCCGGCGTGGCCGAGACGCTCGACTGGGCGACCGCTCTGGTGGAGCTTGATGCCGTCGCACTCGATCCCGAAATCGTTTCCGATACGCTCGGCGCGCTGCTGAAGGTGCAGGACGATATCCTGCGCATGCAGACAGGGCTCGCCAAGCAGATCCTCGATGAGATCAAGAGCGTGAAATGACCGGGAAGACCTGCGGAACCTGCACGCTCTGCTGCAAGCTGTTTCCCGTGCCGCCGCTCGAAAAGCCGGCGGGGAAGTGGTGCCCGCATGTGGTGCAGGGAAGGGGCTGCGGCATTCACGAGACGCGGCCTCAGCTATGCCGCGCCTTCGATTGCCAATGGCTCGAAAACCCTGATCTCGGCCCGGAATGGAAGCCGGAAATCTCGAAATTCGTGCTTTCCATCTATCCCGGCACGAATTCCCTCGCGGTGACGGTCGATCCCGGCTTTCCCGGCAACTGGCGGCAGGAGCCTTACTTGCGCAACCTGCGCCGCTGGGCCGAGGCCGCGCTCCGGCAGGGTGATCAGGTGATCGTCTTCACCGGCGGCAAGGCGACCGCCATCCTGCCGGATCGCGAGGAGGAGCTCGGCGAGATTGGCCCGGGCGATTCAATCGTCTCGCTGAAGGGCCCGCGCGGCTACGCGGTCGAGGTGCGTCGTGGCGCCCGCGCCTGAAACCGCGATCGGCGGGAACCTTGCAAAAAACATTGTGTTTTTTGCCAGAACATTGCGCGCCGCGGGTATGAAGGTGGGGCCGGGCGCGGCGCTGGATGCCGTCTCCGCCGTCGAGGCCATCGGTCTGGGGCATCGCGAGGAATTCCGCGCCGCGCTCGAAAGCGTTTTCGTGAAGCGCCGGCCCGATGCCGAGCTTTTCGATCAGGCCTTCCGGCTGTTCTGGCGCAGGCGGGCGCTGGTCGAGAAGATGATGTCGGTTCTGATGCCCATCGCGCCGACCAACCCGGAGGACAAGCGCAGGAACACTTTGCGCCGCCTCGCCGATGCGATGTATGAGAGCCGCGAGCCGCCGGCGGATGCCAAGCCCAGGGAAGAGCTCGACCTCGATTCCCGCCTCACCGTTTCCGACATCGAAATGTTCCGCCAACGCGATTTCGAGGGGATGACGAGCGCCGAAATCGCCGAGGCGAAGCGCCAGATCGCGCGGCTCACGCTGCCGCTTCACACCGTGAAAACGCGGCGCTTCATCGCGCATCCGCGCGGGGCTTCGCTCGATATGCGGGCGAGCCTGCGCGCCTCGATGCGCGGCGGCGGGGCGGGGCTCTCGCTGGAGCGCCGGCAGCGCCGCGAGGAGATGCCGCCGCTCGTGGCGATTTGCGATATTTCCGGCTCGATGAGCCAGTATTCGCGGATTTTCCTGCATTTCCTGCACGCTCTGGCTGAAAGTGGCCGGCGCGTGCATGCCTTCACTTTCGCGACCGAACTCACCAACATCACCCGTGCCCTGCGCACCACGCGTGATCCGGAGCTGGCGCTCGCCGGTGCCTCGAAGATGGTGCGCGACTGGGATGGCGGCACGCGGATCGGGCAGGCCTTGCACGAATTCAATCGCCTTCACGCGCGCCGGGTGATGGCCGGTGGTCCGATTGTTCTGCTCATCACCGATGGCCTCGAACGCGAGGGCACGGACGAACTCGCGCGTGAAATGGGCCGCCTGCATCGTCTGTCGCGCCGGCTGATCTGGCTCAACCCGCTGTTGCGGTTCGATGGCTTCGAGGCGAAGGCGGCGGGCATCCGCGCCATGCTGCCGGCGGTTGACGAGTTCCGCACGCTCCATAATCTCGCCGCGATGGGCGATCTCTGTGAGGCGCTCTCCGCCTCGCGCAGCGCGGATGCGGACCCGCGACGTTTTCTGAAGAGAGGTGCGGCATGACCCTCAAGGATCTGACCCTGAACGATTCCGAATTGCTGGCGCGTGCCGAGGCCTGGGCCAAGGCGGGGCGGGGGGTTGCCATCGCCACGGTCATCGAGACCTGGGGCTCGGCGCCGAGGCCCGTGGGCTCGCACCTTGTCATTGATTCAGAGGGGAATTTTGAAGGCTCCGTCTCCGGCGGCTGCGTCGAGGGCGCGGTGGTGGCGGAAGCGCTGGAGGTGATCGAGAGCGGTGAACCGCGCAATCTCGAATTCGGCGTGGCCGACGAGACCGCCTGGCGGGTTGGCCTCTCCTGCGGCGGCAAGATCGCCGTGCGGGTGGAGCCGATAACATGAACCTCGACGATCTCGTGGAACTCAACTGGCGGATTGCCAATCGCGAGCCAGTGGCCGTTGTTACTGCGCTTGAAGTTGGTCTTGAGCCGGGCGATCGAGTGGTGATCGTCTCGCCGGATGAGGTGAGCACGCAGTACTATGCGGAGCAGCTGCGGGAGGCGTTCCGAACCGGCAAGAGCGGCTTGGTCGAGGTTGAGGGGCGCCGGTTCTTCCTCAACATCCACCTGCCGCCCGTGAAGTTGATCGTCACTGGCGCGGTGCACATTTCGCAGGCTCTCGCCGAAATGGCGCGTCTCACGGGGCTCGATTGCACGATCATCGATCCGCGCACGGCCTTCGCGACGCCCGAGCGCTTCCCCAACGTGACGCTTCTCGCGGAATGGCCGGATCAGGCTTTCATGCGCGTGAAGCCGGATCGGTTCACGGCCTTTGTCGCGCTCACGCATGATCCGAAGATCGACGATCCGGGTTTGATCGCGGCGCTTCGCGCGGGCTGCTTCTATATCGGCGCGCTCGGCAGCCGGAAGACCCATGCGAAACGTGTGGAACGACTGCAATCGCAAGGCTTTACGGCGGAGGAGATTGCGCGCATCCATGCGCCGATCGGCCTCGATATCGGCGCGGTCAGCCCGCCGGAAATCGCGGTCTCCATTCTGGCCGAGATCATCTCCGCCATGCGCGCGAAGCGCCGGGCTGCCTGATGTTTTTCGGCACCGTCCCCGTTGCTGAAGCTGCGGGCGGCGTGCTCGCCCACAGGGTCAGGGCTGCGGAAAAGGTGCTTGCCAAGGGCCATGCGCTGAGTGCGGAGGATTGCGCGAGCCTCGCCTTGGCGGGCGTGGCCGAGGTCACCATCGCGCGGCTCTCGCCCGGTGACATGCCGGAAGACGAGGCTGCGCGGCGGCTCGCGCGCCAGGCAGCCGGGCCAGGAATCCGATGTGCCGAGGCCTTCACGGGCCGCGTGAACCTTTTCGCCGAAGCCGATGGCGTGCTGGTGCTCGACGAGGCCGCCATCCACGCTTTCAACGCGCTCGATGAAGGCATGACTTTGGCGACCCTGTCGCCGTTCCGGCGCGTGAAGGCCAACGAGATGGTCGGAACGGTCAAGATCATCCCCTTCGCGTTGCCTGGCGCAATGGTGAAGGCCGGGTGCCAGACGCTTCCCGCACCGCCCATCCGCGTGGCGGCGTTCCGGCCGAAGCGGGTGGGTCTGATCCTGCTCGCCACGCCGGAGATGAAGCCGTCAGTGCTGAACAAGACGGCCCGCGTCACAGCCGAACGGGTAGCTTCCCTGGGCGGCGCAATTGCCTTCGAGCGGCGCCTGCCGCATCGGAAGGAGGCTCTGGCCGAGGCGTTGCAAGCGCTGGATCCGAAAGCCCTGGACATCCTCATCATCTTCGGTGCCGCCGCGATTTCCGACCGCCGCGACGTGATCCCCGCCGCGATTGATGCGATTGGCGGGCGCGTGATCCATCTGGGCATGCCCGTCGATCCCGGCAACCTGCTGCTGCTCGCGGAATGGGCGGGCAAGCCCGCGCTCGGTGCGCCGGGCTGCGCGCGCTCTCCGGCGGAGAACGGTTTCGATTGGGTGCTGGAGCGGCTTTTCGCCGATCTGCCGGTAACGGCGCGGGATATCCGCGCCATGGGCGTCGGCGGGCTCCTCATGGAGATCATCTCGCGACCGCAACCGCGCGCCGGGGAAGAAGCGTGAGGCTCGGCGCGATCATTCTGGCGGCCGGGCGATCCTCCCGTTTCGAGGATGGGCACAAGCTTCTCACGGGCTTCAGGGGCAGGCCGATCCTCGGGCATGTGCTTGAATTGGCGCGGGATTGCCCGTTTTCGGATCGCCTGGCTGTCACGGGGGCCGAGCGCGGAAGGGTTGAAGCGCTCGCGCATTCGGCGGGCATCCGCACTGCGCACAACCCGGACTTCATGAATGGCCTTTCGACCTCGCTGAAGGCAGGGATTGCAGCGCTACCGCCGGAAATCGACGGCGCGTTCATCCTGCTCGGCGACATGCCGCTGATTACCCGCGACACGCTTCAGGCTCTCGAGAAAGCCGCGCTGGCCGCACCGGAAATGGCTGCTTTCGTGCCGGTTTTCGGCCGGGATTGGGCGCATCCTGTGCTTCTGATGCGCAAGATTTTCCCGGAACTCGCGAGCCTCTCCGGCGATCAGGGCGCGCGAAAACTCCTGCAGGCGCGGGGTGATGTCGCGCTCGTGCCGGTCGATGATCCCGGCAGCCTTGCCGATATCGATACCCGCGCCGATCTCGCGCGCGTCGCTGGTCCGAATGCGCCTCCCCGCACGTAAGGGAGAGGCGGGCGCGATGGCCCGGTGATGGGCAGTAACTTTATGACCAGAACAGCGATCATCCATGGCGGCGCGGGCGGTATCGGCGCAGCAACAGCGAAGCAGCTTTCCGCGCAAGGCTTTCGCCTTCATCTCGTGGGACGCGATGCGGACAAGCTCGCGGGCGTCGCGGGACCGCTGGGCGCGACCTTCACGGCCGGCGACGTGACGGATGCCAGCCTTTTCGCCCGCGTGATGGCCGAGAGCGGATTTTCGAGCCTCGATGCCCTGGTCTATGCGGTTGGCACCATTAACCTGAAACCCTTGCAGCGCCTCACGGAAGCGGATTTTTTCCGGGATTTCCAGGTGAACGCGCTGGGCGCCGCTCTTGCGGTGCAGGCGGCCTTGCCGGCGCTGAAGGCGGCGGAAGCCACAAGTTCCGTCGTGCTGTTTTCCACGGTCGCCGTGGCGCAGGGCTTCACGGCGCATGCCTCGGTTTCCATGGCGAAGGGCGCGGTGGAGGGCCTCGTGAAGGCCTTGGGCGCGGAGCTTGCCCCCAAGGTGCGCGTGAATGCCATCGCGCCCTCGCTCACGAAGACGCCGCTTGCCAAGGCGCTGACCGGCAACGAGGCCATGGCGAAGGCCATTGGCGAGATGCATGCGCTGCAGCGTCTGGGCGAGGCGGAGGATGTCGCAGGCCTCGCTGCCTTCCTCGCGGGCGGCCAGTCCGGCTGGATCACGGGGCAGGTCTTCGCGGTCGATGGCGGCCGCTCGACGCTGCGCACGAAGGGCTGAATGGTGAGGAGGCTCTCTTGCCGCGCGGCGTGAAGAAGCAGAACCTGCCCGAAAAGCCCTGTCTTGCCTGCGGCCGCCCGTTCACCTGGCGGAAGAAATGGGAAAAGATGTGGGATGAGGTGAAATTCTGCTCCGACCGCTGCCGCGCGGATGCCAGAAGGCGGAAAGCCTCATGAAGACCCTGCGCCTCGTGCTTGGCGATCAGCTCACGCAGTCGCTCTCGAGCCTCGCCGATCTCGATTGCGCCCGCGACGTGGTGCTGATGGTCGAGGTCGCGGCCGAGGCCACCTACGTGCGTCATCACAAGCAGAAGATCGCGCTGATCTTCTCGGCCATGCGGCATTTCGCGGAAGGCTTGCGCGGCGAGGGGGTCACCGTCGATTACGTGACGCTGGAGGATCAGGGCAATACCGGCTCCTTCGAGGGCGAGTTGCGCCGGGCGCTTCTGCGCCACGAGCCGGATCGGGTCATCGTCACCGAGCCCGGCGAATGGCGTGTGTGGCAGATGATGCTCGAATGGCGCGAAACCATGCCGGTGCCCGTGGAGATCCGCGCGGATGATCGCTTCGTCGCCTCGCGTGACGAATTCTCGGCTTGGGCGAAAGGCCGGAAAACCTACCGGATGGAGTTCTTCTATCGCGAGATGCGGCGCAAGACCGGGCTTCTGATGGCAGGCGATGCGCCCGTGGGCGGGCAATGGAATTTCGACGCGGAGAACAGAAAGAGCCTGCCTGCGGGCTACCATCCGCCCCAGCGTTTGCGCTTCGAGCCCGATGCCGTCACGCGCGAGGTTCTGGCGCTGGTGGAGCGGCATTTCCCCGATCATTTCGGCGATCTCGCGCCGTTCGGCTGGCCGGTGACGCGGGCCGATGCGCTCAAGGCGCTGGATCATTTCATCGCGGTGGCACTCGAAGGCTTCGGCGATTTCCAGGATGCGATGAAGCGGGGCGAGGATTTTCTCCACCATGCTTTGCTCGCGCCCGCGCTGAATATCGGGCTCCTCACGCCCATGGAGCTCTGCCGCGCGGCGGAGCGGGCCTATCTCGAGGGGCGCGCGCCGCTCAATGCCGTCGAGGGTTTCATCCGGCAGGTGATCGGCTGGCGGGAATTCGTGCGCGGCCTCTACTGGAACGAGATGCCGGGCTATGCGGAAACCAACGCGCTTTCCGCCAGGCGCGCGCTGCCGGATTTCTACTGGACCGGTGAAACCGATCTCGCCTGCCTGAAGGAATGCATTTCGGCCACGAAGCGCAATGCCTATGCGCATCACATCCAGCGGCTGATGGTCACGGGGAATTTCGCGCTGCTCGCCGGGGTGGCGCCGCGCGAAATCGAGCAATGGTATCTGCTGGTCTATGCCGATGCCTTCGAATGGGTGGAACTGCCCAATGTGCACGGTATGGTGATGTTCGCCGATGGCGGGTTGCTCGCTTCGAAGCCCTATGCCGCCTCGGGGGCCTATATCGACCGGATGTCGGATTACTGCGCGGGCTGCCGTTACGATCCGGCAGTGAAATCCGGCCCCGGCGCCTGCCCGTTCAACCCGCTCTACTGGAACTTCCTGATCGAGAACGAAGGCAAGCTCGGCAACAATCCGCGCATGGCCATGCCCTATCGCAATCTCCGGCGCTTCTCGGCCGAGAGGCGCGCGGAGATCGCGCGGGAAGCCACGGCTTTTCTGGATGAAGTCGCTCCGCGACAGGGCTAGAGCATCCGCCCGACAAGTGGATACCGGTTGGTCGGAAAATGCTCTAGTAATGGTAAAGCGCGGTGATCTCGGCATAAGCCGAGGAGCGCTCTCTCCGGCGCCATTCGTAGCCCGCCGAGCCGTTGAGCCCGAAACTCCCGAAACTCAGCCCGTTGGCATGGAGGCCCATGCGCATCTTGAGCCAGGAATCGCGACCGATCACGCCGCCCACGCTGCGTTGCCTGCCGGCAGAGAAGGAAACCTCCGGCCCGATCGCGGTATTGCGCCACCCGGTCGAAAATCCGTGGCGCAGGCGCAGGAAGCCGCTGGCTTCCGCGGCATCCACCAGCAATGTGCCGCTGGTGAAGCCATCGCGCAGGGTGGGGTGATTGTTCCAGCTCTGCCAGAACTCGATCATGGCGGCTGCTCCGAGGCGTCCCTCGTAGCGCGTCACCGCGCGCTCCCGCGGCGAGTGGAGGCTGAGGCTGGGCCCGGCATAGGCCGAGATCGACAGCGCGCCGATCTGCCATTCATGGCCGAGAAAGATGCGCCCGCCCGCGAAGCGGTTGAACCGGCCGATGACCAGCGGGTCCCGCTCGCGGAACTTCGTGCCGAGGCTGTAGAGAAGGCGGAAACCCGGCTTGTCGAGGCCCGAGAAGGGCGCGAGCTTGGCGCCACTCGTCAGATAGAAGGCCCAATCGGAGGCGCTGGTGCTGATGAAGGCCACGCCAAGGCGCTTGGCCTTGGGGGGCGCATCGAAGAAACCCAGCTCTCCCGCTTGTGAATCCAGAGGGATGCCGGCTTTCACCAGCAGCGCCAGAAGACCTGCCATCCGAACTCGATCTTGCCCCATCCAGGCTCTAGGACGCGTCAGCCCGAGGCAATCGTCAAGCCTGTTCCAGCACCCCGCCCGGAATTTCCCGAATTCGCCGCCGCGCCTGCCGGTGGAATGCGGGGCTTGCAACGCCTGAAACCCCCGCTACAAGCGAACTGGCCGGGCATGTCAGGGGGGCAGGGGCGGTTCTTGCGTATCCACGAAATTCTAGCCAACCTGCTGCAGCCGAGGGGTGATGCCAGCCATCTGGGCGAGCAACCCAGCGTCGAGGATATCATTTCCGCGCTGGGTCCGCGCAGCTTTGGCATCGTGCTGGTGCTGTTCGGCCTGCCCAATCTGCTGCCGGTTCCCGGCTTGCCCATCCTCTGCGGGTTCATCATCGGCATCATCGCCTTCCAGATGGTCATCGGAAAGGATCATCTGCTGCTGCCCCCCTGGGTGGGGCGGCGGCGGCTGAAGCGGGGCGATCTTGCGCGCATGGTCGGACGGGCCACGCCCACCCTTCGCACCGTGGAAAGCGCGATGCGCCCAAGGTGGCTGGCGCTGACATCACCGGCCCTCTCGCGGGTGATCGGCGTGGTCCTGCTCATCCTCGCGACGGCCTTGATGGCGCCGATCCCCTTCTTCGGAGGCATCGCACCGGGTTTTGCCGTCATCCTGCTGGGCCTTGGCCTTGCGGAACGCGATGGCCTCTTCATCGTGTTCGGCACGGTGACGAGCGTCTTCGCGGTTCTGCTGACCATCACCGTGACGATCGCGATCCTGAAATCGCTGACCTTCCTGATCGTCTGAGGTTCAGGCGGCGCTGATCTGGTGCAGGGGCAGGCGGCTGATATCGCCGTCGCTTCGCAGCAATTCATCGAGCTGCTCGGCGGGAACGGGCTTCGAGAACAGGTAGCCCTGCAGCAGGTGGCAGCCCACGGCCTGCAGGAAACGGCGCTGTTCCTCTGTCTCGACGCCCTCGGCCGTGACTTCGAGGCCGAGCGCGCGCCCCAGATGCACGACCGAATGCACGAGGATCGCGCTCTCGCCCGTCGCTTCCATCTGATCGAGGAAGGACTTGTCGATCTTGATCTTGTCGAAGGCGAAGCGCCGCAGATAGATCAGTGAGGAGTAACCCGTCCCGAAATCATCGAGCGCGAGCTTCACGCCGAGCGCGCGCAATTCCATCATCGCCGCCTGGGCTTGGTCGGCATCCTCGACGAGCACGCCTTCGGTCAGTTCCAGTTCGAGCTGATGCGATTGAACCGCGCATTCCTTCAGGACATCGGCCACCGAGGACACGAAATCCTTCTGCCGGAACTGCACGGCCGAGACATTCACGCCCACACGCAATCTCGGCCAGCGCGCGGCATCGCGCATGGCGCGCCGCATCACCCATTCGCCCAGCGGCACGATGAGCCCGCGCTCTTCCGCCGCCGCAACGAACATGGCCGGCGAGATCATCCCGTGTACCGGGTGACGCCAGCGCACGAGCGCCTCGACCGAGGCAATTCGGCCGGTATCGGCATGCACCTGCGGCTGGTAGACGAGCGTGAGTTCGTCGCGCTCGATGGCGCCGCGCAGCTCGTCATCCACGAGTTTGCGCATGCGCTCATGTTCGTTCATCCGGTGTTCGTAGAGGTTGAAGCGGTTCCGCCCCTCGTTCTTCGCTCGATAGAGGGCGGTATCGGCCGCGCGCAGCAGGGTCGCGCTGTCGGTGCCGTCGCTGGGGCCGATCGCGATGCCGATGGTGACGCCGATGCGGATGTCGATCCCGTCCATCGTGAAAGGTCGGTTCGTGGCATCCACGATGGCCTGCGCGAGGCGCGTCGCATCGAGATGCGAGCGCACACTCGGAAGCAGGATGGCGAATTCGTCGCCACCGAGGCGGGCCAGCACGTCGGTCTGGCGCAGGAGCGGGCGCACGCGCGCGCCGAATTCCACGAGAACGCCATCGCCGGCCGCGTGCCCATAGGTGTCGTTCACGTCCTTGAACTTGTCGAGATCGAGCAGCAGCACCGCGAGCGAATGACCGCGATGCGCCAGGTCGCCGATGTTCTCGTTCAGCGCGTCGATGAAGACCGTGCGGTTCGGCAGCCCCGACAGCGCGTCGTGGCGCGCCTCGTGGCTCGCCTGCGCCTCGCGGTGCAGCAATTCCTCGGTGCTACGGCGGATGCGCCGGAAGAGCAGCACGCCGACCGTCGCCACCACGCAGGTGCCAATCAAGCCGAAAAACGCGAGTTCAGCAAGGATATCAGAGGCTTCACGTGCCGGGTCCCAGATGACGGTCATCACCGAGCGGCTGTCCTGACCGGCAATCGACAGGCTCGTTTCCAGCGCGGAACGCCCGGGAATGACGCGGAGGTTGGGCAGGGCGAGCATGGTCGCGAGGCGGCGCAGTGTCGGCGCGTTGATCGGCCGGGTGGCCACCAGCACGAGATTGCGACCCACGGGAAGGGTGGCGAAGGTCATCAGCCCGGTGCCGTCCTGCACCACGCGTGCTTCGCGGCCGATGCCGAGCGTGGTGCCTTCCATGCCGCGCATGCGGGAATTCTCGACCAGGGCCTGTGCCGCGCGCGCGCGTTGCGCCACCACATCCGGCTCGCCGGCTTCCGCCAGCGTCACCCCATCCATGCGGCTCACGAGAATGGCGTAATCGAGGTTCTGCCGGAGCAGCAGGTTCTGCAGGATGCGGTCGCGCTCCGCACGGGTCTGGTTTCCGGAGACGAGATCACCCAGGCCTTCATCGCGTGAGAGTACGCCGAGCAATGCTTCGGCCTCGTAGTGAAAGCTTTGCGTGAGCTGATGTTTTTCGCGTTCCAGCTCGACGCTCAACTGCCGCGTCGCGGCGGAATGGGCCACAAAAGCGATGCTTCCCACCACGCACAGCACGAGCAGTGCGATCGGGATGAACAAGATCGACACGAGATGCCTGTTTCCGGCCTGTGACTTCTTCGAAACCATCCCGTGGACCAACGCAACGCCACTGTTACAAATGCACACTGATTCATTTATGGGAAAGAAGGTTTACGGCGCGTTATCCTGCGCGGCATTTGCAGCCGGAACGTTCGAAAATCGCGGATCGGCTACAGGAGGCCCATGGCGCGGAAGCTCGCATGGCCTTTCCGACCGATGATCAGGTGGTCGTGAACCGTCAGGCCCAGCGCTTCGGCATGCTCAATGATCTCGCGCGTCATCTCGATATCCGCGCGTGAGGGCGTGGTGTCGCCGGAGGGGTGATTGTGGACGAGGATGATCGCGGAAGCATTGAGCTGCAGGGCGCGGCGCATGATCTCGCGCGGATAGACCGGCGTGTGGTCGACCGTGCCCTTCTGCATCATCTCGTCCCGGATGAGGCCGTTCTTCTTGTCGAGGAAGAGCACGCGAAGCTGTTCGATCTCGGCGAAGCCCATCGTGGTGCGGCAGTAATCGAGCACGGCCTCCCAGGACGAAAGCACCTGCCGGCCGCGAATGGCGCCCTGGCTGATGCGCCGCGCGGCGGCCTCCAGCAGTTTCAGGTCATGCACGATGGCCGGGCCAATGCCTTTCACCTCGGCGAGGTGTTCGGGCGCGGCGCCGATCACTTCCGCGAAGCTTCCGAACCGGGCAATGAGCGCCTTCGCGACCCCCTTCACATCCGCGCGCGGAATGGAGCGGAACAGCACAAGCTCCAGCAATTCGTAATCCGGGAGTTGGTCCGGCCCTTCGGCAAAGCGCGCGCGGAGGCGTTCGCGATGGCCATGGTAATGCGGAGCCTCGGCAGCGTTCGCCGGCAGATCACTCTGCAGGCTCGCTTCCCCCGGGGCTTTCCTGCGTTGGCCTTTGCCTTTCGGGCGTGAGGGAGGGAATGCACGGTCTGTCATGCGCGGTCAGGGCAGGGTGGCGGGCCTCGGGGGCACAGGCTGGGCCGGGAAATCCAGCCCCTTCGGCGAGCGCGTGAAGATCTCGACGCCCGTCTCGGTCACGCCGATGGTGTGCTCGAACTGGGCGGAGAGCGAGCGATCACGCGTCACGGCTGTCCAGCCATCCGCGAGGATCTTCACATGCGGGCGCCCGAGATTGATCATCGGCTCGATGGTGAAGAACATGCCGGGCTTCAGCACCGCGCCTTCGCCGGCCCGGCCGTAATGCAGGATGTTGGGCTCGTCATGGAAAAGCTGGCCGAGGCCATGGCCACAGAAATCCCGCACCACCGAGCAGCGCTCGGCTTCCGCAAAGACCTGGATCGCCTCGCCGATATGTCCGAGCGTCGCGCCGGGCTTCACGACCGCCATGCCCCGCTCGAGGCTTTCATGCGTGACCTCGAGAAGGCGCATGGCGCGCCGCGGAATTTCGCCCACGGCATACATGCGGCTTGCATCCCCATGCCAGCCATCGACGATGAATGTCACGTCGATATTGACGATGTCGCCCTCGCGCAGGGGCTTGTCCGAGGGGATGCCATGGCACACCACATGGTTGATGCTGGTGCAGCAGGAACGCGGATAGCCGTGGTAATAGAGCGTGGCCGGGAAGGCCTTGTGATCCATGGCGAATTCGAACACCGCGCGGTCGATCGCGTCGGTTGTCACACCGGGCTGAACCATCGGCACCAGCATGTCGAGCGCCTCGGCCGTAAGGCGCCCAGCCTTGCGCATGGCCGCGAAGGCTTCCGGCCCGTGCAGACGGATCGAGCCCGGCTGGCGGCGAACGAGGGTGGTGGAATTATTCATGAAAGAAATATGGCTCCGCAGATCTTGAGCGGCAAGGGAATGCCACAAGGTTTAGAGCATTTTCCGATCCAGTGGATACCGGTTGGTCGAAGAAAATGCGTGAAATAATCAGGAATGAGAGCGGAAGGCCTCTTTCAATCAGATCGGACTGCGCTCTCGTCGGTTCGCTGCGCGGCTCCAAGAGCCATCTTGCGGGATGCCGGACGAGCAGATCCCGCGTGCATTTTCCGCGATCCGGGATTATGGGCAGCCCATGACCGATCTTTCCACCAATGCGCCCGGTTGGGGCGCACATGCGCCGCGCGGCGCCGTTGCCCGCCTCATCGGGCTCACCCGATCCATGCCCGCCGGCTGGCTGGGCAAGCGCCTCGGCTTTGCCTTCCGCAAGCTCGCGATCCTGCTGCTGGGCGGCAGGCCGGTGGATGCGGAGAGCCTCGGCGCCCGCTTCCGCCTCGCGCCCTACAACAATGTCTGCGAAAAGCGCATTCTCTTCGCGCCGCAGGATTTCGATGCGGCCGAGCGTGAATATCTCGCCGGGCTGATTGGTGCGCGTTTCACCTTCCTCGATATCGGCGCGAATATTGGCGGCTATGCCCTTGCGCTTGCGGCCAGGGCGGGGCGCGACGCGCGCATCCTCGCCTTCGAGCCGCAGCCAGACGTGTTCGATCGGCTCATCTTCAACATCAGCATCAACCCCTTCGGCACGGTGAAGGCCATGGCTTTGGCCGTGGCGGATCGCGACGGCGAACTCACGCTCTTTCTCGATCCCGCCAACCAGGGCGAGGCGAGCGTGAAGATCGTCAATCAGGATCGCGCCGGCCGCGTCCGCGTTCCCGCCCGCGCATTGCTCGGGATCGTGGAGGATGAGGGCCTTGACCACATCGATGCGATGAAGCTCGATGTGGAAGGCGCCGAGGACATCATCCTCCAGCGCTTCCTCACCGATGCGCCCGCAAGCCTCTGGCCCCGCGCCATCGTGCTGGAAAAGGGCGAAAGCCGCTGGAGCATCGATCTCCTCGGCTTCCTTGCCTCCAAAGGCTATCGCCGCGTGATGGAAACGCGCAACAACCACGTGCTGGAACATGCGCCATGAGCCAGGTGACCGCCGCCATTCTGGTGATCGGCGACGAGATTCTCTCGGGGCGCACCAAGGACAAGAATATTGGCTACATCGCCGAATATCTCACCAATTCCGGCATTGACCTGCGCGAAGTGCGCGTGGTGCCGGATGTGGAGGAGGAGATCGTCGGCGCGATCAACGCCTTGCGTTTGCGCTACACCTACCTCTTCACGACCGGTGGCATCGGCCCGACTCATGATGACATCACCGCGGATTGCGTGGCCAGGGCTTTCGGCGTCTCGATCGCGGTCGATGAGCGCGCGGTCAACGTCATGCTCGATCGCTACAAGCGCGAGGAGCTGAACGAAGCCCGCCTGCGCATGGCGCGCATTCCGGCCGGTGCGGAGCTGATCGACAACCCGATCTCGAAAGCGCCGGGCTTCATGATCGGCAATGTCATCGTGATGGCCGGCGTGCCGAACATCATGCAGGCCATGCTCGATGACGTTGCGCCGCGCCTCAGGACGGGTTCGCGCGTGCTCGCGCGCACGGTGGATGCCGCCGGTCTCGGCGAGGGGATCTATGCCGGGGGCCTTGCCGCGATCGCGGTCGCGCATCCGGCGGTGTCGATCGGCTCCTATCCGGCATTTCAGGCCGGCGGTTTCCGCAACCAGATCGTGCTGCGGAGCCGTGATGAAGCCGCGCTTGAAGCTGCAGAAAAGGCTGTGATTGGCTTCATCGCGGGGCTTTCGTCGGATCGGGCACCGGTTTAGGAACAAGCCTCGCCGCAGGGGAGAAAGATCATGAATGCCGCGCCCGCGCCCCAAGCCATTCCCGAAAAGGCCTTCCCGGTCTCCTGGGACCAGTTCCACCGGGATGCCCGAATGCTGGCCTGGCGGCTCGCGGGCTCTGGGCCTTTCAGCTCCATCGTCTGCATCACCCGCGGTGGTCTCGTTCCGGCGGCAATCATTGCGCGCGAACTCGAACTCAGGATGATCGAGACGGTCTGCATCGCCTCCTACCACAATTACACCGATCAGGGCGGCTTGCAGGTGCTCAAGGGCATCGACCACGTGATCACCGGCACGGATGGCGGCAGGGGCGTGCTGGTGCTCGACGATCTCGTCGATACCGGAAAGACCGTGAAGATCGTGCGGGACATGCTGCCGAACGCGCATTTCGCGACCGTCTACGCGAAGCCTCTGGGCCGCCCGCTGGTCGATACCTTCATCACCGAAGTGAGCCAGGACAGCTGGATCTATTTCCCGTGGGATATGGGGTTCGCCTTCCAGCCGCCGATCATGAAGGGTGCCGCCGGCTGATGGATTTTCCCTCGATTCATGGCGTCAATCTCCGGTAACGAACAGGAACATCCGGGGAAGCCTTGCCCGATGCCAGGAAAGCGAGCGGATCGTGCGCCCGCCAAGTGGATAAAGGTTGGCGAAAAAAGCGGATGCGACAACAATAAGAGTGAGCGCCAGATCTCTTTCTGACAGATCGGTTTGCGCTCTGGAGCATCCGCCCGCCAAGTGGATACCGGTTGGCGGAAAAAGCGGATGCGACAACAACAAGAGTGAGCGCCAGATCTAATTCTATCAGATCGTTTTGCGCTCTGGACTTGGGATCACGCCGGTTCGACGATCACGCTGACATGCGCGGCCACCACGCGCCAGCCCTCCGGGCTGCGCAGCCAGACCTGGCTCTGCCGGCCCACCTTGCCCGCCATGCTGTCACGCCGGAACAGCGTCCATGCCGTCGCCATGTCGCGGCCATAGGTGGTGATCAGCGTGCGTTCGAGCCTGCGTTCGAGGCCCAGGGGCGAGCGCGCGGCGCGAAAGGCCGCGATCTCCGCATAGCCATAGAGGTTCTCTGCCCCGCCATAGCGCACGGTTTTTTCGCTGTTCAGGAACAACCGATCGAGCGTTTCCACGTCATTCGTCACCAGGGCACGCTCATATTCGGCGAAGGCGGCTTCCACCTCGGCCTTCACCTCGGGAATGTCGATCTCCAGCATCAGGTGATCTCCGGCACGATCGAAATTGCGACGCCCTGCTTTTCCAGCGCGTGGGCGACGCGCAGGGCGAGATCCTCGCGGCCTGGCGCCGCGATCACCTGCACCCCCAGGGGCAGGCCGTTCGGCGCAGGCATCGGCGCGGTGACGACCGGCAGGCCGGCGAAGGAAATCGGCTGCGTGAGGAGCCCGAGATTGGCGCGCACGGGCAGTTCCTGGCCATCGAGAACGAAGGTCTTCTGCTCCACCAGCGGCGCGGTGCAGGGGGTCGCGGGCGCGAGAAACACGTCATGCTGCTCGAAGAGCTTCGCGACCAGCGCGCAGTAATGCCGCCGGAACTTGTATGCCTGCACCAGCATGCTTCCCGGCAGCAGGTTTCCGGCCACGAGCCGGTCGCGCACCTCGGGGTCGAAATCGGCGATGCGTGTCTTCAGCCGTTCGCGATGGAGCGCACCACCCTCGACCATGGTGATGATGAAGGCGGCCGCGCGGGCCCGCGCCGCTTCCGGCCATTCGACCGTGTCGGTCGCCCCGAGCGCCGCGGCCGCCTCGTCCACGGCAGCGAAGGATGCCGGATGCGCCATCGCGCGGAAATAACCGCCTGCAATGGCGATCCGCAGGCCGGAAGGGTCGTGATCGAGTTCGGGCAGCACGGGCTTTGGCGCATCCTTCCAGCAAGCGGGATCGGCTGCATCCGGCCCCGCCATCGCGTCGAAGGCGAGCGCGAGATCGCGCGTGGAGCGCGCCATCGGACCGAGATGATCGAGGCTCGCGACGAAGGGGAAGGTATGGGCGCGGGAAAGCGCGCCGAAAGTCGGTTTCAGCCCGAAAAGCCCGCACAGCGCGGAGGGCACGCGGATCGAGCCATTGGTATCCGAACCGAGGGTCAGCGCTGCGAGGCCGCCCGCCGCCGCGGCACCGGAACCACCGGAGGAGCCGCCGGTCATCCGGGCGGTGTCGTGCGGGTTGCGGGAGGGGCCGTCATGCACGTTCCGGCCCGTGAAATCATAGGCATATTCGCCCATGTTCAGGGCGCCAAGCAGCACGGCATCCGCCGCTTCGAGCCGCGTGACCAGGGTCGCATCCTGCTTCGCGGGCGGGTGATCGCGATTGATCTTCGAGCCGGCGCGGGTCGCAAGGCCCGCAACATCGAACAGGTTCTTGACGGCGAAGGGCACACCCGCGAGCGGGCCAGGAGCTTTGCCACTGGCCCGCTTGGCATCCACGGCCTGAGCGGTTTTCCTCGCGCGTTCGGCCGTGACATCGGTGTAGGCCCCGAGCTTGCCGTTCAGCGCCGCGATGCGCGCGAGATGCGCCTCTGTAACGGCAAGCGCGGAAACCTCGCCCGCCTTCACGGCCGCAGCAATCACATGGGCTGGCGCCTTCGTCCAGTCGCGCTCAGCCATGGGCCTGCTCCCGCGCGGCGAAAATCGCGGCCGGTTCGATATCATCCGGCAGCGGGTAATCCATGAACGACGCAGCCAGCCGGAAGGCGAGCGCGACATTGCGCGCGACTTCCGAAAGGTCCGCCTGATCGAGCGGCAGGCCCATCGCATCGGCCAACACGCGAGAATAGGCCTCGGGATCGGGGAGAGGGTTCTGTGGCATCGAGGGTCCGGTTCAGCCAGTGAGCGCGGCGATGTAGGCACGCCAGCCGCCGAGAGTGGAGATGTCAGTGGAGCCGATCAGGCCCTCGGGTTCAACCAGAAAACCCTTAGGCGCGGTGCCATCCGAGAGTTTCAGCGTGCCGATGCCGAGAGGGCTCGGAATGCCCGCGATGAAGCGCCCGAAACCGGCCGGCGGCAGCGCCCAGACCTCTGTCGCGATGGCGTGACCCGTGCCCGCCGCCACGCGCAAGAGGCCGGGGCGTTTGGGCGGTCCGCCTGCCAGCGCATGCAGCCGGTAATCCGGCGCCGTGGAAACGGCGCGGCGAAACACGCCGCCATTCGAGGTCAGTTCATGGTTCAGCGGCATGCCCGAGAGATGCGCGCCCACGACGACGATCTCGATGAGCCCGTCGCGGCCGGGATCATCGAAACCGGTCTCGGCAGGAAGCGGCGCGCCCGTCGCGCCCATCGTCACGCCGCTCGCCTGATGGAAGGCGCGGGCCATCGCCGCGAGCCGGCCATCCGCGCCCGATGGCGCGATGAAGGTGAGGCCCGCCGCGCGGCCATCCGCGCGGAACGGCCCCGGTGCGGCGCAGGCCGCAAGATCGAGCAGGTTCACGAAATTGGTGTAGGTGCCGCAGCGGCTGTTCGGGCCGATCGGATCGGCAGCGAGATCGGCGACGGTCGGCGAAACGGGTGTTGTCGGCACGGCGAGCATGCCCGCCTGCCGCCAGATCGGCGCGATGGCCAGTTTCAACTCCGCGAGGCGATATTGCGCCCGGAAGAGCGTGCTCGCATCGAACTTTTCCGCGCCGGAGATGATGCCGCGCGTCACAGGATGCAGGCTCGCGGCGTTCGTCTTCAGGAAAGCGGCGATGGCGGCGTGGCGCTCCGCCACCCACGGACCCTCATAGAGAAGTGCCGCAGTTTCGAAGAACGCCGTGAAATCCACCGGCACGAGCTTCGCGCCGAGGCTTTCAAGCTGCGCAAGGCCGGCGTGATACGCCTTTTCCTGCAGGCCATCGCCAAAAAAGCGCAGATCCTCCGCGCGCGGCACGCCGATCACCGGATGCGGCTCGCTCGCCTGCTGTGGCACCAGCGGCACGGCGCGGCTGAATGGATCGGCCGAGTCCGGCCCGGCCATCGCGGTGAAGGCCGCCCAGGCATCCTCGACCGTGAGCGCGAAGACCGAGACGCAATCGAGCGTGCGGCAGGCGGGCACCACGCCCCGGCCAGGCAGCGCACCCACACTCGGCTTGAGTCCCACGATGTTGTTCAATGCGGCGGGCACGCGGCCAGATCCGGCCGTATCCGTGCCAAGCGCAAACGTGACAAGCCCCCGCGCCACCGCTACCGCCGAACCGGAGGAGGAGCCGCCGGGCACGAGCGCGGGGTCGATCGCATTCAGCGGAATGGGGTAAGGCGAGCGCACGCCCACAAGGCCGGTCGCGAACTGGTCGAGATTGGTTTTTCCGATGAGGATCGCGCCTTTAGCCTTCGCGCGGGCTACGACGGTTGCATCTTCCGCCGGCCAATAGGCGAAATCCGGGCAGGCGGCCGTGGTGGGCATGCCGGCCGCGTCGATATTGTCCTTCGCCGCGAAAGGCAGGCCCCAGAGCGGAGTGCCCACGGGATCGAAGGGGGGCAGCTTTTCCGCCGCCGCGATCGCCTCCGCTTCCGGCTGAAGCGTGATGAAGATGCCGGGATCATGCGCGGCCGCGATGCGCCGATAGGCTTCGCGGATGATCGCGGCCGGCTGGCCACCCGCCTGATAATGCGCATGCAGCGCCATGCGGGTGAAGGGCAGGCCGGCGAGGGCGGGAGGCGAGGTCATGGGAATCTTCCGGCGAGGGGGAAATGGCAGGCGGCGGCATGGCCGGGTGCAAGGGGAAGAAGCGTCGGCATGGCCTCGCGGCAACGGCTTTGAGCGTGCGGGCAGCGGCCTGCGAAGCGGCAGGTCTTCGGGTCCGGGTCCACGGGGCTCGCGATCTCGCCCGACAGCCGCAGGCGTTCGGAGGCGGGGCGGTTCGCGTCGGGAAGGGCGGCGATCAGCGCCTTCGTATAGGGGTGGCGGGGCTCGCCGAACACGGTTTCGGCCGGTCCCGTTTCCACGATCTTGCCGAGATACATCACCAGCACCCGATCACAGAGAAGGCGGACCACGTTGAGATCGTGGCTCACGAAAAGATAGCTCATGCCGAGATCGCGCTTCAGCGTCTCGAGCAGTTGCAGGATCACGACCTGGACGGAAACATCCAGCGCGGCGGTCGGTTCGTCGAGGATCAGCAATTCGGGTTCGACCGCGATCGCGCGCGCGATGCCGACGCGGGCCCTCTGCCCGCCGGAAAGCTGGTGCGAGAAGCGCGGCAGGAGTTCGAGCGGCAGTCCGCAGCGGGTCGCGCTGTCCTCCACCTTCGCGCGCAAGCCCTCGCCCTTGAGGCCGCGCAGGCGCTTCAGCGGGTCAGCAATCGCGTCGAAGGCGGAAAAGCGCGGGTTGATGCTCTCCCCCGCATCCTGGAACACCATCTGGATTTTCACGCGCTCCGGCCTGGTTGCGAAACGGCGCGCCGAATGGTGCGTCAGTTCCTGCCCCGCCAGCCGGATCGAGCCGTCATTCGCGTCGATCAGCCGCGCGACCAGCCGGACGAGAGTCGATTTGCCGCAACCCGATTCCCCCACCAGCCCCACGGTTTCGCCGCGCCCGATCGCAAAACTCACATCATCCACCGCATGCAGGCGCGGCGCGGCCTCCGGGCCTTTCTTCAGCCGGCGGAAGAGCCGCGCGACGGGCGAGCCCTGCGGCTTCAGCCCATAGCGCTTGGAGAGTTCGGCGACATCGAGCAGCGGCTCCGGCTTCATGCGGCGCGCTCCACGGGCAGAGGATTATGGCAGGCCAGTGCGGTTTTTTGCGCCGCATCGAGGGCGGGGAGGGGCTGGGCGCAAAGCGCGAGGCGGCGCGGGCAGCGCGCGGCATAGCGGCAGGCCGGCAGATCGGCCGCGCGCAGATCCGGCAGGCCGCCCGCTATGGTGCGCAGATCGGCGAGCCGGCTCGTAGAGCCCGGCGTCGCGGCGATCAGCGCCGCCGTATAGGGGTGGCGCGGTGTTGCGAAAAGCGCGGCCTTCGGCTGCGCCTCCACGACATGACCGGCATGCATCACGACGATGCGGTCCGCACGCTCGGCGGCAAGGCCGAGATCATGCGTGATGAAGATCGTCGCCATGCCGGTCCGGGCAGCGCGGTCGGCGATGATGTCCATGATGACCGCCTGCGTCGTCACGTCGAGCCCGGTGGTCGGCTCGTCGGCGATCAGGAGGGAGGGCCGGGCAGCGAGCGCAATCGCGATCATCACGCGCTGGCACATGCCGCCGGAGAGTTCGAACGGATAGGCCTTCGCGCGCCGGGCGGGGTCGGTGATGCCGACGCTTTCCAGCAGCGCGATGGCCGTTTTCGGCGCGGCATTCGGCGTCACATTGGCGTGGCGCAGCAGAACATCGGCGATCTGGTCGCCGACGCGGCGAATGGGGTTCAGCGCCGTGCGTGGGTTCTGGAAGATCATCGCGATTTCGCGGCCGCGAAGGCCGGCGAGCGTGTGACGGTCGGCCTGCAGAAGGTCAAGTGCGCCCAGGACCGCGCGTCCCGAGGTCACGCGCGCGGCCGGATCGAGAATGCCCATTACCGCATAGGCCGTGACCGATTTGCCGGAACCGGATTCACCGACGACCGCGACGGTCTCGCCCTTGGCGACATGGAAATTCACGCGTTCCAGCGCCTTCACCACGCCACCGCGGGTGCGGAACTCCACCGAGAGATCCTCGACGAGGAGGGCGGGGGTGGCCATGTCAGGTCCTCCGCCGCGGGTCAACGATGTCGCGCAACCCATCGCCCAAGAGGTTGAAGCAGAAGACCGCGAGCATCAGCGCCACGCCCGGAAAGAACGCGATCCACCATTCGCCGGAGACCATGAAGGCCGCGCCCTCCGCGACCATGATGCCCCATTCGGGCGTGGGCGGGCGCACACCAAGCCCGATGAAGGAGAGCCCGGCCGCGTTCAAAATCGCGTAGCCCATGGTCAGTGACATCTGCACCACGAGGATGGGGAAGACATTCGGCAAAATCTGGAACAGCACGATGCGGGCATCGCCATTGCCGGAAAGCCGCGCGGCCTCCACAAAACCGGCCTCGCGCCGGATATTGGCCTCGGCGCGTGCGACCCGGGCGTAAAGCGGGAAATTCACAATCGCCGTGGCAATCACGATGTTGGTCACCGAATTGCCGAGTGCGGCCACGATGCCCATAGCCAGCACGAAAAGCGGGAAGGCCATGATGGTATCAGCGATGCGCATCACGATGCGTTCGACCCAGCCGCCGAAAAACCCCGCCGCGATGCCCGAAAGCCCGCCCAGCACGAAGACGAGGGCCACGGAAGCGACCGCGATGGTCAGATCCAGACGCGTTGCCACCACCACGCGGGAGAAGATGTCGCGCCCGAGCTGATCCGTGCCGAACCAGTGCTGCGCGGAAGGGGCCTGAAGCGCCCGGCTCGTATTGCTCGCCAGCGGATCATAGGGAACCAGCGCCGGACCGAGGATGGCGGCGATCAGGATCAGCACGAAGAGGCCGAAGGCGAAGCCCGTGACCGGGTTTTCGCCGATCACGTAGCGCGCGTGGGCGAGGGCGCCGGGGGATGCGCCGCTCATGAATCGAGCCTCACGCGCGGATCGATCAGCCCATAGGCAATGTCGATCAGAAGGTTCAGCGTCACGTAAAGCGCGGCCATCGTCAGCACGAAGCCCTGCACCGGCGCGTAATCGGAGGCGATCAGCGCTTCCACCGCAAAGGAGCCAATGCCCGGCCAGGCGAAGACCTTCTCCACCAGCACATTCGCGCCGAGCAGGAAGGAGAGCACCATGCCGAGCGTGGTGATCACCGGCAGCACCGCGTTCCGGAAGGCGTAAGTGACGATCACCTCCGCCGGCGAAAGCCCGCTCGCCCGCGCCGTGCGAACGAAATCGGAGGAGAGCACCGCGAGCATCGAGGCGCGGGTCATCCGCGCAATCGGGGCCAGCGCGAAGATCGACAGGCTAAGCGCCGGCAGGGCAAGCTGCTTTGCCGCGCCGAAGAACACCTCGCCGTCGCGCGCCAGGATGGAATCCACGAGGTAGAAGCCGGTGACATGCGCCGGCGGGGAAAGAAACACATCGAGCCGCCCCACGGGCGATGGCGCCCAGCCGAGGCGGAAATAGAAGACATAGACCAGCAGCAGCCCGGTGAAGAACACCGGCAGCGACACGCCGGCGGTCGATACCACACGTGTCACATGGTCGATGGCGCTGCCCGGTTTCGTCGCGGCGATAATACCCATGGGCACCGCGAGGATCACCGCCAGCATCAGCCCGATCAGCGTCAGTTCCGCCGAAGCGGGCAGCCGTGTCGCGATCTCGCGCGCGACGGGCTGCCCCGTGGTCAGCGACTGGCCCAGTTCGCCACGGACAAGATCCTTCACATAGCGGCCGAACTGTTCGATCAGCGGGCGATCCGTCCCAAGCTTGGCGCGGATTTCGGCGATCGCCTGTTCCGTGGCGGCGGGACCGGCGAAATAGGCGGCGGGATCGCCCGGAAGTGCGCGCGTCAGCAGGAAAGTCACGATCACCACGCCGATCAGGCTCGGGATCGCCGACATCAGCCGGTTGAGGATCAGGGAGAGCATGAGATCCCGTTTCTCGAGAGGGAGAAGCCGCCCGCAAGGGGCGGCCATTCGTCGCGTTACGCCTTGGCGAGCTGGCGATAATCGAGCTGCCGGTGGAACCAGTAGCGATAGCCGGAAATGTTCTTCTGCATCGCGACGTTCAGCAGCGGCTGGTAGAGCGGGATGCGCGGCACCTCCTCGAAGGAAAGATCGATGAACCCCTTCACGGCCGCCTCGTAGGCGGCCTTCTCGCCATTCGCGCCGGCCGTGCGGGCGGCATCGATGAAGGCATCCATCTTCGGGTTCTGGTAACTCATCGTGTTGAAGACGGCATTCTGGCCGTGATAGGCCCAGAAGAAAAAATATTCCGGGTAATTCAGCCAGCCGCCGAAGGTATTGGTAATCAGCGGCATGTTCTTCTTCAGCAGTTCATTGCGCCAGTTCGCGCCCGGCACCTTGTTGATCGTGACCTTGATGCCGATTTGCGCCAGGCTTTCCTGCACCAGAATGCAGAGCGGCTCGTTCACTCCGGCGAGCCCGAGATCGAAGGACAGCGTGGTCTCGAAGCCGTTGGGCACGCCCGCTTCCGCCATCAGCGCCTTCGCTTTGGCGAGATCGGTGGTGTAGCCGTGCTTCTGCGGCCACTCGAAGCCTGTGGCCAGATTGTCCTTGTCGCCGAACATCGGGATTGCCTGCCCGAAGAGCACGGCCTCCATGATCTTCTGGTAGGGGATGGCATAGGCCACGGCCTGGCGCACCTTCACGTTGGTGAAGGGACCCTCCTTGGCGTTCATGCCGATATATTGCAACGCGTTTTCCACCGGCGTGCCGATGACCGTGAGCTTCTGCGCGGCGCGCAGTTCCTGGAAATCCTTGTTGGGAAGATCGAAGGAGATATCCGCATCGCCCCGCTCCAGCAGCGCCCGGCGATTGCCGGCGGAGGGGATGGTGCGCCAGATCACGCGCTTCAGCTTCGGCAGGGGGCCGCCCTTCCAATCCTCGAAGCGTTCATAGACGACTTCCGTTCCCGGTTGCCAGCGCGTGACCTTGTAGGCGCCGCCGCCCGCGCCGTTGTTCTTGGTGAATTCCATCGCCCAGGGGTCTTGGGCGGTCGCGTTCTTCTTGCACAACTCAGAATTGTAGATCGTCGGCACCGGAACCGCGAGATCAGGGATCGTCATGTGATCCTTGCGCAAGAGGTCGATGCGGAAGGTCCGGTCGTCCACCGCGACGAACTGCTCCGGTTTTTCGAGGCTCCCCGCCTTCATCTGGAAGGTGGGGAAGCCGCCGACGGTCACCGCGCGGTCGAAGGACCATTTCACATCCTTCGCGGTGATCGGCGTGCCGTCATGGAACGTGGCGCCGCGCTTCAAGGTGAAGGCGATGGAATTCGCACCCACCTTCATATCCTCGGCGAGTTCAGGCTCGATCTTCTGGAAATCGTAATGGTCGTTGCCGTTGGCGTCCTTCTTCACGCCATAGGTCATCAGGCGATCGTAGGTGTTCCACGAAACCTCATAGGCGGGGCGGTTGGCGCCGACGCCGTGGATGTCCTGGCTGTTGGGTGCATTCTCGGAAATCGCGAGAAGCGTCTCGTTGCGCGCCTGCGCTCCGGCGGAAGAGGGCAGGATCGCCGGAGCGGCAAGGCCCGCGGTTACGGCGGCGGAGGATTTCAGGAAATCGCGGCGGCGCATCGGAAAGGCTCCCGGTCAGTGCATGGCCTCGCGTCGCGGCGCGAGTTGGAAAGACAGCCCGCAAGCCCGGTGCCAGAATCAAGAAAGATGTCTCAGGGTCGGAAACCTGTGCGTGTTCAAGGAGAAAACCAGATTTTGCCGGGTTCAGATCTTGTGCTTAAAATCTGAGCAAAGAAAAATATGTATGCAATTTACCTCATAGTGCATAGATTTTATGCAGATTAGGGACCGGTTGGTGCTCTCGCGATTCTCGGTTATCGAGGGAGATCGTCGCTTCTCGGCGGGCGATGCGACGGGGCAAAGGGCATGGGCGTGGAGCGGCTCACTCGCTCGGAACAGATCCGGATGGATCTGACCGATCAGATCCTGGGCGGGCATCGCCCGCCCGGCTCCGCGCTCGACGAGCAGGAACTCGCCGCGAGCTACGGTGTCTCGCGCACGCCGGTGCGGGAGGCGTTGCGCCTGCTGGCGGCGAGCGGGCTGGTGGCCCATCGGCCCAATCACGGGGCGGAAGTGGCGGCGCCAAGCGCCACCGACCTGCGCGACATGTTTCAGGTGATGGCCGATCTCGAGGGCCTCTGCGCCGGCTATGCGGCGCGGGCCATGCCGCCGGACGCACGCCGCCAGCTGGCCGATCTGCACGAAACGATGGCCGCGATCGTGCGGGCCGGGGACAGCACCGCTTATTCCGCCGCCAACGAGAGGCTGCATGGCTTGATTTATCACGGCAGCCAGAACAGCTACCTTGTCGAGATCACGGCGCAGACGCGCCAGCGCCTCAGGCCCTATCGGCGCGCGCAATTCGCAACCCTCGGCCGGCTCGCCGCCTCCCATGCCGAGCACGAAAGCATCGTGCAGGCGATCCTCAGGGGCGACCGGATGGCCGCCCAACGCCATATGGCCGAACATATCCTGGTGGTCCGCGATGCCTTCCTGCGGCTTGCCGAAGGTGGCGATGTGGAAGCGGCGGAATAGCACGATGACCCGACAGATCTCCTCCATCGCCGTGTTTTCCGGTTCGAATTTCGGTGGCCATGAGGCTTATGCCGCAGGGGCGAAGGCGCTTGGCACGGAGCTTGCCGGCCGCGGCATCCGGCTTGTCTATGGTGGCACGAACAAGGGGCTGATGGGCGTGCTGGCCGATGCCGTGCTGGCCGGTGGAGGCGAGGCGCATGGCGTGATCACCGAGCGTCTGGCCGCCAAGGGGCACGGCCATCCCGGCCTGACCGTGAGCGAAACGGTGAACGACATGCGCGCGAGAAAGCGCCGCATGGCCGATCTCGCCGATGCCTTCATCGCGCTTCCCGGCGGCATCGGCACGCTTGAGGAATTCATGGAGGTCTGGACGCTGAACCAGCTCGGCGAGTTCATGAAACCGGCCGGATTGCTGAACATTCGCGGCTTTTATGATCCCCTCATGGGCATGATCGACCACATGATCGCCGAGAGCTTCCTGCCGCCGCAGCATCGCGATGGCATCGTGCTCGATGCCTCCCCCGCCGCGCTCATCGACGGGCTCATCACCTTTCAGCCGGTCACGGTGGCGAAGTGGCTGGAACCGGCGCCGTGACGAGGCGCGAGCCCAGCTGGTCGGCGAATTTCGCCGCGGCCACCGGCAGCGCGCGGCCGCGCAGCTGGCCGATGGCGAGGCGCGCCGGCTGCACGTCACGCGGGTCGATCGGCTTCGCCACAAGGCCATAGCGCTCCCGATCCTGCGGCGGCGCGCCGATCTCGATCTGGAAGGTGATGGCCAATTCCGTGCGCACGAAATTGCGCAGGAATTCGAAGGAATTTGACTCCACGGCCGGTTCCAGGCGGAAGGAAGCGCGCGCGGTCGCTTCATCCAGCAATTGCCGGCCGGAATAGGAGCGATCGGGCAGGGCGAGCGGAAAATCCGCGCAATCCCGCAGGCGCAGCGTTGCCCTGCCCGCGAGCGGGTGGCTCGCCTGCATGATCGCCATCACCCGTTGCTCGGCCGAACCGATGATCTGGAATTCCGGCAGGGGCTGGGGCCGGAACACCAGCGCGAGATCGACCTCGAATTCGGTCAAGGCGCGCAGGGCATCGCGGTGGTCGAGCACGCGGATCGAGAAATTCACGAGCGGAAACTCGCGACGATAGGCGGCGACCATGTTGGGCATGAGGTCATAGGCCAGCGCCTGAGAGCAGGCGATGGAAATGGTGCCTCGCCGGAAGCCTGACAAATCCTCGACCTGCGAGCGCACGCGGCTGAGTTCCGCGAGTTGAGCCCGGAAATGCCGGATGATCAGCTCTCCCGCCGCATTCAGGCGCACGCCGCGCGGCAGGCGCTCGAAGATCGGCGTTCCCAGCTCCTCCTCGAAATCCTGGATGCGGCGGTTGAGGGCGGAAGCGGTGAGATTGAGCTTCTCCGCCGCGCTGCGGATGGAGCCGGATCGCGCAACGACATCGACATAGCGCAGAAAACGCACATGGCGCATGGCTTCTCCCTGGAGCGGACCCCGATCGGATTGAATCGGCTCGGATGCTCCATCTCTTTGTTTCACGCATTTTCTGCGACCAGCCGGTAGCCAATGGGTCGGAAAATGCTCTCATTCCTTCTTGTTTCACGCATTTTCTGCGACCAACCGGTAGCCAATGGATCGGAAAATGCTCCAGCGGTGATTTTTTCGAACAGCTCTGAGCAGAAATGAGCAGAAGACAGCAACAGTCAACTCCGCCTAGCGTCCCGGTCCATCCAAGGATCATTTTTTCCGGAGGTATGCTGATGTCTCTCCCGCTTTCCCGTCGCGCTTTCGGCCTCGGTGCCGGCGCGCTGCTCGCCGCCTCGGGTCTCACGCTGCCGGTGCGGGCGCAGGGCGTCGTGAAGGCCAAGATGATCCTGAACTGGCGCTATCAGGGCCCGCAGAGCTGGTTCTTCCAGGCGCAGGACATGGGCTTCCTCAAGGAGGAGGGCGTCGAGCTCGAGATCGACCAGGGCGAGGGCTCGGCGGCGGCCATCACCAAGGTCGCGACCGGCGCCTATGATGTCGGCTTCGGCGACATGAACGCGCTGATCGATCTTGTGTCGAAAAAGCCGGATGAAGCCCCGCTGGCGGTCTATGCGATGTTCAACAATCCGCCCTTCACCATCGCGGTGCGCCGCGACGGCCCGATCAGGACCCCGAAGGATCTCGAAGGCAAGACGATCGGTGGCCCGGCGAACGATGCCGCGCTGAAGCTTTTCCCGGCCTATGCGAAGCTCGCCGGCATCGATCCTTCGAAGGTAACCATCACCAACATGGCGCCGAACCTGCGCGAGCAGATGCTCCAGCGCGGGCAGGTGGATGCGGTTTTCGGCTTCGTGAACACGATTTCCTTCTCCGCGCGCCTCGCCGGCATCGATCCGGACAAGGATTTCCGCTTCATCAATTACGTCGATGCGGGGATGGACCTCTATTCGAACACCCTTGTCGTGAGCCGCCGATTCGCGAAGGAGAACCCGAAGGCCGTTTCGGGCATCGTCCGCGCCTTCAATCGCGGTCTTGCGGAAACCCTGAAGGATTTCGACAAGGCGGTGGATGCAGTGGCCCGGCGCGAGCCGCTCATCAAGAAGGACATCGAGAAGGCTCGCCTCATCGCCACCCTGAAGGCCGAGATGAGCCACCCGGATACCGCGAAGATCGGCATCGGCGACGTGGACGAGGCCCGCTTCAGGCGCGGAATCGCCATCGTGGCGGAGGCGAACCAGCTGCCGCGCCTGCCGGCGGTGGATGAGGTGTTCAGCCGCGCCTTCCTGCCTCCGGCGGGCGAGCGCATCAAGGCTCTCGGCGTCTGACAAAACCGAACAGAGAAAAGAGAATTCAGCTTGAAACTCGGTCTTGAAAACAAGGTCGCGGTCATCACCGGCCCGGCCAAGGGCATGGGTGCGGCCGTCACGCGCGCCTTCGGCGCGGAAGGCTGCCACCTGGCGCTCGTTGGCCGCGATACGCTCGCCATCGAGCCGGTCGCGGCAAAAATGCAGGCGCTCGGCTGCAAGGTGATCGTGGTGCCCACCGATCTCACCGATGCCGTGGCCTGCGAGGCCATGGCCCGAACCGTTCTGAAGGCTTTCGGCCAGATCGACATCCTCGTGAATGTCGCCGGCGGCTCCGGCCCCATGGGCAAGACCGGCTGGGAGACCAGCCCCGAGGAATTCGACGAGATCGTCACCCTCAACATGAATGGCTGTTTCCACACGATGCGCGCGATCATTCCCGCGATGATCGCGCGGAAATACGGCAAGATCGTCAATGTCGGCGGCACCTTCGGCATGCGGGGCAGGGCGGGCCGCATGGCCTATTCCGCCTCGAAATGGGGTCTGCGCGGCATCACCAAGAGTTTCGCGCTGGAGGTAGGCGAGCACAACATCAACGTGAATTGCGTGGCACCCGGCATGGTCGATGGCCCGCGATTTCGGGAAAAAGTCTGCCCCGCAATGGCGAAAAAGCTGGGTATCACGGTCGAGGAGGCCGCCCTGCGCCATGCGGCCGATTACGCGCTGAAGCGCATCTCCACCGATGATGACATCGCCCATGCCTGCCTGTTCCTGGCTTCGGATGTCTCCCGCCAGATCACCGGCATCGATCTGCCGGTCGATGGCGGCTGGGCAGCCCTCTGAGGGGGATGGCGATGGCGCTCCATGATCTCCTTATCACCGGTGGCACGGTCGTTTCGCATGAGGGCTCCCATCGCGCGGATATCGCGATTTCCGGCGAAACGATCGCTGCGATCGGCGCGCCGGGCATGCTGGGCCCCGCGAAAGAGGTGCTTGACGCCTCGGGCCTGCATATCCTGCCCGGCGCGATCGATGTGCATGTGCATTACCGCGATCCCGGCATGGCTTACAAGGAAGACTGGGACACGGGTACGGCCGCCGCCGCGATGGGCGGCGTGACGACCGTGTTCGAGATGCCGAATACGTTTCCGCCGACCGCGACGCCGGCGGCACTCGCCGACAAGTTCCGGCGCGCCAGCACCGCGCGGGTGGATTTCGGCCTCTACGGCCTGCTCGCCGAGGACAATATCGATCAACTCGAAGGGCTGATCGCGGGCGGAGCGGCGGCGTTCAAATGCTTCATGGGCAATACGACCGGCAACCTGCCATCGCCCTCGACCGGCGCGATGCTCGAAGGCTTCGAGATCATCGCGAAGCATGGGCATCGCATTTCGCTCCATGCCGAAACCGCCTCCATCATGGCCTGGCGGCAGGCCAAGCTGATGGCCGCTGGCAGGAAGGCGCCGCTTGATCACCTTGCCGCGCGCCCCGCGATCGTGGCCATCGAGGCGGTGCAGCGCGCGGCCTCGCTCGCCGAATGGACCGGCGCGCGTGTGCATGTGCTGCATATTTCCTCGGCAGACGAGCTTCGTCCGCTGCGCGAGGCGCAGGCGAGGGGCGTGGATATCACGGGCGAGACCTGCCCCTGCTACCTCATGCTCGACACGGATGACTATGCTCGCCTTGGCCCGATCATCAAGGTGAACCCGCCGGTGCGCGAGCCGCACCATAAGGCGGAACTCTGGAGGGCGCTGAATGACGGCACGATCGGCCAGATCGCGACCGATCACGCGCCGCATACGCCGGAGGAAAAGCGCAACCCGGATATCTGGGAAGCAGGTGCGGGCTTCCCCGGTGTCGAGACGCTCATGCCCCTCATGCTCAATGCCGTTGCCGAGGGTTGCCTGTCTCTTGAGCAGCTTGTGCGGATTTCAGCCTATAACCCTGCGAAGAACTTCGGCCTGCTCCCGCTCAAGGGGCAGATCGCCATCGGAAGCCATGCGGATCTCGCAATCATCGACCTCTCCGCCGAGACCGTGATCGACCAGGCGAAGCTGCATTCGACGCGCGCCCGCGTCACGCCCTTCCATGGCAAGCGCGTGAAGGGCCTGCCGCTTCACACGCTGCTGCGTGGCCAGTTCGTGATGAAGAACAGGAGCCTGGTGGAGAATTCACTTGGCCGCGGCCGTTCCGTCCACACGCTTCAGAAGATGCCACCCGCAAAGCCCCAACGGGTGGAGCAGAGCCTTGCGAGCCTTCTGGGCTTGCAAGGCTCGGATGGCACAACCCTTGCTCAGCGGAAGGCATGACCATGGCCGTGAAGCCCGCCGAGTTCGTGCCCGCCCCGCCGCGATCCGATGCACCGGAGCGCGCCCGGCCGCTCATTTCCCTTGAAGGCGCGGGGATCATCTATGGCCGGGGCGCCAATGCCGTGGAGGCCCTGACGCCCACCGATCTCGATATCGAGAAGGGGGATTTCGTCGCTCTTGTCGGTCCCTCGGGCTGTGGCAAATCGACGATCCTCAAGCTGGTCGCCAACCTCATCAGGGCGAGCAGCGGGCATGTCTTCGTGGGGGGGCGCGAGGTCGGGGCCGAGCGTGTCGGCATCGGCATGGCCTTCCAGAACCCGACCATGCTGCCCTGGCTCCGCATCCGCGACAACATCATGCTGCCACTGAAGATCGTCGAGCCGTTCCGCTCGGAATTCCGGGCGAAGCGGAAGACCGAGTTTCGTGATCGCGCCGAGGCGCTTCTGGAAGTCGTGGGCCTCAAGGGTTTCGGCGACAAGTTTCCCTGGCAGCTTTCGGGCGGCATGCTCCAGCGCGCCAATCTGTGCCGTGCGCTGATTCATGATCCCGCGCTTCTGCTGCTCGACGAGCCCTTTGGCGCGCTTGACCAGTTCACCCGCGAGGAGCTCTGGGCGATCCTCCAGCAGCTCTGGATGGACCGGAAACCGACCGTCATCCTAGTCACGCATGATCTGCGCGAGGCGGCCTATCTTGCGACCCGCGTCTGCGTGATGAGCGCGCGCCCCGGCCGCATCGTTGCCGATGATGTCGTGCCCTTCGCCCGCCCGCGCACCCTCGACATGACCTTCGAGCCCGAATTCGTGGCGCTGACCCAGCGCCTGCGCGGGCTCATCGTCGATGCCCGCACCGGAAAGGTCTGAGCCATGGAAGCCCTGTCCGAACGCACGCGCCAGAAGCTCCAGAGCGGCCTGCTGATCCTCTCCTTTTTCGTGCTGTGGGAGGTGGCCTGCCTCGTCTTCAAGGTGTCGGAAATCGTGTTGCCGCGCCCCACGGTCATCATGGGCGCGCTCTGGCAGTTCTTCCCGGGTATTCGCCCGCATCTCATCCAGACGCTTTACACCACGCTCGTCGGCTTCGCGCTCGGCGTCGGCATCGGCGTGCTGATCGGCGCGGTGATCGGCGTGAGCCGCGTGGCCTATGACACGGCCTATCCTCTGCTGGTCGGCTTCTCGTCCATCCCGAAAGTGGCGGTGGTGCCGATCTTCGTCCTGTGGTTCGGCGCTGGCACCACGCCCGCCATCCTCACTTCCATGGTGATCTGCGTCTTCCCCATCGTCGTGAATGTCGCGACGGGCCTCGCCACCACCGAGCCTGAGCTGGAAGACGTGCTGAAAGCCCTGGGGGCGAAGAAATTCGACATTCTCTGGAATGTCAGCCTGCCGCGCGCGATGCCCTATTTCTTCGCATCCCTGAAGGTTGCCATCACGCTCGCCTTCGTCGGCACGGTGCTCAGCGAAACGGTCGCCTCGAACCGCGGCATCGGCAACCTGATGATGATCGCCTCCTCGAACTTCAACGTGCCGCTGGTTTTCGCCGGGCTGTTCCTGCTCGCGGGGCTGGGTGTGTCGCTTTACGTCATCTTCTCGCTCATCGAGCGCCGGGTCGCCGGCTGGGCGATGCGCAAGCAGGACTTTGCCATGGGCTGAAGAGCGCATGACAGGGGGAAGTCGGGGGACTTTTCCATACGACCGAACCGGGCCGATCCTGGCCCAAGCAGGGAGAGTTCAAGCATGTTCAACCGCCGTCATGTCACTTCCGCCCTTGCAGGCATCGCGCTCGCGGCCACGGCCGGCAGCGCGTTCGCTGAGGCACCGACCAAGATCCGCTTCACGCTCGACTGGAAATACCAGGCGATGCATTCCTGGTATTACCTCGCGATCGACAAGGGCTATTTTGCCGCCGAGAAGCTCGACGTGACCGTCGATCAGGGCGAGGGCTCCGCCGCCACCGTCAGCCGCATCATGAGCGGCGCCTATGATGCCGGCTTCGGCGACATGAACGCCATCATCCAGAATGCCTCGACCAAGCCGGCCGACGCCCCCGTGATGGTCTACATGATCTACAGCCAGCCGCCCTTCGGCATCGTTTTCAAGGCCAACAGCCCGATCAGGACCCCGAAGGATCTCGAGGGCAAGAAGCTCGGCGGGCCGGCCGGTTCGGCCACCACGCGCCTCTTCCCGGTCTTCGCGAAGGTCAACGGCGTGGATACCGGCAAGATCGAGATCCTCAACATGGCGCCCAACCTGCAGGAGCAGATGCTGGTGCAGGACCAGGTGCAGGGTTCGCTGATCTTCACCGCCACGAGCTACATGAACTTCGTGGGCATGAAGCTCGATCCGGACAAGGATTTCCGCTGGATGACCTTCGGGGATTACGGCGTCGACGTTTATTCGAACGGCGTGATGGTCTCCCAGAAATTGCTGAAGGAGAAGCCGGAAGCCGTGCGCGGCCTCGTCAAGGCCGTGAACAGGGCGCTGATGGATGCCGTCGCCAACCCCGATGCCGCCATCGACGCGCTGATGAAACGGGAGCCGCTGCTGAACCGCGACGTGGAAAAGCGCCGCCTGATCTTCGCCTTCAAGGAACTGATGCTCACGAAGGAAGCAGCGGAAATCGGTTTCGGCGACGTGAAGGACGACCGCATGACCCGCGCCATCTCCATGGTGGGCGAGGCCTATGGCCTGACGGCGCTTCCGGCGGCGAGCGCGGTGTTCAACCGCTCCTTCCTGCCGCCCAGGAGCGAGCGCGCCGTGAAGGTCTTCACGAACTGAGGCCTCGAGCCTGATCCTTCGCCCCGCTCGCGTAGCGGGGCCTTTTCGTGGTCCGAACCGGATTGCCCGCCATGTCCCTCGTTCTCGACGGCCTGATGCTCCGTTCGGATGGTGCGAGCCAACCTGCGCGGCTTGCGCTTTCCGGCGGGCGCATCGCTTCGGCTGGTCCCGATGCAAAGCGGAAGGACCGGCTGATCCTGCCGGGTTTCGCCAACGCGCATGATCATGCCCGGCCGCTTTCGCCCACCTCCTTCGGGGCGGCGGGCAAGCCGCTCGAAAGTTGGCTGCTGCGCCTTGCGGCGATGACACGCCAGGACCCCTATGTCGCCTCGGCTGCGCCGTTTGCGCGTGCCGCTCGCTCCGGCTGCACCTCGATCATGGCGCATTACACCCGCGCGCAGGGCCCGATGCCCCTGCCGGATGAAGCACGTGAGATCGCCCGCGCGGCCCGCGATGTCGGCGTGCAGGTCGCCTTTGCCGTGGCCATGCGCGACATGAACCCGATCATCTACGGCGATGCCACGCCCATGCTCGCGAGCATGCCGGCTGAGGCGCGCAAGACTGTCGAGGGCATTTTCGGCTCACCCCTGATGCCATGGCGCGAGCAGATCGCGCTTGCGGATGCGGTGGCGCAAGCCGCTGAAAATCCGCGTTTTTCGGTGCAATATGGCCCGAATGGCATGCAATGGTGCTCGCGCGCCATGCTCGAGGGCATCGCCGAGGCCTCGGCGCGCAAGGGCCGCCGCGTCCACATGCATTTCCTCGAAACGAAGTACCAGCGCGCCTGGGCCGACCAGAACTGCCCGCAGGGTGCCGCGCGCTACCTCAAGGAAATCGGCCTGCTGACGGATCGCCTGACGCTTGCCCATGCCGTCTGGGCCAATGACGATGACCTCGCGCTCATCGCGGAAGCGGGCACGGTGATCGCCACCAATGCTTCCTCGAACCTGCATCTGAAATCCGGCATCGCGCCGATCGGCCGGGCGATCCGGATGGGTTGCCGCGTCGCCATCGGGCTCGATGGCGCGGCCTTTGATGAGGATGACGACATGCTGCGGGAAATCCGCCTCGGGCAGTTCCTGCATGGCGGCTGGGGCTATGATTGCAACATTTCCCGCGAGGATTACCTGCTGAGCGCCACGCGCAACGGCCGTTTCGCCAATGGCGCGGCGGATCAGGCGAGCCTCGCGGCGGGCGAGATCGCGGATTGCGTGGAAATCGATCTCGCAACTCTCGACCGCGATGCCGTGTTGCCGGTGGAGCCTGTCGATTATCTCTTCGCGCGGGCCAGCCTTGCGCATGTTGCTCGCGTCATCGCGGATGGCAAGGTGATTGTCGAAGGGGGCAAGGTCCTCGGTGTCGATCTCCCGGCCCTGGAGGACGAAATGCGCGCCCGTTATCGTGCGCAGATGCCGGAACGCGCGGATTTTCTTCGCGCCTGGCCCGCTTTCGATGTCGCGCTCGCCGGGTGGTATCGCGAACGCCTGGGCTGCTGCTGAGGGCCTGGCATGGCGCGCCGAGCCTATCTCCACCGCATTTCCGCCGCAGGCCCAGATGATGTCTCCGGTCTCGCGCGAGCCATTTCTGCCGGCGAAATCCGGCCCGAAGGCATTATCGCGATCCTGGGGAAGACCGAGGGCAATGGCTGTGTGAACGACTTCACCCGGGCCTTCGCGGTGCAATCGCTGCAACTCGAACTGAAGCGCCACCTGCCGGCGGCGGAGGCCGAAGCCGTGTGCTGTGTCATGTCCGGTGGCACGGAAGGCGCACTCGCCCCGCATTGGCTGGTGCTCGAGCGGCGCAACGTGACCGAGCCCGCGCGTTCCGCTCTCGCGATTGGTCGTGCGCGCACGCGGGAGATCCTTCCGGAGGAACTCGGGAGGATGGCGCAGGTCGAGGCCGTGGCGGAAGGCGTGCATGCGGCCATGGCCGATGCGGGCATCACCAGCCCCGATCAGGTCCATTTCGTGCAGATCAAATGCCCGCTGATGACCGCGCAGCGCGTTTTGGAAGCGGCATCGCGCGGGGCCACGGTGGCGATCCGCGACACATTGAAATCCATGGGCTTTTCGCGCGGTGCTTCGGCACTTGGCGTGGGCCTCGCGCTGGGGGAAATCCCCGGCTCCGCGCTCTCCGAGGCGGTGATCGCGAAGGATGTGACTCTCTATTCCGGCCGCGCCTCCATCTCTGCCGGCATCGAATTGATGGACCATGAAATTGTGGTGCTCGGCATGTCCGGGGAATGGGCGGGGCCGCTGGCGATCGACCATGCCGTGATGGCCGATGCCATCGATATCGAGCCGGTGCGCGCCGCCCTTCAGCGCCTTGGCCTGGCGGCGCGGGGCCAGCTTGAGCCGGCTGAACGCGCGCAGCTCGTGGCCCTGCTCGCCAAGGCCGAGCCTTCCACCACGGGTGTCCTGCGCGGCTTCCGCCACACCATGCTCGACGATTCCGACATTTCCGCCACGCGCCATGCCCGCGCTTTCGTGGCCGGCGCGCTGGCGGGGCTCGTGGGCCATGCCGAGATTTTCGTTTCCGGGGGAGCCGAGCACCAGGGGCCGGATGGGGGCGGGCCCGTGGCCGTCATCATCGACCGCTAGAGTTCGTGGCCTGGCCGGAACCAAACTATCGATCTATCTATCTGATATTAAACGAGAAAAATAAATTCGAATTTTGAAAGACCAGCAATAAGACCAACATTTTGCGGTGCTAAGGGCGGATTCGAACTAGCGCGCACGACTGAATTGCGCCCTTTTTCATGATCGCCCGAAACGGGAATGCTATGCAATTTCAGCTTCGAGCAACGCTCTGAGTTAAAGCTCGTGTCAAAGGGTGCTCTTCGGCGTGGCTTAGATCAGGCTAAACTTGCTCTTCCGAAAAAACTATCAGAAGTTGAATGGCATAGTATCTCGATTCTTGCGGCGAGGTTTGCCTTTCGAATGCCAAAACCGCCGAACTCACCTTCGAAGCAAACTATCGCGGTCGCGCCGATGGCTGTTATGCCGCGGCAAATGCAGATGTTCTCGCGCAAAGCGATCATCGAATTTCCTCCAAGCGAAAGGTCGGCAGATTATTTGGGGGAAGTGCAGGCCGATGACACTCATTATTATTACATCAAAGGTGACCAGCCGGGGCGGCTTGTGAGAGCAAGCGAATGGATTTGCACCAACATATCTGAAACCGTAGGAATTGGTGCGCCGACACCAGCTGCGATTGAACGTATTGATGGAACCGTTGTGTTCGGATCGCGTAGGATTGCAGGCGTTGCAGACAAAGCGATAACGGTGAATTATCTCACCACCCCATCGGCAACGAACCTTGGCGTTCCCGCATCGGGCCTGCAATCCGTCCTATCGTCAATTTATGCACTGGACATGTTCATACAGAACGATGACCGGCATTTTGGAAACTACCTGTCGGTGGACGACAATGGCACCAGACGCCTCTACGCCTTCGATTACAGCCGCGCATTGTTCTGGCGATGGCCTTGGCAAGGTTTCCCCAAAAAAGGAACAATTGAGGAGGGATTTAGAACCCGCCCTTGCGGCACGATTCTCCGAAATCTGCACGGTTTCGACCGAAATGCCGCCTCTCAGACGCTCGACCGACTATCAGGGCTTGCGCCGGCCACAATTGAGGGCTTTGTTAATCAGATGCCAACAGATTGGCTTCCGGCCGAAGTTCGCTCGCAATTCGTTGGGTGGTGGGCTAGCGAAGCACGGAATGCCCGGATAGAGGAACTTCGCGCGGGGATCATCGATGGCACATTGCTATAAGTTCGCCATCGTCCGCCTTGCTCCGGACGATGCTCGAGATGAACGGCTAAACATTGGCGCTGTGATTCTAGCTGAACACGGTTTGGATGTCCGCATCTCAAGGCGACTGGAAAAGGTTCGGGCTTTGTCTGCTGCGGTCGACACCAGCGTGCTGCGCGAACTGATTGAAAATTTGAAGCATCTAGATGAACGTTTTCGTGCGGCGGGCATAGAAGTTGATGCGCGCCTCAAAATGATTTCGCGCATCGGCCCGCTGTCACTGTCCAGCGCTGGCACATTCGTTGCCGAAGATATCAATGCCTATGAAGATCGGGTTGCATCATTGCTCAAGGCGATGGTTGATCCTGAGCCTGCGCCGTTTCGTGCCCGTGAAAAGCGATCAAAGCTCTTTACACAAGTGAAGGCATTGTTTCGACAAGAGCGAGTGCTTGCGAATAAGGGGGAAGCCTTGGACTCGCATCGCATTGTTCCCTCGTATCAATTAGCTGAAGGCTTGGTCGCCGATCTTGTGCTTCGCAACGGTGCGATGCATGTCGTTGAAACTATCGACGCATCCGGTGAAGAGGACTCACTCAATCGCGCCATCGGTAGCATTGGCGTTGCAGCATTGGTTCTTGAGCGCGCCCGTATGGAGTTTGGCGATAAGCAGACTAAAGCGCGGCTTGTGTATAACGCATCCGCATCACTCGAAAAAATTGCCTTGCCTTCGTTGAAGGCCGCTGAGCACCAAGGTGCAATTTTAACCAATTGGGCGAGTGCAGATGAGCGTGCGAGATTCGTTTATGCCCTCGCCTCGCTTGCAACTCCAATTGAGCGGAAAAGAAATCGGAGTTTTCGTCCGATTGAAGTCCCCCAGACTCACAAACTTAAACTTTGGGAGTGAAAGCTCCGTAGATTTGGAAAGTGGCCTTGGATACTTTATTGAATTGTCACTACCTCACTCCTCTTTCCGATCTAAATTTCCTGCGTTGTTGAGGATGGCCTCGGCGGTCATGCCGAACCGCTGGAGGATGGCGAGGTCCATCGCCGTTTGCAGATATTCGAGCTTGTCGAGGTGGCGCTCGTTGGTGCTCCGGCGCATGCCCTTGGGCTTCAGGGGATAGTCCGGGTCATCGCTCTTGAGCTTCTTGGCCAGAAGCCTGTCCCGTTGGTGGCAGAGCCGGTCAAAGCCGGGTGCCACGTGCTGGGTTTTTGGGGCGAGCCCAACATTAAGCCCAACAAATTTGTTGGCTTCAAGCGCACGAAAACGGACGCCCGCGAACGCATCTGAACATGCAAAGCTTGAATTGTCTCGATAAGTCAGATGTTTATGGACGTCGGCGAGCATGCGCGGAGAGCGATGTGGTGCCCCTGGCCGGAATCGAACCAGCACTCCTTGCGGAAACCGATTTTGAGTCGGTCGCGTCTACCAGTTCCGCCACAGGGGCAACGCTGTGTCGCGGGTATCATGGGCGAAGCGCGGGGGTCAACCGCTTCAATAGCGCGGCGACCGGGCGACAAGGTCGCATTCTGGCCGCCTTCCGTGTGGCTCTGGCCTCCGTTGGATGGACTTCGCTCGCCCGAGCCGCTAAGCCCGCGCCATGTTCAAGCGCCTCTATGACTGGACCCTGTCGCTGGCGACCTCGAAACGCGCGCCGCAGGCGCTGGCGGCGGTGTCGTTCACCGAAAGCTCGTTCTTCCCCGTGCCGCCCGATGTGATGCTCGTGCCGATGGTCATGGCGAAACCCGAGCGGGCGTGGAACTACGCGCTGATCTGCACCATCGCCTCTGTGCTGGGCGCGCTGCTCGGCTATGCGATCGGTGCACTGCTTTATGACACACTTGGCACCTGGCTCATCCGGCTTTATGGCTATGGCGACAGAATGGAGAACTTTCGCCAGCTTTATCAGGAGCATGGCCACTGGATCATTCTCATCAAGGGGCTGACCCCCATCCCCTTCAAGATCGTCACGATCGCGAGCGGCCTTGCGGGTTATGATCTCCTCTGGTTCACGCTGCTGTGCCTTGTGACGCGCGCCGGCCGCTTCTACATCGTGGCCGGGGTGCTCAATCGCTTCGGTGCGCCGCTGAAGGCCTTCATCGAGAAGAACCTTACGGCTGTCGGTTCCGTGACATTGGTGGCGATCATCGGCGGCTTCGCGGCCGCAAAATTCCTGTTCTGAGGTGGAGCATGCTGCGCATCGGCTATGATCGTCGCGAGGGAGCGCTTTCGGTGGCGCTGTCGCTTGCCTTCCTGGCGATTTGCGCCGCGTGGTTCTTCGAGCTTGTGCTGGGCTACATCCCCTGCAAGCTCTGCCTCTGGCAGCGCTGGCCCTATTATCTGGGCATTCCGCTCATTGTGCTGGGGCTTGTCTCGCATGCGCGGGAGGATGGTGCCGGCTTCCGCCGGCCGCTGGGCGCGCTGGTGGCGCTGATCTTCGCCGCCTCTCTGGCTTTGGGCGTCTATCATTCGGGCGTGGAATGGGGCTTCTGGGCCGGCCCGTCGGATTGCGGCGGCCGCATCTTCTCCGGCCCGGCGAATGTGATGGATTTCGCCAAGCAGCTCGAAACCGCCCGCGTCGTCTCCTGCACCAGCGCGCCGTGGCGCTTCCTGGGCCTTTCCTTCGCGGGCTGGAACGCGGTGATTTCGCTCGCGCTGATGCTGCTCGGCCTCAGGGCCGCCGCCAACCGGATGTGAATTACGGCTCGAGCTCGGTGTCCCAGTAGAGATAATCGATCCAGCTCTCGTGCAGGTAATTCGGCGGGAAGAGCCGGCCGTTCGCGTGCAGATCCTGCACATCCGGCGCGAAGGGCCGCTGGAAGGGCAGCATCTCCACCTGTTCCGGCAGCTTGTCGCCCTTCCTGAGGTTGCAGGGCGAACAGGCGGTGACGACATTCTCCCACGTGGTCATGCCGCCCTTCGAGCGCGGGATGACGTGATCGAAGGTGAGGTCCTCCTTCGCCCCGCAATACTGGCAGGTGAACCGATCACGCAGGAACACGTTGAACCGCGTGAAGGCGGGCGTGCGCGAGGGCTTCACGTAGCTCTTGAGCGACACCACCGAGGGCAGGCGCATGGAGAAGGAGGGGCTCTGCACCTCCCGCTCATATTCCGAGACGATGTTCACCCGGTCGAGGAACACCGCGCGCACGGCATCCTGCCAGCACCAGAGCGAGAGCGGGTAGTAGGAGAGGGGCCGGTAATCGGCATTCAGAACAAGCGCGGGGCAGGTCTCCAGCGGCGGCAGGGCCGAGACGCTGCGGATCGAACTCACAGGAAGCTGGGCATTCACGCGACAAACCTCCGTGCCATTTTCAGGCTCGCCGAAATGTCCCGGTTCAACGCGTTCGCACTTCCACGCGAATCGAGCCCCTTGGCTCGCTGATCTCAGTGTAGGAGCGATACGACAATGTTGTGAAGGGGCGACGGGCGAGGCCGCCAGCCTCAGGCGAGGCGGAAGGCTTCGTTGATCGCGCTTTTCACGCCGCCGCCCATCTGCGGCCCGCCGCCGGCGACGTAAATCTCCTCGCCGAGCACCACCGCGCCCATGCCGTGGCGTGGCGTGAGCATCGGCGCGTGGCTCTCCCAGAGGTTTTTCGCGGGGTCGAAGCTCTCCACCTGCCCGTAGACGCGGTTTGTTCCTTCCCCGCCCATGCAGAAGATGCGGCCCGCGAAGAAAACCGAGCCATGGCCGGAGCGCGCGGTGGGGATGGGTGCCAGGAACTCCCACGCATCGGTTTGCGGGTCATAGGCGTGGTGCAGGTTCGAATTGGTGTGGAAGCTGTCCACCCGGCCTGCGATGATGTGGATCTTCCCGTTCACGGCGACGATGCCGCAATGGTCGCGCCCGAGCGGCATGGGCTGGCGGCGGGAATAGCGATCGGCCTTCACATCATAGACGAGGTGCCAGTCGATCGAGCGGCGGTTATCCGAGCCGATCGCGCCGCCGATGATGTGGATGTTGCCGCCCAAGGCCAGGCAGGCCATGGCGCCGCAGGCTTCGGGCAGGCGGCGAAGCTTCGTCCATCTGGTGCCGTCGAAGGCGAAAGCCTCGTCATGCGGGGTGCGGTTCTGCTCGATGAAGCCGCCGAACGCGAAGATGCGCTCATCCGCGCCCACGCCATGGGTTGCGAGGCCCACATGGTTCGCGCCGCGCGGCAGCGGGGGCAGCTCTTCCCAGCGGTCCGAGGCGGGGTCATAGGCGTGGTGATAGGGCTTGTCGACGCGCTGCTCGGCATAGCCGCCGCAGAGATGCATGCGGCCCTTGAAGCCAACCGCCCAGGCCATTTCCGTGCGCGGAATGGGAAGCGGCGCGCGCGCCCGCCACGATCCCTGCCGTGCTGCCTTCGGCGCGGGGCTCTCGGTCACGGCATGCTGGAAATGGAGCGCGGGCGTGTCGATCCGCCCCGGCTGGTTCAACCGCTCGAACTGCCCGGAATGATGCGCATGCGGGTTCTGCGCGAGCGCCGGAGCGGCTGCAATTGCGGGCAGGGCAGCGAGGAGGTGGCGGCGTGTGGGCATGGGTTAACTGCCGCTTCCTGACATCTTCGGAGCAATTTCGACAAACTTTACAGTTCCAGAGTCCCCGCTCGAGCCATGTTTATTGTATCCGGTGTCCTGTGGCGAAAAAATGCAAGATGCAGCGCTCTGCAGTATTATATCACGCTTTGATTCATCTTTTGTCGCGTCAACCAGAGCATTGAAAGTTAACAATGCATTCTGTCGGTGTTTATTGAGTATTTCATTGTGCTTGTGTGACATAAAATTGCGAGCGCACAATATAAGCATATAACCAATCGATGCTGCTACTAGTGCTTTGCTTGCGGTTAGCTGAATCGAGTCGTAAGTGTTTGTGGGCACAAAAAAAGGTATTTTGTGTAATAAAATACTAAACGCTGCAAATGCCCCTAATAATATCGCGGTCCTAACTGTATATTTACGCCATTTATCCGCTTCTTTTGCATGAATATCCGATTCATCTTTAAAGTAAATTGCCTTTTGCGATACACCTTGCTCCGATGCAGTCTTGCGAATGTTATCCATAATTCGCTGTGCATCTTCCACCGACTTGTTTAGCTCGCCTTTCAGTTCGTCGGCGGCATCTTTGGCTGCTTGGGTAGCGGCGCGAGCTTCTCTTTCAAGAGCTCCAAAATCCCTCTTACGGCTTGTTAGATAGGAAACTACATTGTGTAAACCATTGAAGATGGGCTCAAAATTGTTTTTGAGCACTTCAATTAGGTTGTCGCGTTCTCCAGCTGAATTCTGAAGGGCAGAAAAATTTAGAATAGAGCCAAAAGTGTTGAATACTGAATCGGCATGGCTTTTGATCTGTCCAATTATGTTATCAGGAACTTCATCTAGGAAATCAGTCGGGATAAGATTGAAGAAATCAATTAGCTTTTGGGCTGGCTCAACTGCATTTATGAAGGATAATTGTCCAAGGTCTTCTCGGCGAACCAATGTTTTTGCATCAAAATTTTGGATGCGCTCAACCGATTTTTTGCAAGCTTCCGCAGTTGGATTGGTCATTGGCGCTTACCTCGTAGGCACCGGCTTCTCGCCGCGATAATCATAAAACCCGCGCTTGGTCTTGCGGCCCAGCCAGCCGGCCTCGACATATTTCACCAGAAGCGGGCAGGGGCGGTATTTCGAATCCGCGAGGCCATCGTGCAAAACCTGCATGATGGAGAGGCAGGTATCGAGCCCGATGAAATCCGCGAGCTGCAGCGGGCCCATGGGGTGGTTCGCGCCCAGCCGCATCGCGGTGTCGATGGCCTCCACGCTGCCCACGCCCTCATAGAGCGTGTAGATCGCCTCGTTGATCATCGGCAGCAGGATGCGGTTGACGATGAAGGCCGGGAAATCCTCCGATACCGTGACCGTCTTCCCAAGGCTCGAGACGAATTCCAGCGCGCGGGTATAGGTCTTGTCGTCGGTGGCGATCCCGCGGATCAGCTCCACGAGCTGCATCACCGGCACCGGGTTCATGAAATGGATGCCGATGAACTGCTCCGGCCGATCGGTCGAGGCCGCGAGCCGCGTGATGGAAATCGACGAGGTGTTCGAGGCGACAATCGCATCGGATTTGAGGTGCCGCGTCACGCTCGCGAAGATCTTGCGCTTCACCTCCTCGTTTTCCGTCGCGGCCTCGATCACGAGGTCGCAATCGCCGAGGTCGGCGGCGTCGTTCGCGGCGAGGATGCGCCTCAGCGCGCCCTGGCGGGCTTCTTCCGAAATCGTCGCCTTCGCCACCTGCCGGGCCATGTTGCCGTTGATGGTGGCGAGGCCGGATTGAATCCGCTCTTCGGAAACGTCATGCAGCATCACGCCATAGCCCGAGAGCGCCGCGACATGCGCGATGCCGCTGCCCATCTGCCCCGCGCCGATGATGCCGATCTTGCTGATGCCGCCTGCCATGATGGCCTCGTGTTCCGCTTCTTGAAAAATGCCAGTCGGACCGGGAGTGTAAAGCTCCCGCGCGCATCCTCAAGGGGGCGAGGCCGAGATCGGCGACTGAGTTTCCTTTTTCTCCAGAAAAAAACGCGCGCGAAGCAGGGGCCTCGCATGCGTTTCCTGTTCCGCGCCGATGAAGCGGGAGAGGATTTTCCTCACCCCAGCTCTTTGGTCAGTTCCGGGACGGCGGTGAAGAGATCGGCGACGAGGCCGTAATCCGCGACCTGGAAGATCGGTGCCTCGGCATCCTTGTTGATCGCCACGATCACCTTGCTGTCCTTCATGCCCGCGAGATGCTGGATCGCGCCCGAGATGCCACAGGCGATGTAGAGCGCCGGCGCCACCACCTTGCCCGTCTGGCCGACCTGCCAGTCATTCGGGGCATAGCCCGCATCCACCGCCGCGCGGGAGGCACCCACGGCCGCGCCGAGTTTATCCGCCAGCGGCTCGATATAGGTCTTGAAGTTCTCGGCTGATGCCAGCGCGCGGCCGCCCGAGACCACGATCTTCGCGGAAGCGAGTTCGGGGCGATCCGACTTCGAGACCTCCTCCGAGACGAATTTCGAGCCCAGTGCCGCGCCCGCGCCCGAGACCACCTCGACCGCGGCCGAGCCACCCGCGCCTGCCGCCTGGAAGCTCGCCGTCATGATCGAGATGACCTTCTTCGCGTCCTTCGATTTCACGGTCTGGATCGCGTTGCCCGCATAAATCGGCCGCTCGAAGGTGTCGGCGCCGAGCACCTTCGTCACACCCGAGATCACCTGCGCATCAAGCAAGGCCGCCACGCGCGGCGCGATGTTCTTGCCGTTCGCGGTGGCGGGGAAGACGATCGCGTCATAGCCGCCCGCGAGGTTCACGATCAGCGCCGAAACGGGCTCCGCGAGCTGGTGGGCGTAATCCGCCCCATCGGCATGGAGAACCTTCGCGACGCCGGCAATTCCCGCCGCGGCGGAAGCGGCGGTGCCTGCATTCTGGCCGGCCACGAGCACATGCACAGGGCCGCCGAGCGCGCTCGCCGCGCTCACGGCCTTGTGGGTCGCCTCGTTGAGGGCCGCGTTCGAATGTTCTGCGATTACAAGTGCGGCCATGTCAGATCACTCCCGCTTCATTCTTCAGCTTCTGCACGAGTTCCTGCACCGAACCTACCTTCACGCCCGCCTTGCGGGTCGCGGGCTCGGCGGTCTTCAGAACCTCGAGGCGCGGCGCGATATCGACGCCCAGCGCCTCCGGGGAGGTCTCGTCGAGCGGCTTCTTCTTCGCCTTCATGATGTTCGGCAGAGAGGCATAGCGCGGCTCGTTGAGGCGAAGGTCGGTCGTCACGATCGCCGGCATGGAAAGCGCCACCATCTGCAACCCGCCATCGACCTCGCGCGTGACATTCACGCCCTCGCCGGTGAGTTCCACCCTGGACGCGAAGGTGCCCTGCGGCCAGCCAAGCAACGCGCCGAGCATCTGCCCCGTGGCGTTCATGTCGTCGTCGATCGCCTGCTTGCCCATGATGACGAGTCCCGGCGCCTCATTCGCGATCACCGCCTTCAGCAGCTTCGCCACGGCGAGGGGCTCGATGGTGGCATCGGTCTTCACGAGGATGCCGCGATCAGCCCCCATCGCGAGGCCCGTGCGGATCGTCTCCGCAGCGCCCGCAGGGCCGATCGAGACCAGCACGACTTCTGTCGCCTTGCCCGCTTCCCTGATGCGAAGGGCCTCCTCGACGGCAATCTCGTCAAAGGGGTTCATGCTCATCTTGACATTCGCGAGATCAACGCCGGAACCATCCGGTTTCACGCGGATCTTTACATTGTAATCAACCACCCGCTTTACGGGCACCAGAATCTTCATGGCGAGGCCCTGCTTCCTCGCGGCCGGAAGGCCGCCCTGTTCCATCCCGAAGGACTGTTGTCAGCCTTCAGTTAGTTTACATATCAACTAATTTTGCCCGCGATGCAAGATTGACCCTTTCAGCGCCCTTCCAGCCAGCGGCCGCGGTGGTATACCAAGCGCGACATCGTCTGTCACCCCGAACCAGGACGCATTTTGCCGGGTCTTTGGTCGGCCGGAAAACGCGTTCAGGTTTTCTCGCCGCGCGTCAGGCCGGGCACCCACAGCACATCCCCGGCGCCATCCGCGTTTGTCACGCGGCCCAGCACGAAGAGCAGGTCCGAGAGGCGATTGATGTAGCGAAGCGCGGGCCCGCTCACCCTTTCGCCCTCCTTGCCGGCGAGTTGCACCATCATCCGCTCGGCGCGGCGCACGGTGGTCCGCGCCAGATGGAGATAGGCCGATGCGGGCGAACCACCCGGCAGGATGAAGCTCTTCAGCGGCTTCAGCCGGGCATTCATCGCATCGATTTCCGCCTCCAGACGCTCGACCTGGCTCTCGATGATCCGCAACGGCTCATAGCCGAGATCCTGTCCGGTATCGGGCGTACAGAGATCCGCGCCGAGATCGAAGAGATCGTTCTGGATGCGCCCGAGGATCGCATCGACCTCCGGCTCGGTGGCGGTGTGCAACCGCGCGAGGCCGAGCGTGGCATTCGCCTCGTCCACCGCGCCGTAGCTTTCGACGCGCAGATCGTGTTTCGGGACGCGGGAACCATCGCCAAGGCCCGTGGTGCCGTCGTCGCCGGTTTTCGTGTAGATGCGATTGAGTCTGACCATGTCCTTGCTTGTGGGGCTTTGCGCGCGGAATTCAAGCGAAAATCGTCAGTGGCGAAAGGCCGCCTCAGAACTGGTATCCCACGCGCATTCCCACATGCGTGAGCCCGCGATTGCGCGCGCAGAGGCCCCCGTTCGAGACATGCTCCACCGAGCCGAGCACGCTCCAGCCGCCGTCGAGCCGGTAGCCGAGGCCGATCGTTTCGCGGAAGAGCAGCCGGCAGCCGAGCGCCGCATGGCCGGGCCTGCTCGTGGAGCCGGTGTCACCATCATGCGCCGCCAATCCGAGCCCCGCCTCCGCGAAGAGACCGCCGACAAGATCGACCTGCCAGATGAGGCTGGCATGCGCGAAGGAGGTGCGCCCCGCCATGTTCAGGATCGCGCCGACCTGCAGGCGAGGCACGAGACTCTGGAGATCTCCGGCCTTCTCTCGGCCGGGCAGGGCGAAGAGCACCTCTGCCGCGAGGCTCGCCGAACCCTGTTCCTTGCCGGCGGCATCATGCGCGACGAGGCCGAGGCGCAATTCCGGCGCGCGCCATTCCTCCGCCGCGGTGGAGCAGGCGAAGAGCAGCGCGACAAGCAGACCGGGGAGGGCACGCAACATCGGCATCATGATCCGCCCTCATGGTTAAAGGATCGGAAAAATGCCGCTCAGCCCTGCCTGAAGTAGAGAACGGTCATGATGGCGATGATCGCCACGAATTGCAGGATGATGCGCCAGCGCATCAATTGCTGCGAGCGGTTCGGTGAACCGCCCTTGAGCATGTTGTAGAGCCCGAGCAGCAGAACCACGGCCACCGCCGCGATTGAGATATTCATCACGATGGTCATGTCGGACCCTCCAGCGCTTCCAGCCTTCTAGAGATAACGCCCGTCGCAGAAAAGGGGGGGGGGCTCCGAACGCATTGCGCCCTCAGGGTGCGGACGCTCCGTCAGCGCTGGCGAAGCAGGCGCTCGAGATATTCAAGCTCCTCGCGCGGGCGTTCGAATTCGCCGAGCCGCTTGCGGAGTTCGCGCAGAACCTGATCGGCGCGCTCGCTGATCGAGTTGTTGCGGCCGAGCCGGTTGCCGTTGCGATCGACGCCCTGGTCGAACGCGCTGTTATCTTCCGCGTCGCGGCGCTGGTTCGCCTGCGGGCGGCCCAGCGGATCGGTGCGGTTCTCGGCCCGGCCACGCATGCCGGGGCCGGGTTCTCCGGGGCCTTCGCCCTCGCCCTCGCCGGGGTTCTCGCCCATCTGCTGCTGGAGCTGCTGGGCCATGCCTTCCGCCGCGCGGCCGAGACCGTCGAGCGCGCGCTGCTGGCCTTCGGTGGCCTGGCCGGGCTGGCCCTGGCCGAGCTGGCCCTCGGCATCGCCCATGCCCTGGTCGGCCTCGCCGAAGCCTTCGCCTTCCTGAAGCCCGCGCTCGCGCAAGCGCTCGCGCAATTGCTGCAGACGATCGCGCAGCGCCTGCTGCATGTCGCGAAGCTGTTGCTCGGTCATTTCGCCCTGTTCGCCACCTTGCTGGCCCTGTTGCCCCTGCTGGCGCTGGCCTTGCTGTCCACGCTGCTGCTGGCGCTGCTGCTGGCCCTGCCGGAAGGTGCGATCCCGAAGGTCGCGCTGCTCGCGCTGGAGCCGATCGAGTTCCTCGATCTGCCGACCCAGTTCCTGCATGCGCGGATCGGCCTGCTGGCGCCGCGCGGAGCGCAGATTCTCCATCAGCTGGCGCAGTTCCTCCAGCATGCGGCGCGCCTCGGCCATGTTGCCGGAGCGGGCCATCTCCTCGATTCGCCGCAGCATCTCCTGCAGGTCGCGCTGGGTGAGAAAGCGTTCCGGGTTCACCGGCGAGCGATCCTGCGCGTTCTGGTCACGGTCACGCAGGGCGCGCTCGGCGAATTCGCGCAGGAATTCCTCCATGGCGCGGCGCAATTCCTGCGTGAGGCGGCGGATTTCGTTCTGCGGCGCCTCGCGTTCGAGCGCCTCGCGAAGACGCTGCTCGGCTTCGCGCAGGCGGCGCTCGGCTTCTGTCATGTCGCCATTCTCGAGGTAGAGCGCGACCTCCCAGAGGCGGTCGACCATCTCCTTCAGCGCGTCATCCCCCCGCGCCGAGCGCACGCCATGCCTGAGGCTGTCGAGCATCAGGTATTCGCCGATATTCGGTGTGAAACGCTCCGGCTCGAAAAGCAGTGCATCGAGCGCGAATACCACATCCTGCTTGAAATCCGGCGCGAAGACGAGGTTGCGGCGCTGCTCCACCAAAGCGCGGGCGAGGGGATGCGAGAAGGGCTTCTGCGGAAGCCTCACCACCTTCGCTTCGCTCTCGGCCTTCTGGCCGATATCGTCCTCGACGCGGATGCGGATATTCACTTCCTCGCCCGCCCAGGGGTGATCCTCGGTGGGGACAGCGATCTCGCCCTGTCCGAGGCGCAAGGGAAGGTCTGCGCGCGGCGGGGGATAGAGCGTGCGCGGCGCATGGCCCGGGCGCGGATTGGCCGCCCGCTCCATCACGACTTCGCCCTTGGCGATGCCGTAATCGTCGTCGAGCGTGAAGGCGAGGCGGATGCCGCCGGGGCTCTGCCGCTCGGGCGATGCGCTTTCCGCCCGCGCTTCGCTGAGATCGGCCGCCGGCGGGCGATCGGGGATCACCGCGATCGGAATCTGCGCGATCTCGCGCCCTCCGCGGATGATTTTCAACAGGTCATTGCCCACCAAGGCGCGGCGAATGGTTTCCACGCCCGGCCGCGCATTCATCGGCGGAACGGGCTGGTCCGTGGGCAATCTCTGCTCTGTCACCGGTTCAAGGCCGGCGCCATGCTGCAGCGTGACATGCGCGGCCTCATCCGGCTTCGAGCCGGCGCCGCGCGTCGTGCGCACAAGGAGGATCGAGCCGAGCGGCGCGCGAACGGCCTCGCCGGGCTCGAGCGTGACCGTGCCGGTCAGGAAGATCGGCGGGCGGCCGGTATAGGCCGGCGGATCGATCCACGCATCGAGCCGGGGCGGCACCGGCGGGGTCAGCGGTGTCGAGAAATCGAAGGCGGCGGCAAGGCGCGCCTGCCGCTCGTCCCCGGCCATGAAGGCGGCCGCGACCAGAGCGAGCGGTGCAACGAGGCGCAAGGCGAGCGGGTCGCGCCAGCGCAGGCGCGCATCGCCGGGCGTGGCCTCAAGACGGTCGAGCAGCGTCCGGGCACGCGCCTGATGCGCCTCCCACACGGCCAGCGACACCGGGTCCGTGCCGGGCGGCGGCGCATCCGCCAAAGTCGCCAGCGGGCGATGCATCTCGGGCCGCGAAAGATCGAGGCGCTTTTCGACCTCGGCAATGCCGGGCAGCCGGAAACGCAGCAGCGGAACAGCGAGAATCGCAACGCCAATCGCGAAAGCGCCGGCGAGAACCGCGCGGCCCAGCGGCTCCAGCTGGGAGGGCCAGCCGGTCCAGGCGAGAGCGACGAAGAGCAGGATCAGCGAGAGCGGGCCGACGAGCAATGGCGCGATACGTTCCACCACAAGCGCGAGAGCCGTGCGGTGGAACCGCAGGCCAAGGGCCCGGCGCGAACCTTCCATGCCGCTGGCACGGGTCCGGTCGTCGCGCGATCGCTCATTCGGGTTTGGCATTGCCACTCCGTCACTCGCCCCCGGATCAGAAGCTAGCACGTTCGCGCGCTTTGGCCAGTGTTCAGGGCGTGGATCGGGATCGCTTTCCCGTGATCAACCGGCGCGCCATCAGGCGAGCCAGCCGGGCGCGCGATCCGTGCCGAGCAGTTCCTCGAAGGTCTGGCGCGGGCGAGTCACGGCAAAATCCTGATCCTTCACGAGCACTTCCGGCACCAGAAGGCGCTGGTTGTAGGTGGAGGACATCGAAGCCCCGTAGGCCCCGGCTGTCATGATCGCGATGAGATCGCCCGGCTTCAGTTCCGGTAGCTCGCGTTCCACCGCGAAGGTGTCGGATGATTCGCAGATCGGGCCGACCACGTCATAGGCGCGGATCGGCGCATCCGGCTTCCGGGTCACCGGCCAGATCTCGTGATGCGCCTCATACATCGCGGGGCGCACGAGATCGTTCATCGCGGCATCCACCACGAGGAAGGTGCGGTCGGCGCGCTCGTTGAGGTAGAGCACCCTGGTGAGAAGCAGGCCCGCATTGCCGGCGATGAGGCGGCCCGGCTCGAAGCCGAGTTCCACATCGAGGCCGGCGGTCACCTCGCGCACCATCCTGCCATAGGCCTGAAGGCTGTCCGTGCCATAGGAGAAGGGGTAGCCGATCTCGTAAGGAACGCCGACGCCGCCGCCGAGATCCAGCCGGCTTGCCGGCAGGCCCTGCGCGGCGAGCTTCTCGATCATGCCGCGCATGCGGCGGAAGGCGGTTTCCAGCGCGCTGAAATCGAAGATCTGGCTGCCGATATGCACCGCGAGGCCCTTGATGGCCACGCCTGGCATGTTCGCCGCGCGAATGTAGAGCCGCTCGGCCTCGCTCCAGGAGACGCCGAACTTGTTCGCCGCACCCCCGGTGGTGATCTTCGCATGCCCGCCCGCCCCGATCTCCGGGTTGACGCGCAGCACGATCGCCTGCCGCCTGCCGCGCTGCTCCGCGATGTTCGAGAGCACTTCGAGTTCGCCCTCGCTCTCGACATTCACCTGGTAGATCCCGGCTTCCACCGCGAAAGCGAGCTCCTCGGCGCTCTTGCCCACGCCCGAAAACACGATGCGGCCTGCCGGAATGCCCGCGGCCAGCGCCTTGCGGATCTCGCCTTCGGACACGGTATCCGCGCCCGCGCCCAGCTTCGCGAGCGTCATCAGCACGCCGAGATTGCCATTCGCCTTCACGGCATAGAAGACATGGCTCTTCTCGCCCACGGCCTCCTTGAAGACGCGATAATGCCGCTCCAGCGTGGCGCTGGAATAAACATAGACGGGCGTGCCGACCGCGCGGGCGATCGCGCCAAGTTCCACGCCCTCGGCATGCAGCAAGCCGTTCCGATAATCGAAGTGATGCATGGGGGCTCCGGGGGGCTCCGGCGCGGGAAGACGCGCGCAATCCGAAGTTCAATCGAGCAGGCGGTCGATGACGAGGTCGCGTTTCGGTGGCAGGATGGGCGTGCGCTTGTTGCGCAAGCCATCGCGGGGTGTGGCATCGGGGTCGGTGCCTTCGGCTGCGGTCGGGGCCGGGCCCGGCGGTGGTTCCAGCGGGCCGCGCCTGCCACAGGCCGTGAGCAGCATGCCCGCCGCCAGAGCCACCACGAGGATTTTCATTCGCGACGAAACGATCATTGTCGAAAGCCCAAGCTGAACCCTGCGCCTGCCTAACATGCGCGGCGGGGCGTGTCATGCCCGCCTCATGCCTCACTTCGCCAGCCGCGCCAGCCACTTCTTCGCCTGCGCGCGCACATTCGCCGGCGCGGTGCCGCCATAGCTCGTTCGGCTCTTCACGGAATTCGTGACGCCCAGCACATCGAAAATCGCGCCCGTGATGCGCGGTTCGACCGATTGCATCTCGCCCAGCGAGAGCTTCTCGAGGTCCACGCCCTTGGCGCTGGCGAGGCCCACGATGCGCCCCGTGACGTGATGCGCTTCCCGGAACGGCATGTTGAGCACGCGCACCAGCCAATCCGCGAGGTCGGTCGCCGTGGCATAGCCCGAGGAGGCGGCCTTCTTCAGGCGTTTCGCATCGGGCTCCATGTCGCGAACCATGCCGGCGGTCGCGGCGATACAAAGTGCAATTGAATCAAGGGCATCGAAGGTCTGTTCCTTGTCCTCCTGCATGTCCTTGGCATAAGCGAGGGTCAGGCCCTTCATCACCGTGAGCAGGCCGATCAATGAACCGAAGATGCGGCCCGTCTTGGCGCGAACCAGTTCCGCCGCATCCGGGTTGCGCTTCTGCGGCATGATGGAGGAGCCGGTCGTGAACTTGTCCGAGAGCTTCACGAACGCGAATTGCGCGCTGGTCCAGATCACGATCTCCTCGGCGAAGCGCGAGAGGTGCATCGCCAGGATGGACACCGCCGCCAGCGTCTCCAGCGCGAAATCCCGGTCCGAGACCGAATCGAGGCTGTTCGCGGTCGGCCGGTCGAAGCCCAGGGCCCTCGCCGTCCGTTCCCGGTCAATCGGGAACGAGGTTCCTGCCAGCGCCGCCGCACCCAGCGGGCATTCGTTCAGGCGGCGGCGCGCATCGGCGAAACGGCCGCGATCCCGCGCCAGCATCTCGACATAGGCCATGAGGTGATGGCCGAAGGTCACGGGCTGCGCGCTTTGCAGGTGGGTGAAGCCGGGCATCACCGTGCCGGCATGGGCCAGCGCCTTCTCGGCAAGGGCAAGCTGGAGATCCTTCAGCGCGACATCGATCATGTCGATGGAATCGCGCACATAGAGGCGGAAATCGGTCGCGACCTGGTCATTCCGAGAGCGCGCCGTGTGCAGTCGCCCCGCCGGCGTGCCGATGATCTCGGCCAGTCGCGCCTCGACATTCATATGAATATCTTCGAGTGATGCCTTGAACGTGAACGAGCCATCGTCGATTTCCGCCTTGACCTTCTTCAGCCCCTGCACGATCGCTTCCGCCGATTGCGCATCGATGATGCCCTGAGCATTCAGCATCTCGGCCTGCGCGATTGAGCCGCGGATATCCTGATCCGCCAGCCTCTTGTCGAACGAGATCGAAGCATTGATCTCCTGCATGATGGCGGCCGGGCCTTCCGCGAACCGCCCGCCCCACATTTCGTTGGCCATATCGAACCCTGTCTGTCGATTTCCCGAGGTGCCCCGCCGATGACCGCCCCGATGCCCGCTCGATCCTTGCTGAAGGCGCTCGCCGGACCGCTGCTCATGGGAGCCATCTTGTTCGGCGCTTCGCTATATGCCTTCGGCGGGATCGACAAGCTGTTCAAGACAACTTCGCCGGATGTCGCGGCCTGCAAGGCAGCGCAACCCCTTGCAGCGGCGCTGAAGCCGCTCGCGAAAGGTGAGGTCGCGGCTCTTCAAATCCCGAAAGAGCCCGCGCGCCTCATCGACCTCTCCTTCAAGGCGCCGGATGGGCGCGACACCACGCTCTCGGCCTTTCGGGGCAAGGCGGTTCTGGTCAACCTCTGGGCGACCTGGTGCGCGCCGTGCCGCCACGAGATGCCCGCGCTCGATCGGCTTCAGCAGAAATTTGGGGGTGCGGATTTCGAGGTGGTCGCGATCAATATCGACACCCGCAATTTCGACAAGCCGAAGCAGTTCCTCGATGAGGTGGGCGTGAGGGCGCTGGCGCAATATGCCGACCCGAGCGCGAAAATCTTTCAGGATCTCAAGGCGGTGGGCCGCGCCTTCGGCATGCCCACGACCATCCTGCTCGATAAGAACGGCTGTGAGCTCGCCACTCTCGCGGGGCCGGCGGAATGGTCCTCGCCGGATGCCTTCGCCTTCATCGGCAAGGCGTTGGGGCGCGCGCCATGATCAGAGGTCGAGGCTGAGGCTCACTTCCACCGCCTCGCCAACGCTGAGGCTTTCCGCCCTGCGGATTTCGGCCTTGATGGGCAGAAGATAGGCATTGCGTCCGGTGTCGGGAAATATCGAGGTCTGCCAGCGGCTTTCGCCGATCGTCGCCGTCACGCGCACGCTGCCCCAGCCGCGGTTCTGACCCCCGCGGGGAACGGCCATGCGAATGACCTGGCTTTCATCCTCGGGCAGCGTGATGAAGTGCCACGCGCCCTTGCCCGCCCAGAGCCAGAGCGGCGCGGTGAAATGGAGCTTCACGGGCTCAGCTTGGTGCCGGCCTCATCCATTTGCGACAGCAGCCGGCGCAGAGCCACCTGAGGGTCAAGCTCGGGGTCGCAGATATGGGCGAGATAATCGCGGGCGGATGCCTCGATCCGGTCGGGCGTCGATTGCACCGCGCCATGGAACACGAAGGGAATCAGGAATTTCGTGCCGATCAGGTTGGCCGTCTGCTGCAATGGCTTGAGCAGTTCGCTCATCGAATAGGAGTTGTAACCGCCGGCCTGATAGGCTTTTGCCGGTCCGCCGGTCGAGATGGCGGAAACCCATTCCTTGCCGTGCAGTGCCGTGCCGCCCGGCCCATAGGCCCAGCCATATGTCAGGACATCATCGAGCCATTTCTTCATCAGCGGCGGAGTCGAGTACCAGTAGAAGGGATGCTGAAACACCAGCCGGTCATGCGCGAGAAGCAGTTCCTGCTCGCGGGCGACATCGATCTGCCAATCGGGGTAGCGTGCATACCCGAGATTGACGGTAATCTCCCCATGCTTTTCAAGCTCGGCCGCCCAGCGCCGGTTGACCGTGGAGCGATCAAGGCTGGGGTGAAAAACATTCACCAATATCTTCATGATTCAAAACCTTTCGAACCATTCGTGGCGGAACCGGAAATCAGCCCGCCTTCTTCACCGCGATGCCCTGATCGGCGAGCGCCTGCGCGAGTTCACCCGACTGGAACATCTCGCGCACGATATCGCAGCCGCCGATGAACTCGCCCTTGATGTAGAGCTGCGGAATGGTCGGCCAATTGGCGTAATCCTTGATGCCCTGGCGCAATTCGGCATTGTCGAGCACGTTATGCGCCTTGTAGGGCGCGCCGACATAATCGAGGATCTGCACGACCTGGCCGGAAAACCCGCACATCGGGAATTGCGGCGTGCCCTTCATGAAGAGCACCACGTCGTTGGATTTCACTTCATTGTCGATGAAGGCGTTGATTCCGGACATCTCTTTTCTCCTCACGCCGCTTCAAGGGCGGCGGATTTCGTTGAACTTACTTCGCCACCGTGGTGAGCGCCAGAGCGTGCAGCACGCCGCCCATATTGCCCTTCAGTGCGGCATAGACAAGCTGGTGCTGCTTCACCTTCGGCAGGCCCTTGAAGGCGGCGGAGGTGACGGTCGCGGCGTAATGGTCGCCATCGCCGGCGAGGTCGCGGATTTCCACCTCCGCATCCGGAAGCGCTTCCTTGATCATCGCCGCGATGTCATCGGCCTTCATGGGCATGGTTCTTGACCCTCATTCCGCCGCTTCCGCGCCCATATAGGCCGGCAGCCAGCCTTCATGCGCCTCGCGCAGTTCCTTCAGAGAGATGGGCAATTCGCCGGGCAGCGTCAACGTCTCGCCGCCGACAATCCCGACAAAGGTTGTCACGACCTCGAGGCTGTTGAGCTGGAATTCCAGCTCGGCCGCCTTCGCCATCGGGCAGGTGATGATGTAGCGCCCCTGATCCTCGCCGAAGAGCCAGGCATGGAGCGGCACATCGGCATCATGCGAGCCGATGGTCGCGCCGATATTGCCCGCCAGCGCCATTTCCGCGAGGGCCACGCCGATGCCGCCATCCGAGACATCATGCACTGCGGTGACGACACCGCTCTCGATCATCGCGCGCACGAGCCCGCCGTGATGCTTCTCCGCCTCGAGATCGACCGGGGGCGGCGCGCCCTCCTCGCGGCCGCAAATCGTCGCGAGATAGGCCGTGGCGCCGAGCCAGCCCCTGGTTTTACCCATGACGATGATCGCATCGCCCGCATTCTTGAAGGCGAGGGTGGCGGTCTTCGTCACATCGGCGATGAGGCCCACGCCGCCGATGGTCGGCGTCGGCAGGATGCCCTGGCCATTCGTTTCGTTGTAGAGGCTGACATTGCCCGAAACGACCGGGAAATCGAGCATCCGCGCCGCTTCACCGATGCCCCGGATGGCGAGCGCGAGTTGCCCCATGATTTCCGGCCGCTCGGGATTTCCGAAATTCAGGTTGTCCGTCAGCGCGATCGGCAGCGAACCCACGGCCGAGAGGTTGCGATAGCATTCGGCAACCGCCTGCTTGCCGCCCTCGAACGGATCGGCCTCGACATAACGCGGGGTGACATCGCAGGTCAGGGCAAGGCCCTTGCCGGCCTCGTTCACGCGGATCACCGCCGCATCGCCACCGGGGCGCTGCACGGTGTTGCCCTGGATAATGTGGTCATATTGCTCCCATACCCAGCGCTTCGAGCAGAGATCAGGTGAGCCGAGCAGCCTGAGCAAAGCCTCGCGATTGGCAACCGGCGCCTCGATCTCGCCGCGGCGGATGGCCAGCCGCTTGGGCGTTTCCACCCACGGGCGATTGTATTCCGGTGCCTTGTCGCCCAGTTCCTTGATGGGCAGATCGGCCATCACCTCGCCGCGATGCTTGATGACGAAGCGCAGCGTATCGGTCGTCTTGCCGACAATCGCGAAATCGAGGCCCCATTTCGTGAAGATCGCGCGCGCTTCCGCCTCCTTGTGGGGGTGGAGCACCATGAGCATGCGTTCCTGGCTTTCGGAGAGCATCATCTCATAGGCGGTCATGCCCGGCTCGCGGCAAGGCACCATGTCGAGATCAAGCTCGATGCCGAGATCGCCTTTCGCCCCCATTTCCACCGCCGAGCAGGTGAGGCCGGCGGCCCCCATGTCCTGGATGGCGATGACGCAGCCCTTGGCCATGATTTCGAGGCAGGCTTCGAGCAGCAGCTTCTCGGCGAAGGGATCGCCCACCTGCACGGTGGGGCGCTTCTCCTCCGAGGCGTCATCGAATTCGGCCGAGGCCATCGTCGCGCCATGGATGCCGTCGCGGCCCGTTTTCGAGCCGAGATAGACGATCGGCATGCCGACGCCGCTGGCTTGGCTGGTGAAGATCATCTCGCGCCTGGCGAGCCCCACGGCCATCGCATTCACGAGGCAATTGCCGTTATAGCGCGGGTGGAAGCCTACCGACCCCGCCACGGTGGGCACGCCGAAGGAATTGCCATAGCCGCCGATGCCGGCGACCACGCCCGCCACGAGATGCTTCGTCCTGGGATGATCCGGCGAACCGAACCGCAGGAAATTGAGGCAGGCCACGGGCCGCGCGCCCATGGTGAACACGTCGCGCAAGATTCCGCCCACGCCGGTCGTCGCACCCTGATAGGGCTCGATATAGCTCGGGTGGTTGTGGCTCTCCATCTTGAAGGCCACGACATCGCCATCGCCGATATCCACGACGCCGGCATTCTCGCCCGGGCCATAGATCACGCGGCTGCCCTTGGTGGGCAGCGTTTTCAGGTGAACCTTCGAGGATTTGTAGGAGCAATGCTCGTTCCACATCGCCGAGACGATGCCGAGTTCCGTGATGGTGGGCGTGCGCCCGATCAGCGCGACGAAGCGATCATATTCATCGGGCTTCAGGCCATGGGCCTTCACGAGTTCGGGGGTGATCTCAGGTTCGTTCTTCAAAAGCATCGCGCCACCTCGGGAATGGGAGCGCTATAGCGGGGAAGGGGCGAGGGGGAAAGGCGAAAGCGACCTGCCGCAAACTGATCAGTCAGTGGGGCTATCCCTCTTCGAATCAAAAGAAAGCAAGCCGCGAGTTTCAACTTTCGGCATCTTTTCGAATGTTCTTACATTTCTTTTTTCATCTGGGTCGAAGCCTGCGCGGCGGATTGCTCCCAAAAGCCGATCTTCCACCCAATGCATGCTCTCACTTAGAAGTTCGATTGAGTTTCTGCCAGCGTAATGACCGTTTCTCATGACTAGTATAGAGGATTTCTCTTTCGGTTTAATATGAAGCAGGCCGTTTTGTGATTGTTCGATGTTGCCGTCATCATCAATCCATGCCTCATAAGCATTCCATTTATAATGGTGCATAATGTTGTCACGCTCTTTTAAAATAAAATTCCAGTAAATTTCGTTCTTCTCAATATTTTTCTTGCTTGATATAAAATTCCATTCGTCAGCTAGCGCGCTTCGAATTTGAGAATTAATACAAGATTTAACATCATTTTGTATCAATGAAATTGAAGTGCGTATAATGGCGCAGGTTCCGATCCAATTTGTCTTCCAATTCCAAAGATAGCTGTTGGTTTTGAGTGAGTCTTGAAGGTGCCAAACACCTAATTTTGCATCTGACAATGCGCGAAACGAATTCAAGAAGTATTTGATCTCAACATACGTAAAAAAGAATTTGTCGAGAGATGCAGTCACGCAAACGTCCCCTCTTCATCATATCGCGCATTGTTACCGCAGGCACGGTACATAGTAGCTAAAAATTCCAACTTATCCCCGCCCTCCCGCACCGCCCCCATAATCCGCTTCATCCCGCCGGGTCGGGCCGGCCGTCTCAAGAGCGGAGCGGGCAGGCGGCGGGGTCGATTCCGGGTTCGCGGGGGCATTGAGCCCTCGCGCCGTCCGGCCTGCCGGCTCATGGCAGGCGCGGCGGAAGCGCCCGCAGCCTCACCCCGGGCCGCGCCAGCGGTCTGCCTGCTGGTCAGGGCAGCGAAAGCCGGGGCATTGGTTGCCGCCGAATCGCAGTGCGGGGTTCAACCGTGCCAGGGTTCCGGAACAACCGGTCCCCTACCATTTGCTGAGCGCCTCCGGTTCGCTTGGAGGTTGTGCCCCGTGCTGTCCCGACCTCTTGCTGCGCCGGAAACGCCCGAAAGAGCGGTGATTCAGAGCGGTGATTCATGGCAATGTAACAATGTATCATTACGTTGGCCTTGACACCGGTAAAAAAGGTGGAATTTTCCTGGTAAAAAGTTTGCGAGAAATTTCGGCTCGAAATACTATTTTTTGCGAACGTTCTTTTTTATTGGACTTTGCCTCATGGCTCTTGCTCATCGTCGCGCCGGGACGCGTCATGTCTCTCCCATCCCTATGGAACGGAACTTTCGACGTTTCGCATGTGGCGAAAACGTCCGCGAGCGATGGATCGAGGCGGGCGCGACCTCTGAATTTCTGGGCCATCTCATTGTGGTCATTCCCGCTGATCGGCTCGAGGAATACCGCTTCACCTTTGTTGGTTCTGAGGTCATCGCCCATTTCGATCGGGACATTTCCCCCGATTCCTTCGCGGAGATTCTCCGATCCTCGTCAAATTTGAGACCCTGCCTCGAACAGTCCGAAAAGTCCTTGAGGATTGATGAAAAGGTCGTCTCACGCCACCGCTATGATTTTGCTGACATGTGGGTCATTGAATATTCTCGTGTTATCTATCCGGTAACCGCTGGAAGCCGCAGCACTTGCGTGATCAGGCACTATGTTTTTCATGATCACTCGCTGGAGGGTCGTTATTTCTGATCCGCTGCGCTGCCAGCGTTGAAGACAGGGCATGCAAACAAGACGGGCAATTGTTCAAACCGCGCCAGGGACGGGGGCAGAATGCTTCTTCGATTTGATCTCACGGACGACGAGGCTGCTCATTTCAAGTTGCTGTCGGACCTCTGCAAGAATGCTTCCAGATCGGATTTTGTCGACATCATCCAGTCATGGGACATGGCTCGGCTCTGCCTGCTGAGCCGCCGGCTTGTTGTTCTCCGGCCGGCGGAGCAGCTGGAAGATTTCGAGTGTCTCTATTATGGCGATGAATTGCAGGAGCGGTTCGGCGCTGATTTCACCGGCTATCGCTTCGCAGAGGTCCCCGAACTCGAGGAGATCCGGCATTCGCTGGATGCCTTCCGGCAGGTCGCCCTTCACAAGACGCCGCATTTTTCCCGTGTCTCGCGCACGCAGCGCGATCCCGAGGGAATTGACTACACCCGGATCCTCTATCCTGTCCTCAAGGGCGGCAGCACGCGGCTCGTTGTCGGCATCATGGTTTTCCTCGATTGAGCGGCGGTGAGTGAAACAGTCGCGCCTGGCGCTCGCCTGTTCAGCCCGCCACCATGCCCGCTCGCTTCTTCACATGGCCGTAATAGGCCCAGAGCATGCGCGCCGCCACGGCCCGCCATGGGCTCCAGCGTTCGGCGATGACCGCGATTTCCTTCGCGGTCGGCCGCAGATCGAGGCCCATGGCAAGCTTCGCGCCCTCCTGCAGCGCGAGATCGCCTGGCGCGAACACATCCTGCACGCCCACCGAGAACATCAGCCAGACCTCGGCGGTCCATGGCCCGATGCCATGCACCTTCACGAGGCTCGCCTGGGCCTCTGCCGCAGGCATCTCGCCGAGGCGATCAATCGGCAGGTCTCCCGCGATGACCGCCGAGGCAATCGCGCGGAGCGTCCTGATCTTTCCGGCGGAATAGCCGCAGGCGCGCAAATCCTCGTCGCTCATCGCCATCAGCCCCTCGGGCGTGATGGGATCGACGACCGCGCGCAACTTGCCGCGGATGGCATTGGCGGCGGAGGTCGAGACCTGCTGCGCGGTGATGGTCGAAACGAGCCCGCCGAATCCCGGCTCGCGCCAGCGCAGGGCGGGCACGCCGCAGGTCTGGGCGATCATCGCCATATGCGGGCACATCGCGCGCAGGGCCTCCACGCCGCGGGCGACATCGGCTTCGGAGGTGAGTATGCTCATGAAAGGGCCCCATTGGTTAGGCTGTCATGGCCGGTTTCGTCCGGGCCATGCAAGGCCGTGATTGATCCGCATGCAACCCGTTTTCCGCTTCGCCCCCAGCCCCAACGGTCACCTGCATCTGGGGCATGCCTTTTCGGCCCTCATCAATGCGCGCATGGCGGCGGAGAAAGGCGGACGATTCCTCATCCGGATCGAGGATATCGACACATCGCGCTGCACGGACAGTCTCGTGGCGGATTGCCTTGACGATCTCGCCTGGCTGGGCCTCGCCTGGGAAGAGCCGGTACTCCGGCAATCCACGCAATTCGCGCGCTACAGGGCTGCGGCGGATGATCTTGCCGCACGAGGGCTCGCATTCCGCTGCACCTGCACGCGCGGGGATATCCAGAAGGCGGCGGGCGAGAATCCGCCGCGCGATCCCGATGGCGCGATCCTTTATCCCGGCACATGCCGGCATGGAGGAGCGGGAGGGGGGCCCCATGCCCTGCGGCTCGATTGCCGCGCTGGAATCGCCACGCTTTCCGGTCCGCTCGAATGGCGCGAGACGGGAGAGGGCGCGGAGCAGTCGATCCCCGCCGATCCCTCGATCTGGGGAGATGTCGTGCTGATCCGGAAGGATGTTCCGGCGAGCTATCACCTCGCGGTTGCGCTCGATGATGCGATGCAGGGTGTCACGCATGTGGTGCGGGGGCGCGACCTCCACGCCGCCACGGCCATCCACAGGCTGCTGCAATCGCTCCTCGGCCTTCCCGCGCCGGTCTATCACCACCACGCGCTGATCCTCGACGAGGAGGGGAGGAAGCTCTCGAAATCCTCCCTCTCCACGCCCCTTCGCCAGTTGCGCGCGGAGGGGGTGACGGCAATCGAAATACGCCGACATTTGGGGTTCTGACGCCAAAGGTTGGTCACACCCTCGCGGTCTTGGCCAGACTTTTTCCGGCCATGACGACTTCGCCTCAGCGCCCGGCCACCATCGTCACCACGAAGGTCGTGGTCACCACCGCGATCAGCGTGGTCAGCGCGATGGTGCCCGAGGCGATGGCCTCGGCCTTGCGGTAGCGCTCGGCCACCAGAAAGGCGTTGATGCCGGAGGGGCAGGCCGCGAAGAGCGTCGCCGCGCCGATCCAGACCGGCGGCAGCACGAAAACATGCTTCGCGAGCAGGAACACCAGCAGCGGATGCAGGATCAGCTTCAGCGCGCCAACGCCGACGATCAGCAGGCGCGAGCCGGTGAAACTCACCCGAACCAGCCCCATGCCCGTTGCCACCAGCGCGCAGGGCGCCGCTGATTGGCTCAGGAACGTGATGATGGAAAGTGGAATCTCCGGCAGCTTCTGGCCGGTGAGGCGCCAGGCAAGCCCCGCGAAAATGCCGATCAGGATCGGGTGTGTCACCAGCGAACGGACGAGCTTCACGGTCGCGGCTGCTCCGCCGCCCCGCTCGATCAGCACGGTCACGAGGGTCATCGTGGCGGGGAGATGCACCGCGAGCAGCAGCACGATGGGCACGCGCCCCGCCTCGCCGAACACGCCGAGGATCAGCGGAATGCCGATCAGCACGGTGTTCGATTGCGCGGCCGTGAAGCCGATCACCGCCCGTTCGGCGCGGTCGCGCCCGGCGAGCCTGGCGAAGGTGCTGCCTGCAAGCCAGACCAGAGCCAGCGGGATGAAATAGGCGAGCCAGTATGGTGCGGGGTTCAGGTTCGGCAGGTCGGCCGTCGCCACCGTGCGGAAAAGCAGGGCGGGAATCGCCAGCACGAACACGAAGGCGGAGAGCCCTTCGCCGGCGCTCTGGCCGATCAGCCCCGTGCGCACGGTGACATAGCCCACGGCGATGAGCGCGAAAATGGGGGCGACGATGGCGAAGGAGGTGGCGAGCATGGAAGGGGCCGGGCAATTCAGAGGGCCGGATCGCGCCCGGCATTCAAGGGCTGTTTACGCCAGCGGGCGATAAAGGGAAGAGTGCGGGTCCGGCCCGCGTCCCTCAAGAATTGGCGGATGTCCGATGCCCAGCTCGCCCACCCTCTCGCCCCAGGCCATCCGGGAAATCGCGCATGAGCTCAGAAGCCCGCTCGGCGGCTTCGAGGCGATGCTGGATCTGCTTGCCGCCACGCCCCTGAGCCCGGACCAGGCGCGGCTGGTGGAGGCGCTCGAGGCAAGCGCGCAGCATCTCCGGGCCATTCTCGCGCGCATCCTGCCGCCCCATGCCGAGGAAACCCGCGAGGTGCCGCGCCTCGGCGCCCTCATCGAGGCGATCGTCGCCAGCGCCAGTGCCCGGGCCGAAAGGAAGGGACTCGTCTTTGTCCTGAACCTCGATCCGGCCGTGAACCGCGAGGCGGAGATCGATGCGCTCGGCCTGCGGCAGGTGCTCGAGAACCTGATCGACAATGCCATCCGCATGACGCCTGCGGGGCGCATCACGCTGGATATCGCGTCCGGCGCCGGCGGGCGCATGGCTTTCCGGCTCACCGATTCCGGCCCCGGACTTGATCCTGCGCGCGCCAAACGCCTCATGGCCGCCTCCCCCGGCCAACGCGGGAAGCGCGGCGGCCTCGGCCTCGGCATCGCGGCGCGGCTGGTGGAAAGCCGGGGCGGCAAGCTCGCGGCCGAGCGGCTCGCGCCCGGTCCCGGCACGGCCTTCACCTTCGATTGGCCGCCGGCACCCCCCAGGCATTCCGAGAGCCGGCTGCTGATCGTGGATGATCACCCGGCCTCACGGCTTGTGCTGCGGACGATTCTCTCCGCCCTCGGCTTTCCCTGCGAAGAGGCGGCGAGCGCCGGTGCCGCCCTGGAACGCCTGCGCGTGGCACGTTTCGCCGCAGTCTTCACGGATCTCCAGATGCCCGAAGGGGGAGGGCGCCGGCTGATCGAGCAGCTGGGCGCGCAGGCTGACCGGCCGGCCGTGGTCATCGCCAGCGCGGATGACCCGCGCGAGGAAGCCGGGCTGACAACGGGATTTGACGCGGCGATCCGGAAGCCGCTCACGGTGCCGGCCGTCATCGCCGTGCTGAGGCAGCTCGGCCTCACGCCGGGTGCCCGGCAGGCGGCCTGAGGAGCCTGATCAGTTCTGGGCAAGTTGGCTCGCCTGGCCCGGCGCACGTTTGAGCACATCATCGATGAAGGCGCGCTCGCGCTTGAATTCCTCGAGCTGCCTGCCCGCGAGTTCGCGGCCCCGGGGCAGGCGTATCGCGAGCGGATCGACGAAGCGCTCGTTGATCATCACCTCGTAATGCAGGTGCGGACCCGTGGAGAGGCCGGTGGAGCCCAGCCGCCCGATGATCTGGCCCTGCCGCACCCGCGCACCGGCCTTGATGCCCGGCGCAAACGCCGAAAGGTGGCTATAGGCCGTGACATAGTTGTGATTATGTTCGATCTCGATGCGACGGCCATAGCCCGAATCCCATTCGGCGAGCCGCACCACGCCATTGCCGGCCGCGCGGATCGGCAAGCCTACCGGCCCCGCCCAGTCCACGCCCGCATGCAGGCGATAACCGCCGGTGATCGGGTGACGGCGCATGCCGAAGCCCGAACGGAATTCTCCGCCATCAATCGGCTTGCGCAGCAGGAACTGTCTCACCGAGCGGCCCTGATCGTCGAAGAAGTCGATCACATCCTCGTTCGGCAGCTTGAAGCGGTAATAGCGTCGACGGGCATTCTGCGCATTCAGCGAAACCAGCAGCAGATCCTGCCGCGGCTGCGCCTCGCCTTCGCCATTCGCGATGAGGATTTCGAGGAAATCGCCCGGAGCGACACGGCGCTGGAGATCGACGTCGAAGAAGATGGTGCGGATGATGTCCTCGATCACCGCATTCGGGACGTCATGCCGGCGTGCGGTCTCGTGGATCGAGTGATAGAGCGTGAGGCGGCCCGAATTGGCTTCCGCCTCCTCCTCCTCTTCCTCGGACGTGGCCGTTGTGCCGCCGGCGCCACGGCTTGGCGCGTCGCGTGTCTCGAGCGGCCAGAACGTCCCGTCATCGCGCCGGCCGGTCGAGGCGATCATCTCTTCATCCGCGAAGAGATCGACCCGCATCAGCTCCTTCGCGCCGCGTGGCTCCTGCGCCTGCAGCGTGAGCTTGAGGATGCGGTTGCCATCAAGGTTGTTGGCGCGCCCGTTCCGCGTGAGCGCGGAGATGATCTCCTGGATCTGCCTCGGGTTCGCGCCCTGCTGGCGCAAGGTCTGCACGGTCGCCTGCATGGAACGGGAAAGGAAGATCCGCTCCTCGACCGCGTACGGATTGAGCACCGCATCCTGCCGTGCGAGCAGCGAGACATTCTCTGGCACCATGCGCACCACGAGCTTCGAGAATGGATCAGCCA
>JADCBP010000011.1:107500-119908 GCA_020253445.1 Methylobacterium sp.
CTCTTCCGGTCCGACCCCGTTTCGAAGGGGCTCACCAGCCTCGCCTTCGACATCGTCGCGAACAGCGGACAGCGTGTGGACCTCCTTCAGTCCGGCGCCTTGCGCGAGCATTTCACCCATGCGGAATGGCCGCTGACGGTCTCGACGCCCGAGCGGGCTTTCCTTGAATTGCTCGACGAGCTTCCAACCCGGGAGACCTTCCATAACGTCGACATGATTGCCGAGGGCCTGCGGACCTTGAGCCCGCGCCGGCTCCAGAAGCTGCTTGAGGACTGCCGGAGCGTGAAGGTGAAGCGGCTGTTCTTCTGGTTCGCCGACCGCCATCGTCCGCCATGGCTCACGCATATCGATCGCTCGCGCGTGCCGCTCGGCAGCGGCAAACGCATGCTCGTGAAAGGCGGCAAGCTCGACCCGACCTATCTGATCACGGTTCCGGAGGATCTCGGTGGCACTGTCTGATCGCTACGCCGCCCAGGTCGCGCTGCTCGTCGAGGTTCTGCCCTTCGTGGCGGCTGAGCCGGATTTCGCGTTGAAGGGCGGCACCGCCATCAACCTGTTTCTGCGCGACCTACCCCGGCTCTCCGTCGATATCGACCTGACCTACTTGCCGGTCGCGGGTCGGCCGGAATCTCTCGCCGGCATCCATGCGGCCATGAAGCGACTCGCCGCCCGCATCCGTGATGGCCTCGCGGGTGCCCACGTCACCGAAGTGCTGCTTGCCCGCGAGAGCGTGACGACCAAGCTGACCGTTCAGCGCCGGGACGCCCAGATCAAGGTCGAGGTCACCCCGGTTTTGCGCGGATGCGTCTTCCCGCCGGAGCTCCGGAGCGTGACCCCGGCCGTCGAAGCCAGATTCGGCTTCGCCTCCGCACAGATCGTGTCCTTCGCCGATCTCTACGCCGGCAAGCTCGTCGCCGCGCTCGATCGGCAGCACCCGCGCGATCTGTTCGACGTTCGCGATCTCCTGGCCCAGGAAGGCATCGGCGACGATCTCCGTCGCGCCTTCCTCGTCTATCTCGTCAGCCATACCCGCCCCATGGCGGAAGTCCTGGCGCCACGGCGCAAGGACCTTGCCCTGGAATTCGCACGCGCTTTCGTTGGCATGACCGCGGAACCGGTCCCGCTCGCGGAACTCGAAGCGGCGCGCGAAGCCATGATCGAGCGCGTCACCGGCGACATGCCGGAGGCCCATCGCGCCTTCCTGATCGGCATTGAGGAGGGTAACGCGGACTGGAACGCCGTCGGCTTGACGACGGCGGCGGATCTCCCGGCGGTCGCCTGGCGGCGCCAAAACCTCGACACGCTCTCGCCGGAAGCCCGCCGAAGGCTCGCCGATGCGCTTAGGGGCGCCTTCGCAAGGAAGGGCGCGCCAGCGCCGTAACCAACGAGCGCCCGACCCAGCCGGTGGTTCAGCGGCGGCGGCTGTCCGAATTCGTCAGGTTTCATCCTCGGAGGAGGTTTCCGGCTCATCCCAATCTGGCAACGCGTGATCGTCGCGGTGTTCCTGCATGTGCTTCTGCATGCCGGGCTCATGGCGGAACTGTATGCCGCGTGCCCGGATCGCCCTTAGGCCACTCACCAGAATGATCTGCTGTCCGGCCATGTCAGGTCCGAGCAGCTCATGCGGCTTGATGAGGTGCCGATCCCGGTCCGAAAAGAGCTCCTTCGTATCGCCGATGAATTTCGAGATGTGCTCCGCCGTGGCCAAATCGTTGATGCCGTAAAACATCTTGGCCCGGCAGTTCGAGACCATCGACGTCCATTTCGGGTAGGTCTTCTGCATCTGATCCAGATCCTGAGCGAACAGCCAAAGCCGGATGCGGGCCGAGCGAACGATCGTGATCGCGTTCTCGATCTGGTCGAGATGGCCAAGCTGCGGCAGCTCGTCGAGGAGGAACATCACCGGGTCGGTCGGATACCGGGCGAGGTCCTTGTCTTGGCCATGTGCCGTGTGCGCAACGGCGATCATTTCCTTGATCATCACGCCGATGATGACGCGCAGCACCGGCGCGAAGGTCGCGATCCGATGCGGCGGGATGATGAGGAACACCGAATGTTTCAGCCCACGGCCGTTGCGTCCGACATGCTGGCCGACCCCGTTGGCGATCGCCACATCCTGCATCCGCGCTTCCTCCCAGATCACGCGGGGATGGAAGCCGGGCGTGGTTGACTGCGTGACGGCGGCGATACGCGGGGAGGCCCAGTGCGACAGCTGGTTCTCCGCGATCGTGACGAAGGACGTCAGCATGTTGTCCGTCGTCATCAGGCTCGCCAGCGAATCCGCCGGGTTCTTCAGGACCGGGTCCTGTGTCAGGTCCATGAGCTCACGAAGAACATGGCCGCGGAGCACGACCTCTCCCTGTTCGGTGAATTGCGCAGGTGAAACCGGCGCCTTCGGGTTCACGACGAGGTCATAAACCCGCTGGAGGTTTCGCTGGCCCTCATCCTCGTAGCGCGCGACGTACCAGATCACGCCTGCGAGCAGGCGCCGCGTCGAAGTGTTCCAGAAGGCGTCACGTTCGCCCCCGAGTGGAACCATCATGTCCGCCATGTCGAGCGCATCTTCCCACTCGAGAACAAAGTCGAGCGGATTGAAGCAGGCGCTCTTGATGTCGTCTTCGAACGGCGCCCAAGGGTACACATTCCCGCTCTGGCGCCTAATCCAGGCGAGCTCCCGGTACACCTCGCCCTTCGGATCAAGGGCGACAATCGGACCTGCATACTGAAAAACCGCCGGCAGGACGTGGATCTGCGTCTTGCCCGCGCCGGTCGGGGCGACCGTCAATAGATGCCCGTCGCCGCTAAAAACAATGTCAAACAGCCGGCCATCGGGACTATCCGTCTCGCCGAGGGTGACCTGGCCTTCGTAACGCTTGCCCCGTTCCGGAAAGAGGCCGGCTTCGTCCATCTCCTTGAAGCTGGCCCAGCGTGCACCGCCGCCGACCTGCTCGAGTTCATCCCGCATCGCCTTCGGCAATTGCGGGAGATATTTCAGCTCAAGCCATTGCTTGACCTCTGCCACCTCGTTCCGCCGAAGGCAGCCCAGGTAATACGACCGCGTATCCTCCATGATCGGAATGCGCTGGAGGATCAGCCAATAGCTGCGGACCGGCTTGGGGATGCGCTCCAGCTCTTCGGCATCGGGCATGGGCCGCAAGATGACGGTCGGCTCTGGCTTTGCCGGGGCCGGCGCGGCCTTGGGCGGTTCGGCAGGCTTTTCGGCAGCCGGTGGCGCGTTGAACGCCGTGTCGAGGCTCTTGAAGAGCTTCGAGAAAAACCCGCCCGACTTTCCTTTCTCTTCAGACATGCGCGGCTCCCTTCCGGCCGCGTTTCTGTCAGGTCATCCCCCTTTTTCGGCCATTGGCGAAAAGATTAGCGCGTTCCCGTGACAGGTCGAGGCGGCAGGATCGCGCGCCGTCAACGGTTCATGAACGCGATCTTGGACCACCTGCCCGCTGACAATGCGTCGACGGTTCTTCTGATGTCGTCTCAGGTAGGGATTGTCGTTCAGCGACATCCTTCCGGTTCAAGATGACCACCCCATGCGGGCCTGTCCGAGCGGGCGAACCTGGCCCTCGGCGCCAGACCCCGCAACGGCGGACATCCCGGTTTCCTCCCCGGCCTTCGGCCTCCTCGCGGAGCAACAAACCGGGCTGCCGCCGTCCTCCTCGTTGTTCCAGCCCTTCGGGTGCGGGGTTCCGGACTGGCCGGGGCCTTTCGGTCGCCGTCGGAAGGCCGCGATGGGCGCGGGCCTCCGGCAAGAACCGGAAGGAGAACCGCCATGAACGCTTCCCTCTCTCGCGACGTCTACACCCAGGTCACCGATACGATCATCTCGGCCATCGAGGCCGGCGCCGGCCAATGGGACATGCCCTGGCACCGCCACGGCGTCACCCATACCCGCCCCATGAATGCCCTCACCGGCAAGCGCTACCGGGGCGTCAATGTCCTCGCCCTCTGGGCCGCCGCCGAAGCCCGGGGCTTCACCACGGGCCTCTGGGGCACCTACCGCCAATGGCAGGAAAAGGGCGCGCAGGTCCGCAAGGGCGAGAAATCCTCCCTCGTCGTCTTCTTCAAGGAGCTCGCGGTCGACGAGACCAACCCGGAGACCGGCGAGACCGAACGCGGTCGACGCCTGATCGCCAAGGCGAGCTACGTCTTCAACGCCAACCAGGTGGACGGCTTCGTGGCTTCCGAGCCGGCAGCACCCGCCAATCCGGCCGAGGTGCTGAGCCAGGTCGAGGCCTATGTCACCGCGACCGGCGCCCGCGTCGCCTTCGGTGGCGAAGGCGCCTTCTACCGCCCTCTGACGGATACGATCCATATGCCCGACCGGTCCCGCTTCGTCGGGTCTGCGACCTCGTCGGCGACTGAGTGCCTCTACTCGACGCTCCTGCACGAACTGACCCACTGGACGGGCATCAAGACCCGCTGCGACCGGGAATTCGGCAAGCGCTTCGGCGATGACGCCTATGCCATGGAAGAACTCGTCGCCGAACTGGGTGCCGCCTTCCTCTGCGCCGATCTCGGAATCGCCAACACCCCGCGTCCCGACCATGCCGCCTATATCAGCCACTGGCTGACCGTCCTGAAAGCCGACAAGAAGGCGATCTTCACCGCCGCGTCCAAGGCCTCCCAGGCCGTCGACTACCTCGACGCCTTGCAGCCGGCGGAGAAGGCTCGCGAAACTGACGAGCTGGAGGAGGCCGCCTAAGGGCGGCCTTCTTCAAAGCGTCAGAAATCACCAAAATCAGGCATGTCCTTGTCGTCGACGCCTTTCATGAACACCTTAAAATCCTCGATGTCCGTCAGACTAGGGGCTTCTCCATTCCACATCGCGCGGAACTCATCGGCAATATCGCGACGATTGATGGTGCCAAGGATCGTCCGCCCAACTTCGATCTGGTAGTCGAGAGCCCCACAACCAGCGTTGTAGCGGCCGTAGCCTGGTGCAGACGCAAGCGCACCTCGCTTGCCCTTTACCTCATGCTTGGCCAAGGCCACGCGCAGATGATCCAATCTGGCATAAGGAATGTAGATGCGTCGAAGATGATCCTCCAATTCGGTCGCTATCGCAGAATCGTCTGCGAGGGCCTGAAGCTGATCTGCGAGCGCCTCTTCGCCGTGATGACGAAATCCCTTATCTGCTCGAAGTGCCGCGATTCGGTCGTTCAAAGTGCCTTTGCGCAATAGTTCAAGTGCGCCTCGTGCTCGTTCTCGCCACGTGCGCAGCAGCTCATAGATCGCAAAAATCCACATCTGCGACTGCGCAGAGAGGAAGATCCCGAGCTCCATGTCGCGGCCGCCCTCCTCGTAGAGCTTCGATAGAGCGTCTGTCTCCAACCGCATAATGAACTGATCAACGACACCGATGTTCGTTGTCTGCATTCGCAAGTACATATCATCGCCCAGGAAGCGCAAGCGGCAGAGCGCTTCGGGCAAAGCCCACGGCGAGACTGTTCCCGGGTCTGCGTATTCCGGAGCGCCATCGTCAAAATCCTGGTCCAAATCATCGTCATTCATCTTCTGAGCCCGCATGCTTCCAGAGAAGGCATCTACGAGACGGAAAGCGCCATGCACAGTAAAGCTGAATTGCTCGCATTCCTGGGCAGGGCAGCCATTTTTGCGCCGAACCGGTCAGAGCCAAGGACCCGATTTCAGGCTATGGCCACCAGCTGGAGAGCCCCATGAAGCAATCGAGGCCCGCGGTTATTGCCCGCTCCGCCGGCCGCGCAACGGCTGGCGCCGTCCTCCACGCTGTTCCGGCCCTTCGGGTGCGCGATCGGCCCGGTCGCAGGCCTCTCCTTGCCGTCGATTGGCCGCATGGGGCGGCCCGACACGGAGACCAAGCCCATGAAACCGCTTCCAGCCCTTCTCGCCTTGTCGGCTCTCGCACTCCCGGCGCTTGCCGGCTCGCATCAAGCCCCCCTCGACGTCCAAGCTCGCGTGGTCGAGGCCCTTGCCGACGACATGCGCGCCGCCGAGGAATCCGACGGCGTCCCGGCCCATCTCGAGTTCCAGATGGTCGACCTCAACCGCGACGGCCGGCCGGAAGTCATTGTCCAGCTCCTGCACCCGTTCCATTGCGGCAGCCGGGGCTGCGCCATGTTCATCTTCGACCTGACCAGCCAGCGGCCGAGATCGCTTGCCGACATCCTCGCAAGCGAGGTGAAGCCGGCGCGGACCTCGTCGAATGGCTGGCGCGACCTGCTGGTCGATGGTCGCCGCTGGACCTTCCGGCAGGGACGATATCGCGTCGCTCGCTAGCGGCATGAAGAGGCGTCGCGCCAAATGTGCGGCGCCTCAACCAGTTTCCGGAACCAGACGGCATTGCGCTCTATATGCTTCGCCTTACGCATTCGGCGTGCTTCAATTCTCGTGATGAACACCGATGAAAATTTGCGCGACCTGCAGCAGCGCGGCTTACCGGCCGAGGTCCTGCTTCGCCTTGGCGCCTTCGCGGTGCGATGGACGACGTTTGAACATTATTTCGAAATGGCGCTTTGGCGACTGAATGGCGAACTTGTTGAGGGACAGCGGCCCTCGACAGATAAAGCATCAATCAGCGAATGGGTCCGAGATCTTGGAGAACCTCGATCCGATCTCAGCGCGGATGCCAACCGACTTATCTCCGAGACCGCGAAGGCAGTCGAAGACCTTGTCGCGTATCGGCACGCTCTTTTTCATGGCGCGCCACTCTTCTCTGACGAAAGCGCAGTGTTCATCCGCAATCCCGCTTGGTTTGGAGAAAAACGCAAACGGGAAATGAGCAAAGCTCATGTCGACACCCATCTTCTCGACATGGCGCTGGAAGCCCTGCACGCCGTGACTCGTGTCGCCATCTGGGCCTTCAACGGTGCGGAACAGGTTCACCCGCAAGCGGTCGCGAAACTCACCAGAGAAATCCGAAAAGCTCGACGGACAGCAAGTGAGTTGCGTCATCTCGACGACGTCATGAACAACGAAAAGTCCTGATCCGCTCTGCCGATCATCATTCATGGGGAACGCCTTCCCCTGGGCTCCAGCCCGATTTCCCGGTCTTCCGCCACCCCTTCTGCGGGGCATGGCCCCGCAACGCCCCGAAGAACGGCTCGCATTGCGGTCCCTCACGGGCACTTGATCCCGGGGGCCTTACCCCCGGCCGCGTCAAGGCGCGATCCCCCAGCCTTCAGTCGCTGACGCTCCCTGCAGGCCGGGTGGTCCCCCCTCGGCCTTGACCCGTCCTCCCCCGCTGCTCGCCGCGAGGCAGGCGAGCAAGCGCGCGGGCTTGCTCGCGCAAAATCGAGGAGGAGCATCATGACCAAGACCCATATCACCCCGGCCCATCGGGAGGCGTTCGATGCGCTTTCGAGCGGGGATTTCAGCAATTTCGCGCTGTTTTCGTGCTTCGTCGACGGGCGGCCGAGCGCCGCCATCGTCGCCGTGACGCGGGACGAGGCGGATTATGTCCTGTCGCCGCTGTTCGTGGCGGTGACCACGGACATGGTCCTGACCGACCATGACGGACGGAGGGCCTGACCATGGCGCTCCTGACTCCCGAACAAAAGGTGCGGATGTTGGCGAATGGCCGCGCCGCCGCAGAGGCCATCGCCGAGGACGGGAACACGCCGGACGTGTTCCCGGTCGTGAAGCTCTTCACCCCGTGGGGAGCCGCGACCTGGCTTCTGTCCGAGCTCGACCCGGAAGACGAGGACATCGCCTTCGGGCTCTGCGATCTCGGTTTCGGATGCCCCGAACTCGGAAGCGTGCGCCTGTCGGAACTCGAGACCGTGCGCGGCCCCGGCGGGCTCGCCGTCGAGCGCGACCTGCATTTCCGGGCAACCAAGACCCTGACGGCCTACGCCGCCGAGGCCAACCGCTTCGGGCGCATCCGCGCCTGACCCGTCCCGCCCGTCTCCGGCAGGGACGGGCGGGCTTTTCGTGAAACCCAAGCTATCCAAGGAGACAGACCATGACCATCGAGACTATGACCCTTTCCCAACTCGTGCCGCCCCCGGCCAATCCGCGCAAAGCGATGGATGAAGCCGCCTTGGCGGGGCTTGCCGCCTCCATCCAGACAGACGGGCTTCTGCAGAACCTCGTTGTCCGCAAGAAGGGCAAGAAGTTCGAGATCATTTCCGGGGCGCGCCGCTTCCGGGCGCTCTCGCTTCTCGCCGAGCGCGGCGACTGGCCAAAAGACGCGCCCATTCCCGTCGAGGTGCGGACGGGGCTGTCCGATGACGACACGCTCCGGCTCGCAACAGTCGAGAACATTCAGCGCGAGGCCTTGGCCCCGCTCGATGAAGCCGAGGCCTTCGCTCGCCTTCTGGCCGGGGGCGCATCCTTGGAGGATGTCGCCGCCAAGGCAGGCGTGTCGGTTCTGACCGTCAAACGCCGCTTGGCCTTGGCCTCGCTCTGCGAGGAGGCCAAGGAGCAGGTCCGCGCCGGGGATTTGTCCCTCGGTTGCGCCGAGGCCCTGACCTTGGGGACGAGCGACCAGCAGCGCGCCGTGCTGGAGCGTCTCTCCGGCGAGCGTTGGGAGGCCGAACCCGAGACCATCCGCGACATGCTCGCGGGCGAGAAGCCGAGCCGGGCGGAAGCCATCTTCCCGCCCGAGGCCTATACCGGAACCGTCACGACTGACCTCTTTGCCGATGAGGCCGAGACCCTCTTCGATGATGTCGAGCAGTTCCTGCGCTTGCAGGAGGAGGCCGTTGCCGCGCTCGTCGCCCGCCACGAGGCGGAAGGCCGCTGGGTGGAGGTGATCCGCGCGCCCTATGCCCAATGGTGGCAGTTCAGGCAAGCGACCGAGGGCGAGGCGGCAGGCGTGGTCATTCACATGACCCCGACGGGCCGCGTCGAGGTTCGGGAAAACCTCGCCAAGCGCCCCGTTCGCCCTGACGTGGTCGAGGCGACCCGCGCCCCCGCCAAGCCCAAGGTTCAGGCCGAATATGTCGCGCCCGTGGTGCGCAACCTTTCGGCTCATAAGAGCCTCGCCGTCATGGCGGCGTTGCTCGAAAACCCACGCAAGGCGCGCGAGATCGCGGTCGTCCAGATGCTGAACGCCAGCGACTGGACGGGCCGGGTGACGCTCGACCCGCATCCGGCCCTTGGGGCGTTCGAGGAGGAGGAAGCCCCGGCCACCTTCCAGCGCATCGAGGCGGAATGCGTGGCCTTTGCCGCGCCGTTCCGCGCGATGGAGAAGGGCTATGGCCGCGCGGCGCGCGGGGATTGGGAATGGCTCGCGTCCCAAACCAAGGACCCGGCGAAGGTCTATGAAGCGGTGAAGGCGATGCCTGACCCCGAACTGGAGCGGCTTCACACGCTCCTGACCGTGCTGACCTTCGGCCAAGGCTCGCTCGACAGCCTTTACCGGGGCCGGTCCCTGTTCAATGCGGTGGCTGATGATCTCGGGATCGATATGCGCCGCCATTGGCGACCGGACGCGGCCTTTCTCTCGAAACGCCGCAAGGACCAGCTTGTCGAAATCGCGAAGGAAAGCGGCGCGTCGATCCGCATGGGCGCGCTCAAGGACTATTCCAAGGCGGGTCTCGTCGAGGCCTTGGTGAAGCATTTCGAGCGCACGAAGGCCGCGCCCGATGAGGCCCCTGACTATGACCTCAAGGGCCGCGACTGGCTCCCCGGCGCGATGCTGTTCCCCGCCGTGACGGCGGAAGGCCCCGTCGAGGCTACCCCACCATGGGAAGAGGCTCCGGAAGCCGAGGAGGAGGCCGGCGAGGAGGCCGACGAGATCGAGGACGAGACGGCTCTGTCTGACGAGCCTGCCTTCGAACAAGCGGCCTGACGGATCTCAGGCGGCGCGCTTCGGCGCGCCGCCGTTTCCCCTCCCACGAAGGACATTCCCCATGGCCTATCCCATCATCGTCATGATCCTGGCCGTTCTCATCTCGGGCACTCTCAAGAGCCCGGATGCGTTCGGCGTCGTTATTGGTCTCGGCATCGTCGCGCCCATCGCGCTCCTCGTCGTCGGCTTCCTCCTGCAAGGGCTCGCCAAGCTCTTCGGTCGGCGCAAGAACGACTGACGGCCTTGCTTGCCAGTAGCCTTCGAAAGCCGCCCCCTCGGGCGGCTTTCTTGTGTCAGGCGCATGAACCGCGCGCGCCGCCATAAGCCTTCGAGGAGGCACATCGTGGCGATTTGGATTTTCAATCGCGGCGCGGACTGGGAGATCATCGAGCCGGACCAGCGGCACGGTCAACGCTTTGCTGATTTCTCTGATGCCCTCCGCGTCGGGGAACATCTCGCGGCCCAGTGCGGCCAGCATCTCTTCATCCACTTCCGTCCGCTCGCCAATCCGGTCCCAACCGGGCCGTCATGGTCCTGAGGATTGATCGGGCAGCGGCAGGCGCGGCGCGGGTCTCGGGTCAGGCGTGACCGATCACCCGGAGCCGTCCATTGCCGCGCCAAGGTTCGGGTTGGTCGCGTGGTCGGGGTGACGTGAACCTCACGCAGGGCACGACGCTGCTCTTCAGGTCCGCGAACCCAACCGCGCCTGTGACCCGAGCGGGCCGATGGCAGGCCGTGCGCGGTTTCGCGGCTCGACGGGGCGGTGACCGCCTCGATCCCCAAGGCCTCGTTGATCTCAGCGCCGTTGGCCTGTCGCCAGACAGGATTGGTCCGACAGTGCGCCGGTGTCTCCTTGAACGGCAGAAGACCCGCAGCCCAGCGGCCTCTTGATCGATGGACCATGGCCGACGCCGTCGCCTGTCACCGCAATGGCGTTGGCGCAGTTTTGTCCCCGCCGGCCTCTGGCCGGCTTCCTCGCGCCGCTTCGCTTCAAAAAACAGCGCCCACGCCATCTGCCGCTCCGCTTCGCCCTTCGGGTGCGGCAGTCGCCGGGTCGGCCCCTGTCGGGTCCATCGAGGCCGCAAGGGTGCGGCTCTCAAAACCAAAGGAGACACTGACAATGGCGACCATCGGAACCTTCACCAAGAGCGACAACGCCTATAACGGCCAGATCCAGACCCTCGGCCTCAAGGCCAAGGTGGCGATCACCCCGGTCGAGAAGAATGGCGAAACCGGCCCCGACTTCCGCATCAGCGCCGGCAAGGTAGATATCGGCGCGGGCTGGGTCCGCAAGAGCAAGAGCGGGCGCGACTATGTCAGCGTGAAGCTCGACGACCCCAGCTTCGCCGCGCCCATCTACGCGAACCTCGTCGAGGTGGACGGCGAATACGACCTGATCTGGTCCCGCGCCTGACCCGAGACCCGCCGCCCGGCTCCTGCCGGGCGGCGCCCCCTTTCAAACGAATTCATTTGAGGACTGACCATGACGACCCCGATTGCCATCACCGATTTCAGCACGCTCGACGAGGCGACCCGCGAGGCCTGGCTCGACAACCTCGCCGATCTGCGCACCGACGCCGAGGACATCCAGCACCACATCGACGAACTCAACCGCACGCTCGCCTATGGCGGCATCCCCGCCATCGGGCTGGCCCCCGACGCCTGTCCGGCGGCCATCGCCGCCGCGACCGCGCGCGCCACGCCGCTCCTCGCCGGGCTCGACCCGATCGGCCTCGTCGGCCATCTCGGCGCCGCCATCGCCGCGCTGCAAGAGCAACTCGCGGCGACGCAGGCGAGCGTCTTTGGGAGCCGGCACTCGGAAGCCTTCGCCACTTGGGCCGCGACCTACCAGCCCATTCAGGCCAATCCCCGCCCCGACGCGCCCTTCGGCGGGCTCCTGTTCGACACCTCGGATGAGGCGACCGCCCATGTCTGGGCGCAACCGGAAGCTCTCGTCTGGACCCTGATCAGCGAGGACGATGTCCTCGCCCTCGTGCCCGGCTTCCGCCGCTGCGACCGGCTCGGGTATTTCATCTGCGCCGTCGAGCGGGAGGCCAGCGCGCCGACCGAAATCGTAATCGGCTGAGGCGCGCGGTTCTCGGAAAGGCTCCGCCAGTATTGGCGGGGCCTTTTCACTACCTCCAGCAAGGCCGGCTGGGGGGTAGCCGCTGACTTGCCGGATTGAACAAAATAAGAACAAACTAGTCTTATTCTCATTGCGCTGTTCCTGCGCTAGCTGCGTAGCGGCTCGAACGGCAAACAAAGGAGATGCGATGCCCAAAAAGAAGTCCGCAGTTGATCATCTGAACAACGGCCGGGAGCCGCACATCATCCATCTCGTTCCGCCTGGCGCTCCGGGCTATGCCGAGGCCAAGGGCGGGGCCATGGTCGTCTCCAGTCCGGCGGAGGTCGATGCGCTGATCCGACGGATTGAGCCGGGTGAGGTCGTCACCCTCGATGATCTTCGCGCTGCTTTGGCACGGCGCCACAAAGTGGCTGTCGCTTGTCCCGTCTCGACCGCGATTTTCGCGAACATGGCGGCGAGAGCCGCCGAAGAGCGTCGACAGCGGGGCGTTCCTCAGGCCGAGTTGACGCCTTGGTGGCGGGTTCTGCGCAAGGGCGGC
>JADCBP010000012.1 GCA_020253445.1 Methylobacterium sp.
ACATGACACTGGAAACTCTGGCCACAATGAGCGATCATCCCCTCGTCAGCATGCCCGCTGTGGCAGCCTGACATCAACCGCCCGGGCCAATCCCGATAGCGGTCAGTGGTCAGAAGCTACACCACGAACTGGGGCACGACCTGCCTTCTTGATGATCCGGACCTGTCCGATTTCCGCAAGCTCGAGCGGAAGAGCGTCTCGCTCCACGGGGAGTTGATGTTCACCCGGTCGGTTTTCGAGCCTTCGGACATCGCCAATCAGCACGCGATTCTCCACGAAATCTCGGCTATGGTGAATCTCGGCAGGTTCCCGACAACCCTCTTCGAGCGCTTTGGCCCGATCAACGCCGCAAACCTCAGGCGCGCCCATGCGCTGATTGAAAGCGGGCAATCCCGTGGCAAGATCGTTCTCGAGAGCTTTTGAAAAGCTGCCATCCGGCAGAGACCGCAGGGCGTGGCCAGGCGGGGAACGATGAAAGCATGGACTTCGACAGCATGGACTCCGACATTCAAGACAAGTTGCACATTCTCACTGCCATCGAACGCCGGGTGCTCTGGCTCGCTTCCTGGATGATCCACCACGCCAATCACATCCGGCCCGGCGACGAGGTGAAAGTGGGCGGCCACCAGGCCTCATCGGCCTCGCTCGCCGCGATCATGACCGCGCTCTATTTCAGGGTTCTGAAGCCGCAGGACCGGGTGGCGGTGAAGCCGCATGCCTCGCCCATCTTCCACGCGATCCAGTATCTTGCCGGAAACCTTCCGGTCGAGAAGATGAAGAACTTCCGCGGCTTCAAGGGCGTTCAGAGCTATCCCAGCAGAACCAAGGACTTCGACGATGTGGACTTCTCCACGGGCTCGGTGGGTCTGGGCGTCGCGCAGACGCTGTTCTCCAGCCTCGTGCAGGATTACGTGCGCGCGCATGGCTGGATGAAGGAACGGCCCGAGGGCCGCATGGTCGCGCTCGTCGGCGATGCCGAGATGGATGAGGGCAACATCTACGAAGCCCTGATCGAGGGCTGGAAGCACGGCCTCAGGAATTGCTGGTGGATCGTGGACTACAATCGACAATCGCTCGATGCCGTGGTGCGCGAGGGGCTTTGGCAGAAATTCGAACAGATGTTCGCGAATTTCGGTTGGGATGTGGTCATCGTCAAGCATGGCAAGCTCCAGGAAGCGGCTTTCCGCGAACCCGGCGGCGAGATCCTTCGCCGCTGGATCGACACCTGCCCGAACCAGCTCTATTCCGCGCTCACCTTCCAGGGCGGCGCGGCGTGGCGGAAGCGCCTTCTTGACGACATTGGCGATCAGGGGCCGGTAACAAGGCTGATCGAAACGCGCAGCGATGCCCAACTGTCCGAACTGATGGGCAATCTCGGCGGGCATGACCTGTCCGCTCTGATGGATGCCTTCGATCAGGCCTCGCAGCACGACCGGCCGACGCTTTTCATCTGCTACACCATCAAGGGTCATGGGCTACCCCTTGCCGGGCACAAGGACAATCATGCAGGCCTGATGACGCCCGCCCAGATGGAGAGCTTCCGCGCCGCGATGGGAGTCCGGCCGGGGCAGGAATGGGAGAAATGGGAGGGGGCCGGCCTCCCGGCGGCAGAGCTGGAGGCGGCGGCAAGATCGGCTCCGTTCTTCTCGATGGGCAGGCGGCGCCTGGCCGCACCCGTTGTCGCGGTGCCGGAAACCCTGCCGAGCCCTGCGGAACGGGGCAAGCCGCTCTCGACCCAGATGGGCTTCGGGCAGATCCTCAACGAAATCGCCCGCGAGAACACTGCGCTGGCGAGCCGGATCGTGACCACATCGCCGGACGTCACCGTCTCCACCAATCTCGGGCCATGGGTGAACCGGCGCGGGTTGTTTGCGCGCGAGAACATGGCCGATCTATTCAAGGCCGAACGCATTCCCTCGACCTATACGTGGGATTTTTCGCCCAAAGGCCAGCATTTCGAGCTTGGAATCGCAGAATCCAATCTGATGATCATGCTCTCGGCGCTTGGCCTCAGTCATTCAATCAACGGCGAACGATTGCTGCCGATCGGTACAGTCTATGACCCCTTCATCTATCGCGCGGCGGACCAGCTCAACTATGCCTGCTATCAGGATGCGCGGTTCCTGCTGGTGGCGACACCTTCGGGCATCACGCTCGCGCCGGAAGGTGGAGCGCATCAATCCATCGGCACGCCGCTTATCGGCATGGCGCAGGATGGCCTGTGCAGCTTCGAGCCGGCTTTCGTCGATGAACTCGCGGTCATCCTGCGCTTCTCGTTCGACTACATGCAGCGCGATGGTGAGGGTGATCCGGATGAAACCACCTGGCTGCGCGACCAGACCGGCGGCTCTGTCTATCTCCGCCTCTCGACGCGCCCGGTGGAGCAGCCGCTCAGGCAGATGAGCGCCGAACTCGCCCGCGATGTCGTCAATGGTGCTTACTGGCTGCGGCCACCCGGACCGAATTGTTCTGTCGTCATCGCCTATCAGGGTGCCGTGGCGCCCGAGGCAATTGCCGCGACCGGGTATCTCGCGGAAGATCGCCGTGATGTCGCCTTGCTGGCGGTGACATCGGCAGACCGGCTCAATGCCGGCCACCAGGCCGCGGAGCGTGCGCGCCAGCGGGGCAATACCGGGGCGATGAGCCATGTCGAGCGGCTGTTCGCGCCGCTCTCGCGCGAGACCGGTATCGTCACCGTGGTCGATGGCCATCCGGTGGGGCTGTCGTGGCTTGGCGGGGTGATGGGGCACAGGGTGAAGGCACTCGGCGTCGAGCATTTCGGCCAGACCGGCACCATCGCCGAGCTCTATCGCCACCACGGCATCGATACCAATGCGATCGCCCATGCCGCGCAGGCGGTGAGCAGCGGGCGGCAGGTGCGGCACCTCGAAAGGCTCCCCGGCTGAGAAACGCTCCAAGCATGGCCGATGCGCGCCTGTCCAATGCCTCCCGCACCCTGCCGAGCACCGAGGATGCGTTTGAGCTTGCGCGTCGGCGTCTGCCGCGCCTGATCTTCGACTTCATCGACGGGGCCGCGGGGCAGGGCCTCGGCGCTGGGCGGAACCGATCGGCGTTTCGAGACATCGGCTTGATGCCCCGTGTTCGGGCCGATGCGGGTGAGCCATCGCTGCCAACGGAATTTCTGGGACGGACCCACGCCATGCCTTTCGGGATCGCCCCGAAGGACATGAGCGACCTCGCCTGGCCGGGTACGGACCAGGCTTTCGCGCACCGCGCCGCGCATGACTGCTCAAGGCGCCGGCGGTCGGTCACGCCTGAAGCGTCGCGCAGCCTGACCGGGCAGCTCAACCGGCACTGGCTTCCCTGTCGACACCTGCGATCAAGCAACGGCAGAAGCGTAAAGCCCGGTCCCGATCGCGATCAATCCAAACCTGCGGATCGATGTCGGTACCGTTGATCCCCAGGGCCGCGAGCACCGGAATAGATGTCTTGTCCTGTTCCTCAGCCGGATATCGTCCGTTTTCTGTCACGTCGAAGATGCGCGCGACGTCCATTGCAACCTTTGACGCGGGGGCGTCCTGAATAGCGTTGAACGTGTAAGCAGGATCAGCGGACGTGTTGCGAAGTGCTGCAGGGACGGTCTCGTTGAAGGTCTCCATGGTGACATGAACCGTCACAGCCATACGCACATCATCCAGCAACAAGTCGACGATGAGCTTCACGCGGCGCACTGCTTCTTCCGTATGCACCGCCTTGCACTCCTTCCTCGCCGTGCCTGTCAAACTGGAGCATTTTCTGAACCATCGGATACCGGTTGGTCGAAGAAAATGCGTGAAATAACAAGAAATGAGAACGGAAGGTCTGATTCAGTCAGATCGGACTCCGCTCTAACCCCTTGTCCGGTCGAGAGGCTGTGGCCGCGCGGGAGGACGCTGTTGCGGACGGGCTGCGGGACGCTCAGGCCGGGCCGCTGGACGCTGCTGCGGACGGGCGGCGGGACGCTCAGGCCGGGCCGCTGGACGCTGCTGCGGACGTGCTGCGGGACGCTGCTGCGGACGGGCGGCGGGACGCTCAGGCCGGGCCGCTGGACGCTGCTGCGGACGTGCTGCAGGACGCTGCTGCGGACGGGCCGCGGGACGCTCGGGCCGGGTCTCGGGACGCTGCGGGCGCGTTTCCGGACGGGCTGGACGGTTCGGGCGGGTTTCCGGACGCTGGGGCCGGCTTGACGGTCTCTCAGGCCGCACGTTTGGTCTATCAGGCCGCACGTTTGGCCTGTCCGGGCGCACGTTTGGCCTGTCCGGGCGGTTAGGCCGATCGGGCCGGTTCGGTAACGAGGGGCGGTCGCCGGGCCGGTCGGGACGCCAGGCGACCGGTGGACGAACGCCCGGGCGGCCAGGGCCAGGCCGCCAGTTCGGCGGCGGTGGATGCCATACGGGCCGGTAGACCCAAACCGTGTTCCAGCGGCGGTTGTTCCAGCCCCAGCGATTGTTCCAGCTCGATCCGACCAGCACCCCTACACCGAAGGCAAGCGCCACGGCCACGGGTGAAACGAACACGGCGGCCGGATCATAGAACGGCACATAGATGCGCACCGGATCGGCCGGCGCGATGTAGATGATCGGCTGGTTGTTCTCCTCACGAACCGTGACAACCTGCTGCGGTGTGGTTTTGAGGTTACCAAGATCTCTGGCCTTCGCGCGCAGCAACTGGATCGTCGCCGCCACATCCTCCGGCTGCAGGGCGAAGGCCATGCCAACCGACTGCGACCAGTCGAGGTTGCGGGCAAGAAGCTCGATGACTTCGGCAAACCGCGACAGCGCCTGAACGGATGGGTCCCAGTCCTTGGCGTCGATCTCCGTGAAGTCCCGCCGCTGCACAGCCTTCGGATTGTTCACGATCCACAGATCGGCTTCATCAACCTGCGTGGGGAATGTGGCGGCCTGCAATGTGAGCGCCAAGAGCGGATCGGGAAACAGGGCGATCGGAGCCAGGAGATATTCGAGATCACCGATGCTGTAGACAGGCTTCGCCGGCTCGACAGGTTCGGCTGTGGGCGTGCCTGCCGTGGTCGTCTTGTCCGCTGGGGCCGCCTGCGGGGTTTCCGCGAGGACCGGGTAAACGACCGAAGTCCAGGAGAACACGATGATCACGGCGACCCTGATCCATGCGCCACCGCAAAGCGAGAGCAGAGATGATCTTGCGCTCATGTGAAAAAACCTCCGTGCCCCGCCGCCATTCCGGTTCGCGAGCCTTCATTACCATTTCAAAGCGACGCCGTCGAATATCCCGGCACGCTGCTTGAGGCAGGTGGCGGCCGGTCCCGAGCCCGCCATGGCGGGGGATGCGAGAGAGACGATGCCATCCATTGGCCCCGCTGAAATTCAAACCGAGACATTCCCTTGCGTGCATGGCAAGCCTGCTTGATCCCGCATGGCCCGACGCGCTACATGCGCCCCATGAGCAGGCAGGACCGCATCCGTTCCCTTCTGTCGAGCCTGGAGCCGATCGCGCTCGAGGTGATCGATGAAAGCCACCAGCATCACGGCCATTCGGGCTGGCGCGAGGGCGGGGAAACGCATTATCGCGTCATCATTCGCGCGGCAGCTTTCGATGGTCTTTCGCGCGTGGAACGCCACCGCCGGGTAAACGCGCTCCTTGCAGCGGAATTCGAGAGTGGCCTGCATGCCCTTGCCGTGGTGGCACGGGCCAGCGTGGAGCCCTGAGAAGCCTTGCGGACTGGACTTTCCGCCGCCTTCATGGTGAAGAACAGGCGCAATCCGGCATTTCAAGCCGGGCGCAATCGCAACGCTTCGAGCCAATGTTATTCTTCGAAATTCTGGTCGTTCTGGGCCTCACGCTGCTGAACGGCTTCTTCTCCTTGTCGGAGATGGCGATCGTTTCCGCGCGGAAGGCTCGTCTCGAGGCCATGGCGGAAGCGGGAGATACCGGCGCGCGGAAAGCCGCCGAACTCGCGCAGGAGCCGTCGCGCTTCCTCTCCTCGGTCCAGATCGGCATCACGCTCGTCGGCATCGTCTCGGGCGCCTTCGGCACCGTGACGCTCGGCCTGAAGCTCGGCGATGCGCTTTCGGAAACCCCGGTGATCGCCGCCTATGCCGAGCCGATCGGCTACGGCATCGTCATCCTGGGCATCACCTTCCTTTCGATTGTTCTGGGGGAACTCGTGCCGAAGCGCATCGCGCTGGCCCATCCCGAGGCCATCGCGGCTCGCGTCGCGCGCCCGCTCGGCTTCGTCGCGACGCTGACGCGCCCCTTCGTGCACCTGCTTTCGGCCTCGACGGCGCTCATCCTGCGCACCTTTCGCATCCGGCAGGAGCGCGACAGCCGCGTGACGGAAGAGGAAGTCGAGACGATGCTCGAGGAGGGCACGCAATCCGGCATCATCGACCCGGCCGAGCAGGCGATGGTGCAGGAGGTGATCGGCCTTGCCGAACGCCCGGTGACGCAGATCATGACCCGCCGTTCGGCGGTCTACTGGATCGATGTCGCGGATGACCCCAAGGTGGCACGTGCCGAACTGCGCCAGTGTCCCTATAGCCGCGTGGTCATCGCCAAGGGCAATTCCATCGATGAGCCGCTCGGCTTCGTGCACAAGAAGGACCTGCTGGACCAGCTTCTGGAAGGCAAGCCCTTCGATATCGAGGGGGCCCTGCGCGAGCCGGTTTTCGTGCCGGATACCTCCTCGGTGCTCGATGTGATCGAGCTCTTCCGCGAGAAGCGCAACCATTTCGCCTTCGTGCTCGACGAATTCGGCACATTCGAGGGTGTGGTGACGCTGACCGATGTTCTCGAAGCGATCACCGGCGACATTCCGGAGGAGCACGAGGTCGAGACCCGCCAGATCATCGAGCGGGCGGATGGCAGCTCGCTGGTGGATGGCCGCACCGAGATCAGCGCTCTCGAATCCGAACTGGGCATCGCCGTGCCTTCGGATGCGCGCTTCCATACGGTTGCGGGGCTGGCGCTGGAGATTTTCGGCCGCATTCCGCGCGAAGGCGACATCGCGGAATTCGGCGCCTGGCGTGTCGAGATCGTCGACATGGATGGCCGTCGCATCGACAAGCTGCTCTTCATTCGCCGCGAAGCCGGCGAGGGCTGAGCATCAGCCCTTCGGCTTGGCCGGCGCGAAGCTGTAGAACATTGCACCGGCCAGCATCAGCAATCCAAACATCAGATGCAGGTTGGAATAGACGGCGGGGGCAGTAAGGCCCTGCGCCTTCCAATGCGCGACCATCGCCCCGGAAGCATATTGCATCAGCCCCGTACCGAGGATGTTGATGAAGTTCACGAGCGTGATGCCGCGCCCCAGTACGTCAGCCGGCATGAAGAGACGGGCATGGCCGACCATCACCGCATAGGTCGCACCGAAAAGTCCGATCTGAATCGTGAAGAGAATGGCGAGGGGCAAGGGCGCCAGGGGCCAGAAGGCGAGCGCCATGAAGCCGCTGGCCGCCACCAATGTTCCGGTCAGGGAAACATGTTTCGGCTGGCCGAGTTTCCCGGCAATCGGCCCGGCGAGAAGGGCGCAGAGGGTCATGCCCACGCCCATGGCCAGCGCGATCTGGCTGCGCGCGAGCGGTTCGAGCCCATGCGCCTCGCCGAAGAATGGTCCGACCCAGAGCGAGCGCTCGGTCCAGACCGGACCGGTGGCGACGAGGCTCATCGCGAGGATCGGAACCATGCCCGGCGATTTCAGCAGGGCAAGAAAAGCCTCGACCATCGACCCGACCTTGGCCGGTTGCTCCGCAGCCGGTGGATCACGCATCACGAAGGCGATCAGCAACAGCGAGGCCAGGGTTACGCCCGCCATCAGCAGGAAGGCCATCCGCCAGCCGATGAGCGAGACGACATAGGCAAGCGGCGCCGCCGCGAGCAGCCCGCCCAGCAGACCGACCCCGAGGAAAACCGAGGCGAGGGCCGCGAAACGCCCCGGCTCTTCGGTGCGGCCGAAGAAATAGAGAGCGCCCATGAGGATCGGCGCGCAGCCGGCACCGATCAGCGCCATTCCGGTCGCGGCCGTCCAGAAGCTCGTGGCCTGGGAGAAAAGCACGGCCCCCAGCACCGCCAGCGCCATCATCACCACGGTCGTCCGGCGCGGGCCATATCGATCGAGCCAGATCCCGACCGGGATCTGCAAGGCCGCGAAGGCGAAGAACCAGGCAGCTCCCAGCGCCCCGAACTCCTTCGGGCCGATGGCGAGGTCCCGCGTTAGATCGTCCACCACCACCGTCAGGAAGGAGCGATAGAACTGGCTGAGGATGTAGCCGGTCGAGGCGGCGGCAAACACTGCGCGCCGCCGCGCCAGCGAGAAGGCGCTCGTCATCTTGCGTAAAGTCAGCGGATGCGTTCGAGAATCGAGACGTAATTCGCGACCGCAGCACCACCCATGTTGAAAATCCCGCCGAGCTTCGCATCGCTGATCTGCATGTCGCCTGCCTCGCCGCAGAGCTGCATCGCCGTCAGCGCGTGCATGGAAACGCCTGTCGCGCCGATCGGGTGGCCCTTGGCCTTCAACCCGCCCGAAGGGTTGACCGGCAGCTTGCCGGTCTTCTCGGTCCACCCTTCGAGGATGGCGCGGCTCCCCTCGCCGGGCTTTGCGAGGCCCATCGCCTCGTATTCGATGAGCTCGGCAATGGTGAAGCAATCATGCGTCTCGACAAAGGAGAGATCGTCCAGCGTGAGCTTCGCCTGCCCCAGAGCCTTCTTCCAGGCGATCGCGCAGCCCTCGAAGGCGAGAATGTCGCGCCTGGACATCGGCAGGAAATCCTGGGCATGGGCAAGGCTGCGCAGCATCACGGCGCGCTTCGCCTGCATGGCGGTTTCCACATCGGCGATCACCAGGGCCGCCGCGCCATCCGAGACCAGAGAGCAATCCGTGCGCTTCAGAGGCCCCGCGACGAAGGGGTTCCTGTCGCTTTCGGTGCGGCAGAACTCGAATCCAAGGTCCTTCCGCATCTGCGCATAGGGGTTCGACACGCCGTTCCTGTGGTTCTTCGCGGCGATCTTCGCCAGCGCATCCGATTGGTCGCCATAGCGCTGGAAATAGCCGCCGGCGATTCTGCCGAACACGCCGGCGAAACCCGCGGGCGTATCGCCGTCTTCCGGCAGGTAGGAGGCCTTCAGCAGGTTCGCGCCGATTTCCGGGCCGGGCGTGCGCGTCATCTGCTCGACGCCCACCACGAGCGTCACCTTCGCGGCCTTCGCGGCAATCGCCTTCACGGCCTGGTGCACCGCCGCCGACCCGGTGGCGCAGGCATTCTCGACACGCGTCGTCGGCTTGAAGCGCAAGGCGGGGTCCGCCTGGAGGACCAGCGAGGCCGTGAAATCCTGTGGCGAGAAGCCCGCGTTGAAATGCCCGAGATAGATCTCGTCGACCCGCTCGGCCTCGAGCCCCGCATGGGCGAGCGCCTCACGGGCAACGGTGACGATCAGTTCCTCAAGGCTCTCTTCCTTCTTGCCGAAGGTGGTGTGGGCCCAGCCGATGATGGCAGCACTCATGCGCGAATCCCTCCAGGGCGTGCTTTTCGGCGCGCTGATCCGCGCGCCTGTTCCAGCCGGGCGACCCGGCATGATGATGATTGGTATACCAATTGCGTCTGATCTTTAAGCACAGCCGCCCGAGGAACGCCATATTCTCGTGAGCAGAAAGCCGTTTGTACGGTTTCCGCGCTGTTCGCGAACCGAAATTGGGCCTATGAATCAAGCGGAGTGATTTGTTCCGCCTTTAAGCGCCTCGCGAGAGCCGTTCGCCGGCTCTTTTTCGCACAGGGTCTTGTTGTCGCATCATGTCGGTCTGTTCTGTTCCCCGTTTCGTGCGCCTTGGCCTCGGGCCTGCGATTCTCGCTCTTGGATTGATGTCCGCCGCGGCCCAAGCGCAGAACCCGATGGTCCCGACCCTCGTGGTCGATGCCGATTCCGGCGAGGTGATCGAGGCGAACAACGCCACGCGGCCCTGGTACCCGGCCTCCACCACCAAGCTGATGACGGCCTACGTGGCCCTGCGCGCGGTGAAGACCGGCGCCATCACGCTCGACACCCCGCTTGTCGTCTCCCCGCTCGCCTCCAGGCAGCGCCCTTCCAAGATCGGCGTGAAGCCGGGCCAGGAAGTCACGCTCGAGAACGCGCTCAAATTCCTGATGGTGAAATCCGCGAATGACATCGCGGTGGTCGTCGCGGAGGGCGTGGCCGGCTCGGTCGAGAATTTCTCGGCGATGATGAACCGCGAGGCGCGACGCATCGGCATGCGTGAAAGCAACTGGGTGAACCCGCATGGCTGGGAGGATGACCGGCAATATTCCAGCGCCCGGGATCTCGCCATTCTGGCCCGGGCGCTGCTGACGGAATTCCCGGAACACAGCGATCTCTGGGGCATCGGCGCGCTGAAACTCGGCAATCGTGTCTACAACAACACCAACGGCCTGATGGGCCGTTATTCCGGCGCGATGGGCATGAAGACCGGCTTCATCTGCGCCTCGGGCTTCAACCTCGTGGGCGCGGCGCAGCGCAATGGCCGCACGCTCATCGCCGTGGTTCTCGGAGCCTCGAATGGCGCGGATCGCACGCTGAAGGCGGCGCAACTGCTCGATGCCGGCTTCAATTCGGGTCGCGGCTGGGGCGCGGCCAACGGGCGCACGCTCGAAACGCTCACCGCGAGCTTCGAAACAACCGCTCCCAACCGGCGGCAGGAGATCTGCCGCCGGGGTGCCGCCCCTGCGAGTGAAGCCGAGGATACCGGCGCCGCCATCGTGCAGGCCCATATCGACAATCCCAGCGCGCTGGTGATGATGCAGCGCGCGCCCTCCGAATCCATGGCCGTTGGTTCGCGCTCGGGAAATTCGATCCAGCTCGGGCCGCGCGCGACCTTCGAGCCGATCCCGGTCTATCTCGGCCGCGCGCCGGGCAGCACTGCCGTGGCGCGCCGGCCGGGCGTGCCGACGGGGCGGCCGCAGGCAACCGCCTTCGCGCCGCAACAACCGCGCGCCTCGGGCGCGCCGCTGCAGCTTCCCGGCGCGATCACCGCACCGGCCCAGCTGAAGGCCGGCACCCAGAGCCCCGGCGCGCAGGCGGCGATCTCGCCGGCGAACCCTCGCCCAACGACCGTGGCTCCCGCTGCGGACAGGAAGAAGCTCGCACCCCGGCCAAAAGCCAATCCCAAGGCCAAATCCAAGGCCAATCCCAATCCCAATCCTAAGGCCAATCCCAATCCCAAGGCCAATCCCAAGGCCAAGGCTGATGCCAGCAATCAGACGCCGAAAACCACGGCACAGACTCCCCCCCGGCAGCGCCCGGCCAATGTCAGCCGCCAGCCGTGAGTAAACCAACCTTCCTCGGGGATGCCGGGCGCGCGCTCCGCATCGGCACCGGCCTCGCGCTCATCAGTGCCGCGCTCTATGGCGCGAATGTTCCCGCCGCGCGCGTGGCCTCGCAGGCGGGCATGCCGGGTGCGGATCTCGTCGCCTGGCGGTCCGTGTGGTTCCTGCCGCTTCTTGCGATCATCGCCTTTTTCGCGCGCGAGCGCCTGCGGCTCCTGCCCGGCGAGGCCGGCCCTACCCTGCGCCTCTCGATCAGCGCGAGCCTGACGGCGATCTTCTATCTCTCCTCGGTCGATCATTTGCCAGTGCCCATGGCCGTGGTGCTGTTCTACATGTTTCCGCTCTTCGTGATCCTGCTCGCCTCCCGCATCGAGGGCCGGGGCATCTCGCGGGTGCAGATGGGCGTGTTCGTCGTGGCCTTCGCAGGCCTGGTGACGGCGGTGGGCCCGTCTCTCGCCGGGCTGTCTCTGAAGGGCATGCTCTTCGCGCTGGGTGGGGCTTTCGCCTGTGCCTACCTGTTCATCACCGCGAGCCACGTGCCGAATGCGCCGCTGCGGAACGCCTTCTGGACGCAGGTCTTCATGGGGCCGCTCGCCTTCCTGTTCGCTTGGCTGCAGGGCGGGCTGGCGAACCCGGCCGTCGCGCTCGGCATCGCCCCCGTCGCCGTGGCGCTGGCCATGGGCGCCTATGCGCTGGCCTATTGGCTGCAGCTCGTGGCCGCGCAGAAGATCAGCGCCGACCGCGCGGGGCTGCTGTTCCTGTTCGAGCCGGTGATGGCCATCGCCATGGCCGGCCTTTTCCTCGGCGAGGTTCTCACCCCGGTTCAGGCCATTGGCGTGGCCTTGATCCTCGCGGCGCTTGCGGCCGAGATCCGCCTGGGCACCAGAGAGCCGTGAGGACGAAGACCCCGTGAGCGCGCGCGATCCTCTGGAGCCCATCCCGCTCACCATCCTCACGGGCTTCCTCGGTGCCGGAAAGACCACGCGCCTCAATGCCTGGCTGAAGGACCCGGCCTTCGCCGATACCCTCGTGATCATCAATGAATTCGGCGCCGTTGGTCTGGATCACCTGCTGATCGAGGAGGTGCAGGGCGACATGCTGCTGATGGCGGCGGGCTGCCTCTGCTGCACCATCCGGGGTGATCTCGTGGCGACCCTGGAGGATCTGCTCCGCCGCCGCGACAATGATCGCATCCGCTTCTTTCGGCGCGTGTTGATCGAGACGACCGGCCTTGCCGACCCGCTTCCGATCCTGCAGGCCGTGTTGCAGCACCCCTATCTTTCGAAACGCTTCCGCATCGCTTCCGTGCTCACGCTCGTTGACGCCGTGCATGGCGCGGAGACGCTTCGCGCTCATGCCGAGGCGCGGCGGCAGGCGGCGCTCGCCGATGCGCTCATCCTTTCGAAAACGGACATCGCCACGCCGGAAGCGCAGGCGGCGACCATCGCGGCGGCGCGGGCGCTGAACCCCTTCGCACCCTGGCTTGAAGCGCAAGCCGCCCTTCAGCCCGAGGCGCTCTCCACCCTCCGCTTCCGCCCGGAAAGGCTGGAGGATGCCGATCTCGTCGCCTGGCTTGGCGAGAATGAGGGCATGAGCCATGGAGCGGACCATGTGCCGGGGCATGACCCCAACCGGCACGGAGCGGAGATCGAGGCCTTCGCGCTGGTCTCGCCCCAGACGGTCAGCGAGGGGCAGCTTACCGTCTTCCGCGAGGCGATGCGCCTGATGCTCGGGCCGAAGCTCCTGCGTCTCAAGGGCCTCGTCGCCATGGCGGATGACCCGGAACGGCCCATGCTCATCCATGCCGTGCAATCCGTGGCCGATCCGCCCGTGCGCCTCCCCCGCTGGCCCTCGCGCGACCGGCGCACGCGGCTGGTCGTCATCGCGCAGGGCGAGGCGCGCCAGACTATCGAAGGTTTCTGGAAGGCGCTGACCAATCCCTCAGGCCGCTGAGGCCAGCCGATCGCGCAGGATGCGGCGGATCACCTTGCCCGTGGTGGTGAGCGGCATCTCGTGGATGAAATGGATTTCGCGCGGATATTCATGCGCGGAAAGCCGCTTGCGCACATGCTCCCGAATGTCGTCGGCAAGAGCCGGACTCGGCTGTTGTCCCGGCTTCAGCACGAGGAAGGCCGTGACGATCTCCGTGCGCAAGGGGTCCGGCTTGCCCACCACTGCGGCCAGCGCCACCGAGGGGTGCCGGATGAGGCAATCCTCGATCTCCACCGGCCCGATGCGATAGCCCGCCGAGGTGATGACATCGTCATCGCGGCCGAAAAAGCCGATATACCCCTCGGCGTCGCGGAACCCGCGATCGCCGGTGGTCATCCAGTCGCCGATGAATTTCTCCTTCGTGGCTTCCGGCTTGTTCCAGTAGCCAAGGAACATCACGGGGTCGGGACGGCGGATCGCCACCTGCCCCGGCTCCTCGGGATCACACATCGAGCCATCCTCGCGGATGACCGCCACGAAATGCCCCGGAACGGGCTTGCCGATCATGCCCGGGCGCATGACGCCCATGGCGCGCGAGGCGGAAAGCACCAGGTTGCACTCGGTCTGGCCGTAGAATTCGTTGATGGGCAGCTTCAGCACTTCCCGCCCCCAGTCGAAAGTCGGCGTGCCCAGCGATTCGCCGCCCGAAGCCAGTGTGCGGAGAGCGAGGCCAAAGCGTTCGAGCGGTTTTTCCACGCTGCGCATCATCCTGAGGCCCGTGGGCGGTATGAAGGCATTGCGCACGCCCGCGAGTTCCATCATCGCAAAGGCGGCTTCGGGATCGAATTTCTGGAAGGCCCAGGCGACCACCGGCACGCCGAGATAAAGGCCCGGCAGCAGCACGTTGAGCGATCCGCCCGCCCAGGCCCAATCGCCCGGCGTCCAGAGCCGGTCACCGGGCTGCGGCAGGAAATCATGGTGCATCTCGACGCCCGGCAGATGGCCGATCAGCACCCGATGCGCATGAAGCGCGCCCTTGGGGTGCCCCGTCGTGCCGGAAGTGTAGATCATCAGGGCGGGGTCTTCGGCATGTGTGTCGCGGGTCGGGAAGCCTTCGGGCACCCCTTCCGTGAAGCGCGCAAGCGAGACCGCGCCGTCCGCCTCGCCATCCATGGAAAGGATGGTCTCGACCGCCGGCATGTCCGAGCGAAGCGCCGCGAGGCGGGCCGCGCCGGCGCGATCCGTCACGATAAGGCGCGCCCCGGCATCCGCAGCACGGTAGGTGATGGCTTCGGGCCCGAACAGAACAGCCAGCGGCACGGCAATCGCGCCCAGCTTGTAGATCGCCATATGCGCGATGGGCACGAAACGCCCCTGCGGCAGGAAAATCGCGATGCGATCACCCGGGCCGAGCCCGGCCCGCGCGAAGGAAGCGGCCAGCCTTTCGGCCTGCTGCCGCATTTCCCCATAAGTGAGTGTGGAAAGGGCAAAATCCGGCCCAACCTCGATGATGGCCGCGCGACCGGGATCACGTTCGGCCCATGAATCGCAACAGACCCTGGCGATGTTGAGCCGATCCAGCGCAGGCCAGCGAAAGCGCGAGCGAACCTTGTCGTAATCGCCCGGCCCGGAAAGCAGTGAAACGCCCATTGCGATCCTCTGGAACAAGAACTGCCCTGCTCTGGGCAAAAGCGCGGGTAAAATCAATCAAGCTTCAACTTCGTTGCGCCTGTGCAGCAATTTTTTCGAAAAGGCCCTTGACGTCAGCTCCGGTTGCGCCGATTTGTCGCTCACGGTGCCGGGCCCCTCTGGCGCGGGCAAAGCCCCGTGCGATGTCGGAACCGAGAACTTTTGTTTCTCCGGGCTCAAACTGGTAATCAACATGGAACTCTTGATGAGCGGCTTCCTCGGGAAGCCTGTCTGGATGTGGCTTGGCTTCCTTGCCATCATCATCGCTCTTCTCGCCTTCGATCTTGGCATCTGGCACAAGGATGACAAGGAGATGGGCGTATCCGAAAGCCTCTGGCTTTCGGCTTTCTACATCGCTTTCGCCATGGCCTTCGGTGCCTATATCTGGTGGGCCTATGAAACCGGCCGCCTGGTGACCGAAGACGGCACGCATGCCGGCATCGCCTATTTCACCGGCTTCTTCATCGAGAAAGCGCTGTCCATCGACAACGTCTTCGTCATTTCGATGATCTTCGGCTTCTTCGCCGTTCCGCGCAAATACCAGTATCGCGCGCTGGTCTGGGGCATCCTGGCCGTCATCGTCCTCCGCGGCCTGATGATCGCGCTCGGCGCGGCCCTCGTGCAGCAATATTCCTGGGTGCTTTACATCTTCGGCGCCTTCCTCATCGCCACCGGCATCAAGATGCTCGTGGTTCCGGAAAGCGATCCCGATGTATCGAAGAACCCCGTCGTGCGCTTCATGCGCAAGCACATGCGCGTGACCGACAAGCTGCATGACCAGAAGTTCTTCGTGCGCCAGCCCGACCCGGCCACCGGCAAGGTCGTGCTGTTCGCCACGCCGCTCTTTCTGGCGCTGGTCGTGATCAACGTTGCGGATCTGATCTTCGCGGTTGACTCGGTGCCGGCGATCTTCGCCATCACCACCGACACCTTCATCGTCTACACCGCGAATATCATGGCGATTCTCGGCCTCCGCGCGCTGTATTTCGCGCTGGCGGCCATGGTCCATCGCTTCCACTACCTCAAATATGCGCTCGCCATGATCCTGGTCTTCATCGGCCTGAAGATCTTCTGGAACGAGATGGTCGGCAAGCTGAACCCGGCGATCTCGCTGGGCGTGACGCTGGCGCTCATCCTCGGCGGCGTGCTCTACTCGCTGTGGAAGACGCGCAACGACCAGCCGGAATTGCGCGACAAGGCGGCCGAGTAATCTCGGCCCGCCTCTCCGGCCAGAACAGGAGCCGCCCCCTCACCGGGGCGGCTCTTTTCATTCCGGGGGCAAGCTCAGATCGGCAGATGCGGATCGGCCTTCACCTCCTCCATCACGGCATAGGAGCGCGATTCCTTGACGCCGGGGAAGGTCAGGATCGTCTGCGTGAGCAGAAGGCGATACGCCTCCATGTCCTTCACGCGGGTCTTGATGAGGTAATCGAACCCGCCAGCCACCAGATGGCATTCGAGAATTTCCGGCGAGGAGCGCGCGGCCTGCGCAAAGCGCGCGAAAACATCCGGCGTGGTCTTGTCGAGGGTCACCTCCACATAGACCAGCAGCGCCCGATTCAGCATGCCCGGATCAAGATGCGCGTGATAACCCTTGATGTATCCTTCGCGCGTGAGGCGCTTCACGCGCTCGGTCGTGGCGGTGGGTGAAAGCCCGACGGTCTCGGCCAGAGCCACGGTGGAGAGACGCCCGTCGCGCTGCAGGGCGCGGAGAATCTTCAGATCCGCACGGTCAAGCTCTGTTGTCACTTTCACTCTCCAACAGGTGAATTGTGATCATAAAACACTATTTGAAGAAGTTTTTCAATATGGAAACACCCTCAATTCTCGATTATGCTGTGAAAATCACCCAATAGATGGAACTCCCGGGAGACCCCATGGCCCAGACCGTCGAGACCTCCACCCCCGCACCCTTCCGCGCTGCCTTCGCGCCGGAGGATGAAATTCTCGCCCGGGTCCTGCTCGCGGAAGCCAGCCTGCCGCCCGCCCACGAGCCCCAGATCGATGCGGAGGCCACCCGGCTGATCGAGGCGATCCGCGCCGGGCAGGGCGGAATCGGCGGAATCGAACAGATCCTGCAGGAATATTCCCTTTCCACCAAGGAGGGGCTGGCGCTGATGGTTCTCGCGGAAGCGCTGCTGCGCGTGCCGGATTCGACCACCGCCGACAAGCTGATCGAAGACAAGCTGGGCCAGGGCAACTTCCTCGAGCATCAGCCGAAATCGGATGCCCTGCTCATCAATGCCTCGGCCTGGGCTTTGGGCATTGGCGCGCGCATCATCCAGCCGGGCGAGACGCCGGACGGCATTCTCGCGAGCCTTGCGAAGCGCATCGGGCTGCCCACCATCCGCACGGCGGCGCGGCAGGCCATGCGGGTGATGGGCAACCATTTCGTGCTGGGGCAGACGATTGACGAGGCGCTGAACCGCGCAGGTTCGGGTGCGGCGCGCAGCTACCGCTATTCCTTCGACATGCTGGGTGAAGGGGCGCGCACAGCCGAGGATGCCGAACGCTATTTCCAGAGCTATGCCGATGCCATCCGCCATATCGGGGCGAAGGCCGGCAATGCTGCCCTCCCCAATCGGCCCGGCATTTCCGTGAAGCTCTCGGCCTTGCATCCGCGCTATGAGGCCACCAATCAGGAGGCCGTGCTGGCTGAGCTCACCCCGCGCGTGGTGACCCTCGCGGAGCAGGCCAAGAGCTTCGACCTCAACTTCACCATCGATGCGGAAGAGGCGGACCGCCTGGAACTCTCGCTCGATCTCTTCCGGCAGCTGGCGCAGGATTCCAAACTCGCGGGCTGGGATGGCCTCGGCCTCGCCGTGCAGGCCTACCAGAAACGGGGCCGGGCGGTCATCGCCTGGCTCGATCAACTCGCGCAAGCCACGGGTCGCCGCTTCATGGTGCGCCTCGTGAAGGGCGCCTATTGGGATACGGAAGTGAAGCGCGCGCAGGAGCGCGGCCTGCCGGATTTCCCGGTCTTTACCCGCAAGGCGATGACCGACCTCAATTATGCGGCCTGCGCCAAGGCGATGCTGCAGGCCCGGCCTCGCCTTTACCCGCAATTCGCAACCCATAATGCCCTGACCATCGCGACGATCCGCGCGATGGCCGGCAATGCCGAGGGCTACGAATTCCAGCGCCTGCACGGCATGGGCGAGGCCGCCTATTCCGCGTTGCTGGCGCAGAGCCCGGATGCGGCCTGCCGGGTCTATGCGCCTGTGGGCGGGCATCGCGATCTCCTCGCCTATCTCGTGCGCCGCCTGCTGGAAAATGGAGCCAATTCCTCCTTCGTGAATGAGGCAGCGGATTCCAACGTGCCCGTTTCGAAACTGCTGACGCGCCCTGCCACGCTCATCGGTGCGCCGGAACGCGCCCGGCACAAGCGCCTCGCCCGGCCCGAAGCCCTGTTCCCCGATGGCCGCAGGAACAGCCGGGGTTATGAACTCGGCCATGCGGAAACGCTCGAAAAGCTGCTCCAGGCGCGCGATTTCGCTTCCGCGACGGCCGCGAGCCTGATCTCTGGACAAGGGGTGAAGCATGGCTCCCGGGAGGCGAAATCCCCGATCGATGGGAAGCTGATCGGCAGCGTGTTCAACGCCATGCCGGCCGATGCGCGCGCGGCCATCGAGGCCGCCCGCGAGGGCTTCCACCGCTGGGGCCGCACGGAGGCATCCCACCGCGCGGCCCTGCTGCGCGCCGCCGCTGACAAGCTCGAAGCGAGGACGGGTCGTCTTGTCGCGCTGCTGCAGCGTGAAGCGGGCAAGACGCTCGACGATTGCATCGCCGAAATTCGTGAGGCGGTCGATTTCCTGCGCTATTATGCGGATGAGGCGGAGCGCGTGATGGGCGCACCGATCGCCCTGCCCGGCCCGACGGGCGAGGATAATCGCCTGCTCTATCGCCCGCGCGGGGTGATCGTGGCGATCGCGCCTTGGAATTTCCCGCTGGCGATCTTCCTCGGGCAGGTCGCGGCGGCGTTGGCGGCCGGCAACACGGTGGTCGCGAAACCCGCCGAGCAGACGCCGCTCATCGGCATGCTCGCGGTCGAATTGCTGCATGAGGCCGGCATCCCGAAGGATGCCCTCCATCTCGTGCTCGGCGATGGCGCCATTGGCGCCGCCCTCGTGGAGCACCCGGCCATTGCCGGCGTGGTGTTCACGGGCTCAACAGAAACCGCCCGCCGCATCAATCGCGCGCTCGCCGCGAAGGAAGGTCCGATCATCCCGCTGATCGCGGAAACGGGCGGCATCAACGCGATGATCGTGGATGCCACGGCCTTGCCGGAACAGGTAGCGGATGACGTGGTGCTCTCGGCCTTCCGCTCGGCAGGCCAGCGCTGTTCGGCCCTTCGCCTGCTTTGCGTGCAGGAGGATGTAGCGGATCGCATGATCGAGATGATCGTCGGTGCCGCGAAGGAACTCCGCCTCGGTGATCCCACCCGCCCGGAGACCCATATCGGCCCGGTGATCGATGCCGAGGCGAAGGACCGGCTTGATGCGCATATCGCCAGGATGAAACGCGAGGCGAAGGTGCTCCATGCAGGCGAGGCCCCGCAGGGGCTCTATGTCGCCCCGCATGTTTTTGGACTCCAGCGCGTCGAAGATCTCGGCGAGGAAATCTTCGGGCCCGTGCTGCATGTCGTGCGCTACAAGGCGGGTGAACTCATGAGGCTGGTCGAGGCGATTGACGCCTCAGGCTTTGGCCTGACCTTCGGCATGCATTCGCGCATCGACAGCGATATCGAAAAGGTCACGAACCGGCTCCAGACCGGCAATATCTACGTCAACCGCAACATGATCGGCGCGGTGGTGGGCGTGCAGCCCTTCGGCGGGCATGGCCTTTCCGGCACCGGCCCCAAGGCGGGCGGGCCGAATTACCTGCTGCGCTTTGCGACCGAGCAGGTCATCTCGGTGAATTCTGCAGCGGCCGGTGGCAATGCGAGCCTGATGGCCCTGTCGGAGGAGTGAAGCGCCGGATCCGGCTTCGGCGCTCGCCAACCGCTCCCCGGAAAGGTCGCCCCGGAGCGGCCTTCCTTTCCGGCGCGGGCCCGAAGCCTTTCCGGCGCGGGCCCGAAGGCTTGGCCGGGCAAGCTCAGTTGCGGACCGCCGCCATCATCGTGCCCAGAGCCGCGATGCGCTCCGAAACGAGCGCGCGGGCGTCATCGGTCGTGGCGGCGCGGAGTTCATCCTCCGCAGCCTTCATCTCCGCCGCAACCTTCTCGCGGTCGATTTCCTCGACCGGGACAGCCTGCTCGGCGAGCAGCGTGAGGCCCGACGCGTTCACATCGAGGAAGCCGCCGCGCACGAAGAGCCGCCTGCCGCCATCGACCGTGACGACGCCCGGACGAACGGCCGACATGAACGGCGCATGGTTCGCGAGCACGGTGACGTCACCCTCGGCGGCCGGCACGACCACCGAGTTCACATCACCCGAGAAGAGAACCCGCTCCGGGGAGACAAGTTCGAAATGGAAGCTGGCCATGGGTTACGCCGCCTCGGCCGCGAGCCGCTGCGCCTTCTCGACCGCTTCCTCGATGGTGCCGACCATGTAGAAGGAAGCTTCCGGGAGGTGGTCATACTGGCCGTCCACAAGGCCCTTGAAGCCCTTGATCGTGTCCGAGAGCTTCACGAGCTTGCCGGGCGAGCCGGTGAAGACTTCCGCCACGTGGAAGGGCTGCGAGAGGAAGCGCTCGATCTTGCGGGCGCGGGCCACGGTCAGCTTGTCCTGCTCGGAGAGCTCGTCCATGCCGAGGATCGCGATGATGTCCTGCAGCGACTTGTAGCGCTGGAGGATCGACTGAACCTGGCGCGCCACATTGTAATGCTCCTCGCCGACGATCGCCGGGGAGAGCATGCGCGAGGTCGAATCGAGCGGGTCCACCGCCGGATAGATGCCCTTCTCGGCGATCGAGCGCGAGAGCACGGTCGTTGCGTCCAAGTGGGCGAAGGAGGTGGCCGGCGCCGGGTCGGTGAGGTCGTCCGCCGGCACGTAGATCGCCTGCACCGAGGTGATCGAGCCCTTGGTGGTGGTGGTGATGCGCTCCTGCAGCGCGCCCATATCGGTCGCGAGCGTCGGCTGATAGCCCACCGCGGAAGGGATGCGGCCCAGCAGCGCCGAGACTTCCGAGCCAGCCTGCGTGAAGCGGAAGATATTGTCCACGAAGAACAGCACATCCTGCCCCTGATCGCGGAAGTGCTCCGCGACGGTGAGGCCCGTCAGCGCGACGCGCGCGCGCGCGCCCGGCGGCTCGTTCATCTGGCCATAGACCAGCGCGCATTTCGAGCCCGCCGCAGAGCCGCCATGCTCCTTCGGGTTCTTGTTGACGTTCGACTCGTTCATTTCGTGATAGAGGTCGTTGCCCTCGCGGGTGCGCTCGCCCACGCCGGCGAAGACGGAATAGCCGCCATGGGCCTTCGCGACGTTGTTGATCAGCTCCATGATCAGCACGGTCTTGCCCACGCCGGCGCCGCCGAACAGGCCGATCTTGCCGCCCTTCGCGTAAGGCGCGAGCAGGTCCACCACCTTGATGCCGGTTTCGAGGATCTGCGCTTCCGTCGACTGTTCCGAATACGAAGGAGCCGGCTGGTGGATGGCGCGGGTGGTCTCGCCCACGACCGGGCCGGCTTCGTCCACCGGCTCGCCGATCACGTTCATGATGCGGCCGAGCGTGGCATCACCCACCGGAACCAGGATCGGCTGACCGGTATCGGTCACGTCCTGGCCGCGCACGAGGCCTTCGGTCGAGTCCATCGCGATGCAACGCACGGTGTTCTCGCCGAGATGCTGCGCCACTTCAAGAACCAGACGGTTGCCGAGGTTCTTCGTCTCGAGCGCGTTGAGAATTTCCGGGAGGTGACCGTCGAACTGCACATCGACGACGGCGCCGATCACCTGAGAAATACGACCCTTCGGCTTCGCCATTTTTCCGTTCCTCGTCCAAACCTGATCAGATGACCTGCAGCGTCACGGGCACATGGCCGCGCGTCGCCTTCGAATAGGGGCAGATGGTGTGGGCCTCTTCCATGAGCGCCTTCACCTTGTCGGGCTCCGCGCCCGGGATGGCACATTTCAGCACCGCGCTCAGCGCGAAGCCGCCGCCTTCATCCTTGTTCAGCGTGACCTCGCAGGTGACATTCGCGCGCTGGCCGTCCACGCCATGCTTGGGGGCGAGAACGATGATCGCCTGGCCGTAACAGGAGGCCCAACCCATCGCGAAGAGCTGCTCCGGATTCATGCCATCCGGGCCGCCTGGCAGAAGCTCCTTCGGCAGGCTCATGCCCAGAACCAGCTTGCCGCCTTCGAGCGACACGCGCCCGTTGCGGCCGCCGCCGGCCACCGCAGAAGTCGTCATGATCGGAGTCAGGGCCATGTTCGTCTCCCGCTCAGAGCGCTTCCGCGCCGGAAATGATTTCGATCAGTTCCTTCGTGATCATCGCCTGACGCGTGCGGTTGTATTTCTGCGTCTGCTTCTTGATCATCTCGCCCGCGTTGCGAGTGGCATTGTCCATGGCGCTCATGCGCGCGCCCTGCTCGGAAGCCGCATTCTCGAGCAGCGCGCGGAACACCTGCACGGAGATGTTGCGCGGCAGGAGCGCGGAGAGGATCGTCGCCTCGTCCGGCTCGTAATCATAGGTCGCGATCGAGGGCGAAGCGCTGGCGGGAATTTCCGCCGGAATGACACGCTGCGCGGTCGGGATCTGCGAGATGACCGACCGGAACTGCGAGTAGAACAGCGTCGCGACATCGAATTCGCCATTCGCGAACATCGCCATCACGCGCTGGCCGATCTCGTCGGCGTTCGCGTAGCCGATCTGCTTCACCGCGCGCAATTCGACGAGGTCGACGATCTGCTTTTCATACTGGCGCTTCAGGATGTCGTAGCCCTTGCGGCCGACGCAGAGGATCTTCACCGTCTTGCCGGCCTGCTGAAGCCGGTTGATATGCTCGCGGGCGAGACGCGCGATCGAGGAGTTGAAGGCGCCGCAAAGGCCGCGCTCGGCCGTGCAGACGATCAGCAGATGGACCTGGTCCGAGCCCGTGCCGGCAAGCAGGCGCGGCGCATCCGCGCCCGACACACCCGCGCCGAGATTGGCGAGCACCGCTTCCATCTTCTGCGCGTAGGGACGCGCGGCCTCGGCGGCCGTCTGCGCGCGGCGCAGTTTCGCCGCGGCCACCATCTGCATGGCCTTGGTGATCTTCTGCGTCGCCTTCACGGAAGCGATGCGGTTGCGAAGGTCTTTCAACGAGGGCATGGGTTTTCCCGTCTGGCCGGCGACTGGCGCGGGGCGAACCCCGCGCCGGAGAGGCTTACGCGAACGACTTCGTGTAGTTGGTCACGATGTCCTTCAGCTTCGCGGCATTCGCGTCCGAAAGGTCCTTCGTCTTGCCGATCTCGGCGAGAAGGTCGGCATGGCTGCCGCGCAGGAGGCTGAGAAGGCCATCCTCGTAGGCGCGGACGCGATTCACCGGCAGGTTGTCGAGATAGCCGTTGACGCCGGCATAGATCACGCAGACCTGCTCTTCCATCTTCAGCGGCGAGAACTGCGCCTGCTTCAGGAGCTCGGTGAGCCGCGCGCCGCGGTTCAGCAGGCGCTGGGTCACCGCGTCGAGATCCGAACCGAACTGCGCGAAGGCGGCCATCTCGCGATATTGCGCGAGTTCGCCCTTGATCTTGCCCGCGACCTTCTTCGTGGCCTTCGTCTGCGCGGCGGAGCCGACGCGCGACACCGAGAGGCCGACATTCACCGCCGGGCGGATGCCCTGGAAGAAGAGATCGGTTTCGAGGAAGATCTGGCCGTCGGTGATCGAGATCACATTGGTCGGGATATAGGCCGACACGTCGTTCGCCTGCGTCTCGATGACCGGCAAAGCCGTCAGCGAACCCTTGCCGGCCGCGTCACCCATCTTCGCCGCGCGCTCGAGCAGGCGGGAGTGGAGATAGAAGACGTCGCCCGGATAAGCCTCGCGGCCCGGCGGACGGCGCAGCAGCAGCGACATCTGGCGATAGGCGACCGCCTGCTTGGAGAGATCGTCGTAGATGATCACGGCGTGCATGCCGTTGTCGCGGAAGAATTCGCCCATGGCGCAGCCCGAGAACGGCGCCAGGAACTGCATCGGAGCCGGATCGGACGCGGTCGCGGCCACGACGATGGAGTAATCGAGCGCGCCGCGCTCCTCGAGCACCTTCACGAACTGCGCGACGGTGGAGCGCTTCTGGCCCACCGCGACATAGACGCAATAGAGCTTCTGGCTCTCGTCATCACCCTCGTTGAGCGGCTTCTGGTTCAGGATGGTGTCCAGTGCCACGGCGGTCTTGCCGGTCTGCCGGTCGCCGATGATCAGCTCGCGCTGGCCGCGGCCGATCGGGATCAGCGCGTCGATGGCCTTGAGGCCGGTCGCCATCGGCTCATGCACCGACTTGCGGGGAATGATGCCCGGCGCCTTCACATCCACGCGGGAGCGGGACTTGGACTTGATCGGCCCCTTGCCATCGATCGGGTTGCCGAGAGCGTCGACGACACGGCCGAGCAGTTCCTTGCCGACCGGAACGTCCACGATGGCGCCCGTGCGCTTCACCGTCTGGCCTTCCTTGATGTCGCGGTCGGAACCGAAGATCACGACGCCGACATTGTCGGTTTCGAGGTTGAGCGCCATCCCGCGGATGCCATTCTCGAACTCGACCATCTCGCCGGCCTGGACCTTGTCGAGGCCATAGACGCGCGCAATGCCGTCACCGACGGAAAGCACCTGGCCAACTTCGGTCACCTCGGCCGAAGAGCCGAAATTCTTGATCTGCTCCTTGAGGATCGCGGAGATCTCAGCGGCGCGGATATCCATCGGGGCGTGCCTTTCGCTTTAAACGTTCGTCATCGCGATTTTCATCGCGTTCAATTTGGTCCTGAGGGAGGCGTCGATCATCTTCGAGCCCATCTTCACGACGAGGCCCCCGATGATCGCGGGATCGACACGCTCGGTGAGCGCGATGCTCTTTCCGGCCGTGGACTGGAGCGCATCCAGAACAGCCTTGCGATTCTTGTCCGACAGCGGCGCTGCCACCGTCACTTCGGCGCTCACGATGCCCTTCTTCTCGGCAACCAGCGCGCGGAAGGCGGCGACCATGGCCCGGACGAGGAAGAGGCGGCGCTTGGAAGCGACGAGCTTCAGGAAATTCGCGGCAAGACCGCCGATCCCGGCCTTCGCGAGCACGGCCGTGATGGCCTTTTCCTGCTCTTCCGAGGTGAAGACCGGGTTGCGGCACAGCTGCTCCAGATCCGCGCTCTCGTCGAGCAGGGCCAGGAATCGATCGAGATCCGCGCTGACGGCGTCAAGGGCCTTGCCCTCGCTCGCAAGCTCGAAAAGCGCGACGGCATAGCGGCCGGCAATTCCGGAGACGATGGGGCTCGATGAGGCCACGGCTCGAACGTCTTTCGTTTCTTCACACGGCAAGCGGGGCCAACGCGACACCCAAAGAGGGGAAGTGGCGTGAAATCTGCCGCTCGTCGTGCCCAAGAAGGGAGATCTGTCGACGACTTGGCGGCTGACGCGCTTGTAAGGATGCGCTGCAGCAACCGGGCCGGTCGCTAACAAATCTTCAACGCCCGCGCAACCCCTTATCGCCGCCGACTTTCGGCCCAGACGCCGCGGGTTTCCACCTCAGAGGAAACTCATCGGGTCAATATCGACATCCACCCGCGCCCCGCCACGCGCCGGACCGGCCCGTTCCAGCATCGCGCGGATGGCGGACTGGATGGAAACCGCTCGCGGTGCCTTCAGAATAAGGCGCATGCGGTGCTTGCCCCGCAGAAGCGCCAGCGGCGGATCGGCCGGCCCCAGAATGGTGATCGAGGGGATCGCCCCCTCCTCCATCAGCCGGAATCCGGCTTCCGCGAGCTTGCGCGCATGGGCCTCGGCCGCCGAGCGATCCTTCGCGGACACGAGAAGGGCCGCGAGGCGCCCGAAGGGCGGCAGCCCCGCCGCCTCACGGCTCGCGATCTCGGCGGCGTAGAAGGAGGCCTCATCGCCCGAGAGCAGCGCGCGGATCACCACGTGCTTCGGCTGGTAGCTTTGCAGCACGCCCCGCCCCGGCCTTTCGCCGCGCCCGGCGCGGCCCGTGACCTGGGTGAGAAGCTGGAAGCTGCGCTCGGCGGCGCGCGGATCGTTCGAGACAAGCCCGATATCGGCATCCACCACGGCCGCGAGCGTGAGTTTCGGAAAATTATGGCCCTTCGCGATCAGTTGCGTGCCGATCACGAGGTCGAATTCGCCATCCGCCACCGCCTGCAATTCGCGCTTCAGCCGCTCGGTGCCACCGGGAAAATCGCTGGAAAGCACGATGCGACGATGATCGGGGAAAGCTGCCGCGATCTCTTCGGCCACGCGCTCCACGCCGGGACCGCAGGCGGTGAGGCTCTCCTCCGCGCCGCATTCCGTGCAGGCGATGGGCCGGCGCTCGGTATGCCCGCAATGATGGCAGATCAGCGCCCGGCGGAAACGATGCTCCACCAGCCAGGCATCGCAATTCGGGCATTGCCAGCGATGCCCGCAGGCGCGGCAGAGCGTCAGCGGCGCATAGCCGCGCCGGTTCAGGAACACCATCGCCTGCTCGCCGCGCGAGAGCGTCTCGCCGATCATCCCGATGAGCTTTGGCGAGAGATAAGCCCCGCGCGGGGGCGCGTCCTTGGTGAGGTCGATCAGCAACAAGTCGGGCAATGCGCGGCCCGCGGCGCGGCTTTCCAGCTTCACATGCCGGTAGCGGCCCTGCTCGGCATTCACCCGGCTCTCGATGGAGGGCGTGGCCGAGGAGAGGATCACCGGGCAGCCCTCGCACTGCCCGCGCAAAACCGCCATGTCCCGCGCGTGGTAACGCACCACATCATCCTGCTTGAAGGCGGCCTCGTGTTCCTCATCCACCACGATGAGGCCGAGGCTGCTGAACGGAAGGAAGAGCGCGGAGCGCGCACCCACCACCACTTTCGCCTCGCCCTCCGCCACGGCATGCCACAGGCGATCGCGCCGGGTGCTGGCGATGCCGGAATGCCAGAGGCCCGGCGCACCGCCGAACCGCGCCTCGAACCGCGCCACGAATTCCGGCGTGAGCGAGATTTCCGGCAGGAGGATCAAGGCTTGCCGTCCCGCTTCAAGTGCCGTCGCGACCGCCTCGAAATAGACCTCCGTCTTGCCCGATCCGGTGACGCCCTCCAGCAGAACCGGCGCGAAGCCACCCGTCTTCACGAGGCCGGAAAGCTCATCCGCCGCTGCGCGCTGCTGGGCATTCAGCCTCGGGCCGCGCGAGGCGAGATCGAATGACGCGGCGCGCGCAAGGCTCGGCAACGGAACCATCTCGAAGACGCCTTCATCCATCAGCGCATCGATCACGCCAGTGGAGCAGCCCGCCGCCTCCGCGAGATCCTTCCTGCGATGCGTGAGGCCCCCAACGGCCGCCGCCATCACCCGGGCGCGGGTCGGCGTCAGGCGGCGCGGCTGCGCGCCCGTGGCGCGAAGGCCGAATCGCGGTGCTTCATGCGCCTCGGCATCGGGATCGCGCATCGCCATCCGTGCGACAAGCCCGAGCGGTGCCAGCGTATAGGCCGAGACGCGCTGCAGGAACGTCATCAGCTTTTCAGGCAGGGGGGGCAGGGCAGAGAGCGCGCGGATCGCCTTCAGGTTCTCGCCCGAAGCCCTCCCGTCCACATTCCAGACGAGGCCGAAAGTCTCGCGCGAGCCCAGCGGCACATGCACGGTCTGGCCCGGTTGCAGCGCCATCCCCTCCGGCACGCGGTAGGAATAGGGCGCATCGAGCGCAAGCGGCAGGACGATGTCGGCGATCATCGCTCTCCCTCCTTTCGATGCGCTATCTGCTTGCATATCACCGATTCGTATCCTCCCGGGATGCGCCGTTTCTTAACCGGGAAAAGCGAGACTATGCGCATGAATGCCATCGAACTCGCCCTTCAGGATTGGCTGCGCGCCCTCACCCATGAGCGCAAGGCAGCGCCCAACACGGTCGAATCCTATGGCCGCGACGTGCGGCAGGTGCTCGCCTATTTCGGCGCGGATGTGACAAATCCGGCGGACCTGCTGGCACTGAAGCCGTCTGACCTGCGCCTGTTCATGGGGGAGCGCCGCAACAAGGGTGTCGGCAGCCGCAGCTTGATGCGCCAGCTTGCGGGGTTGCGCTCCTTTGCGCGGCATCTCGAGCGCGAGGGGCATGGCCATGCCTCGGCCTTCAAGGCCGTGCGCGGCCCGCGCGTGAAAAAGGGGCTGCCGCGCCCCCTCACCCCGCAGGATGCCCGTGCCACCGCAGCGATTTCCACCCGCGCCGGCGAGGAACGCGAGCCTTGGGTGCTCGCGCGTGATGCCGCCGTTCTTGCCTTGCTCTATGGCGCCGGCCTGCGCATCTCGGAGGCGCTTTCGATCAAGCGGAAGGACGCGCCGAAGGCGGGCGCGACGCTCGTCATCCTCGGGAAGGGCGGCAAGCCACGGCAGGTGCCGATCCTCCCGCAGATCGCTGCGGCCATCGACGATTACCTCCGGCAATGCCCGTGGAAGATGCGCGGGGATGAGCCGCTTTTCGTGGGCGTGAAGGGTGGCCCGCTCTCGCCGCGCATCATCCAGCTCGCGATGGAGGGCCTGCGCGGGGCGCTGGGCCTGCCCGAAAGCGCCACGCCGCATGCCCTGCGCCATTCCTTCGCGACGCATCTGCTGGCGCGCGGCGGTGACCTGCGCACCATTCAGGAGCTTCTCGGTCACGCTTCGCTCTCCACCACCCAGATCTACACGGAAGTGGACACGGCGCGCCTGATGGCCGCCTACAAGGCCGCCCATCCGCGGGCCTAGAGCATTTTCCGACCAAGTGGATACCGGTCGGTCGAAGAAAATGCGTGAAAAAATAAGGAATTAGAGCGGATGTCCTGATTCAGTCAGATCGGAATCCGCTCTAGAGCATCCGCCCGCCAAGTGGATAAAGGTTGGCGCAAAAAAGCGGATGCGAAAACAAGAAGAGTGAGCACCAGATCTGATTTTATCAGATCGGTTTGCGCTCTAGACCGGACTGGGTGGGGGCTTCGCCGTTCAGAGCGTGAGGCTCAAGGTGCTTTCGGAGCGGCGCATTGGCGGGTGATCGCCTCGATCCGCAGGCGTAGGGTCACATCGGGCGCATCCGCCAGCACGCGCTGCCAGAGGCTTTCCTTCTTCAGGTTGCTCACCGTGCAGCCGCAGAAATTTGCACAAGTGAGCGTGTCGCCGCCGGTGCCGACGCATTGCTCCTGGCAGGAGAGCAGGAAGTCGCGCGTCTCGCGATCCACGGGCGGAAGCATCGCCGAAGCGAGCACGGCCAGCCCGCCATAGAGCACCGGCTGGTGGATGAGGTAGATCGGCAGGCTGTTCCGCCCCATCCAGATGAGGGCTCGCATCGGCCGCTGAGGCGCGGCGGGAGCCTCGCTTGCCACCGGGCGCCAGAGCTTCGCCATCGCGATGCCCATGAGCACACAAGCGAACCACGGAAAAACCGGCACGAAATCATTCGTGGAAGGCAGGCGCGTGCCAAGCCCCAGCCAGATCAGCCAGGGCGATGAAAAGGCCTCCGCCTTGAAGGCGATCGGCAAGGCAAACACCGCCAGCGCCACCAGAGCCACGCCAAACCACGGCAAGCGCAGGAACGGCAAGGCCAGCAGGCTCGCCAGCGCGATGTGATGCAGGATGCCGAAGAAGATGAAGCGATCGGGGAAAACTAGATAGGTGCCGGCCGTCACCAGCGCCGCCGCGCCGACGACGAATGCCAGCCGCCTGAGGAAGCGCTCGCGCCCGAAACCCTGGCCATGCGCCAGAACCAACCCGACACCCACCAGTGCGAGAAAGCTCGCGGCGATGGCATGGCCGAACCAGATCCAGAGCGGAAAATCGCGCAGATCAACCGGAATCAGCTCCAGAAACGAGAGATTCCAGCCGAAATGGTAGATCACCATCGCGACAATCGCGACCCCGCGCGCCGCATCGATGATCGGGAGGCGGGCGAATCGCGGCAGGGAAATCGGGCGTTCATTCATGCCGCGAACATGGCGAAGGTCGCCGGCCTTGTCACGCCCGATAGCAGAACGGAGCCAGAAGACCCCGCCAGAACATTTTCCGGCCAAGGGCTCACCGCTTGGCCGTCAGAAAATGCGACGATGCCAAATCGAGCGATCACATATGGATCTGCCGCTTTTCCACGGCCATGGCGGCTTCCTTCACCGCCTCGCTCATGGTCGGGTGAGCGTGGCAGGTGCGGGCAAGGTCTTCCGAGGAGCCGCCGAATTCCATCAGCACCGCCGCCTCGTGGATCATCTCGCCGGCACCCGCGCCGATGATATGCACGCCGAGCACACGGTCAGTCGCCTTGTCGGCGAGCACCTTCACGAAGCCATCCGTGGCGCGGTTGGCGCGCGCGCGGCCATTCGCCGTGAAGGGGAACTTGCCCACGTTGTAGGCAACATTCGCGGCCTTGAGCTCTTCCTCGCTTCTTCCCACCGAAGCGACTTCCGGGAAGGTGTAGACCACACCGGGGATCACGTCGTAATTCACGTGGCCCGCCTTGCCCGCGAGGATTTCCGCCACCGCGACACCCTCATCCTCGGCCTTGTGGGCGAGCATCGGCCCGCGCACGACATCGCCGATGGCGTAGATGCCCGGCACGTTGGTCTCGAAATGGTGGCCGATGGTCACGCGGCCGCGCTCCATCGCGACGCCCAGGGCCTCAAGGCCCAGGCCATCCGTGTTCGGGCGGCGGCCGATGGCGACGAGCACCACATCGGCCTTCACCTCTTCAGCCGCACCGCCCGCCGCGGGCTCGACCGAAAGCGTCACGCCATCCTTGCCGGTCTTCGCAGCCGTCACTTTCTTGCCGAGGTGGAACTTGAAGCCCTGCTTCTCGAGAATGCGCTGCATCTGCTTGGCGACCTCGCCATCCATGCCCGGCAGGATGCGATCGAGATATTCGATGACCTCGACCTTCGCGCCGAGCCGGCCCCAGACGGAGCCCATCTCAAGGCCGATGACGCCCGCGCCGATCACCACCAGCTTGCCCGGAACCTTGGAAAGCTCTAGCGCTCCGGTGGAGGTGACGATCTGTTTCTCGTCCACTGTCACGTTCGGCAGGTTCGCCGATTCCGAGCCCGTGGCGATCACGATGTTCCTGGTCTCCAGCACCTGCGTGGAGCCATCCTCGGCCTGCACCTGAACTTTGCCGGCGGAAAGAATCGTGCCGAGCCCATGGAAGGCCTCGACCTTGTTCTTCTTCAAGAGGAAGCCGACGCCGTTCACATTGGCATCCACCGTCTCCTGCTTGTGCTTCATCATGGCGGCGAGGTTCAGTTTGGGGGCAGGCACGTCGATGCCGAGCGCCGCGAAGCCGTGCCCTGCCTCATGGAACATCTCGGAAGCGTGCAGCATCGCCTTGGAGGGGATGCAGCCGACATTGAGGCAGGTGCCGCCATGCACTTTTCGCTTTTCCACCACGGCCACCTTGAGGCCGAGCTGGGCCGCGCGGATGGCACAGACATAGCCGCCGGGGCCGGTGCCGATGACGACGAGATCGTAGGACATGGTTGGGTTCCACCTTGTCATCACCGGGCTTGACCCGATGATCCAGCAAGAATTGTCGAAGGGCGAATGTCATGGATCGCCGGGTCAAGCCCGGCGATGATAAAGTCCGTCAAGAAATCACAGATCCATCACGAGGCGAGACGGGTCTTCGAGGCATTCCTTCACGCGCACCAGGAAGGTCACGGCTTCCTTGCCGTCGACGATGCGGTGATCGTAGGAGAGCGCGAGATACATCATCGGGCGGACCTCGATCTTGCCGCCGATGACCACGGGCCGCTCCTGAATCTTGTGCATGCCGAGAATGCCGGATTGCGGGGCGTTGAGGATCGGGGTCGACATCAGCGAACCATAGATGCCGCCATTGGTGATGGTGAAGGTGCCGCCCGCCATCTCCTCGATCTTGAGCTGGCCTTCGCGCGCGCGCTTGCCGAAATCGGCAATGGCCTTCTCGATGCCGGCGAGGCCGAGATGATCCGCATCGCGCAGCACAGGCACGACGAGGCCCTTGTCGGTGCCGACGGCAATGCCGACATGGTAATAGTTCTTGTAGATGATGTCGGTGCCGTCGATCTCGGCATTGACACCCGGCAGTTCCTTCAGCGCCTGCACGCAGGCTTTGACGAAGAAACCCATGAAGCCGAGCTTCACGCCGTGCTTCTTCTCGAAGAGATCCTTGTACTGGTTGCGCAGGCTCATCACGCCGCTCATGTCAACCTCGTTGAAGGTCGTGAGCATCGCGGCACTGTTCTGGCTTTCCTTCAGGCGCCGCGCGATGGTCTGGCGCAGCTTCGTCATCTTCACGCGCTCTTCGCGGGAGGCATCCGACGGGGCGGAAGCCGCGCGGGGAGCCGCCGGAGCGGCGGGCGTCGGAGCCGGGGCGGGGTTCGCCAGCGCGCGAAGCACATCTTCCTTCAGCACCTGGCCGCGCTTGCCCGAGCCGGCCTCGACCGCAACACCGGTCTCGGCCATCAGCTTCGCGGCGGAAGGTGCCGGCGGCATGGAGGTCGCGGCCGCCGGAGCTGCTACAGCGGCAGCCGGGGCCGGGGCGGCGGCCTTCGGCTTTTCGGCCGGGGCGACCGCAGCTGCGGCGCCGCCGGCGGCGATGGAGCCGAGCAGCGCATTGACGCCGACGGTCTCGCCTTCCTTCGCGACGATCTCGGCCAAAGTGCCGGCTGCCGGCGCATTCACTTCGAGCGTCACCTTGTCGGTCTCGAGTTCCAGCAAGGGTTCATCCGCCTTCACGGCATCGCCCGGCTTCTTGAACCACTTGCCGATCGTGGCTTCCGAGACGCTCTCGCCGAGGGTGGGAACGCGGATTTCGGTGCTCATGGGACAGGGACCTTCTTGAACGGAAAATGCGAGGATCAGGCTGCAAACGCGTCGTTGAGGAACGCGTTCACCTGCTCGAGATGCTTCGACATCTGACCCACGGCCGTGGAGGCCGCGGCCGGGCGGCCGGCATAGCGGGCGCGGGTGGAAGATGCGCCGACCTGCTGGAGCGCCCATTCGAGATAGGGCTCCACGAAGGTCCAGCTGCCCATGTTCTTGGGCTCTTCCTGGCACCACACCACATCCGCCTTCTTGAAGCGGGCAAGTTCGGTCGCGACCGACTTCATCGGGAACGGATAGAGCTGTTCCACGCGCAGCAGGTAGATATCGTCGATGCCGCGCTTCTCGCGCTCCTCGAGCAGGTCGAAATAGACCTTGCCCGAGCACAGGATGACGCGACGGATCTTGGCATCCGCCTTCAATTTCGTGGTCGAGCGGCCGAATTCCGCGTCATCCTTCAGGATTCGATGGAACGAGGTGCCACCCGCGAGATCCACGAGATCGGAGATGCAGCGCTTGTGGCGCAGCAGGCTCTTTGGAGTCATCAAGATGAGCGGCTTCCTGAAATCGCGTTTCAGTTGCCGGCGCAGAACATGAAAGTAGTTCGCCGGCGTGGTGCAGTTCGCGACCTGCATGTTGTCTTCCGCGCAGAGCTGCAGGAAGCGCTCGAGGCGGGCCGAGGAATGCTCCGGGCCCTGCCCCTCATAGCCATGGGGCAGCAGGCAGACGAGGCCGCTCATGCGCAGCCACTTGCGCTCCCCGCTCGAGATGAACTGGTCGAACAAAACCTGGGCGCCATTGGCGAAGTCACCGAACTGCGCTTCCCAGCAGGTCAGAGCATTGGGCTCGGAGAGGCTGTAGCCATATTCGAAGCCGAGCACGGCCTCTTCCGAGAGCATCGAGTTGATGACCTCGTATTTCGCCTGGCCCGCCTGCACATGGTTGAGCGGGGTGTAGCGCGCCTCGGTCTCCTGGTCGATCAGCACGGAATGGCGCTGGGAGAAGGTGCCGCGCTCGCAATCCTGCCCCGATAGGCGCACGCGATGCCCCTCGGCAACGAGGCTGCCGAAGGCCAGAGCCTCGCCCATGGCCCAGTCGATTCCGGTGCCGGTCTCGATCATCTTCCGGCGGTTGTCGAGGAAGCGCTGGATGGTCTTGTGGATGTTGAAGCCATCCGGAACCTTGGTGATCGCGTAGCCGATCTCCTTCAGGCGCTCGCTCTCGATGCCGGTCAGGCCGCGGCGCGGATCATCATCGCTTTCCTTGGTCGAGGTGAGGCCCGCCCACTTGCCATCGAGCCAATCGGCCTTGTTGGGCTTGTAGGCCTGGCCGGCCTCGAATTCGGCCTCGAGACGACGGCGCCAATCGGCCTTCATCTTCTCGACCTCGCCATCGGTGACGACGCCCTCGGCCACAAGCTTCCTGGCATACATCTCGAGCGTCGAGACATGACCGCGGATGTTCTTGTACATCAGCGGCTGGGTGAAGCCCGGCTCGTCGCCTTCATTGTGGCCGAAGCGGCGATAGCACCACATGTCGATCACGACCGGGCGCTGGAACTTCATGCGGAATTCGGTCGCGACCTTCGCGGCGAACACCACCGCTTCCGGGTCGTCGCCATTGACGTGGAAGATCGGCGCTTCCACCATCTTCGCCACGTCGGAGGGATAAGGCGAGGAGCGCGAATAGCGCGGATAGGTGGTGAAACCGATCTGGTTGTTGATGATGAAATGCACCGAGCCACCCGTGCGGTGGCCCTTGAGGCCCGAGAGGCCAAAGCATTCCGCCACGACGCCCTGGCCCGCGAAGGCCGCATCGCCATGCAGCAGCAGCGGGAGAACCGCGCGGCGATCATCGGGCGGGCAGCCATGCTGGTCCTGCTTCGCGCGGACCTTGCCCAGCACCACCGGGTTGACGATTTCAAGGTGCGAGGGGTTCGGCGTGAGCGACAGATGGACGTTGTTGCCATCGAAAGTGCGATCGGAAGACGCGCCGAGATGGTATTTCACGTCGCCCGAACCTTCCACGTCGTCGGGCGCGAAGGAGCCGCCCTTGAACTCGTGGAACAAAGCGCGATGCGGCTTGCCCATCACCTGGGTGAGCACATTGAGACGGCCGCGATGGGCCATGCCCAGCACGATATCCTTCACCCCGAGATTGCCGCCGCGCTTGATGATCTGCTCGAGCGCCGGGATGAGGCTCTCGCCGCCATCCAGGCCGAAGCGCTTGGTGCCGGTGAACTTCACATCGAGGAACTTCTCGAAGCCCTCGGCCTCCACCAGCTTGTTCAGGATGGCGCGCTTGCCCTCGCGGGTAAAGGTGATCTCCTTGTCCGGACCCTCGATGCGCTCCTGCAGCCAGCTCTTCGCGGCCGGATCGGAGATGTGCATGAACTCGTAGCCGATGGTTTCGCAGTAGGTGCGGCGCAGGATCGCCAGCATCTCGCGGATCGTCGCGAATTCGAGGCCCAGCACGTTGTCGATGAAGATCTTGCGATCCCAATCCGCTTCCGTGAAGCCGTAGGAAGAGGGGTGCAGTTCCTCGTGGTCCTTGCGCGGCTCCATGCCGAGCGGGTCGAGGTTCGCATGCAGATGCCCGCGCATGCGATAGGCGCGGATCATCATCAGGGCATGGACGGAATCGCGCGCGGCGCGGATGAGATCGGCCTCCGAGAGCGCCGGCGCACCCCTGGCGGCAGCAGCCTCCGACTTGCCCTTCAGCTTGTCCGAGACGACCTTCTCGACCGCGCCCCAATTGCCGTCCAGCGCCGAGATCAGCTCGCCATTGACCTGCGGCGGCCAGTTCTTCCGCGCCCAGGAGGGGCCGGGCGTCTCTTCGCCGGCGAGGCTTTCGAGATAGGCCGTGTTGCCCGCCGAAAGCGCCGAGAGATCAATTCCGCTTTTGTCATCCATGGGTCCGTCCCCGTTCTTCGTCGACAAGGATAGAAAGTTCGTTCCGGGCCGGCGAATGCCGCCGACGCCCGGAGCGGTTGAGGTGAAGATCACTTGCCCTTCAGCACCTCGACGAGGGTTTTTCCAAGGCGCGCCGGCGACGGCGAGACGCGGATGCCCGCTTCTTCCATCGCGGCGATCTTGTCTTCCGCGCCGCCCTTGCCGCCGGCGATGATCGCGCCGGCATGGCCCATGCGGCGGCCCGGAGGCGCCGTGCGGCCCGCGATGAAGCCCACCATCGGCTTCTTGCGGCCGCGTTTTGCCTCATCCTTGATGAACTGCGCCGCATCTTCCTCGGCCGAGCCGCCGATTTCGCCGATCATGATGATCGACTGCGTCTCGGGATCGGCGAGGAACTTCTCGAGCATGTCGATATATTCCGTGCCCTTCACCGGGTCGCCGCCGATGCCCACGGCGGTGGTCTGGCCGAGGCCTTCCTGCGTGGTCTGGAACACGGCCTCATAGGTCAGCGTGCCGGAGCGCGAGACGATGCCGACATTGCCTTGGCTGAAGATGTTGCCCGGCATGATGCCGATCTTGCATTCGCCGGCGGTCATCACGCCGGGGCAGTTCGGGCCGATGAGGCGCGACTTCGAGCCATCGAGCGCGCGCTTCACCTTGATCATGTCCTGCACCGGAATGCCTTCCGTGATGCAGACGATGAGCGGGATTTCCGCCTGGATCGCCTCGCAGATCGCATCCGCCGCGCCCGGCGGGGGCACGTAGATCACGCTCGCATCGGCGCCCGTCTTGTCACGCGCTTCGGCGACCGTGTCGAACACCGGAAGGCCGAGATGGGTGGAACCGCCTTTGCCCGGCGAGGTGCCGCCGACCATTCTGGTGCCATAGGCGATCGCCTGTTCGGAGTGGAAGGTCCCGTTCTTGCCGGTGAAACCCTGGCAGATGACCTTGGTATTCGCGTTGATGAGAATGGCCACTTTGCTCTCCAGTCAGCCAGTTTTCTGACAGTCAGCAGCATAAATACTCAGCTGTATTTCACCGCTAAGCATTTTTACTTCGCTGACATAAACCATACGAAATCTTGAGTTGACGACATTTATGTAAAACTTTTGTTCTACATTTTCACTTTTGCCACGAAGAACTATTGCATTGCCTCCATTGACGACAATCGATTCGTCAATTTTTCTTTCGACTATGCCCTCCGCCGATTCGAAAAAGGCTCTAAATAGACCTCGGCTCGACGAAACAACGAAACGGTAGGAGCCGTTTAGCAATGCGTCAGGACGTAGCTCTGCAGGGCGCAATTCAGTGGCAATAAAGGTAGAATACCCATTCATCGCGCCGCACTTGATACTTAACTCGGCTGCACAAGCAGCCGAACCAAGAAACCAAAAACTAGCAAGAATGAGTAAGCCCCTCATTTAAACGCTCAGCCGTTCACGGCCTTGACGATCTTCTGCGCGGCATCATCGAGGTCATCCGCCGGGATGACGTTGAGGCCGGACTCGCGGATGATCTTCTTGCCGAGATCCACGTTCGTGCCCTCGAGGCGCACGACCAGCGGAACCTTCAGGCCCACTTCCTTCACCGCCGCGATCACGCCCTCGGCGATGACATCGCACTTCATGATGCCGCCGAAGATGTTGACGAGGATGCCCTTCACGTTCGGGTCGGCCGTGATGATCTTGAAGGCCGCCGTCACCTTTTCCTTCGAGGCGCCGCCGCCGACATCGAGGAAGTTCGCCGGCTCAGCACCGTAAAGCTTGATGATGTCCATCGTGGCCATGGCGAGGCCCGCGCCGTTCACCATGCAGCCGATCGTGCCATCGAGCGCGACATAGGAGAGATCGTATTTCGAGGCCTCGATTTCCTTGTGATCCTCTTCCGTGAGGTCACGCAGTTCCATCACGTCCGGGTGGCGATAGAGCGCGTTCGAATCGAAGCCGATCTTGGCGTCGAGGCATTTCAGCTTCGCATCCTTGGTGATGATCAGCGGGTTGATCTCGAGCATCGCCATGTCCTTCTCGACAAAGGCGCGATAGAGCTGGCCCGTGAGCAATTCGGCCTGCTTGGCGAGATCGCCGGTGAGGCCGAGCGCCTTCGCGACCGCGCGGCCATGATGTGGCATCACGCCCGTCGCCGGATCCACCGAGAAGGTGATGATCTTCTCGGGGCTGTCATGCGCGACCTTCTCGATATCCATTCCGCCTTCGGTGGAGACCACGAAGGCGGTGCGGCCCGTCACGCGGTCCACCAGCATCGAGATGTAGAATTCCTTCTCGATATCCGACCCATCCTCGATGTAGAGGCGGTTCACCTGCTTGCCGGCCTCGCCCGTCTGGATGGTCACCAGCGTGTTGCCGAGCATTTCCTTGGCGTGGGCCTCGACCTCGGCCACCGACTTCGCAAGGCGCACACCGCCCTTGGCATCCGCCGGCAGTTCCTTGAACTTGCCCTTGCCGCGGCCCCCCGCATGGATCTGGCTCTTCACGACGAAGAGCGGGCCCGGCAGCTTCTTGGCAGCCTCGACCGCCTCGGCAACCGTCATGGCCGGATAGCCGGCGGAGACATTCGCGCCATAGGCCTTCAGGATCGCCTTGCCCTGATATTCATGGATGTTCATGGGTAATTCCTTCGGAGTGGCATTCGGCAATGGGCGTGTTGCGACCGGGCTTTGCGCGAGCGAGAGACCGGCCGCCTCCTCCCGCCCGCCTCACTTCAGCGACGGGTTGATGGTCTTGCAGGCATCGATCAGACCCTGAACCGACGCGACGGACTTGGCCATCATCGCCTGCTCTTCCTTGTTGAGGCGCACCTTCACCACGCGCTCGACACCCTTCGCGCCGATCACCACCGGCACGCCGATGAACATGTCGCGCACGCCATATTCGCCCTTGAGATAGGCGGCGCAGGGCAGCACGCGCTTCTGGTCCTTGATGTAGCTCTCGGCCATCACGATCGCCGAAGCCGCCGGGGCATAGAAGGCCGAGCCGGTTTTCAGCAGCGCGACGATCTCGCCGCCACCTTTCCGGGTGCGCTCGACGATCTCGTCCACCTTCTCCTGGGTGATCCACTTCATCTTCACAAGATCAGGCAGCGGCACGCCGCCAACCGTCGAGTAGCGCACCAGCGGCACCATGTCGTCGCCATGGCCGCCGAGCACGAAGGTCGAGATGTCCTTGATCGAGACGCCGGTCGCTTCCTCGAGGAAATAGGCCATGCGGGCCGAATCGAGCACGCCGGCCATGCCGACGATCTTGTTCGGCTTCACGCCGGAGAATTTCTGCAGCGCCCAGACCATCGCATCGAGCGGGTTGGTGATGCAGATCACGAAGGCCTTCGGGCAGTACTGCCTGATGCCGTTGCCGACCGATTCCATGACCTTCAGGTTGATGCCGACGAGGTCATCGCGGCTCATGCCCGGTTTTCTCGGCACGCCGGCGGTGACGATCACCACATCGGCGCCCTCGATGTCCTTGTAATCGTTCGTGCCCTTGTAGAGCGCGTCGAAGCCGTCCACGGCCGAGGATTCCACGAGGTCCAGCGCCTTGCCCTGCGGGGTGCCTTCCGCGATGTCGAACAGGACGATGTCGCCCAGTTCCTTGAGGCCCGCGAGATGGGCGAGCGTGCCGCCGATCTGACCGGCGCCGATGAGGGCAATCTTCGAACGAGCCATGGGTAGTACGACCTCCGGATGCGCCGGGGCGCATCCCGGGCGTTGGAACAGGAAACGCGGATCGCGGATGGAAACCGGATGGCGCCCGGATGGTCGGACGCTTTCCCCCTTCGCGTCGCGTGGCCGGCCTTCAAGACCGGATTGGGAAAGCGGCGTAAATCGAGGCCCGAAAAAGGGCAAGCGAAACTCGTGTCACATGTCATGAATGGACAATTCGCCTCGGGCCAGCTTGCGAAATTTCATGTCGCGCGAAAATTCACTCTCTTGTTTTCAATGGCTTATAGATCAGCATATTAGAAAATTTCCCGAATGTTAACAAAATGGCTAATGTAACAAAAAACATTTTTTGTCATTTATCTCCTATTTCCGGGCGCCCAAGGCTCGGATGACCGCGCGGATGACCCTGTCACGACGCGCATCGGAGGATGGATCGTCGCCGGCGAGCAGCACGGCACGCGCATCGACGAAGCGATGCGCGAGATCGAGCGCCAGCTGCGCCGAGCGGCGCGCCTCGCTGCCAGCGAGGAGCCGGGTGGAAATACCCTCCTCCACGATGCGCCCCACCTGCTGGGTGATGCGCTGGCGATGCCGCGCGGGCTCTTCCGCTTCCGTTTCGGGCTCCGCCAGCAGCCGGAAGATCGCGGGGTCATCCCGCAGGGTTTCGGCATAGGCGCGCGAGAGGGTCGCGAAATAGCGCTCCAGCTTGTCATCCGCCGGGTCCGGCCCCTCGACAATCTCGCCCAGGCGCTGCTCGAGGCCCTTCAGCCAGCCATTCAGTACGGCATCGATCAGGCCCGTCTTGTCCGGAAAATGCCGGTAGACATTCGCGTGGCTCATGCCGAGCCCGTTCGCGACATGCAAAACGGTCATCCGGCGCGGGCCGATCTTGCGGATTTCCGCCGTGGCCGCGGCGATCAGGCGTGATCGCGTGGCTTCCGGCGCGCGGCTCATGTCTCGACGAGCCCCGTGGAATTGCCGCTCGCCTCGCTGTCAGCCCGGCCATGCGGGAGCGCGAGATAGCTCTCGGATTGCATTTCCGTGAGACGCGAGACCGTGCGGTCGAATTCGAAAGCCTCGTGGCCCAATTCAGCCTTGTAGAGCTTGTCCGGCATGGCCGCCGCCGAACAGATCAGCTTCACGTGATGCTCGTAGAGAATGTCGATCAGCGTGATGAAGCGCTTTGCCTCGTTGCGCCGCTCGAAAGTGAGGCGGGGGATATTCTCGAGGATCACCGTGTGGAAATTCCGTGCGATCGCGAGGAAATCCAGCGATCCGAGCGGGCGCGCGCAGAGTTCGTCGAATGTGAAACGGCCAACACCGCCTGCCGCCCGCTCCACCACCAATTCGCGCCCGCCGAGATCGAAGACCTGCCTCTGCACCCGCGCGCCGGCCGAGAGATCGGCGAAAGCCTGTTCCAGCGCCTCCTCCGAGGCCATGCCGGCCGGGGCGTGATAGACCTTGCGCCCCTGCAGCTTCTCCATCCGGAAATCCGTGCGGGCATCGAGCCGGATGATGTCGAGCCGGTTCTGGATCAATGTCACGAAGGGCAGGAAGAGCGAACGGTTGAGGCCGTTCTCATAGAGCCGGGCAGGCTCCACATTGGAGGTCGCGATGAGCACCACGCCACGCGCGAACAAGGCCTCGAAGAGCCGCCCGAGGATCATCGCATCGGCGATATCCGTCACCGAGAATTCGTCGAAGCAGAGCACCCAGCTTTCCTCGGCGAGTTGCTCGGCCACCGGAACGATGGGATCGCCACCCTTCACCTCGCCGGTTTTCAGTTTCTGGCGATAGGCGTGGATGCGCGCATGCACATCGGCCATGAAGGCGTGGAAATGCGCGCGCCTCTTGCGCCTCACGCCGAGACTGTCATGGAAGAGATCCATCAGCATGGTCTTGCCGCGCCCCACGGAACCCCACAGGTAGAGGCCCTTCAGCGGCTCCGGCTTTGCCTTGCGCCCGAAAAGCCAGCCTAGGGCCGATCCCTTGCGCGCCAAGCGATGGGCTTCCAGCCGTTCGGCCAACTGGTCCAGCTTCGCAACGATGCGGGCCTGGGCCGGATCGGCCTCGAGGCGGCCTTCGGCGACAAGAGCCTGATAGCGCGTTTTGACGGGACCGGGCATGGCAATTCCTGAACGATCCGCCTTGAGAGCGCAAACCGATCTGATCGAATCAGATCCTGCGCTCACTCTTCTTGTTTTCGCATCCGCTTTTTCCGCCAACCTTTATACACTTGGCGGGCGGATGCTTTAGGGCAGAACGCTCGGCCTGCAAAGAGACGAGAGATCACTCGGTTCGCAAGATCATCTGGCCCGCAAGATCATTTGGACATCGAGACCGGCGCGCCGGAGCGCGTGGAAACGCCGGAGAAGCTGCCATCGCCCGCTTGCCGCAGGCGTGCGACCACCGCGCCCCCGGATTCATACAGGATCACCTCCGATCCGCTGAGCTCCCAGGCGTTGACGCGCTGCAATTCGGTCGCTCGGCAGCCATTCGTGCCGGCGCCATAGAGATCGAGCTTCGGCGCGCTGGAAAGCGTGATGCGGCAACGATTCCCGGCGGCTTCCATCAGCGACCAGTTGCCGGTCACGCTCGACCGGCTCGGCGCAACGGCGGGAGCGGTGGGCGTCGTCGGTGCCGTGGCCACGCGCGGCAGGTTGCCCGGCGCGGTGGCCACACCGCTCTGCACGGGCTGCGTACCCGGTGCCGATGGCAGGCCGGTCGTCAGGCTCGGCGAGGGCGGCGGCGAAAGCGGCGCGGTTCCCGCCACGGCGCCTGCGCCCGGGGGCGGCGGCAGGGTCTGCGTATCCGCGTCATCAAGGCTGGGCGCGGCGGTGAGCGGTGGCGGCGGTGAGGCGGGCGTCGAGCGGGCCATCTGGCCGCCGCCGGGCCCGTAACCCCCGAACCTCTGGCTGGAATCGCAGGCGGCCAGCAAGGTCATCGGCGCCGCCATTGCCAGCGCGCGGAACAAGAACGGGGCCATATGCGCCATGAAACCCTCCGGAAAGTCTCCGCGCCGGCCTGGAAGCATCGCGGAAACCCTCACTTCATGCGTTTTCCGATGAAAACGCTCTCGCCAGTCTCACTGGTTGCATTTTCTTCTCGCGAACCGGAATCCACTTCGCTTCAAAAATGCTCCAATCTGGATACCAAATCGTAAAACCAGAGAATCGAGGACAAAAAATGGCTTTTTCATTCTGGATGCTGCTGGTCGCGGGGCTCCTGCCGTATATCACCGTGGGCTTCGCGAAGTTTTCCGCGCGGGGTTACGACAACCATCATCCCCGCCAATGGGCTGCGGGTTTGCAGGGCCGGCAGGCGCGGGCCTATGCGGCACACCAGAACCATTTCGAATTCTTCCCGTTTTTCGCCGCGGCGGTCATCATCGCCGAGCTGCGCACGGGCGGCAGCAGCAGCGTGAACCTCCTCGCGATGACCGCGATTGGCGCGCGCATCGCCTATACCGCCTTTTATCTCACGGATCGGGCGATTCTGCGATCGATCTGCTGGCTCATCGGCATGCTCTGCATCATCGCGCTGTTCGGAGCTGCCGCTGCCGGGAAATGAAAAAGCCTCCCTTGGGAGGCTTTCGCATTTCCAGAGGTGTCACGCGGCTCAGAACTGGCGCGCCACCATCATTTTCTTGATCTCCGCGATCGCCTTGGCCGGGTTGAGACCCTTCGGGCAGGCATTCGAGCAGTTCATGATGGTGTGGCAACGATAGAGCCGGAAGGGATCTTCCAGATTGTCGAGCCGCTCGCCGGTCGCCTCGTCGCGGCTGTCGATCAGCCAGCGATAGGCCTGCAGCAAAGCCGCCGGGCCGAGATAGCGGTCGCCATTCCACCAATAGCTCGGGCAGGAGGTGGAGCAGCAGGCGCAGAGGATGCACTCATAGAGCCCGTCGAGCTTCTCGCGATCGACCGGCGCCTGCTTCCACTCGCCTTCCGGCGCCGGAGTCGCGGTCTTGAGCCAGGGCTCGATGGAAGCGTGCTGCGCATAGAAGCGCGTGAGATCCGGCACCAGATCCTTCACCACCGGCATGTGCGGCAGCGGGTAGATGCGCACGGGGCCGTCGATCTCCTCCATGCCCCTCGTGCAGGCGAGCGTGTTCGCCCCGTCGATGTTCATCGCGCAGGAGCCGCAGATGCCCTCGCGGCAGGAGCGGCGGAAAGTGAGCGTCGGATCGATCTTGTTCTTGATCCAGATGATCGCGTCGAGAACCATCGGGCCGCAATCGTCGAGATCGACGAAATAGGTGTCGATGCGCGGATTGCTCTCGCCATCCGGATCCCAGCGATAGATGCGGAATTCGCGCAGGTTGTTCGCGAGCTTTCCATCAGCACCTTGCGGCTTCGGCCAGGTCTTGCCCTCTGTCAGGCGGGAATTCTTGGGGAGTTGAAACTGGGCCATTGCAGGCTCCTCAATAAACGCGCTGCTTCGGCGGAATGGTCTGCACGTCGTTCGACATGGTGTAGGAATGCACCGGGCGATAATCGATCGTCACCGAGCGCTTGTTCTCATCCATCCAGGCGAGCGTGTGCTTCATCCAGGTCTTGTCGTCGCGATCCGGGAAATCCTCGCGCGCATGGGCGCCGCGCGATTCCGTGCGGTTCACGGCCGAATCCATCGTCACGACGGCCTGAACGATCAGGTTGTCGAATTCGAGGGTTTCGAGAAGGTCCGAGTTCCAGACGAGGCTGCGATCCGTGACCCTGATGTCCTCGATGCCCTTCCACACCTCGTGGATGAGCTTCGAGCCTTCTTCCAGCGTCTCGCCCGTGCGGTAGACCGCGCAATTCGCCTGCATGGTCTTCTGCATCTTGAGGCGAAGTTCCGCCGTGGAGGTGCCGCCATTCGCATAGCGGTAATGGTCGAGGCGGCCGAGTGCGAGATCGGCCGAGCTTGCCGGCAGTTCCGGCTGTTTCGCGCCGGCGGTCACCAGTTCGGCGGCGCGCAGGCCGGCCGCGCGGCCGAAGACCACGAGGTCGATCAGCGAGTTCGAGCCGAGGCGGTTCGCGCCATGGACCGACACGCAGGCCGCTTCGCCCACAGCCATCAGGCCGGGGACGATGGTATCCGGGTTGCCGCCCTTCATGGTGACGACTTCGCCATGATAGTTCGTCTGGATGCCGCCCATGTTGTAGTGCACGGTCGGCAGCACCGGGATCGGCTCCTTCGTCACGTCCACGCCCGCGAAAATCTTCGCGCTTTCCGAAATGCCCGGCAGGCGGGCATGCAGGATCGCGGGGTCGAGATGCTCGAGATGCAGGTGGATGTGGTCGCCGCTCTTGCCGACGCCACGGCCCTCGCGGATTTCCATGGTCATGGCGCGGGAGACCATGTCACGCGGGGCGAGATCCTTCACGGAGGGCGCGTAGCGCTCCATGAAGCGCTCGCCGCCCGCATTGGTGAGGTACCCGCCCTCGCCGCGGGCGCCCTCGGTGATGAGGCAGCCCGCGCCATAGATGCCGGTGGGGTGGAACTGCACGAATTCCATATCCTGCAGCGGCAGGCCGGCGCGCAGAACCATCGCATTGCCGTCCCCCGTGCAGGTATGCGCGGAGGTGGCCGAGAAATAGGCGCGGCCATAGCCGCCGGTCGCGAGGATGCAGAGTTGCGAGCGGAAGCGGTGGATCGTGCCGTCATCCATCTTCATGGCGACGACGCCGCGGCACACGCCTTCCTGATCCATGATCAGGTCGATGGCGAAATACTCGATGAAGAACTCGGTCGAGTTCCGCAGGGCCTGGCCATAGAGGGTGTGCAGGATGGCGTGGCCCGTGCGGTCTGCCGCCGCGCAGGTGCGCTGGGCCGGCGGGCCGTTGCCATAATCGGTGGTCATGCCGCCGAATGGGCGCTGGTAGATCTTGCCCTCTTCGGTGCGCGAGAAGGGCACGCCCCAGTGTTCGAGCTCATAAACGGCAGCCGGCGCGTTCCGGCAGAGATATTCGATGGCATCCTGGTCGCCCAGCCAGTCCGACCCCTTCACGGTGTCATACATGTGCCACTTCCACTCGTCCGGCCCCATATTGCCAAGCGCCGCGGCAACGCCGCCCTGCGCCGCCACCGTGTGCGAGCGGGTGGGGAACACCTTGGTGATGCAGGCCGTGCGCAGGCCCGCCTGGCTGCAGCCGACCGTGGCGCGCAAGCCCGCACCACCCGCGCCTACCACCACCACGTCGAAAGTGTGATCGGTAACCGGATAGGCGCGTCCGTTGATCTCGAACGTGCCCTTCGCTTTCGCGTCCTTCGTTGCCATGAAACAGGTTCCCTGCCGTGAATTCGAAACGAACCGCTCAGCCGCCAAGGCCAATGCGGAGGATGGCGTAGATGGAGGCGAGCCCCATCAGCACCGCGAAAAAGGTGTTGAGGAGGATGAGCGCGATCTTCCGGCCCTCCTCATGGACGTAATCCTCGATGATGACCTGCATGCCGAGCCGCATATGCACGAAGGCCGAGACGAGGAAGGCGATGAGCAGGATGCCGACGAGCGGGTTCGCCACCAGCGCGCGGGCGCCGGCATAATCGAGCTTCGCGAGCATCAGCACGATCACCACCATCGCGAAGGTCAGCGGAATGTTCGCGACCGCGGTCAGGCGCTGCAGCCAGAAATGGCCAGTGCCGGATTTCGCAGCGCCAAGGCCACGAACACGGGCGAGCGGGGTGCGGATCGAGTTCGGATTATGCGACATGTTTCATCCCCCTCAGCGCATCAGCACCATTGCCCAGACGAGCGCCGTCAGGCCAACCGATCCGATGATGGTCGCCCAGCCGAGTTTCATGCGGGCTTCGCGCCCGAACATGGCACCCGTGTCCCAGATGAGATGGCGCAGCCCACCGAGCATGTGGTGGAAGAGCGCCCATGTGTAACCGAACAGCACGAGCTTCCCGATCCAGGAACCATAGATCGCCTGAACGGTTCCATAGGCGTCCTTGCCGGCCGCCAGCGCCACCAGGAGCGCGACCACCAGAAGCGTGCCGAAGAACAGAGCCGCGCCGGTGACACGATGCAGGATGGACATCACCATCGTGATCGTCGGCTTGTAGATCTGAAGATGGGGCGAAAGCGGGCGCTGGGCCGGAGAGGTGCGCGGCATCGGGTTTTCCAAGTCTGGTCTTCGTGTCGTGCCACAAAGACGTTGCGAAAACGGAACAAGGGGGTCCGTTAGCGAAAACTCTGTCGCATCGCAACACGTGAGCCGCACAACCTTGGTCTGAACCGTCAGCTTTGCAGCACCACGCCCCGGCGCGCCAGCCTTTCTCTCACCTCCTGATACGCCGCCTGAATGCGAATCGTCTTGAGGCGCGAGGTCGCACCCGCAACCACCTTCACCGCGCGACCGGAATAGCCGAGTTCACCCGCCAGGAGGGCTTCGAGCGCCGCATTGGCCGCTCCGTTCTCGGGGATGGCACGCACCCGCGCCGCCAGCACCATCCGCCCGTCCGACAGGGCCTGCCCGCCATCGATCGCATCTCGCCCGCCCTTGGGTGTCAGGCGGACGAGCAGCAATGTGGCGTGGCCTTCCGCACGCAGAAACCCGCCGGGTGCGGGCTCGTTCATTTCTTCAGATCGTAGATTTTCTGGCCCGAAAAGGTGAAATCGAGGCCCTTCTGCGGCAGATGGCACGCATAACAGGAATCCAGCTTGATGGGGTTCGGCGCGCCATCCGGCTTGAAGGAGGCGTGTTCCCAATCCCCGTTATCCTGCTCGGCCGGGAAGAGGTTGGTCTCGCCCCATCCCGCGCGCTTCTCCATAACCGCGATGGCCCGAAGGCGCTGCGTCGGCAGGAGCCGGCCATCCGCACCCTTGAGCGGCGCTCCGCCTGCTTCCAGAGCGATATCGCGGTCGGCCATCACCAGAATCGTTCCATCCGGGAAGGGTTCGCCCGGTTTCACTGCGGCCAGGGCCTGCTCGTTGATGTAGAGATAGCGGACAATCTTCCGGTCCGGCTTGTCGATCCTGTCATAAAGGCGGAAGGTTTTCTGAAAATCAGTCGGATAAGCCACGCGCGTGAATGTGGCGTCACCCGCGTTCTGTGCCTGTCCCGGCACCGCCAGGAAACCCCACATGGCCGCGATGCACGCGGCGCTCCCCTTGCGGATCATGCACCCCTCCTCCCGTTTCGTGAGGCAGAGAGTGACCGAGGCCCGCGCTCTGCGCAAGCCCCCGGAAAGTTGCGCCGGCTGCCTCAGAAGACCCAGTGCACAAGGCGCATCAGGAACAGCAGGCCGATGATGAGCACCATCGGCGAGATATCCACCGGGCCGAGATTCGGCATGCGCCGGCGGATGGGCGCCAGCGCGGGCTCCGTCACGCGATACAGGAACTCGCCGATCGAAGAGACAAGCGGCTGGCGGGCATTCACGATGCCGAAACCGATCAGGAGGCTGAGCACAGCCTGGGCGACCACCATCCAGATGTAGAGGGAAACGACGGTATCGAGGAGCCAAAGCAGCGGATTCATCCAGAAATTCCCAAACAGATCTCCGAACCGGAAGACGCTTCCGGGCGAACGGCGACGCAAACCGAGCGCCACCTCACCACCTCTATCCGAGGCGGGCATGGGCGGGCAAGGCCGGCAGAGGCCCTCAAGTTGCGCGGCTGCGTGATTTGCCCGTTGACTTCACCGAGAAGTTCCGCAATGAACCGCCCACCCGAAGGAAGGGGCTGTAGCTCAGCTGGGAGAGCGCTGCAATCGCACTGCAGAGGTCAGGGGTTCGAATCCCCTCAGCTCCACCATTTTCTTCTCCACCATTTTCTGCTCGGCCATTTTCTGATCCTCGCGTGAAAGGCTCGAAACCCGCCCGGCGGGTGCGCCGATTTGCCTCGGCTCACCCGCGCAAGGCACGCGGCTCTCAGGCAGCCCGGACGGGCGAGAGGAATTCCTGCGCCTGCCGAATAGGGGATGCCCCCGCCGGGGCACCTGGCGCGCTCCCTCATGCGGAGCAGAACGACCGATATTGCTGAATAGAGCATTTTCCGACCAAGTGGATACCGGTTGGTCGAAGAAAATGCGTCAAATAATCAGGAATAAGAGCATTTTCCGACCAAGTGGATACCGGTTGGTCGAAGAAAATGCGTCAAATAATCAGGAATAAGAGCATTTTCCGACCAATTGGATGCCGGTTGGTCGAATAAAATGCGTGAAATAACAAGAAATGAGAGCGGACGGCCTGATCCGATCCGATCCTATTCCGTTCTCAATGGAATCTCCTCATGCAAGCGGCGCATGAACACCTCATGAAAACAGGGATCTGCACATTACAAGAAGGCCTCGATTCATCTCCCGATCACAAGTTGATCACGAACTTTCGGAGATGAACGCATGCAATCGCCTGCGTTTGGTGAGAAGCAGCGTCACCGGCTTGTCGCCGAGACGCAAAGCCTGCGCGAAAACTGTCCGTTTTGCTTTTCCGGAAAAGAGAAGAGCGGCTTCCCCTGCTTCGCGCAGCGCCATCGCCGAAAGGGAAATCCGGGGTTCGAGCCCCATCGGAAAGGCGGGAACGATGCACGGCGCATTCGGATCGAGCCGCGCCTGCGGCTCACCGGGGAAAAGCGAGGCGATATGCCCGTCCTCGCCCATGCCGCAGACCACGACATCAAGCGGCAGCAGCCGAGCCACCCGATCCGCCAATTGCTTCGCAAAGGCCTCCGGCGAAAGGCCGGGCTCGATGCTCGCGAAGGAGAGCCATTCCGCGCCGGCCCGAAGCGCGGGCTCCAGCGCCGCGCGCATCATCCGCTCGTTGGAGCGGGGGTGATCGGCCGGCACGAAACGCTCATCGGTGGGCAACAGCGTGATGCGCTTCCAGGGCAAGTCCTGCTTAGCCAGGGCTGCCAGGAACTGCCCGGGCGTCGAGCCGCCCGGAAGCGCGACAGTCGCGCGCTCCTGCCGCTCCAGCGCTGATCGCAGGTGGGTGGCCACCCAATCAGCCAGCGCCTGCGAGGCGTCCGCAAGATCGGCGTGACGATGCAGGACCGGATGACGACTCATGGCGAAGGTTCACTCCCGCAATTCCGGGTCGCTCCAACTTCGCCCTTCCCGCTCGATGATGGCAACCGCCTGCGCCGGGCCGGAGGTGCCGGCGACATAGCGGTGCGGCGTGGCATAATGCTCTTTCCAGCCCTCGACGATCGGATCAATGAAGGACCAGGCCGCTTCCACTTCGTCACGGCGCATGAAGAGGGTCTGGTCGCCTCGGATGACATCGGTCAGCAGGCGCTCATAGGCATCGGGCATGCGCTCGTCGAAGGCCGTTTCGTAGCGCAGGTCGAGCACGCGCGGCACGAGCTTCAGCCGGCCGGAGCCCGGCACCTTCATCATCATCTGCAATTGCAGGCCGTCATTCGGCTGCAGGCGGATGACCAGGCGATTGGCTTCCACCGCCGCCCCCGCCTGCCCCGGAAAGATGAGATGCGGCAGCTTGCGGAAGGTGACCACGATTTCCGAATAGCGCGACCCCATGCGCTTGCCCGTGCGCAGGAAGATCGGCACGCCTGCCCACCGCCAGGTTTCCAACTCGCAGCGCAGGGCCACGAAGGTCTCGATGCTGCTCTCGCGCCCCAGTTCCTCCGCATAGCCCGGAACCGGCGAACCATCGAGCGAGCCGCGGATATATTGTCCACGCACGGTCTTCTGCAGCACATCGGCCCCGGAAATCGGCTTCAGCGCGCGAAGAACGCGGAGTTTTTCGTCGCGGATCGCATCGGCCGTGAGCGTGTTCGGCGGCTCGATCGCGAAAAGGCAGAGGAGCTGCAGCACATGGTTCTGCACCATGTCGCGCAAGGCACCGATCTTGTCGTAATAGCCGGCCCGCTGCTCCAGCCCCACTGTCTCCGCCACGGTGATCTGCACATGGTCGATATCCCGCTCTGACCAGGAACGCTCGAACAGCGTGTTCGCAAAGCGCAGGACGAGCAGGTTCTGGACCGTCTCCTTCCCGAGATAATGATCGATGCGGTAGGTCTGGCTTTCCGGCAGCACCGCCGCCACCGCCTCGTTGATGGCACGGGCGGAGGCGAGATCCTGACCCAGCGGCTTTTCGAGCACGAGGCGCGTTCCACCTTCGAGCAAACCGGCCGATTTCAGCGCGCGGCTCGCAGGGATGAAGCGATCCGGCGGGGTCGCCAGATAGAATGCACGCACACGGGTCGGGTCATCGAGGCGCTCGGCGAGGCCGGAAAGGCTTTGGGCATCGGCGATATCGGCCTTCACGAATTCCACGATTGGCAACAGGCGGCGAACATCTTCATCCGCCACGCCATGCGCGCGCAGTTTCGTGCCGAGATGCTCCTTCAGCGCCTCCGGGCTGTCGCCGCTGCGCACGACTCCGAGAATGCGGCTCCCCTCGGGCAGAACACCCTCCGCCGCGCGACGCGCCAGCGCCGGAAACAGCTTGCGCAGCGCAAGATCCCCGGTCGCACCCACCAGAACGAGATCGAAAAGCGGAACCGGCGTGCGCTCGGGCAGGATGGGGAGACGACGTTCGACCATCACGGGCAATTCCTTCAGCGGCAGGCTCGGCGCGGCCTTCAGGGGCCGTCTTGACCCTTATAACCTGACCGCATCACAAGTGTGAAGCTTTACTACTAACAATGGTAATTTTATTACATTTTGCCTCTTGCCGGATTATCCGGACGAGGCGCGCTTCTCCCGCACGCTCCTCTTGGCCCGCGCAAGGCTCGTCACGCCCGCATCGCCGCGCTCCAGAGCCGTCAGCACGCTGAGCACGTCGATGATCGCGAGATGCACATGGCGCGAGAGCATGGGCGAATAGACGTCCGCATCCTCCTCGACATCCGTGGTGATCGCGACATCGCAGAGCCTGGTAAGCGGCGAGCCGCGTGTCGTGAGCCCGATGACGGTGGCGCCGACATCGCGCGCGATTTCGACCGAGCGGATGAGATCCAGCGTGCGCCCCGAGGCGGAGATCGCGATCACCACATCCTTCGGGCCGAGAAGCGCAGCAGACATCGCGTGCACATGCGGATCGGAATAGGCGGCCGTGGGGATGCCGAGCCGGAAGAACTTGTGCTGGGCATCCAGCGCCACGATGCCGGAATTCCCCTGCCCGTAGAATTCGAGCCGCGGCGCTTCGGCCATCGCCTTCGCAGCCTTGGCGAGCAGCCGGGAATCGAGCTCCTCCGCGAGGCGCGCGAGCGCGCTCGAGGCCCGGTCGAGCATCTTGCCGACCACGGCCGAGGCATCATCGCCCGGCTTCACATCCTGATGCACGAAGGGAATGCCCGCGCCGAGGCTGCGCGCGAGGCGGAGCTTGAATTCCTTCAGGCCCGAAAATCCGAGCGACTTGCAGAAGCGCGCGACGGTGGGCTCGCTGACATCCGCCGCTTCCGAAATCGCCGCGATGGACATTTCCACCGCGCGGTTGGGATCACTGAGGATGACATCCGCCACGCGCGCCTCGGAGCGCGAGAGATGATCACGCGCAGCCTCGATGCTCACGAGCAGGGTCTTGCCCGTTTCCGTCCTGCCGGTTTCGCTCATCCTGTTTCCCCTCGAGGCGCCTTCGCGCAAGATTACGGGGGGAAACTTTCGCCGCCAAGCCGGGTTTCGTCGTTTTCCTACACCCTCATCCGAGAGCTTCTCACCATTTCGGCTCCGGTGTGGAGGGGTCGAACCGCCGCTTCAGCCCGCTCCAACAGCCGAGATAGCTCTGGTCGATCGGCGCCTCCTCGCTTGCGAATTTCGTGAGCCGCTGGGGAAGCCGCGTCTCCCACATGAAGGCCATGGTGCCCGTGAGCTTCTTCGGCACCATCGGCTCGTTGGAGGCATGCTCGAAAGCCGGCGTATCCGGCCCGTGCGGCAGCATCATGTTGTGGAGGCTTGCGCCGCCCGGCAGGAAACCCTCGGGCTTCGCATCATAGACCCCGTAAATCAGGCCCATGAACTCGCTCATGATATTCCGGTGATACCAGGGCGGGCGGAAGGTGTTCTCGGCCACCATCCAGCGCTCGGGGAAGATCACGAAATCGATGTTCGCCGTGCCGACTTCGCCGGAGGGCGAGGTGAGCACCGTGAAGATCGAGGGATCGGGGTGGTCGTAGGAAATCGCGCCCACCGGCGAGAAGCGGCGGAGATCATATTTGTAGGGATAGTAATTGCCGTGCCACGCCACGACATCGAGGGGCGAGGACTCAAGCTCGGTCGCGAACATCTCGCCGCACCACTTCACAAAGAGCAAAGCCTTGCCCGGCTTGTCCTCGTAGGAAGCCGCAGGCACGAGGAAATCGCGGGCATTGGCGAGACAATTCGCGCCGATCGGCCCGCGCTCGGGCAACGTGAAGGCCCCGCCGTAATTCTCGCAGATATAGGCCCGCGCCGGGCCATCCACGAGTTCGCAACGGAAGATCACACCGCGCGGAATGATGCAGATCTCGCCCGGCTCGATCTCGATCACGCCGAATTCGGTGGGAAAACGCAGGCGTCCCTGCTGGGCCACGATCATCAGCTCGCCATCGGCATTGAAAAAATACTCATCCGTCATCGAGGCGGTGATGAGCGCGATATGCGCAGCCATGCCGGCCTGCCCCTCGGCATCGCCGGCGGTGGTCATGGTGCGCATGCCGGTGAGGAAGGTGAGCCTCTCGCCGGGAAGCGGCACCGGCATCCATCGCATCTGGCCGATCGGCAGAGAGGATTCCTCGCGGTTCGGCGCGGTGCGGATCAGCCCGCCGCCCACCTTGCGATAGCGGCCCTGATGCTTCACGCCCGGCTGGATGCGATAGAGCCAGGAACGCTCGTTCGTGGCGCGTGGCGCGGTGAAGGGCGAGCCCGAAAGCTGCTCCGCATAGAGGCCGTAATTGCATTTCTGCGGCGAGTTGCGCCCCACAGGCAGGGCATTCGGCAAAGCTTCCGTCTCGAAGGAATTGCCGAAGCCCGACATATAGGCGAGCGAGCCCTCAACCGTGGTCCTGGCGCCGGCAAGCGGTGAAAACTGCACAGGCCTGTTCATCCCGATTACTCCCGATGCTGTTCGGAATCTTGCAATGGTTCATGCCAGAATTTGGGGGCAGGGGCAAGAATTAGTTTCAGATGAAACTATATAGCCTCATCCCGCAGCCGGCGGCGCGGCCGTCGAGCCCGCGATCTGCGTGAGCTGCTCCATGAAGGCGCGGCGATCCATGCCGCCATGCGTGAAGCGATCATAGAGCCGGATGACCTCCTCCGGCACCTGTGTCTTCTCGGGGGCCATCGCTCCCTCCCGGTTGGTCGAAGAAAATGCGTGAAACAATAAGGAATTAGAGCGGATGTCCTGATCCAGTCAGATCGGAATCCGCTCTAACGCGGGAGAGGCCGAAACCAGAAGCGGCAGTTCATCATTGGAATTTTCGGCAACAAAAAAGGCGGCACGGAGGCCGCCTCAATATCTGTCTGAATTCCGGGCCTCAGCCCTGGTTGCGGGGCTCGACGCGCTCGGCGATGCGGGCCGACTTGCCGCGGCGATCGCGCAGGTAATAGAGCTTCGCGCGGCGCACCTTGCCCTTGCGGACAACCTTGATCGAGTCGATGTTCGGCGAATAGACCGGGAACACACGCTCCACGCCTTCGCCATAGGAAATCTTGCGGACCGTGAAGCTCTCCTGGAAGCCCCCGCCGGAACGCGCGATGCAAACGCCTTCATAGGCCTGAACGCGGGTGCGGTCGCCTTCCTTCACCTTCACGTTGACGATGACGGTATCACCGGGGCGGAATTCAGGAATCTTCTTTTCGCCGAGAACGCGGGCGGCTTCTTCCTGATCGAGTTGAGCGAGAATATCCATGGTCGGGAACCTTTTTCCGGTTTTGGCTCTGATGGCCAAGCGTTTCGGGACGCTGTTCTGAGTTGAGGATCGGCGCATAAAGCAAGGCTGCGGCTTTGTCACCCCTCGGGCGGAAATTTTCGCGCGAAGAGATCCGGCCGGCGCGCTTTCGTGAGCTTTTCCGCCTCGGCCCGCCGCCATCGGGCGATGGAGGCATGATTGCCCGAAGTGAGCACTTCGGGGATGCCCCGCCCCTCGAAATCGCGGGGGCGCGTGTAATGCGGATATTCCAGAAGGCCATTCTCGTGGCTCTCCTCGATATCCGAGCCCTCGCCGCCCATCACGCCCGGCAGCAGACGGATGATGGCATCGAGCGCGACCTGGGCCGCGACTTCGCCGCCCGAGAGCACGTAATCGCCGATGGAAAGTTCCGTGAGGCCGCGCGCCTCGATCACGCGCTCATCGACGCCCTCGAACCGCCCGCAAACAAACACCGCCCCCGGCCCGTTCGCGAGTTCCCGCGCCAGGGCCTGATCGAAGACCCGGCCCCGCGGCGAGAGCAGGAAACGCGGGCGCGGATCATCCGCCGGAACCACGGCATCGATCGCTTCCGCCAGCACGTCCGCGCGGATCACCATGCCCGGCCCGCCACCCGCCGGCGTATCATCCACCGCGCGATGCTTCCCGCGACCATGATCGCGGATATCCTTCACCTGAAGCGACCATTTTCCAGTCGCCAAGGCCTCGCCCGCCAGCGAATGCCCAAGCGTGCCCGGAAACATTTCCGGCATCAGGGTCAGCACGGTCGCGGCAAAGGCCATCGCTCAGCCGAAGGTGAGATCGAGGCTCGCGAAATCGGGCGCGAGCGCGATCACATGGTCGAAATGCGCGAAGGTCTCGGCCGGCGCCGTCGTCAACAGCACCACGGCGCGCATGCCGGCGCGGCGCGCGGCTTCCACGCCCAAAGGCGCATCCTCGAAGACGAGGCATTCTTCCGGGGGCACCCCCATCCGCTCGGCGGCGGCGAGGAACATGTCCGGATGCGGCTTGCCCCGAAAGCCCTGCGAGGGCGAGACAATCGCGCGGAAGCGATGACGCAAACCGAGGCCATCCAGCGTGAAATCGACATTGCCCGGCGGTGCCGCCGTGCCCACGGCCATCGGCAACCCGTGGGCATCCGCCTGATCGAGCAGCGGCAGCAAGCCGGCCATCGGTGCAAGATGCGGGCGATAGAGCGCGCGGTAAATCACTTCCTTCGCGTCTTCCAGCGCAACCAGCTCCTCGCGCGACTTGTCTGGAAACATCTCGCCGATGATCTCCGGCCCGGAACGCCCTGCGGTTCTGCCGAAGAAACCTGCGCGATCGAAGGGCAGGCCGAGATCGGCATGCCATTTTTCCCAGGAATCGTCATGGAAGCGCATGTTGTCGACCAGCGTGCCATCCATATCGAAGATGAGGCCGCGAATGGGCGTCGTCATGCGTCCTGCTCCGGATTGTCGGGCGGCTTTTCCGGCCCCGCAAGGAAAGCCGGGTCGATCACCACGCGCCGGCCCAGCACGTCCAGCACCGGCACGGCGATTTTCGTGAAAGGCAGGAGCAGGGTCCCCCCACCCGCGACCGGGCGGATGACCAGCAGATCGCCCGCGCCGTGATTATGAATCTCGAGGATCGTGCCGATGCCGTTCCCCTCGCCATCCGTCACCGGCAGGCCAAGGAGATCGGCGTGGTAGAACTCGTCCTCCTCCTCCGTGTCCGGCAGGTTGTCGCGGTCGATCACGAGGTTCTGGCCGGTGAGCGCCTTCACGGCGTCGCGATCCGCGAGGCCCTTGAAGCGCACCACGAGCATGTCGTCCTTCAGCGGGCGACCATCGATGATCTCCAGCGCGCGCCCGTCCGGCAGGAAGAGCGGGCCGTAATCGCCGATGGCCAAGGGGTCGGCCGTGTGGCTCTTCACGCGGCATTCGCCCTTGACTCCATGCGGCGCACCGATGGTCGCGACGACGAGCCGCCTTTCGGGCGGGGGAATCGCGGGCGGGGGAATCGCGGGCGGGGGAATCACGGGCGGTGCCTTGGGCTTTTTCATCCGAGCCTCGAACGCGTCATGCCCGGGCCGGCAGCCAACTTCAGGCAGGCTGCCTCACGTTGTCTGCTCCCGGGCATCCACGACTTTGAACGAACGCACGACAAGACGTGGATGGCCGGAACAAGTCCGGCCATGACGCCCTGCGGTAGAAGCCTTACGCGGCTTCGCCGGCCTTCTCGGCCTTCTTCGCGGCGCGTTCCTTGGCCTTGTCGCCCGGAACGGCCTTTTCCGGGTTGTTGCGCGGGGCGCGCTTCACGAGGCCGGCGGCATCGAGGAAGCGGAGCACGCGATCGGTCGGCTGGGCGCCCTTGGCGATCCAGTTCTTCGCGGCTTCGAGATCGAGCACCACGCGGCTCTCCGAATCCTTGGCGAGCATCGGGTTATAGGTGCCGATCTTCTCGATGAAGCGGCCATCGCGGGGCGAACGGGCATCAGCCACCACGATGCGATAGACCGGGCGCTTCTTCGAGCCACCACGGGCGAGACGGATTTTGAGAGACATGGGTTACTCCTGGTTTTTTGGCTGCACTAGAGACTTACTGTTCCACTAGTGATATCTCTGATGTACTCCACTGATTCTATAACAATTTTCTTTGTTTCGTCTGGATAAAAAAGACCTACAATTAGAAGATACAACTTTGAACGGCCAATCATTTCACTTTTTGTTCTATTCCACTCATTCTTTAGCAAGACTCTGCTATTTTTTTCAAGTAACCGAAGAAGGTCATGCGCTTGCTCGGACAATCTTGTTTGAGGTTCATGAGAAAAGGTCGCCACCCTGCCCCGCGTCTGCGCGATTATCTCCCTAATGACACGGTGAAGTCGCTCTTGCTCATTGAGCATAAGCGCAATATAGGCCTCAACACCCACAAGACTTGAGTTCGTTTTCGAAAGCAAAACTTTCATTTCATTCATTTTTTCTGGCGCAGCATTTCTGTCAGATAAATGAATGTCGAGGGCTAAGTTCAAGGCATTGTGTGAGAGCTCACTAAATTCGGCCAATTTTTTTCTAAGATTTTCCATCCACTCTTCCCGAAGATCAGCAACTCTCCTCCGAGAATCTCTAACGCCAGAAGAATACGACACATATATTGAAACGGTGGCCACCGCCATCGTCGCGAGACCAACCATGAAATTTCCAAAGTCGATCTGGGGAGTCACAGACCGCCCCTGTAGAAACGCGAAAAAAGGGTCAGCAAATGAACGAAATACAGAGCTGAAGAAGTCGCTCACTTCTTCCTCCCGAACGGATTGAACCCGCCGAGGCCCGGCAATCCGCCACCGCCCAAGCCGGGAAGGCCGGGCTTGCCGAGGCCGGGGAGACCCGGAAGCTTCGCGCCGGAACCCTGCATCTGTTCGAGTTTCTTCTGCGCTTCGGCGATCGCATCGGGCGAGAGGCCGCCGGGCGGCGGCTGCATCTTCGAGAGGTCCGGCACGCCGCCGCCCGGAAAACCCCCACCAAGCCCGAACATGTTGGCGAGGCCGGCCATCGGCCCGCGCCCGCCCTTGCCGACCTGCTTCATCATGTCGGCCATGCCGCGATGCATCTTGAGGAGCTTGTTGATCTCCTCGGCGGATGTGCCGGAACCGGCCGCGATGCGCTTCTTGCGGGAGTTTTTCAACAGATCCGGGTTGCGGCGCTCCTCCGGCGTCATCGAGTTGATGATGGCCACCTGCCGGGCGATCATCCGGTCATTCACACCGGCGCTCGCCATCTGGTCTTTCACCTTGGCCACGCCCGGCAGCATGCCCATGAGGCCGCCGAGGCCCCCGAGCTTTTCCATCTGCCTCAGCTGGTCGCGCAGGTCGGAAAGGTCGAACTTGCCCTTCCGCATGCGCTCGGCCATCGCCAGCGCCTTTTCCTGGTCGATATTCTGCGCCGCCTTCTCGACGAGGCTGACGATATCGCCCATGCCGAGGATGCGGTTGGCGATGCGCGCGGGGTGGAAATCCTCCAGCGCGTCCATCTTCTCGCCGACGCCGATCAGCTTGATCGGCTTGCCGGTGACGGCGCGCATGGAGAGCGCGGCACCGCCGCGGCCATCGCCGTCGACGCGCGTCAGCACGATGCCGGTGAGGCCGACGCGGGAATCGAAGGCGCGCGCGGTGACCACCGCATCCTGGCCGGTGAGGCTGTCGGCGACCAGCAGCACTTCATGCGGCTGGATGGCCTCCTTGACCTGCACCACCTCGTCCATCAGCTCGTCATCGAGCGTCACGCGGCCGGCGGTATCGTAAATCACGACATCGAAGCCGCCGAGGCGGGCCGCCGCTTCCGCTCGCTTCGCGATCTGGATCGCGTTCTCGCCCGCAACGATGGGGAGAACGTCGAGGCCATTGTCGCGGCCGAGCACCGCGAGCTGTTCCATCGCGGCGGGGCGGCGCGTGTCGAGCGACGCGAGCAGGACGCGCTTCTTCTCGCGCTCCTTCAGGCGCTTGGCGATCTTCGCGGTGGTGGTCGTCTTGCCCGACCCTTGCAGGCCGACCATCAGGATGCCGACCGGCGGAACGGCCTGAAGGTCGATCGGCCGAGCATCCGAACCCAGCATGGCGACGAGTTCGTCATTGACGATCTTCACCACCATCTGGCCCGGCGTCACCGACTTGATGACATCCACGCCAACCGCGCGCGCCCGAACCTTCTCGGTGAAGTCGCGGACGACATCGAGCGCGACATCGGCCTCCAGCAGCGCGCGGCGCACTTCGCGCATCGCTTCGGCCACATCCGCCTCGCTCAGCGCGCCACGGCGCGTGAGCTTGTCGAGAATGCCGGAGAGACGACCCGAAAGGCCTTCGAACATTGTTTTCCCTCTTTGCTCCGAAACCCGTGGTTTCGGAGCGGTTCCCTCGCAACGGGCCCTGCAGGCCGTTGGAAGCGGAACCGCCAAACACTTTCGCACCCGGCGCAACAGAGGCGGGCTTGCCCGCTCCCGTCAAACGACAAAGGGGCGGGCTTGCCCGCTCCCGTCCGACGACAAAGGGGCGGGCTTGCCCGCTCCCGTCGAACCAAACACTTTCGCGCCCGGGGGCGCCTCGCGCTGCCGGACGCGTGAACCTCCGGGGCCTCGCCCCGGTCAGCCGATCGGAAGATCACGCTGATTGGATGACCGCTCCATAGGGGAAACGGCCAAAGCGGTCAAGAATCGCGTTAATGGGCAATTGTTTGGGATTGTCAATTGACTGTTAATGCGACGCACCTTAACTAACGCTTGTCCCGTTCATTCGTCCTTGATGGAAAGCACGCGAGTGCTACGAGTGAACGGGATCAATCATTTTTGAGTGATAGCATGAAATCAAAGTTTACCATTCTTGTTGATGGTGGCTTTATGCGAGTAAAGCTAAAGCAACGAAACAAGCATTTTCCGACCGTTTCAGAAATTACCGCAGAAATTGCGCGCATAAAACAAAATGCAGCTCTTATCGATTATCGCCTTTTGCGTGTCTATTTTTATGATGCGCCACCTGCAAGCGGTATATTAACAAATCCTATAGACAACACGCAACTCGATCTGTCAGCACACAAAGAATATGCAATTAATTTAAGCCTGCAGCAAAGCCTAGAAATGCAGCCTGATTTTGCACTACGCACCGGCGAAACCTCAGTGCACGGTTGGGCACTGGGTGATGCGGCCTTAAAAGACATCAAAAATAATGGATCAAGAAAAATCAACGCCAACGATCTCGTACCGAATATTGAACAAAAGGGTGTCGATTTACGGATTGGCCTTGATATTGCTCGGTTATCTCTATGCAAGTTAGCAGAATTTATCGTCGTAGTGACAGGTGATAGCGATATTATCCCAGCATTCAAATTTGCCCGCCGCGAAGGAGTTCGAGTTTATCTCGACCATATGGGGCATGGCGTAAAGCGTGATCTCAAAGCACACGCCGATCTTGTTCTTTGAATTTATTTCAGAAACACCACGATATTCAGCTTCAGCCCCGGATCGTCGCTTTTTTCGGGGAAGGCGAGATATTCCTCCAGATACGTCCCGGTCGAGGTCAGCCCCTTTTCGTCGAGAAAGGCGGTGATCGCCTCATAGGCCGCGTCGATATCGTCGTACGGCCCTTCATGCGTGAAGATCATCGCCCGGCCGGCAGGGGATTGCGCCAGTTCGAAACCCTTGCCGGCCAATGTGCCGGGCGCGGCCGGGCCGGCGAGTGGCAGCATGGCCTCGAAAGTGAAGCCGAGATCGTCGCTCGTCACGAAATGCACCATGGGCGGGGTGACGGTGAGCAAGCCGAGCCGGCGCGCTTCCTCACCCAGAAGAAGCATCGCCTTTCTGATCTCGGCGAAGCCATCATCCCAGGTGCTGTTCGCGCGGAGGCGCAAGACAGGCCGGGCAGCATATTCCACGAGCTGGCCCGTCGAGGCATCGGCCGAGGGTTTCTCCATGCCGGGCGACGGCGAAGCGGGCGAAACAGCCGGGGGAGAGGGGGTAACCGGAGGAGGCGAAGGGGCCGGCGTGGTCTCCGCGACAGCCGCCGCGACGCTGAACAAGGCCGCGATCACGGTCAGTTCAAGCCTGTTCCACAGCGATCGGCAATGCATCGCTCGCCTCTCCTTCGCCTGAAAAGCGGGAACCGCCCTATCGAATCAGCGGCTGGGGAAGAGTGACACGGAACATCTGTGTGCGCACGCCATCGACGCCGAAATCGTTGTCGTTGATGATGATGAACTCGTTCGGACCCGTGATGGCCAGGCCTTCGATCTTGGCGGGCAAACCGGGGGTCATCTCGCTGTCGAGCACCAGCGTCTTCGTCAGCGGCAGCACGCCACGAAGGGCAAGCTGGGCGGCGTCCATCCATTCGAAACCCGGACCATATTCCGGGTTGTCGAGCAGGCGCGGCACGCGGTTCTCGTCGGTCAGCTGCACCGTGTAGAAGCGAGCATGCCGGTCCACCCGCTCCAGCACCAGAAGCTGATCCTCGGCGATGGCGGCCATCTCGCTCAAGAGCACCCGGGATTGCACGCGCTCGCGTCCATCGACTTCGCCGGTATAACTGTTGATGTCGTCGGTCTGGTAGAAATACTCCCCCACGACCTCCCCGGTCTCGCGCGCGATCTTCCAGAGCCGGACATGCCGTGACCGCCGGGCGGTCTCGATATCCGGGTTCGCCAGCGGACCCTGCAGCATGGCGTAGAGGAACTTCTCATCCGGGGAGAGTGCGAGCGCCTCGAAGCCGCGGTTCAACGCGCGATAGCGCAGGATGGGCGGCAGGGAAGGCACGACCTCGTAATCGGCATCCTTGAAATCGTTCTGCAAGCCCTGCGGCACGAGCCGCTTCAGAACAGTGCCGTCAGACGCAACCTGAAGCAGCGACGGGCCAAGCTCGTCGGCGATCCAGAACGTGCCATCCGAGACACGCACGAGGCCCTCGGGGTCCACGCCGGAGGGGTCCGGAGGCAGCGCCTTGCCATCGATGGCATAGGCGCTCTCGTAACGGCCATTGACCTGAGGCGGGCGACCGGACAGCGGCTTGCCCGACTTGCCCTTGAGCGGCAGGTAAACCGAGATGCGGGCGGTGTTGTCCGGGCCAATATCCGCCGCGTAGATCGAGGGCACGAAGCCGGGCAGCGGGAAAATGCGGCCCATGCGGTTGCCGGCGCAGGCCTGATCGCCTTCCAGACCCAGGATGCGCCGCGCCTCGCCGCATTCGATGTTGGGCCCGCGATCCGTCAGCAGCCAGACCCGCCCCGGCAGATCATTCGGGTTGCGATAGGCGCTGGAACCCGTTCCCACCGAGAGGTTGATGGCCTTGCCATTCGGAAAGATGACCACGCCCAGCGAGAGGTTCGGCACCTGGATGGGGGTGATGACCGGCTTGGGGCGGCTCTCGGGCTGGGTTTCCACCTGTGCGCCGAGCGGTGCCGAGAAGAGAAGCAGGAAACCCAGAATCGAGGCGGCTGCCACGCCACCCTCCCGCCGAAGGGCGGAGGCGGAAGCAAGAGGGGCAAGCTGCCGTTGCATGCGTTCCGTTGGTCCTGTTCTTTGGCCCGGAAGGCCAATCATTTTGCCCTTAACCGAAAACCCGCTATAGCGCCAATGGATTGTAGGGTCGAAGCTCGCGGAGCCAACGGGTTCGCCGGGCCTTGGTTTCCAATTCTGCTTTCCGTGTTCCGGATTGAGGTCGATGTCCGTTTCGCCGTCGCTGTCGCCCGCCGCCTTGCCGTTCCGCAAGATGCACGGCTTGGGCAATGATTTTGTCGTGATCGACGCCCGCAGGACGCCGCTGGCGCTGTCGCCGCCGCAGCTGGAGCGCATCGCCGATCGCCGGTTCGGCATCGGCTGCGACCAGCTCATCCTGCTCGAACCCTCCGCGAGGGGTGACGCGCGCATGCGCATCTTCAACCCGGATGGCGGCGAGGTGGAAGCCTGCGGGAATGCCACGCGCTGCATCGCCGCTCTTCTGATGCGCGAAAGCGGCCAGATCGAGGCGGTGATCGAAACCGTCGCCGGCCTGCTTGCCGGCCGGATGGAAGGGGCGGAAGTCGCGGTCGATATGGGGTTGCCCGTGCTCGACTGGACGAAGATTCCGCTCTGCGGCGAACCGCGCGACACCGCCCGCATTCCGCTGGACACGAGCGCCCTGTCGCCCGACCTGCCCGGCTGGTTCTCGGCCGTGAACATGGGCAACCCGCATGGCGTGTTCTTCGTGGAGGATGCTGCCGCGATTGAACTTCCGCGCATCGGCCCGGCTCTCGAAACACATCCGATCTTCCCCGAAAAGGCCAATATCTCCTTCGCCGAGCTTCGGCCCGACGGCGAGATCACCCTCCGCGTCTGGGAGCGGGCGGCCGGCGCGACGCTTGCCTGCGGCACCGCCGCCTGTGCCACGGCCGTCGCCGCCCAGCGCCTCGGCCTCGTGGGCGAGGTCGTCCGGCTTCGCCTGCCGGGCGGGCCGCTCACCATCCGCCGCTCGCCGGAGGGCCGGGTCATCATGGTCGGCCCGGTGGCTGAAAGCTTCTCCGGCACGATCCACCCCTCCTTGCTGGCCGGCGCCGCATGAGCGCAGCGATGGCCCAACCCGAGATCGTGACGCTGGGCTGCCGCCTCAACACGGTGGAAAGCGAGGCCATGCGCAAGGCCGCCATGGAAGCGGGGCATTCCGATCTCGTGATCGTCAATACCTGCGCTGTCACCGCCGAGGCCGTGCGGCAGGCGCGCCAGACCATCCGTCGCCTCGCCCGCGAAAATCCGGCACGGCGGATCATCGTCACGGGCTGCGCCGCGCAGACCGAGCCCGAGACCTTCGCCGGGATGGCCGAGGTCAGCCAGATCATCGGCAATGACGTGAAGCTGAAGCCCGAGACCTGGAAGGAATCCGTCCGCGCCGCTGGCGATTTCGGCCTTGGCGAGACCGAGCGCGTCATCGTCAACGACATCATGAGCGTGCGCGAAACGGCGAGCCACCTCATCGACGGTCTCGAGGGGCGCACGCGCGCCTTCGTGCAGGTGCAGAATGGCTGCGACCATCGCTGCACCTTCTGCATCATCCCCTATGGCCGCGGGAATTCCCGCTCCGTGCCCATGGGCGAGGTCGTCGCGCAGATCGAGCGCCTTGTGGATGCCGGCTACCCGGAAATCGTGCTGACCGGCGTCGATCTCACCTCCTATGGGCCGGATCTGCCCGGTCAGCCGAAGCTCGGGACGCTGGTCGCGAGCATTCTCAGGAATGTGCCGAAGCTCGCCCGCCTCCGCCTCTCCTCGCTCGATTGCATAGAGGCCGATCCGGTGCTGATGGAGATGCTGAAAGGCGAGAGGCGTCTCCTGCCGCATATGCATCTCTCTTTGCAGGCGGGCGACGATCTCACCCTGAAGCGCATGAAGCGACGCCACGGCCGGGCCGATGCCATCCGCTTCTGTGCCGAACTGCGCGAGGCGCGGCCGGATTACGCTTTCGGTGCCGATCTCATCGCCGGGTTCCCCACGGAAACCGAGGAGATGTTCGGTAACACCCTGCGCCTGGTGGAGGAATGCGGCCTCGCCTTTCTCCATGTCTTCCCCTATTCGCCGCGCAAGGGAACGCCCGCCGCGCGCATGCCGCAGGTGGCAGGGCCGATCATCAAGGAACGCGCTGCGCGCCTGCGCAAGGCCGGCGAGCTTGCCCTCCTGCGCCATCTCGCGCGCCATGCGGGGCGAACGGCACGCATTCTCGTGGAGCGTGAAAATGTCGCGCGGCTCGACGACTTCACACCCATCCGGCTCGCCTCGCCTGCATCGCCGGGCACGCTTCGGACGGCCAAGGTGACGGGAATCGCCGGTTCGATGCTGACGGGAGAAATTTTCGCATGACCACCCCTCCCGAGGAGAAAAAACCCGGTTTCCTCTCGCGCCTTTTCGGCATTGGGAAAGTGCCCGAGCCGCAGGCGGAAGCCCCTGCATCGGCCTTTCCCGAGCCTGCTGATGCACCTGAAACGGTCGAGACTCCCGCGCCGAAGCTCTCGTGGTGGAAGAGGCTCAGCCAAGGCCTCTCGCGCACGGCCTCGTCACTGGGCTCGGGCATCACCGCGATCTTCACGACGCGCAAGCTCGACGCCGATACCCTGCAGGACCTTGAGGATATTCTCATCCAGGCCGATCTCGGCGTGGAGGTCTCCGGTCGCATCGTCGAGACCATCGGCAAGGACCGTTTCGACAGGACGATTTCGCCCGGGGAGATCAAGTCCGCGCTCGCGGTCGAGGTCGAGAAGGTGCTGGCACCCGTCGCGAAGCCGCTGGTGGTGGAAGAAGCCAAGAAGCCCTTCGTGCTGCTGATGGTGGGCGTGAATGGCTCGGGCAAGACCACGACCATTGGCAAGCTCGCGGCGAAATTTCGCGCCGAGGGCAAATCCGTGCTCGTCGCGGCGGGGGATACCTTCCGCGCCGCGGCCATCGACCAGCTCAAGATCTGGGCGGAGCGCACCGGTGCGGGCTTCGTTTCGCGCGAACCGGGTGCCGATGCCTCCGGCCTCGCCTATGAAGCGATCGAGCAGGCCCGCGCCGAAGGGCGCGACGTGCTGCTGATCGATACCGCCGGACGTCTGCAGAACAAGCAGGGGCTGATGGATGAACTCGCCAAGATCGTGCGCGTCATCAGGAAGCTCGACCCTGAGGCTCCGCATGCGACGCTTCTCGTGCTTGATGCCACCGTGGGCCAGAACGCGGTCAGCCAGGTCGAGATCTTCAGCCAGGTCGCCGGCGTCACCGGCCTCGTGATGACCAAGCTCGACGGCACGGCGCGGGGGGGCATTCTCGTGGCGCTCGCGGCGAAATTCGGCCTGCCGGTGCATTTCATCGGCGTCGGTGAGGGGGTCGAGGATCTCGAGCCCTTCGCCGCGAAGGATTTCGCCCGCGCCATCGCCGGGCTGGAGGAGGCGTAGAACTATTGTGATCTGACGCATTTTCTTTACGCGAAACGGGAGCCACCCCCGCCTTGGCAGGGGCATGCTTCGCTTGAAAATGCTTTTCAGACCACCTTCAGCCGGATGGGCTCGAGGCCCTCCACCGCGCCCAACATCACCTGACCACGCGTCACGGCGCTCACGCCTTCGGGCGTGCCCGTGAAGATGAGATCGCCCGCCTTGAGCTCGAAGAACTGCGAGAGAATCGCGATCTGCTCGGGAATCGACCAGATCATCGCGGCAAGCGTGGCATCCTGCTTCGTCACGCCATCGGTCGAGAGCGTGATGCGCCCCTTGAGCGAGAAACCCGTCGCGCCCGCGCGGGTGATCGGCCCGACCGGGCCGGAGGCATCCGCGCTCTTGCCGATCTCCCACGGGCGTCCGAGCTTCTTCGCCTCGCCCTGCAGGTCGCGGCGGGTCATGTCGAGGCCCACGGCATAACCGAAGACATGCTCCATCGCCTTGTCTTCGGAGATGTTCCTGCCGCCCTTGCCAAGCGCCACAACCAGCTCCACCTCATGATGGTAATCCGATGTGCCCGGCGGATAGGGAAGCGGGGTTTCCATGCCCGCCTCGACCGGAAAGATCGCTTCCGCCATCTTCAGAAAGAAAAAGGGCGGCTCGCGATCCGGATCGGAGCCCATCTCGCGGGCATGGGCAGCGTAATTCCGGCCGATGCAGAAGCCGCGGCGCACGGGAAAGCGCTCCGCCTCCCCCATGATGGCGAGGCTCACGCGCGGCTCGAGAACGGGAACGGGCATGGAGGACATGGAAAACCTTCCGGGATGGCCTGGACCTTTGCGGCTTGCCACTGGAGGTGTAAGGGCAGGGATGCATGGGGTCCAGCCCCGAGCAATCGCATTTTCAAGCGAAGCGGGGGCCGGTTCGCGGGAAGAAAAAGCGATCGAAGAACGATGACGGATGGAATGATGACCGAGCCAAACACCCCGCAGCGTGCCGAGAACGGCCTCACCAAGCTGCTGCTCGAAATGGGGCCGCTCGTGCTCTTCTTCGCGGCCAACTCGAAGCCGGACTGGTTCAAGCCTGTCGTCGGCGCCCTCTTCGGGCAGGGCATCGTGAGCGGCGACAAGTCGCCGATCCTCATCGCCACCGCCGTCTTCATGGCGGGGATGCTGGCATCCCTGATCGCCACCTGGTTGCTCTATCGCCGGCTGCCGATCATGCCGCTGGTTTCCGGTGCCGTGGTTCTGGTCTTTGGCGGGCTGACGCTGGCCTTGCACGACGATCTCTTCATCAAGCTGAAGCCGACCATCGTGAATTCACTGTTCGGCACGGTGCTTCTCGGCGGTCTCGCCTTCGGTAGGCCCTTGCTGCCTTACGTGCTCGACAGCGTGTTCCAGCTCGATGACGAGGGCTGGAAGAAGCTCACCTTCCGCTGGGGCGTGTTCTTCTTCGTGCTCGCGGCCATCAATGAAGTGGTTTGGCGCACGCAGACCACCGATTTCTGGGTGGCCTTCAAGGTCTGGGGCGTCATGCCGCTCACCATGGGCTTCGCGCTGGCGCAGACGCCGATGATGATGCGCCACGGGTTCGACCCAGGAAAGTGATCATCGGCTTTGATGGTGGATCGCATGGCGGACCGGAAAACCGGTTCCCACTTTTCCGCGCCATGCTCCGTGGGATGATGCGCCACGGGTTCGATGCGGGGGAGTGATCGTCGGCTTTGACGGTGGATCGCATGGCGGACCGGAAAACCGGTTCCCACTTTTCCGCGCCATGCTCTGCGGGATGATGCGCCACGGGTTTGATGCGGGGCAGTGACAGCGATCAGCCGCCTGCAGCCTGGATCGCCGGTTCCAGCCGGTCGCGGATGATCTCGGGCGTCAGCGGCCCGACATGCTTGAAGACGATGATGCCCCTGCCATCGACGAGGAAGGTCTCCGGAACGCCATAGACCCCCCATTCGATGGCGTTGCGGCCATCGGGATCGACGCCCACGCGGGCATAGGGATTGCCGAGCCGCCCGAGGAAGCGCCGGGCATTCTCCGGCTTGTCCTTGTAATTGAGTCCGATCATCCCGATGCGTCCGGCCTTGGCGAGATCCATCAGGAACGGATGCTCCTGATGGCAGGGCGGGCACCAGCTTGCGAAGACATTCACCAGCACGGGCTTGCCCGTGGCGAGATCGGCCGGGCCGAAGCCGGGAATGGGCTTGCCCGCATCCGTCAGCCCTTCCACCGGCGGCAGCGTCAGCGCCGGAGCAGGCTTGCCGATCAGCGCGGAAGGAAGCTTCGACGGATCGCCTGCGAAGAGCCGGAACAGGAACAGCAGCACCAGACCCGCAAAGATGACGAGCGGCAGGAACAGCACCCAGCGGCGGGCGGGACGCGCGGCATCGCTCATCGCCCGGCTTTCTTGGTGTCGCGCAAGCCCTCGGCGCGCGCGAGCCGCGCCTTCGCGCTGCGATAGCTGAGGATCGCGCCACCGATCATCGCGCCGAGCACGAGGATCGCCGCCGCATAGGAACCAGCGATGAAGCCGAAATACGGTCCCGCCATCATTCCGCCTCGGCCGCGAGAAGCTCGAGGCGCTCCGCCCGGCGGTTCATCACCTCCGCGCGCATGAAGAGCATCAGCAGCGTGAGGTAGAGCACAAGGAAGGCAATCGCCATGATGTAGAGCGGCCCGAGCATGGAGCCGTGGATCGTCGGGCCGTCCATGCGGAAGACCGAGGCCGGCTGGTGGAGCGTCGACCACCAATCGACCGAGAACTTGATGATCGGCAGGTTCACTGCGCCCACCAGCGTGAGGATCGCCACGGCGCGGCCTGCGCGATTGGGCTCCTCGATCGCCTGCTGGAGCGCAATGACGCCGATATAGATCAGGAACATCACCAGCACGGAGGTCATCCGCGCATCCCATTCCCACCAGGTGCCCCACATCGGCTTGCCCCAGAGCGAGCCCGTGACGAGGCAGAGCAACGTGAAGCCCGCACCGAGCGGGGCGGCGCATTTCAACGCGACATCCGCCATCGGGTGACGCCAGATCAGCGTGCCCAGCGCGGAAAGGCTCATCCCGGCATAGACGAACATCGCCATCCAGGCTGAAGGCACGTGGATGAACATGATGCGGATCGTCTCGCCCTGCTGGTAATCCGGGGGGGCCACGAAGAACGCGCCGTAAAGCCCCCACACGAACAGCAATGCCGTCAGCACCGCGAAGGGGCCGATCAGCCGATCCGCCAGCCGATTGAACACGGCCGGATTGGCGAGGCGCAGCAGGGAACCGGAGGTCTCGAGGGTCATGTTTTCCTTCTTGGTCCTCCCTTAACGGCCGGCGCATTTCCGCGCAATTCACGTCACCCCCGCGCTTGACGGAGCGCAAGGGCGGCCGCAACGGGCGAAATGGCCAGCGCGAAAAGTGTCGTGCCGCACAAAACGGTCAAGGGCATGGCAAAGTCGCGACCCTCTGCCGCAGCCTTCGCCACCCCCACACCGAAGATCAGCGTGGGGATCGCGGTCGGCACCACCAGAAGCGACAGCAGCAATCCGCCGCGATTGAGGCTGACCGTGAGTGCCGCGCCCACAAGCCCGATGAGCGTGAGCGCGGGCGTGCCCACGAGGAGTGACAGCGCGAGCGGCAGCATCGCCTGCGGTTCGATGGCGAGCATCAAACCCAGCACGGGCGCCGCGAGGCTGAGCGGCAGGCCGGTGACCAGCCAATGTGCCAGCGCCTTCGCCAGCACCAGCATTGTGAGCGAGCCGCCGGAGAGCAGGAACTGGTCGAGCACGCCATCCTCCTCGTCGGCCTGAAACAGCCGGTCGAGACCCAGCAATGTCGCGAGAAGCGCCGCGATCCAGAGGAGCGCCGGTGCAAGCCGCGCGATCAGCTTCTGGTCTGCCCCGATCGCAAAGGGCACGATCGCGATGAGCACGAGGAAGAACATCAGCCCGAGGCTCGCGCCCGCACCAGCCCGGCGAGCGAGGCTGAGGTCGCGCTCGAGGACGGCCGAGAAGGCGCTCATGCTGCGTTCTCCCGGCGCCCCGCGAGATCGAGCGTCGCGTTGGTGGCGGCGAGCGGCTGATGCGTGGCGACGAGCGCTGAGCCGCCCGCCCTGGCATGCTCCCCGATGAGGCCGGAAACGGTCGCGACCGCCTCGATATCGAGCGAGGCGAGCGGCTCATCGAGCAGCCAGACCGGGCGTTCGATCACCAGCAATCGCGCGAGGGCCACGCGCCGCCGCTGCCCTTCGGAAAGCACGCGGACGGGCAGATCGATGAGGCGCGCGACACCCAGCTTGCCGAGGGCATCGGGGATGCGCGCCTCATCGCCGCCGAGAAGACCTGCCAGAAAGGCGAGGTTCTCGCGCGCGGTCAGCGCCGGGCGCAGGCCCTCGCGATGGCCGAAATAATGGAGGAACGAGCCGGTTTCCTCCTCGCCCGCGCCTTCGAGCCTCACCGTCCCGGCATCGGGCGGCGAGAAGCCTGCAAGCAGACGAATGAGCGTCGATTTTCCGCTGCCATTCGGGCCGGTGAGCTGCATCACCTGGCCGGGCGCGAGGGTAATGTCGAGCCCGCGAAACAGGAAGCGTGGCCCGCGCCGCACGGCGAGGCCCGACGCAACCAGACGAAGGCTGGGAAAGGCGGTCAAAAATCCCCCCGGAATGGCCCGCAATGTTGATATGCGGCAAAGCAGGCCGGTCTCAAACCATCGTCCGTGTAGCGGTCTTTTTGGAAATGATCTATAGACCGGCCCGGTTGCGCCGCGCGTCCGGTCAAAGACGCGGGGTCCGGGCACTCCCGGAGCGGCGCACGCGGCGCCGGAGAACCCGGTCTGCCGCGCTCGGCCCGGAGGTCCAATCCCGCCGGTTCGAGGCTGTAACGGCTCCCCCGGCCACCCCGCCTGCGTCCGTTCACGGATTTTTTGACCCTGGATTCTGACCTCAAGGACTCCCGATGTCGCTCGACAGCTTCCAATGCCGCAAAGAACTTAACGTCGATGGCAAGACCTATGTCTATTTCTCGCTCCCCGAGGCCGAAAAAAATGGCCTCGCGGGCATCTCGCAGCTCCCCTATTCCATGAAGGTGCTGCTGGAGAACCTACTTCGCCACGAGGATAATCGCACCGTCACCAGGGCTGACATCGAGAATGTCTCGAAGTGGCTCGTCAACAAGGGCAAGGAAGAGGCCGAGATCGGCTTCCGCCCGGCCCGCGTGCTGATGCAGGACTTCACCGGCGTTCCGGCGGTGGTGGACCTCGCGGCGATGCGCGACGGCATGGTCGAGCTCGGCGGCGACCCGAACAAGATCAACCCGCTGGTGCCGGTGGATCTCGTGATCGATCACTCGGTCATCGTGGATGAATTCGGCTCGGCGAAGTCGCTCGATCGCAACGTCGAGCTCGAATACGAGCGCAACGAGGAGCGCTACAACTTCCTCAAATGGGGCCAGGGCGCTTTCGCGAATTTCCGCGTCGTGCCGCCGGGCACCGGAATCTGCCATCAGGTCAACACCGAATATCTCGCGCAGACCGTCTGGACCGCGCGCCAGCCGGATGGCTCGATCCATGCCTATCCCGATACCGTTGTCGGCACCGACAGCCATACCACCATGGTGAACGGCCTCGCGGTTCTCGGCTGGGGCGTGGGCGGCATCGAAGCCGAGGCCGCCATGCTCGGCCAACCGCAATCCATGCTGCTGCCGGAAGTCGTCGGCTTCGAACTGACGGGCAAGCTGAACGAGGGCGTCACCGCGACCGACCTCGTTCTCACCGTCACGCAGATGCTGCGCAAGAAGGGCGTGGTGAACAAGTTTGTCGAGTTCTACGGCCCCGGCCTCGACCATCTCAGCCTCGCGGACCGCGCGACCATCGCCAATATGGGCCCGGAATATGGCGCGACCTGCGGCTTCTTCCCCTGTGACAGCGAGACCATCAACTACCTCAACATGACAGGCCGCGAGAAGCATCGCATCGCGCTCACCGAAGCCTATTGCAAGGCGCAGGGCCTGTTCCGCGAGAAGGGCGCTGCCACCCCGGTCTTCACCGACACGCTCAGCCTCGAACTCTCGACCGTCCTGCCTTCACTCGCCGGCCCGAAACGCCCCGAGGGCCGCATCGCATTGTCGGACGTGGCTGCGGGTTTCTCCACCGCGCTGGTCAGCGAATACAAGAAGGGCGGCGACGAGGCGCGCAAGGCTCCGGTCGATGGCCGGAACTTCTCGCTCAGCCACGGTGACGTGGTGATCGCGGCGATCACCTCCTGCACGAACACCTCGAACCCGAGCGTGCTGATCGCGGCGGGCCTGCTCGCCCGCAACGCTTTGGCCAGGGGCCTCTCTACGAAACCGTGGGTGAAAACCTCGCTCGCGCCGGGCTCGCAGGTGGTGGCCGAGTATCTCGAGAAGGCCGGGCTCCAGAAGGATCTGGATGCCCTCGGTTTCAACCTCGTGGGGTTCGGCTGCACCACCTGCATCGGCAATTCGGGCCCATTGCCGGCGGAGATCTCGAAGGCGATCAACGACAACAACATGATCGCGGCGGCGGTGCTCTCGGGCAACCGCAACTTCGAAGGCCGCGTCTCGCCGGATGTGCAGGCGAATTACCTCGCCTCGCCCCCGCTGGTCGTCGCCTATGCGCTGGCCGGCTCGGTGACGAAGGACCTCACGAAGGAGCCGCTCGGCGAGGGTTCGGACGGCAAGCCCGTCTACCTCAAGGATATCTGGCCCTCCTCGAAGGAGATCCAGGAATTCATCGGCAAGTATGTGACTCGCGACCTTTTCTCGTCGAAATATGCCGACGTCTTCAAGGGCGACAAGCGCTGGCAGGGCGTGAAGGCCTCCTCGGGCCTCACCTATGCCTGGAATTCCGGCTCCACCTATGTGCAGAACCCGCCTTATTTCGCCGGCATGTCGAAGACGCCGAAGCCGATCACCGACATCAAGGGTGCGCGCATTCTCGCCCTCTTCGGCGACAAGATCACGACCGACCACATCTCTCCGGCCGGTTCGATCAAGGCGGCCTCGCCGGCTGGTGCCTATCTGCTCGAGCGCCAGGTGCGACCGGCGGATTTCAACCAGTATGGCACCCGCCGCGGCAACCATGAAGTGATGATGCGCGGCACCTTCGCCAATATCCGCATCAGGAACTTCGCGGTGAAGGATGATGCCGGCAACACGCCGGAAGGTGGCTACGCCATCCACCAGCCGTCGAAGGAGAAGATGTTCATCTACGACGCCGCGATGCGTTATGAGGCCGAAGGCGTTCCGCTCGTGGTCTTCGCGGGTGTGGAATACGGCAATGGCTCCTCGCGCGACTGGGCGGCCAAGGGCACCGCGCTTCTCGGCGTGAAGGCCGTGGTTGCGCAGTCTTTCGAGCGCATCCATCGCTCGAACCTCGTGGGCATGGGCATTGTGCCCTTCACCTTCGAGGAAGGCGTGACCTGGCAGAGCCTGGGGCTGAAGGGTGACGAGACCGTGGATATTCCCGGCCTCGCGACCATCCAGCCGCGCCAGAAGGTGGTGGCGAAGGTGACGCGCGCCGACGGCACCAGCTTCGACCTTCCGCTCGATTGCCGTATCAACACGCTCGATGAGCTCGAATACTATCGCAACGGCGGCATCCTGCATTACGTGCTGCGCCAACTCGCGGCGTGAGTGCTGCCGTCGATCGCAAGAACGGATCGCAAGAGCCGATCACAAGAACCAGCCGCCGGAACTCTCTCCGGCGGCTTTCCTGTCAGAAAGCATCAAAAATACACCGGCTTGTGATTCGCATGTGCCGTTCAGACCTGCTTTAGGTTTTTTCGATGACGACCTTCGATCTCCCCTCCTGCCTCAGCCGCCGCGCCTTCGGTCGCGGAATGTTTGCGGCTTGCCTGCTGCCGGGCATGGCCCGCGCGCAGGTCGCGGTTCCGGAGCGTATCACGCTCATCGAACTCTTCACCTCGCAGGGCTGCTCCTCCTGCCCGGCAGCGGATGCGCTGATGCTCAGGCTCGCAAGCGAGCCCGGCGTGCTGCCGCTGACCTTCGCGACCGAGATCTGGGATTATCTCGGCTGGAAGGACACGCTGGCGAAGCCGGCCTTCACGCGGCGCCACAAGGCCTATGCCGCGGGCGTCGCCAACAAGCGCGTCTACACCCCGCAGGCCATCGTGAATGGCCGGGCCCATTGCGTGGGTTCTGATTTGTCGGCGCTCACGCGCTTGCAGCGCTCTCCAGGCAACAGCGCGGAACTCGCAAGCGTCACGCTGATGAAGGCCGGTGCCGGCTGGAAGGCTTCCATTTCCCGCGCCGGCGCAATCCCCGCGCGCATCATTCTCATGCCTGTCAGCCTGCGCCAATCGGTGGAAATCCGCCGCGGCGAGAACATGGGCAGAACCATCACCTATGCGAATGTCGTGCGTGATCTCGTCGATCTCGGTGCGGCCCCCGCCGGGAATGCGATGGTTGCGATCACGCCGGCCATGCTGAGCCCTGTCGAGGCCGATGCCTTCGCGCTGGTGTTGCAGGCCGGCAGCCTGGAAATGCCCGGCGAGGTGCTGGGCGCCGCGTTCTCCACCGGCACCCAGAGCTAGAGCATCCGCCCGCCAAGTGGATACCGGTTGGCGAAAAAAAGCGGATGCGAAAACAAGAAGAGTGAGCGCCAGATCTGATTCTATCTGATCAGTTTGCGCTCCAGTTCACCTCATTCAATAGCCGATTGCCGCTGTGCCGCGCTGGCGCGTATCCGCCGCGCCTTGCAGCCATCCCCCCTGCAGCAGGATGGAATTCGCCGAGCCCGAGACCGCGCCGGGCCGGACATTCTGGCCGCGCTCCGCGAGCAGCTTCAGGGTATCGGGCGACAGGCCCGGCTCCACGAGCAGCGCATCCGGCTTCCATTGGTGGTGGATGCGGGGTGCGGCCACGGCTTCCGCGAGGTTCATGTCGAAATCGATCACGTTGGTGATGACCTGCAAGGTTGTCGAGATGATGCGGCTGCCGCCCGGCGAGCCCGTGACCATGAAGGGCTTGCCATCCCGAAACACGATGGTCGGCGTCATCGAGGAGAGCGGCCGCGCGCCGGGATGCACCGAATTCGCATCCGACCCCACGAGCCCATAGGCGTTCTGCGCACCGGGTTTCGCAGAAAAATCATCCATTTCGTTGTTCAGCAGCACGCCCGTTCCTGCGGCAACGAGGCCCATGCCGTAGGAGAAATTGAGCGTGTAGGTGTTCGCGGCCGCATTGCCCTCGCTGTCTACAACCGAATAATGCGTGGTCTGGTCGCTCTCATGCGGCAGGGGATCGCCGGCCTTGATGTCATCGGCCTTGGTGGCTTTCGAGAGATCGATCTTGGCACGCTGCTTCTCGGCATAGGCCTTGGAGGTGAGGCCCTTCACCGGCACTTTCACGCGGTCGGGATCACCAAGGAAGGTGGCGCGATCGGCATAGGCCGGCTTCATCGCTTCCGCGAGGGCATGCAGGCTCGCGGCCGAGCCCGCGCCCATGGCCTTGAGGTCAAACCCTTCGAGAATGTTCAGGATCTGCACCAGATGCACCCCGCCCGAGGAGGGCGGCGGCATGGAGGCAAGCGTGTAGCCGCGATATCTGCCTGTCACCGCCGGGCGGATCACCGCCTTGTAGTTCGCCATGTCCTCCACGGTCATGATGCCGCCGGTCTCGCGCACGGCGGCGACGATCTGCTCGGCGATGCGCCCCTTGTAGAAGGCATCCGGCCCCTGCTGGCGGATGGATTCAAGCGTGTTCGCGAGGTCCGCCTGCACCAGCATCGAGCCACGCGGCAGGGCTTTGCCGTCCTTCGCGAAGATCGCCATGGAGGAGGGGAACCTGCTCATGCGACCCATGGCGCCCGGCAGCGAATCCGCGAGATCCTCTGCCACCGGAATGCCCTCGCGCGCGAGCTTCACGGAAGGCTCGATGAGTTGCGCCAGCGTGAACTTGCCGGAGCCGTATTTCTCAAGCGCCAGCGCCATGCCACGCACCGTGCCCGGCACGCCGACGGACAAGCCCGAATCCCGTGATTTCTGCGGGTCCGGTTCGCCGGCGGCATTGAGAAACATGGTCGGCGTGGATGCCGCTGGCGCGATCTCGCGGTAATCGATGGCAACCGTCTCGCCGGTCTTCGCAAGATGCACCAGCATGAAGCCGCCCCCGCCGAGATTGCCGGCGCGGGGCAAGGTGACGGCCAGCGCGAAACCCACGGCCACGGCGGCATCCACCGCATTGCCGCCGCGCTTCAGCACATCGACCCCGATGGCGCTCGCGAGCCGCTCCTGCGAGGAAACCATGCCGTTCTGCGCCAGAACCGGCAGAAGGCGGGCATTCTGCGCGATGATCGGGGGGCCTGCGAGCGGGGGCGTCTGCGCGGCGCCAAGGCCGATGACGCCAAACCCCGCGAACAGCGCTGCAAGAAATGATTTCACGCGCATGGAATCCTCCCCTCCAATGGACGGAACAGTGAGACTAAAGCATTTTCAAGCGAAGTGGGAACCGGTTCGCGCAAGGAACGCGCCAAGAAAATGCTCCGGAGCCGGCCGGAGAGGCTTGTCGATTGCTTTCCGGTCCAAAGCGCGTCAGCGTATCGCAGCAACGGCCTCAGCGCGGGGCGGCGGGCACCCAATCGACGGCAGAGGCACCCGCACCCGGCCCCCGCTGCGGCTCGATTCCCTGCGGCTGCGCCCGCATGGGCGTGACCGCGAAGCTCTTCGTCCATTTCAGCGCCTTGTAATCGAAACCGCTCTCGATCGTTGGCTTCACGATGGCGAAGTAGGGCGAGATATCGAAATCACGCGGCGTGTAGAGCGAATGGTGGCGGATATGCAGGATTTCCCGCCGGGCATAGCGGGATTTCACCTTGCGCCGGCCATCGACCGTCTCGACACGAGGCAGGATCGGGTAGCGGACGGACTGGAAGGCCTCGGCGATCAGCGTGGAGCAGATGGCGCGGCTCGGATCGCCTGAACCCAGCGCAAGCATGCGGCGGCGCCAACGGGTGGGGACGGGCATCGGCACGAGAAAGCGCATCAGGTCGAGGACGTTCTTCACGTCGTAGCCATGGCCGAGGCGATGCTTCAGGAAGCCGATCACGCGCTCCAGGTCTTCCCCCTTCAGCGCCACGGGGCGGCAGATGCGCAGATGCGTGTTGCGATATTTGGAAAGCGGCGAGGAAATCACGCCCTCGCTCATCTCGGCCTCGATCAGCACATGCGGCTCGCCATCCGGCTCGGCCCGACAAAGGCAATCACCGACATAGATCGCCGAATGCGACCAGGTGGATTGCGTGAGATATTTGATGACCGAGGAAACCCGGATATTGCCCTCGACAAGCAAGACGTCACCGGGCTTGAGAACGGAAGTCAGCACGCTGAAATCCGGAGAGACCGCCGGCTCATAGCCTCGGATCGGCTTTTCCAGAAAACGCGCGATGGCGCGGCCGAGCAGATTCATGACGCATTCCCCTCGAGTATTCCCTCGATGAATGCGAAAAGGCTAGCATGCTCTTCTTTACAGAACCGCTGTCGCTAGCGGGTGGAACGGGGCATTTCCATGCTGAATTCAAATTAACTTTACACGAAAATTAACTTTACACGAATCTGGACGCAGCAGCGCACTTATTCCGCGCCGAGCGCCAATTGCTCTTCCAGCATCAGACGGGCGCGGGCGCGCATCTTCTCGGTATCGCTCTTCAGCTGCCCGCAGGCCGCGAGGATATCCCGTCCGCGCGGCGTGCGGATCGGCGAGGAATAGCCGGCGGAGAAGACGAGATCGGAAAACTTCTCGATTCTCTCCCAATCCGAGCACGCATAGATGGAACCCGGCCAGGGGTTGAAGGGGATGAGATTGATCTTCGCCGGAATGCCCTTCAGCAGCTTCACCAGCGCGCGCGCTTCCGCAAGGCTGTCATTCACGCCCTTGAGCATCACATATTCGAAGGTGATCCGGCGTGCATTCGAAACACCGGGATAATCCCGGCAGGCCTGCAGCAACTCGGCGATGTCGTATTTCTTGTTGATCGGCACGAGCACGTCGCGCAGCGGATCATTGGTGGCATGCAGCGAGATCGCCAGCATCGTGCCCGTATCCGTGCCGAGCCGGGCGATCTCCGGCACCACGCCGGATGTGGAGACCGTGATGCGGCGCCGGGAGAGCTGCAGCCCTTCCGGATCGGTCAGCACGCCGATCGCATCGCGCACGTTCTCGTAATTGTAGAGCGGCTCGCCCATGCCCATGAAGACGATGTTCGAGACGAAGCGTCCGCCATCATTCGGCACGAAGGCATCTTCCGGCGGGGTGCGGCCGGGATAATCCCCGAGGCGGTCGCGGGCGACCAGCACCTGGCCGACGATCTCGCTCACCTCGAGGTTGCGCACGAGCTTCTGCGTGCCGGTATGGCAGAAGGAGCAGTTCAGCGTGCAACCGACCTGCGAGGAAACACAGAGCGTGCCGCGATCCTTCTCCGGGATATAGACGCACTCGACCTCTGCACCCTTGTCATGGGCGGTGCGGGAAGGGAGCCGCAGCACCCATTTGCGCGTGCCATCGACCGAGACCTGCTCGCGCACGATCTCGGGGCGGGCCAAAGTCGCGTTGGCATCCAGCAGCGCGCGAAGGGTTTTTGCGACATTGGTCATCTCGTCGAACGAGCTGGCGCCGCGCACATAGAGCCAGTGCCAGATCTGGCCGACCCGCATGCAGATTTCCTTGTCCGGCACGCCATGCCCGCTGAGGAACTCGGCGAGAGCCGCGCGCGGCAGTCCGGCCAGCGTCGGCTTCAGGGGAACCGGCGAGGCGGCGGCCGCGACGAGCGCCGAGGGAAGAGCGAGATCAGCAGTCACGGGCATTCCTCTTCCGGCTTTCGGGGGATCAGCCCGGACATTCCTTGGCCATGCGTTCCACGGCCTGCGCGAAACCCTTCAGGCTGTAGCGATCCGTCAGCGCATTGCCGCGCGCCGAGGTCACCTTGATCAGCAAGTTCTGTCCTCGCCGCATCGCTTCGAGCAGCTGGACCTCCTGCGCCGGGTTCTTCAGAAAGGCGTTCTCGCCCTCGGTCAACAGCGCGAAATTGGCGGTGCCGATGGTCAGCGTGCCATCCTCCCGAGGCTTGGCGCCGAAGCCGAGGCGGATCGCCACCTCGTTCTTCGCGCCATCTCCGATGCGGGTGGAAACGAAGATCGAGGCGGGGTCGCGCTTCAGATTCTTGGGCAGGCGCTCGTTCGGTGAAGCCAAAGCATAGCACACGCGCGCGCGACCCTGGCCGGAAATCGCCGCCTTCCAGTCGCCGAAGGTCCCGAGTTCGAAGGTCCCGTTCGGATTTGCGCGCTGCTGCGCCGTCGCCGCCGGGGCATTGGCCGGAGGGCGCTGCTGGGCGACGGCCGCGCTCGCACAGGCCGCAACCAGCCCGGCCGCGAGCACCCAACGGGAAGCATTCCAACCAAGGGCACCCTGCCGCACCGCGATTCCAAGACCGATCATCGTCTCTCCTGCTGCCCTTTTCCTGCCATGGCTGGCCATGGCACGGTTCAGAATTCCCGAATCTGCGTTAGCTCATCCCGCTTGACGGGGGAAGCGCCACCTTCCCTTATCTCTGCGCAACTTTGGCAAAAATGCGCCGCCGAAACGATCAGGCGGGCAAAATCAAGACGACATATCGTCGCGAATTTCCTCGCGCCCTTTGGCACCACCATGTTACAGTAAAAACTCGCATCGGCCTGATACCGAGACCTGAGCCAGGCCTTATTTGTGACGGAGTTGCTCCCGATAAGGTCGGGAGACCAAGCCATGGACAAAGTTGACCCCCCGGCATCCGCTTCCGCGGGCGGCTCGCGAGCCGAGGATTGGTCGCGTCTGGTGGCGCGCGTGGCGGAAAGCCGTGACAAGGAAGCCTTCACCACCCTTTTCGACCATTTCGCGCCGCGAATCGAGGCGCATCTGCAGCGGCTTGGCCTCGATGCAGCGCAGGCCGAGGAAATCGCGCAGGATGTGATGATCACGCTCTGGCGCAAGGCCTCCTTGTTCGATCCTGCGAAATCGGCGCTTTCGACCTGGCTTTATCGTATCGCGCGCAACCGCCGCATCGATCTCAGCCGGCGCGACCGCACGGATTACGTCGATCCGCAATCGCCCGCGATTCTCGAAATCGCCTCCGAGGGGCAGATCGACCAGGCCTTTGACGGCCAGCAGCGCGATGACATCGTGCGCGGCCTCTTGACCGAATTGCCCAACGAGCAGCAGGGCCTCGTGAAACTTGCCTTTTACGAAGGGCTCTCGCATTCCCAGATCGCCGAGCGCACGGGCATCCCGCTGGGCACCGTGAAATCGCGCCTGCGCCTCGCCTTCACGCGCCTCAGGCGCGGGCTCGAAGCGGCAGGCGTGGAGGAATCGCGCTAGAGTGAAATCCGATCTGATTGAACCAGGTCTGATTGAAGCAGGTCTGATTGAACCAGGCCGGCCGCTCTGATTTCTGATTATTTCACGCATTTTCTTCGACCCACCGGTATCCCATGGATCGGAAAATGCCCTCTCTTTTCTTGATCGCATTTTCTTCGACCCACCGGCATCCCATGGATCGAAAAATACTCTTGGGCTCAATCCTTGTATTGCGCTTCGTCCAGCATGGCCCGCGCCTGTGCCCGATGTTCGGGCGTGATGGCACCGCGCACGGCGGCGATCGCCGCCGCGATCATTGCGGCATCATCCCCGAAGCCGAGCAGCGGCAGGAAATCCGGGATGCCGTCGATCGGCATGACGAGATAGGCCAGGGCCGCAAGCAGGATGAGCTTGACGCGGCGGCTCGTGGCGGGATCGCGCACGCAGAGATGGGCCGCGAGCGCATCCTCCGCGAAAGGCAGCGCGCGCGCAAGCTTGCGCAACATCGCCAGAACCTCGGCCAGAATGCCCGCCTCGTCGCGCGCGGCGCGACGCATCGCCTGCATCTCGGCCTTGCTCATCGGTTCACGCCATTCGACGCTCATGCTCGAAAACCTCCGGTGACGATGTGCGATTCTGCCGGCGATTGCGGCAAGTTCAAGTCGAACCCGCATATCCGACCTCCGGCGGGGTTGCATGGTATACCACGAGCCGCTACCGCTGGTGGAAACCTCAGGGAGAGACGGACATGAAGCTCGATTCCACCATCGCCGCCCTTGTCACGGGCGGCGCATCCGGCCTTGGCGAGGCCACCGCCCGGCACCTCGCGAGCTTCGGCGTGAAGGTAACGCTGCTGGACCTCAATGCCGAGCGGGGAAACCGCGTGGCGGGGGAAATCGGCGGCTTTTTCCATATCTGCGATGTCACGAGCGATGATTCGGTCGATGCCGCCCTCGCCGCTGCGCGCGCCAGGCATGGCGTGGAGCGCATTCTGGTGAATTGCGCGGGCATCGTCGCGGGGCAGCGCACGGTCTCGAAGGATCGCGAAACCGGCGCGCTCAAGGCCCATGATCTCGGAACCTTCGCCAGGGTCATCGGCATCAACCTCATCGGCTCCTACCGGATGATCGCGAAATGCTCGGTCGCCATGGCCGGCCTCGAGCCAATCACGCCGGATGGCGGGCGCGGGGTGATCGTCAACACTTCATCGGTCGCGGCGGAGGATGGCCAGATCGGCCAGGCCGCCTATTCCGCCTCGAAGGGAGGCGTGCTGGCCCTCACCCTGCCGGTCGCGCGCGATCTTTCCGGCCATGGCATCCGCGTCGTGAGCATCCTTCCGGGCATCTTCCACACCCCGATGTTCGACCAGATCTCCGAGGAATACCGCAAGACGCTCGCCGCCGCCGTGCCTTTCCCGCAGCGGCTGGGTCATCCGGCGGAATATGCGGCACTGGTGGAAAGCATCTGCCGAAACGACATGCTGAACGGCACGGGCATCCGCCTCGATGGTGCGATTCGCATGGCGCCGAAGTAATATTTCTGGTTTCCTTGAATAATCGGGCGGGGAGGAGAGGCCGCCTCCCCTCAAGCCTGCGGCTGGTCGATGGTCTCCTGCTGCGCCCGGCCCTTTCCGGAGTTCAGTCGTCCCGGCGTGCGGCAATCCGCTCGATGGCACGGGCCAGGGCGAGATCGAGTTCGGTCAACCCACCCGCATCATGCGTGGTCAGGCGAATATCGACGTGCCGATAGACATTCGTCCATTCCGGGTGATGATTCATCTTCTCGGCTTCGAGCGCCACCTGGCTCATGAAACCGAAGGCCTCCACGAAATCCTCGAAGCTGAACCGTCGCGAGATTGCTTCGCGCGCCTCATCATAATTCCAGCGCGGCAGGGTTTCGAGCGCGGCCTTGCGGGCCGCAGGAGCAAGGGTTCTGGTCATGAAATGCCTCTTCAGTGCAGCGGATAGGCAGCTTCCACGATATAGGGCCCGCCGCCGACCAGGTCGCGGGCCGAGAACAAAGCAAACTGGTCCGCGATGAATTCCACGCCGGCCATATGCCCATGGGCCGAGAGATAATCCGCGAGATCCAGCGTGGAAGCCCCGCGCAACCGCGCGAGCGTGATGTGCGGCACGAATTTTCGCTGCTCCGGCGGGAGGCCAAGCCGCCTCAGGCGCCGCTCGCTATCGGCCTGCAGTCCCACCAGGGGACGCGAGGGCTCGATCGCGGCATAAAGCGTGTGCGGCTTGTCCCCGCCAAACACGCCAAGACCGGTGAGGCGCACGCGGACCGGCTCGCCGTAAAGATCCGCCAGTTCCTCATCGACCTCGTTGGCGAGGCGGCGATCGATATCGCCGATGAAGCGGAGCGTGACGTGATAATCGGAAGGATCAACCCAGCGCGCGCCGGGCAAGCCGGCACGGAGCAGGGAGAGCCTTGTCGAGATGCTCTCCGGCACTTCGAGACCGATGAAGAGCCTTGGCATGGCACCCTCCCCCGAATCACGCTGACAAAGTCAGGCTAGCAAGATCGCGTGAATTTCCTGCATTCTTTTTCCATGGCCATCCACAGGCGATGATCAGGTTTTCCGAAACACCCGGAGCGTCTCGAAACGCGGCTCTTCGAGGAGCCCCGCACGGCGGGCAATGGGAGGGATGAGCCGCTCCGCGACATCATAGGCGAAGGAGCCGGTATAGAAGATCAGCAGCCCGCCGGATGCGAGCTTGCCGGCCATGCCCTCGATCAGACCCGCATCATCGAGGCTCGCGAAGGGAGCGTTATTCGCGGACCAGAACTCGCCGACATGAAACAGGGTCACGATGTCGAATTCGGGCAGAAGCGCGAGATTGGTCTGGTAGATATCCGAGAACAGCACCTTGTAGTGCTTGCCCAGCACGGGATTCTCGACCACGAGGCGGATATAGCTGGAATACTCGGCCTCTGTCGCGGTGATGCCGAGCACGGAATGGCCGCCCGCCGGCGCCTGCAGCCCGACATGATGGTGATCGCCCGTGCCGAAATGGAAGATCCGCTGGTTCTCAAGGCCATGCGCGGCGAGGTAGCGCGTGAAATGCACATCGCAGGGGCACTGCTTCTCATCGAGCGGCCAGGGATCTTTCCAGAGATCGAGTTTCGACATGCGCGCTTCCTTCTTCGCTTGGCCGACTTCTTCTCTGCTTGTGGTCGCCTGAATGGAGGCTGACAAGAACTCACGCCTTCGCCAGCGTTTTCAGGAAAGCCTCGACCGTCGGCAGGATGCGCTCGACAATCACGCGCACGCCGGCAGCATTGGGGTGGATGCCATCGGCGAGATTAAGCTTCGCATCGCCTTGAATGCCATCGAGGAAGAACGGGTAGAGCATCGCGCCATGCTTCCGGGCGAGGCGCGGATAGATGGCATCGAAGGCCTTCGCATAGGCCTCGCCATTGTTGCGCGGCGCATACATGCCGGCGATCAGCACCGGAATGTTGCGCGCCTTCAGCCTGGTCAGGATCTGGTCGAGCGCTTTCTCGGGGATGGCCGGATCAAGCCCGCGCAGCGCATCATTCGCGCCGAGTTCGAGGATCACGCCATCGGTGCCATCGGGCACGGACCAATCGAGCCGCTCGAGGCCGCCCGTGGTGGTATCGCCGGAAACGCCGGCATTCTCGATCACCACATCATGCCCTCTCGCCTTCAGCGCAGCCTCCAGAACCGAAGGAAAGGCATCCTTTCCCGCAAGCTGGTAGCCCGCCGTCAGGCTGTCTCCCAGAGCGACAATCCGGATGGTTCGCGCCTCGGCCATCGTGCCTGCCATCAGAAAGCCCCAGAGAATTGCGAGGAGTGCAAGGAAGGTCCGGGCAGCATGCGCCGCCGCCAGTCCGCAGAATCGAAATCGCATCGCCGGGAACCCTTTCGTGGTCCGGTTTCCTGAAATTAAGCCGGCCGCCATCATCTGAAGGCGATCGCTGTCGTATACAAGAATCAGTTGTTCTGCACGCGGCCCCGCCGCAAGCGGGGAGATTTTGAGTATGATGACGAAAATGGTCGAAACCGAGGCCGAGCCGGCGATCCGCATGCGTGATATCGATCTGAGCCTCGGCTCCGGCGCCTCGCGTGTGCATATCCTCAAGAAGCTGTCGCTCGATATTCCGCGCGGTCTCGCGGTGGGCCTCGTCGGCCCGTCCGGCTCCGGCAAGACAACCCTGCTGATGACCGCCGCGGGTCTCGAAAGGCCGGATACGGGTGAAATCCTCATCGCGGGCGAGAACATCACCGGCTATTCCGAGGACAAGCTCGCCCAGTTCCGCGGGCGGAACATCGGCATCGTCTTCCAGTCCTTCCATCTCATTCCCACGCTCACGGCCCGCGAGAACGTGGCGATTCCCATGGAGCTTGCGGGCGCGGATGACGCTTTCGAACGCGCGGAAGCCGAATTGCAGGCCGTGGGCCTTGGCCATCGCCTGAACCATTATCCCGGCCAGCTCTCGGGCGGCGAGCAGCAGCGCGTGGCGATTGCCCGCGCACTCGCGCCGCGGCCGGCCATCGTGGTCGCGGATGAGCCCACCGGCAATCTCGATGAAGCCACGGGCCGCGAGATCATCGCGCTGCTCTTCCGCCTGAAGCGGGAGCGGGGCACCACGCTGCTGCTCGTCACGCATGATACGGGCCTCGCGGAATCCTGCGATCGTGTCGTGCGCATTCGCGCGGGGCAGATCGTCGAGCAGCGCGATCTCCTCGGGGCAGCCGAATGAGCGTCTATTCCCTGAATGGCATCCCTCTCATCGGCCGGCTGGTGAAGCGCGAATTGCGCGCATCCCTTGGCCAGTTCGGCATTCTCATCGCCTGCATCGCGCTGGGGGTGGCGGCGATCGTCGCCGTCGTGAGCCTGTCGCGGGCGCTGACCGACGGCCTGACCCGCGAGGGCAAGCTCATTCTCGGCGCCGATGCCGCCTTCACCCTGATCCAGCGCGAGGCGACCCCGGCCGAACGCGCAGCGCTGGAGCGCGAGGGTCGCGTTTCCGTGCAGATCCTGAGCCGCGCCATGGCGCGCGCCGCGAGCGACGAGAGCACACTGGTCGAGATCAAGGCCGTGGAGCAAGCCTACCCCGTGGCGGGCAAGGTCGGCCTGGAAGGCCCGAACGGGACCAGGCCAACCGACCTCCACGCGCTTCTCGCCCCCGATGCCAGCGGTCTCGGGGGCCTCGTGGTCGACCCGCTGCTGACGGGCCGGCTCGGCATCGGAATCGGTGATCGCCTGCGCATCGGGGAAGCGGAATTCCGCATCGCCGCCCATCTCGTCAGCGAGCCGGACAAGCTCTCCGGCGGGTTCGGTTTTGGCCCGCGCGTGCTGATGAGCACGGATTCCATGCGCGCGACCGGCCTTATCCAGCCGGGTTCGCTGACGCGGTTCTCCTACCGGCTCGATCTTGGCGCGAATGCCGATGAAGCGTGGCTGGCAACCGCCCTCGATTCCATCGCCAGGGCCGTGCCCGATGCCGGCTGGCAGGTGGTGACGCGCCTGCGCGCCTCGCCCGGCCTCGAACGGCAGATCGGCCGTTTCACGCAGTTCCTCTCGCTGGTCGGCCTCACGAGCCTGCTGATCGGCGGGGTGGGCGTGGCCAATGCCACCCGCGCTTTCGCCGACAGGCAGATCCCGCGCATCGCGACGCTCAAGAGCCTCGGCGCCTCGGGCCGCTTCGTGTTCTTCTCGGCGCTGGCGCAGGTTCTGGCCTTCGCGCTGATCGGCATCGTCATCGGGCTCGCGCTCGGCACCCTCCTGCCGCAGACAGCCCTGCTGGCCTTCGGCGATCTGCTCCCCTTCCCGCTGCAGATCGGCATCTACCCGCGCGAGCTTCTGCTCGGCCTCGGCTATGGCGTGGTGACGGCGACGGCCTTCGCGCTCTGGCCATTGCTGCGGGCCCGCGCCGTGCCGCCGAACGTGCTGTTCCGCGACGAGATCTCCGCGCCGCATTGGAGGCCGAGCATCATCGATATCGTGATCGTGGTGCTGGCCATCGCGGCCTTCGGGTTTCTTGTCGTGGAGACCGCGACCGAAAAGCGCATCGCCACGATCTATCTGATCTCGGCGGGCGGTGCCCTGCTGACGCTGCGGCTGGTTTCCGCGCTCGTCATGCGGCTTGGCGCGCGCCTGCCCCGTGCGAAAAACCCGATTGTCCGCGTCGCGATCGCCAATCTGCATCGGCCGGGCAGTCTCACGCCTTCGGTGATCCTCTCGCTCGGTCTCGGCCTGACGCTGATCGTCGCGCTGATGCTGATCGACACCAACCTCGTGCGACAATTCCGCGCGACTCTGCCCGGCCTCGCGCCGAGTTTCTTCTTCATCGACATCCCCTCGCGCGAGATGGACCGCTTCGAGGCCTTCCTGAAGGCCGAGGCGCCGGGCGGCGAAGTGGTGCGAACGCCACAATTGCGCGGGCGCATCGTGGAAATGCGCGGCCTGGGCGCCAGCCAATTCCGCGGCGTGGAGGATGCCTGGGTGTTCGAGGGCGATCGCGGCATCACCTATGCCGCGGTGCCACCGGAGGGGTCCCGCGTGGTGGAAGGTCAATGGTGGCCGGCGGATTATCGCGGCGCGCCACAGGTTTCGTTCTCGAAGGACATTGCCGACAATCTGGGCCTCAGGGTGGGCGATACGGTCACGGTCAACGTTCTGGGCCGTCGCATTACCGCCACCGTGGCGAACCTGCGCGAAATCCGCTGGCAGCAGATTGGCATCAACTTCATCATGGTCTTCTCGCCGAACACCTTCGCAGGGGCGCCGCATACCTTTCTCGCGACCGTGACGCTGCCACGCGGCACGACGGCCCAGACGGAAATCGCACTGGCCCGGAAAATCGCGCGCGAATTCCCCACCATCAGCTCCGTGCGCGTGAAGGAGGCGCTCGCCGCCGCCGACAGCCTGGTCTCGCAGCTCGTCTTCGCCATCCGCGCGTCAAGCGCGATCGCGCTGGTGGCGAGCATCCTGGTGCTGGGCGGCGCGCTGGCGGCCTCGGCCCGCACGAGACAGCGCGAAAGCGTGATCCTGAAGACGCTGGGCGCCACGCGCTCGACGCTCTTGGCCGCCATGATCATCGAATACTCGGCGCTCGGGGCCATTGCCGTGATATTCGGCATTGTCTGCGGAGTAGCCGGAGCGTCGCTCGTGGTGTCCGGCCTTATGCGGCTGGAATTCGCTCTGCCGCTGGCGTCAACACTCTCGATGGCGTTTTCTGCCTTTGTTGTCACGATTATTCTTGGGCTCATCGGGACATGGCACATACTGGGGCAAAAACCTGCCCCATACTTGCGCCATGCTTGAAGACTTGCGCAGTTTAATTTTGCCGATATTCTGACATAATTGTTGAAGTCGGGGCGGCATCGTGCTGCCTAGCCTTAAATCGGAGATCGCTACACTCCCCCCTCTTGAGAAATTTCAGGAAGAACGTAATATATAGCGGAACCACGGGCGGCACGGTTGCCGTCCTGGCAGGAGAGAGGCTCCAATGGCTGATTACGATCGCAACGCTTATGCCCCCTATGCCGCGGGCATGGGCCGTTCCATGAGCGCCGCCCAGTATGACGCTGGCCTGCGCTCGTACATGCTCGGCATCTATAACCACATGTCCATCGCCCTGGCCATTTCCGGTCTGGTGGCGATCGGCGCGTTCATGCTCGGCACCACGACCGGAGCGAATGGCCGCCTGGCGCTCACCCCGTTCGGCCAGGCCATCTGGCTGAGCCCGCTGAAATGGGTGGTCATGCTGGCCCCGCTCGGCTTCGTGCTGCTGCTCTCGTTCCGCTGGGAGCGGATGAGCTACAGCGCGCTGCTTGGCACGTTCTACAGCTTCGCGGCCATCATGGGCCTGTCGCTGTCGAGCGTGTTCGTGATCTACAAGCTGGGCTCCATCGCGCAGGTGTTCTTCATCACCGCTGCGGCCTTCGGCGCGCTGTCGCTTTTCGGCTACACGACGAAGAAGGACCTGAGCGCCATGGGCAAGTTCATGCTGATGGGTTTGTTTGGCCTTATCATCGCCGGCCTCGTGAATATCTTCATGCAGTCGTCGGCTCTTCAGTTCGCGATCAACGTGATCGGCGTGCTGGTCTTCGCGGGCCTCACCGCCTGGGATACCCAGCGCCTGAAGGAAGAATATGATGTGGTGGCCGGCGACCAGACCCTGATGCAGAAATGGTCGCTGATGGGCGCGCTGACGCTGTATCTGAACTTCATCAACATGTTCCAGATGCTGCTGCAGCTCTTCGGTGTCCGCAACGAGGAATGAGCGAGCGGCGCTGCGCAAGACGCGAAAGCCCCGGGAAACCGGGGCTTTTTTCTTGAGCGGCCTGGGCAAGCAATCTCGCCGCCGGTTTCCGGGCGGTCTCAACCAACGACGCGCGTCGGCTTGTCCAGCACCTTCAGCACGCGCGCGAGATCCGGGCCGCGCTTGAGCACCCTGCCGCCCTGGGCGATGACGGCATAGACGCCCTGCTTCGCCGCGCGCTTCGGGTCCTTCTCGATGCGATAGAGCGGCGTCTCGCCGGTATGGCAGAGGATGGAGAACACGGCACGGTCTCGACCGAAATCGATCGCGTAATCGCGCCATTCGCCGGTTGCGACATGGCGACCATAGACGTTGAGGATTTCGCTCAACTCGCGGCGGTCGAAACGGACATCCTCCGCCACCTTGCGCGGCGCAAGGGGAATGACCAACGCCCCGCCCGCCGTCCTGTGATCCGCCGAAGCCTTCTGGTCTGCTGCATCCATGCCGAACTCCAAGGCCAGTGTGGCAGAATACCCATGACTGGCAACCGTCTTTTGCCATTTCATGATCCTGCGCCGGGTTTCTTGCGAAATGCCTGATGAAATGAATCACGCAGACGTCAGCCGCGCCACAGTTTGGCCTGAATTCGACCATTCGCGCGCCAGACGCGCACGCGAAAGTTCCTTCGATGCCACGGTGATGTTGCCAGCGAGACCCTACGCCCCCCAGCCCCCTCGCTTGTAACCTTGATCTGCCGATCCACCGAACATGGCAGGGCGGCCCGCGACACCCTCGCGTGGCCGCCTATTTTTTTGCCGGACCAGGCAACCGCGCCTGCGCGTGATATTCGGGATTGGGCTGCATCCCCGTTGCCGAGGCCATGCGATTCGACATCGCGAAGAAACTCGCGACGGCCGCGATATCCCAGATGTCCCTCTCGCTGAAACCGGCCTGACGCAAACGATCGCGATCCGCATCCTCGATCTCGGCCGAGGCCCGCGCCACCTTCAGCGCGAAATCCAGCATGGCACGCTGCTTCGGTGTCACCTTCGCCTGCCGGTAATTGAGCGCGAGCGCCTCGCCGAGGGCGGGATCGCCCGAGAGCTGCCGCACCGCCGCGCCATGGGCGACCAGGCAATACCAGCAGCGATTCTCCGCCGAGACGACCACCGCAATCATCTCCCGCTCCAGCTTCGTGAGGCCGGAGGGCGCGAGCATGAGATCGTTGTAGAAATTCGCGAAGGCCTCGAGCTTCGCCATGTCGTGCGAATAGGCGATCAGCACATTCGGCACAAAGCCGATCTTCTCCCGGCATTTTGTGAAATAGGCAGCCATTCCGGGCGAGAGCTCGGCCGCGTCAAGCGCCAGAGCGGTCACATCTTTCGGGTTTCCGATCGAATTATTGCATGGAAGAGCGGTTTCGGACGGGTTCACCCTTGCCTCCTTTTTGAGCGGGGCGCAAAGTTTGCGCCAAGCAGGCCTACGACGAAAGGGGGAGATCCCATCGCCGTCGGCGCTGCCCAGACGCCCATTCAAGCATAGTGACGCACAGAAGGAGAGCCCCGCTGGCGCTTTCCGCTGCCCCGGAGGCCTTTCATCGATGCCGAATGATACGAGGCGCGTGGTTGATCTTCCCGCGAACGCCCCGGGCTTGGGCGACGCCCTTGCGCGGATCGTTTTCTCCGGCGTGGATCATGAAGATGCGAGCGCCTTCCCTGAGGCTCTACGCCTGGCCATCGGCCAGCGCGCGGCCGAGCATCTCGCGAAGCGCGAAATCGGCGTGGCAAAGGTCGCGATCCTCGATTCGGTGAATGGTGCCGGCTCGGTCATCGAGGTCGTGAACGATGACATGCCCTTCCTGCTTGATTCCACGCTCGCCGAACTCGGTGAGCGCGGCGTCTCGCTGCGCCTGGTGGCGCATCCCATCCTCGCGGTGGAACGCGGCGTTGATGGCGCGCTGAAACGACTTCTCGGCAGCGCGACGGGCCGCGAGTTGTCGCCGGTGCAGCGCGAGAGCTATCTGCATATCGAGATCGCCGAAAAGCTCGGTGCCGGGGAACGCAAGGCGCTGACCGCAGCGCTGGAGGTCATCTATCGCGACATCCGCGCCGCCGTGGCCGATTGGCTGCCCATGCGCGGGCGCCTGGCCGAGATCGCGACGCGCTACCGCGCGAACCCGCCAATGCTGCCGGCGGATGAGATCGCCGAGGCGGTGCAGTTCCTTGATTGGCTGCTTGCCGAAAACTTCACCTTCCACGGCATGCGCGAATACCGCTTCGAGACGCATGACATCTCGACCGACCCCCACCCCGGCGACGGCCTCGGCATCCTGCGCGATCCGGATGTGAAGGTGCTGCGGCGCGGCCAGCAGCTCGTGGTGATGACGCCGGAAATCCGCGCCTTCCTCCAGGAGCCGACCCCGCTCTTCGTGCAGAAGGCGAATGTGAAGTCGCGCATCCATCGCCGGGTCTATCTCGATTACATCGGCGTGAAGATCGTGAACGCCCGCGGGGAACTCGAGGGCGAGTTGCGCGTCATCGGCCTCTTCACCTCCTCGGCCTACAACAATTCGGCGCGCACGGTCCCCTATCTTCGCCACAAGGTGGCGCGCGTGGTGGAACGCGCGGGCTTCGATCCCGCCAGCCATTCCGGCAAGGCGCTGCTGAACGTGCTGGAGAACTACCCGCGCGATGAATTGTTCCAGGTCGATATCGAGACGCTCTACAATTTCTCGATGGATGTGCTGGCGCTGACCGAGCGCCCCCGCCTGCGTGCCTTGGCCCGCGTCGATCGCTTCGATCGCTTCGTCTCGGTCATGGTCTATGTTCCGAAGGACCGTTACGACACGAGCGTTCGCCTGCGCATCGGCGAATTCCTCGCCAGGGTCTATGAGGGGCATGTCTCCGCCGCCTATCCAGCCTATCCCGAAGGGCCGCTGGCGCGCACGCATTACATCATCGGCCGCACCCATTCCCCCACGCCCAAGATCGGCCGGCCGGAACTCGAGGCGGGCATCCATGCCATCGTGCGCACCTGGGTCGACGGCCTGCGCGATGCACTGGAGGAAACCGCGCCGAGCGAAGCCCGCGACTGGTTCCCGCGCTTCGGTTCGGCCTTCAACGCAGCCTATCGCGAGGCCTTCGGGGCGTATGAGGCCATCGCCGATATCCGCGTTCTCGATTGCCTCTCACCGGAGAAGCCCTATGCCTTCGGCCTCACCCGCAAGGCCGGCGAGCCGGAGACGCGCGCCAGCCTGAAGGTCTTCTCCTTCGGCAAGCCGGTGACATTGTCGCAGCGCGTGCCGATCCTCGAAAATCTCGGCTTCACGGTCATCAACGAGCGCTCCTATCCCGTCGAGCCGGCAGGCGGCACGGGGGAAACGCTCTGGCTTCATGACATGACGCTCGAGCGCGCCAGGGGCGGCGCCATCGACATCACCGCGCTGGAACAACCGCTGGAGACCGCGCTTGATGCGATCTTTGCGGGCCGCATGGAGGCGGATCGGTTCAATTTCCTCATCACGGAGGCCGGGCTCACGCCGCGCGAGGCCGATATTCTGCGCGCCTATTCGCGCTATCTGCGCCAGATCGGGGTGCCTTACGGGCAGGTCTACATCGCCGATGCCCTCGCGCGTTACCCCGCCGCCGCGCGCGGACTGATCCGCGCCTTCGATGCACGCTTCAACCCCAATCTCTCCGACAAGGCCGGGGATCGCAGCCATGTCGCCGCGGCCGTTCGCGAGACCCTGCTTGGCGAGATCGACCGCATCACCAGCCTCGATGATGATCGCATTTTCCGCCGGCTGCTGAACCTGATCGAGGCGAGCCTGCGCACGAATGTCTATCAGCGCGTGGATGGCCAGACGCGGCCCACCATCGCTTTCAAGCTGCAATGCTCGGCGGTGGAGAACCTGCCCCTTCCGCGCCCGCTCTACGAGATCTTCGTTTCCTCGCCGGATGTCGAGGGCCTGCATTTGCGCTTCGGGCAGGTCGCGCGCGGCGGCCTGCGCTGGTCGGATCGCCCGATGGATTTCCGCACGGAAATCCTCGGCCTCGTCAAGGCGCAGCAGGTGAAGAACACGGTGATCGTGCCGGTTGGCGCGAAGGGCGGCTTCGTGCCGAAGCTGCTGCCGCCATCTTCGGATCGGGATGCCTGGTTCACGGAAGGCACGCGCGCCTATCGCATCTTCATCAACGCGCTGCTCGACCTCACGGATACGATTCGCGAAGGCAGCATCGTGCCGCCGGCGGAAACCGTGCGCCATGATGGCGATGATCCCTATCTCGTGGTTGCCGCCGACAAGGGCACCGCGACCTTCTCGGATACCGCCAACGGCATTTCCGAAGCGCGCGGGCACTGGCTGGGCGATGCCTTCGCCTCGGGCGGCTCGGCCGGATATGACCACAAGAAGATGGGCATCACCGCGCGCGGCGCATGGGAAGCCGTGAAGCGGCATTTCCGCGAGATGGACATCGACATCCAGTCGACACCCTTCACGGTGGCGGGCGTGGGCGACATGTCCGGCGACGTTTTCGGCAATGGCATGCTGCTCTCGCCGGCGATCAAGCTTGTCGCGGCCTTTGACCATCGCGACATCTTCCTCGATCCGAACCCCGATCCGAAATCCTCCTTCCATGAGCGCCAGCGCCTCTTCGAGAAGCCGCGTTCAAGCTGGCAGGATTACGATGCGAAGCGCATTTCCAGGGGCGGCGGCATCTTCTCGCGGTCCTTGAAGAAAATCCCGCTCAGCCCGGAAATCCGTGCGGCCATCGGGCTCGATCTGGCGGAAGCCACGCCGCATCAGGTAATGACCGCGATCCTGAAATCGAAGGTCGATCTCCTCTGGTTCGGCGGAATCGGCACCTACATCCGCGCTTCGTCCGAAACCGACGCCGAAGCCGGCGACCGCGCCAATGATGCCATCCGCATCACCGGCGCGGAGGTCAATGCCCGCGTCATTGGCGAAGGCGCCAATCTCGGCATGACCCAGAAGGGCCGCATCGAGGCCGGCTTGAAGGGCGTGAAGCTCAACACTGACGCCATCGACAATTCCGCCGGCGTGAACTCGTCCGACGTGGAAGTGAATCTCAAGATCGCGCTGACCATCCCCGAGGCCGATGGGCGGCTGAAGCGCGAGGCGCGCAACACCCTGCTCGCGGAGATGACCGACGAGGTGGCCCGCCTTGTCCTGCGCAACAACTACCTGCAATCCCTCGCCCTTTCGCTCGCGGAGCGGCAGGGAGCGGCGCTCAATGCCGAGATGGTCGATCTCATGCGGGCCATGGAGGCCGAGGGTCGGCTCGACCGCGCGGTCGAGTATCTCCCCTCGAACCGGGAGGTCGGCGAGCGCACGGCGAGGGGCCAGGGGCTCACCCGCCCCGAGCTCGCGGTGCTGCTGGCCTATGCGAAGCTTTCGCTCTACGACCATCTGCTCGCGAGCAACGTGCCGGATGATCCCCATCTCGGCTTTGAGCTTCGCCGATATTTCCCCAGGCCGGTGCAGGAGCAATTCCCGGATGCGATCGAAAAGCATCGCCTGCGCCGCGAGATCGTCGCGACGCAGCTCGCGAATGCCGTCATCAATCGCTGCGGGCCGGGCATCGTCATCCGCCTGCGGGGCCGCACGGGGCGCTCCGTCGCCGATATCGTGCGCGCCTATGCGCTGGCGCGCGACGTGTTCGGCATTCTCGAGATCAACAACGCCATCGACGCGCTGGACACGAAGATCAGCGGCGCGCGCCAGCTCGAACTCTACGCGACCGCAGCCGACCACGCTGCCGAGCGCATGCTCTGGTTCCTGCGCAATATCGATTTCGCGCCCGGGCTCGAAGTGCTTGCGAAACGCTTCGGCGGGGCCGTCAGCGGGGTCGCGAAGGATGCGAAGGCGCTCTTCGCGCCGGAGGCCCTCGCCATCCGGCAGGAGCGGCTGGAGGCTTGCAAGGCCGATCGCGTTCCCGTGACGCTGGCGGAGCGGATCGTGGATATTCCCGCCCTTGGCATGGCGCTTGACGGCGCGCTGGTGGCCGAGCGCACGAAAGCCAGCGTCACGGATGCCGTGCGCATGCTCTTCGCCCTCGCCGACGAGTTCGATCTCGCGGGGCTCAAGGAGGATTCCGCAAGCCTGCGCGCGACCGACCCCTTCGAACGCCTCGCCATTGACCGCGCGGCCGCCGCGATCGAGGAGGCCCTGCGCCGCATCGCGGTGGAGGTTCTCAAGGACGGCAAGGGCGGCATCGCGGCATGGGTGGCAGAGAAGGGGGCGGCCGTGGAGAGCGCCAGGCGCACCATCCGTGATCTGCGCGCAGGCCAGCTCAACCAGGCAAAGCTCACCGTGCTTGGCGGCCTGCTGGGCGATCTCGCGCGGGGCTGAGTTTCACGAGCGGGGCACGGGAAAAAGGCCGGGTTGCCCCCGGCCTGCATGTCTGCGCGCTGGCATCAATGCCGGAAATGGCGCGTGCCCGTGAACACCATGGCGAGGCCCGCCTTGTTCGCGGCCTCGATCACCTCCGGGTCGCGCATCGAGCCGCCGGGCTGGATGACCGCCGTCACGCCCGCCGCGACCAGCGCCTCCAGCCCATCCGCGAAGGGGAAGAAGGCATCCGACGCCGCGACCGAGCCGACCGTCAGCGGCTTTTCGGAACCCAGGGCCCTGGCCGCCTCTGCCGCCTTCCACGCAGCGATGCGCGCGGAATCGACGCGGCTCATCTGGCCCGCGCCGATACCGACCGTCGCGCCGTTCTTCGCATAGACGATCGCGTTCGATTTCACGTGCTTCACCACGCGATAGGCGAAGCGGAGATCGGCCATTTCAGCTTCATTGGGCGCGCGATTTGTCACAACCTTCAGCGCCATGTCATCGACCACCGCGTTGTCGCGCGATTGAACGAGCGAACCGCCCGCGATCGTGCGCGAGACGAAGCCCGCCGCGCGCGGATCGGGCAGGCCGCCCGTGAGCAGCAGGCGCAGGTTCTTCTTCGCGCCGATCAGCGCCATGGCTTCATTGGTTGCGTCCGGCGCGATGATCACCTCGGTGAAAATCTCCGTGATGGCCTTCGCGGCCTCGGCATCGAGCGTGCGGTTCGAGGCGACGATGCCGCCGAAAGCCGAGACGGGATCGCAGGCGAGCGCCGCGCGATAGGCATCCACGAGGCTTCCTGCCTCGGCCACGCCGCAGGGGTTGGCGTGCTTGATGATGGCGATGGCGGCCGTGCGCTTGGCATCGAATTCCGCCACGCATTCGAAGGCTGCATCGGCATCGTTGAGGTTATTGTAGGAGAGTGCCTTGCCCTGCACCTGCCGCGCGCTGGCAACGCCAATGCGGGGGCTTGCGGGGTCGAGCACCAGTTTCGCGCTCTGGTGCGGGTTTTCGCCGTAGCGGAGTTCAATCCCCTCGGGATTTTCGGGCGCGAGCTGCGGGCCATCCGCCGTCGCGCCGGAGAACCAGGTCGAAACGGCGCGATCATAGGCGGCGGTATGCCCATAGGCCTTTGCCGCCAGCGCCTTGCGGAAAATGAAGCGCGTCTCGCCGTTATGGGAGTCGAGTTCGGCCAGCAGCGCATCGTAATCGCGCGGATCGACCACCACGCACACCGCGTCATGGTTCTTCGCGCCCGAGCGGATCATGGCCGGGCCGCCGATATCGATGTTCTCGATCGTTGTGTCGTAATCCGCGCCGCGCGCCACCGTTTCGCGGAAAGGGTAGAGGTTCACCACCACGAGGTCGATGGGCTGGATCGCATGGGCCAGCAGCGAGGCCTCGTGCTCCGGGTTGCCGCGCATCGCGAGCAGGCCGCCATGAACCTTGGGGTGCAGGGTCTTCACGCGGCCATCCATCATTTCGGGGAAGCCCGTAAGCTCCGAGATATCCATGACCGGCAGGCCCGCCGCCGCGAGCGCCGCGCGTGTGCCGCCCGTGGAGACCAGCGCGATGCCGCGCGCCGCAAGCTTCCGCGCGAAGGGCACAAGGCCCGTCTTGTCGGAAACGGAGAGCAGGGCGCGCTGGATGGGGCGGGTTTTCGTGGGCATGAGGGTTTTCCGGCAATCGGGAAAGCTGGCGGGCGCTTAGCACAGGGTTTCCCCCCGCGCCATCTTCCGTTCGGCGCGACTGCCATGCGCCGGTTGCCGATCAGGTGAATTCCGGCATGTAGGGGAGAATGCGCCAGCCGATTTCCGTGGAGCCGGCAATTTCGGCCTCGATCACAAGGCAATGGGAGCGGTTGTTGGGCGAGCCCGCCTCGAACACACGGCTTTCCTCGACGAGGATCTGGTAGCCCGGCGCCTCGAACACGAATTGGTCGTAGCCCGGCTTGCCCTCGGGCAGGCGCAGGATGATGGCATCGGCCCGACCCAGCCGAACCGGAACAAGCCGCGGATTGAGATGGAAGGCGAGCGTCACCACCCGGTTCGGCGCCTCGCCCGTGAGGTCATCGAACCGGTCGCGCCCGATCAGCCCGGCAAAGGCATCGATCAATGTGAGTTGCCGTTCGAGCGCATAGCCATGCGTATCGATGAAGCCGCGATGGCCAAGCGTCAGCGTCTCGCCGGTTTCGCTCCGGGCCCGCAGCGGTGCCACGGCGCCGGGAAGCGGCCTCAGGCGGGTTTCGGTCTCGCCGGTCACTGTCGCCACATCATAAAGCGTGCCAAGGCCATCCCCATCCACCAGGACCGAGGAATGGGCAGCCGCCGAGCGATAGGCCCGGGCAATCCCCGCATCAGCCCCTGGCGGCATGCCGCAGGAGGTGATGATACGGTCTGCCCGGCTGGAGAATTCGAAGGCGAGAGCACTGGCGCCGGCGCGCCCCGCGCAGGAGCGGCGAGGTGGGTTTCCGGCATCGGCAATCAGCACGGCATGAGCATTCTCGAGCCGCTCGAAACCGGTTTCCACAGCGGATGTCAGCAGGCTCGCCGGGCCGCGCCGGGAACGGATGATTTCTCCGGCGAGATCGCGCGGAATGCGCCCGCCGCCATTCATCAGCGTCAGCCCGCCATCAGGATGCTGGAGAAGGCGCAGGAAGGCGATCATGTCCGAAAGGGTGGAGGTAATGGCCGGCGGGGGCGCGATCTGCCTCGCGCGATAGAGCGCGAGCATCGCCACGAGATCCGCCGCGATCAGCGCGACGGTGCCGCAATCCCGGTCATGGGTCGCGCCATCCGGGGCCACGAGCGCGGCCAGTGCGAGATCGAGGCTCTGTTCGGCGCTCGGAATGGCCTTCCGCACGCGATCGAGCGCGAGCGCATGAAAGGCGAGCCCGACCGCCGCCTGAAGGCGCCCGACGCCCAGATCGGACCGTCGCGCATAGACAGCGAGAATGGCTCCATCCCGCGCGAGCTGGTCAAGCAGGCGCTCATAGCCGGCGCGATCCTCTCCCTCGGCGAGCAGGCCGGAATGGGTTACCCAGGTGATCACCCGCCGGGCGACCACGGCGGGGTGGTCAGCGAAGGCCGAGCGCCTGTTCTCGGACAGTTTCAGGAAATCCCGCACCAGCTTGCGCGCATGGGCGCGCACTTCCGGCAGGGGGCTTGCATCGCAATGGGCCAGCCAGCCGAAGCCATAGAGCGCCCGGACAAAACCTTCGGAGGGCGGCGCTACATGAAAGGGCGAACGATCGCCGCAGAGCAGGCTGCGACCACCCAGCACAACCTGTCCCGCTGCGATATCCGCGGCGATCGAGGGATCAGCGAGATCGATATGCGGAGCGAGGAGAGCGAAACGGCGGGCGCGGTAGAAGCTGCGGAAAAGGGGGCTGGTCGCCAGGGCAAGGCGCAGCTTCAGCCAAGCCCGCTTGAGGCGAAGGCGTATGCCCGGCCGCATCCGTCTTGCCGAATCCAACGCCCTACCCCACCTTGACGCGTTAACCTTGATCCATACTCTTGTGACCGATCAGGCCCGGCGTTGCAACCGGCCGGCGAAAAAGCCATCCGCGCCGCCCTCTTTCGCAAGATGACAGGGCAGAACCCGCAAATCACCCGCCGAGGTGAGCATTTCGGCCGCAATGCCGTCAGCTTCAACCGTGATCGGCCGTCGCATGAATTGTGGATGATCGGCCAGAAAAGCCTCGATCTGCCGCTCGCCTTCCTCCGGCTCCAGCGAGCAGGTGGCATAAACGAGAAGGCCGCCGGGCTTCAGGCTTCTCGCGGCCGATTCCAGCATCGCCCGCTGCTGGCGAGCCAAAGCGAGGATATCCACGAGCGTTTTCGTCCAGGCGACCTCCGGGTGCCGGCGGATGGTGCCCGTGGCCGAGCAGGGCGCATCGAGCAGGATCGCGTCGAACAACCCGGCTTCAAGCGTGAGGGCATCGCCCACCATCACCTCCGCGGGGAGCTTCAGCCGCGCGAGGTTTTCGCGCAGCCGTTCGGCGCGCCGGGCGCTGCGCTCCACGGCCAGCACGGCCGCGCCTGTGGCCGCCAACTGCGCCGTCTTGCCGCCGGGCGCCGCACAGAGATCGCCGATGCGCATGCCCGCTTTCGCGCCCACGAGGCGCGCCGGCAGCGCCGCGGCAGCATCCTGCACCTGGAATCGGCCTTCTGCATAGCCCGGCAGCGCGGCGATGGCCGCCTCGGTCTCCAGCCGGAACGAGCCCGTGGAAAGCATCCGCCCTGCGATCTCCGGCGAGAGCGGCGCGAAGATGGTCAGATCGACTGGCGGCTCCTGCCGGTGGATGCGCGCGATCGCCTCGGCCCTTTCGGCTCCGTAGGCACGCGACCAACGCTCGAACAGCCATTCCGGGGCATCCACCGTATCCGGCATGTTCGCGAGGATTTGCGCCTTCTCCGCCGCAATGCGCCGGAGAAGCGCATTGGCAAAGGCGGCGTAATGCTTCGCCTCGCTGTCGCGCTTGGCGATTTCCACCGCGCAATCCACGGCCGCGTGATCGGGCACATCCATGAAGAGGATTTGCGCCAGCGCCGTTTCGAGCAGCGGCTGCAAGGGCCCGGCCTCGGCGATCTCGCCCGTCACCGCCCGTGAGGCCAAGGCCTGCCGGATGGTGCCGCGACGGCGAAAGGCGACCGTGAGGATCGCCCGCACAAGGCCGAGATCGGCCGGCGGAAGCGGTGCGGTTTTGGTCTCGAGCGCAATCGCCTCGTCGATGGGCCGCCGCTCGCGCATCACACGGCGATGGGCACGGGCCGCGACGAGGCGGGCGCGGAAGCCCGGCGGCTCGGCGCGCGGGCCCTTTTTTCCGGATTTCTCTCGGGGCGGACGTTTCGGTCCCTGCCAGCGGCTCATGTCATCTCTTCCGGCAAGGTGAAATCGGGGGGCAAGGTCATCCGCAGGCTTTCGAGAAGGTGGCGGAAGGGTTCTGGCAGCGGCGCCTCGATCGCAAGCGGTGGCTTCCCCGGATAGAATGGCAACTCGATCCGCGCGGCATGCAGCAACAGCCCGGGCGAGGCGGCCATGGCGCGATCCCCGCCATAGACACGATCCCCCGCGATCGGCCAACCCATGGCCGCGCAATGCACGCGAAGCTGATGCGTGCGGCCGGTTTCGGGCGAAAGCGCCAGAAGCGCCAAGCCATCGGCCTGCCCAAGGGTGCGATAGCGCGTGCGCGACGGATCGCCCGCCGGATCGACCTTCATCCACCAGGATCGCTTGTCGTGGCTGCGGCGCGCGAGCGGCAGGTCGATCACGCCTTCCTCTTCCGAAGGGCGGCCGCAGACGAAGGCAAGGTAGGTCTTGCTCACGAGACCATCGCGAAACAGGGCGCCCAGCCGCCGCAAGGCCTTCTGGTTCCGCCCGAAGACGAGGCATCCCGTGGTTTCGCGATCCAGCCGATGCGCGAGCTGAGGTTTCTCCGGCGCGCCGAAACGCAGATCCGGCAGAAAGGCATCAAGCGTCACGCCGCCCTTCGGTCCAGCATGCACGGCGATGCCATGGGGCTTGTCGATGACCAGCACGGCCTCGTCGCGATAGAGCACGGAGGCAACAAGATCGTCGGCAGAAAAACGCATGAGGCGGCCGGGCCTTTTTTCGAAAGCTCTGGTCAGGGGCGGAAGGGAAGCCCTATATCCTGCCCAGGACGGAGGCTCTACCCCATGTATGAGAAACCGGAAACCGGCGAAATGCCTGCGCCGCAGATCAAGATGCTCTCCCCCGCCGCCCGGCGGGCGCTGGAAGAGGCGGCGGCTCGCCGCGCGGCTCTCGAAGCGCGGGAGGCCGAACTCACGAAACAGGCCGAAATCAACGGGCGCGGCGGGAAGGACCCCGTGCGCTACGACGATTGGGAAGTGAAAGGCATCGCGAGCGATTTCTAGTCACGCCACCACGGTGATCCAGCTGGGGATGCGCACACGGGCCATCAGGTCGAGTACATCCTCATCCAGCATGCGGATGCAGCCGAAGGAGGCGTAGCGGCCGATCGAGGCACGCATCGAGGGCGATGTGCCGTGGATCGCGTATTCCCCTGGCGCGATGGTGAGCGCGCCCGCCCCCATCGGGTTATCGGGCGCACCGCCGGGGATGACATCGGGCAGCGAAGGCTTCGCGCGGCGCACCTCCGCCGGTGGCGACCAGGCCGGGCGGTAATGCTTGCCATCGATCGTGCGGGTGCCGAACCATTGCTTGCCGGGCATGCCAACCGCCACCGGGTAGCGGATCGCCGTGCCGTCGCCCTGCACGAAGAAGAGCATCCGCTGCCGCGTGGAAACGACCACCCGGCCCGGCTCGAAGCCATGCGGAAACTCGACGAGACCGCGTGCGCCCGCCGCGGAGGGAGCCATCAGGCTTCCGAGCGTCATGGCACCCAGAAAGGCGCGCCGATCCAGAATCGAACTCATGCCCTGTCCTCCGGTTTCAGAGGGATCAAGCGGCCATTCTCGAATGCGGGGGCTCGCGAAAGGGTTTCCAACGCGTCGTGACTTGCCGCGAGGGTTAGCGCGAGGTGAAGAACGCGCGCGCGGTCTTGTTCCAGCGCAAGGCGCGGTCTTGTTCCAGCGCAAGGCGCGGACCGCTGGAAGCGGGCACAAGGCGCCATCCTCGCCCGTGAAGAGAAGCGTTTGAACCCATGTCCTCGCCCGGCCCCTCGCTCGGAACCTCTCTTGGCCCTTCTCCTGGCCCTTCTCCTGGCTCTTCTACTGGCTCTTCTACTGGCTCTTTTCTTGCCGCCGACCTCGCCCATCTGGCCGCGAAGCCGGTTCCGCGTTATACGAGTTACCCCACCGCACCGCATTTCCATGCGGGCCTCAAGGCCGCGACCTACTCGGAATGGCTCGCGGCGCTGCCGGTGGCGGCCGATCTCTCGCTCTATATGCACGTGCCCTTCTGTGACAGCCTGTGCTGGTTCTGCGGTTGCCACACGCGCATCACCCGGCGCTACGAGCCGGTGGGGCTCTATCTCGGCGGGCTGATCCGCGAGATCCGCCTGGTGGGCGAATGCGTGCCGGCCGGTGCTTCCGTCTCGCATATCCATTGGGGCGGTGGCTCGCCAACCATGCTCAGCGCCGAGGATATCCTGCGCCTCGCAAATGCCACGCGCGAGGCCTTCCGGCTGCGTGCCGACTGCGATTTCGCGGTCGAGATCGACCCGCGCGGGCTGGATGACGCGCGCATCGAGGCGCTGGCGCGCGCGGGCCTGACCCGCGTGAGCCTCGGCGTGCAGGATTTCGATCCGGAAGTGCAAGGGGCGATCAACCGCGAGCAGAGCTTCGATGAAACGCAGCGCGTGGCCGATGCCTTCCGTGCGAAGGGCGTGCGCTCGCTGAACATCGACGCAATCTACGGCCTGCCTTACCAGACCGAGGCGCGGCTGATGGCAACGCTGGAGAAGGTGATTGCGCTGGCGCCTGATCGCATCGCGCTCTTCGGCTATGCGCATGTGCCATGGATGAAGAAGCACCAGGAGATGATCCCGCCTGAATCCCTGCCGGGCGTGGAGGCCCGCTTCCTGCAGGCCGAGAATGCGGCAGCCTTCCTCGTGGCCAACGGGTATGCCCGCGTGGGCATCGACCATTTCGCCCGGCCCGGCGACGGGCTGGCAATGGCAGCGCGGGATGGCTCGCTGCGGCGGAATTTCCAGGGCTATACGGTGGATCCGGCCGAGGCACTGATCGGCTTCGGCGCTTCCGCCATCGGTTCGCTGCCGCAAGGATATGTGCAGAACGAACCCACGACCGGGCGCTATCTCGCGACCATCGCGGAGGGCAAGCTCCCCACCGCGCGCGGCATCACGGTGACGGCGGAAGATCGCATGCGCCGGGGCGTGATCGAGGCGCTGATGTGCCGGATGCGCCTCGCGGAAGCGGATTTCGCCTCAACCGACGCGCAGGAAGAAGCGAAGGCCGCAATTCGCGCAACAATCCGCGACATGGTGGATGAAACCCGGCGCGGCTGGGTGAAGCGCGATGGTGACACATTGCTGGTGACAGAGGCCGGCCGACCCTTCCTGCGGCTCATCGCATCGCGCTTCGATGCCTATCTCGGCCAATCCGCCGGGCGGCACTCCGTGGCAGTCTAGCGCGGATTCCGATCTGATTGAATGAGGCCGCCCGATGCAATTTCTTGTTGTTTCACGCATTTTCTTCGATCAACCGGTATCCACCCGGTCGGAAAATGCTCCAGGGGCAGTCCTCATAAGGTCAGACATTACGGGGCCTGTCCCCGGGTCCTGAACCGGGGCAAACCTGCCGCTGCGATTCTTTCGAAATGCAGCCGGGCAATTGCGGCCGGGCACTTGCAGCCGGGAGCAGCCAACCCGCGAAAAAAGAGCGGCTCGCGCCGCTCTTCAGTCCGGGGAGAAGCCTGAAACCGCAGAAGGAAGGGCCGTCAGCCCTTCTTGTTCTGCCGGTTGGCGATGAGATCGTCGACCACGCTCGGATCGGCGAGGGTCGAGGTATCGCCGAGGGAGCCGAAATCGTCCTCCGCGATCTTGCGCAGGATGCGGCGCATGATCTTGCCTGAACGGGTCTTGGGCAGGCCCGGCGCGAACTGGATCTTGTCCGGCGTGGCAATCGGGCCGATTTCGTTGCGGACGGTGGTGACCAGCGCCTTGCGGAGATCCTCCGAGGGCTTCACATCGTTCATCAGGGTCACATAGGCATAGATGCCCTGGCCCTTGATGTCGTGCGGATAGCCGACGACCGCAGCTTCCGACACCGCCTCATGCGCCACCAGCGCGCTTTCCACTTCCGCCGTGCCCATGCGATGGCCCGAAACGTTGATCACGTCATCGACGCGGCCGGTGATCCAGTAATAGCCATCGGCATCGCGGCGGCAGCCGTCACCCGTGAAATACTTGTTCGGGTAGGCGGAGAAATAGGTCTCCATGAAGCGCTTGTGGTCGCCATAGACCGTGCGCATCTGGCCGGGCCAACTATCAGCGATCACGAGATTGCCCTCGCAGGCACCTTTCTGCACCGCGCCATTGGCATCCACCACTTCCGGCATCACGCCGAAGAACGGGCGCGTGGCTGAACCCGGCTTCAGCGCGGTCGCGCCCGGCAGCGGGGAGATGAGGATGCCGCCGGTTTCCGTCTGCCACCAGGTGTCGACGATCGGGCAGCGGCTATCACCGACAACGCGATAATACCATTCCCACGCCTCCGGATTGATGGGCTCACCCACCGAGCCAAGCAGGCGCAGCGATTTGCGCCTGGTCTTCTTCACCATCTCCTCGCCGGCACCCATCAGCGAGCGGATGGCCGTGGGAGCGGTGTAGAAGGTGTTGACCTTGTGCTTGTCGATCACCTCCCAGAAGCGGGACATGGTCGGGTAATTGGGCACGCCCTCGAACATCAGGGTCGTCGCGCCATTCGCGAGCGGGCCATAGACGATATAGCTGTGGCCGGTCACCCAGCCCACATCGGCCGTGCACCAGTAGATATCGCCTTCCTGATAATCGAAGACGTATTGATGCGTCATCGAGGCATAGACCAGATAGCCTCCGGTGGTGTGAAGAACGCCCTTCGGCTTGCCCGTGGAGCCCGAGGTATAGAGGATGAAGAGCGGATCTTCCGCCTTCATCTCGACCGGCGGGCAATGGGCGGAAACCTTCGCCGCCTCTTCATGATACCAGACATCCCGGCCTTCCTGCATGGTGACATGCCCGCCGGTATGCTTCACGACGATCACCTTCTCGACCGCCGGATGTGCCTTGCCGCAGGCAACATCGACGTTCTTCTTGAGGTGGACGGCCTTGCCGCCGCGAAGGCCCTCATCGGCCGTGATGACGATCTTCGATTCGCAATCCTCGATGCGGCCGGCAATCGCATCCGGGGAGAAGCCGCCGAACACGATGGAATGGACGGCGCCGATGCGCGTGCAGGCGAGCATCGCATAGGCCGCTTCCACGATCATCGGCAGGTAGATCGTGACGCGATCGCCTTTCTTGACACCGTTGGCCTTGAGCACGTTAGCCATGCGGCAGACTTCCTCGTGCAGCTTGGCATAGGTGATCTTCTTGGAATTCTTCGGATCATCGCCTTCCCAGATGATGGCGACCTGGTTCGCGCGCTTCGCCAGATGTCGATCGACGCAATTGTAGGAGACGTTGGTTGTGCCGTCCTCGAACCATTTGATCGAGACCTTGCCCGGCGCAAAGGAGACGTTCTTCACCTTGGTATAGGGCTTGAACCAGTCGATCCGCTTGCCGTGCTCGCGCCAGAAGGCATCGTTATCCTTCACCGAGGCTGCATACATCTTCCTGTATTTGGAATCGTTGACATGAGCGCGCGCCTGCCATTTGGCGGGGACGTCATAAACCTTATCGGACATCTCAATCTCCCCACTAGAGCGTTTTCGGCCTGATCAAATTCGGATCGGATGCCTTATCTCTTTGTCTTTTCGCATTTTCTTTTGCGCGAACCGGTGCTCCCCCCACCTTCGCGGGGGTATGCTTTGCTCGAAAATGCTCTCAAAACCGTGCGGAAACTCCGCACAAAAGACGTATCATCCCTTGCCGGTCTTTGCTTGCCAGACCTTCTAGCCGTTTTGTCAAAAATGCGGAAGATCGCGCTGCATCGGCAATTGGACGGAGACCGCCGGGCCGAACCGCGCGGCTGCGGCCGATGTTACCGGGCCGCGATCCCCAGCCCGGACAAGAACCGGTCGACCGGAATGCTCCAGAGCTTGCCCCCGCGCAACAGGAGGCGATGGCCGTCTTCGTTCGGCACCGGCGCGGTCATCACGAATTCGCCGCGCCCGCCGGCCGCGGCAAAGGCGCGATGCCAGCGGCGCGGCGCCTCCTCGCCCCAGAACAGATCATTGGGCGCGTAAAGCCAGATATTCGGAACCCGCGTCGTTCGGCCGAATGTGCCATAGACCTGTTCCAGAAGCTCGGGAAAGCAGCTTGCCTTCGGGCGCTTCTCGGGATTGCCGCCGGTGCCACCGGAGAAATTGATGTAGCCGATCACCCCCGGCAGGTTGCGCGCGCCGGTGGCCGCACTCGTCAGTCCGCCGACGGATTGACCAGCCAGCAGGATGGCGCGCGGATTGACCCATTTCTGCTCCCGTCCCCACTTGACCGCCGCTTCGACGACATCGGCGGCATTGCGCGCAACGCGATGATAGGCACCGGCGCCCTGGCAGGCACCCGCCCGGTCGATCCGGTTGCCGCTCGATTCGATATCCGGGCCACCGGTTTCGCCATAACCGGGTCGGATCGGCGCCATAACCGCGAAACCCTTGCGTTGCCAGTAGGCGACGTGGCCAAGCGGAACCGGGTAGCGCAGCGCGGCCCTTTCCTCCGCCTTGCCGGAGCGGCCATGCGAAAAGACGAGAAGTGGAAAAGGGCCTTTGCCGGGCGGCCTGTAGACAAAGGCCGTGACCTGCCAGTCCCTGCCCTCGGCGCGGGCGGGAAACACGATCCGTTCCGGCGCCAGTTCGGGCTGAAGCCTGGCCTGGGCCAAAGCGGCGGACATCTGCCCGCCAAGGACGAAGGCAAGGACCAGCGCAAGGACCAGCGCCGGCACCACGGCGCATGGAACATGGCGCACGGCGCATGGCGTAACCAACCGGCAGACAGAACGCTTCAGCCCGTTCAAGGCTTTCACTCCGCGCAGCATGTGTCAAACCTCGCTCATCAACAGAATGCGGTTCCATTCCTCATCCGTCACCGGCTGCACCGAGAGGCGCATGGAGGTGACAAGGCTCATCTTGGAAAGCTCTGGCGTCGCCTTGATCTCCTTCAGCGAGACGGGGCGCGGCAGCGGCTTCACGGCGGCGAAATCGACCACCACCCAAGGTTCGCCCGGCTCGGCGGTGGGGTCGGGATAGGCCTCGCGGATCACTTCCACGATGCCGACGATCTCCAGCCCCTCATTGGAATGGTAGAAGAAGACCTGCTCGCCCTTTTTCATGGCCATCAGGTTCTTCTTGGCGAGGTGGTTCCGCACGCCATCCCAGAAGGTGCCCTTCGCGCCGGCTTTCACCTGCTGGTCCCACGACCATTTGAAGGGTTCGGATTTCACGAGCCAGTGGGGCATGATCACTCCTCCCGGAAAGGCCGCGCCATCAGTGCAGCAACCGCATCCTTCACGTCGAGCTTTCCGTCAAGGATCGCGCGCACGCCAGAGGCGATCGGCATGTCGATGCCGCGCGCGCGGGCCATGTCGTCGAGGGCTGCGGCGGTGAAGGCGCCCTCCGCGAGCTTGCCGCCCGAAGCCTCCTCAAGCGCCTTCCCCTGCGCCAAGGCGAGCCCGAGGGTGAAGTTCCGGCTCTGGGCGGAAGAAGCGGTCAACAATAGGTCGCCAAGGCCGGAAAGGCCCATCAATGTCTCGGCGCGCGCCCCAAGCGAAAGCGCGAAACGCCGCAATTCAGCGAAGCCGCGCGTCACGATCGCCGCCCGCGCGCTCTCGCCCAGGCCAAGCCCCACGACGATCCCGGCCGCGATGGCCAGCACGTTCTTCGCCGCCCCGCCGATCTCCACGCCACGGACATCGGAGGAATGATAGATGCGGAAACCGGTCGAGCCGAGATGAGCCGCAAGTGCCTGCGCATCCATCGCCTCGACCATGGCAAGGCTCACCGCCGTGGGCAGTCCGCGCGCGATATCCTCGGCGAAGGAGGGGCCGGAAAGCACGCCGAAACGCTGGGGCCCGAGTTCATCTGCCATCACCTCCGTCACGAACTGGCCGGTGCCCTGCTCCATGCCCTTCGCGGCGGCAATCACGGCATGGCCGGGCGAGAGCACCAGCGCCAGGGCCTCGCAGACCGCGCGAAGGGCCTGCGCGGGCATGGCGAGCACGATCACGGGCACATCCGCCACGGCGCCGAGATCCGCCACGGGGGTAATGCGCGGATCGAGCAGGAAACCCGGAAGAGCAACTTCGCACAGCCGGCTCCGCGCCATGCGCTCCATGCGCCCGGCATCGCGGCCCCAGAGCGTGACATCGCGACCGGCGCGCGCGAAAGCCAGCGCCAGCGCGGTGCCAAAAGCGCCGGCACCCAGAACCGCGACCCGATTGGTGCTGCTCATGCGCATGGTTCCTCCCCTTGCGCGCATTCACGGATGCAAAACCGGTTTCCACTTTTGCTGCTCATGCGCGCGCCCCAGGCTTCGCCGCAGCCTCATCCAGCGGCCAGCGCGGGCGGGCGGCAAAATCGAGGCCGTCCGCCATGCCGCGTCGCCAGCGCTCGATTCCCGCCCAGGCGATCATCGCGCCATTATCCGTGCAGAGCGCCGGCGGGGGCACGAGGCATTTGAGGCCCGCCTCCATCGCCGTGCGTTGCAGCGAGAGGCGGATCGCCCGATTCGCACCCACCCCGCCGGCTATGACCAAGGCCGTGGGGCTGCCCATCTGCTGGCGGAAGGCGCGGATACCCATCCGCGTGCGATCCACCACGCAATCGACAATCGCCGCCTGAAAACTCGCGCAGAGATCCGCGCAATCCTGTTCGTTCAGCGGCTGCACGGCCTCCGCCGCGAGGCGCAGTGCCGTCTTCAGGCCGGAAAGCGAGAAATTCGGCTCGGGCTTGCCGAGAAGCGGGCGCGGCAGCGCGAAACGGCTCGCATCGCCCTTCTCGGCCGCGCGCTCCACGGCCGGCCCGCCGGGAAAGCCGAGCGAGAGCATCTTCGCCACCTTGTCGAAGGCCTCGCCGATGGCATCGTCGATGGTCGTGCCGATGCGGCGGTATTTCCCCACATCCTCCACGGCCACCAGCTGCGTGTGCCCGCCCGAAACCAGCAGCAGCAGGTAGGGAAATCCGATATCCTCAATAAGGCGCGGGGTGAGCGCATGCGCCTCCAGATGGTTCACTGCCGCAAGCGGCTTGCCGAGCGCCAGCGCCAGCGCCTTGCCCGTGGTGAGGCCCACCAGCACGCCACCGATCAGGCCAGGGCCGGCAGCGGCCGCGATGCCGTCGAGGTTCGTCATGGTGATGCCCGCTTCCTTCAGGGCATCGTCGATCATGCGGTCGAGGATCTCGACATGGGCGCGCGCCGCGATCTCCGGCACCACGCCGCCGAAACGCGCATGCTCGGCGATCTGCGAACGGATGCGGTTGGAAAGAATCCGCCGCGAACCATCCGGGGAGAGCTCGACGATGGCCGCAGAGGTCTCGTCGCAAGTCGTCTCCAGGCCAAGCACGCGCATCGACACCATGACTTCCCGTGACTTCCCGTCTCATTCCCGGAGCTTGCCCGGGCTCTGGCGAAATTGATCAGGCTTCTTGCCGAAGCCCGCCCGGCCGTTCTAGACGAAGAGTGGCCTTCGGGGGAAGGCTCGAACCTTCAGGACCCGTCGCGTGACCGCTTCTGCGCCTCTTCTCACTCTGGGCACGCGCGGTTCACCGCTCGCGCTGGCCCAGGCCCGCATGACTGCATCCGCCCTGCGCGAGGCCCATGGCCTTTCCGAGGATGCTGTCGCAACCGAAATCATCCGCACCACCGGGGATGCAACGCAGGATCGGCCGCTCTCGGAAATCGGCGGCAAGGGCCTCTTCACGAAGGAAATCGACGCGGCTCAGCTCGAGGGGCGCGTCGATCTCGCCGTGCATTCCGCGAAGGATCTGCCCACAATCCTGCCCGATGGCCTCGTGATCGCGGGCTACCTGCCCCGCAACGATATCCGTGATGCGCTGATCGCGCCGCGCTGGAAGACGCTCGCCAACCTGCCGCAAGGTGCGAAGGTCGGCACAGTCTCGCTGCGCCGGCAAGCCCTGCTGAAGCGGCTGAGGCCCGATCTCGTGATCGAAATGCTGCGCGGGAACGTGCAGACGCGCCTCGACAAGGCTGCCAACGGCACTTTCGATGCCGTGGTGCTCGCCATGGCCGGCCTCAATCGCCTGGGGCTCGCAGAACATGCGACGGAAGCGCTCGACCCCGAGAGCTTCACACCGGCTGTCGGCCAGGGCGCGATCGCGCTCGTGGCGCGTGACGGTGACGCGCGCATCCTGAGCCTCACCAGTGCCATCGCCCATCGCGAGACAGGACTCGCGCTCGCGGCCGAGCGCGCCTTCCTCGGCGTGCTCGATGGCTCCTGCCGCACGCCCATCGGCGGCTCGGCGCGGCTGGTGGATGGCGGCCTGCTTTTCGCCGGCATCGTGCTGGCGCCCGACGGCACCCGCGCCTGGTCGCGCGCGGCAAGGCTCCCGGCCCCCACCGAGGCGAAAGCCGCCGAACTCGGCGCATCCCTTGGCCGGGAGTTGCGCGCGGAAATCCCGGCCGGGCTGGTCGGCTGAGATGAAGCGCCCGCGCCTGCTGGTGACGCGCGCGGAGCCGGATGCCAGCGACACCGCGCGGCTCATTGCGCATCTTGGCGGCGAGGCGGTTCTCCTCACCACGCGGCGCGAGGCAGCAATCCTTGAAGCCGCGCCGACGCGGCCCGATCTCCTCATCGCAACCTCGCCGCGCGCCTTCCGGCTCGGCGAAGCCATCCCACCGGATTGGCGCACGCTACCCTGCCTTGCGGTAGGCGCCGTCACGGGAGAGGCCGCGCGGCAGGCGGGCTTCACGGATATCCGCATCGCGGGCGGCGAGGCCGCAAGCCTGAAGCCACTGCTTGCGCCCTTCGCGGGAAAACGCGCGATCTATCTCGCGGGTGAGCCGCGCCGCCCGGAACTCGAGGCGGATGCGGCAGCCGCGGGCCTGATGCTTGATCTCTGGCGGCGCTATCGCATGGAGGAAGGCGCGGCAACGGACGAGGTCGAGGCAAAACTCGCGGGCCATATCGATGCCGTGCTGCATTTCAGCCGCGAGAGCGCCGCGAGCCTCGCGCGGGGCGTCATGCATTCACCTCGTCGCGAAAACCTGTGGCGCGCCGGGCAGGCCTGCCTCTCGCCCGCCGTCGCCGCCACCTTGCGGGAGGCGATCGGGCCTCTGCCCTTCGAGCCCCGCATCGCGCTCGCGCCCGAGCGAAACGCGACGAGCCTCGTGAGAACCGCCCTCGCCCTTGCGCGGGAACAAACCCATACGCAATTCGATTGACGCCCCGCCGCGTTTTCGTTTGATGGGTGGCGGACAAGCAAAGCATCGCAGTGCAGGACGGGGAGGTTCAGCCGATGGAAACCACGCCCAGGAATGGCGATGAGAGCGAATCCGCCTCAACCAAGCCGGCTGAGAATACCCTTCCGAAGAAAACGCGCCCGCCGGTCGAGATCGATCTTCCGGCCGAATCGGCCCGCGAAACAAAGGCCGAGCCGGATGTCGCGCTTGCGGGAGAGCCGCGCCTGTCCGAGCAGCCAGCCATCAAAACCCAGCCCCCGCCCGCGCCCGCCAGACCCGCCATGGCCATGCCGCTGCTGCTAGCTCTTGTGGCCGGCATAGCCGGTAGTCTCGGCGTAGAGGCTTTGCTCGGCGGCCCCGATTCGAGCCTGACCAGCGCCCTCGATCAGCGCCTCGCACGGCTGGAACAGGTGAAGCCGCCTTCCGCGCCGGCAATTCCCGCCGAACTCGCCGATCGCCTCGCGAAGGTCGAGAAGGCCCTCTCGGAGGTGGCGCCGCGCGAACAGGCCTTGCAGGCGGAAATCACGCGCCTCGCATCTCAGCTGAAAACCCTCGCGGAACGCCCTGTGGCGACAGGTTCGCCCGTTGCCGGCCCCGCTCCGGAGACCACCGCCGAGTTCGAGCGCCTCCGCGCGGCGATCGAAGCCGCGAGGAGGCAGGCGGAGGAGCAGATTGCGCGTTTCACCGGGCTCAACGACCAGATCGCGACGCTCACGAAAGCGGTCGCCTCGGCCAATGGCGAGCTCGCACGCGCCTCCGCCGCAGCCGTGGTGAGCCAGAACCTCGCCGAGAGCTTCCAGCGCCATGAGGCTTTGGGCGGCGCAATCGAGGCCCTGAAGGCTTTGGGCATTGCCGCCGATCGGCTTGCGCCCCTCACGGCCTATGCGCAGAACCCGCCCCCCTCGCTGGCGAGCCTCGGTGCCGAATTGCGCGAGCTCGCGAGGGCCGGCACCGAAGCTGGCAAGGGCACTGAAGCCGATTTCCTCACCCGCCTGCGTCAAGGCGCGGCCTCGCTTGTCGAGGTGCGACGCACGGGCGAAATCACCGGCACGGATGACGCCGCCCACCTCGCCCGCGCCGAGCAGGCCGTGGTCCGTGGCGATCTTGCGACCGCGATCACCCTTGTCGGCCGGCTCTCCGCGCCGCGTGCCGAGCGTTTCGCGGGCTGGAAGGCGAAGGCCGAGGCCCGCGCCAAGGCCGACGACGCCATTCGCCAGATTCGGCAGGAGAGCCTCGCCGGGCTTGCCCGCGCCGCCGCTCCGGCGAAGCCGTGAGGACGCCCGCATGCTGAAACTGCTTGCCTTCTTCCTTCTGCTCCTGGCGCTTGCCTTCGGTTTTGCGCAGGTCGCGGATACGCCCGGCCATGTGCTGCTGCAATGGGGCGAAACCGAATATCGCGTCAGTCTGCTCATCGGCCTTGCGGGGTTTCTCGCGGGGTTTGTCGCGCTGATGATCCTCTGGTCGCTTTTGCGGCTGATCTTCCGCCTGCCGAGCCTTATCGGCCTCGCCAACCGCATGCGCAAACGCGAAAAGGGCCAGCTCGCCGTGGCGCGCGGCCTCGTGGCCGTGGGCGTGGGCGACCGGCGGCAGGCCGAGCGCCATGCGCGCGATTCCGAACGCCTGCTCGGCAACGAGCCACTTGCCCTTCTCCTGAAGGCACAGACCGCGCAGCTCGCGGGCAACGAGAAGGGCGCGGAACTCGCCTTCAAGGCGATGCTGGAAAGCCCGGATACCCACGGCCTTGGCCTGCGCGGCCTCTTCGTGGAAGCCACCCGCCGCGGGGATGGCGAGGCAAGCCGCATGCTGGCCGAAGAGGCCTGGCGCAGCAGCCCCGACGCGGGCTGGGCCAATGATGCGATGCTGCGCATGACGGCGCAGGAGGGCGATTGGCGCGGGGCCATCGGCGTGGTGGAGCAGGGCGTCTCCCGCCGCCTCATCGACAAGGCGGAGGGCCGTCGCCTGCGCTCCGTGCTGCTCACGGCCGCCGCCCTGGAAACCCAGGAGCGCAATCCGGAAGAGGCGCTCGCCCTCGCGCAGGACGCCTTGCGTCTTGCGCCAGCCCTCGTTCCTGCGGCCGTGATCGTCGCCCGTCGACTCTCCGCGCAGGGCGATACCGGAAAGGCCGCGCGCGTGCTTGAAACCGCCTGGAAGGCCGGACCGCACCCGGATCTTGCCGAGGCGCATCTCGCGGCGCGGCCCGGGGATTCCGCGCTGGATCGGCTGAAGCGCGCCCGCACGCTGGAAAAACTCGCGCCAAATGCGCGCGAATCCCGCTTCATCCTGGCCCGCGCCGCGATCGACGCGCGCGAATTCGCCGTGGCGCGCGAGGCGATCGAGGCCCTTGTGCTGCAAAAGGCGACCGCGCGCGCATGCCTTCTCATGGCCGAACTCGAAGATGCCGAGAGCGGAAACGAGGGCCTTGTCCGCTCCTGGCTCGCTCGCGCCTCCCGGGCCCCGCGCGATCCGGCCTGGGTCGCGGAAGATTCCGTCTCCGACCACTGGAAGCCGGTTTCGCCTTCCGGCGTCATTGGCGCCTATCGCTGGCAGGAACCGCCGCAAGCGCAGGATGCCGCCATTCGCGCGCGGATTGATGCCGATCGGTTCGAAGTGCCCGCTCCGCTGGAAATCGCATCGGCCGAGCCGATGGCACCCTCCACGGCTCTCCCGCCTCCTGTCATGGAGCTTCCGACCGTCGCACCCTTGGCTGAACCGTCTCCCGCGGTCGCGACAACCCCAGCGCCCGAAGCGCCGCGCCCTATCGAGGAGGTGGTGCAGCCTTTCATTCCGGATGATCCAGGACCGGACCCGGATGCGCCCAAACCGGCAAAACGCTTCCGCCTGTTCGGCTGAGGAGCCGCCTTCCCTTGACTGTCAGTTCGCCGGCCGGCGGCCAGCCGCATGCGGCAATGGACGGTCGTTCGGCCAGGGGAGGATGCGTGCCCGCCCGCGAATGGACCCTTGCCTGTTGGTCCGCTTGCCGCTAAAGCAACGCCCGATCGCCGCAATAGCTCAGTTGGTAGAGCACGTCATTCGTAATTAGCGGGTCAACCGCAAAAAGCGAAGGCTGTTTAAGGACTTAGCAATCGGGGTGATGGAAAAGTAGGGTGTTAGTAGGGCCTCGGCCCGAAGTTGGCCGCAGTAGCTCAGTTGGTAGAGCACGTCATTCGTAATGATGGGGTCGGGGGTTCGATTCCCTCCTGCGGCACCACTAACACACTGAAATATATACAATAATCGGATTTTAGCCTCCTCGGATTTAGTAGGGCAGCCTGCCCTATTTCTCCGAATCCGCTCCGAGAATCACACTGTCCTCCTTGATGGTATGGTGGAACGAAACTGGCCCTCGGGCGGTCATAGATCACTCACATCGAAACGAGGGTAATCGTCCGGTGAGCGGGCCTTTTGGATTTCCCGCGAACGGCTGAAGTTACGTCGCTAATTCCATATTTAGCGACGTCACGAGGGCTCGGGTGAGACGGTTGGAGATATTGACGGGGGTCGAGCGGCGCCGCGGCTGGTCAGAGGAGCAGAAGCGGGCGATCCTGCTCGAGGTGGCGACGAGCGGTCTGGGTGTTTCCGCCGTTGCGCGACAACACGATATCCTGCCGCAGCAGATCTATGCCTGGCGCCGCGCGTTTCGCCTTGCGGCAACGGGGGACCAGGTCACCCCGTCATTCCTGCCGGTGACGATCGTCCCAGCGTCGGAAGAACCACCGCGATCTGACCGCTCAGGCGATTGTGAAAAGTCCGGCAGAGCCATCCGTGGTGCCAGGATCGAGATCCGCTGCAAGGGTGGCCGTGTCCTGAAGTTCGATCGTTCGCTCGATGCTGCGACCTTGCGGGCTCTGATCCGCGTGGCAGAAGAGGCATGATCGGGCCAGGATCTGGTGCCCGCGTCTATCTTGCCTGCGGGACGATCGATATGCGCAAGGGGATCGACGGTCTTGCGGCGCTGGTTCAGGCGGACTTGCGACAGAAGCCATCCTCGGGCGCGGTGTTCGCCTTCCGTGGCCGCCCATGGGATTGCAGGACGCAATCCGTACCGAACTGCTATGGTGACAGGATCAAGCTTCTGTTCTGGGACGGTCAGGGCTTCTGCCTTTATTACAAGGTTCTGGACAAGGGCCGCTTCCCCTGGCCCTCCGCTGCGGATGGTACGGCAAGGCTGACCGCGGCTCAGCTGGCGATGCTGTGGGAGGGGATCGACTGGCGACGACCATCCTGGTCAGCACCGCCCGTAAGATCGGCGTAAAAACGAGTGATTCCAGCGTGATATGAGTGTCGCCATCCGGGCAAATCAGCTATGCTTCGCTGATGATCCCGGCCGCCTCCAACCTGCCTGATGACGTCGATGCCCTCCGGGCCATCATCGTGACGCAAGCGCGGGAACTGGCCGAACAGACCCGGCGGTTGCAGGCGCGGGATACCCTGATCGAGACCTTAAAGGCGCAGCTGGCGTCATTGCGGCGCTCACGCTTCGGGGCGTCGTCGGAGAAGATCGATCGTGCCATCGAGCAGCTGGAACTGGCGCTTGAAGAGATCGAGGCTTCGGCATCCGAAGGGGGCGCACGCGTCCCGGTCGGGGAAGGAGAAGCCCTCCGGTCAAAGCCTTCCCGTCAACCTTTGCCGGAACACCTGCCGCGTCACGATGTGGTGCATGAGCTGGCGGATTGCGCCTGTCCCGCCTGTGGTGGCAGGGACTTCCTGAAGGCAGGCTCCACGATCAACGAAGTGCTGGATTATGTGCCTGCCTCGTTCCGGGTCGTCCGCAATCATCAGCACCGCTTTGTCTGCAAAGGGTGCGATACGACGATCACGGCGAAGATGCCGACGCCACCAATCGATCGCGGCAAGCCCGGCCCGGGGCTCATCGCGCATGTTCTGGTCAGCAAATACTGCGATCACCTTCCGCTCTATCGCCAGTCCGGGATCTATGCCCGCGAAGGCGTCGATCTGGCCCGCTCGACAATGGCCGATTGGGTCGGAAAGGCGAATGGGTTGCTCACGCCCTTGATCGGAGCCTTGCGGGATCATGTGTTCGCGGCAGATCGGCTGCATGGGGACGATACCCCCGTGCCGGTTCTCGAGCCGGGCAAGGGATCGACCAAGACCGGCCGTCTCTGGACCTATCTGCGCGATGGGCGGCCATGGGCTGACCTTGCACCGCCCGCGGTCTGTTACGTCTACTCACCCGACCGCAAGGGCGAGCATCCCCGGGGCCATCTTGCGACCTTCCGGGGTGTGCTTCACGCCGATGGTTATGCCGGCTTCCGGGACTTGTATGAGCCGAGGAAGCCGGGCGAGCTGCCATGGATCCGGGAAGCGGCCTGCATGGCGCATGTGCGGCGCAAGTTCTTCGATCTGACGGTCGCCGGCCCTGCGCCTGTTGCCCAGGAGGCCCTCCAGCACATCGGCACCCTCTACGATATCGAGGCCACGATCCGCGGCGCCCCGCCTGACCGACGACGGGAGGTTCGGCAACGAGAGACCAGGCCGCGCTTCGAAGCCTGGCGGCTCTGGCTGGATGGCATGTTGAAGCAACTGCCGCGCAAGTCCGGGACGGCGGAGGCGATCCGCTATGCCATCACCCGATGGGAAGCGCTCGGACGCTTTATCGACGATGGCACCATCGAGATCGATAACAACGCGGCCGAACGGAGCATCCGGCCAATCGCGCTCGGCCGCAAGAACTGGCTCTTCGCCGGATCCGACAAAGGCGGGGAGCGGGCCGCGGGCATCCTGTCTCTGATCGAAACCGCGAAGCTCAACGGCCTCAATCCAGAGGCCTAT
>JADCBP010000013.1 GCA_020253445.1 Methylobacterium sp.
ATGCCGTGAACGTCGCCCCGCCCGTCTCGGCCAGAACCTTCGTGATCGCAGCCGTCAGTGACGTCTTGCCGTGGTCAACGTGACCAATCGTGCCAATGTTGCAATGCGGCTTCGAACGGTTGAACTTTTCCTTGGCCATCGAACTCTTCTCCGGATGAGGTGGCAAACCTTTCGGGTCCGCCGGAATGTTTCAGGTCGCGTAAAGGGTTACGCGTATTTTGCGATCACCTCGTCCGCGACGTTGCGCGGCACTTCGGCGTAATGGTCGAACGACATCGAGAACGAGGCACGGCCCTGGCTGAAGGAGCGCAGCGTGTTCACGTAGCCGAACATGTTGGCGAGGGGGACCATGGCATTCACGACATTGGCGTTGCCGCGCATATCCTGACCCTGGATCTGGCCGCGCCGCGAGTTCAGATCACCGATGACCGAACCCGTGAAGTCTTCCGGCGTCACAACCTCGACCTTCATGATCGGCTCGAGCAGAACCGCGCCGGCCTCCTTCTTCTGGAAGGCCTCGCGCAGACCCTGGCGGGCCGCGATTTCGAAGGCGATGGCCGATGAGTCGACCTCGTGATAGGCGCCGTCCGTCAGCGTGACCTTCACGTCCACGACCGGGAACCCCGCGAGCGGGCCCGAACCGATCACACTTTCGAGCCCTTTCTCGACGCCCGGAATGAATTCCTTCGGAACCGTGCCGCCGATGATCTTTGATTCGAACTGGAAGCCCTTGCCCGCCTCATTCGGCTCGACCGTGAACTTGATCCGGGCGAACTGCCCCGAACCACCCGACTGTTTCTTGTGGGTGTAATCATGATCCACGGCACGGGTGATGGTTTCGCGATAGGCCACCTGCGGGGCACCCACGTTCACTTCCACCTTGTGGGTGCGCTTCAGGATGTCGACCTTGATGTCGAGGTGAAGCTCGCCCATGCCCTTGATGATCGTCTGGCCGGATTCCTGGTCGGTCGACACACGGAAGGACGGGTCCTCCGCCGCGAGTTTGCCAAGCGCGATGGCCATCTTTTCCTGATCGCCCTTCGACTTCGGCTCCACCGCCATTTCGATGACGGGCTCCGGGAACTCCATGCGCTCGAGAATGACGGGCGCGTTCGGATCGCAGATGGTGTCACCGGTGCGGGAATCCTTGAGGCCCACCACGGCGATGATGTCGCCGGCATAGGCTTCCTTGATTTCCTCGCGGTTATTCGCATGCATCAGCAGCATGCGGCCGATGCGTTCGCGCTTCTCGCGCGTGGCGTTGAGAAGCGTGGAACCGGATTCCAGCTTGCCCGAATAGATCCGGCAGAAGGTCAGAACGCCGTAGGGGTCGTCCATGATCTTGAAGGCGAGCATCGAGAGAGGCTGGTCGTCGGAGGCCGGACGAACCGTCTCCTGCTCGGTCTTGCCGTCGATGCCCTTGATCGCCGGGCGATCGAGCGGAGACGGCAGGAAGTCGACAACCGCATCGAGAAGCGTCTGCACGCCCTTGTTCTTGAAGGCGGAACCGCAGAGAACGGGATAAAAGGCGCTGGTCAGCACCGCCTTGCGGATGCAGCGGCGCAGGGTCTCCTCGTCGGGCTCGTTGCCGTCGAGATAAGCTTCCATCGCGGCGTCATCCATCTCGACGGCGGCTTCCACCATCTGCTCGCGATATTGCTTCGCCTTCTCGACCATGTCGGACGGGATCTCGATGTCGCGGTAGGAAGCACCGAGCTGGTCGTCATCCCAGACCACGCCCTTCATGCGGATGAGGTCGATGATGCCCTTGAAATCGGATTCCGCGCCGATCGGCAGCTGGATCGCGACCGGCTTCGCACCAAGGCGCTTCACGATGTCGTCGAGGCATTTGTAGAAATCCGCGCCCGTCTTGTCCATCTTGTTGGCGAAGACGATCCGGGGGACCTTGTACTTGTCGCCCTGGCGCCAGACGGTCTCCGTCTGCGGCTCGACGCCCTGGTTCGAATCCAGAACGCAGACCGCGCCATCGAGCACGCGCAACGAACGCTCGACCTCGATCGTGAAATCCACATGGCCCGGAGTGTCGATGATGTTCAGGCGCTTCTTCTTGCCGTCGCGGCCCTGCCAGAAGGCGGTCGTCGCGGCCGACGTGATCGTGATGCCGCGCTCCTGCTCCTGCTCCATGAAGTCCATGGTCGCAGCACCTTCGTGCACTTCACCGATCTTGTGGCTCTTGCCGGTATAGTAAAGGATACGCTCGGTGGTCGTCGTCTTGCCGGCATCGATATGGGCCATGATGCCGAAGTTGCGGTAATCCTCGAGCGAATATTGGCGGGGCATGTCAGATCCTCGTCAGCGCGAAACGGGTTACCAGCGGTAATGCGAGAAGGCGCGGTTGGCTTCCGCCATCCGGTGCGTCTCTTCGCGCTTCTTCACGGCGGCACCGCGATTGTTGGCGGCATCGAGAAGCTCGGACGAGAGGCGCTCCACCATGGTCTTGTCGTTGCGGCCGCGGGCGGCCGTGATGATCCAGCGGATCGCCAGCGCCTGGCGGCGCTCCGGGCGAACCTCGACCGGCACCTGATAGGTGGCACCGCCAACACGACGCGACCGCACTTCCACCGCCGGCGCGACATTGTCGAGGGCCTGCTTGAACATCGGCAGCGGATCGGCCTTGGCGCGGGCTTCGATGATGTCGAAGGCTCCATAGACGATGCCCTCGGCAACCGACTTCTTGCCCTCGTGCATGACCGCGTTCATGAACTTGGTCACGACGATATCGCCAAACTTGGCATCCGGAATGATCTCGCGCTTCTCAGCTGCGTGACGACGAGACATGTCGATAACCCCTTACTTCGGCCGCTTCGCGCCGTATTTCGAACGACGCTGCTTGCGGTCCTTGACGCCCTGCGTATCGAGCACGCCGCGCAGAATGTGATAGCGCACGCCCGGAAGGTCCTTCACGCGGCCGCCGCGGATCATGACCACGGAGTGCTCCTGAAGGTTATGGCCTTCCCCGGGAATGTAGCCGATGACCTCGTAGCCGTTCGTCAGACGCACCTTCGCGACCTTGCGAAGCGCCGAGTTCGGCTTCTTCGGGGTCGTCGTGTAGACGCGGGTGCAGACGCCGCGCTTCTGCGGGCACGACTGAAGGGCGGGAGCCTTGTCCCGGGTCTTCTGCGCGCTCCGGGCCTTCCGGATCAGCTGGCTAATAGTCGGCATTCGATGCCCTTTTCATCTCTCGGCCGCCGAGGCGACCTCTTGCGGGCCGCATGGCCCATCCCGAATGGCCTCCCGAAGGAGGTTCGCGCCCACCAGCCGGACAATGCCGTCCCGTCAAGCACAAAGCGCGCCCTTCGGGCCATGCCAAGGCGAGGCCCAAACGGCGCCAAAACAGAGGATCACGCGGAGACGAACCCCACGGGATCATGACCGGATCGGACCGGGAGCCGAAAAGGCCCAGGACCGATTGTATTCCAGGTCGCTAGAAAGGCAGCGTTTGATCCGGTTCGTTCAGCGAAAGCTGCGCTGAGCATGCACGGATCACGGCCTGCCGAATGCCCCGCTTCTGACTCGGCACCGGAGGAAAGTCAACCGGAAATCACCGCGTCGCGCCATCTTGCTCCGCATGCGCGCTTCCTGCCCGCCGCATGGCTCGCTCACGCGGCCTCCCGGCCCAGTTTCGTGACCGTTTCGAGCCATTCCCGCCGGTATTCCACGCCCTTCTCGATCATGCCGATCAGGGTCGAGCGCACCGGCGCGACGCCCGCGAATTTCAGGATGTTGCGCTCGAGGCTCTTGAGCGAATGCGAGAAGAAATAGAGCCGGTAGATCAGCGCCGACATGCCCATCGTGACGATGATTCGCGCCGATTTGCCCTTGAGCCCCTGCCGCCAGCGGCCATCCGGCCCGATCGACATCACGAAGCCGTTGCAACTCACCTGCTCGAGGAAGGACTTGAGAAGCGCCGGAATGTCGCCAAGCCAGAGCGGATAGACGATCACCAGATGTTCGGCGCGAAAGATCGCCTCCTGCGCGCGCCGGATATCCTCGTGGGGCGCGGGCAGATTCCAGGCCTGACCGGACCGGAGATAGGGCAGATCCATCATCGCGGGATCGAGCACCTCGACCGAATGCCCCGCCGCTTCCGCGCCGCTCCGATAGGCTTCAACCAAGGCATCGCAGAAATGCGTATGGGCGCTGTCCGGATGCCCCCGGATGATGACGATCCTTTTCGCCATGCCCGCCTCCTGCTCGCAGCCCGTGACCAGATGGTGAAAGATTAGCCGAAACCCGCGCCTGCCGGATTGCGGCAGATCAGCCCGGCCCCAAACGCGATACGAAAAACGGCGGGGTCACCTCCGCCCTGTTTCGTCGAAGCCGTGCAGGCGCGGCACCCCACGCCTGGCCAAGTGTCACTCCGCCGCAGGCAGCGCCGGGGCCGCGTCGTTCGCCGCCGTCCGCGCCTCGGTTTCCTGCTGCGCAACGATGAGGTCGTCGCGGCGGGTCGCCACCTCGCGGATGCGGCTCATGATCTGGCCGGTGCCGGCCGGGATCAGGCGGCCGACAATCACGTTCTCCTTGAGGCCGTCCAGCGTATCCACCTTGCCATTGACCGCCGCTTCCGTGAGCACGCGGGTGGTCTCCTGGAACGAGGCCGCCGACACGAAGGAGCGGGTCTGCAGCGAGGCCTTGGTGATGCCCAAGAGAACCGGCACGCCCACCGCAAGCTTCTTGCCCTGTTCGGCCAGCATCGCGTTGATCTCGTCGAGCTCCAGCTTGTCCACCTGCTCCTCCGCCAGGAGATCGGAATCGCCCGGATCCTGAATCTCGTATTTGCGGAGCATCTGGCGAACGATCACCTCGATGTGCTTGTCGTTGATGTTGACACCCTGCAAGCGGTAGACTTCCTGAATCTCGTTCACGAGGAACGCGGCCAGCTCTTCCACGCCCTTCACGGCGAGGATGTCATGCGGTGCCGGCGGGCCTTCGAGGATGAAGTCGCCCTTCTCCACATGGTCGCCATCCTGCAGATGGATGTGCTTGCCCTTCGGGATCAGGTACTCGATCGGCTCGAGCCCCTCCTCGTCCGGGATGATGGAGACGCGACGCTTGTTCTTGTAGTCGCGACCGAACTGGATCGTGCCGGAGACTTCCGCGATGATCGCGGCTTCCTTCGGACGACGGGCCTCGAACAGCTCCGCCACGCGCGGCAGGCCGCCCGTGATGTCGCGCGTCTTGGCGCTCTCGGTCGGGATGCGCGCGATGACGTCGCCCGCCTTCACCTTGCCGGCCGGATCGACCGCGATGATCGCGTCCACCGGCAGCATGTATTTGGCATCGCCGCCACGCGGCAGCTTGATCACCTTGCCGGCATCATCGACGATCGTCAGCGCCGGCTTCAGATCCGACGTGCGGGCCGAACCGCGCCAATCGGTGACGACGCGCTTCGCGATGCCGGTGGATTCATCCACCGCTTCCGACATCGAGGAGCCTTCCACGAGGTCATCGAAGCGGATCTTGCCCTCGACCTCGGTGATGATCGGACGGGTGAAGGGGTCCCATTCGGCGATGCGCTGGCCGCGCTTGAGCTTGTCGCCCTCGTCGACCCTGAGCTTCGCGCCATACTGGATGCGATGGGTGGCGCGCTCGATACCGTCCGGACCGAGAACGGCCACAACGATATTGCGGCCCATGGCGATCAGGTCGCCTTCCGAATTGCGCGCCACGTGGCGATTCTTGATCGACACGGTGCCTTCGAAATTCGAATCCAGCGAGGATTGCTCGTTGATCTGCGCCGCGCCACCGATATGGAAGGTGCGCATGGTGAGCTGGGTGCCCGGCTCGCCGATCGACTGCGCGGCGATGACACCCACGGCCTCGCCCATATTGACGGGCGTGCCGCGCGCCAGATCACGACCGTAGCAGGTCGCGCAGACGCCACGGGCCGCCTCGCAGGTGAGCACCGAGCGGATCTTCACTTGCTGGACGCCGGCGGCCGTCACATTCGCGACGTCCTTCTCGTCCATCAGGCGGCCGCGCGGAATAACCACGGCCTGCGTGACAGGATCAACCACATCTTCCGCCGCGGTGCGGCCAAGAATGCGGCTCGCGAGCGAGGCCACCACATTGCCCGCATCGATGATGGCGCGGGTCGTGATGCCGTTCTCGGTGCCGCAATCGGTCGAGGAGATGACCGCATCCTGCGCCACGTCCACGAGACGGCGGGTGAGATAACCCGAGTTCGCGGTCTTGAGCGCGGTATCGGCCAGACCCTTGCGGGCCCCGTGCGTCGAGTTGAAATACTCGAGAACGGTCAGGCCTTCCTTGAAGTTCGAGATGATCGGCGTTTCGATGATCTCGCCCGACGGTTTGGCCATCAGGCCGCGCATCGCCGCCAGCTGCTTCATCTGGGTCGGCGAGCCGCGGGCGCCCGAGTGGCTCATCATGTAGATGGAGTTCACGGGCCTGTCGCGGCCGGCATCGTCCTTCCGGACAGCCGAGATGCGGTTCATCATCTCGTTCGCGAGACGATCCGAGCACTTCGCCCAGGCATCCACGACCTTGTTGTATTTCTCGCCCTGCGTGATCAGGCCGTCCTGATATTGCTGCTCGAATTCCTTCGTGTAGGCGCGCGTCTCGTTGACGATTCCCCACTTGTTCTCGGGGATGAGCATGTCATCCTTGCCGAAGGAAATGCCGGCCTTGTAGGCATGGTAGAAGCCCATGCTCATGATGCGATCGCAGAAGATGACCGCCTCTTTCTGGCCGCAGCTCCGGTAGACCACGTCAATCATCCCGGAGATTTCCTTCTTCGTCATCAGCTTGTTGACGGCGTCGAAGGAGACGAGCGGATGCTTCGGCAGGTGCTGAGAAAGCACCACGCGGCCCGGGCTTGTCTCGTAGGTCCTGCGATATGGCTTGCCGTTCTGGTCAATGCCTTCCCAGCGATACCTGATCTTGGAATGGTAGGTGATGACCTTCGCGGCGAGCGCATGCTCGATCTCGGCCAGGTTCGAGAAAACCTTGCCCTGCCCCGGTTCGCCATCCGCCATGATGGAGAGGTAATAGAGGCCGAGAACAATGTCCTGCGACGGCACGATGATCGGCTGGCCGTTCGCGGGGTGCAGGATGTTGTTGGTCGACATCATCAGCACGCGCGCTTCCAGCTGCGCCTCGAGGCTCAGCGGAACGTGCACGGCCATCTGGTCGCCATCGAAATCCGCGTTGAACGCGGTGCAGACGAGCGGATGCAGCTGGATCGCCTTGCCTTCCACCAGCACCGGCTCGAAGGCCTGAATGCCGAGGCGATGCAAAGTCGGCGCGCGGTTCAGCATCACCGGATGTTCGCGGATCACCTCGTCGAGGATGTCCCAGACCTCGGGACGCTCCTTCTCGACGAGCTTCTTCGCCTGTTTCACGGTGGCAGAGAGGCCGCGGGCATCAAGCTTCGAGTAGATGAACGGCTTGAAGAGCTCGAGCGCCATCTTCTTCGGCAGGCCGCATTGATGCAGCTTCAGTTCCGGGCCCACGGTGATGACCGAGCGGCCGGAATAATCGACGCGCTTGCCGAGCAGGTTCTGGCGGAAGCGGCCCTGCTTGCCCTTGAGCATATCGGCGAGCGACTTCAGAGGACGCTTGTTGGCGCCGGTGATGACGCGGCCGCGACGGCCGTTGTCGAACAGCGCATCCACCGCTTCCTGAAGCATGCGCTTCTCGTTGCGGATGATAATGTCCGGCGCGCGCAGTTCCATCAGCCGCTTCAGGCGGTTGTTGCGGTTGATGACGCGGCGGTAGAGATCATTCAGGTCCGAGGTCGCGAAGCGGCCGCCATCCAGCGGCACCAGCGGGCGCAGATCCGGCGGGATCACCGGGATGACGGTCATGATCATCCATTCCGGCTTGTTGCCGGACTGCATGAAGGCCTCGATGATCTTCAGGCGCTTGGCGAGCTTCTTCTTCTTGAGGTCGGAATCGGTCTGGCCGATTTCCTCGCGCAGGTCGCCGGCGATCTTCGGCAGGTCGAGCGAACGCAGCATCTCGCGGATGGCTTCCGCGCCGATCATGCCGGTGAAGCTGTCCTGGCCATATTCGTCCTGCGCGCGCAGGAACTCGTCCTCCGAGAGCAGCTGATACTGCTTCAGCGGGGTCAGCCCCGGCTCGATCACGATGTAGCTTTCGAAATAGAGGACGCGCTCGATATCCTTCAGCGCGGTGTCGAGCAGCAGGGCGATGCGGCTCGGCAGCGATTTCAGGAACCAGATATGCGCCACGGGCGCGGCGAGCTCGATATGGCCCATGCGCTCGCGCCGCACGCGGCTCAGCGTCACTTCCACACCGCATTTCTCGCAGATGATGCCCTTGTATTTCATGCGCTTGTACTTGCCGCACAGGCACTCGTAATCCTTGATCGGGCCGAAGATGCGCGCGCAGAACAGGCCATCCCGCTCCGGCTTGAAGGTGCGGTAGTTGATCGTCTCGGGCTTCTTGATCTCGCCGTAGGACCACGAGAGAATCTTCTCCGGCGAGGCGATCGAGATCTTGATGTTGTCGAACGCCTGCGGGCTGACCGCCGGGCTGAAGATGTTCATGACGTCCTGCTTCATGACATTCTCCTTGAGGACACCGGGGGGAGGAAGGCCGGTCGTCCGGAAATATGGAAATCGGGGCGCTGGGCGCAGGGAGCAAAGAACACTTCGCTCCCCGCAAGTGGCGCGGAGGTTCCGCGCCGGGGCGAACTCACTCGGCGGCTTCCGCGGGCGGAAGCTTGTCGTTGACGATCTTGTTCTGCTGAAGCTCGACGTTGAGGCCCAGCGAGCGCATTTCCTTGACGAGAACGTTGAAGCTCTCGGGGATGCCGCTCTCGAAATTGTCCTCGCCGCGCACGATGCTCTCGTAGACCTTGGTGCGGCCCGCCACATCGTCCGACTTCACGGTCAGCATTTCCTGCAGCGTATAGGCGGCGCCATAGGCTTCGAGCGCCCAGACTTCCATTTCGCCGAAGCGCTGGCCGCCGAACTGCGCCTTGCCGCCCAGCGGCTGCTGGGTGACAAGCGAGTAAGGACCGATCGAACGGGCGTGGATCTTGTCATCCACGAGATGGTGCAGCTTCAGGATATAGATGTAACCCACCGTCACCTTGCGATCGAAGGGCTCGCCGGTGCGGCCGTCGAACAGGGTCACCTGGCCCGACGGATCGAGACCCGCCTTTTCCAGATACTGCTCGATATCCGCTTCCTTCGCGCCATCGAAGACCGGAGTCGCGATCGGCACGCCGCGCGCGAGGTTCTTCGCGGTGGCCGCGAGATCGGAATCCGTGAGCTGGGTCACCTGCGGGTCCTGCCCGTAGATATCTTCCATCTTCGTGCGCAGCGGCTTGGCATCGCCCGACTTCATGTAGGTGTTGACCGCATCCGAAATCTGCTTGCCGAGCCCCGCGCAGGCCCAGCCAAGGTGCGTTTCGAGAATCTGGCCGACATTCATGCGCGAGGGCACGCCGAGCGGATTCAGCACCACGTCCACATGCGTGCCATCATCCAGGAACGGCATGTCCTCGATCGGAACGATCTTCGAGACGACGCCCTTGTTGCCATGACGGCCGGCCATCTTGTCGCCCGGCTGGATCTTGCGCTTCACGGCGATGAAGACCTTGACCATCTTCATCACGCCCGGCGGAAGTTCGTCGCCGCGCTGCAGCTTCTCGACCTTGTCGAGGAAGCGCTGCTCGAGCGCCTTCTTCGCTTCGTCGTATTGCTTCCGCATCGCTTCCAGTTCACCCATGAGCTTGTCATCGGGAACCGCGAACAGCCACCATTGCGACCGCGGGAAGCCATCGAGGGCCTCGCGGGTGATGTCGGTGTCCTTCTTGAAGCCTTTCGGGCCGGCAATGCCCGGCTTTCCGACGATCATGTCGGCGAGGCGGCCATAGGTGTTGCGGTCGAGGATCGCGAGCTCGTCGTCGCGGTCCTTCGCGAGACGCTCGATTTCCTCGCGCTCGATCGCCTGGGCGCGCTCGTCCTTGTCCACGCCATGGCGGTTGAACACGCGCACTTCCACGATCGTGCCCTGCACGCCCGGCGGCACGCGGAGCGAGGTATCGCGCACATCCGAGGCCTTCTCGCCGAAGATCGCGCGGAGGAGCTTCTCTTCCGGCGTCATCGGGCTCTCGCCCTTCGGCGTGATCTTGCCGACGAGGATGTCGCCCGCCTGCACTTCCGCGCCGATATAGACGATGCCGGCTTCATCGAGGTTCTTCAGCGCTTCTTCCGAGACGTTCGGAATGTCGCGGGTGATCTCCTCGGGGCCAAGCTTGGTATCCCGCGCCATCACCTCGAATTCCTCGATATGGATCGAGGTGAACACGTCTTCCTTCACGATGCGCTCGGAAAGAAGGATCGAATCTTCGAAGTTGTAGCCATTCCACGGCATGAACGCGACGAGCACGTTGCGGCCAAGCGCCAGATCGCCGAGATCGGTCGAGGGGCCATCCGCGATGATATCGCCCTTCGAGACGACATCGCCCGGCTTCACCAGAGGGCGCTGGTTGATGCAGGTCGACTGGTTCGAACGCTGGAACTTCATCATGCGATAGATGTCGACGCCTGGCTTTGCCGGGTCCATCTCGTCCGTCGCGCGGATCACGATGCGGGTCGCATCCACCTGGTCGACCACGCCCGAACGGCGGGCGGCGATCGCCGCGCCGGAATCCCGTGCGACGACCGATTCCATGCCGGTGCCGACGAAGGGCGCATCCGAACGCACCAGCGGCACGGCCTGACGCTGCATGTTCGAACCCATCAGCGCGCGGTTCGCGTCATCGTTCTCGAGGAACGGAATGAGCGCGGCCGCGACCGAGACGAGCTGCTTCGGCGACACATCCATCAGGTCGACCTTCTCGACCGGAACGGTGATGACGTCACCCGCATGGCGTGCGACGATGAGATCGTCGGTCAGGCGGCCCTGGCCGTCCGTCGCCACATTCGCCTGCGCAACATAGTGCTTCTGCTCTTCCATCGCCGAGAGATAGACGACCTCGTCGGTCACCTTGCCGTCGCGCACGCGGCGGAAGGGGCTCTCGATGAAGCCGTATTTGTTCACGCGCGCGAAGGTCGCGAGCGAGTTGATGAGGCCGATATTCGGGCCTTCCGGGGTTTCAATCGGGCAGATGCGACCGTAATGCGTCGGGTGCACGTCGCGCACCTCGAAGCCGGCGCGCTCACGCGTGAGGCCGCCCGGGCCAAGCGCCGAAAGGCGCCGCTTGTGGGTGATCTCGGAGAGCGGGTTGGTCTGGTCCATGAACTGCGAGAGCTGCGAGGAGCCGAAGAACTCGCGCACGGCGGCGGCGGCCGGCTTCGCGTTGATCAGATCCTGCGGCATGACGGTGTCGATATCGACCGACGACATGCGCTCCTTGATCGCGCGCTCCATGCGCAGCAGACCCAGGCGATACTGGTTCTCCATGAGCTCGCCGACCGAACGCACGCGGCGGTTGCCGAGATGGTCGATATCGTCCACCTCGCCACGGCCATCGCGCAGTTCGACAAGCGCCTTCGCCACCGCAAGGATATCCTCCTTGCGCAGGATGCGAACCGTATCCTCCGCGTCGAGATCGAGGCGCATGTTCATCTTCACGCGGCCCACGGCCGAGAGATCATAGCGTTCCGGATCGAAGAACAGGTCCGAGAACATCTTCTCGGCCGTATCGAGCGTCGGCGGTTCGCCCGGACGCATCACGCGGTAGATGTCGAACAGCGCCTCTTCACGCGCCTCGTTCTTGTCCGCCGCAAGGGTGTTACGGATATAGGGGCCGACATTGACATGGTCGATGTCGAGAACCGCGAGTTCATTGACGCCCATTTCCTCGAAGAGTTTCAGCAGCTTCTCGGAAATCTCGTCGCCGGCCTCGGCGAAGATCTCGCCGGTTTCCCGGTTCACGATGTCTTCCGAGACATGCTGGCCAACGAGATCCTCGTTGGTGGCGCGCAGAAATTTCAGGCCCTTTTCGGCAAGCTGGCGGGCGGCGCGCACGGTCATCTTGCGGCCGGTCTCGATCACGACTTCGCCAGTCTCGGCGTCGATGTAGTCCACCGTCGCCTTCAGGCCCTTGAAGCGATCCGGATCATAGGGAAGGCGCCAGGAATCCTTCGTGCGGGTGTAGGTCACCGCGCGATAGAAGGTCGAGAGGATTTCCTCGCCATCCATGCCCAGCGCATAGAACAGGCTTGTCACCGGGATCTTGCGGCGACGGTCGATCCGCGCATGCACGATGTCCTTCGCGTCGAACTCGATATCGAGCCACGAGCCGCGATAGGGAATGATGCGGGCCGCAAACAGGAGCTTGCCCGAAGAGTGGCTCTTGCCCTTGTCGTGGTCGAAGAACACGCCCGGCGAACGGTGCATCTGGCTGACGATGACGCGCTCGGTGCCGTTGACGATGAAGGTGCCGTTCGACGTCATGAGCGGCATGTCGCCCATATAGACGTCCTGCTCCTTGATGTCCTTCACGGAGCGGGCGCCGGTATCCTGATCGACATCGAAGACGATGAGGCGCAATGTCACCTTCAGCGGCGCCGCGAAGGTGATGCCGCGCTGGCGGCACTCATCCACGTCGAATTTCGGGGTCTCGAAGGTGTAGCGGACGAATTCCAGAAGCGACGCGCCGGAGAAATCCGAAATCGGGAACACCGACTTGAACACACCCTGCAGCCCCTCGTCGGGGCGGCCGCCCTTCGGCTCTTCGACCATGAGGAACTGATCGTAAGATGCCTTCTGAACCTCGATGAGGTTCGGCATCTCGATCGCCTCGCGGATGTTTCCGAAGAATTTCCGGATCCGCTTGCGCCCCACCAGGGTGCTCGCCTTACCCGACGGAGCCATGATCGCCTGCGCCATCTCGTTCCTCGCCAATCAAACCAGTCTGTGTAAACGGTCGGCCGAAAGACTGTGCCAGGACCCCGCGAGGTCACCCAGTCTTCGGGCGGAACGTCCATCCTGCGGCCAAACCAAGCCTTCAGACGCCAAAAAACCCCGCGCGAGAAAACCCCGCGCGGGATTGAACTCGGATCACCCGTGAACCGGGCGAGGCACTTACTTCAGCTCGACCTTGGCGCCGACCGCCTCAAGCTGCTTCTTCAACTTCTCGGACTCTTCCTTGGAAACGCCTTCCTTCACGGTCTTCGGCGCGCCCTCGACGAGGTCCTTGGCTTCCTTGAGGCCCAGGCCGGTAATGGCGCGGACTTCCTTGATCACTTCGATCTTCTTGTCGCCGGCGGCGGCGAGAACAACCGTGAACTCGGTCTTCTCCTCAACCGGGGCGGCAGCAGCGCCACCAGCGGCCGGAGCAGCGGCCACGGCCACGGCGGCAGCGGCGGAAACGCCCCACTTCTCCTCGAGCATCTTGGCGAGCTCGGCGGCTTCGAGAACGGTGAGGTTGGAAAGCTCGTCAACGAGCTTCGACAGATCAGCCATTGGACAGGTCCTTAACTTCGGGTTTCGTTTCGTATCTTGCAAGGGTCGAAACGGCGTGAAAGCCATGCTTCCTGCCGGTTCGGTCGGGTTTTTTCAGCTTCAGGCCGCCTGATCGCGGTTGGCATACGCCCCGAACACGCGCGCGAGCTTCGCGGCAGGTGCGGTGGAGACCTGCGCGATCTTCGTCGCCGGGGCCTGGATGAGGCCCACGAGTTTCGCGCGCAGCTCATCGAGCGACGGCATGGTGGCCAGAGCCTTCACACCATCGGCGTTGAGCGCCGTCCGGCCCATCGCGCCGCCGAGAACCACGAGCTTGTCGTGCTCCTTCGCGAACGCCACCGCCACTTTCGGCGCCGCCACCGGGTCCTGCGAATAGAGCAGAATGGTCGGGCCCTTGAGGTAGGAGGTGATGGACTGGACTTCGGTTCCATCGAGCGCGATCTTCACGAGGCGGTTCTTCGCAACCTTCACCGAGGCGCCAGCCTTCTTCATCTCGCGACGAAGCTTCTGCATCTGCGCAACGGTGAGGCCGGAATAGTGCGCCACGACCACGACGCCCGTGTTCCTGAACACGTCGCCGAGAGACGAGACGAGCACTTCTTTTCCAGCTCTATCCACGTGCTTTCTCCGATTGGCCGGTTCACCGGCCCGGTTACGCTCTGCCTGGCACTTTCCCGGGACGGGCAGGCGCCAGACGCTCAATGGCAGGCTGCCCTGCCATGCTTGCCACCCGGAAACACCTTTCGGCGAAGCCAGATGGCTCGCCTGTCCCCTCGGAACGCCACGGACCAGACCGCGTCATACCCAAGGCCGAGAAACGAAACCCGCCAGCGCCCCGCGGAGCCTTGCTCCCGGGTGCCAGCAAATCCCCTTCCCCATCTATGCAGGCCCCCAACCGGCGATCGGCTTGGCCGGTGTTGGTTCTTCCTCGCGGAAGGAACCGGATTATGGCCGCCCCAGTAAAATCCCGCACCCGGCCGCCGAAGCGAGGAGTGATCGGAAATTCATTCTGTTGGCGAGCGCACCTGCAGTCTCGGACAGGATCGCCCCGCTTTCGAAAACCGGCTACCCGGCTTCTACACGCAGCGTTTTGCCACGATTGGCAACAGCAAGAAGGAGTCGTGACAGGCACTCCCCCTCCAAGGCGAGAAGCGGCTTTTAAAGACTTGTCCCCTTTGACGCAAGGGGGGTCTTGACAAATTTCGGAAAGGTGATCCCGCCCCTCCGCTTCGCCTCAAGGCAGGGCCATCGCCCCCTGATCCGGCTGCCTGGCCTTTCCCGGGATCGACAAGGCGTCAAGACCGGGACCAGAACGAAAAAAGCCCCGCGTTTGCGCGCGGGGCCTGGATTGTTCTGGCCGCAGGCCGGTTACTGCTGGCCGCCGCCCACCACGGAAGCGACTTCCACCTTCACGCCCGGACCCATCGTCGAGGAGATCGCGATGCGCTGGAGATAGGTGCCCTTCGCGCCCGACGGCTTCGCCTTGTTCACCGCATCCACGAAGGCGCGGATGTTCTCGGCGAGCTTGACCTGGTCGAACGAGGCCTTGCCGATGCCGGCATGCACGATGCCGGCCTTTTCGACGCGGAACTCGACGGCGCCGCCCTTGGAGGCCTTCACCGCGCCGGCGATGTCCATCGTGACCGTGCCGACGCGCGGGTTCGGCATCAGGCCGCGCGGGCCAAGAACCTTGCCCAGGCGCCCGACAAGGCCCATCATGTCCGGGGTCGCGATGCAGCGATCGAAATCGATCGTGCCGCCATTGATCGTTTCCACGAGGTCTTCCGCGCCGACGATATCGGCGCCGGCGGCCTTCGCCTCATCGGCCTTGGCGCCGCGGGCGAAGACGGCAACGCGCACCGTGCGGCCCGAGCCATTCGGCAGGTTGCAGACGCCGCGGACCATCTGGTCGGCATGGCGCGGATCAACGCCGAGATTCATGGCGATCTCGATCGTCTCGTCGAACTTCGCGCTCGCGCGGTCCTTCACCATCTTCACGGCTTCATCGAGCGCGTAGAGCTTGGTGCGATCAACGCCCTCACGGGTCTTGGCGACGCGCTTGGCGAGCTTCGGTGCGTTCTTCACATTGCTCATGGCGCTCACCCAACCACTTCCAGGCCCATGGCGCGGGCCGAACCACGGATCATCGCGACCGCGCTGTCGATCGTGTCGCAGTTGAGGTCGACGATCTTCTTCTCGGCGATCTCGCGCAGCTGCGCCTCGGTCACCTTGCCGACGAAGGCGCCCTTGCCCGGCGTCTTCGAGCCGGAAGCCGGCTTCTTGCCGATCTTCAGGCCCGCCGCCTTCTTCAGGAAGAAGGTCACCGGCGGCTGCTTCATCTCGAAGGTGAAGGAGCGATCGGCAAAGGCGGTGATGATCACGGGGATGGGCGTGCCCTTCTCCAACTGCGCGGTCTTGGCGTTGAACGCCTTGCAGAATTCCATGATGTTCAGGCCGCGCTGGCCGAGTGCCGGACCAACGGGCGGGGCCGGCTTGGCATCGCCAGCCGGGATTTGCAGCTTGATAAAGCCGATGATTTTCTTGGCCATCGTTCTCTCCAGATGAACCGGCGACGCGAGAGCCTCGGGGGCAACCGCGTTACAGGTTCCGTGAATGGACCGTGGTGGGGCTTGATGTCCGCCCTCCCGGAACGAGGAGGGAAGAACCGCCTGCCACGGCTTTCAAAGGCTGGACGCGCCAGCCAGGAGGCCCCGATAAGCGAGGGGCCATCCGAAATCAAGCCAAAACTCCCGCAGAGCGGAGAAAGGAGCGTCACTTCAGCTTCTGCACCTGGCTGAATTCCAGCTCCACGGGCGTCGCGCGGCCGAAGATCGAGACCGCCGCCTTCAGGCGCTGGCGGGCCATGTCGACCTCTTCCACCGTGCCGTTGAACGAGGCGAAGGGGCCGTCCGCCACCTTGACCTGCTCGCCGATCTCGAAGGTGATGGTGGTCTTCGGCCGCTCGGCGGTTTCCACCACCTGGCCCTTGATGCGCTCGGCCTCGGCATCGGGAATGGCGATCGGACGCTTGTCGGCGCCGAGGAAGCCCGTGACCTTCGGCGTGTTCTTGATGAGGTGATAGACCTCGTCGGTCAAGTCGGCCTTCACCAGCACGTAGCCGGGGAAGAACTTGCGATCGGTCTCGATGCGGCGGCCGCGGCGGACTTCCGTCACCTTCTCGGTCGGGACGAGGATTTCCTCGAAGCAATGGTCAAGCCCGCGCTGCTGGGCGCCCTTCTTGATATCGTCGGCGACCTTGCGCTCGAAATTCGAGAAGGCATGCACGATGTACCAGCGCTTGGGGCGGGCGGCGGGAGCGGCAGAAAGGCTCATCTCATCTCTCCTGTGGCGCGGGCTTTATCGGCCGATGCCGAGAATCAGGGTCACGCCCCAGCGGATCACCATGTCGGCGAGCAGGAAGAAGATGGAGGCGAGCACAACCATCACGAAGACCATCGCGGTGGTGATGGCGGTTTCCTTGCGCGTCGGCCAGGTGACTTTCGCGCCTTCGGAACGCACTTCCTGAATGAAATGGAACAGCTTGCCCATCGTTCGTCACTCCCCGGCCCTTATGCCGCCTGTCCGTTCCGCCGGCACAACCCCTCGTTCGCGTCCGGCGCGGATGGAGGAAATCGTCATGTCAGGGATGACGGATGCATACGCGAAAAGAGGTCGTGCCGTCAAATCGGCTTTTCAAGGGCCGCGCGGCATCTGAAGCAGAGGCCAGTCTTGAGCAGAGGCCAGTCTTGCAGGCGGGTCTTGTAGGCGGGTCTTGCAGGCGGGCCCGCGACGCTCCACATCTGCTCCTGCGCCATAACGGGCGCAACGGTCGAGCCGCGCCGGTTCGCCTGACGGAGAGGACACAATGGGCTGGTTTCGCGGGATGACCGCTCTTGCTTTGGCCGCGGCCCTCGCGCCTTTCATCTTCTTCGCCCTTCTGATGATGACGGCTCTCGGGCTCGTGGCGCTCAACGCGTTCCCGCTGATCCTCGCTTTTGTCGCCTGGATCATGCTCTCGCGTCGGGCGAAGAAGGAGCGGGAGGAACTCGCCAGGCGCGCGCCTCCGCCCCCGCCCGTTGATGGCCCCCTGCCCTTCCCCAGCGAATCCTACACGCCGCCCGTGCATTTCGATCTGCTGCTGGAAGCCAAGGAGGAGATCGGCCGTATTCGCGGTGCGGCCGGCGCGATCGCCGATGGCGTGATCGCGGCTCAGTTCCGCTCGCTGGCCGATCAGGCCGATGCGATCCTCGCGGAAGTGGTGGGCCAGCCCCAGCGTCTCGGCCTCGCGCGGCGCTTCTTCTCGAGCCTGCTGCCGCGCGCGGCGGATCTCGCCGAGGGCTATCACCGCGCTGACCGGACCATGGCCAACGAGGCGCGCCGCACCAAGATGCTGGACGTGCTCTACCGGCTCGACGCCGCGATGAAGGAAGCGCGCGAGACCGTCTCGAGCCCGGAAATCGCCCGGCTCGATGCCGATCTCTCGCTGCTCTCGAAGGACCTGAAGGACCTGAACCCCGCCTTCACCCACGCCCCGCAACCCATCCTCGCCCGCGTGGAGCAGGTGGTGAGGAGTGCCAAGGCGAGGAAGAGCTGAGGCGCGAAGAGCCGATGATCCAGCGGAGCGTCGCGGTTCATTCAGCCGGCCTATCGCCGGTCTGGCTTGCAGCGGGAAGCGGGCGGATTGCACGAGGGCGATCCCGACAAACAGGGCGAGATCGAGGCTCCCTGACGATTGAAAATTCGGGGCTTCCATCAAATAATGCGTTGTTGAAACCAGCATCCGCGAGAGCCGAGCTTGAACCCTATCGTGAAGCGCCTCGCATTGCCGCTCCTGGCTGCTCTGGCAACCTTCGTGCCGATCGATACGGTATCGGCCGAGAACGCGGCCGGGACCCATGTCGATCTTGTCGGGAGTGCCAAACGCCCGTGGCAAGGTGATTTCGATGGCATGCTCCAGCGGCGCACTATCCGCATCATCGTTCCCTACAGCAGGACGCTGTTTTTCATCGACCGGGGACGTCAGCTCGGGGTGGTCGCGGAGTTCGGGCAGGCTTTCGAGGCGTGGCTGAACAAGCGTCATGCGCGCGGCCCCCTGCGCATCCATGTCGCCTTCATCCCCACGCCTCGCGACGAAATGTTGAAGGCCCTGCGCGACGGCCTTGGCGATATCGTCGCGGCCAACCTGACGATCACGCCGGAGCGGCTGGCTCTTGTCGATTTCGCCAATCCCTGGGTCCGGAATGTGCAGGAAGTTGTCGTCACGGGTCCGAAGGCGCCACTGCTCGCCGGGCTTGACGATCTCGCGGGGCAGGAGGTGCGTGTCCGGGCGAGCAGCAGCTACGCGACGCATCTCGCGGCGCTCAGCCGGCAATTGGTCGAGCGGGGCAAGCCGGCCATTCGGATCATGCCGGCTGATGAGGATCTGGAGGACGAAGACCTGCTCGAAATGGTGCAGGCCGGTTTGCTGCCTCTCACAATCGTGGATGATCACAAGGCAAGCGCCTGGCAGCCCGTGTTTCCCGCACTCGAGATCCGGCGCGATCTTGTGGTGAATGACGGCGGTGACGTTGCCTGGGCCATCCGGAAGGGTTCGCCGCTCCTGCGCGAGGCCATCAACGCCTTCTTTGCCGAACATGAAAGCGGCACGAGTTTCGGCAACACCATTCGCAGGCGCTATTTCGGGGGCCAGCGCGCCGTACGCGGTGCGCTGGATGACGACAATCTCGCGCGGTTCAACGGACTCTGGAACCATTTCCAGAGCCATGGGCGGCTCTATGGATTCGATGCCCTGATGCTCGCCGCACAGGGCTATCAGGAATCCCAGCTGATCCAGTCACGCCGCTCGCCGCGGGGCGCGGTAGGGGTGATGCAGCTCCTGCCGCGAACGGCAGCGGCCCCGCCTGTCAGCCTGCGGGATATCGCCTCAAGCGCCGATATCAACATCCTCGCCGGCGCTCGTTACATGCGCCACCTGATGGATCGTTATGTGAATGATCCGGCCATCGACGATCGCAATCGTTTCCTGATGACACTCGCGGCCTACAATGCGGGACCAGGCAATCTGCGCAAGTTCAGGCGGGAAGCCCGGAAGATGGGGCTGGACCCCAACCGCTGGTTCAACCAAACCGAGCAAGCAGCCGCGAAGATCATTGGCCGCGAAACCGTCGAGTATGTCTCGAATATTTACAAATACTACGTCGCTTATTCCATGATTGAAAAGCTTTTGGAATAAACGCAGCGATGGATGAAATATGAAATGTCCATCAAGGTTATTGTTCGCCGGCCTGCATTCCGCCTAATCAAGAGCCGGCATTGATCCACTGGAGCATTTTCCGACCAAGTGGATTCCGGTTGATCGAAAGGAAAAAAACGAAAAGTCACGAAAGCCCCGGGGCGAGCGTCCAGATTCCGTCGGGTCGCGTTCCGCTCCGGCCACCATCTCTGCCAACGGCAAGCCGCCTTATTTCGGAGGTCCCATGGGATTCGGCGATCAGGCAGCCTGGATTTCCGCGACAAAGGCACGGGCATCCGCCGCGACCTTTTCGGAATCGCCGGCAAGTGCTTCGGCAGCGGCCAGCATGGCCCGCGCGGCCCGGCCGGTCTCCGCGACATTTTTCGTGATCTCGGAGAGGCGCGCATTGACCTTGTCACAATGGCCGGCTGTTCCGGACGTGAATTGCGCGATCTGGGCCTTGGTCTCCTGTTGACGCAAGACAATCGCGGCGATCGACTGGTTCTGGCGATCAAGCGCACTCACCGCACCCTCGATTGCCTCGATTGCGGAAAAAAGGTCCGTGGTATCGTGCAGGATCTGCCCGATCTGACTCGTGATTTCCCGCGTCGCCTGCTCGGTCTGCAAGGCCAGCGCCTTGACTTCCCCGGCCACAACGGAGAAGCCGCGTCCGGCCGCGCCTGCCCGCGCCGCTTCAATCGTGGCATTGAGGGCAAGAAGGTTGGTCTGCGACGCAATCGCACTGATGGATTGGGTGAAGCCCTGGATTGCCCGCGCATTCGCCGCGAGAGCTTCCGCGCGCTGCAGAGCAGCGGTTGCTTCCTTTGCCACATTGCCCGTCAAGGCCTCGCTCTGCGCGATCGAGACCGTCACGTCGTTGACGGATTGCGCGATGGTCTCGGCGACCACAGTCAGGGCCTGCGAGGATTCACGGGCGCCGGAAGAGAGGATGGCGACATCCTCGATTTTCTGGGCGGATTGGATAACCTGGTCCTGCATGTTGTTGGCGAGGCTCAGGATCTGGCCCGAAGACTGGTTCAGGTCGTTGACGATGCCATCGACATTTTCGCCGAACTGGCCGGAAACATGGGACAGAAAAGCCTGCCTTCGCTGTTCGGCCTGGGCGGTGAGGCTGTGCTCGAGTTCTTCGCGATCGATCTGGGCTTGCCGGAACGCCTGCAGGGCCTGCGCCATGACGCCGATCTCGTCCTTGCGTTCGAGAAAGGGGGTCTCGCGCTCGGTTTGCCCGGCGGCGATATTCTCCATCACCGAAGCCATGTGGCTGAAATCCGCCAGAACCTTCCGTGCAGCCATCAGGATGAAGACAAACGATCCCAGGACCAAGATACTGGCTATGACCAGCATCAGCTCAATGAGGTTCTGGCTGGCTTGCAGGGCACCGAGCTCGCCTTCTGCCTTCGCGACCTGCTCCGCCACGATCTTCTCGACCAGCTCGACGATATTCTGTTCGCGCTTTGCGGCGTCGTTGGAATAGAGATTGACGCCCCGATTTCGGTTCGTGCTGGCCAGTTCGTCCGAGATCAGCGACATGATCTTGGTGTATTCCGCAATCAGCGGGGTCACGGTCGCCACCATCTCTGGCGCTACCGGCCGTTTTTCCTCCAGCAGGCTCAGTAGCCTCTCGCGGAGTTGCTGGGCTTGTATTTCCTGGGGGCGCCGACGGGTAACGGCCTGTGCCAGCGATGCGGCCTTGAACTCACGAACCACCGTCAGGAGGGTGCGGAACCCCTCGGCCTTCGAGAGCGCAGCGGATGCCGAGGCAAAGCTCTGCTGGTTGGCCGCGAGGATGGACCACAGCGCCATTCCCCCAAGAAGGAATGCGAGGATCACCCCGGCGAAGGTCCAGTTGAAGCGCCGCTTGATCGTCATGATGCCCCACGTGATGTCTAAAACTTGGGCTCGACGACAACGATTGTCGCGCCGCCGAAAGCTCCGACCTTCTGCTCCAGCCCGTTTCTGAGGTGGCAGGTCGCGCAGGGTTCAGCGATCCTCATCGGCCAATAGCTGACAAGACGCTGGCCGATCTGGGTCGATTTCGGCTCCACCTCGCCCTTGTCGAGCAGGCCGGCGACAAAATCGAGAACGGCCTTGTCCGCGATGATCTTGTCCGGCGCGGAATCGCGATTGATCAGTTCGCTTGGCCGCGTCGTGACGATCGCCTGGTATTTGCCATTCGCCTGCTTGTTGAAAAGCTCGAGCAGCTGCGCGCGGAAGAAGGCGGGCACGAAGGCGTCCTGCCCCCCTTTGACCATGTCGGATCGGTATTTGCCGGTCACCGCATCGAAGGCTTCCGCGAAGGCCTTGCGAATTTCTTCCAGCTTGGGGTCAGGCGCCTGCTGGAAATCCGCATTGGCGAGCTTGCGGAACTGCTCGAGGAAGGCCTGCCGAAGCTTGCCCGCATCCGCCTCCTCGGCAGGCAGCGTGCCGGCATTGATCTTGGCCTGCAGGCCGGCAACCACGGCCGTGGCGGCATTGGTGATGAGGTTGATTTCCTTGGAGACGTCGCCCTGACTGGGTGCGGCCTGCACACCGAGCGTGAGAAGGCCGGCAACGGCCATGGACACCATGAGAAACTTTACCGGTCGAGACATCGCATTCCCCCGCCAAGATCTGTCCGGATATGACAAACCCGACATTGGGCCTGATTGATTAATCAGCGGTTGACTTTGGAGCGTGTTAACGTTGAACGGAGCAATCCACGGTCGCTATGGCCGACCAGGCTCTCGGTCGGCCTGCTTCACCCGGTTGGCGATGGATTGCGCGGTCGGCTCGAACTCGCGCGACAGCTCTTCAGGCGTTCGGCCGGACCGGACCAACTCCACCAACTGACGCCGGAACTCCGGCGGATAGGCGGCTCGAAAACGGGGCATGGGACACTCCAAGAAATGACTTCAAAGGTGTCCTCAAAAGCGGGTCAGCTCCAGATCGCGATCACAGCGACACCGAATTGCTATGCATCAATTACAATCTTGTCGCGGTTTGCTCGTATGCAAACTCCACTCATAAGGGGATGACAATGATCACACGCCGAACAGCTGCCATTGGCCTGGGGCTTCTACCGCTTTCTGCTCATCTTTCGGCTCAGGCAGCGGAGCCGCTTACCCCAGCACGCGCGCGCGCGATTGCCAAAGAGGCCTACATCTACGGCTTCCCGATCGTCGACAACTATCGAGTTCAATACGCCTACAACGTCGACAAGACGAGCCCGGAATACAGGGGTGGCTGGAACCAAATCGTGAACATAGCCCGAGTCTACACGCCGGACGACGTTACGATTCAGACACCGAATTCGGATACGCCATATTCGTTTGTCGCCCTGGACCTGCGTGCCGAGCCCATCGTCTTGACGGTTCCGAAATTGGAGAAGAACCGCTACTTCAGCATTCAGCTCATCGACGCCTACACGTTCAACTTTGCCTATGTCGGGAGCAGGGCTACCGGAAACGGCGGCGGGACCTTCATGATCGCAGGCCCCGACTGGAAGGGGGCGAAGCCTGCAAACGTCACCAAGGTCATTCGCTGCGAAACCAATCTCGCCTTGGCCGCCTATCGAACGCAACTCTTCGGTCCTGACGATCTTGAAAGCGTGAAGAAAATCCAGGCCGCATACAAGGCTCAGCCGCTTTCCGGATTCCTGGGCCAGACTGCTTTCAAGTCTGCGCCAGCGATCGACTTTATCAAGCCGCTCACTCCGGAGGCGCAGAAGACATCGCTGGACTTCTTCAAGGTCCTCAACTTCGTCCTCCAGTTCTGTCCTACGGTGTCGTCCGAAAAGACGCTGATGGCGCGATTTGAGCGCATCGGGATCGGTGCCGGGAAGACTTTCGATCCGGGCAAGCTCGCGCCCGAGATCAGAGACGCCATCCAGGCGGGGATGGCCGATGCGTGGACCGAATACAACACGTTCAAGAAAGAGAAGGTGGACGCGGGCAAGGTCGTGTCGGGCGACCTGTTCGGAACGCGTGCATACTTGAAGAACAACTACCTGTACCGGATGGCAGGAGCAGTGATCGGGATCTACGGCAACTCCAAAGAGGAGGCCATGTATCCCTTCTTCAATCTCGGATCGGATGGCAAACCGCTCGACGGCAGCAAGCGTTACACGGTTCGGTTCGCGCCTGGTCAGCTTCCGCCGGCGAACGCGTTCTGGTCGCTCACGCTATACAAGCTTCCAGAAAGCCTGCTCTTCGCGAACCCGATCAACCGCTACCTTCTCAACTCGCCGATGCTGCCACAGTTCAAGAAAGACCCGGATGGGGGCTACACATTCTATGTCCAGAACGAGTCCCCAGGAAAGGACAAGGAAGCCAACTGGCTGCCGGCGCCGAAGGGTCCGTTCATGGTCGTCTGTCGCATCTATTGGCCGAATGAGGCTGCCCTTGCGGGCAAGTGGAAGCAGCCGCCCATGAGTGTGGCCGGATAATCAGCGAACCGTCATCGCTCTTAGTGCCTGGAGAAACGTCGCTTCCCGGCACGAATGGTCCTCCTGTCGAAAAGTTTGCAAGAGACACTCCATGTTGATCATTCTCGGTCTTTACGCCGGTCTTGCCTGGCTCGTGTTTCGGAAGCTGAAGCTTATCAGATGGGATTGGATCTCAGGGACCATGACGGTCCTGATCGGCGGGGTCATTCTCGCGATCTTCGTCGCTATGTTCAATTATCTGACGCCGTCGGGGACCCTGACGGTGGTCTCGCGGGTCGTGGAGGTCACGCCGAACGTTTCAGGGCAGGTAGTTTCTGTGCCTGTAAAGACTAATGTCCCGGTCAAGGCCGGGACCATCCTGTTTGAAATCGACAAGAGGCCTTTCGAAACCAAAGTCAGGCAGCTCGAAGCCGCCCTGGTACAGGCGCAACAACAGTCAAAGCAGCTGAAATCGACTTACATGCAGGCGACCGCAACTGTAGCCGGATTGACAGCGCAGCTCGCCTACCAGAAGCGGCGATTGGAGGACGTACAAACGCTCAGCCGCCAGCAGGTCCAGTCGGCGTTCCGGGAGCAGGACACGCAGGCGCAATACGACAACATTAGCTACCAGCTGGAGGCGGCAATGGCCGCTCAGGCCACAGCCAAGCTCGCAATGGAATCCGAGATCAATGGGACGCACACCAGCGTTGCCCAGATTCAGGCGCAGCTCGAACAAGCCAAATGGGAGCTGGAACAGACGACCGTCCGTGCTCCGAGCGACGGTGTCGTCACCGTCATGGCCCTCGCGGTAGGTGACCGTGCAGTCCTGGCGCGATCGGTCATGTCATTCATCATTACCGACGAAATCACGCTCGTCGGACTGTTCCCGCCCAACGGATTTCAGACGATCAAGCCCGGGGCCCTCGTCAAGATCGTGTTCGAGGATCACCCTGGCCGCATCTATCGCGCCGAGGTCATCGATATTCCCCGCGGTGTCGGCCAGGGGCAGATCGCAGTATCGGGAGCCCTGGCGCGCGTTGGAGCCATTGGCGGAGCGAGAGCCTATCCGGTCCAGATTTCGATTCCGACGGACCTGGACAGGACGCAGTTGAGGCTTGGAATGCCGGGCATGGCGACGGTGTTCTCCCCTGATGCTGGTCCCATCGGCCTGATCAAATCGATCTTGGTCTGGGTCAGCTCCTTGACGGCATTCCTATGAAGGCCCTCGGGGCAATTGAGTGCACGAAGGCGCGAATGATCGTCAGGAACCACGCCTCGACCTGCGCACAGGTCATTCATTCGCCCTGCCCTCTCCACTCACACACCCGAATGGCCCTGCTCTCCCAGAACAGGCTCGGGGAATCTGCCCAGCGGGGATCAGTGGAAATTCTGCCTGAAATCGGCATGATGCCGGGAACAGGAGAGACCATGACAAATTGACCGCGCCGGAACCACAGCCCGGCATTCAAAGCGAAGGTGGCGCATGACGCTTCCTCTCAACGGCGTTCGCGTCCTCGACCTCTCGAATGTGCTCGCAGGTCCCTTCTGCGGCTACAATCTCGTGCGGCTGGGTGCCGAGGTGATCAAGGTCGAGAACCCCGAGGGCGGCGATCTCGCCCGGAAGCTGGGTGCTGATCCCGACATGGCAAAGCGCCTGATGGGCCTTTCCTTCGTGGCCGTGAATGCCGGCAAGCAATCGATCACGCTCGACCTCAAGAACGCCGATGCGAGGGAAGCCTTCCTGCGCCTTGTCGAGCAGAGCGACGTGGTGCTGGAGAATTTCCGGCCCAAGGTGATGGAGCGGCTGGGCCTCGGCCATGAGGTGCTTTCGGCCCGCAACCCCAGGATCATCTCCTGCGCGATCTCCGGTTTCGGCCAGGATGGACCCTGGGCCGGGCGCCCGGCCTATGACCAGATCGTCCAGGGGCTTTCGGGCGCGATGAGCGTGACCGGCGGTGCAGAGACAGCACCCTTGCGCACGGGTTTTCCGATTTCCGATACGATTGCGGGCATGACCGCGGCCTTCGCGATATCCGCTGCCCTGGTGGACCAGCGCATGACCGGGCGCGGTCGCCGGATTGATGTCTCGCTGCTGGAATCCACCTTGGCCGCCATGGGCTGGGTGGTGTCGAACCACCTCAATGCCGGGATTGACCCGGAGCCCATGGGCAACGAGAACTTCACCGCCGCGCCCTCCGGCACCTTCCGCACGGCGACCGGCCCGCTCAACATCGCCGCCAACGAGCAGAAGCAATACGAGACGCTCTGCGACCTCGTGCGGCGGCCCGATCTCAAGACCGACCCGCGCTTCGCGGATCGCCAATCGCGCAAGGTTCACCGCGCCGCGCTGAAGGTGGAACTGGAAGCCGCGCTGGCCGCAAGGGGCGCCGAGGAATGGGAAGCGCTCTTCAACGCGCGAGGCGTGCCGGCCGGCCAGGTTCTCACGGTGCCACAGGTTCTGCGCGAGCCGCAGATCACCGGGCGGCGCTTTGTCGAGGAGCTTGATGGCGAAACATCCGCCGGCCACCCGATGAGGGTCACGCGACCCGGATTCCTGATCGATGGGGGTTACGCGAAGCCGGAGCCGCCGCCTGCTCTCGGGCAGGATACGGAGCGTTGGCTTCGGGCGCTGGGCTATGATGCCGAAACGATCGACCATCTCCGGGCATCCACCACGACCGCCGAAAGACAATCGCCCCGCTCCATCCCGAAGGATTGATCCATGCTCAATGATATCGCAGCGCTTGAAGCGCTTGCTGCAACCTATCTTGATGGCTTGCATGAGGGGGATGCCGCCAAACTGGGATCGGTGTTCCTGTCGACATCCGCACTCACGCAAGCGGTGGACGGGAAGGTATCGATCACGCCCTGCGAAACCTGGCTGGAGCGCGTCGCCGCGCGTCCGTCCCCGAAGAGGCAAGGGCTCGAGCGCGACGACCATGTTCTCGCCATCGATCTGGTGGGACCTGATCTCGCCCTTCTCAAGATCAAATGTGCCATTCCGCCGCGATACTTCACCGACCTGCTTTCCTGCCTTAAGGTGGATGGACGCTGGCAGGTAGCGCAGAAGGTCTTCATGACCGAAACCCGATGAACCCATGGCCATGAGCACCGGCAACGACGATCCGCGCTCCGAGGCCGCTCACTACTGGCGGACCTCCATCTGTGACATATCGCCCGGCAGAATCTCATTCCGGGGCTATCCGGTTCAGGACCTGATCGGTTCAGTTTCCTTTCCGGCCATGATCTGGCTGATGCTGCGCGGCGAATTGCCCACGGTGCATCAAGCGTCCCTGCTCGAAGCGGCGCTCGTCGCCTCGGTCGATCATGGACCGCAGGCGCCCTCCATCGCTGTCTCCCGCATGGCTGTGAGCTGTGGATTGCCCCTCAACGGTGCGATGGCCTCGGCCATCAACATGCTGGATGATGTCCATGGTGGCGCCGGCCAACAGGCTCTGGAGCTCTATCTCGAGATTCTCGCCTGCGTCGAGACCGGTGAAACGCTGGATGCTGCGACCGCCATCATCATTGACCAATGGACCGCATCGCATGGGAAATACTTGCCCGGCTTCGGCCACCGGTTTCATCCGGTTGATCCGCGCGCGGGCAGACTGATGGACCTTGTGGAGGATATGGTTGGCAAGGGTGTGGTCACCGGGCGCATTGCAGCCGCAGCTCGGGCTGTTGAGGCTCTCATGGCTGCGCGGAAGGGCAAGCTCATCCCCATGAACATCGATGGCGCAACCGCTGTGATCTACGGCGAACTCGGTTTCCCCCCGCCACTGGCGCGTGGGATCTTCTGCCTGTCACGCGCCGTGGGCATTCTGGCCCATGCCTGGGAGCAATCCTCGCGCGGAGAACGCAACAAGGGGCCGATGCCTCGCAGCTTCTCCTTCCTTTATGAGGGAAAGCACCCAAAAGAGAGCGACGACAGGCTTTGAGTCACGATCAACGGCGCGACCGGCATCAGAGCATTTTCCGACCCAGTGGATACCGGTTGGTTGAAGAAAATGCGTGAAACAACAAGAAATGAGAGCGGACGGCCTGATTCAATCAGATCGGATTCCGCTCCAGACCTGTGCGCTGACATGATCGAACCGGATATCTTGTAACGTGTTGAATGTCCGCTTTCCGAAGCGACGGATGCAGCATCCATTGACAGTTCCGCGGCTGCGAAGCCGCCGAAAAAGCTTGGGGTGCTTCAGGTTCATGAAGGGCTGCATGGATGCGTGCTTTCCGGCACTGGTTCAGCATGTGCTGCTTGGGTGCCGTGCTATGCAGGGAAGCCTCGATAGCCTTGTCGACGCGGCGCGCGATCATCCGGGGATGGAGATCGCGAAAATCCCGCAGGTGCTGGGTCCGGACATCTCTCGTCAAATTTCCAGCCCCGCGCTCTGACTCCATACTCAACGCGAGCCCTAACAGTCTTGCGGGTGCCGGATGGCGCTCCACCAAACGGATGGCAGACAGGCGATTCCCATCGGCGCAAAGACAGCTTCGACGCCACCAACAGACGGCGCCTCTTCGATAAGCATGAGAGCAAAGGAAAAACATCACGCTCCCGCTGGACAGGATCGTGCAAGGCCAGTTGCGAAACCGGACCGAATCTCATTCGGTCAGTTCGTCAAAAGACATTCCATGTCAGAGGCTTAAATTGCGCGATGGCAGGGGAGGAGGGATTCGAACCCACGACCTACGGTTTTGGAGACCGCCACTCTAACCAGCTGAGCTACTCCCCTAGCGCGAGCTGTTTTATAGCGACAGATTCCGGCGAGACAAGCCCGGATTTGCGGCACTCCGCCGCTTTCCACCCCGCAGCCTTGCAATGCCCCGGCCTTTGCGCATCATGCGGTTGCATGCTGAAAGAGGGGGCTTTCATGACACGCCTTTCATGCACCGGCTTGGCGCGCGGCATCATGGCACGCCTGGTTTCGCCCCGCGTTCTTCTCGGTCTTGCGCTGATGGCGGCCTCGCTGGTTCCGCACCGGGCGATGGCGCTCGAGGAATGCAAATGCGAGGATCTCGGCGCGATCCAGACCGAACTGGCGATCGCGCTGCTGCTGAAGCAGCGCTTCGAAAATCAGGCCCGCACGCTGATCGAGAAATACGGGCAGAACCCGAAGGGCTCGGATTACGAACAGGCCTTCCGCGATTACAACGCCTTCCAGGACGGCAAGGGCGAAGGCAGCGCCGCACACGGGTTGAGAGAGGGCAAGCCCGGCGAGCCCGATCGCGTGCCCTATGTCCCGCGGGGCGCCCGGGAGCGGTTGGCCTACGAGGACAATCCCCGATCCGGCAAGGGCATCCCTGCGGGGCGGAAATGGGTGAACGACATCAGCGTCGTGGACCTCGACGAGCGCCGGACCATCGAAACCCGGTGGAAGAAAGCGGGCAAGGATCTCTGCGCGCCGGATGACCCGGCCAAGATGGAGCAGAGCCTCAGGGCCGGGGCGAAATGTGCCGGCATCGCGCGCGCCTTCGCCGTGCATGAGGCCTCCCATGCGGATACCTGCCGACAGATGGGTTTCTATGCCTTCTGGGAACGCCCGGCCCACCAACTCGCCGCTGACGAGGCCAGGGCCTATACCGCGCAGGCGGAGGCGCTGGGCGCGGAAATCCAGCGCGTGATGGGCCAGAAGCGCACCAAGGTGCGGCGCGGCCCCTCCGGTGCCTGCCCGGAATGCTATCTCGAGGTGCAGGCCACCTGCATCAAGTCCTACGAGGTCTCCGGCAAGGTTCAGGCGATCGAGCTTACGGGCCGGATCTGCGATATCGAACGCGCCTTCACCCTGCGCTCGGTGGGCATGAGCAAGGTGAATTTCCAGATGACGCCCTGGGATGGCGGCACGCGGGGTGCCTATACCTATCAGGGCACGGGCGGCGGTGCCCGCTTCGTCGGCGATGGCCGATACACCATCGCGATCGGCGAGAACGAAGGCAAGATCACGCTTTTCAGTGATGGCGAGGCGCATGTCGTCGGCAAGAAGGTGAAGGATACCGGCATGGGCACCTTCAAGCTCACGCCCCTGCAGGACGCTTGCGAGTAAGCCGGCTCTCCGCCCTCCCCCGCCTCATTCCGCCGCGCGGAAGGCCGCGATGTTCTGGACGAGATGCTCCTCGGAGATGGTGCCCGTGAGCACGAGGCCAGAGGGATTGGCCTGCCGCAGATAGCGGAACGCATCGAGCACCCGCTGCTCGCGTGCATCCGCCGGGAGGTCAGCCACGGCGGCTCCCATCGCCAGCGGGCGGTTGGCGATGATCCGCGTTCCCGCCGCCTCGGCGATCTCCACCAGCGGTTCCAGCGCGCGGTTCTGCGCGTTGAGCGGCATCTGAATCCAGTGGAACCCCATCTCGAGAGCCAGCTTCCCGGCCTCCATGTCACTCACCGAGGCGCCGAATTGCGGAATATCCATGGCCTGCACGGCCTGAAGCGCCCAGCGCAGTTCCTCGCCGCGCAGGGCCTCCATGCTCGCCTTGTGCACCTGCAAGAGGTCGATATCGCCGAGGAGTTCCACGGAGCGGTCGAGGCTGCGCATCAGCGCCTCGTAGGAATGATCGACCCGCGTGGTGCCATCGTCATTCCAGTGCTCGCCGAATTTCGTCGCGATGAAGATCGTCTCGCGCTGCTCTTTCGTGAGGCTTTTCAGGAAGGCCCCCAGCCGCGCCTCGCTCAGGCCATAGGCCGGCGCGGTATCATAGACCTGGATGCCAAGCTCGAAGGCCGCTTCCAGCAGACGGCGAGCCTCGGCTTCCGGCGGCGGCGGCTTCGGCACATGGCCCCAGCTCCGGCCAAGGCTGACAAGACCCAGACCGAGCGGAAAGAGATCGAGCATGCGCGTTTCGGGTTCCATCGATCATCCCTCCTTGGATTGCCTCTGGCATAAAAGAAAAGGGGAGCCGTGGGGCTCCCCTGATCGATTTCAAGCCCTCCGAGCGGCAACCTGCCCGGAACCAGATCAATCCTGAATGCTCGCCACCACGCCGGCGCCGACGGTTCGGCCCCCTTCGCGGATGGCGAAGCGCAGCTTCTCTTCCATCGCGATCGGCGTGATCAGTTCGACCTCGAACGAGATGTTGTCGCCCGGCATCACCATCTCCGTGCCCGCCGGAAGCGTCACG
>JADCBP010000014.1 GCA_020253445.1 Methylobacterium sp.
GACGACGCGCGACCAACCGTCATAGCGAAGCTCAAGGCATTTGCCTTGTCTGAGAGCGTCACACGCGACTGATGCCCACATCCAAATCCCTCCGTCCGGCGATTATCGGAGGTTGCATCATGCCCGATTCGGTTGTGGTGCGGGAAGTATATAATCGCCCTTTTTATGGCGACTGCGCAGTGATGCGCCCGGACGATGGTTGAGGCGATCATGTCGGCGGTGGGGTCTCGCTCGACCATCTCCGCCAGGCTCTCCAGCATGAAGTCGAAGGCCCCGACCTCCAGCCAGCGCCGATAACGGCGGAAGACGCTGTTCCATTTGCCATATTCGTCAGGAAGATGCCGCCCTTGCGCGCCGGTGCGCGCCAGCCACATCATGCCTTCGAAGTAGCGGCAGTTGTCCTGCGCTGGCCGACAGCCACGCCCGCGCTCCGCAGGCAGCAAAGGCCCGATGATCGCCCACTCTTCGTCCGAAAGACCAATCCGCTCGCCCAAGGCTTCCTCCAAAATGAAGCCTTGAATCAAACTCCCAATCTCACATCAACCTTTGTCCACGAAGCCTGGAGCGGAATCCGATCGGATTGAATGAGACCGTCCGTTCTCATTTCTTGTGATTTCACGCATTTTCTTCGACCAACCGGTATCCACCTGGTCAGAAAATGCTCTAGCGGCCATGATAGACGGGTTTCCGCTTCCCGGAGAAGGCGCGCAGCCCCTCGACCAGATCCTCGCGGCGGGCGTGGACGGCAAAGACCTCCAGTTCATGGGACAAACCGTCATCCAGGCTGAGATCGGGCATCTTGCGGAGCATGCGCTTCACGTCCCGCAGGGCGAGCGGACTGTAGCCAGCCATGGCGCTGGCCAGGCGCCCGGCTTCTGGCAGCAGCTGATCTGCCGGGAGCACCGTGCTTACAAGCCCTGCTTCTGCCCACCATGAGGCCGGCTTCATCGCTCCGGTGAGAAACAGCTCGGCTGCCTTGTTGATCGGAATCTTGCGCGGCAGGCGGGCCGCCGCTCCGCCACCGGGCAACACCCCATAGCGCAGATGTCCATCGCCGATTTTCGCGCCCTCCGCCGCCAGAACCACATCACAGCACAGGACAAGTTCCAGCCCGCCTGCGACCGTTGTGCCGTTGACGGCCGCGATCACCGGGATGTCCAGCGCCTCCAGCCGTGCGAACAGCCCGCTGATCTCCCGGACGAATGCCTCCAGCCGGTCCGGCTCGCCAGCTTCCAGCATGGCGAGGAACTCCTTGAGATCGCCGCCGGCACAGAAGGCCTTGCCGGCCCCGGTCAGCACCACGGCCCGGCAGGCCAGGTTGGCCGCGATGGTGTCGAGCGCGCTGGCGAGGGCACGGATCAGCCCGACCGAAAGCGCGTTGAGCTGCTCCGGCCGGTTGAGTGTGACCCAGGCGATCTCATCGCGAATGTCGCACAGAACAGGGCTCTCTGTCATGGCGTTCCCTTCTCGGTCAGCATCTTCTCGGCTTCATGGCGCTGGATCTTGCCCGTGGTGCTGCGCGGCAGATCCTCATAGGCCACGAAATGCACTTCGCGCGGGCGTTTGTAGCCGGCGAGCGACGCACGGCAGAGCTGATCGACATCCGCCGCATCGAGATCATCGGATTGGCGGGCGATCAGCGCGACCGGGATCTCGCCCCAGTGCGCATCCCTCTTGCGCACGATGACCGCGTCGCGGATGCGTGGATCAGCCAGCAGGACGCGCTCGATTTCGGCAGGATAGATGTTCTCACCGCCGGATTTGATCATGTATTTCGCGCGATCGACAAAATCGAACGAGCCATCCGGGTTCCTGATGAACATGTCACCCATGCGGAAGCGGCCACCGGCAAAATCCTTGCGGTTGGTTTCCTGCGCATCCCAATAACCACTGAACAGGGTCGGACCACGCACCGCCATCTCGCCGGGTTCGCCATCGGGCACCGCGTTGCCCTCGCTGTCGACCAGCCGGATATCGACCAGCGAATTCGCCCATTTCGAAATTGGGCCAAGCAGGTCCTCCGTTGACATGCGTCGCGCCGAAGCGGGCGGAAGCCCGGTTTCCGTGGAGCCGAAACTGTTGAGGTAGGGCGTGCCGGACAGGGTCGCGAGATCAATCGCGAGGGCGCGCGGCACCAGATCGAGCATGGCGCCAATGATGCGGATGCTCCTTACCCGGATCCCTTCGCTGCGCAGAATCTCCACCACGGGTTCTATCGAGCCCGGCATCAGCAGGTGCCAGCCCAGTGGATAATCTCGCATGACTTCCACGATTTCGCGCGGCTGGAAGCCATCCACCACATGCACAATGCCGCCGGACATCAGCGTGGCCAGCATCTGGTCGGTTGAGCCCATGTGGAACATCGGCGCCCAGGCGATGAAGCCATCATCCCGCGTGATGCCAAGATCCATCTGGCCCACGGCCATCCGGGCGATTTCGGCGCGATGGCTGATCAGAGCACCCTTGGGCAGGCCCGTCGTGCCGCTGGTGTAGAGAATGATCAACCCGGCCTCGCCACTGATCGCCGGAAGGCTGGCCAGCGGAGTGGCGTTCGCAATGGCATGATCGTGGACGTCCTCGATTGTCCAGCAGGGCAGGTCAAGCCCGGTTGCAGCAAAAGCCGCCTGGAATCGGGCCGAGGCGATGACCAGTGTCGGGGAAACAAGGCGGATGCAATGATCGAGTTCAGTGGAGGATTGTCGCCAGTTCTGGCAGGCGACGATCAGACCCAGGCATCCCGCCGCCAGCTGGATCTCGATGTACTCGCTGCGATTCTCCGAGAGCAGCGCAATCCGGTCGCCTTGTTGCAGGCCGAAATCGCGGAAGACGGTCGCCAGCCGGAGCACGCGCTCGCGCAGCGCGCCATAGGTGCTTTCCCGGCCTTTCTCCCGCAGGGCCACGGCCTCTGGATTCATCCGGGCCCGGTGCAAGAACAATTCGCTGACGGTTGTGCCACCCGCCATCGCGGTTTCCGGGAGAGTCATGGTGCCGCTTGTCATTCTGCTCTGAACCCTCTCGAACGTCCCGGAGCCCGGTTGGGCGCCGCATTCGCGGCATGATGGCGTCTGGCAGCACCCGTGATCAAGCACTCACAACGGCCGCCGGTCCTCGATCACCACGCCATCCCGCGGCAGGGTTCCGAGCGCGACCCTCTCCACCATCGCATCGAGCTTGAGGATGGCGCGGCTGGCGGCTGCAATGACGGCAAGGTCCGGACCATCGCCCGTCTGTTCCAGCCGCAGCGTGAGCTGATCGCGGTCATTCTCCCGACCGATGACGAGGCGCGCCCGCATCGCACCGGGCAAGGTGGCCAGGAGCTGGGCCACCTGTTCGGGCCGAACAAACATGCCGCGGACCTTCGCGGTCTGATCTGCCCGGCCCATCCAGCCGCTGATGCGCCGGTTGGTGCGACCGCAGGGCGAAAGGCCGGGCAGGAAGGCCGAAAGGTCGCCGACAGCCAGGCGGATCAGGGGCTTTGCCGGGTCCAGCACGCTCACCACGACTTCACCCACCTCGCCTGGCTCCACCGGCATGCCCGTGCCGGGGCGGACCAACTCCACGATCACGCCTTCATCGATCACCATCCCTTCGCGGGCGCTGGTTTCATAGGCGATGATGCCGCATTCCGCTGTCGCGTAGGATTGATAGGCATCGATGCCGCGACCCGCCACCCAGGCCTGCAGGTTGGGCGGAAACGCGGCGCCGGAAACGATGGCGCGTTCGAGCGAGGAGGCGTCCCGCCCTTTTTTATCGGCCGCTTCGAGCAGGATCTTCAGGTAATCCGGCGTGCCGGCATAGATGCCGGGGCGATAGGCATCGATGAGATCCAGCTGGGCCTCGGTATTGCCCGGACCGGCTGGAATGACAGCGCAGCCCAGGAGGCGGGCACCGCCGTCAAAGCACCAGCCGCCGGGCGTGAGATGGTAGGAAAAGGTGTTCTGGACGATCTGGCCGGCGCGGATACCGGCCGCAAACATCGCCCGGGCCGCCCTCGATGGGTCGACTTCCTGCGATTCCGGCTCGAAAATCGGTCCCGGGGACATCATCAGCCGCTTCCAGCCGCCGAGCGGACCCGGCATCAGGCCGCCGAAAGGGGGCCGGGCTTTCTGAAGCGCGGGCAGGTCTGATTTGCGCAGGACCGGCAGGTCGGCCAGGGCCGAAAGATGGTCGATCGCCCGGGGCTCCACCGGGCCGAGATGCTCGCGCCAGCCGGGGATGGTCATGGCCGTGGCCAGGCATTCTCTCAGTCCTGCCAGCTGATCGGCCAGCCTTTTGGCGGGGTCACGCGTTTCGAGCGCATCGAAGAAGGCCTGACCGGTCATGACAGCCAGCGCTTTCGGCGACGATAATGCTTCACCGCGTGATAATCGACGCGCTGATGCCCGCCAAGATAGGCCTCGACAACATCGGGGTTGCTGCGCAGCGAGGAGGCATCGCCACTCATCAGGATGCGACCGTTCTCGATGAGATAGCCGGAATGGGCGATTTCGAGGGCGGCCGTGGCATTTTGCTCCACCAGCAATACTGCCACGCTGCTGGTTTCGTTGATGCGCCGGATGATGTCGAAAATCTCGTCCACGAGGAAGGGCGCCAGACCGAGCGAAGGCTCATCCAGCATCAGCAGCCGCGGCTTCGTCATGAGGGCCCGGCCGATGGCCAGCATCTGCTGCTCCCCTCCGGAGAGATAGCCCGCCGAGGCATTCGCCCGTTCCGCGAGGCGCGGAAAAAGCTGGAACATCTGGTCGATCAATGCGGAAACCTCGCCGCGGCTGCGGTGCATGGTCGCCGCTGCGAGCAGATTTTCCCGCGGGGTGAGATGGCCGAAAACCCGCCGCCCCTCGAGGACCTGCACCAAACCCATCCGCACGCGCCTGGGCGGGTCAAGCGCTAGCAGGGATTGGCCGTCGAACAGGATTTCTCCGCGCGTCACTTCGCCGCGTTCCGGCGCGAGCAAGCCGGAAATGGACTTGAGGACGGTGCTTTTCCCGGCGCCATTGGCCCCGAGCAAGGTGACGAGGCCACCTTTCGGCACCTCGATTGAGACGCCCTTGACGGCAACGAAGACCCTGTCATAGGCAACTTCGATATTGTTCAGCGTCAGCAATGACATGGCAATATCCTTTCGCCCCAGCCCGCGGGAGCGCTCCTGGAGGCTCCGCCCGGACGAAGTGATCCGGGCGGACAGGCTTGGCCTTCTCTCGGACCGGCAGCTTACTTTCCGCTCTTCTTGAACTCCGCCGAATACTTGCGGATTTCGTCCCAGACCACGTCCTGGTTCGCGGAGAACCAACCGGTGACCGGCACGAACTTGCTGCCATCCCATTGCGCCACGCGGCCCATGCCCCCACCCTGATGGTCTTCCGGGGTGATGGTGGTTGGCGGCAGCAGGCCTTCGGCCGTGAAGTCCTTGATGGACCGCAGCCCGGCATTGAGCCAGGGGCCCGTGACTGGGCCATTCGGCGACTTCTGGGCGGCGAGGCGGACGCCCTCTGCCATGAGAGACGCCATTTGCACCCCATAATTGTAGTAGCCTGTCCCGACCTTGGCTTCCGGGCCGGCACCTTTGCCCTTGGCGACCACTTCGGCGAGGATGTCCTTGATCACCTTGGGCTCGCGACCGCCGATGCAGGGCTCGATCTTCATCACGCCCTTGGTTGCTGCACGGCCGACAACATCCATATCCGATTCCGAGAGCCAGACGCTGGATGAGACCCGGTCCATCGGCAGGCCGTTGCGGATCGCTTCGGAAAGGGCCACGGTCTGGCCAACCGCCGCGCCCCAGAACACGGTGAAATCGGGCCGCGACCGGCGCACTTGCGGCCAGATCGCGGATTGGTCATTGCCGGGTGGCGTGTAGGGGAAGGCACTGAGGGTGAAGCCCTCGCGCTTGGCCAGCACTTCGAGGATCGGCAACGGCTCCTTGCCGAAGGGCGTGTCGATGTGCACGAAGGCCAGTCTCTTGCCCTGCAGAGAGCCTTTTTCCAGTGTCTTGAAATGCTCGACGATCAGACCGGCCTGCGTCCAGTAATTGATCGAAAGCGGCAGCACATAGGGGAAGACCGATCCATCCGCCGCATCCGACCGGCCGGAATAAGCCGTGATGAGGTTGATCTTGTCCTCCAGCACACGCGGTACGAGTGCCCGGGCCACCGGGGTCGAGAGCGGATCGATCATCACCGCGCCCTCGCGCTTGCCGCGCTCATAGGCCTCGATGGCGCGCGGCAGGTCATTGGCATGGTCAGAAACGTCGATCACGATCTTGTATCCGCCGACACCACCGCGCTCGTTCAGCAGGGTGAAGTAATCCCGCTGGCCCTGGCTGTATTCCGAGGTTACAAACGTGTAGATGCGCGTAAAGTCCATCGGCGCGGAAATCCGCACCACCCTTTCCTGGGCAAAGGCCCCGGTCGTGCTGATGGACGGCGCCGCAATCCCGGCGGCCGCACTGGCCACGAAACTCCGTCTGGTCATTTTCATAGGCGTCTCCTCCTTTGTTGCGGCCAATCCCTATCGTTGCGCATGTCGGAAGGGCCACACGAGCAGATAGGTCCGGACGTTCGAATAAATCTTGGCAAGCCCGTAAGGCTCGTAGAGCAGGAAGCCGATCACCAGCGCGCCATAGGCCATGAGAGGCAGATGGGCGCGCAGGTCGATCGGCAGGGAAAGGCCAAAGGTGCTCAGGGCATCGCCCAGCGCGTTGTTGATCACGATGGGCGCAAAAAGCACCAGCGCCGCGCCGAAGAATGGTCCGACCACGCTGCCCAGGCCGCCAACAATCACCATGGCAAGGATCTGGATCGACAGATCGAGATGGAACTGGTCCGGTGAGATGGCACGGAGATAGCAGATGGCGAGCACCGAGCCGACCACGCCGCCGATGAATGACGACACCCAGAAGGCCAGCAGTTTGTATCGCAGGGTTGAGACCCCGAGGATCTCGGCGGCGTAATCCTTTTCGCGCACGGCGGCCAGGGCGCGGCCGAAACTGGTGCGGCGGACATTGAGCATGAAAAGGGTAACGGCCGCACAGACCGCCAGCGCGAAATAGTACGTCTCGCGTTCACCGGCCAGCGAGATGCCGAGGAAGCGGACCGGCGGGGCCTGCAGGGTGGCCAGGGCGCCACCGGAAATAGCGGGGGTCTGGGCGATGACGAAGTCAACGATCGATTGCATCGCCAGGGTCGCCATGGCGAGGTAGATGCCTTTGACCCGCAAGGCGGCGGCGCCAAATATGATGCCGATGGAAGCGCTGATCAGCCCGCCGGCGATCATCGCCAGTTCAAGCGGGGCACCGAAGCGCACGAGATGCACCGAGCCATAGGCACCCATCGCCATCACGGCGCCATAACCAAGATGAACCTGACCGGCGCCGCCCATCAGCAGGTTCAGCCCCAGCGCGGCCGAAGACCAGATGAGCCAGGGCAGAAGATACCCGGTGACATAGAGCCGGTCGAAAAGGAAAGGCGCGGCGAGCAGGATGCCCATCACCGTAAGAATGAGGAAGCGGTCGAAACCAAGCGGGAACAGCTGCCGTTCGTCCTGATAGCGCGTATGGCGGATGCCGGAACGACGGTAGAACATGGGTTACACTCTCTCGATATGCGCTTCGCCGAAAAGGCCATGAGGCTTGACCAGCAGGGTGACCAGAATGATGACGGAAGCCACGACATCGCGCGTGCCGCCACCGACCAGCGGATCGATCAGCCCGGTGGCCAGGCTTTCGGCGACGCCGACAATCACGCCCGCAATCAGCACGCCGCGGATGGAATCGAGGCCGCCGAGAATGGCGATGGCGAGGCCCTTGATCAGAAGCAGCGAGAGTGACCAATCCACGCCCTGTGTCGCACCCCAGAGGATGCCGGCGGCGGTGGCGGCCATCGCGGCCATGCCCCATGCCACAGCGATGGCGCGTTCGACGCGGATTCCAACAGACCACGAGGCTGTCTGATCATCCGCCACCGCGCGCATCACCACGCCTTGTCGGGAGCCGAAGAACCAGATCGAGAGCAGGATGAGCACCATCGCAATCAAGCCGCCTGTCAGGGTAGCGCGGTTCAACAGGATGTCCCCGATGAAGAGCGGGGCCTGTGGAATGCCGAGATCCAGTCTCTTCACCGCTGCACCGAAGACGCCCGGCAACAGGCCGCGCAGGAAGATCTCGAGGCCCAGGGTCAGCATGATGATCATCAGCACCGGGTGGCCGATCATCCGCCGCAGGGCCATCCGCTCGATCACCAGGCCGAAGCCGAACATCACCGCCATGGCAATCGGGGCGATGACCAGAACCGGAACGGCCATCAACGTGGCAAGCGCCCACGCGACATAGCCGGCCGTCATGGCGATTGCGCCCTGGGCGAGATTGACAATGCCGGAGGTCTTGTAGATCAGCACCAGACCGAGCGAGATCAACGAATACATCATTCCGATGAAAACGCCGTTGATCGCCAGTTCGAGGATCAGAATCCAGTCGATCATGACCGCACCTCGCTGATGGTGAGCGTCCGGATGATTTCACCCTTCCCGCCGTTCTCATAGGTGATGATGGCGCGGAACGTGCATTCGCGCGCCGGACCGTAGAGCGCGTCGATCAGGCTCGCATAATGGCTCTCGATCACGTTGCGCCGGAGCTTCCGGGTGCGGGTGATTTCACCGTCATCCGCATCGAAATCTTTGTGAAGATTGACGAATCGGCGAATCTTGAGGCCGTCCGGCTGGATCTCGTTGACATGATCGACCACCGATCCGATCAGGGCCTGCACCTCTGCCTTCTGGGAGAGGTCGGCATAGGATGTGTAGGAGACCGCCCGTTCCTCCGCCCAGTGACCCACAGCGTCGAAATCAATGCAGATGATGGCTGTCAGCTGGTCCCGCCCTGCGCCGAACACGGCGACATTGCGGATGTACTGGCTGAATTTCAGGCGGTTCTCGATGAAGTTGGGAATGTAGCGCTCGCCCGCCGCCGTGCGGACCACCTCGCTGACGCGGCCGAGCACGACCAGATCGCCATCCGGCTCGATCCTGCCGGCATCGCCGGTATGCAGCCAGCCATCGACCAGTGACTTCGCCGTGCTTTCCGGGTCGTCGAAATAGCCGGTGAAGACCGAGGGTGACCGGACGAGGATTTCGCCATCCTCGTTCAGCTTGACCTCGACACCCTGCATCGGCCGGCCCACCGTATGCAGCTTCACATCGCCTTCCCGCTGGGCGGCGGTCAGCGCACAGGTCTCGGTCTGGCCGTAGAACTGCTTGAGCCTGACGCCGAGCGCTCGGAAGAAAATGAATGTATCCTCACCCAGCGCCTCGCCTCCGGTATAGGCGCGGTCGCATCGCGCAAGGCCAATCCAGTCTCGCAGCGGGGCGCGGATGACGATATCGCCGATCCAGTCGATCAGCCGTTCCGCCAGGTTCGGGCTGTGACCAGCGAGGCGCTTCTTTTCCAGCGCCACGGCGCGCGGCATGAAAATGTCGAACAGCTTCCGCTTGAGTGGGGTCGAATCCTGCATCCCGACCTGGATCCGCGTCAGCATCTGGTCCCAGGCGCGCGGCGCGGCGAGGTAGAATGTCGGGGAGGCCTGCCTGAGGTCATGCAGCACGGTCTCCTGCCGCTCGGGAATGTTGGTGATGCAGGTCATGACAACGGCGGCCGAGACGATGAAGGCAAAATCTCCAACCCAGGCCATCGGGAGATAGGCGAATAGCTCGTCATGACGCTGGAAATAGCCGCTGGCTGCGGCATTCAGCACCCCCCGGGTCGCGTTCTGGTGCGTCAGTGGAATGCCCTTTGGCACGCCCGTGGTGCCCGATGAATGCAGCAGCACCGCGTAATCGCCAGGCTGGGCGGCGTTCAGCAGCCGCGCGATCAGACCGGGTTCCGCCGCGAGGCGCTTCCGGCCGGTCTCGATGAGCATGTCGAGCGAAACCAGCCCGTTGCCTGGATAGCCGCGCAGGCCGCGATCGTCATCAAAGGCGATGACCTCGGGACGACCCGTGGCCTCATGCAGTTCGATCAGCTTGTCGACCTGCTCCTGATCCTCGGCGATCGCGACCTTTGGCGCGCCGTGACGGGTTGCGGCGATCAGCTCCTCCAGCGGCACATCGGGATAGGCCGGGGAAGGGACCGCACGCAGCATCATCGCTGCGAACATCGAGTAATAGAGCCGCGGGCGGTTGTCGCCGATCAGCGTCATCACGTCGCCAGGCTCGAGGCCGATGCTCTCCAGCCCGGCGGCGATGGCCATCGTCTCGTCCAGCACTTCGGCCCAGCTCTGCTCCTGCCATATGCCGTATCGGCGCTCGCGGAAGGCGATGCGGCCGCCATAGGTCACGGCATTGCGATGCAGGGCGGCAATCAGTGTTGCGGGTTCGCCATCGGGTGCCTTGGCCCAGGGGAGGGACGCGAAGCTCATGCCGTCGCTCCCCCCGCAGGGCCCGCGCCGGCTTCGTTCATGCCAACCCGGCGGGCCGCGCGCTCGCCGAGATAGGCCTTGATCACCGCCGGTTCGGCAATCGCCTCGCGTGGCGGGCCCTGCGCGATGATCTCGCCATTGCACAGAACCACCGCCCGGTCGCAGATGGCGGTGACGACGTCCATGTGATGCTCGATGATCAGGATGGTGACGCCCCGCTCCTCGCGGGCATCCAGGATGAATCGGGCGATGTATTCCTTTTCCTCCTGGTTCATTCCAGCCATCGGCTCGTCCAGAATGAGGAAACGGGGCTCGGAAACCAGTGCCCGCGCCAGTTCCACGCGTTTCTGCAATCCGAGCGGGATCACCTCGACCGGTTCCTCGCGGATATCCTGCAACTGCATGAACTCGATGACATCTTCGACAATCCGCCGCTGGGCGATTTCCTCGCGCTGCGCCCACCACCAGTAAAACAGTGTTCCGAGGGCGCTCGGGTGCATGTGGATGTGCCGGCCGATCAGGATATTGTCGAGCACGGTCATGCCCTTGAACAGGGCAAGATTCTGGAAGGTGCGGGCGACGCCGCGGCGGGCGATGCGGTCCGGCTTCATGCCGGTAATGTCATCGCCGAACAACCGCACCCGCCCGGCATTGGGCCGGTAGAAGCCGGTGGCGACATTGACCGTGGTGGTCTTGCCGGAACCGTTGGGGCCGACCAGACCGAAAATCTCGCCAGGCTGCACACCGAAGGAAATGCCCTTGAGTGCCTTGAGGCCACCAAATGACAGTTCCAACCCATCACAAGCCAGGACCGGCACCTGATCACCCTGCATCCCGGCCTCCTTCAGGGCTCTTCGAACCAGGCGGGCCTGCCGCCGGTCCAGGTATCGCCCCAGATTTGGGCACCGCCGGCCACGTGAAGTATCTCCCCCGTCACATAACCGGCCGCCGGGCCGCCCAGCCAGGCACAGGCCTCCGCAATTTCCCAGGCGGTGCCGACCCGCATCATCGGGTTTGTTCGGGCATAGGTTGCGACCTGTTCCGGCTTGTAGACCCGCCAGCCCGTTGTTTCGATCGCTCCGGGGGCGATGCAGTTGATCCGGATGCCCAGGGGGGCCCATTCCACCGCCAGAGTCTGTGACAGGGCGATGACCCCGGCCCGGGCCGCCACCGTGTGCGCGACTCCATGCAGGCCGCGCGTGACCACCACAATGTTGACGATGCTGCCAGGGCGCTGGCTGTCACGCCAGCCGCGCGCTGCGCGCTGCATCATGAAGAATGTGCCGTTGAGGTTGGTGTTGACGACAGCATTCCAGCCGCGCGGGCTCATATCGAGCGCGGCCTGCGGGAACTGACCACCGGCGCTGTTGACAAGAATATCGATGCCGCCCTCGGCTTCCAGCCGGCTGAAGAACCCGTCGACCGCCTCGACCTCGCGGATGTCAACCGCATGGCCCGAAACATCGAGGCCGGCCTCGCGCATCACCGCCACGGCCCGGTCCAGCTTGGCCTGATCGCGGCCGCTGAGCACGACCCGCGCGCCGAGTCGCCCAAGCAGCCATCCTATGGCACGGCCAATGCCGCCGGCGCCTCCGGAAACGAGCACCGTGCGGCCGCCAAAGCTCCCTGGCGCATAGATCGTCGTCCGCGTTGCGAGCGTGGCATCATCCTCGCCGAAGAGAGGCGGTTCAGCCATGCCGCTTCATGTCCTTCAGCAATTCGCCGGCGATGATCATCTTGCGCACTTCGGTGGTGCCGGCGCCGATTTCCAGGAGCTTGATGGAACGATAGAGCCGGTTGATCTCCGACTCCCAGATATAGCCCGAGCCGCCATGGATCTGCATCGCCTTGTCGAGCACGCGGTGGCAAGAATCCGCAGCGTACATCACCGAGGCCGCCGTCAGGGCATGGATATCGCCCCGGCCGCCGCCGCCGATTTCCAGCGGCGCCGATTCCGCCAGCACGCGGTAGACGAAGGTGCGCTGGGTTTCGACCTCGACATAAATGTCGGCCAGCATGGATTGCACCATCTGGAACATGCCGATCGGCTTGCCGAATTGCCGGCGAGCCTGGGCGTACTCGACGCACAGATCGAGCGCGCGCTCGGAAATACCAAGGCACAAGGCCGCCACGATGGCGCGCTCGAGGTCCAGCCCGCTCATCACCACCGACACGCCGGCATTCTCGGCACCAACCAGGTTTTCTGCCGGAACACGGCATTCATCGAAGACAAGCTCGCCGGTGGGCGAGCCGCGATAGCCCATCTTCTCAAGCTTCTGGGCAACGTGGAAACCGGGGAAATCTTTCTCGACGATGAAAGCGGAGACGCCATGCGCGCCGCGCTCCCGATCCGTCTTGGCATAGACCAGCAGAACATCCGCCACCGGCCCGTTCGTGATGTAGATCTTGCGACCGTTGAGAACGTAATGATCGCCTTCGCGGCGAGCGGTGGTTGCCATGGAGCCGAGCGCATCCGAACCGGCGCCGGGTTCGGTCAGACCCAGCGCGCCGACCAGCGCGCCCGAGCACAGGCCGGGCAGGTATTTGCGGCGCTGCGTCTCGTTGCCGTTCCGGTAGATGTTATTCGCGCAGAGATTGTCATGCGCCACCACCGACAGCGCCATCGCGTGGTTCCAGCGGGCGAAGGCCTGCGCAACCAGCCCGGCCGATACAAGGTCCATACCCGCCCCGCCATAATCCTGCGGGATGGCGACGCCAAGAAAGCCGTTTTCGCCGATCTTGCGGAAGGTTTCGGCCGGCCAGTATTCCTCATTGTCCATCTTCGGCGCGAGGCCATAAAGTTCCCGGCGAGCAAAATCGTCAGCCAGATCCAGCGTGGCGCGTTGGTCGAGATCCAAATCGAAAGCATGCCCGTTGTGACCGAGCCTTGCGTCCATGGTCGTGTTCCTCGCTTTAGGTCCGGCTTCGATCCAGACCTGTTATTGAATTCATATCATCAAAGCCATTCCGGCCTGTCAATGCGAATTGCTCAGAGAAACGTGGCCAAAATCGAGAAAATTCAGCTCGCTGCGGCGCAGCAGAGGATCTGGTTGACAGCCTTCTGAATGAAATTCATTTATTTGTGGATTATGGAGGATGCCGTGACGGACGATGTGCGGACGCAAAGACGCGGAGCGGCGCTGGAAATCACGATCCATCGCGAGGAACGGCGGAATGCGCTCAATGAAAGGGTGGCGACCGGCCTGATCTCGGCCCTCGACCAGGCTGAGGCGGATACGGAGATTCGCGCCGTCATTCTGACCGGCGCCGGAACAAGGGCCTTCTGTGCCGGTGGAGATCTCCAGCCTGCTGCTGATGGTTCGCCCTTCACGCTCGATGTCGCCGATCCGCGCCATTATGTCGCGCGGCTGCTACGCCGGATGGATGCCTGCCGCCTGCCGCTGGTCGCGCGCGTGAACGGGCATGCTCTGGGCGGAGGGCTCGGGCTCGTTTGCGCCTGCGATCTCGTCGTGGCGGATGAGGCGGCGATGCTGGGCACGACCGAGGTTCGTGTCGGCCTCTTCCCGATGATGATCCTGCCTTATCTCCTCCGGGTCATGCCGCATCGGCTGATGATGGAATTGTGCCTGACCGGCGAGTTGATCCGGGCGGGGGACGAGATGGCCCGGCCCATCGTCAATTATGCAGTGCCTGCGGCGGAGCTTGATGCAAAGCTCGATTGGTTGATTGATCGGGTGGTCGGAAAATCGCCGACCGGGATCCGGCTCGGCAAGCAGGCGCTGGCTCGGATCCGTGAAATGCCCGCCGATCACGCGCTGGAATACGCGCAGTTCATGCTCGCCACGCTGGCGCGGACGCAGGATTCAAAGGAAGGTTTTGCCGCCTTCATCGAGAAGCGCCCGCCACACTGGACGGGGCAGTGAACGCATGGTCCCGGCCGAGGCGCGCACGATCCGGATTGGCTGCGGAGCCGGCTTCTGGGGTGACAGCCCGGATGGTCCGCGCCAATTGGTCGAGGACGGTGAAATCGATTATCTCGTGCTGGATTATCTCGCCGAGATCACCATGTCGATTTTGGCGCGGATGCGCGCCAAGGCCCCAGATCAGGGCTATGCCACCGATTTCGTGACGCATGTCATGGCGCCGCTGGCGCGACGGATCGGCGAGAAGCGCATCCGCGTGGTGGCCAATGCCGGGGGAGTCAATCCGCTGGCCTGCCGGGATGCGCTTGCCCGGGCCTGCGAGGTGGCTGGCGTGCCGCTGAAGATCGCGGTGGTGCTGGGCGATGACCTGACCGACCGCGCGACAAGCCTGGCAGGGGCCGGCCTGCGCGAAATGTTCACGGGTGCCCCATTTCCCTCCCGGGTCAGCAGCGCCAATGCCTATCTCGGTGCGTTCCCGATCGCCGCCGCCCTGGCAACCGGCGCGGATGTCGTGATTACCGGGCGATGCGTTGATTCCGCACTGGTTCTCGGGCCGTTGATTCATGAATTCGGCTGGTCTGAAACCGATTTCGACCAACTCTCTGCCGGCAGCCTGGCCGGGCATATTCTCGAATGCGGTGCCCAGGCAACCGGCGGCATCACCACGGACTGGCGCGCGGTCGAGGCGGGCTGGGACGACATGGCGTTCCCAATCGCGGATTGCGCCTCCGATGGATCATTCATTGTCAGCCGCGCGCCCGGGCATGGTGGCCGGGTGACGCCGGAAACCGTCGCGGAGCAGATCGTTTACGAGGTAGGCGACCCCGGTGCATATCTCCTGCCGGATGTCATCTGTGACTGGCGCGCGGTTCGGCTCGAGGCTGCGGGGCCGGATTTCGTGCGGGTCAGCGGGGCGCGCGGCACGGCGCCGACGGACCAATACAAGGTGAGCGTGACCTATGCCGATGGCTGGCGGATTTTCACCACCATGATGATTGTCGGGCCGGAGGCGGCGCTGCGCGCCGAGCGGGTGGGGGAGGCGATTTTTGCCCGGGCGGGGCGGCTGATAACCGCGGCGGGCTTGCCGGCATTTGCCGAGACATCGGTGGAGATTCTCGGCGCCGAAACAAGCTACGGTGGTCGGGCTCGCGCACGGAATACCCGCGAGGTGGTGCTGAAGCTGGCGGCCCGCCATGCCAACCGCGAGGCGCTGGAGATTTTTGCGCGGGAAGTTTTCCCGGCGGCCACCGCGATGGCGCAAAGCCTCACCGGGTTTGCCGGTGGCCGGCCCACGCCGCAGCCGGTGATTCGGCTGTTTTCTTGCCTGATCGACAAGGACGAACTCACCATTCATATCCGAACGCCGGATGGCGGCGATCAGGTGGTGCCGGTCCCGCGGTTCGGGGCCGCGCCGCCGGTCCATGCCGCGCCGCCCGCGCCTCGGGGGGCGCTGCCGGGCGTCAACGCCATGGTCCCGTTGATCGCGCTGGCGCATGGGCGCAGCGGCGACAAGGGCGACATCGCCAATATCGGAATCATGGCCCGAAAACCGGAATTCTGGCCGATCCTTCATGCGGAACTGACCGCCGAGCGGGTGCGGGAAACGCTGGCGCATTATGTACTCGGCGCCGTCGAGCGGTTCGAATGGCCCGGGCTGTTGGGGTTCAACTTCGTGCTGCATGAAGCCCTGGGCGGTGGTGGCATCGCCTCGCTGCGGCATGATCCGCAAGGCAAGGCGCTGGCCCAGGTTCTGATGGATATCCCGGTCGCCGTGCCAGAAGGCTGGTGCGCGCCCGGCGGATTGCTGCCCGGCAGGGCAATTCCAGCCGAGAAGGGGGAGGCCACCACATCATGAACAACCCGGCCTTTTCGAAAGTCTTGATCGCCAATCGCGGCGAGATTGCCTGCCGGGTGATCCGAACGCTGGATGCGATGGGCATCGCTTCGGCGGCGGTTCACCATCCGGCGGAAGCCGCGGCCCGGCATGTCCGGATGGCCGGCGAGGCAGTGGCGATCCATGGCGACACCCCGGTTGCTGCCTATCTCGACGGGGCGCAAATCATTGCCGCAGCCAAAGCCACGGGTGCAGAGGCGATCCATCCTGGCTATGGCTTTCTGTCTGAAAATGCGGGTTTCGCGCAGGCTGTCATCGAGGCCGGGTTGACTTTCATCGGTCCGGACCACGCGACCATCGCGCTGATGGGCGACAAGATTTCCGCCCGCACCTTCGCCGCCGCGATTGGCGTGCCGGTGGCGCCTTCGGTCTTGCCGACGGAGGATCTCGCGGATTTCACGGCCCGGGCGGGGAAGATCGGTTTTCCGCTGCTCATCAAGGCGGCGGCGGGTGGTGGCGGCAAGGGCATGATCATTGTCCGCCATGCGGATGAGCTTCAGGCCGCGGCGACGCGGGCTGCCAGTGAGGCGCTGCGCTATTTCCGGGATGGCCGGATTTATGCGGAGACTTATGTTGACGCCCCGCGCCATATCGAGGTGCAGGTGCTGGGCGATGGCGAGGGTGGCGTGATCCACCTCCATGAGCGCGAATGCTCGGTGCAGCGCCGTTTCCAGAAGATCATCGAGGAAGCGCCGGCACCTGACCTTCCGCCATCCCTGCGGGAGGAGATTTGCGCCGCTGCGTTGCGCATTGCCATGGCGGCGCGCTATCGCAATGCCGGCACGGTGGAGTTCATCCTGGGCGCGGATGGCCGGTTCTTTTTCCTGGAGATGAATACCCGGCTGCAGGTCGAGCATCCGGTGACCGAGATGATCACCGGGATCGATCTCGTCCGGGCGCAGATCGAGATTGCGGCCGGTGCCGCTCTGCCGGCGGCCCTGCCGGCCCCGCGCATTTCCGGCCATGCCATCGAATGCCGGATCTGCGCGGAAGACCCGGCCCGGGACTTCCTGCCGGAATCGGGGCGGATCGGCCGGCTCGCTTTCCCGACCGCGCCCTGGCTGCGATTCGAGCATGGCCTGACCGAGGGGCAGGCGATCACCGCGGATTTCGACCCGATGCTGGCCAAGCTGGTGTCGCATGGGCCAGATCGTGAGACGGCGATCAACCGCATGATCGAGGCCTTGAAGCAACTCACCCTGCTCGGGGTGACCACCAATATCGATTATCTGATCCGCGTGCTGGATCACCCCGCTTTCCGGGCCGGAGATCTTCATACCGGCTTTGTCAGCGCGCATGGCGCGGCCCTGGCCTTGCCGCCAACGGGCCGGCAGGCACGGGACCATGCCGCCATTCTCGCCGCGCTGGGATGCCGGGAATTCGCCGAACTCGTCTTCGCCACGCCCGAGCCCTATGCCAGCATGGGCTTCTGGAGGAATTGACGTGATGCCCTTTACGCTCCTCCTCGATGGCGAGCCCTGCGAGATCGAGATCCTGGCCCGGCAGCCGCGGCTTCTGCTGGCGGTCAATGGCCGGACCTATCTGGTCGAGCCCAAGGCTGGCGATGGCATGGTGCGGATCGATGGCGAAACGGTTGCCTTTGCCCGCGCCGAGATCGGCGAGACGCAGTTCTTGCGGATTGCCGGGCGCACCCATGTGGCGCAGCTGGCGCGCCAGGGTGGCGCCGGGGGCGGCGGGGGCAGCGGTGTCAATGCCGTGAAGGCGCCGATGCCGGGCCTCGTCATCCGGGTCCACAAGCAGGCGGGGGAAGCGGTGGTGCGGGGGGAAGCCGTGATCACCATCGAAAGCATGAAGCTGCAGATGGCCCTGAACGCGCCGCGGGATGGCGTGATCGCCACGCTGCTGGCGGAGGAGGGCGGCAGCTTCGACAAGGATGCCGTGCTGGCGCTGCTGGTCAGCCTCGAGGGGGAATGACGATGGATCGCCTGCAATCGACGATCAGCGTTTCCAGCGAGGCCTTCCGCCGCCATGACGCCCATAACCGACGATTGGTGGCGGAATTACGCGCCAGGCAGGAGGCCGCGCGGCATCAGCGCCCGGCACGCGATCTCGAGCGGCTGGCCCGGCAGAAAAAGATGCCGGCCCGGCAGCGGATCGAAAAGCTGCTTGATCCCGGCACGCCTTTTCTCGAACTCTCCACCCTTGCCGCCAACATGGCCTATGGCGGCGAGGCCCCTTCGGCCAGTTCGATTGTCGGCATCGGCGTGGTGGCTGGTCGTGAGGTCATGATCCGCGCCGATGACCCGACGGTGAAGGGCGGTGCCTGGTATCCGCTGACGATGAAGAAGATTGTCCGCGCGCTGGATATCGCGATGGAGAATCGCCTGCCGGTGATTCATCTGTGCGATTCTGCGGGAGGTTTCCTGCCGCTGCAATCCGAATTGTTCCCGGACAAATACGTTGGCGGGCGGATTTTCCGAAATCAGTCCTTGTTGTCGAAAATGGGCGTCAAGCAGCTGGCGCTGGTTTTCGGGCATTGCACGGCTGGCGGCGCCTATATTCCCGGCCTTTCGGATTACAGCGTCATTGTCCGGGGCAGTGGCGCAGTGTTCCTGGGCGGGCCGCCGCTGGTCAAGGCGGCAACCGGCGAGGAAGTGACGGTCGAAGAACTCGGCGGTGCAGAGATGCATACCAGTGTTTCCGGCACGTGCGACTGGCCGGCCGATAATGAGGAACATGCCATTGCCCTCGGCCGCGAGATCGTCGCGCAATGGGACCGCCCGAAGAAATGGGAGGCGCAATGGCAGGCGCCTGAGCCGCCCCTCCATGATCCGACGGAACTCTACGGAATCATTCCGGACGACATCAAGACCAGCTTCGACATGCGCGAGGTGATTGCCCGGATTGTCGATGGCAGCCGCTTTCATGAGTACAAGCCGAATTACGGCACCACGCTGGTTTGCGGCTTCGCCCATATCTGGGGGTTCAAGGTTGGAATACTGGCCAATAACGGCGTGCTTTTCAACGATTCCTCGATCAAGGGCGCACATTTCATCGAATTGTGCGACCAGAACAATACGCCGCTGGTCTTCCTCCAGAACATCACGGGTTACATGGTCGGCCGGGAATACGAGCGGCGCGGCATCACCAAGGATGGTGCCAAGATGATCATGGCGCAGACCTGCTCGAAAGTGCCGAAATTCACCGTGATGTGCAATGGCTCCTTCGGTGCCGGCAATTACGGCATGTGCGGCCGCGCCTTTGACGGGCGGTTCCTGTTCACCTGGCCGAATTCGCAGATCGGGGTCATGGGTGGCGAACAGGCGGCGAAGACCCTCGCCGAGGTCAAGATCAACCAGATCCGGCGCAATGGTGGCGATGTCGACCCGCAGGAAATCGAGGCGCTGATCAGCCAGACCCGTGCGGCCTATCAGCAGCAGCTCTCGGCCTATTATTCCACATCCGAATTGTGGGATGACGGCTTGCTCGACCCTGTCGATACGCGGAATGCGCTCGGCATCGCCATTTCCGTATCCCTCAACGCGCCAATAGGAGAACCTGGCTATGGCGTCTTCCGGTTCTGACCCAATCCGCTACTGGTTCGATTTTGCCTCGCCCTATGCCTATTTCGCGGTGCCCGGCCTGCAGGAGATCGCGCGGCGGCATGGCCGCCGGATCGAATACCGGCCCCTGCTGCTCTTCGCGGTTTTCCGGGCGCATGGCATCGCTGCGCCGCTCGAGATTCCCGCCCGAAAGCGCTATTTCTTCAAGGATATGGCACGGTCCGCCGCCTTTGCCGGCCTGCCACTGGCCGAGCCGGTCAAGATACCCTTCGCGTCCCATCTTGCGGCACGCCTGTTCTACGGCCTGGCTGCCGAACAGCCAAACCTTGCCGAAGCCTATGTCCAGGCGGTGCTGAGCCGGTTTTTCGGCCAGGGCGAGGACATCGCCTCCGTGCCAGCCTTGCAGGCGGTTCTGGGCGGCTTGGGAGTCGATCCCGCGCGGGCGGAGGCCCTGATCGCGGCCGGGCGAGACCGATTGTCGGCCTCGGTCGAGGAGGCGGTGGCCGAAGGGGTGATCGGTTCGCCCTATACGGTGGTGGATGGCGAAGGCTATTTCGGCGCCGACAGGCTGCCGCAGATCGCATGGCGCCTCGCCCGCGCGGAGAAATGACGATGGATGTGTTTGTTCTCGGAGCGGTGCGCTCCGCGATTGGCGGTTTCGGGGGCGGGCTGGCCGGCTTCTCTCCGGCTGCGCTCGGGGCGGCGGTCGCGAGGGAGGCCATCCGCCGTGCCGGGGTCAGCCCGGATGAGGTGGGCCATGTGGTGATTGGCAATGTCATCCCGACCGGGCCGGAAGATGCCTATCTTTCCCGTGCGATCGGTCTGGCGGCCGGCATTCCCAGAGAGGTGCCGGCATTGAATGTCAGCCGGCTCTGCGGCAGTGGCGCACAGGCCCTGGTCTCCGCTGCGCAGGGAATCGCCTTGGGAGATGGAGAGGTCGCGCTCGCCGGGGGCACGGAATGCATGAGTCGCGCGCCGCATTACCTGACTGTGGCGCGGTTTGGCCAGAAGATGGGCGATGCCGTGCTGGCGGATGGGTTGACCGGCGTGCTGACCGATCCGTTCGGCTCCGGCATCATGGGTGTCACCGCGGAAAACATAGCCGAACGCTGGGGCCTTAGCCGCGAGATGCAGGATGCCTTCGCGCTGGAAAGCCAGCGCCGGGCCGCCCTTGCTATCGCGAATGGCCACTTCCGCGACCAGATTCTGCCGCTGGAGACACAGGTTGGACGCAAGACCGTTCTCGTGGAACAGGATGAACATCCCAGGCCGACCACCACGGCGGAACAACTCGCCAAGCTGCCGACGATCTTCAAGAAGGGCGGCACGGTCACGGCGGGCAACGCCTCCGGCGTCAATGATGGTGCCGCGGCCATCATTCTGGCCTCAGGCAGGCGAGCCCGTGCGGGCAAGCCTCTTGCGCGGGTTCTCGGTTATGCCCATGCGGGCGTCGATCCCGCGATCATGGGCACGGGGCCGATCCCCGCTGTCCGGGCGCTGCTGGCCCGGACAGGGCTGAAGGCCGAGGATTTCGACGTCATCGAATCGAACGAGGCCTTCGCCGCACAGGCCCTTTGCGTGAACCGCGAGCTGGGGCTCGACCCAGCCAAGGTCAACCCGGATGGTGGTGCCATTGCGCTAGGCCATCCGGTCGGAGCGACCGGGGCCATCCTCGTCGTCAAGGCCTTGTCCTGTCTCCAGCGCACCAACACGCGCAAAGGCCTGATCACGATGTGTATCGGTGGCGGGCAGGGCATCGCCCTGGCGATCGAGCGGGTGTGAATGCCCGCCTGGGGCCTGCCGGTCCCCGGGTGCTGAAACGGAAGGAGCGACCGGATGAAGACCGCCTTTGGCTGGGACCTTGCGCTGCCGATCATCACGGCGCCGATGTTCATTGTCTCGGGCCGTGATCTTGTGCTGGAGGCGGTTAATGCCGGCTTTGTCGGCACGTTTCCCGCGCTCAATCTCAGGACCACGGACGAATTCCGCTGCCGGCTCGAAGAGATCGGGCAGGCGCTGGGCGATCGACCGCCGGAACGGCGGGTCTTCGGGGTGAACCTTGTCGCCCATCATTCCAACCCGCGGCTCGCGGCGGATCTCGAGGCGGTGGTGGCCGCAAAGGTGCCCCTTGTCATCACCTCACTTGGCGCGGTGAGCGAAATTGCCCGGGCGGTGCAGGGCTATGGCGGCATCATCCTGCATGATGTGATCAACCGCCGGCATGCCGAGAAGGCGGCGGAAGCGGGCGTCGATGGCCTTGTGCTGGTCGCTGCCGGCGCGGGTGGTCATGCGGGGCTGCTGAACCCCTTCGCCTTCATCGCCGAAGTCCGGCAGTTCTTCCGGGGCGCCATTGCGCTGGCCGGCGCTCTATCCACCGGCGCGGATGTTGCCGCGGCCCTGGCGGCAGGGGCGGATTTCGCCTATATGGGAACGCGCTTTATTGCCACGGCCGAAGCCAATGCCAAGGCGGGTTACCGTGAGATGCTGGCCCGGAGCGGCACGGATGATGTTGTCTACACCGCTGCAGTCTCCGGGGTGGCTGGCAATTTCCTGGCACCGTCGCTGCGGGCGCATGGGATTGATCCTGCAGCCCTGACAGCGACGAACAAGCAGGCGATCAAGCTCGATCTCGACCCCAACACGCGGAAATGGGTCGATCTCTGGGCGGCGGGGCAGGGTGTTTCCGCCATTGCCGATGCGCCGCCCATGGCCGAGTTGGCGCAACGACTGCAGGATGAGTTCGAAGCAGCCCGACGGCGGATCGCGTCGCTTTAGAGCGGGCTCCGATCGGATTGAATCAGACCGCCCGTTCCAATTTCTGATTGTTTCACGCATGTTCCGGCCGAGCGGCTCCCGGTTGACCGCAAGAAAGTGCGACAGGGCAAGAAGGAAAGAGCGGCCGACCTGCTTGGAAAGTTCTGGCCGTTATTCGAATAGGGCAGGGCGCCGGGCGAGGAAGGCGGTAATGCCCTCGCGAAAATCCGCCCCGGCGGCATGGGCCATGAAGCCGGCCTTTTCCAGATCGAATTGCGCGTCCAACGTCCCGGTCATCGCCGCACGGACGAGCCGCTTGATGCCGGCCTGTGCCTTCCGGGCGCCGGAGGATAGCTGTTCGGCCAGCGTGAAGGCGCGGTCCATCAGCTGGTCTGGCGGCACCACTTCGTTGACCATGCCGAGCGTCAGGGCCGTTTCGGCGCTGATGCGCTCGGGCGAGAGCAGGAAGGCCAGCGCCCGTTTGGGGCCGAGCAACTGCGTGACGCTCCAGGAACAGCCACCATCGGGGTTGGTGCCGATCTGGGCATAGGCCGATACGAAATGGGCATCCGCCGCGGCAATGCAGAGGTCGGAACCCAAAGCGAGGCTCACCCCGCCCCCGGCCACCGGGCCCTGCACGGCAGCGATGACGATCTGATCGCAGACCGCGATCCGCCGCATCGTGCCGTGGAACAGGTCGATGAGGCGGCCTGCCGTCGCGCTGGCATGCTCAAGATCCGCGGCGAAGGCGGAGAGATCGCCCCCCGCCATGAAGGACCGCCCCTCCCCGGAGAGGATGACGACCCGGATGCCAGCGTCGGCGGTAAGGGCGTCGATTGCCGCAAGGAGGGCACGGCCCAGCGATTCGTCCAGGGTGTTGAGATTCTTCGGGCGGTTCAGCCGGATATGCCCGATCCGGTCACGACGTTCAACGATGACACAGTCTTGATGATGGGCGTTCATTTAGGTTCGTTCCTCATCCAATGCTGCCGGGCCTGAAGATCGCGCTTGCAAGAGTGATTGCAAGATTGATTGCAAGAGTGCTTGCGAGAGAGACCGCTCTTGAATGAGAAACCACCTCAATGAGTGAAATTCAATAATGTTATGCAAGGCGCTGGGCGTCGAGAACCGCTTTCAGCCGGGCTGCGGTCAGTTCCAGTTCCGCCGTCACTGCCTCCAGCCGTCTTGCGAGCTGTGCCTGCTCGCTCTCGACCTTGGGCGTGGCGACGCCCAGCCCGCTGACCAGGATATCGATGATACCATCCGTCACCGCGGCTGCATCCAGTTCGCCCTCGCGGCGCAGGAAGGCCCAGGCTCGATGTTCAATCGCGCCATAGACCAGATCGCGGACCAGGATCGGCGAAAGGCCGGGCCGAAATTCCTGATTGGCGATTGCACGTTTAACGACTTCCATGATCCGGTTGGAATAGGCGCGGTTCAGGCGAAGGAAGTTGCTCTCGCGGTAGCCGGGCTCGAGACGGATCTCCTGGAGCAGCAGGCGCGCAAGGCCAGGCTCTGACTTGATGGCCATCAAGTGCTGGTGGATCAGGAACCGGATTTGATTCCATGTGCCCTGCACGGCCGGAAAGTCGGCCTCGTGCCGATCCAGCATGCTGACATACCATTGTTCGACCACCCGGGTCAGAAGGTCGCGCTTGTTCGCGAAAAACCGGTAGATGCTGCCTTCCACCACGCCAGCGCGATCGGCGATATCGGTGATCAGCGCGTCGTTATAGCCCTTCTCGTCGAAGATGGCCTTGGCGGCAGCCAGAATGTCGGCAATTCGCTTTTCCGGCGGAAGGCGTCGGACCTGACGACGTGTTTGGACCTTGGACATGGTGCTTCTTGAAATCCTGTGCCGGAATGCCTTGCTCACCACGACTAGCATCATCTCTCCGGCTGATGAACTCAATCATCCCCGGTATGCCACACGCTCCGAGAGTCCGGTCTTGGCCTGCTGCAGCATTGCTGCGAGCGACCGCTTTGCCGCGCGCGATACTGTCAATTCGGAAAGCGCCAGATCAATCCGGGAATTCTGAAGGATGACCCGCTCTGCTTGGGGCAGGCAACCGTCCCATGTGATGCTCGCGCCGGCCCTCTGATGCCACCGGTGATCCGGGCATGCTGCCCTCATCGCGGAAGCCTTTTGCTGGCCATTGTTGCGAGGGGCTCTTGCGCGGCCCTGGAAGCCGTGGCCGGCGCGCCTGCCGGAAACTTCGGGGTCTGTTGGAATTGGAGCCACAGAGCCCGGACCGAATCGTCGCAGAAAATCGTCGCTATTCAGACATTCGCATTTGCAAAATCTTTACGCAGTTTTCCTAGATTTACAATTTGAGGATGCAACCTTGGTTGCCTTCCAGACTTTCTTCTACAGTTTGGGCAACCAGAATAAAATCACGCGTTGTGGAGAGCGGATGATGAAGGTTTTCAACGGAGGAATTGGTGTCAGGCTCGGCATCGGTTTCGCGTTTGTACTGTTGCTGATGGGTATCCTGACCTATCTGTCGGTCCGCGAGATTAACACTCTCGACAGAAACCTTCGCCAGATCAATGAAGTGAACAGTGTTCTCCAGCGCTATGCGATCAATTTCCGCGGCAGCGTGCATGATCGCGCCATTGCCATCCGTGATGTCGTCCTGATTGATGACCCGCGTCAGCGCGAAGTTGAGACGAAACTGATCGACAAGCTCGCCGCGAGCTATGCGCAGAACGAGCAGCTGATGGAGCGCCTCGCCGAGAAGGTGCGGCTTGGGAGCGAGCCCACGGCCATCCTCGGTCAGATCGCCGCCATTCAGGCCCGCACCAATCCGCTGGTTACCGAGATCATCCGGCTGCGCGATTCCGGCAATGCGGCCGGGGCGAAGGATGTTCTCCAGAAGCAGGTCAACCAGCTCTTCGTGGATTGGCTCGCGGCCATCAATCGCTTCATTGATTACATGGAGGCGCAGAACCGCAGCATCGGCCAGATGGTCGCGACCAGTGCTGGCGGCTTCCAGCAGGTTGCGGTCATCGCCCTGGGAATTGGTCTGCTTTTCGCGGTTGCCGCAGCGACGCTGGTCGGGCGCTCCATCATCGTGCCCATCCGCAAGCTGCGCGGCGTGATGCAGGCGCTCGCCGGCGGCGATCAGGATGTGCGGATTGAAGCCCTCGACCGGCGCGACGAAATCGGCGAGATGGCCCGCACCGTTTCGGTGTTCCGCGACAATGCCGTTGAGCGATCCCGCCTCGAGGGGCTTGCGGCCAGCGAAAGAGCGCGCGAGGCGACACGCCAGGCTCGCATCGATGCGCTGATCGTCGAGTTCCGCCAGGTGATGGCACGCTCCCTCTCGAGCGTCACCGAGAGCACGAAGACGATGGGCAAGACGGCTTCCGAACTGACCGGCCTCGCCATGACTGCGGCTGGACAGGCCAATGCCGCGCGTGGCGCTTCCGAGACAGCCGCCAACGAGGTCCAGTCCGTCGCGGATGCTGCTCAGACATTGAGCACCTCGATCCGCGACATCTCCTCGCAAGCCAACAACGCCTTCACCGTCGTGGAGCGGGCGAGCGCGGTGGCGAAGCAGACGAACGACAAGGTTGGCAGCCTTGCTGACGCGGCACAACGCATCGGTGATGTCGTGGTCATGATCCGCTCCATTGCCGATCAGACCAACCTGCTGGCGCTGAACGCCACCATCGAGGCAGCGCGGGCCGGCGAGGCGGGCAGGGGCTTTGCGGTCGTCGCGACGGAAGTGAAGTCTCTCGCCAGCCAGACGGCCAGGGCCACCGCCGAAATCGCCGAGCAGATCGCCGCGGTGCAGGCCTCGACCGATGAGAGCGTGCAGGCGATCCGGGACATCGCAGGCGCGGTCTCTGAGATCGCGAGCTTCATGAACCTCATCACCCACGCCGTGCGCGAGCAGGACAAGGCAACGAATGATATTTCGCATTCGATCGGGGTTGCGTCTCAGGGAAGCTCCGAGGCTACTGCAAATGTCAATACCATGGCGGCGGCCATCGAGCAGACATCCATGCAGGCCGGCAATGTGCAGTCTGTATCCCATGAACTCAGCTCGGTCGCTGATCAGCTTTCAAAGGCGGTCGAGGAATTCCTGTCGCAGGTGGCAGCCGGGCAGGAGACGATGCAAGATCGAGGAGGCGCACGCGCCGCCGCCTGATCGGCACCCGCTTTGGGTGTTCCAGGGCAAGCCCGAGGTGAAACGCCGGAAGCACGTCTGGATGGATCATTTCGATTCGAAAGGAGCGATCGCTGCCTCCGGAAAATCCCGAAGGTCTGCGATCGCGATCACCACGCAAAGACCGTCGATTGCGGCAGCGAGAATCTGACTGTTGAGCGTCTCCCCTGAAATGGGACGCGGAAGGAAGCCAGGGTCTGATCTCTGCCGGTCTCCATCGAAGAGAAGATCTGAATATCGCAACACTGGAACCGCGCTGCCGCCTTCAAGGGGCTTGTCGCCCCTGAAGCGCTGCGGGGCGAGCGGACTGACGCGCAGCTCGCCACGGCCGATGGCCTCCACCCGATTCTCCTCTCTTGACTCTCGTTCCTGTTGCTCTCTTTACTAGAACAAAATAGGAACATTGCCCGTGCAAGCATACCCGTTTCCCCTGCGACAAGGCTGGTCCGCGCCCTCCGGCGAGGGGGGGGAAGAAGGAGCGCGCATTGCGAGCCTGCCCACTCTTGCCCGCGGCGCCCTGCATGAATTCTATGCCGCCCGCGCGAGCGATTCGGCGGCCTTGAGCGGCTGCGCGCTGGCCATCGGGCAGGTTCTCGCGCAGGGGCGCCCCTGCCTCTGGGTGCGGCAGGAGGCCTTCGACCGGGAAGCGGGCCACCCCCATGCGCCGGGCCTGTGCGAATTCGGGCTCGACCCGGCAAGCCTGATGATCCTGCGCGCGAAGGATGCCAGGGCCGCCCTTCAGGCCGGGCTGGAAGGCGCGCGCTGCGCAGGCCTCGGCGTGGTTTTCCTCGAACTCTGTGGCGAGGACCCGGCCTATGATCTCACGGCCAGCCGGCGCCTGGCGCTTGCCGCGCGCGCATCCGGCGTGCCGCTCCTGCTGACGCGAATCGCCGCGAAGGCGCGGCCGAGCGCAGCGGAAACGCGCTGGGAATTGCGCGCCCTGCCCTCCCGCGCGCTGGCGGCGCAAGCGCCCGGCCTCCCCGCTTTCGAACTCACCCTGCTCCGGGCCCGCAACGGGCGCGAGGGCCTGCACGACCATCTGGAGTGGAATCGCGATGCCCGCCAATTCCTGTCCCGAACTGCAACCGACCCCCGACCCGCCGAGGCTGCCCTGCCGTCGCTACCTGGCGCTGTGGTTTCCGTTTCTTTCGACCGACCGCGCGCGCCAGAGCCGGACCTCCTCCCGCGACGGGAGGCCGGCTGAGCGCCCCTTCGCGCTGGTTGAGAAGGATCGCGGCGCGCTGCGCATCTCGGCCATCGACGCCATCGCGCTTCGTGCCGGGCTCGGCACCGGCATGGCGCTGGCGGAGGCGCGCGCGATCTGGCCCAACCTTGAGACGGAGGAGGCCGCACCGGAGGAGGATGCGCGCTTCCTGAAGCGCGCCAGCGAGGTCTGCGAGATGTTCACCCCTCTGGTGGCGATCGAGGGCCGGGATGGCCTGGCGCTGGATATCACCGGCTGCGTGCATCTCTTCGGTGGGGAGAGCGAGATGCTGCTCCGCGCGCGCCGCCGCCTGCGCAGCCTGGGGCTCACCACCTTCGGGGCCATTGCCTCCACGCCCCATGCGGCCCGGGCCTTCGCGCGCTACCGGCGCAACACAGTCGCTGCGACGGGCGAGGATGAGACGCTGGCGCGCGCCCTGCCGATTGCCGCGCTCGATCAGGATCAGGCGACGACCATCGCGCTGGGCCGGGCGGGATTTCGCACCCTCGGCGATCTCGCGGATCGGCCATCGCACATCCTCTCCGCGCGGTTCGGGGAGGACCTCGTCGCGCGGCTTCACCGCATCCTCGGCCGCGAGGATATCCGCATCACACCCCTGCGCGCCCCCCCTCTGCTGATGGCCGAGCGGCATTTCCCCGAGCCGATGACCCAGATGGAGCATCTGCTCACGGTTCTGGCGCGCCTGATGGGCGATATCGCAAACCGGCTCGAGGCGCGCGGCGAAGGCGGGCGCGCCTTCGAGCTCACGCTCTTCCGGGCGGATGGCGCGGTGCGTCGCATCGGCATCGAAACCGCGAGCGGCACCCGCGAGGCGGCGAGCCTCGTGCGGCTCGCGCGGCTGAAGATGGAGATGCTGGCTGATCCGGTCGATCCTGGCTTCGGCTTCGATGCCCTGCGCCTCATGGTCCTGCGTTCGGAGCCGCTCCATGAGGCGCAAGCGAGCCTTGCGGAGGGCGCAAAGCCGGAGGACGAGGCCCGCGCGCTGGCCGATCTCGTGAACCGGCTCGTGGTGCGGTTCGGGCGCGAGAATCTGCGGCGCTTCGTGTTGCGCGACACGCATGATCCCGCGCTCGCGGGCGGCATGGCGGCCTTTCTCTCGGCGAGCCCTGCCATGGCATGGGCCGTGCCGGAAGCCGGCCAGCCGCCCGCGCGGCCGCTGACGCTTTTCGCCAATCCGCAGCCCATCGAGGTGCTGGCCGAGGTGCCGGACAGCCCGCCCCTGCGCTTTCGCTGGCGGCGCATGCTGCATGAAGTGACGCGCGCGGAAGGGCCGGAACGCATCGCCCCGGAATGGTGGCGCGAGACCTCGCCCGCCCCCGCCACGCGCGATTACTACCGCATCGAGGATCAGGCCGGGCACCGGTTCTGGATCTTTCGCGAGGGGCTTTACGAGGATCGGAACAGCCAGCCGCGCTGGTTTCTGCATGGATTGTTTCCATGAGAAAACAATTCTCCGCCCTTTTTGGCGAACTGGTCTCGGCCACGAATTTCTCCTTCCTGCGCGGGGCGTCGCCAGCAGAGAATCTCGTCCTCACGAGCCTGCTTCTCGGGCATGAGGGGCTCGGCATTGCAGACCGCAACACGGTGGCGGGCGTGGTGCGCGCCTGGAATGCGCTGAAGGAATTGCGCGAGGGTGGCGTGCTTGCGCCGATCAGGCAGCGTGAGGGCTCCGGCCCCGGCGAATATCGCTTCGAGGATCGCAGCCCTCCACCGGAGGAAGCGGAAGCCCTGCGCGCTTGGGTTCAGGCCCGCACGAAAAGCTTCCGCCTCGTCACCGGCACGCGGCTGGCCTTCGCGGATGGCACGCCGGATATCGTGGTTTACCCGGAAAATCGCACCGGCTGGGGGCGACTCTGCCGTTTGCTGACGATCGGCAACCGTCGCGCGAAGAAGGGCGAATGCCACCTTACGCTCGACGATCTTCTCGCCGATGCGCGCGATCTGCTGCTGATTCTGATGCCCAGCCGCGACCGGCGGAACCTCGCGAATCTGCTGTCCCGCCTCGGGGAGGCAGCACCCGGCGCGCTCTGGCTCGGCGCCAGCATGCCGCGCCGGGGCGATGATCGTCGCAAGCTCGCGGAGCTGAATTCCATCGGCGCGGCGCATCGCATCCCGCTTCTGGCCACGAATGACGTGCTCTATGCCGAGCCGGGCCAGCGCGATCTTCAGGATATCCTCACCTGCATCCGCGAGGGGCGGACGCTCGAGAATGCCGGCCGCCTGCTGGAGATGAATGCCGAGCGGCATCTGAAGCCGCCTTCGGAAATGGCACGCCTCTTCGCGGACCATCCGGACGCTCTGGCAGAAACACGGCATATTCTCGCCCGCGTGGATTTCGATCTCGGCGAACTGAAATACGAATACCCGGATGAACCCGTGCCGCCGGGCCGGGATGCGCAGGGCTGGCTGGAGGAACTGACATGGCGCCATGCCGCCATGCGCTATCCGGATGGTTTGCCGGCGAAGGTCGAGAAGCTGCTGCAAGCCGAGCTCGCCCTCATCCGCAAACTGAAATATGCCCGCTATTTCCTCACCATCCACGACATCGTGCGCGTGGCGAACGACAAGGGCATTCTCTGCCAGGGGCGGGGCTCGGCGGCGAATTCCGCCGTCTGCTATGTGCTGGGAATCACTGCGGTGGACCCGGCCGAGCACAATGTGCTCTTCGCGCGCTTCATCTCCGAGGAGCGCCGCGAACCCCCGGATATCGACGTCGATTTCGAGCATGAGCGGCGCGAGGAGATCATCCAGCATATCTACCGGCGCTATGGCCGCGAGCGCGCGGGGCTTGCCGCGACCGTCATCCATTACCGGCCGAAAAGCGCGATCCGCGAGGTGGGCAGGGTCCTGGGTCTCTCGGAGGATGTGACGGCCGCGCTTTCCGGCACGCAATGGGGAAGCTGGGGTTCGGATATCACCCGCAACCAGGTGAAACAGGCGGGGCTCGACCCGGATAATCCGTGGATCGCGCGCGCCGTGGGCTTCGCGAAGCGCCTCATCGGCTTTCCGCGTCACCTCTCGCAGCATGTCGGCGGCTTCGTTCTGACGCGCTCACGGCTGGATGAACTCGTGCCCATCGGCAATGCGGCGATGCCGGACCGCACCTTCATCGAATGGGACAAGGACGATATTGATGCGCTGGGCCTGATGAAGGTCGATGTGCTGGCCTTGGGGATGCTCACCTGCATCCGCAAGGCTCTGGAATTGCTGAAGGATCACGCTGGCGTCGAGATGGGCCTCGCCGATGTGCCGCAAGGTGACACGGCGACCTATGACATGCTCTGCCGCGGGGATTCGGTGGGTGTCTTCCAGGTGGAAAGCCGGGCGCAGATCAACATGCTGCCACGGCTGAAGCCGCGCGAATTCTACGATCTCGTGATCCAGGTGGCGATCGTCCGCCCCGGCCCCATCCAGGGCAACATGGTTCACCCCTATCTGCGTCGGCGCAGCGGTGCGGAAGCCGTCATCTTCCCCTCGCCCGCGCCGGAGCACGGCCCGCCGGATGAACTCCATGCCGTGCTCGGCAAGACGAAGGGCGTGCCGCTCTTCCAGGAACAGGCGATGCAGCTTGCGATGGTGGCCGCAAAATTCTCCGATGTGGAGGCGAACCAGCTGCGCCGCGCGATGGCGACGTTCCGCAATGTCGGCACCATCGGCCGCTTCGAGAGCCTGATGGTCGAACGCATGGTGGCGCGCGGCTATGATCGCGAATTCGCACAGAACTGCTTCGGACAGATCAAGGGTTTTGGCTCCTATGGCTTCCCGGAGAGCCATGCCGCAAGCTTCGCCAAGCTTGTCTACATCTCCTCCTGGATCAAGTGCCACCACCCCGCGATCTTCGCGGCGGCCTTGCTGAATGCGCAGCCCATGGGCTTCTACGCGCCCGCGCAAATCGTGCGCTGCGCCCGCGAGCACGGCGTGGAGGTGCGTCCCGTGGATGTGAACCATTCCTTCTGGGACAACACATTGGAACGCGATGCGAAGGGCAGCCTCGCCTTGCGCCTCGGCTTCCGGCAGGCCGAGGGAATCCATGAGCTGGAGGCGAAACGGCTGGTGGTCGCACGGCGCGAGGGCTTCCGAAGCATGGAAGCGCTTTCCACCCGCGCGCGGCTCTATGGTCGCCCGTTGCGCGCGCTCGCGGATGCCGATGCCTTCCGCTCCATCGGGCTTGACCGGCGCGGTGCGCTCTGGGAGGTGCGCCGCCTGCCGGAGGACGATCCCTTGCCGCTTTTCGCGAGTGCCGAGGCGCCTGAACTGGGCCTTGAGGCCGAAGCAAACCTGCCCGAAATGAGCCTGGGCGAGCATGTCGCGACCGATTACCAGACGCTCCGCCTTTCCCTGAAATCACACCCCATGGCGGTTCTGCGCCCACTCTTCCGGCGCGAGGGCGTGTGCTCGGCGGCAGAAGCCGCGAGCCGAGCCGATGGGCGCTTCACGCGCATGGCAGGGCTTGTGCTCGTGCGACAGCGGCCCGGCAAGGGCAATGCCATCTTCATCACGCTGGAAGACGAAACAGGTGTCACCAATTGCGTGCTCTGGGCGCGACAATTCGAGGCCCTGCGACGCCCTGTAATGTCCGCGCGGCTGATGCTCGTGGAGGGGCGCGTGCAGAAAAGCCCGGAAGGCGTGGTGCATCTCATGGCCACCAACGTGATCGACCGCTCCGGCATGCTCGATCATCTGTGGGAGGCAGGCACAACCGGCATCGGTCTCACGAAATCGCTGCTGGCGCCGGCCGATGACGGATCAACCCTCGGCGCACCCGGCAATGCGCGCGATAAGCGCCACAGCCCGATTCCGCCGCCGCTGCATCTGGCGCCGCCCCCGCGGCACAGACACCCGCGCGATGCGCGAATCCTGCCGAAAAGCCGGGATTTCCATTGAGAATGCGGCTCAGCCCTGCCGCAGGCGGAAGCGCTGGATCTTGCCGGTCTGCGTCTTCGGCAATTGCGCCGTGAACACCACCGACCGGGGATATTTGAACGGCGCAATGGTCGCCTTCACATGCTCCTGCAGAAGCTTGATCGTGTCGGCATCCCCGGCGATCCCGGCGACCAGCACCACATGGGCTTCCACGATCTGCCCGCGTTCCTCATCCGGCACGCCGATCACCGCGCATTCCTGCACATGGGGATGGGCGAGAAGCGCTGCCTCCACCTCCGGACCGGCGATGTTATACCCGGCGGAAATGATCATGTCGTCGGAACGTGCGGCGAAATGAAAATAACCGTGCTCGTCCTGCCAAAAGGAATCGCCCGTCACATTCCAGCCCTCGCGCACAAAGTTCTTTTGCCGACTATCGGAAAGGTAACGACAGCCGGTTGGCCCGCGCACCGCAAGACGACCGACCTGCCCCATCGGCACCTCCCTCATCGACTCATCGACAATGCGCGCCTCATAGCCCGTCACCGGCTTCCCCGTGCAGGCGGGATGCGAATCTCCGAACCGATTGGAGATGAAGATGTGCAACATCTCGGTCGCACCAATGCCGTCGAGCATCGGTTTGCCGGTCTTGCGCATCCATTCCTCGTAGACCGGCGCAGGCAGGGTTTCACCCGCGGAAACCGCCGCACGCAGCGAGGAAAGATCCGCCCCCTCATCCATGGCGCGCAGCATCACGCGATAAGCGGTGGGTGCGGTGAAGCACACCGTTGCCTTGTAGGTCTGGATGATTTCGACCATGTTCAGCGGCGTCGCGCTTTCGAGAAGCGTTGCCGTCGCGCCGAAGCGCAGCGGAAAGATCGCCAGCCCGCCGAGGCCGAAGGTGAAAGCCAGCGGAGGCGAGCCGACAAACACATCCTCCGGCGTTACCTTCAGCACTTCCTTCGCATAACCATCGGCAATGATGAGCAGATCCCGGTGGAAATGCATCGTTGCCTTGGGTTCGCCCGTCGTGCCGGAGGTAAACCCGAGAAGCGCCACATCATCGCGGCCCGTCTTCACCGCCTCGAAGCGCACGGGCTTGCGCAGCGCCGCACGATCAAGCTCGGCATCATGGTTCGCGGTGCCGTCAAAGCCGATCACATGCGAAAGCGTGACGCTGGTCTTTGCCGCCGCCACGAGGTCATCCATCAGCCGCGTATCGCAAAGCGCAAGGCTGACTTTCGCCTTGTCGATGATCTGGGTGAGTTCGCCCGCCCGCAGCATCGGCATGGTGTTCACGACCACCGCGCCGGCCTTGGTGGCGGCAAGCCAGCAGGCGACCATGGCCGGGTTGTTGGCGGAGCGGATCAGCACCCGGTTGCCCGGCTTCAGGCCATAATCCTCAACCAGCGCATGGGCGATCCGGTTGGTCCAGTCCGAGAGTTCCTTGTAGGTGCGCTGGCGCCCGTTGCCGATGAGCGCGGTATGATCACCAAAGCCGCGCTCCACCATGCGATCCGTGAGTTCCACCGCGGCATTCAGCCATGCGGGGTAGTCAAACCCGTCAAGCCGGATTTCCGGCCATTGTTCGAATGGCGGGAGGTTGTCGCGGGCGAAAGTGTCGACATGGCCACTGGGCCCGAGGATGATCGTCTCTGGCATGGCCTTGCTCCTCAGCACTCGGGAAGGACCGCCGTGGCCTCGATCTCGACCTTGGCGCGGTCCTCCAACAGCGCCACCACCTGCACGAGCGCCATCGCGGGGAAATGCCTTCCGACATGCGCGCGATAGGCCCGTCCGATCTGCGGGAGGCTGGCGAGATACTCGTGCTTGTCCGTGACATACCAGGTGAGCCGCACCAGATGCTCGGGCCGCGCGCCGGCCTCCGCCAGAACCGCGACAATGTTCTTCAGCGTCTGCTCCACCTGGCCGGCGAAATCATCTGTCTCGAATTCCTGATCCGCATTCCAGCCGACAAGGCCGCCAAGAAAGACCATCCGGCCCTTCGCGATTATCCCGTTCGCATAGCCCTTAGCCGGCTTCCAGTTTCGCGGATGAAGAACCTCGTGTGGAAATGTCTCATTGATCTGCATCAGAGATTTCCCTTCATCTCGGACAGCATGGCGCGGGCAATCACGACGCGCTGCACGTCGGATGCCCCCTCGTAGATGCGCAAGGCGCGAATCTCGCGGTAAAGGCTCTCGACGATCGAACCTTTGCGTACGCCATCGCCGCCATGAAGCTGCACGGCGAGATCGATGACACGCTGCGCGGCTTCCGTCGCGTGGAGCTTCGCCATCGCCGCCTCGCGGGTCACGCGAGCCGCCCCCCGATCCTTTGTCCAAGCAGCGCGATAGACAAGCAAAGCCGCCGCATCGATTTCCAGCGCCATGTCGGCGAGGTGCCCCTGCACCATCTGGAGTTCGCTGAGAGGCACACCGCCCATTTTTCGCGCCTGCACCCGCGCCAGAGCTTCATCCAGCGCCCGGCGGGCGAAGCCCACCGCAGCCGCGCCCACGGTGGAACGGAAGACATCAAGCACCGACATGGCGATCTTGAACCCGTCACCCGGGCTGCCGATCAGCGCGGATTCCGGGATGACGGCGTTCTCCAGCCGCAGCCAGGCCAGCGGGTGCGGGGCCATCACGTCGATGCGCTCGACCACTTCGAATCCGGCTGTTGCCGCAGGAACGAGGAAAGCCGAAAGCCCCTTCGCACCCGGTGCTTCGCCCGTTCTGGCAAAGAGCACATAGATGTCGGCGATGCCGCCATTCGAGATATAGGTCTTCTCGCCATCGATCCGGAAGCCCCCCGGAACGCGCGTGGCCTTCGTCGTGGTATTCGCGACATCCGAGCCGGAGCCCGGCTCCGTCAGCGCAAAGCCGGCGATGGCACTGCCGGCACGCGTGCGGGAAAGCCATGTCCGCTGTGCCGGTGTGCCGAAAAGGCTCACCGCACCCATTCCGAGACCCTGCATCGCGAAAGCGAAATCCGCGAGCCCATCGTGACGCGCGAGCGTTTCGCGGATGAGGCAGAGCGTGCGCACATCCAGTGTTTCGCCGGTTTCAGAACCCGTCTGCCTAAGCCAGCCCGCTTCACCCAGCTTGCGAACGAGGGCGATGCAGGCCGCATCCACATCGGCGTGGTCCACGGGCAGGCTCGCCGACGCCCAAGCCTCGAGTTTTCCCGCGAGATCGCGATGGTAATCCTCGAAAAACGGCCAGGCGAGAAAGGAGCGATCGGCCATCTCAATTGCCCTCGAAGACCGGTTTGTCCTTCGCCACGAAGGCGCGATAGGCGCGGGCGAAGTCTTCGGTCTGCATGCACAGCGCCTGTGCCTGCGCCTCCGCCTCGATCGCCTGTTCCAGACTCATGTTCCATTCCTGGTTGAGCTGCGTCTTGGTGATGCCATGCGCGAAAGTCGGGCCTGCCACGAGCTGTTGAGCGAGCATGAGGGCAGCCTCATCGAGCATTTCCGGCGCATGGAGCGCGTTCCAGAAGCCCCAGCGCTCGCCCTCCTCCGCCCGCATCACGCGGCCGGTATAGAGCAGCTCCGCCGCACGGCCCTGCCCGATGATGCGCGGGAGCATGGCGCAGGCGCCCATGTCGCAGCCCGCAAGGCCGACGCGCGTGAAGAGGAAGGCGCATTTCGCTTCCGGCGTCGCAAGGCGCAGGTCGGAGGCCATGGCGATGATCGCACCCGCGCCCACGCAGATCCCATCCACCGCCGCGATGATCGGCTTGCCGCAGCCGAGCATCGCCTTGACGAGGTCTCCGGTCATGCGTGTGAAGGCGAGCAGGCCTTTCATGTCCATCGCGACAAGCGGTCCGATGATCTCATGCACATCGCCGCCGGAACAGAAATTCCCGCCATTCGAGCCGAAGATCACCGCATCGATATCCTCGGCATAGGCGAGCGCCCGGAAGGCATCACGCAACTCGGCATAGCTGTCGAAGGTCAGCGGGTTCTTCCGGTCCGGGCGGGCGAGGCGGATGGTGGCGATGCGGTCGCTCGCCTCCCAGCGGAAATGCTGCGGCTGAAGGCCGGCCATGCGGGTCATGTCTTGTCCTTCGTCAGGCGCTTGAAGATGCCGTTGAGCGTTTCGAGATCCGATTCGCCGAGTTGCGCGAAGAGCCGGTCGATCTCGGCTTCGTGCCCCGCCGCGATGCGCTCGAATTCGGCGAGTCCTCGCTCGGTGAGCGACACGGCCACCGTCCGGCGATCCGCACTCGAATGCGCGCGGATGACGAGCCCCTCCCTTTCGAGGCCATCGACAATCACGGTCACGTTGCCGCCGGAAACGAGCAGCAGCCGGCCGAGTTCGCTCATGGAGATGCCCTCACGGCGGCGCCAGAGCGCGGCCATCACGTCGAAGCGGGGCAATGTCGTACCATGCTCCACGCGCAGATATTCGCGCAGACGCCGCTCGCCACTGCGCGTGACGCCGAGCAGGCGGATCCACATCTTGAGCCGGCGCCTGGAGAGGGATTCGGGCGCGCGCAGATCCATCAGCCTTCGCCCCCCGCGAGCGAAAGGGCCTGCCCGTTCATGCCCCGCGCATCCGCCGAGCAAAGCCAGAGCGCGAGGCTGGTGATTTCAGCCGGTTCGATCAGGCGGTTCTGCGGGCTGGTCTTCGTCAATGCGCCGAGCGCTTGGGCCTGGTTCATGCCTGTCTTCGCTCGGATATGGGCCACCGAACGATCGGTCATCTCGGTGGCCACATAACCGGGGCAGATCGCGTTGACGGTGATTTCGCGCTGCGCGACTTCCAGCGCCACAGCCTTGGTGAGGCCGACCACGCCGTGCTTCGCCGCCACATAGGGCGCAACATAGGGGTAGCCGCGCAGGCCCGCGATGGAGGCGATGGCGATGAGCCTTCCCCAGCCCTGCATCTGCTTCAGCCCTTCGCGGAAGGTGAGGAAGGTGCCGGTGAGATTGACGCCCAGCATTGCATGCCATTGCGTAAGGCTGGTTCTGGCAAAGGGCGCGCTTTCCGCAGCTCCAGCATTGGCGATGACGATATCGCAAGGTCCGGCTTCCATGAAGAGCCGCGAGACGCTTTGCTCGTCGGTCACGTCGGCCTGAACAGCATGCGCGCCCGTCTTGCGAGCCACCGCCTCCAGCGCGTCGAGGCGCCGCCCGGCAATGACCACAGCGGCGCCCGCTTCGGCGAAGCCGCGCGCGAGATCGGCCCCGATGCCCGAGCCGCCGCCGGTGATGAGCGCGCGTTTGCCGGCGAGGTTCATGCGCGGATAGCCTCCTGCGCCTGTTCCCGAAGCCGCTGAGCCTGATCGCGCCCGGCGAGGTAGGGCAGCGGCCATTCGGTCTGCCGGTCATCGAGCTGGATCGCGGCGTGAAGCGTCCAGTAGGGGTCCGCGAGATGTGGCCGGGCGAGGCACACCAGATCGGCACGGCCCGCCATCAGGATGGAATTGACCTGATCGGCCTCGGTGATGTTGCCGACCGCCATGGTCGCGATGCCCGCCTCGTTGCGGATGCGATCCGAGAACGGTGTCTGGAACATGCGGCCATAAACCGGCTTCTGCTCCGGCACGGTCTGCCCGGCGGAAACGTCGATGATATCCGCGCCCGCTGCGCGGAAGGCCTGGGCGATCTTCACGGCCTCTGCCGGTGTCACGCCCTCCTCGCCCATCCAGTCATGCGCGGAAATGCGCACCGACATGGGCTTCTCCGCTGGCCACGCGGCTCGCATCGCGTGGAACACTTCGAGGGGATAGCGCATGCGGTTTTCGAGGCTGCCGCCATATTCGTCCGAGCGGATGTTCGTCTTCGGCGAGAGGAACGAGGCAATGAGATAGCCATGCGCGGCGTGAAGCTCGATCATGTCGAAGCCCGCCCGCGCCGCGCGCTGCGTCGCCTCGGCGAATTGCGCCGTCACGCGGGCCATATCGGCGCGGTCCATCGCCCTGGGCACAGCGTTTCTCGCCGTCCAGGGAATGGCTGAAGCGGCCATGAGCGGCCAGTTGCCAGCCGGCAACGGGTGATCCGCATCCTCCCAGCCCAATTGCGTGGAGCCCTTTCGTCCCGAATGGCCGATCTGGCAGGCGATCTTCGCGGATGTCTCGGCATGCACGAAATCGACGAGGCGCTTCCATGCTGCCTCGTGTTCCGGCGCGTAGAGGCCGGGGCAGCCCGGCGTGATTCGCCCCTCGGCCGAAACGCAGGTCATCTCGGTGAAGATCAGCCCCGCGCCGCCCTTCGCACGCTCGGCGTAATGCACGAAATGCCAGTCGGTGGGGCAGCCATCCACGGCCTTGTATTGCGCCATGGGCGAGACAACGATGCGGTTCTTCAGGCTTACGTCCTTCAGCCGGAAGGGCGCGAAAATCGGCTTGCGACCGGGTTCGCCACCGGCCTCACGCTGGAACCAATCCTCGGCCTCGCGGAGCCATTCGGGATCGCGCAGGCGCAGGTTCTCGTGGCTGATGCGCTGCGAGCGCGTGAGCAGCGAATAGGCGAATTGCAAAGGTGGCATGTCGAGATAACGCTCGACCTCCTCGAACCATTCGAGGCTGTTGCGCGCCGCCGATTGCAGGCGCAGCACTTCGAGCCGGCGTTCGGCCTGATAGCGCTCGAAGGCGGCGGTCATGTCCGGGTCGGAATGCAGATATTCAGCGAGCGCGATGGCGCTGTCGAAAGCAAGCCGCGAGCCTGAACCAATCGAAAAATGCCCCGTGGCCGCAGCGTCGCCCATCAGCACGACATTTTCATGATACCATCGCTCGCAGATCACGCGCGGGAAATTCATCCACACCGCAGAGCCCCGCAGATGCGCCGCGTTCGACATCAGATCGTGCCCGCCGAGATGGCGCTCGAAGATCTTCCGGCAGGTCTCGACCGTCTCTTCCTTGGACATGCCCGCGAAGCCGGTAGCCTCCCAGGTCTGCTGGCTGCATTCCACGATGAAGGTCGCGGTGTTCGCGTCGAACTGGTAGACATGCGCCCATACCCAGCCATGCTTCGTCTTCTCGAAGATGAAGGTGAAGGCGTCGTCGAATTTCTGGTGCGTGCCGAGCCAGACGAACTTGCAGAGGCGGATGTCGATATCCGGCTTGAAAACCTCGGCATATTCGTTGCGCACCACCGAGTTGATGCCATCGCAAGCGATCACGAGATCATATTCGCGGCGATATTCCTCCGCCGTTCTGAACTCCGTCTCGAAGCGCAGTTCGACGCCCAGTTCGCGCGCCCGCTCCTGCAGCAGGATGAGCATCTGCTTGCGGCCGATGCCCGCGAAACCATGCCCGCCGGATACCGTGCGATGCCCGTCATGCACCACCGCGATATCGTCCCAATAGGCGAAATGATCGCGAATGGCCTCGGTGCTCTTGGGGTCGTTCTTCTGCATGCGCGAGAGCGCGTCATCCGAGAGAACCACGCCCCAGCCGAAGGTGTCGTTGGCGCGGTTGCGCTCCAGCACGACGACCTCATGCGCGGGGTCGCGCAGCTTCATCGAGATCGCGAAATAGAGGCCGGCCGGGCCTCCGCCGAGGCAGAGAATGCGCATGTCCGTCTCCCCGAGACAAAGCGTATCCGATCACGCTTTTGCAGTTCTTTCAAGTTTGAAATATCGAGTTTGAAGATTTGTCGCGCCGAGCCCTTGCGATCGTGCCGGGCATCGCGCAACCATGCCCTCGGGGAGAACAGGGGATGATCGACTGGACAGACGCCTATAACAATATGGGCCATATCCCCGGCGGGCCGGATTATCCGCCGCGCTGGATGGCCGAGGCTGCGGCGTTCCGTGCGGCGATGCTGGCCGCGGGACGCGCGGAACTCGACATCCCCTATGGCGAAAAGCCCCGCAACCGGTTCGATCTTTTCCGCCCGGAAGGCGAGCCGAACGGCCTGCTGGTTTTCGTGCATGGCGGCTGGTGGATCGCGTTTGAGAAATCCGTCTGGTCACATCTGGCCGAGGGTGCCGTGGCCGCAGGATGGGCGGTCGCCATGCCCTCCTACACACTGGCACCTGATATGCGCATCGCCGAGATCACCCGCGAGATCGGCCAAGCCATCGAGGCGGCGGCGAAGCATGGTGTCGGCCCGATCCGGCTCGCCGGGCATTCCGCCGGCGGTCATCTGGTGACGCGCATGGTCTGCCGCGATACGCCGCTTTCCGCAGCGGTTCTGGCGCGTCTCTCCCGCGTCACCTCGATCAGTGGCCTGCATGATCTGCGCCCGCTGATGAAGATCGCCGCGAACGAGAAACTCCGCATTGATGCCGCAGAAGCGCAAACCGAGAGCCCCGCCTTGCTCGCCCCCTTGCCCGGCACGCGCGTGGCTTGTGCGGTGGGCGCGGAGGAGCGACCGGAATTCCTGCGCCAGAACGATCTGCTCGCGAATATCTGGTTCGGGCTGGAGGCGAAAACCTCCAGCCTGCACATCGAGGGGTGCCACCATTTCAACGTGGTCGATGGGATGAGGGATCGCGCTTCCGCGCTGACGCGCCTGATACTGGGCGAAACGGATTAGGCCTTTCTCTGTTTTCGCATTTTTTCAAGCAAACGGGCGACCACTTCGCTTGAAACCACTTCGCTTGAAAATGTTCAGCCCATCCCGTGCGTTCGGGAATAGGCCGGGCGCTCCGGCTGCTTCCAAGCGGAAACGAACGCATCGGCCGGGCGGAACACCTCGACCTTGAGGGGATGACAGGGGGCGACATCGCTCGAATGCTCCGACCCGCAATCCCCGCCGGGGCAGGCCGAGAGCGCGCCAAGCAGGTCGATCTCCGCGAAGAACTCGATGAAATCGCCGGGCCGCACCGGGCTCGCCTTCATGAAATACTGCCCGGTGTCGCGCGTGAAGCCCGTGCACATGAAGACATTGAGCACGTCATGCACATGCATCTCGGCCTCGCGCACCGGCAGGCCGCTGGCCTTGGACAGGGCGCGCGAGAGGTTCGAATGGCAGCAATAATGGTAATCCCCGCCGCTCAGCAGCCGATGCGTGTAGGGGTCGCAGCGCGTGCCGATGACATCATGCACGCCGCCGCCATCCGCATCGAAACCATACCAGTCGAGCGTATCGCGGGTGATGGTCGCGAGCGGCCGGAGGTTCGGAAGATTGCTCCAGAGCCGCATCCCCGTGCTCACATGCGTGCCGTGCAGCGCACGGGTTTTGCCGGAGAAAAAGCGCTCGGTAAGGTCGTTCGCATTCCACAGGTTGAGATCGCCGACCTGCGGCCCCTCGATGCTGGTGATGCGGAAGAAATGGGCCGCCGGCACGGTGAAGCTCTTCGCGTCGCGCGGCGGCACGATCACCTCTTCCACCTGGGTGAGGCTCGCGCGGGCCTGTTCGAGCCAGGCCATGTCCGGCTCGGGCAAGGTCTCGACCGGATAGCAGATAACGGCCGGTTTCGCGCGTCGCGCGGCGGCATCGGCAGGGGCGGGAAAGGAGGGCGGGCGACGCATCATCCGGCCTTATAGAGTTCGCGATAGGTATCGCGCAAAACGTTCTTCTGCACCTTGCCCATGGTGTTGCGCGGCAACTCCTCCACCACCAGAACCCGCTTGGGCTGCTTGAACTTCGCGAGCCGCCCTTCCAGCGCGGAAAGAATGGCCTTCTCGCTGAGTTCGGCACCCTTCACCGGCACCACCACGGCTGTCACGCCCTCGCCGAAATCCTTGTGCGGCAGGCCGATCACGGCGCTCTCGCTCACGCCCGGCATGGCATCGATCTCGCCCTCGATTTCCTTCGGGTAGACGTTGTAACCGCCGGTGATGATGAGATCCTTTCCGCGCCCGAGGATATGCACATAGCCGCGCGAATCGCACTTGCCGAGATCGCCCGTGATGAAGAACCCATCGGGCCGGAATTCGGCGGCGGTCTTCTCCGGGTTTCGCCAGTAGCCCTTGAACACGTTCGGGCCCTTGACCTCGATCATGCCGATTTCCCCGGCGGCGAGCGGCGAGCCCGTCTCGGGATCGGTGATGCGCAGCGAAACACCCGGCAGCGGGAAACCCACCGTGCCGGCAATTCTGGATCCGTTTTCCGCGCCGTCATAGGGGTTGGAGGTGTTCATGTTGGTCTCGGTCATGCCGTAGCGCTCGAGAATGGCATGCCCCGTCTTCGCCTCGAAGGCGCGATGCGTCTCGGCCAGCAGGGGCGCGGAACCGGAAATGAACAGCCGCATCTTCGCGGTTGCCTCCTTCGTGAGGCCGGGATGATCGACAAGGCGGACATAGAAGGTCGGCACGCCCATCATGGTCGTGGCCTTCTGCATCAGCGAAAGCGCCTGCGCGGGGTCGAATCTCGGCAGGAAATGCATGGAGGCGCCGGAGAACAGGATGACATTTGTGGCCACGAACAGCCCGTGCGTGTGGAAGATCGGCAGCGCGTGGATCAGCACATCCCGGCTCGTGAAGCGCCAGGTTTCCACCAAGGCGCGGGCATTCGAAGCAAGATTCTCGTGAGAGAGCATCGCCCCCTTGGAGCGCCCCGTCGTGCCGGAGGTGTAGAGGATCGCCGCGAGGTCATCCGGGCCGCAATCGACATCCGAGAAGGTCGCCGAAGCCGCCAACGCCTTGTCCATCAGCGACCCGGCGGATTTTTCGACGCTCTCCCGCTCGCCGAGCGTCTCGAGCTTTGCGCCGGCCTTCGCGGCGGCAGGCCGGAGGGCTTCCGCCTTCGAAGGATCGCAGACAAACAGGGCCGGCTCGGCATCGCCGAGGAAATACTCGATCTCCGCCGGCGTATAGGCCGTGTTGAGCGGCAGGAAGATCGCCCCGGCCCGCACGCAGGCGAGATAGAGCATCAGGGCCTCGATGCTCTTCTCCACCTGCACCGCCACGCGATCGCCTTTCCCCACTCCAAGGCCGGTGATGGCATTCGCGAAGCGGGCGGAAACCGCCAGCACATCGGCATAGCTGAAGGTCCGCCCATCCGGCAGATGCGCGAAAGGCGCATTGGCGGCCGGCATCCGCTGGGCAATCTGGTCGAAAAGGTGGTTCTGCATGGTCGGATTCCGGTTCTGTCACGAGACCTGCTTGCGGCGGATGGCGGAAGGGCGCCGTGCGCTGCCTCCTGCACCGAAGCGCAGGCCGTAACAAGCCCATGAATGGCAAATTCCTCGTGATTTTCCGTGATGGATGACGGATTGCCGAGATCGTTCACCATCGCGGCACGGGAATGCCGCCACCTCTTCTCGGAGAAATCCGCGCGCATGTTCAGCCGTTCCAGCCGCACGGCAGAAGCGCGGGCATCCCTGTCGCCGCCGCCGGGAGGCGCGACCATGTGCGGGGTGCAGGGCGAACGGTTCTCGAAGCGGATCACAACCCTTGCCGAGCTCAATGGAGCCTGAAACGATCTTGCGCGGCCCGAGGGCCGTAGAAAACCAGCGGCGGAAACGATCCGCCCTGGAACCACAACAAGAGCCGGCACACAAACAGCCGGCAAAGGGAGGACCACCATGACAGTTTCGCACAGCAAGACGACCCGTCGCGCCACACTTGCCGGCCTCGCGCTGGGTCTCGTGGGCGTCCTGGTGCCGCAGGGCGCGCTGGCGCAAGCCTGGCCCGCAGCCCGCCCCATTACCCTGCTCAATCCCTTCCCGGCCGGCGGCGGCACCGATGCCTTCGCCCGCCCGCTCGCGGCAGTGCTCGACAAGCAGTTGAACCAGCGCGTGATCATCGACAATCGCGGCGGCGCGGGCGGCACGCTGGGTGCCGGCCAGGCGGCCAGGATGACACCGGATGGCTACACCTTCTTCGTGGGTGCCGCGCATCACACCATCGCCCCGGCAATCTACCCGAAGCTTGAATATGACCTCGAGAAGGATTTCGTGCCGATCGCGGTGATCGCGATGCCGCCGCAGGTGGTCTCGCTGTCGCCCAAGGCGCTTCCGAACGTGAAATCGCTGAAGGATTTCATCGCCCATGCCAAGGCCAATCCGGGCAAGATCAATTTCGGCTCCTCCGGCAATGGCTCCACGCACCATATCGCGGGCGAGATGTTCAAGATGCTCGCCGGCGTGGATCTCGTGCATGTGCCCTATCGCGGCGCGGGCCCGGCCCTGCAGGATCTCGTTTCCGGCAAGATCGACGTGATGTTCGATGGCCTCGGTTCCTCCGCGCCGCAGATCCAGGGCGGCAACCTGCTCGGCCTCGCAGTGGCTTCGGAGGCGCGCAATGCAGCGATCCCCGATGTGCCGACCGCAGAAGAAGCGGGCCTGAAGGGCTATGTGGTCTCCACATGGTATGGCGTCTGGGCCATCAAGGGCACCCCGCCGGATGTCATCGAGAAGATGACGGCCGAAATCCGCAAGGCGCTCGCGAGCGACGAGATCAAGACCATCTGGGCCAATAACGGTTCGGCCATTCCCAGCATCTATCGCGATGATTTCGCCAAGTTCATTTCCTCGGAAATCCAGAAATGGGGCAAGGTCGCGCGCGAAGCGAAAGTGACCGTCAGCAACTGAATTCCACAAGGCCGGGGCACAACGAATGCCCCGGCCCTGAGCCATCAGGTGGCGCGTCCTGGACCCATTGCCCCGAACTGGGCGGCAATGGGTTCTTTTTTGCCAAGAATATGCCTTTCCATCAGCGCTGCGAGCTTCTCGCCATCGCGTTCGATCATCAGGCGGAGCATCTCCTCATGCTCGTCGATGGCGCGCTGCCATTGCTCCGGCGTCTTGTGCGCCGCGTAGCGGAAGCGCTGGATGCGGCTTGAGAGCCCGGCATAGAGCTGGGCGAGCGTGGCATTTTTCGCCGCGCGCATCATTGCCTCGTGGATCTGCCGGTTGAGGGTGAAATAGCGCGCTTCGTCGCGCCTCTCGAAGGCCTCGAGCATGGTCTCATGCAATTCCGCGATATCCGCGATCTCGCTGTCGGTGATGCGCTTTGCGAGGAGACGCGCGGCGTTTGCCTCGAGCCCCGCGATCACCTCCAGCATCTCGTCGATTTCCGCCTCATTGACGGCGGCGACACGCGCGCCCCGGTTGGGCAGAAGCTCCAGCAGGCCCTCGGTCGCGAGGATCTTGATCGCCTCGCGCAGAGGCGTGCGCGAAATTCCGAAACGCTCCGCGAGTTCGAGTTCATTCACCCGTGAGTTGGGTTCCAGTTCGCCCGCGCGGATGAGGTCGCGAATGCGCTCCGCCACCTCATCGTGGAGGTAGCGGCGATGGATACCATCGACGGCCGAAATCCGCGTCATGGGCTTCTCCGCTGCCGCGCGAAAACATTCCCGGGCAAAGTGGTGGCCGGCTCGCGTGAAGACAATGCGTCGTCAACAACAAGAGCCTGATCGAGAACCCGCACGACGTGCATGGCTTCGCGGCTCGCGCCGTCTGCGATCTGGTGGCGGCAGGAGGTGCCATCGGCCACGATGAGATCTCCCTGGCCGGCCGCGCGCACGGCCGGCAAGAGGTTCGCCTCTGCCATCGCGCGGGACAGTGCGAGCGTTTCCGCCTGATAGCCGAAGCTGCCGGCCATGCCGCAGCAACTCGATTCGATCAGCTTCACCTCCAGGCCCGGCACGGCCCTGAGGCAAGCCTCTACCGCGCTCATGACATCCGCCGCCTTCTGGTGGCAATGGCCGTGGAGATGCGCCACGAGACCCTGCTGGTCCGCCAGCGGCAGCGTCACGCGACCGCTCGCGAGATCGGCCGCGAGAACCTCCTCGATCAGAAACGCCGCCCTGCCGATGGCCGCCGCATCCGCGCCCGGCCTCACCGCGCGCAACTCATCTCGCAGGGTCAGCAGGCAGGAAGGTTCAAGCCCGACGATCCGGGCGCCCTTCGCCACAAGGGGCGCATAGGTGGCAACGAGCCGCTCCATCTCCGCCCGCGCCTCCGCCACCTGTCCCACGGAAAGGAAGGTGCGCCCGCAGCAGGGCGGACGCTTCCCCTCCGCCGGTTCCGCGCGATGCAGGCGATAGCCCGCTGCCCCGAGCACGCGCATGGCGGATGCGAGATTCTCCGGCTCGAAATTCCGGTTGAACGTGTCGACCAGGATCACGAGATCGAGCCCATCGCCACGCACATCATCCGGTGTCGAGAAGGCACCATCCTCGCGCCAGGGCTCACGCCATTCCGGAAGCAGGCGTTCAGCGGAGAAACCGGTCATGCGTTCCATCAGATGCCGCAGAAGGGGCAGGCGGTTGCGCAGATTGGCGATGCTGCGAAAACGCTGCGCGAGCGGCGCATAACGCGGCAGCCAGCCCACGAGGCGATCGCGCAAGCCGGGACCATGCCGCGCTGCGTAATGATGCTGGAACTCGATCTTCATCTTGGCCATGTCGACGCCCGTCGGGCATTCGCGCTGGCAGGCCTTGCAGCCCACGCAGAGGCTCATCGCCTCCTTCATCTCGGGTGAGGTGAAGGCATCGCGTCCCAGTTGTCCGGAAATCGCGAGTCTCAGGACATTGGCGCGCCCGCGCGTCACATGCGCCTCATCCTCCGTCACGCGGAAGGAGGGGCACATCGCTCCGCCGCTGCGTTTGCGGCAGGTGCCGTTGTTGTTGCACATCTCCACCGCGCCGGCAAAGCCGCCCCATTCGCTCCAATCGAGCGCGGCTGCCGCGGGAAGCGCAGTGGCATATTCGGAATCGAACCGCATCAGCCGGCGATCATCCATCCGAAACGGCGCGACGATCTTGCCGGGATTGAGCCGGTTCGCGGGATCGAAGGCGGTCTTCACTTCCGAGAAGGCGAGGCTGAGCCGCTCGCCAAACATCGGCGCAATGAATTCCGAACGCGAAATGCCATCGCCATGCTCGCCCGAATAGGAGCCCTTGAAGCGCCGCACGAGTTCGGTTGTCTCCTCGGCGATCGCGCGCATGGCGCGCACGCCCGCTTCCGTCTTCATGTCGAGGATGGGCCGGACATGCAGGCAGCCGACGCTGGCATGAGCATACCAGGTGCCGCGCGTGCCATGTTTATCGAACAACGCCGTCATGGCATCGGTATAATCCGCGAGATGCTCCAGCGGCACCGCGCAATCCTCGATGAAGGAAACGGGTTTCCCGTCGCCCTTCATGGACATCATGATGTTGAGGCAAGCCTCGCGCACCTCCCAGACCTGCTTCTGCAAGCCGGCATCGAGCACCTCGACCACCGCATCGGGGAAGCCGAGGTCGGCCATGGCTTCATCGAGCCGGCGGAGATTCACCCGCAAAGCATCCGGATCATCGCCCGCGAATTCGGTCAGCAGCAGGCAATCCGGCCGCCCCCGGGTGATGCGCGAAAGCGTGCGCACAAAAAGTGGAATATCCGCTCCGAGCGAGAGCACATTCTGATCCACCAGCTCCACGGCCGCCGGTCCGAGCGCCACGAGGTGCCGCGTCGTCTCCATGGCGGAGCGGAAGCTGGGGAACTGGCAGACACCCATGACGCGATGCTTCGGCAAAGGCGTGAGCTGCAACTCGATCGCCGTGAAGGCTGCGAGCGTGCCCTCGGACCCTACCAGCAGATGCGCAAGATTGGCATCGGGCAGGAGCAGGCTATCGAGATTGTAGCCGCCCACGCGACGCTGAACCTTCGGGTAGCGCATCTCGATTTCCGCGCGCTCGCGCTCGGCGAGATTCAGCATGGCATCCGCGAGCGGCTGGTTCGCCATCGCGGCGCGACGCTCGAAGCGCATCGCGGCACCGTCGGCGAGCAGCGCATCGACCATCGTCACATGATCGACCATCTTGCCAAAGACAAGGCTGCGCGCGCCGCAGGAATTGTTGCCTGTCATGCCGCCGATGGTGCAGCGCGAGGCGGTGGAGGGCTCCACGGGAAAGAACAGGCCATCGGCCCGCAGGCGCGCGTTGAGACGCTCCAGCACCATGCCCGGCTGCACGCGCATGCGTCGGCCTTCAGCATCATAATCGATGACTCCGTTGAAGTGGCGGGAGCAATCGACCACCAGACCCGGGCCAATGGGCTGGCCGTTCTGCGAGGTGCCGCCGCCGCGGAAGATCACCGGCATCTCATGTTCGCGCGCGACCTCGAGGGTCGCGGAAATATCCAGCGTCGAGCGCGGAAACACGACGCCCATCGGCATGATCTGGTAGATCGAGGCATCCGTGGCATAGCGGCCGCGCGTGAAGGCGTCGAAGGCGACCTCGCCCTTCAGCGCCTTGCCGAGGCGCCGCTCCAGCGCGATATTGCGGATGGCGGCCGCGCTCGATCGCCGATCGACAATACCCATGCCTGCCTCCCGATCCACGTCTCACGAAGCCATTGAAAGCGCGGTTGCAGCGCCGGCCCCGCTTGACGATTTTTATAATACAAAATACAAAATGACAAACACGGGAAGGCCCGCTCTAAACAGCTCGGACCGGGAACTGGCGACACAACCAGCAAATGGCTCGCATCCTTCACCAAAAGAAGCCCGGAGATTTCCTGCCATGATCGTAACCGGTCGCCACTTCCTCCAGATTCCCGGCCCAACCAATACACCGTTACCTGTTCTCGCGGCCATGGCCAAGCCGACCATCGACCATCGTGGACCAGAATTCGGCAAGCTCGGGCTGGATGTGCTCTCTCGCATCCGTGGCGTCTTCGGCACGAAGAATCCGGTAGTGATTTATCCGGCCTCCGGCACCGGCGCCTGGGAAGCGGCGCTCGTCAACACGCTCTCTCCGGGCGACCGCGTGGTGATGTTCGAGACCGGCTGGTTCGCGACCCTCTGGAGCCGCATGGCCAGGCGCCTGGGGATCGAGGCGGAATTCATTCCCTCGGACTGGCGAGCCGGCGCGGATGCCGCTGCCATCGAGGCGCGCCTGCGCGACGACAGGAACCACGAGATCAAGGCGGTCTGCGTCGTCCATAACGAGACCTCCACGGGCTGCGTCTCGGACATCGCTGCCATCCGGAGGGCGATCGACCATTCGAAGCACCCGGCCCTGCTGATGGTCGATACGATTTCATCGCTTGCCTCCATCGATTACCGGCATGACGAATGGGGCGTGGATGTCACGGTCGGCGGTTCACAGAAGGGCCTGATGCTGCCCCCCGGCCTGTCCTTCAACGCGGTTTCCGACAAGGCATTGAAGGCCTCGAAAGCCGCGCGCTTTGCTCGCTCCTTCTGGGATTGGGAGGAGATGATCGCGATCAATGCGAAAGGCTATTTCCCCTACACGCCGGCAACAAACCTGCTCCAGGGCCTGAAGGTTGCGCTGGACATGCTGGAGGAGGAAGGCCTGCCGCAGGTCTTCGCCCGGCATGATCGCGCCGCGGAAGCCACGCGCCGCGCCGTGCGCCACTGGGGCTTCGAGACGGTCTGCGCAAAAGCGTCGGATTATTCGTCATCGCTGACGGCGGTCTTCCTGCCGGAGGGCCATTCGGCGGATAATCTGCGCAAGATCATTCTCGAGCGCTCGAACATGAGCCTCGGCAACGGCCTCGGCCGCCTGGCGGACCGGGTGTTCCGGATCGGCCATCTCGGCGATTTCCATGATCTGATGGTGACTGGCACACTCTCGGGCGTGGAGATGGGCCTCGCCGTCGCCGGCATTCCGCACAAGCCCGGAGGCGTGCAGGCGGCCATGAACTTCCTGCAGGGCAATGCCTGATTCGAGCGGTCCGCGCGCAGACCAAAGCGGCCTCACAAAAGGGGCCTCGCGGAAAGAAAATCAACAACGACTGGGTTACCGGAGCACCATTGGGTCCGGTGATCGAAGGCGCCGCAACGGGCGCTCGGGCATGGATCGGGGACCGGTCCAGCCCCCGAGCAGGACTTATTCGACCGGGCGCAGGCGATCTGCGGCGGTCTTGCCCGTGCGGCGGTCGGTCATCAGCTCGTAGGAGACCTTCTGGCCTTCGTTCAAAGTAGCGAGCCCCGAACGCTGAACCGCAGTGATATGCACGAAAACATCAGGCCCGCCGGCATCCGGCTGAATAAAGCCATAGCCCTTCTGGGTGTTGAACCATTTCACGGTTCCCGTCTGCATAGGCTGTCCTTCTCCAGTCAGTTCTCGGAAAAGCCTTCCGGCCAATCCGGGGAATTGAATCAAAGCATCCCCCATGTTCTGGAAAGCTGCAAGCCCCAAGAATCCTTTTGCTCGCCCCATAGAACGATGAAGTTTCAGGTGAGTTGAGCGAAAACAGGATATTTTTCCTGCTTTTCACCAAGGCCGAGCCCGGCCCGGGGCCTCAGCCTGCGCGAAGGCTTGCCTCGCGGCCGGCGATGGAGGCGTCCAGGCTCGCCTCTCCCCGCTTGATGCGGAGCAGCTTTGTCTCGTTCTCGAGGGTCGCCGCGTGCCGCTCGGCCTCGCGCAAGTTGATCTCGCGCGCCTGCAATTCATGGCGAAGATCGGCGGCGCGACGGCTCTCTTCCGCCAGGGCCGCGCGCAGGTTCTCGGCCTCGCAGCCGCGTTCCTCAAGGTGAAGCCTACGCTCCTCGGCGAGGTTCAGAGCGGCGTTGTGGCGGGCCGTGAGCGTGTCGCACTGCAATTGCAGCCCGATGATCGTCGTCTCGGCGAGCTGGCGTGCCTCGCGCAGGTCCGCGAGTTCGGTCTCGAATTTCCGGAGCTGGTCGCGCAAGGCGGCGAGTTCCACTTCGCGATCGGCAAGGAGGCGCTCGCGCGTGGAGAGATGGGCGAGATGCTCGGCTTCGGCGCGCAACCGATCCCCGGTTTCGGACCGCGCCGCAACCAGATCCGCTCGCGCCTTCTCCTCGCGGCGGGCGCTCAGCGCCATTTCCACCGCGAAGCGCGCCCGCAGGCGGTCGCGCTCCGCAGCGATCTCATTGGGGGTGAGCGGGAGATGTTGTTCCAGGGCCCGACGCGCGAGCCGTGTCGCGCGGCGCCAGAATGCCGGCAGGAGCAGCAGCCAGATGAAGGCCGCAACCAGCATTCCGAGCATCAGGAACAGCAGAGGCTCGATCATGAACTGCGGCGCGCGCCTTCCTGTTCATCGGTTATCGCCGGCAAGGCGGCCTAGAATGGATTCCAGGTCGGCTCTTCGGTGAATTTCAGATAACCGACATTAACCCCAAGCCGGGCTCCGACGCGAGAGCGGATCGGAACGACCAGAATCTCCTGTGCGGTGAGCGCCGTCATGCCAAAGCCGCCAACGAAATAAGCTGAACCATCCACGCCGACGAAGCGCGAAAAGATGTCATCCACCCGTCGGAGTCGGTAGACCAGCATCATGGTGCGCGCGCCCTCGCCACCCCAGTCGAAACCCACCGAGGGCCCCTGCCAGAACACCTTCCGGTCGCCCGCATTGCGCGTGTAGAGCACGCCCTCGCCATAGCGCAGGCCGCCAAAGAAGGCCCCGGAGGCTTCCTGGCCCAGGATATAGCCGTTCGGCTCGCCCCAGCGGCGCGTGGCCTCCTCGACCGTGAGTGCCAGCCCGCGCGAGACGGTTCCGAAGAATTTGTGGCCGGCATTCACCACTTCGCGCGGCGCAAAAGTGGGCCGGTCGCCCTGTCGCGTCGATTGCGCAACGGCTTGATAAGGAAATAGCGCGACAAAAAGAGCAAGGATAGCGGCGAGGAGGCTTGCAGCGGACCGAGCGGTCCGGTGTCCCTTCGCCCCTTCGAGCCAAAGCAAAGAATTGCCGGAGCCGAGCATCATGATCATCCTCTCTATGTCTTGCCGACGCCTCGAACGGGCAGAACCGCACCTTAGGACCGCACGCATTCTGCCGCGTCTCGTGTTGATACAAGGTTTCCGAAGCGTTTGCGACGTTCTCAAGGCAGTGGCGATCGCCTTCACCATGGCCGGTCTTTCGAACCTGCCTCTGGCGGCCGAAGGTCTCCGGGTGCAGGAGAAGATCGTCACTGATCCGTGGAACGGGGCGGCCATCGGGGGCTTCGATCCGGTGGCGTATTTCGTCGAACAAAGGCCGATCCCCGGCTCGCCACAGCATCTCGCGATCCATGCCGGCATCGCCTGGCACTTCAACTCCGAGAGCAACCGCGTGGCTTTTCTCGAAAGCCCGGAAGCCTACCTGCCGGCCCTCGGAGGCCATGATCCGGTGATGGTCGCCAGTGGCGTTCCGGTGCCGGGCCACCCTCATCTCTTCGCGATTGTCGAGGGCCGGCTCTTCCTGTTTCGCCGGAGCGAGAACCGGGAGCGTTTCCTGGCGAATGCCAGTTTCCGGCGCGAAGCCGAGCGCCTCTGGCCAGATATCCAGCGCCAACTTTCACCCTGACCCCGAAGCCGGCAATAGGCCATAGGCCATGAAAGGCGGCGCCACCCAGCCTTCAGCGGTTCGACCATAGGTGAGCAGGCGACCCTGATCGTCGAGCAATCCGCCACCCGCCGCGCGCAGCAGGGCATCTCCGGCGGCGATATCCCATTGCATCGTGCGCGTGCGACGCGGGTAGAGATCGGCCTCGCCCGTCAGCAGCTTCACGAATTTCAGCGCCGAGCTCATGCGGATGATCCTGGATGCCCCGCAGCGCGCGAGAATGTCGTCGGTCTCGGCATTGCCGTGGAAATGGCTGGCAAGCGCCACGGGCTTCTCGCCGGGTGGACGCACGGGCCGCGGAGGCAGCCTCCTGGCCTGGGACAGCGCCCCCCGCGCCGACCAGAGTTCAGAGGCCCCCCACCAGGTTTCATCCCCGAGCGGCGCGTGCAGAACCCCTGCCGCGGGAATGCCGCGCCGGATGAGAGCGATGCAGACGCAGAAATCCGCCGTGCCGGCAATGAAAGCCCTCGTCCCGTCGAGCGGGTCGACGAGCAGGAACTCATCGCCGCCCTGAACGCCATGGCTCCGGGGGTTCTCCTCCGAGATCACCGGCAGCGCCGGGAAGGCCCGCGCCACTTCCTCGAGGATCAGCGCCTCAGAGGCCCGATCCGCTTCCGTGACCGGCGATTGATCCCCCTTCAGCACCGGCCGGGGCCGCAAGGGATGAAAACCGGCGAGAACACGCCCCGCCTTGCGGGCAATCTCGGCAAGCGCGGCCGCGAGCGCATCGGGCGAGTGCAAGGCGGTTCCTTCCTCGTTCCAACCCTTCCCGCAAGGCTCGCTTGCCCGTTGGCGAAGGCGCGTGCACCATGTATCACGCGGAAAGACTGGAATTAGAACGCGGGGGCAAAGCGATTCGCAAGGCCGTGCAGAACGGCCGGTCGCGCTTTTCCGCCGCCGGCCGAGGAAAGCAGAGCATGAACGAAGCGCTCAAGACCATCGATCTCACCCCGCTCGATCTCGCGGCGCTGCTCTGCAGTCGCGTGTGCCATGACGCGGTTGGCCCGGTGGGTGCCATCGTGAACGGCCTCGAACTGCTCGATGAAGATGACAGTGCCGAAACGCGCGAGATGGCGCTCGATTTGATCCGCAAGAGCGCGAGGCAGGCCTCCGCCCGCCTGCAATTCGCCCGCATCGCCTTCGGTGCGGCGGGTTCTGCCGGCTCGACCGTCGATACGGGTTATGCCCAGCAGCTCACCGAGCAGTTCGTGGCGGATGAGAAGGTGAAGCTCTCCTGGAACACGCCGCGGCTCTATGTGGAAAAGAACCGCGTGAAGCTCCTGATGAACCTCGTGGTCATCGCGCTTTCTTCCATTCCGATCGGTGGCACCATCGAGGTGCGGATGGAAGGCGATGCCGAAAACCCCGTGTTTCATGTGGATGCGCGCGGGCCGAAGCCGCGGATCCCGCCGCACCTCATCGAACTGCTGCAGGGCAAGAGCGAGAGCGGTGCCGTGGATGCGCATGGCTTCCAGCTCTTCTACACCGGCGAAATCGCCCGGGCCTCGGGCATGAAGGTGGATGTCAGCCTCGAAGACGGGCTCGTGCGCCTTGTCGCCAGCCCGAAATAAGGGCGCAGAAACACAACCTGAAGTTTTTTTGCCCGCCCGGCGGGAAGAAAGCCCTGAGCACAACCAATCGGTAACCGTTCTCGGGCAGGGTCTGCGGAAGTATCAACGCCCCCAGGGGCTTTCCCGGACCTGCCCGCGATGGATGATCTTCTGCGCGACTTCGTTGTCGAAACGTCTGAACATCTCGAGACCGTCGACGCCGAGTTGGTGAAATTCGAACGCGATCCGAACAATGGGGCCACCTTGGCCCTGATTTTCCGGCTCGTTCACACGATCAAAGGCACATGCGGTTTTCTCGGCCTGCCGCGCCTGGAGCGTCTCGCCCACGCGGCGGAGGACGTGATCAGCCAGTTCCGCGACGGCAAGCCCGTCACGGCTCCGGCGGTCACGATGATCCTGAAGACCATCGACCGGGTCAAGGGCATCGTCTCCGAGCTGGAGCAATCCGGCAACGAGCCCGAGGGCGATGACGAGGACCTTATCGCCATTCTGAAGGCGCTGGCGAAGGAAGAGCCGGCAGCCATGGCGCCCGGTGCGGCCGCGCCGGCCATCCCGCAGAAATCCTCTGCCCCGCATCTCCCGGTCGACACCACAGGCACATTGGCCTTTCAGGTGCTGGAGCGCCCGCTGAAGGAAGACGAGGTCACCCTCGACGAGCTGGAGCGCGCCTTCCGGGAAGCGCCGGGCCCAACACCCTTCGAAAGCGTGGAAGTCCCGCCCGTGGCGGAAGCAGCGTCTCAGCCAACCATGGCCGCGTCTCAGCCATCAAGCGCGGCGCCCGTCGCTTCGGCGGCACGCGCGGACAGCGAAGGCAGCGAGAACGAGTCCCATGCCAATTCGATCTCGAAACAGACCGTTCGCGTGGCCGTCGGCACGCTCGATCGCCTGATGACCATGGTTTCCGAGCTGGTGCTGACCCGCAACCAGCTGCTGGAAATCGCCCGCCAGCGTGACGATTCCGAATTCAAGTCACCGCTGCAGCGCCTTTCGCACATCACCGCCGAATTGCAGGACGGGGTGATGCAGACCCGCATGCAGCCGATCGGCACGGCCTGGACCAAGCTCGCCCGGGTCGTTCGGGACATCTCCGGCGAACTGGGCAAGAAGATCGAACTGATCCAGTCCGGCGCGGAGACCGAAATCGACCGCCAGCTTCTGGAGATGATCCGCGATCCGCTGCTGCACATGGTGCGCAACGCGGCGGATCACGGCCTTGAAATGCCGGACGAGCGCGTGGCGCTCGGCAAGCCGGCCACCGGCACCATCCATCTGCGCGCGGCGCAGGAGAGCGGCTACATCATCTGCGAAGTCTCCGATGATGGTCGCGGCATCGATGTGAACCGCGTCAAGGCCAAGGCAATCGCCAACGGCCTCACGACCGAAGCCGACGTGGCCCGGATGACGGAAGAGCAGATCCTGCGCTTCGTGATGGAGCCGGGCTTCTCGACCGCCGCGAAGATCACCAACATCTCGGGCCGTGGCGTTGGCCTCGATGTGGTCCGCAGCCATGTGGAGCAGGTCGGCGGCTCGGTTGATCTGCGCTCGCGGCCTGGAAAGGGCCTCGCGGTCACCATCAAGCTGCCGCTCACCCTCGCCATTGCCTCCGCCCTCATCGTGGAAGCGGCCGGACAGCGTTTCGCCATCCCGCAGATCGCGGTGGCTGAACTGGTGCGCACGCAGAATGACGGCGATGTCCGCATCGAGAAGCTCAACGGCCAATCCACGCTTCGCCTGCGCCAGCGCCTGCTGCCGGTCGTCGATGTCGCGCAGGTTCTCGAACTTCCACTCGAGACGAACGCCGCCGGGCAGGACAATTGCCTCGTCGTCGTCTGCCACGTCGGTGGGTCACGCTTCGGCATCGTGGTGGATGCGATCCACCAGACCGAGGAAATCGTCGTCAAGCCGATCTCCTCGAAGCTCAGGCACATGTCGGTCTATTCGGGTGCGACCATCCTCGGCGACGGTTCGGTGATCCTGATCCTCGAACCGGCCGGCATTGCCCGCAGCATTCTCGATACCGGCTCGCGCGAGAACGTCGCGCAGAACGACAACGATCTTTCGGCCGACCAGCATGCCAATGGCGAGCGTTCGCTGCTGCTGCTCTTCAAGGCGGGCGGCGTTGGAGGCCTCAAGGCGATTCCGCTCTCCTTCATCGGCCGTCTGGAGGAATTCGAACGCTCGAAGATCGAGGATGCCGGCGGCAAGGCGGTCACGCAATATCGCGGCAAGCTGATGCCCATCCTCGGCTATGGCGGCATGGAAGGCCTCGAGCCGGAATCGCGCCAGCCTGTGCTGGTCTTCCACCAGGCAGATCGCGAGATCGGCATGGCGGTGGACGAGATCGTGGACGTCGTCGAAGTCGCCTTCACGATCGACACGACGCATGCGACGCCGGGCACGGTGGGTGCGGCGATCATCGAGGGCAACGCGGTCGACATCATCGATGTCTCCGAGCTCGTGGCACCTGAACATGGGCAGCAGCAGGTGGCAGGCCCGGCCGGTGGCCCGGATGTGCTGGTGGTGGAGAGTTCGGAATTCTTCCGCGCCCTCTTCGCGCCGCTGCTCCAGAATGCCGGCTACACCATCAACGTGGTTCCGAGCCTTGCGGCCGCGCGACATGCCATCGCCAAGGGCAAGCCGGGCGTGATCGTGCTCGATCTCGACCATCCCGGCGAGGAAGCCTTCACCTTCGTGAAGGAACTGTCGGACGAGCTGGCCCGCCCGCCGGGCGTGGTCGGAGCGGTGACGCGGGGTGGTCCGCGCGTCATCCAGAAAGCCAAGGGTGCCGGGCTGCATGACCTCGTCGGCAAGTTCGACCGCCAGGGCCTGCTCGCCGCCATCGGCGAAGCCCGGACCGGCATGCAGGGTTGGGAGGTCGCGGCATGATTGGCGAAAACCGGATGCGCAACGACGTCATGATCGATAACGAAACCCAGCTCATCAGCGTCACCATCGAAGGCCAGATGATCGGCCTGCCGATCACCGCCGTGCGCGATGTCTTCGCCATCACGCGGATGACGCCGGTGCCGCGCGGCGGCCGGGCCGTCGCCGGGCTTGTGAACCTGCGCGGGCACATCGTGACGATCCTCGATCTGGGCGCCCTGCTCGGCTCGCGCACGGGCGATCGCCAATCCAAGGGCGGCGATACCATGGCCGTGGGCGTGGAATGGAACGGCGAGGTCTTCGGCCTTGTCGTCGATGAAATCGGCGACGTGCTGTCTCTGACTTCCGATTCGTCGGAGCCGATGCCGGCGAATATGGGCCATACATGGGCGCGATACACCCGGCGTGTTCACAAACTCGAGCGGGACCTGCTGATCGAGGTCGATCTGCAGACGCTGCTCGATTCCATGACCCTGCAAGCCGCCTGAACGGGAGACCTGCAATGACCTATTGCCTCGTGGTGGACGACAGCTCCGTCATCCGCAAAGTCGCGCGACGCATTCTCGAAGGACTCGATTTTGAAATCGCCGAGGCAGAAGACGGTCAGCAAGCCGTTCTCGCCTGCACCAATCGCATGCCGGATGCCATCCTGCTCGATTGGAACATGCCGAACATGGACGGCTACGAGTTCCTGGTGAAACTCCGCACGATGGAGGGCGGCGCGCACCCGAAAGTGGTGTTCTGCACCACCGAGAACGATGTGGCGCATATCGCCAAGGCCATGGATTCCGGCGCGGACGAATATGTCATGAAGCCCTTCGACAAGGACATCCTGACCTCGAAATTCACTGAAGTGGGCCTGCTCGCGGCCTGATTGCCGCCCGGCCAAATTCTCGCCTTCGCCTTTTTACCCGGAGCCTCACGCATGCTGGCCTTGCCGCAAAGACAGCCGATGGCCATGGCACCGCCTCGCGTTCGCGTCGCGGTCGTGGACGATTCGGTTGTCGTGCGAGGCCTGCTCTCGCGCTGGCTCTCGGAGACGCCGGCCATCGAGGTCGCCGGAACCTTCCGCTCGGGTCGTGAGATCATCGAGGCGTTGCCGATGCTCCAGCCGCGGATCATCCTGCTCGATCTCGACATGCCGGATATGGACGGCCTTACCGCCCTGCCGCTGATCCTGTCGAAATCGCCGGGCACGCGCGTCATCGTGGTCTCCTCGCTCTCGGTGCATGGCGCCGAGATGACGATGCGCTGCCTGATGAAGGGCGCGACCGATTACCTGCCGAAGCCCTCCAACCACCGCGAGGTTTCCACCTCGGCGGATTTCCGACAGGCGCTCATCGCCAAGGTGCTGGCCGTGGGCGGCATTCGTGCCGCGATGCGCCAGCAGCAGGTGCCTCCGACTCCACGCCCGACGCCCGCGCCGGCACCCGCTTCCTCAAGCGCGCTTTTCGCCCGCACCTCCTCCGCCGGTCGTGTCGTTGCCCGGCCGGCCCCTTCACCCGCTTCGGTGGCGGTGCCGGCTGCGGCTCATCCGGGCCGCGTCTCCGCCGGTGCCCGCCCCCTGGAGAAAACGCGGCCGAAGGTGATTGTCATCGGCGCATCCACCGGCGGCCCGCAGGCGCTGGTGAGCCTGCTGAGCCACATGCCGCGCGTGGCCAGCCGCATACCGATCGTCATCGCCCAGCACATGCCGCCGATTTTCGGCGCGATTTTTACGAGCCATCTCAAGCAGCATGTCGGGCTTCCGGCCTGTGAGGCCGCCGAGGGCAAGCCGCTGAAAGCCGGTGCGATCTACCTCGCGCCCGGCGGTTGCCACACGGTGATCCGCCGCCAGTCGGACGGACAGATGATCCTGACCATGCTGCCCTCGGAAGCGCGCGGGCCCTGGCGGCCCTCGATTGACCTTCTTTTCGCGAGCGCCGCTGATTGCTTCGGTGCCGATGCGCTGGCCATTGCGCTCACGGGCATGGGCAGGGACGGAACGAGTGGTGCGCAGGATCTCATCCAGCGCGGCGCCAATGTCATCGTGCAGGACGAGCCATCGAGCGTGGTCTGGGGCATCCCCGGCAGCATCGCCGAGGCAGGTCTTGCCGCAGCCCAATTGCCGCCCGAGAAGCTCGGGGAACTCGCGCAGTCTCTGGTGGAAGGAAATGCAGCATGAGCATCCATGCGATCCAGAAGACGATCGAGTTCATCAAGCAGGCGGCCGGTATCGTGCTGACGCCGGAGAAGGCCTATTTCGTGGAGGCCCGCCTCGCGCCGGTTCTGCGCGAGGAGAATATCGCCGGCCTCGACGATCTCCTGCGCCGGGTCGAGACCGGGGACCGCCGTTTGCAGCAGCGCATCATCGATGCTCTGACGACCAACGAGACCTTCTTCTTCCGCGACCGCCAGCCCTTCGACCATTTCCGCGATGTCATCATGCCGGAGCTGCATCAGCGCCGCTCGCCGGAAAAGACGATCCGCATCTGGTGCGCTGCCTGCTCCTCGGGGCAGGAACCGTTTTCGCTCGTGATGCTGCTCGACGAGATGCGCGCGAGGATCGGCAGCCGCCAGGTCGAGATTGTCGCGACCGACATCTCGGAAGCGATCCTCTCGAAGGCCAAGGCCGGCCTTTTCAACCAGTTCGAAGTGCAGCGCGGCCTCCCCACCAAGCTGCTGCTGCAGTTTTTTCAGAAGCAGGGCGACAATTGGAAGATCTCCGACGATGTCGTGCGCCGCGTGAGCTTCCAGAGATTCAACCTGATGGATGATCCGCGTCCGCTCGGGACCTTCGATGCCATCTTCTGTCGAAATGTTCTGATCTATTTCGATCGCCTCACGCGCTCGAAGGTGTTCGACAAGCTCGCAAGCCGGCTTGCGCCGGATGGGTTCCTGCTGCTGGGCGGTGCGGAATCGACCTTCGGAGTCACCGAGCGCTTCGTGAGCCACGCGAGAGAGCGCATGCTGCTCGTGCCGGCGCCGGTTCAGAAGCCGGAGCTTCGCATCGCGGGCGCCTGACGCCGGCCATCCGCTCGCCATTCAGGGAGCCGGTCAGGGAGCCGGGCGGCAAAGCCCGGCTTTTTCATGTCGGCCGCCCCGGCCCGCCCAATAAAAAACCCGCCTCGGAGGAAGCGGGTTTCGAATTCCTGGAGGATCAGCCGGGATCAGGCGGGGATTTTTTCGTCCGCGTCGGTGGGCTCGCGCAGAACATAGCCACGGCCCCAGACCGTCTCGATATAGTTGCGGCCGCCCGAGGCATTCGCGAGCTTCTTGCGCAGCTTGCAGATGAACACGTCGATGATCTTGAGTTCCGGTTCGTCCATGCCGCCATAGAGATGATTGAGGAACATTTCCTTGGTCAGCGTCGTGCCGCGGCGGAGCGAGAGCAGCTCCAGCATCTGGTATTCCTTGCCGGTGAGGTGCACGCGGTGCCCGCCGACTTCAACGGTCTTCTGGTCGAGATTGACGATGAGATCGCCCGTCGAGATCACCGATTGCGCATGGCCCTTGGAGCGTCGAACGATGGCGTGGATGCGCGCCACCAGTTCGTCCTTGTGGAACGGCTTGGTGAGGTAATCATCAGCACCGAAGCCGAGGCCCTTCACCTTGTCGTCGATGCCCGCCATGCCCGAGAGGATCAGAATCGGAGTCTTGACCTTCGCGACGCGGAGCGAGCGCAGAACCTCATAACCCGACATATCCGGGAGGTTCAGATCCAGAAGGATGATGTCGTAGTCGTAGAGCTTGCCAAGATCGATCCCTTCCTCGCCGAGATCCGTGAGGTAGACGTTGAAATTCTCGCTCTTGAGCATCAGCTCGATGCTCTTGGCCGTCGCGCTGTCGTCTTCGATGAGGAGCACGCGCATGTTTCGAAACCCCAGCTTCCGTCACGGTTGGCATCCGCCACCGGCGCGCGGAACGGACCGCCACCCGGGAGCGATTAACTTCTCAACAAAGATAAGCCCGAAGAGTTAACAAATGGTAATTCGTTAAGGCAAGCTTGCCACACGGAGGAACCGATTAATCTAACCTCAGGAGCAATTTATAAAGTTTTGCGCAGCGGCTTATCCTTTTGATTCACCTTCTCAGAAATTCTCCCCAAGCGATTCAACAGATTCGCGATTTCGCCTCGGCCGCACACCCATCCGTCAAGATCAGCCCGGGGCAGCGCATCGCCTCCTCCCCAGCCGTTCAAGGCTTCCGACTGTCGCATATTCCAAAATCATGCGAATCTTGGACGCGAATCACCCCATCAGCGCAACGGGATTGCGGGCCCAGGGGTCCGCGCGCAGCGGAGCGACAATGTCCGGACAGACCCTTCAAGGCCTGATCGACGAGCTGCCCGAACACATGGTCTATGGCCGCGTGGGCGCGGTGCGCGGGCTGACGATCGAAATCGTCGGCCCCCTTGGCCATATGGAACTGGGCGGGCTCGTCTCCATCGAGACCGACCGCTCCGAGCCGGTGCTCTGCGAGGTGGTGGGCTTCGATTCAGGCCGCGCGATCGCAATGCCCTTTGCGAATGTGGAGGGCTTGCGCCGGGGCTGCCCCGCGCATGTCGTGAGCCGCCGCGCGGCGATCCGCCCCGATCATTCCTGGCGCGGCCGGGTGATGGATGCCTTCGGCCGCCCGATTGATGGCAAGGGCCCGCTGCGGCCGGGCCCACGCCCCTACAATTTCCGGAACGAGCCCCCGCCCGCGCACAGGCGACAGCGCGTCGGCGCGCCGCTTGATCTGGGCGTGCGCGCGCTCAATGCCTTCCTGACCTGCTGCAGCGGTCAACGCATGGGCATCTTCGCCGGCTCGGGCGTGGGCAAATCCGTGCTGCTCTCCATGCTCGCGCGCAATTCCTCGGCCGATGTCTCGGTGGTCGGCCTTGTGGGCGAGCGCGGCCGCGAGGTGCAGGAATTCCTGCAGGACGATCTCGGCGAGGAAGGCCTCGCGCGCTCGGTGGTCGTGGTCGCGACCTCGGATGAGCCGGCCCTGATGCGCCGGCAGGCGGCCTATCTCACCATGGCGATTGCCGAGTTCTTCCGCGATGAGCGGATGAACGTGCTCTGCATGATGGATTCCATCACCCGATTTGCCATGGCGCAGCGGGATATCGGCCTCAATGTCAACGAACCGCCGACGACCAAGGGCTACACGCCAAGCGTTTTCGCCGAATTGCCGCGCCTGCTGGAGCGCGCGGGGCCGGGCGAGGAAGGGTCGGGCACCATCACCGGCATCTTCACCGTGCTGGTCGACGGCGATGACCACAACGAGCCGGTGGCCGATGCGGTGCGCGGCATTCTCGACGGGCATATCGTGATGGAGCGCCGGATCGCCGAGCGCGGGCGCTACCCGGCCATCAACGTGCTCAAGAGCGTTTCGCGCACCATGCCGCGCGCGGCAGACCCGATTTACCTGCCGACCATCGTGAAGGCGCGGAACCTCATGGCCACCTATGCGGATATGGAGGAACTCATCCGCCTCGGCGCCTACCGCAAGGGAACGACCCCGGAAGTGGACCGCGCGATTGACGCGAATCCGGAACTCGAAGGTTTTCTTTCCCAAGGTAAGGAAGAATCAACCTCCCTCGGCGAAAGCTATAGTCGTCTCGCGGATATCGTTAATCGGCTGGGGGAATAGCAGCAGGCTTTCTCCCGGTCAGCCCCGGCGTAACTCGGGGCCGGTCAAGGAGTAGTCAGGACCATGAAGTCGCGCGATACGTTGATCCGTCTGAAGCGGTTCCACGTCGATGAAAAGCGCCGGCGCGTTTCGCAGATCGAATCGATGATCGCGGATTTCCAGCGCATGGCAACCGATCTGGACCGGGAAATCGAAGGCGAGGAGCGCAAGGCCGGCTTGTCCGACCCCGCCCATTTTGCCTATCCCACCTATGCGAAAGCCGCGCGCACCAGGCGCGACAACCTTCTGCAATCGGCGGCCGATCTTCAGGGCCAGCTCGAGGATGCAAAGGCCGCGCTGAGCGAAGCCTTCGAGGAACTCAAGAAGGTCGAAATCCTCGAGGATCGCGAAAAGGCGACGGAGCGAGCCGAGATGGCGCTGCGTGACCAGATCGAGACCGATCGCATCGCGGCTCGCATGCGGTTTGCAGCCGGGCGGCTCTGAGCCTCAGCGTTCGATGAGCGGAACATGCGCTGCGGCCTCCCTCGGGAGGGTGCCGTCGAGCCGTGGGTCGGGAAAGAATTCCAGCGCGTTCGCAAAAGGGTCGAAGCCCATCTTGCGGTAGAAGCCCAGCGCACCCGGTGCATCGAAGTTGCATGTGTGGACCATGAGCGAGCGGGCTCCGCGCTCGGCGGCACGCGCAAGGGCCATTTCCGCCAGCGCGCGCCCCAAACCCTGGCCGATGAGCCGCTCCAGCAGCCCGAAATAGACCAGCTCCGGTTCATCTTCGCGGAAATCAAGTTCCACAAGGCCGCAATCACCTTGCCGGTCCACGAGAATCATGGCCTCATGGTCCGCATGCGACAGCAGGCTTGCCAGCGCGGCATCGTCGAGTTTCAGGCGGCCGAACCACAACCAGTCCTGCCCGATGGCCCGGAAGAGCTGGCGATAGCGGCGGATCTCATCGCCGGAAATCCGCTCCAGCCGGAAGCCGTCCGGCAACGAGGCGGGTTGCGGAACGTTGCGGAGCGGGTGGCGCAGGAACATCGTGAAGACCGCGAGCCGCCCCGGCGGCAGGAAGTGATAACCGTCGCTCAGCATGGGCTTGCCTGTCTCCTGTGATGTTGTGGCCCGTCATCCGCCGGCAGCAGCGCAGGAACATGCGGGTAGAGCTTGCCTTCGCCAATCCGGTCGGGCAGTTGAGCAGCAGGGTTCGCGCCAGGGGCGCAGGATGGGGCAGTGATGAAGCGGGTCAAGGATTTCTTCTGGCCATTGATTGGCCTCGCGGCGGTTATCTGGTCGCTGGATCTGCTCTACAAGAAGCTGCGGCTCGAAGCGGTGCAGGATGCCAAGGCCGCAGCGGATCCGGACCTGCTGGCCCGCATCGACCATGCCGGCTTTCTGGAAAGCCTGTCGATCATCGCAAGCCAGATCGGCCTGAAGCTCGCGGCCATTCCCATGCAGGGCTATCTGCTGGCCGGGCTCTCGACGCTTTTCGCCTATTGGGCGCTCGCCTGGTATGACCGGATCGCGCTGATCCATCTCAACCGGCAGAAGGGAATTTCCTGGCTTTTCATCACCACCTGCTCCTTCGTGACCTATGCGATCTCGCATAATATCGGCGGTTCGGTCTTCTCGGGCGGCATGGTGCGCTACCGCGCCTACACCTCGAAGGGGCTGAGCGCCCCGGAAGTCGCGGTGCTGGTGGCGCTTTGCTCCTTCACCTTCGCTTTCGGCACCATCGTGCTGGGCGGACTGGTTCTGACCTTCGAGCCCCATATCGTGAGGCCGCTGGCCCCGCTCTCCGAGAGCATCATCCGGATCATCGGGCTCGCCATGCTGGCTTTCTGCGTGCTCTACACCATCGGCTCGTGGCTGAAGTTCCAGCCTCTCGTGATCCGGGGCTTCAAGCTGGAATATCCCGGCCTGCACATTGTCTGGCGGCAGTGGATCGCGGCCCCGATGGAGCTTCTGGGTGCTGCCGGCATCATCTATTTCGCGCTGCCGGAGCAGGGAAACCCCGGCTTCTTCATCGTGCTCGGCGCGTTCCTGCTCTCGTTCTCGGCCGGCCTTCTCTTCCAGGTTCCGGGGGGTGTGGGCGTGATGGAGGCGGTGTTCCTGAAAGTGATGCCCGGCATTCCGGCGACCGAGGTTTTTGCCGCCCTGCTCGTTTGGCGGCTGTTCTACCTGCTGATCCCGCTGGCGCTGTCCATTCCCGTGGTGCTGCTCTTTGAACGCGGGCAGCTCGCGAAACGGAAGGGAGAGGCGGAAAGCGCGGCAAGCCCGCCTCCCGCCTGATCCCGATCAAACCGAACCCACGGTCCTCAGCCGTGCGCTGGGGTGGATCTCGCCCTGCGCGATGACGGCCGTCTGCGGGCGGAAGCGCTCGACCACCATCCGCACGTAAGGCCGAATGGCGTTCGAGGTCACGAGCACCGGCATCTCACCGAGCTTGGCCGCCTCCTCGAAGCGGTCACGCAGCGCGATCACGAAATCATGCAGGCGCGAGGGCTGCATGGCGAGATGCTTGATTTCGCCCTCGCCGATGAGCGAGGAGCCGAAGGCATCTTCCCAGGCCGGCGAGAGCGTGATGAGCGCGAGCTGGCCGGTTGGGCCCGTATGCTGCGCGCAGATCTGCCGGGCGAGGCGGGTGCGGATATGCTCGACGATCATGCGCGGATCGCGCAGCGCGCCCGCCACTTCCGCGGTCGCCTCCAGAATGGTGCCGAGATCGCGGATCGAAACGCGCTCCGCCAGCAGCAATTGCAGGATGCGCTGCACGCCGGTGGTGGAAAGCTGGCCCGGCACGAATTCCTTCAGCAGTTCCTGGTGCGGCTTGGGGAGTTCCTTCAGGAGCTTCTGCACCTCCACGAAGGAGAGCAGCTCGCTCATGTTGTTCTTGATGACCTCGGTGAGATGCGTCGCGATGACCGTGGCCGGGTCGACCACGGTGTAGCCGCGCAATTGCGCTTCGTCGCGCAGGGCTTCGTCGATCCAGGTCGCCGGCAGGCCGAAGGTCGGTTCCAGCATATGCGCGCCCGGCAATTGTACCTGCCCGCCCGAAGGGTCCATCGCCATGTACTGGTTCGGGAAGACGACGCCGCCACCGGCCTCGATCTCCTTCAGCTTGATGACATACTGGTTCGATTCGAGCTGCACGTTGTCCACGAGGCGCACGGAAGGCAGCAGGAAGCCCATCTCGGCCGCGAGCGTGCGGCGAAGGGCCTTGATCTGGTCGGTGATCCTGTCCTCGCCGTTCTGCCCCTGCACCAGAGGCAGCAGCGCATAGCCGATCTCGATGCGCAGCTCGTCGAGGCGCAGAGCATCCTGCACGGGCTCCTCGGAAGGCTTCGCCTGGGCAGCGGCCTGCTCCATCACGGCCTGGGCCTGTTCCTTCAGGGTGTCGAGCTGCTGCTGGCGCTGCAGGCGCAGGGCCATGTAGACCGCGCCGGCTGCAAGGCCGAGGAAGGGCAGCATCGGCATGTTCGGCAGCAGCGAGATGATGACCATCACGAAGGCCGACATGCCCAGCGCCTTGGGCACGGAGGCGAGCTGCTTGGTGAGCGCCTTGTCGGCGGCACCGGTGACACCCGCCTTCGAAACGAGGAGGCCGGCGGCGGTGGAGACGATCAGCGCCGGGATCTGGGTCACGAGGCCGTCGCCGACCGTCAAAAGGGTGTAGGTGCGGGCGGCGGAGGAGAAATCCATGCCCATCTGCGCCACACCGATGATGATGCCGGCAATGACATTGACGAAGGTGATGAGAATGCCGGCGATGGCATCACCGCGCACGAATTTCGAGGCACCGTCCATCGCGCCGTAGAAGGAGCTTTCGTCCTCCAGCGCCTTGCGGCGGGCCTTCGCCTCGTCCTGATCGATGAGACCGGCGGAAAGGTCGGCGTCGATCGCCATCTGCTTGCCGGGCATCGCGTCAAGGCTGAAGCGCGCCGCGACTTCCGCGATTCGCCCCGAACCCTTGGTGATGACGACGAAGTTCACGATCACCAGGATGATGAAGACGATCAGCCCGATGACGAAATTGCCGCCCATCACGAAAGTGCCGAAGCTTTCGATGACGTGGCCGGCGGCCCCCGTTCCCGTATGCCCATGCGTGAGGATGAGGCGCGTCGTGGCGATGTTCAGCGCCAATCTGAGCATCGTGGCAATGAGCAGGATTGTCGGGAAGGCCGAGAATTCCAGCGGCGCCGCGATGAACAGCGCCGTCATCAGGATCAGCACGGACAGGATGATCGAGAAGGCCAGGAACAGATCCAGCAGGAAAGCCGGCAAGGGCACGATCATCACGACGAGGATTGTCAGCACGCCCATCGCCATGACGATGTCGGAACGGCGCATGACCGCGCCGAATTCCTTGGCCGTGATGGTGGAGCCTAACCCGGCGAAGGGATTGGAAGATCCTGGCCCGCCTGCGGGAACGTCGCTCATGCCTGCCTCGCTTCTCGGTTGCGCAACCCGAATCGCGCCGCGTTCTCGCGCGCGTTCCCGTGCCAGGCAATTTTTGCCGGGTGGATGGTTAAAGGGAGGTTACGATCGGGGGCGGTGCCCCGAAATGCGAGGGGCCGGACAGCTTCCTGTCCGGCCCCTGAATGCCCTCCCGAATGGTCGCTTCACGCCATCGACACACGCGCGGTGCCCGGATCGGGAACAGCGAGGCCGTCGGCTGAATATTCGTTGAGCTTGTTGCGCAGGGTGCGGATCGAAATGCCGAGGATCTTCGCCGCATGGGTGCGGTTTCCGAGGCAATGGTCGAGGGTATCGAGAATCAGCTCGCGCTCGACATCCGCCATGGTGCGGCCCACCAGGGCGCGCGTCGCGGCCTCGGCCAGTTCCGCTGCCTTGCGGGCGGTGGCATCGGATGCGGTCTGCGCGAGGCTTTCGCCTTCGGGCGTGAGGATCGCTTCCGGAGCGATTTCCGACCCCATCGAGAGCAAAACCGCGCGATGGATGGTGTTCTCGAGTTCGCGTACATTGCCACGCCAGGGATTGGCGAGAAGCAGGCGCTTCGCATCATGGCTGATGACGCGATTGGGCAGCCCGTTCATCTGCGCGTATTTCTTCGCGAAATGGCCGGCGAGTTCGATGATGTCCGCCGGGCGCTCGCGGAGCGCGGGGATCTTCAGGTTCACGACGTTCAGACGATAGAGCAGGTCCTCGCGGAAATGCCCGGCCTTCACATGTTCGAGGAGGTTGCGGTTCGAGGTCGCGATGATGCGGATATCGACCGGCACCGGGCGCTGGCCGCCCACGCGGTCGATGACCCGCTCCTGGATGGCGCGAAGCAGCTTGGCCTGCAGGCGCACTTCCATTTCGGAAATTTCATCGAGCAGCAGCGTGCCGCCATCGGCCTCCTCGAACTTGCCGATGCGCCGGGCGATGGCTCCTGTGAAGGCTCCCTTCTCGTGGCCGAACAGCTCGCTTTCGAGCAGGTTGTCGGGGATGGCCGCGCAGTTCACAGAGACAAAAGGCTTCGAGGCCCGCTTCGATTTCTCGTGGAGGAAGCGCGCCATCACTTCCTTGCCGACGCCCGACTCGCCGGTGATGAGCACGGAGGCATCCGAGCCCGCGATCTGCTTCGCGAGCTGGACGACGCGCGCCATGCTCTCGTCGCGGAAGATGATGGAGGTCTCGGTGCGGCTGACAGCTTCCAGCACGGCCGCGATGAGTTCGGGATCGGGCGGAAGGGGAATATATTCCTTGGCGCCTGCGTCGATCGCCATCACGGCGGCGCGCTTGTCGTTCGAAACGCCGCAGGCCACGATGGGCGCCGTCATGTGCTCGGCCGCCAATCCCTCGCACAGGGCGCGGATGTCGATTTGCACATCGACCATCAGAAGATCGGCGCCCTTGCCCTGCCGGAGATGCGAAAGGGCCGCTTCCACGCCATCCACCTGCGCCACGGAGGCACCGCGTTCCCGCGCGATCTTGGCGGCGGTGATGAGTTCCCCGCGCAGGATTCCCACGATGAGAAGCCGCATGGCCGTTCTCCTTCATTCGTTCTTGCTGCGCGTGGATACGCGCAGCGGGTTGCCTCAGCGGTCGCTCTTGATGATTTCAGTCATCGTCACGCCGAGCTTGTCGTCCACGAGCACGACTTCGCCGCGTGCCACCAGGCGGTCATTCACGAAGATGTCGATCGCCTCGCCCACCCGCCGGTCGAGTTCGAGGATGTGGCCGGGGGTCACGCGCAGGAGGTCGCCCACCCCCATCTTGGTGCGTCCCAGCACAGCCGAGACCTGGACCGGCACATCGAAGACATGTTCGAGATCAGCCGCGGTCTTCGCACTCGGGGGTTGCTCGCCATCCGCGCCATAGGTGGCCGCAACGAGTTCGGCGGTCGATTCCAGATCGCTCAGGGGAAGCATACTCTCGGTGGACATGGGGCGAACTCCTGTTCGTGGTCTCGGATGGTCAGGGCGCACCGCGCTTCAGCACGATGTCGAGCGATTGCTCGATGAGATATTCCAGTTTCTCGCGCTCGCGCACGATCCCGCCTTCTGCCCATTCGATGCGGCAATCACCGGAGCGAACTGCAGGATCGGGAAAGACGAAGAGCTTGAGATTGATGCCGTTTTCCCGCAGCAGGAATACGAGGCGGGACTTGACGTCATCCACCAGCGAAGGCTCCACGCGCACCGCCACATGCGGGGCGCCGCGCAGGTCGTTGAGGATCGCCCGCGCGGTCGCCTCGATGGGTGCTACCGGCATCTGCTCGACCAGTTTTCCGGCAAGCTTGCGCGCGAAGACCTGCGCGAAATACAGCGCCTCCTTGCGTGAATCGGCCTCGCTGGAGCGCAGTTGTTCATCAGCCGAACGCAGTTGGTTCGCGATCTGCGCCAGGGCTTCGGCGATGCGATTGGCCTCGTCGTCGCGCTGCTGCTGGCGACCATCCTGCAGGCCGCGCGCATAGGCTTCCTGATGGGCCTGCTCCAGCAGCCGGGTATGCTGGGCATGGGGCACCGGCAGATGGGCGCCCTTCTCCAGATACATCGAGGTTGCCGCCGCCTGGCTGAAGTCCCGCTGGAAGTTGAAGGCGTTGCGTGTTTCGGCCATCGCTTTTGCCTGCTCAGTAGATCAGTTCGTCTTCGGCGCGGTTCTTCGCGATCGTGATCTCGCCCTTCGAGGCGAGTTCCTTCGCGAGCGACACGATGCGCGTCTGCGCCTCGTCCACTTCCTTCAGACGCACCGGACCACGCGAGGCCATGGCCTCCTCGAGGTTCTTCACGGCGCGGCTCGACATCTGCTGGAAGAAGAACTTCTTCATCGACGGCGCCGCACCCTTGAGCGCGGTCGCGAGCAGGTCGCGGTCCGAGAAGCGGATGAGGGTCTGGCACGAGCCCGGATCGAGCTTCGAGAGATCCTCGAAGGTGAACATCAGCGAGCGGACCTTCTGCGCCGCCTCGCGATTGCGCTCGTCGAGCGCGGCAAGGAACCAGCTTTCGGTCTGCCGGTCGAACGAGTTGAAGATTTCGGCGATCATCTCGTGGCTGTCGCGGCGCTGCGTGATCGAGAGGTTCGAGATGAATTCCGTGCGCAGCGTTTCCTCGATGTGATCAAGCACTTCCTTCTGCACCGGCTCCATGTTGAGCATGCGCGTGACGACCTCGAGCGCGAATTCATGCGGCAGCAGCGCGAGAACGCGGGCCGCATGCTCCGAGCGCAGGCGGGACAGGATCACGGCGACGGTCTGCGGATATTCGCCCTTGAGGTAGTTGGCGAGCACCTGATCCTGGACGTTGCCGAGCTTCTGCCACATGTTGCGTCCGGCCGGGCCGCGGATCTCGTCCATCAGGGCCGAGACCTTCTCCTGTGGAAGGATCTTCATGAGCAGGGCTTCGGTGCGGTCGTAGTCGCCCGTCACCGCGCCGGCAGTGGCCATCATTGACACGAATTCATGCACGAGCTGCTCGACCGCGTCCGCCGTCACCGAGCCGAGGCGGGACATGGCGCGGGAGACCTGCCTGATTTCGTCCTCGTCGAGCGCGCTCCAGATGGGGCCGCCATACTTGTCGCCCAGCACGAACAGGATGATCGCGGCCTTTTCCGGCCCGGAGAGGAAGCGCGTGAGGTCGCCCTTCGGTGCGGATGCCGCGGTGACTTCTGTGGAGGGCTTGGCCATGGGTCAGCTCCTGTCCGTCTTCTCTCGTTCTGGGATCAGCGCGGTTGGGAAATCCATTGCCGGACGATGGCAACGGTCTCACCCGGATTTTCTTGGACGATTTGCCCCAGCTGGTCGATGACGCCCGGTCGCAGGTTCTGAGTCAGCTGGCTTATGTTGGACTGCTGCTGGTTGGAATTGGCGGCCGCGAGGGCGCCGGAGATGCTGTTGGCCGCGGCCTCCTGGCCAGGCGCCGGCAGCGCCAGCGTCTGGCCGCCTTCCGCCGAAGCGCCGTTCGCTATCATTGCGCCACCCGCCCCGACGAGGCCCGGATTGACCCCGATTCCCATCTGGCGGAGCAGTGGCCGGATAACGAGCAGGGTGATGAGCAGGGTGAGGATGCCGAAGATCGCAAGTTCGACGAGGCGCAGAACATCCTCCTTGGAAAGAGCGATGAGCTGCTCCAGCAGGGTCGGCTGCTTGCCATCCACCATCGGGAAGCCTTCGGCGAAGCGCAGATTGATCACCTCGATCTGGTCGCCGCGATTGCGATCAAAACCGATCGCCGAGCGCACGAGGGCCGCGATTCGCTCCAGTTCTTCGGAGGATCGGGGCTGGTAGCTCGCCTCCGCGCCACCCTGGCCGGGGGTGTAGACGCCATCCACGAGCACCGCCACCGAGAGGCGCTTCACGCGGCCACCCTCGATGATCTCCGTCCGGGTGGTCTTGGAGATCTCGTAATTGATGATTTCCTCGGAGCGCGCGGTCTGTTCCCGCTGCTGCGGGTTGCCCTGCTGCTGCTGCTGCTGCTGCGCCTGCGGCAATTCGTTCGCCACGGTGACCTGCCCGTCGCGCTGCTCGGTGCTCTGCTGGTTCTCGGTGCGGGTCTGCGTGGAGCGCACGACACGGCTCTCGGGATCGAAATTGTCCGTCACCTGCTGGATGCGGTTGAAATCCATCTCGGCGGCAACCTGCACGCGGGCCCGGCCACGGCCGACCACGCTCGCCACGATCTCCTCGACCTGCCCCTTCAGGCGACGCTCGTAGCTCGATTGCTTGTCGGCTGCGATCGCGGCCGTATCGGCATCGGCACCCGCGCCATCGGCGAGCAGGCGGCCCGATTCATCCACGATCGACACCTTCTCCGGCTTCAGCCCATGCACGGCCGTGGCCGCGAGGTGGCGGATGGCGCGGATCTGGCCGGCATCGAGTTCGCCGCGCAATTTCAGCACGATCGAGGCGCGCGGTTCCTGTGCATCCCGCTGGAACAGCTTCTTCTCGGGGATGGCGAGGTGCACGCGGGCATTCTGCACCCGGTCGATGGTGCGGATCGTGCGCGCCAGTTCACCTTCCAGCGCGCGGAGCTGGTTGATGCCCTGCACGAAGGTGGTTGAGGAGAAGCTGTCGCCCTTGTCGAAGATCTCGTAGCCGACCGTGCCGCCCATCGGCACGCCCTTTGAGGCGAATTCCATGCGCAGGCGGCTGATCGAATCGCGCGGCACCATCACCGTCTGCCCGTCGCCGCGCAGTTCGTATCTGACGCCCTTTGAATCGAGTTCCCGCGTGATGGTGTTCGCGTCCTGCATCGACAGCTCGGAGAAGAGCACGCCCATCGGGGGCTGCGACATGCGGATGAGGAGAAAGGCAAAGAAGCCGACCAGCGCGAGCGTCACCGCGCCCATCGCCACGAGACGCTGCGGTCCCAGCTTGTTCACGATATCGAGGATCGCGTTCACGGTTCTCACCTTCGCATGATCATATCCCGCTTGATCGCAGGACCCGTTGCGCCGGGAGTTCTTCCCGCGCTAGGCAAGATTTGCCCGGTGGTTGGTTACCGCGCGGTTAACTGCCGTTCTTTTTTCGAACAGCCGTTTCAGATTCTGGATCTCACCGCCCCCGGAGAGAGGCTCCATGACCCGCATTCCTCCCCTCGCCATCACCATGGGCGATGCCGCCGGCATCGGACCCGAGATCATCGCGCGGCATTTTGCGGCCGAAAAGCCTCGGGATCTGATTGTGGTTGGCGATTTGGCGCAGATGGAACGCGCAATTCGAATGATCGGCGCCGAAATCCGGGTGGAGTGCGTCGAAGGCCCGATCCCGGCTGCCGCCGGACGCATGGCTGTGCTGCCGGTGGGGTCGCTCCCGGCCGATCTTCCCTTTGGCAAGGTCGATGCGCGCGCCGGGAAGCTTGCCTATGCGGCGATTCTCGCGGCCATCCGCCTTGCGAAGTCCGAACAGGTGAGCGGAATCGTCACGGCTCCCATCCACAAGGAAGCCCTTCATGCCGCCGGGGTGCCGTTTCCCGGCCATACGGAAATTCTCGCGCATGAAACCGGCACGCGCGATTTCGGCATGATGCTGGCGGATGAGAGGCTGCGCGTCATTCTCGTGTCCATCCATGTCTCGCTCGCGGAAGCTCTCCGCCGCGTGACGCACGAGACCGAGCTGCGCACCATCCGTCTCGCGGATCAGGCCTGCCGTGCCCTGGGCATCGCCAAGCCGCGCATCGCCGTGGCCGGCTTGAACCCGCATGCGGGCGAAGGTGGGCTCTTCGGGCGCGAGGAGATCGAGATCATCGCGCCGGCCATCGCGGAAGCGCGCAGCGCAGGCCTCGACGTGCATGGCCCCTTCCCGCCCGATACGGTCTTCATGCAGGCCCGGCGCGGCGCCTATGACATCGTGGTCGCGCAATATCACGATCAGGGGCTGATCGCGGTGAAGCTCAACGGCATCGAAAAGGGCGTGAACGTGACGGTCGGCCTGCCGATCATCCGCACCAGCGTCGACCATGGCACCGCCTTCGACATTGCGGGCAAGGGCATCGCGGACCCGTCAAGCCTCGGCGAGGCGATCCGCGTCGCGCGGCAGATGGTGGCGGCGAGGGGCGGCTGAGAGACGCCCGCAAGATGCGAGAACGCCCGCCGGCGAGGCGGGGTAGAGGAAACCGGCGGAAAAGATCGCTTACTGGCGATAATGCTGGATGCGCGTGGTGCGCAGGCCAGCCAGCCCATGGCTGTCGATGGAATGTTGCCAGGAGAGGAATTCCTCCACTGTCAACGTATAGCGGCTGCACGCTTCCTCGAGCGAGAGCAGGCCGCCACGGACCGCCGCAACGACTTCGGCCTTGCGACGGATGACCCAGCGACGGGTTTCGGGAGGCGGAAGATCGGCGATGGTCAGGGGGCTGCCATCGGGGCCGATCACATACTTCACACGGGGGCGAAGCGGCTCACTCATCGGGTACGCTCACAAAACGCTACAATTACTCCCGCCAACATACAGAGCCGCTTGTTAAAAAACGGCTAAATGGGGGCAATCAGTTGCGACGGATCGTTTTGACATCCGTCAGGGCCAGATCGAGGCTGCCGACCTTGATCCGCGGGCCGTCACCGGAGACGTCGACGCTGTCCACGCGGGCGAGCATGAACGGCTTCACTTCCATCACCTTCAAGGCCGTATCCTGGGCCGAAACGGAGATGGTGTATTCGCCCTCCGCAGCCTGGGAGCCGCCGGGCAGCTTGCCGTCCCAGACGAATTCCTGTTCGCCGGCCGTGAGTGCCTTCGAGCCGACATGGACGGTCTTGCCGTCCTTGTCCTTGATGGTCACGGAGGCCATGCCGGCGCGCGGGGCATTCATCAGCCACTTCACCTGGCTGTTCTGCATCGGGCTGCCCTTGCGGTCGACCGTGACGTTCGCCCCGACGAAGCCGAGCGCCGAGGTGGCGTTGTTGACCCTGTTGGCCGTCACCAGCGAGGCCAGCGTCTCGTTGGTGCGCAGCTGCTGCTCGACGCCTGCGAATTGCACGAGCTGCTGGGTGAACTGGTTCGTATCCAGCGGGTCGAGCGGCGACTGGTTCTTGAGCTGCGTGGTGAGCAGCTGCAGGAACTGGTCGAAATTATTCGCGATCCCGGTCCGGGAATTGGCGAGCGAACTGGATGCCGTGCTCGTTTTGCTTGCCGTGTTTGACGATGCAAGGCTCGGCAGGTTGGTGATCGAAGTCATGTTTTTCTCCTCCTCGTTCAGACGACGAGGTCGAGGCTGGAATTGGGGATCATCACGCGACGCATCACAAACTCTGCCGGGCGCTGCGCGCCCGCCGCTTCATTCTCACCGGCCCGGTCGGACTCGCCCTGCGGGCCATTCTCGCGCTGGCCGTCGCGACCCTGCTGCTCGCCGCGGAGCTGGAAACTCAGGCCATCCGGCGATTGGCGCAGGCCCGCCTGTTCGAAGGCCTGCTGGAGGGTCGGCGCGTCACGCTTCAGCATGGCCAGCGTCTCGACACGGTCCACGACGAGGCTGGCCTTCACCTCGCCGTCTTCCTTGAACTCGAGTTTCACGTCCACGCGGCCGAGTTCCGCCGGATCGAGCCGGATCTGGAAGGTCTTGACCCCGCGCACGGCCTGCATGCCGATCTCGATCGGCAGCATCTGCACCGGTGTCGGCCGAAGCGCGTCCTGTCCCGCATGCGCGGTGGGAATCGCGGCCAGAGCCCGGTCGAGGCTGCCGACCAGATCGCCGGAACGATGCATCGCACCCTGGGCGAGGGCGAATTCGTTGATCCAATCGGCGAAATTGACCTTCGAGACCTCCGCGCGCGTTGCGGCCTGATCGGCCTGCATCGCGGCATTGGCGGCCGTTTCACCCGTCCGGGCCTGCATCAGCGCGATGAGATCAGCCGAGCCCTTGGAGCCCGTGGGGATTTCGGCGTCACCAGCCGGAATCTCGCCCGTTACGAGCGTCGTCAGAGCTGCGGCAGCCGGGTTCCCGGCCAAGAAGGCGCCAGCGTGCGCCGCTCCCGAAGCGATGGCCGAGTTTTCGCCGTTCATGACGGCCGCACCGGGAACCGGAACGGCGAGGGCCGGCTCCGGCGCCTCTCCGATGGTCGGCAGGGCGAGAGCTGGATCGGCCGTCGCTTCCACCGTTTCCGACGCCACTTCGGCACCGGCCGATTGCTCTGCGGTTTCGGCCTTGCCTTCCTCGGCCGCAGCCTCCGGGCAGGCCTTGTCATCGCAGGCTTCCGGCTTGGCGGGCTTCCGGTTCCCGTCATCCGCCCGGAATTCGTCAGCGGTCGAGACATCGCCCGAGCCATCCTCCTTGCCGCCCTCTGTGCGGCGCTGGGCCTTCTGTGGCACGCGGGCGGCATCCTCGGCCGACCGAGCGGGCTTCTCGCGAGACTGCTGAACCCCCTCGCGAGCCTCGCGCCGCGCCGTCGCGCGTGCCTCCTCCTCGGCCGTCGGGGTGCGCGGCACGGGCGCTTCATCCTTCATCTGGGCGGGTCGCTGGCCGTTCTGCGCGGCTTGAGACACGAGCGAGCCGAAGGGCACGCCCGGAAACTGTTCCGAGCGCGGCTTGGTATCCCGCTGTCCTTGAGGAACAAGCTCGGCACCGGACAGGAACGAGGAGGGCGAAGTGATCTCGGTCATGGCATCCTGCAACACGGGAAATGAACTCTGCGGCCAGCCATGCAAGGCCAAGGCCACCAGAGACAGCATTTCAAGCCATTGTTTTTACTGTATCTTTTTCACCCTGAGCGGAGAAGCTGCTTCCTGTATCACCGCAACCGGGCAAATTCTGCCGGTTCTTGGCCGCAAGACTGGAACATTCGTCCCAAAAGGCTTATGCAACGGATCGTTCCCGGACCCTTGAATTCCGGCGAGATGCCAATGACTCTGAACGGACTGGACATTGCCAAGCCTGCACAGAAGACACGCGTGGTTGTCGCGATGTCCGGCGGCATTGATTCGTCGGTCGTTGCGGCTCTGTTGGCGCGCGCCGGCTACGAGGTGATCGGCATCACCCTTCAGCTCTATGATCATGGCGCCGCGACGCATCGCGCCGGCTCCTGCTGCGCGGGGCGCGACATCCAGGATGCGCGCAATGTCGCCCAGCAGCTCGGCATCCCGCATTACGTGCTCGATTACGAAAGCCGCTTCCGCGAGGACGTGATCGAGAGTTTCGCCGACAGCTATGCACGCGGCGAAACGCCCATTCCTTGCGTCGAGTGCAATCGCACCGTGAAGTTCCGCGATCTTCTGGCCTTTGCCGGGGAACTCGATGCCGATTGCCTCGCGACGGGGCATTATGTGGAGAGCCGCGCGCTGGAGGGCGGCGGGCGCGGGCTGTTTCGGCCGATCGATCTCGATCGCGACCAGAGCTACTTCCTGTTCGCGACCACGAAGCCGCAGCTTGCCCGGCTCCGCTTTCCCCTCGCCGGAATGACCAAATCCGAGACGCGCGCCATTGCCCGCGAAATCGGCCTTTCCAATGCGGACAAGGCTGATAGCCAGGATATCTGCTTCGTGCCTTCCGGAAACTACGCGGAACTTGTGCGCAAGCTGAAGCCGGAGGCGGACCGGCCTGGCGCGATCCGCCATCTCGATGGCCGTGTGCTGGGCCAGCATGAGGGCACCTTCCGCTTCACCATCGGCCAGAGGCGCGGCCTCGGTATCGCCGCGCGCGAGCCACTCTATGTCATCCGGGTCGATGCCGACCGTTCCGAAGTGATCGTTGGACCGCGTGAGGCGCTCGCCCTGCGCGAGATCCCGCTGCGTGATGTGAACTGGCTCGGCGATACGCCGATCCCATCCGAGGGCCTCGCCATCCATGCCCGCGTGCGTTCCACGCGAGCCCCGAAACCCGCCATGCTGCGGCAGGACGAGCGTGGCATCGTCGTCGAGATTTTCGATGGCGAGGAGGGCGTCGCGCCCGGACAGGCATGCGTTTTCTATGGCGGCGATGGCGCCGGCGCGCGCGTGCTCGGCGGCGGCACCATCATGCGGCAGCCCGAGGGGCGAATCCCCTTGGCGCCTGCCGGCGAAGCCGTTTCAGCCCTTTCCTAAATCGCTTTTCTGGAGCTCCGCATGCAAGATTCCAGCACCGTGAAGGATGTGTCGCTCTCGACCATCACCAAAGCCTACGAGAAATGGGCACCCTTCTACGATCGCGTCTATCACAAGATGCTCCGGCCTTCGCAGCTCAAAGCCGTCAGCGCTGCGATGGAAAACGGCCCGCGCGTGCTGGAAGTTGGCGTGGGTTCCGGCCTGGCGCTCGGCTATTATCCGCCCGAGGCGCAGGTAACCGGGATCGACCTCTCGAAGCCCATGCTGCACAAGGCCGAGGAAAAGATCGCAGCGCAGGGCCTGAAGAACGTCACCGGGCTCGCGGTGATGGATGCCTGCCGTCTCGGTTTCCGGGATGGCACCTTCGATGCGGTGGCCGGCATGTTCATGATCACGCTGGTGCCCGACGCGGAAGCCGCGCTCGATGAATTCATGCGCGTGCTGCGGCCGGGGGGCGAGATTGTTCTGGTCAATCACATCGGCGCGGAAAAGGGCCCGATGGCGGCCTTCGAGACCGTGGTTGCGCCGATCGCCAAGAAACTCGGCTGGCGCGCGAATTTCCCGCTCCAGCGCCTGCGCGACTGGGCGGCGAGCCGCGGATTCGAGGTTCATGACGTCGACCCACATGGGCCGATCCACTATTTCACGCTCATCCGGTTGAAGGATCGGCGGGCGGATCGCGCGCCGCTGGCGGCGTGAGGCGGTTTTCGGGCCTGAAGGATTGGCCGGACTTGACATGGCAAGGCCGGCGCTTCTAAGGGTCCCGAAGGATGGCAGTGTAGCTCAGCTGGTTAGAGCGCGGCACTCATAATGCTGAGGTCGGTGGTTCAAGTCCACTCACTGCTACCAACCCCCGCCCCCGGAGCGAGCCGTGCGCGCTTCCCTCGTCAGTTCACGAAGCCAGGGCAGGTTCCGGCGGGAGCAGGGTTGAATTGCACCTTGTTGGCCTGGCGAGAGCGCATGAAGAGCCGATCGCCGAGCGGCATCTCGCCGCCCGAGGCCGCTCCCTTGAACAACTCATCCACGACCTGCGTCGCGACAGATGCCTGATAGCGCATGTTCACTTCGGCTTGGACGATCGAGGTGCGCGCCGTCCTGAGGCCGACCGGCACGAGATTCGAGGTCGAGCACCGCGCGAGCGCGGTGAAATCACCCCGCAGGGCCGAGTTGGTCGGGACCACCGACCAGTCCACGAACACCTTGCCCGAACCATCAATGTCGAAGGAGGTTACGCGCATGCCGATCCGCTCGGCCGGTTGCGGCCACAGCACCGCCTCCGTGGCCTGGAAGATCGAATCCATGTCAGCCTGGCTCACGGCCTGCATCTGAGTCGTCATGTCCGCGAGGGTTCGGGTGAGCAGGGTCACCTTCTTGTCGGCGGTCAGCGCATCGGTGGCGACCACCATGCCGACCCAGACCATCAGCATGGCCGGAACCATCAGCGCGAATTCGGTCGCCGCGACGCCGGAGCGGCTTTTCCCAAAGCGGCCAAGCAGGCACCCAGTGGCACGAGAGAATCGGCGGAGAGGGCCGGAAAAGGATCGAATCATCATCTTGGACCCCTCAACACGCCCCAAAGGGCTCGTTCTTGAAGGCGGCAGAGCCCCCAAGCAGAACCCTGCCATTATTGAGGCTCGCCACATCGTTGCGGATCATGGCCGTCAGCCCCTGCGCTTCATAATAGGCGCGAATGACCACGATCTGGCAGGGCTGTCCGGGGTTGAATTGCAGGCCACCGGGGTCAAAGGCCCCGTTCTTGACCGGGTTCGGCATGGCCGCAACGCCGAAGGTGTTGAACGCGCGGACATCAAACTGCACCTGTTCGCAGGGGATGATCCAGCCAACCTGGTTGCAGAAGCCCGCCCGGAAGGTCGCCAGCTGCGCCGCGCCATTGCCGGCGCCGGCCACCTGGCCCGTCATCGTGAGGCGCTTGGCCTCCTCGACGCCCGCCTCGATGGCCGTCGTGCGCAGAAACAGCGTTCCCGTTTCGAGAATGGCGAGCAGGAAACCGAAGAAAAGAGGTGCGATCATCGCAAATTCGACGGCCGTTGCACCGGTGCGATTGCGCACGAACTGGCGGAAGCTCCGCCGGCCCCTTCTCGCGCGCCTGGTTACGGATCTTTCCGCCATGCCTTCGCTCAAGCCTTCGCTCATGCCTTCGCTCCGTTCCTTCCAAGGTGTCACGGGAAGCACGTCGCCAGCTTCAACCGCCTTGGTGAACAGGCATACCAAGAACAACTTGCCTTTCAGTTTCGGGGGGCCGTGAAAAGGCCGCGTGAATGATTTACCGATCATTCACGCTTTTCTTGCCGGCCGCGATCACGCCGGCCGCGATCATGGGCCTGTCGCACGCACGAAACGCGCTATCGTTTCATCAGGGGCAGGGGAGTAACATCACCGCCTGGTGCCCGCAGCGCTGCTCTGGTTCGCGAGAGCATCCCGGCGAAGGGTCTGGTCTGCGGCGCGACCGAAATGCTTTTCCTCGTCTCCGAGCGCGACAGTCGGCTGGCATTTCGGCGAGCAATGGTAATGCGCGGAATCAAGGCCGCGCATCACCAGCAGGCCATGGTCCGGCGGAGCGGAAACCGACACGAAGGATTCCGAGATGATCGTGCCGTTCGTATCGAGCGCGATGAAATTCGTGCGGCCGGGCATGCGGCCGGTGATGATGAGCACGCCGTTGCGTTGAACCGTGACATCCGCGATGGCTGGATTGCCGACAATGATCGTTTCCGTGCCGGTCGGCAGTTTCAGGAGCTTCGCCTGATCGAGGAAGACGCCGATCTGGTCGGGGCCGGTCTCGTTGGCAGAGGCCGGCGCGCCGAGGGCCATCGCCGCCAGCATCACGCCAAAGGCAGGAAGACGGAGCCGGGACATCGCACACCTCTCGCAATGGGCAGGCCCATACAGGGGACCGCCGAGACCAAGCAATGGCAAATCAGGGTGAATTTTCGGTAAAGCGCCCGCTTTTTCAGCGCGGCAGGGAAGCATCGCCGGGTGGCGATCGGGCGTTTCGTTCGCCTGTCAGACAGATCGACCCTTGAACAAGCGACCTTCACTGCGAAACAACGTGAGATTTTCTAAATAAAATACTCATGTTAACGGTCTTTTAGCGGTTATTATCCGGCTCAATCACACCATAATTATAGTATCAATCATCAAAATTTGAAACAACAAACGAAATATTGCTTTTTGTAATTGCAGAGAAGTGATAATCGGTTTTTGATTGTTTTAACCAAGCTGCCTTCCTTCCCTGAATTATTTCCCGATTGTTGGTCGTGTTAACGGTCGTGCAACATCCCGGGGCTAAGTTCGCTTTGTTTCCGGCATAAGACTTTTCCCGAGAGGACAGGTCGCCGAAGACCTTTGGAGCAGATCAAAAGGAGCACACCATGTCGATTTTCAACCGTTTCGTGAAGGACGAGTCCGGCGCCACCGCGATCGAGTATTCGCTGATCGCCGCCCTGATGGCCGCCGCCGTCATTGCCGCGCTCTCGACCTTCTCGGGCAGCCTGCAGACGGCCTTCACAAATATCGGCACGACGCTGACCACCAAGACCGCTCCGTAACCGTAACCCGCGGGCGACCAGACGTCGATCGATCAAGGGCAGCCTGCGGGCTGCCCTTTTTTTGCGCTGTGGGCCTCGCAAGTTTCGGAACCTTTCCATTCTTTCCGGAACGGAAGCAGTCCCGTCACAATACGTCGTCTTGCGAAAAAAACATTTCTGCGGATGATGCGTCCGATTTTTCCGGGTCAGGTTCATGAAGGGGTCTTCTGGTGGCTACGATCGCAATCCGGGGCGCGATGGCTGCCCGCTATGAAGAGATTCTGACCAAGGACGCCCTCGATTTCGTGGCAAACCTGCAGCGCGCCTTCAATAGTCGCCGCAAGGAATTGCTGGCCGCACGCGTCGAGCGCCAGAAGCGCTTCGATGCCGGCGAGCTGCCGCGCTTCCTGCCGGAGACCGCCGCCATCCGCTCCGGCGCTTGGCGCGTGGCCCCGATCCCGCATGATCTGCTTGATCGCCGCGTGGAAATCACCGGCCCGGTCGACCGGAAGATGGTGATCAACGCGCTGAATTGCGGCGCGAAGGTCTTCATGACCGATTTCGAGGATGCGAATTCCCCGACCTGGTCGAACAATATCGAGGGCCAGATCAACCTCAAGGATCGCTGGGACGGCAAGATCGACTTTACCGATCCCGCGTCGGGCAAGGCCTACAAGCTTGGTCCGAACCCGGCCGTGCTGATCGTGCGGCCGCGTGGCTGGCACCTTCTCGAGAGCCATCTCGAGATCGATGGCGAGCCCTGCTCCGGTTCGCTCTTCGATTTCGGCCTCTGTTTCTTCCACAACGCGAAGAAGCAGATTGCCGCGGGCTCAGGCCCCTATTTCTACCTGCCGAAGCTCGAAAGCCATCTCGAGGCGCGGCTGTGGAACGATGTCTTCGTGATGGCCCAGAAGGCGCTCGGCCTGCCGGTCGGCACCATCAAGGCGACCGTGCTGATCGAGACCTTGCCCGCGGCTTTCGAGATGGACGAGATCCTGTTCGAACTGAAGGATCATATTGTCGGCCTCAATTGCGGGCGCTGGGATTACATCTTCTCCTTCATCAAGAAGCTCGCCGCGCAGAAGGATTACGCGCTGCCGGATCGCAGCCAGGTGGTGATGGGCAAGGCCTTCCTGCGCGCCTATTCGCTGCTGCTGATCAAGACCTGCCACAAGCGCGGCGCCTTCGCGATGGGCGGCATGGCGGCGCAGATCCCGGTGAAGAACAACCCCGCGGCCAACGAGGCGGCCTTCGTCAAGGTGCGCGCCGACAAGGAGCGCGAGGCCGGCGACGGTCATGATGGCACCTGGGTCGCGCATCCCGATCTCGTTCCGGTGGCGATGGAGGTGTTCAACCGCCTGATGCCGCAGCCCAATCAGCTCGGCGTCGCGCGCAATGATGTGAACATTGTCGAGAAGGATCTGCTGGAAGTTCATGCCGGAACGCGTTCCATCGAGGGTTTCCGCGAGAATATCCGGGTGGGCGTGCAGTATATCGAGGCCTGGCTGCGCGGCCGCGGCGCCGTGCCGATCTACAACATGATGGAAGATGCAGCGACCGCCGAGATCTCCCGCGCGCAGATCTGGCAGCAGGTGAAATACGGCCTGGATTTCGTGGATGGCACGAAGGCCTCGCCCGGGCTGTTCGAAACCTGCCTCAAGGAAGAGATGGAGCGGGTGAAGGGCGAAGTGGGGGCGGAGGCCTTCGAAAAGGGCCGCTTCCCCGAGGCCATCGAACTTTTCCGCAACCTTTCGCTCGCGCCGAGGTTCGAAGACTTCCTGACGGTTCCGGCCTACCAGAAGATCGTCTGATCCAACTGCCGGAAGAATCGACTGGAGCCGGTTCGGTGAATTCCCGTTCACCGCCCGGCTCTCATTTTTCTCGACGCATCGTCTTCATGCGAACGGGCCTCCGCTTCGCTTGAAAAAGTTCCAGAGCATTTTCCGATCCATTGGATACCGGTTGGTCGAAGAAAATGCGCGAAATAATCGGAAATGAGAGCGGACGGCCTCTTTCAATCAGGTCGGAGTTGGCTCTAGCGTTGCGGCTCTTCTGACCCGTGAGCCTCTTTCATGTCTGAATTTCTCTCCCGCCTGCGTGCGATTGTCGAAACTTATCTCGCCCATGAGGCAGAAAGCGATGAATGGCTGCCGGTGCTCACCTGGCAGATCGACCAGCAGCACGCGCTCGACAGTCGCGACACCTATCCCGGCCACGTGACGACCAGCGCGATCCTCCTGTCGCCGGATGGCACCGAGACCCTGCTGATCGACCACAAGACCCTGAAGCGCTGGCTCCAGCCGGGTGGTCATTATGAACCGGCAGAGACCTTCTGGCTTTCGGCACGTCGAGAAGCGGAGGAGGAAACAGGCCTTTCCGCGCCGCCGCTTCACCCCTGGCACGGAAAGGCGGACCGGCCCTTCCTCATCGACAGCCATGCCGTGCCGGGCAAGGCGAGCCGGGGCGAGCGGCCGCATCTGCATCACGACCTGCAATTCCTGTTCGTGGCAGACCCGGCTTCCCCGCTTGTCGCGCAGCTCGAGGAGGTTTCGGCGGCCCGCTGGCATGGCATCGCGGCGCTGGAAGAGGTCACGCCCCGCGGACTCAAGCGGCTGAAACGCCTCGGGCTGGTAAAATAAACCTGCCCGAAGGCTCTGGTCGCCACTGAAAATGTCGCAATTCGCCCCTATTTCTCGCCACACGTCGCCCCCTTGGGAGCCATCGGGCGGCGAATGGAGGAAGGAATGAACCCGCAAGAGCGTCAGGTGATCGACGGTATTTTCGACCGCCTGAAGAACGTTGCCAACCAGCCGCGCGATCCGGAAGCGGAGCGCTATATCGGGGACCTCGTTCAGAAACAGCCCTATGCGACCTATGCACTGGCCCAATCGGTTTACGTGCAGGAACAGGCGCTGCTGAACCAGCAGCAACAGATCGAGCAGCTTCAGGCCGAAGTCGCGGAATTGCGCGCGCGACCGCAGCAGCCGGCTTCCGGCGGCGGTTTCCTGTCGGGCCTTTTCGGTGGTGGCGGCCAGCAACGTCCACCGGAAAACGTGCCGGCCTATGGCCAGCGTCGCGAGGCGCCGCTTCAGGCCCCGGCCGGTCCGTGGGGTGGGCAGCCTCGAGCCGCGGCACCCGGCCCATGGGGCCAGCCGCAGCGCCAGGGCATGGGCTTCCTCGGCACGGCCGCGGCAGCCGCCACTGGCGTGGCCGGCGGCATGGTGCTCGGCTCGATCCTGTCTTCAGCCTTGGGTGGCGGAGCTGCCAATGCAGCGGCCGGCCCGTCCGGGCACGCGCCGCAGGAAAATGCCCAGCAGGAAGAGGTGCAGGGCCACGACAATGTGTCGGATGCCAACTGGGATGATGGCGGCTATGGCGACGACAGCTTCGAGGCATGATCGCCGCCGCTCCTTCGAATGAGATGATGAAGGCCCCGCAGCAAATCCGCGGGGCCTTTTTTCACTCCGGCGGGCCGGTGGAGAGTGACGGAATTCAGATGACCACGACCCGCGTGCCGACCTTCACCCGGTCATAGAGATCAATGACATCCTCGTTGTTCATGCGGATGCAGCCCGAGGAAACCGCGCGGCCGATCGTTTCCGGCTCGTTGGTGCCGTGAATGCGATAGAGCGACGAGCCAAGATAGAGCGCCCGCGCGCCGAGCGGATTATCGGGACCACCCGACATGAAGGGCGGGAGATCCGGGCGACGCTTCAGCATCTGCGCCGGCGGCCGCCAATCCGGCCATTCCGCCTTGCGGGTGACGGATTTAATGCCCGCCCATTCGAAGCCCGGACGACCCACGCCGATTCCATAGCGCAGCGCGCGGCCATCGCCCTGCACAAGATAGAGGAACCGGTTCGGCGTATCGATCACGATCGTGCCCGGGCCATGCGGGCCGTGATAGGTCACTTCCTGCCGCTCGAATTGCGGTTCAACCTCAGGATGGATGCGCGCATCATCGCGGCGCTGGATAAACTGGCTCTCATCGGGCAGCGCGGCGAGCTGGCGGGAGCCCTGCACCGGCAGGTCGATCGCACGGCCGCGCCCGGCATGACGCGGCAACGAATCCGGCACGGCCGGGCGGGCCATGACGGGAGCGCCTTGCCGATGCGAGGGCACAGCACCCGTCATCAGGAATTCGATGAAGCCACCGCCCATCCGCGAGGTGCCGCGATAGGGGTCTGCCTGTGCCGGCAGGACGGCGACCGAGGCGAGCAGCAAGGCGGCAAAAGCGGAAGCGACGCGAGACATGAAACACCCTTTCCCACCCAGCCCAGAAAGGACTGGAGAACCGCCGCCACGCGGCGTTGGCGGCAACAGAGAGTGAAAAATATTTTTCAACGGTCGCTGGACGGCAAATATTCATGATTAATATATTCTTATGATCAGGTTTTTCATTTTCTTTTAAAAACAATACTAATGAATCATGAAAGGATTATGCGGAAACGCCTTGTTCATGATGACGGAACAGTGATGTTCGCGGGCCATCGGCGTGAACCACTGTTTAACTCGTGGCGCGCAACGGTAAAGGCCACTTTTCGCAAATCCAGCAGCGGCGTTTCGAAGTCCCATGAGCATTCCCCAGCGCAAATTCCGCATTGAAGGCGGCTCCGGTCGCCCCACTCCGGAGGTCTCGCCTGTCGCGTTCGAGGCGGCTCCGGTCGCAATCCCCGAAATGCCGGTCATTCCCCGCATCGAAACGGCCGCATCTTCCACCGCCGTGCTCGACGAGGTCCGCGCCCTGCGCACGATGATCGAACCGCTCTACGGCGTGCTGGAAAACCTCAAGGAGAATTACCGCGAGGAATTGCGGTCCTTCGCGAGCCTCAAGGTGGACATGACCGAGATCGAGAGCGCCATTGCGGGCACCAAGAAGGAGCTTGCGGCCCTGAAGGTTGGCCACAATATCGGTGGTGTGGAGGTCGCTGCGCTCGAACTCGAGACGGTGGTCTCGCAGACCGAGGCTGCCGCGAACGACATCCTCGCTGCGGCCGAATCCATCGAGACCATGGCGGGTGCCATCCAGAGCGAGACAACGCTCGAGGCCTGCAAGGGGCTGGCAAACGACATCGCCGACAAGGTGACCATCATCTACATGGCTTGCAACTTCCAGGATCTTTCGGGCCAGCGGGTGCGCCGCGTGGTGGAAACGCTGAACTTCGTGGAGAGCCGCATCCACAAGATGATCGATGCCTGGGGTGGCCTGCAGGCGTTGCACGAACTTATCGAACAGGAAATCCAGACGCAGGAGGAAGAGCGCGAGACCGAAGGTTCGGCTGCCCTTCTCACCGGCCCGGTTCCGGTCAATGCCGAAGACCATGTCGATCAGGACGCGATCGACGCCCTGTTCCATTGAGCAGGACAGTTCGGATCAATTTTCGGAACGGGGCGGCAAGGCCCCGTTTTTCGTTCCCGCGCGCAGCTTGGCCATGAGCGCGCGCGATCCGGCGCGATGCTGGCCGCAGGCCGGAACCAAGATGGCAGGTGCCAAGGATATCACCGGAGTGAAGGCGGGAACGATCGAAGCGGGCAATCGAAACGCCAGCGCCAGGCTCGCTTTCCGCTCCGGCGCCAGCGCGGAAGGCAAGGCGAAAGCGGCATTGCGCAAAAGGCTGCCTCGTGCGGCCGCTGCGATTGCGAGGTCGGCCTGCCTCCACTAGTCTTGGATTCGTCGCCGGTTTCCTCCGGCCCTCCCCGACCGAGACCGGCCTTTGCCTTTCTTCGAACAGCTCTCCGCTGCCCTGAGCCAACAGGCCGCGAGCCCGGCCTTCTGGCTGATCGGCGGGGTGACGATCTTTGTCATTGCGGCCTCGAAGGGTGCGTTCGGGGGTGGCGCGGCCTCGCTGGGCGTGCCGATGCTCTCGCTCATCACGGATCCCATCGGCGCGGCGATCATCGTGGCGCCGCTCATCTCGATGATGGACATGTTCACCCTGCGCACCTTCGGCCCCTCCTCCTGGTCGAAGCCGGATCTGCGCGTTCTGCTGCCGGGTCTTCTGCTGGGGCTGGGGGTCGGCTGGCTTGCCTTTGCGAGCGTCGATCCGCGGCTTGTGGCGCTGATGATCGGCACGATCAGCCTCGCCTTCGCGCTGCACTGGTTCTGGAAGCGGCGCGGCAAGCCGCGGGGGCAAGGCAAGCCTGCCAGCGCCCCGCTGGGTTTCATCGCCGGGGCAGCCTCCGGCTTCACCACCTTCATCGCGCATTCCGGCGGTCCGCCGGTCACGATGTATCTGATGCGCCGAAACCTCGGGAAAACGCTGTTCGTGGGCACCACGGCCGCCATCTTCACCATCGGCAACATCCTCAAGCTTGGACCCTATGGAATGCTGCTGATGGCACGGCCCGAAACGCTGGCGGGGGCGCTGCTTTATGCGCCCATCGTGCCATTCGGCGTCTGGCTTGGCCTGCGCATCCATCATCGCCTCTCCTATGAGGGCATCATGCTGGCGACAAATGCGCTGCTGATCATCGGCGGGGCGCGGCTGATCTGGCAGGCGCTGGGATCGCTGCTGTCATGAAGCTGCGTCTTCCCTTGCCCTTCCTGCTGGCCCTCGCCGGCATCGCCGTGCTCTGCATCATGGATGCGGTCATCAAGGCGGTGGGCGCGCGCTATCCTACCTTCCAGCTGGCCTTCCTGCGGTTTCTGGCCGGCACGATCTGGACTGTCGCCGCATTGGCCATCCTTCGCCCGGCCTTTCCATCCAGGGAGACGATGCGCGTGAACAGCCTGCGCGGCGTGATCGGCCTCATCACCGCGACAAGCTTCTTCTATGCGCTGCAGACCCTGCCGCTGGCGGAAACCATCGCCTTCTCCTTCCTCTCGCCGCTTTTTCTCGCCCTTTTCGGCGCACTGATCCTCGGCGAGGCGATCCGCCGCGAAACCTTCAGCGGCCTGGGGCTGGGTTTCGTCGGGATGCTGGTGATGACCTTCGGCCATGGGCTGACCACGGGCGGGCCGCTCATCAGCGCGGCCCTGCACCTTCCCGGCGTGCTCGCGGCAATCGGCTCGGCCATCAGCTATGCTTTCGGCCTCGTGCTGCTGCGCCAGCGCGCCCAGCAGGATGCGCTGATCATCATCGTGCTGTTCCAGACTACCGTGCCGACCCTGTTGCTTGTCGGTCCCGCCTGGTGGCTGTGGCAACCGGTTCTCGGTAGTGACCTCTGGCTGTTCCTCGCCATAGGCGGGCTCGGCCTGTGCGGCCACATGCTGCTCGCCAATGCCTTCAAGCGGGCGGAGGCCTCGCGGCTGGCGCCAAGCGAATATTCCGCCCTCGTGATGGCGGCCATCCTCGGCTACGGGTTTTTCGGAGAGGTCCCGGGCATCGCGACGCTGGTTGGCGCGATGCTGGTGATCTCGGGGACGGTCATTGCCATGCGCGCGAAGGGCGGCTGAAGGGTCGATTTCCGGCCTTTCCCCCGTGCCGGTCAGGCACGGATGAAAACCGCATTTGCCGCCTGCGACTTTAGCCACCATGCGATCTTGACACCCGCCAAGCTCGTCGCCATATGCCGTTGGCACTCACCAATCGTGAGTGCTAACTGGTTTCACGAAGGGGTGTCTCGCGTTGAGGATGAATCCGGTTCCGGCCCCATGGCCCCCGGAAATCCCCCGCGAACCGCGCCCCGCCTTCTTACGAAGCCTTCAAGAGGAAGTTCAAAATGAAGTTTCGTCCCCTGCATGACCGTGTGGTCGTGAAGCGCATCGACAGCGAAGAGAAGACCAAGGGCGGCATCATCATCCCGGATACGGCGAAGGAAAAGCCGCAAGAGGGCGAAGTCGTGGCCGTTGGCCCGGGCGCCCGTGACGAAAGCGGCAAGCTCGTGGCCCTCGACGTGAAGAAGGGCGACCGCGTGCTGTTCGGCAAGTGGTCGGGCACGGAAGTGAAGATCGACGGTGTCGACCTCCTCATCATGAAGGAGAGCGACATCATGGGCGTGATCGCCTGATTAACCCGGCACAATTCCTCAATTTCGGAGTAAGGTAACATGGCTGCGAAAGACGTTCGTTTTTCGTCCGATGCGCGCGACAAGATGCTGCGCGGCGTCGACATCCTCGCCAATGCGGTGAAGGTCACCCTCGGCCCCAAGGGCCGTAACGTCGTCATCGAGAAGTCCTTCGGCGCCCCGCGCATCACCAAGGACGGCGTGACTGTCGCGAAGGAGATCGAGCTCGCCGACAAGTTCGAGAATATGGGCGCCCAGATGGTGCGCGAAGTGGCCTCGAAGCAAAACGACGCCGCCGGTGACGGCACCACCACCGCGACCGTTCTCGCCCAGTCGATCGTTCGCGAAGGCGCCAAGGCCGTTGCGGCCGGCATGAACCCGATGGACCTGAAGCGCGGCATCGACATGGCCGTGGAAGCGGTCGTCGCGGATCTGAAGAAGAACTCCAAGAAGGTGACCTCGAACGACGAAGTCGCTCAGGTCGGCACCATCTCGGCGAACGGCGACAGCTCGGTCGGCAAGATGATCGCGGAAGCGATGCAGAAGGTCGGCAACGAGGGCGTGATCACGGTCGAGGAAGCCAAGACCGCCGAGACCGAACTCGATGTCGTCGAAGGCATGCAGTTCGACCGCGGTTATCTCTCGCCGTATTTCATCACCAATGCCGAGAAGATGGTGGCGGAGCTCGAGGACCCCTACATCCTCATCTTCGAGAAGAAGCTCTCCTCGCTGCAGCCGATGCTGCCGATCCTCGAATCCGTGGTGCAGACCGGCAAGCCGCTGCTCATCATCGCGGAAGACGTGGAAGGCGAGGCCCTCGCCACGCTCGTGGTCAACAAGCTCCGTGGTGGCCTGAAGGTCGCGGCCGTGAAGGCGCCGGGCTTCGGTGACCGCCGCAAGGCCATGCTCGAGGATATCGCGATCCTCACCTCCGGCACGATGATCTCCGAAGATCTGGGCATCAAGCTCGAGAACATCTCGCTGAAGGATCTCGGCCGCGCCAAGAAGGTGCGCATCGAGAAGGAAAACACCACGATCGTCGATGGCGCCGGCAAGAAGAAGGACATCGAGGGCCGCGTGGCGCAGATCAAGGCACAGATCGAGGAAACCACCTCGGACTATGACCGCGAGAAGCTCCAGGAGCGTCTGGCGAAGCTCGCGGGCGGCGTCGCGGTGATCCGCGTGGGCGGCTCGACCGAGATCGAGGTGAAGGAAAAGAAGGATCGCGTGGATGACGCGCTGAACGCCACCCGCGCTGCGGTGGAAGAAGGCGTTCTCCCGGGTGGCGGCATCGCCCTGCTCCGCGCTGCTGGCGCGATCGGCAAGCTGAAGCCGGCCAACGAAGACCAGAAGATCGGCATCGAGATCGTCAAGAAGGCGCTCACCACGCCGGCTCGCCAGATCATCGACAATGCCGGTGACGACGCGGCCGTCATCGTCGGCAAGCTGATTGAATCGAAGAACTACAATGACGGCTACAACGCCCAGGTCGGCGAATATGTCGACATGGTGAAGGCCGGCATCATCGATCCGACCAAGGTCGTGCGCACGGCGATCCAGGATGCGGCTTCGGTCGCGGGCCTGCTCATCACCACCGAAGCCATGATCGCGGAAGCCCCGAAGAAGGATGCGCCGGCTGGCGGCATGCCGGGCGGCCCGGGCATGGGCGGCGGGATGGATTTCTGATCCATCCCTAGCCCAAGCCGTCAACCATGCTCATTCCGGGCAAGCCCGGAATGAGTGGCGGCGAGATGGATTTCTGATCCATCCCTAGCCCAAGCCGTCAACCATACTCATTCCGGGCAAGCCCGGAATGAGTGGCGGCGGGATGGATTTCTGATCCATCCCTAGCCCAAGCCGTCAACCATACTTATTCCGGGCAAGCCCGGAATGAGTGGCGGCGGGATGGATTTCTGATCCATCCCTAGCCCAAGCCGTCAACCATACTCATTCCGGGCAAGCCTGGAATGAGTGGCGGCGGGATGGATTTCTGATCCATCCCTAGCCCAAGCCGTCAACCATGCTCATTCCGGGCAAGCCCGGAATGAGTGGCGGCGGGATGGATTTCTGATCCACACGCCAACCAGCATAAGAAATGCGAAGGCCCGGCAAAATCCGGGCCTTTTGCGTAATGAGACCTGTGCACGGATTTCGCTCGACGCCATGATAAGTGTTGGGTTCAATGTCGTAATTGTCTCTTTCTGGAGACTTCGATGAAGCATCGTATGATCGGGCAAGAATGTCTGCGTTTCACTCCGGTGCCAAATCTGGAGGGGCGCTGGAAAGGCTAGATGCACTTCTCGACTGGTCGCCGATTGCCGAGCCGCTTGGGCGGCTTCACGCCAGTGCGAAAGGCGAAGCGGCGTGGCCGCCGCTTGCCATGTTCAAAGCCCTGTTATTGTCGGTCTGGCACGACCTTTCGGACGTGAAACTCGCCGAGGCGCTTGATGATCGAGCCTCGTTTCGGCGTTTCTGCGGGTTCTCGTCGAACGAGCCGACGCCGGAGCATACGGCTTTCGTCAGGTTCCGCCGAGCACCCGTCATGGCCGAATTGGACCATATCCTGTTCGAGACGATCACTGCCCAGTTGAAAGCGCGCTCGGTCACGGTGAAGACCGGCACCATCGTTGACGCCACGATCATCGCGTCCGCGCGCGAGGGGGATGTGGACGGGCGCTGGGTGAAACACAAGAACAAGCCGGCCGTCCACGGCTTCAAGGCTCATGTCGGCGCCGACGCCGACACGGCATTGGTCGAGGAAATCGACATCACACCTGCCAACGGGAATGATGGCCGAGCCGGGCCTGATACCTTGCCCCCGGAGCCAGGCGATGTCTTCGCCGACAGCGCCTATCGAGGTCGCCACTTCGCCCAGGCCATTCACGCAAAAGGCGGTCAACCACGCATCATCGCCACAGCGATGTGGGGCCGCGACGAAACCGAAACACTGGCGCTGGAACACCGGCGCGGCTTTCCGCCTTCAACGCTGCCATCCAACGGGTGCGTGCCCGGATCGAAAAGATCTTTGGAACGTGGAAGAGAAGCTACGGTCTGCGTCGCATGCGATGGCGGGGGCTGGCGAAAGCCAGCGCACAGGTTCGCCTCACCGCAATCGCCTACAATCTCAAACGCAGCCTCTCAATAAGCCGACAGATCGCCTGACTGCCGGCCGGAAGCCGAAATCCGCCGGCGCAACAAAACTCAACGGCAATGCCATGAAATCGCGTCAAGTCTCGAAATTCACGAGAGAATTCGACACACGCGCACAGGTCTCATGAGTGCATTGACGGCCTCGAAGCCAGCGCGTGCGGTGGTCGGCTTGTCGACGGATTGGGTTGCGCAGCCGACCGCGCGGTCATAGCGGATACGAAGACCTCCGGAGCCGGTGGCTTGTATCCGAGTGCGCTTCGCGCAATCCCTCCGAGATCATTCGGACGAACGGTGTTGGAGTGACGCCGCCAGCTCTCGATGACGATCTTCGCCTCGGCGAGAGAGTAGAAGATCTTGCCATCGAGTAGTTCATCCCTGAGCCGAGCGTTGAAGCTCTCGATGATTGCGAACCAATTGCGCGAAGCGTGGTTCTCCCACGGGCTGCCCGGCGTGATGTAGGCCGTCTTGGCCCCGACCGCCGTGATCCACTTCTGCACGGCCTTCGCGACGAACTCCGGGCCATTGTCTGAACGAATGTGGCCAGGGACGCCCCGCAGGATAAACAGATCAGACAGGACGTCGATCACGTCGATCGATTTCAGCCGCCGATCCACGCGGATCGCCAGGCATTCGTGGGTGAACTCGTCGATGATGTTGAGCATCCGGTATTTCTTCCCCTCATGGGTGCGATCTTCGACAAAGTCATACGACCAGACGTGGTTCGGGTATTCGGCCCGCAGCCGGATGCACGAGCCGTCGGCCAGCCAGAGGCGGCCTTTCTTCGGCTGCTTTGCCGGAACCTTGAAGCCCTCGCGCCGCCAGATGCGCTCGACCCGCTTGTCATTGATGACCCAGCCGGCGGTCGAACGCAGAAGCTCCGCGATCTTCCGATAGCCATACCGGCCGTATCGCCGGACCAGCACAGTCATGTCGTCGATCAAGGCCTGTTCGTCATCCGGCCCCTTGGGGCGTCGGCGCTGCGTCGAGCGATGCTGCCCGAGCACGCGGCAAACCCGCCGCTCGGATAGCTTCAGTTCGGACCGGATATGGTCGATGCAAGCGCGACGCCGCGCGGGGCTCAGAAGTTTCGCTGACGCGGACCTTCGGTTCCCCGAGCGGCTTCCGCAAGGATCAGTTTGTCGAGCGTCAGATCCGCCACGGCCCGCCGGAGCCGGGCGTTCTCCGCCTCAAGGTCTTTCATTCGCTTGACCTGATCGCTCTTCAGCCCGCCGAACTCCTGTCGCCAGCGGTAATACGTGACCTCCGTCACGCCGATATCGCGCACGGCATCAGCGACGGATTTGCCCTGCGAGACCAGGACATCGACCTGTCGCAGTTTCGCGACGATCTCTTCAGGCTTGTGACGCTTTCTCGGCATGAACAGGATCCTCCTCGTTGCCATAAGACATACTTCAAGGTGGACCAATTCAATGGGGGTGGATCACGAAGATACACGTCAAACCAGGGCTTTTACTTGAACACGAATGTCAACCTGAATTGTCAGAGTACAAAATCGCTAGCCGCCAGCGTATATGTCCCCTGGAGGCGAATCTGGAAATCCGCTGCTCCATCGCCATTCACATCGCCGAAAATATGTGTGTAACCATCGGCCAGGGCATTGTTGAAGCGCAATTGCCCCGCAACATTCGAAAATGCACTGCTGCCAATGAACGAGAAATTCTGATCACCGGTCAGTGCGGAATTCGCGTCAATTGTGGTAACGTCAACCTTGTCTTGGCCCTTCATGAAGTCAAGGATGATATCGGACAGGCTGCCCACTGCACTTTCGCTGACGGCATTGAAATCGAAGATATCATTCCCTGCATCGCCTCTGAGTTGGTCGAAACCGTTTCCACCGGTCAGGCGGTCAACGCCATTGCCGCCATAAATCACGTCGTCTCCGTTTGAACCGGTAATCGTGTCGTTGCCGTCTCTGCCATCAATGGCGGCAATGCCGGTCAAAGTCATGGCCGAGAAATTCAGTGTATTCGCAGCCGCACTGCCATGGATCAGCGTGTCACCAAGACCATTGATGGCCTCGACTGCCATAATTGAAGTCAGGCCGACCACGGTGCCAAAACCGGTTGCCTGAACCGTATCCGTCCCAGCGCCGCCATTGAGCGCGTCAAAGCCCTCGTCTCCACCGTCGTAGCGGAAGAAATCATGGCCGTTGCCACCGTTCAGGGTGTCATTGCCCGCGCCACCGATGATGATGTCATTGCCAGCCGAACCGGTAATCACGTCATTGCCGCCCAACCCGAAAATACCGGCAATATTGGTCATGGTCGCGGAACTGAAATTCAGCGTGTTGTTCAGTTCGTTGCCGCTGATCGTGGCATTGGTGATGCCGGCGGCATTGAACACCTCGACAGTCGCGAGGCTCGACAGCGCCAGAACTGCATTGTTCTCGGTGAACAGCACCGTATCCGTTCCGTTACCACCAATAATGGCATCCACCCCGGAATTGACGCCGATCCGGAAGGTATCGTTCCCGTCACCACCGTTTATGATGTCATCGCCGGCACCGCCTTCGATGACATTCGCCGCGGTCGAGCCAGTGATGTTGTCGTTGTAATCGGATCCGTCGACATTCTCGAAGCCGGTGATCTTATCGCCCGTGGCATCGCCGCCAGAGGCGGTGTTGGTGGCAAGATTGATAGTCAGCGCGCCCCAGCTCCCCGCATAGGAGACCGTATCAATGCCATTGCCACCATTCAGGATATCCGCGCCCTGGCCTCCGCGAATGACATCGTCACCATCTTCGCCCAGAATCATCTCATCGCCGTAGGTCCCGATGATCATATCGTTGCCGGCGCCGGCACGGATGGCGGCAATGCCGGTGAGGGTAATGACATTCGAATCAATCACATCATTGCCAGCACCGAGCTGGATGCTGACATTGGTGAAGCTGCCGCCCTGGATTTCCTCAACCCCGCTGATCGCCGAAAGCCCGATGGTCGTGTTGGCGGCACTCGCCTGAACAATATCGTAGCCATCCCCGCCGGAAACCGCATCGAGGCCACCCGTCGCCCCGGCAAACTGGAATACATCGTTGCCGTTGCGACCAGTCAGAGTGTCATTGCCATCCCCGCCGACGAACGTGACATTCGCGCCATCGATCGCCGTCAGCGTGTCGTTGCCGGCCAGACCCTTGAGCGTCCAGTCACCCAGACTGGTCAGCGTGTAGTTGTCAGCACCAGCCGTCCCTGTCCAGCTCTCCAAAGCGATGTCATTGAGGTAGATTGTGAAGACCTGATCGGTCCAGGCGCCGAAACTGTCGCTCACGCGAACGGTAACATCGTGCGCATAGGCCGCTTCGTAATCGAGCAAGGCACCATTTGCGACATAAATACGGCCATCGGCAGCATTGATGCTGAACCGCCCGCCCGCATTGTCGGACAGCGCATAGGTCATCGCATCGCCGTTGGGATCGGTCCCTTGCGCCTGGATACCGGTATAGGTGCCGGTTGCTGCACCCTCGTTCACAGAATCGACGGTTGCGGCATCGACATCGACGATGTTGACCGGACGATCATTGCCGTCCTGCACAAGGATCGTGAATGTACGTGCGGAATTCACACCACCGGTCGAAGCCTGAACGGTAATCGTGTATCCGCGATCAACGCCATTCTCCAGAACAGGCGCGGTATCGTAATCGAGCAGGCTGGCATCGGCGACCGTGACGACCCCTGTCACGGGGTTGATGGTAAAGGCACCCCCCGCGTTGTCGGCAAGAGAAAAGGATGTGGTCGCCACCGGAGCAAGGGCCAGGAGATCAGCGCTGGCCTGCACGGAGAGGTCGATGCCGACATTCGCCCCATTGTTGGCGCTCGCGGAAACCACCCCCGCGACACCATCCACCGCATTGCCGCCCGTTGCATCGGTGTCCTGCCAATTCGTAGGGGTCAGATCGAGGGTGCGATCATTGAACTGGAGGCGCTCGACATTGATCAGGACATCGCCATCGCTCGTGCTCGTATTGCCGCTTTCCAGGCCCCAACTGTCGTAGACGCGAAGTTGGCCCGAAACCCCGAGCGTCACAGTGTAGCGCGAGAAATCACCACTATAAATAACGGTATCGATACCGTAATTGGCATTGATGACATCATTACCGGCTGAACCGATGATTTCGTTATCATGAAAAGCGAATTCCAGCCGTACATTTTGAATATAGAAGCTCGAGAAATCCTGCTGGTCGCTGCCCGTCACAAACACACGGAAATTAGAGAAATTACCGCTACTAAGCCTCTCGATGGAGTCGCGCGCCAGCGACGCGGCATTGTCAAGCACCAGCGTCAGATTGTTCTCAGCAGCCTCCAACGTGTCCAGGCCGGTTCCACCCTGATAGTAATCCCCGGTAAGGTTCCCATTGGTATTGGCATAATACGTGGTGTAGCCGCCGGGCTGGTCATAGCCGGACTGCCAACCATCCCCACGTAGCATGAAGCGGTCATCCCCTGCACCGCCATCCAGCGTGTCCCGGCCACGGCCACCGGTCAGCGTATCGATACCAGTCCCACCATAGATGAAGTCATTGCCGAACGACCCATCCAGGATGTCATTGCCACCGCCGCCGTAGATGTAATCAGTCCCGCTGCCGCCGCTTATATTGTCACCCCCGTCGGTCACCGCCTCTAAGGACCCGTCGCCGTAGAGATAGTTGACGCCTCCCGAGCTGGCAATGATCGTGTCGTTGTTGGCATCGCCATAAATGGTGTTGCCGCTAGTCCCGCCTCCGTCGCGGAGCGTGTCATTGCCCGCGCCGCCATTCATGACATCGCTCCAGGCCGTGCCGGTGATGGTGTCGTTGCCCGCCCCCCCCATTAGAACGCATGATACCGCCCGACAGGGCCGGGGTTCCGGTCCAGTCCCACAGATCGATCGTGTCAGCGGCGCTGGTGCCGGTGACAGTGAAACCAACCAGCTGCACGCCATTCAGGGTCCACGTACCGTTGATCTTGACGGGAGAGGGCATGTCGATATCCTTTTCTGAAACGATATTGTAGAATTCATCTGTCGCCGCATTTAGGCAGGGAGCAAACAAGCCGTCAATCGCAAATTAACCATGTTTTGCAACAAAACGACTTCAACTGCCTCCTTATCCGCAGGTTTATGTGTCGTTAGGATCAGGACCTATTAATCGGTACGTGAATGTGATTCAGAATCCCTTTCGAGGAGGTTCTGATGAGCGGATTGTTTTTGCTGAGCGAGCGCCAGATGGCTCCATTTGTACAGAGAGGTTAATCACCTGATAGCGCCGCGGTAGTTGCGGGCTCTCAGGCGGTTTTGATTTTGGTCTGTTTCGGCCTGGCTGTCTCCTCCTGTTGGCTGGCGTTTGGCAGTCCTTTGATGAAGGCCTGAGCTGGCGTTCTGCCGTTCATGCCGCGTCGCTGATGCGGACAGCGGGTGTTGTAGATGACGAGGTAATCGTCCAGCACGCCTTGCATTTCCTCAATGGTCTCGAACCAGGTTCGGCGGCCCTCCACCCGGAAGTGCTCGTCGAGCAGGGTGCGGTGGAAGCGCTCGATGATGCCGTTGGATTGCGCCCACTTCACCCGTGTCGTGCGGTGCCCGATCTCGCCACCCTTCAGACGCTCCGCGTAGCGCTTCTCAAGGTGCGCTAAGCGGGTGTCCGCACTGTCGAATATGACGGCAAGCGCATCAGCTACGCGACCGACGCCGAGATGGCGACGGCGTTCTTCGATCTCGAACGCCGCATTGCCGCGCAGGGCGCGACACCCATCCGGCAGGTGCGGATCGCCTCCACGAAAGGAACCTGAGCCATGAAGAACTACATTCAGGAAAGCCGGATGATCACGCTCGCCGCGCCCACGGGCGGGCTTGTCTCGGGCGCGGGCGTCATCATCGGCAACCTGTTCGGCATCGCTTCCCGCGCCGCGCTCGTCGGCGAGCAGGTCGCAATCAGCACCGAGGGCGTCTATGAACTGCCGAAGCTCGCCAGCGCCGTGATCGCGGCCGGCGCGCGCGTCTCCTGGGACGATACCGCCAAGCAGATCAACGTGCCGGCGGTGGGCCGCTTCCCGGTAGGAACCGCGATCGAGGCGGCAGGCAATGGCGTGGCGAGGGTACGCGGGCGAGGCTTTCCTTGCGCGCTGAACTCGCCAGCAGCCCGTAATGGCGGATGCGCTGGAAGCCGCGTGGCGGGGTGTGTAGCGTAAGCGTCCGGTCAGTTTGCTGATGGGATCTGATTGATGTTCCACGGCAGGAGATCGCCGACGCGATTGATGGGGTGGTCGGCGATGCGCTCGAGGACAGATCGGAGATAGGCCTCTGGATTGAGGCCGTTGAGCTTCGCGGTTTCGATCAGAGACAGGATGCCCGCGGCCCGCTCCCCGCCTTTGTCGGATCCGGCGAAGAGCCAGTTCTTGCGGCCGAGCGCGATTGGCCGGATGCTCCGTTCGGC
>JADCBP010000015.1 GCA_020253445.1 Methylobacterium sp.
CTTCTCGGCGCGGGTCTTCATGCCGGCAGGATCGGAGCCGGCATCGGGCTCGGTGAGGCCGAAGCAGCCGATGAACTCGCCGGTCGCGAGCTTCGGCAGATACTTCATGCGCTGCTCTTCCGAGCCATAGGCGTAGATCGGGTACATCACGAGGGAGGATTGCACGCTCATCATCGAGCGATAGCCCGAATCGATCCGCTCGACCTCGCGGGCAACAAGGCCATAGGCGACATAGCCCGCAGCCGCGCAGCCATATTTCTCCGGCAGCGTGACGCCGAGCAGGCCGAACCTGCCCATCTCGCGGAAGAGCGTGGGGTCGGTTGTCTCGGAGAGATAGGCCTCCGTCACGCGCGGCAGCAATACGCTTTGCGCGAAATCGCGCGCGGAATCGCGGATCATGCGCTCATCTTCGGTGAGCTGCTCGTCGAGGCGGAAAGGATCGGCCCAGTCGAAGGCCGCGAGAGGGGAAGGGGACGACATGATGGACCTTGAGGCCGGAATGGTTGGCGCGTCTGGCGCGCGCATGCCTCACTTCTAGCCAAGCACTGGCCAGCAAGGAAGCGCCGAGTTGCCGCGCGGGTTGCAAAACCGGCAGCGAGACGGATTGCCTTTGCCTCGCAAGGCCCCATGATGGGAAGGAAAGGCCAGATTGCCTTCAAGGCAGGATGGCCTCGACCTTGCTAACGGGGAAGGGAGGCCCTTCCGGCAAGGGGCAGAGGGAGAAGACCAGGCGCGAAACCCGGCCCCTCCCCGATCAGGTGGCGTTGGGGAGGATGCGAGGGACGACGCGGGGGAGGATGCGGGGGAGGACGTGACGGATGCCTGAGATTTTCGACGAGATGCGCGGTTCCGGTGATGGCATTCGCCCCGTTTACCGCGAAATCGCGGAATGGTTCGAGCAGGCCCCGCGTGATCTGATCGCGAGCCGCCGCGCCGAGGCGGAAGCGTTCTTCCGGCGCATCGGCATCACCTTCGCGGTCTATGGCGACGAGCAGGGTGCCGAGCGCATCATCCCCTTCGATATCCTGCCGCGCGTCATCACCTCCGGCGAATGGACGAGCCTCTCGAAGGGGCTGGAGCAGCGGGTTACCGCGATCAACGCCTTCATCGCGGATTGCTATGGGCCGCGCGAGGCGGTGAAGGCCGGCATCATTCCGGAGGAGCTGGTTCTGCAGAACCCGGCTTTCCGCCCGGAAATGACGCGAATCCGCCCTGCCAAAGATGTTTACTGCCATATCTGCGGGATCGATATCGTCCGCACCGGGCCGGACCAGTTCCATGTGCTGGAGGATAATGCCCGCACGCCTTCCGGCGTTTCCTACATGCTGGAGAACCGCGAGGCGATGATGCGGCTTTTTCCCGAATTGCTGGGACGCACCAAGATCAGGCCGGTGGACCAATATCCTGAAGAACTGCTCGCCACCCTCCGTTCCGTCGCGCCGCATACCGCGCCGGGCGAGCCCACGGTCGTGGTGCTCACCCCCGGTCCCTATAATTCCGCCTATTACGAGCACTCCTTCCTCGCCGACCGCATGGGCGTGGAACTGGTGGAGGGGAGCGATCTCTTCGTGCGCGGCAATGTCGTCTACATGCGCACGACCGAGGGCCCCAAGCGCGTGGACGTGATCTATCGTCGCGTGGATGATGAATTTCTCGATCCCCTCGCCTTCCGTCCCGATAGCGCATTGGGTGTGCCGGGGCTGCTCTCCGCCTACAAGGCGCGCAACGTGACCATTACGAATGCAGTGGGCACGGGTGTGGCAGATGACAAGGCGGTCTATTCCTACATGCCGGAGATCGTCCGTTTCTTCACCGGCAAGGATGCCATGCTCGCGAATGTCGAGACCTTTCGCTGTCGCGAGCCTGCGGCCCTCGGCCATGTGCTCGCGCATATCGGCGAACTCGTCGTGAAGGAGGTGAATGGCTCGGGCGGCTACGGCATGCTCGTCGGCCCGCATGCCACGAAGGCCCAGCGCGAGGCTTTTGCCCAGAAGGTGAAGGCGAACCCGGATAACTACATCGCCCAGCCCACCCTCGCGCTTTCCACGGTCCCCTGCTTCGTGGAGGAGGGCCTCGCGCCGCGTCATGTGGATCTCCGGCCCTTCGTGCTCTCCGGCGCCGACAAGATCCGCATCGTGCCGGGCGGGCTCACGCGTGTCGCGCTGAAGAAGGACTCGCTCGTCGTCAATTCGAGCCAGGGCGGCGGAACGAAGGATACCTGGATCGTCGATGCCGGCCCGGCCGGCAACGGCTGATCCCGACGGAACGCGAAGGACTTCCCCATGCTCGCCCGCACCGCCGACAACCTCTTCTGGCTCTCGCGCTATGTGGAGCGCGCCGAGAGCCTCGCGCGCATCCTCGATGTCGCGCTGCGCCTCGCTACCCTCCCCTCGGCCTATGCCGGCACCTCGAACGAGTGGGAAAGCGCGATCGACACTGCCGCCTGCAGAGAGGCCTTCCATGCGGCCTATCCGGTCGCGAACGAGAAGAACGTCACCGCCTTCATCATTGCCGGGGAGACCAACCCCACCTCCATCCGCCGCTGCATCGAGATCGCGCGGCACAATGCGCGGGCCGTGCGCACGGCGATCACCACCGAGGTGTGGGAAATCCTCAACGAGGCCTGGAACCACCTGCAGAAGGTGAACCTGAACCAGATGAGCGGCCAGGAGCTCACGCGATTTCTGGCCTTCGTGAAGGAGGTGTCGCTGCGCTTCGACGGCACGGCCTACCGCACCATGCTGCGCACGGACCATTACTGGTTCCAGCGCCTCGGCATGTATGTCGAGCGCGCCGACAACACCGCGCGCCTGCTCGATGTCAAATACCATGTCGTGCTGCCGGAGCCCGAACCCGTGGGCGGCGGCCTCGACTATTTCCAGTGGTCGTCGCTGCTGCGCGCGCTCTCGGCGCTGAATTCCTATCACCTGATCTATCGCGAGAGCATCCGGCCCTGGCTGGTGGCGGACTTCCTGATTCTCAGGCCGGAACAGCCGCGTTCGCTGATCTCGACCTACAAGAACCTCAACGATGTGCTGGATCTGCTCGCCGAGCGCTATGGTCGTCAGGGACCGAGCCAGCGCCTCGCCCGCTCGACCTTCGCGGAATTGGGCAATGTCGATACCGCCAGCCTCTTCCAGCAGGGACTGCATGAATTCCTGATCGGATTCCTCGCGCAGAACAATCGACTGGGGATGGCGATTTCCGAGCAATATCTGCAATAGACCCAGTGTTCCTCCCCGCGAGGGCCGGCCGCGAACGGATTTTTCGATGCGCCTGAGACTGAGACACGAGACGAATTACGATTACGCCGAGCCCGCGCGTGGCGCGATTCAGGTTCTTCGGCTCACGCCCCGCAACCATGCGACGCAGTTCGTGCGGCGCTGGCGGGTGGAGATCGATGCCGATTGCCGGCTCGAACGCGACGAGGACGCCTATGGCAACATCACGCATATCTTCTCGATCGATGGCCCGATCGAGCGCATGCGCATCCTCGTCGATGGCGAGATCGACACCAGCGCCAGCGCTGGCGTGGTGCGCGGCAGCCTCGAGCGCTTTCCCCTCAGCTACTGGACCAGCGAAACGCCGCTGACCGCCCCCGGCGAGGGCCTGCGCGAATTCGCCTCCGACCTCTCCGCGCAGGAAGGGGGCGACCCCTTCGCCTTTCTCCACCGTCTCAACAGCGCCATCTTCGAGAATTTCGCATTCCTGCCCGGCGCGACGGATACCGCCACGCGGGCCGAAGAGGTTTTCCAGCACAGAAGCGGCGTCTGCCAGGATTTCGCACAGGTCTTTCTCGCTGCCGCCCGGCAGATGGGAATCCCCGCCCGCTATGTCTCCGGCTATTTCCTGCGCACGGATACCGACCAGCAGCAGGCCGGCCATGCCTGGGCGGAGGCGCATATTGCCGGCATCGGCTGGGTGGGGTTCGATCCCGCCCACGGGCTTTGCGCGGATGAGCGCTATATTCGCCTCGCCACGGGCCGGGATTATCTCGAGGCCGCGCCCATTCGAGGCTCGCGCCTTGGCGGTCAGGGCGAAAGCCTTTCCGTGCTGGTCTCGCTGCATGTGGGACGCGAGATCAAGGAACAGTAGAAATCGCGAGGGCTGCCGCTATAACGTGGCCCTCCTCGGACAGGGATACGAAGATACTGCAATGACCTATTGCGTCGGCATCATCAATCGCGACGGCCTTCTCATGATCGCCGATACGCGCACCAATGCGGGCCTCGACAACATAGCGACCTTCCGCAAGCTGCATGTCTTCCGCGTTCCGGGCGAGAAAACCTTCGTTTTGGCCACCGCCGGCAATCTCGGCTTCACGCAGAGCGTCATCTCCATCCTGCGCGAGGGGCTGGAGCGCGAGGAGGGGCGCGTCGAGCGGCTGGTCGATCAGGACAGCATGTTCCAGGCTGCGCAATTCGTGGGCGAGGTCATCCGCCACGTCTATCGCACCGATGGCAGTGCCATCGAGCAGCACGGCGCCTCGCTGGAAGTCTCGATGCTGCTCGGCGGGCAGATCAGGGGCCGCAGCCTGCGCCTCTTCATGCTCTACAAGGCCGGCAATTTCATCGAGGCGACGACCGACACGCCCTATCTGCAGATCGGCGAGCACAAATACGGCAAGCCCATTCTCGACCGCGCGGTGACCTTCAACACCGACCTCTACGACGCGCTGAAACTGGGCCTGATCTCCATGGATTCGACCATGCGTTCCAACCTCGGTGTCGGCCTGCCCATCGATATCCTGGTGATGCGGCGCGACGCGATCGACCCCGAGGTCGAGCATCGCATCGAGGCGGGTGAGCCTTATTTCCACGATCTGCGCGAGCGCTGGTCCGCCGCCCTCCGCAAGGCGCATAACGACATTCCGCCGCCACCCTACGGCCAGAAGAAGAGCTGAAACGCCATGTCCGCCGATTTGTCCCGCGCTGCCGCGCTCACGCGCGATCTCGTGCGTTGCGCCTCCGTCACGCCGGAGGAAGGCGGCGCATTGGCGCTGATCGAGGCGGTGCTGAAGCCCTACGGCTTTGATGTGCATCGACCGGTTTTCTCGGAAGCAGGTACAGCGGATGTCGAGAACCTCCATGCGCGTCTCGGCACGGAAGGCCCGGTTCTGGTGTTCGCGGGCCATACAGATGTGGTGCCCACCGGCGATGTTTCGGCCTGGTCGCGCGCACCTTTCGAAGGCGCGATCGAGGATGGCGTGCTCTGGGGCCGCGGGGCCTGCGACATGAAGGCGGGCGTGGCGGCTGCAATCGCCGCCGTGCTCGATCATCTCGATGCGGGCGGAAAGATCCCCGGCTCGGTGGTCTTTCTGATCACCGGCGACGAGGAAGGCCCTGCCTTGAACGGCACGGTGAAGCTGCTGGAATGGGCGACGGCGCGTGGCGAGCGTTTCGACGGCTGCATTCTTGGTGAGCCGACAAACCCCCACGCCATGGGAGACATGATGAAGATCGGCCGGCGCGGCTCGCTCTCCTTCGATATCGAGGTCGAGGGCGTGCAGGGCCATGTCGCCTACCAGCATCTCGCGAAGAACCCGATCGACGGGCTGATGCGCTTGATGGCGGCGCTGAAGGCGACCCCTCTCGATAACGGCACGCCGCATTTCCTGCCGAGCAATCTCGAATTCACGACCATCGAGGTGGGCAACAAGGCGCGCAATGTCATTCCCGGCGCGGCGCGCGCGGAAGGCAACATTCGCTTCAACGATCTCTGGACGAGCGTGACCCTCGGCGAGGAACTGAAGCGACGCCTCGCGGGCGTGAACGACGCACCGGAATACCGCCTCGTGCTCCACCCCAGCAATGCGGAGGCCTTCCTCACCCCCCCGGGGCCGTTCGTGGAACTGGTGTCCGAGGCGGTGCAATCCGTGACGGGGCGGAAACCGGAACTCTCCACCACCGGCGGCACCTCGGATGCACGGTTCATCCGGAACTATTGCCCGGTGATCGAATTCGGTGTCGTCGGCCAGACCATGCACAAGGTCGATGAGCGCGTGGCCATCTCGGATATTGACACGCTGACGGCGATCTATCGTCGGGCGATCGAGCGCTTCTTCAGGCTCTGATCAGGCCGGGCGGCGAAGGGGCACGGCCTCGATCGGGAGTTCGGCCGGCTTCTGCTCGAATTCCAGCGCCTCGATTCGCTCGCCGCGCTTCAGCACCTTCTCGGTGGAGGTGACGAGCCCGGCGACATCCTCCTGCGTCTGGCGGAAATGGGTGTCGAGCTTGCCCGCTCGCTCGCCGATGCGGCGCACATCGTTGAGCAGCTTGCCAACCTCAAGCTGGATCATCCGCGCCTGATCTCGGATCGCCGCATCGCGCACGATGGCCTGCGCCACCTGCACCGCCATCAGCAGGAGCGACGGCGAAACGATGAGCACGCGCGCGCGATGCGCCTTCTGCACGAGATCCTCGAACTGCTCGGAGAGATCGGCGTAGAGCGCCTCGGAGGGCACGAACATCAGCGCGAGATCCTGGGTCTGCCCCGGCAAGAGGTATTTCTCGGCGATATCCCGGATATGAACCTGAAGGTCATTGCGCACACGCTTTAACGAAGCCGCGCGCGCTTCCTCGCTCTGCGCCTCGCGAAGGGCCGCGAATCCTTCAAGCGGGAATTTTGCATCGACCACCAGCGGGCGATCATCCCCCGGCAGGCGGATGATGCAATCGGGCCGGGCGCGATTCGGAAGCGTGGCCTGAAACTCGAAGGCGCGCGCGGGCAAGGCGTCGCGGATGATCGCCTCCATGCGACCCTGCCCATAGGCGCCGCGCGCCTGCTTGTTCGAGAGCACATCCTTCAGGCTCAGCATCTCGCTGGCGAGCCCCTGAAGATTCGCCTGCGCGGCGTCGATGACGGCGAGGCGCTCGTTGAGCTTGCCCAGATGCTCGGCGGCACGTTCGGCATTTTCCGAAAGCGTGGAATGCACGGTGCCGCGCAGGGAATCGAAGCGGTCGCCGATGGCGCGCGTGAGTTCCGCCTGCCGCGAGCCGAACACTTCCGCCATGGTCTGCATGCGGCCGGTCATCTCGGCATGCAGACGCGTCATCGCCTCGAGCTTGTCGTCGAGCTCGCGCTGGCGCTCGGCAGCGGCGGCTTGCGCCTGGGCCTGTTCGCGGCGCGCGCGCAGCGCGATCATCAGCAGGCCGAGGAGCAGAAGCCCCGCGAGCATGCCCGCCGCAGCGATGGTCTCCGCAACCGTGATGGAAAGCCCACCGATGATCAGCACGACATCATTCATGAGGGTCAAGCTAGCACGATTCGAAAGCGGGAACAAAATCGGAACGAATTGACCCCGTTCGCCGGGTTCGTTATGGCTCCGGCAATTCCAGTTTTCGCGCCGAAGCCACGCCATGAGCATTCGCAAACTTGTCATCCTTCCCGATGCGCGCCTGCGCCAGATCTCCGCGCCCATAGCGGGCATGGACAAGGATCTGCGCCGGTTTGTCGATGATATGTTCGAGACGATGTATGGCGCGCCGGGCATCGGGCTGGCGGCCATCCAGATCGGCGAACCAAAGCGCCTCTTCACGCTCGATGTTTCCAAGCGCGACGACACGCGCGAGCCCATGGTCGTGATCAACCCGGAGATCACCTGGAAATCGGACGAGTTGAGCAGTTACGAGGAAGGCTGTCTTTCCATCCCCGAATATTACGAGGAGGTGGAGCGCCCTGCGAAGATCCGGCTCAAATACCGCGACATCGATTTCAACGAGCGCGAGATCGAGGCGGATGGCATTCTCGCGACCTGCATCCAGCACGAACTTGACCATCTCAACGGCGTGCTTTTCATCGATTACCTCTCGAAGCTGAAGCGCGACCGTGTGATCAGGAAATTTGCCAAGGCCGCCAAGCGGGAGGACGAGGCGTGAGCCTGCGCCTGATCTTCATGGGCACGCCAGCTTTCGCAGTGCCCACGCTGACGGAAATCCTGGGGCAGGGCCATGAGGTGGTCGCGGTCTATACCCGCGCGCCGGCGCCTGGCGGGCGGCGGGGGCTCGATCTCGTGAAATCGCCGGTGCATCAGGCGGCGGAGCGCTTCCGTCTTCCCGTGTTCACGCCGAAATCCCTGCGCAACGCGGAGGCGCAAGCCGAATTCGCAAGCTTCGGCGCGGATGCGGCGATCGTCGTGGCCTATGGGCTGATCCTCCCCGTGCCGGTGCTGGAAGCGGTGCCACTGGGCTGCCTCAACCTCCATGGCTCCGCCCTGCCCCGCTGGAGGGGTGCGGCACCCATCCAGCGCGCCATCATGGCCGGCGACACGGAAACCGCCGTGATGGTGATGAAGATGGAGGAAGGGCTCGATACGGGCGCGATCGGAATGGCCGAACGCATCGCGATTTCCCCGGAGATGACCGCGGGGCAACTGCATGACCGGATGATGGTGGTGGGTGCGGATCTGATGGTGCGCGCGCTTGCGGCGCTCTCGCGCGGTTCGCTCGGCTTCACGCCGCAGGCAGCCGAGGGCGTCACCTATGCGGCAAAGATCACCAAGGAAGAATGCCGCATCGATTTCAAGAAGCCGGCAGCGGATGTGCACAACCACATTCGCGGCCTTTCGCCGGCACCCGGCGCCTTCCTCGAGGTGGAGGGCCGCCGCGTGAAAGTGCTGCGCGCCACCATTGCCGAGGGTTCCGGTCCGGGGGGGACGGTGATCGGCGAGAACGTGATCGCCTGTGGCAGCGGAGCAATCCGGCTTCTCGAGGTTCAGCCCGCCGGCAAGGCCGCGATGAGTGCCGCGGATTTCGCGCGAGGCAAGGGCCTGCCCACGGGCTCGAAAGTCGGCTGATGCGCCGCTTCAAGCTCGTCATTGAATATGACGGCACCCCCTATCAGGGCTGGCAGAGCCAGGCCGAGGGGCGTGGCGTGCAGGATGCGCTGGAGCGCGCGCTCTGGGCCATCGAGCCTGATGCGCCGCGCCTCAAATGCGCGGGCCGCACCGATGCCGGCGTGCATGCTCTGGGGCAGGTGAGCCATGTGGACCTTGCAAAACCCTGGACCGACCGAACGCTCCGCGATGCGCTCAACGCGCATCTGAAAATCGCCGGGGAGGCCGTGAGCGTGCTCTCGGCCGAGGCGACCGAGGAGCGCTTCGATTGCCGCCTTTGGGCGCGCCGGCGGCATTACCGCTACCGGCTCTTGAACCGCCCCGCCCCTTCCGCGCTCGACAGAAACCGCGTCTGGCACATCATCAAGCCGCTCGATATCGAGGCGATGCACGAGGCCGCGCAGTCGATCCTCGGGCAGCACGATTTCACCACCTTCCGCGCTTCCGCCTGCCAGGCGAAAAGCCCGATCCGCACGCTGGAAGAATTTCGCGTGTTCCGCGCGGGCGAGGAGGTGCATATCGAAGCGAGCGCCCGCTCCTTCCTGCACAATCAGGTGCGTTCCATGGTGGGCTCGCTGGTGCAGGTGGGGCGCGGAATCTGGCCCGTGAGCCGCATGCGCGCGGCACTCGACGCGAAGGATCGCGCCCAATGCGGGCCGGTCGCCCCGGCCTGCGGCCTTTATTTCACGCGCGTCGATTACTGATCATGGCGTGATCAGCGTGCCGGCACCGTGCTCGGTGAGAAGTTCCAGCAGCACGGCATGTGGCACCTTGCCATCGAGGATCACCACGCCTTCCACCCCCTGTTCGATGGCGTAGATGCAAGTCTCGATCTTGGGGATCATGCCGCCTGAAACGGTGCCATCCGCGATCAGTTCGCGACACTGGTCCACGGTCAATTGCGGGATCAGGTTCTTGTCCTTGTCGAGAACGCCTGGAACATCGGTGAGGAGCAGCAGGCGCTTGGCCTTCATCGCGCCGGCGATGGCCCCGGCGAAGGTGTCGGCATTGACGTTGTAGGTCTGCCCATCCTCACCGATGGCGACGGGGGCGAGAACGGGGATGAGTTCCGCCTTCAGCACGGCATCGAGCACCGAGCGATCCACCTTGTGCGGATCGCCCACGAAGCCGAGATCCACCTCGCGCTCGATATTGGAATCAGGATCACGCATGGTGCGGGTGAGCTTCCGCGCCGTCACCATGTTGCCGTCCTTGCCGCACAGGCCAATGGCCTTGCCGCCTTCTGCCGAGAGCCAGCCGACGATCTGCTTGTTGATGGAGCCGGCGAGTACCATCTCGACAATCTCCACCGTCGCGGCATCGGTGACGCGCAAGCCGCCCTGAAACTCGCTTCTGATGCCGAGCTTGTCGAGCATCTTGCCGATCTGGGGCCCGCCGCCATGCACCACGATGGGCTTCACGCCTTGCAGTTCGAGCAGCACGACATCCTCGGCGAAATCCTCCGCCGCCGCCTTGTTGCCCATGGCATGGCCGCCATACTTGATGACCACGACTTCCTGATCGTAGCGCTGCATGAAGGGCAGCGCCTCGGCAATCACCTCGGCGCGGGTATGAACGTCGGGAAGCGTTTTCGTCATGGCAGGCCCTTCGCGGGAAAAATGCTCCGTCGTCTTAGCGGAAAGCGCAGGAAGCTCAATCTCCAAGCGCAATCACCCGAAGCGGTTCTCGCCCGTGAAGGCGCTCGCGGCGAGTGCCAACCAGGCGAGGATGAGCGTGCTGCCGCCGAGGGGGGCGGCCATGCGGAAAAGCGGCTGGCCGGCGAGCGCCCGCATCGCGAGATCGCCCGAGAACAGCGCGAGACCCAGAGCGAACAGCACCAGCACCAGCGCCCCGGCTCGCGGGCCCACGAGGCTCGCGCGGATCAGCGCCGCCAAAGCGAGCAGAACCGGCGCATGAAACAGCAGGAATTGCGCGGCAATCGTCAGGTTTTCGCCCCCGCCATGGCTCGCACGGGCCGAGGCGGCGACGCCCAGAGCGCCGGCCACAGCACCGGCGACCATCGCAAGCCGCGCGATCACTTCCACACCCAATCCGGCAAGGCGCCGCGCTCGGCCAGGAGGAAGGCGATGGCCGCGCGGAGTTCGGGAATCCCCTGCCCGGTCTTGGCGGAGGTGAGGATCACATCGGGATGCGCGGCGGGGTGTCGCGCGATCTTCGCCGAGATCGCGGCGGTCACGGCTTCCGCCTGCTTCGCGGTGAGTTCATCCGCCTTGGTGAGGATCACCTGAAACGGCACCGCGGCTGTGCGAAGGGTCTCGAGAACCGGATCATCCGTGGGTTTCAGCCCGTGACGGGCATCGATCAGCAGCAGAACGCGCGCAAGCTCCACGCGGCCCCGGAGGTAATCGTGGATCATCCCGGTCCAGGCGGAGACCTTCTCCTTGCCCACGGCCGCGAAGCCATAGCCCGGCATGTCGATGAAGGAGAAGGCGCCCGAGACATCGAAGAAGTTGAGCTGCTGCGTGCGCCCCGGCGTGTGCGACGTGCGCGCCAGCGAGTTTCTTCCCGTCAAAGCATTGATGAGCGAGGATTTTCCCACATTGGAGCGGCCTGCAAAGGCGATTTCCAGCCCGCGCGGAGGGGGGAGATCGGTGCTCTTTGCCGCCGCCCAGTAGAATTCGGGCTCGCGGGCAAAGAGGCGCCTCCCGGCTTCTGTGTAATCGGGCTTCGCGTCGGTCATCGCTGGCTCTCCGCGAAGCTCCGGAGCGGGGGAGTTACCCCCGCCTGAAGGTGGATTTCAGGTTGTCCCACAGCTCCACCTTGGTGCCGAGCTTCTTCATGATCGCATATTGCTGGAGCACGGAAAGGGTGTTGTTCCAGGCCCAGTAGATCACGAGACCGGCCGGGAACGAGGCCAGCATGAAGGTGAAGAGCAACGGCATCCAGGCGAAGACCGCCTTCTGGATGGGGTCCGTCGGCTCCGGGTTCATCTTCATCTGCACCCACATCGTGATGCCCATGATGATGGGCCAGACGCCGAGCATCAGGAACGGCCCGAACACCGGCACCGCGCCGGGGTTGAACGGCAGGAGGCCGAACAGGTTGAAGATCGAGGTCGGGTCGGGCGCCGCCAGATCCCTGATCCAGCCGAAGAATGGCGCGTGGCGCATTTCGATGGTGACGAACAGCACCTTGTAGAGCGCGAAGAAGATGGGGATCTGCACCAGCACCGGCAGACAGCCCGCCAGCGGGTTGATCTTCTCCTTCTTGTAGAGCTCCATCATCGCCTGCTGCTGCTTCATCTTGTCGTCGGCATAGCGGTCGCGGATGGCGAGCATTTCCGGCTGCACATGCTTCATGCGCGCCATGCTCTCGTAGGATTTGTTCGCGAGAGGGAAGAGCGCGAGCTTGATCAGCACGGTGACGATCAGGATCGTCACGCCGAAATTACCGACGAGGCCGAAGACCCAATCCATCAATCTGAAGAGCGGCTTGGTGATGAAGTAGAACCAGCCCCAATCGACGAGCCTGTCGAAGCTCTGCGCCTTCAGCGCTTCCTGGTAACCATCGATGACGTTCACTTCCTTGGCACCGGCGAAGAGGCGCATCGTGGCGGTGAGTTCCGCGCCCGGCGCAATCGTCGTTGCCTCGTTGATGGCCGCGGTCTCGTAAACCGGGCTCGTCGCCGCCCCGCTCGCACCGAAGGCGGCGGAGAACGGCTTGTCATGCGGAGGGATGAGCGCGGAAGCCCAGTATTTCTCGGTGATGCCGAGCCAGCCGCCCTTGTTGTTGGTTGTGAAGGTCTTGCTCTTGGTCTTCACGGCATCCGCGAAGGACATTTCCTGAAGCTTTTCGTCGAGAAAGCCGATCAGGCCCTCATGCAGAATGAAGAAGCCGAGCACGGTCGGCGTGCCATGGCGCGAGATGCGGCCGTAGGAGGAGAGCGCTATCGGATTGCCACCCGTGTTCTTTACGCTGTCCGTCACGGTGAAGAGGAACTTGTCGTCCATCCCGATCACGCGGGTGAAGACGAGGCCTTGGCCGTTATCATACGTCAGCGTCACGGTGCCGCCGGGCCGGAGAATCTCGGCATTGGCCTGCCAGCGCGTGTCCGGCCCCGGCACGGCCACATTCTGGCCGGCGGCAGGCAGCCAGCCGAAATCGGCGAAATAGGCATCCTGCGCGCCTTGCGGAGCGAAGAGCACGATGTTCGGGCTGCCGATCTCGACCGTCTCGCGGTAACGCACGAGGCTGAGATCGTCGATCCGGCCACCGATCAACGCGATCGAACCCGAGAGGTTCGGCGATTCGATCCTCACGCGCGGGGACAGGGCGAGCGCCTGCGCACGGGGCAGCTTCGCCCCGGCCGCGACCGTGGAGCCCGGCCCGGCAGGCGTCCCCGCGTTGTTCGCTGCACCCGATCCAGGGGGCTGGAGCACCGCAGAGCCGGGCTGCCCGGTTGCGGTCTGGCCCTGCACCTGTTGCTGGCGCTGCTGCTCCAGTTTCGGCATGCCGAAGAAGTAGTTCCAGCCGACCATGACGATCACCGACAGCGTGATCGCGAGGAGCAGGTTCCTGTTGTCGTCGGATTTCATCGATCCCGTTCCGTGTCGCCCCACAGGGCAAGGCACCCGATCTCTCGCTCCCGGCGGGAGGAGACCAGGTGCCAAAGCTCGAATTGCGCAGGCCTTCTAAGCTGGAAGCCCGAAAATGCCAAGCAGGCCGATCGTGCTTCTTCCGATTATGGCGCCGCTTTCGGGCGCGGCGGCTGGCCGCCCCCCTTCGCCAGGCGGCGAATGGCTTCGGCAAGCCCCTCCACAAGGCTATCGAAAGGCACCGTGAGGGCCTCGCGCCGGCCAATGATCACGAAATCGCCGCCAATACCAACGAAATCCGCCCCCGCACGCCGGATGGCCTCGCGCAGGCGGCGACGGATGCGGTTGCGCTCCGGGGCATTGCCCGTCTTCTTCGTCACCGTGAAGCCGAATCGAAGTGGCAGCTCGCCCTCCAGCTTCCGGTGCTGGAGCGTGAAGCCCGGCCCATGCGCGCGCCGGCCGGCGGCGGCAGCCAGGAATTCCGGACGCTGACGCAGGGTGACCAAACGAAAAGGGGGCGGATGGCCCAAGGCCCCGCCCCCGATCCGGGATTTCAAAATGTCCGCCACTGGAGACGGGCAGGACCGGGTCCGAATGTGCTCAGGCCGAGAGCTTCTTGCGGCCCTGGCGACGGCGGTTCGCGATGACCTTGCGGCCACCCACGGTCGCCATGCGGGCGCGGAAGCCATGGCGGCGCTTGCGAACGAGCTTGCTCGGCTGATAGGTGCGCTTCATGGGCGTCATCCTGCGAAAAAAGTTGCGTTTCTTCCGCAGGGTAGCCGGCTGTTCGCAACACCAGGGGTGCCCTTCGAACAAAAACGCGCCCCGAAAGGCGCGGCCTGCCACCCAACGCGGCAATTGATACCGGCTTAAACGGCAGGCGGGCTCAATTGTCAATCCCCAAATGCCTTCCCATCTCCGCCTTGATGCCTCAAGGGAACGTTCGGCATGCTGTGGCCTTGCGCATCGACCCAAACCCATGGCAGGGCTGATCAATCGGAGGCCTCCTGCGGTGGAAAAACCCGACCTTCTCATCCTCGGACTGGACCGACAGGCCCTCGAGATCGGGCTCGCCATTGCCACTTTGGGCGGAAAGGTCGTGGTTGCACGCACGGAAGAGACAGCCGTGACCCAGGCGATCCGCGATGGCGAGATGCTGGCGCGACTGGTGAGCGCGGGCGATCCCGTCGCATTCGAGGCCCGGCGGCTGGCGACCCTTGAGGATATTCGCCGCCAAAGAAGCACCGAGCGCCTGCGCGCAGCGCGCATCGAGGTGGCGATCGGGACAGCGCGTTTCCTGGATCGCAGGCGGGTTATGATCGATGAGGCGACATTCGAACCGCGCCGGGTTCTGCTGGCTTCGGGTCGCCAGGCCACGTTACCGCTGGAAGCGCTCCGGGCGCTGTTCGAGCATGGCGAGGCGCCCCGCCGGCTGATCCTGCGGGGTGCCTCGGCGGAGGCGCTCGATCTCGCCGGCCTCCTCATGCGGCTTGGCGCGCAAGTAACCCTGGTCAGCGAGAGCCCCGTCGCACCGGATTTCGACCCGGATGGCGTGCGGCTTCTGCTCGACCGCCTCGAGCGGCAGGGCCTCGCGCGCCTTTCCGCCATGCCCCCAGCAGGGCCGGCCGATCTCCCCGTTTGGGAGATCGGATCGCCGCTTCCAGCGCTTGATCGCTTCGAACTCGACAAGGCCGATATCCGGCTCCGCGATGGCCGTTTGGTGTTGCGGAACGGCTTCGAGACCACGAATTCGCGCGTCCTTGCGCTCGGTCGCGCCGCCGAGCCCGATCAACCGGCCGACGCGAGCGCGGTGGCGCATCTCATTGGCCGCATGTTTTTCCGGCGATCCGGCAAATTCGGGCCGCAGCCCCGGCTGCGGCTGTTGGGCGGCGAAGCCGGGCTCGCCGAAACCGGCCTTGGCGAGCGCGAGGCGCTGGACCGCGGAACCGTGCAGATTGGCCGCGCGGCCTTCGCGGATGCGGACCCCTCCGATCTCTCCGGAGGCTTCGTGAAGCTTCTGGGCGACCGCAAGGGTCGGCTGCTTGGCGCAAGCCTTTACGGCCCCGGCTCGGCCGAACGCCTGCCGGTCCTCGCCTTGGCCCTCGGCCAGGGCCTGACCCTGACCGAGATCGCGCGCCTGCCCTTCCCTGCCGGATCGGCCAGCGATGCCATTCGCCTGGCCGCCGCCAGCCCGGCGCGCGGCCTGCTGCGTTCACCGGGGATCCAGCGGGCCTTCCGCCTCTTCCGGTTTTTCGGATGAGCGGGCCCGGGCGGCCCAACGGACAGGCGCCGATCCGGCCTTCCGCGCCGATCGGCCTGTTGCGCCCGGGCCTTTCCGGGCGATTGATGCTGCTTTCCGTGCTCTTCGTGCTGATCGCCGAGGTGCTGATCTATGTCCCCTCGATCGCGAGCTACCGCAACAGCTGGCTGAACGACCGCCTTGCCCAGGGGCGTGCCGCCGCCCTGGTGCTCGAGCGCGCACCACCCGATTCGCTTCCACGTGACCTGATCGACGACCTGCTCAGGGGCATGGATGCGACGATGATCGCGCTCCGCATCGAACAATCCCGCCGGCTGCTCGCAGTGGCGGATATGCCGCCTCCCGTGGAAATGGAGATCGACCTTCGCCAGCGTCACCCCTTCGAAGAGATCATGAACGCCTTCGATATCCTGCTCTTCGGTTCTTCCCGCACCATGCGGGTGGTGGGGCCGGCGCCGGGCGGCGGTGATTTCGTGGAACTGATCATCAACGAGCGGCAATTGCGGACGGCGATGCTCTCTTTCTCCTGGTCGATCCTGCAGGTCTCGCTGGTCATCTGCGGCGTGGTGGCCGCCCTGCTCTATCTCGTGCTGAACATGCAGATCGTTCGCCCGGTGAAGGCGCTGGCCGGCGCCCTGGCCCGCTTCCGCGATCAGCCGGAAAATGCGCGCACGCTGCTGGAACCCAGCCAACGCGCCGATGAACTGGGCGATCTCGAGCGTTCGATCGCCGATATGCAGGAAAGCCTGCGCCAGCAGCTGCGCCAGCGCGAACACCTCGCGAATCTCGGCCTTGCCGTGGCGAAGATCAATCACGACCTTCGGAACATGCTCGCCTCGGCCCAGCTGATGGCGGATCGCCTCGCCGCGACATCCGACCCCAATGTGAAGCGCTTCGTGCCCAAGATGCTGGAAACGCTCGATCGCGCCATCGCCTTCTGCCAGGCGACCCTCGCCTATGGAAAGGCGCAGGAGCAGACGCCGAGGCTGGGACCGGTGGCGCTGCTGATGCTGGTGAACGATGTGGCCGAGCAACTGGCCCTGGGCCCGGAGAGCGACCCCGCCCTGCAGGTGGATATTCCTTCGAACCTGCGGGTCAGCGCCGATCCGGATCACCTGCATCGGGTGCTGACCAACCTCTTGCGCAATGCGCGATCGGCCCTGGAAAGCCTTCCGGCCGACCGGCCAAAGGTCATCCGGGTCGCCGCCCATGTCGAGGAAGGGCTGGTCTGGCTCGATCTGCGCGATTCGGGGCCGGGCATCCCGCCACGCATCCGTGAGACGCTGTTCCAGGCTTTCAGCGGCGGCGGGCAGCGCGGCAGCACCGGTCTCGGCCTCACCATCGCGCTGGAATTGCTGCGCGGCATGGGTGGAGACATGATGTTGATGGAAACCCCGGCCGGGCAAGGCGCGCATTTCCGCATCAGCCTTCCCGAAGCCGATGGCACGGGCTCGCGCATCTCGCGCGATGGCGGGTGGGGCTGACGCCGGTCGAGGCGGCATGGCAGGGCATGGGATTTCCAGAAGGCGGACAAGGCTTTACTGGCCGGAAGTGAATTTCATGCATCCTCCAGCCGAGCCAGAATTTCATCGAAAGGCACATCACGAAGCCCGCGAAAGATGCTTGCCCTTTCGAAACGATGCCGCTATCAAGCCGCCTTCCGCGATGCTTCGACATCGCTCGCGCGCCCGTAGCTCAGCTGGATAGAGCACCAGACTACGAATCTGGGGGTCAGAGGTTCGAATCCTTTCGGGCGCGCCATTTTCATTAATAAAATCAATATTTTGCAAATCTCGGCCAATTGGGATGCTGCCGTCTAGCTACCAATTAGCAACCATGCTTTTGTTAGCCGAAGCATCAAATACAACCGGCCCGAAAGGGCTAATTGCCCGTTCGGCCAATCTCACTATCGGGCCCGGCTGCTCCACCAAGCCAGAACATGCCGATGATGGTCCATCCTGCCAATGCGTAGAGTAGCCAAAAAGCGTTTGATGTGATCGCGCACTAATGCCCTTCCTTTTGCGAGGTACGCGTTCAGACGAATCGAAGACGATGGGAACAGTGCATTGGCCTGCTGCCGGTTTTGTAGACGCGCGGTTAAGCTAATCCCACCTTCCGCTCGAACTCAATCGGACTGACGTAGCCGATGGTCGAGTGCCTGCGGACGGCGTTGTAGAACCTCTCGATGTAGTCGAACACATCCGCC
>JADCBP010000016.1 GCA_020253445.1 Methylobacterium sp.
AAGTGGGCACCGGTTCGCGTCAAGAAAATGCGATCAAGAAAAAAGAGAAGCATTTTCAAGCGAAGTGGGCACCGGTTCGCGTCAAGAAAATGCGATCAAGAAAAAAGAGAAGCATTTTCAAGCGAAGTGGGCACCGGTTCGCGTCAAGAAAATGCGATCAAGAAAAAAGAGAAGCATTTTCTTCGACCAACCGGTATCCACTTGGCGGGCGGATGCGCTAGGCCGTCAGCGTGCGCCGCACGGCGTCCTTCCAAAGGGCGAGGCGCTTCAGGCGCGTCTCCTGCGGCATGGCGGGCGTGAAGCGGCGATCGAGCGCCCAGCTTCTCGCGAATTCCGCCTCTTCCGGATAAATCCCGCTCGCGAGCCCCGCGAGATAGGCAGCCCCGAGCGCCGTGGTCTCCAGCACCTTCGGCCGATCCACCGCCGCGCCGAGCAAATCCGCAAGGCGCTGCATGGTCCAGTCGCTCGCGGTCATGCCGCCATCGACGCGCAGGACCGTTTCCGCGCCGCGCCCGGCCCAATCCGAATGCATCGCCTCAAGGAGGTCGGCGGTCTGGAAGGCCACGCTTTCGAGCGCCGCGCGGGCGAATTCCGCCGGGCCGGAACTGCGCGTGAGGCCGTAGATCGCCCCGCGCGCCTCGGCATCCCAATAGGGCGCGCCGAGGCCCACGAAAGCGGGCACGAGAATCACATCCTGTGTCTCGTCCGCCCGTTCCGCGAGGTCACCGGTATCGCTCGCGTTTTGGATGATCTTCAGGCCATCGCGCAGCCATTGCACGGCCGCGCCCGCGATGAAGATCGAGCCTTCGAGCGCATAAAGCCGCTTGCCGGCGAGTTGATAGGCCACGGTTGTCAGCAGGCGATTGCGCGAGGGCACTGGCTCCGTGCCGGTATTCAGCAGCGCGAAGCAGCCGGTGCCATAGGTCGATTTCATCATGCCCGGCGAGAAGCAGGCCTGCCCCACGAGTGCTGCCTGCTGGTCACCCGCGACACCGCGGATGGGAACCGGCCGCCCGAGAATCGCGGGATCGGTTTCGCCGAAATTGCCGGCGCAATCGCGGATCTCCGGAAGGAGGCTCGCGGGGATATCGAAGAGCCGCAGCATCTCCGGGTCCCACAGGCCGGTGCGCAGGTCCATCAGCAAGGTGCGCGAGGCATTGGTGGCATCGGTGGCATGGACCTTGCCGCCCGTGAGCCGCCAGATGAGGAAGCAATCGATCGTGCCGCAGGCGAGCTTGCCGGCCTTCGCGGCGACCCGCGCTCCGGGCACATGCTCCAGCAACCAGGCGATCTTGGTGGCGGAGAAATAGGGGTCGAGCCGAAGCCCCGTACGGTTCGAGACGAACGGCTCAAGCCCCCTGCCGCGCAGATCCGCGCATATCTCGGCCGTGCGTCGATCCTGCCAGACCAGGGCGTGATGGATCGGCTTTCCGGTCTCCCGGTCCCAGATGAGAACCGTTTCGCGCTGATTCGTGATGCCGATCGCGGCAGGTTGCGCATCGCCCTTCGCGATCGCCTCGCGCATGGTCGCGAGAACCGTCTGCCAGATTTCCTCGGCGTCGTGTTCGACATGGCCGGAGGCCGGAAAGATCTGGCGGAATTCCTGCTGCCCCGTCGCGACCGGTTTCAGCGCCGCATCGAAGAGGATGGCCCGGCTCGATGTCGTGCCCTGATCAATCGCGAGCACGTGCCCCTTGCCTTGGCCTTCCATGGTCATCCCCCGATGGTCCTGCTGTTTTTCGACAGAGAAGCCGGTCGTCCGAACAATTTCAAGCGAGGGGCGAAAACAGAGGCGATTTGCAGTTTTCTGCATGGGGGTATTGCACAAAATGCAGGGCAAGACGGATCGACTCTTGGCCCCGCTTCCCGGAAGACCGGGGGCAAGGGGGCCGTGCTTCGCTGGCGAAACGCCTGGGGGGTGCGGGGACATGTTTCGGAAAGTCGCGGGGTTCTGCCGATGCCCATTCGTCGCCTTCTGGTCGCCAATCGCAGCGAGATCGCCATCCGGGTTTTCCGGGCCGCAACCGAGCTCGGCATTCGCACGATCGCGATCTACGCGGAGGAGGACAAGCTCTCCCTCCACCGCTTCAAGGCGGATGAGGCCTATCTCATCGGGCGTGGGCCCCATCTGGCGAAGCCCCTTGGCCCGCTGGAGGCCTATCTCTCGATCGCCGAGGTGATCCGCGTCGCGAAGGAAGCGGGGGCGGATGCGATCCATCCCGGCTATGGCTTCCTCTCGGAAAGCCCGGAATTCGCCGAGGCCTGCGCCGAAGCAGGCATCACCTTCATCGGCCCCTCGCCGGAAACCCTGCGCGCGCTTGGCAACAAGGTCGATGCGCGCAATCTCGCGGCTTCGGTGAGCGTGCCGGTGATGCCGGCGACGCCGCCGCTGCCGGATGATGCCGAGGAGGTGAAGCGCCTCGCGGCCGAGATCGGCTATCCCGTGATGCTCAAGGCGAGCTGGGGCGGCGGCGGTCGCGGCATGCGCGCCATCGAGAACGAGGACCAGCTTCTCGATGCGGTCTTCACCGCCAAGCGCGAGGCCCGCGCCGCCTTCGGCAAGGATGAGGTCTATCTCGAAAAGCTGGTGCGCCGTGCGCGCCATGTGGAAGTGCAGATCCTGGGGGATCGGCATGGCACCATCGTGCATCTCTTCGAGCGCGATTGCTCCATCCAGCGCCGCAACCAGAAGGTCATCGAAAGGGCACCCGCGCCCTACCTTTCGCCCCAGCAGCGCGAGGCCTTCTGCCAGGCGGCGCTCCGCATCGGCCATGCCACGCATTATGTCGGCGCCGGAACGGTCGAGTTCCTGATGGATGCCGATACCGGCAAGTTCTATTTCATCGAGGTCAATCCGCGCATTCAGGTCGAGCATACCGTGACGGAAGTCGTCACCGGGCTCGATCTCGTGAAGGCGCAGATCCGCATCCTCGATGGCGCGGCGATCGGCAAGCGCGAGGCGGATGGCACGTTGCGCTCAGGCATTCCGTCGCAGGGCGAGATCACGCTCAACGGCCACGCGCTGCAATGCCGCATCACCACCGAGAACCCGGAAAACAACTTCATCCCGGATTACGGGCGCATCACGGCCTATCGCGGCGCGATGGGCTTCGGCATCCGCGTGGATGGCGGCACAGCCTATTCCGGTGCGGTGGTCACGCGCTTCTACGATCCCATGCTCGAGAAGGTCATCGCCTGGGCCGCGACGCCGGGCGAGGCCATCGCCCGCATGGATCGCGCCCTTCGCGAATATCGCATCCGCGGCGTGGCCACGAACCTCACCTTCCTCGAGGCGGTGCTGGGCCACCCGAATTTCCACTCGAACGCATATACCACGCGCTTCATCGACGAGACGCCGGAGCTCTTCCAGCAGCCGCGCCGGAAGGACCGCGCGACCAAGCTTCTGACCTATATCGCCGACGTCACCGTGAACGGTCACCCGGAAACGCGCGACCGGCCGAAGCCGCCTTCCCATGCGCGCGAGCCCGTGCCGCCGCTCTTCGCGAATGAGCCGGTTCCGGGTATGCGCCAGAAGCTGGAACAGCTCGGCCCCGCGGGTTTCGCGGAATGGATGCGGGGCGAGCGCCGCGTGCTCCTCACCGACACCACCATGCGCGATGCCCACCAGAGCCTGCTCGCGACGCGCATGCGCACGCATGATCTCGCAGCCATCGCGCCGGCCTATGCGCGGGGGCTGCCGCAGCTCTTCAGCCTGGAATGCTGGGGCGGGGCGACCTTCGATGTCTCCATGCGGTTCCTGCAGGAAGACCCCTGGGAGCGCCTGCGCCTCATTCGTGAGCAGGTGCCGAACATCCTGCTGCAGATGCTGCTGCGCGGCGCCAACGGCGTGGGCTACACGAATTACCCGGATAACGTGGTGCGCGATTTCATCGATCGCGCCGCCGGGAACGGGGTCGATCTCTTCCGCATCTTCGATTGCCTGAACTGGGTCGAGAACATGCGCGTGGCGATTGACCAGGTCCGCCGCGCGGGCAAGCTTGCCGAGGGCGCGATCTGCTACACGGGCGACATTCTCGACCCCGCCCGCGCCAATTATCCGCTGAAATACTATGTGGAACTCGCGCGCGATCTCGAGAAGGCCGGGTGCCACATTCTCGGCATCAAGGACATGGCGGGCCTGCTGAAGCCTGCCGCCGCGCGCCTGCTGGTGAAGACCCTGAAGGAGGAGATCGGCCTGCCGATCCATCTCCACACGCATGACACTTCCGGCATCGGCGCGGCCTCGATCCTCGCGGCGGTGGAAGCGGGTGTCGATGCCGTGGATTGCGCGATGGATGCGATGAGCGGCACGACCTCGCAGGTCTGCCTCGGCTCGATCGTGGAAGCCCTCGCGATGACCACGCGCGGCACGGGGCTCGACCCCGAGGCCATTCGCCAGATTTCGTTCTACTGGGAGGCCGTGCGCAACCAGTATGCCGCCTTCGAGAGCGACCTGAAATGCGGGGCCTCGGAAGTCTATCTCCACGAGATGCCCGGCGGGCAATTCACGAACCTGAAAGAGCAGGCGCGCAGCCTCGGTCTGGAAACGCGCTGGCACGAGGTCGCCAAGGCCTATCGGGCCGCGAATGACCTCTTCGGTGATATCGTGAAGGTCACGCCCTCCTCGAAGGTCGTGGGCGATCTCGCGCTGATGATGGTGAGCCAGGGCCTTTCGGCGCAGGATATTCTCGATCCGCAGCGCGAGGTGGCCTTCCCGGCTTCCGCCATCGAGATGCTGCGTGGCGATCTGGGGCAGCCGCCGGGCGGATGGCCCGCGGCGCTGCAGAAGAAGGCGCTGAAGGGCGAGAAGCCCATCACCGCGCGGCCCGGCTCGCTGATCGAACCCGTGGATCTCGACGCCCGGAAGCTGGAGATCGAGAAGAAACTGGGGCGGCTGATCACCGACGAGGAACTCGCCTCCGCGCTGATGTATCCGAAGGTCTTCGCGGATTTCGCGGTCGTCGCCGAGAAATACGGCCCGGTTTCCGTGCTGCCGACGCCGGTCTTCTTCTATGGCATGCAGCCCGGCGACGAGATCACGCTGGAAATCGAGCGCGGCAAGGCGATCGTTATCCGGTTGCAGACCCTCGGTGCCACCGATGACGATGGCAATGTGAAGGTGTTCTTCGAACTCAACGGCCAGCCGCGCATCATCAAGGTGCCCAACCGCGCCATGGCCGGCCGCGTCGTCACGCGGCGCAAGGCGGAGGAAGGCAACGCGAAGCACGTGGCCGCGCCCATGCCGGGCTCGGTTTCGTCCATCGCCGTGGCCGAGGGCCAGCCGGTGAAGGCGGGCGACGTGCTGCTGACCCTTGAAGCCATGAAGATGGAAACCGCGATACACGCCGCGCAGGATTGCATCATTGGCGAGATCGCGGTCAAACCCGGCGCGCAGGTGGATGCGAAGGACCTGCTGATCGTTCTGGGCTGAGATGTCTTTTCCGGTTGACATCCCGGCCTGAAACCGGTCCCTCCGTCAGGGAGAGGGCGGAAGGGGCGGAGGTGGAATGGCCATCGTGGCGCGAGGTTTGGCGGCGGATCTGGCCCGGCGCGAGGCGGAGGGTCGTCCAGTGCGGGTCGCGGTCATCGGCTGCGGCGAAATGGGCACCGATCTCGTGACGCAGATCGCGCGGATGAAGGGCATCCGTGTCGCGGGCATTGCCGATCGGCGTGGCACCAACGCCATCGAGGCCATCCGTATCGCGCGCCTTCCGGCGGAAATGGCCGCGCCCGTGGAGGGCCTTCCCGCGCTTGACGCTGCGATCGAGGCTGCCCGCATCGGAATCGTGGATGATGCGCATCTCCTGCTGCGCTCCGGCCAGATCGATGTGGTGATCGACGCGACGGGGCGCCCCACGGCCGGCGCCGAGATCGGGCTCGCCACCATTCGCGCCGGCAAGCATCTCGTGATGATGAATGTCGAGGCCGATGTGACGATCGGGCCTTACCTGCGCCGCGAGGCGGATAAAGCCGGCCTCGTCTATACCATCGGCGCGGGCGATGAGCCCACGGCCACGATGGAACTCATCGAGTTCTGCACGGCCCTGGGCTTTCCCATCATCGCGGCGGGCAAGGGCAAGAACAACGCCTTCAACCCCTATGCCGTGCCGGATGATTATCGCGCCGAGGCTGAACGGCGGAACATGAACCCGCGCATGCTCGTGGAATTCGTGGATGGCTCGAAGACCATGGTGGAAATGGCGACCATCGCCAATGCCACCGGCCTCCTGATCGACAAGCCGGGCATGCACGGCCCGATGGCGACGCTGGAGACCCTCGCGGATGTGTTCCGGCCCCTCAGCGAAGGCGGCATCCTCACCCGCAAGGGCGTGGTGGATTTCACGCTCGGCAAGGGTGTCGCGCCGGGCGTCTTCGTGGTGGTGGAGCTCGATCACCCGCGGCTCTGCGAGCGCATGCACGACCTGAAGATGGGCGGCGAGGGGCCGTATTATTCCTTCTACCGCCCGCATCATCTCACGAGCCTCGAAGTGCCGCTTTCGGCCGCGCGCGCGGTGATCCACGGCATGGCGGACATGGTGCCGCTCGACCGGCCGATCGTCGAAGTCTGCGCGCTGGCGAAGCGCGACCTCAAGCCCGGCGACCGGCTCGATGCCATCGGCGAGACCTGCTACCGTTCCTATGCCGTGATGGCGGAGGAAGCACGCACCCTGCGCGCCTGGCCCGTGGGTCTGCTCGACAAGGGTGTCGTCACCGCACCCATCGCGAAGGATAGCCTGATCACGCGGGATGCGGTCGAGATTGACCGGGATACAACCCTCGCCCGGTTGCGGCGCGACATGGAAATCAGCCTCTGGGGGGCGACGGCATGACGTTCCTGCCGCCAGGCGTGGATGCCTTCACCGCCACGCTGCTGATCGTGATTTCCTTCTTCACCTCGGCCCTCACCGCCGCTTTCGGCATTGGTGGCGGCGTTGCAATGCTCGGCGCGCTGGCGGGCACCGTGCCGCCGGCCGTTATCCTGGCGGTGCATGGCCTCGTGCAACTGGGCTCGAACATGGGTCGCGCCTTCATCCAGAAGGATCATGCGAACTGGCGCCTGTTCTGGCTCTTCATGGCTGGCGCGGTGATCGGCGTGGCTCTGGGTGCCTGGCTGTTCCGCGCGATGCCCGAGCACGTGCTGCTGGCGATGCTCGGCTTGTTCATTCTCGTCATGGTCTGGGTGCCGAAGCCCCGCATTCCGGGGCTGGATCGCGCCGGCATGGTGCTCGGCGGCGGCATTTCCTCGGTGCTCACGATGTTCGTGGGCGCGACGGGTCCGTTCATCCAGTCGCTGCTCCTGCCGCTCGGGCTGGACCGCAGGCAGATCGTCGCCACGCAGGCCGTGATGATGACCGCCCAGCACGCCTTGAAGGTCGTGGCCTTTGGCTTCATCGGCATTGCGCTCGTGCCATGGCTGCCGCTGATCGCCGCCATGGTGGTCTCGGGCTTCATCGGCACGGTCATGGGCACGAAGCTGCTGGATCGCATGTCCGAGCGCTTCTTCCAGATCATGCTGAAGATCGTGCTCACGATTGTCGCGCTCGACCTTCTGCGCCGTGCCGCGGGGATCACGATCCCCGGCCAGTGAGGATCAGGTCTCCTCGCTGCCCTTCACTTCCGCTGCGCGCGGCATCTTCATGATGGAATAGCCGCTATCGACGTAATGGATCTCGCCCGTCACGCCGCCCGAGAGCGTGGAGAGCAGGTAGAGCGCCGAACCGCCGAGTTCCTCGAGCGTGATCGGGCGCCCGAGCGGCGAATGCTTCGTCTGCCAGGCATAGGTGAAACGCGCGTCCGTGATGCCCGCCCCGGCCAGCGTGCGCACGGGGCCGGCGGAAATCGCGTTCACGCGGATGTTCTCGCGGCCGAAATCCGCCGCGAGATAGCGCACGGAGCTTTCGAGCGCGGCTTTCGCCACGCCCATCACGTTGTAGTTCGGCGAAACGCGGTTGGCACCACCATAGGTCAGCGTGAGGAGCGAGCCGCCATCGGGCATCATCGCGGCGGCGCGCTTCGCGATTTCCGTGAAGGAGAAGCAGGAGATCACCATGGTGCGGGTGAAGTTCTCGCGGCTCGTATCCGCATAGCGGCCCTTCAGCTCGTTCTTGTCCGAGAAGCCGATGGCATGGACGACAAAATCGAGCTTGCCCCAGACGCGCTGGAGTTCGGCAAACACCGCATCAACCGAGGCGAGATCCTCGACATCGCAAGGCAGCACGAGGTTGGAGCCCACGCTCTCCGCCAGCGGCTTCACGCGCTTGCCGAGCGCCTCGCCCTGATAGGTGAAGGCCAGTTCCGCACCATGGGCCGCGAGCATCTGCGCGATGCCCCAGGCGATCGAATTCTGGTTCGCGACACCCATGATGAGGCCGCGCTTGTTGTGCATCAAACCCTGCATGAATTTCACCAAAACCTAGCCCGAACGCGTGGCCGAGCTTGTGCGAGGGAACGAAGGCCCGCCGGGCCTTCAAGGAGTCACGCCTCCGGGTGCTTCAGCACGATCGTCGCGTTGGTGCCGCCGAAGCCGAAGGAATTGCTCATCACATGGCCGATCTTCGCGCCATCCACGCGGCTTCTCAGGATGTTCATGTCGGCCATGGCGGGGTCGATTTCCTGAATATGCGCGCTCTCGCAGAGGAAGCCGTTCTGCATCATGATGAGCGAGTAGATCGCTTCCTGCACGCCCGTCGCGCCCAGAGAATGGCCCGTGAGCGACTTGGTGGCCGAGATCGGGATGCTCGTGGCCTTGGCGCCGAACACCTCGCGGATGGCCTCGATTTCCTTGATGTCGCCGACCGGCGTCGAGGTGCCATGCGGGTTGATGTAGTCGATCGGGCCCTTCACGGTCTGAAGCGCCTGCCGCATGCAGCGCACCGCGCCTTCGCCCGAGGGGGCGACCATGTCGTAGCCGTCGCTCGTGGCGCCATAGCCCACGATCTCGGCGAGGATCCTGGCGCCGCGCGCCTTCGCCATCTCGTATTCCTCGAGCACGACGACGCCCGCGCCGCCGGCGATCACGAAGCCGTCGCGGTTCTTGTCATAGGCGCGGGAAGCGGTGGAATCGTTGTAGCTCGTCGACATCGCGCCCATCGCGTCGAAGAGCACGGAAAGGGACCAGTCGAGCTCCTCGCAGCCGCCGGCGAAAATGCGATCCTGCTTGCCCCACTGGATGAGCTCGTAGGCATTGCCGATACAATGGTTCGAGGTCGCGCAGGCCGAGGAAATGGAATAGTTCACGCCCTTGATCTTGAACCAGGTCGCGAGCGTGGCGGAAGCGGTGGAGGACATGCCCTTCGGCACCGCGAAGGGGCCGACGCGCTTCGAGTTTCCGCTCTCGCGCGCCTTATCCACCGCCTCGATGAGCGCGACGGTGGACGGCCCGCCGGAGCCCATCACGATGCCCGTGCGCTCGTTGGAAATCTCGCTCTCCTCAAGCCCCGCATGGCGGATCGCCTGGTCCATCGCGATGTGATTCCAGGCCGTGCCGCCGCCATGAAAGCGCATGGCGCGGCGGTCGAGAATGGTCGAGGGGTCGAGGGTGGGCTTGCCGTAGACGCGGCTGCGGAAGCCATGCTCCTCGAACGAAGGCGAATAGGTGATGCCCGATTTCGCCTCGTAAAGCGAGGTGGTCACCTCCTGAACATCATTGCCGATCGACGAGACGATGCCCATCCCGGTCACGACGACGCGCCTCATGGCTTCGCGCTCCATGCCTGATTTCGTTGGCCTCGACATGGACCGGGAAGCGCCCCGGTGCAAGGAGAATGTGCGTGAAGAGGCCTTCCGGCCGCCTTCACGTGGGCTGGAAAAGCCCCACGCGCATGTCGGCGGTGGTGTAGATGCGCCTGCCATCGGCTTCGAGCCAGCCATCGGCGATGCCGAGCACCAGCTTGCCCTTGAAGACGCGCTTCACATCCACGCCGTAGACCACCTTCTTCACGCTCGGCAGCACCTGATCAGCGAATTTCACCTCGCCCACGCCCAAGGCGCGGCCCTTGCCCGGCAGGCCGAGCCAGCCGAGGAAGAAGCCCGTGAGCTGCCAGAGCGCATCGAGGCCGAGGCAGCCCGGCATCACCGGATCGCCCTTGAAATGGCAGGGGAAGAACCAGAGGTCCGGGTGAACATCGAGTTCGGCGCGCACGCAGCCCTTGCCGTTCGGGCCGCCATCCTCGGAGATCTCGGTGATGCGGTCGAACATCAGCATCGGCGGGGAAGGCAGTTGCGCGTTGCCCATGCCGAACAATTCGCCGCGTCCGCAGGCCAGCAGGTCCTCATACGTGAAGCTCGACCGCCGCGCCGTTCCATCCGCACCCATCGTGCCCTGATCCTTATTCAAGCCGTTTCATGTCACAGGTCTTTTCCTGCGCCCGCGCGCAAGCGAGCGGACACATGATGCCCGTTTAGACCAACCGCGCGTGAAGCCATAACGGAATTTGCACAAGATCAACGATTATTGCAGCGTTTTGCCATCAAGATGCGACAGGTTCGCAATGATCTTGTCTCGCGGCCGGTGGAGGGCTAGTTAAGGCGCATGGATCACACTGTTTCCAAGAGTTCAGGTCCGGCTTCCTCCGCCCTCGGCGCGACGGCCAATCGCGCCCCCGCGAGCCTTGCTGGCTGCCCTGTGCACGATCTGAAAAACCGCTTGCGCGCGGTGGGCCTACGCCCGACGCGCCAGCGCGTCGCTCTGGGCTGGCTGCTCTTCGCCCGCGGCGATCGCCACCTGACGGCCGAGACGCTTTTCGAGGAAGCCCAGCGCGCCCGCGTGCCGGTTTCGCTCGCCACCATTTATAATACGCTGAACCAGTTCAGCCATGTCGGCCTGCTGCGGCAGATCGCGATGGACGGCACCAGGAGCTATTTCGACACCAACGTGACCGACCATCACCATTTTTTCATCGAGGGTGAAGAGGGGCTCGTGGACATTCCCGGCCACGATCTCTCGGTCTCGAACCTTCCGGAGCCGCCGGAAGGCATGGAAATCGCGCGCGTGGAAGTTGTTGTGCGCCTGCGGAAGAGTGGCGCCTGACGCGCCCTATTTCACCCGCTCTTCCGGGTAGACGCCCCAGATGGCGTTCTTCTTCAAGAAGCCATTGAAGCCTTCCACCGTCACTTCGCACCAATCGGTCGAACAGCTCTCGACATTAGCGATGACGCCGGGTTGCAGTCGGGCAATGATGGCGCTGGTCTCGCTCTCGCGGGCGAAGAGGTCGCGCTCGGGCCGGTCCTTGCCAGCCAGCACGATCACCGTGCGGCGGTTGGAGAGGCGGCCGAAATAGACCCATCCCTCGGTCGATTCTGAATCGCGCACGCGACGCCATTGCTCATGCTCGGCGATCACTTCGACCGGCAGGCCCTCGCGCTTGAAAATCCAGCGAATGCGATGATCCTTGCTCGGGCCCTCGCGCATGGGCGTGTCGGAGGGCTTCAGGCTCACGAATCGCGGAATGGGCTGCTTGGTCACCGGACCGATATTGCGATTGGTGGAGCCGGTCATCTCGTCCGCCATGGCGGCGAATGGGGCAAACAACAACGCGAAAACCACGGCTAGGCGGGCCATGCGGGCCACCTTGGCACCACCTTCGCCGCGTTCTGGGCTGGAACGGAACATGATCAACCTCGGATGCGGAATTTCATTTGCCGTGAACCCGATTAACGTGGCGTTTACGAGGCCGGCCCGGCGCTTCGCTTTCAGCATGCGCCCGTTGCGAGCCCGATGGTGGAAAGCGCGCGCGGATTGTGCCAAAGGCTAGGGCGGAAGCGGGCAAGCTTCCCAAAATGGTGATGCCCCGCAAGGCTGCATCAACCCCTGACCACGAAGCGGGAGGGAGCCGTTTCATGCCGAAAGACAAACCGCTTGTCGTGCTGACGCGCCGTCTCCCCGAGGGAATCGAGGCGCGCATGGCCGAATTGTTCCGGCTGGAGCGCAACGAGACCGACGCCGCCCTTGATGCCGAGGGCCTTGCCGCGCGGATGGCGCGGGCGGAAGTGCTGGTTCCGACCATTACCGACCGGATTGACGCCGATCTCATCGCCAGGGCTGGCCCGCAACTGCGCCTCATCGCCAATTTCGGCAATGGCACGGATAATATCGACGTGCCGGCCGCCATGAAGCGCGGCATCACCGTGACCAATACACCGGGTGTGCTGACCGAGGACATGGCCGATTTCACAATGGCGATGATGGTCGCCGTCTCCCGCCGTCTCGTGGAGGGCGCGAAGGTCATTCCGGCCGGACAATGGCAGGGCTGGTCGCCGGGCTGGATGCTCGGCCGCCGCATCCATGGCAAGCGGCTTGGCATCATCGGCATGGGCCGCATCGGGCTCGCGGTGGCGCGTCGCGCCCGTGCCTTCGGCCTGCAGGTGCATTATCACAATCGCCGTCCTGCCGCGAAGCGCATCGAGGAAGAGGTGCAGTCGACCTACTGGGATTCGCTCGACCGGATGCTCGCGCGGATGGATATCGTCTCGGTGCATTGCCCGCATACGCCCGCAACCTTCCACCTGCTCTCGGCCCGCCGCCTGAAGCTGATGAAGGAGGATGCCTTCCTCATCAATACCGCGCGTGGCGGCATCGTGGATACCGAGGGGCTGATCGAATGCCTGGAGCAGGGCAGCCTCGCCGGCGCCGCTCTGGATGTGTTCGAGCATGAGCCGGCGGTCAATCCGCGCCTTGTGGCGCTGGCGAATGCCGGAAAGGTCTTGCTCCTGCCCCATATGAGCTCTTCGACGGTCGAAAGCCGCAACGAGATGGGCGAGAAGGTCATCATCAACATCAAGACCTTCACCGACGGGCACATGCCGCCGGATCGGGTGCTGGTGCTGCCCGGCGGCTGAGCCCTGTTTCAGCGCGCGATCTCGGCGCGCTCGAACTGGCCATGCTTGCGGAAGCGGTAGAGATAGCCCGGGACCACCGCCTCGATCGTCGTCGGCGTGACGCCGAGGCCCGCCAAGGTGCGCTTGGCCGCGAGGGCCTCCGGGCCGACCACATTGTCCGTCTCGAGCATCCGGACCTGATCGACCGTCAGCATTGGCGAGGGCAGCAGCTCCATCACGCTGGCCTGCAGCCGGGCGATGGGGAAAGGCAGGGGCACAAGCGCGCGCGAGCGGCCGGTGATCGCCAGGATGTATTCAAGCAGCGCCTTGAAGCTCTTCACTTCCGGGCCGCCCAGTTCATAGGTTGCGCCAGGCTTCGCCGCGCCTTCGAGCGCGCGCGCAATCGCCTCGGCGACATCGCCCACGTAAACCGGCTGGAATTTCGTCTCGCCGCCGCCGATCAGCGGCAGGAACGGCAGGAATCGCGCCATATCCGCGAAGCGATTGAAGAACTGGTCTTCCGGCCCGAACACGATCGAGGGCCGCATGATGACGGCCGTGGGAAAAGCCGCGAGCGTCGCCGCCTCGCCGGCCGCCTTCGAGCGGGCATAATCCGCCGGGGAGTTCGGATCGGCCCCGATCGCCGAGACCTGCACGAGGCTCTCGACGCCCGCCTTAGCCGCAGCTTCCGCCACGATGCGAGGCCCCTGCGCCTGCACGGCGGAGAAGGTCTGGCGGCCGCCTTCATGCAGGATGCCGACGAGGTTTACCACCGCATCAGCACCAGCCACCGCGCGCGCCACCGAATCCGGATAGCGCAGATTCGCCTGCACGGCATGGATCTGCCCCACCATGCCCAGCGGCTGGAGATGGCCCGCGAGATCCGGCCGGCGAACAGCGGCGCGCACCCGCCAGCCTCGCTTCGCGAGAGCCTGCGTGAGATGCCGCCCCAGGAAGCCCGAGCCTCCGAAAATCGTGACCAGCCGCGCCATATGCGAACCTCGACCGTTAAGAATGGTGGTTCGGTCTAGTCAATTCGCACGGTGCAATCAATCACGCCAAAGGCGCGACGGCCCAGAAGCGCCCGAATGGCGCCGAACGCGCACCGGGACCAGCGCGCCGGGGCCGCCCTCCGAGCCGCCCGATTCGGCGTTCCGGGGGCTCCGCATCAGCATGATGGCCCCGCCCATCGCCACGGAGGCGAACATGGTCACCGAGCCCATGGCAAGGAGCGCGAGCCCGGTCACCCATTCGCCGGTGCTCGTGAGGAGCGAACGGATACCGGCGACATCCAGCGCCAGAATGCCGATCACGAAGAGGATGCCGAGGCCCGCACCGGCGAGGCCGTTGATCGCGAGCAGGCGAAACAGTGGTTGACGCGGCAGGAAGCCTCGCGGGGTGTTCAAACGCGATCCGGGGTTCATGGTGTCGCCTCGCGCAGGAGTTAAAGACCTTCTTAAAGTCGGGCGGCCCGAAAGGTTCGACAAGGCCCGGTTTCGAATATTGACAATTGTCCGTCGACCGATCAGAAGCTCGCGACAGGCCCAGGTGGCGGAATTGGTAGACGCGCTGGTTTCAGGTACCAGTGGGTAACACCGTGGAGGTTCGAGTCCTCTCCTGGGCACCAAACATTCTTTCGGCACAAGCCGTAAACGACCAAAAGCCGGCCCAAAAGGCCGGCTTTTCGTTGTTTGGGCCTCATCAGCGTTCGCCGGGGTTCATTGACAGCCGCGAAGTTTGTGGGCCTCAATGTGGGCCTTGGTTACAAACCCACAGCGCGAGGCCCACAATGCCGCTGACTGACGTTGCCATTCGGGGGCTCAAGCCCGCTGAAAAGCCCTACAAAAATCGGATGGCAAAGGATTGCAGCTGCGCGTTATGCCTTCCGGCTCCAAGCTTTGGGTTTTGATGTATCGGAACGCCAAGGGTATCCAGCGCAAGCTGTCTTTTGGAGCCTACCCGGTTGTTACGCTGGAAAAGGCCCGCGCCAGACGTGACGAAGCCAAAGCGCTGTTGAAGGACGGCATAGACCCCTTTGACCATGCGAAGGCCAAGAAGGCCCACAAACAGGAATCCGAGGCCCACACCTTCGCGAAGGTTGCTGCTGAACTGCTGGCCAAGAAAAGGCGCGAGGGAAAGGCGAGCAACACCATCGGCAAGCGCGAATGGCTCTACGGCCTCGCGGGCGATTCATTCGGCAAGCGACCGATTGCCGACATAACCCCGCCGGAAGTGCTCAAGGTACTGCAAGCGGTGGAAGTCACCGGGCGGCTTGAAACTGCGCGGCGGATGCGATCCAGCATTGGAGAGGTTTTTCGCTTTGCGGTCGCTACCGGGCGCGCAACGAACGATCCGACATTTGCGCTGCGCGGTGCGCTGGCCAAGCCGCAGGTCAAGCATCGTGCGGCCATTCTTGAACCGGCGCGCTTTGGTGAGTTGCTGCGCGCGATTGATGCCTTCCAAGGCCAGCCGGAAACCGTTTCCGCGTTGAAATTGATGGCGCTGATTTTCCAGCGGCCCGGTGAATTGCGGCAAGCCCAATGGCGCGAGTTCGACCTAGAGAAAGGCGTTTGGAGCATTCCGGCGGCACGGATGAAAATGCGGCGCGAGCATCGAGTGGCGCTGCCACGTCAAGCCGTCGCCATTCTGCGCGAATTGCACGCTATCACCGGGCGGGGAGAATTGGTGTTTCCGGGGATTGTTTCCACCAACAAGCCGATCAGCCAAAACACACTCAATATCGCCTTGCGGCGGATGGGATTTGGCAAGGACGAAATGACGGCGCACGGCTTCCGCGCGGGTGGCGTCCCGGGACGTGGTGTAGCTCGACTGTAGCGATCGTGCCGGCTGCGCGCCCTCAACAGCGCCGTAGCAGCCGGGATGATGGCGGTGGCCATTGATCGATCTTCGGGCGAGGCTCGGGTTTGCGACAACCGTCCAACCCCGAGGAAGACCAATGACCGACGACATGATGAACCTTCGCACGCTGGTGGAGAAGACCCCCGACGCGGATATCCTGCGGGATATGATCGGTTTTGCCACCGAGCGGCTGATGGAGCTGGAGGTGGGCGTGCTGACCGGGGCGGCTCATGGCGAGAAGAGCGTGCTCAGGCTGGCCCAGCGCAACGGCTATCGCGACAGGGACTGGGAGACGCGGGCCGGGACCGTGGAGCTACGCATCCCCAAGCTGAGGAAGGGCACATACTTCCCCGGTTTTCTGGAGCCGCGCCGCATGGCGGAGAAGGCGCTGACGGCGGTGATCCAGGAAGCCTACATCCAGGGCATCTCGACGCGCTCGGTGGACGATCTGGTCAAGGCGATGGGCATGAGCGGGATATCGAAAAGCCAGGTCTCGCGACTATGCGAAGAGATCGACGAGCGGGTGAAGGCCTTCCTCGACCGGCCGATCGAGGGTGATTGGCCCTATCTCTGGATCGACGCGACCTATGTGAAGGTCCGGCAGAACGGCCGTATCGTCTCCGTCGCCGTCACGGTGGCCGTGGGCGTCAATGCCGACGGTCGCCGCGAAGTTCTGGGCATGGATATCGGCCCATCCGAGGCGGAGACCTTCTGGATCGACTTCCTGCGCAAGCTTGCCCGCCGGGGCCTGCGCGGCGTCAAGCTTGTCGTCTCAGATGCGCACGAGGGCATCAAGGCCGCCGTCTCGAAGGTTCTCACCGCCACATGGCAACGCTGCCGGGTTCACTTCATGCGTAATGCTCTGGCCCATGCCGGCAAGAGCGGCAGGCGTGTCGTCTCCGCCTTCATCGCCACCGCCTTCGCGCAGGATGATGCGGTGAATGCCACCAGGCAGTGGCGCGCCGTTGCCGATCAGCTCAGGCCGAAGCTGCCCAAGCTTGCCGTTCTGATGGACGGCGCCGAGCCTGACGTGCTCGCCTATATGAGCTTCCCAGCCCAGCACCGGACGAAGCTGCACAGCACCAATCCACTGGAACGCCTCAACGGCGAGATCAAACGAAGGACAGACGTGGTCGGAATCTTTCCCAACGAGGCCGCCATCACACGCCTCGTCGGCGCCATCCTGCTTGAGCAGAACGATGAATGGGCTGTCCAGCGAACCCGCTACATGACACTGGAAACTCTGGCCACAATGAGCGATCATCCCCTCGTCAGCATGCCCGCTGTGGCAGCCTGACATCAACCGCCCGGGCCAATCCCGATAGCGGTCAGTGGTCAGAAGCTACACCACGAACTGGGGCACGACC
>JADCBP010000017.1 GCA_020253445.1 Methylobacterium sp.
ACCAGCCGCGGCGCCGCTCGACCCCCGTCAATATCTCCAACCGTCTCACCCGAGCCCTCGTGACGTCGCTAAATATGGAATTAGCGACGTAACTTCAGCCGTTCGCGGGAAATCGAAAAGGCGCGCTCACCGGACGATTACTGTGTAGCAGGAAGCGGCGGATGAGCTCGTGCGGCTGAAGTGTCATGACCTGCAGATGGACAGCCCCCTCACGACGGTCATCCTTGTAGCGGAAGGTGACGCCATTCCCGTCATGGGCGATGAGGCGGCGGTTCGATATGGCTACGCGATGGGTATCGCGAGCGAGATAGGCCAGCACGGCTTCCGGGCATGCAAAGGGTGGCTTGGCGTAGATGCCCCAGCGCTTCTTCCGGATCGGCACGTGCTGGCGCTGGAACAGGCGCCGGTGCGGGCGCGGACCAGAGTCGCCTTGGATGCGCCATCCGGGCCCTCGCGCTCCTCGACGATCGCGCGGTCATCCTTCAACGCTCTCGAGATGATATCCCATTCGCCATTGTCCATCAGCACGACGTGGCCCGGTGTCATGTGCAGCCCGCGCAGATTGATGATGGTGCGTGTGACATTCGTAAAAGTGCGTGTCACCTTGCCGGGCCTCAGCGGCCCAAGGCCCTGCTGAGCATCGGGATCGAAAGCCGCCACCTCGTCGCCGGGGCGGATCGCCTCGATCGGTTTCGTCGATCCATCCGCCATGAGTATGGGGGTGCCGGCTACGAAGCAGCGGGGAGGCGGAGGAGCAGTAGGGTTTACTACAACCCTATCGAGGAGAGAATTCGCACCGCTTTCAGTCAGCCGAGGGTCATTTGGTTGGAGCTGATAGCCTCCTTTAACGACAATTCTAAAGTGACTGCTTGTATGAAATCCATCTATCACATCGAAAATGCTTCCAGCCAAATCTAACAATAGAGCGACTCGGCCCAGCCTTGAACTGCCGAGAGAGGCAGCACTTCCCCCCAAATTGTATACGGATAAATTTACCGCGCCCGTTGAAAGCTCTCCATAATTCCCTCCAGCAACAAAAGAGATATTCGATGGGCCGTTATGACCACCAATCAAAAAACTTTCTCTGACAACGGCATTTAATTGTGGGCTATAATACTCAACAACTGCAATCGACGGGAACGTATAACCCGTCGGATTCCCAATTCCTTGGACAGATAAATTAAATTGATATGGCCCCCGGATGTATAAGGGATCGATGCGATGTAAAGCGGGCTGCTGCCAGTAAATATACCAAAAAACGCATCTGATTGACCGATCGGAGTTGTGGCGGAAGGTATACCACCCGGAGTGGCATTAATTACGATAACATTTGACGTATTTGCCCTTTCCGTTTAAAAAAATTTTGATAATTTAACAGAATTCATAAAAATGAAAAGAAAAATTAAAATAATAATCATAATAAATTGAAGAAAATCCTTTATACTATTGTTCTTTATTTTATCAATAAGCCTCGTCAAAAAATAAAAAAAATGCATGTGAAGAGGTCTTTAAACTTGCGCGAATTTCGACATCAAATTTATTTTGAAGCCTCTTTAAAATAAATATTTTTTTTAGAAGAGTCAATGAGGCAGCCTCATAAAAAAAGCCTTGATCGAGAAATTTCGGCACTGTCAGATAAAAAACGGGGTGCAGTCCATGAATCCAACAATTTTATCGTATAAAGCGGCTACTTTAATCACTCCTGCTGAATTTTAAAACATCCCGTCTTCATGTTTAATGTAAGAAATTCCTTATAATCTCTCAGAATGACAGCTTTTTTTCCATCTGATATTGCAATAATATTATAGTCAGATGTCCTATCTATGATTATTTTTACATCTCCAGTTAGATTTTTTGGGACTACAAATGCTTCATGGTGCTGTCCTATAAAGCAAAACAATGGAACCCCATCATAATCAATAATAGTAATTATTACTGTACAAAATGTCTTTTTGTAAGGCTGCCATCGCATAAGCTCAAATCCAATTTCGTGGAGAGGCTCTATCTGACAAAATTTCTTATTTTTTCTCCTACCACGAATTCAATTGAAGATAACTTTTGTTTAACCAGTTTGAATTTCGATATTTGCATATCTCTAGTTATCTATTGTCGACGACAAGAACAGGTAAAAACAAATAAAGCGATCGTTCTTTTGTTTTATAATAGGGCCAATTTGAATAAAAGACATCTTCGTTCTTAAGTTTATAAGAAACATACAGGCCATCCACTTTTTCTGTTTCCGGCAAAACCTCGATGAAATCTTTACTATCGCTAATTTCAGACGGAAACGTTGTTATAAATATCTTGCTCTGGTCGAACGACTTTAAAAGTAGATAAATTCCAACAAAGAGAACAAACAGGGATCCAAAAAGAGCTCGCAAGCTTTCCGAATCACTCCAAATAAAAAATCCAATTATCGATAAAATAAAAAAAATTACGCTCGATAATCTAACACGAAAACCATTAGGTGAATAAGTTATCATATTTTGCCTCATACGAAGGTAATTCGATGGTGTCGATTGATAGCGCAAAATCAATATAGAAAATGCGAGATTTCTTGCATTTTTAATATAAATTGAAAAATCAGCCACCTTGTGATTGTTTAATTGTACCTTCTCCATAATTACTCTTCTGATAACGTAATCGAATAGATGTAGTCGAATAGCGCCTTTAAATCGACATTGCTGTGCGGAAAGCCCGTCACTTTGTGCAGATTTCAGTTATCCGATCAATCAAAATATGACGCTGTCCGCGAAGTCAAGCCCGATCTCATGAGCCGGATCGAACATTCGGTGCTCGAATACCAAGGACATCCCGCCTGCCGCCCGCTTTCGCCGGCTCGTTTCATCAACCTCTCATTTGGTCAGCTTCTTGGACACAACCTGCGCGTCTGGACCCCGATGCTTCTCGATCGCCCAAGCCGGGGTCATGCCATCATTCCTCCAGATCGTTTCGTGACAGCCGTCGTCGCGGATTGACACGGTCCCCCAGTGACTTGTCTCAGGCGAGGCCGAAATCGTCAAAGCCCCATCACGCTCAGCTGCGGACCGCGGTTTCCGGCATGGGGGCGTGCGCCTCCGGCACCTGAGACCCTTCACCAACGCGGTCGTTCAGATCATATGTTTCGCTCTTCGAAACCGGACATGGATCGGGAGGCACGCAAGGCCGAGGGCCATTCCTCATTCGTCCGCGATCGGGTTCCTGAGAATGCCTATGCCTTCGATCTCCACCTCCACGATATCTCCTGGAGCAAGGAAAACCGGTGGCGTGCGTGGGTAGCCGACGCCGGATGGCGTGCCCATGGCGATCAGGTCGCCTGGCAACAATGTCGTGAATTCCGAAATGATTGCGATCGTCCTCGCAACGGAAAAAATCATGTCGGACGTATTGGAGCTTTGCATTGTTTGGCCGTTCAGCCGACAGGCAATATCGAGCCCGTGGCAGCCAGGCGGAAGAGAGTCCGAAGTGACGACCACTGGGCCAACCGGTCCGGTTCGATCGAAATTCTTGCCCGGTGTCCATTGTGCGCCCTTGCGCTGGTAGTCTCGCACAGAGCCATCATTGAAAATGGTATAGCCAAAGACGTGATCGAGAGCCTGCGCCTCATCAACGTTCCTGGTCCGCTTGCCGATAACGACCATGAGCTCTGCCTCATAATCAAGTTTGTTCGAGGCACGCGGGCGGATCAACGGCTCGCCAGCGGCAATCATCGATTCCCGGCTGCGCATGAAAAGGGCGGGATATTCAGGAATGGCATTGCCGCCTTCACGAGCATGGGCGGCATAGTTGAGACCCACGCAAAAAATCTTGTGCCACGCCTGAACCGGATAAGCGGGCTTGAAACTATCCAACGGGCGCCAATCCGTCGCTGCTCTGTTTGCTGCTGCATCGATCCGATCAAGGAGTGACTGCCCGCCGACGATCAGATCATCGAGCGTTGCGGGAAAATCCGCGCCAAGCGCAGCAAGATCGACCGCAAGATCCCCGCGAACAAGTGCGACTCCGGGGGCGCGTTCGGAATGGAAGGGCAAGAGATGCATGACGTTGAGGATCCTGTTTCAGTGTTTAGAACCGGCTCGCACGAGACGGACAACGCGTCAGTTAAGGTGTCGAAGAGAGAGCCATTCGCTCAATATTTGCGCGGCCTGGTCCAGATGGTCGGGTTGGTTCACAAAATAATGGTTCGCCCCGTCAATGACGTGCATGGTCTTGTCGTGGCTGCCGACCCGTTCGTAGATCAGGCGCGTATGCGGCTGTGGCACAGCATCATCGGCACCGCACTCAATCGCGAGGAACGGCACGGAAATTGACGGACCGCAGGCGAGGCTGTCGGCCCGAGTGTCTTCGATCGACCATTGGGAAAGCCAGCTTCGCAGGGTTGAAAAGCGCGCCAGCCCCACCGGACCGCTGTTGACGGTTTCCGGGTGGCCCATGTAGCTCCACAAACGCTTGCGCTGGTTCGGATCGATGCTGGTGTCGAGAAAACGCGGATCAGCCATCGTCCTGTGGGTGATGAACCCGCGCTCCAGTTCCGCTCCACCGCGCTTGCGCAAAAATGCCAGCGTCTCTTTGGCCCGGCTCGTTACGCGGTGGATCCGCTTCAACTGCTCGGCCCGGTAATGGGCCAGAAACTCAGCGCTGAACGCCGTCGGAGAATCGGCATAGCCCGGCTTGTAGATATCCAGTTCGGGGTTGCGCCGGTCCGGATCGTGCTCATCGAGCACCGAAGGGTCCACCCATTCCGCGAGAAGCCGGGCACGCGAATAATGCGCGGCCAGATTGAGCAGAGCATCTCCGGGTATCAGCCCGGCCCCGGCGATATCGATCGGATCGCCTGCCGGCGTTTGCTCAATTGTCGGACGCTCGGCCTGGGACTGGTAGAGTGACGCGAGTGAGCCGCCGCCGCTCCAGCCGCAGATCACGACCTTGTCGTATCCCCAGTTCTCGCGTGCAGCCCGAATGTAAGCTCCCATATCGAGCAGGACATTCTCCATGACGAGAGCCGTATCATTGCGCTGATACCGGCTCCCGCCACACAGGACATGATGCCCCAGAGCCGCCAGCCTGCGCGGCAATGGCAAGAGCTGAAGCGTGGAGGACGGGTGCATGAAGAGCAGCAATGTGCGGCTGCTGCTTTCAGGCCGGAGCAGCACGCCCTCGAGATTGACCTTCCCCTGGCTGCCCGAAAAACCGTAGGTCTCGGTGAACCGTCCCGGATTTTCGAAGCTGACATGCTTCCATTCCCCGTGAATGGGGAGCATTCGCCGCTCCATGGGCTCAACTCCTCTGGCTTGGCACGGGAAGGCCGGGTGTTTGTTGCAGATCGACCCCATCCGCGAAAAGGTGGCATCGCACATGATGTCCGGCTTCTTGCGGAAGAAGCTCGGGTTCGATCGTCCTGCACCGTTCGCCGGCATGGACGCAACGCGGTGCAAAGCGACAGCCGCGCGGGATGGCAGCCGGAGACGGCACATCGCCCGTGAGCGTCACCCGATCGCGACGGATAGCGGGGTCTACATTCGGAATCGCCGCCATCAGGCTTTGCGTGTAAGGGTGCTTCGGCTTGCGCAGCACCTTTTGAACCGGCCCCTGCTCGACAATGCGTCCGAGATACATCACGGCGACCCGGTCGCAGATATAACCCACAGTGGCGATATCATGCGAAATATAGAGCACTGCGAGGCCGAGCTTGCGGCTTAGCTCATCCAGCAATTCCAGCACGCCGGCCTGAATGGAGACATCCAGCATGGATACTGGCTCATCCGCGACGATGAATGCCGGATCAAGCACAAGCGCTCTCGCGATCGCAACGCGCTGACGCTGACCGCCGGAGAGATCGCTGGGAAATCGCTGCTCGAATTCCTCCGGTGGCATACGAACATGGCGAAGGGCCTGGCGAACCTTTTCCCGACGCGTCGATGCATCGCCAATGGCATGAATTTCGAGCGGCTCAGCCACGATGCGCCCAACAGTCAGCCGCGGGTTGAGCGAGGAATATGGGTCCTGAAAGATGATCTGCGCTCTTGCCCGATAGGCCTTGAGATCGCGTCCTTCGATGCGAGTAATCGGCTTGCCCTCATGCAGGATCTCGCCGCCGGTCGGTTCGTGCATGCGCACGAGCGTCATGCCGAGCGTCGACTTTCCACACCCGCTTTCCCCTACGAGCCCCACAACTTCGCGGGCCTTGATCGAAAGGTCGACACCATCCAGAGCCCGGACGATCCGGGGTGGTGCTCCTGCCAGCGCAGCGAAGATGCCGCCACCGATGGTAAAATGCGTTTCGAGCCCACAGGCCTCGATGACGGGCGCCACCTGCTCATCCGCGCTCACGATGCCAACTCCTGTTTGCGCCATGTGCCGGGCTTGAGGGCGGCTTCACGGAACTCCTCTGCCCGGTCCTGATAGTGACAGGCAGAGAAATGCGCCCCCTCGGTCAGGCTGAGCGGGGGCTCCTCGGACGTGCAGCGGGATGTCGCAAACGGACAGCGTGGCGCAAATCGGCAACCCGGAATGGGTCGAAAAAGATCCGGCAATCCCCCCGAGATCGAAATGAGAGGCGGACGAGCCTCCCCCTCCTCCAGGATGCGCGGAAAGGCATTCCGGAGTCCCATGGTGTAGGGATGGCGCGGCGAGTTGAGCACCTCCAGCGTCGGGCCTCGTTCGATGACCTTTCCGGCATACATCACCGCAACAGTGTCGCAATTCTCGGCGACCAGGCCGACATCATGGGTCACCAGGATCATCGAGCGCGACAGCGATTGCTGGATATGCCGGATGCGCGACATGATCTGATCCTGCATGATCGGATCGAGCGCAGTCGTTGGCTCGTCAGCCAGCAACAACCCCGCATTGAGACTGAGAGCCATGGCAATGACGGCGCGCTGGCGCATTCCGCCCGAAAACTGATGCGGAAACTCCACCAATCGTTCCGGTGGTAGGCCAACCAGCGCAAAGAGATCGGCTGCTCGCTGCATGGCTGCCGCACGGTCAACGGGCTCATGGGCGCGGATCGACTCGACGATCTGGTCTCCGATCCGGATCACCGGATCGAGCGCATTCATGGCGCTCTGGGTCACCAGCGCGATCTTGTTCCAGCGCGCAGAGCGCAGTGCTTTTGCGTCCATCGTGAGGATATCGGCGTCATCCAGCAGCACGCGACCGGATGTCTTCGCCGTCTCGGGCAGCAGACGGAGCAGGGCTTTGACGACCGTGCTCTTTCCGCAACCCGATTCACCCACAAGTCCAAGAACGGAGCCGGGCGCAACCTCGAAACTGATCCCATCCACCGCCCGGAATGGCCCGCGCTCAGTCTGGTAAGCCACGCGCAAGTCCTCAACGACCAGTCGAACAGGTGGCTTCCGGTCGAGACGGATGTCGAGATCGGATTTCGTGCCTTGTCCCATCTCAGCCTCGCCGCAATCTCGGGTTGGCTTGTTCTTCAAAGGCCCGCCCCATCAGGTACAAAGAAGAAATCAGCATCACCAGAGCAATGGAGGGCGGCGCTACCCACCACCAGGCCGTGCGCAGATTGCCGCTGGCGAAAGCAGTATTCAGCATCTGCCCCCAGCTGATCACGGACGGATCGCCAAGACCAATGAAGCTCAAGCTTGCCTCTGTCATGATTGCGAACGCAACCGACATGGTTACCCAGAGAAAAACCACCCTGAACACGTTTGGAAGGATGTGTCGGAAGATGATGTGCGCATGCGAGGCACCGGCAGCGCGCGCCCATTTCACATAAACGCGTTCGCGCTCCACAAGGACGGCAGAGCGAATGATGCGCGCGCCATTCCGCCAGAACAGGAGTGTGATGACGAGAATAATGTTCCGGATGCTCGGCCCCAGCATGCCGACGGCGACAATCGCAAAGGGCAAGGTGGGAATGCTCAGTGCGACGTCGGTCAAACGCATCAGGATGTCGTCGATCGTCCGGCCGAAATAGCCCGCCACCACGCCGAAGAGCGTCGAGATGAACCCGACCGCGAGTGCTCCGATCAATCCGACGAGGAAGGCGATGCGAAAGCCGAGCAGGAACTGCGAGAACACATCGACACCAAACGCCGTGGTGCCAAACCAATGCGCCGCCGAGGGCCCCTCAAGCCTTCGAAGCCGCCCCTGTGGCGTCAGTTGCGCCTCAAACGGCGGATAAGGCGCGAGAAGTGGCGCGAAGATCGCAATAAGAAGGAAAATTGTGAAGATAATCAAACCCACGAGTGCGAATCGGTCACGGACAAGCAGGCGCAGCGGCGCAATCAGCCAGCCAGTCGCAACGCCTGGAGCGGAAGAGGTGGCGTCAGCAGACATGGCAGCCCCTCATCGATAGACAACCCTGGGGTCAAGCTTGCCGTAAGCGAGATCCGCGGCGAGATTGGCGAGCACGATCATGACTGCGAGGAGGAAAAAGGCCGCCTGTGCCAAAGGGTAATCCTGACGCGTGACCGCCAGCACCAGTTCACGACCAATGCCAGGCCAACTGAAGACGATTTCAACGACAACAATCCCGGCAATCGTTTCGGCGAGTGCCGGAAAAAGCCAGGTGATCAGCGGCAGCATCGAGTTCCGTGCCGCATGCCAGGCCACGCGCGCATCGGAAACACCTTTGGCCCGGATGAGTTCGATGTAGTCTTCAGTGCGGTTCTCAACAACGCCACTGCGCATGAGCAGCAAGTTCTCGGGAATGAAGTAGATGATCACCGCAAGCAGCGGCAATGCCAGATGGTGCAGGAATTCCGGACGAAGAAAGCGCCAAATGCCTTCCGCACCTCCCGGATCACCCATTCCGAAAGCCGGAAACCAGCCGAGCCAGCTCGAAAAAATGACGAGGAGAACGATGCCGATGATGAAGCTCGGCGTACCGCGGATGATCGTGGCGATCAGGATGCCGCCTCGTTCCACGGCCCCGCCGCGCCGAGACCAGCCAACGACCATGCCGAGTGACGCACCGATCAGGGCGCCGAGCAAAAGACCGGGGACCGCGATCCACAATGTGTGCATGATCCGCGGCCAAAGGATATCCCAAACGGGCGCGCGGTAGAAAAACGAGTTGCCGAAATCCAGCCGCAGAAGGTTCGACATATAGCGAAGATATTGTTGCCAAAGCGAACCGGTGAGGCCCCAGCTTTCGAGAAGCGCCTGGCGCGCCTCGTCGGACATGCCCTGCTCGACCATTAGGACCGTCGGGTCCGAAGGCATGAAGCGGAACATGAAGAACATGATGGTTGTTACCGCCAGAACGACGACAACGGACTGGAACAACCGCCGAAGAATGTAGACGCGCATGGAGCGGACTTTCCTGTGCTGACGAGGCAGGCGCATCCACCGGTTGGCGGATGCGCCGCAGCAAGGCTATTTCTTCGGCATATGCAGGCGACCGCGTGAATCCCAGCCGTAGCCCGCGTCAGCGAGCGCTTTGCGCGCCTTCTGAACATCGAAGGGAATTTTCTCCAATGCGCCGTTGTGCCAACGGCCCAGGGCGGTCGGAACGTTGCCTTCACCGGAAACGCTCGCAAAGCCCTGCCAGCCCTCAACCATCACGCGCTGCTTGTTTGTCGCGATGCGAAGCGCTTGCCGGAACGCTCTGTCCGAGAACGGAGCCTTCTGGTTGTTCACCCAGACGAACATGGTCGAATGCGACGGCACTTCCATGAAGGAGAGCTGCGAGTTCTGCTTGGCCAAGTCGCTCATGGTCGCAACCGGCAGCACAGTCGTGGCAATATCACCCGTACCGCTCAGCATCGCCGCGCGGATCGCATCCGCCTGTCCCAGCGCCAGACGGCGAATGCCGTCATAGGCCGGCGCCTGGAAATGCGCACGATGCGTCTCCAGTTCGTGCACCTCGTTCAGGCGCCAGGTCTTGAACTTGAACGGGCCACTGCCGATCACAGCCTTGGCCGCAACCAGATCCCATTCGGTTGGCTTGGCGGGAGCGTTGCGCCAGATATGCTCTGGCAGGATGAACAGATAGGTCAGGACCGTGATCTCAAACGCGGCATCCGGTTCTTTCAGTCGGATACGGAAGGATTTGTCGTCGATCTTTTCGGCCGAGGCGAGATTGCGTATGCGCGAAGACATCGCCGGCGGCTGCCATTCGATGATCTTCTGGATGGTGAAGACAGCGTCATTCACCGTGACCGGCTTGTCGTCATGGAAGGTCATTCCATCACGCAAGGTGATCTCGATCGTCTTGTCGTCGACAAACTTCCAGGAGCTCGCGGCCCAGGGAATGGTTTCGCCCTTGGAATTGTTCTTGGCGAAGGTGTCGAAGACAAAGCGCATCCAGCCGACAGCGCCTTCCTCCACGATCGGATTATAGGTTTTGACATCCTCGAAATAGGCCCAGTCAAGCCAACGGTCTGCCGTCTTCGGCTTGGCGGTCAACCAAGGCTCAACGAGCGATTCGTGGGCTGCAACGGGAGCAGGGCTCGTCACATTGTCCCATTTCTGGTTGTTCCAGATAATGCCGTAGACACGATTGATGACCGGCCACCAGGGCATTTCCTGGTGAAATCGAACTTGAAGGTCGTGCACCGCCTTGATCCGCTCGGCTGGATTGACCTTCGTGCGCTGTTCGGCTGCAAGCCGCGAATATTCCTGATTGCAGAACTTGGAGCCATTGCGCCGCTGGCCGCAGGCCGCGATATCATAGAGCCAGTAGGTGGGATCGACACGATCAGGATCACCACCGACAGTGAAAACAGCGATATCTTCCAATTGACCGCCAACAATGATCTGCGAAACGAAAGTACTGAACTGGATGGGCCTCATCTGCAGTTCAAGGCCAAGCTTTCGCCATTCATCTGAAAGCGCGCGGGCAGATTGCTCGAATTCAGGCCCCATATCCGCCGCATAATAGACAACACTGAGCGGCGGTACCGGCTCGCCCAGCGCGGCCTGAGCATGCACATCCTGGGTAAAAACACTACTGACCAAAACTGCTGCAAGCGAAGCAACGGCCAAGCAAGGTCGAAGTTTCTTCATTTCTGTTTCCTCCCGGTGAAGCTTGAATTTCAAGCCATGCTGGTGCACGTCTGGCTCTTGTTGGGCCATTGCTTGACGGCAGCAGATCTGCCCAAGAACCCGGCAGACCGATTAAAGCTTGCACGCAGGACCAGGGCCGTCAATTATTCGGCTGGGCTCGCGAGAGATAAATCTTGAGAGGCGGTTTTCGATGCGCAGCTGGCCCAGGCAGCCTCGCTGAGAAGGCCAGGATTCATCTGTCCCGGGCAAGAAGGATCTGCGAGCCATGATCAGAATTTGGATCGAAAGCGCCAACAAACCGGGCAGCGATTTTCCGCTGGCAAATCTACCCTATGGCGCATTCTGAATAGCCCCGAGTTTTCCGGACGCCCTCGGATTGCGTTTTGGCATGCACGCTGCTGATCTTGAAAATCTCCCTCGGCAAAAGCCTCGACCAATCGATGAAAATTCTGGTCATGATGATGGGGATGAAAATTGTCATCATCCACTGAAATATCTGAAAAATATAGACAAATGTCCTATTTGGCAGATTCCCTTCACCCGCTCCGGCTTCTCCCCAGCAACCATCAGGCCTGAGAAACGCTGCCCTCGCAGCCTTTCTCATTTGCAGGGCCTCGTTGGAACGGCTCAATGCGCGAGGATTTTCGAGAGGAAGACCTGTGCGCGCTCGCTGCGCGGCGTGCCGAAGAACTCGTCCTTGGGGCGATCCTCGATGATCTCGCCCTTGTCCATGAAGATCACGCGATGCGCGACCTTGCGGGCGAAACCCATCTCGTGCGTCACGACCATCATGGTCATGCCCTCGCGGGCAAGCTCCACCATCACGTCCAGCACTTCGGTGATCATCTCGGGGTCGAGCGCCGAGGTCGGCTCGTCGAAGAGCATGGCGATCGGGTCCATGGCCAGCGCGCGGGCAATGGCCACGCGCTGCTGCTGGCCCCCGGAGAGCTCGCCGGGGAACTTGTGGGAATGGGCCTCCAGCCCCACACGCTCCAGCAGGGCCGTCGCCTTCGCCATGGCTTCATCGCGGCTTCGGCCCAGCACCTTTTCCTGCGCGAGACAGAGGTTTTCGGTGATCTTCAGATGCGGGAACAGCTCGAAGTGCTGGAACACCATGCCGATGCGCGCGCGCAGCTTCGGCAGATTGGTCGAGGGGTCCTGAAGATTGATCCCATCGACATGGATCGCACCGGACTGGAACGGCTCCAGCGCGTTCACACATTTGATGAGGGTGGACTTGCCCGAGCCCGAGGGCCCGCACACCACCACCACCTCCCCTTTCTGAACCGCGGTCGTGCAATCCTTGAGCACCTGGAACTGGGGCCCGTACCATTTGCTGACGGCCTGGATATCGATCATCGGCATGGATGAACCTCAACGGATGATGGCGGTTTTCGCCTGAAGCGCGCGCACGAGGCGCGAGGCAGCGAAGGAGATCACGAAGTAGACGAGGGCCGCGAAGAGATACATCTCGATGAGACGCCCGTCCCGCTGGGCGACCTTCGAGGCCGCGCCGAGGAAATCGGTGATCGAGAGCACATAGACCAGCGACGTATCCTGGAAGAGCACGATGGTCTGGGTGAGGATCACCGGCAGCATGTTCCGCAAGGCCTGAGGCAGCACGATGTAGCTCGTGACCTGCCGGTAGGTGAGGCCCAGGGCATAGCCCGCCGAAACCTGCCCTTTCGGAATGGACTGGATCCCCGCGCGCATGATCTCCGAGAAATAGGCGGCCTCGAAGAGCGTGAAGGTGATGAGCGCCGAGGAAAAAGCGCCCACCACCATTGGCCGCTCCGATCCGGTGATGATCTGTCCGAGATAGGGCACGAGGAAATAGAACCAGAAGATCACCAGCACGAGCGGCAGGGATCGCATCAGGTTCACATAGCCGGTGGCGATGGCGCCCAGAACCTTCATGTTCGAAAGGCGCATCAGCGCGAGCAAGGTGCCAAGCACGAGGCCCCCGAGCGCCGAAAGCGCGGTCAGCATGAGCGTGAAGCTCATTCCGTCCCGGAAAAGATAGGGCAGCGAGCGCCAGAGGACGTCGAAATCAAACCCGCTGATCATGGCTCATTTCCCCGCGATGTAGCCGGGCACGGCGATGGATTTCTCGAGCCGACGCATCCCGAACACCACCACCGCGTTCAGCAGGAGGTAGAGGATCGTCGCCGCCGTGAAGGCCTCGAACACCTGGAAGGAGAATTCCTGCATGGCGCGGGCACGGGCCGTGAGTTCCATCAGGCCGATGGTCAAGGCCACCGAGGTGTTCTTCACGGTGTTCAGCGCTTCCGAGGTCAGCGGCGGCATGATGATGCGATAGGCCATCGGCAGCAGCACGTAGCGATAGGTCTGGAAAGGGGTGAGCCCGAGCGCCATGCCTGCCATGGCCTGCCCGCGCGGCAGGGATTTGATGCCCGCGCGCAATTGTTCGGCGATGCGGGCGGACATGTAGAGTCCCACGCCGATGGCACCGGTCCAGAATGGCGCGTTCGGCAGCTGTTTCAGCCACATGCCAGCGGCTTTCGGCAGCAATTCCGGCAGCACGAAATACCAGAGGAAGAGCTGCACCAGCAGCGGAATGTTGCGGAAGAATTCAACATAGGCCGAGGCGAGGATGCCCACGATGCGGCCCGGCAGGGTGCGCATCACGCCGACGATCGAACCGAAGATCAGCGCGACCAACCAGGCGAGAAGCGCCGTGGCGATGGTCCAGCGCAGGCCCGACAGCAGCATGTCGAGATAGGTGCCGGTGGCCTCCGGCGACATCTCCCAGAAGATGCCCCAGTTCCAATGGTAGCTCATGTGTCCCCTCCTCCCCAAAAGCGGTGCGCGCAGCGGGGATTCTGCGCGCACCTCTCGCGTCGATCCGGATGGATGGCGGACGCGATCAATAGGCCGCCGGGTCCGGCGAATCCGTCGGGTTCGAGAAGACCTTCTTCATCTTCTCGTTCATCGGCACATTGAGGTTCAGGCCCTTGGGCGGAATGGGGCTCTGGAACCACTTCGCGTAGGTCTGCATGCCTTCGGCGCTGCGATAGAAGGCAGCGGTCGCCTTGTCGGCCAGCGCCTTGAAGGGCGCATCATCCTTGCGCAGCATGATGCCATAGGGCTCGGGCAGCGAGAAGGCCTCGTCCGAGAGCTGGTAGAGCGAGGGATCGCGCGAGGAAGCAACAAGGCTCGCGAGCAGGATGTCGTCCATCACGAAGGCGGCGGCGCGATCGAGCTCGACGAGCAGGAAGGCTTCCGCATGGTCCTTGGCGGGGATCACGGTCAAGCCGAGATTGCGCGCGGCATTGGCCTCCACCACCTGCTTGATGTTCGTGGTGCCGGCGGTGGAAACCACCGTCTTGCCCTTGAGGTCATCGATCTTCTTCAGGTTGTTCGCCTTCTTCGACACGAAGGCCGAGGCTGTGAGGAAATGCGTGTTGGTGTAGGCCACCTGCTTCTGCCGCTCGGCATTGTTGGTGGTCGAGCCGCATTCGAGATCAATGGTGCCGTTCGCGATGAGCGGGATGCGCGTGGCCGAAGTGACCGGCACGAGCTTCACCTCCAGCTTGTCCATCTTCAGTTCGGCCTTCACCGCGTCGACAATCTTCATGCAGATGTCCATCGCGTAGCCGATGACCTTGGCCTTGTCGTCGATATACGAGAACGGCACCGAGCTTTCGCGATGCCCCAGCGTGATGCTGCCGGTTTCCTTGATCTTCTTCAGCGTCCCCGTGAGGGTCTGGGCCGAGGCGAGGCCCGGCATGACCACAAGGGCCATGGCAAGTGCCAGTTTCTTCATTTCTTTTCTCCCTGTTGGAAGTCTTGGCGTTGAAGTCATGCCCGGTTCGGGCCGGAACGGTCTTCCCGATGATGTGTTGCGCAAGGTCGGTTGGCCCTCGCGGCTCGGAAAACCCCGGCGCGCGCCTGAACCCGACCGAGAATGGGACAATAAGGCCGCAGGCAGGCCGCACGCCAATGCGATCTGTGCATGGGCGATATCCTGATTTTTCGGTCGGATGGGGCGGCCCGCCCCGGCCTGTTATTCGCGGCGCAGCAGGCGATCGGCGATGAGGCTCGAAACCGGGCGGGGCCGGAATTCCAGGGCCAGCCGCGCGGGGTCGTAATCCTCCTGCACCCATTGCAGGAAGCCCTTGCCCTTTGTCTCGCCCTCATCGCGGAAAGCCTCGAGGAAGGCATCGAGAATGCCCGCCTGCGCATAGCGGAAATGGAGTTTCCGCAGCGTCAGCTCCTGCATGGCGCGCTTCGAATCCGCGCCCTCGACCACGAGAAGGTAGAGAGCGGCGAAAAGCCCCGCCCGATCCGCGCCTGATTTGCAATGCGCGAGCACGGGATATTCGAGGCTCGCGAAAAAGCCGGGCAGGGCGAGAAGCGTCTCACGATCCGGCGCCTCGCGCGAACGCAGGACAAGATCGACCACCGTCAGGCCAAGGCGTTCCGCCGCGTCCTTCTCCAGTTGCCATGCGCCATGCGCGCGTCCGCCACGCAGGTTCACGATGGTGCGAAGCCCCCTGGCCTTGAGCCGCGCAAGATCGCGCGGAGAAGGCTGCGCCGAGCGCCAGACCCCCTCCCCCACGCGATGCCGGTTGAGATGAAACAGGCGCAGCACGCCATGATCGACCACCAGAAGGTCGGCCCAGGCGCGCACACGTTCGCGGAACGATCCGATCGGCCGGTTCCAGCGGGCCTCACGCTTCAGGAGGCGCGTATTGACGAGGACTTCGCTGGATTCAGTGCCGGACATGGCGATGCGGATAGCATCGCTCGCGCGGCTTTGCAAAACAGGGCGGCGCGTGCGGCCCTTCCGCATTGGCCTTATTCGATGGTCCGTCTTGCTGCGATGCGGCGGGATCGATAGAGAGCCAGAAATCGTGACGCCTGCTCCGGAGCTGCTCCCATGAGACTCGACGCCATCGCCATCGGCAGGAACCCGCCCGAGGATATCAATGTCGTCGTGGAAGTGCCGATCGGCGGCGAGCCCATCAAGTACGAGATGGACAAGGAGGCTGGCACCATCGTTGTCGACCGCTTCCTCTACACCCCGATGCGCTATCCCGGCAATTACGGCTTCGTGCCGCATACGCTCTCGGAAGATGGCGACCCGATCGACGTGCTCGTGGCCAATACCCGCCCGATCATCGCCGGTGCGGTCATCAATGTGCGCCCCATCGGCGTGCTCGTCATGGAAGATGACGGCGGCGGGGACGAGAAGATCATCGCCGTGCCCTCCCCCAGGCTGACGCAGCGTTATGCGCATGTGCACAACTACACGGATCTGCCCGAGATCAGCTGGAAGCAGATCGAGCACTTCTTCCTGCACTACAAGGATCTCGAACCCGGCAAATGGGTGAAGCTGAAGGGCTGGGGCGATGCCGCCATGGCGAGGAAGCTCATCACGGAAGCGGTCGAGCGCGCCAAGGCGGCAAAATAGAGCATTTTTTCGATCCATTGGATACCGGTTGGTCGAAGAAAATGCGATCAAACAATCAGGGATGAGAGCGGACGGCCTCATTCCATCAGATCGGACTCCGCTCTCATCAGCCTTCCACGCAAGCGGCGAGATCGCCGACACCGCCCATCCGCCCGAGCACGCGGCGCGAGGCGGTGCTCGCACGCCCGGCATCGCGCAGGATCGGGTTGGGCAGAACGGAAGCCAGTCGCGCGGCTTCGGCAGCGTTCAGCGCGCTCGCGGGCTTGCGGAAGTAATGCCGGGCGGCAGCCTCCGCGCCGAAAATCCCCTCGCCCCATTCCGCCACGTTGAGATAGATTTCCATCACCCGCCTCTTGCCCCAGATGGTGTCGATCAGCAGCGCGATCGGCAGTTCGAGCCCCTTGCGGATGTAGCTGCGCCCCGGCCAGAGATAGAGGTTCTTGGCCACCTGCATCGTGATGGTCGAGGCTCCGCGGCCGGGTCCCTCTTCCTCTTCGAGCACGGCCCGCAACTCCACGAAATCCACCCCCCAATGGCTGCAGAAGCGCTGGTCCTCCGAGGCGATCACCGCGCGGGGGAGCGTAGGTGAAATGCTGGAAAGCGGCACCCAGTCGCGCTCGACCGGCTGGAAGGTGACCCATCGGCCGATCATCAGGGTCGATGCGACGGGCAGGAAACGGCCAAGAGCGAGGCTCGCCAGGAAGGCAAGGAGCAGCGCGAGAAGGAGCCGCCGGAGAAGCCTCATCCGCTCATCAGAATCCGCAGTGACTGCTCATAATGCAGGCGTTCGACCATCTTTCCGTTCACCACCAGAACCGCCTTGCCCGCATTGGCCTTCGCCTCGAAGGCCTGCACGATGGCCAGGGCTTCCGACCGCTCGGCATCCGAGGCCGAGAAGATGCGGTTCGCGGGCTCGATCTGCCCCGGATGGATCAAGGTCTTGCCATCGAAGCCAAGGCCCCGGCCCTGCAAAGCCTCGCTTTCGAAGCCCTGGGCATTCGAAAGATCGCCGAACACCCCATCGAGCACCGTGAGCCCATAGGCGCGGCCCGCCAGCAGCACGCTCGAGAGCGCGTGCAGAAGCGCCAGCCGCGATGGCGTTGGCGTGAGCCGCATTTCCTTGGCGAGATCATTGGTGCCGAGCACGAGAGCTTCCAGCCTCGCGCCTTCGTGGGCGGCAAGGCTCGCAATGGCCGCCGCGTCCAGCACGGCCTGCGGGGTCTCGATCATCAGCCACAGCCGAACCGCATCCGGCGCGAGGCTCGCGGCCATGGCCTGCTCCGCGCGCACCGCATCCGCCGCAAAGCGAATCTTCGGGAAGAGAACCGCATCTGGCACGGCCGGCAGGATGACCGCGAGATCCTCGGCGAGATCGGCATTGTCCGCGTCCTGCGCGAAGCCATTGACCCTCACGATGACGGGCCTCGCGCCGAAATGCCGGATTTCCAGCAAGCTGCGCGCGATCATGCGTGCCCGACCCTTCCACTCTGGCGCCACGGCATCCTCGAGGTCGAGGATCACCGCATCGCAGGCCAGCGTCGCGGCCTTGGCCAGCGCCCGCTCATTCGTGGCGGGAACATAGAGGACGGAGCGGAAGGGGCGGGGGGCGGCGGGAAGCGACAACATGGCAGTTCTCTGCAAGAACGATAAACCGGGTTCGGCTTTCGCAGCGTAGGCATGCATGGGGCCTCGAAGGCAAGGTCAAATGGCGTGGAAGGGCAGATGAACCGGATTGCGGGCGTGGATGGTTGCCGGGCGGGCTGGATGACAATCTGGCGTGAAGCACCGGATGGTGCCTTCCGGTTCCATGTCTTTGCCACGCTTGTCGAACTCGAGCGCGCGCTGCCCGATCTCGTGGCTCTCGCGATCGACATGCCCATCGGTTTGCCGGATCGGATCGATGGCTCGGGGCGCGCGCCGGAAAAGGCGGTGCGCCCGCTGCTGGGCCGGAGGCAATCGAGCGTCTTCTCCATTCCCGCCCGCGCCGCGGTCGAGGCCGAGGATTACGGCGAGGCCTGCCGGCAGGCACTTGCGGCGTCCGATCCGCCCCGGAAGGTGGCGAAGCAGGGCTTCAACCTCTTTCCGAAAATCCGCGAACTCGATCGCTTCCTGCGCGCGCGGCCCGCCATGGTGGAGAGCGTGGTCGAGACACATCCGGAACTGGTGTTCCGGCGCATCAGGGGCGAGCCCCTGGCGCATCCGAAGAAACTGCCCGAAGGTCGTGCCGAGCGCCTCGGCCTGCTCGTGCAGGCGGGGTTGCCGCCCGCGCTGCTCAGGGCGTCACCGCCCCCTGGGGCCGGTGCGGATGATCTCCTCGATGCCATGGCCTGCTGGCTGACGGCGGAACGCCATGCGCGGGGCGAAGCCGTTCCGCACCCGGCACAACCCTTGCGGGATCGCTTCGGCCTGCCGATCGCCATCTGGGCATAAAGAACGCCGTCTGAGCCTTTTTGATGCCCCCTCTGCGCCTTTCGAGGCTTGTCGGGTGGAAAAATCCGTGGTGAAGCCGGTATACCATGACCGGAAAGCCGCGCCCTTCTGTTTCCGCCGAGTTTCCCACCCGCTTGATGGAGGGTTACAACACCTTTCGCGAGGGGCGGCTGCCGCGCGAGCGCGCCCGCTTCGAGGAAATGGCGGAGAACGGCCAGAAGCCGGAAATCATGGTCATCGCCTGTTGCGACAGCCGTGTCTCGCCCGAGGTCATCTTCGATGCGCGGCCGGGCGAATTGTTCGTGGTGCGCAACGTGGCAAACCTCGTGCCGCCTTACTCGCCAGATGGCGAGTTGCACGGTACCTCCGCAGCGCTCGAATTCGCGGTGCAGGCGCTGAAGGTGCGGCACATCGTGGTGATGGGCCATGGCCGCTGCGGGGGCGTGCATTCCTATGTGCGCCGCCTGCGCAATCCGACAGCGGAGGATGCGCTCTCCCCCGGCGATTTCATCGGTCGCTGGATGACGCTGATCAGCCCGGCGGCGGAATCGCTTCCCGCTCAGGACAAGGAAGGCGACCGGGAATATGCCGAAAGGCTCGCGGTAGCCTCGATCCGCAATTCCATCGAGAACATGCTGACCTTCCCTTGCGTGAACATTCTGCATGGGCGCGGCCAGCTCGCGCTGCACGGCGCGATGTTCGACGTGCAGACCGGCTTGTTGCGCACCCTTTGAAGCATTTGCAAAAAAGGCAGGCGCCGGTTCGCCTGAAGAAGATTCGAGAAAGAAAGAGATCGAGCGGTTGGCCTGATGCCGTCAGATCGACTGCTCGGAGAAGAAGCGCGGCAATTCGGCGATGCTCGCGAGCACGGCATCGCTTTCCGGCGCAAGGCGCTCCGGCGTGCCCGTTCCGGTGAGCACCGCGAGGCAGAGGCCACATCGCGCCGCGCGGCCCATGCGCATGTCGTGGCGGTTGTCACCGACCATCGCGATGGCGCTGGTGGGAAGGCCGAGGGCTTCCGAGAAGCCAAGGGCCATGCCGGGTTCGGGCTTCACGCCATGGCCGGAATCATAGCCTGCGACGAATTCCACGAGATCGGCAATGCCCTCCAGTTCCAGCAGGCGGCGGATCGCGGCCTCGCTGTCGGAACTGGCGAGGCCAAGTCGGAAACCGGTCGTGCAGAGCGTCTCGAAAAGCGGACGCAGGGGCACGACCGGCACGCCACGCTCCGCCGCGGCAACGAAAATCCGGTCGAGATCGGAAATCAGAGGCTCGCGCGGCAGCCTTGAGCCATTTTCCCGGAAGAGATCGGCGATCTCGGCGGTATTTCCCGCCGCGAAGATCGTATCCGCGGCGGTGATCAGCGTTTCCGGGTCCATGCCGCCAGCCATCATCAGGCGGCGGGCAAGGGCGGAATCGCCCGGTGCGGCAAGGTGCGCGGCCTCGCGCAGAACCGGGCCCCAGCTCCTCTGGAAGTCAATCAACGTGCCATCCTTGTCGAAGAGGATGGCGCGGATGGCGCGGCGGCGGGTGGCTTCAACCATGGATCGTCAGATGCTCCGTGCCAGGAGGCCTTTCATGAGGAGGCCTTTCATGAGGTGGCCCTTCATGAGGATCGGCTCCGCCTTTATGCCCATAGGTGAGCCAACCGGCGGCTCGAGCGTGAGGTCGAAGAGGCAAAAAGCACCCCAAGAAGCATCCCAAGAAGCATTCTCGGCATTGCCATCCGGTTCCTGCATCGCCCCGGAAGCTGTCCGGTCGCTCCTGTCAAGGGCGAGGATGGCCGCTTCCCGCGAGTGGTCTTGCGCGAGATCAGTCATGTGGAAAGGACTCCCGCTTCTCGCATAGCACGCCCTTTTCGGTTTCGGATGCTGCGAGACGTCGCTTTTCCAAAACGGAGCGCATGGCTTTCCCAAACGGAGAGCATGGCGCCCAATTCGCGATTGCATTTTCCGCCCCGGCTGGCACGTTTCCTGGCAAGAGGGAGAGAAGCCATGGCGGGAGGAATGCTGGGCAAGCTCGCGGCACCGGAAAACGGGCGCGGGCGGCACAAGATCGTCTCGGCGGCAGAGGCGGTGGCGCTGATCCGCGATGGCGACACGGTCGCAACCGGCGGCTTCGTCGGCATCGGCTTTGCCGAAAATCTCGCGGTGGCCCTCGAAGAGCGCTTTCTCGCCAGCGGTCGCGAGGCGCCCGACGGAGTGGGAAGCCCGCGCGATCTCACGCTGCTCTATGCGGCCGGGCAGGGCGACGGCAAGGAGCGCGGGCTCAACCATTTCGGCCATGCCGGCTTCGTGAAGCGTGTGGTGGGCGGGCATTGGGGCCTCGTGCCGAAGCTGCAGCAACTCGCGGTTTCCGGGCTGATCGAGGCCTATAACCTGCCGCAGGGCGTGATTTCCCAGCTTTATCGGGACATAGCCGCCGGGAAGCCGGGGCATTTGAGCCGCATCGGCCTCGGGACGTTCGTTGATCCGCAGTTCGGCGGCGGCAAGATCAACAGCGTGACGAGGGAGGATCTCGTCACGCGCATGGAGATCGGGGGCGAGGAATTCCTGTTCTACAAGGCCTTTCCCGTGCATGCAGCCCTGCTGCGCGGCACGACCGCCGACCCCGATGGCAACATCACCATGGAGCGCGAGGCGCTGACGCTGGAGGCCCTGGCCATCGCTATGGCCGCGCGCAATTCCGGCGGTCTCGTCATCGTGCAGGTGGAACGCGTGGCCGAGCGCGGCTCGCTGCCGCCGCGGCAGGTGAAGATCCCCGGCGTGATGGTGGATTGCGTGGTGGTGGCGGAGAAGCCCGAATACCACATGCAGACTTTCGCGACCGCCTATGACCCGGCCTTTGCCGGCGAAATCCGCATCCCTCAGGATCAGCTTGCGCCCATGGCGATGAGCGCGCGCAAGATCATCGCGCGCCGCGCCGCGATGGAATTGCAGGCGAATGCGATCGTCAATCTCGGCATCGGCATGCCCGAAGGCATCGCGGCGGTGGCGGCGGAGGAGCGCGTGGTCGATCTCGTGACGCTCACCGCCGAGCCGGGCGTGGTCGGCGGGATTCCCGCCTCGGGTCTCAATTTCGGGGCCGCGACGAATACGCAGGCCATCATCGACCAGCCCTACCAGTTCGATTTCTACGATGGCGGCGGCCTGGACCAGGCTTTTCTTGGCCTCGCGCAGGCCGATCGGCACGGCAACCTCAACGTTTCGAAATTCGGGCCGAGGCTCGCGGGGGCGGGCGGTTTCATCAATATCAGCCAGACCGCGAAGGCCGTGTATTTCGTCGGCACCTTCACGGCTGGCGAAGCCGAAATCGCCATCAGCGATGCCGGCTTGCGCATCCTGAAGGAGGGCGGCACGGCAAAATTCGTGGAGGAGGTGGAGCATCGCACCTTCTCCGGCGCCTATGCGCTGAAGCGAGGCCAGCCCGTGCTCTACATCACCGAGCGCTGCGTGATGCAGCTCACGCCGGAAGGCATGGAGGTGATCGAGATCGCGCCGGGCATCGACCTCGACCGCGACATCCTCGCGCGGATGGCCTTCCGCCCGATCGTGAAGAACCCGCGCCTGATGGATCAGCGCCTTTTCCGGGAAGACCTGCTCGGCCTGCGCGATGCGATGCTTGCCCTCCCCATTGCGCGGCGCTTTTCCTATGACGCGGCCGAAAACCTGTTCTTCATCAATTTCGAGCGGCTGAGCCTGAAAACCCTCGCGGAGATCGAGGAAATCCGAGCCTCCGTCACCCGGATGCTCGGCCCGTTGGGGCGCAGGGTGAAGGCGATCGCCAATTACGATCACTTCACGATCCCCGACGACCTGATGGACGAATATGCCGCGATGGTCGCGAGCCTCACGCGCGATTTCTATTCGAATGTCACGCGCTACACGACTTCGGGCTTCCTGCGCATGAAGCTGGGCTCAGCCCTGGAAACGCGCGGCGCCGCTCCGCAAATCTATGATTCGGTTGACGAGGCCCGCGCGCGGCTCGGCACCAAGAGCTGATCAGGGCGAGACAAAGCGCAGCACGGTCTCGATCACCTGCTCGCGGCGTTTCGCAAGGGCGGCGGGGCTGCCCATGTCATGGCCGAACAGCGCGTGGATCGTCGCACGGTTCGATACATTGTAGAATGAAAGCGCACTGATCGTGAGATGGATCTCGATCGGCTCCAGGCCCGCACGGCAGACGCCTTCCCTGACACCGCGATCATAAATGGCGCGGATGGTCGAAAGCGCGGTGAGGTTCACCGCCTGCACGCGCTCGGATTTCTCGATATGGCGCGCGTAATGGATGTTCTCGTCCATCACGAGGCGCACGAATTCGGGGTGGTTCGCGTGGTAGTCGAAGGTTTCGCCGGCAAGCCGCGCCAAAGCCTCGCGCGGCGGCAGCATGGTGAGGTCGAGATGCTGCTCATGTCCGCGAATGCCCGAATAGGCTTCCTCCAGCACCGCGACATAGAGGCCGCGCTTGTCCCCGAAATAGTAATAGATCATCCGCTTGGAGGTCGCGGTGCGCGCCGCGATGTCATCGATCCGCGCGCCGGCGAAACCATGTTCCACGAAGGCCTCGCGGGCTGCGGCGAGGATGTTGCGCTTCACGCCTTCAGGGTCTTGCGTCCAGGAATGCGAGCGCGGCGCGCTGGTCTTGCCGTCAACGACCATGGGCGGGGCTCACCGGGCTGTTCGAAATCGGAATCGCCGTATCGGGCCGGGCTGGAGCAGCGGTCGGCATGACGTGCGGCTCGTTATCCTGCCTGTTCCGTTGGCGAATTTGAAAGGCAGAAGGAGCAAGGCCCTTCGTTTCCAACAGGAAGGGCACGTTAAACAGGAAGGGCATGTTAAACAGGAAGGTCATGTCCAACAGGAAGGGCATGGGCGCCTCGCAGGGGCCTTGAAAAATCGAGGGCGAATGAGCCCGGAAATCCGGTTCAAGGTCAAGCCCCGCTTGACGAATGAACCATTTGGTTCATTCTGCTCGCTTGTCCGGAGGCCCCTCGTGACAGACCTGCTTGACGGCACATCGCGGCTTATCCTGCATCTCGGCTATCCGACGGACAGCTTTCGCGCGCCGCTGATCTATAATCCGTATTTCGCCTCCATCCGCCTGAAGATGGCGGTGGTTCCCATGGGCCTGAAGGCCGAGGATTTCGACGCGGTTTTCTCCGGCCTGTTCCGGCTCACGAATGTGCACGGCGCGCTCATCACCATGCCGCACAAGATCCGCGTGCGGGATTTTCTCGCGGAGGTTTCACCGAATGTGGAAATCGCGGGCTCCTGCAACGCGGTTTTGTGCCGCCCGGACGGCTCGCTCCTGGGCGACATGTTCGATGGAGAGGGTTTCGTGCGCGCCATGGAAGAGAAGGGCGAGGCAATCGCCGGTCGCAGCGTGCTTATACTCGGCGCAGGTGGCGTGGGTTCGGCCATTGCCGCGGCTTTTGCCGCGCATGGCGTGGCGATGATCCGCCTGCACGATTCGAACCCCGCCATGGCCATTGCGCTCGCGGAGCGCATCGCCCGGCATTATCCGGCCGTTCGCATCGAAACCGGACGCGCGGATGCCGAGGGATGCGACATCATCGTGAACGCGACGCCACTCGGCATGTCGCCTGGCGATCCCATGCCGATCATGGTGGAAAGCCTGCCTGCCGGGGCCTTCGTCGGCGATGTGGTGATGAAGGGCGGGAAGACCGCCTTCCTTGCCGCGGCCAAGGCGCGCGGCCACAAGATCCAACTCGGAATCGACATGCTTTATGCGCAGATTCCGGCCTATCTTGCCTTCTTCGGCCTGCCGGTGACGGATTCCGCCACCCTGCGCCGCATTTCCGGCGCGACCTGAGCGAAAACCCTACAGAGCGAGATCGTCGATCATCATCTCCTCCTCGGCAGAGCGCAGACGCGATTGCGCCGCGAGCCGGATGCCGGCATTCGCCGCGCCATAACCGGCATAGCCGTTGCGCTCCACGATCTCGAAGAAGAAGCCGCCTTCCAGGGTGGTCGTATAGGCCTGCAGGAATGTGCCGTGTTCATCGCGGTCATACAGGATGCCCAGGGCCTTGAGCGCGTCGATTTCCTGCGGGGAGAGGTCGGCGCGGGCCTCGAGGTCGTCGTAATAGTTCTCGGGGATCGGCAGCATGGAAACGCCGCGCGCGCGCAACGTGGCCACCGCGCGGCGGATATCCCGCGTGTTCAGCGCGATATGCTGCACGCCCGAGCCGAAGAAATCGGTCACGAAGCGCGCGGAGAGCGTGCGATGGCTCTGTGAGCCATTGAGCACGAGGCGCAGGCCTTCGCCGGCTCCGCCAATCCCGCTTTCGATCACCTGGCTCTGCACCACGCCGGCGGGGTCCACCACGGCCTGGCTCGGCGTTTTCCGCGCTTCCAGCAGCGAGGTGTAGAAGAGCAGCCAGGTCAGCATCTCCTCATATTGCATGGTCTGGGAAATGTGATCGACCGCAAACAGCCCGGCATCGGCCGCGCCATCAGCGGCAAGGGGCTCAAAATCGATCTCGGCCCAGCGGCCGAGTCCGGAGGCATCGTCCATCACATAGATCAGGCTGCCGCCGAGGCCGCGCACGGCGGGGATATCGAGTTCCCCCGGCCCCACCGCGCCGGCATGGGGCGTTTCGAGAAGCGCGCGGGCGCGTGCCATCAGCGCGCGCGCATCCGGCACCTTCAGGGCCATCGCACAGACCGAGGTGCCATGCGTGATCTGATAGGAATGCGCGAAGCCCTCCTTGTCGGAATTCACGATGAGCCGGATCTCGCCCTGCCGGAAGAGCGCGACATCCTTCGAGCGGTGCTGGCCTGTTTTCGAGAAACCCAGCGCGGCCAGAAGCGCCTCGAATTCCCCTCTGGCGGCCTCGTCCACGGCAAATTCGATGAACTCGACGGATTGCACGGGTGCCGCCGGCGGCATCGGCGCGGCACCGGGCACGCGCTTGCCGGAGCGCCTCTCGGCCTGGTTCATCAGCCAGAGCAGCGAACGATGCCCGTCACGCGCGACCAGCCGTGCGGAGCCCGCGCGGAAGCGATCATTGAAGATCTCGAGGCTGAGGGGGCCCTGATAGCCTGTTGCCAGCAGGCAATCGAGGAAGCCTGGCAGGTCGAAATCGCCCTGTCCCGGCAGGCAGCGCCAGTGACGGCTCCAGGAGAGCGTATCCATCTGCAGTCTCGGCGCATCGGCAACCTGCACCAGCGCGATGCGGTCACCCGGAACGCTGCGGATGCTCTCGATCTCGAAGCCGCGCGAGAAGATGTGAAAACTGTCGAGGATGAGCCCGAGATTCGGCTGGTTCGCGCGCCGCACGATCTCCCAGGCATCGCGATAATCCGAGACATGCCGGCCCCAGGCCAGCGCTTCATAGCCCACGCGCAGGCCGCGCCTGGCGGCGCGCTGGGCGAGTTCGGCGAAATCCTCCGCGAGGCGCGGGATGCCGCCCTCCGCCTCCGGCGAGAGACTGGAACAGACGAAGAACAGGTCCGTGCCCAATTCCTGCAAAAGGTCGAATTTGCGCTCCGCGCGATCGAAGGTGCGGGCGCGCCGCGCGGCCGGCATGCCCTCGAAATCGCGGAAGGGCTGGCAGGTGACGATCTTGAGCCCGAGATCCTCGCAGATCAAGCGCAGCTCGGTCGGCGGGCCGGGATGGGCGATGAGATCGTTCTCGAAGATCTCGACCGCCTTGAAGCCGGCTTTCGCGATGGCCTCGAGCTTTTCGAGCAGGCTGCCCGAGATGCAGACGGTGGCAATAGAGGGGATCATGAGAGCCTCGCGGATTGGCCTGAGGCGGCCGCCTGGCGTATCGCCTCGATGACGCGCAGGCTTTCAAGGCCCTCGCGGCCGGGCACGAGCGGCGGCTCGCCATGACGGATGACGCGGCAGAATTGTGCGATCTGCGCGCGCAGGGGATCAACGGGCGGAAGGCTTTCGCGCTCGCCAACCATCGGCTGCCACCAGCTTTTCGCGGGTTTGTGCCGCCAGATTTCGAGCCGCGGCAGGCTGAGCGAGGCATCGCGCCCGCCGATCATCAGATAGGCTTCGCCTGTCGCGGGATAAGCGGGATTCTCTGCGCTGGTGAGTTCCCAGCTCCAGGGCGAGGGGATGGCATCGGAGAGCGTGAAGGTGCCAAGCGCGCCCTTCGCGAAGCGCATCATCACGGCGGCGCTGTCCTCTACCGCGAATCCGCGCTGCTCGTTGGCCGCGATGGCCCAGACCTCGGTGATTTCCCCGCAGAGATGGCGGATGAGGTCGATCTCGTGGATGAGGTTGATGAGGATCGGCCCCGCGCCCGGTTCGCCCCGCCAGCTTACGTTGAAGTAATCGTCGGGCTTCGCGATCCAGAAGAAGCCGTGCACGGCAACAATCGGCCCCAGTTCCCCCGCCGCGATCTTCGCCCTGGCGCGCGTGATGATGGGGTTATGGCGGCGATGATGGCCTACGGCCAGCGGCACACCCGCCTTCTCCGCCGCGACCACCAATTGTTCGGCGCCCGAAAGCGTGTCCGCGAGCGGCTTTTCGATCAGAACGGGGATGCCCGCCTCGATTGCTGCGAGCCCGTGGGCGAGATGCATCGCATTGGGCGTGGCGACGATCAGGCCATCCGCCTTTTCGGGGTCGGAGCCATCGAAACCGGCTTGCCATCGCCAACCCCGCTCGGCCGCCAGCGCGCGGGCGTCGGGCGCGGGATCAATGATGCTGTGGAGCACGGCGCTCGGTTCGGCGAGGATATGTTCGATATGGCGCCGGCCAATCAATCCGGCGCCCATCACGGCCAGGCGGACCGGCGATTCACGCCTCATCAGCGTGCCTCCGCCATGGTGCCGCCGAGGAAGAGCTGTGCCACGCGCGGATCATGCAGAATATCCCGTGCCGGACCCTGCAGCCGGGCGCGGCCTGTTTCCAGCACCAGCCCTTCATCGGAGATTTCCAGCGCCGAGCGGGCATTCTGCTCGACCATCAGGATGGTCACGCCCCTGTTCCTGAGGTCCTTCAGGATGCCGAAGGTCTCCTGCGCCAGAAGGGGCGAGAGGCCGATGGAGGGTTCATCGATCAGGATCAGCCTGGGGTCGAGCAGCAGGCCGCGCATGATTTCAAGCTGTTTCTGCTGGCCGCCCGAGAGGGTGGAGGCCTGCCTGTCGGCCTTCTGGCGAAGCATGGGGAAGCGATCGAGCGCGGCCTCGATGCGCGCGTCCATGTCCGTGATATGCGGCCCGGCCGCGACCGCGCCGAATTCCAGGTTATGGCGCACGGAAAGCTCGGGGAAGATGTTCCGGCCCTGCGGCACATAGACGATGCCGGCTTCGAGCAGCTTTCGCGGCGGCCAGCGCGTGATGTCGCGGCCCTCGAAGCGGATCGTGCCGGAGGAAAGGTTCAGCAGGCCGAAGATCGCCTTGAAGACCGTGGATTTCCCCGCGCCATTGGGGCCGATCACCGTGGTGATGGCGCCGCGCTTCACCTTGAAGCTCGTGCCGTTGAGGATGGTGATGCGACCGTAGCCGCCCACCACATCTTCGAGTTCGAGGATCGTGTCGCTCATCGGGGTCTCTTCCGTGCCTCAATGCCCCAGATAGGCTTCGATGACGGCCGGATTGGCGCGCACCTCGGCGGGTGTGCCCATGGCGAGCACCTTGCCTTCGGCCATCACCACCACGCGGGTGCAAAGGCTCATCACGAAATCCATGTTGTGCTCGATGACGACGAAGGTCGCGCCGGCCTCGGCATTCATCATCTTGAGCCGCTCCCTGAGGTCGCCAAGCATGGTGAGGTTCACGCCGCCCGCCGGTTCGTCGAGCAGCACGAGGCGAGGGCCCGCCATGAAGGCCATGGCGGCATCGAGCAGCTTCTGCTGGCCGTAGGAAAGGCCACACGCCTTCGCATCCGCGAGGTGCCCGAGGCGGAAAAAGCCGATCATGCGCTCGGCTTCGGCCGTCAGCCCCGCATCGCGCGGGCCGAAGAGGCGTGAGAGCATGGTTCCCTTGTGCTCCTGCCCTGCGAGGATGAGGTTCTCGCGTACCGAAAGTTCGGGGAAGACCTGCAGGAGCTGGAAGGTGCGGCTCACGCCGCGTTTGTTCATCTCCTCGGGAGTGAAGCCGGTGACATCCTGCCCGTCGAGCCGCACGCGGCCCGAAGTGGGCGTCAATTGCCCGAGGATGCAGTTGAAGAGCGTCGATTTCCCGCAGCCATTGGGGCCGATAATGCCGAGGATCTCGCCCTCATGCACGTCGAAGCTCACATCCTCGACCGCGCGGATGCCGCCGAAATGCTTCGCGACGCCTTCGACCTGAAGAACGGTTTTCACGGCGCGCCCTCCTTCACGGGAAGGTTGCGGCCCATCGGCCGGCGGCGGATGGCGTTCCAGCCGCGTTCGAGCAGGCCCATGATTCCCTGCGGGCAGGCGATCAGCAAAGCCAAGACGATGGCCGCGAAGAGGATGAGATATAGCCCGCCCGTGACGCGCAAAGTTTCCGGCAGCACCACACCCAGCAGCGCGCCGATGAACGGCCCGAGCTGGTAGCCGGAGCCGCCGGCCACCACCATCAGCAGCAGGAAGAACGAGGCGGAAAGTGCGAAGGGCGAGGGATCGATGAACTCGACCAGCGGCGCGTAGAGCGAGCCGGCAAAGCCCGCATAGGCCGATCCGATGGCAAAGGCGAGGAGGGTGTAATTGCGGATGTTGATGCCGAGCGAGGCTGCCCGCACCGGATTTTCGCGGAGCGCCAGAAAAGCCCGGCCCCAGGGCGAACGGATCAGCCACCAGAGCGCCAGCGCGAGGATCAGCGTGACCACCACCACGAAACGATGAAAGGCGAGATGACCGTCGAATTTCGTGCCGAAGAGGGTGGGGCGCGGGATGTTCGAAAGGCCGAAGACGCCGCCCGTCAGCCATTGCTCGTTGCGGAGCACGAGCCAGACCAGCGTGGAGAAAGCGAGGGTCACGAAGGCGAGGTAATGCGCCTTCACCCGCAGGGCCGGGAAGCCCAGCACGAGGCCGACCGCGAAAGTCAGCAGACCGGAAATCGCGAAGGCCGGCAGCCAGCCCATGCCACCCTTCGTCGTCAGCAAGGCGGTCGCATAGGCGCCGATGCCCATGAAGGCGGCCTGCGCGAGGCTCTTCAGGCCCGCAAGGCCAAGCGTGAGGTTCAGGCCCATCACGGCGATGGCCGTCACCAGCCAGAGCGAGAGCACATAGGTGCCGTAGCGCCCCAAGCCCGACGGCGCGAACCAGAGCAGCACGGCCGCGAGCACCAGAGTGATCAGCACGCCGTCGGCGCGTCTCCGGAACGCGCGGGCGGGCGAGGGCGCATTGCCCGTGAAAGAGGGGATCTCGCTCATACGCGGCGCTCCTCCTTGCGGCCGAACAGGCCTTCGGGCTTCACGAGGATGATGATCACCAAGAGCACCAGCGGCACCGCGAGGCGATAGGAGGTTGAGATGTAGGCCGCCGCGAGACTGTCGATCACGCCGACGATCAACCCGCCCGCCAGCGCGCCGCGCACCTGGTTGAAGCCGCCGACAATGGCCGCGATGAAGGCGAAGAGGCCGATGACCTCGCCATTCGAGAATTTCGCAAGATAGATCGGCGAGATCAGCACGGAAGCAAGCGCGGCCAGCCCCGCATTGATGAGGAAGGTCAGCATCACCATTCG
>JADCBP010000018.1 GCA_020253445.1 Methylobacterium sp.
AAGCTTTCCGCGACAAGGTAATCGTTGATTGCGGAGGCGGTTCGGGCGCGCAATCCCTTTGGATGCTGGAGGCCGGCGCGCGCGAGGTCATCATGCTGGAATTGTCACATAGCGTGGATGACGTTGTGGCACGCAACACAACGATCGGCGACTGGCCGAATTTCACGGTGATCCAGTGCTCGATCGATCACCCGCCGATCCGTTCGAATGCGATCGACGGGATCGTGATCTGCCACAACGTGATCCAGCATACGGAATCGGTCGAGCGCACCGCGCGCGCCCTGTTCGGCATCGTGGCGCCGGGGGGCGAGTTCGTTTTCAACTGCTATCGCGCAGGCAAACCGGGCTTCTTCACTTTCATCAAGAACCACGTGACCTACGGCCCGCTTCGTCGGGCCTTCCAGAATGCGTCATTCGAGACAATTCTCGCCTATTCCCGCTTGATGGGCGGGGTGCGCCTTGTTCCAGGCCTCGGAAAGCTCGCGAACAAGCTGCGGCTATCGCTGACGGGCAAGGTGCCGCGCCAGCTCGGCGAAAGCTGGCTCGACCACCAGCGGCAGATCTATCGCCAGACCGTTCTGAACACCTTCGACATGTTCGGTTCGCATTCATACCAGCACCAGATTCCGGATGCCGAGTTGCGCGCGATGGTTCTCGACATGCAGCCGGACCCTGCACGCATCGGCAATCTCGACGCCTATTTCATCCGTCCCCAGCCGGCGGGGATCGCCTTGCGCGTGCAGAAAGGCTGAAATCAGACAGGCTTCCGAAACAGGAAGCAGCCGCAGCCATAGCGCTGATTCGCCACGCGCGCGGGGTCCGCATCAGGCACGAAGGTCGCGCCGTCGCGCTTGTCGGTGATCAGCGCGAATTCCTCCAGCTTGAGGCCGGGAAACAAGGCCATGACCTGCTCGAAGGCATAGATGCGGTGCGCGTTGAAATGCACGCTCGCCTGCCCCACGGGCGTGACAAAAAGCAATTGCCCACCGGGCGCAAGCACCCGCGAGAGTTCCGCGCAGGCCTTTACATCGCCCCCGGGATCGAGCGCATCGCCATAGCGGCCCAAACCTACATGCTCCACCACATGCATGCAGGAGAGCGAGGCAATCGATTGATCGGCAAAACTGAGATTCAGCAGGTCCGCTGCGCCCACCTCCACGCCCGGAAAAGCGAGCGCGGGCGGGCGATAATCGTAGTGGATCATCGGCTGGAAGGCCGAGACATTCCCCACGAAGAACAGCGACGAGCCGATATCGATATGCATCGCCGGCCTGGTGCGTGCGAGCACCCTCGCGGCCCAGCCCGTGTGATAGACATAATGCGTGTCGAAGCCGGTGAACGAGGTCGCCTCATCCGAGATCGGGCGAATCTTCGAGAGCGACGGCACAGGGCGGCCCAAGGCCTTGGCCTCGCGGCGATAACGCAGGAGATCGCGCAGGTAATACGGGCTGCGGATGGCCTTCAGGATCTGCTTCGGCTGCATCAACCCTCTCCCGTCTGCATGCGATAGAGCCCCGCATAGCGCCCGTCGCGCGCCAGCAATTCGGCGTGGTTGCCCTGTTCCATCAGCTTGCCCTCCTCCATCACCACGATGCGATCGGCCCCGACGACGCTCGCCAGCCGATGCGCGACGAGGATTGTCGTGCGACCGCTCGCGAGATCGAAGAGGGTTGAGCGGATCGCTTCCTCGCTTTGCGCATCCAGCGCGGCAGTGGGCTCATCCAGCAGCAGGATCGGCGCATTGCGCAGGAAGGCGCGGGCGATGGCGATGCGCTGCTTCTGCCCGCCCGAAAGACGCCCCGCGAGTTCGCCCACCGGTGTGTCATAACCCTGGGGAAGCGCGCGAATGAAGGCATCGGCCTGGGCGGCTTGCGCTGCGGCGATGATCTGTGCGTCCGTCGCTTCGGGCAGGCCCATGGCGATATTCTCCCGCACCGAGCCATCGAACAGGAAGGTATCCTGCCCGACATAGGCAATGGCCTCGCGCAAGGATGCGGCATCGAGCGCCGTTGTCTCCTGCCCGTCCACGAGGATGCGACCGGTCACCGGGTCCCAGAACCGCAGGATGAGGCTGAGCGCGGTCGATTTCCCCGAGCCCGAGCCGCCGACGAGAGCGGTGGTCTTGCCCGCCTCGAAATCCATCGAGACGTGCCTGAGGACAGGCGAGCCCTCGATGTAATGAAAGGAGACATCCTGGAAGCGGATTTCCCCCGCGCCGGGCTTGTAGGGCGCGAGCGTGCCCCTGGGCGCCTCCGGCTTCTCGTCGATCATCTCGAAGAAAAGCCGCAAGCCCACGCGATGCTGCTCGAGTTGCAGGCGCGCGCTGGCGAGGCGTCGGGCGGGGTCATAGGCCAGCAGCAGGGCCGTGATGAACGAGAAGAAGGCACCCGGCGTCGCGCCATGGGCAATCACCCGCCAGCCGCCATAGAGGATGACCATCGCCACGGCGATCCCGGCGAGCGTCTCGACGATGGGCTGCGTGCGCGCCATCAGCACCGCAGCACGATCCGCGTTCCGCCGCTGATCCTCGATGACGCCCGTGAGGCGGGTGCCCAGGCGATCTTCCGCCCCGAAGGCCTTCACCACGCGGAAACCCTGGATGATCTGGCGGAGCTGGTCGGCGAGGGTCACTCCGATCGTCACCTGCCGCTCCTGCACCTTGTTGATGCGGATGCCGAGGCCGGCGATGAACACGGCCGCAATCGGCAGGGCGAGCAGAACCGCGCCGGAGACCAGCGGGTCCTGCACGATCATCACAACGACCAGCCCGACAAGCGTGAGAATGTCACGGCCCACCACTGTCACCAGCAATTGCAGGATCTGCCTTGCGGCATCGGCCGAGAGCACCTGCTTCTGGATCACTTCGGAAGAGGTGCGGGATTGAATGCCCCTCACCTCCTGCGCAAGCAGCGAGGAAACCAGCCGCTTCTGGCCATCGGCGACAATCGCATTGCCGATCCGCGCAAGGATGACGCCCTGCCCGTAGGAGGCCGCACCGCGCGCAACATAAATCACCAGCACCGCGCCGGCGACGAAAAGCAGGGCCTGCTGGCTCTTCGCGATGAAGACCTCGTTGATGACATCCTTCATCAGCCAGGCGGTCGCGGC
>JADCBP010000002.1 GCA_020253445.1 Methylobacterium sp.
GCATTTTCTTGACGCGAACCGGTGCCCACTTCGCTTGAAAATGCTTCTCTCTTTATTCTTGTCGCATTTTCTTCACGCCAACCGGCGCCCACTTCGCTTGAAAATGCTTCTCTCTTTTCTTGATCGCATTTTCTTGACGCGAACCGGTGCCCACTTCGCTTGAAAATGCTCTAGATCACGTTCCGCTCCAGCAGCGGGGTGCTGGTGAGCACCCGCTCCGGGGAAAGATCGGCGAGGTCGAGGCTGGTGTAGCGCCCCTCCGTGATGAGTTCGGCCAATCCGCGCCCCAAAGCGGGGGATTGTTGCAACCCATGGCCGGAGAAACCACAGGCGATGAAGCCATTGGCGAGGCCCGGCACCCAGCCCACCAGCGCGTTGTGGTCGAGCAGGTTCATGTCGTAATGCCCGGCCCAGGCGCGTCCCGGACGGATCGCCTCGAAGGCGGGGATGCGCATGGCGAGCGCGGGCCAGATCACTTCTTCGAACAGCGCCCAATCCACCTCGAAATCGGTTGAGTGATCGGTTTCATCGAGGTCATCCGGTGAATAGCCAGTGATATAGCCCTCGCCCTCGGGCCGCCACCACACGCCTGATTTGTCGATGATGAGCGGATGGCGCGGCAAGGCCTCCTTGCAGGAAAAGCTGAAAACGCTGCGCTTCTTCGCGTAGATCGGCACGGGAAAACCCATCTCGGCCGAAAGTGCGCGCGCGCCGGAGGCGCCGGCGGCATTGACCAGCGTGGCGCAACCGATGCGGCTGCCATCCTCGAGGGTCACGCCTGTCACGCGACCGCTCGCGATTTCCACGCCCGTGACCCGCCCCTTGCGATATTCGACGCCGAGCGACCGCGCCTTCGCGCGAAAGGCCTGCATCAGTCCATAGCCATCGAACCAGCCTTCACCCGAAACCCCGTAGGAGCCGATGGCGAGGTCGGATGTCTCGAGCCATGGGAAGGTCCGCTTCAGCTCGGCCGCATCCAGCAGCGCGATATCGGCGCCCATCGCCCGCTGGATGGCGTTGTTCGCGGTGAAGCCTTCGCGATGGGCTTCCTCGCCGAGATAAAGATAGCCGCCCTCGTGCAGGCCCACATTCGGGCGGTCACTTTCCACGGCGAGGATCTCGCCGATGGCACGCAGAAACCCAATTCCATGGAGCGAGATCGCGATGTTCACCGGCTGGCTGAATTGCTGCCGGATGGACCCGGCCGAGAGGGCCGAGGCCGAACGCTGATAAGTCATGTCCGGCTCGACCACGAGGATGCGGCCGGAAAAGCCGGGATGCGCGGCAAGATGCCAGGCGGTGGAGGAGCCGGTCACCGCCCCGCCGGCGATAACCACGTCATGATTCTCTGCCATTCGTCTTCCCGCCGCCCTCGCAACCGCCACAAAGCTTCGCTAGCTTGACAACCGATCCTGCAACGCGCCCGGTCTTCGGCGCGCCCATCCACGGAATGAAACCGATGAATCTCCTGGGCAAGACTTTCGCGTCGATTCTCTCCACGCCGCAAGAGGAAGCGCTCACGCTGCTCGAAGGCTTCGGCGTGCCGCGCGCCACGCTCTCGGGCGGCAGCCGCATCGTGCGCTCACCGATCACGGGGGAGGAGATCGCCCATTTGCGCGACACCGCGCCCGGGGAAGCTGAAGCGGCCATCGCCCGCTCCGTGAACGCCTTCCATGCCTGGCGGCGGGTGCCCGCCCCGAAACGCGGCGAATTCGTGCGCCTGTTCGGGCAGGAGCTGCGCGAGGCGAAAGCCGAACTCGGCCGCCTCGTGACGCTGGAAGCCGGCAAGATCACCTCCGAGGGCTTGGGCGAAGTGCAGGAGATGATCGATATCTGCGACTTTGCGGTCGGCCTCTCCCGCCAGCTTCACGGCCTCACCATCGCCACCGAGCGTCCGAACCACCGGATGATGGAAACCTGGCATCCTCTCGGGCCGGTGGGCGTGATTTCCGCCTTCAACTTCCCCGTCGCAGTATGGAGCTGGAATGCGGCGCTTGCCCTTGTCTGCGGCGACAGCGTCATCTGGAAGCCCTCGGAGAAGACCCCGCTGACCGCGCTCGCCGTGCAGGCGATCCTGATGCGCGCGGCGGCGGCCTTCGAGGAGGCCGGCAATGGCGAAATCCCCGATGGCCTCTCCGAACTGCTGATCGGAGACGGGCGGATCGGTGAGATTCTTGTGGCCGATCATCGTGTGCCGCTCATCTCGGCCACGGGCTCGACCGCCATGGGCAGGCGCGTTGGCCCCAAGGTCGCCGAGCGCTTCGGCCGGGCATTGCTGGAACTCGGCGGCAACAATGCCGCGATCATCGCGCCGACGGCCGATCTCGATCTTGCGCTCAGGGGGGTCGCCTTCGCGGCCATGGGCACGGCAGGCCAGCGCTGCACCACGTTGCGCCGGCTGTTCGTGCATCGCTCGGTCTATGAGACGCTCGTGCCTCGCCTGAAGAAGGTCTGGGGTTCCGCGACGATCGGTGATCCGCGCGCGGCCGGGACGCTCATCGGCCCGCTGATCGACGAAGCCGCCTATCGCGCGATGGAAGCGGCGCTGATTGACGCCCGCGCGCTCGGTGCCGAGATCACCGGCGGCGGCCTCGCCAGCGGCATGCCGGCCAAGGCCTTCTACGCCCGCCCCGCTCTGGTGGAGATGAAGGCGCAGGAAGGCCCGATGCTGCGCGAGACCTTCGCGCCCATCCTCTATGTGCTGCCCTATGATGATTTCGTGGAGGCCATCGCGCTCAACAATGCTGTGGGCGCGGGGCTTTCCTCTTCGGTCTTCACGCGGGACATCCGCGAGGCGGAGCTGTTCGTCTCGGCGACAGGCTCGGATTGCGGCATCGCGAATGTGAATATCGGCCCCTCCGGTGCCGAGATCGGCGGCGCCTTCGGCGGCGAGAAGGAAACCGGCGGCGGGCGCGAGGCGGGCTCGGACAGCTGGAAGGCCTATATGCGCCGGGCCACCAACACCATCAATTACGGCAATGCCCTGCCTTTGGCGCAGGGTGTCTCCTTCGATATTTCCGGGTAGGGCGAAGCAGCGTCACGCCGCCCGGTCCTCCCGCGCCTCGACGATCCAGGCGGCCATTCGCCGCCTTGTTTCCCGGCGCGTTGCACCGGCTGGAGGCGCTCGTGGCCGTTGATGAAGCGCGTGACAATGGGCCCGGTTTTCCCAGGCCAGAAGACCGGCATGCCGAAGTTTGCCCGACCGCGCATGGCTTCGATCAGCCCGGCGGGCTCCGGTGGAGAGCCGAGAACCCGTGTCATCACGCCCCGCGCCCGGATTTCCCGGATCGCGAGACCCGCTGCGCCGTCTCTGGCAGGGTGGATGATCCTGCGCGTCGAAGGAAGCCCGAGCTGGAGCATTTTCCGAGCTGACCGGATCAGCTCGGAATCCGCTCTGAGGGGGATACGTCAGCGTGGGTTCATTCCGCTTTGTCGATTGACAGGGGAGGCCGAGCCGGGCTCTCTCGGGGAAGTTTTTTGCGGAAAATCGCGCGTGACCACGGCCGAACCTCGCCTTCCCGCTCCGCCGGTGACGACGACCGATGTGCTGAAGGCCACCGCACTTCTGCTCATTGTGGTCGACCATGTCGGGCATTTCCTCGCGGATGACTGGGGGATCCTGCGTGTCATCGGCCGTCTCGGCGTGCCGATCTTCTTCTTTCTCATCGGCTTCGCCCGCAACCGGGATGTTCCGTGGAGCTGGCCGGCGCTCGGCATCTTGCTCACGGGCGTGGATTATCTCTCGCTCGGATCGCTCGAGAATGTGCAGCTCAACATTCTCTTCAATTTCGCGGCCATCCGCCTCGCCCTGCCGCTCGTGGAACGTTTCCTGGCGCTGAGCTTCCTGCGGCTGGCGCTTCTGCTTCTTGTCTGTGCCCTGCTGTTGCCGCTCGTCAATCCATGGCTCGAATATGGTGCGGAGGGCTGGCTTTTCGCAGCTTTCGGACTGATGCATCGCAAGGCAATCGCCGATGCCTCCTTTAAACCCTTGCGCGACCTTTCGGGGCTGGTCGCCTTCGTGATCTATGCCGTGGTGGAGCAGCGGGATTATGGCTTCGCCCTGCCGAACACGGTTTTCTTGGTGCTGGGGCTCGCCGCCATCGCGATGATCCTGCGGGATTTCCGGCGCGGGGATTCAATCATTCAACCCCCCTCGGGCCTGCGACGGGCCTTGCGGTTCTGCGGGCGGCACAGCCTTGAAATCTATGCCGCGCAGATCGTGCTGCTTGCGGCGCTCGGCAGCTTGTGGTCCACCGACGGGAACGACACCGAAACCGGGGATGCCGATGACCAGGCCGCTTGAGGGATTGAAGGTTCTCGAACTCGCGCGCATTCTTGCCGGGCCTTGGGTGGGGCAGACGCTCGCCGATCTCGGGGCGGATGTCGTGAAGGTGGAGCGCAAGGGCGCGGGCGACGATACGCGCACATGGGGCCCGCCCTTCGTGGCAAAGGCCGGCGGCGGCGACCTCGGCGCGGCCTATTTCCATGCCTGCAACCGGGGAAAGCGCTCGATCGAAGCGGATTTCGAAAGCGCCGAGGATATCGCGATGATCCGCGATCTCGTGCTCGCGGCGGATGTCGTGGTCGAGAATTTCAAGGTCGGGGGCCTCGTGAAATACGGGCTTGATGCGGAGAGCCTGCGCAAGCTGAAACCCTCGCTGATCTGCGCCTCGATCACCGGTTTCGGGCAGGATGGGCCCTATGCGGCTCGCGCGGGCTACGATTTCCTTATCCAGGGCATGGCGGGCGCGATGGATATCACCGGCCAGCCCGAGGGACAGCCGACCAAGGCCGGCTACGCGACCGCGGATATCTTCACCGGGATGTATGCGAGCGTGGCGATCCTCGCCGCCCTGCGCCGTCGCGATTCAACCGGCGAGGGCGCGACGATCGATTGTGCTTTGCTCGACAGCCAGATCGCGGTGCTCGGCAACCAGGCGCTGAACTATCTCGTTTCGGGCAAGACACCGCAGCGGCTGGGCAATGCGCACCCGAACATCGTTCCTTACGAAGTCTTTCCGGTCGCGGATGGCTACATCATCATCGCGAGCGGCAATGACGGGCAATATCGCAAGCTCTGCGCGGCGATCGGCGGGGAAGAACTCGCCGCGCATCCCGATTACGCCACCAATCGCGGCCGCGTGGAGAAGCGCGCAACCCTCGTGCCGCTGATCTCCGCGCTGACGGCGAAAATCCCGAAGGCCGAGATGCTCGCGCGGCTCGAGGCGGCGGGCGTGCCGGCCGGGCCGATCAACAACATCGGCGAGGTCTTCGCCGATCCGCAGGTGAACCATCGCCGGGTGCGCGTCGACCTTGCGAACCCGCAGGCCGAAGCCGGATTCGTGCCCTCCGTGCGCTCGGCGATTCTGCTCGACGGCGAGCCGCAGGTCTCGCCCCGCCACGCGCCCGGCCTCGGGCAGCATAGGGCCGAGATCCTTGCTGATCCGAACTGGAACTCCCGCAGACAGGGCTGATCATGATTGCCATCGCTCCCCGCCGCGCCGCCGATATCCTCGTGGCACAACTCATCCGCCAGCAGGTGACCGACATCTTCTGCGTGCCGGGCGAAAGCTACCTCGCCGTGCTCGACAGCCTGCATGACGCGTCCATTCGCGTCACAGTCTGCCGGCAGGAGGGCGGGGCCTGCATGATGGCCGATGCCGTGGGGCGCCTCACGGGCCGGCCGGGCATCTGCTTCGTCACGCGTGGGCCGGGGGCGCTGAATGCCGCGCCGGCGATCCATATCGCGCATCAGGATTCCATTCCGCTGATCCTGTTCGTGGGGCAGATCGAGCGTTCGGCGCGCGAGCGCGGCGCCTTCCAGGAGCTCGATTACCGCGATGTCTTTGGCTCCATGACCAAATGGACGACCGAGATCGACGATGCCGCGCGAATCCCCGAGATCATCCATCGCGCCTTCCATGTCGCGATGTCCGGCCGCAAGGGCCCGGTGGTGATCGCGCTGCCGGAGGACATGCTGACCGAGATGGCGGCGGTCGCCGATGCGCCTTTCGTGGAGCCGCTCGAGACGCACCCGTCGCTCTCGCAGATGGCGCAGCTCCAGAAGCGGCTCTGGGCCGCGAAGAGGCCGATCGTCATCACGGGCGGCACCGGCTGGAGCCAGCAGGCGGTGGATCGCCTCGTGCGCTTCGCGGAAGCCTTCGACCTGCCGGTCTCGAATTCCTTCCGCCGACAGATGGTCTTCCCCGAGCGGCACGGCCAATATGTCGGCAATCTCGGCATCGGGCCGAACCCGCCGCTGCTGAAATACATCCGGGAGGCGGATCTCATCCTCGCGATTGGCGCGCGCCTCGGCGAGATGCCCTCGCAGGGTTATTCGCTGCTGGACATTCCGGGCGATGGCGAAAGGCTCATCCATGTCCATGCAGGCTCGGATGAACTCGGCCGCGTCTATGCGACGAAGTTGCCCATCCATGCGAGTATGGAAGCCTTCGCCGCAGCCTTGCAGACGCTTCAGCCGCCCGGAGAAAGGCCCTGGGCGGAGGCCCGGGCCGGCCTTCATGCGGAATATCGCAAATGGACCGAGGTGCCGACGAACATTCCCGGCACGCTTCAGATGGGCCCGGTGATGGCCTATCTGCGCGATCATCTCCCGGCTGATTCCGTGCTCTGCAACGGCGCGGGCAACTATGCGACCTGGCTCCACCGCTATTACATGTTCAACCGCTACGCGACGCAGGCAGCGCCGACTTCTGGCTCCATGGGCTATGGCGTGCCGGCGGCCGTGGGCGTGAAGCGCGCCTTTCCGGAAAAGACGGTGGTCGCTTTTGCCGGCGACGGCTGCTTCCTGATGAACGGGCAGGATTTCGCCACCGCCGTGCAATATGATCTTCCGATCATCGTGCTCGTCATCGACAACCGGATGTATGGCACCATCCGCATGCATCAGGAGCGGGAATTTCCTGGCCGCGTCTCCGCGACCGAATTGAAGAACCCGGATTTCGCGGCCTATGCGCGGGCCTTCGGCGGGCATGGCGAGCGGGTGGAGCGCACGGCGGAGTTCATTCCGGCTTTCGAGCGGGCCCGCGCCTCCGGCAAGCCGGCGATCCTGCACCTGCTGATTGACCCCGAGGCCATCACCCCGACCACGACCATCACCGCCCTCCGCAACCATCAGCGCTGAGGTGAAGTTCTCGTTTCTCGCCCCAGAAATGGCCGCAATTCGGACCTAGTTTGATTTTTGGTTTCTCGGGATTAACGAGCGGTTAAGCTGATTGACCCAGCATTTCGGGCCGTCAGCTTCTTCCGTTCGAAGAGGCTTGGAAGGCGGGGGCTCAAGGTCCGGATATGGCCAGAGGGCGGGCAGGCGGTTCGCGGCGCGAACCGCGCTTCGACGATGATGGCGGCTATGCCTCGAGCGAGCTTCGGCTCGCACCGGAGGATCGTGACCGCCGGACAAGCCATCGTCCCGAGCCTCCCGCTGATCACGAGCCGCCGCGCCGTGGTCGCGACCGGCATCGCCGGGGCAAGGGTCGACGCGGCTTTTTCGGCACGATCTTCTACTGGAGCCTGACACTCGCGCTCTGGGGCGCCATCGCGCTCGCCGGCATCATTGGTTATTTCGCGATGAAATTGCCGCCGATCGATCAGCTCGCGGTGCCGAAGCGCCCGCCCAACGTGGCGATCCTCGCGGCGGATGGCACGCTCATCGCCAACCGGGGCGAAACCGGCGGCGCCAACGTGCCCTTCGGTGAATTGCCGCGCTACCTGCCGATGGCCTTTGTCTCCATCGAGGACCGGCGCTTCTACTCGCATTTCGGCATCGATCCCGTGGGTCTCGCGCGCGCCGTGGTGCGCAACGCGAGTTCGGGCCGCGCGGCGGAGGGGGGCTCCACCCTCACCCAGCAGCTCGCGAAGAACCTCTTCCTCACGCAGGAGCGCACGCTCAGCCGCAAGATCCAGGAAGCCCTGCTGTCGATCTGGCTGGAGCGGAACTATTCGAAAGACCAGATCCTCGAACTCTACATGAACCGCGTCTATTTCGGCTCCGGCGCCTATGGCGTGGAAGCGGCCTCGCAGCGCTATTTCGGCAAGAGCGCCCGGGCGCTCACCCTCGGCGAGGCGGCCGTGCTCGCCGGCCTCGTGCAGAGCCCGTCGCGCCTGGCGCCGAACCGCAACCCGGAGGGCGCTGCCGAACGCGCCGCTCTTGTGCTCGCCAAGATGGTGGAACAGGGCCATGCGACGCCGGAGATGGTGAAGCTCGCCAGGACAAACACCACCGAAGCGCGCAAGAGGGCGCGGCCCGGCGCCGGCAATTATGTCGCCGACTGGGTGATGGACGTGCTCGATGACCATATCGGCACCATCGACCGCGACATCGTGGTGAAGACCACGATCGACCCGCGCCTGCAGGGCCTCGCCGAGAAGGTGGTCGCCACCGAATTCGAGCAGAAGCGCCTGAAGTTGAATGTCGACCAGATCGCGATGGTCGCGATGAGCCCCGATGGCGCGGTGCGCGCACTGGTCGGTGGACGTGATTACGCGCAGAGCCAGTTCAACCGCGCGGTGATGGCGCGCCGCCAGCCGGGTTCCAGCTTCAAGCCCTTCGTCTATCTCGCGGCCCTCGAGAAAGGCCTCACGCCGGATACCATCCGCGAGGATGGCCCGGTGAACATCAAGGGCTGGAAACCTGAGAACTACAGCCGCGAATACTATGGCAGCGTGACCCTCCAGCAGGCGCTGGCCATGTCTCTGAACACGATTCCGGCCAAGCTCATCATGGAGATCGGACCGCGCACGGTGGTGCGCACGGCGCAGAGGCTCGGCATTTCGTCGGGCCTCCGGGCAGATGCGTCGCTGGCGCTCGGCACCTCGGAAGTCACGCCGATGGAAATGACCACAGCCTATGCCGCCTTCGCGAATGGCGGCACGGGGGTCATTCCGCATGCGATCATCGAGGTGAAGGGGACCGATGGCACGCTGATCTACCGGCGCCAGCCGCAGAATCTGGGCCAGGTTGCCGAGCCGGCAACCATTGGCGCGCTGAACCGCATGATGCGCGAGACGCTGGTTTCCGGCACCGCCCGCAAATCGGATCTGCCGGGCTGGCAGGCCGCCGGCAAGACCGGCACCACGCAGGAGCACAAGGATGCGTGGTTCTTGGGGTACACGGCGCATCTCGTCGCGGGCTTCTGGGTGGGCAACGACGAAGGCGACCTGATGAGGAAGGTCACGGGTTCCGGCCTTCCGGCCGAACTCTGGGCCAGCTTCATGCGCGAGGCCCATGGCAAGGTTCCGCCGCAGCCGCTGCCGGGCCTCAACGAAGGCGGCTGGCTAGGGGTCGGCAATGGCATGCCGGTGGCGCAGCAGCCAGCCGGCACGCGCCAGGCACCCGGCGGCGATTCCCCGATGCGGCTCGAGGGGCCGAGCGCGCAGGATCGCAGCCTGCTCTCGCGCCTGTTCGGTGGCTGAGGATCAGGAAAATGTGCTGACACGCCGGATGCGCGGCAGGGTCGCCATTCCGATCAGGCCCATCAGGGCCGTCGCGGCCGTCAGCGCGACAGGGCTCTGCGCCACGAAAGCGCCCACCAGCGCCCCCACGATGGCCGCGAAGCTCATCTGCATGATCCCCAGCAGCGACGAGACGCTGCCCGCGCGATCCGGGAACGGCATCAGCGCGCCGGCAGCGGATTGAGGCAGTGTGAAGCCCACGCCCATCGCGTAGAAGGCCATGGGCACGGCAAGCCCCGCCAACCAATATGGCATCACGAACGAAAAGCCCAGAAGCGCAAGGCCAGCGACCGCCTGCAGCACGGCGCCGATCTCGATGGCGCGCAGGCTTCCCTTCGAGGCCACCACCTTCTGCGCCATGACCGTGCCGAGGATGTAGCCCAGGACCATCACGCCGAAAGTGGCGGCAAAGCCGGCGGGGGAAAGACCGAAATGCCCCTGCATCACGAAGCTTGAGCCGGAGATGAAGGCGAAGAGCCCCGCATAGGTCACCGCGCTGAGCAACGCGAAGGACGTGAAGCGTCCGTCCCGGCAGAGTTCGCCATAGCCGCGCATGATCTCGCGCACCGAAAAGGGCGAAACGAGCGGTTGCCTCAGGGTCTCTGGCAGCCGGCGCGCCACCGCGATGCCCAGAGCGATCGCAAGAAACACCACGGCGAGGAAGTTCATCCGCCAGCCCGAGAGGATCTCGATGCCCGCGCCCAGCATCGGGGCGATGGCCGGCACGATGCCCATGATCGTGCCCATGCGCGCCAACATTTGGCCGGCCTCGCGGCCTCCATGGAGATCGCGCACAATGGCGCGCGCCAGAACCATCGGTCCCGCCGCGCCCACCCCCTGCAGGAAGCGTGCGGCGATCAGCACCTCAAGACTGGGCGCCATGGCCGAGGCGAGGTTGGCGAAGGCATAAAGCGCGAGCCCGGCCAGCATCACCTGCTTGCGGCCGCGACGATCGGACAACGGGCCGTAGAAGACCTGCCCCAAGGCGAAGCCGAGGAGATAGGCCGAGAGTGTCCACTGCGCTTGCGCGGTCGTTGCGCCGAAATGCTGCTGGATGCTCGGCAGCGAAGGCAGATACATGTCGGTCGAGAGCGGCCCGATGGCCGTCAGCAGGCCGAGGAGGATCGTCATTCCCAGCGTGCCGGATTTCAAATGCGCCATGATGCGGGCCTTGCCCGCTCACGGGCATTGAAGAAACGGGTTTCGCCCGTTGCAGGGCTGGGAGAGGGGTTATGGACCGTAATGATGCAGCGCCGGGCCGTGCCGGTTGAGCCAGTCTTCCGCCACCCGGAAATCCGGCACCAGCGTGCGGACATTCCGCCAATAGCGCGCGGAGTGATTCATTTCCAGCCGGTGCGCCACCTCATGCGCCGCAAGATAATCGAGCACGAAACCCGGCGCGAGGATGAGCCGCCAGGAATAGGCGAGATCACCACGCGACGAGCACGAGCCCCAGCGGCTCACCGTATCCTTGATGCTGATCCGACCGATCGCCACCCCGAGGGTTGCGGCATGCCGGCGGGAGGCAACCGTGAGATCGGCGAGGGCCTCGGCCTTCAGGAAGCGCAGCACGCGGCCTGGCAGCGCATCGGATGCGCCATGCACGAGAAGCACGAGGCCTTCCGTGGTGTGTTCGATCCGTGTCGCGCCTCGGTTCGCGCCGGCGTGGCGGATGCGATGCTCGACACCGCGGATCGGCAAGGTGGCGCCATCGGCAAAGGCCACGCGCGGCGGCAGGGCCTTCAAACGCGCTTCGAGCCATCCGGCTTGCGAGAGCACGAATTGCTCGGCGCGATGGCGCGCCACGCCGCGCGGCAGGGTGAGGGTCGCGCCGCCCGTGCGGCGATCGATGCGCAGGATCATGCGCCGGGCTGCCGGGCGGACGACGACGGCAATCTCCTGTGGGCCATCCCGCATCTCGATGCGAATGGGGCGCGGCGGCGCGGCGGGTTTGCGCAGGCGCGGGGGGATCAGCAGGTCAATGAGCCGCGAAGGCGCCATGGAAACAGAGGCTCCGAATCAATCCCGGGAGCCCCAGTCTAATGGTCCCTGCCGTGAAATCACCGCACCGCGCGCAGCGCGGGACGAGATGCTGCAACCGCTTCACCCGCATATCCCGCGCAAAGCTCGATGAAGCCCGCGATCGCCGGGGCGATATCGCGGCGGAAGCGGGAGCCGTTGAACACACCGTAATGCCCCACTTCCTTCTGGAGGTGGTAGAGCTGGCGTTCCTTCGGCAGGTTCACGCAGAGATCATGCGCAGCCCTGGTCTGGCCGACACCGGAAATGTCGTCCTTCTCACCCTCGACCGTCATGAGGCCGCAGCGGCGGATGGCGCCGAGATCAACCTTGCGGCCGCGATGCAGCATCTCGCCCTTCGGCAGGGCATGGCGCACGAAAACCGTATCGACCGTCTGGAGATAGAATTCGGCCGTGAGATCCATCACGGCCATGTATTCATCGTAGAAGTCGCGATGCTTCTCGGCAGAGTCACCGTCGCCTGAAACGAGGTGGTTGAACATGTCCCAATGCGCCGTGAGGTGGCGGTCGATGTTCATCGCCATGAAACCCGAAAGCTGGAGATAGCCCGGATAGACCTCGCGCATCAGGCCGGGATGCGGGAACGGCACCCGCGCGATGCAATTCGTGCGGAACCATTCGATGCCACGCTTCTGGGCCACCTTGTTCACTTCGGTCGGGCTGCAGCGGGTATCGATCGGGCCACCCATCAGCGTCATGGAACGCGGCGTGGCGGGATCGTTATCCTCCTCCATCAGCGCGATGGCCGCGATGACCGGCACGGAGGGCTGGCAGACGGCCATGACATGCACATCCGGCCCGAGCAGGCGAATCATGTCGCGCACGTAATCGATGTAATCGTCGAGATCGAAGCCACCCTGCGAGAGCGAGACCATGCGCGCATCGACCCAATCGGTGATATAGACCTCATGGGTAGGCAGGAAGGCCTCCACCGTGCCGCGCAGCAGGGTCGCGAAATGGCCCGACATCGGGGCAACGATGAGCAGGCGGGGCTGCGGCGCCAGGTTGACCGGCAGCGCGCGATCGAAATGGATGAGGTTGCAGAACGGCGCCCGCCACACCACACGCTCGATGACATCGACACGCTGGCCGTTCACAACCGTCTGCGGAAGATCGAAAATCGGCTTGCCATAGCGGCGCGTCACGCGCTCGAAGAGCTCGCAGGTCGCCGAAACGGAGCGGCCATAGACCGTATGGGTGAGCGGGTTGAGCGGGTTGCGGTAGAACAGCCGCAAGGCATCGCTCGCGGCGCGCGCAGGGCCCAGCACCGCATGCGCCATCTCGTAGAACATATATCCGGATTGTCTCATCATCAGAGCAAGCTCCCATGGGCGCAGGCCGCGAAGTGTCTGCCGCTGCTACACGCGACAATGTCGGCAGGTTCGTGAAGTTCCTATTCGACTTTCGAAATATTCCCCCGAAAAGGACTTAGGCCCGTGGCATTTTTTCCGCAACTGCTTTCCCATTGGTGAAATCCGCATCCCCGGGGCAACATGTATGGCCGGGAGACGGAAAGAGGTCTATGAATGGGCTTCCGTCTTGCCCATCCGAGATCGGACGTGTCGGCATCTGCGCGAGGGGGCGAGGGTGAAAACCATGCCAAGACGGCTGCGTTCCAAACTCCCGCGGGATCACCGCCTGCTGCGTCTCGAAACGCTGCTGCGCCTGCGCTGGTATGCGGTGATCGTGCAGGCCATCCTGATCCTGGTCGGTCAGTTCCCGGTCGGGCTCGATCTGCCACTGGGCAGCATCGGGCTGGTGCTCGCCTTCGCGGTGGCGCTGAACATGGCGCTGCATGTGCGCGCCCCGGCCGGCTATCGCATGGAGGAATCGGCCGCTTTCGTGCTTCTGGGCGCGGATATCCTGCAGCTTGCCGCGCTTCTTTATTTCGCGGGTGGCGTTACCAACCCGTTCTCGATCTTCTTCCTTGCGCCGGTGCTCATCTCGGCGATGGCGCTGCCGCTCCAGCGCACGATCGTGCTCGGCGTTCTGGCCATGGCGGCCACGACATTCATTCTATTCTATCACGAGCCGTTGCACAGCTCCGGTGGGGAGGTTCTGGCGGTTCCCGATTATTATTCGCCCTGGCTCTGGCTCGCCTTGCAGGCCGCAATCGTGTTCGTCGGGCTTTATGCCTGGCGCATTGCCGAGGAAGCCCGCCAGCTCGCGCAGGCACTGGCCATGACCGAGCTCGTGCTGGAGCGCGAGCAGCACATCTCGGATCTCGATGGCCTCGCGGCAGCCGCCGCCCATGAGCTTGGCACCCCGCTCTCGACCATTGCCGTGGTGGTTGGGGAGCTTCTGCATGGCTCGATCAAGGACGAGGCGCTGAAGGCCGATCTCCAGTTGATCAAGGAACAATCGGCGCGCTGCCGGCAGATTCTGGCGCAGATAACCACACTTGGTGAGCCCAGTGCCGCGCCGTTCCGCACGATCACGGTCTCGGGCCTCGTGGCGGAGGTTGTCGCGCGCTATCGCGATCGTGGCGCGCCGATCACCCTGATGCGCGAGGGGCCCGATCCCGAACCGCGCTGCCTGCGCAATCCCGGCCTGCTCTATGGCATCGGCAACCTGGTGCAGAACGCGGCCGAATTCGCCGGCTCCGCCGTGCAGATCAGCGTGCGCTGGGATGATCGCGACGTGACAATCGAGATTCGCGACGATGGCCCGGGCATCCCCGACTTTGTGCTGGAGCGGCTGGGTGAGCCCTATCTCACCTCCCGCCCCTGGGACGAGAACAACCCGGAAGCTGGCCCCGGCGGGGGCATGGGCCTCGGGCTCTTCATCGCGAAGGTGCTGCTGGAACGCTCCGGCGCCACGCTGAACGCCGCCAACCGGGTGGATCCGGAGACCGGTGCGACAATTCGTCTGATGTGGCCGCGCCATCTGTTCAACGAACTCGTCCGTATCGAAGTGTCGGAATACCAGATTTCCGGATTGTCATCGGATGCTGCCGGGAGCCGCTCGGGCTTGAAGGAAGCAAAGACGCTTTCGGGAAGCCCGGAATCCAGTTAAGGTAACATCAGAGGTTTGGTGATGGACGTTCAGACCAAAAACCGGGATGACCTCCAGATGACTGCCATGGGTGGCAACCCCAGCCTCCTGATCCTTGATGATGATCGCCCCTTCCTCGCGCGCCTCGCCAAGGCGATGGAAACGCGGGGCTACCGCGTGACGACCGCCGCCAGCGTCGACGAGGGCCTCATCGCCATTTCCAGTTTCGCGCCGGATTATGCCATCATTGATGTCCGGCTTGGGGACGGGAACGGCCTTGATGTCGTCTCCGAGATCAAGAGGCGCCATCCCGAAACGCGGTCTCTGGTGCTCACGGGCTATGGCAATATCGCGAGCGCGGTGGCGGCCATCAAGCGTGGCGCCTTCGATTACCTCGCCAAGCCCGCCGATGCCGACGAGATCGACGCGGCGCTTCATGGCGGCATGGGCGAGAAGCCGGTCCTGCCCGAACAGCTGATGTCGGCCGATCGCGTGCGCTGGGAGCATATCCAGCGGATCTACGAGTTATGCGGCAGGAATGTTTCGGAGACGGCGCGCCGCCTCAACATGCATCGCCGCACCCTGCAGCGCATCCTCGCCAAGCGCGCGCCCAAATAGGCTCGCGAAAACCGGTCAGCGGTCAGGCCTCAGGGCATCAGGATCGCTTGTTCCGAGCCATCTCTGCCCCGCGATCCAGCCGAGTTGCAGGATGAGACTCTTGCGCATCGATGCGTGAATGGCGCCCGGCGTCGCGCAATCCCGGATCAAATCGGCGTCGAAACCATCGGCGAGGAACAGGCCGGCCTCCTCCGGGAAGATTGCCGGCGGCACGCCTTCATGGCTTGCGAAGAAGAAACGGTCGCAATAGGGCCGGTATTCCCGCCATTTGTGATCGGCGCGGAAATCCTCGACCGAGGACTTGATCTCGATGATCCATAATTCGCCCCTGCGGGAGAAGGCCATCAGATCCGCGCGCCGGCCATTGGGGAGGGCCACCTCCGGAAGGGCCATCAGCCCGCGCTGGAAGAGATGCCGCGTGAGCCCGCGCGCGAGAACCGCCGCGAGGCCTTCGCGAGGCATGCGGGCCGGTTCCATCAGGTGGCCAGCGCCTTTCTGTCGGCGGAAAGCAGAAGTTCCGCGGCCATCGGGTCATCCGCGAGGCCCATCCGTGCCGTGCCGACGGGGTGGAAGATCGTGGTGCCGATCTCCTCGTCGCTGTGCGGTGCCCGGCCGGGCCGGAACTTCTCCGGCTTGAAGCGCTGCAAGGCCGGCTGGCCCATGATCCTCCGCACGAGGCGGAGCGAATCCACGGCCACCCGCCGGTCCTCGTCGGTCGAGAGGTCATTGGGGTCAATCTCCGGTGGGGCGAGGGGATCGGGCGAGGCAAGGCGCACCGCGCCACGACTGGTGGGCCGAAGGTTAGAGACCGAGGCCGTGAAGGAACCGAACGGGTGGCGCGTTTCGCCGAACTTGTCGAGCGAGAGCGGCCGCACATGGAACTGCACATTGGCGGTGGAAAAACGCGGATCGGATTTCGTGAAAAGCCCGAGCTGCGAAGGCGCCATGGTCAGCGGCCCGCGCCGGAAGAGCAAGAGCTCCAGGCGCGGATTGCCGATAAGGAAGAGATAGCCAACGGGAATATGGAACCAGATGTCGCTCCCGCCCAGCTCGAGCAGCAACACGCGATTCGCCAAGTCGGCGCTCAGGCGATTGGCGAGCAGGCCGCCCGCCGCGCCGCCGCCGACGATGATGAAATCGAATTCGCCCGCCGCTTGCCGCTCCTCCTGCCCGCTCATGCCGATCAGCCTCCCGCCGGTCTTGTTTTGACCGGCAGGTTAGGCCGCGGCGGGAAGGGCCTCAAGGGCCGAGTTCACTCGGCGGCCGCGGCCAGCGCCGGAGGCGCGTTCGAGACGACCGGAGCAATCGGCTCGGCAAGGGTTTGCACGGCGCGCATGTCATCCGCCTTCAGCTTCTTGCGGAACCACAGGGCATAAAGCGCCGGCAGGAACAGCAAAGTGAGGAAGGTGGCGACGAACAGGCCCCCCATGATGGTGAAGGCCATCGGGCTCCAGAAGGCCGAGCCCGAGAGCGGCACCATCGCGAGGATGGCCGTGAGCGCAGTGAGCACCACGGGCCGTGCGCGCCGCACGGTGGCTTCGGCGATCGCCTCGCGCAAAGGCAGGCCGCTATCGAGATCATGGTCGATCTGGTCGACCAGGATCACCGTGTTGCGCATGATCATGCCCGCGAGCGCGATGAGCCCGAGCAAGGCCACGAAGCCGAAGGGCTTGTTGGCAAGGTTCAGGGCCAGAGAGGCCCCGATCAACCCCAGCGGGGCGGTCGAGAACACGAGGAGCAGCTTCGAGAAGCTCTGAAGCTGGAACATCAGCAGCGTGAGCATCACCATGAACATGACGGGGAAGAGCTTGAAGATCGAGGCATTGGCCTTGGCCGATTCCTCGATCGCGCCACCGATCTCGAGTCGATAGCCCTGCGGCATCGCATCACGAATGGGCTGCAGCGCCTTCCAGACCTCGTTCGTCACATCCGGGGCCTGAACACCGTCGATGATGTCCGAACGTACCGTGATCGACATGTCGCGGTTGCGCCGCCACAGGATCGGCTCCTCATGCTCGTAGGTGATGCGCGCGACCTGCGCGAGCGGCACCGGCACGCCGTTGCGGGCGGTAAGCGTGAAATCCGCGAGGCGCGTCGGGTCGAGCCGCTCGCCCGGCACGGCCCGCGCCACGACCTGCACGCTTTCCGTGCGATCGCGGACGGTCGTGATCGGCGCGCCGGAGACGAGAGTCTGCAGGCTCTGCGCGATGGCCGTCGGGTCGAGCCCGAAGGCGCGGGCGCGATCCTGATCCACGATGAGGCGGATCGAGGGCATCATCTCGTTCCAGTCGAGATGCGGATCGAGGATCTTGCTGTTCCGCGCCATGGTCTCGCGGACCTGATAGGCGATGCGGCGCACCTCGATCGGATCGGCACCCACCACGCGGAACTGCACGGGGAAGCCGACGGGCGGGCCGAAATTGAAGCGATCGACACGCACGCGGGCCGCGGCCAACGCGCCCTCGGCAATGGCCTTCTCGAGCCGGGCCTTGATGCGCTCACGGGCCTTCACATCCTTGGTGAGAATGACGGTCTGCGCGAAGGCCTCGTTCGGCAGCACGAGGTTCAGTCCGAGCCAGAAGCGCGGCGACCCTTCCCCGATATAGGTCGTGGCATGGATGACATCCGGATCTTCCGAGAGCAGCTTCTGCGCTTCCTCCGCGACTTTCTTTGTCGCGCCGATGGAAGAGCCCTCCGGCAGGCGCATCTCGAGGAAGAGTTCCGGGCGCTCGGAAAGCGGAAAGAATTGCTGTTGCACGCGGCCGAACGCCACGATCGAGAGCGCAAAGATGCCGATGGTCGCCAGAATCACCTTGCCGCGATGCTCCACGCACCACGCCACGACGCGGCGCAGGCGCGAATACATCGGCGTGTCATACATCGCCGCATGGCCATGGTGCAGGATGGGGCGACCATTCGCGTCGCGCTCCACCTTCATCTCCGGCAGCAGCTTCACGCCGAGATAGGGCGTGAACACCACCGCCACGAACCAGGAGGCGACAAGCGCGAGGCCCACCACGATGAAGAGCGAGCCGGTATATTCGCCCACCGCCGAGTTCGCGAGGCCGATCGGCAGGAAGCCGGCGGCCGTCACCAGCGTGCCGGTGAGCATCGGGAAGGCAGTCGATTCCCAGGCGAAGGCCGCGGCCTTCAGCCGGTCCCACCCCTCCTCCAGCTTCACCATCATCATCTCGACCGCGATGATCGCGTCATCGACGAGCAGACCCAGCGCGATGATGAGCGCGCCCAGCGAGATGCGGTGCAGGTCGATGCCCAGAGCATCCATCAGGACAAAGACGATCGTGAGCACCAGAGGCACGGAGAGCGCGACCACCAGCCCGGTCCTCCAGCCGAGCGAGAGGAACGACACGGCGAGCACGATGAGCAACGCCTCGATGAAGGCGCGCACGAATTCGCGCACGGAGGTTTCGACCACATGCGGCTGGTTCGCGATCTGGTCGATCTCGATCCCGATGGGGAGCTTCTCCTTGAAGGCGGCGAGCGCCTTGTCCACTTCCCCGCCGAGGGTCACGATATTCGCCCCCTTGAGCATCACCACGCCCACGCCCACGGCAGGCTTGCCATTCTGGCGGATCAGAAAATCCGGCGGGTCCTTGAAGTCGCGTGTCACATGGGCGATGTCGCCAAGCCGGAAGGTTCGGCCGCCGGCCTCGATCGGAATCGCGGCGACTGCCGCCGCGCCATCCAGCGCGCCGGAAACGCGCAGCGGAATGCGCTGCGCTGCCGTTTCGAAGATGCCGGCGGGATTGACCGCATTCTGCCGGGCGATGGCCTCGAAGATCGCGGTGACCGGAACGCCAAGCGTGGCGAGCTTCACATGGCTGAACTCCACGAAGATACGCTCATCCTGCGTGCCGTAGAGGTTCACCTTCACCACATCGGGCACGCGCAGCATCTCGCGCTTGAGGTCTTCCGCGACGCTCTTGAGCTTCGCGTAATCCGCGCCGTCGCCGGTGATCATCAGCAGGATGGAATCGACATCGCCGAACTCGTCATTGACATTGGGCCCGATGATGCCTGAGGGCAGGTTGCCGCGGATGTCGTTGAGCTTCTTGCGCAGCTGGTAGAACAGCTCCGGCACCTGGCGGGCCGGGGTGTAATCCTTGAATTCCATCTGCGTCGCCGAGAAGCCCGGCTTGGAATAGGTCACGGCCCGGTTGAAATAGGGTAGTTCCTGCAGCTTCTTCTCGATCTTCTCGGTCACCTGCTCCTGCATCTCCTGCGCCGTGGCGCCAGGCCAGACGACCGTGATGGTCGCCACCTTGATGGTGAAGGAGGGGTCTTCCGCGCGGCCGAGCCGCAGATAGGAGATGATGCCCGCCGCCGTGATGACGAGGATGAGAAAGAGAACCAGCGCCTGATGCCGCACAGCCCAGGCCGAGAGATTGATGCCGCCCTTCATGGGTTTGCTCCTCAGCCCAGACGCATTTCGGTAACGGGCCGCACCTTGAGGCCCGGCTTGAGCTTGTGGACGCCGAGCACGACCACGAGATCGCCATCGGCGAGACCGCTCGAAACCAGTGCATCACGCGCCTCATAGGCGGAAATCTGCACGGCCTTGCGCTTCAGTTCACCGGAGGCTTCCACGACAAAGACTTCCGTGCCCTTGCCTTCGTTCAGGATTGCGGCAAGCGGCAGGCGCGCAACCCGCAGCTCTTCCGCCGGGCGCACCGAGAGCGAGGCCGACATGCCGAGCGGCGCATCGGCCGGCAGGCCCTCCAGGGTGAAGCGCGCCTGGAACGTGCGCGTCAGCGGATCGGCTGCGGGCGAAAGTTCGCGCAGCTTCGCCGGGTAGCTCCTGCCCGGATCGGTCCAGAGGCTCGCCTCGGCCAGTGCCTTGCGGATGTCATCCATCTCCTGCTCTGGGATGGCGACGAGCGCTTCGCGCAGGCCATCCTTGGCGATCCGCAGGACCGGCTGGCCGGCGGCCAGAACCTGCCCCGGCTCAACGCTGGTGGAGACGACAATCCCGTCATCCTCGGCCAGCAGCTCGGCATAGGATTGCGCGTTCCGGGCGAGCTCCAGCTGGCGCTCGGCCCGCAGACGGCGGCCTGTGGCTTCTTCCAGGGCCGCGCGCTGGCGATCGAGCGCCTGTTCGGTGGACCAGCCCTTGGCGCGCAACTCGATCACGCGCATCAACTCGGCGCTGGACGATTTCTCGGAAGCCTTTGCAGCCGCAAGTTCAGCCTCGGCCGTTTCGCGCTGGAGCGTGAGATCGGCGGGGTCGAGCGTCGCCACGACCTGTCCCTTCTTCACGCGATCACCGGCCTGCACGCGGCGCTCGGCCACCTTGCCGGAGATGCGGAAGCCCTGATCGGTCTCGACTCGGGCCCGCACGGTGCCCACGAGGATGCGCGCGGGAGCGGCCGTTGCGAACTGCACCTTCTGCACCAGCACGGGGCGGTTCTCGAGGTTTTCAGCCTGCGGTTTGCCAACCTCGGCAGCCGGGCGCCCCACCAGAAACCAGGCACCGGCAGCGCTGGTGGCGAGCACCAGCGCCGCGATTCCAAAATTGCGACGGGAGAAGAAGGCGGAAGAAGGGGAGGGCGTATCAGGGGAGGACATGGCAAGCCTCAGGAGGAAAGAAGGAAATTCTCAGGGACGAAGGGCTGCGAGGATAAGCTGGGCGATGCGCCGCGCCTGATCCTCCTGGTCATCCCCGAAGCGCGCCGATTGCGCGATCATCGTGGGATGGAAGACCTTGGCGGTGGCGCTGAAGGCGGTTTCGGCAAAATCGGCGGGATCGACCGTGCGGAATTCTCCCGAGGCAATGCCCTCGCCCACAAGCCGCGCCATCTGGATCACAACGCTTTCGCAATGCGCCTCGATGGCCGGCCAGTTCTCCTCCATCGCAACCTCGACCATGTCGAACAGGCGATGCTCGTTGGTGAGCTTCTCCTTGTTGTGGCGATGAAGCTCGACGATGAGCGCCACAAGCCGCTCGGAAGCGGGGGCCTGACGCTCGACAATGCTCATGATGAGCGCGTCAGTCTCGCGCATGACCTTCGCGCAGAGCGCATCATTGATCGCAAGCTTGGACGGGAAGAAGCGGTAAACATTCGCCGGCGACATGCCCATGGCCTGCGCGATGTCCGCGACGGCGGTTTTCGCATAGCCGATGCGGCGAAAATGCTCCTCGGCCACCACAAGGATGCGCTCGCGCATGTCGTCGGCCGAGATTTTCTGTCGGATATTCATGGAGTTCCCCGCCGGATTGATATTTGGCCGGTGACGGATAACGTCTGATGATTTTTGATTTTTATCAGAAATCAGTCGTCCGTCAACAGAAAGCTTGGTTGTCGCCGGCATGTGGCAGGCGCTGGCCAAGCGCGGGGCCTGCGGCTAGAAGCGTTGCCGCTTTCCTTCCTTCGGTTCCGGGCGATGACGCGCAGCTTCAATTCCACCTATTCCGGCCTTTCCACGACCGTGTTCGAAACCATGTCGCGGCTGGCGCGCGAGCACCGGGCCGTCAATCTCGGGCAGGGCTTCCCGGATGATCCCGGCGCAGCGGATATTCGCCAGAGAGCGGCGGATGCGGTGATTACCGGCTGGAACCAGTATCCGCCGATGATGGGCATTCCTGAGCTGAGACAGGCGATTTCCACCCATTTCGCGCATCATCAGGGCGTGAATTTCGATCCCGACACCGAGATCATGGTCACCTCCGGCGCGACCGAGGCGATTGCCGGCGCGCTTTTCGCGCTCATCGAGCCGGGCGATGAGGTGGTGCTGTTCGAACCGATGTATGATGCCTATCTGCCGCTGGTGAAGCGCGCGGGGGGCATCCCGAAATTCGTGAAGCTCTCCCCGCCCGATTGGCGCTTCACGGCGGAAAGCCTGATGGCGGCCTTCAGCCCGCGCACGAAGCTCGTGCTGTTCAACAATCCGCTGAACCCCTCCGCGACCGTGTGCCCCGTGGAGGATCTTTCCATGCTCGCGCATTTCTGCATGGCGCACGATGCCATCGCGGTCTGCGACGAAGTGTGGGAGCATGTGGTGTTCGATGGCCTCGTCCATCTGCCGCTCTGCGCCCTGCCCGGCATGCGCGAGCGCACGGTGAAGATCAGCTCGGCGGGGAAGATCTTCTCGCTCACCGGCTGGAAGGTCGGTTTGGTCATGGCTCCGACAGAAATCATGCGGGTGCTCTCGAAATCGCATCAGTTCCTGACCTTCACCACCCCGCCGAACCTGCAGGCGGCGGTGGCCTACGGGCTCGCGAAGGAAGACGCCTTCTTCCGGACGATGCGCGACGACTTCCAGCAGGCTCGGGATTACCTCGCCAACGGCCTGAAGGGCCTTGGCTTCTCGGTGCTGCCCTCGCAGGGCACCTACTTTCTCAATGTGGATCTGGCGCCGATGGGCGTGAACGACGACGTGGCCTTCTGCCAGAAACTCGTGGCCGAGCATGGCGTCGCGGCCATCCCGGTTTCAGCCTTCTATGCCGAGGACCCGGTGCGCACGATCATGCGGCTGTGTTTTGCCAAGAAGCGCGAGACGCTGGATGCCGCACTCGAGCGGCTTTCGCATGTCAAACCGGCGTAGGCCAGTGCAAGACAGCCCCTGTTTCGCCAGCGCGACCTCTATTTCGCCAGCGCAACCTCGCGGCATTCCGCCGGCAGGTCGTCGAGGGTCCAGTGCCTCGGCTTCGGCCTGGGCTTGGGAGGGGCGTTGGGGTCGGCTGGCGGCCGCGGCGTCATCAGCGCCGCATATTGCTTCTTCAGCCAGTCCTGAAGCTCTTCGCCGCAGCCATCGCCATCCTGCGGCAGGGGCTGGTCCGTGCAGGTGGCATCGCCCCTGGGGCAGGCGATGCGAATGTGGAAATGGAAATTATGCCCCCACATCGGGCGCACCTTGGCGAGCCAGGCGCGATCCGCGCCGGCATCGCGGCAGAAGGCAACCTTGATCGCCGGATTGACGAAAATGCGTGACACTTCCGGCTGCCTGGCCGCGAGCCGGACGATCGCGAGATGCGCGCGGGTGTAGACGGCGGGGTCGACATCCATCCAGTCGCGCCGGGCGATGTTCGTGGCGGGCATGTTTTCGCGTTCGTCACGCGTCAGACGCCTGTCCGGCATGGGGGTCAGCCAGATATCGGCATCGAGCCCTACCTGATGCGAGGCGTGCCCGGTGAGCATTGGCCCGCCGCGCGGCTGGGAAATGTCACCGACCAGCAAACCCGGCCAGTTCGCCTCGCGCGGGCCGGCCTTCGCGATGCGCTCGACCACGCGAATGAGGTCCGGATGACCCCACATTCGGTTGCGGGAGAGGCGCATCACCTGCCAGGTCTCGCCATTGACCGGCAGCGCGATGGCGCCCGCGAGGCAGCCGCGCGCGAAGGAGCCGATGGCCCGCGCCTCCATGGAGACGGGCCTCGGGCTGGCGCCGAAAATCCGCTTCGCGGCATTGGCCGGCAACTCCCTCAGCACCTGCGCGCGGCGCTCTTCCTCCTCGGATTGCGTCTGTTGCGCGAAAACCGGGCCGGAAAGCCCGAGGAAGGCGAGGGTGGCAACACCGAGGAGCCGGCGCGGGGATCGATGTCCCGGAACGGGCGGGCGGGCCTTCCTGCAAATCAATCGAACCTCCCCGGCGGGCACGTGGCACAAAAGATGCCAGAGGATCGCATGATTCCGGTTAACCAACGCGTACCAATCCACTTTCCGGGTGCGCCTGATCTTGTCATCCTCCATGCCCTTCCCGCTTCCTGGATTGGAGCGAACCCGGATGTCCCGCGTTCTTCGCCTTTTCCTGTCCGTTTTCGCGCTGTCGGCAGCCCTCATGGGGCTATGGGATATCCGGTCGGCGGAAGCAGCCTCCGCGTTTTCCTCCCAGCCCCATGGCGGGGGATATGCGCATGAGGGGTATCGCGACCCGAATGACATCGCGCCGCGTGCCGCACCACGAACGGTAAAGCGCCAGCGGCAGGTCACGCAGCGGAAAATGGTGACGCGCAGGGCCCCCTTTGGCCAGGCCTACAAGGCGCCGCACGCGGATCGCCCGGTTGCCCAGCTTTCGAAGGCGAAGATGCGGCAGGAGGCGCGCCGCAAGGCGCAGGCCCGCCAGCGCATGGCGGCGCGGCGATCGGCGCTCCAGCAGGAAATGGGCCGGGAAACGCGGCGCGCGCAGGCTCGCGCGGAGGTTTCGCGCGGTTTCGTGCCGATGGGCGGGCTGGAACCGGTGATCGCCCAGCCGGCTCCGCGCGTGGCCTCCCTGGGTGACACGCCGCGCCAGTCGCGGCTTTCCTCGTCCGCCTCAAACGTGGAAGCCCGGATCGACATCGCCTCGCAGCGGATGATCGTGAAGGTCGATGGCGAAGTGCGCCATGTCTGGAAAGTTTCCACCGGCCGGAGGGGCTTCTCCACGCCGCGCGGCGCCTACAAACCGCAGCGCATGCATGTGAGCTATTTCTCGCGGAAGTATTACAACTCGCCCATGCCCTATTCGATCTTCTTCCGGGGCGGCTACGCCATCCACGGCACCACCGCCATCAACCGCCTGGGCGGCCCGGCCTCGCATGGCTGCGTGCGGCTGGCGACCGGGAATGCGCGAACGCTGTTCAATCTCGTCCGATCCGCGGGGCCGGCGCGAACGCGCATCATCATTTCTTAGGCCCTTTCCAGAGCGCGGAAATCGCGGGTTCGAGCCCGGCCGAACTTGCGGCCTTCCTCATGCCGGAGAGCGAAAAATGGGGCGGCCTCATCAAGCGGATCGGCATCACCGCCGGTTGATCACGCGGAACTGATCGCCCGGGAAAGGCCGCGCGGCTCGCCTGAACGGGAAAATCCGGCTATGCCGGCCGGATCATGATCGCTCCGCTCCTCCGCCGGCTCGAAAGGCTGGTCGATCCCATCATGCCCGGACCGGCGGACCAGCCGGCCCGGCTTTGGTCTTTCCTGCGCGTGCAGACCGAGGGGGTGCGCGTGCCGCTGGCCGTGCTCTTCTGCCTCATTGTGGCGGATGCGCTGCTCGATACGCTGGTGCCCTATTTCATCGGCCGTCTCGTGAACCTGCTGGCGAACCAGCCGCGCGAGAGCCTGTTCGAGGCCGCCGGGCCAACCCTGTTGATGATGGCGCTGGTTTTGCTCGTGCTGCGCCCCCTGGTCTTCCTCGCGGGCTTCGCGCTGGGGCGCCTCGGCATCGAGCCGGGCTGGCAATATCGCATGCGCTGGCAGTATTTCTGCCGGCTCGCGGGCCAGAGCCTCGGCTTCTTCCAGAGCGATTTCGCCGGCCGGCTTGCCAACCGCGTCATGCAGACCGGCGGTGCGGTGCGGCAGGCCGTGGCGAGCTTCATCCAGGCGGTGGTTTACATCCTCGCCTATGGCATCGGCTCGACCGCGCTGATCCTCGCGCAGGATTGGCGGATGGCCGTGCCCATCGGCTTCTGGTTCATCACCTATCTCGTGATCTTGCGGGTTTTCCTGCCCAAACAGCGCGAGCGCGCGCAGATCGCCTCGGAAGGCCGATCCATGGTGATGGGCAAGGTGGTGGATGCCTTCGGCAACATCGCGACCCTCAAGCTTTTCGGCGAAAAGGCGCGCGAGGATGCCTATATGAGCGCCGCCATGCGCGAGGCGACACAATATTTCCGCGACCAGCAGCGGCTTCAGCTCGGGTTTTCGGCCTGCCTCTCGATCCTCTCCGCGAGCACGCTGACGACCACCGGCGCCATCGGCCTCTGGCTCTGGCAGAAGGGCGCGATCGAGATCGGCAGCTTCGCGATGGCGATGACCCTCGTGCTCTCGCTCGTGCGCGCCTCGGGCTGGATCGCCTGGGAAATCGCGGGGATCATGGAGAATATCGGCATCGTGCAGGAGGGTATGGAGAGCATCACCGTGCCCTTGAAGCTGCAGGATGCACCGGGCGCGAAGCCGCTGCAGTTCAAGGCCGGCGAGATCCGCTTCGAGCATGTGAGCTTCGGCTATGATCCGCACCTGCCGGTGCTGCGCGATATCTCGCTCACCATCCGGCCCGGCGAGAAGATCGGCCTTGTGGGTCGCTCCGGCGCGGGCAAATCCACGCTGGTCAACCTGCTTCTGCATTTCAACCGGCCTACGAGCGGGCGCATCCTTCTTGATGGGCAGGATGTGATGCAACTGCAGCAGGAGAGCCTGCGCAAGGCCATCGCCATGGTCACGCAGGATACCTCGCTGCTGCATCGCTCGATCCGCGAGAACATTCTCTACGGTCGCCCGGGCGCGAGCGAGACCGAGTTGCGAGCCGCCATCGAACAGGCGCGCGCGGCGGATTTCATCGCCAATCTCTCGGATTGGAAAGGCCGCAGGGGCCTCGATGCCCATGTGGGCGAGCGCGGCGTGAAGCTCTCGGGCGGGCAGCGCCAGCGCGTGGCCATTGCCCGCGTCATGCTCAAGAACGCACCGATCCTCGTGCTGGATGAAGCGACTTCCGCGCTCGATTCCGAGGTGGAGGCTGCGATCCAGGAAAGCCTCGTGACCCTGATGGAGGGCAAGACGGTGATCGCCATCGCGCACCGCCTCTCCACCCTGCAGATCATGGATCGCCTCGTGGTGCTCGATGAGGGCCGCATCGTCGAAGACGGCACGCATGCCGAATTGCTCGCGAGGGGCGGGCTCTATGCGGATCTCTGGTCGCGGCAAAGCGGCGGGTTCATCGTGGAGCCGAAACGCGCGAAAGCCGCCGAATAGGCCTCAATTATCCATCTTGAGCGCGGCGATGAAGGCTTCCTGCGGGATTTCCACCTTGCCGAATTGCCGCATCTTCTTCTTGCCTTCCTTCTGCTTGTCCAGAAGCTTGCGCTTGCGCGAGATGTCGCCGCCATAGCATTTGGCGGTGACGTCTTTCCTCAGCGCGCGCACCGTTTCGCGGGCGATGATCTTGCCGCCGATCGCCGCCTGGATGGGAATCTGGAAGAGGTGCGGCGGGATGAGATCCTTCAGCTTCTCGCACATCACGCGCCCCCGGCCCTCGGCACGTTGGCGGTGCACCAGCATGGACAGCGCATCGACCGGCTCGGCATTGACGAGAATCGAGAGCTTCACGAGGTCGCCCTCGCGATAATCCGTGATGGTGTAGTCGAAGCTGGCATAGCCCTTCGAGACCGATTTCAGCCGGTCATAGAAGTCGAAAACCACCTCGTTCAGCGGCAGGTCATAGACCACCTTCGCGCGCTTTCCGACATAGGAGAGGTCAACCTGGTTGCCGCGCCGCTCCTGGCAGAGCTTCAGGATCGCGCCAAGATATTCATCCGGCGTGAGGATGGTCGCGCGGATCCACGGTTCGCGGATCTCGGCGATCTTCATCACATCCGGCAGGTCGGCCGGGTTGTGAAGCTCGATCTCCTCGCCGTCGCGCAACGCGATCCGGTAGACGACGCTGGGCGCCGTGGCGATGAGGTCGAGGTTGAATTCGCGCGTGAGGCGCTCCTGGATGATCTCCAGATGCAACAGGCCAAGGAAGCCGCAGCGGAAGCCGAAGCCGAGCGCCGCGCTGCTCTCCATTTCGAAGGTGAAGCTCGCATCGTTGAGGCGCAGCTTGCCCATGGCGGCGCGCAATTCCTCGAAATCCGCCGCATCGACCGGAAAGAGCCCGCAGAACACCACCGGCTGCACCGGCTTGAAGCCCGGAAGCGCCTGCGCCGCGGGCTTCTTCTCCTCGGTGATGGTATCGCCGACGCGGGTATCCGCGACTTCCTTGATGGAGGCGGTGATGAAACCCACCTCGCCGGGCGTGAGTTCGGTGACATCGAGCATCTTCGGCGTGAAGACGCCGATCTTCTCGATATCGTAAACGGCATCCGTGCCCATCATCTTGATGCGCATGCCCTTTTTCATCCTGCCATCGATGATTCGCACCAGAACGACGACGCCGAGATAGACATCATACCAACTATCCACGAGCAGCGCCTTCAGCGGCGCGTGAATGTCGCCCCTGGGCGGCGGCAGGCGGGTGACGATCGCTTCGAGCACGCCCTCGATGTTGAGGCCGGTCTTGGCCGAAATCGGCACGGCATCCGAGGCGTCGAGCCCGATCACTTCCTCGATCTGCTCCTTCACCCGGTCCGGCTCGGCGGCGGGAAGGTCGATCTTGTTGAGGACGGGCACGATCTCGTGGTCGGCATCAAGCGCATGATAGACGTTGGCGAGAGTCTGGGCTTCCACGCCCTGGGAGGCATCAACCACCAGCAGCGAGCCCTCGCAGGCCGCAAGACTGCGTGAGACCTCGTAGGCGAAGTCGACGTGGCCCGGCGTATCCATCAGGTTCAGGATGTAGGTCTTCCCGTCATTCGCGTGATAATTCAGGCGAACGGTCTGCGCCTTGATGGTGATGCCGCGCTCGCGCTCGATCTCCATGTTGTCGAGCACCTGGTCGACCATCTCGCGCTCGGAGAGCCCGCCCGTCTTCTGGATCAGGCGATCGGCGAGGGTCGATTTCCCGTGGTCGATATGCGCGACGATGGAAAAATTGCGGATGTTCGGAATTGGCTCGGTGGTCATGGGCCGGGAGATAGACCAGCAGGCCCAAATGTCCAATGAAAAGAGCGTCGCACCCCTGCTCAGGCCTGTTTTCGTTGCGGCAGGATCAGTGGGGGCTCTTCGTCGCGCGGCTTCAGCGCCTCGAGGATCACCGAGGCCACCTCGGTGGAACGCACCGGGCGGCCGAGCAGGAAGCCCTGCACGAAATCGCAATGCAACTCCCGCAGAACCTCGATCTGCTCCCTCGTCTCCACGCCTTCCGCCGTCACATGCAGGTTCAGCACGCGCCCCAGGGCGATGATGGTGTCGAGCACCTCGCGTGACCGGGAAGCGGGATCGTTCAATCCGACCATGAAGGAGCCATCGACCTTCAGCGTGTCGAAGGGGAAGCGCCACAGATAGGACAGGCTCGAATAGCCCGTGCCGAAATCGTCGAGCGCGATGGAAACGCCGAAAGACTTGATGATGTTCAGTTGCGCGAGGATGGCGTCCGGCTTCTCCAGCAGCACGCTCTCTGTCATTTCCAGTTCAAGGCGGCGCGGATCGATGCCGGTCTCGTCGAGGACCGAGTGGACGATGGTGCTGAGGCTGCCACTCAGGAATTGCAGCGGCGAGAGGTTGACGGCAATCGAGATGGATCCCGGCCAGAGCGTGGCCGTCTGGCATGCCTCCCGCAGCACCCATTGGCCGATGCGATCGATGAGGCGCAGTTCCTCGGCCACGGGAATGAACACAGCAGGCGAGATCGGCGTGCCGTCCTCCGCGTTGAGGCGCAGCAGGGCTTCGAAGGCGCGAAGCGTCTTCCCGTCGGTGGAATAGAGCGGCTGGTAGTAGATCTCGAAATCCTCGTCTTCCACCGCCTGGCGCAGGCGCGCCTCGAGGGCCTGGCGGCTGCGGCGCTCCTCCTCGATGGAGGATTCGAAGCCGACCGCGCGTCCGCGCCCGGCCCGCTTCGCGGCATAGAGCGCGAGATCGGCCGCAACGAGCAGCCTCTCGCGGTTCTGGCCATCGCGCGGATAAAGGCTTGTGCCGACGCTCGCGCCGATGCGCGCCTCGACCTCACCCATGTGGAAGGGCAAGTCGATCGCAGTCACGATTCGCCGCGCGAGGCGCATCGAGGCCAGCTCATCCGCCGGCGCCAGTTCCTGCACCATCGCGAATTCATCGCCGCCGAGGCGCGCGACGCAGATGCTGTCGCTGGCGATGTGCAGGAGGCGTTCGGCCACCTCGCGCAGCAGGGCGTCACCTACCGGATGGCCATGGTTGTCGTTCACATCCTTGAAGCGATCAAGATCGATGAAATGGACGGCGAATTCCGTCTTCCGCGCCATCAGCTGGTCAATCCGCTCGACCAGCGCCGAGCGATTCAGCAGGCCGGTCAACTCATCATGGCTTGCGACATGGCGCAGGCGATGCGCCGTTTTACGGCGCTCGCGGGCATGCCAAAGCGCCAGCAGGGCCGGCAGAGCGAAGGCGGAACCTGCCAATGCCGAGATCGAGGCACCGGCTGTCAGCAGAACCGATTCCAGCATGCGCGCCCGTGCGGTGTGGTCGATATAGACCTCGATCACTCCCATGACATCCTGCTCCAGCGCCAGCGGCATAAAGGCCGCCGCATAAAGCTGCGGGCGGCTCACGCCATCGCCCCGCCTCGCGAATACCTGGGGCGATCCGGATTGCGCGACCGCCGCGGCATCGCTGCTGCGCTCACCCTGCGCGACGCGGTGCATATCGTCCCAGCGGCCGCAATCGGCGACATGGCGCAGCAAGCCGTTTCCGTCGAAGATCTTGAAGCGGAAGATTGCCGCAGTTTGCCGCTTGCAGGAAAGCAGGCGCTGATCGGCTTCAGAGACCGGACGCCCGGCCAGAAGATCGGCAATGGATCCGAGATTGGCGACGAGGAACTCACCCCAAACCCGGGCGGTCAGCTCCGCATCCCGATCGAGAATTGCCTGGCGCGCTTTCTGGGTGATGCCATGCGCTCCCCAGACAAGCAGGACGGCGGCGGCAAGGGTGAAGCCAAGCGCAACCGGCCAGGGCAGCCGACGAGGCTGGAACATGTCAGGACTCCAACACACCAAGACACAATCCTTGGTTGCATGCATTTCTCTAAGCGAGAATTAAAGTGTTTGCGGGAATGGCAAAATTTCATGCCAAGCCCCACGAATTCGCGCGCGATCGGCAGGGGAGCGGACACGCGCAGGGACGTCCATGGGCTTCAGCCAGACTAGGGAATGCCCCGGACTGGCGTGACTGGCAGGCGTGAGGAAACGAAAGCGCCGAGCACGATGCCGGCCGGACAGTTCGACCGGGTCCCTGGCGTGAGGATGGAGATGAAGGACTTCCGGAACAGGCGGAGGCGCAGAGTAACAACGCTCCCATCCCAGGATCATCCCTTGCATTCACCTCTGAAAATGCAAAAACGCCCGGGCCTCGCCCGATCACGCGTCGAGCCTGTTCCCGATCATCGTCTTGAGCTTGCGCAGATCCGCCGCGAAACCGCGAATGCCCTCGGCGAGTTTCTCGGTCGCCATCGCATCCTCGTTCAACGCCCAGCGGAAGGAGGCTTCATCCACCGCGATGCGCGCGGGCTTTTCCGCCACAGCGGCCTTCACGGGGTCGAGCGCGCGAACGAGCGGGCCCGCATCCTTCGCAAGCTGGTCGAGCAAAGCAGGCGCGATGGTCAGCCGATCGCAGCCGGCCAGAGCCTCGATCTCGCCGATGTTCCGGAAGGACGCACCCATCACCACCGTCTCGTGGCCATGCGCCTTGTAATAGGCGTGGATCGCGCGGACCGAGAGCACGCCGGGATCGGTTTCGCTGGTGTAATCCTGTCCCGTCGATTTCTTGTACCAGTCGAGAATGCGGCCCACGAAGGGGGAGATCAGAAACGCGCCCGCTTCCGCGCAGGCCACCGCCTGCGAAAGGTTGAAGAGCAGCGTGAGATTGCAATCCACCCCTTCCTTCTGGAGGATTTCCGCCGCGCGGATGCCCTCCCAGGTCGAGGCGAGCTTGATGAGGATGCGCTCTCGCCCGATGCCGCGGCTGGCATAATCCGCGATGATCGCGCGGGCCTTGGCGACCGATTTCGCCGTATCGAAGGAGAGATCGGCATCCACTTCGGTGGAGACGCGGCCGGGCACGCGCTTCGTGAGTTCCGCCCCGAAGGTGACGGCGAGGCGGTCACAGGCGGCGGAAATGCGCGCCTCGCGGCTACCGCCCCGGCTGGCCGCCCAGTGCACGGCCTCATCCACGAAACCCTTGTAGGCCTCCATCTCGGCCGCTTTCAGGATCAGCGTGGGGTTCGTCGTGCAATCCACGGGCTTGAAAGCCTCGATCGCCTGCATGTCGCCGGTATCGGCGACCACCACGGTCATGGATTTGAGCTGCTCGAGTTTGGAAGCCATGGCGCGCATCCCCATCGTTCGTCTTGTGAATTCTATGAATAGCACAAGTAATTCTGTATTTCCTGCATCCGTCAGCCGTCTGTGGCAATGGAGTAGGTCGACAATCCGCGCCGGTTTTCGTCGATGATGAGGCGCTGCGCAAGAGCCGGCATGGCGCGGTCCGAGCAATCCACCCGGCTGCAGGTGCGGCAGGAGACGCCGATGGGTGTGACGATGGTCGGATCCTCAAGGTTCAGGCCATCGGCATAGACCAGTTCCTTCGCGTGGCTCAGCGGGCACCCGAGGCCGATCGCGAGCATGCCGGCGCGGGCCGGAAGGCCACCGCGCATCACCTGCCTCCCGCCCGGCGTCAACGTGCGCGCAACGCAGAAGAACGAGGAGCCATCCGGCATGCGCGAGACCTGCACGCGCAGCATGCCCGGCGTCGCGAAGGCATCATAGACGTTCCAGCGCGGGCAGGCCGCCCCGAAACGCGCGATATGGATGCCGGAGGAAGAAAACCGCTTCGAGATGTTCCCCGCGATATCCACGCGAATGAGGTGGAACGGCACGCCCTCCGCGCCGGGGCGACGCAACGTGGTCAGGCGGTGGCAGACCTGCTCGAAGGAGAGGTTGAAGCGGTGCTTCAGGATGGTTGTATCGTAGCGTGAGGTCCTGGCCGCATCGAGGAAGCGCGGATAAGGCGCCATCACGGCTGCCGCGAAGTAATTCGCCAGCGCCGAGGCCGCGAGCGAATCCGCCTCGGGCGTCGAGAACTTGCCGCCGGAAACCAGCGCATCGATCTCGCGGCGGAAGCCGAGAAACGCGATCTGGTGCGCGAGCTGGAAGGTCCGGCTCGGGCTCGTGAGCAGTTCGGAGAGCTGGAGCCGGCGCGTCAGCGGATTATAGGCGCGCAGAAGGCCGCGCATGCTCTCGGTGGGGGCGATCTCGACATCCACCGCGAACCGCTCGGCCAGCACCTTCACCAGGTCCTGCTGGAGCGTGAACAGGGCCAGGCCGTGATCGACCCAGAGGTTTTCGGCGGCCTCCTCCAGCGTCGGGAAATGGTTGAAATGACGCTGGATGAAATCCGACACCTCCTCGGAGGGGATGCTGGCGGAAGCGCCCTCGCCATCCCCCATGCCCAGCGCACCATCGGCCGGCCCGCCGCGGCGATAGGCATGATAGAGCGTTACGAAAGCCTGCCCGAGGGCAGGCAGCGTGGCTGCGAGGTCGCGCACGTCGGTCGCCTTCACATCGGCGCTTTCGAACATGGGATCGGAGAGGGCTTCCATGAGGTCGGTCGCGAGCCGGCCATCCTCCTCGGCGCTCAGGCTGCCGAGATCGATCTGGAATTTCTCCGCCAGCCGGAGCAGCACGGAGGCCGTGACCGGTCGCTGGTTGCTCTCGATCAGGTTGAGATAGGACGGCGAAATCCCGAGTTCGCCCGCCATCTGCGATTGGCTGAGCCGTCTTTCCTGCCGCATGCGCCGCACGCGCCCGCCGATGCGTAGGGATCGCATCTTTGTCTCCTGAATATGTAAATCTGTTGCAATTTACAAAATTACAATTGTCATGCTGTCAAGGATTTTCTGCGTTTCCAGACGAATTTCAGCATCTTGTTGCGCTGCGGGAGTGCCCGTGCGACAAGATGGCCATGTGAAAGCTTGTAAATCGAAAGTCGTAGACGCATCGAAAGTCGTCAACGTTCGGATTCGGCTCTCACCTCCAGCAAAAGGATGTTTCCGATGACCGCCTCCTACACCCCGCAGAACAAGCGGGATTACACTGCCGCCGATGTGGAGAAGCTGCGTGGCTCGTTCCAGATGGAATACACGCTGGCCCGCATGGGCGCGGCCCGCCTGCGCCATCTGCTTGCCAACCGCCCCTTCGTCCGCACGCTCGGCGCGCTGACCGGCAACCAGGCGATGCAGCAGGTCAAGGCTGGCCTCGAGGCGATCTATCTCTCGGGTTGGCAGGTGGCGGCGGACGCCAACAATGCCGGACAGATGTATCCGGACCAGTCGCTCTATCCGGCCTCCTCGGTGCCGGATGTGGTGCGCCGCATCAACAACACCCTGCGCCGCGCGGACCAGATCGCCCATATGGAAGGCGACAAGTCCACCCATTACATGGCGCCGATCATCGCGGATGCGGAAGCCGGCTTCGGTGGCCCCCTCAACGCCTTCGAACTCATGAAGGCAATGATCGAGGCTGGCGCCGCGGGCGTCCATTTCGAGGATCAGCTGGCCTCGGAAAAGAAGTGCGGCCATCTCGGCGGCAAGGTGCTGGTGCCGACCAAGACCTTCATCCGCACGCTGAACGCGGCGCGCCTCGCGGCGGATGTCTGCGGTGTGGACACCGTGCTGCTCGCCCGCACCGATGCGCATGCCGCAAACCTCATCACCTCGGATGTGGATGATTACGATCATCCGTGGATCGATCGCGACAGCCGCACGGAGGAGGGTTTCTTCCGCCTGAAGCAGGGCAACAAGCACTCGGTCGAACATGCCATCGCGCGCGGCCTGGCTTACGGCGAGTATGCCGATCTCGTCTGGTGGGAAACCTCCGAGCCGGACCTTGGCGAAGCCCGCGAATTCGCGACCGAATTCAAGAAGAAGTACCCGAACAAGCTGCTCGCCTATAATTGCTCGCCGTCCTTCAACTGGAAGAAGAAGATGAGCGACGCGGAAGCGGCGAAATATCAGGAAGAGATCGGCGCGCTGGGCTACAAATACCAGTTTGTCACCCTCGCCGGCTTCCACAGCCTCAACCTGTCGATGTTCGAGCTGGCCAAGGGCTATTCGCAGCGCGGCATGGGTGCCTATTCCGAGATGCAGCAGCGCGAATTCGCCGCCCAGGACATCGGCTTCACCGCCGTCCGTCACCAGCGCGAAGTCGGCACCGGCTATTTCGATGCCGTTGCGATGGCGATCAGCCAGGGCAAGTCTTCCACCACCGCGATGGCTGGCTCCACCGAGAGCGAGCAGTTCCACGGTGGCGAGGGCCATGGCAAGGCGATTGCCGCCGAGTAACCGGCCGCATCAGGAGCGGGGCGGAACCCCTATGGTCCCGCTCTCCCCAAACCCCCTTCTTTCGAGGAGCATGATCATGTCGAGGCAATATTGGGTGATTGGCGGGGAATATCAGTGCGTGGAATTCCAGGCAGTCGTTCCCGGAACCGAGCGCGTCTTCGGCCCCTACCGGTCTTATGAGGAAGCGGACAGGAAATGGCGCGAGCGTTCCTCGGCGAGCCGCTCATCGGCGACCACCCGCTACAGCATCGTCTCATCCGCTCCGAATCCGGTCCGGCAGCAAGCCTGGGCCTGAGGCGGAACGCCGGACGGGGGAGAATATCAAAACCGGCGGAAACGCCGGTTTTTTCGTTTCGCGGCGGATTTTTCCTACTTCTTCGCAATGCGGCACCAGAAGGCGCGACCCGGCAATTCGCTCCTCGGCACGATCGCGCCGATCGATCCCCAAGAGCATTTTCCGATCTGACCGGATCAGCTCGAATGCTCTATCTCTCTGTCCGGTCGCATTTTCTTTGCGCGAACCGGTTGCCGGTTCCCGGACAAGATCTTGCGCCAAACAATACGGCACGCCCTCAGTGCAGTTTGAACTCCTGCCCGATCGAGCGGATCTCCGCCGGGGTGATCAGCCGGTTATGCGCGACGATCACGGAATGCAGGCCACCCTCGATCTCGCGCTTCCAGAAATCGAGGAACTTCCGCAAGGCCGGGAATTTCGGGAAGAGATCATATTCCTGCCAGATGAAATTCTGCAGCAGGTGCGGGTGATCCGGCATGTGGTAGAGAATATTGGCCGTCGTCAGCCCATAGCCCTGAAGCTGGCGACGGAAATCGGCATCGATCATGAATTCCTCCGTCTCGACTGGTCCGTTTCCGACAGGAGAGCGCCGCTCCCGTTACGGAAGTCTTGACATCACCAAAAGTTCAGACAAAAAAACATGCGACATATCATGCTTTTAGCAGCATCGCCTGCTGGCTGCCAGCAAAAGTCGTTGACGGCCGAACCCTATATCCGGATGATCCTGGTTCCCATGTGGACCTTCTGGATGTCTTCCCTCATCGTTGTGAACCGCATTCCGCGCCTCGCGCAGGAAGCGCATCGCCTGGTTCTCGGCCGCGTGCCCGATGGACGATTCGAGAGCGAGCGGATGGTCACCGAGAAGGTGCTGGCCGTGCAGGGCGGTATGGTCGCGGCGAATCTTGAGGGCATACGGATCAGCGTCGAGATCGCCACGCGGATGGCCTTCGGGGATGTGCATTCCGCCTCGAATGCCGTGGCTTCCGCGCCGATGCGCATCGCCAGGGCAGCGGCGCAGCCCACGCATCGCACGGTAGCGGACAATGCCCGCCGCCTCTCGGGTGGCTGAACCTCCGCCCAAGGGCGCTCTTGACCCGAGACGCCGCGCAGAGGAAAGAGCCGCATGGCCTCGACCTCGGCAACGCTCCGTTTCGATGAAGCCCAGCGCATCGCGCTGGGGAGCATTGCCATTGGCCTGATCGTTCTCGCGCTCAAATTCGCGGCCTATTACCACACGGGTTCGGTCGCGCTCTATTCGGATGCCCTCGAAAGCACGATCAATGTGGTCGCGGCCTGCGTGGCTTTGTTCGCCTTGCGCCTCTCCGCCAAGCCGGCCGACGCCAAGCACCCCTATGGCCACCAGAAGGTGGAATATCTCGCGGCTGTTTTCGAAGGCGCGCTGATTCTCGTGGCGGCCATGGCCGTATTCCACGCCGCGTGGGGCGCCTGGAACAACCCGCGCGCGATGAATCATGATCCTCTGGGCTATGGCCTCAACGTGCTCGCCGGCGTGATCAACGGGGCCTGGTGCTGGCTTCTCATCAGCCGCGGGCGCAAGCTCCGCTCGCCGGCCCTGGTTGCCGATGGCCGGCATCTGCTCTCGGACGTGCTTTCCTCGCTGGGCGTGCTGATAGCCCTGGTCATCAGCGTGGCGACCGGATTGCCCTGGCTCGATCCGCTGCTCGCGGGGCTCGTGGGCGTGAACATTCTGGTTTCCGGCTGGAAGCTGATGCAGGCTTCCTTCGGCGGGCTGATGGACGAGGCCGCAGCACCCGAGGAACTCGATGCGATCCGCGCCATCATCGGCCGCGAGGGTGAGGGTGCCCTGGAAGCGCATGATCTGCGCACGCGCCACTCCGGCCCGGCCACCTTCATCGAGTTTCATCTCGTCGTGCCCGGCGAGATGCGGGTGGATCGCTCCCATGACATCTGCGACCGCATCGAAGCCGGGTTGCGCGAAGCGTTTTCGGGAGCCATCATCACGATCCATGTCGAACCGGAGAACAAGGCCAAGCATTCCGGGATCGTTGTGCTTTGATGCGCCTTGCCGGTGCGCGATTCCGATGCGACCTACCGGATAACCGGATCGAACGCGGCTTCATGGGGAGGAAGTGTCATGCTCGCGCCAGTGGAAAATCGAGCCTTCGCGCTCTCGGATGACGATCGCGCGGTCATCGAAATGGCCCGCACCTTCGCGGATGAAAAGCTCGCTCCCCATGCCCTCGAATGGGACGAGAAGAAGCACTTTCCAATTGATGTGCTGCGCGAAACCGCCGCTCTGGGCATGGGCGCCTGTTATGTGAGCGAGGATTGGGGCGGCTCCGGCCTCACGCGGCTTCAGACCGCGCTCGTCTTCGAGGCGCTTTCCACCGGCTGCCCGGCGGTCGCCTCCTATCTCTCGATCCACAACATGGTCGCGGGGCTCATCGAACGTTTCGGCGAGGAGGCGCTGAAAGCGAAATACATGCCCGCCATGGTCTCGATGGAGATGCTCTCCTCCTATTGCCTCACCGAACCCGGCTCGGGCTCGGATGCGGCGGCGCTGAAGACGCGCGCCCGGCGCGAGGGCGATTTCTACATCGTGGACGGCGTCAAGCAGTTCATCTCCGGCGCCGGCTCCACCGATCTCTACGCCGTGATGGTGCGCACGGGCGAGGAGGGGCCGAAGGGCATTTCCTGTCTTCTGATCGAGAAGGACATGCCGGGCCTCTCCTTCGGTGCCAACGAGAAGAAGATGGGCTGGAATGCGCAGCCCACGCGCCAGGTCATCATGGAGAATTGCCGCGTGCCGGTCTCAAACCTGGTCGGCAAGGAGGGGCAGGGCTTCACCATCGCGATGAACGGGCTCGATGGCGGGCGGCTCAACATTTCGGCTTCGGCTTTGGGCGGCGCGCAGGCGGCCTTCGACAAGGCGAAGACCTACCTTTCCGAGCGGGTCGCCTTCGGCAGGAAACTGCAGGAATTCCAGGCCCTTCAGTTTCGCCTCGCCGATATGGCGATCGACCTCGAAGCCGCGCGAATCTTGCTCTATGCGGCCGCGAGCGCCTATGACCGCAAGGAGCCGGATGCCACGATGCGCTGCGCGATGGCCAAGCGTTTCGTGACCGAAACCGCCTCGAGCGTCGCGGATCGCGCTTTGCAGCTCCTCGGCGGCTACGGCTATCTGCAGGATTACGGCATCGAGAAGATCGTGCGCGATCTGCGCGTCCATCAGATCCTCGAGGGGACCAACGAGATCATGCGGATGATCGTGGCACGCAATCTGCTCGGCACGCGCTGACCGGCATGATCGACTTCAATTCCGCGCTGCTGATTCTCGCCGGCATTGCCGGATTGTGGTTCGCCACGCGCTTTCTCTATCGGCCGAAAGGGTCTTCAGGCGGGCTCGGTGGCATGTTCAGGCGCGAGATGGCGGAAACGGTGCCGGGCATCGGGCTCGAAGCCCTGCGCTCGCTCTCGGATGATCTCGTGAGCTTCGCGCGGAACGAGGTTGCCCTGCGGGGGATCATCCTCGCGGGGCCCTTTGTGGCCAAGCAGGCCGATGCCACCTCGGATGTGACGGCCATTCTCATCTCGAATGACCTCACGGGGCAGGATGATGCGGCCTATTTGCGCCGCTGGCCCTACATCCGGCGGGGGCATGATCTGCGCGACCAGCGCGTCGAACGCGTGCCGGGCGGGCTCATCCATCACCTCACCTTGCGCGGCGCGCCGCCGGTGGTTCTGGCCTTCATCGAGGCCCATGCCCCGCTGCCGCCCGCGCTGGAACCAGCGCTCGAACAGGGTGCCACCCATATCGATATCGGAACCGGAGACGCGGAAGCCTTGCTCAACCGCTGGAACATCCGGGTGACCAGGCGGGGAGAGAAGAAATGACGACAATCGCGGTGATCGGGCTCGGCAATATGGGCGGCCCCATGGCGCAGAACCTCGTGAAGGCGGGTCACGCCGTGACAGGGTTCGACCTGTCGCCGGCGGCTATCGAGGAGGCGCGGGCGGGCGGTGTCGCCATCGCGAGGAGTGTCGCGGAGGCGGCGAAGGGTGCGGAGGCGATCGTCACCATGTTGCCGGCCGGCAAGCATGTCCGCGCGGTCTGGGCGGAAATCGTCGGCATCGCCGGCAAGGGGACCCTGCTCATCGATTCCTCGACAATCGACGTCGAATCCGCCCGCGCGGTGCATGCACAGGCGGAAACTGCCGGTCTCGTGCCGGTCGATGCTCCGGTCTCCGGCGGAGTGGGCGGGGCAAAGGCGGCCACGCTCACCTTCATGTGCGGCGGCGCGGATGCGGCCTTTGCCCGCGCGAGGCCCCTGCTCGAAGCCATGGGCAGGAAGATCGTGCATTGCGGCGGTGCGGGCGCGGGGCAGGCGGCGAAGATCTGCAACAACATGATCCTCGGCATTTCGATGATTGCGGTTGGCGAGGCCTTCGTGCTGGCCGAGAAGCTGGGCCTTTCGCATCAGGCCTTGTTCGATGTGGCCTCCACCTCCTCCGGCCAGTGCTGGAGCCTCACCACCTATTGCCCGGTGCCCGGCCCGGTGCCGACGAGCCCCGCGAATAATGGCTACAAGCCCGGTTTCGCGACCGCCCTGATGCTGAAGGACCTGAAGCTGAGCCAGGATGCGGCCGCCGCTGCCGGCGCGACCACGCCGATGGGCGCGCTGGCGACACAGCTTTACGGGCTTCATGCAGCCTGGGGAGAGGGTGGTGCGGATTTCTCCGGCATCATCGAATTGATCCGCGGGAAATCCGACTGACTTCGTTCTTCGCGCATTTTCTTCCCGCGAACCGGCTGATACCCGCCCTCGCCCGCCTATGCTTGGCCTGGAATCGCGCTACCCGTTCCATACCGCGAAGACGCGATCCAGCTCCGGCTTCGGCTTTGCCGGGGGCCATTCCGTCGATGTACCCATGGCGATGAGGCAGGTGAGGTGCTCGTTGGCACCCAGAAGGAACCCCTCGCGCATCGCTTTCGTGCCGAGGAACTTGCCCGAGCGCACGGCGGCGGCGAAACCCGCAGCCTGCACGGCGAGCAGCACGTTTTCCAAGGCGCAGCCCACCGCGAGCCACTGGTCGGATGCCGTGATCTTCGGATGCTCGGCGTCGATCCGCCCGATCAGCGCGAGGATTTCCGGGCCCTGATGTGCCTTTTCGCGAGCGCGCTCGATCTCGGACGCGGCAATGTCGGGCTGCAGCTCGCGGCTCGACGCTTCCAGCAGGTCGGCCAGCCGATCGCGGGCGGAATCCGCGATGCGCAGAAACCGGAACGGAACCAGCCGGCCATGATCCGGGGCCTGCGCTCCGGCCTTCACGATGGCCTGCAGCGTCATCTCGTCGGGGCCAGGGGCCGCCAGGGCGCGAGCATTGCCGGAACGGCGGGCCATCAGCCCGGAATAGAGAGGATGGACGGTCACGGACATGCGGATCTCCCGGTTGCTCGTTTCCAGCTAGGCCGTGCCGCACATTCCAGCAAGTCCCAGCCTCTTCTTTTCGGGGCCCCTGATTTGTCGCAGGTGTTGCCATAAGCATACAGCATCCTTCAACTGCTTCTGTGCATAGTTTTGCCATGGGGCGTTAAACGCAGTGACTTGAGGACCATGACAACCAATGACCACCGCGCATCCGGCACGTTGACAGATCCGGCCGCCGATGCTGCGGCGATGCTGTTGCGACTGGGATTTGCGATCTTCGCGCTCGTCATCCCTTCGGCGACGCTGATGTCGCGCTGGGTGATCGTGGTGCTTGTGCCGATCGGCGCGGTGCTCATCATCCTGTCTTCCCTGCTCCGCGCCGATTCCGCGCGCCTTTCGGTTCGTGCGCTCTCACACCTCGCCAGCGGTCCGGGCCTGGCTTGCCTGCTGCTCGTGGGCTGGGCGCTGGTTTCGCTGCTCTGGACTCCCGTGCGGTGGGAGGCGGCGGAAAAGCTCTTCAAGCTGCTCGGCGTGGTCTTGCTCGGGTTCTTCGCGGTTATCGCGCTGCCGCAGCGCATGCGCGCCACCAACCTGCATCTGATTACCATCGGTGTTGCCCTCGGTGCGACGCTGATCCTCGTCGGCAGCGTTTCGGCGCTTGTTGGCCAGCCTGTCCTGAGCTTTCCGCCGGCGACGCCCGAGCGGATCGTGATCCTGCTCTCGGTTCTGGGCTGGATCGGCGCGGCATGGCTGCTGATCAAGAACCGCAGGAGCATGGCCTTCGCGCTGATGGTGCTGGTGATCACCGCCATCGCGCTGGGCCCCAACCGGGCGGCCTTCGGCCCGCTGGCGGCAAGCCTTCTGGTGCTCGCCCTGGCCTGGAATCGCCCCGAGGCGGCAGGCCGCATTGTCGGCCTTGTCGTGGCTGCCGCCATTCTGCTGCTCCCCTTCGCCAGCGCCTTCGGAAGCCAGCTTGGCATGGCAGGGTTGGAGCGCTGGTGGCAGATGATCCTTGATGAGCCCCTGCATTTCCTCACTGGCCGCGGCTTCGACGCCGGCAACGCAGCGCGGGTCATCGGGGTGATCGGCCCTGAACTTCCGGTGAGCCTCATCAGCGACTTGTGGTTCGATCTCGGCGTCCTGGGCGCGCTGTTCTTCGCGATCCCCGTCGCCTGGGCCTTCATCGCGGCAGGAAAGCTTGGCTATGAGCTTGCCCCGGCGACGCTCGCCGCCCTGTCCGCCGCGATGACCGTCGCGCTCTTCGACCGCAACGCGACGCAGACCTGGTGGTTCCATGGCCTCGCCGTCTTCGCCATCGTGCTGATGTCGGTCGAGCGCGGGCGCTATCGCACCTTGCGCCCCCGCGCCGAAATCAATCCCTGATCATTCCGCCGCCCTGGCCTGTGGCGTAAGCGCGTGGCAGGCCGCTCCCTCGCGGAAGACCGGCCTCTCGCGCGAGCAGATCGGCATCGCGACGGGGCAACGCGGATGGAAGGTGCAGCCCGTGGGCGGGTTGATCGGGCTTGGCACCTCGCCCTGAACCGGCACGCGATCACGGCCGATTTCCGCGAGGTTGGGCACGGCATCGATCAGCAGGCGCGTGTAAGGGTGCTTCGGCGCGAGAAAGAGCGCATCGCTCTCCTGCACTTCCACGAGACGCCCGAGATACATCACGCCGATACGATTCGCCATGTGCCGCACCACGGCGAGATTGTGCGAGATGAAGAGAATGGTGAGACCCAGCCGCTCCTGCAATTCGCGCATCAGGTTCAGGATCTGCGCCTGCACGCTCACGTCGAGCGCGGAAGTGGGTTCATCGCAGACGATGAATTCCGGCTCGGAGGAAAGGGCGCGGGCAATCGCGATGCGCTGGCGCTGGCCACCCGAGAACTGGTGCGGATACTTGTCGCCATCCTTGGGAGACAGGCCCACCAGCGTCAGCAGCTCGGCCACGCGGGCGGCCCGGCTGGCGGCGTCGTTGCGGGCACCGGTGCGCGCACGGGTGACGATCATCGGCTCGGCGATGATATCCGCCACGCGCCAGCGGGGATTGAGCGAGGCATAGGGATCCTGGAAGATCATCTGCACCATGCCGGGGCGGGGCCGCTCGCCCTCGGGCACGCCCGTGAAGCGCACCGTGCCGCCGCTGGGCTGCAGAAGACCGACCACCATCTTGGCCACGGTGGATTTGCCGGAGCCGGATTCCCCCACCAGCGCGAAGGTCTCGCCCTTGTGGATGGAGAACGACACCTCATCCACCGCCGTCAGCACCTGGCGCGGCTCGCGGGCAATGAAGCGCTCGAGCCACGGCTTCGAGACATCAAAGAGGCGGCGGAGATTGGAAATCTCGAGGATGGGCTCGCTCATGCCGGCACCTCGGCTTCCGAATTGGCGAGCCAGCAGGCAGCCTGCGACGCGCCAGCCTGCACGAGTTCCGGCCGGTCGGTCGCGCAGCGCGGAATGGCGATCGAGCAGCGCGGCTGAAAGGCGCAGCCCTTGGGGATCGCATCAAGACGGGGCATCGCGCCGGAGATCTGCGTCAATCGTTTCACCCGCGTATCGAGCGCCGGAATGGCACCCATCAGGCCGCGCGCATAGGGATGACGCGGATGGCGGATCACCTCGGCCACCGGCCCGATTTCCACGATGCGCCCGGCATACATGACCGCCACGCGATCGGCTGTCTCGGCGATCACGCCCATGTCATGGGTGATCAGCATTACCGAGGTGCCGCGCGTGCGACAGAGCCGTTTCAGCAGCGTGATGATCTGCGCCTGAACACTCACATCGAGCGCGGTGGTGGGCTCATCCGCGACGATGAGATCCGGCCCCGCAGCCAGCGCAAGCGCAATCACCACGCGCTGACGCATGCCGCCGGAGAATTCATGCGGATAGCCGTCGATGCGCTTCTCGGGCGCGGGGATGCCCACTTCCGTGAGGAGTTCGATGGCCCGCTGGCGCGCTTCCGCCTTCGAGAGCGGCAGATGCGCCTGCAAGGTTTCGATCAACTGGTCACCGATGCGGAAGACCGGGTTCAGCGAGGTGAGCGGGTCCTGGAAGATCATGCCGATCTTGCGCCCGCGGATGGCGCGCATCTCTTTCGGTGGCAGGTTGTCGATCCGCTGGCCGTTGAGATGGATTTCTCCGCCCGTGATGCGGCCGGGTCGCTCGACAAGCCCGATGATCGCGGTGCCGGTGAGCGATTTTCCCGCGCCGCTTTCACCCACGACGCCCAGCACCTCGCCGCGTGCAATGGAAAATGACACGCCATCCAGCGCCCGCAGCGTGCCGCGACGCGTGGCGAAATCAAGCGTGAGGCCCGAGACCTCGAGAACGGGTTTCCCGGCCATCAGCGCAGCCTCGGATTCATCGCGTCGCGCAGCCAGTCGCCCAGGAGGTTGATCGCCAGCGCAAGGATGACGAGCGTGAGCGCCGGGAAGAGCAGGATCCACCACTCCCCGGAGAACAGGAATTGCTGGCCGACGCGGATGAGCGTGCCGAGCGACGGCTGCGTGGGTGGCATGCCCACGCCGAGGAAGGAGAGCGTTGCCTCCTCGATGACGGCCAGGGCGAGGTTGATGGTGGCGATCACGGTCACCGGACCCATCACATTCGGCAGGATATGCTTGAGCATGATCAGCAGGGGCGAGCGGCCGATGACGCGCGCGGCCTGCACGTATTCCTTGTTCTTCTCGACCAAGGTGGAACCGCGCACGGTGCGTGCATATTGCGCCCAGTTCGAAAGCCCGATGGCGAGGATCAGCAGGATCAGCGTCGCATCCTCCTGCTGGCCTGGTGGAATGATGCCGCGCGCCACACCGAAGATGAGCAGCGCGATGAGGATTGCCGGGAAGGAGAGCTGGACATCCGCGACGCGCATGATCACGGCCTCGGTCTTCCCGCCGATATAGCCGGCCATCAAGCCCAGAAAGACACCGATCACCGCCGAGAACAGCACCGAGGCCGCGCCCACCAGCAGCGAGACCTGCGTGCCATAGAGCACGGCGGAAAACATGTCCCGGCCCTGGCTGTCCGACCCGAGGAGGAAGGTTTGCCCGGTGAATTCATTGACCTTGCCCGGCGGGGTAAGGCCATCCATCAGGTTCAGCGAGGCCGGGTTGAAGGGGTCCTGCGGCGCATAAAGCGGCGCGAGGATCGCCCCGAAGATCATCACCAGCGAGACGATGGCCGAGACGATGGCCACAGGCGAATGCCGGAACGACCACATCACATCGCTTTCCCAGATGCGCTGGAAGCGCGAGGGTTCGGCGGGGTTGCGGGGCATATCGGTCATTTCAATGCCCCTTCGCCGTGCGGCCGCCCGAACGAAGCCGAGGATCGAGCAGGAAATAGAGGAGATCGACAATCAGGTTGGTAATCACGAACACGGCCGCCACGAACATCAGGTAGGCCGCCATCACCGGCACATCGGCGAATTGCACGGCATTGACGAAGAGCGCGCCGAGGCCCGGCCATTGGAAGACCGTCTCCGTGACAATCGCGAAAGCGATGATCGAGCCGAGCTGCAGGCCGGCAATCGTCACCACCGGCACGAGGGTGTTGCGCAGGGCATGGCGCAGCTCGATGACCCGTTCACCAAGACCGCGGGCACGCGCGAAGCGGATGAAATCCGCGCGCATGACCTCGAGCATTTCGGAGCGCACGAGCCGCATGATGAGGGTAAGTTGGAAGAAGGCGAGCGTCAGCACCGGCATGACAAGCGATCTTCGTCCGCTTTCGGTGAGCAAGCCGGTGCTCCACCAGCCGATCTTCACCGTTTCGCCGCGCCCGAAGGAGGGCAGCCAGCGCAATTCCACCGCGAAAATATAGATGAGCCCGATGCCGATGAGGAAGGTGGGCAAGGACACGCCGATCAGGCTGATCGACATGATGGCGTTCGAGATGAACCCTGTGCGGTTGATCGCGACATAAACGCCCAGCAGCACGCCGAAGAACGTGGCCACCAGGGCGGAAAGCACGGCAAGCTCCACCGTTGCGGGCAGGCGTTCCCTGATCAGGTCCGACACTTTCCGCGCCTGCCTGAAGGAGACACCGAATTCGCCGGTTGCCGCATTGCCGATGAAGCGAGCGAATTGCATGGGCCAGGGATCATTCAGGCCAAGGCGCTCCGAAAGCTCCTGCCGGTCCTGCAGGGTGGCTTCCTGCCCGAGCATGTTCGCGACGGGATCGCCCACGAAGCGAAACATCGAGAACGCAATGAAGGCAACCGCGACGAGCACAAGAAGGCCCTGCGCGAGAGAGCGAACGGCATAAGCGAACATGGCGCTCCGACAATCAGGAAAAGGGCGGCGGCACCCTCGATATGCCGCCGCGCCGGGTGAGTCAGGAACGCTTGAAGGACACGAACTTCAGCTTCGGCTGGTTTGACACATCCACCGGAATGTCGAGATCGCTCTTCATGCCGTAGGCGAGGGTCTGATGATGCAACGGGATATAGAGGGCTTCTTCCTTCAGGCGGCCCCAGATATCCGCAATCGTGGCATTGCGCTTGGCGATATCCGTTTCCGAGGACAGCGTCTGGATCTTGCTGTCGATCTCGGCATTGGAATAACGGAGCGCATTCCAGCTGCCGCGCGAACCGGCCCGGGTGTGGTAGAGGAACGAGAAGACGTAATCCGAATCGAAGGTCGGCACGCCCCAGCCGAGCATGAAGAAGTCGGTCTCCGGCGGCTGCTTCTGGATCAGCGTGAAGTGGATGGACTTCGACTGGCTGACCAGGTTCACCTTGACCCCGATCGCGCCCCACATGCCGACAGCGGCCTGGCAAATGGCTTCGTCGTTCACGTAGCGATCATTCGGGCAATGCAAGGTGGTCGAGAACCCGTTGGGGTAGCCGGCATCCGCGAGCAGCTTTCGCGCGGCGGCCAAATCCACGGCGGGAGCGGCATCGAGTTCCTTGGTCCAGCCATTCACGAAGGGCGGCATGATGACACCCGTCGGCACGCTTTCACCCCGCATCACCACACGCTGGATAGCCGCGCGGTTCAACGCCATGTTCATGGCCTGGCGCACGCGCTTGTCGGCGAAGGGGTTCTTGCCCTCGACATTATCAGACTTCAGATCGGCATCGCCCACATTGAAACCGAAGAAGATGGTGCGGTTCTCCGGCCCGGAATTGACCCGCAGCTTGCGATCCTGCCTGAGGCGCTCGATATCCTGCACCGGCAGGTCCTGCACGAAATCGATCTCGCCCGAGAGCAGCGCGGCAATGCGTGTCGCATCCGCCTTGATGGGCGTGTAGATAACTTCCGTCACCTCAAGCGGCACTTCGGCCTTGCCCCAGTAATTGTCGTTGCGCTTCAGCACGGTCTTCACGTCCGGCTCGCGGCTGACCAGTGAGAACGGGCCCGTGCCATTGGCATTGCGGACCGCGAAGTTCTCTTCCTTGTTCTTGAAGTCCTGAACCTTGGTGGCGTTGTTCTTCTCGGCCCAGCCCTTGTCCATCATGAACAGGTCGCCCAGGTTGTTGGGCAGCAGCGGGTTGGGCCCCTTGGTCTTGATGCGCACCGTGTGGGAATCGACCTTGGTCACGCTCTCGATGGAGGTCAGCAGGCCCTTCATGTCCGAGGTGGGCTGCATGGCGCGCTCGAGCGAGAAGACCACGTCATCCGCATCGAAATCGGCGCCGTCATGGAACTTCACGCCGGTCCGGAGCTTGAACTCCCAGATGGCGGGATCGGAGGTGACGCCCCAGCTGGTCGCCAGCGCCGGCAATTGCTTGCCGGTATGGTCGCGGATGATCAGCGGTTCGTAGATCTGGTGGGCGAGGGTATGGGTCGGCCCCTCGTTCTGGGCATGCGGATCAAGCGTCAGCGAATCACCGGAACGCGCCCATTTCAGGCTGCGTGCTTCGGCGATGCCCGCGAGCATCGTCGTCGTGGCGAGGACCGCGAGCAGGCCCCGGATGGTCATTTTCATGGAACTCTCCCTGTTCTTGCTGGACAGCCTCCCGGACCGCCCTTGATGGAAGGCTAAACGAAATGGAAACCGTTTGTCACGAGCGAAGCGAATCCCGGGCGATATACCACGCGGGATGTGCGGCTATGCGCTGAACTGATCCGATTTCCGAAAGACCTCCCTTTTCGTTATGGCGCGAAGTGGAGTAGCTTCAAGTCGTGATCGGGAGGTCGCGCGGCCCGGGAGCCGCGCGCCAGCCGGGAGCCCTGGCGGCTCGCACCGGACATCCCTCGCGAAGGAGATACCATGAAGATCGATCCGCGAATTGCGGCCCTCAAGGGCGAGGTAACCGGCTGGCGCCGCGATTTCCACGCCCATCCGGAAGTGCTCTACGAGGTGCATCGGACGGCGGGCATTGTTGCAGCGAAACTGCGCGAATTCGGTTGCGACGAGGTGGTGGAAGGCATCGGCCGCACCGGCGTCGTCGGCCTCATTCACGGAAAGAACGGCCCCGGCGGCCGGGTGGTGGGCCTGCGCGCCGATATGGATGCGCTGCCGATCTCCGAGGAAACCAACCTTCCTCACGCCTCGAAGACGCCGGGAAAGATGCATGCCTGCGGGCATGACGGGCACACGGCCATGCTGCTGGGTGCCGCGAAGCATCTCGCCTCCACCCGCGAGTTCGAAGGTTCGGTGGCGGTGATCTTCCAGCCGGCCGAGGAAGGCGGGGCAGGCGGCAAGGCCATGGTGGATGACGGCATGATGGATCGCTGGAACATCCGGGAAGTCTACGGGATGCACAACATGCCCGGACTGCCGCCGGGCCAGTTCGCGACGCGCGCCGGGCCGCTGATGGCGGCGACGGCCTATTTCGAGATCACCGTGGAGGGCCGCGGCGCCCATGCCGCGAAGCCGCATGAGGGCATCGATCCGGTGGTGATCGGCGCGCAGCTCGTCACGGCGCTGCAATCCATCTCCTCGCGCAATACCGACCCGATGAAGCAGGTCGTGGTCTCGACCACGATCTTCCAGGCGGGCGAGGCGATGAACGTCATTCCGCAGCGGGCCTATCTTCGCGGCACCGTGCGCACGCTGGATGCCGGCGTGCGCGAAATGGTGGAGCGGCGCTTCAGGCAGATCTGTGACGGCGCCGCGAAGATGTTCGAGGCCGAAGTGCGTCTCGATTACCAGCGCCGCTACCCGGCGACCGTGAACCACGCCGCGCAGACCAGGGTGGCCGCCGATCTCGCCCGCGCCGTTGCCGGGCCGAACGGCGTGGATGATGACATCGCGCCCACCATGGGCGGAGAAGATTTTTCCTACATGCTGGAAGCGCGGCCCGGGGCCTTCATCTTCATCGGCAATGGTGATAGTGCGGGCCTTCACCATCCGGCCTATGATTTCAACGACGAGATCATTCCGGTTGGCATCCAGTACTGGGCGCTGATCGCCGAGAGGGCGGGGCTGGCGCGCTGATCTTGCGGCGGGGGGCCGCCTCATGCCGCTGACGCTCGCCCTGATCGCCCATGACAAGATGAAGCCGGTGCTGGCCGATTGGGCCGCCGAACACGAGGCAGCCCTCCGGCCGCACCGGCTCGTCTGCACCGGCACGACCGGCGGCGTGATTGCCGCGCGCTGCCCGTCGCTCGATATCACGCGCGTGGCCTCCGGCCCGCTGGGCGGCGACCAGCAGATCGGCGCGCTGATCGTCGAGAAGAGGATCGCCGGCATCATCTTCTTCATCGATCCGCTCTCGCCCATGCCGCATGACGTGGATGTGAAGGCGCTGACCCGCCTCGCCGTGGTCTATGATGTGCCGATCGCGATGAGCCGCTCCACGGCCGACCTCATGCTCAGGGGCGGGCTGCTGACGGCATGAGCGAAGCGCCGGCTACACCGTCTGCGCCACCTTCGCTCGCTGAACTCTTCCGCGTCTTCTTCCAGATCGGCTGCATTTCCTTCGGGGGGGCCGCCGGGCAGATCGCGCTCATGCACCGCATGCTCGTGGATGAGCGGAAATGGATCGAGGAGCGCGATTTCGTTTCGGGCCTCAATTTCTGCACCCTTTTGCCGGGCCCGGAGGCGCAGCAGCTCGCGACCTATATCGGCTGGCGTCTGCATGGTCTTGCAGGCGGAACGATGGCCGGCCTGCTTTTCGTGCTGCCGGGCGCGGCGCTCATTCTTCTCCTCGCGCAGCTCTATGCCTGGGGCGCGAATCTGCCCTCCGTGCAGGCGGCGCTTCTCGGCGTGAAGGCAGCGGTGATCGCCATCCTGATCGAGGCGGTGCTGAAGATCGGCAGGCGCGCGCTGGGCGCGAACGCCTTCCGTATGGTGGCTCTGGTCGCCTTCCTCGCGATGATGGCCTTCGCCGTGCCCTTTCCGGTCGTGATCCTGGGCGCGGCGCTCGCCGGCCTCTGGATCGGCGTGCCGCCTCCGCCCGCGACAGCCGCCGCGACCGCGCCGATCCGGCTTCCCTGGCGTGCAGCGTTCCTCTGTCTCGCGCTGTGGTGGATGCCGGTTCTGTTGGCGGCGCTTGTGATGGGGCCGGGGCATCTGCTGGTGGAGGTGGGCCTGTTCTTCTCGAAGCTCGCGGTCATCACCTTTGGCGGGGCCTATGCTCTGCTGGCCTATCTCTCCGAAGAGGCTGTGTCGCGCGGCTGGGTGTCGCCCACGCAGATGCTCGATGCCCTGGGTTTCGCTGAAACCACCCCCGGCCCGACCATCCTCGTCAACCCCTTCGTGGCCTTCCTTGCCGGCTGGCAGAAGGAGGGGAGCGCGATCATCGCCTGGCTCGCGGGCCTGATGGCCCTGTGGACGACCTTCGCGCCGTCCTTCCTGTGGATCTTCGTCGGGTCGCCCTCGCTCGATCGCGTGAATGCAAACCGGGCCTTGCGCTCGGCGCTTGCGGGCATCAGCGCGGCAGTGGTGGGAATCATCGCGACGGTGGGTGCGAAATTCGCGATCCTCGTGCTGTTCCCGCAAGCGAAGACATTTGTTTTCGGGCCGATCCAGCTTCTGGCCCCCGCCGGTTCGCCGGACATCAAGGCGATGCTGCTCGCGGCCCTGGCCCTGGCACTGAGTTTTCTCCTCCATTGGTCGATGCTGCGCATGCTCGGCATGGTCACGATTGCGGGATTGGCGCTGTTTTTCGTGGCTTAGCGGCGGATTTCTCGCCTGCGAGCCTCACTCTCGGTTGCGCGAAATCGCGTTTGGGACTATGGCGAGCCCTTCTGCAGGATGAAAAGGCGCGCTGAATGGCGAAGGAAGAAGTGATCCAGTTCGAAGGGCTCGTGCTCGAGCTCCTGCCGGATGCCCGTTTCCGGGTGAAGCTCGATAGCGGGCACGAAATCATCGCCTACACGGCCGGCAAGATGAAGAAGAACCGGATCAAGACTCTCGCCGGGGACCGCGTGACGGTGGAGATGTCGCCCTACGATCTCGAGCGCGGGCGCCTGATCTTCCGCCACAAGGATGCGAATTCGGGCTTCACACCCGGTGGACCACCGCGTGGCAAGGGTCCCCCGCCCAAGCGCCGCTGAGGCTTTCCGCAAGGGCTGAAGCCTTCTCGTCTGCCATGGGCGGGAAATCCTGCTTGCCTTGCGCTGCATGGCAGGCAACAAATCCGGGACTTCCCAACGAGGACCCCTTGGTGTTCGAACCCAGCATGGCAGCCCCGAGCATGATGTGCATTTCGCGCAGCCCGCAACGCCTCTTCCTCGCGCTGTCTGTTCTGCTGGCGCTGGCCGCCTGCTCCTCACGCCCGGAGCCCGCCCTCACGATCATCGAGCCGAAACAAGGCTCCGCACAGACGATCCCGGTGGAGCTCTTCGCGGTGAGCATGCGCCGCCCCTCCGAGGACGAGCGCCTGCGATTCTCGGGCGAGCGGACGCTGGTGCCGCGCTTCGCCCGCGTGGTGATTTCCATTCCGAAGGATCGCCCGTCGGGCGAGATTCAGTGGCCGAACGGTTCGACCGGCGACGCCGGCTCGCATTTCGGGGCGCGCGCCTTCGAAACTCTCGATCGTGATGCCTTCAAGGCGAGCATGGCTCGACATGTTTCATCGAAAAATGGCCGGCACGTGCTGGTTTTCGTCCACGGCTACAACACGCGCTTCGACGAGGCCACCTTCCGCCTCGCGCAGATCGTCCATGACAGCGGCGCGGATGTGACGCCCGTGCTGTTCAGCTGGGCTTCCTGGGCGAGCCTTGGCGCCTATCCCTATGATCGGGAAAGCGCTGCCCTCGGTCGCGATGGGCTCGAGACGCTGATCGAGAAGCTCTCGGCCGAACCGGGCGTGCGGCAGGTTTCGATCCTGGCGCATTCCATGGGTGGATGGCTGACCCTTGAAACCCTGAGGCAGATCGTCATCCGCCGTGGCACCCTGCCCGGCAAGGTCACGAATGTCATGCTGGCCGCGCCGGATATCGATATCGATGTCGCGCTGGCGCAGGGGAGCGTCATCCGGCAATCACGAAAGAAACCGCGGATGACCTTGTTCGTCTCCACCGACGACAGGGCGCTTTCGGCCGCACGCTGGCTATGGGGCAGCCGCGACCGGCTGGGCGCCATCAACCCCGCCAGGGAACCCTACAAGACCATGATCGAGAAATCCGGTGTGAAAGTCATCGACCTCTCGGATGTGTCGACCGGGGATTCGCTCAAGCACGCCAAGTTTGCCGCAAGCCCCGCCATCGTTCAGCTCATCGGGAAGCGGCTTGCCAGCGGACAGGACATCGGGACGGCACAAGGCGGAGCCAATCCGCTGACGGCCATCGTGCAAGGCACGACACGCGCAGCGGAAGCCGTGCTCACGGCACCCTTGCGCATTGGCGAGACGGCCGCGCCGCCGGGCAGCGCGCTTTCCGAGTAAAGGGCGATCCAGCACTGCCGCATCGATCAGCGTTGAGTTCGGAACGAGCAACGCCGTCATCGCCATGGCCATGCCCGATAGCGGTGTGGAGACTCTGCGCTTGAGGAACTGGCCGCAAACTTCCCGCGCACGCTTTCGGCCATGCCGCGCACGGCATCGACTTCTCCGGAACCCCGATCGCCACCAGCCGCCGATTGTATCGATTTCGATGGAACTCAGCCTCGCGCGACGCCGCAACCGGCTGAACCGAAAAGCAGCAAACCCTTGCCCGGGTGCCGGAGGCCTGATTGCCGAGGCGATGATTCTGCCCTCCGATCAGGACCCCGTTTGCGGCTCAGTAGACGTTTCGATTGCGGAACAACTCTCCGACCGTGCGGAACAGAATGCGCAGGTCGAGCCAGAACGACCGGTTTCTGACATACCAGAGATCGTGCTGGACGCGCGAGACCATGAGGTCGAGTTCCGGGGTTTCGCCCCGGAAGCCATTGACCTGAGCCCAGCCTGTGAGGCCCGGTTTGACCGACCGGCGCAGGCTGTAGCCTTCGATGAGCCACTCATAATGGTCATCATGGGCCATGGCATGCGGGCGCGGCCCCACCAGGGACATCTCGCCCTTCAGCACGTTGAAGAGCTGCGGCAGTTCGTCGAGGCTGGTGGCGCGCATGACGAATCCGACGCGCGTCACGCGATCATCATGGCGCTGGGCCTGTCGAACATCAGAGCCGTTCTCCATCACGCGCATCGACCGGAACTTGAGGATCATGAACGGCCTTCCGTTCAACCCGCGCCGATGTTGCCGGAAGATCACGGGGCCGGAACTCTCGAGTCGGATCAACAGGGCCAGCAGCAGGAAGAGCGGTGCGAGGAAGACGATTGCCGAACAAGACAGCGCGATGTCGAGCAGGCGCTTGGCGCCGTTTCCAGCCATCGGGACCGCCGCGCGCCTGGCGGCATCCTGCGGAACAGGATCATTCGCGGCGGCCGGAATGGTGATCCGCTTCCGCGCGGAATGCAGCGAGGGTGGCTTGCCGCTATGCCGGGAGCGCAAGCCCCGATCACGCGGCGCGGGCTTCTTGGCCGAAGTCGCCATCACCACAGAGGATGGTGCTTCCGGCCTCGGTTCCTCCCATGCAGCCATGGCGAAGGAGGGGTGCGGCTGGACCAGGGGAAAGAGCAGGGCAATGCCGGCAAAGGCCATAAGAAGGGGCCAGGGAACCGGCTGACCCATTTCCTGCCAGCCCCATGTGTCAGGCTGGGACAGAAGGGCCAGCGCCAATCCAGGAAGCACGGCTCCGAGAACAAGGGGAAGAGGCGCCCGGAAGATCGAAATCTGCTTCAGTTTTGTGAAAAAAGCTCTTGTTGTCAAAACATTGATCTCCCTGTCACGCTGCTGTCGCGGGAAGAGCGAGTGGCGCCGCTGACGCGGAAGCCGTGCTTCCTGCACGACGCGGAGGCGGCAAGATCAATGCCAGCCGGCGAGGCATGCGGGCCGCAAGCCCGGGGCAGTCGAAAGGGAAAGGCCGGCAAGAGTTCCCAAGGAACCAAAATTCAGGCGAAAGGCACGCCGGGCCGCCTCACGGGCGGGCAGCCGCATCATCCGCCGTTGGCGCGATCCGGGGCGAAACAAGGCCCGTCAGGGTCTTGAGCACCATGCCGGCGATGATCAGCATCGGGACGCCATAACCGGCCAGCAGCATGATGAGCAGGATGTTGTCGGCACCCAGGATGTAGGCGAGGAGGCCGCTCAAGGCTGCGGAGACATTCGCGATCAATGCCAACCCGATGATCATGCTGGAGCCTCCGTTGGTGCGACACCAGACGCAGTGAGCAGCGCCAACCCATTCATCTAAGGGGCGAATTCTTAAATTTTCACTCATTCCGCATGTGCCGTTTTCTGCAGGGGCCGCCCGAAGAGATAGCCCGGCCGGCGAGGTCGCCGATCGCGGTTTCCAGCATGAGGAACCTGCGGCTCGGCTCTTGCGGATCGGGTTAGAAATCCGGCTTGCGGATGACACGCTCGATCTCGCCAGGCTGCGCGGTGATGCGGTCGAGAAGCGCCTTGCGCTGCGGCGACGAGTTCACGAAACTGCCGAAAACACCGGCCTGCCAGGTGCGCAGGCGCAAGAACATGATGTCGAGCGCGCGTTCGATCCCGGTCTCATGCACCGGCCTTATGCGGCAGGCCGGCCCCCGACCACGAAAAATGCATGTCTGAATTGGCATCAAACGGCTTTGCTGTCCTTTCTTCATGCCGGCGGAGATGACCACTCCCGATCCCGGCTTGGGAAAGCCCGCCATCATGTCCAGAGCATTTTCAAGCGAAGTGGGAACCGGTTCGCGCAAAGAAAATGCGATCAAGAAAAGAGAGGGGCATTTTCCGACCAGGTGGATACCGGTTGGTCGAAGAAAATGCTCTAGAGCGCAAACCGATCTGACAGAATCAGATCTGGCGCTCTATCTTCTTGTTTTCGCATCCGCTTTTTCCGCCAACCGGTATCCACTTGGCGGGCGGATGCTCTAGATTGAGACAAATGTGATTTGGTGCGGCCGATTTCCGGGAGCGGAGCGAAGGTGTTCGACGCAAGTTTGGCCCCGCTGGCCACGCGCCTGCTCGCGCCTGCGGCGCATTGGCTTGATCGCCGCGGCTTGAGCGCCGATCAGGTGACGCTGACCGGTTTCGGAATCGGACTTCTCGCCGTTCCGCTTCTGGCCATCGGCGAGTTCGGCTGGGCACTCGCTGCCATCCTCGTGAACCGGGTTGCCGATGGGCTGGATGGTACGCTCGCGCGCCTGCAAGGACCCACCAGCCGGGGTGCCTTTCTTGATATCGCGCTGGATTTCGCCTTCTACGCGCTGGTTGTGCTGGGCTTCGCGCTGGCTGACCCGGCACGGAACGCGCTGCCTGCCGCCGTGTTGCTCGCGGCTTTCATCGGGACGGGATCATCCTTTCTCGCTTTCTCGGTGATTGCCGAGCGCAAGGGGCTGGTTTCGACGGATTTCACCGGCAAGGGCATCTTCTATCTCGGCGGGCTTGCGGAAGGCGCGGAAACCATCGCGTTCTTCCTGCTGGCAGGCCTCTGGCCGCAAGCCTTCCCCTGGCTGGCCTATGGCTTCGCCTTCGCCTGTATGCTGACCACGCTCTCCCGCTGGCGGGAAGGCTATCGCCGCTTTTGACGAGGCTTCACGTCTGCACGCGTTGCCGCATGGTAGCCGGGCATTCTCGACCAGCGGCGAGGCGGCGAGGCGGCGCACCTGTCGCAGCTTCGCGGCGAGGCTGTCGACGCCACAATTCCCGGAAACGGCGCCGGGGCCGAAGAGCACTTCCTCTTCTTCCCAGGCTGCATCGAGGGCCGCGAGATCATCCGGCTCGGGGTCGGGCTCGGAGGCGACGCTCGCGGCCTCCCCGATGCGGTCGGCATCATAGAGCATCACGCCAAGATAGCGGATGCGCCCGACGCAGGTTTCGGAGCAGACCGTGGGCTGGCCCGCCTCGATGCGCGGATAGCAAAAGATGCACTTCTCGCTCTTCCCGCTCGACCAGTTGAAATAGATCTTCTTGTAGGGGCAGCCGGAGACGCACATGCGCCAGCCGCGGCACTTGTCCTGATCGATCAGGACGATGCCGTCCTCCTCACGCTTGTAGATCGCGCCCGAGGGGCAGGAGGCGACGCAGGTGGGGTTGAGGCAATGCTCACAGAGCCTTGGCAGATACATCATGAAGGTATTTTCGAACTGCCCGTAGATCTCCTTCTGCACGCCCTCGAAATTCGCATCCTTCGAACGCTTGGCGAATTCGCCGCCGAGGATTTCCTCCCAGTTCGGGCCCCAGTTGATCTTCTCCATCCGCTCGCCGGTGATGAGCGAGCGCGGGCGCGCCGTGGGGAAGGCCTCAAGCTCCGGCGCCTTCTGCAGGTGCTCGTAATCGAAGGTGAAGGGCTCGTAGTAATCGTCGATTTCCGGCATGTCCGGATTGGCGAAAATATTCGCCAGCACGCGCCACTTGCCGCCGATGCGCGGCTCGATCTTGCCGTTTTTCTTGCGGGTCCAGCCGCCTTTCCAGTGCTTCTGGTTTTCCCAATCCTTGGGGTAGCCGATCCCCGGCTTGGTCTCGACATTGTTGAACCAAGCGTATTCCATGCCTTCCCGGTTGGTCCAGACGTTCTTGCATGTCACCGAGCAGGTGTGACAGCCGATGCACTTGTCGAGGTTGAGCACCATCGCGATCTGCGCGCGGATTTTCATGGTTTCGTCTCCTTATTCGGCAGCCGTGGCGGCGGGATCGCGATAGGGACGCTCCAGCCAGTCGACATTCTTAATCTTGCGGATGACGACAAACTCGTCGCGATTGGTGCCAATCGTGCCGTAATAATTGAAATCATAGGCGAATTGGACATATCCACCAATCATGTGGGTCGGCTTGAGAACGGCGCGTGTCACCGAGTTATGGATGCCGCCGCGCTGCCCGGTCATCTCCGAGCCAGGCACGTTCACGATCTTCTCCTGCGCGTGGTACATGAAGAGGGTTCCCTCCTTCATGCGTTGCGACACCACCGCGCGGGCCACCAGAGCCCCGTTGGAATTGAAGGCTTCCACCCAGTCGTTATCGACGATGCCCGCCTTCTTCGCATCGGTCTCGGAAAGCCAGACGATCGGCCCGCCGCGGCTGAGCGTGAGCATCAGCAGGTTGTCGGTATAGGTGGAATGGATGCCCCATTTCTGGTGCGGGGTGATGAAGTTCAGGACGATCTCCGTCTCGCCATTGGGCCTGCTGCCCCTCACAGGGTGGATCGTCTTGAGATCAATCGGCGGACGATAGCTGCACAGGCTCTCGCCGAAGGCACGCATCCAGAGATGGTCCTGGTAGAGTTGCTGGCGGCCGGTGAGCGTGCGCCACGGAATGAGCTCATGCACATTCGTGTAACTTGCATTGTAGCAAACCTTCTCGCTTTCGAGCCCGGACCAGGTTGGCGCCAAGATGATCTTGCGCGGCTGCGCCACGACATCGCGGAAGCGGATCTTCTCGTCTTCCTTCGGCAGAGCCAGATGGGCATGTTCGCGGCCCGTGGTTTTCGCGAGCGCCTCCCACGCCTTCACGGCCACTTCGCCATTCGTCTCCGGCGCCATCATCAGGATGACTTCCGTGGCGTCGATATCCGAGACGATGCGGGCGAGGCCCTTGTTCGCGCCCTCGGCATGCACGCCATTCAGCGCCTTGAGGTGCTCCACCTCATGCCCGGTCTTCCAGGTCATGCCCTTGATGCCGTTGCCGACATTCTCCATCAGCGGGCCGAGCGCGGTGAAACGCTCGTAGGTGTGGGGGTAATCGCGCATCACCGGCGTCACCACCGGCATGGTCTTGCCGGGGATTGGCTCACATTCGCCGCTCTTCCAGTCCTTGGGTTCGAAGGCCTGCGCGACTTCCATCGCAGTATCGTGCTTGATGGGGTTCAGCACGATGTCGGTCTCTTCGCCCAGCACTTCCGGTGAGACGCGGGAGAAGGCCCTGGCGATGCCCTTGTAGATCTCCCAATCCGATTTCGCTTCCCAGGCCGGGTCCACTGCGCTAGAGAGCGGATGGATGAAGGGGTGAATGTCGGAGGTGTTGAGGTCGTTCTTCTCATACCAGGTGGCCGTGGGCAGCACGATATCCGAGTAGACGCAGGTGTTGGACATGCGGAAATCGAGCGTCACCAGCAGGTCGAGCTTGCCTTCGGGCGCATTCTCGACCCAGTTCACCTCTTTCGTGCCCGCGGCCTGGGCCGAGCCAAGATCCCGCCCCAGCACGCCGTGGCTGGTGCCCAGCAGGTGCTTCAGGAAGTATTCGTGCCCCTTGCCGGACGAGCCGAGCAGGTTGGAGCGCCAGACGGACATGTTGCGCGGCCAGTTTTTCGGATTGTCCGGGTCCTCCCAGGCGAAGCGGAGCTCGCCGCTCTTCAACCCTTTCGCGCCGGCTCATTCTGACAGTGGCGGCTAGCGCCATAACAGATGCACATATAGGCCGTTTGGAGCAAAATCATGCTTGAGGACCATGCCAACCGAGCAGAGGTTCCTTGGCCACAATTTGCCGCCGACCAGCGACGCGCTTTCTTGCTGAACCGACTTTCAGATTGGGAAGCGCCTGATGGGAAAAATTACCCTGCTCATTCACTTCGCTATCGGCTGCTCGAAGAGCTCACCAAAGACGCAGTGTTGAAGGTAAGTGCGACGAGCCAGCGCCGTGAAGCTGACCTTCAGAACGCCCTTCTCGACGCAGAAGAGCTAGTCAACGGCTTGTGGGACGCTGCCACCTCTTTCGAGGCTGACAGGAATCGGCGCGAATTCCTCAACTTTTGGCGGCACGCTGACAACCCAGCTTTGGTGATCAAGAATAAGGCTTACAAGTTGCCTGTTCGGAGTGAGGTTGAAGGTATCGCCTCGCACTACCTGAAGCAGTCTTTGCGTAGCCAGATGTTTGATCGGACTTTAGCCGATATGTTGCTGGCGCAAGAGCTTTATCAATTTGCAGATGAGATGATCCACCCCGTCACGTTTCCCGGACTCCCATCGGCTTCGTCGCTAAAACAATCGCACCCACTGTGGCGCTTCGTTCGTGAAAACCTGATTGTTACCATTCTGTTTGCAGCGATCGGCTTTGCTGCAGCCTTCGGAATGCGAAATGGTATAGTTGGGGATTGGGCCGGGTGGATCGTCGGGGCGTGTTTTGCGCTTTGGTTCATAAACATCGCATGGTCATTCCTCGTGCTTCCATTTGTTTGGATGAAATGGTCGAAAGACCGAAAAAAGGTGCTGCAACTGCTGGAAGTCATGGGCGCGACTTACGCACTGATGCATTCCGATGCTGTGATTTCAGCCAACCATGTTCTTGAAAGCGTGAAGGCATCAAGCGCCAGTGGCGTTGTTTGGCCCTCCCCGATTTACGTCCTGCTCGAAGATGTAATCTCGCGGGGCGGTCGTTTCTAAATTCGCCTGAAATAGGCAGGCCGCACATTGGACAAGCGCGCTGTCCGTTAGACGGCACGGCTCGACAGAGGCCCTAGCGACTCCCTTTTAGGGGAGCTATTATGGGGACGAGGGGAGTTAATTGCAGAAACCGCTTTATTTTCAAATGGTAATGGCGGACAGGGAGGGATTCGAACCCTCGATAGAGTTGCCCCTATACACGCGTTCCAGGCGTGCGCCTTCAACCACTCGGCCACCTGTCCGTCCGCCTGCGCCCATCAGGCGCACGCATTTCTTTCCGAGGACAGATGCGATGCCCGAGGCATCGCTGTGCGCCTTCAACCACTCGGCCACCTGTCCGTCCGCCTGCGCCCATCAGGCGCACGCATTTCTTTCCGATCTGAAGCCACAGGCATTCATCGCGCGAAAGTCGCGCGGGTTATGGCGGGAGGCCCGACAAAATGCAAGGCGGCTCGCGGCGCTTTTTCGAAAGCGGGCGTCGCTTTTCCCATACCGGGTCACGTGCCTGCGTGAGCGCGGCGAACGCCCTTGCGCGAAAGGCTGCGCGACCCCAGCTTTAGGGTTCATCCCCGGCCCTTCTGGAGGTTGCCATGTTCTTCGCCCGCAAAGCCGTGACGCTTCCTCGCGCCGATGAGGCGCTGCCGGGCCGCTCGCAAGCCATTCCCACGGCCGCAACGCATTGGGTGTTTCGCAGGCCACTGAATGGCCCGAACCCCGAGGGCTTCGAGGAGGCCGTGTTCGGCATGGGCTGCTTCTGGGGTGCCGAGCGCAAGTTCTGGCAGATCGGCGACGGCATCTGGAGCACGGCGGCGGGTTACGCCGGTGGCTTCACGCCCAACCCCACCTACGAGGAGACTTGCTCCGGCCGCACGGGCCATACGGAAGTGGTGCGCGTGGTTTATGACCCCTCGAAGGTGCGCTTCGCCGATCTCCTGCGCATCTTCTGGGAGAATCACGATCCGACGCAGGGCATGCGGCAGGGCAACGATATCGGCACGCAATATCGCTCGGCGATCTTCGCCGCCAGCGAGGCGCAGCTCGCCGAGGCGAAGGCCTCGCGCGAGGCGTATCAGGCTCGGCTGAAGTCGGCGGGATACCCGGACATCACGACCGAGATCGCGCCAGCCGGGCCGTTCTACTTCGCAGAAGAATATCACCAGCAGTATCTGGCGAAGAACCCGAACGGCTATTGCGGGCTTGGCGGCACGGGCGTTTCCTGTCCCATCGGCCTCAAGACATAGCGTCAGGGGCCGACAGGCGCGCGCTTCGCGGCGATCCACAGCACCAGCACGCCGAAGATCGCGCTGGCGAGCGATCCCACGATCACGCCCAGGCGCATGCGGTCCTGCAAGGCGGGATCGCTGAAGGAGAGCGAGCCGATGAAGAGGCTCATCGTAAAGCCAATGCCGCAGAGCACGGCCGCGCCATAAACCTGAAGCCAGGTGGAGCCCGCGGGCCTGGGTGAAAGCCCGGCCCGCACGGCGATCCATGTCGCGCCGAAGATGCCGAACTGCTTGCCCAGGAAGAGGCCGAGGATGATGCCCATCGTCAGCGGGGCGAAGAGCGCATCAAGCCCCATCCCGGCCAGTGGCACGCCGGCATTCGCGAAGGCGAAGATCGGCACGATGAGGAAGGACACCCAAGGCTTCAGCCCATGTTCGAGATCCTCCAGCGGCGTCGCGGCGGATTTCATGAGCAGCGGAACAACGAAGCCCATGGCGACACCGGCGAGCGTGGCATGCACGCCGGATTTCAGCACCAGAGCCCACATCACGATGCCCACCAGCATGTAGGCGGCAATGCGCCGCACACCGAGCCGATTGAACGCCACGAGAATCGCGAGGCAGACCATCGCGAGCCCCAGCATGGGGAGCGAGAGCTTCGCCGTGTAGAACACGGCGATCACCACCACGGCCATCAGGTCATCGATGATCGCGATGGCCAGCACGAAGACCTTGAGACTGAAGGGCACAAGCCGGCCAAGCGCCGCGATGAGGCCCACGACGAAGGCAATGTCGGTCGCGGTCGGCACAGCCCAGGCCGTTATGTTCTGGGGCGAACCGCTGTTGAGTGCCACGAACAGCAGTGCCGGCACTGCGAAGCCGCCGCACGCGGCGATGAGCGGAAGCACGGCGCGCCGCCAATCGGAAAGTTCACCCGCGAGGAACTCGCGCTTGATTTCGAGGCCGACGAGCAGGAAGAAGATCGCCATCAGCCCGTCATTCACCCAAAGACGCAATGGCTTGGCGATCGCGAAATCGCCGATGGCCACGTGAATGGGGAAGCCGAGAATCGCTGAATAGATGCCGGACAAGCCGGAATTGGCAAAGATCAGCGCAAGGATGGCAGAGGCTGCCAGGGCAAGGCCCGCCCAGCGTTCCATCGCGGCTTGGTCACCCGCGACCATCGGCCATCCCCTCGCTTTCGGCTGGGATGCCGGGTGCTTCCCAAGTCCGTCTCCCGGTGTTACTCGATACGAGCGAAATAGGGCCGATTTGGCCATTCGCCAAGCCCGAACCATTCGCCAAGCCCGAACACTTCGCCAAGCCCAAACACTTCGCCAAGCCCGAACGAGGAATGGCCCGATGATCGAACGCCTTCTGGAGCGGTTTCTGTTTGCGAGCCGCTGGCTTCTCGCGCCCTTCTACGTGATGCTCGTGGCCGCCCTGGGCGTTCTGCTGCTGAAGGCGGGTCAGGAACTGGTTCATTTCGTCGGCCATGGCTACACGGCCACCGAATCGGAGGTGATCCTGGGAGTTCTGGCGCTGGTGGACCTCACGCTGACAGGCTCGCTGATCGTGATCGTGATCTTCTCGGGCTACGAGAATTTTGTGTCGCGCATCGATCCGGGCCAGACCGAGGACTGGCCCGAATGGATGGGCAAGATCGACTTCACGGGCCTGAAGCTGAAGCTGCTCTCGTCGATTGTGGCCATCTCGGCCATTCAGGTGCTCAAGGCCTTCATGAACGTGAAGAACACCACCGACCGCGACCTTATCTGGCTGGTCGCGATCCATATGGTCTTCGTGGTGTCTGGCCTCATCATGGCGCTGACGGATCGCTTCTCCGAAACGGCGCATGGCAAGAAGACCAGTGACAGGAAGGCCGGCACCGAACGCGGCCAATGAAAAGGGGCATGCGGCCTCAGGCGGCGCGCGGCGAGGATTCAGAGGTCAGGATGGCAAAGAGCGCGGCAGGGTCATCCGCCTGCCGCAGCATCTGCACCTGCGCGGGCGAGCGGAAGAACCGCGCCACGCGTGAAAGCGCCTGCAGGTGATCGGCGCCCGCGCTTTCCGGCGCCAGCAGCACGAAGATGAGATCCACCGGCTGGCCATCGACCGATTCGAAATCCACGGGCCGTCCGAGCCGGGCGAAGAGCCCGAAGAGATGCGACAGGCCGGGAATTGCCGCATGCGGGATCGCAACGCCCTGCCCGATGCCGGTGGAGCCGAGACGCTCCCGCTGGAGCAGTTGATCGAAGATAACGCGCTCCGGGCAACCGCTGATTTCGGCCGCACGCAGGGACAGCTCGTGCAGGAGCTGCTTCTTGCCGTTGGGCTTCAGATCCGAAAGCACGGCCTCCGGAACAAGGAGTGACGTAAGCGCCATGACACCTGACCAAGCAGGCGGCGTGCCGTTCTGCGACGCCGACCCGGAAGTTGCACCTCAAGGGCTTTTCCGCCCCGCCCCTATCAGCCGATATCGACCCAGCCGTAATGGCCATCCTTACGGCGGTAGAGCACATTCACGCGGCCGGTGCCAGCGTTTCGAAACACGAGCACCGGGAGATCCGATTTCTCGAAGGCCTCCACGGCGGAAGTGGTGCTGTGGCGCGGGGCATTCGCCACGGCCTCGGCAATGATCACCGCGCCGGCGCCTGTGGTGGCGACCACATCATCCTCGTCGTCCTCCGAATCGTCGAAGGCGGCCGGCGGGCTGGTGTCGAAGCTGTTGCTCACTACGCGATCCGCGCCGTGCTTGTCCTTCTTGCGCTTGAAGCGGCGCAGGGATTTCGCGATCCGCTCGATCGCGACCGAGAGCGATTGATAGGCATCGGGCGCCTCGCCCGTCACATGCATCACCGGACCATGATCGAAGCGCACGGCGCATTCGGTCTTGAAGCCGATGCCATCGCGCGAGACCGTGACATGGCCGGTGAAGTTGGAATCGACATATTTCCGGATCACTTCGTTGAGACGATGCTCGGCCTGGTGGCGCAGCACTTCTCCGAGATCGATGTTCTTGCCGGAAACACGGATTTCCATGATCGACTCCCCTGTTCACGCCCCCGATTCCCCAGAGGCGATGGGAAAGGCTACGTCCGGCTGGCAGGGCTCGTCAATCGAAAGCAGCCAATGCCTGAACGGGCCGAAGCATCGTGCCTAACGCAGGATCAACCCGCTTTCGCGCGAGGCATTGCGGCAAGTTTCTCGCGCCGGCGGATCGAGGAGGAGGCAATTCCCAACCCTTCCCGATATTTGGCGACCGTGCGCCGCGCGATATCGATACCCATTTCCCTGAGCTTGTCGACGATCGCATCATCCGAGAGGATCGATTGCGCTTCCTCGGCATCGATGAGCTGCTTGATGCGGAAGCGCACGGCTTCCGCCGAAACCGAGGCCCCGCCGTCGCTGGCCGCGATCGCGGTCGAGAAGAAATACTTCATCTCGAACAATCCGCGCGGTGTCGCCATGTACTTGTTGGCCGTGACGCGGCTGATGGTCGATTCGTGCAATTGCACGGCATCCGCGATGATCTTCAGGTTCAAGGGCCTCAGATGCGCCACGCCATAAGTGAAGAAGGCATCCTGTTGGCGCACGATCTCGGTCGCGACCTTGAGAATGGTGCGCGCGCGCTGCTCCAGGCTGCGCACGATCCAGTTCGCGTTGGTCCAGTGTTCGTCCACGAAGCTGCGGGCGGCCTTGTCCGGGTTCCTGGAGACCCGGGCATAGAAGGAGCGGTTGGCGACCACGCGAGGCAGCGCGTCGGAATTCAGCTCCACCTGCCAGCCGCCATCGGATGCCGGGCGCACATGGACATCCGGCACGATGGCATCGATCATCGAGGAGCCGAAAATGAGTCCGGGCTTCGGATCGAGCCGGCGGATCTCGGCGATCATGTCGGCGAGATCATCCTCATCCACCCCGCAGGCGCGGCGAAGAGCCGCAAATTCGCGCTTCGCCAGAAGATCGAGATGGCTGATGAAGGCATCCATCGCAGGGTCGAGCCGGTCGCGCTCGCGCAGCTGCAGGCGCAGGCATTCCGCGAGGTTGCGGGCACCCACGCCGGTGGGCGAGAAGCCATGCACCACTTCCAGCGCGATCTCGCAGCGCCTCAGAGGCACGCCGAGGCGCTCGGCGAGGCTCTCCAGCGATTCCAGAAGATAGCCGGTCTGGTCGATCTGGTCGATGATCTGGCCGGCGATCAGCCGGGTGAGATCATCCGTATCGCAGCAGCCGAGCTGGCTTGCGAGGTGCTCGTGCAACGTGTTGCCCGCCGCGATATAGGCTTCGAGGTTCGGATCGTCGTCATCGAGCGAGGGGCCGCGGCCCGAACCGCCGGAAAGGTTCCAGTAGGCGCTCTCGGCCTGCGGGCCGTCCTGTGTCACCACCGCTTCATCGGGGAAGGCGTTCTCGAAGCTGGTGCCGGTCTCGCGTTCCAGCGTGGCGCGGTCGGCCGGCATGTCCTCGCTGGCCCAGTCGCCGGGCGTCGCCTCGGCGCGAGTCGGCTCCATCGGGCCGGCATCCGGCGCGATGGGGCCCTCATCGTCGCGGCTGTCACGCTCGAGCAGGGGGTTGCGCTCTAGCTCGGTCTCGACGAAAGCCTGCAACTCGGTCGTCGAGAGCTGGAGAAGCTTGATCGCCTGCAGCAGCTGCGGCGTCATCACCAGAGACTGGCTCTGGCGCATCATCAGTTTCTGGCCAAGGGCCATCGACTTGCCTCTTCCCGAATTCCGTGAATCGCGCCTCCTGCGCGAAACCTGATTCGGCACATTTATTGCAGATACTTAATTTCGGAACTCTGAAGGGCAAGCCGAAACTTTCACCGGCTTGCGCAAGCCGTCGCGTGAAGCCATGCAATTCTGCCATGCGGCGAAGCGCTGGCCCGGCCTGCAAGGCCTCAGAGGCGGAAATCCTCGCCGAGGTAAAGGCGGCGCACATCCGGGCTGGCGATGATCTCATGCGGCTGGCCTTCCATCAGAACCTCGCCGGAATGGATGATGTAGGCGCGATCGATGAGGGAAAGCGTTTCGCGGACGTTATGATCGGTGATCAGAACACCAATCCCGCGTGATTTCAGGTGCTTGACGAGATCCTGAATATCCCCCACCGCAATTGGATCGATGCCGGCGAAAGGCTCGTCGAGCAGCATGAAATGCGGGCGCCCCGCCAGCGCGCGGGCAATCTCGCAGCGTCGGCGCTCGCCGCCGGACAGCGCGATCGAGGGCGAATGCCGAAGACGGGTGATCGAAAACTCATCCAGAAGGGAGTGAAGTTCGCGCTCGCGCTTTTTCGAATCGGGCTCGACCGATTCCAGCACGGCGCGGATGTTCTGCTCCACCGTCAACCCCCGAAAGATCGACGCTTCCTGCGGCAGATACCCGATTCCCAGCCGCGCGCGGCGATACATCGGCAGGCCGGTGATGTCGAAACCATCGAGATGGATGCGCCCGTGATCGGCCGGCACGAGGCCCGTGATCATGTAGAACACGGTTGTCTTGCCCGCGCCGTTCGGGCCGAGCAGGCCCACGGCCTCGCCTCGGCGCACATAGAGGCTCACATCCTTCACGACCTTGCGCCTGCCGTAGCTCTTGCCCAGCGATTCCGCCGCGAGAACGTCGATCGAATGCGTCACTTTGGTATCCGGCTGGCTGCGAAGGCGCAGGCCGATCGCCCCCGGACCCTGCCCCGCGGCGGGCTTGGCCGGCTTCTTGCCCAGGAGGTGCAGGAGGGATTGGAACACCGGCAAAACACTCGAACGAACGGAAAGATTGGATTTCTCGCTTATCGCCGCTTCAGGCAATCGTCACCTGCTCAGCGCGATGGGCTCAGGGCCGGGCCGGTTCCGGGCATTCCTTCGAACGCGCCGGTGTGTTGCCCGCATTGCGGTTGTTGCCGCCCGGCGCCTCGGAGCCCGGCGTGAAGACGCCCTGCACGCGGCCCGTGGGGCCGGCATCGACCTTCGCGCGGCCGGTCTTCACATCATAGACCACCCGTTCGCCGCGCTGAACATTGTCGCAATCGGCGATGACCACGCGGCCCGTAAGCGTCACCGTATCGCTCGCGGCATGATAGACCATCTTCTGCGATGTGGCCGAAAGCGTGCCCGAGAGCAGCGAAACAGGGCCTTCGCATTCGATCTGCTGGATGGAGGTCGAACCCGGCGCCGGAGCCCCGCCGCCACGCGCCTGGGCATAGGAGATGATCATGCTCGCGCAACGCAGGGTGCTCTGGCCCTGAACGGCAACGACATCGCCCGAATAGACCGCCCTGCTCTCCTTGTCGAAGACCTCCAGGCGGTTCGCATCCACCTTCACCGGCTCGCGGCTGTTCGAGCCGAAGCCAAGGAACGGCGTGCCGGCATTGCCGCGGCGGGTCGCATCCTGGGCGGTGGCCGCACCGGCCAGCACAAGGCCAGCGGCCAGCGCCACCAGAAGCTTCGGGAAGGGACATTGCATCATCATTCAGTCTTTCCGGCCGGAGGGGCATTCACGAATTCGGAATGCACGCGTCCCTCAAACACGAATTTGTGGCCATTCTCCAGCACCTGCAAGCTATCGGCTGAAACCTGACCCGCCTGCATGCGCACGTCGACCGGCTTGTTGGAGACAACCGTGCCGGCCCTGAATTCGATTTCGGCTTCCTCGAGCTTCGCCTCGGTGCCGCTGTCGCTCTTCACGCGCACATTGCCGCGCAGGTTCAGCTTCTCGGCCTTGCTGTCATAGGTGCCCCCATCGCCCGAGAAATCAGTCCAGCCCTGCCGGCCCTGCTGCACGCGCGCCGAGAGCGTGAACATCTCGACGACATTCGGGTTGCGCAAGTCCTGCAGGGCCTTCTGCGCGTTCACCTCATAGGACGAGCCATCGCGGCGGAAGCCGGAGAGCTTCGGCTTTTCGACGACAATCTTCCGGTCCTCGATCGACACGGAACCGGCGATGTTCACCGGCACGCTCACCAGAAAACCCAGCACCGTGCGAGCCAGGAGAAACACCACGAATCCCCCGCAGGCGAGCGGGATGAGCCGCTTCAGCCAGCGCACGCGCCGGGAATGGCGCGCGGCCACCACGAATTCCGGACGATGCGCGTAGGCCTCCGGCAGGGCCGGAAACCGGGGAGGGGAGGAGGGGGGCGCCAGAAACGACACGCGAAGAACAGCCTTTTCTCATCCAGGAATTCCAAGCATATCCGGCATGCTCGCGGCGGAGTTATGGCGCAGGAAACACGAATATTCCATTCCCGCCCGCGCCATCCTCACAGATGCGCGAAGATATCTGTCTCCGGCCAGCCCAGAAGGTCGAGCGCGGCCCGCGAGGGCAGGAAATGGAAGCAGGCCTCGGCCAGGTCCTTCCGGCCGTCCCGCACGAGCAGCGGATCGAGCTTCGCCTTCAGCGCATGAAGGTGCAGAACATCGGAGGCCGCATAGGCCAGTTGCGCTTCCGTCAGCGTCTCCGCGCCCCAATCCGAGCTCTGCTGCTGCTTGGAAATCTCCACGCCGATCAGATCGCGGCAGAGATCCTTCAGGCCATGGCGATCCGTATAGGTGCGCGTGAGGCGCGAAGCGATCTTGGTGCAATAGACCGGGCTCGCCTGAATTCCGAAGGTATGCTGCAGCACCGCCAGATCGAACCGCGCGAAATGGAACAGCTTCAGGATCGACTTTTCCTTCAGCATTTTCACGAGGTTCGGCGCCTTCCTCTGACCCGGCGCGATCTGCACGAGATCGGCCGTGCCGTCGCCCAGCGAGAGCTGCACGAGACAGAGCCGATCGCGATGCGGGTTAAGGCCCAGGGTCTCGGTATCGATGGCCACCACCGATCCGGCCGGGACCGGGGCGGGCAGGTCGCCCTTGTGCAGGCGGATGATCATGCGGAAAACACCTCCGGCAAAGAAACCTGTTCCTCTCTAGCCCGTTCTTGTTTGGGCTCAACCTTTCATCGCGAGGCAAGGGCCGGATCACCGCCCAGGGCCAAGGTCTGATTGTGTTTGTGCAAACGACAAATCTGATCCGCCTTTCTATATAGGCGATAAAGCAATTTCAGCCCCGGAATTTTCCCATGCATCTGCTTGGTATCCACCATCTCACCGCGATCTCCGCGAATGCGAAGAACAATCACGCCTTCTATGCCGGGCTTCTCGGCATGCGGCTGGTGAAGAAGACCGTCAACCAGGACGACACATCCGCCTATCATCTGTTCTATGCGGATGGCGAGGGCTCGCCCGGCACGGATCTCACCTTCTTCGAATTCCCCTTGCCGCCCGAGCGACGCGGCACGCATTCCATCACCCGCACCGCGCTCCGCGTGAACGGAGCGGATGCCCTTGCCTACTGGGAGAAGCGTCTCGCGGCTGCCGGCGTGCCGCTGACACCGGTGCGGGAAATCGACGGTCGGCTGACTCTCGATTTCGAAGACCCCGAGGGGCAGCGCCTCAGCCTCGTCGATGATGGCGGCGCGGGCGACGCCCATGCCTGGGCCAAGACCGACGTGCCCGCCGCCTTCCAGATCCGGGGCCTCGGCCCCATCCGCATGAGCGTGCCGGAACTGCGCCGCACCAAGCTCTTCGTGGAAGGCGTCTACGATATGCGCGAGGAACGGGATTTCGAGAACCCGGATGACAAGGCTTCGCGCATCCATGTCTTCCGCATGGGCGAGGGCGGCCCTGCGGCCGAACTGCATGTGGCGGTGGAACCCGGAAAGCAGCCGGCGATTCAGGGTGCGGGCGCGGTGCATCACGTCGCGTTCCGCTCGGCCGATGCGGATTACACGAACTGGCTCGCGCGCTACGCCGAAATCGGCCTGCGCTCATCCGGTCCGGTGGATCGCTTCTGGTTCCGCTCGCTCTACGTGCGGGAGCCGAACGGCGTGCTGTTCGAGATCGCGACCGATGGCCCCGGCTTCGCCGCCGACGAGCCGAAGGAAACGATGGGCGAGGCCCTTTCGCTGCCGCCCTTCCTCGAGCCGAAGCGGGCCGAGATCGAGGCGGGTCTCACCCCGCTGTGAGATTCGTGTCGAGATGGGCTTCGGCCCGCGCGATCAGCCGGTCCAACAGCGCGCGCGCCGGGGCGACCATCGCCTCGGCCCGCGCCACGGTCGCCCAATCCACGGGAACTTCCGTCATCGCCGCGAGATGATCCAGGAGAGAGCGGTCGGAGCCCAACGTGGCTTCGACCGCTTTTTTCACGAGCGCCATCGCCTCATGGCGCGGCAGATGCGCCGCGAGCGCGAAGCTAGCGGCTTCCGCGAGCACGAGACCGCGTGTCGCCTCGATATTCGCCTGCATGCGGTCCGCATCGACGCGCAAGGCGGCGAGCATTTCATCCGCGCGCAGGAGGGCCGCGCCCGTCGTGGCGATCAGCGGCGGAAGCGCGAGCCATTCCAGCGTCCAGGCCGCGCCATCGCGCTCGTTCAGGTGCAGGCCCGCCTGAAGCAGCGCGCCCGCCTCGCCTCCCGCGTAGCGCGCCAGCGACTGCACAATCTCCGCAAGGACCGGGTTCTGCTTCTGCGGCAAGGTCGAGGAACCACCGGCACCGGCGAAACCGACCTCGCTCACCTCGCCCTGCGCGAGAAGCGCGAGATCGCCGCCGATCGTGCCGAGCGAGCCTGCGATCATCGCGAGCATCTGCCCGAATTCGATCAGGCGATCGCGCCCCTTGTGCCAGGGCTCGGCCCGGCCGAGCGCCAGTTCATCGGCGAGGCCATCCATCACGGCGAGCGCCTGATCTCCGAAGACCGAGAGATTGCCCGCCGCACCCCCGATCTGCACCACGAGCAGACGGGGGCGGACCTCGGCAAGGCGCTCGCGATGGCGGATCAGCGGCGCCATCCATTGCGCGGCTTTCAGGCCGAACAGGGTGGGTGCGGCCGCCTGCATCCGCGTGCGGGCGAGACAGAGCGTGTCGCGATGCGCCTTCGCAAGGTCCGAGAGCCGCCTGATCAGCGCCGCGAGCCGGCGATCCATGATCTGCACGATCTCCCGCAGCCGCAGAACGAGGGCGAGATCGGTCAAATCCTGTGAGGTCATGCCCCAATGCAGCCAGCCACCCGCTTCCATTGACAATTGGGCACGCAGAGCGCGCAGGAAAGCCGGCGCGATGACGCCGTCCCGCGCGATCCCGCCTGCAAGATCTTCCGGGCGAACCGTGACGCCGCCAAGGCCCTTCACAAGCGCGCCGCCCGCCTCCTGCGGGATGATGCCGAGCCGCATCTGGACCGTGGCCAGCGCGCTCTCCACGCGAATCATCGCGGCGAGTTCCGCCTCCTCCCCAAGCAGGGCCGCGATCACCGGGTCGCCGAGCAGGCCCTGATGCAGGCGGTTATCGAGCGGGGATAGGCTCATGGCGGTTCTCGAGTGGTCTGGGCGAAACAGGCGGGATCAACCGACAGGAAAACGCCCTTCCGCACAAGCCGGAATTGACGCCGCGATCTCGCCGTCGGATGGTCGGCGCTCCACAATCCTTATCCCGCGACACTTCCGGAGGATGGCATGGGGCGCCTGTCCACGCATGTTCTCGACACCACCCATGGCCGGCCCGCGAGCGGCATGGTGATCGAGCTTCTCGAGGCCCGGGCCGAAGGCGGCTGGAAGGCGCTGAAGACCCTCACCACCAATGCCGATGGCCGCACCGACGGGCCCATTCTCGGGCCCGAGGAGATGCGCACAGGTCGCTTCCAGCTGCGCTTTCATGTCGGGGCCTATTTCCGGGGGCTGGGCCTCGACCTGCCCGATCCCGCCTTCCTGGAGCATGTGCCGATCCAGTTCGGCATCGCGGATGCCTCGGGACATTACCACGTGCCGCTTCTGTGCACGCCGTGGTCCTATTCCACCTACCGGGGCAGCTGAAGAATGACCTATCCGCGCGATCTCGTCGGCTATGGCCGCAACATTCCGCATGCGAAATGGCCGGGCGGCGCCCGGATCGCCGTGCAATTCGTGATCAATTACGAGGAAGGCGGCGAGAACAACATCCTGCACGGGGATGCCGCTTCAGAGGCGTTCCTCTCGGAAATCGTGGGTGCCGCCGCCTGGCCCGGCATGCGCCACATGAACATGGAATCGATCTATGAATACGGTTCGCGCGCGGGCTTCTGGCGGCTCCACCGCCTGTTCACCGATCGCAACATGCCGGTGACGGTCTTTGGCGTGGCGCATGCCATGATGCGCCACCCCGATGCGGTGGCGGCGATGAACGAGGCGGGCTGGGAAATCGCCAGCCACGGCCTCAAATGGATCGATTACCGCGATTTCACAGCGGAGGATGAGGCGAAACACATCGCGGAAGCCGTGCGCATCCATGCGGAGGTGGCGGGCGAGCGCCCGCTCGGCCTGTATCAGGGCCGCACCAGCGCCCATACGCTTCGTCTCACGCAAGGCGAGGGCGGCTTCCTCTATTCCGCCGACAGCTACGCCGATGAGCTGCCTTATTACGTCGAGGGGCCGAATGCGCGTGGCGGCACGGGGCCGTTCCTCATCGTGCCCTACACGCTCGATGCGAATGACATGCGCTTTGCCACGCCGCAGGGCTTCAATTCCGGCGATCAGTTCTTCGCCTATCTCAAGGACAGTTTCGACACGCTCCATGCCGAGGGCGAGACAGCACCGAAAATGATGTCGATCGGCCTGCATTGCCGCCTTGTGGGTCGTCCGGGCCGTGCTGCAGCGCTCGCGCGCTTCCTCGATTACGTGCAGGGCCACGAGAAGGCGTGGGTGGCAACGCGCCTCGATATCGCGCGCCACTGGGTGATGACCCATGCGCCCGCTGGCGGCTGGAAGCCGTCCACGATGCCGAAGCCGCTCTTTGTCGAAAGGTTCGGCGGCGTCTTCGAGCATTCGCCCTGGGTGGCGGAGGCGGCTTTCTCGGCGGGCCTCGGTGCCGGGACCAATTCCGCGCCGGGCCTTCACGCGGCGATGGTCAAGGCGATGCGGGAAGGGACCGACGAACAGAAGCGCGCGTTGATCCTCGCGCATCCCGATCTTGCGGGGCGGCTCGCGCTGGCGAAGCAGCTTACGGCAGATTCGACGAAGGAACAGGCTTCCGCCGGGCTCGATCGCCTCACGCCAGCGGAACTCATGGAGTTCACGCGGCTGAACGAGGCCTACAAGGCGAAATTCGGCTTCCCCTTCATCCTCGCCGTGAAGGCCCGGAGCAAGGAGGATGTTGTGCGTGGCTTTAAAACGCGAATCGGCAATAATCCTACCCAAGAATTCGCCACCGCTCTCGACGAGATCGAACGCATTGCGCGCCTTCGCCTCGGCGAAATCCTGCCGGAAACCGCATGACCCGACATTCTTCCGCCCTTGATGCCGCCTGGGCCGCGCTTCGCGCGCATCATGCCGGCCTCGCCGGCACGCGCATCGCCGCCCTGTTCGAGGAGGATCAGGCGCGTTTCGAGGGCTTCTCGGCCTCGGCTGATGGCCTGCTGATGGATTATTCCAAGTGCAGGCTGACGGGGGAAACCCGCCGCCTTCTCCTCGCGCTGGCCGACGCTGCGGGTGTCACGGGCTTCCGGGACCGGATGTTCGCGGGCGAGCCGATCAACCTCACCGAGAATCGCGCGGTGCTGCACGCGGCGATCCGCGCGCCGAAGGGCGCGGGGTTCACGCTGGACGGGCAGGATGTGATGGCGGATGTGCTCGCCATGCGCGAAGCCTGCTTCGCCTTCGCGAGGGACGTGCGCGGCGGCAAGATCGCCGGCGCGGGCGGTGCCTTCACGGATGTCGTGAATATCGGCATCGGCGGGTCCGATCTCGGTCCCGTCATGGCGGTGGAGGCCCTCCGGTCGTTTCATGATGGCCCGCGCCTGCATTTCGTTTCCAATGTCGATGGCGCGCATCTCGCGGATGTGCTGAAGGGGCTCGATCCGACCCGAACCTTGTTCATCATCGCATCCAAGACCTTCACCACCATCGAGACCATGACGAATGCCCGCTCGGCACGGGCCTGGCTGGCCAGGGCCTTGGGCGAACAGGCGGTTTCCGATCATTTCGCGGCCGTCTCGACCGCGCGCGAGAAGGTCGAGGCCTTCGGCATTCCGGCCTCGCGCATGTTCGGCTTCTGGGATTGGGTTGGGGGGCGCTATTCGGTCTGGTCGTCGATCGGCCTGCCGCTGATGATCGCTGCCGGGCCGGAGCGTTTCGCGGAATTCCTTGCAGGTGGCCATGCGATGGACCGGCATTTCCGCGAAGCCGAACCGAAGAAGAACCTGCCGATGCTGCTCGGCCTGATCGGCATCTGGCATCGCAATCTCTGCGGCCATGCCAGCCGCGCGATCATTCCCTACGCCCAGCGCCTCTCACGCTTTCCTGCCTATCTCCAGCAGCTCGACATGGAATCGAACGGCAAGCGCGTGACACGCGAGGGCGAGCCCGTGGCGACGGTCACCGGCCCGATCGTCTGGGGCGAACCGGGCACGAATGGCCAGCACGCCTTCTTCCAGCTCATCCATCAGGGAACGGATATCATTCCGGTCGAGTTCCTGCTCGGCGCGAAGGGCGAGGATGATCCCGCGCTCAAAGCAAAATCGATCGAAGCGGCTTCCGGTTCGCGTGAAGATCTTGCGTTTGAAAAAGCTCTATCCGCGCATCAGCCGTTGCTCATCGCGAATTGCCTCGCGCAATCGCAGGCGCTGATGCGCGGACGCACGCTTGCCGAGGCTGGCGGCAATCCGCATCGCGTCTTCCCGGGCGACCGGCCGTCGATCACGATTGTTTTTGAACGCCTCACGCCCTTTGTGCTGGGCCAGCTGATCGCGCTCTATGAGCATCGCGTTTTCGTGGAAGCCGCGATCTGGAACATCAATGCCTATGACCAATGGGGCGTGGAGCTGGGGAAAGAACTCGCGACGAAGCTCGAGGGTCCGGTAAGAACCGGCGAGGGGCTCGACACGCTGGACGGTTCAACTGCGGGATTGGTAAGGAGGGTCCGAGGGGAATGAAGGGAGCCACACGAATGAGGATAATCCATGCTGAAACTCGGCTCTCGCACCGTTCTTCTTCCCGTCGACCTTCAGAGGGCATTTGACGGAGCCCCCTGGCCGCCGCGCAACAATCCCGCCGCCGACGAAAACGGCTTGGCGCTTCTCGCCGCCTGGCGGCAAAACGGCTGGCCTGTCATTCATGTCCGGCATGACTCGATCGTTCCGGGCTCGACGCTCGGGCCGGGCATGCCCGGCCACGCGTTCCGGCCCGGTTTCTCGCCGCGGGAGAGCGAGGCCCTTGTGACGAAATCGGTCAATTCGGCCTTTATCGGGACGGATCTGGACCTTCGGCTGAAGCGTCTGCAGGCGGAAGAGGTGGTGGTCTTCGGGATTTCCACCGACATGTGCGTCTCAACCACCGTGCGCACCGGCGCGAATATGGGCTGGCGCATGATCCTCGCGGCCGATGCCTGTTTCTGCTTCGACCAGCGGGACCTCGACGGCACCCTTATTCCGGCGGAAACCATGCATCGCGCGCATCTCGCAACGCTTGCCGCGGAATTCGCGACGGCTCTGTCAACCGCGGCCTTGCTGGAGGCTGCAAGACCGGGCCGTTCCAGCTGACCGCCGACAAAAAAGCCGCGGTTTCCCGCGGCTTTCGCATTTTTCGCGCCAGATTCCCGCCCGGCCCTCATGGGCCGCCGGGAAGGACAGAAGCGAAAGCTCAGTCCTCGTCGCCGCCCTTGCTGGCGTCGCGCTCGGCCTTCTGCTTGGCCTCGAGGTCTTCTCCGGTGGCCTGATCCACGACCTTCATCGACAGCTTGGTCTTGCCGCGATCGTCGAAGCCCATCAGCTTCACCTTCACCTTGTCGCCTTCCTTCACCACATCCTTCACATTCGCGACCTTGCGGGGTGCGAGCTGCGAGATGTGGACGAGGCCATCCTTGGAGCCGAAGAAGTTCACGAAGGCCCCGAATTCCATCACCTTCACCACCGTGCCTTCGTAGATCTGGCCCACTTCCGGCTCGGAAGCGATGCCCTTGATCCAGTTCAGCGCGGCCTTGATCTTCTCGCCATCAGACGAGGCGACCTTGATGGTGCCGTCATCCGAGATGTCGATCTTCGTGCCGGTCTTCTCGGTGATCTCGCGGATCACCTTGCCGCCGGAGCCGATGACTTCACGGATCTTGTCCGGGTTGATCTTGATGGTCTCGATGCGCGGCGCATATTGGCCGAGCTCGCCGCGCGGCGCGTTGAGCGCCTCGGCCATCTTGCCGAGGATATGCATGCGGCCGCCCTTCGCCTGATGCAGCGCGACCTTCATGATCTCCTCGGTGATGCCCGCGATCTTGATGTCCATCTGCAGCGAGGTCACGCCGTTCGCCGTGCCGGCCACCTTGAAATCCATGTCGCCGAGATGATCCTCGTCGCCCAGAATGTCCGAGAGAACCGCGTAACGGTCACCCTCAAGGATGAGACCCATGGCGATGCCCGCCACCGGCGCCTTCAGCGGCACGCCGGCATCCATCATCGAGAGCGAAGCACCGCAGACGGTCGCCATCGAGGAGGAGCCGTTCGATTCGGTGATCTCGGAGACCACGCGGATCGTGTAGGGAAATTCATGCGGCGCCGGCAGCATCGGACGCACCGCGCGCCAGGCGAGCTTGCCGTGGCCGATTTCACGGCGGCCCGGGGAGCCCATGCGGCCCGTCTCGCCCACGGAATAGGGCGGGAAATTGTAGTGCAGCATGAAGCGCTCGTGGCGGGTGCCCTCGAGATCGTCGATCATCTGCTCGTCATCGCCGGTGCCGAGTGTGGCCACGACCAGCGCCTGCGTCTCGCCGCGCGTGAAGAGCGCCGAGCCATGGGTGCGGGGCAGCAGGCCCACTTCCGAGACAATGTTGCGGACATCTTCGAGGCCGCGGCCATCGATGCGGCTCTTGGTATCGAGGATGTTCCAGCGAACGATCTTCGCCTGAAGTTCCTTGAAGACGACCTTCACCTGCTCCTTGTCGAATTTCGGCTCCTCGCCCTCCGGGAACAGAGCGGTCATCACCTTGGCCTTCACGGCATCGACGGCCGAATAGCGCTTCTGCTTGTCGACGATCCTGTAGGCCTCGCGCAGATCGGTCTCGGCAATGGCGAGCATCGCCTTCTCGATGGGCGAGAGATCGGCCGGCTCGAAATGACGGGGCTCCTTCGCGGCGCGCTCGGCCAGCGCGATGATCATCTCGATCACCGGCTGCCAGCCCTTCTGGCCCGCGACCACCGCGCCGAGCATCACGTCCTCGGGCAGTTCCTGCGCTTCGGATTCGACCATCAGCACCGCATCGGCCGTGCCGGCGACGACGAGATCGAGCTTCGTCTCTTTCATCTGCTCCAGCGTGGGGTTGAGCACGTATTCGCCGTTGATATAGGCGACACGCGCCGCGCCAACCGGGCCCATGAAGGGCACGCCGGAGAGCGTCAGCGCGGCCGAGGCCGCGACCATCGCAACGATATCCGGATCATTCTCGAGATCGTGGCTGAGAACCGTCACGATTACCTGCGTATCGTTGCGGTAACCGTCGACGAAGAGCGGGCGGATCGGGCGATCGATCAGGCGGGAGACCAGCGTCTCGCGCTCGCTGGGGCGTCCCTCACGCTTGAAGTAGCCGCCGGGAATGCGCCCCGCGGCGAAGGTCTTTTCCTGGTAGTTCACGGTGAGCGGGAAGAAATCCACGCCCGGCTTCGGCTCTTTCGCGGAAACGACGGTGGCGAGTACGGTGGTCTCGCCATAGGTGGCGAGCACGGCACCATCCGCCTGGCGGGCGATGCGGCCGGATTCGAGCGTCAGCTTGCGGCCGGCCCAGGTGATGGTCTTGCGTTGAATATCGAACATGTCTTGTCCTGTCGTGGCCGCGCCGGACCCTCCGGGCGGCATAGCGGGTTATGCGCAAAACGGCCGAGGCGATGGGGATCGCCCGGCATGGCACTCGCGTGACGCGCGAGGCGCGCCCGAACCCATGGGCAAGACGGCGGGAGGCTCCGGCGATCCGGCCTTGCTGGCCAGCGAAGCCCCCGGCGATCCTGCCATGGACACGTCGGGTTTCGCGCAATATGTCGAACGGGGCGGACCATTCCGTCCCGTTCGGAAGAAAGAGGCGCGGGCGGAAGGCCCACACCCCCTTCGAAGTTCAGCGGCGGATGCCCAGCCGCTGGATGAGAGCCTGATAACGGCCCTCGTCCTTCCTCTTCAGGTAATCGAGCAGCGAACGGCGCTGGGAAACCATCTGCAGAAGCCCGCGACGCGAATGGTTGTCCTTCTTGTGCGCCTTGAAGTGCTCCGTGAGATTCACGATGCGCTCCGAGAGGATCGCAACCTGCACTTCCGGCGAACCGGTATCGCCAGACTTCGTGGCGAAATCCGAGATGATCTGAGCCTTGCGCTCGGCAGTGACCGACATCGAAACCTCCTGAGGTTGGAAACGGAGCCAGGCCGGGATGTCGTCCAGCGAGGCTGAGAAAGCGCGAGGACATGGCCGCTGAAGCGGCCCCTGACGCGGATTGGCCCTATACAAGCCTTTGGAGGAAAAGGCCAGCCTATTCTCGCTTGGGCCTCAGCCCGCGAACTGGAACACGCGATGCGGCCGTAACTCCGCGCCCTGCATGTCGCCGATGGCCACGAGATCGGGGCCGGAAAACACCGTCACATGACCTTCCATCACCGGCGCGTCGCGCCCGCGCAGGATGATGCCCTGCCCGCGGCGCAGGCGCGCGGCGTCCCCGCCCGTGACGGTGACGCTCGGCAGTTCATCGAGCCCCCGCTCGACCGGCGCGATGAGCCCGGCAAGATGCGCCTCGCGCTCGGCCGGATCGGCGATTTCGCGGGTGAGATCCTCGGCAGAGACGAAGATATCCTCGACAAACGGGCCGACGCGCGTGCGGCGCAAAGCCGTCACATGGCCGTAGCAGCCCAGCGCGCGGCCGAGATCGCGTGCGATGGCGCGCACATAGGTGCCCTTGCCGCATTCGGCTTCGAGCACCGTGGCCCGATCGTCATGGCTGATGATGCCCAGCCGGTCGATTTCCACTTCGCGCGCCTCGAGCGCGACTGTCTCGCCTTCGCGTGCGAGATCATAGGCGCGCTCGCCATCGATCTTGATCGCCGAGAATTGCGGCGGCACCTGCTGGATCACCCCGGTGAAAAGCGGCAGCAGGGCTTCCACCTCCGCGCGGCTCGGGCGCTTGTCGGAGGTCTTCGTCGCGGTGCCTTCGGTGTCGTCGGTGGTGGTTTCAGTGCCCCAGGTCACCTCGAACCGGTAGGCCTTCTCGCCATCCATCACGTAAGGCACGGTCTTCGTGGCCTCGCCCAGCGCGATCGGCAGGCAGCCCGAGGCCAGCGGATCGAGCGTGCCGGCATGGCCCGCCTTCTTCGCGCGAAAGACGCGCTTCACGATCGCCACGGCGTGGGTGGAGGTCATGCCGACCGGCTTGTCGAGGATCAGCCAGCCATGAACATCGCGCTTCTTGGGGCGCGGCTGGCCGTTGTCTTTCGGGCTATTCATCATTCTCGTCCGTTTCGGAGCCGCGCCTGGACGCGAGATCGCGCTTCACGCGCAGGTCATTTTCCTTAAGGTCGCGCTTCACGCGCAGGTCATTTTCCTTAAGATCGCGCTTCACGCGCTCCTGGGCAAAGATCTTCTCGATGCGCGCGGCTTCGTCGTAGCGGTCATCGATGCGGAAACGCAGGTCCGGCGCGAATTTCATGCCGCGCAGCCGCCGCGAGACCGCACCACGCAGGGCCTTCGCGTTGCGATTGAGCGCGGCAATCGCCTCCTTCTCACCCTTGCCGCCCAGCGGCATGATGAGCGCAGTCGCGAGCTTCAGATCCGGCGACATCCTGACCTCGAGCACCGAGATGATGAAGCCATCGAGCGCAGGGTCCGGCGCCTCGCCGCGCGCCAGCGCATCGGAAAGCGCATGGCGCACCTGTTCGCCCACGCGAAGCTGGCGCTGGGAAGGGCCCTTGGAGGGCTGGGTGGGCCTCATGAAGCGACGCCTTTTTCTTGGTGGTTGTACCAAACCCAGAAGCAAAGCGCCGATACCACGAAGATCACCGCCGGCCCTTCGATGCCGCCTGTAGGGCTAGTGGTCACACAGCCCTCTCTGATCGCCGCAAGTGTGACCGGTTCTCCAGAATTTATCAGGTGGAGCTCATAAATGCCGAGCGCAACCAACAACCCAGCCAGGAAGGCGCAGAGAATTGCAAAAAACAGAGCCATCGATCTTCTTGCGCGCCGGAACCGAACGACCACGGCTGCCGCAATCGAGCTCATCAGTAGGAGTGCGACCACGGGCGCCTTCAGAACGTGAAACCCGCCAAAAGGTACGGTCGACACAGGACCATCCGCGCGCGTCCAATGCTCGCCCACAACCTTATCGCATACCTCGGCAATTGCAGTCGGCATGCTATTGATCAGAAAAAGAAGGATCAGCAACGCCACTAAAGCGTGCTCGCCCACGCGAAGCTGGCGCTGGGAAGGGCCCTTGGAGGGCTGGGTGGGGCGCATGGAAAAATCCTTCTAGAGCCTGTTTTGCTTCACCCGAATTCAAACAGGCTCTATCTCTTTGTCATGTCGCATGATCTCGCCAAAAACCGGATTCCACTTTTTGGGATCATGCTCCAAGCGGGCGGCGGGGTTTGGACCCGCACACCCGACCCATCTTTTCGGCAAGCGAAACTCAGAGGCTCCGCTTGATCTCCTCGGTGCGGAAGCACTCGATGACGTCGCCGGCGCGCATGTCTTCGTAGTTGGTGAAGGCCATGCCGCATTCCTGCCCGACCTGGACTTCCTTCACCTCGTCCTTGAAGCGCTTCAGCGTCTTCAGCGTGCCCTCGTGGATCACGACATTGTCGCGGATCAGGCGAACGCCCATGCCGCGCTCGACCTTGCCATCGGTGACCAGGCAGCCCGCGATGTTGCCGACCTTCGTGATGTTGAAGACCTGCTTGATCTCGGCATTGCCCATCATGGTCTCGCGGACCGTCGGCGCGAGCAGGCCAGACATGGCCTGTTTCACGTCATCCACGAGGTCATAGATGATCGAGTAGTAGCGGATCTCGACGCCCGCGCGCTCGGCAGCCTCGCGGGCCTCCTTGTGGGCACGCACGTTGAACGCCACCACCACGGCACCGGTGGCCTGAGCCAGCGTGATATCCGACTCCGTGACGCCGCCAACGGCGGTGTGGAGCACACGGGCGCGCACCTCGTCGTTGCCGAGCTTTTCGACCGAGGCGGCGATCGCTTCCACCGAACCCTGCACGTCGCCCTTGATGACGAGGGGGAATTCCTTCTTTCCCGCGCCATCCTTGGCGGCCTTCATCAGCTCGACGAGGCTCCGGCCGGTGCCGCCGCCGCGTGCTGCTGCCTTGTCGCGCTTCAGGCGCTCGCGATATTCGGTGATCTCGCGGGCGCGCGCTTCGTTCTCGACCACCGCGAGGCGGTCACCGGCTTCCGGCGCGCCGTTGAAGCCAAGCACCTCCACCGGAACCGACGGGCCGGCCGAAGTGACCTGCTCGCCCTGGTCGTTGACCAATGCGCGCACGCGACCCCAATCCGAACCGGCGACCACGATATCGCCCTGTTTCAGCGTGCCGCGCTCGATGAGCACGGTCGCAACCGGACCGCGGCCGCGATCAAGCTTCGCCTCGATGACCGTGCCTTCGGCGGCACGCTCGGGATTGGCCTTGAGATCGAGCACTTCGGCCTGCAGCTGGATGGTTTCGAGCAGCTTGTCGAGATTGGTTCCGGCCTTGGCCGAAACCTCGATCTCGAGCGTTTCGCCGCCCATGCTTTCCACCTGCACATCGTGCTGGAGCAACTCGGTGCGCACGCGCTCCGGCTTGGCTTCCGGCTTGTCGATCTTGTTGATCGCCACGATCATCGGCACCTTCGCCGCCTTGGCGTGGTTGATGGCCTCGATCGTCTGCGGCATCACGCCGTCATCCGCCGCCACCACCAGCACCACGATATCCGTGACGCGGGCACCGCGAGCGCGCATCGCCGTGAAGGCCGCATGGCCCGGCGTGTCGATGAAGGTGATCTTGCCGCCGAGCGGGCTTGTGACCTGATAGGCACCGATATGCTGGGTGATGCCACCGGCCTCGCCCTTCACGACATTGGTCTTGCGGATCGCGTCCAGCAGCGAGGTCTTGCCGTGGTCGACATGGCCCATGATGGTGACAACCGGCGGACGGGAGACCTGATCCCCCGTCTCGTCGGCCTCGCCGAAGAGGCCTTCTTCCACATCCGCATCCGAGACGCGCTTCACCGTGTGGCCCATCTCCTCCGCCACGAGCTGCGCGGTATCCGCGTCGATCGTGTCGGTGATCTTGTGCATCTGGCCCATCTTCATGAGCAGGCGGATCACATCCACGCCGCGCTCCGACATGCGGTTCGCGAGTTCCTGGATGGTGATCGTCTCGGGCAGAACGACCTCGCGCACGATCTTCTCGCGCGATTCATGGTTCTGATGGCCCTTCATGCGCTGCACGCGGCGCTTGAACGCCGCCACGGAACGCTGGCGCTCATCCTCATCCGAGGTGACGGACGAAATGGTGAGGCGGCCACGCGCCTTTTCCATGCCGGGCTTCGGCTTCTCGGCGCGGCCGGGAGCCGGGAGCTTCACATTCGCCTTGCGGGGCGCATCCTCGTCGTCGAAATCGGCCGGCTTGCGCGGGGGCACCGCACCGGGCTGGCGCTGCGGACGAATGTCGCCGAATTCCGGGCTGACCGCCGGAGGGGCGCCGCCGCCGAGACGCGGACCACCCGGACCACGGGCCGAGAGCCCGCCAGCCGGCGCCTGGCCGGGCCTCGGTCCGAAGCCGAGGCGCACCGTGCCCTGCGGACGATCCCCATCGCGGCGGGGTCCACCCTCGCCGCGCGGGCCATCAAAGCGGCGTGGCGCAGCACCCTCGCGGCTGAAACCACCGCCCTCGCCACGAGGCCGGAAACCCCCACCTTCACGCGGGGCGCCCCCTTCGCCACGGGGCCGGAAGCCACCCCCTTCACGCGGGGCACCCCCTTCACGCGGGCGGAACCCGCCTTCGCGCGGAGCACCGCGATCCCCGCCCTCGCGACGCGGCGCGCCAGCTTCGCCGGAGCGGTTGAAATTGTTGCCGTCGAGCCGCGGCGGACGCTGGCCGAAATCGCGCTGGGGCGCATCATGACGCGGGCGATCCGATGGCGCGGGGCGCTGCATCTGCGGCGCAGGCGCGGCCGCCACGGGCTGGGCAGGAGCCGGTGCTGGCGCGACAGGGGCTGACGCGACAGGGGCAGGCTGAGGCTGGGCGCGCGGCGCTTCCGGCGCGGGGGATGGCGCGGCGGCGGCGGCCTTCTGGGCAGCGGCTTCCTGCTCGCGACGGCGCGCCTCGGCGGCGGCGCGCTCCTCGCGTTCGCGGCGCTCCTGTTCCTGGCGACGGCGTTCTTCCTCCTCGCGGCGGCGGGCCTCCGCGAGAACCTGGGCGCGGCGATCGGCCTCGGCATTGGTGAGGTTGTGATGGGTCTCCGGGGCGCGGGGCGCCGGCGCTTCCGGCACGGGCGGGCGCGGCGGCGGCGGAACCGGCTGGGCCTTGGTTTCCGTGAAAACAGGCTTTCCGGGGCGCGCCTCGACCGGGCCGGGACGGCGCTTCACCGTCTCGACGACGACCGCATTGGTGCGGCCATGCGAGAAACTCTGCTTGACGATGCCCGTCTCGATCGGACGCTTCAGCGAAAGGGTCTTGCCCCCGCCGACCGTCAGCTTCTTGTCGCCCGTGTCGTTATTGTCCGCCATTCGCTTTCCGTCGTCCTCATAACCCGTTCCCGTCAGCCCGGCCGCGCGACCCTCGCACGAACCGGACCCGTGATCCCCGCGCGGCCCCATGCCGCCCTGACCACGTCCAAAAGGACCCGCCACGGAGTCCGCATCCGATCCGGGATCGGAAAGGTGCGTTCCGCGTCAGGATCGTGAAAAATCCAACGCCTCGGCAGGCACGGCGTCCGGGGCGGAGCCGCCCGGGGCAGCCGGGTCGCCAACCCGGAATTCATCCAGTCGCCGCGCGCGGGCCAGAAAGGCCGAACTCGCTTCCTGCGACCTGAGCGCGGCATGTATCACATGTTGACGCCCCAAGGACAGCGCTAATTCATCGGCAGCAAAGCCTTGAACCACTGGCGGATCAGCCCGGTCCGCCCCACGACCGCGCAGATATCCCTGCAAGCGCCGCCTTTCAGCCAGCGAGCCGTCCCATGCCTGCACCAGCACGGCAATCGCGCCCTTCATGCCCTCGATCTTGTCGAAACCGGTCACGACCGCGCCGGCCTTGTTCGCGATCGCGAGCATCTGCAGCGCATCCTGCTTCAGGAGCCGCTCCACCTGTTCCGCAAGATCGGACGGGCAGGTCACCCCGACCTTCAGCGCGCGGGCGAAGACCTTGCGGCGCATGGCCTGCTCGAGCGTCGCGCGGCTGTTCGAGACCCAGACCCCGCGCCCCGGAAGCTTGCTCCGGATATCCGGCACCACGCTTCCATCCGGCCCCGCCACGAAGCGGATAAGCTCCGCCACCGGGCGAACCACACGCGTCACCGCGCACATCCGCATCGTGGCGGCGCGATCCGCGCTCAATGTTTCGGCAGGAGGAATATCGGGTTCGGTCACGCCGTTTCCTGGGCCTCCTCGGCCAATTCATCCGCGGCCTCGACCCAGCCAGCCGCCACGCGCGCCGCCATGATGATCGCTTCGGCCTCGTCGCGGCTCACGCCGAGATCGGAGAGGAAACCGGGCTCGCGCACGGTTTCGCCACCCTTCTTCTCTGTCCAGCCGACGAGATCATCGGTCGCGCATCCCGCGAGATCCTCGAGGGACTTCACGTCATTCTCGCCGAAGGCCACGAGCATCGCCGAGGTAACGCCCGGAACGGTGCCGAGCTCATCCTCGACACCGAGTTCCTTGCGCCGGGCCTGCCGGGCCGCTTCCTGCTCTGCGAGGAAGGTCTGCGCGCGGCGCTGCAGTTCGTCCGCCGTGTCCTCGTCGAAGCCCTCGATGTTCAACACATCCGAGCGATCGACATAGGCGATTTCCTCGATGGTCGCGAAGCCTTCGGAGGCGAGAAGCTGGCCAACCATTTCGTCCACATTGAGCGCCTCGCAGAAAAGCTTCGAGCGCTCAAGGAATTCCTTCTGGCGACGCTCGCTCTCCTCGGCTTCCGTGAGGATGTCGATGGACCAGCCGGTGAGCTGGGAGGCGAGGCGCACATTCTGGCCACGACGCCCGATGGCGAGCGAGAGCTGGTCATCCGGGACGACAACCTCGATGCGTTCGCTCTCCTCGTCGAGCACGACCTTCGCCACTTCCGCCGGCTGCAACGCGTTCACGATGAAGGTCGCCACATTGTCGGACCACGGGATGATGTCGACGCGCTCGCCCTGGAGCTCCTGCACCACGGCCTGAACGCGCGAACCGCGCATACCCACGCAGGCGCCGACGGGATCGATGGAGCTGTCGCGGGAAATGACCGCGATCTTCGCGCGCGAGCCGGGATCACGCGCCACGGCCTTGATCTCGATGATGCCATCGTAGATTTCCGGCACTTCCTGCCCGAAGAGGCGGGCCATGAACATGGGATGCGTGCGGGAGAGGAAGATCTGCGGACCGCGCGCCTCGCGGCGAACATCATAGAGATAGGCCCGAATGCGATCGCCCGGACGGAAGACCTCGCGGGGGATCAGCTCGTCGCGGCGGATGATGCCTTCGCCCTTGCCGAGATCAATGATGACATTTCCATATTCCACGCGCTTCACGACGCCGTTGAGGATATCGCCCACGCGATCCTTGAACTCGTCGAACTGCTTGTCGCGCTCGGCCTCGCGCACCTTCTGCACGATGACCTGCTTGGCGCTCTGCGCGGAGATGCGGCCGAAATCGACGGGCGGCAGCGTGTCCGCGAAGATCGAGCCGATCTCGGCAGCGGGGTCGCGGCGCTTGGCGGTGGCGAGGTCGATCTCGCGCGAGGGATTCTCGACGTTATCGACCACATGCATCAGCCGGGTCAGGCGGATTTCACCGGTCTTCGGGCTGATCTCGGCCTTGATATCGGTTTCGGCGCCATAACGCTGCCGCGCGGCGCGCGCATAGGCATCTTCCAGCGCGCCGAGCACGATCGAGCGGTCGATCAGCTTCTCGCGGGCGACCGCATCGGCGATCTGGAGAAGCTCCAGCCGGTTTGCGGAAATGACCATGGGTTCCTCCTGAAAGATGTCGTGTTTAACGTCTCTGTCTTGTCGCCTGATTTGTCCAAAAACCGGTGTCCACTTTTTGGATCAGGCTCTAGCGCGACCGCTTCGGGTTGCGGGGATCGGGTTTGGGCCGCTGCTTCTGCGGGCGCGGGCCCGGGCGGTAGCGGTTGGGTTTTTCGGCTTGTTCGCTCGCCTCGTCCGCATCCTCGCCTTCGAGCGAGCGCAGGGCGAGCTTCGTGCGATAGAGCGATTCCGCGATGACCTCATCCGTCAGCACGAGACGGGCCTCGCCGATCTCGCGGATGGGAATGAGCGCGAATTTCGGGCTGTCCTCCGGCGCGTCCGGCAGGCCGATGCGGAGTGTTTCGCCCTCGACGCCTTCGAGCGGGCCGCGGAAGCGCTTCCGGCCGTTCAGCATCATCGCCATCTCGACCTTGGCCTCGAAGCCGGTCCAGCGTGCGAAATCGGAAATGCGCACCAGCGGCCGATCGATGCCCGGCGATGATACTTCGAGGTTGTAGGCGCCTTGCACCGGCTCCTCGACATCGAGCAGCGGAGAGAGCGCCCTGCTCGTCGCCTCGCAATCCTCGACTGTGAAGGAGCCATCCGGGCGCTCGGCCATGATCTGCACGGTGCAGCCATTCTGCGGGGTAATCTTCACCCGCACGAGGCGATAGCCCAGGCTCTTCACGATCGGCTCCACCAGGCGGGCCACGCGCTGAGCCGGGCCGCTCTCATGGATGAGACGCGGTTCGTCGAGATCAGCTTCAATCACGGGCGGGAGGGGCTGGGTCGTTTCGGTCATCGGGCTTCGGGTTGTTGAACCTCGTCATGCCCTGTAAACCGAAAAAAGCGGGTCCGTCACCGGCCCACTCTCACTCTGCAGATCGCATGAATTGAGATTGATGCGCGTGTCAATACGCCCGATTGGGCGCAGAATCAAGCGCCGCGCTTCATGAAGCGCAGATAGCTTGGCACGCGCCCCTCGCGAATGGCCTTGGCCTCGTAGCGCGTGCGGTGCCAGCCGGCCCAGGGCTCGCGCCAATCCGCGTCCTTGCGGGCAAGCCACTGGAAGTCCCGGTTCGGCAGAACGCGGGCGAGTGTCCAGCCGACATAATCGTCAATGTCCGAAGCAAAACGGAATTCCCCTCCGGGGCGGATCACGCGCGCCAGCTCGGCCACGAAAGCCGCATCGACGATGCGGCGCTTGCGCTGGCGGCGCTTCGGCCAGGGATCGGGATAGAGAAGGTAGACCGCATCGAGGCTGGCATCCGGCAGGCGCGCGAGCACCTCGCGCCCGTCGCCGCGCAGGAGACGCAGGTTTTGGAGGTTGTCGGCCTCGACCTGCCGCAGAAGCTTGGCGACACCGTTGAGGAAGGGCTCCACGCCGAGAAACCCGGATTCCGGTTCGGATTTCGCCATGGCGGCAAGATGTTCGCCACCGCCGAAGCCGATTTCCAGAACCACCCGCTTCGGCGCGGCCGGAAACAGCGCGGCAGGGCCGGCCTTCAGCCGTTCGAGATCGATCTCGATCCGGGGGAGGATGTCCGCGAGCCGCTGGCTCTGCGCGGGCCGCAATGCCTTGCCCTTCGCGCGCCCAAAAATTTTCCGGCGCGGGCTTGCCGCGCCGGTTGCATTCTGATCATCGGAAGCGCCGTCGGGGCTCACGAGAGCGCCGCGACCGCCTTCTTCAGCGCCGGGACGAGGTCGGTCTTCTCCCAGGAGAAGCCGCCGTCACGCGTCGGCTTGCGGCCGAAATGGCCATAGGCCGCAGTGCGCGCATAGATCGCCTTGTTGAGGGCGAGATGCGTGCGAATGCCACGCGGGGAAAGATCCATGATCTCCGGCAGCACCTTCTCGAGCGCGGCTTCCGTCACCTTGCCCTTGGCCGTGCCATGCAGATCGACATAGACCGAGAGCGGCTGCGAGACGCCGATCGCATAGGCGACCTGGATCGTGCAGCGATCAGCCAGGCCGGCCGCGACCACGTTCTTCGCAAGATAGCGCGCGGCATAGGCTGCGGAACGGTCGACCTTCGTGGGGTCCTTGCCCGAGAACGCGCCGCCGCCATGCGGGGCCGCACCGCCATAGGTGTCCACGATGATCTTGCGGCCGGTGAGGCCCGCATCACCATCCGGGCCGCCGATCACGAACTTGCCCGTCGGATTGACGTGCCAGACGGTATCCTTGCCGATCCAGCCTTCGGGCAGAACCTCGCGGATGATCGGCTCGACGATCTTCTGGACATCCCTGGAGGTGAGCTTCTCGTCGAGATGCTGCGTGGAAAGCACGATCTGCGTCACGCCCACGGGCTTGCCGTTTTCGTAGCGCACGGTCACCTGGCTCTTCGCATCCGGGCCAAGCTTGTCGCAGCCGCGCTCGCCCTTGTGGCGCAGCGCCGAAAGGACCTCGAGGATCTTGTGGGAGTAATAGAGCGGCGCCGGCATCAGTTCCGGGGTCTCGCGGCAGGCGTAACCGAACATGATGCCCTGGTCGCCCGCCCCCTCGTCCTTGTTGCCGGAGGCATCGACGCCCTGCGCGATATGTGCCGATTGCGGGTGCAGCAGAACGTCGATCTTGACCTTCTTCCAGTGGAAGCCGTCCTGCTCGTAGCCGATGGCGCGGATCGCCTTGCGGGCGACGCTCTTCACCTTCGATTTCATGGTCTTCTCGTCGAGCGAGGTGCGGACCTCGCCGGCGATCACGACGCGGTTGGTGGTTGCGAGCGTCTCGCAGGCCACGCGCACCTGGGCGGCATCCATGCCGGCCTTGGCGGCTTCCCTGAAGAACAGATCGACCACCTCGTCGGAGATGCGGTCACAGACCTTGTCCGGATGACCTTCAGACACCGATTCCGACGTGAAAAGATAAGAAGACCGCGCCACGAAAGGCTCCTGTCGCTGAGAGGCGGGAAGGATGGGCATGAAAAAGGTGCCCGTCCCGGCAGATGGGCGCGTCTCTAAAGCGAAGTTCGGCGAAAGGTCAAGGTGTTCTGGCGAACGAGTTCGTTGAAAAGAACGATTTGGGCGCGTTCCGCGAACGCAAGTCTCACCCCTTGCGCTGCCCATCCGCCAGGGTGGTGACGAGATCGACGACTCGTCGGCGCAACCTGGGATCCTCGATGGAGGCAAAAGCGCGGGCAAGCGCCAGACCTTCAGGGCTCGAGAACAGTTCGGAGGCAAACTCGGACTGCCGGGCTTCCGCGAAACCGCCGCCAATTCCATTGGCTTCCTCGCCTGGAGCGCCTTCGGTGAAATAGGCCATCGGCACGCCGAGCACCTGAGACACGATGCGCATGCGGCTCATCGTGATACGATTCGCGCCCTTCTCGTATTTCTGAACCTGCTGAAAGGTCACGCCAAGGGAATCCGCCAGTCGCTCCTGGCTCAGGCCAACCTGGATGCGCCGCATTCGAATCCGTCGCCCGACATGACGGTCGAAATCACCGGGGGCTTTTTTCAGGCTGCTGTCTTCTGCGCGCATACTCTTCCGAACTCCTCGCGATGATTGCCATGTGGACGCAGGCAGGACGAGCCCATCAGCGACGCACTCCTGATGTCAGAAGAGGCTCGGATAACAAAATCCCTCAGCTTCTTCTCCCTAGGTTTCCAGAAGGCGTGCAAGCATTTGGCTTCCATCCCTGCGCGAACGGCGCCTCCGGTTCCAACGCTGCAAACCGAACCCTAGAGACCCTGCTGCCCCCAGCAGAATCATCACGGTAGCGTAACTATACCAAATCGTCTGGAGATACAACGTTTGATACCCCGGCGCCGGCAAGGGAGCATCGATCACATCGGTTTCGCCAAGCGGTCCCCGCGCAACGATGCGACCGAAGGGATCGATGACGGCGGAGATGCCGCTATTTGCCGCCCGGATCATCGGCAGCCCGAATTCGATCGCCCGCAGGCGGGCCTGCGCAAAATGCTGGTAGGGACCCGATGTGGGACCGAACCAGGCATCGTTGGTGACATTCACCATGACGGGCCGGCTCCCCTCGGCCGGGGCGAGCGCATGCGGGAAGATCGTCTCGAAGCAGATCATCGGCAGGCTGCCGGGCAGGCCCGGAATATCCAGCGGCCTGCGCCGCTCGCTGGCCGAAAACCCGCCGATCACGCGCACGAATTGCTCCAGGCCCATGCCGCGCAACAGGTTTTCGAAGGGCAGATATTCCCCGAACGGCACGAGATGCAGCTTGTCATAGGTTGCCTGCAGGCCATCGCGATCCAGCATCTGGATGGAATTGTAGAACCGGAAACGCCGCGCCGTTTCCGGTGCCTCCTCGGCGCGGATGGCGCCCGTCACGAGAATCGTGCCCCCCGGTGCCAGCGCCCTCGCGATCGCCTCGATGGCGCGGGGTTCGCGATCAAGGATGAACGGGAAGGCGGCTTCCGGCCAGAAGAGATGCGTCACATCGGCGAGGCCCCGCGCATGGGCACCCGTCGCGCGGTCGCTCAGCTCGAGGTAGCGCCGCAGGATTTCGGAGCCCGAGCCGCCGCGATTCTTGTCTTCCTGAGCGATATTCGGCTGCACGATCCGGATCTTCACGTCCGGGACGATCGGCAGGGTCGCGAGATCAGGCTTCAGCCCGCCGGTCGGCGCGAGGCGCCAGGCGCCGTAGGTCGCCAGCGCAGCAAGCGCCAGGACGGCCAGTACGACCGGCAGCGTGCGCCCTGCCAGGCTGCGGCCAGTGCCCAAAGCGGCGGGCGTGGCAAAGACAACCAGCGCGAAGAGCCCCAGCCCTTCCGCGCCGATCAGCGCCGCGCCCTGCGCGAGCCAAAGATGATCGGAGAAAACCTGCCCGAAGCCGTTCCACGGAAATCCCGTGAACCATTGCGCCCGCGCCCATTCGGATGCGCCCAGGCCGAAGGCGAGGGACGCGAAGCGAAAGGGTCCGGCGGACCAGATCAAGCGCGCGATCATCACGCCGAAGGCCGGGAAGAAAGCGAGCCCCGCCGGTAGACCGACGACGCCGAGCGGCAGGAGCCAGACAAATTGCTCGCCGCCGATGATGAAGGCCGCGCCCAGCCACCACAATCCGCCCAGGAAATAGCCGAAGCCGAAGCACCAGCCGATGAGGAAGGCCACACGCATCATGCGGCGGAAACCGCCCTCGCTCGCGCCGTCGACGAGCCAGACCAGCAGCGGGAAAGCGATGGCAAGGGCCGGCAGCGCACTGACCGGCGGCAGCGCCAGCGCGGCCAGAAGCCCGGAGAGGAAGGCCATGGATGCGCGCGCGCGCCCTTCCAGCAGCGCGATGTGCCCGGCGAGATAGGGAAGCGCGAAACGATGGGCGCGCCATTCCTGCCAGAAATCCGCCCAGCCCAAACCGTTTCTCCCGTCGCGAATCATCAGCGCGGCAGCGAATCACCAAAAGCGGACGCGCAAAAGCGTTTCTTGTTCTGTCCGATGCGGCATCAACCGCTGTCGTCGCCCGGCGGCCGGGCGATGCGGAGCTTGCGCATGCGCCGCGCATCACCCTCGATCACGGTGAAGATCAGCCCGTTGGGCGCAGCGAGGCTCTCGCCTTTGGCCGGCAGGCGCCCGAGCAGGGCCGCGACATAGCCGCCGACGGTGGAGACCGGCTGGTCGCCCTCGTCAGGCTCGATCCGAAGGCCCAGCCGCAGCGCGACCTCATCGAGATCGGCCTGCGAGTCAACGAGCAGATCGCCATTCGGAAGGGCCTCGATGCGGACATCATCCGATTGATCATGCTCGTCCTCGATATTCCCGACAATGATCTCGATCAGGTCTTCCAGGGAGACAAGGCCATCGGTCTCGCCATATTCATCGATCACGAGCGCCATGTGGATGCGCTGGCGCTGCATGTCCACCAGCAGGTCGAGCGCGGGCTTCGAAACCGGCGCGAACAGCACCGGGCGCACGAGGCCGCTTTTCCCCACCGTGGTGCCGGATGCCAGGCTCTCCATGCGCACGAAGACATCGCGGATATGGACCATGCCCTTGGGATCATCGAGGGTTTCGCCATAGACCGGCAGGCGCGAATGGCCGGCCGAGAGGAACAGGGCTTTCAGGTCCCCGAAGGTCGCGTCCTCGGAAATGCCGATGATCGCGCTGCGCGGGACCATCACATCCGCCACGCGGGTATCACGCGCATCGAGGAGGTTGCGCAGGATGCGGCGCTCCTCGGACGTGAAGCTGTCATTGTCGCCCTCGGCATCCTGCTCCTCGAGGGCATCCTCGAGGTCATCACGGATGGAATGAGCCGGCTTCAGCCCAAGCGCGATCTTGAAGCGATCGACCCAGGAATCGCGCCCGGAATCCTTCAGGGACTCCTTCGCCTCACGCTCCCTTGGCGGCTCCTTGCCCTTGTTGTCCGGCACGCTGCCGCGTTCCGCCGGATTGTCACTACTCATCCAGTGGCGCCCCCTTCCGCGCCCGCATAAGGATCGCGAATGCCCAGGGATGCAAGGATCGCGCGTTCGCGCCCCTCCATCTCCTCGGCTTCCGCCTCCGTCTCGTGATCATGGCCCATCAGGTGCAACATGCCATGCACCACGAGATGGGACAGGTGATCGCCGAGACTCTTTTCTTCGGCCAGAGCTTCGGCCGAGCATGTTTCATAGCCCAGCGCGAGGTCTCCAAGGAAGAGTGATTCCGCATTCCCCGCTCCGGGCAGCCTCGCCGGCGCGGGAAAGGAGAGCACGTTGGTGGGCTTGTCCTTGCCGCGGAAATGGGAATTGAGACGTTGCATCGCGGCGTCATCGGTCAGCAGAATGGCGACAGAGGCCAGAGGGTTCGCGCCTTCGGCGATGATGGCTGCGAGCCCGGCACGCTGGGCCAAGAGCTCCGCCTGGGGCAGTTTCCCCCAGCCATCAGCCTCGATCAGAACCTCGATCTCAGCCACGGCGCGGCTGGGGCGGCAGATCGGCCGCGCGTTCCTCATAGGCCTGCACGATGCGCCGCACGAGATCGTGCCGCACCACATGCTGGTGGCCGAATTTCACATGGCCGATCCCCTCGACATCCTTGAGCAGCGCGATCGCCTCCGCGAAACCCGAGACCTGGCCCGGCGGAAGGTCGATCTGCGTCGGATCACCCGTGATGATCATCCGGGAACCCTCGCCGAGGCGGGTGAGGAACATCTTCATCTGCATGGAGGAGGCGTTCTGCGCTTCATCGAGCAGGATCAAGGCATTGGCCAGCGTGCGTCCGCGCATGAAGGCGAGCGGCGCGATCTCGATCACGCCGGTCTGCAGGGAACGCTCCACGAGGCGCCCCTCCATGAAGTCGTAAAGCGCATCGTAGATCGGGCGCAGATAGGGATCGACCTTCTCGCGCATGTCGCCGGGCAGGAAGCCGATCTTCTCGCCGGCTTCCACCGCGGGGCGCGAGAGAATGAGCCGCTCGACATGCCCGGCTTCCAGCAATTGCACGGCATGGCCCACGGCGAGCCAGGTCTTGCCGGTGCCGGCGGGCCCTTCCGCGAAGGTGAGTTCATGGCGCGCGAGCACGCGCAGATAGGCATCCTGAGCCGCGTTGCGCGCCTTCACAGGTCCGCGCTTGCGCGTGGCGACATGGCCGAAGCCCTGCTGCGCGGTCTTGTTCGCATCCGCCGGCTGCTCGCTTTTCACGGGGAAGAGCGCGCGCTGGAGCGCCGTCTCCTCGATCGCGCCATCGACATCGCCCACCCCGACGGTGCGACCCTTGCGGACAGCCGAATAGAGGTTCTCGATCACGCGGCGGGCATGGTTCACGGCATCGCGGTTGCCCCGCAGGCGGATCTGGTTGCCGTTGACATGAGCCAGCACGTTCAGCCGGCGCTCGAGATGGGCGATGTTCTGGTCGTAATTGCCGACGAGGAGCACCGCGGCGCGGTTGTCATCCAGCGTCAAGCTTTCCTCGACACCATCGAGCGCGGCTTCCACCGAAGCCGCAAGCCTTGAAGGCTCGCTGAGGCGGAAATTCAAGCGGCCCATCCTCCCCGGTCGGCCTCGCCCACGGGCGAGACAATCTCCCCATGCAGCGAGTTTGAACGAAGTTCGGTGATTCGCACATCCGCAATCCGGCCGAGCCAGGCGGAAATTTCGTCACCCTTGGGGATATCCACGTGAACCGCCTGAAGATACGGCGATTTTCCCGCGACCTGCCCCGCATGCCGGCCTGGTTTCTCGAACAGCACGGGAACGGTTCTGCCGATCGTGGCCGCGTTGAATGCGTTCTGCTGTTCCATGAGCAGGGCCTGAAGGGCATGGAGGCGCGCGGTCTTCACCGCTTCCGGCACCGCATCCCCGGCTTCCGCCGCCTTGGTGCCGGGGCGCGCCGAATACTTGAAGGAATAGGCGGTCGCGAAGCCGACTTCGCGTACGAGACGCATCGTATCCTCGAAATCCGCATCGGTTTCGCCGGGGAAACCCACGATGAAATCCGAGGTGATCGCGATATCCGGCCGAAGGCTGCGCACGCGCTCGATGATGCGGAGGTAATCCGCCGCCTTGTGCTTGCGGTTCATGGCCCTGAGGATGCGGTCCGAACCCGCCTGAACCGGGAGATGCAGATAGGGCATCAGCTTCGGCAGATCGCGATGGGCGAGGATCAGCGCCTCATCCATGTCGCGCGGGTGGCTCGTGGCATAGCGCAGGCGGGCGAGGCCATCGATCTCCGAAAGCGATTCCAACAGCCCGGCGAGACTCCAGACCGACCCATCCGGCGCGACACCGTGATAGGCGTTCACATTCTGGCCGAGCAGCATGATCTCCTTCACGCCCGCTTCCGCCATGCTCTTCGCCTCGGCGAGCACGGCCTCGACAGGGCGCGAAACCTCCGCGCCACGCGTGAAAGGCACAACGCAGAAGGAGCAGAACTTGTCGCAGCCCTCCTGCACCGTGAGGAAGGCTGAGGGGCCGCGCGCCATCAGCCGCTTCTTCGAAGGCAGGGGCAGGTGGTCGAACTTGTCCTCGTCCGGGAAATCCGTGTCGATGGTCTTCCTGCCACGCGCATCCTTCAGCAGATCGGGCAGGCGGTGATAGCTCTGCGGGCCGACCACGAGATCGACCGTCGGCGCGCGGCGGATGATTTCGCCGCCCTCGGCCTGCGCCACGCATCCCGCCACCGCGATGAGCGTTTCCTTGCCTTGGGCCGCGCGCTCTTCCTTCCGCACGCGCAGGCGACCGATTTCCGAATAGACCTTTTCCGCGGCCTTCTCGCGGATATGGCAGGTGTTGAGGATCACGAGATCGGCGTCATCCGCGTTATCGGTCGCCTCATAGCCTTCGCGCGCGAGGAGATCCGCCATGCGCTCCGCGTCATGGACGTTCATCTGGCAGCCGAACGACTTGATATGCGCACGCTTTGCGCGTCGTTCAGGGTTATCGGGCGGGAATGGAACCGTCATGCTGCTCCTCTAGCGGCAATTCAGGCGGGCGGGAAGGGCGCGCCTCGCCCGAAAAGGCCTGCCGCACCCGCGTTTCGAGCAGTTTCGCCGTTTGCTTGCGATTCCGCGCGCCATTGACCGGCAAAGCCTCGGGCAGGATCACGCGCACGGCGATGGCCGGCCCGGCAAGAATGCCGGCGAGATGGGGCGCGAGATCCATGTCGCCGTGCCAGGCGAGGTGAGGCATCTCCGCGCGATCAACCGGCAACCCGCCACGATGGGTGTAGCGGATGGCAAGCGGCTGGAGCACGGCTTCGCCCGCATCGGCGGTCGCGGCCTGCGCGGCACCGAGAAGGGCGGAGCGGAAGGGCAGCACGCGCAGGCCATCGCTCGTCGTGCCTTCCGCGAAAAGCACCATGGCATCGCCGTTGGCGATGCGCTCGGCAATCGCGGCATTCACGGCGGCGGTTTTCGCGCGCCGCTCGCGCTCGACGAAGATCGATCGCTGCAGGCGCGCAAGCGTGCGCACGACCGGCCATGTTCCGACTTCGCTTTTTGCGATGAACGAGACCGGAAACAGCGAGGAGATCACGACGATGTCAAGCCAGGAACAGTGGTTCGAGACAATCATCAGCGGGCGGCGCGGATCGAGCCGGCCCTCGCGGATCACACGCACGCCCATCACGAAACAGAGGTAGCGGTGGAAGATCACCGGCATGTGCCTTGCCAGCGGCGAGCCCAGTTTCAGCGCGAGCCATTGCGCCGGAAGCCCGATGGCGAAGGCCGGCGCGAGGGCCACGAGCCGCAGGCCCATCTTCATCCGGCCGCGCATATCCAGCGCCATGTCAGGCCTCCCCCGTTCGGGCAGGACTGCTGACGGTCGCACAGAACATCATCGTGACCCTTACCGGAAGCGCGGCGTGGGGTCGAGGCCGGAGAGATCGGCCTGCATGGTCAGTGCATCGCGGCGCTTGCCACCCGGCTCGGCTGGATAATAGGCCTTGCGGCGACCAAGTTCGCGAAACCCCAGGCTGCGATAGAGCGCCAGCGCGGGCGCGTTCTCCTCCGCGACCTCGAGGAAAAGCACCTCCCCGCCCGCGCGGCGCACATTCTGCGCATGTTCCGCCAGAAGCGGCTTGGCGAGCCCCCGGCCCCGCGTTTCGGGATCGAGCGCAATGGTCAGCAGTTCCGCCTCACCCGCCACTACGCGGCTGATCGCAAAGCCCGTGACGACCTCGCCGATGAGAGCCCGGCTCACCTGCACATCCGCGACATGCCCATCGAGCAGCATGCGCTCCATTTCGAAGCGGTCCCAGCCATGTGTGAAGCCGGAAGCATGAATTTCAGCCATCCGCCAGGAATCGCTCATCGCGGCCGGGCGCATCGCGGTGGCGAGGCCACCCATCCACCCGGTCCACGGCCAGAACCACGACCACATGACGTTCAGGCCCCGGCAGTTGCGACGCGCTGGAGGCGATGACTGTCCTGCATGGTCACATTTGCCTCGCGCAGATAGAGCGGCTTGCAGGCGGAGACCAACGGATCTGCCACCGAAGCCAGCCGGGCGACCCAGCTGATGGCCGGCGCTGCACCGGCACGGACCGTATCAGGGGTGATCCGCCAGTCCGGGTTCTGATCCTTCACGGCACGGGCAAGCGGTTCCGCTGCATCGCCCGCGCAGATCACCGGCGCGGAGCCGATTCCGCGAGCGGCATCGGCCAGGGAGAACAGGCCGGGCCCTGCCATCAAGCTGCCTTCCGCGCTCGTCAACTGGTAGAAGACCATGCCATGACGCGCATCGACCGCAGCGGCCACCGCGCGCTTCTCACCACCGAAGAGCACCGGCGCGGCGAAGGCCGCGAGCGTTGAGACGCCCACCACCGGCTTGCGATGCGCCAGCGCGAAAGCCCGCGCCGCGGCAATGCCGATGCGGATCCCGGTGAAGCTGCCGGGCCCGATGGTGGATGCGTAACGATCGATCTGGGAGAAACCGAGACCGGTTTCCTTCAACACACGATCAACCATGGGCAACAGGGCCTCGGCATGGCCACGCGCCATCGCTTCGCTGGCCTCCGCGAGCACGCGACTGGTTTCGCTGTCATAAACCGCGACCGATGTGGCGCCGAGAGCGGTATCAAGCGCCAGAACGCGCATGAGGCCTCAGGCCGCCTCGACGGACTGCACATCCGGCAGGAAATGGCGCAGCAGGTTCTGAATGCCGTTCTTGAGCGTCGCCGTGGAAGACGGGCAGCCCGCGCACGAGCCCTTCATGGTGAGATAGACCACGCCATCGCGGAAACCGCGGAAGGTGATGTCGCCGCCATCGCCCGCGACCGCCGGACGGATGCGCGTTTCGAGCAGTTCCTTGATAGTCGCGACCGTTTCGGCATCGGCCTGTTCGAAGAACTCGTCGGCCGGAATTTCGCCGGCATCGCCCTCGCCGAGCACCGGCTCGCCGGAGAGGTAATGCTCCATGATCGCGCCGAGCACGGCCGGCTTCAGGTGCTGCCACTCGCCGCCCGCCTTGGTGATGGTGACGAAATCGCCGCCCAGAAACACGCCGGTCACGCCGGGAATCTCGAACAGGCGGCGCGCCAGGGGCGAGGCCTCACCCTCGATGGGCGATTTGAACTCACGCGTGGCATCGCCCAGAACGCTGCGTCCCGGCAGGAATTTCAGCGTGGCGGGATTCGGAGTGGCTTCGGTCTGAATGAACATGGAAGAGCCTCGTTTCGCCTTGTGTCTTTCGCATTTCCTTGCCGCGAGGCGGGCCCCGCTTCGCTCGAAAATGCTTCTCCCCGGGTTCAAGGCCCGGCAGGCTCTTCATAGATAGCCCCTTGCGCTCGCCGCACAAGGGTGTTCCCCTCAGGCCAGCGCCTCGAAATCATCATCCGGCAGGCCGCCGGGCACGATGGTAATGGGCACGGGGAAGCCGGCCGAAGCGCGGCCGGCGAGCTGGGTTACCAGCGGTCCCGGCCCTTCCTTGCCCGCGCCGGCCGCGAGAACGAGCGCCGCGATATCCTCGTCGGTTTCGATGCGTTTCTGCACTTCCTCGGCCGGCTTGCCGGTCTGGATTGCGCGTTCGGGCTCGAAATGGGCGATGTCTCGGATGATCGCCGCTGCCGCATCGAGGCGCTTGCCGGCTTCCGCCTCGGCCTCGGCCTGCATGCGGGCACCGATGCCGAGCCAGGGCTGGGCATCTTCCGGCTGGATGATCGCGAGCACGACAATGGCCGCACCGGTGCGGCGCGCGCGCCTCGCCGCGAAATGCAGGGCGCGCTGGCATTCGGGCGTGTCATCCACCACCACCAGCAGTTTCGCCCGGTGACCCGGCTCATAGGCGCGCCGACGAACTGCCATCCGCTTCTCTCCGCTGGCCCGGAAATTCGAAAGGCCTGATGGTGACAGGGCGTTCCTTCCGGTGCAAGGCCGGGCTTCAGCGATGGATGAAGCCCATGATTTCCTTCACGTCCCGATAGACCGGCTCGGCGATGACTCGCGCCCGATCCGCGCCATCGAAAAGAATTGCATCGATGGAAGCGGGATCGGCGAGGTAGCGCCGCATCTGCGCCGCGATGGGCGCGAGATGGTTCACCGCCACATCGCCAAGCGCCTGCTTGAAGCGCGAGAACTGCCCGCCGCCATATTCCTTCAGGACGGCATCCGGCGCCTGGCCCGAGAGTGCGGCATAGATCGTCACGAGGTTTTCGGCTTCCGGGCGGCCCTTCAGGCCCGCTTCCTCGCTCGGCAGGGGCTCGGGATCGGTCTTCGCCTTCTTCACCTTCAGGGCAATCGTGTCGGCGTCATCCGTCAGGTTGATGCGCGAATAGTCCGAGGGGTCGGATTTCGACATCTTCTTCGTGCCGTCGCGCAAGGACATCACGCGCGGCGCGGGGCCGGCGATCAGCGGTTCGGGCAGGGGCAGGTATTCGCCGCTGTCGAGGCCGAGAGCGCGGATGCGATCCCCGAAATCGAAGTTGAACTTCTGCGCGATGTCGCGCGCGAGTTCGAGATGCTGCTTCTGATCCTCGCCCACCGGCACATGCGTCGCGCGGTAGACGAGAATATCCGCAGCCATCAGCACAGGATAATCATAGAGGCCGATGGAAGCGTTCTCGCGATCCTTGCCGGCCTTTTCCTTGAACTGCGTCATGCGGTTCAGCCAGCCGAGCCGGGCGATGCAGTTGAACACCCAGCCGAGCTCGGCATGGCCCGACACCTGGCTCTGGTTGAAGATGATGGCGCGCTTAGGATCAAGACCGGCCGCGAGATAGGCAGCGGCCACCTCGCGGGTGGCCTTCCGCAGGCCTTCGGGGCCGCCCCATACTTCCGGCCCCTGCGTGATCGCGTGCAGGTCAACGATGCAATAGATGCAATCATGGGTCTCCTGCATGGCCACCCAGCGCTGGAGCGCGCCGAGATAATTGCCGAGATGCAGGTTGCCGGTCGGTTGCATGCCGGAGAAGACGCGCGGTTGGAACGGCGCGAGGCGGGGATGGGCGGTCACGGGGAGATCCTTCCTGATCTTCCGCGCGAGGGTTGGAAACACGCGCGGGCCCGGATGGGCGATGCGCCCTTAGCAACCTCGATCCGCAGGAGCAAGCGGGGCCGAAGGCGTCAGCTCGTGCGCTCGGAGCGCAGCAGGCGGAAATCGAGGATGCCCAGCATGCGGGCCAGCGCGAGATGCACCGCCACGCCGGCCAGGATGAGCCCGGAAAGTGTCGCCGACTTGATCGCGAGCCCGAACTCTGCCTTCAGGAAAGGTTCGGCATAGGGTTGAATCAGGCGGATGGCCAGCGCCATGCCCGCAGTGGCCGTGGTGGCTGCCGTCAGGTCTCGCAAGGCGCGCAGGCCCAGGCGCAGCCGATGCCGCGCGAGAAGATAGAGGATCACGGCATAGCTCCAGGCGCCGATCGCGACGCCGAGCACCGGCGCCAGCGGATTCTGCCGGGGTCCGAGCAGCATGACCGCCAGCGCATTCAGGGCGCAAGCGACGCCGATGGCCAGAAGCGGCATGCGCATGCGTTCCTCGGCCAGGAATTCGGGCAGCAGAATCTTCGCCAGCACGAAGGCGGGCAGCGCCAGCGCCAGTCCGCGCAGGTTGGCGGCGGTCGCCAATGCGTCGGCCTGGGTGAAGGCACCGCGCTGGAACAGCACGGAAATCATGGGATCGGCCAGCAGGAACAGCCCCGCCGCGGCCGGCAGGACCAGTAGAACCGCGAACCGGAAGCTTTCGGCCCGCGCAACATCGAGGCCCTTTTCGTCGCCCGCCTGCAGCGCCCGCGCGATGCGCGGCAGCAGCACCACGCCGATGGCCGAGGCGGCGAAGCCGAGCGGCAACTGGAAGAGCCGATCCGCGAAATAGAGCGTGGGGAGGCCATGCGGACGCAGCGAGGCGAATTGCGCCGCGATCAGCAGGTGCAGATGGCCCGAACCCGCCACCGCCATGCCTGGAAACGCGAGCCAGAGCGCCATCCGCGCTTCCCCGCTGCGAAAGCCGCGCCGGAACGCCTTGAAGCGCGGTATGGCCCGGAAGCCGGTGCGCGTGACCGCCATCGCGAGCAGCGCGAGCTGGATCAGCCCGGCCAGCAGGATGGTGATGACCAGAACCAGGCCCGCGCGCTTCTGGCTGATATCGGTGGCGAGCAGGAGCGTCGCCATCACACCGATGAGCAGAAGGTTGAGCATCACCGGCACGAGGGCGGCGACCGCATAGCGCTCGACGGAGTTCAGCAGCGCCGCATAGAGTGCCAGCAACAGGGTGAAGCTGACGAAGGGAAAGGCGATGCGCCCGAACAACACGGCCTGAGCGAACAGGTCGGGATCTTCGCTCAGGCCATGCGCGAGGAAGCGCATCAGCGGCTCCATGAAGATTTCGGCCACCAGCACCAGAAGGATGGCCAGAACGGAGAGCAAAGCCAGGGCATCTTCTGCGAAATCACGCGCGGCGGCAGGGCCGTCCTGCTGCTCCAGCCGCGCAATCCGCGGCACAATGGCTGCGTGGAGCCCGCCTTCGCTCATCATCCGGCGCACGAGATTGGGCAGGAGGAAGGCCGCGACATAGGCCTCGGCCACGCCGCCCGTGCCGAGCAAGGCCGCCACGAGCACATCGCGCACGAACCCCGTGACCCGCGAGAGCAACGTGGCCGAGCCGACGACGGTGAACGGAACGGCGAGAGACATCGGCCGACCTTTGACGCACGAGCGCGAGGGGTCAAGCCTCGTCAGACCGGATGAAGGCCTTCCGAAAGGGGAGGGCCCAACCGGCGCCGTTCCGTGATCCTCGTATGGTCCGCGCCGAAAGATTGGCCAGAACAGCGTCCAGGGCGGCGATCTTCCCCTGAATGTCGGAGATGACCGCGACCGGCATGCGGCTCGCCCTACAAAATGAACCGCGAGAGATCAGCATTCTTCGCGAGCGTGCCGACCTCGCGCTCCACCAGCGCCTGATCGATCATGATGGTCTCTCCGGCGCGATCGGTCGCGGTGAAGCTCACCTCGTCGAGCACGCGTTCGAGAATGGTTTGCAGGCGGCGCGCGCCGATATTCTCGACGTTGGAATTCACCTCGAAGGCCGCCCGCGCGATCGCCGCGATGGCGTCGTCGCGGAAATCGAGCGTCACGCCCTCCGTGCCCATCAGCGCGACATATTGCTTGATGAGGGAAGCTTCGGTGTCGGTGAGGATGCGGCGGAAATCCTCTTCGCCGAGCGGCCTCAGTTCCACCCGGATCGGCAGGCGACCCTGCAATTCGGGCAGGAGATCGGAAGGTTTCGCCACATGGAAGGCGCCCGAGGCGATGAAGAGAACATGGTCGGTCTTCACCGGGCCATGCTTGGTGGAAACGGTGGTGCCCTCGATCAGCGGGAGAAGATCACGCTGCACGCCCTCGCGGGAGACATCCGCGCCGGCGCGGCCATCGCGCGCGGCGATTTTATCGATTTCATCGAGGAAGACGATGCCGTTTTCCTCCACCGCGCGAATGGCATCCGCCGTGATGCGATCCTGGTCGATCAGCTTGTCACTCTCTTCGGCGAGAAGCGGCTCATAGGCGTCGCGCACACTCATCCGGCGCGGCTTGCCCCGGCCCGCAAAGGCCTTGCCGAACATGTCGGAAAGGTTCATCGCGCCGATCTGCCCGCCCATTCCGGGAATTTCGAGCATGGGAAAGCCGGTCTGCGCGGGCTGAAGTTCGATCTCGATCTCCTTCTCGGCCAATTCGCCCGCATGGAGCTTCTTGCGGAAGGCGTCGCGCGTGGCGGGGGAGGCGGTGGAGCCCACCAGCGCTTCCAGCACGCGGTTCTCCGCCGCGAGATGCGCCCTGGCCTTCACCTCCTTGCGGCGCTTCTCGCGCTCAAGCCCGATACCGACCTCCACGAGATCGCGCACGATCTGCTCGACATCGCGGCCGACATAGCCGACCTCGGTGAATTTCGTGGCCTCGACCTTGAGGAACGGCGCGCCCGCGAGCTTCGCGAGGCGCCGCGCGATCTCGGTCTTGCCGCAGCCGGTGGGGCCGATCATCAGGATGTTCTTGGGCAGAACCTCCTCGCGCATCGGGCCTTCGAGCTGCTGGCGGCGCCAGCGGTTGCGCAAAGCGATGGCGACCGCGCGCTTCGCCTCGGGCTGGCCGACAATGAAGCGATCGAGTTCGGAAACGATCTCGCGGGGGGAAAAGGTGGTCATGCGTGGGAATCCTGCGCATTCGCCGGGAACCTGCGACGAAGATTGGCGGGCAGAGCCATCAGCATCAGGCGCCGCAGGGGCTGCCAGCCAATGCTGAGCCCGAGGATGATCGCTCCGAGGACAAGAAGGGCGGCCGGTACGGTCGCGGTGGTGATCGCCGCTTCCCTGAAGAGCGTGCCGAGCGCGATAGCGGTATAGACCAGTGCCGAAACGAGCAGCGCCCGCCGATCGATGACAAGCGCCACCATCGACAAAGCGAGAAAGAGGCCGATCATCGCAATCGCCTTGCCGGGATTCAGCAGCGCCACGCCACCGAACACTTCCTGAATGAAGCTGTGCACGATGAGCGGCGCGGAGAGGAGATGCAGCCAGAAGGCGATATCCGTTCGGCGCGTCTCCCGGCGCGGGTCGCTCATGTCGAAGCGCATGGCGAGCAGGAAGATCAGCAGGCCGATCAGCAGGATGATGAGCCCGGCGAATCGCTCCACGAATCCGGGTGCCAGCGCCGTCAGGAATACGAAGGCCGAGCCCGCCAGCACGGCCACGCCTGCCGCCACGGTCACCGGCACGCGGAAACGCAGGTAATGCAGCCAGACCGCACCAACGGTCAGCAAGGCCGCCAGTGACAGGGCCAGACGGCCTCCGAAGGCACCGGAACGGTGGCCGAAATCAAAGGCGCGATCCAGGCGGGAGGCATCGAGCCCCCAGATCATTGCAGCCCAGAGATAGATCGAAACCAGGGCCGAGCCGGTGAAGAGCACGAGCAACACGATGCTGGGCAGGGCCATGCGATGGCGGCGCGAGAACAGTTCCGCAAGCCCCCAGATCAGCCCCGTCATGATCGGCGCCGCAAATGCGGGCCTGACCGATTCCAGCAGGAAATAGCCCGCCGCACCCAAGAAGAGCGAAATGCCGATCACCACGAAGATATCCGCGAAACCGGAGATGAAGCGGAGTTTCTCGCGGTCCTGCTCGGGCTCGAATTCGCGCCGGGCGAGATCGTCGGCCAAATCGCGCAGGCCATCCGCCTGCTGCGCCGTGACGATGCCGCGCGAGACCGCCTCGCGCAGGACGGGTTCGGAAATCATGCGCCGATGCTTTCGATCACGAGGGAATGGTTGGTGTAGACGCAGATGTCCCCGGCGATCTGCATCGAGCGGCGGACGATCTCCTCGGCGTCGAGATCCGTGTCGGCCAGCGCACGGGCAGCCGCGAGCGCATACATGCCGCCCGAGCCGATGCCCATGATGCCGCCCTCGGGTTCGAGCACATCGCCCGTGCCGGAAAGCACGAGGCCGGTATGCTTGTCGGCGACCAGCATCATCGCCTCAAGCCGCCTGAGGTAGCGGTCGGTGCGCCAATCCTTGGCGAGTTCCACGCAAGAACGCATCAACTGCCCGGGATATTGCTCGAGCTTCGCCTCGAGCCGCTCGAACAGCGTGAAAGCATCGGCCGTAGCACCCGCGAAGCCGCCGATCACCTCGCCCTTGGCGAGGCGGCGCACCTTTTTCGCATTGCCCTTGATGATGGTCTGGCCGAGGCTCACCTGCCCGTCGCCGCCGATCACGGTTCGGCCGCCCTTGCGCACCATCAGGATGGTGGTGGCGTGCCAGGAGTTGCTCTGCCACCCTTGGGCCGGCTCTCTCTCGTTCTGCATGCGCATTCCCTTCGCGCCTGTATGTAGGGGCCCGGAGGCGGGATTGCCAAGGCGGCCGGACCACAGTCGTGCTTTTCCTTTTCGCCCGCATGTTCTAAAGCCTCGCGGCAAGTGGCGCGAGCCACGGAAGGACGGGAGCAGGCCATGCGCCGCGCAGAGGTGAAACGCGAGACCGGCGAAACCAAGATCGCCGTCGCCCTCGATCTCGACGGGACCGGGCGGGCGGATATCGCCACCGGCATCGGCTTCCTCGATCACATGCTGACTTTGCTCGCCCGGCATTCCATGGTCGATTTCCTCGTGCGCGCCGAAGGCGACCTGCAGGTGGATGACCACCACACCACCGAGGATGTCGGCATCGCCCTCGGGCAGGCCCTGCGGCAGGCGCTCGGCGCGAAGATCGGCATCCGCCGCTATGCCGATTGCCTGATGCCGATGGACGAGACGCTGGCGCGCGTGGCGCTCGACATTTCGGGCCGGGCCTTCCTCGTCTTCAAGGCGGAATTCCCGAGCGAAAAGATCGGCACCTTCGATACCGAGCTTGTGCGCGAATTCTTCCAGGCTTTTGCGACGAATGCGCAGGTGACGCTGCACGCCGAGGCGCTTTATGGCTCAAACAGCCATCACATCGCCGAAGCTTTGTTCAAGGGTCTCGCCCGCGTGCTGCGCCACGCCACCGAAATCGATGCTCGCGCGAAGGATGCCGTGCCTTCCACCAAGGGAACCCTTTCGGTCTGATGAGGTCGGTCTGATGGCCCGCTACACGGTGCATGTGAAGGGCGAGGGGCCCGATGCCCTGGCCCGCGCGAAATTCGTGCTTGACGGGTTTTCGTGGGCGGCCCTCGCCTTCGGCCCGTTCTGGCTGTTCGCGAAGGGCGCGTGGATCTCGGCATTGCTGCTCATCGCGCTGCTCATCAGCATTGGCATGGTGCTGGGCGGGTTGGGGATCGCAGCGATGTTTCCACTGGTGTCGCTGCTGGTTTCGTTCCTTGTTGCGCTGGAATCGGGCGCGATCCAGGCCTGGGAGCTGGAACTCAAGGGCCATCGTTTCGCGGGCGTGATCTCGGGCGATGACCGAGACGTGATGGAACGCCGGTTCTTCGCGGAAGCGCTCGGCGAAAGGGCCGCTCCTGCGCCGGTTTCCGCACCCGTCCCCGCCGAATTTGCGCCGACGCGGACCGTGAGCGGCGTCCCGATCATCGGGCTGTTTCCCAATCCCTCCCGCCCCGGAGGAAACCGCTCATGAAGGTCGCGCTGATCGATTATGGCGCGGGAAACCTGCATTCCTGCGGCAAGGCGCTTGAGCGTGCGCTCGCGGCCAATGGCATGGCGGGCACGGTCGAGGTGGGCGCAAAGCCGGAGGTGATCGCGATGGCGGATGCCATCGTGCTTCCCGGCGATGGGGCGTTCAGGGATTGCCGTGATGAATTGGCTGCCGTTTCCGGCCTTGAGCAGGCCTTGCACGAGGCTGTCCGGGTGAAGGCCCGTCCCTTCCTCGGCATCTGCGTCGGCATGCAATTGCTGGCGGATATCGGCGAGGAGCGCGGGGAAACCGCCGGCCTCGGCTGGATTCCCGGTCGCGTGGTGGCGCTCGATCCGGCCGAGCGGCATCTCAAGGTGCCGCATATGGGCTGGAACACGCTGGAATCGCGTGGCTCGCACCCCGTGCTGAAGGATGTGCCCTTCGGCGAGAAGGCCCTGCACGCCTATTTCCTGCATTCCTTCCACCTGTTGCCGAAACATGCGGGCGATTTGCTGGCTATCGCTGATTATGGCGGGCCGGTCTCGGCCATTGTGGGTCGCGAGAACATCGTCGGCACGCAATTCCACCCGGAAAAGAGCCAGCAGCTTGGCCTCCGGCTTCTCCAGAACTTTCTCGCGTGGCGTCCATGATCCTTTACCCCGCCATCGACCTCAAGAACGGCCAATGCGTTCGCCTGAAGCAGGGCGACATGGCGCAGGCAACCATCTTCAACGATGACCCCGCCGCGCAGGCTGCGCGCTTCGAGGCGCAGGGCTTCGAGGCCTTGCATGTCGTCGATCTCGACGGCGCCTTCGCGGGCGAGGCCGTGAACGGCGCGGCGGTGGAGGCGATCCTCAAGCGCGTGCGCTTTCCGGTGCAACTCGGCGGGGGCATCCGCCGCATGGAACAGGTGGAAGCCTGGCTGTCGCGGGGCATCGCCCGCGTCATCATCGGCACGGCGGCCCTGCGCGACCCCGATTTCGTCAAGGCGGCCGCGAAGGCCTTTCCCGGCAAAGTGGCGGTCGGCATCGATGCCCGCGACGGCAGGGTGGCCGTGGAGGGCTGGGCCGAAACCTCGGATATGCGCGACGTCGACCTCGGGAAGCGCTTCGAGGATGCTGGCGTGGCGGCCATCATCTACACGAACATCGCGCGTGACGGCATGCTCTCGGGCCTCGATTTCGAGAGCACCATCGCTTTGGGCCATGCGTTGACGATCCCGGTCATCGCCTCGGGCGGCCTCGCCTCCATGGCCGATATCAGGCGGCTGGCCTCGCCCGACTGCGCGCATCTCGCGGGCGCCATCACGGGCCGCGCGCTCTATGACGGACGCCTCGACCCCGCGCAGGCTCTTCGTCTAATTGGCAACCGGTGAAGCCTCAACGCATGACCATCCATATCGCGACGCCGACGAAGGCCATAGCATAGAGGCCGTTCGCGTAGCGGCTTTTCAGCGGTCCGAGCAGAAACTTTCCGAGCGCCGCCCAGACCACGAACGCGATAATGTTGTTGAAGGTAAAGATGGTGGTGATTATCGCGATATCCGCCGCATTCGAATGGCGCGCGGCAAAAGCGGCAAACATCGCCCCGATGATCGCATAGGCCTTCGGATTGAACAGGAACAGCATCATGCCGGCCCAGAAGCTCGGCGCTGGCTGGGCCTGCGCAACCTGACGCGAAACATCGGTCTCTGGTGAGGGATCGAGCATCGATCTCAGGCATAGGAGGGCAATCCAGGCCAGATAGAGGGCGGAAAGAATCACCAGTACTCTTGCAACCACAGGCGAGGCGAGAAGGCTCATCGCCGCGCCATAACCAATGGCCAAGGTCACGACGAACGTTGCGACATGATAGCCTAGCAAGGAAGGGATGATTCCCTTCAGACCAAAACGCGCGCCGTTAAGCGCGAAGAACATGTTGCCGGGACCCGGCGAATAAGCCAGCGGAAACAGAAACGCCGTGAGGGCGACGAGCACTTGGAGGGACATGGCGAAGGATCCTTTCTCGGGCATTTTTTCCTAAGGTTCTCCCCCAATCCACCCGATTTCAACAAAGAGGCATTGTCACGACGCGCGCGGAGGGCTAGTCCGGCCTCCATGCTGAAGGTTCGCGTCATCCCCTGCCTCGATGTGAAGGACGGGCGCGTCGTGAAGGGCGTGCAATTCGTCGATCTCATCGATGCCGGCGACCCGGTGGAAAGCGCCAGGGCCTATGACGCGGCGGGCGCGGACGAGCTCTGCTTCCTCGACATCACCGCGAGCCACGAGAATCGCGGCACCATCCTCGATGTCGTCAGGCGTACGGCCGAGAATTGCTTCATGCCGGTCACTGTGGGTGGCGGCGTTCGCGCGGTGGAGGATATCCGCGCGCTGATGCTCGCGGGGGCCGACAAGGTGTCGATCAACACCGCCGCCGTGAAGGATCGCGCGATCGTGGGCCGCGCAGCCGAGAAATTCGGCGCGCAGGCCATCGTTGTGGCGATTGACGCGAAAAAGGTCTCCGAGCCGAACGAAAACGACCGCTGGGAAATCTTTACCCATGGCGGGCGCAACCGCACGGGAATCGAGGCGATCCAATATGCCCGCGAGGTGGCCGATCTCGGCGCGGGCGAAATTCTGCTCACCTCCATGGATCGCGATGGCACCAAGGCTGGCTTCGATCTCGCGCTGACCCGCGCGATTGCCGAGGCGGTGACCATCCCCGTGGTCGCTTCCGGCGGCGTGGGGACGCTGGACCATCTTGTAGATGGAATAAAAGTCGGCAAAGCTTCGGCGGTCCTCGCTGCGTCGATTTTCCATTTCGGCACTTTCACCATCGGCGAGGCGAAAAAGCACATGGCGCAGGCGGGCCTTCCCGTGCGCCTCGACGGGATCACCGGATGAGCCAATTCACCCTCGAACATCTCGAAGCCCTGATCGCGGTGAGGGCCGGCGCCGATCCGGCCGAATCGCACACGGCGAAGCTGGTGGCGCGCGGCATGAGCCAGGCCACGAAGAAACTCGGCGAGGAAGCGGTGGAAGCCGTGATCGCGGGCATGAAAGGCGATATCGAGGAACTCACGAAGGAGAGCGCGGACGTGCTCTACCATCTGCTGGTGGTGCTCCACATCGCCGGCGTGCCGCTGAAGGATGTGCTTGACGAACTGGCCTCTCGCACGGCCCAATCCGGCATTGCGGAAAAGGCCGCGCGCAAACCCGTCTGAGAGCGGGAGCGGCCCAGGAAGCGGAAATACTCTGGGGGGCTTTTTCCATGGATGCTCGCGTCTCGAAGCTCGCGCCCGACGTGGATCTCTCGCCGTTCCGCGTTTTCGACCGCCAGGAATGGGCCTCCCTGCGCGCCGATACGCCCCTGACCCTCAGCCTCGAGGAGATCAAGGGTCTGCAATCCATGAATGATCGCCTCAGTCTCGAGGAAGTGGTGGAGATCTATCTGCCGCTCTCGCGCCTGCTCGCGCTCTACACTGCGGCGGCGCAGGGGCTCTACAAGGCGACGCAGCGCTTTCTCAATGCCGGAGACGGCAAGGTTCCTTATGTCATCGGCGTCGCGGGCTCCGTGGCAGTGGGGAAATCCACCACCGCGCGCGTTCTGGAAAAGCTGCTGACGCGCTGGCCCAACACGCCGAAGGTGAGCCTGATCACCACGGATGGCTTCCTCTTCCCCAATGCAGAATTGCGCCGCCTCGGCCTGATGGAGCGCAAGGGCTTCCCCGAGAGCTATGACAGCATGGCGATCGTGAAGTTCCTCGCGCAGATCAAGGCCGGCGAGCGCCACGTAAACGCGCCGCTCTATTCCCACCTCGTCTATGATGTTCTGCCCGACGAGCAGCAGGTGGTGGATCGGCCGGACATCCTGATCTTCGAGGGCCTCAATGTGCTCCAGCCGCCCAAGCTGCCGCGCGATGGCAAGCCGGTGCCCTACGTCTCCGATTTTCTCGATTTCTCGATCTATATCGACGCGGATGAGGATTTGTTGCGCAAATGGTATGTTGATCGCTTCATGGCCTTGCGCGAAACCGCCTTCCGCAAGCCGGAAAGCTTCTTTCACCGCTATGCCTCGATTGGCGAGGCAGAAGCGCTCGCCACAGCCCATAGCCTGTGGGATCGCATCAACCTGCCGAACCTGCGCGAGAACATCTTCCCCACGCGGCCCCGCGCGGATCTCATCCTGCGCAAGGGCGAACGCCACACCATCGAGGAAGTGGCGCTGCGGAAGCTCTGAGGGTCAGGGGCCCGGGCCTCAAAGCAGCCCGTTTTCCTGCGCCAGCACCTTCAGCGACCGTTCCGGGCGCGCGCCGAGCTTCTGGATGACATGGCTCGCGGCCATCGTGCCGAGGCGGCCCGCCTTCTCGTAGCCGAGGCCCGCCGTGTAGCCGAACAGGAAGCCCGCCGCGAAGGCATCGCCCGCGCCGGTCGCATCCTCCAGCGTCTCGATCGGGTAGGCCTGCACGGAGACGGTCATGGACCCCTCGATGATGACAGCGCCCTTCTCCGACCGCGTGACGGCCGCCCGCTTCGCCTCGTGGCGCAGCGCCGCGAGGGCGGTGTCGAAATCGGCGGTCTCATAGAGCGCCTTCAGTTCATGCTCGTTCGCGAAGACGAGATCCACGGTGCCGCTGGCGATCAGCTGGCGGAATTCCGCGCGATAGCGGTCGACGCAGAAGCTGTCGGAGAGGGTGAGGGCGACTTCGCGGCCGGCTTCATGCGCCAGATCCGCCGCCTTGCGGAAGGCGAGCTTCGCGGCCGGCGGGTCCCACAGATAGCCTTCGAGATAGGTCACGGCCGCGGCCTGCACGGTGGCGGGGTCGATATCGGCCTCGGTCAGGTTCTGGCAGGCGCCGAGGAACGTGTTCATCGTGCGTTCGCCATCGGGCGTCACGAGGATGAAGCTGCGCGCCGTGGCCTTGCCGTCGACCGCCGGACGGGTGCCGAAGGCTACGCCGGAGGCCACGATGTCATGGGCGTAGAGATCACCTAAAGGATCGGCCTTCACCTTGCCGATGAAGGCCGAGCGGGCGCCCAACGAGGCCGCACCGACACCGGTATTCGCAGCCGAACCACCGGAGATGATCGTGACCGGGCCCATCGCGGCGTAGATGGCTTCCGCGCGATCCTCGTCGATCAGCGTCATCGAGCCCTTCACCACGCCCTGGCGATGCAGGAAATCCTCCTCGCAGCGGGCGATCACATCGACGATCGCATTGCCGATGGTGAGGACGTCATAGGTGCGGGACATGGGATTTTCCGGTTCACGAAGGGTCGCGAGGGGATGGCCGAGCGGAGGCGGGGCGTCAAGCCTTCTCGAACCTGCGCACCCGGCGCAGGCGCACATAAAGCGCCCCCTCGCCCCCATGGCCCGGCGCTGAGGCCTCGTAACCGAGCACGATGGTGCGCAGGGCAGGGTCGGCCAGCCAATGCGGCACGAGGCGCCGCAAGATGCCACGCTCCTCGCCGCGGGCATCGAGGCCGCCGCCCTTGCCGGTGATGACCAGAACGAGCTTCGCGCCGCGATGATGCATGGCGTAGAGGAATTCGAGCAAATCGCGATGCGCCTCGGCCTGTCGCAGGCCATGCAGGTCGATCCGACCGTCGAGCGGCTGCAACCCTCGCGCGACATCGCGCCGGGCACGCCGATCCAGCGGCGCGAGGGGCGGAATGGGGCGTGGCGCGGCCTTTTTCAGGGGCCCGGTGACAGGGCTCGCAGCGGAAGGCAGTGGTGCGGGAACGGCGGGTGGCGGCTCTTCGGGCAATTCGGGCAGCATGCGGCCCGGCAAGGGTTTCGCCTGCCGTGCGACATGATGCCAGACCTCAACCTCATCCGGGGACAATCCGCGCCGCTTGCGCCGCATCGGGTCATGCCCCCCGCGGCCAGAAGACGACAAAACGCATGGAATCGCGCACGAGACCGGCGCGCTGTCCGGCTTCAGCACCCGATCCCATGAAGAAATCTCCGCGCGCCGGGCCGAGAATCGCCGAACCGGTATCCTGCGCGATCATCAGGCGATCGAGAGGCCGGCGCGGGCCTTCGGGCGTGAGCGGCGAAACCTCGATCCAGACCGGCAGGCCATAGGGCCAGAGCGTACGATCCACCGCGAGGCTGCGTCCTGTCGTCAGTGGGACACCCGCGCCACCGATCGGGCCGCGCGCAGGATCGAGCATCGGTTCGAGCGCGAAGAATATGTAGGAGCGGTTGCGCTCCATCAGTGCGCGCCCGCGCGCAGCATCGGCCCGAAGCCAGCCCATCAGGCGCTCCAGCGACATCTCCGGGAGGGGTATCTCGCCCTGCTCCGCGAGAATTCGGCCGATGGAGGTGTAGGGATGCCCGTTCCGCCCGGCATAGGTCAATCGCGCGCGCGTGCCATCCGTGAAGGTCAGGCGCGCGGAGCCCTGCACCTGGATGATGAAAAGCTCGGCCTCGTCCCGGAGCCATGCGATTTCAAGACCCTGGCCGGCCAGCGCACCCGCCCGGATCGCCGCGCGATCCGGAAAGGCAGAAAAAAGGCCCTCGCGCAGGCGGGCGGCAGAATAGATCTGGTCGATGCCCGGCGGGCGGGGTTCATCCTGCGCAAAGGTCACGAGGTCCGGCGGACGGCGCAGCACCGGCACGGGAAACTCTGCCATGCGCTCTCGGGACGCCACGATTTCCGGTTCGAAATAGGCCGTCAGGAAGCCATTCCCAATCCTGGGTCGGATTTCGAAGGGCTGGAAATGCGCCTCGAAGAACGCCCGCGCAGCCCGGCTGTCGGAGATCGGCTCGGCAAGAGATTTGCGACAGATGGCGACGAGCGCTTCCGGCGGCTTCACGCCGAGCCGCTGGGCAGCGGCACCTTCGGCCAAAGGCTTGCAGGTCTCGAGAAAGGCACGGAAGGCGGCGCCCGCATCGTCCTGCCCCCAGATGGAGAGCTCGGAGAAGGCGAGCGGGCGCAGATCCGCCTGTTCGGCCATGACTTGCAGGGCGCGCGGGATTTCGGCTGGCGCAGCGCCACTCACGGCCAGAAGCCCCAGCCCGGCAACGACCAGAGCCTCAGGCCGATTCAGTCGCCACCAGACGCCAGTTCGGATCCCGCGAGGTGACATCGCGCGCGAAGGTCCAGATATCCGTGACATCGGTGACCTTTTCGGGGTTGCCATCGATGACCGCGCCCTGCGCATCACGCGTTGCGGTGATGAGCTTGGAGAGGAATTTCACCGTCACCTGCGCACTCTTCGCGCGCAGCAGGGCATCCGAGAATTCGGCCTTGTCGATGGAGACGAATTGTGTCTCGACCTTCTCGTTGCGGCTCTCGCGATCCTTGATCGCGCCCTCGAAGCCCTCATAGACCTCTGGCGAGAGGAGATCCTTCAGGGTGCGGCGGTCGCCCTGCGCGAAGGCCATCACGATCATTTCATAGGCCGCCCGCGCGCCGCCAAGGAACTCGCGCGGGTCAAAGGTGGAATCGCTCTGCATGATCTGGACAAGGCCGCCAAAAGCGGGCGAATCCGGCGGAACCACGCCGGCCAGGCGGGCTTCCGGCTCGGCGGCCGGCTGAGGTCCCCGCACGCTGGGCAGCGGAACGACATTGGTGTTGCTGGCGCCCGGCGCCGGCTGTTCCGCCGCCTGCTCGCGGCGAATCATCAAATCCTGAGGCGGTTTCTCGGTGCCCGTGCGTTGGCCCAGAACCGAGCGCAGCTTGTAGATGACGAAAATCGCCAGCCCGAGGAAAACAAGCGTGAGAATGTCGAAATTCTGCATCGAGGAGCACCTGTACAGTCGCGAAACCCATGGGCCGGACCCATTGGTTCCTGCTTTATCCTTCCCATATAGGGTGTTCGATTGTCTGGCGCCATCCCCGATTCGACCGGCAGGCGCAAGGAAAACGAGGCGAAAGATTCCGGATGGGCCGATTTCCCGACCCGAATGAGCGCAATATGGCCATGGCGCGCGGCCTTCAGGCTTTCGTGCTGCGCCCTGGCCTGTGGTTTCTGCTCTGGATGGCGCTGGAAGGCGCGTTGTTCATGCTGCTGGCCCAGAAATGGGGTCTTGGAACCGTCATTCTTGCGGCCTTCGGCAAGAGCGCGCTGGGGCTTTTCGCGCTGGTCTGGCTGACCGGGCGCTCGCTGCTGAAGGTTTCCGCGCCGGGCTTCCGCCTCATCCAGCTGGAAAGGCTCGGCACCGGCATGATGTTCGCGCTGACCCTGATGATGCCGGGTTTCGTGCTTTCGCTTTTCGGGCTGGCGCTGCTGGCGCCGGGGCTGCGCAGCGCGCTCATCCGGCGCGCTGCGCGGCCGCCGCAGAGGGATGACGTGATCGATCTTGAACCCGGAGAATGGCGCGAAATCCCCACGCGGGAAACCCGGTTGCCGCCCGATGCAGCGAACCGGCCTTGAGGCGCGCGGGCCTTGCATGTAAGCCGTCGCCCGAATATCGGGTGATTGCAAGGCCCCGGCGGGCCAGATACCCGCCTGACACACGAGGACAGGATCAGAACCATGGCTGAAGGAAATGGCGGCATGCCGCAGCTCGATGCGCTTGCGCAATATGTGAAGGATCTGTCCTTCGAGAACCCGAATGCACCGCGCTCGCTGCAACCGAAGCAGGTTCCGCCGGCCATCAACGTCCAGGTGAACGTGAACGCGAAGGAACTGGGCGGCGGCGAATTCGAGGTCGATCTCTCGCTCGAGGGTTCGGCGGGCGAGGCCGACGACCTGATCTTCCGCTTCGAGCTCCTGTATTCCGGCATTTTCCGGCTCGTGAACATTCCCGCCGAGCTCATGCACCAGGTGGTCATGATCGAGTGCCCGCGCCTGCTCTTCCCGTTCGCGCGCTCCATTGTGGGCAATGCTGTTCGTGACGGCGGCTTCCCGCCCTTCCTGCTCCAGCCGATCGATTTCGGCGCGCTCTATCACCAGAGGATGGCGGAAATGCAGGATTCAGCCGGGATCGCGCGCAACTGAACCCTCACGCGGGAGGCGGCTCCACAACCGCCTTTTCCGCCTCGGCCCAATAGGCCTTCCAGAGCGCCTTGTCGCCCATCTCCGCGACGAAGGCGCGGTGCAGGGCGCGCTCTTCCTCCGTGATCAGATGAATGGCCAGGAGTTGCGCGCGCTGCTGCGCCCGTTCGGCGGAATCCGGCCCGGATCCTCCATCGCGATCGGATGAGGCGCCGAGCAGCAGGCTCGATTGCTTGCCGCCGGTCAGCTCCGCATAGACCTCCGCGAGGATCTCGGCATCGAGCAGCGCCCCATGGCGCGAGCGCCGGCTGTTGTCGATGCCATAGCGCGCGCAGAGCGCATCAAGCGAATTCTGCTGCCCCGGATGTTTCCGCCGGGCGATGGCGAGGGTATCGATCACCCGGTCTGCGGCGAGCGAGCCCTTTTTCATGCGCTTCAGTTCGGCATTCAGGAAACCCATATCGAAGCTCGCATTGTGGATGACCAGTGGATCATCCCCGATAAAGGCGAGAAACTCCTCGGCGACCTGCCGGAAGACCGGCTTGTCAGCAAGAAAAGCATCGGAAAGCCCGTGCACCGCGAAAGCTTCGGGCGACATCGGGCGCTCCGGGTTGATGTAGCGGTGGAAGACCTGCCCCGTGACGAAGCGGTTGACGATTTCCACGCAGCCGATCTCCACGAGACGGTCGCCGCGCAGGGGATCGAGGCCGGTCGTTTCGGTATCGAGCACAATCTCGCGCATGGTTCCGCCCGAATGTCAGTAGAGGCGCGGTGCCAGGGCCCGGAGAAGGGCCTGAAGATCGTTCCGCGCGGCCGGAAAACCCCGGCTGGTTTCCAGTATGGCATGGGCGCGTTTGCGTTTCTCGGCATCCGGCATCTGGCGGTTCAGAAGAGCGTGGAAAAGTTCCTGGGTCATGCCGGGCCGGGCCATCACGCGCGATTCTTGAGTCGCGGGCGAAACGGTGGTCACCAGCACGGCATCACACCGGTTTTCGCCTTTCGTTTCGAAGAGCAAGGGCACATCGAGCACGATGAGCCTGTGGCCCGCGCGTTGGGCTTGGGCGATCGCCTGCTCTTCTTCTTCGCGCACGAGCGGATGCACGATCGACTCCAGTTTCCGGAAGCGCTCCGCCTTGCCATCCAGAGCGCCCGCGAGCTTCCTGCGATCCACCTCGCCATCCTTGACCGTGCCGGGAAAAGCCTCCTCGATCAGCGGCGCGGCGCGTCCGCGATAGAGGGCGTGAACCGCAGCATCAGCATCATGAACCGGCACGCCGAGTTCGCGCAGCATGGCAGCGGTGGCGGATTTGCCCGTGCCGATCGAACCCGTGAGGCCCAGCCGGAACATTTCGGGTCACTTCGGCAGATGCGCGACGAGATGCGCATGCAGGGCTTCGGTGACCTCCGGTTTACGGCCGAACCATTTCTCGAAGCCGGGCACGGCCTGATGCAGCAGCATGCCGAGGCCATCAAGCGTCTTGAGCCCGCGCGCCTTCGCCGCCGCCAGAAGCGGTGTTTCCAGTGGCACATAGACGATATCCGCAACGATCGCATGCGCGGGAAGGGCTGAAAGATCGAGCTTCAGCGGTTCCTTGCCCTGCATGCCGAGACTCGTCGTGTTGATCAGGAGATCGAATTCGGCGAGCGCCGTGTCTTTCGCGGCCCATGGAACGATCTCGACCGGGGCATCGGGCGCGACCTTCTTCAGGTCGGCCACCAGCTTGCGGGCGCGATCCGACGAGCGGTTGCAGAAGGCGAGTCGCCGGGGTTTCCGCTCCAATAAAGGCATCGCAAGGCCGCGCGCGCCGCCGCCCGCGCCAAGCAGGAGGATGCGGCTGTTGGCCTGCTCCCATCCGGGATGAACGGCATCGAGATGGGCAACGAAGCCGGTCCCATCCGTATTGTCGCCCCAGATCTCGCCATTCTCGAACCAGATCGTGTTCACGGCTTCGAGCGCGGAGGCACGTGGCGTGGTGTGCGTGCAGGCGCGGAAGGCCGCTTCCTTGTTGGGAATCGTGACATTGCAACCCGCGAATCCGCGCGCAGAGAGGCTTTGGAGGAAGGTGGCCACATTCTCCGGTGGCACTTCCTCGCGGCCATATTCGCCTGCAATGCCATATTCCTTCAGCCAGAAGCTGTGCAGCAAGGGCGAGCGCGCCTGAGAGACCGGAAATCCAATGACGAGCGCGCGCTTCATGCCTCGATCTCCTCGGCGCCGGCCAGCACGCCCGCCTCGCGCAGCGCATAGAGCACTCCAAGCAGCGGCAGGCCGAGAATGGTCGCGTGATCGCCGACGATCTCCGAAAAGAGATGCGGACCAAGACCCTCCATCTCGTAGCCGCCGACGGTTTCGGTGACGCGCGGACCCATCGCGTCGAGATAGCTTTCAAGAAAGGCATCGTCAAAGGGCCGCATGAGCAGCGTAGCCGAGGAAAGGCCTGCCCAGAGCACGGTTTCGCCGCGCCGCAGGGCCGAGGCCGAATGCAGGTGATGCGCCTTGCCCCGGAGACGCGCGATCTGCGCCTGTGCAGCGCCGCGATCCGCCGGCTTCATGAAGAGAGAGCCCTCAAGGTCGAGGGTCTGGTCGGCGGCGAGAACCAGGCGATCCGGGTGAAGCCGCGCGACAGCCTCGGCCTTGGCATGGGCCAGGGCGATGGCGATTTCAGCAGGGTCGGCACGGCTTTCCAGCAGAGTGGCGGCGATCGCCTTCTCATCCACCCGCGGCCGGATGATCTCGAGCGGGATACCACAGGATTCCAGCAGCAGCCGACGCGCGGAACTGCCCGAGGCGAGAACGAGTGGCTCGCCCCCGAGCCAGAAAGGAGAGGCACTCATTGCGCGATCAGCCCCAGGCGATGCGTGCGGTGCAGATCGATGATGGCCGCCGCGGTCTCTTCGATCGAGCGGCGTGTGACATCGATCACCGGCCAGTCATGCTTGTCGAAGAGCCGCCGGGCCCGCAGGATTTCATCGATCACGGATTGCTTGTCCGTGTAGGCCGCGTCCCGGTCATCGGCATGGAGCGCGAGCAGGCGGTTCTGGCGGATCTGCACGATGCGCTCGGGCGATGCCACGAGACCCACGACCAGCGGCTTGAGCAGATGCTCGAGTTCCGTCGGCGGCGGCACACCGGGCACCAGAGGCACATTGGCGGTCTTGATGCCGCGATTGGCGAGATAGATGCTCGTTGGCGTCTTGGAGGTGCGGCTGACGCCGACCAGCACGACATCGGCCTGCTCGAGATTGTCGAGCAGCTGGCCGTCATCATGCATCATGGTGAAATTCAGGGCATCGATGCGCCGGAAATACTCGGTGGAAAGGGTGTGCTGTCCACCGATGCGCGGGGTCATCGCCACGCCGAGATAGGATTGGAACAAACCAACGATCGGCTCCAGGACCGACATGCTCGGGCACCCCATTTCCTCGCAGGCCGAGCGCAGGCGCTCCGACAGATCCTTCTCGACAAGCGTGAAGAGAACAATGCCCGGCTCGTTTTCGATTTCCGAGATCACGCGATCGAGTTGCCGCATGTTGCGCACCAGCGGATAGACATGCTCGATCGGAGAGATTCCCTGATACTGGGCCGTCGCGGCTCGCCCGACGGTGATCAGCGTCTCGCCGGTGGAATCCGAGACGAGATGGAGATGAAAGAAATTGCGGCCCATCGCGTTCCGTAACTCGCTGGATTCGCCCGGTTGTCTGGCTTGTCTACGGACTTCTCCACAGGGCTGTTGTCAAGCCGGGAAAGCCGGGCTGAACGCGGGCATCGCTGACCCGCATCGCTTTCGGGGTGGGGAAAAGCCCGCATTCGGATTCACAGACCCACAAGCGGGAGAGGTTCGGAAATGTCAGGAATGATATCCGGCATAAGCTCCTGGCTTGTGAATCCGCGGCAGGAACTCTCTTGTTTTCAAGCGGTTCGGCAAGCACGGTCCGAGGCGGGCTGTGGATGGTCTCGCGGATGGATGGCAAGGTGCTGTGGACGGAAGCCGTCTTTCGCTCTAAGCCCCTCCAAGAGAAAAAGAAAAGAAGAAGGTTTCCTTTCTTTATTAGAGGGGTCTGGGGATGGATGGTTTGCGTGGTTTGTTTACCGGACGGGTCAAGACCCGGCCACCGGTCTGGCTCATGCGGCAGGCGGGGCGTTATCTTCCGGAATATCGCGAGGTGAGGGCAACGGCACCTGATTTCCTGTCCTTCTGTTACACCCCGGAACTCGCGATCGAAGTGACCTTGCAACCGATCCGGCGGTTCGGCTTCGATGCATCGATCATCTTCTCCGACATTCTCGTCATTCCCGATGCCCTGGGGCAGCGTGTTCGGTTTGTGGAAGGCGAAGGCCCAAGGCTCGATGCCATTGAAACACCGGAAGCGTTGACAGCGCTGGCAGCCAAGCTCGACGAGGAGAAGCTTCAGCCGGTCTACGAGGCCCTTCGCGGCGTGCGGGCAGCGCTCCCCGCCTCGACCTCGCTCATCGGCTTCTGCGGCGCTCCCTGGACCCTGGCGACCTACATGATCGCCGGTCAGGGGACGCCGGATCAGGCGCCGGCGCGGCTCTTCGCCTATCGGCATCGCGAGGCTTTCGCGAAGCTCATCGACACGCTGACGGAGAGCTGCATCATTCATCTCATCCGGCAGATCGATGCCGGGGCGGAAATCGTCCAGATCTTCGATTCCTGGGCCGGGCCGTTGCCGCTTTCGGAATTCGACGCATGGTGCGTGGAGCCCGTGGCGCGGATCACCAGGGCCGTTCGGGCACGCCACCCGCATGTGCCGGTGATCGCCTTCCCGCGCGCCGTCGCCGGAAGCCTGCGCGGCTTCGTCGATCGTACCGGCGTTCAGGCGATCAGTCTCGACACAGCGGCCCGACTGGCGGAGGTGCGGGTTGGCTTGCCGCCGCAGATTGTCACGCAGGGCAATCTCGATCCCCTCGTGCTGATCGCAGGTGGCGATGCGCTGGATCGCGCGGTCGATGACATTCTCGCGGCGACGGATGGGCTGCCGCACATCTTCAATCTCGGGCATGGCATCCTGCCGCAGACGCCGATTGCCCATGTTGAACGCATGCTGGAGCGCATTCGCGGATGATGGATCTCTGGATCAAGACCCTGCATGTCCTGGCGGTCATCTCCTGGATGGCCGGGCTGCTCTATCTGCCCCGGCTCTTCGTCTATCATTCAAGTGTCCCGGCGGGTTCCGAGCAGGATCGCCTGTTCCGGGTGATGGAATACCGGCTTTATCGCTACATCATGCGGCCGGCGATGATCGTGGCGTGGATCACTGGGCTCTGGCTTGCCTGGTCGAGCTTTGGCCTCAGGGGGGGCTGGCTGCATGCGAAACTCGCGCTGGTCGTCGCGCTGTCGGCCCATCACGGGTTTCAGGGCTTCTGGCTCAGAAGCTTTGCCGCCGGAACGAACACGCGGCCGGGCCGTTTCTTTCGCATCCAGAACGAAGTACCCACGCTTCTGATGATCGGCATCGTCATTTTCGTGATCGTGAAGCCTTTTTGAAGCGGCTCTTGTGAAGCGGCGCGAAAGGCGCTAATCGAGCAAACGAATCCGCTGTTTTGCTCTCGATCTGCGGCGAAATGGGTCCGGATTTGGTCGCCGCCTGATCGGCACGAGCCCGTTGGCCGTGCTCTCGGTGATCCGGACCGCGAGAGACGGGCCCTATTTTTCCCCAACCCCGGGCCGTCTCCGGCCCTTCCCGACCAGACAAGGTTTTTCGTCATGCCCGAGATCAAGCTTCAGGATCTCAAGACAAAATCTCCAACGGAATTGCTCAACTTCGCCGAGGAACTCGAGGTTGAAGGGGCCAGCACCATGCGCAAGCAGGAGCTGATGTTCGCGATTCTGAAGCAATTGGCCGCCCGTGACACCGAGATCATCGGGGAAGGCGTGATCGAAGTACTTCAGGACGGCTTCGGATTCCTGCGGTCTCCTGATGCGAATTACCTCGCAGGCCCGGATGATATCTATATTTCACCGATGCAGATCCGGAAATTCTCGCTGCGTACCGGCGATACGGTAGAGGGTCTCATTCGCTCACCGCGTGACGGGGAGCGCTATTTTGCGCTGCTCAGGGTGAACACCATCAATTTCGAGGACCCGGAGAAGGCGCGCCACAAGGTGCATTTCGACAACCTCACGCCGCTCTATCCGGACCAGCGGCTGAAGATGGAAACGATTGATCCCACGAAGAAGGACATGTCCTCGCGTGTGATTGATATCGTCTCGCCGATCGGCAAGGGCCAGCGCGCGCTCATCGTTGCCCCGCCGCGCACCGGCAAGACCGTGCTCCTGCAGAATATTGCGCAGTCGATTACCGGCAATCACCCCGAATGTTATCTCATCGTGCTGCTGATCGACGAGCGCCCCGAGGAAGTGACCGACATGCAGCGTTCCGTGCGCGGCGAGGTCGTCTCGTCCACCTTCGACGAGCCCGCGACCCGCCACGTGCAGGTGGCCGAGATGGTGATCGAGAAGGCGAAGCGCCTGGTCGAGCATGGGCGCGACGTGGTTATCCTGCTCGATTCGATCACCCGTCTCGGCCGGGCCTACAACACGGTCGTTCCGTCTTCGGGAAAGGTGCTGACCGGCGGCGTGGATGCGAATGCCCTTCAGCGCCCGAAGCGCTTCTTCGGCGCGGCCCGCAACATCGAGGAAGGTGGCTCTTTGACGATCATCGCGACGGCGCTGATCGATACCGGCAGCCGCATGGACGAAGTGATCTTCGAAGAGTTCAAGGGCACCGGCAACTCGGAAATCGTGCTTGATCGCAAGGTTGCGGACAAGCGGGTCTTTCCCGCGCTCGATATCCTCAAATCGGGCACCCGCAAGGAAGAACTCATCACCCCGCGCGACCAGCTCCAGAAGACCTATGTGCTGCGCCGCATCCTGAACCCGATGGGCCCGCAGGATGCGATCGAGTTTCTGCTCGACAAGCTTCGCCAGACCAAGACCAATGGCGAGTTCTTCGATTCCATGAATACCTGACCATGAAGTCCTGACCATGAAGACGTGACGAGGCGGAGGGCGTGTCGGCGCCATGGAGGCGGAGACGATTTTCGCTCTGAGCAGCGGCGCCGCGCGCAGCGGTGTCGCCGTGATTCGCGTGTCCGGTCCTGCGGTTGGTGAGGTCCTCGCACTTTTTCTCGATAAGCCTGTGCGGCCGCGCGAGGCCACCCTCCGCGCCATCCGCGATCCTCGGGATGGTTCTCTGCTTGATCGCGGGTTGGTGCTGCATTTCCCGGCGCCCCATTCTTTTACCGGCGAAGATGTGGTCGAGTTTCAGACACATGGCTCCGTGGCGGTGATGCGCCAGTTGCTGGCGCGGCTAAGCGATGTTCCGGGTTTGCGTGCAGCCCTGCCTGGCGAGTTCACGCGCCGCGCCTGGCTCGGCGGCAGGATGGACCTGCTGGATGTCGAGGCGCTGTCGGACACGCTCGCGGCTGAAACGGAGCTTCAGCGCAAGCTCGCTCTGGATGGTTCGCGCCGGTTGCGCGGGATGAGCGCAGAGTGGCGCCGCGCGCTCATGGGTCTTCGGGCCCGGGTGGAGGCCGAGATTGATTTCGGCGATGAGGGCGACGTCCTCGATCGACTCGATTCGGAAACGGAACGAGATATTCGGCACTTGGCCGAGGCCTTGCGTCAGGCGGCATCTTCGCTTCGTATCGGACAGAAAATTCGTACGGGTTTCCGCGTCGCCATCCTCGGGGAGCCGAATGCGGGAAAATCCAGCCTTCTCAATGCGTTGGTCGATCGCGATGTAGCGATGACCTCGCCCTTGCCGGGTACGACGCGGGATATTGTCGAAGCCGTTGCGGATCTCGATGGCCTGCCGGTGATCTTCATGGATACGGCCGGGCTTCGCTCCAGCGCGGCGGATGAACTCGAGGCGGAGGGAATGCGTCGTTCGATGCGGGCCGGGGAATCAGCGGACCTTGTCATTTGGGCCTCAGCGATCGATTCGCCTTCGAAACCATTCGACACGCGGTTTCTGGTCGTCAACACCAAAGGCGACCTTGGCCCACGATCCGCAGATGCTTCGCTGGTGGTGTCAAGCAAGACCGGCGAGGGAATCGATTCGCTGACGAAAGAAATCCACCGTCGAGCCGGGATTGAGCGGTTTGATTTGGAACAGGGATATGGAGCGCTTGTTGCCCATGAACGACATGCGCAATGTTTGCTGCGTGCAGTGGATGCGCTGCATCGAGCGATTGGGCATGGCGCGATCGCCATGGATATTCGTGCGGAAGAGCTGCGCGTTGCGTGCGATGCGCTCGATGCCTTGGTCGGTCGGATCAGCCCGGATGATGTTCTGGGGGAAATCTTCAGTCGCTTTTGCATCGGGAAGTGAGCGATGTTTCACGTGAAACAAGGCGGGCCTGCGGGCGGGTTGTCCTTCGATGTTATCGTCGTTGGCGGTGGGCATGCAGGCACCGAGGCAGCTGCCGCAGCGGCGCGGCTTGGCGCGCAGGTCGCGCTCGTAACCCATCGTTGGGACAATGTCGGTGTCATGTCCTGCAATCCCGCCATCGGCGGCTTGGGCAAGGGGCATTTGGTTCGGGAGATTGATGCACTGGATGGCATCATGGGTCGCGCAATCGACCGCGCGGGCATCCATTTCAAGGTTCTCAACCGGTCGAAAGGGCCTGCCGTTCGCGGTCCGCGGGCGCAGGCGGATCGTAAGTTGTACCGCCTTGCCGTGCAGGATCTGCTGGCTCGCCTGGAGAATCTGGCGGTGGTTGAGGGGGAGGTGGTCGACCTGATTGTGGAGTCGGGCTCGGTCGCGGGCGTTGAGCTGGCCGGCGGCTTACGAATTCGGGCGGGATCGGTGGTCCTGACCACTGGAACATTTCTGCGCGGCGTCATTCATGTTGGTGGTGACCGGACGCCTGGCGGGCGGGTCGGCGAAGCGGCCGCCGAGCGGTTATCGCTACGACTGCTCCAACTCCAACTGCCCATGGGGCGGCTGAAGACGGGTACGCCGGCGCGGCTGGATGGTGGAACGATCGATTGGTCGGCGTGCGAGCGGCAATATGGAGACAATCCTGCTGAACCCTTCTCCGCGCTGACGAGATGTATCACGAATCCGCAGGTCGCTTGCGGCATCACGTATACAACGCCGGCGACTCATCAGGTGATCACGTCCAACCTCCATCGATCCGCGATGTATGGCGGGCAGATCGAGGGAAGAGGCCCGCGCTATTGCCCGTCGATTGAGGACAAGGTTGTGCGCTTTGCGGATCGGGACCGTCACCAGATCTTTCTGGAGCCTGAAGGCCTGGAAGACCCGCTCGTTTATCCCAATGGGCTGTCGACCTCGCTGCCGGCCGAGGCTCAGGATGCGTTCTTCTCGACCATTCCGGGGCTGGAGAAGGCGCGGATCATCCGCTATGGTTATGCGATTGAATATGACTATCTCGATCCGCGCGCCCTCCACCCGACTTTGGAGTTGAAAGTGCTCGGCGGCCTGTTCCTCGCTGGCCAGATCAACGGAACCACCGGCTATGAAGAGGCTGGCGCACAGGGACTGGTCGCCGGGCTGAACGCGGCCCGCAAAGCTGGTGGATTGGACGGCATCACCTTCAACCGCACCCAATCGTATACTGGCGTCATGATCGACGATCTCACGCGGCATGGGGTGACAGAGCCATACAGGATGTTCACGTCCCGATCCGAATTCCGCCTGCTGCTGCGTGCGGACAACGCGCCTGAGCGCCTCACAGATCTTGGCGTTTGCCTGGGACTGGTCGGCTCCGAGCGTTCTCTTCATTTCCGGGCCCAGCAGGAGCAGATCGATTCGGTACGGCAACGATTGCGTTGGATTTCCGTGACACCGAATCAGGCAGCGGGCCACGGGCTTTCGCTCAATCATGATGGAGTTCGCCGCAATGGTTTGCAGTTGCTGGCGTTGCCTGGTGTCCAATTCGCGACCCTGGAAGCTTTCGATGCCGAACTGAAATTGACGCCAGTGCCGGTTCGGGAGAAGCTTGAGATCGAGGCCAAGTACATGGTCTACCTGGAGCGCCAAGCGCGTGACGTGGAACGACTGCGCCGGGACATGGACTTGTTGATTCCCGCTGAGTTTGCTTATGAAGATCATCCGGGGTTTTCCGGCGAGGTTCGGCAGAAACTTGCGTCGATTCGGCCGCGTTCGATGGCTGAGGCTGCCGAGATTGAGGGAATGACACCCACCGCGCTTCTGCTGCTCTCCGCGTTGGTTCAGAGAAGCAAGGACAAGGCCCATGTCTCCTGAGGGTGCCAGCGAGCTCGCATCGAAAGAAGCACTGATTGCAGATTTCGGTGTTTCATGTGAAACAATGAAGGGGCTGGAGGCTTACGTCGCTCTCCTCACGCATTGGCAAAAGACCACCAATCTCGTTGCCCCTTCGACACTTGGACAGATCTGGTCGCGGCATATCCTCGACTCAGCGCAACTCTTTGCACTTGCTCCGAACGCCCGAGCCTGGATCGATATGGGATCTGGCGGTGGCTTGCCGGGGCTGGTGCTGGCCTGTCAGCTCAAGGAAGTCGGGGGGACGATCGATCTGGTCGAAAGCAACAGCAAGAAAGCCGCCTTCCTGCGCCATGTCGCAACGCAACTGGCCCTCCCGGCCCGGGTGCATGGCGATCGCATCGAAACCGTCCTGCCAAAGCTTGCGCCCCCCGACATTGTGACCGCGCGAGCCCTTGCACCGCTGACCGAACTGATCGGTTACGCAAAGCAGTTGTTGAAAAGCGGGGCAACAGGTCTCTTTCCGAAGGGGAGAGAGTATGCTGCGGAGTTGACCGAAGCCGGCAGGCACTGGCATTTCTCTCATGAGCTGCACGCGAGTCGAACAGAGCCTGAGGCGCGGATCATTCGGATCACCGGCCTGACATGAGGTCCTGTCGACCCAAGGATTTCCGGGAGAGACCCATGAAGCCTCGTGTTCTAACGATTGCGAACCAGAAGGGCGGCGTGGGAAAGACCACGACAGCCATCAATCTGGGTACTGCCCTGGCTGCCATTGGCGAGCATGTCCTGCTGATCGATCTTGATCCCCAGGGCAATGCTTCGACGGGTTTGGGTTTGGATGGCGCCTCGCGGACTCGATCGAGCTATGATGTGCTGCTCGGCGAACTTGATCTGGTGCAGGCTGCGCAAGCCACGGATGTTCCCCGCGTATCCATCGTGCCGGCGACGATGGATCTTCTGGGTGCCGAGATCACGCTCGCCGGGCAGAAAGACCGCACGCATAAGCTGCGTGCCGCGATTGACCGTCTCGGCGCGAATGCCCCATTCTCCTATATTCTCATCGACTGTCCGCCTTCCTTGAACCTGCTGACCATCAACGCGCTCGCGGCTTCGGATGGCGTGCTTGTGCCGTTGCAATGCGAATTCTTTGCTCTGGAAGGCTTGAGCCAGCTCCTCAAGACGGTCGAGCAAGTGCGGAACTCCCTCAATCCGGACCTCGAGATCTATGGCGTGGTTCTCACCATGTTTGACCCGCGGAACAATCTCGCCAATCAGGTCATCCGGGATGTCCGGCAGTTCCTCGGCGCGAAGGTTTTCGAGACTGTCATCCCGCGCAATGTTCGTGTGTCTGAAGCCCCATCTTTCGGCAAGCCGGCGCTTCTCTATGATCTCAAATGCGCGGGCAGCCAGGCTTATCTGAAGCTGGCATCCGAAGTGATCCAGCGTGAGCGCCTGATGCAGGCAGCCGAGTGAGGGGGAGAGGCCCGATGAACGACGATCTTTCCAAAAACCGTCTGGGTCGCGGCCTGGCCGCCTTGCTGGGAGATGTCGGCGCCGAGAGCGCCGCCGAGAAGCGGCTGAGGAGCCAGCGTCGGGTGCCGATCGAGTTCCTGCGCCCGAACCCGATGAACCCTCGCGTGACCTTTCACGAGGCGGACCTCGAGGAGCTGGCGCAATCGATTCGGGAGCGTGACATCATTCAGCCGATTGTCGTGCGCGGTGTCCCCGGTGTGCCAGATGCCTTCGAAATTATCGCGGGCGAGCGCCGCTGGCGCGGGGCCCAGCGCGCCGGCCTGCATGATGTTCCCGTGGTCATCATCGAGGCGGATGACAAGCAGGCCCTCGAGCTGGCAATCATCGAGAATGTGCAGCGGGCGGATCTCAACGCGCTGGAAGAGGCGAGGGGGTACGAATCGCTGATCCTGCAATATGGTTACACCCAGAGCGATCTCTCGCAGATCCTTGGGAAGAGCCGCAGCCATGTCGCGAACACATTGCGTCTGGCGCGATTGCCGGATGGCGTGAAGGAGAAGCTCGCCAGCGGCGCGCTTTCCGCCGGCCACGCCCGCGCCCTTCTTTCCGTCTCAGATCCGGAACTTGTAGCGAAACGCGTTGTTGATCAGGGGCTTACGGTCCGAGACGTCGAGCGTATCGCGCAGAGGGAGGCGGAGGGCGAAGCGCCTCGCCAGCCTCGTATTCGCGAGAAGGATGCCGATACGAGAGCGCTGGAGCAGCGCCTTTCCGATCTTCTCGGCCTGGCCGTCAGCATAGAGCATCGGGGTGAGAAGGGCGGAGCGATCACGATCCGCTACCGCACGCTCGAACAGCTCGATGCCTTGAGCCATCGGCTGGCTGTATCAGTTGCTGCTCCGGCGCGCGGCTAGGGCCACGGCCCAGAGGGCGCGGGCCACGATGGTTTCTTCGAGCGCGGCGTTTTTCCGGCTCTGCGCCTGCGCCGTGCCGAGCGTTTCTACGGCACGCCGGATTCCATCCGGCGACCAGTTCTGAGCCTGACGCCGCACACGTGCCTCCCGGCGAAAGAACAGCCGCTCCTGCTTCACGGCCTGATCCAGCATGTTTTCCGCGCGCGCGCGCAGCAGGCGATGCAGCATTTGGACATGGTTGAGAGCCAGAGTCAGCACGGCAGCCGCCGATATGCCGTCACGCAGGCACCGCTGCATCGCAGGCTCGATTCCCTGAAGATTGCCCTCGAATGCCGTGTCGATGGGTTCCGAGGCCGAACTGGCCGAGGCATCCGCGAGTATCGCGTCGATATCCGCGATCTCCACCTCCTGCTGTCCGTGGCAATAGAGCGCGAGCTTGTCGACTTCCTGGAGGGAGAGCGACTGATCCGCCCCGAGCATATCCACGAGATGTGCAGCCGCCTGGGGCCCGAGTCGAAGGCCGGCGGTGCCCAGGCGCGCCTGCGCGGCCTGCTCCAGATCACGTGCCTCGAGCGGATAGCACGCGATCACGGCGACAGCCGGATTCGATTCGCAGGCGATACGAAGCGCATGGGGTTTCGTTAGCTCTTCCGCGTGCAGAATAACAGGCGAGCCAGGGCTCCCAATCTCCAGCAAAGCCTGCCAGATGCCCTTGCTGAGCTTGCCGGCCTGCCGCACGATGATCACACGCTTGTCGCCGAACATGGAGATGGCTTGCGTTTCATCCGCCAGCCGCGCCGGATCGGAGTTCAGCGTTTCGGCATCGAGTTCCACACGATTGAGGGGATCGGCAGCTGCGCCAAGCACGGCCTCCGCCATGGCCCGCACGCGCAGACGCGCAAGGCCCTCGTCCGGCCCATGCACCAGCATGATGCGATACTCGCCTCCGCCACGGGCGATCAGGCGATCGACATCGCCGGGCCGGATCGCGCTCATGGTGGGTCAGCCGGTTTCATCACCGGGGTTGCGTGCAGGCGCCTCATCCCACGGATCGATGGGTCGCGACAAAGCCGGGGCCGGGCCCGTGCGGCGCGGCGCCGCATTGTTTGACAGCGCGCCGATCACGATGAGGCGCAGACGCTCCGCCAGGGCCTTGCCAAGACGCTCCTCGGCATCCCGCTGCGCGCGGATGGTGGCGAAGCGCTGGCCGGAACGGTCATAATTGGCGGAGCCGAAGGTCCTCCCGGAGGCGCGGATGACCCCGGTCTGGGTGTCCTTCAGCTCATAGGTGGCTTCGGCCTGAAGGGTCACGCTTTGCGGGCGTGCGGTCTGCGCGTCGATGATGCTCGTCGCGCCGGTCTGCTGGGTTTTCACGGTGAGCAGATAACGGGTGCCGCTCGCGGGAGCGCCATTGGTCAGCAGGTAATCAAGCTCCGATTTCAGGTTATAGCCGAGGAAGCCCTCGATCGGCGCCACGGAGACCTGCGCCAGTTCCTGCGCGATCGGTCCGCCTCCAATTCCTAGATGCGGTGCATGGACGGGCTGGAGGCAGGCCGATAGCCCGCCTGCCACCGCGCCGAGAATCGCCAGTCGAAAAACGGACCGCCGGATCATCTGTCCTCACACCACGATATTCACGATGCGCTTCGGCACCACGATCACCTTGCGCACGGGCTTGCCATCCAGTGCAGCCTGCACGCTTGCATCGGCGAGCACAAGCGCTTCCACAGTCGCGTTGTCGGCATCGGTCGGCACGCTGACATCGGCGCGCTTGCGACCATTGACCTGCACAGGAAGCAGCAGCTGATCCTCGACGATGAGCGAGGCATCGCCCAATGGCCAGGCGGCATCGGCCACGAAGCCTTCGCCGCCGAGATCTCTCCAGCATTCTTCCGCGAGATGCGGCATCATCGGGGCGAAAAGCTGCACGAGAATGCGCGCCGCCGCCTTGATCTGGTCGCCATTCTTTGCGGCATCCGGAGAAGCCAGAGCCTCTGCCAGCGCATTCGAAAGCTCGTGGATATGCGCCACGCAGCGGTTGAAGCGCAGGCGCTCGATATCCTCGCCCACCGCGAGAATCGCTTTGTGCGCAGCCTTGGTGACCGGCTGCAGGAGTCCCGAATCACCCGCGGGCAACGCAACGGCATCGCCCACAAGGCGCCAGACCTTCTGCAGGAAGCGCGAGGCACCCTGCACGCCATCCTCGGTCCAGATGACATCGCGCTCGGGTGGGCTGTCTGAGAGCATGAACCAGCGGGCAGTATCCGCACCATAACTCGCGATGATATCGTCCGGGTCGACGACGTTCTTCTTTGATTTCGACATCTTCTCGATGGAGCCGATGGAAACCTCGGCGCCGCTCGCGATCTCGAAGGCCCGGCGCTCGCCCTCGACCGTCTCGATGCGGATATCCGCCGGCGGCACCCATGCGCCTTCCGCGTTCTTGTAGGTTTCGTGCACAACCATGCCCTGGGTGAAGAGCCCGTCGAAGGGCTCGGCGAGCGTGGCATGGCCGGTCTTGGTCATCGCGCGGGTGAAGAAGCGCGAATAGAGCAGATGCAGGATCGCATGCTCGATGCCGCCGATATATTGGTCGACCGGCAGCCATTTCCGGATGGCGGACAGGGTTGTCGGCTCGCTTTCGTTGAACGGGTCCGTGAAGCGCGCGAAATACCATGAACTATCCACGAACGTATCCATGGTGTCGGTCTCGCGACGGGCCTTCAGGCCGCATTGCGGGCAATTCACGTGCTTCCAGGTGGGGTGGCGATCGAGCGGATTGCCCGGCACGTCGAAGGTCACGTCATCCGGCAGCTTCACCGGCAGATCCTTCTTCGGCACGGGCACGGTGCCGCAGGCCTCGCAATGGATGACGGGGATGGGGCAGCCCCAATAGCGCTGGCGCGAGATGCCCCAATCGCGCAGGCGGTAATTCACCTTGCGCTGCGCCACCGGCCGATGGCCGAGGCTTGCCGTTTCGAGCTTCTTCGCCACGGCTTCCTTGGCATCCGCGACGTTCAGGCCGTTGAGGAAGCCGGAATTGAAGAGAATGCCATCCTCCGTCACCGGCGGGTTCTCGCGGCGGAAAGCGGCGTTGGCCGCCTCGTCCGAGAGATCAGCCGCGCGCACCACCGGGATGATCGGCAGATTGTATTTCGTCGCGAAATCGTGGTCGCGCTGGTCATGCGCCGGGCAGCCGAAGATAGCCCCGGTGCCGTAATCCATGAGGATGAAATTCGCGACATAAACCGGAACGGTCTTGCCCGGCACCAGCGCATGCAACGCGCGGATGCCGGTGTCGAAGCCCTTCTTCTCCGCCGTTTCCAGCACGGCCTGCGAGGTGCCCATGCGGCGGCATTCCTCGCAGAAGGCGGCAAGTTCGGCGTTCTTCGCCGAGGCCGATTTCGCCAGCGGATGATCTGCCGCGATCGCCATGAACGAGGCACCGAACAAAGTATCGGGGCGCGTCGTGTAGATTTCGAGTTCGCTTTCGCCGGCGGGCACGGTCGAGGGCTCGAGAGCCCAGCGCACCATCAGGCCCTCGGAGCGCCCGATCCAGTTCGCCTGCATCAGGCGCACCTTCTCCGGCCAGCGCGGGAGATGCTCGAGGGCCGCCAGCAATTCATCCGAATAATCGGCGATCTTGAGGAACCATTGCGTCAGTTCGCGCTGTTCCACCAGCGCGCCGGAGCGCCAGCCGCGCCCCTCGATCACCTGCTCGTTGGCGAGCACGGTCTGGTCTACCGGGTCCCAGTTCACCTTCGAGGTCTTGCGTGCAACGAGGCCGCTGCGGAGGAAATCAAGAAACATCGCCTGCTGGTGGCGATAATAGGAGGGGTCGCAGGTCGCGAATTCGCGCGCCCAGTCGAGGCTGAGGCCCATGGACTTCAGCTGCGCCTTCATCGTCGCGATGTTCTGGTAGGTCCAGGTTGCGGGATGGCTCTTCTTCTCCATCGCGGCGTTCTCGGCTGGCATACCGAAAGCGTCCCAGCCCATGGGGTGGAGCACGGCATGACCTTTCGCGCGGCGATAGCGCGCCACCACATCACCCATGGCGTAGTTGCGCACATGGCCCATATGGATGCGGCCCGACGGATACGGGAACATCTCGAGCACGTAGTATTTCGGGCGCGGATCGTCGGTGCGGGTGGCGAAGGTTTCCGCCTCGTCCCAGCTTTTCTGCCAGCGGGGTTCGGCTTCGCGGAAATTGTAGCGGCTCGGGCGCATGGATCAGGCTTGAGGCTCTGGAAGGGCGCGATTTCGCGCGGGAAACACGCGCGCTATGGACAATATTCCCGCTTTGCGGTCAACGGAGATTCCCTGCGCGAGGGTTTCAATTTTCGGAGCATCGGCCATGGATGAGGCGCATCAGGACGTGATCGAGGCGCTTGCCCGCGTGAAAGGCGAGATCGCCCGGGCGGAAAAGGATCATGGCCGCAAGGCTGGAAGCGTCACGCTTGTGGCTGTTTCGAAAACCATGCCGGCGACGCGCATCCGACCGGCCCTTGTTGCGGGCCAGCGCGTCTTCGGCGAGAATCGCGTGCAGGAAGCGCAGGAGAAATGGCTCGGCCTGCGCGCGGCGTTTCCCGGCATCGAGCTTCACCTGATCGGCCCGCTCCAGACCAACAAGGTAAAAGAGGCCGTGGCCCTGTTCGATGTGATCGAGACGCTTGATCGGGAGAAGCTCGCGGTCGAACTCGCGAAAGAGATCCGCCGAACTGGCCGTGCGCCGAAGCTCTATGTGCAGGTCAATACCGGCGCGGAGCCGCAGAAGGCGGGCATCCTGCCGGGCGAGGCCGATGATTTCATCCGCCTTTGCCGGGAATCCCACGGCCTCATCGTTTCGGGGCTGATGTGCATTCCCCCGGCAGGGGAGCCACCTTCACCGCATTTCGCGCTGCTGGGCGAGATCGCGCGGCGCAACGGCATCGCCACCCTCTCCATGGGCATGAGCGCGGATTACGACCCCGCGATCCAGCTTGGCGCCACGCATGTGCGGGTCGGCAGCGCGATTTTCGGCGCCCGGCATTGATGCCTTTCCCGTCTTTTTCGCATTTTCTCGCGGCCAACCGGAATCGACCTGGTCCGAAAATGCTCTAGCCCAGCACGATCCGCGTTCTTGGCGAGAGCCTCGACATCACGAAATCGATTCGGTTGCGGAATATGCCGACGCAGCCGGCGGTCGGTCCGCCTTCATCCCGGGCGAGATGCAGGAAGATGGCGCTGCCCTTGCCCTGTCGGCGTGGGCGGCGGTTCCAGTCGAGTTCAAGCACCACATCGTAGAGGCCGTCCTTGCGCATCATGTCCTCGTGGCTCGCGGCATAGGGCTTCGTCACGAGGCGGTTGTAATTGCGGTCGCCGGGAACCTCGCACCAGCCATCGCCGGGCCGGATGGGCCGCAGCGGCACGCCCGTCACTGGTGGCAGGCGCCTGTCACGCCGCCAGAAGCCGCGCACCGCCCGCAGCGTCGCATGGGGCGAGGCGCCATCGCCCTCCTTCTTGCGATGGGTGATGCCGCTTCGACCGATTCGGCACCGTAACGTCACCGGCCCGAGGGTGATGCGGCCGATATGGCGCGGGCCGCCGGGCACGGCGCGGACGGTGATCCGGGAAAGCGGGCGCAGCATCGTCTTGAAAACTCCGGAAAAGTCGAACACAAACGCTGAATTCCATGTGAGAACCCGCGTGAACTCTTCCCCAAAGCGCAAACGCTTGCAATCCTGTGCGCGGGGATCGGGCCGCACCCGGTCCGAGGGCGCGGGTTTCTGGCTGAAGGCAGGTTACGCATGAGTTCGGTTCGCAAAATTCTGGTCTGCGACGATGATAATGATCTTCGCACGGCACTCGTCGAACAGCTGGGTCTCTACGACGAGTTTCAGGTCAAGGATGTCGACTCTGCAACAGCCGCCGTTCAGCTGGTCAAATCCGATCATTTCGATCTGGTGATCATGGATGTCGGCCTGCCGGATATCGATGGCCGCGAAGCCGTGAAGATCATGCGCAAGAACGGGTTCAAGAGCCCGATCTTGATGCTCACCGGGCATGATGGCGAGGCCGATACCATTCTCGGGCTCGAGGCGGGCGCGAATGATTACGTGACGAAGCCCTTCCGCTTCGCCGTGCTGCTTGCGCGCATCCGCGCGCATCTGCGCCAGCATGAATCGAGCGACGATGCGATCTTCCAGGTCGGCCCCTACTCCTTCCGGCCCGGCCAGAAGCTCCTGGTCACGGACAAGGGCTCGAAGATCCGCCTCACCGAGAAAGAAACGGCGATCATCCGCTTCCTTTATCGCGCGGGGCAGCGCGTCATTCCGCGGGATGTCCTGCTGCAGGAGGTGTGGGGCTACAATTCCAATGTGACCACGCACACGCTGGAAACGCATATCTACCGCCTGCGCCAGAAGATCGAGCCCGATCCAGGTCGCGCACGGCTTCTCGTCACGGAGAGCGGCGGCTATAAGCTGGTGCCCTGAGGAACAGGCGCGATGCGGCTCGATGATGTCATCTTTCTTCTGAAAGCCCTGCCGCTCTTCCGGCAGGTCGAATCCGAGGCGTTGCGCCTGCTCGCCTTCTCAGCCTTACGCCGGCCTTTGCGTGCCGGTGACATCCTGTTCCGAAAGGGCGAACTCTCGGATGGCGGGTTTCTCGTGCTCGAAGGCGAAATCATTCTGGATGCCTCGGACAGTGGTGCGCCCTCCCCGAACATTTTCCGGGCGGGGGCCCTCATCGGCCAGGCCGCGCTGTTCGCGCCGATCGAGCGGCCAGCCACGGCTCTCGCCCGCGAACGGACGCAATTGCTGGTGTTGACCCGCGATCTGATCGAGCGTGTGCTTGATGCATATCCGCGCAGCGCCATTGCCCTCCGCGATGCCGTGGCCGAAGAAGTCCGGCAATTTTCGAACGCCCTGTCCAAACTCTCGATCTGAGGCACCCTGTCAATCGCGCGCCAGGGTCAGCGTGATGGGAACATGGTCGGATGGGCGCTCCCAGCCGCGCGTTTCCTTTCGAATAGCACCCGAAATGATCTGGTCCTTCAGCCCGCGCCCCAGCCAGATATGGTCGAGGCGCCGCCCCTTGTTCGCGGCCGCCCAATCCGGCGAGCGGTAGCTCCACCACGAATAGAGTTTTTCCGGCTCGGGCGTGAGCACCCGGAATGCGTCGCACCACTCGCCCTCGGCAATCGTGCCCATCATGGCCTCGGTCTCGACCGGCGTGTGGCTCACGACATCCAGAAGCTGCTTGTGGCTCCAGACATCATGCTCGAGTGGTGCGATGTTGAGATCGCCGACGAGCACCGAACGCGGGGCGGCCTTGCGCAGGTTTTCGGAGAATTGCCGCATTTCCTCCACGAAGGCGAGCTTGTGCGCAAATTTCGGATTGGCTTCCGGGTCGGCGACATCACCACCTGCCGGAACATAGAAATTGTGGAGCTGGATGGCGGATGCGCCTTCCCCCATCTCCACCGCGATATGCCGGGCATCGGGCTTCGCGCACATCTCGCGCGCCTCGAGCGGGCGGATGGGCTCGCGCGAGAGAATCGCCACACCATTATAGCCCTTCATGCCGATGAAGGACTGATGCGCGTAGCCGGCCTTCGCGAAGGCATTGGCAGGAAAGACCGGGTCGGGGCATTTCGTTTCCTGGAGGCAAAGCACATCCGGCTGGTCCTCCGCCAGGAAGCGCAGGACCTGATCGATTCTGAGCCGAACCGAATTGATGTTCCAGCTGGTGATGCTGAGCGCTTTCGCCATGAGCCGTTCCTTCCCGCGCGCCCTCCTCAGAGCGCAAACCGATCTGATCGAATCAGCTCTGGCGCTCACTCGTCCTGTTTTCGCATTCGCTTTTTGCGCCAACCGGTATCCACTTGGCGGGCGTATGCTCTAGCGGAGGTCGTGCTGGAAATCGATGGCGAAGCGGTCGTCCTCAGTTCGGATTGATGAGCTTCTGCTCGTCGATCACGAAGAGCGAGCGATCCGGATTGGCATTGGTGTCGAGGTTGGAGAGCATCACGCGCGTATCGAACCCCTGCGGGTCCGTCACGGTCCATTCCTTCAGTGCGTAGGTCTGCCCGTCGAAAACGACGCGGATCCTTGAGGTGCCGCCGATGGTGGATCTGTCCTCGAGCAGGAGCTGCACCTCGTCGCCAGCGCGCTTCAGATCGGTGACCGTCGAATCCCGGGCGACGTCGATCTTCTGCGCGAGCAGGAATTTCAGCGGCGTCTGCCCGATGTAATAGAGATCCTGCGTTCGGAGCTTGCGATCCCGAATCGCGACCGAGCGGCCATCTGCGACAATCTCGAGCTGCGCGGGCGGGTGATATTCGAAGCGCATGCGACCTGGGCGAAGCAGGTAGAGCACGCCGCTGTAATTGCGACCATCTGGTGCGATCTGAACGAAATCGGCCTGGAAGCCCCTGAGGCCGTTGAAATAGGCGTTGATGCGATCGAGGCTTGGCGGGGGCGGCTCGGGCGGTTTCGGTGCATGGCTTGGCGTGGCCGCGGGGCGGGAGGGCGGCGGGGGGGGATCAGCCCGGAACGGGCTGTTCGGCGGCGCCGTGCGCACCGGCGGCGTCGGCAGGGCCGCCTGAGCGATTGCCCCGGCCATTCCGGCCAGCATCAGGAAACCGGCGAGAGCGGTGCGAAGAGTGGCGCGCGAAGAAACCGATTCTGTCATGAAATTCCGGATCACTGGACTAGCCGCTTTCTATCCTGGCCATGTGGCGGAAGAACGGCGGCGAAATCAATCCGTTCCATTCTCTCCGCCGCGCAGCAGGATCTCGCGCTTGCCCGCATGGTTTGCCGGCCCCACGATTCCTTCGCGCTCCATGCGCTCGATCAGCGAGGCCGCACGATTATAGCCGATCTGCAGACGCCGCTGGATATAACTGGTGGAGGCCTTCCTGTCGCGCAAGACCACGGCGATCGCCTGATCGTAGAGATCGGCGCTTTCCTCGCCGAAATTGCCATGATCGAACACGGCAACATCGTCGCCGCCTTCCCCGCCTTCCCCATCCGCATCGGCGGTGATGTCGTCGATATAGGCCGGACGCCCCTGCATCTTGAGGTGCGAGACGATCTTCTCGACCTCGCCATCGGCAACGAAGGGGCCATGGACGCGGGAAATGCGCCCGCCGCCCGCCATGTAGAGCATGTCGCCCTGGCCGAGGAGCTGCTCCGCCCCCTGCTCGCCGAGAATGGTGCGGCTGTCGATCTTCGACGTCACCTGGAAGGAGATGCGGGTGGGGAAGTTCGCCTTGATCGTGCCGGTGATGACATCCACCGAAGGGCGCTGCGTCGCCATCACGAGATGGATGCCCGCCGCGCGGGCCATTTGCGCGAGGCGTTGCACCGCGCCTTCGATTTCCTTGCCGGCGACGAGCATCAGATCCGCCATCTCGTCAACGATCACGACGATATAGGGCAGCGGCTCCAGCGCCATCATCTCTTCGTCATATTCCGCCTCGCCCGTCTCGGGGTCGTAGCCGGTCTGGATGGTGCGGGTGATGACCTCGCCCTTCTCCTTGGCCTCGGCGATCCGTGCGTTGAAGCCGTCGATGTTGCGCACGCCGACCTTCGACATCTTCCGGTAGCGGTCTTCCATCTCTCGCACCGCCCATTTGAGCGCGACGACGGCCTTTTTCGGATCTGTGACGACCGGCGTGAGCAGGTGCGGAATGCCTTCGTAGATCGAGAGTTCGAGCATCTTCGGGTCGATCATGATCAGGCGGCACTCCTCCGGCCTCAGCCGGTAGAGCAGCGAGCAGATCATGGTGTTGATCGCGACTGACTTGCCCGAGCCGGTGGTGCCGGCGACGAGCAGATGCGGCATGCGCGCGAGATCGACGATCACCGGCTCGCCGCCAATGGTCTTGCCGAGGCAGAGAGAGAGCTTCAGCTTCGATTTCTCGAAATCCTCGCAGGCGAGAAGTTCGCGCAGGTATACGGTTTCGCGCTTGGCATTCGGCAATTCGATGCCGATGGCGTTGCGACCTGGGATGACTGCGACGCGCGCGGCCACCGCGCTCATCGAGCGGGCGATATCTTCGGCGAGGCCGATCACGCGACTCGATTTCGTTCCCGGCGCGGGCTCGAGTTCGTAGAGCGTCACCACGGGGCCGGGGCGGACATTGATAATCTCGCCGCGCACGCCGAAATCCTCCAGCACGCTTTCGAGGAGGCGGGCATTCTGTTCAAGCGCATCGGTTGAAATCTGCGGCATCGTTCCGCGCTTCGGCTCGGCCAGCAGCGAAAGCGGCGGGAACTGGAATTCCTCCTGGTCGAAGATCGAGATCTGGTTCTCGCGGCGCTCGCGTTTTCCGGCCTTCAGCGCGCCCATGGGCGGGGTGACGCGGGGCGCGACGGTCTCGGGGATGACATCCTCCTCGTCATCGTCCAGAGGCAGGGGGTCGAATGGCGCAGGCTCGGGCCGCGGGGCCTCGGCACGCGGCGCTGGCGCGCGCTGTTCCGGTTCCATCATGTGCGGCGGCAGGGGCTGGCCTGCCGGACGAGGCGCGCCGGCCGGCACGAAAACCGGCTCGCGGCGCAGGCGATTCGTATCCTCGTCGCGCTGGCGGTTCGCCAGAAAATCACGCAGGCGCGTCTTGATGCCCGGACGATCGGCCCGGTCGGGAATGAGACGGGCGATGAAGCCCTTCAGCGTGTAGCCGAAATGCAGGAGCGCCCCGAGCATGAGGATCGCGAAGGAGGGCTCCTCGTCGCGCTCATCCTCCTCGTCATCGAGATCGCTTTCCTCGCGATCCGATAGGCCGCGGAACTGCACATGGAAGGCGAGCGCCAGGGTCAGGCCCGCGACCAGCACGGCGAGGATGCGCACAGGGCCATCCACCGCAAGGCCGAGAATGCCGACGATCTGCAGCAGGCCATCCCCCATCGCCCCGCCGAGCCCCGTGGGAAGCGGCCAGCGTTCGGTTGCTGGAAGGGCCGAGGCGAGGCAGGCCGCAGAGAGCACGCCGATCATCGCCACGGCGAGCCGCCATTTCCAGCCGCTGGCGGAGGCCACCACCAGAAGCCGCAGGCCCATCGAACCGAGGGCGATGGCCAGCGCGATGCTGCCGAGGCCGATCAGCTGCATCGAGAGATCGGCGATCACCGCTCCGGGATAGCCCAGGAGGTTGGAGACCTTGCCGGTTCCTGTCGTGGAGAGGCTGGGATCGCCGGCGGACCATGTCGCGAGCGCCAGGGCATGCGCGATCGCGAGAACGATCAGGGCAAGGCCCAGCCCGTCGCGCAAGCGCCGCGCGAAGCCCTCGCGGATCTGGTCGGGCAGCCTGCCCAAATTCGATTGAGTGAGGCGCGTCGTCCGCATCGAGAAGCCATCCCGGTTTGCGCGGTTCGAGCCGACGGGAGAGCCGGCTCGCCAATCTCCGGTTATCGAGCAATCCGGTTAAGGCTCTGTTTGCGAAAGTGCTGAGGGCCGAAATGAAAAAAGGCGGACCGGTGAAGGTCCGCCTTCAGTCTTGGCGGGGCGGGCGGAGGAAGACCCCGGCCCCGACCGTCAACTGGATCTCAGAGGTTGTAGGCGCGCTCGCCATGCTCGGCAATATCGAGGCCTTCGCGCTCCTGATCCTGCGGGACGCGCAGGCCGATCACGACATCCACGACCTTGAACAGGATCGCGGAAAGAATACCAGAATAGAGCAGCGTGAAGACCACGGCCTTGATCTGGGCCCAGACGGCGGTGCCCATGTCATAGGCGCCGACCGCGAGTTCGCCCGGCTTGGACGTGTAGTCGGGGATGCCAACGCCGCCGAGCGCGGTGTTCACGAGGATGCCTGTGCCGATCGCACCCACGATGCCGCCCACGCAATGCACGCCGAACACATCGAGGCTGTCATCATAGCCCAGCGCGTTCTTCAGCGTGGTGCAGGCGAAGTAGCAGACGACACCCGATACGAGGCCAAGGATGATGGCGCCCATCGGGCCGGCAAAGCCCGAGGCCGGGGTGACGGCGACGAGGCCGGCCACCACGCCTGAAGCCAGACCCAGGAGCGAAGGCTTGCCCTTGCCCATCCACTCGATGACGAGCCAGGCGAAGCCGGCCGCGGCGGTGGCGACGAAGGTGTTGACGAGCGCGACCACCGCGCCGGCCGAGGCCTCGAGGTTCGAGCCGGCATTGAAGCCGAACCAGCCCACCCAGAGGAGCGCCGCGCCGATCATGGTCATCGGCAGCGAGTGTGGCGCCATCAGTTCCTTTCCGTAGCCGATGCGCTTGCCGATCATGATGCAGCCCACAAGACCCGCGATGCCGGCATTGATATGCACCACGGTGCCACCCGCGAAATCCAGCGCGCCCCACTTGAAGAGCATGCCGGCATCGGCCGTCACTTCATCGAGCTTCGCCTGCGCGGCGGTCTTGGCGGCGGCGTCGGTGGCCGAGGCGACGGCCTTCGCGGCGTTGCCCAGGGCATCCGGGCCGGCCCAGTACCAGACCATGTGCGCCATCGGGAAATAGACGATCGTGACCCAGAGCGCGGTGAAGGCGAGCAGCGCCGAGAACTTCATGCGCTCGGCGAAGGCGCCGACGATCAGCGCCGGCGTGATGCAGGCGAAGGTCATCTGGAAGGCGACATAGACGAGTTCGGGAATGACGACGCCATTCGAGAAGGTGGCGACCGTCGATTCCGGCGTGACACCCTTCAGGAAAATCTTGTCGAAGCCACCGACGAAATCGTTGAGGCTGCCGCCCGCCGTGAAGGCCAGCGAATAGCCGTAGGTTACCCAGATCAGCGAGACGAGGCAGACCGTGGCCAGAACCTGCGTGAGCACCGAGAGCATGTTCTTCGAGCGCACAAGGCCGCCATAGAACAGTGCGAGGCCCGGAATGGTCATCAGCAGCACGAGGATGGTCGAGACCATCATCCAGACGGTATCGGCCTTGTTGGGCGTGGGTGCAGCCTCTGCGAGGGCCGGCATCACCGAGAGCGCGAGGAGGCTCATCGCTCCGGCCACGCCCGTCATTGAACGCTTGGACATCATTGGTGGCTCCAGATTGGTCGGGAAACGATCGACGGAAGGGGAGGGATCAAAGCGCGTCGTTGTCGCGCTCGCCGGTGCGGATACGGAGCGCCCGCTCCACCGGCTGGACGAAAATCTTGCCGTCGCCGATCTGGCCGGTGCGCGCGGCTGAGGTGATCGCCTCGATCACCCTGTCCACGAGGGCAGATTCAGTCGCGACTTCGAGCTTGATCTTCGGAAGGAAGCTGACGGCGTATTCGGCCCCGCGATAGATTTCGGTGTGGCCCTTCTGGCGGCCGTAACCCTTGACTTCCGTAACGGTCATTCCGTGCACGCCCAGGGCGGTGAGGGCGTCACGCACCTCCTCGAGCTTGAACGGCTTGATGATGGCTGTGACGAGCTTCATGCCTCTCTCCAAACGAATTCAACCAACAGAAATGTTCTTTGGTGCGCACCGCCCGCGGGACACACCTGAATGAAGGATAAACAATCCCTGTGCCAAACTGACCGAGGCCTCCACGGCATTGCCGCATGAGGGGCGGAATCGCGGCGCTTTCGGGCCGAGAACGAAAGCGAATTGGAGACGGAGCGGAGAAGGACGGTGCAAATCCGGGCTAATTGCGCTGTTTCAGCCTTGAAGAGCCATGAATTGCGCCGGCCTGGGCGGCAGATTGCCTAATTTTTCATCGCCCGGTCGCAGTCCTGATCAGAAAACAGGCGACCTGCCCGGAAGGGCGATCAGGGGGATCAGAATCGGGAAGGTTCCGGCTTGATCACCCGCACAAGGCCCTCCTGCATGACGGAGGCGATCAGGCGACCATCCTTCGTGTAGATCAGCCCGCGCCCCAGGCCCCGCGCATGGCCGGACCAGGGGCTTTCCTGCGCGTAGAGCAACCACTCATCCGCGCGGAAATCCTCATGGAACCACAAAGCATGGTCAAGGCTCGCGGGCATGATGTCAGGATCGGACACGCTCTTGCCATGGGCGACCATCGCGCTGTCGAGCAGCGACATGTCCGAGGCATAGGCGAGCACGGCCGCGTGGGTCGCCGGATCATCCGGGAGGCGGCCGGTGGCGCGGAACCAGAGGTGATGCGCGCTCGCCTGCTTTCGACGATCGAAGAAGCCGGAGGGGTCCACCGGACGCACCTCGATCGGGCGTTCGCGACGCCAATAGGCCGCCCGGCCCGGCGGCAGGCTGTCGAGATAGAGCTTCTTGAGGTCTGCCTCGGTCGGCAGGTCATCCGGGCCCGGCACCTTCGGCATCGTTGCCTGATGATGCAGGCCGGCTTCCTCCGCGTGATAGGAGGCGGACATCGCGAAGATCGCCTCGCCCTTCTGGATCGCCACGACGCGCCGCGTGGTGAAACTGCGCCCGTCGCGGATGCGTTCGACTTCGTAGATGATGGGAATGGAGGGATCGCCACCGAGCAGGAAATAGCAATGCAGCGAATGCGGCCGGCGCCCCTCCACCGTGCGATTCGCCGCGACCAAGGCCTGCGCGACCACCTGCCCGCCATAAACGCGTTTCCAGCCCACGAGAGGGGAATGCCCGCGGAAGAAGTTTACCTCAAGCCGTTCAAGATCGAGAATCGAGAGAAGCGTTTCGACAGGTGTCATGCAAGGTCCGGTCAGCGGGTGAGGAAGGTTTTCTGAGCTTCCCGCTTGTGCTGCGTCAAGTCGCCCGTTCCGCCGGGTTGGCAGCGCCCGCCGCGCGCGCTAGGTCAGACAGGGAGGAGGCATGGCCATGTCTGAGCGAATCCTCATTGCTGGCGCAGGCCCGGCTGGCGCGGCGACGGCGCTGGCCATGTTGCGCGCCGGCCTCCCGGCTTCGGATATCGCCGTCCTCGACGCGATGGACGGCGTGGCAGAAACGATGCGCGAGCCGGATTCGCGCATTCTCGCGCTGAATGCCGGCTCCTGCCGCTTTCTGCAATCGCTCGGCGTCTGGCCGGCTCTCGCCGCCGGGGCCCATCCCATGCGCTCGATTGCCCTCTCCGATACCGCGCTCGCGGCTGAAATCCGGCCCCTGAGCCTCGGATTCGAGGCGGACGAGGGCGAGCCGCTTGCCCATCTCGTGCCGCTCAGTCTGTTGCAGAAGGCGCTGCGCGCGGCACTGGCGGGAGCCAGCGTGACCGTGCGGCCGGAGATCATCCGCTCTTTGCGCGAGGAGGGTGACAGCCTGCTCATCGAGACGAATCGCGGCCGGTGGAAGGCGTCGCTGCTGATCGGCGCGGATGGCGCGCGCTCGGCTGTGCGCCGCATCGCCGGCATTCCCGTGCATGGCTGGGCCTATGGGCAGGTGGCGATCACGGGGATCGTCGAGCATTCAGGCCAGCATCATGGCGAGGCGATCCAGCATTTCCTGCCCGGTGGTCCCTTCGCGCTGCTGCCGCTCGAGGAGGGCCGCTCCTCGATGGTCTGGAGCGAGCGTTCCGATGTTGCCAGGCGCATGCTCGCCTTGCCGCCGGAGGATCTGCGCGCAGAGATCGATCGGCGCGCGGCGGGCTGGCGCGGCACCATCACCGGGATTGGCCGGATTTCGAGCCACCCGCTCTCGCTGGGTCTCGCGCGGCGATTCGTGGGTCCGCGCCTTGCTCTGGTGGCGGATGCGGCGCATGTCGTTCACCCTCTCGCCGGGCAGGGGCTCAATCTCGGCTTTGGGGATGCTGCGACGCTGGCCGAACTCGTGATCGAGCACCTGCGCCTGGGGCTCGACCCCGGCGATCCGGCCTTGCTGGAAGCCTATCAGGCGCGGCGGCGACCGGCGGCGGCGGCGATGGCCGCTGCGACCGAGGGGCTCAACCGCCTCTTCTCGAATGATGCTGGGCCGCTGCGCGTATTGCGCGATGCCGGATTGAACTTCGTCAACCGCTCGGAGCGGCTAAAAGCGATGTTTCGGCAGGCGGCGGCCGGGCGAGGCGCGCATGAGCCGCGGCTCTTCCGTGGCGAACCGATCTGATCTTGCGGCTCGGTCGCGTTTTCCGCAGGCGAACCGGCTCCCTCTTCGCCTGAAAACGCTTCAGTCGATCCGGCGTGCTTCCTCGGGCAGCATGATCGGGATGCCATCACGCACGGGATAGGCGAGCTTCGCGGGACGGCTCACGAGTTCCTGGCGCACGGCGTCATAATCAAGTGTCGCCTTGGTCAAGGGGCAGACGAGCAATTCCAGCAGCTTCGGATCAACGCTGCGCTCGGGGCCGGATTGGGTGTCGGTCGTCTGTTCGCTCATCGGAAATCCCTCGCTGCGCCGCCTTTACTGCAGACGCGGCTCTTCGTCACCATCCTTGCGAGCGAGATCCATCTCGGTGATGGCGATGAGCATCTCGGCGCGATCCTTCAGCGTTTCCGCTTCCAGCAGCGCCTGTTTCTCGCGCACGCCATAGGGCGACATCATGGAAAGGCCGTTGACCAGCGCCTCGTTGCCGGCCTGCTCGATGGAGCCCCAGTCGATCGGAACCTTGTTCGCATCCGAGAATTTGCGGAGCGCCGCGAGCATGCCCTCGCGATCCACCTCGTTCTCTCCCGCGCCGGGGCTGCGATCCGCCGAATAGGGCGCGAAATCCACCTGCGCCTGCCGGAAAGGCGTGATGACCGACAATTCCTCGACGATCCGAAACCGGCTGATGCCGGTGAGTTGAATAAGGTAACGCCCGTCGCCGGTCTCCGCGAATTGCGTGATGCGCCCGGCACAGCCCACCCTGTAGATCTGCGGCAGGCCGATGCGATCGACCACGCCCGGATCGGGCTGGACCATGCCAATGAGGCGGCTGCCGGCGAGCGCGGCATCGACCATCACGAGGTAGCGCGGCTCGAAGATGTTCAGCGGTATCTGCCCACGCGGCAGCAGCAGCGCCCCTGGCAGCGGGAAAAGCGGCAGCGTATCCGGAAGCATGAGGCCCGAGGGGCTCGACGAACTGGGCATGCCGAAGCCTCCTCCTGTCAGATCAGGCGAACAGGGTAGCCGAGAGGCGACGACGACCGGCGACGGTTGCATCGTCCTGATTGCCCCAGGCCTCGAAGAATTGCAGCAGTTGCTTTCTCGCGCCGTCATCGTTCCAGGCGCGATCCTTCCTGATGATCGCGATCAGCGCTTCCACGGCTTCTTCCTTGCGGCCCCGCGCGTTGAGCGCGAGCGCGAGGTCGAATCGGGCCTGATGATCCAGCGGATTGGCCTCGACCTGCCTCTGCAGCGTGTTGAGATCGCCAAGGGCCTCCACCTGCCTTGCAAGATCGAGCGCGGCGCGTGCGCCGGCAATGGCCGGGTTTTCGGCCTTCTCGGCAGGAACGCGGGCCAGCATCTGCTCGGCCTGCATCAACGCGCCTCCGAGGATCTGCGCGCGGATCAACCCACCGAGGGCATCCATGTTCTCGGGCTCCTCCGCGAGAATGGCTGCGAAGAACTCCATCGCGCCCGCCGCGTCGCCACTCTCGAGCAGAGCCTGCGCCTCAGCCATCGCAGCAGCGAGATCAGGGCCGGCCGGGCCGACGAGCCGCTCGATGAAGCCCTTGATCTGGCTCTCGGGCAGGGCACCCATGAAACCGTCAATCGGCTGGCCGCGCTGGAAGGCAAAGACGGCGGGAATCGACTGCACGCCGAGCTGGCCCGCGATCTGCGGATGCTCGTCGATATTCATCTTGACCAGCTTCACCTTGCCCTTGTAGCTCGCCACCACCTTCTCGATCACGGGGGTCAGCTGCTTGCAGGGCCCGCACCAGGGGGCCCAGAAATCGACCAGCACGGGCTGGCTCATCGATTCCATCAGCACATCCTGGCGGAAATCCTTGGTGGTCGTGTCCTTCACGAGGGCGGTGGCGTCGGTCATGGCTCGGAACCCTGTTCTTCCAGCCGCAAGCGGCCTTGCTGCGATATGTGGAATTCAAGCGGGAAGGTTGCAACCCGTCACGGCAGATTTCAGCCCCCGGCCTCGGGCTCAAGCACGCGATGGGGAAGCTCCATCGCCTGAACCGCATGGCCTGTCGCCGCGATATAGGCGAGCAATTCCTCGCGTTTCAGGGCCGTGGTGCGTGAATTGACGAGGGGATGCACATTGATGATCTCGTGCTCGAGAAGGCGTTTCTCGAGGATGAAGGTCACGAGTCCCGCCTTGTCATTTACAAGCGCAAGCGGCGTCACCGAGCCGGGCTCGATGCCGAGATGCTCGCGGAGGAGTTCGGCGCTGGCAAAGGAAAGCCGGCCCTTGGTGCCCAGGAGCTTGCTTGTCGCGTTGAGGTCGATGGGGCTGTCCTCTTCGGCGGTGATGAGGAAGAGCCGGTCGGCCTTATCCTTCGTGAAGAGGTTCTTGGTGTGCCCGCCGGGCAGGGTGCCGCGCAATTCTTGCGATTCCGCCACGGTGAAGACAGGTGGATGCTCCACCGTGTGGTGGGTGATGCCCAGCTTGGCGAGCAGGGCGTAGGCGGGGGCGGAAGGGTCGGCGCTCATGCGGATCGGTCCGGAAAAGGGGAGTTGCAACACGTTCTTTGCCCGCTTGGCCGCAGAAAGCCAAGCCCTGCCGGCCTCCCCGCTCATGGCCACAAAATGCCTCTTGCCTTTTCGCCGGCTCTTGTTCTAAACACCGGACGTCGGCGGTCTCGTCGCATGGATGCGGGTGTAGCTCAGGGGTAGAGCACAACCTTGCCAAGGTTGGGGTCAAGGGTTCGAATCCCTTTACCCGCTCCAGTTTTTTCCTGTGCCGCGCAAGAAATGTGAATCGCCCCTCCGGGCGGGCTTTTCGGTTGGGGCTGTCCCAGATCCGTAACGGGTCTAGGATGTCAGGATGCTTCTGAACGGTTGTTGATTAACGGATAAAATTCAAGATCGGCTCGCGGAATTTTTCGTCGGCGGGGTATGGCGCGCAACGCTGCCGACTTGCTTGGCGTGAACCGCAAGACGGCAGCTTGTTTCTATCATCGGCTGCGGGAGATCATCGCCGCACAGATCGAGGCAAGCTCGCCGGTCCATGGGGTGACGTTCCAACACGTGGTGTATCTGGCGGTGGCCATTGATCGATCTTCGGGCGAGGCTCGGGTTTGCGACAACCAAGCGAACCCGAGGATGACCAATGACCGACGAGATGATGAACCTTCGCACGCTGGTGGAGAAGACCCCTGACGCGGATATCCTTCGCGAGATGATCGGCTTCGCCGCCGAGCGGCTGATGGAGCTGGAGGTGGCGCGCTGACCGGTGCAGCGCATGGCGAGAAGAGCCCGCTCAGGCTGGCGCAAAGGAACGGCTATCGTGACTGGCCCTATCTCTGGATCGACGCAACCTCTGTGAAGGTCCGGCAGAACGGACGTATCGTCTCTGTTGCCGTCATCATCGCGGCGGGCGCCGACGGCCGGCGCGAAATGCGCTGCTCCCGAACAACCTCCTGCAAATGCAGACTTTTCGTCCTCACCGAACGGTGATGGTGATCCGTTCCGACATGACCGGCTTGTCATGCGGAATATGGGTCCAGTCGCCAAGAACGAGTTGCAGGGTATGGCGTCCCGCCGGAAGGGAAACGCGGGCCTCTGTTTGGCCCTTGCCAAAATGAACATGCCGTTCGTCGGCGGGAATGGGGGCTTTGAGATCATCGCCCTTCAATTCGGCATTGATGAGCAGATGATGGTGCCCCGTATTGGCCGTGGCATCGCCCTGAAGCCCCGCCGGAGCGATCCCCATGCCCGAAAGGCCGAATTGAATGAGAACGGGCGAGGTGACTGTGTCGCCGTCCTTCAGATTCACAAAATAGACCTTGGCTTCTGCTGGTGATTTTGAGTCCTGCGCCATGCCGGGTGTCGCCCCGAACAGAACGATAGAGGTGATTGCAAAGAGCGCCTTGAACGACATTTTTTTCTCCCATAACTGATGTGACAGAATAAAAACACGCTAGGGGGGAGATTTATTCGTGGCTGGTCCAAAAATTGTTGGCCAGGATATCGCGCTCGAATTGCCTGCCTTGCTCCCGCGCCTCTGGCGGTTAGGGATGTCCCTGTCCGGCAACAGGGATGTCGCAGATGATCTTGTGCAATCCACTTGTCGCCGCGCGATGGAGAGGGCCCACCAGTTCAAGCCCGGAACGCGTCTCGACAGTTGGGTTTTCACCATTCTCGTATCCATCTGGCGGAACGAGTGCCGCGCTGCCCTTTTACGAAAAGGCGAAACGTTGATCAGTGTTTCCGATGGGCTACAATGGATGTGTGAAAATGATCCGGAAACAGCCTTTTACCATAAGCAGGTTGTCATGGCGGTCTTTCAGCTGCCGGAGGCGCAGCGCGAGACCGTGATGCTGGTTTATGTGGAAGGTTTCAGCTACGCCGAGGCTGCGGTTGTTCTTGATATCCCGATTGGAACGGTCATGAGCCGACTGGCGAAAGCGCGGGAGAGGCTTGCGGATTTCCTGGGAGAAGCCGGCAGCAAACAGAAAAAGGCGATGTCAGAATGATCAGCTTGGACCGCGCCCGCCCGATCTCAGATGAGATCCTTGTTGCATATCTTGATCGCGAGCTGGCTGACAGCGATCGCGCCTATATCGATGCGGAATTGGAGCGTGACCCGATCCTTCGTGCGCGCCATGATTATCTTTCCAGGGCAAGCCTGCCGTTTGCCGAGGCGTTTTCGAGCGTGCTTTCAGCTGCGCCTTCGAACCTCGCAAGAAAGTTTCCACCGCTGCCGCCCGACTTTGCGAGCCGCAAGCCCAAAGGCTCGCACCGCTTGATCGACCGGCGATCAATCGCTGCGGGACTTGCCGCCGCGATGGTTCTTGGCCCGCTCGGCGTGCTCGCAGGGCGTTTGACGCGACCTGACATGAACAATTGGCGCGAGGCCGTCGCGCAATACCATAAGCTTTACTCCGATCGAACGGTTGCTGGCATTGTGGCGGGTCGAGCCGATGGCAGTCAGGAACTTGCCGTGGTCGGAAACGAATTGGGCCTGGAACTGACATTGGCCTGGCTGGAAGGCATAGATGCGCGCTACCGCAGGTCGCAAATTCTGACCGTGGATGGCGGACCTCTGGCGCAGATCGTGCTCGCGGGGGCAGATGAAAAGGTTCTCGCCTATTGTATTCGTCCACTTTCGGGACCCGATGCCGCGCCAATGTTCGAATCTCGTGCAGGGCTTGCCGTTGTGCACTGGAGGATCGGCAATTTTGGTTTCATGATCGCCGGCAAGGCCAGTCCCGCAGCCGTTCATCAGGCGGGGGAAATCTTGTACAGGAACGCCCGTCAGAAGATGTCAATCGCCCTGAATTCATAGATGCTTTCCTCCCTCGATTTGAGGCAGGGAGGCCATGACGGACAGCGCGAACCTGATCGATGATTTCGCTTCGCGGTTCTTCGGTTCAAGCGCCGGTGCTCTGGCTTCGGGCGCCAGCATGTGACGCTCAGGCGCGAAGGGCTGGCTGAGAACCACAAGCAGCTCTTCCGTCAAAATCCGCGAAGAGAAGCATCCGCGAAGAGAAGCGGTCCATTCGGCGTCGTGGCAGGTCCAGTTGGGCCATCGGGACACGCGCCCCACTCGCAACTCGGATGGCAGGCGCCGGCTGAGTAAGCCTCCACCTTCAGCCCGTGTCGGGCTCTGGCGCTGCGCAATGCAAGAAAACTCCGCGGCATCGTTCGCGGAAGAAGGGTCCGATTCCGATCTTGAAAAGGTCGAAGATCCCGATCATGCCCCGCTCCCTTGCCTCAAAGCCCGTTGGTGCCGCGCAGGGCATCGGCCAGATGGCCGACGAGATAGGGAGCGAAAGACCGCCAGACCTCGACATGAAAGCGGGCATCGCCCTGCCGCCAGAGCACGATTTCGGTCTTGAGATAGATCGTCCGCGTCGCCATGCCGATCGGGAAAGAGGCAAGGCCGAGATCGAGTGGGCACCCTGCCGAGAGGCAGCGCGCGGCAAGCCTTCCTTCCAGTGTCAGGCCGATCTGCCGATGGGAAACATCCACCAGCGCGGTGCTTGCAGCCGGAAGCGACGGTTTCAGCGTGTTTCTGATGGCTTCTGCATCCTCGCCAGGGGCGAGGAGCAGGAATTCATCCGGCCCAAGCCACAGCGCGGCTCGGGAGCCGGCCGTGCTCGCCCGCAATCTGTCCGGTACTTCCGGCCCGAATGCGGAGACGTGAATGCTCTCTCCGCGCAGGATGAACCGCGCCGCGTGGACAGCCCGGGAAACGGAGAAATCCGTTTGCCCTGGCAGGGAAAGGCCATCGAGCGGCCCATGCCGGCTGGCTGGCATGCCAGCATGATCGACCATCGATCCGGTCTCACTCATTGATCCGGTCTCCTTTGGGATCGACAAATACCGGCGCGACGATCTTCACGGCGATCGCTCCACCTGGCATCGGGACGTAAAGCGTTTCGCCCATGCGCTTGCGGCCATCCGCGACCAGCGCCAGCGCGATCGAACGCCCCAGCGCCGGGCTTTCATAGGACGAGGTGACGTGGCCAAGCGCGCGGGTGCCCGTTGCGGGTGTGGCCCCGGCCGTGATCTGCGCGCCTTCCTCGAGAACCGTTGCCGGGTTTTCGGTCAGCAATCCGACCAGTTGCTTGCGCCCTTCGACGACCATGTCGGGCCGGATCAGCGAGCGTTTGCCGACAAAGTCCTTTTTCGCCTTGCCGATGGCCCAGTTGAGGCCGAGATCATCCGGCGTCACCGTGCCGTCGGTTTCCTGCCCGATGATGATGTAACCCTTCTCGGCACGCATGACGTGCATCGCCTCGGTCCCGTAGGCCACCGCGTCAAACTTGCGCCCTTCGGCCCAGACCGCCTCCCAGACAGAGCGCCCGTAATCGGCTGGCACATTGATCTCGAAGCCAGGCTCGCCGGTGAAGCTCACGCGCATCACGCGGGCCGGCACGCCGCAAACCATGCCCTCGCGGATGGACATGTGCGGCATCGCGTCCTTGGAAAGGTCGATGCCGTTCACCAGCGGCGCGATGATCTCCCGCGCCTTAGGCCCCTGAACCGCAATCACCGCCCATTGCTCGGTGGTGGAGGTGAGCCAGACCTTGAGTTCGGGGAACTCGGTCTGGAGGTAATCCTCCATGTGGTGCAGCACGCGCGGCGCACCACCCGTTGTGGTGGTGACGTGGAACCGGTCATCGGCCATCCGGGCGATGACGCCGTCATCGATCACGAAGCCCGCTTCGTTGAGCATGAGGCCATAGCGGCAACGACCCGGCTCGAGCTTTGCCCATGGGTTGGTGTAGAGCTTTTCCATGAAGGCGGCGGCATCCGGTCCCACAACCTCGATCTTGCCGAGGGTGGAGGCATCGAAGATACCAGCGGTCGCGCGCGCCTGCCGGCACTCGCGCAGCACCGCCTTGTGCATGTCCTCGCCGGCCCGCGGGAAATACCAGGCGCGTTTCCAGATGCCGACATCCTCGAAAGCCGCGCCGTTTTCCGCGGCCCAGGAATGGATCGGGGTTTGCCGCACGGGGTCGAAAAGATCGCCCCGATTGGCCCCGGCGAACGCACCAAAGGTCACCGGCGTATAGGGCTGGCGGAAGGTCGTCAGCCCAACCTGCGGGATGCTCTTGCCGAGCCTGTCCGCCGCGACGGCCAGCGCGTTGAGGTTCGAGGTCTTGCCCTGATCCGTCGCCATGCCGGTGGTGGTGTAGCGCTTCACATGCTCGATCGAGCGCATGCCCTCCTGAACGGCAAGATCGATATCATCGGCTTTGACATCGTTCTGGAAATCGACAAAGGCCTTGCCCTTGCCGCCGGCCGGTCGGGGCAGGCGCCCCATCATGCCGCCCTCCGTCCCGGAATCCCCGGAGACCGAAAAATCACGGTGGCGCGCGGTGCCGGAAGCCTCTTCCCCGGCCCGATACCCCTCCTTCAGGATCTCCGACAGGGCGAATGTCCCCTTGCACGCGCCGGCGGAACGCTCGGCCTGCACCGATACGCCCGGCAGGAACATCTGGCGATCCTCGCTCCAGACGACCTTGCCGCGAGACTGCGAGTAGAGATGCACGCTCGGCGTCCAGCCACCCGACATCAGGACAGCGTCGCAAGCCAGCCATTCGGGCTGGCCGACCACGCCGCCGGTGACGACGGCGATCCCGACGCTCGAAACCCGAAGCCGGCCCCTTGTGCCGATCACCGTGCCTGACGTGACAACCCGCAAGCCCGCATTCCGCGCTTCTTCCAAACGCGCCGCTGGCGGATTGGCGCGGGTATCGACGATGGCGGCGACGGTGGTTCCTGCCGCGGCCAGGTCGAGTGCCACACGATATGCGCTGTCATGCGCGGTCACGATCACCACGCGCGAACCCACCTTGACACCGTGGCGGTTGAGATAAAGGCGCGCGGCTTCGGCGAGCATCACGCCGGGGCGGTCATTGCCGGGAAAGACGAGCGGGCGTTCGATCGCGCCCGTCGCGATCACCACTTCCTTGGCACGCACCTGCCAGAGCCGCTCGCGCGCGCCCTCTGGCATTTCCGGGAGGTGATCCGCGACGCGTTCCGACAGCGCGACGAAGTTCTGCGCATAATAGCCGAAAGCCTGCGTGCGCGGCATCAACCGCACATTGGCAAAGCTTCGCAGCTCGGCCAGAGCGCCCGCGAGCCAATCCCGCGCCGGCTTCCCGTCAATGCCGGCCGTTGCTTCATGCAGCAGCGAACCACCCAGTTCGGCCTGTTCATCACACAGAATGACATCCTTGCCGGATTGGCCCGCCGCCAGCGCCGCCGCGATACCAGCAGGGCCGGCGCCACAGATCAGGACATCGCAATGGGCATGGAACTGGGCGTAACGATCCGGGTCCGGCTCGGTCGTGCGGGCACCAAGACCTGCGGCCTGCCGAACAATCGGCTCGAAAACCTTTGTCCAGAGTGCGCTCCCCGCCGCCTTCGGACCCATGAAGGTCTTGTAGTAGAACCCGGCGGAGAAGAACTTGCCGGCAAGATCATTGATCGCGCCCGCATCGAAGGCGAGCGATGGCCAGCAATTCTGGCTCGAGGCCGTGAGCCCGTCGAAAAGCTCGACCTGGGTCGCGCGCAGGTTCGGCGTCATCCGCCCCGGTCCGCGTGTCACGGCAACCAGGGCATTTGGCTCCTCGGCACCGGCGGAAAGGATGCCGCGGGGGCGGTGATATTTGTAGGAACGGCCAACCAGATGCACGCCATTGGCGAGGAGTGCCGAGGCCAGCGTATCGCCCGCGCGGCCCTGATAGGCGATTCCGTCAAAAACGAAGCGCATCGGGCGCCCTTTGGTGCCCGCAATCCGGAATGGTTCGCTCATGCCGCACCTTTGTCGAGGGTCGGCCGCGCTTCGCCTGCCTTGTATGTCAGGGTGATCCGGTCACTCACCGTATCGCGGATGCAATTGAAGAACCGGCCGCAGCCGTGGATATGGCGCCAGCGTTCGGCATGAAGCCCGCGCGGGTTGGACCGGAAATAGAGATACTCGGCCCATTCCTCGTCCGTGGTCGCCATGGGGTCCGGCGGGCGAGCGACATGCGCCTCGCCACCATAGCGGAACTCCAGTTCGGGGCGGTCCATCTCGCAATAAGGGCAACGGATCAGCAGCATCGGTCTGTATTCCTGTTAATGGGCAACCGCCGCGGCCGCTGCCTCATCGATGAGGCGGCCGGTGCGAAAACGATCCATGGTGAAGGGAGCCGCGATGGCATTGGGTTCGCCGCGCGCCACGAGATCGGCAAAGACATGGCCGGAGCCCGGCGTCGCCTTGAACCCGCCCGTGCCCCAACCGCAATTGACGAACAGACCCGGCACCGGCGTCTTGCCGATGATGGGCGAGCGATCCGGCGTCACGTCGACGATACCGCCCCAGTTGCGCAGCATCCGGAGGCGACGCACGGCCGGGAAAAGCTCGCAGATCGCGTCCAGCGTATGGGTGGCGATATGAAGCCCGCCGGTCTGCGAATAGGAGGTGTAGGCATCCGTCCCGGCACCGATGACCAGTTCGCCCTTGTCGGATTGCGACATGTAGGCATGGACCGTGTTCGACATCACCACGCAGGACATCATCGGCTTGACGGGCTCGGACACCAGCGCCTGCAACGGATAGCTTTCGAGCGGCATGCGCACCCCGGCCATCGCCATGATGACGGAGGTATGGCCTGCCGCGACGACCCCGATGCGCCTGGTGGCGATGAAGCCCTTCGCCGTTTCAACCCCGGAAATGGCGCCCGAGGCGTCGCGCCGGATGCCGGTCACTTCACAATTCTGGATGATATCGACCCCGAGGCGATCCGCTCCACGGGCATAGCCCCAGGCTACCGCGTCATGGCGGGCCGTGCCGCCGCGCCGTTGCAACGAGGCCCCGATCACCGGATGGCGGATGTTCCTTTCGATGTTGAGCAGCGGGCAGAATTCCTTCGCCTGCTCCGCACTCAGCCATTCATTGTCGATGCCGGCGAGGCGGTTTGCGTGCACATGGCGCTTGAAAACCTGCACATCGTGGAGGTTGTGCGCCAGCATCATCACCCCGCGCGGGGAATACATGACGTTGTAGTTCAACTCGTGACTGAGCCCTTCCCAGAGCTTCATCGCATGTTCGTAGATGCCCTCTGATTCTTCCCAGAGGTAGTTGGAGCGGACAATCGTCGTGTTGCGCCCGGTGTTGCCGCCGCCGAGCCATCCCTTTTCCAGCACAGCGATGTTCCGCAGGCCATGCTCCTTTGCCATGTAATAGGCTGTGGCGAGGCCATGCCCGCCCGCACCAACGATAATGGCGTCATAGGACGCTTTCGGCTCTGGCATTCGCCATTGGGCCGGCCAGTCTCGATTGCCCTTGAGGCCTTGCATGAAAACGGAGAGAGCGGAAAACTTCATGGCACGACGCTCCAAATTTTATCGAGCATGCGCGTCTTGGGCGATCAATTCGAGAATATTCCCGCCATTTGACTTGTAAATTATCCCCACCGGTTCAGGATTTGAAAAGACGGCGATCGGCTGGGGCTTCAGCGTGGGTGATATCGCCACGCTGGCGGATCCCTCGGGGGTTCACACCAAAACGCTTGCGATAGACACGGGCGAAATGCGCGCCATCGGCAAATCCCGTCATGGCGGCAATCTCGCCGATGCTGCGCTTCGTGTTCGAAATCAGCCAATTGCCATAGTCGAGCCGCATGGTGCGATAGGTTTCCGCCGGGCTGGCACCGAGTTCAATGCGGAACAACCGGTCGAGCTGCCGTTCGCTGACACCGATCCGGGCAGCGAGGTCGGCAATCGCGATGGGGTTGGCCATGGCCTGTTCCATGGCAAGAGCAGCCCGCCGGACGCGCGCATCCGCGGCTGTTGGCGCAACATGCGGTGTCGGCTGGGCCGAGTGGGCGGCGCGCTGCTCATCCAGCAGCATGACATTGAGGCTCTTTCTCGCCGCCCGTGCACCCACGTGCTTCTCGACCAGCTCTGCGGCAAGATCGACGACGCCGGCGCCACCCGAACAGGTGATCCGGTCGCCATCGATGACATAAAGCTGGTCGGCAATCGGCGCGACGCCGAATTCTTCGATAAAGTCGCTGCGATGATACCAGGAAACGCAGGTCTTGCGTTCTTCCAGGAGTCCGAGGCGCTTGAGGATGAACGAGCCCGTACAAACCCCGATCAGGGGTGTTCCCGCCGCTGCGGCTTGCCGGATATACTTCGCGGTGGCTTCATCGATCTGTTCGCCGCGATGCAGCAGGCCACCGACCACGACGATGTAGTGGAATTGCCTGGGGTCGGTCAGGCCGGCTTCCGGCACGATCTGCACGCCCGAACTCGAGGCAATCGCGTGCCCGGTCGCCGACATCACGACCCATTTGCAATGAATGGGGCGCGAGCGATCGCCTTCATCAGCGGCAAGACGGAGCGTATCGATGAAATTCGCAAAGGCGGTCAGGGTGAAATGGCGCGCCAGAACAAAACCCACGCGGAGGCGCGTTGCGGTGATATCGGGCTTCGGGGAGGCAACCGACGACATTTCGATCAGCTTGCGCCAAGGTGCGGCGCGTTGCAATAACCTCAGGCCTGAGCCGAGGCGACAAGGGTCCCCGCTTCCGGCTGCCAGGCGACGAAGGTCCGTTGTCCGGGCATGAAGGGCGATTGTGCCTCGCCACGCACCTGAAGACGCGTATCGTCGTCCAGCCGCACCAGATAATCAATGAACGATCCACGGTATGTGAGTGTCTCGACGGTCGCTTCCGTGGCGTTCATTTTGCCATTCATCGGCTGAGACGAGAGGCTCATGTGCTCCGCCCGAAGCGCGAGAAGGCCCTCACCTCGGATCGGGGATGCCTTGTCGATGGCGATGCTCATGCCGTTTCGGAGCTGCCCTCGCCCTTCGCCGTCGATCCTGACCGGAACCAGATTGGCGAACCCCATGAAATCCGCGACGAATGCCGAAGCCGGCCCCTCGAACACCTCGCGAGGGGTCCCGATCTGCTCGACCTTGCCCGCACTCATCACGACGAGGCGATCGGAAACAGAAAGCGCCTCGTCCTGATCATGCGTAACGAAGATCGTTGTCAGGGCGAGCGATTTCTGCAGCAGTCGGATCTCGGTCTTCATTTCCTGTCGAAGCTTGGCATCGAGATTGGAGAGCAGCTCATCCAGAAGCAGGACAATGGGCTCGATGACCAGCGCGCGCCAAGGCGACGCGCTGCTGCTGGCCGCCCGAGAGTTGCTTGGGCAGCCGGTCGGCGAGGTGGGCAAGACGAACCCGGCTCAGTGCCGTGTTGACCCGGCTTGCGATCTCGACTTGGCGATCTTCCGCATTTCAAGCCCGAACGCGCCATTCTCCGCCACCGTCATGTGCGGAAAGAGGGCATAGTTCTGGAAAACGAAACCCATATTGCGTTTGGCCGGTGGCAGGCGTGTCACGTCGCTTCCGCCGACAAGGATGCGGCCGGACGTGACATCCACAAAGCCGCCGATCATTCGCAACGTGGTGGTCTTTCCGCAACCGGAGGGGCCCGGGAAGGTGACCAGTTCCCCCTCCTCGATCCTGAGGCTGGTTGCTTGAACCGCAACGACATCGCCATACTGCTTGCAGACGTCCGAGAGCACGATTTCTGACATGACACGTCCTTCAGAATGCGCGGTTGAGCTCAGGGCATCCGCCCGCCAAGCGGATACCGGTTGGCGGAAAAAGCGGATGCGAAAATAAAAAGAGTGAGCGCAAGACCTGATTCTGTCAGATCGGTTTACGCTCTAGGCCTGCAGATCGTAGCGATCCGCGTTCATCACCTTGGTCCAGGCGGCAACGAAGTCCTCGACGAATTTCTTTGCATTGTCGTCCTGCGCGTAGATCTCGGCATAGGCGCGGAGCACGGAGTTCGAGCCAAAGACGAGGTCCACGCGGCTCGCGGACCACTTCATGGCGCCCGATTTCCGATCCACGATGTTGTAGCTGTTTTTGCCGGTTGGAACCCAGGAATTCGCCATATCCGTCAGATTGACGAAAAAATCCGGCGTCAGGGAACCCTCGCGGGTGGTGAAGACGCCATGCTTCGTACCGCCGTGATTGGCGCCAAGAGCCCGCATTCCGCCAATGAGAACGGTCATCTCGGCGGCCGTCAGATCCATCAGCTGCGCGCGGTCAAGCAACAGCTCTTCCGGCGAAACGGTGTAATCCTTCTTCTGCCAGTTGCGGAAGCCATCAGCCAGCGGTTCCAGCCACTTGAAGGAATCGGCATCGGTCATTTCAGCTGTGGCATCGCCGCGGCCCGGCGCGAAGGGCACGGCGATGTCGAAACCGGCGGCCTTCGCAGCCTTCTCGATGCCGACATTGCCCGCGAGCACGATGGTATCCGCGATCGAGGCGCCCGAGGATGCCGCGATCGGCTCGAGCACGCCGAGCACGCGCGCGAGACGCGCCGGCTCGTTGCCCTCCCAATCCTTCTGCGGGGCGAGGCGGATGCGCGCGCCATTGGCACCGCCGCGATAATCCGACTTGCGGAACGTGCGGGCCGAATCCCACGCCGTCGCCACCATGTCGGCGATGGAGAGGCCGGAAGCTGCGATCTTCGCCTTCACGGACGCGACGTCATAACCCTTGGGGCCAGCCGGAACCGGGTCCTGCCAGATCAGGATCTCGGCCGGCGCGTCCGGGCCGAGATAGCGCGTATTCGGGCCCATGTCGCGATGGGTGAGCTTGAACCAGGCGCGCGCGAAGGCATCGTCGAACTTCGCGGGGTCCGCCATGAACTTCTCGCAGATCGCGCGATAGGTCGGGTCCATCTTCATGGCCATGTCGGCATCGGTCATGATGGGCATGGTGCGGATGGAGGAATCTTCGACATCCGGTGGCATGTCTTCCGGCTTGATGTTGATCGGCATCCACTGATGCGCGCCGGCCGGCGAGTTCTTGAGTTCCCAGTCATAGCCGAAGAGCAGCTTGAAATAGCCCATGTCCCATTTGGTCGGGTTCGTGGTCCAGGCGCCTTCGATGCCGGAGGTCACCGTGTCGCGGCCCACGGCGCGGGTCGTGTGGTTCATCCAGCCCAGGCCCTGCTCGGCAATCTCCGCGCCTTCCGGGCTCGGGCCGAGATTGGCGGCCGAACCATTGCCATGCGCCTTGCCCACGGTGTGGCCGCCGGCGGTGAGCGCGACGGTTTCCTCGTCGTCCATCGCCATGCGGGCGAAGGTTTCGCGGATATGGAGCGCGGTGAGCAGCGGGTTGGATTTCCCGTTCACGCCTTCCGGATTGACGTAGATCAGGCCCATCTGCACCGCGGCGAGCGGGTTTTCCATGGTCTCCGGCTTTTTCACGTCGAGATAGCGATTGTCGGATGGCGCGAGCCATTCCTTCTCCGAACCCCAATAGACATCCTTCGCCGGGTGCCACACATCCTCGCGGCCCAGAGCCACGCCGAAGGTCTTCAGGCCCATGCTCTCATAGGCCACCGTGCCGGCCATGATCATGAGATCGGCCCAGCTGATGCGGTTGCCGTACTTCTTCTTGATGGGCCAGAGCAGACGGCGCGCCTTGTCGAGATTGGCGTTGTCGGGCCAGGAATTCAGCGGAGCGAAGCGCAGATCGCCGGTGCCCGCGCCGCCGCGCCCGTCCTGCACGCGGTAGGAACCTGCAGCGTGCCACGCCATGCGGATCATCAGACCGCCATAATGGCCCCAATCGGCCGGCCACCAATCCTGGCTGTCGGTCATCAGGGCGTGCAGGTCGCGTTTGAGACCGGCATAGTCGAGCTTCTTGACTTCCTCGCGATAGTTGAAGCCCTTCAGCGGGTTGGTCTTGCCGTCATGCTGATGCAGGATGTCAAGGTTCAGTGATTTCGGCCACCAGGCCATCGCGCCGCTGCCGGCATTGGTCAATGCGCCATGCGCCACAGGGCATTTGCCCACACTGGTCGAATCCATCCAATCCATCTGAAACTCCCCTGAAATGTGCGTCCTCGCACGCACCGGGTCCCGGCCCTGCTGCATGCCTCGTTCATTTTCGTAGCAGCAGGGCTCCATAAATTCCAATTGCATTTTTGGAATGCTTCGATAGGAAAAACTTATGAAAATCCTTTCGATGCGCCATCTGCGCTATTTCGATGCGCTGGCCCGTCACGGCCATTTCGGACGCGCGGCCGAGGATTGCGCAATCTCCCAGCCCGCCCTCTCCACGCAGATCCGTGACCTTGAAGAGCATCTCGGCTCACAGCTTATCGAGCGGGGCAGCCGGCAGGCGCGGTTGACGCATCTGGGCGAGGAATTCGCCGCACGGGCCCGTGACATCCTGCGGGCGGTGGACGAGCTTGAGGAATTCGTCCGCGCCCGCAGCCAGCCTGTTCTGGGGCGTTTGCGGATCGGCATCATTCCCACGGTCGCTCCCTATCTGCTGCCCGATCTGATCACTGCCCTGCAGGATCGCTATGCCGGCATCGAATTGCGCCCGCGCGAGGCGGTGACGCAGAAACTGGTCGAGGACCTGCAGGAGGGACGGCTTGATGCGGCCATCCTTGCGCTTCCGCTCACCGAATCGGGAATCACCGGCATGCCGCTCTTCGAGGAGGAATTCGTGCTGGTGCGCCCGGCGGAGGAGGCGCATCACCCGGTGCCGAGTGCCGAAGGCCTGCGGGCCATGCGTTTGTTGCTGCTGGAGGAGGGCCATTGCTTCCGCGATCAGGCCATCGCCTTCTGCGCCCCGGCCCAGACCCCGCCCCGTGACCTGATCGAGGGTTCGTCCCTCTCCACTCTCGTGCAGATGGTCAGCGCCGGAATCGGCGTGACCCTGGTCCCCGAGATGGCACTGCCGATCGAGACACGCTCGGCCCGCGTGGCCTTGCAACGGCTGGCCCAGCCCCGTCCCTCGCGCGTCATCGGGATGGTCTGGCGCAATTCGACGCCACTCGCCGACCAGATGCGCGATGTCGGCATGCTGGTGCGGGAGATCATGCAGGACCGGCCCCGCGCCTGATCTGAACCATCAGGGCTTGATCCGCCCGAGAATGCGAGGCTTATCGCCGCCAACCTGCGCGATAATCTCCTCTCCCGAGGCCGGAACCTGCCGGCAGGCCTGGCATCTGAGCCGGCTTTCCCTCGCGGCCGGCTTCAGCGCACGGGCGGCGCGAAGAGGATGCCACCTTCGCTCCAGAGCTGGTTCAACCCGCGCGGGATGCCTAAACGGGAACCCGTGCCCACATTGCGCTCATAGAGTTCGGCATAGTTCCCCACGGCCTCGATGGCCCGGCGCGCCCAGTCATCCGAGAGGCCGAGCATCTTGCCAAGCCCGCCTTCCGCACCGATGAGGCGGCGCACATCCGGCTTGTTCGATTGCGCGGCGGCGGTAAGCGTTTTGGTGGAAACGCCGAGTTCCTCGGCATTGATCAGCGCGAAGGCCACCCATTTCACGACCATGTGCCAGCGCATGTCATCCGCGCGCGTCACGGGGCCGAGGGGTTCCTTCGAAATGATATCCGGCAGGATCACGGCATCGCCGGGTTTCTCGAGCTTCAGGCGCTCGGCGAACAGGCCGGAATTATCAGTGGTCATCGCCTCGCATTCGCCCTTGGCGAAGCCCGCCAACGTGGCCGCCGAATCCGGGAAAACCTTCAGTTCCACCGTCATGGCGTTCGCCGCGAAATAATCGCGCGCCACGTTCTGGCTCGTCGTGCCGGCCTGCACGCAGACCTTCTTGCCGCCGAGTTCGAGCGCGGAGGTGATGTTCGTGTTTCTGCGCACCATGAAGCCCTGGCCGTCATGGAACAGCACGCCCGCGAAGATGAGACCAAGCTCCGCCTCACGCTGCAGGGTCCAGGTGGAATTGCGCGACAGGATATCGATCTTGCCCGACTTCAGCGCCTCGAAACGCTCGGAAGCCGAGAGCGGCAAGAAGCTCACGCGATCCGCGTTGCCGAGCACGGCCGCCGCCACGGCGCGGCAGAAATCGACGTCGAACCCGGCCCATTTTCCGTCCTGCTGGAAGGAAAAGCCATAAAGGCCCATGCTCACGCCGCATTGCAGCGTGCCACGCTGGCGCACCTGCTCCAGCGTGCCGGATTGCGCCACAGCGCCGGAGGCTAGGCCCAGAAAGACGACTGAGGCGGCCGCGAGGCTCTTGCGCCAGGACATGATGACCTCCTCAGACCTGCGGTCCGTGCCGGATGATGACTTTCGCGCCAACGGGCACGCGTTCGAAAAGGTCGATCACATCGCCATTGGCGAGGCGGAAACAGCCGGAGGAGATCGCCTGTCCGATCGTTTCCGGCTGGTTGGTGCCGTGAATGCGATAGACCGTGGAGCCGAGATAAAGCGCCCGTGCGCCCATGGGGTTGCCCGGTCCGCCGGCCATGAAGCGTGGCAGATAGGGTTGGCGCTGGATCATCTCGGGCGGCGGGGTCCAGTCCGGCCACTCGGCCTTGCGCGACACCTTCTGGAGGCCCGCCCACTGAAAGCCCTCGCGCCCCACGCCGATGCCGTAGCGAAGCGCTCGGTTGTTCCCCATGACGACGTAAAGGAAGCGCTCGGAGGTGTGGATCACCAACGTGTTCGGAGGCTCATTCGTTCGGAAGAACACCATCTGGCGCGCATAGGGGCCATCCTCGATCACCGTCTCGGCGGTGGAGACGCGGCCTGGCTCATCCCCGATATCCATGGTTTCAGGCGGCGGCGCGCGCCCCTGCCCCACAGCCGGGATGGCCGCAAGGCTCGCGAAAAACGCGAGAAGCAGCGGAAAACGCATCACTCGGACCTCTCCTCACTTGCAGCGGACATAAATGAAGGTGCCGTAGCGGTTATGGATCTCGGGATCGACAAAACGCATCACCAACTGGTCGTTCGAGGCGGAGAGTATGACGCGATCCTGCCAATCGCCGGGCGGTGCCTCGAAGCCCAGATAGGTCTTGCCATCCGAAGCGCCCTTGAGGCGCAGTTCGTAGAGCTTGGGATCATCCGCCGCGTGCATCATCACGCCGTTCCGCGGCCCGGCAGTGATGTCATAGGGCTGGCGGCTGCAGAAGGAGCGCGCCTGCGCGGTGGCGCGCGCGCGGTCCTTCTCCTCGCGGAAGGAGGCAACACCCCAGCGCCCGATGAGCATCTCGCGCGTGATTTCCGTTGGACGCTCGGTCAGAGAAGAAGCCGAGGCGCCGCTCGCGGGATCACCATCCGAGGTTTCCTGCAACGAAGCACAGCCCGAGACGGCCAGTGCGACACCCAGAACCAAGGCAACGAACCGAATTGTCATGACGCCCCCGAAAAAAAGCCCTGAGCGTCAGGTTTCAGGCGACCCCTCCCCGCGAGCTTCCATGCAAAAAACCACGCGCATCCGGAATTGTCAAAACCTGCGCGGACCCTGGATGTCAGGGGCGGGGCTTGCGCCGGTTCCGCGCCATTCGTTCCTGCACAATCTCGATCGTGCAAGAGAATTCGGCCGGGACGTGGCGATCGTGAAGCACGTCACCACGGTCTGCGCGCTGGCGAGGACGGATCGGGCGTTTTTGCGCGATGCCAAGAATTTCTTGCGCTTTCTGCGCGCCTCAAAGCAAAGCCGTGGCACTCCATCAAAATCATAACATGATGTTCGGTTCAGCGCATGAAGTGGTCGTTGCGTTCGGTTTCCGGGCCGTGTTTTATCCCGCTTGGAACCCGGGAAGTTGCCGGCACAAGGCAACCGCTGGACGGGAAGCAAGAAGAAGAGGGAGGATAGCCATGGATCGCCGAATGTTCGTCGCGGCTGCGGCCGTGCTCTGCCTGTCGCCAGCGCTGGCGCAGGACAGGGTGAAGCTCGTCAATGTGGTGGAACTTTCCGGCGCTGGCGCGACCGCCGGCACTAACTGGAAGAACGGCATCGATATCGCCGTCGCCGAAATCAATGCCAGGGGCGGCATCCTCGGACGGCAGATCGAGATCGTGCATTACGATACGCAGACGAACCCGGGCAATACCCGCGCCGCCGTGCAGCGGGCGATCGATGAAGGCACCTATGCGGTGCTTGGCCCGGTCTTCTCCGGTCCGATCGGCGCCTCGATGCAGATTTCCCAGCGTGCCGAGATCGCGCAGATTGTCGGCGGCGAGGCTGCGGGCCTCACGAAGCAGGGCAACCCCTACATCTTCCGCACCTCGCTGAGCCAGGCAGCCGCGATGCCGAAGATCGCCGCCTATCTCCAGAACGACGTCAAGGCAAAGACCGTCGCGGTCGTCTGGGTGAACAACGATTTCGGCAAGGGCGGCCGCGACGCGATCCTCCCCGAGCTTGAGAAGCGCGGCATCAGGGTCGTGGCGGATGTCTCGACCGAGCAGGGCCAGGCGGATTTCACCTCCGATGCCATCAAGGTGAAGAACGCGAACGCCGATTCGGTGTTCGTCTATCTGAACGAGGAGGAGAGTGCCCGGTTCCTGCGCGCCGCGAAGCAGCAGGGCATCGACAAGCCGATGATCGGTGAAACGACGCTGCTCGGCGCGAGGGTGATCGAGCTTGCGGGCGACGCCGCCAACGGCGTGCGTGGCCATGTCGGCCTCTCGATCGACGCGCCGGTGCCGGCTTTCCAGGATTTCGGCAGGAAGTTCCAGCAGCGCTTCAACTCTTTCTCCGACCATAATGGCCTGAAGGGCTACATGGCGGTCTACATGGTGAAATGGGCCACCGAGAAGCAGAAGAAGTTCGACAGGAAGGGCCTCGCCGACACGCTTCGTGGCGCGCGCATTACCCCGAAGGACGAGCCCGGCATCATGATCGAAACCAGGATCGAGCAGAATGGCGACATTGACCGCGAGAGCTTCCTCGCCGAGGTCGTGGCGGGCAGGCAGGTGATCAAGCAGACCCTGCCGATGATCAACCCGTAATCCACACGGCTCCTCCCTCCATCGTCCCGGCCACCGCGCCGGGATGATCGGAAGCCCAGAAATACCCGGAGACGTAAAGCGATGGCTGAATTCGTCGCCTATCTGATCGCGGGCCTCGCGACAGGTGCCATCTACGCGCTGGCCGCCATCGGCTTCACGCTGGTCTGGCAGACCTCGCAGACCATCAATTTCGCGCAAGGCGAATTCGTGATGCTCCCGGCGATCCTCATCCTTGCTCTGGTCAAGCTCGCGGGCGCGCCGTTCTGGTTCGCGGCCACGCTGGGTGTCGGGCTGTTCATCGCGCTCTTCGGCTGGGGCTTCAAGATCGCCATCGTCGATCCGATGATCCGCCACGGCGTGCTTCCGCTGGCGATCGCCACCATGGCGCTGGCGATCATCATGAAGGAAGGCGCGAAGGACGGTTTCTCGGCGGAAGCGCAGAGCTTCCCGTCCCTGCTTCCGGCCCAGACGCTGAGCTTCATGGGGATTTCCATCTCGCTGCAGCATGTCGCGATCATCATCGTGGCTTCAGTGGCGATCAGCGGGCTGCAATGGTTCGTCACGCGCACCCGCACGGGCCGGCAGATGCAGGCGGCTGCGCAGAACCCCGGCGTGGCGCTCATCCTCGGCATTCCCGTGGCGCGAATGGTGATGCTGACCTTCCTCATCAATGCGGGGCTGGCCGCGCTTGCTTCCGTGCTGATCTCGCCGATCTATCTTGCGAAATTCTCGAATGGCGAGGTCATCGGCCTCTTCGCCTTCATCGCGGCCATTGTCGGCGGC
>JADCBP010000003.1 GCA_020253445.1 Methylobacterium sp.
ACCAGCCGCGGCGCCGCTCGACCCCCGTCAATATCTCCAACCGTCTCACCCGAGCCCTCGTGACGTCGCTAAATATGGAATTAGCGACGTAACTTCAGCCGTTCGCGGGAAATCGAAAAGGCGCGCTCACCGGACGATTACGATGGAACCGGTTCGGGACGATTTTCGCAGCTGAGATCCGGCGCAGCCGGATCCAGGCGATGCGGTCGTTCCGGCATCCGCGCTGGCACCTCGACGAGGTTTTCGTGAAGATCACATAGCAATACGGAACGGATTGCGTTCCGCAATCCTATGGGCGTGCAGCACTCCCTCTGGCGCGCCGTCGATCACGAGGGCGAAGGGCTCGAACGCTTCGTCACAAAGCGCCGCGACAAGAAGGCAGCGTTGAACCGGAGGTCCGCGAAGCGAATTTCCTCAGGAAATCGCTTCGCCGACACAGTCCGACCGAAACGATCGTGACGGATCGTTTGGCATCCTATGGCGCAGCCCTAAAAGAGCTCGGCGCCATTGAAAAGCGCGAGGTCGGCCGCTGGATCAACAACCGCGCCGAGAATTCTCACCAGCCGTTTCGACGACGAGAGCGGGCGATGCTTCGCTTCCGGCGGATGCGAACCGGAGGTCCGCAGAGCAAATTTTGCAGAAATTCGCCGCAGTCCACGGCTCGGTTCACAACCAATTCGCTTCGCGGACCTTCGGTTCAACCAGGAACGACACCTCTCATCCATGCCAACATTCAAGGAACGACGCGCCGCTGCTCTCAACGAATGGCGTCAGCTTTGTGCGGCCTGATCCATGCCGGGGTAGGGGACATTCCGAGACTTCTTGGATTTGTCTGACAGCACCCGAGTCGATGCTCGATGTGGCCACGCTGCGCGAGGCGCTCGGAAAAAACTTCTGACGCGTGAGTGGCACGGAGAGGCTTCGTAGACTGGGCGATCGAAGAGAAGGGCTATCCTCAGCGGCGCGCTTGCGTGCTCGTCGGTATGGAGCCGAAGGCAGTGTCAGAGGAAAGTGGGTGTGCGCCCTGAGGGCTGTGCGCAGGGTCCGCTTTGGCCATTGCCGCAAAAGGTCGGGGCAGCCATAGCCCGGCTTTACATCCGCACGCGCTGGCTCGACGGATCGTAAAACGGCTTCAGCGACACCTCGATCGGCACTGTCGCGCCGGCAATGTCGATGCTGAACCGATGCGTCGCCAGCCACGCCTCATCAACAGGGCCATCGGGCCGATTCACCCAGCCAAGCCCGCAAATTGCGCCGAGCGTATAGCCATAAGCTGCCGAGGTGACCTCGCCGACCGGCCGGCCATCCGCCGCGATCATCTCGCCGCCCCAGGCCATGGGGGTTTCGGAATCAACAGCACGGAAACTGATGAGCCGCTTCGACAGCGGGCTCTGTCGTGCGGCCTGAAGGGCTTCCGTGCCGATGAATCCGCCGGGCTTGCCGCTCCGCACGGCGAAACCCATCCCGGCCTGCCAGGGCGTGACATCCGGCGTGAGTTCTGCGCCCCAGGCGCGGTAGCCCTTCTCGATGCGCAGGGAGTTTAGCGCGTAATAGCCGGCATCCCTGAGGCAGAGATCCAGCCCGGCGGCGACCAAAGTGTCATGGACAAGCCCAGCGAATTCGGTCGGCACGTAAAGTTCCCAGCCGAGTTCGCCAACATAGGAACGACGCGCCGCGAGCGCCGTGGCATGGCCGATGCCGATCTCGCGGATCGCGCCGAAGGGGAAGGCCTCATGGGCAAGCGGTGACGTGGTGACGCGCGAGAGAAGGTTGCGTGCTTTCGGCCCCATCACCCCGAGCACGGCATAAGCCGAGGTGACATCGATGAGTGTTGCACGCGCTTCTGGCGGCAGATGGCGGCGGATATGGTCGGCATCGCGCGTGGCCTGCGCCGTACCGGTGATGATCAGAAACTGGTCCGTCGCCAGCCGCGCAACGGTGAGATCGCTTTCAAAGCCGCCCCGCGCATTGAGCAAGGGAGTGTAAACGGTTTGGCCGATTGGCACGTCGATTTCATTCGCGGAGATCGCGTTCAGCGCCTGCACGGCATCGCGCCCCTGCAGCATGAATTTCGCAAAGGAAGTCAGATCGAACAGCGCGACAGCCTCGCGGGCGGCGCGGTGCTCCTCCCCGACGGCCTCGAACCAGTTCTGTTTTCCGTAGGAATAGCGGATGGTCTTCTCATCCTCACAGCGCGCGAAGTAATTCGGCCTCTCCCAGCCCATCTTCGAGCCGAAAACCGCGCGTTTCGCGGCCAGCCGGTCATAGAGGGGCGAGCGGCGGAAGGGCCGCGCGCTCTCCAGCTCGCGGTTCGGCCAGGGCATCGCATAATGCAGGCCGAGCACCTCGGTGACGCGGTCCTTCAGCCAGGCATCATTGCCGTTGAACCGGGCAAAGCGGCGGATATCCACCGGCCAGAGATCAAGCGAAGGCGCGCCCTCGACCATCCATTCCGCGAGAGCCTTGCCCGCGCCGCCGCCCGAGGCGATGCCCATCGAGTTGAAGCCGGCGGCAACGAACACGTTCCGCACTTCCGGCGCCTCGCCAAGGATGTAGTTGTTATCCGCCGTGAAGCTCTCGGGACCGTTGAGGAAGGTCTTGATGTCCGCCGTCTCGAGAGCCGGCACGCGATGCAGCGCGTTCTTCATCAGGATTTCGAACTGCTCCCAATCGTCGGGCAGAAGCTGGAACTCGAACGGGTAGGGGATGCCGCCCATGCCCCATGGCTTCGCATTGGGTTCGAAGCCGCCCATCACGAGGCCGCCGACCTCCTCCTTGAAATAGATAAAGCCATCGGGGTCGCGCATCACCGGCAGGGATGGCGCCACACCCTCGATGCGCCCCGTGACGATGTACATGTGCTCGGCTGAATGGAGCGGGACGGTGACGCCGCACATCGCGCCGACTGCGCGCGACCATTGGCCGGCGCAGATCGCGATCTTCTCGCATGAAATCGCGCCCTGATCGGTTTCCACTGCAGTCACGCGGCCGCGATCGGTGCGGATCCCCGTCACCCGGGTGCGCTCGAAAATGCGCGCGCCGCGATTGCGCGCACCACGCGCCAGCGATTGGGTGATATCCGCCGGATTGGCCTTCCCGTCGCCCGGCAGCCAGACCGCGCCGACGAGATCATCCGTGCGCATGATCGGGAATTTCTCGCCCGCCTGCTCGGGCGTAAGGATGTCGATCGCGACATTCTGTGCCCGCGCGGCAGAGGCCGTGCGCTTCAACTGCGTCATGCGCTCCGGCGTGCGTGCCACGGTGAGCGAGCCGGTCTGCTTCCAGCCTGTCGCCAGCCCTGTTTCGGCTTCCAGCGATGCGTAAAGCTCGGTCGAATAACGGATGAGCCGCGTCATGTTGGGATGCGCGCGAAGTTGGCCCACAAGCCCGGCCGCATGCCAGGTCGTGCCGCAGGAAAGCGTCCCCTGTTCGAGAAGGACAACATCCCGCTTGCCGAGCTTCGTCAGGTGATAGGCGAGAGATGTACCAATGATGCCTCCCCCGATGACCACCATTTCCGCCTGGCTGGGGAGAGTGACGCTCATGGTCGGGTCCTTTTTTTCCAAAGGCTATCGACCGGGGCGCGAAAGTGTCAATCAGAGGCGCAAACGATAGCGCAGATTTCCGCAGGCCAAACAAGAGACCGATTTTGGGCAATGCCTCAAGCAAAGTAACGGGCTAGCATGGGGGCGCGAAGCCGTCCAAAAAAATCGGGGCGTTTACCATTTCATTCGACAAGGTCGATCACCCGGGTACTGTCAGAGGAAAATTGGTGTGCGCCCCGAGCGGGAGCCGGTAGCCTTCCGGGCATGAGCCGGTAGCCTTCCGGGCATGAGCCGGTAGCCTTCCGGGCATGAGCAATGCCCGCATCTTCCGCTACTTCAAGACGAGCCCCGAGATCATCCGCCTGGCGGTGATGCTCTACATCCGCTTCCCGCTCTCCTTGCGGAAGGTGGAAGATCTGCTGCACGAGCGCGGGATCGACATCACGCACGAGGCGGTGCGGTTCTGGTGGAACCGGTTCGGCGCCATCTTCGCTGCCGAGATCCGTCGCAGTCGTGTTCAGGCGATGCGCTCCTTCTGGCATCGATTAACGGATATAATTCAAGATCGGCTCGCGGAATTTTTTGTCGGCGGGGTAACAGCGCGAACCGCTGCCGACTTGCTCGGCGTGACCCGCAAGACGGCAACCTATTTCTGCCATCGGCTGCGGGAGAGCATCGCCGCACAGATCGAGGCAACCTGGACGGTTCCAAAAAAAACCTAGCCATTTCAGCGAGATTTTGATTCAATGCCCTCATTGGCACAGGGGGATGATGCAGGATGCGGGGTCAGCCGGGGTTTTTCGATATCGACGAACGTTTGAAGCGCTTGAGTGACCCTGGCGATCAACTCGAAGCCTTTGCCGGAGCCGTTGATTTCGAGATATTCCGGGCTGACCTGGTAAAGGCGCTGGCCTATACCGATGGCTCCCAAGGCGGACGACCGCCCTTCGACCCCGTGATGATGTTCAAGGTGCTGGTGATCCAGGCCGCCAATAGTCTGTCCGACGAGAGGTGCGAGTTCCTGATCAGCGACCGATTGTCTTTCATGCGCTTCCTCGGACTTGGGCTTTCGGATCGCGTTCCGGATGCGCGGACGATCTGGCTGTTCCGGGAGAAGCTTACGAAGGCCGGAGTGATCCAGGCCTTGTTCGACCGGTTCGACGCCGCGCTGCGGGCCTCGGGCTATATCGCCATGGGCGGGCAGATCGTCGATGCCAGCCTGATCGCCGCGCCTCGAGCTCCCCATGCTCGATCCGGCCGAGCTCTCCGATCGATGATGAAAGCAATCGACGCCTTGCCCAGCCAGACTGCGCGCTTCCGGGCAGGGAACGGTGCGGCGCCTAGCCCTGAATATCCCGCCTAACATTCGGAAACCGAGCACTATGGAAGTTCTTTCACTGCATCAGGCTGGCGCCGAGGCTGCTCCGGTCCCCGCTGCAACCCTGGCGGTTCCCGAACTGACTGTCATCCTGCCCACCTATAATGAGCGCGCGAATGTACCCCTGATCGTGACGGCCCTGCGCAGGGCGCTGGCCGGAATTGCCTTTGAGGTGGTCTTTGTCGATGACAATTCGCCCGATGGAACCGCCGCGATAGCCCACGAGATTGCCGCAACGGATCCGCGCGTGCGTGTCATCCGCCGGATCGGCCGACGTGGTCTGGCAGGCGCCTGCATCGAGGGCATGCTTTCGTCCTCAGCCCCGTTTGTCGCGGTAATGGATGCAGACCTGCAGCACGACGAGACCTTGCTGCCGAAGATGCTGGCCGCCCTGAAGGCAGGTGACCTGGATCTGGCCGTGGCGAGCCGCAGGGCCGAAGGCGGGGCCATCGGCGAGGGCCTTTCAAAAGTCCGCGTGGCAGGCTCCAACCTCGCCAATACCCTGGCGCAGAGACTGCTGAAGGTGACCCTGACCGACCCGATGAGCGGGTTCTTCATGCTGCGCCGTCCGATTTTCGACGAGCTGGCGCCGAAACTGTCGGCGCAAGGCTTCAAGATCCTGCTCGACATCGTGGTGAGCGGCGAAGGCCGCCTGCGCATCGTCGAGTTTCCCTTTGTTTTCCGCGAGCGGCGCGAGGGCGAGAGCAAGCTCGATACGCTCGTGACGTTCGATTACCTGGGTTTGCTGGTGTCCAAGTATTTCGGCGACCGTGTGTCGGTCCGCTTCCTGATGTTCTCGCTGGTGGGGGCCAGCGGTGTGCTGGTGCATCTGTTGGCGCTGCGTGGCTCCATGATCGGGCTGGGGCTTGATTTCAACATGGCGCAGACGCTGGCGACCTTTGTCGCGATGACGACCAATTTTGCGCTCAACAACCGACTGACATATCGCGATCGCCGCCTCTCCGGCCTTGCGATGCTTCGGGGTCTCCTGACGTTCTACGCGGTGTGCAGCGCCGGCGTGCTGGCCAATGTTGGCGTCGCCAATATGATCTACCAGAGCGAGCCGGTCTGGTGGCTGGCCGGTATGGCAGGTGCGGCCATGGGCGCAGTCTGGAACTACAACGCCTCGTCGGTCCTCACCTGGCGCAAGCCATGAGCGGCCCGCGCGCCAGAATTGCCGCTCGGGACCATGGTGCCGGCGAACTGCCAGCTTGGCTCGCGCCGCAGTCGCTTTTGGTCCTCGTCGTGCTTCTGACCATGTTCCGCTTGTGGAGCGCGGCCAGCGCCGGGCTTGTCGAAGACGAAGCCTATTATCGATTATGGGGCCTGTTTCCGGCTATTGGCTACTATGACCATCCGCCAATGGTCGCCTGGTGGATCTTCCTCGGCCAGGCGATCGCCGGCGACACGGCGCTGGGCCTTCGGTTGGTTGGCGTGCTGTCGGCGGCAGTCGGATCGCTGGTGCTGTGGCGGACGGCGGATATCCTGTTTGGCCGCAAGGTCGCGGGCCTTTCGGTGTTGTTTCTCCATGCGACGCCGCTCATCGGCGTTGGCGGGATCTTGATCACGCCGGATGCACCCTCGGTGCTGTTCTGGGGCCTGACGCTTTGGGCCTTGGCGGAGCTGCAGGTTTCCGGGCGGGCCGACTGGTGGCTTGCCGTAGGCGTGTTCGCCGGTTGTGGCCTCCTGTCGAAGTATTCCGCTCTTTTTCTTGGCACGGGCATCGTGCTTTGGCTAATAGCCGTTCCTTCGGCGCGGCGCTGGTTCTTTTGCTGGCAATTGTGGCTGGGCGGTGCTCTGACGATTGCCTTGTTCACCCCTGTTCTTCTCTGGAATCACGCTTACGACTGGGCCTCGTTCTACAAGCAGTTCGGTCGTGCCGGGCGGAGCGACGGCTTCACTAGCAAGTATATCTTTGAGTTTCTTGGCGCGCTTTTCGGCCTGCTCAACCCGCTGATCGCTGTCCCTGCGGCTGCTGGGAGTGTGATGCTGATGCGGCGTCTGCGTCGGGGGGACGGGGCAGCCGGAATGCTGCTTCTGACCTCGCTGCCGTTCCTGGCCTATCTCTTGTTCCACTCGCTGCATTCCCGCGTACAGGGCAACTGGCCGGCACCGCTGTTCCCGGCAGCCTGCCTCATGGCGGCAGTGTTCATCGGCAGCCGAACGGACCGGATCTGGCGCGGCGTTGCCATTGGCGCGATCGTCTCCGGGCTTACGCTGGGAATTTTAGTGCAATTTCACGCTGTCGACGCCTTTACCGGCAGGTTTGCCCGCAAGGATCCGACGTTCCGGTTGCGTGGCTGGCCAGAAGTTGCCGGCGATATTGAACGGATTGCAGTGCGGCAAGGTGCAGCCTTCGTGGCGACCACCAGCTATGGCATGACTGGCCAGCTCGCCTTTGGCCTGCGCCAAACCGACTTGCCCGTCATTCCGCTCACCGAGCGTATCCGTTATGTGATGATGCCGGAGCCGGACCGGGAGCGGCTCGCGGCCACCGGCCTCTATGTCGCGGAGGCGCGGCGTGACGAAAGGGTCAAGCTTGAAGCGCTGTTTGGCGAGGTGACGCTTGTGGCGACGCTGACCCGCAATGTCCTTGGAATGCCGCTCGAGAGCATTGCGGTCTACAGGATATCGGGCCTGTTGCGGGATCCCTTGGAGCCGATTGACCCGCAGACGTGGCTTTCCGGCAACCCGCCTTAGAGCATCCGCCCGCCAAGTGGATAAAGGTTGGCGGAAAAAGCGGATGCGAAAACAAGAAGAGTGAGCGCCAGATCTCTTTCTGTCAGATCGGTTTGCGCTCTGGAGCATCCGATCTGATTGAACGAGACCGTCCGTTCTCATTTCTTGTTACTTCACGCATTTTCTTCGACCAACCGGTATCCGATGGATCGGAAAATGCTCTAAGGGTCTGCGCCGTGCTGCCGATCTTGGCGGCGATCGAAGTGATCGCTGCCCATCGGGATGGATGCTCATGCTCGTGATCCAGCACCTGCCGGATCGCCCGCTCCGGCTTCGACCCGACTTTTCATCTGACAGAGCCCGAATACCAGTCTCAGGACGCTGCGACCGATCAAATTCTGCCAGCCCACAAACGGGACGAGCAGTTCAGCGGCCGCAGTCTTATTTCAAGCTTGATGCCAAGAACGCTTTCAGGCGCTCGCTTCCAGGCGAGACCAGTACTTCTGCCGGCGCCCCCTCTTCCTCGATGACGCCCTTGTGTAGAAAGACCACACGGCTCGCCACTTCGCGAGCAAAGCCCATCTCATGGGTAACCACCAGCATGGTTCTGCCCTCCTCTGCAAGCGAGCGCATGACGCGCAAAACCTCGCCCACGAGTTCGGGGTCGAGCGCTGAAGTCGGCTCGTCAAACAGCATCACCTCCGGTTCCATGGCAAGCGCGCGGGCGATCGCCACACGCTGCTGCTCGCCGCCGGACATGTGGGCGGGGTAGGCATTCTTCCGATGTGAGACGCCCACGCGTGCGAGATAGCGCTCGGCGCGCGCCACCGCCGCGTCTTTCGGAAGGCCGAGCACCTGCATTGGTGCCTCGATGACGTTCTCCAGAGCCGTCATGTGAGACCAGAGATTGAACTGCTGGAACACCATGGAGAGCCGCGCACGCATGCGCTGCAATTGCACGGGATCAGCCGCGTTCAGCTCTCCCCGGCGATCCGGCACAAGCCTCAATTCCTCGCCGCTCACAACAATGCGTCCAGCATTGGGCTTTTCAAGAAGGTTCAGGCAGCGCAGAACCGTGCTCTTGCCCGAGCCGGAGGAGCCGATCAACGCGATCACGTCGCCGGATTGGGCCGTGATCGTCACGCCCTTCAGCACCTCCACGGCGCCAAAGCTTTTGCGCAGGTCCTCGACACGCAGTTTCTCGCGGGTCTCGGATGCCTGTTTCAATGCGATTTCGGTCATCGAGACCTCCTCAGGGGCTCAACAGGGTGCCGGAGCGCAGGGGGTTCAGCCCGGCGACCTTGCCGAGGCGGCGGCCCGGCGCCACGAAGCGCAGGGCAGTGCGGGCGAAGAACATGCCGTTGCAGGGGCTCACGATATCGGTTGCCTCGCCGGTGATGGGGTCTGTGATTTCTGCAAGCACCTCGCCTCCAGCCACCTGCTGCCCGACCTCGCGGCGATAGGTGAGAATGCCGCCCATCGGAGCGATGATCGGCAGCGAGCCAGCGAGCGGTGTCGGCTCGCAGAGTGGCGCGGGTAACGGCTGCGCCGGGCCGGAAACTGCGCCGACATCCTGCAGAAAGCCGAGGATTGCAGTGGCATCGCGCTGCGCGAGGTCATCCGAGACGTCGTTTTGCCCGCGCAGTTCCACGGTCGTGGATTGGCAGGCGAAGGGTATGGGCATATCGGGTCGTGCGGCGGCGAGTTCCGCCCAGGGGCGGCTGATGGCCTCGTCGAAGGGATCGCCGCCGGAATTCTCCGCGATCAGGAAGGCCATGCAGCCGAGTCGCGCCGCAAGGGTGCTGAAGGTCGCGACCGAGGCCGAGTGGGTGTAGAGATGCATCGAGGCTTCGGCATCGCAATGCAGGTCGAGCACGAGATCGCAGGGGAGCGCGAGGCCCACCAGCGCTTTCTTCAGGTGTTCGGACGGCGTGGTCGCGCGATGTTCGTCGAGCAATCGCGCGAGGCTGTCACGCACCATCGCCACGTTGGCGGCTGCGTCGCGGCCGAGCCTTTCGCCTGCAGCTTCTCTCAGCGCGTCACCGAGCGCGGGAAAGTCCCGGTTGAAGTTCCCGCCATCGGTCAGGTCGAACCGGCCGATCGGGTTGCCCAGCACATTCTGTGCAAGCCCTATGGGATTGGCGACCGGCACGAGGATGATCTCGCCGCGGATGTCACCGGCCGCTTCCCGCGCAACGAGGGCACGACGCAGGGCCGCGACGCAGATCATGCCGGGGATTTCGTCGGCATGGAGCGAGGCCTGAATATAGATCGCCGGGCGCGCGCCGCGGTGGCCAAACCGATGCAGCGTGAGGCGGTAGGCCGCACTGTTGCTGCCGGAGGGGATATCGATCTGCTCAGTGATCATGCGCGCACCGGGGCCGGATCGGCCGATTTGGGCTGGAGATGGCGAAGAAAACGCCGCTCGAGAAGCTTCACGAGGCCCACGAGCGTGAAGGTAATCGCGAAGTAGAACACGGCCACGAGGCCAAAGGCTTCGAGCGGGGCGAGGTTGTTATAGTAGACGTCGCGTGCCGTCCGCGTGAGTTCAACGATCGTGACGGCGCTGGCGATCGAGGTCGCGTGCATCACCATCACCAGTTCGTTGCCATATTGCGGCAGCGCACGGCGCACGGCGCTCGGCAGCAGGATGCGCCGGTAGATCGCGCCCGTGGACATGCCGAGGCTGCGCGCGGCTTCGATTTCGCCGTTGGGCGTCTGGCGCAGCGCACCGGCGAGGATTTCCGTCGTGTAGGCCGTGGAATTCAGCGCGAAGGCGAGCCAGGCGCAGAACCACGCATTGCGAAAGAGCGGCCAGGCCGCGCTTTCGCGGAGCCATTCGAACTGCGCGAGCCCAAAATAGATCATGTAGAGCTGCACCAGCAGCGGGGTGCCGCGCATCACATAGGTGTAGAGAAACACTGGCTTCGACAGCCATGGATTGCGCGAGACACGCGCAATCGCGAGCGGCACCGAGAGCACGAAGGATGCGCTGATCGAGATCAGCATCAGCAGCAGGCTGACCTGCAGGCCACGCCAGTAGGCGGGCAGGGATTCCGCAATGAGAGCCCAGTCGATCATCAGAATTCCACCTTTCTGACGCCGAGCGAGAAGCGCCTTTCCAGCCAGCCGAGGCCAAGGATCGAGACCGTCGTCACCGCGAGGTAGATCCCGGCAATCGTCGCGTAGAAGGTGAAAGGCTGGCGTGTGGCGGCGGATGCGAGGTTCGCCCGGTGCACCATGTCATCAAGGCCGATGATCGAGAGCAGCGCTGTGGCCTTGATCATCACCAGCCAGTTATTCGTGAAACCGGGGATGGCGTGGCGCACCATCTGCGGCAGGGTGATACGGGTGAGCACCTGCATCCGCGTCATGCCATAGGCCAGGCCCGCCTCCATCTGCCCGCGCGGGATGGCGAGAATCGCACCGCGGAAGGTTTCCGTGAGATAGGCTCCGAAGATGAAGCCGAGGGTCGTCGTGCCGGCAATGAAGGGGTTGATGTCAATGTAGCCAAGCCCAGCCCGGTCGGCGAGCTTGTTGATCATGATCTGCCCGCCATAAAAGATCAGCAGCAGCAGCACGAGTTCGGGCAGGCCGCGGATGAGCGTGGTGTAGGCATCGACCAGGATGTTCGCCGCGCGTGAGTTAGAGAGCTTGGCGCTGGCACCCACGAGTCCGAACAGGCAGGCAATCGCCAACGAGACCGCCGAGACCAGCAGCGTCGATCGCAATCCATCGAGAATGGCCGGGAGATAACCCTGCAGCATGGACGTGCCTCCGGGCGCAGCGCGCCATGCCCCCGTCAGCGACGGGGAGAGGGCGGCCTCGCTCTGGGTGGAAGGAAAAGGCCGGAGCGAGCAGACGCTCCGGCCGGCGGCTCACGAGCCGGAAATGTCGAAATCGAAATATTTGTCGGCGAGCTTCTTGTAGGTGCCGTTGGCCTTGATGGCTTTCAGCGCCGCATTGATGCGGTTGACCAGCGCCGTGTCATCCTTGCGCACGGCGATGCCCACGCCCGAGCCCGCGCCGATGCGGATCGCGGGGCCCAGCTGCGCATAGCCCTTGCCTTCCGGCTTCTTCAGGAACGCCTCGCCCGAGACCACGGACGAGCCGAAGGCGACATCCGCGCGGCCCACCGCCAGTTCCATGTAGACCTCGGTTTCCTTGCCCGCGAGAACGACCTCGCTCTCCTTGTAGTTCTCGGCGAGATAGGTCGCGCGCGGCGAATTGCGCAGCACGACGATCTTCTTGCCCTTCAGGGCAGCCGGAGAATGATCCGCGAAGGCACCCTGCTTCGCAACAAAGCGCGAGGGCACGTCATAATAGGGATCGGAGAAATCAACCGATTTCTTGCGCGCTTCCGTGATCGTCATGGAGGCAACGATGAGATCGAACTTCCTCGCATTCAGCGCGGGGATGATGCCGTCGAATTCCTGCTGCACGAAGGTGCATTCCACCTTCATCTCAGCGCAGATGGCATTGGCGATGTCGATATCGAAGCCCTGGAGCTTTCCATCCGGCGCGATCATCGAAAATGGTGGATAATTGCCTTCAACACCGACGCGCAGCTTCTCGGTCTGGGCCATGGTCGTGGTCGCGAAGGTGGCGGTGAGCGCGGTGCCCATCAGGGCCGCAAGGAAGGTACGCTTGAGCATGGTGAAGTCTCCCTGTTCTCCGGAAAGGTCCCCATTCCGATATGACTTCACGGTGTCAGGAAATTTTCATATGGTCAAGTTATGAAAACTTATCTTCACATATCCGGTGCCGTTGTCGGCGCGGGTGGCACGGCCTTCGCCAGTTCTCCCTTGGGCCAGCGGCTGCGTGAGCAGCAGGCGTCCGGCTCGACCTCCAATCGGGTGATCGCCGAATATCTGCTGCGAAATCCGGTGCATGGCACCTCGCTCTCCATCGAGGACATGGCGGCGGCCTGTGGCGTTTCCGCGGCTACGCTCTCGCGCTTTGCCAAGGCGCTGGATTTTCATGGGTATCCCGAACTGCGTGCCGCGCTGGCCGAGGCGTTGCAGGAAGTGCTGCGACCGGTGGAGAAGCTGCGCGGCGCATTGGCCCGGCAGGCCAGTGACGACCCCTTGCGCGCAAGCCTGCAGGATTCGCTCGCCAATCTCCGCGCGACGGCTGAGGGGCTGGATCCGGCGGTGCTCAGCCGCGCAGCGCAGAAGGTGTCAGAAGCTTCTTGCGTCTATGTTCTCGGCTTCGGGCTCTCCGCGCATCTCGCGGCTTTGCTCACGCTTGGCCTCCAGCCCTTCTGCCGACAACTCGTGAATGTGGTGGAGTATGGCGGCACGGAAGTGGCCGCCGGGCGCCTGATGAACCTTGAGGCGTCTGACCTGCTGATCGCGATTTCCTTCCCGCGCTACGCCGCGGATGCGGTGCATCTCACGCGTTTCGCGCTTGATCGCGGGGCGAGCATCATCGCGCTGACGGATTCGATTGCCTCGCCCCTGGCGCCGCACGCGGGCGAGGTGCTCATCGCGCAATCCTCGCATCCCGTGCTCTCGTCCAGCAATGTTTCGGCCCTGCTGGTGATCGAGGCGCTGGTGACGGCCCTGATGGTGTCGAACAATGCGAATGTGGAGAAGGCCGCGCGCCTCACCGAGGCGATTTCGGCCTATCTCATCGCGCAGCCGGCGAAGGGGCGCTAGGCGGCCTCGGCACGCAGCAGCATGCCAAAGAGGTCGCGCGGATCATCGGGATCAGCCAGCAGGTCGAGTTCGGCGAAGAGGTTTGTGCGGCCAACCTCATCCGCGAGCCAGCAGAGCGCCGAGAAATCCTCGATCGCGAAGCCGACGGAATCGAAGAGGGTGATCTGCCGGGCGTCGCGCCGTCCCTCGGCCTGACCGGCAATCACCTGCCACAGCTCCTTGACCGGGTGATCCGGCGCGAGTTGCTGGATTTCGCCTTCGATCCGCGTTTGTGGCGGATATTCCACGAAGATATCCGCGCGATGCAGGATATCCGCATGCAGTTCGGTCTTGCCGGGGCAATCACCGCCCACCGCGTTGATGTGCACGCCCGCGCCAACCATATTGTCCGTGAGGATCGTCGCATTCGCCTTGTCGGCGGTGACTGTGGTGATGATCTCGGCACCAAGCACTGCGGCTTCAGTTGAGCCGCAAATCTCGATCTCGAAGCCGTAGCGCGCGAGATTGCGGGCGCAGCGCCTGCTCGCCTGCGGGTCAATATCGTGGAGGCGCAGGCGGTCCACGCCCAGCAGAGCCTTGAAGGCGAGCGCCTGGAATTCGGACTGCGCGCCATTGCCGATCAGCGCCATGGTTCGCGCGCCGGGCGGGGCGAGATGCCGCGCGGCAACCGCCGAGGTCGCCGCCGTGCGCAAGGCGGTGAGGATCGTCATCTCGGTCAGCAGCAGTGGATAGCCCGTTTCGACATCCGCCAGCACGCCGAAGGCGGTCACGGTCTGGCGGCCATCGCGGGTGTTCCTGGGGTGGCCGTTGACATATTTGAACGCGTATTGCCCGCCATCGCTCGTGGGCATCAACTCGATCACGCCCTCCGCGCTATGCGAGGCCACGCGCGGGGTCTTGTCGAAACGTTCCCAGCGCCGGAAATCCGCTTCGATGCGCGCTGCGAGATCGGCGAGAACCTGTTCGACACCAAGCTGGAGCACGAGCTTCATCATCGCATCCACGCTAACGAAGCGAACGATATTGAGCTTGCGGGGGTCCATCTCAGTAGCTCCGGGTGGGGCGGTCGAGCACCGAGCGGCCCATCAGGCTCGCCGTGAGATCGACCATGAGGCGCGCGGTGCGCCCGCGATCATCGAGAAAGGGGTTCAGTTCCACGAGGTCGAGGCTCGTCACGCGGCCGCAATCATGCAGCATCTCCATGATGAGATGCGCCTCGCGGAAGGTCGCACCGCCGGGTACCGTGGTGCCGACGCCCGGTGCGATTTCGGGATCGAGGAAGTCCACGTCCAAGCTTACATGCAGCAGGCCATCCTGCCGCTCCACCTCATCGAGGAAGCCGCGAAGCAGGGAAGCGACGCCATTCTCGTCGATCGCACGCATGTCGTGGACGCGGATGCCCAACTCGCCGAGCAGGCGCCGCTCGGCCGGATCAACGCTGCGCAGGCCGATCATGCAGACGCGGGACGGTTCCAGCGGGGTGTGCAGCGGCGGGAAATGGCCGGCGAAACCGGGTAACCCCAGCGCATAGGCCATAGGCACGCCATGCAGGTTGCCACTCGTGGTGGTCTCCAGCGTGTGCATATCCGGGTGGGCGTCGAGCCAGAGGACGAAGAGTTTCCGGCTGGCCATCGCCGCGCGACGGGCATGGCCGGAGAGGGTGCCGGCCGCAAGGCTGTGATCACCCCCGAGCACGATTGGAAGCCCGCGCGGGCCAGCTTCTTCCACCGCCTGCGCGAGTGTTTCGGTCCAGGCCGCGATTTCGCCCAGCGCACGGATTGCCGGATTGCGATGGGGAACAGACGCGACCGCACCGATCGACAGGTTGCCCTGATCCACCACGCCATGTCCGAGCGAGGCGAGCGCCGGGCCGATGCCCGCCGCCCGAAAGGCGCTGGGGCCCATGTCGCAGCCGAGGCGGCCGGTGCCATCCTGCACCGGGGCGCCAATCAGAATGCAGGTCTTCAACTCCATCGCGGCTCTCCTTTCAAAAAATGATACCGCAAAGCTCCGGCGATCTGAACGAACCAGATTGCTCCATCGGCAAGCATGATCTACCAATCTGATCAGCAATATCAGCAATATCAGCAATATCAGCAAATCGGCAGAACATGGACGATCTCGATCAGCGGCTCATCACCCTGTTGCGCCATGACGGGCGACGCAACATCTCCGATCTCGCCCTCGCGCTGGATGCCTCCCGCGCCACCATCCGCGCCCGGATGCAGCGGCTCGAAGCCTCCGGAGAAGTCATCGGATACACGGTCGTGCTGAAGGCGGATGTGGTCTCGGCACCCGTCCGGGGCATCACGCTGATCGAGGTCGAGGGCCGCGCGAAAGATCGGTCATCTCTGCTGTGACCCCGGCTGGTCATCCGGCTGACGCCAGAGTCCTTTGGTGAGAATGGCGCGTGTGCGCAGAAAGAGGGCCATTCGAGGCTTGAAGCTTCGCCGCACGAGGCCGATATCAATCAGCAACGGGATCGGGCGGCCGAATGAAGGCCGTGTCCGGCACCGGGCCCACAGACCGGGCTTAAGTTCAGGGAGGAGCGACAGGTTGTTCTGGAGAAGCGTGGCTCTCGCGGCCCTGGCCCTTTGCGCAATGCTGATCGGCGAGCGTTATGTGCGGGATTTTCTGTATCGGGCAGACGAGCCTCGCCCGGTGACGGTGCGCGCTGAACTCGATGTTGACGAGAAGCGAACGACCGCCTTGTTCGCCGCAATCGCCCCTTCGGTTGTTTCTATCCAGACCATGAGTGGCACCAATCCCTTCGGTTCCGAGGAGGGCGGTGGCGCCGGTTCGGGATTCATCTGGGACAGGGCCGGCCATATCGTCACCAACCATCATGTCATCCAGAATGCGCGGCGCGTGCAGGTGGTGCTGAATGACGGGCAGACCTTGCCCGCTCGCCTGATCGGCAGCGCGCCCTGGACCGACCTCGCCGTACTGAAGATCGATTCCACCTTGGCGAGCCTCAGGCCCATCCAGGTGGGAAGCTCGGGCGATCTGCTCGTGGGCCAGACTGTCTTCGCCATCGGCAATCCGTTCGGGCTGTCGCAGACGCTGACCCAGGGCATCGTGAGCGCGCTGGGGCGTCGCCTTCCAACGGAGGCCGGTCGCGAGATCGCCAATGTCATCCAGACCGATGCCGCGATCAATCCGGGCAATTCCGGCGGTCCGCTGGTGGATAGCGCCGGCCGGCTTGTGGGGGTCAATACCGCCATTCTCTCGCCGGCGGGCGCATCGGCCGGTGTCGGCTTCGCAATTCCAGTGGATACGGTCAACCGCATCGTGGCTGAGCTGATCCGCACGGGTCGTGCGCCGCTTCCAGGCATCGGAATTGCCATGTTGCCAGAAGAAATGGCTGCGCGGGCTGGAATTCGCGGCATCGTGATTCGCGATGTGCGCCCTGGCGGTGCTGCGCAGCGGGCAGGGCTGCAGGGCCTTGGGCCGAACGGCGCGCTGGGGGATGTGATTGTCGCAGTGAATGGCAGGCCCGTGAACCTTTTATCGGACCTCACGTCCGAACTTGAACGCGTTGGAATCGGCAATGCCTTAACTCTTTCCGTCATCCGCGACGGGCGAATGCGCGAGGTCGGCCTGACCATTCAGGATATTGCGCAGTAGAGCGTTTTCGGCCTGATGAGATTTGGATCAGATGCTTTGTCTCTTTTCTTGATCGCATTTTCTTTGCGCGAACCGGTATCCAATGGATCGAAAAAATGCTCTCACTCGATCTGGCCCATTTCGAAAAACCATTCGCTCAGATATTCGATTATCTGACGGGGACCGGCACGCGATCCCCATCGGGGCTAGCGATCCCATCGGGGCCAAGGGTGATGACCCGCGTCGACAGGCCCGACAAATGGCCGATCCCTGTCTCAACCCCCGGTCCCTGTCTCGACCCCCGATCCCTGTCTCGACCCAAAGCCAAACCCAAGGCCTGAACCAAGGGAGCCGTCCACACACGACAATTCCTACCGGAGAGTTCGAGATTTCAGAGGCTTGCAGACCCGACAACCTGTCACTGCTGGGAAAGAATCCACTTTACCAGAGTTTCGGCTTCTGCCGGCGTCAGATTTGATTGCGGGGGCATCGGCGTCTGGCCCCAGTTTCCGACGCCGCCCTTGATCACCTTTTCATTCAAGGCCTTGGCGGCTGATTCATCCTTGGCGTAGCGCTCGGCGATGGCCTTGTAGGATGGCCCGATCATCTTGCGTTCCATATGATGGCAGGCAACGCAATTCTTGCTCCGAGCCAACTCCGGGCTGGCCAGTGCCGTCTGAGACACCAGAAGGGCGAGAGTGACCGTAGCAACATAGTGCATCTTCATTCGACTTCCCATTATGAACGGCCCCTCGAAAGGGCCAGGTCGACCTTCAGGGCGCTCGGCCGCGCCGCCAGGGCTGGCGGCGCGGCCGACCTTGTCCTTACTCAGTTCGGCTTGAGTTGATAGACTTCACCCGTATCGGTTGACACGTACATGTTCCCGTCCGGACCCTGCGCAACGGAACGGAAGCGACCCGCCGGCATCGGAAGCGACACCGTCGTGCGGGAGGCAGAGGCTCCATCCGCGCTGATGTTGAGCACATCGAGGCGGTTGCCCACCGGCGTTCCGTGGATACCAATGCCGGTGAAGGTCACCACCATCCTGCCGTTCCAGTCCTTCCATTGGGGACCGTTCAAGAAGGTGCAACCCATCATCCCCTGAGACAGCCCATCGTTGTTCCAGGCTGGCTTCATCGCATTCGGGTAGGCCTTCGTGTCGGTCATCGGCATGAAGGCCGACCGCTCTGCAGGGGGCATGGCACCCATTTGGTTTGGCGAGTAACCGCAGTAATTGTCCGGGCAGGGGCCGCGACCATTGACGTTCGGGCGAGGATCCCAACCGGCGTTTCCGCCGGCCACAAGCGCCGTCACCTCGTCACTGTGCCACGGGCCGTTCTCGGAAGTGAAGGGTTGATTGGTGCCGGGCCGGAAGCAGATGCCCTGCGGATTACGGTGCCCATAGGTGAAGACCCGGGGATCGAAGCCTTGCGGGGGGTTATTGCCGGGCGCCGCTCTGCCCTCGCGATCGATGCGGAGCACCTTGCCCCCGATCAAGGTCGGGCTCTGTGGAACCGCGCCGTTATGGGTGTCTCCCGTCGTCACATAGAGGAAGCCATCCGCCGGACCGAAGCGGAGGCGCCCCCCGTTATGCGCGCCAGGGTCACCGAACGGATGATCGCTCTTGGCAGGCTTGTAGGCGATATCGGTGACGATATCCTGCCGGTTCGAAACGCTCCTCAGGTCGGGACTGACCGTCAGGCGCAACACGCGGTTGCTGCCAGGAGCCGTCATGCTCGACGCAGAGTAGACGTAGATGAACCGGTTGGTCGCGAAATCAGGATCGATCGCCACACCAGCCATGCCCGCCTGTCCGCTGCAGAACAGATCCGAAGCGACTTGAGGAAAGCCCTTGGAGTCCTTGATCCCCAGGAGCGGAATAACCGTGCCGGAGGGCTGGCGAACGGAGAGGCCACCGCAGCGTTCGGTGAAGAACATGGTGCCGTCGGGCAGGAACGCCAGGTCCCAGACGACATTGTCGCGATCCTTGAGCACCGTCGTGCTGGTCAAGGTCGGTGTTCCGCCTGCGGTCTGCGCGATCGCTGTTCCGGAGAAGGCGACCGAGGCCAATAACATACAAGGCAAGAAGCGCCGGATAGGTTTCATCATCAATGTTTCCTCCCATTTTTCTTGCTTCCCCCAGCGGGCCGGCAAGGCGCCGTGACTTGAACGTCTTGATCCTTTGGCGCCCAAAATTTCTAGGGCCATTGCCGGTATTCCGCAAGCCTGTATTGCGCTGACGGCACCCGCGAAGGACGGCGAGGGCAGCCGAGTGCAATCGAGAAGAGCGGCTCGACAAGACATCGACCATCACGTCCGTCGGGGGACGTGTGACCCGGTCGGCGAGCCGCCCCGACGTCTCCGGCTGCGCAGCGCGCCGCTTCTTTCAAGATTGCATTGCTGCGATCTGCATCTCCACGAAGATGGCGATCGATCATCGGGCGGGACACCAGAACAAGGGCTTGCCGAGAGCTTTTCTTGCCGCAATAATGAACGAGTGACATCCGCCCCGTCACATGGATTTCTGAATGATGAAAAAAATGGGGCGGTTCAGATCGCGAGGAGGATAAGATGAAGTGGGCTAAGCCGGTTGTTCAGGAAGTCTGCGTTGGCATGGAAGTGACGAGCTACGAGTCGGCGGAAATCGATACGGTCCTGCTGTGATGGCGTCGCGAATCTAACTGCCGAGGCATTGCGCTGGGAACCGATGCAAACGATCGTTCTCGGTTCGGCGGCGGGCGGCGGCGTTCCCCAGTGGAATTGCCGCTGCCCCGTCTGCAGCCTTGCCTGGGCGGGTGATCCGCGCGTCAGGCCGCGGACCCAGTCGGGCCTCGCGGTTTCGCGCGATGGTGAAGCATGGCTCCTCGTCAATGCTTCGCCCGATATTCGCCAGCAGATCGCCGCGACACCCGTGCTTCATCCAAGATCCGGTCTGCGGCATTCCCCGATCCAGGCGGTGCTTCTCACCAACGGTGATATCGATCACGTGGCGGGCCTGTTCACCTTGCGGGAGAACCAGCGTTTCGATCTCTTCGCGACAGCCGAGATCCTCGGCGCGATTGCCGCGAACCGGGTCTTCGATGTGGTGAACCCTGCTTGCGTGGCGCGCCGTGAGGTGCAACTCGAGGCCACATTCGAGCCCTTGCCAGGCTTGCGGGCAACTCTTTTTCCGGTCCCTGGAAAGGTCCCGCTTTGGCTGGAGGGCGCAGATCCGGTGATCGGCATGGTGGGCGAAAGCACGGTCGGCGTCATGTTCGAAGCCGATGGGCGGCGCATCGCCTACGTGCCGGGCTGCGCCCGGATATCGGACGATTTACGCCAGAGAGTGGACGGGGTCGACGCTTTGCTGTTCGACGGCACTGTTCTGGAGGATGACGACCTCATCCGCGCGGGCGTCGGCGTCAAGACAGGCTGGCGAATGGGTCATGTGCCCATCAATGGCGCCAACGGCTCCATTGCCAAACTGGCCGACTGCCATATCGGACAACGCGTGTTTGTTCATATCAACAACACCAACCCCATCCTTGTCGATCACTCCGCAGAGCGCCGCCAGGTGGAAGAAACGGGCTGGACCGTCGCTTACGACGGGCTCACGCTTCATTTTGCAACCTCGGCAAACCTCGTCAAGGGCAACCCGGAATAGGCAATGAGTTCAGCTGTCCCCTTCTTCGCCGCCTCGTTGCCGACCGCTTCGGCTGAGGCAGACCGGCTCCTCGATCCCGATGAACTCGAGGCAGCCCTGCGCAACATCGGCGCCAGACGCTACCACAACCTCCATCCCTTTCATCGTTTGCTTCACGGGGGCAGGCTGAACCAGGATCAGGTCCGGGCCTGGGCGCTGAACCGCTATTATTACCAGGCCATGATCCCGGTGAAGGATGCTTCAATCATCGCCCGGATGGAAGACGCGTCGCTTCGCCGCATCTGGCGCCAACGCATCGTCGACCATGACGGCGAGGTGGAGGGCGACGGTGGCATCGAGCGCTGGCTCAAGCTGACCGACAGCCTCGGCTTTTCGCGAGCCTATGTCATTTCCACGAAAGGCATCCTCCCGGCCACGCGTTTTGCGGTGGAGGCCTATGTGCATTTCGTGCGGGAGCGCAGCCTTCTGGAGGCGATCGCCTCATCATTGACCGAGATGTTCGCCCCGAAAATCATCTCCGAACGGGTCGCGGGAATGCTCGGAGCTTATGATTTCGTCTCGAAGGATACGCTCGCCTACTTCGACAAGCGCATGACCCAGGCCCCCCGCGACGCCGATTTCGCGCTGGCCTACGTCAAGGCCCACGCCATGACGCCCTCGCTTCAAGCGCAGGCTCTGGGTGCCTTGAGCTTCAAATGCGACGTCTTGTGGAGCCAGTTGGATGCGCTGCATCATGCCTATGTCGATCCGGGTCTGCCCCCTCCGGGCGCTTGGACGCCGGGCGGGGAGGCGATTGCATGACGGAGGTTCTTCGCCTGGACGACGTGCCGCGCGTGCCCCGCGGGGTTCGCCTGCGTTTCGACGAGGTCAGGGGCACCCATTTGCTGCTCGCTCCCGAGCGTAGTTTTGACCTCGATGCCGTGGCGGCCGATGTGCTCGGCCTGGTGGACGGAATACGCAGCGTCGACGACATTATCACCGCGCTTGCCGAGAAATATCTGGAAGACCGGGCCGTGATCGAGCGCGACGTGATCGGCCTGCTGGATGAGCTCTGGAGGAAACGGGTGCTCGATCGATGAACGCACCAGCTCCTGAATTGCCCGCGCCAATCGGCCTTCTGGCTGAACTGACCCATCGCTGCCCTTTGCGCTGCCCTTATTGCTCGAACCCGCTGGAACTCGACAAGCGCTCGGGCGAGCTCGACACGGCGACCTGGCGGCGCGTCCTTTCGGAAGCGGCGGCGCTCGGCGTCCTGCACGTGCACCTGTCTGGCGGCGAGCCGACCATCCGGACCGATATCGTCGAAATCACGGCGCATTGCGCGCAGAGCGGTCTTTACTCCAATCTCATCACATCGGGTGTTGGCGGCGCGCTGGAAAAGCTCGATGCGCTGGCGGATGCGGGGCTCGACCACGTGCAACTGTCCTTCCAGGCGGTGGACAAGGCCAATGCCGAACGGATCGGCGGATTCGTCAACGCACAAGCGCAGAAGATGGCCTTCGCCGGCCGGGTCACGGCGCTCGGGCTCCCTTTGACGCTCAACGCCGTGATCCACCGCGGCAATATCGATGAGATGGATCGCATCATCGACCTTGCGGTGGCGCTCGGCGCCCGGCGGTTGGAAGTGGCCCACACGCAGTATTACGGCTGGGCCTCCCTGAACCGCGCCGCCCTCATGCCAACCAGGGCCGATGTCGATCGCTCCATCCAGATCGTGGAGACTGCACGCAAGGCGCTCGAGGGGCGGCTCGTGATCGACTTCGTCGTGCCAGATTATTACGCGACTTATCCCAAGGCCTGTGCTGGCGGTTGGGGACGGCGGCTCATGAACGTCACCCCTTCGGGCCGCGTCCTGCCCTGCCATGCGGCCGAGACGATCCCCGGTCTGGAGTTCTGGTCGGTGAGGGACCGGTCGCTGGCCGACATCTGGACGTCGTCGCCAGCCTTCATGGCCTATCGCGGGACAGACTGGATGCTTGAGCCCTGCCGGTCCTGCGATCGCAAGGAGCGCGACTGGGGCGGCTGCCGCTGCCAGGCCCTTGCGCTGACGGGAGATGCATCCGCCACCGACCCGGTCTGCGTCTACTCGCCCCACCACGCCCGCATCAAGGCGCTTGCTGCGGCGGAAGCCGGTGCCAGCGCCGATCATGCCTATGTTTACCGCTCCTTCAGCTCCGGCGATCGCTCTGCGCCTTGACTCCTGGAACAGACCCGGGCGGCCGGCGATGAGGAAGTGAATCTTCCGGGCGGGCGGACGCGCCTCGGCGCCTCGCAGCGAAGGGGTCATTGGCAGCGAAGGGTCATTGGCAGCGAAGGGGCATTGGCAGCGAAGGGTTCATTGTTGGACGCTGATGGGGTTTGGCTTTGCGAGCCAATCGACATTCAACAAAACCGGCAGCAGGCCAAATGTCCGGCTTCGGCCTATTCTCTTCGGGCAACGAGCGGCTCTTTTGGGGCGCGAAGGAGCCAAGAGGCAAGCGGAGGAGAAAGGGCCACTCAGGTTGGAGACCATTGCCAGCGGCCAAGCCGTTGCTGAGGCTCTCATGCACCAAGCGGGTAGCGCTGGCGGATTCGAAATCGTGCGCCGGGCTCATGTTGCTCGAAGAGCAGCAGCGATCGGCAAGCCAGCGTCAGTAGCGCAGGTTCATTGGCCAGCTGTTGAGCCAATGCGTCCCTCAAGGGTGAATCTGGCGCAATGGGCCCGGTCAGCGAGAGATGCGGGCGGAAGCAATCGAGTACGTGCGGATAGCCGTAGATTTCAAGATAGTCGCGTTCCTTGCGTCCGAGCCGCTCCGGCTTGCGCCGTGCAATTTCTCCTGCCTTGAGCGGCGCGCGGAAGGGATCGAGTGTCACGACGGCATCTGCTTCCAGCCGATGCAGGTGAGGCTGAGTTTCGGCCGGAGCGAGACAAAGGAAGATTCGATCCTCTCCCGCCTTTCGTGCTTCCAAAGTCAGCGGGAAGGAGGCGACCGGATCATGCCGTTGCGCCACAACCTCGACTGCTCGCTGGAATTCGTCAACTGTGATGCCATCCGCCAAACGAAAGGGTGCTTTCAGCGTCACGTGCAGCCCGTAAAGGCGGGGATGGGCGGTCGCCTCGCGGATGGTTTCCGGGGCAATTCCAGGCAGGACCGGATGCGTCACATCCGCGCCTGTCACCGCATCATAGCCAAGCCAGGCCGAGCCGAACTGCCAGAGCGGCTCATGCGGTTCCGGCGCGAGATAAACTGCATAGCGCGGCTCGGGGATCATGCGGAGCGGCGCTCCCGACCGGCGAGCGGCATAAGCGCTTCCATGAGGGCGCTCACGGCGCTGTCGATCGAACCGTTATTCTCGATGCGGATATCTGCCTCCACCTCGCGATCGAGCGCTTCCCCGCGCAGGAGCCGCGATTGCTGGTCCGCGTCAAACTCGCGGCCACGGGCCCGCAAGCGCTGCTCCAGCATATCTGCGCGGGCAGTGACATGCACGACCAGCACGGGCAGGCCTTTCAACCTCAGGAGTTGCGGCACGGAACGGGAAAGGTTGACGATGACATGCCGCCCCTGTTCGAGATCCCGCCGAACAGAAGCCGGAATGGCATAGCACAAACCATGGGCTTCCCAATCGATGAGGAAGTCGCCGCGCCCGCGCGCGAGCGGAAATTCATCCGCCGCGAGGTAGGCGCTGGCCTCGTTTCCATCCGCCGGGCGCGAGATGATGCGCGTGGGAAAGGCGAAATGCGCGGGCGGCAACAGTGTTTTCAGCCGCGCGACAAGCGTGTCCTTGCCCACCCCGCTCGGGCCAACGACGGCGATCAGCAGCCCCGAGCGGATCATGAAACGCGACGTCCCTCACGCCAGGCCGCGCGGATGACGGGCTGGCCGCTCGCGGCATCGACCCGGATGAGATCGGCCCGTTTGCTCTCGACAATTTCGCCGCGATCGGTGAGGCCAGCAGCATCCGCCGGGTTCTTGCTCACGAGGCGGATGGCGCCCGGCAGGCCACCGATGGCCTCGACATCATGGAGCGCAAAGGCACCCATCAGCAGGCTCGTCGGCACGTAATCCGAGGAGAGCACGTCGAGCACGCCATTCTCGGCCAGAGCGCGGGCGCTGACATTGCCGGAATGCGAACCGCCGCGCACCACGTTCGGCGCACCCATCAGCACCTTCAGCCCTGCCTCATGGGAGGCTGCTGCTGCCTCCACCGTGGTGGGGAATTCGGCGATGTGCATGCCGTCGGCGATCGCTTCCTCGACATGGTCGAGGGTGGCGTCGTCATGGCTGGCGAGGATCACGCCATGGCTCTGGCAGAGATCGACGATCGCGCGGCGATTGGCCTGCGCGAATTGCGCGTGGATAGCGCGACGCCTGATGATCCGCTCGTTCATCTCGGCTTCTGATGCACCCCGCTTGCCGGCATAGTAGGACTTCCACTTGGAAACATCGGTGAATTGCCGCTGGCCCGGCGTGTGATCCATCACCGAGACGAGCTTCAGTTGCGGATCGGTGAGGAAGGGCTGCATCTCCTCCACCACATCGGCGCAGGAGATTTCGCACCGCAGATGCACGAAATGCTCGGCGCGCGTGAGCCCCTTGTCCTTCGCAGCCGCAATGGCCCCGGCGAGCTTCTTCATGCGCGCGCCGAATTTCTCGTCATCGTAATCGTTGCCGACGCGCAGGGCATCGAACACCGTGGTGATGCCTGCGCCGATCACCTGCGCATCATGCGCGAGCACGGCGGAAATCGCGGGCCATTCGACCTTGGGGCGCGGCATGAAATGCACCTCGAGATGATCCGTGTGCAATTCCACGAGGCCGGGCAGCAGGAAATCGCCGCTGAAATCCACGCCCGCTTCCGGCGCGCGCCCCTCGCCGATCTCGACGATGCGCCCATCCTGCACCACCACAAAGCCGCGGAACTGGTGTTCGGCCGTGACGATCTCGGCATTGGAGAGAACGAGCGTTTCGCTCATCGCGTGACCTCATGGGGCTGGTTTTCCTGACGATCGAGGAAGGCCTCGATGGACAGCGTGCGGAAATCCTCGAGTGCGGCGCGCAGGCGGGCATGGCTCCAATCCCACCAGGCGAGGGCCTCGAGACGGGCGGCGATCTCTTCAGAAAAGCGGCGCCTTATCGGCTTCGCGGGCACGCCCGCGACGATGGTGTAGGGCTCGACATCGCGGCTCACGACCGCGCCGGCGCCGATGACTGCGCCATTGCCCACTGTCACTCCCGGCAGGATCGTGACGCCGTGGCCGAGCCAGACATCATGCCCGATGGTCACCTTATGCTCGCGCCGCCACTCGAAGAATTCGGCCTCAGCTTCGGCATCCGGCCAGTAATTCTCGGCGCGATAGGTGAAGTGGTGAAGCGTCGCCCGCCAGGTCGGGTGGTTCGGTGCGTTGATGCGGGCATGGGAGGCGATGTTCACGAACTTGCCGATCGTCGCGCACCAGATCTCGCCATCGCGCACCACGTAGGAATAATCGCCGATCGCGCTATCAGCGATCGTGCAACGCTCGTAGATCTCGGTGTAGCGGCCGAGCGTGGTGTTGCGCACGTCAGCGGTCGGATGAACGAGCGGCATCTCGGAGAGCTTGGTCTTGCGGATGGGCTTGATCTCGGCGCTGCCTTGTCTCTCGCTCATCATGCGGCGATCTCCCGCATGGGCGAGAAGCGCGTGACATCGAGGATGCGATCCGCGACGCGCTCGCGCACATCCTGATCGTGAAAGATGCCGAGAAAGGCCGTGCCTTGCGCCTTCCGCTCGGCGATCAGCGCGATCACCGCCTCGCGGTTCTTGGCATCCAGCGAGGCCGTGGGTTCGTCGAGGATCAGGAAGCGATGGTTGCCCGCGAAGCCACGCGCGATATTCACGCGCTGCTGCTCGCCGCCGGAGAAGGTGGCCGGCGGCAGGTTCCAGAGCCGTTCCGGCAGGTTGAGATGGGCGAGGAGACGGCCCGCGCGCTCACGGGCCTCATCGGGCGGGAACCCTGCGGCACGCGCCGCTTCGGCTACGATTTCCAGCGCCGGCACACGCGGAATAACCCGCAGGAACTGGCTGACATAGCCCATCATGTGCCGCCGCAACGCGATGATCGCGCCGGGCGAGGCGGTGACCACATCCACCCTCTTCTCGCCATCATCGAGGATGATCGCACCGGAATTCGCGAGATAATTCCCGTAGATCGCCTTGAGGATGGAGGATTTGCCGGCACCTGACGGACCGCCGAGCACGACGCATTCACCCGGCAGCACGATGAAATCCACGCCCTCGACCACCGGCAGGTGCTTGCCGCCGTGGAGATGCAGGTGAAACGCCTTCGCGAGGCCGGAGACTTGCAGAACAGGGTTCATCATGGCCCTCACGCGGCGAGCACGGACGAGACGAGAAGCTGGGTGTAGGCCTCCTGCGGATCATCGAGCACGCGATCCGTCAGGCCCGCCTCGATCACATGGCCGTCCTTCATCACGAGGATGCGATGCGACAGGAGCCGCGCGACCGAGAGATCATGCGTGACCAGCACCACCGCGAGGCCAAGATCGGCCACGAGGCCGCGGATGAGATCGAGCAGGCGCGCCTGCACCGAGACATCGAGCCCGCCGGTCGGCTCGTCCATGAAGACGAGGCGCGGATGCGTGACGAGATTGCGCGCAATCTGCAGGCGCTGGCGCATGCCGCCGGAGAATTGCGTCGGCTTGTCGTCGATGCGGGAGATGTCGATTTCCACGCGGCTCAACCAGCCCTGCGCCGTTTCGCGGATGCGCCCATAATGCCGGTCGCCCACGCCCATCAGCCGCTCGCCGATATTGCCGCCGGCGGAAACGCCCATCCTGAGGCCATTGCGCGCATCCTGATGCACGAAGCCCCAATCGGTGCGGGCGAGAAATCGCCTTTCGGCCTCGGTGAGATCGAGCAGGTTTTTCGTTTCGCCATCGCGCATGCGATAGCGCACGGCACCGGCATCTGGGGCCAGTTGGCCCGAAAGCAGGTTCAGCAGCGTCGTCTTGCCGGAGCCGGATTCGCCCACGATCGCCAGCACCTCGCCGGGTTCAAGAGCGAAGCTCACATTCCGGCAGCCGATGCGCAGGCCGTAGAATTTCGAAAGTCCCTCGGCCACGAGAAGCGGAGAAGCAGAAAGATTGGTCATTCGGCAGCCTCCGTCACGGGCGTGCCGAGAGTGCCGACATGGCCCTCGGCGCGACGCGTTTCGCAATGGTGGGTGTCGGAGCAGACGAACATCCTGCCGCCGCGATCATCCGTGATGACCTCGTCGAGATAGCTGTCGGTCGCGCCACAGAGCGCGCAGGGCTGGTCGAATTTCGTTGCCTCGAAGGGGTGATCCTCGAAATCGAGGCTCACCACCTTTGTGTGCGGCGGGATGGCGTAGATCCGCTTCTCGCGCCCCGCGCCGAAGAGCTGCAAGGCGGCGCTCTCGTGCATTTTGGGGTTGTCGAATTTCGGGATGGGCGAGGGGTCCATCACGTAGCGATCGGCCACCAGCACCGGATAGGCATAGGTCTTCGCGATATGCCCGTGCTGGGCGATATCCTCGTAGAGCCGCACATGCATCAGGCCATATTCGGCGAGGGCATGCAGCGTGCGTGTCTCGGTCTCGCGCGGCTCAAGAAAGCGCAGCGGCTCGGGGATCGGCACCTGATAGACCAGAACCTGATGAGCCTGAAGCTTCGCCTCGGGAATGCGGTGGCGGGTCTGGATGACCGTCGCCTTCTCGGTTTCTGTCGTGGTTTCCACACCGGCCGTCTTCTCGAAGAACTGGCGGATGGAGACGGCGTTGGTCGTGTCATCCGCGCCCTGGTCGATCACCTTCAGCACGTCGGTGGGTCCGAGGATCGCTGCCGTCACCTGCACGCCGCCGGTGCCCCAGCCATAGGGCATGGGCATTTCACGGCTCGCGAAGGGCACCTGGTAGCCGGGAATGGCGATCGCCTTGAGGATCGCGCGGCGGATCATCCTTTTCGTCTGCTCGTCGAGATAGGCGAAGTTGTATCCGCGATAGTTTTCGGCTGTCCGGCTCATTCCGCGGCCTCCGGGTGGGTGTTGCGCGAGGTGAGCTCGCGGCGCATCTGCCGGAGCAGCGCGAGTTCGGCCTGGAAATCGACGTAATGCGGCAGTTTCAGGTGCTCGACGAAGCCGGTCGCCTGGATGTTGTCGGAGTGCGAGAGCACAAACTCCTCGTCCTGCGCCGGGCTCGTGCGCTCCTCGCTGAGTTCGTCCGCCCGAAGGGCGCGATCCACCAGTGCCATCGACATGGCGCGCCGCTCGCAATGGCCGAAGGAGAGGCCGTAGCCGCGCGTGAATTTGGCGGGCTCGGTGAGCGAACCCTTGAACTGGTTCACCATCTGGCATTCGGTGAGCGTGACCTCGCCGAGGGCGACCGTGAGGCCGAGTTCGGGGATCTCGAATTCCACCTCCACCTCGCCCATGCGGATTTCGCCCACGAAGGGATGGTTGCGGCCATAGCCGCGCTGGGTGGAATAACCGAGCGCCAGCAGGAAACCCTCATCGCCACGCGCGAGGTTCTGCAGGCGCAGATCGCGTTCCGCCGGGAATGCGAGGGGCTCGCGCGTGAGGTCACCCACGGGCTTGGCCGGATCGGTCGGCGGGTTGCGTTCGATCAGGTCATCCTGCGCGATAAGGTCCGTCACGCGTGGGAAGCGCTCTTCCGGGTCGACTGGCGCCGTGACCGGCGCGGCAGGCTCACCCTCCGCTGCCAGCGCGAAATCGAGCAGTCGATGCGTGTAATCGAAGGTCGGGCCGAGAACCTGCCCGCCCGGCAGATCCTTGTAGGTGGAGGAAATGCGCCGGCGGATCGCCATCGCGCCCGTATCGAGCGGCACGGAGAAGCCAAAGCGCGGCAGGGTCGTGCGATAGGCGCGGATGAGGAAGATCGCCTCGATGAGATCGCCACGCGCCTGTTTGATCGCGAGAGATGCAAGCCCGCGATCATAGAGCGAGCCCTCGCTCATCACGCGATCGACCGCCAGGCTCAGTTGCTGCTCGATCTGGTCCGTGCCGATCTCCGGCACTTTGCGATCGCCGCGCCGCTCGTGTTCGAGCAGCCGATGGGCATTGGCGATGGCGCGTTCGCCACCTTTCACAGCGACATACATCAGCGCGCCTCCCCAAGGATGCGCGTGGAGCGCGGCAGGCCGAGAACGGCCTCGTTGGTCGTGAAGAGGAGGTCGACTCCGAGCGGAGCGCGCGCGGCATTCGCGGCCCATTGCGCGATGAAATCCGCCGGAAGGCCGGGGATTGCGAGTTCGCGCGTGCCCGGAATGCCCGGTCCGTCGATCGCGAGCGTGGGACCACCTGCGAGGCTTTCGACCTTCAGGATGATTGTTGTCGAGCGATCGGGATATTCCGGCGTGCCCTGCGCGTAGCGCGCGAGATCCAGCGCGTCATGGGCGCAATCGACGAAGGCGAAGTCGGCTTCATCAGCCCGGTCCGCGAGCCGCGACCCGGTATGGAAGGTGATGTCGCTTTCCGCCGCTGCAAGGCTCGGCGAGAGGTGGTAGCGCACTTCGAAATCGAGCAGGCTGAGCGCAATCGCGCGGGCCACGGGGCCAAGGGGCGAAGCCTCCCCCACCATCGCGCCAGAGGGCACGATGCAGCCAGGCTCGGCCAAAGCCTGCATCACGGCACGGAACGCCGCCTGCTGGTCGAGAACGGGATTTGGGAAACCGGCGAGGCTCATCCTCAGCCCTCCGCACGCACGAGAGTGAAGAAATCGACGCGCGTGGCCGCAGTTTCGGCGCGCTTGCGCTGCGCTTCCTCCTGAAGGCGCTGGCGGATGGGTGCGAGCACCGCGCGCTCCACCATCTCGCGATCCGCTTCGCGCTGCGCGAGCGCCTCGAGGATCGCCGCCTGCTCCGCGCGCGTCGGGTCACGGCCGAGGAACTGGCCGTAGCCACGCTCGCCGGTCTCGAGTTCCACCACGGCGCGCGTCACGGTTGCTTCGCCAAGGTTGAAGGGGGCGCCATCCCCGCCCATGCGACCGCGCAGCATCACGAGGCCGATTTCCGGCGCGCGAATGGTGGCAAAAGCGAGGTTCGGCCAATGGGCGCTCAAGGGCAGGGCGAGTTCCTTGCGCGTCGCGCGGGCCAGCAGGGCCATGGTCGCAGCGCGGGGATCAGGGTTTGGCCTTGCGGCCTCGGCATCGGGCATTTCACGTCATCCGATCAGTCAGGATGGCTGCTCTTCCACCCCGCGGATGACGTGCCGATGATGCTGCGATGACGCTTCGGTGACAGCGCTCAGGCTTCAGCGCGCCGGAGGCCGATGAGCCGCGTACGCAGCCGCGAGGAGAAGAAATCGATTACCGCCACCGTCGCGAGGATCATCAGGATGATGAAGGCCACGCGATCCCATTCGTAGGTGCGGATCATCTCCGCGAGATGGAGCCCGATGCCGCCCGCCCCCACGATGCCGATGATGGTGGCTGAGCGCGTGTTCGATTCGAAATAGTAGAGCGTCTGGCTGATCAGCACGGGCATCACCTGCGGCAGCACGCCGAAGCGCATGACATGCAGGCGATTGCCGCCGGTGGAGGTGACACCCTCGGCCGGTTTGCGATCCGTCGCCTCGATGGCTTCCGAGAATAGCTTCGTGAAGGAGCCGATATCGCTGGTCATGATGGCGAGCACGCCCGCGAAGGGGCCGAGCCCCACCACATTGATCCAGATGAGCGCCCAGATCAGCGTATCCACCCCGCGAATGGTGTCGGAGAAGCGGCGCGTGAGGAAACGCATCGCCCATCCGCCGATCATGCCCTGCGCGGCCAGGAAGCCGAGCGGCAGCGCGATGATCGCCGCGAGCAGGGTGCCGAGGAAGGCGATGGCAACCGTCTCTCCGAGCGCCTTGAAGAAGGTTGCCGCAGAGCCACCGGCTGACGGTGGGACCATGAGGCCGAGGAAGGTCGCGAGCTGCGCCATGCCGCTGCCCAGCCGGGCGAAGGAGAATTCCAGGCGGGCGAAAGCGAAGATCGCGACGCCGACCATTCCGGCCACGACAAGGCTCGTGATGATCCGCGTTTTCAGCGACGGCCGGATTAGACCCGGATGGTTCCGCCGCGCTGAATCGCGGTCGAGAAGCGAGGCTTTCGGGTTCATCGGCGCTGCTCCCCGGCAATCAGGCGGTGGCGGATGCGTTCGGTCACAAGGTCGATCACCATCACGGTCGCGATGATGAGCAGAAGAATGGCCGAGACATCCGAGTAGTAGAATTTGCGCACGGCCTCGATCAGCTCCTGGCCGATGCCGCCTGCGCCAACGAAGCCCATCACGGATGCCCCGCGCACGTTGATTTCAAAGCGCAGCAGGCTGTAGCTCGCGAAATTCGAGAGCACCTGCGGCACGGCCGCGTAGCGGATCACCTGCCAGCGGCTGGCCCCCGTGGCAATGGCGCCATCCACCGGTTTCATGTCGATGTTCTCGACCACTTCCGCGAAGAGCTTGCCGAGCGCGCCAAAGGTGTGGATCGCGATCGCGAGCACGCCCGGCATGGGGCCGAGCCCGAAGGCCACCACGAAAATGAGCGCGAAAACGAGTTCCGGAACCGTGCGGCAGAATTCCAGCACGCGCCGTGCGACGAAGCGTGTCGTGCTGTTCGGCGAGAGGTTCGAGGAGGCCGCGAAACAGGCAAGGAAGGCCGCCACCGCGCCCAGAAGCGTGCCGAGATAGGCAATCAGCAGCGTATCGCCGATATGGATGAGCCACTTCTTCCAGCCCCAGAACCATTCGGCGGGGTCGGTCAACACGAATTGCCCGTTATCGAGGTAGAAAATACGGCCGATATAGCTCGTGAGCTGGTGGATATTGCCTGCGAATTTCCCCGGATCGACCTCCGCGACATGGCTCGCGACGAGGACCAGCACCAGCAGGATGGCAAGGCTGAACAGGCTCGCGCGGCGCTTCGCGGCCTGCTCGCGATCATAGGCGGCGAGATGGGGCGCGATCTGGCTCGGGGGGAGGCGGGTGACAGCCGTGGCCATGATGTTGCTCTTGAAGGTGCCGCTGGACGGGCTCGTTCGGGTTGAAAATCACGGGCGCGAAGACATTATCGGCGCGCGAAAAAGGCCGGGGCGAACCCCGGCCTCGCGTCCGTCAGTCTGGCGTTACGAGCCCTTCTTGCGCAGCGAATCCACGAACTTCTGCAGATCCTCCGTCACCTTGTAGTCGGAATGCTTCGCCGGTGCGAAGCCGGGCGACTTGCCATCCGTGAGGCGCTTGAAGGCGTCCGGCGCCTTGTTCGGCGCATCGAAGAAGGCCTTTGCGATCGCGGCCTTGAGGTCGGCTGGAAGGCTCGTCAGCACGGCATAGGGCGAACCGGGGATCTTCTCGGAGCGGAAGACGATCTTGAAATCGTCCTTCTTCACCATGCCCTTGTTCGCCATGCGCGAGAGGTTGGAATCCTCTTCTGAATTCCACCAGTTGAAGGCGAGATCGCAGGTGCCCTGCTGCACGGCCATCACCGCATTCTCGTGGCTTCCGGCATTCGTCACCTTGGCGAAGAACTTGGCCGGGTCGATGTTCATCTTGTGCATCTGGAAGAGCGGCACATTGTTGCCCGAGGTCGAGTTCGGATCGACAAGGCAGAGGTTCTTGCCCTTGAAATCATCGAGCTTCGTGCCGGTGGCTTCCTTCTTGGCATAGGCGACCGCAAAGTACCCGGTCGAGCCATCCGCCGCGCGCATCGTGGCGAAGGCCTCGACGCCGCCATTCGAGACGGTGTGGGCGCGCACATAGGAAGACGGGCCGTAATCACCGATATGGATGGTGCCGGCACGCTGGCCCTCGATCACCGCCGCGTAATCCGCCGCGATGCGCAGCGTGACCTTCACGCCTAGTTCGCGCGAGAGATATTCCATGAAGGGACCGAAGCGCTCGGTCACGCCCGAGGCGTTCTCGGCGGGAACGGTGGCATAGACGATTTCGGGGTATTTGGCCTTCCAGTCCTGCGCGAAGGCGGGAGCGGCAAGGCTGATCAAGGCGGCAACAAGCACCGCACGACGGGGAAGCGTCATGTTCAGATCCTTCTTCGAGGAGGGGAAAGTTCAGGCGACGGCTGCCAGCCCGGGTAGACGAGCGGGCACGGAAGGCGGAAGCACGTTCATCGCGTCCTCGGCCTCAAGGCCGTAGAGTTCGCGGGCGGTTGCCTCCGTGAGGGCCTCGGGCGCACCGTCGAACACGATGCGGCCCTGCGCCATGCCCACGAGGCGGTCGCAATAGTCCTTGGCGATGTCGAGATCGTGCAGGTTGCAGATCACGGTGATGCCGAAATGCCTGTTCAACCGCTGCAGCGCATCCATGACGATGCGGGTGTTGCGCGGGTCCAGCGAGGCGATAGGCTCGTCGGCGAGCACCAGTTCCGGCTCCTGCACGAGGGCGCGGGCAATCGCCACGCGCTGCTGCTGGCCGCCGGAGAGAGTTTCCGCCCTTTGCGCCGCGAGGTTCGCGATGTCGAACTGCTCCAAGGCCGAAACAGCGAGCGCGCGGTCTTCCTCGGCCCAGAGCTTCAGCATCGAGCGGGCCATGGAGGTGGCATGCAACCGGCCCATCAGCACGTTCGTCAGCACATCGAGGCGTCCCACGATGTTGAATTGCTGGAAGATCATGGCGCAGGAGGTGCGCCAGCGGCGCAGATCGCGGCCCGCAAGCGCGGTCACCGGCAGGCCATTCCAGTAGATCTCGCCGGACGAAGGCTCCTGCAGGCGGTTGATCATGCGCAGAAGCGTCGATTTACCCGCGCCGGAGCGCCCGATCACGCCGACGAAGCTTCCCTTCGCAATCTGAAGCGACACGTCGTCCACCGCGCGCTTCTCTCCAAACCGCCGTGAAAGATTCCGGATCTCAAGCATCTCAATCCTCGCTCGAAGGGTGGCTGACCCCATCCGATAGAGAGGATGCGCAACAGTTCGATGACGTTCGGACGACGATCCTGTGGCGATGCTGGATCAGGATGGGATTCTCGTCGGCGGTTCGGACAATGGCACGGGCACTGTCAGGGGAAAATCGGTTTGCCGCCGGTTCAAGGGCCACCCCGCCACAGCAGTTGCCGCTTGGCGTCAACTCTGCGCGGCCTGATCCATTGCCGCGGCGGGGGACTTTCCGAGACCGACTGGTTTGTCACTTGATCGGGATGCTCGCAGCCTTCGCTGCATCCAAAGTGGCCGTGGCTGGAATTGCCCCGTGGTTGGACAGGAGGTACGCGACCACCGACAACTTCTGTTCATCCGTCAGCATTGCAGGATTGTTGAACGGCATCAGTTGCATGTAGTCGATCAGGCCTTGGGCGGTGCCGAATTTCGTGGCGATCAAGGAGCCCTCGCCCCAGATCGGGGTCTGGAAACCTTCGCCGCGCTTGCCATCGGCACCATGGCATAGCGCACAGGCCTCGGCATAAAGCGTCTTTCCTTCGGCAACCTGCTTCGACGGAGCCGCTGCCTGCAGCACGCCGGCAAACAGGATGGCAACTCCCGAAACAAGCCCGATCAGTCCGAATGTTTTCTTCATTGGTCCACTATTTCGATCATGCTGATGAAGAATGGACGCACCCCATAGGAGTGCGTCCACCGGGAGAACGTGTCAGGCGACCTGGATCTTGAACTTCGGGATCGACCAGTTTGCCATGCCGAGGCTGTTCAGCGGAATCTTCTCCGGCTGGGACGTTCCGGCATGATCGGTGGTGCGCGTCTCGATCACATGCGTGCCAGCCGTGGCATCCCATGGGAAGTCGAACCGCACCCAAGTGTACTTTCCGAGGTTGGGCTGTCGCAGGGTGGCCATCTGCCAGGTGCCGCCATTCACGCGGTACTCGACATGCTTCACTCCGTGCTGGGGTGCCCAGGCATAGCCGCGCATTGTGTGCCGTCCGGCTGCCATTTTCGGCAATTCGCCCTTCTTCAGCGGATAATTGACGGGGATCGACGGCGATTGCTCGAGCACCAGAGGGACAGTGATCAGGGATTTGGGCGGCATCCAGGTCACCATCGGACCCTTGATATCCGCCGGCGTGATGCCGGGCAGGAACTCGTCATTCGCCGCATCGAATTCCGGCGCCTGATAATCCGGACCAAGGAACACCTCGCCCTTGGTGTTGAGGCGCGTCCAGATGCGCTTGTCGGACACGCGGATCTCGGTCACCCATTTGATCGAAGCCGTGCCGCCCCAGCCCGGCACGACCACGCGCACGGGCGCGCCGTGATCCGGAGTCAGCGGATTGCCATTCATGGCGTAGCAGATGCCCATATCGTGCTGCTGTGCGAGGACATCGGCGAATGGCATCGGGCGGCCCATGTCATTGCCGTCTACACCCGACCAGAACAGGACTGTTCGCGCATTCGGCCTGATGCCGCAGCGGGCAAAAATCTCGGCCATCGAGACATACTGCCATTCGGCCTGTCCCACCGCACCAAGCACCCAGTTGCCACCGCCTACCTGCTGTCCGGTGAAGCCGCCCTGTTCCCAGAACAGGGTTCGACCATTGCCATGGCATTCCATCGTCGCGATGATCGTCTTTGAAGGCATCTTGAGCAGATCTTCATAGCTGATCTCGAGCGGCCGCTCGACCGAAGAGCCATGGATCTTCAGCTTCCAGTTCGCGCGATCAAGAACCGGCTTCTGGTCGACGGTTGGCGTCGGATAATGGTTGCGGACATAGAATTCCTCGACCGGGGTCATGAAGGTCGAGAAATTCCAGTAATTGCCCGAGCGCACCGTCGCGCCGATATTCAGGACGCGGCTGTCATCCTTGATCAGGATGCGGCGTGCCGGGGCTGCGGGAGCGGCGGGGGCGGCCGGCGCCGGCGCAGCAGGCGCCTGCTGCGCGCTCGCCTCCGAGCCGACCATCGCCGCCGCGCCGAAGGCGCTGGCGGCAACGAATAGACTCCGACGATCCATATTCGTCCCGTTTTTCAGGACGTCCTTCACAAGCGCTTCTGCCGCTGCGCGCTGACGTGTCTCCGACATCGACTTCCCCTCCGATCGTTCTGGTGAAGCGCTCTGGTTGGCGCCCGTTCGGAGGAGATGCAGTCAGAGTGCCATGGTGCTTTGCACAATCGGCCCCAAAAAATGCTGTTTTTTCAATGCTGATACAGTGGGCCCGTCCACGTTTTCGGATTGCGACAGGATGATCGGTCCGATTTTCCGGACTGGCTCAGCCCTCGTAGCGGATATCGAGCCGTCGGATCTTCTCGAACAGGGTTGATCGGGACACGTCGAGCCTCTGGGCGGCGAGAGTAACGTCCCCCTTGGTCAGCGCGAGCGCTGCCAGGATGGCGCGGCGTTCAGCGTTGTCGCGGCTCTGCTGGAGGGAAAGAACCGGGTCGGAGCTGTCGCCACGATGCACCTTCTCGGGAAAAAGATCGGCCGGACCAATCAGGTCAGTCTCGGCCAACGCAACCGCGCGCTCGATCCTATTGCGCAACTCGCGGATGTTCCCCGGATAATCATGGGCAAGGAGGGCATCCTCCGCGAGGAAGGAGAACTGCTTCTGGCCGGTGCCAAAACTTGAGCAGAACTCGCCCAGGAATCGGTTGGCCAACGCGAGGATGTCTTCCGGACGTGCACGCAATGCGGGAATGTCGACGACGATCACGGCCAGCCTGTAGTAGAGATCCTCGCGAAAGCGCCCATCCTTCACCCGCTGGGTCAGGTCGGCATTGGTCGCGGCAATGACCCGGGCCCGGAAGCTCGTCAGGCGGTCACCGCCGACACGCATGAATGTCCGCTCCTGCAGCAGTCGCAGAAGCTTGGCCTGCATGGTCTGGGGAAGATCGGCGACCTCATCGAGAAAGAGTATGCCATCACCCGCCTGCTCGGCATATCCGATCCGACGCGCCTGCGCGCCAGTGAACGCGCCTTTTTCGTGGCCGAAAATCTCGCTTTCCAGCAATTCTGCCGGTATGGCCGCGCAATTGATGGCCATGAAGGGCTGGGGGTGCCGCTGTCCCTTCGCATGCAGGAAGCGCGCGGCAACTTCCTTTCCGGCACCGCTTGGGCCAGTCAACAGCACGGTGGAATCAACCGTCGCCAGCCGTCGCAACTGACGCTCGACGATCGCGATGGCGGGAGAATTGCCGAGTTCGTAGCCCTCGGTCAGCGCCCAACGCGACGCGATGAGCTTTTCAATCCGCTGGAGCAGCGCATCGATTTCAAAGGGCTTGGTCATGTAATCGGCTGCCCCCGCCTTCATGAGGCGGACAGCCTGGTCAATCTCGCCAAATCCCGTTATGAAAAGGATAGGCGTGCCAAAGACTTGCGGCGCAATAACCTTGAAAATCTCTTCGCCCGTCAGGTCTGGCAGACGGATATCACAGAGGATCACATCAGGATCGGTATCACCGAGTTTCTGGATGGCATCGCGCCCCGTTCGGAACCACTCAGTCCGGTAGCCCTCGATATTGAACCACTCGATGAGGGACTGCCCCATCACAGGATCATCCTCGATGAGGACAACCAGCGGTCCGCGCCCCAGGATGGGAAGCCTAGGCCGCGGTTCGGAGATCTGGCTGAGCATGAGGGATCCTGATGGTGATCGCGGTACCAGGTGGACCTTCGATGGAAATGGTGGCTCGCTGATCCGAGACAATCCGCGCGACGATCCACAAGCCAAGGCCGCCATTGGCATCATGCGCCGATGTCGCGCCCGCGGTAAGGAGCATCGCGCGTGAATCCGCAGGCAGCCCTGGCCCCTCGTCGGAGATATGCAGCACAGTCTGATCGCGATCGGAACGGACGCTGAAACAGACCCGGCCTCCCGGTGGCGAAGCCGCGCAGGCATTGAGCGCGAGATTGAGGGCCATCTGGCGGAACGGCTGGGCGGCGATGGAGGATTCGGTGCCAAGTTCGTTGAGCCATTCGAGCGTCAAATCGCGGCGCAACGCCTCGCTCTCGACCAGAAAGCGCAGATCTTCGATGTCGCTGGTTGTCAAGGTTTGATGATCCGTCTCGCCACGCCAGACAACCAGCGAGGCTCGGACAATGTTGCGGATCCCGGTCAGGCCGCGTTCGAGCAGCGTCGCGGCACGATCGCGCCGCTCGGGATCATCACCATAGCGCTGGATCATCCGCACCGCGTTGAACAAGCCGCCCAGCGGATTGTTGACCTCATGGGCGATGGCCGATGCGTACCGCCCGAGCAAGGCCCGACGTTCCTGATCGGCCAAACGGTGCAACAGGGCCTCCCGCTCGCTCACGGCGAGAGCCGCAGCATTGTAACGGCGATAGACCTTGCCAGCCTCGGTATCCGGAGGCGGAAGCTTGCTTTCTGGAATAGGTTCCAGCCGTCCATCGCCAGCACGGGCCAGATAGGTGGAAAGTCGGAGTAGGGGCCTCAGCGTACGGTGGACGACGAACCAGCCCAACCCGGCGAAAAGAAGTGTCAGCGCACCATTGACGCCAAGCAGGGTCCAGAACGTTTCCTGTCGGACCTGCTGGATTTTCGAGATGTCGATCTCAGCCGCAATCCTCCCGATCTCCTTGCCGCCCTCGCGCAAGGTCCTGTGGACCCAGACATGCCCGCCGGGATCACCGAGATCCGGCTCGCCGCGATCAGCGCGAGCTTTCTCCGGTGCCTTCAGGCCTACGGGATAGGTGGCCGGATCGAGGGCCGCCAGAACGGTCTCATTCGGCAGGATCACCAGGACAATTCGCGGGTTTACCCCGGAATATTTGTGGCGCGCGCGGTCGAGCACATCGAATGCCTCCCAAGGCTCCTGCCGGATGACCGGCGAATGGAGAGCCGTCGAGAGCCCGTCAAGGTAGGCTCCTGTCAGTTGCCTGAAGCTCTGGGCCTGGTCCCTCGCCAGCCGATCAAGGACAACCTTCGAAATTGCTGCTGCGATGCCGATCATCAGCAGGGCCACGACCAGCGGTGCCCGGACGGCCAGCGGCCACCGTTGGGGGTGGAAAGCCGCGATCATCCCAGTTCCTGAACCCGCTTCCAATGTTCGGCGATACTGTCAAACAGGCTGGATTCACCCGCGACAAAACCGTCGAGCCGCAACATGCTGAGAATTGCCCGGCCGTTCGGATCATCCGGCATGCTGATCAAAGCCGCAGCAATTGCACTCCGCAAAACAGGGTCCACCCCGCGCGCCGCCGCAACCGGCGGGAAGCCCATGGGGTCGGAAATGTGCTGGATGCGCGTCCCCAAAACCAGCGCAGGTTCGATCTCGCGCATGACATCCCAGACATAGCCGTCCACAGATCCCGAATGTGCAAGCCCGGAGGCCACCGCGCGGATCACGTTCCGATGCCCGAAGGTGAAAAAGGTCCGGGCAAAGAAAGTCGAAGGACTTTCGCGCAAGCCTGCCAGCAAGGACCGCGTCGCCAGAAAACCCGAATTGCTGTCGGGGTCCGAGAAGGCGTGAATGTCGCCGCGCAAGGCATGGATGGTCTCGCTCTCCCGCCCGGCCCGCGTGACGATGTAGGCCCGGTACAGGGGCGCGCGCCTGTAAAGCGGAACCGCAACCAGCCTGAGATGCTCCCGGTTCTGAACAAACGGAAAGCCGCAGATCCACGCGGCATCAAGCTGGTTGGCGACCAGAAGCGACGTGATTTCCTGATAGGTCCGGCGCTTCACCAGTTGGACAGGCCGCCCGATATGGCGCGACAGATAGCGCTCGAGATCAGCAATCAGCTGGATGTCCGAGTCCAAGAATACAGGGGTCAGACCAAAGAGTACCGGCCGCGCCGCGCGAACGATCGTCGGGAATTTCAAGGCAGCGGTTGCAAGTCCTCCGGCGAGGATATGACGGCGGGACGCGTCTTTTGGCCGGGCCTTTGCTGACAGCATGGAACCCTCCCCTGATGCCCCGTCTTTCGCGTGGCTTTTCGCAAACTGATCGAGAATTCATCGGCGATCAAGCGGTCGGGCGCTGTCAGATCAAAAATCGGCTTGCCTCCGGGATGGGCGTGGTTACCCTCGATGGCATGAGCGACGCCCGCCCGCTTTGGCTGGCGATGACCATGGGGCTCATGGGTAGCAGTGTGCCGAAACGATGAGCCGCGACCCAATTGCCATTCGGCCATGGAGGAGATGATTGTGGACTTCTTGCGAACTCCCGATGCGCGCTTTGCCACCTTGCCGGGCTTTGACTATCGGCCCGACTATGTCAGCGACCTGCCCGGCTATGAAGGATTGCGCGCGGCCGTGATTGATGAAGGCCCTGCCGATGCAGCCCATGTCTTCCTATGCCTGCATGGTCAACCCACTTGGAGCTATCTCTATCGCAAGATGATCCCGGCGTTTCTGGCCAGCGGTGCGCGTGTGGTAGCCCCTGATCTTTTTGGCTTTGGCCGGTCTGACAAGCCGATGGGAGAAGAAATCTATGGATTTGACTTTCATCGCCAATTCCTGATCAGGCTGATCGAACGGCTGGACTTAAGGAATATCACTTTGGTGGTCCAAGATTGGGGCGGGCTGTTGGGGCTGACGCTGCCCATCCATGCCGGCATGGCTCAACGCATTGAACGCCTGCTGATCATGAACACCACTTTGGCCACTGGCCACCCGCCCAGTGCGGGTTTTCTGGCTTGGCGGGCCTTTGCCGGGGCGCGACCTGATCTGGATATTGGCGCGCTCCTCAAGCGATCGGCCCCACATCTCACGCCTGAAGAGATCGCCGCTTATGAAGCCCCCTTCCCCGACCAAACCTACAAGGCTGGCGTCAGGGCTTTTCCCAAGCGGGTGATGACGGAACCTGGCATGGAAGGTGTTGACGTGTCGCTCGCAGCGCGGACCTTTTGGGCCGAGCAGTGGCGGGGTAAGAGCTTCATGGCATGGGGTGCGGCTGATCCGGTCTTCGGGCGAGATGTCATGGAGGATATGCATAAACTCATCCACGGCTGCCCGGCTCCGCTGATCATCCACGAAGGCGGCCATTTCGTGCAGGAATGGGGCCACGACATTGCGACCGCAGCGCTGAGCTACTTTGAGCGGACGAAAGATTAGGTCGTATGGACAAACCTGATCCAGCATCGGATCGTGGCGAGTTGCACGAAGCCGAGGAAGCTGGACGCGAGCTTGTCGTAGCGGGTTGCCAAACGGCGTGAGTGCTTGATCCCCGGATCAAGTCCGAGGACAAGCCCTGTCGCAGAAGCGTTCGATGCGGTTGCGCATGGCGTCGATCGTCTTGTCGATGGCCCGCTGGACCTTCCGGTTCGGCTTGGTCGGGATCACCGGGTCGATGCCACGCCGTTCGAGATCGGAGCGAATGGCGTCGCTGTCATAGCCCTTATCGCCCGATGCAGAACGCCGCTGGGTCTGATCGTCGAGCCAGACCTGCACCGCCTCGAATAACGCTTCCGAAACGATCGCCTTATGTTGGCTCGGGTAAGTCTGGCGTTTGTGCGAAATCTCCCCGCGATAGAGGCGATTGCGCAGGAGGTGGAACAGGGCACCGCGGCTGAAGGCCACGCCACCCCGCTTGCCAACATCCCAAGACAACGTTAGCCCTTCACTTGATGAAACGTTCATTTGGGGATTGTCGAATGAAATTGTTTTCGGGATTTCGGATTCCCTCATCATTGGGCTTGCCGCAGAGATCCAGGTTGCTCATCGGCCTTGCGGTGCCGATGGCAATGATTGCTGTTTCGCTCCCTGCCAGAGGAGCGGAACAAACCGCCGCGATGGACGCCTCGTTCGCGCCGCGATGGACGTTTACGGTGAACGTCTATGCCTGGCTGTCAGGCATCAACGGGCGCTTGCGCACCATTCCGCCTTTGCCTGCCGTCGACGTGAACATCAGCTTCGGCACGGTGCTTCGGAACCTTGATGGCGCCTTGATGGGGACGGCCGAGGCCCGGTTCGACCGCTACATCTTCCTGACCGACCTCGTAGCCTCCCGCATCTCTCCCAAGAAGGCTATCGCGCTGCCGGTCGGTCCGGTCAGCGTCCGCGTCGAGAGCGGAGCGGTGATCGGGAGCGGCCTCGTCGGCTACCGGTTCCTGGAAACGACCAATGTCAGCCTCGATGTCCTCGTAGGCGCCCGATTGTTCGCGCTCAACAACACTCTGAGTGTCACCGGCGGGCCCGTGTCCCCCTCCTTCGGCAAGAGCGAGCGCTGGGTAGACGGCGTTGCCGGAATCCGAGGGATCGCGACGCTCTCGGACCGGCTTTTCATGACCGTCATCGCCATTGGCGGAGGCCTCTCATCCAGATACGAGTGGGACCTGTTCGGCGGCCTTGGCTACCGCTTCAGCGATCGCTGGAGCGCGATTGCGGGATATCGGGCGCTCAAGGTCGATTACCGGAGAGGCGACTTTATCTACAACGTGCTGCAGCATGGTCCGGTGCTGGGTGCGCAGTTTCGTTTTTAACCCAGAAGATCGTTGGAGGTTCCTATGTCGACGCGCCGTGATTTCGTCCAGGCACTGCCTGCCTTGGGAGCAGCCTTCGCAGTCGGTTCAAGCATAACTCTGAACGAAAGTTCGGCACAGACCATGCCGTCGCCGCTCAGTGGCCACTTTCATCCCAAAGGCAAGGCGCCGACGAGCCACACCATTGCGGCGATCAAGCGCTCTTCCGCCAATCTCCCCTTTGCCGATGCGCGCGATTTCGAGGAGTTGAGGAAGGGCTTCATCGCGCCGATGCCGGATCTCGTCATCAAGGCCGATGCGGGCCATGACGCCGTCGACATGAAGCGCTTCCAGTTCCTGAACGAGAACAGGGAATTCGACAGCATTCATCCCTCGATGCTGCGCATCGCCAGGCTGAACAACAACTATGGCCTCTACGAGGTCATGCCCGGCATCTACCAGGTGCGCGGCGTGGATCTCTCCGATATCACCTTCGTGCGCGGCAAGACCGGCTGGATCGTCTTCGATCCGCTCGTCTCCGCTGAAGCGACGCGCGCTGCGACGAAACTGTTCCAGGAGAAGGTCGGCGAGGGCCGACCGATCAAGGCGGTCATCTATTCCCACACTCATGGCGACCACTGGGGAGGCGTGCGAGGCCTCGACCTGAAAGATGAGGACGTGGCGTCCGGCAAGGTGCAGATCATCGCGCCGGTCGACTTCATGGAGTTCACGGTCGCCGAGAACGTGTTCGCCGGCAACGCCATGAACCGGCGGCTGTTCTATCAATACGGCATGCTGCTGCCGGTATCGGCGCATGGCTTCGTCACGCAGGGGCTGGGGCACAAGATCTCCGCCGGACAGACCGGCCTCATCGCGCCGACGCGCCTCGTCTCCGAGCCCATCGAGGAGTTTGAGGTCGACGGCGTGCGGATGATCTTCCAGAACACGCCGAACACCGAAGCGCCGCGCGAGATGAACACCTACTTCCCGGACATGAAGGCCCTGTGGATGGCCGAGAATGTGTCGGCGACCCTGCACAACATCTACACGCTGCGCGGCGCGCAGGTGCGCGACGCGTTGCGCTGGTCGAAATACCTCAATGAGGCATTGCATCGCTTCGGCAAGGAAGCCGAGGTCATGTTCACCGCGCACCATTGGCCTCGCTGGGGCAATGCGCGCATCCAGGAGATCCTGCGCGACCAGCGCGACCTCTATGCGCATATGAACAACCAGGTTCTGCATCTCGCCAACCAGGGTGTCACCATCAACCAAATCCACAATGTCTACCGGCTGCCGGGTTCGATCCTGCAGAAATGGCATTGCCGCGGCTATCACGGCTCGCCCGAGCATAACGCGCGCGGTGTCGTCCAGCGGTTCCTGGGCTTCTGGGACTGCAACCCGGCGACGCTCGTGCCGCTTTCGCCGGAGGAATCGGCTCCGCTCTATGTGGAGATGATGGGCGGTTCGGCGAAGATCATCGCTCGCGGACAGGAATTGTTCAACGAGGGCAAGTATCTGCTGGCGATGGAGATCATGAACAAGCTGGTGCAGGCCGAGCCGCAGAACCAGGCCGCGAAGGATCTTCTCGCCGACATCTTCGAGCAGCTGGGCTATCAGCAGGAGAACCCGGGGATTCGCAACAGCTACCTCTCGGGCGCCTACGAACTGCGCTCCGGCATCCCGCAGGGCGAGACGGCGAGTTCCAGCAGCCCCGACGTCATCAGGGCCATGTCGACCGAGCTGTTCCTCAACTTCCTCGGCATCAAGATGGACAGCCGCAAGGCGGAGGGGTTGCGCTTCGCCATCAACCTCGTCACGCCGGACAATGGCGAGAAGTTCCTGATCGAACTCGAAAACGCCACGCTCACCAACATCGCCGGCTTCCAGGCCGAGAAGCCGGACCTCACTCTCACCATCAACCGCTCCGAGCTCGAACTCACGATGATGGGCGTCAAGAAGCTTGAGGATCAACTGAAGGACGGAACCGCCAAAGCGGTAGGGGACGTGAGCATCCTCGGCAAGCTGGCGGCAACCATGGTGGAGTTCGATCCGCGCTTCGAAGTGATGCCAGGCACAAAAGCCCGGACGGCAAAGGTTGCATCCGATGCCTACGAAGCGGAGATCGGCGCAGTTATTCCGGAGTAGGGGCTTGCATCAATCTGAACCGCCCCCGGTTTGCCGGGGGCGCGCCGGAGGGGCGCGAGGCGACCAGCAGGGTTGCGGGTGCGCTCACCTTTGTCGTTGCGGCGCTGCTGAGGCTGTCGCAGGGCATCGGCGTCTATTGGCCGGCGGGGGAAAAAAACTTCGTCACCGCGGAAACGTTCATCCATGCGGCGGAAGGCTTTGGCCGGGGCGAGGGGCCGCCGGTGATGGCATGGGTTCGGCTTTACGCGGCTCAGGCTGATGCCGGGATTGTGCTCTCGACGCGCGGTTTGCGACCCTTCATCGGGCGCGAACTCGATTTTGCGCCCTCGACGCTGCAACTCGGTGAGCTGATGCGGAACGCACGGAGCATCGCTGTTAATCGGGTCCAGATCATCCATACAAAATTCGTCCAGTAACTCAGGAAGCAATCGAGATTCCGGTTTTATGGTCGCTACTCTTGAAGCAGAAAAAAGAAATTGGCCATTCATAATAATGGTAATAGTATTTTTTTCTGTTTTTTTTGATTTTAATGTCGTACTTTTAAACTGGTCAAGCCCTATCATAAATTCATATATTTTACAAAAAGATTTATTGTCTATTTTACAAGTTGCCATCAAGATGAATATTACACATATTACTCTATATGCTTATGTCTTGATTTTTATCAATGCATTTGCGCTTTACTTTGTAAAAATAAAAAATAGTGTTATAAATGTCATTGTAAATATGTTTATAGCAGTATTGTTTCTTGCAAGCTTTTTTGGATTGTGTTCATCAATTTATTATGTTTTATTTATGTGGGATAGTGAAAGCTGGGAATTTGATAGAAAAGGTGTATTTTTTACAGTCATTTTTATTGGGCTGATGTGCTGTGCAATATTCATGCTTATCGTTCTTGATTTGTTGATACGATTACTTGCAAGGTTATTCATCGGGAAAAAGGCGGAGGGTTGATGGATGGCTAGGGTCAGGACCCATAAACAGGTTCCCGATATTGATCTTGTGTGATTCAACAATCCGATGATTCGTTTGGAGAATTGTTGATGGAGCCCCATCATTTTTGGCTGTCGGACACCCAATTCGAGCGCCTCAGGCGACTTCTTCCGAACAAGGAACGGGGCGTCAAGCGTGTTGATGACTGTCGGGTGATCAGCGGGATCATCCATGTGATCCGGAACGGCCTGATGTGGCGCGATGCGCCTGCGAGCTACGGTCCAGCCAAAACCCTGTATAATCGCTTCATTCGATGGAGCCGGGCGGGATATTCAACGGGATTTTCGCCGCCCTGGCGGCCGGCAGGCATAATTAAGGATTTTGAGATGTTAATTTTCGACCATATTCGATGCTGTTGGACATCAAAGCAAAGTAAGGCTGATTATAAATATAAGAATGAAAAAATAGATTTTTTTATATTTTGGCATCATTGCTTTCTTGTTTCCGTATATTTTCATTTCAATAATATTCGAAAAGGCCCTGCTTGCAACGATATAATTCAAAATATATTTTATTTTTTTGGATTTATATTAAATGTATTTTTTAACTATGTAGACTTATTAGTTTACAATATTAAAAACATCCTTTTTCCGAGGAATATTTTCTTCTTAACCTCATACTGTTATTTTAAAAGAGGCGGAATAACATTAATCTGTTGTTTCGGCGAAGAAGAAATAAAAGGAATTAATGCATCAGAGTTGATAAACAAAATAAATATTTTATTGGTGGCGTCGAATTCTACTCAATTAGTGCATGGGATGGATGGTCACATAATTTTTAGAAAAAATAATAATCAAATTTTATTTGAATTTTTCGTCGGCAAAAAACGCCCTGTTAAGCAGCATTGGGGAAAATTGGATGAATATAAATTAAAAGAATTTTGTAATAGACTGGAAACTGAATTAGAACCGCTTTACAAAGACATGTGAGGAAACATTAGACGCTCAATTTCGCCCTGGCAGCAATCAAGTTCTGGCTACCCTTTGTCCACGAAGCCGAGAGCGCAAACCGATCTGAGAGAAAGAGATCTGGCGCCCTGTCTTCTCGTTTTCGCATCCGCTTTTTCCGCCAACCTTTATCCACTTGGCGGGCGGATGCTCCAGGTGTTTCGTCACCGCAGGGTGTTCACATAGGAGCATTCGTCCGTTCGGCAGAGCGAGCGGCGCCATTCCACCGGCGCGCCGTCTATGGCGGTCGCGATCCTGTCGATCGCGAGCACGGGCGCGCCGGACTCGAGACCCAGCAGTTCCGCGTCCTCGGGCGAACTCAGGACGGCCTTCACCCGCTCGCGCGCGCCCGCTACCGTGATGCCGAAGCGCGAGGCGAAGAGGTCGTAGAGGTTGTTCTCGACCGCCACGGCCTCGCCGAGCCCCGGAAACAGCCGCTCCGGAAGGCTGAGATACTCGGAAATGACCGGCTTGCCGGCAAGCGAGCGCAGGCGCGCGATCCGGATGACCCGTTGGCCGGGATCGAGCCCCAGCGCCCGGCGCTCGTCCGCATCGGCAGGGGCCTTCGTCACCCGCCGCAACTCGCTCTCGGGGAAAACCGCCACCCCGTCGTCCGGTGCCAGTTTGAAGAACTGGAAGAGGATGCGCGCTTCGTCGTGCCGCGCCACGAAGGTGCCGCGACCCTGCCGGCGGGTAAGCAGACGCTCTGCCGTCATTTCGTCAAGCGCCTTGCGGACCGTACCTTGGCTGACACCCAGTTCCGCGGCGATCTGATGCTCGGACGGGATCAGTTCGCCCGGCTGCCAGACCCGGTCCGCAATGCGGCGGGACAAGAGTTCCTTCACCTGCCGGTAGAGCGGGCGAAGCCCGGGGCTCTCCGCAGCTTTGGGCGCCAGATGGGCAGGCTTGCGAGTGTCCGTCATCGAGGAGTGTCTCGCTCCGTTCGGGTCCGATTGACAGCTTAAATGATCTTATGTCTTATACAAGAGTTCGACGGCGCAGGTGGCCAGGCGGCCCTTGGTCCGGCGCCGGTTCCACCTGAGACAGGAAGCAATCCGCATGGCGATCCCGCATCTGCTCGTGCACGAGCCAAAGGACACGGTCGGCGTCGTGGTGGTCGAGGGCTTGAATGCCGGGACCGACATGCTCGCCGTTGTTACCCACGACAATTCGGATTTCCGCATCACCGCAAAGATGGACATCCCCATCGGCCACAAGGTCGCGCTGAAGGAAATCAAGAAGGGCGACACGATCTGGAAATACGGCCAGGACATCGGCAAGGCCATCGCCGACATTGCCATGGGCGAGCATGTCCACGTCCACAACGTCAAGACCAAGCGCTGGTGAGAAGGAACAGCCCCATGGCGAGCGCACCCATCGTCGCGAACTTCTCCCTCAACCAGAACAAGCTGGCCGCCGTGAAGGGCCGGAAGATCGAGGCCCCGGCCTTCAAGTCACCGGTTGCCCCCAAGCGGCGCGGCGCGCTCGTCTCCGACGCCGTGATGGCGTGGCGGCGTGAGAACGGCCGCGTCGGCGTGCGCAACCATGTCGTCATGCTTCCGCTCGACGACCTCTCGAACACGGCGTGCGAGGCGGTTGCCAACAACGTCAAGGGGGTCCTCGCCCTGCCTCACGCCTATGGTCGCCTGCAGTTCGGCAAGGATCTCGAACTGCATTTCCGCACCCTGATCGGCATCGGCTCGAACCCGAATGTGGCGGCCGTGGTCGTGATCGGCATCGAGGACGGCTGGACAAAGATCGTGGTCGACGGCATCGCAAAGACCGGGAAGCCCGTGGTCGGTTTCGGCATCGAGGGCCACGGCGACATCGCAGTGATCGCCAAGGCTTCCTACGTCGCCAAGGAATTCGTGCAGTGGGCCACGGAGCTGCAGCGCGAGAAGTGCCCGGTCTCCGACCTCTGGGTCTCGACCAAGTGTGGCGAAAGCGACACCACGACCGGCCTGTCCTCCTGTCCGGCGGTCGGCAACATGTACGACAAGCTGATCCCGAAGGGCATTTACGGTGTCTTCGGCGAGACCTCGGAGATCACGGGCGCCGAACATCTGTGCAAGGCGCGGGCGGCGACTCCGGAAGTCGGCGAGCGCTGGTTCAAGATGTGGAAGGCCTATCAGGACGAGGTGATCGAGGCGCACAAGACTTCCGACCTGTCCGACAGCCAGCCCACCAAGGGCAACATCGCGGGCGGGCTCACCACCATCGAGGAGAAGGCGCTGGGCAATCTCGAGAAGATCGGTCGCGAATGCCGCTACATCGACATCCTGGAGCCGGCCGAGGCGCCTGCGAAGGGACCGGGGCTCTACTTCATGGACACGTCCTCGGCGGCGGCCGAATGCGTGACACTGATGGCGGCGGGCGGCTACGTCATCCACACCTTCCCGACAGGACAGGGCAATGTGATCGGCAACCCGATTGTTCCCGTCATCAAGATCACCGGCAACCCGAAGACCATGCGCACCATGCCGGAGCACATCGATGTCGACGTCTCCGGCATCCTGCGCCGGGACATGACGATCAGCCAGGCCGGAGATGCCCTGATCGACAATATCGTGCGCACGGCGAACGGACGGCTGACGGCGGCGGAGGCCCTCGGCCACCGTGAATTCGTCATGACGAAGCTCTACCGGAGCGCATGACGCGGCGATGACGAAGGCCGCCACAAACGGCTTGGCGCAGGCCCGGTCACTCGCTCCGGGCCTGCTCCTGTCGGCGGCCGTGGCGCTGGCTTCCGTGCTCGCCGCGCCGCTGATCAAGTCCGCGACCGGCGGGCGCATTCTCCTGCCGGACATGGTGATCGCGCTCATCTTCGGCATCGCGCTGCACCGGCTCGCGATCCTCGCGCGGTTCCAGGCGGGCATCACCTGCGCCGTCAAGACCCTGCTGCGCCATGCGATCGCGCTGCTCGGCCTCAGAATCGCCTTCGGCGATATCGCCGCGCTGGGCCTCGGCTTGGCGGTCCTCGTTGTCGCGGTCATGGCGACCACCTTGGCATCGGCCTTCCTGCTGGCACGCCTGTTCGACCGCGAGGCCGGGCTCGGCGCGCTCGCGGGCGCGGCGAACGCGGTGTGTGGCGCCTCCGCCACGCTGGCGACCGCGACCGTGGTTCCTGATTACAGGACCAGGAGCGCCGACATCGCCTTCACGGTGGTCATGGCCAACGCGGTCTCGACCGTGGTCATGCTCGCCTATCCCCCGCTCTGCGCCTGGCTTGGCCTGACTGCGACCGAGACGGGGATCATGCTGGGGCTCACCATCCAGGACATGGCGCAGGTCGTGGGCGCGGCCTACGCCGTCTCCGAGCCTGTCGGCAACACGGCGGTCATCGTCAAGCTGCTGCGCGTGATGCTGCTCCTGCCGGTGGTGCTGGCCATCGGCTGGTACTTCATGCGTCGCGGCGAGAAGACGGGCGAGGCGAGGGTGCCCGTGCCGATGTTCGCGTTTGTCTTCATCCTGCTCGCGCTCGTCAACTCCATCCTGCCCTCCACCGGGCTCGCGGGCGTTTACCATCCGGTCAAGGCGGTTCTGGGAGAGGTCTCGCGCTGGGGTCTCCTGATCGCCATCGCCGCGCTGGGGCTCGGCACCTCCGTCACGCAGCTCCTGTCGATCGGCTGGCGTCACGTCGTGATCTTCTGCGGAGCGGGCCTCGTCATTCTCGTCGCCGGAACCGGCGGCATCCTGCTTCTAAGATCGACATGACCGGAACGACCCTCACCATCGCCGAAGCCGAGCATCTCGTCGCATCCGCGCTCGAGAGGTGTGATACCTCGCCCGCCAACGCCGCGATCGTCGCCCGCGCGCTGGTTGCCGCCGAGGCGGACGGGCTGAAGGGGCACGGGCTCTCGCGGGCGCCGAGCTACGCGGCCCAGGCGCGCATCGGCAAGGTCGACGGGCATGCCGAGCCTGACCTTGAGCGCGTGACTCGGGCCCTGGCGCGCATCGACGCGCGGCACGGCTTCGCCTATCCCGCGATCGACATGGCGGCCGCGTTCCTCGCGGAGGCGGCTCCAGCGATGGGGATCGCCTCTGCCGCGATCCGCCGCTCGCATCATTGTGGTGTCGCCGGGCATCCCGTGGAGCGGCTGGCGGAGGCCGGTCTCGTCGCCATGCTGTTCGCCAACACACCGGCCGCCATGGCGCCGTGGGGCGGAAGAATCGCCGTGTTTGGCACCAACCCGATCGCCTTCGCCTGCCCCTTGCCGGATCAGCCGCCGATCGTCGTTGATCTCTCGCTGTCCAAGGTGGCGCGCGGCAACATCCTGGCCGCGAGGCAAAAGGGGGAGGCCATCCCCGAGGGCTGGGCGCTCGACGCGCGGGGCGATCCCACGACGGACCCGGAGGCGGCTCTCGCGGGGACGATGCTCCCGCTCGCCGATGCCAAGGGCACGGCGCTCGCGCTGATGGTCGAACTCCTCGCTGCGGGGCTCACCGGCGCCAACTACGCCGCGGATGCGACTTCGTTCCTCGACGACCGGGGCGGGCCGCCGGGAACGGGGCAACTCCTCATCGCCTTCGATCCGAGGCTGATGGGCGGACCTGCGACGATCGCCCATTTCGGGCGGCTGGCCGCCCGGATCACGGGTCAGCGCGGCGCGCGGCTGCCGGGAGCCCGGCGTCTCGGGTTGCGCGAGGCGGCCCTTCGCGAGGGGCTGACGATCCAGTCCGCGCTCGTCGCGGAGATCGCCAACCTCTGACGCGCCTCTCAATTCTGATCCGGCGCCCTGCAGCAGGAGCGGCGAACGATCAGCTCGATGGGCAGATCAGCGTGTTCAACGCGGCCGGGCTCCGCGATCGCGCCCAGCACCAGATCGGCCGCCTTGTGGCCGATGCGCGCGGTGGGAATGTGCACGGTGGTCAGGGGCGGCATCACGTGAGCGGCCATGTCGATATCGTCGATGCCTGCCACCGAAAGATCCCGCGGCACGGCGAGGCCGCGCGCCTGCGCCTCCAGCATGCAGCCGATGGCGATCATGTCGATGCCGCCGATGACCGCCGTCGGCGGCTCCGCCAGATCGAGCAGTGCCGCGCACCCGGCCCGGCCGCCGGCGAGGGTGAGGCTCTGCTCGCTGACGCGGCTGTCCGGCAGCGCCAGGCCCGCCCGCTTCATCGCCGCCCGCGCCCCGGCCAATCGGCCGTTCTGCCTGTCGTTGAAGGCGAGGTGTCCGACGACCATGCCGATCCGGCGGTGCCCCAGGCCGATGAGGTGCTCCGCGGCGAGCGCGCCCGCCTTCTCGTTGTCCACCGTCACCGCCGCGTCGGCGGGATGGCCGCACCAGGTCAGGACCACTGGCACCCCGGCGCCTGCGAGAAGGCCTGCGGTCTCGCGGGAGCGCTCGGCGCCGACGAGCACGAGGCCGTCGATCCCGCGCGCCAAGAGCGTCCGCACGGCCTCGGTCTCCGCGGCGGGGCTCATCTCGTGGGAGGCGACGAGGAGCTGGAAGCCCTCGCGCGCCAGGGCGAGCTGCATGCTCTGGAGGAAGCGGGCGAAGATCGGTGAGTCGAGCATCGGCACGATGGCCCCGACCGTCATGGTCCGCCCCGAGGCGAGGGCGCGCGCCATGCCGTCCGGCCGGTAGCCCAGCCGCGCAGCCGCGGCGTGCACCCGCTCGCGGGTCTCCTCCGCCACGAGTTTGGGCTGCGTGATCGCGCGCGAAACCGTGGCCGGCGAGACGCCAGCCGCCTGTGCGACGTCGACCAAGCGGGGCTTTTTCCTTTCTGGCATGAAAGAAGTATGAAAAATTTTTCATCGCCTGTCGAGATGGGATGGCCATCCGGATCATCATTTCCAAGGCTTTATGGTATTGACTCCCGGCATTCGATCTGGGAGCCTGACTGAAAGCGCTTTCATAAATGCTTTCTGGAAGAACCGTGGGAGGATGCCGAATGATCGGCCGACGGGGATGGATCGGTCTGGCGACCGTCGCGGCCCTTCTGGCGCTGTGGTTCGTCCTGACCACTCTCACCGGGCAGATCACCAGCGCGCGCTTCCCCTCTCCGGCCGAATTCTCGGCTTCGCTGACGCAGATCAACACCCGCGGCTATGCCGGTGCTGTCCTTCTGAGCCATGCCTGGCACAGCCTCCTGCTGGTGCTGATGGGCTTCGCGGTTGCGGTTGGTACGGGCGTTCCGCTCGGCCTGTGGATGGGCTGGAACCGGCGGGTCGAGGCCTTGGTCAACCCGGTCTTCCTCATCATCCGTCCCATCCCGCCGCTCGCCTGGATTCCCCTCGCCATCCTCTGGCTGGGGCTTGGCGATGCGGCGAAGATCATGGTGATCTGGTTTGCCGCCTTCGTGCCTTCCGTCATCAACGCCTTCACCGGTGTGCGCACCATCGATCGCCCGGTTTTCGAGGCGGCGCGCATGCTGGGGACGCCGCCCTGGCGCATGGTATGCGAGGTGATCGTGCCGGCCGCTTCGCCCATGATTTTCACCGGCCTGCGCCTGTCCCTGCAGGCGAGTTGGACGACGCTCGTCGCCGCCGAACTGGTGGGCGCGCTCGTCGGCGTCGGCTTCGTCCTGAACATGGCCCAGCAGGATATTTATCCGGGCATGATCCTGGTCGGCATGCTCACGGTCGGCGTGCTGGGCTTCATCACGACGCTGGCGCTGGGCCACGCTGAGCGGCGGGCGCTGGCCTGGAACGTGGCGGCGACGGACTGAGCGATGAACAGCCCGCCTCTCACGTTCCGCGAAAGCTTTCTCTACGGCGCCGCCGGCCTGTTTCTCTTCGTGGGACTCTGGACCCTGCTGTCGGTCACGGGCCTGGTGCCGCGCCAGTTCCTGCCCTCACCCTTCGAGGTGGCCGGGCGGTTCTTCTTCCTCCTGACCTCACCCTTCGCCGGCGCGACCCTGCCCGAGCATCTGAGCGCCAGCTTCATGCGCTACGCCTACGGCGTGGTTCTTGCCGCCGCCATCGGCATTCCGCTCGGCCTGCTGATGGGCTGGTTCCGCCTTCTCGACGATATCGTCTCGCCGATCTTCGACGGGCTGCGCTTCATCGCCCCCATCGCCTGGGTGCCCTTCGCCGCCCTCTGGTTCGGCACCGGCATCGGCGGCCCGGTCATGATCATCTTCGCCGGCGCTTTTCCGCCCTGCCTGATCAACGCCTATCGCGGTGCCCGTTTCGTGGAGCCCCGGCTGATCGAGGCGGCGCGGATGCTCGGCACCGGCCACGTCCGCATGATCCTCGAGATCCTGCTGCCTGCTGCCGTGCCCTCGATCATCGCCGGCCTTCGCGTTTCGGCGGGTTTGGGCTGGCAGTCGCTCGTCGGCGCGGAGCTGATCGTCGCGGCGGCGGGGGTGGGTTTCATGATGGTCCAGGCCCAGGGCTCGGTCCAGACGCCGACGGTCATGGCCGGGATGGTCGCCATCGGCCTCGTCGGAATGGTCATCGATATCCTGCTGCGGCGGGGCGAAGGCTGGCTGCGGCGCAGACGCGGCCTGGAGGCGTGAGGTCAGGCATGGGTTCGATCCGTTTCCAGGGCGTCGGCAAGGTTTTCGGTGGCAAGATCACCGTGCTCGAGGACATCGAACTCGACATCGCCGAGAAGGAGTTCGTGGCCATCGTGGGCCCGTCGGGCTGCGGCAAGACCACCTGCCTGCGCATGGTGGCGGGCTTCGAGGCTCCATCCTCGGGCACGGTGAGCGTCAGCGGCAGGACCGTCACCGCGCCCGGACCCGACCGGGCCGTTGTGTTCCAGCAATTCGCGCTGTTCCCCTGGAAGACCGTGCGCGCGAACATCGAGTTCGGCCTTCGGAACAGGAGAATCCCCGCAGCGGAGCGCGAGAGCCTGATCGCCGGCGCGCTCAAGCTGATGAATCTCGAATCCTACGCGGAGGCATTCCCCCACCAGCTCTCCGGCGGCATGCAGCAGCGCGTGGCGATCGCACGGGCCTATGTGCTCGATCCGGAAGTGCTCCTGATGGACGAGCCCTTCGGCGCCCTCGACGCGCAGACGCGCGTGGTGATGCAGGAAGAGCTGGTGCGCCTTGCGCGCCGCAACCCGCGCACGGTGCTGTTCATCACCCACGCGGTGGAGGAGGCGGTCTATCTCGCCGACCGGGTCGTGATCATGACCCGCCGCCCCGGGCGCATCAAGGAGGTCCTCAACGTCAGGTCGATCCGCGAGAACGAGGACTGGGACCGCTTCCAGAAGATCGAGGACGTCATGGATCTCGAATCCTTCGTGCACCTGCGCACCCATATCTGGAAATCGCTGCGCGAGGAGAAAGGCCCCGCCGGTGTCTGAGCCTCGCGCGATCCTGACCCGCGACCTGACCGAGCCGGAGCCGGTGCCGGAGGCGGGTATCGCGCGCGCCGTCGAGCTGATGCGATCGGGCCGTCTGTTTCGCTACGGCGAGATGGGCGCCGACCAGCAGGATGCCGCGCTGCTCGAGCTTGAATTCGCCGCGCTTGTCGGGCGGCGCTTCTGCGTGGCGGTGAATTCGGGCGGGAGCGCCCTGTTCCTCGCGCTGAAGGTGGCCGGCGTGGCCCCGGGCGATCCCGTCCTTGTCAACGGCTTCACCCTGGCGCCGGTGCCGGGTGCCATCGTCCATGCCTGCGCGAGGCCTGTGATCGTCGAGATTGGCGACGATCTCGTCATCGACCCGGAGGACCTGCGCGCCAAGGCGCGCGCGAGCGGTGCGAAGGCGCTGCTCCTGTCGCACATGCGCGGCCACATCGCCGACATGGACGCGGTCATGGAGGTGGCCGATTCCTGCGGCCTCGCCGTGATCGAGGATTGCGCCCACGCGCTCGGCGCGCGCTGGAAGGGCCGGACGATCGGCACGTTCGGGTTTGCGGCAGGCTTCAGCGCGCAGACCTACAAGCATCTCAATGCCGGCGAGGGTGGTTTTCTCGTCCTCGACGACGAGGCGGCCGCGGCGCGCGCGATCCTCCATTCGGGAAGCTACATGCTGCACCATCAGCATGCGAGCCGGCCCGACGGCGCCTTTCTCGACGCGGCGAGCGGCGAGACCGCAAATTTCAGCCTGCGCATGACGGCGCTGGCGGCGGCGATCCTGCGACCGCAATTGCGGGAATTGCCGCGGCGTCTGGCGCGCTGGTCGCAGATCCAGGCGCGCATCGCGGACGGCCTGCGGCGCAGCCAGTTCGTTGCCCTGCCCATCCGCCACGAGGGCGCCGACCCCGCGCCGACCTCGGTGCAGTTCCGCGTCCCCTCCTTCGACGCGGGCGCGATGCAGGACTTCCTCGCCGAGGCCGCCTCGCGCGGCCTGCCGGTGAAATGGTTCGGCGCCGCGCGCCAGATCGGCTTCACCAGCGCGCCGCGCCACTGGAGCTACGCGCGCTCCGACGATGCGCTGGCGCGCACCCACGACGTCCTGGCGACGCTCTGCGACATCCGCACGCCGGTAACCCTCTCCGATTCCGAATGCGACCTGATCGCCCGGATCGTCCGCGAAGCCCTTGAGACCGTCGCGGATGCGCGGTCCGGAGGCGGCGGACCAACAGAACGGCCCCAGGCCGTGACGTCAGCCCGACACCAAACGTCCCAAGGGAGGTAACACCATGAAACACATGCTGAGAAACTTCGCTCTCGCGGCGCTGCTCGCTGCGGCGCCCATGACCGCCGCGCAGGCCCAGACCCCGATCGGCGTGAGCTACCAGCCGTCGCTCTACTGGGCCTTGCCGTTTCATTACGCCACGGTGAAGGGCTGGTGGAAGGATGTCGACCTGGCGCCGGCCTTCACCACCTTCCCGGCCGGCGCGCCGCAGATCGCCGCCGCGCCCTCGAAGTCGTGGGACGTGGGCGGGACCGGATCGGTGCCGGCGGTGCTGGGCGCCGTGCGCTTCAATATCCTGACCATCGGCATCACCAACGACGAATCCAAGACCAACGCGATGATGGTGCGCGGCGACAAGTTCGACGCCATCAAGGCCAACCCGGCCTCGCTCAAGGGCCAGCGCCTGTTGCTCACGACGAACTCGACGGTCGATTACGCCGCGCGCAAGTGCCTCGTGAAGATGGGCCTCGCCGCCAACGACATGCAGTTCGTCAATCTCGGTCAGGCCCAGATCATCACCGCGCTCACCTCCAACAACGGCGACATCGCCGGAGTCTGGGCGCCCAACACCTACACGCTCGAGGATCGGGCAGGCGCGAAGTATCTCTGCTCCGGCGCCGATGCGGGCGCCATCGTCCCCGGCGCGCTGGTCGTGCGGGCGGATTTCGCCAAGGAGCGCCCGGACGACGTGGCGAAGTTCCTGGCAGTGTTCCTGCGCGGCTGGTCGTGGGCCAAGGCGAACCCGGAGGAGGCGCGCAAGCTCGCGCTCGACTTCTACAAGCAGGGCGGCCTCGAGGTCACCTCGCGCGCGATGGACCAGGAATTCGCGCTGCGGCCGACCTTCGGCCTCGACGAGCAGCTCAAGATCATGAGCCGGGCGAATGGCGCCTCGACCGTGGACGGCTGGTTCAGCGAGATCGGCCAGTTCATCACCGGTGTGGGCACGATTCCCTCCAATCCGGACGCGAAGAACTACATCACCGACGAATTCATGAAGCGTGTCGCGGCTGATCCGAAGCTCCGGGCCTTCGCCACCGAGTTCGACAAGAAGTGAAGCTTTCCTCAACTCACGTATTCCCGCCGGGCAGGGCCTTCGCGCTCTGTCCGGCCGCCACGATATGCAAACCTGCCACGGGACAGCGACCATGACGATCACGATGCTCAAGACGGCGACCAAAACCCCCGATACGGAAACCGACACGGCGCGCAAGGTCGTCACCGAGATGCTGGCCGCCATCGAGGCGGGCGGCGAGCAGGCCGTGCGTGACTATGCGGCCAAGCTGGACGGGTGGTCCGGCCCGATCGTCCTGGACCAGGCCATGATCGCCGAGCGCATGAAGGACGTGCCCCAGTCGGTCAAGGACGACATCGCCTTCGCCGCAGGACAGGTGCGCGCCTTCGCGCTCGCCCAACGCGACTCGGTCCGGGATTTCTCGCTCGAGCTGTCGCCGGGTCTGACCATCGGCCAGAAGCTCGTGCCGGTGAACACCGCCGGCTGCTACGTGCCCACCGGCCGCTACGCGCACATCGCCTCGGCCTACATGTCCATCGCCACCGCGAAGGCGGCGGGCGTGAAGACGGTGATCGCCTGTTCCGCGCCGTTCCGCGGCGAGTCGATCCACCCGCATGTGCTGCACGCGATGACCGTGGCGGGGGCGGACATGATCCTGTGCCTGGGCGGCGTGCAGGCCATCGCCGCGATGACGTTCGGCCTGTTCACGGGCAAGCCGGCCGACATCATCGTCGGGCCCGGGAACAAGTTCGTGGCCGAGGCCAAGCGCATGCTGTTCGGCAAGGTCGGCATCGACGTCTTTGCCGGCCCCTCCGAAGTCGCCGTCATCGCAGACGCCGCGGCCGATCCCCTGATCGTCGCCACCGATCTCGTCGGGCAGGCCGAGCACGGCCACGAGAGCCCCGCCTGGCTGATCACGAATTCGCGCAATCTCGCCGACGAGGTCATCCGCCTCATGCCGCAACTGATCGACGCCCTGCCGCCCACCGCGCGCGATGCCGCCGGCGCCGCCTGGCGCGACTACGGCGAGATCGTCTTGTGTGACACGCGCGAGGAGATGGTCCGCGTCTCCGACGATTACGCCAGCGAACATCTCGAGGTGCACTGCGCCGATCTGGGCTGGTGGCACGAGAACCTCACGAATTACGGCTCGCTGTTCCTCGGCGAGGAGACCAACGTCGCCTTCGGCGACAAGGTGTCGGGTCCCAACCACATCCTGCCCACGAAGTTCGCCGCCCGGTACTCGGCCGGCCTGTCGGTGCACAAGTTCCTGAAACCCCTGACCTGGCAGAAGATGGACCGCGAGGCCTGCAAGCGCGTCGCGCCGGTCTCCGCGCGCATCTCGCGGCTGGAAGGGATGGAGGCGCACGCCCGCACCTCGGATGTCCGGATGACGAAATACGCGCCGGGCTCGAACGTCGATCTCGGCAAGCCGGTCGAAGCGTGATGACCTTTCGTCTCTCCGATCTGTTCGACCTTACGGGGCGCACGGCGCTCGTGACCGGTGGCAACAGCGGCATCGGTCTGGCGATGGCGCGTGCGCTCGGACTGGCTGGCTCCAGATTGATCCTCGTCGCGCGCCGGGCCGACGCCTTGGAGCACGCGGCGCGGGACCTCGCGGGCGCGGGCATCGAGGCCGAGGCGATCGCGGCTGATCTCGCCGATCCCGGCTGCGGCGCGCGGATCGGCGCGGCCTGCATCGAACGCCAGCGCAAGGTGGACATCCTCGTCAACGCGGCGGGCATGAATCTGCGCCAGCCATTCCAGGAGGTCGGCGTGGAAGGATTCGACCTGCACATGGCCGTGCATCTTCGCGCGCCGTTCCTGCTCACCCAGGCGCTGGCACCCGGCATGGCGGAGCGGGGGTTCGGCCGCATCCTCAACATCGCCTCGCTGCAGAGCTATCGCGCCTTCGCCGACAGCGCGCCTTACGGCGCGGCCAAGGGCGGGGTCGTGCAGCTCACCCGCGCCATCGCCGAGGCCTGGTCCCGCCACGGCGTCACCTGCAACGCCATCGCGCCCGGGTTCTTTCCCACGCCGCTGACCGCGCCGGTTTTCGCCGATCCGCAGCGCGCCCAGCGCAACGCCGCGCAGACGGCGATCGGGCGCAACGGCGAGCTCGACGATCTCATCGGCGCGACGGTGTTCCTGGCCTCCAAGGCCTCCGCCTACGTCACGGGCCAGACGCTCGCGGTGGATGGCGGCTTCTCGGCGAAATAGGCATCGGCATGAAAGCGCTCGTCTACACCGCGCCTTACGCGCTCGCGTACCGCGATGAACCCGACCCGGTCGCCAACCCCGGCGAACTGCTCGTGAAGATCGAGGCGGTCGGCATCTGCGGCTCGGACATGCACGCCTATCACGGCCATGACAGCCGCCGGCCGCCGCCGCTCGTCCTTGGCCACGAGGCCGCAGGCCGCATCGTTGGGGGGCCGCGCGACGGCGAGCGCGTCACCATCAATCCGCTGGTGGTCGATCCCGCCTGCCCCTATGCGCGGGAGGGACGCTGGCACCTCTCGCCGACACGCCAGATCCTATCCATGCCGCCGCGCCCTGGCGCCTTCGCGGAGTATGTCACGATCCCGGAGGGCAACCTCGTCGCCGTTCCCGACGGCCTGCCCATCGCCCACGCGGCCCTCGCCGAGCCCATCGCGGTATCCTGGCATGCGGTCCGGCTGGGCATGCAGAAGCTCCATCTGCCGCTCGCCGCAGCCCGAGTCGTGATCCTCGGCGGGGGTGCCATCGGGCTCGCGGCGGCCATCGTGGCGCGGCTTTTCGGCGCGGGCGAGATCCTGATCTGCGAGGCCAATCCCCTGCGCAAGGCGGCGATCACGCGGACCGAGGGCTTCGCCACCCATGCGCCGGGCGACGTGTTCTCGCCCGCCGCCAATTCCATCGACCTCGTGATCGATGCGGTCGGCGCGGGCGCGACTCGCGCGGCGGCCTGCGCCATGGTCCGGCCCGGCGGCGTCATCGTGCATCTCGGGCTCCTGCCGGGGCACGAGGGCCTCGACATCCGCAAGATCACCCTTCAGGAGATCACTCTCACCGGCTCCTATTGCTACACGCCGCAGGACTTCATCCATGGCGTGGACGCGCTGGCTGCCGGCCGCCTCGGGGAGTTGGGCTGGATCGAGGAGCGGCCCCTGCGCGAGGGCGCTGCCGCTTTCGCCGACATCGACGCGGGCAGGGCGATCGCCGCCAAGATCGTGCTGCGGCCCGCCGCCTGAAGGGCTTGTCGCGTTTTCCACGCGGGGTGCCGCCCGCGCCATCCTGCTCGAGCGGAACGAGGAATGGGCCGTCCGGCGCGCCCGTTGCCTGACACCGGAAACCATCGCGCCGATGAGCCACAAGCCCCTTGTCAGCCTGCTCGACGCAGCAGCACGAGACTGCTCGACCCTCTCCGTCGGCAGGTCCGTGGTGATCAGATGCTAGAGCATTTTCCGCCAACCGGTATCCACTTGCCGGGCGGATGCCCTGAACCACGCATGGGGGCCTCACCGACACTTTCAAGGAGTGGCGGCGGCCCCGAGACAGGGATCGGTGATGTGCCCGGCCTGTTGACGCGGTTTGACGGATCAGCAACGAGGCTTTCCGAACCCGGCATGAAGACGGCGCGCCGGCCTGGCGAGGAACGAAAAACCTCTGAAACATGAGACGCCTTACGGCTCGACCTTCCGCCCCAATGAAAGCGTGTCGCTCGAAAGCACATTCTTCAAGACATCGAGATCGATGTGGGGCTGGATGAGCTTGCGAAAGGCCTTTTCCACCTGCTGGAATTCGTCGGCACAGCTTTCCGCTCGATCGGCGGGCAAGGCGCCGCGTTCAACGGCTTCCCTGAATACAGCAGGATTTGCGCCATAGGCGAGGCAGAGCGTGTTGTACATCCGCTGCAATGGCAGACTGTGCACATCGGCATGCTGCTTGTGATCGACGATGCGAAGCCTCTTGCGATTGAGGACCGAGAAATCGCGGACGCCCGCTTCGTTCAGGTAGATGTAGATGATGCCTGCCATGAGTTGGGGCGTATCCTGCCGACCAAGGCTCAGCAGCATATAGGCTGCGAACTGATCGGCCGCATCCTCTTCCCGGCCAAAGATGGGGATGTCGAGATAATCGAAGAGGGCATGTCCGACCTCGTGCAGGAACACATCAATCATGGCGCCCATGATCGCGTGGTGTTCGCTCACCCATTCCGGGCGCTTCCAGCTTGCGGCACTTTCGAACACATATTCGATGTATTCATAACAGACCGTGACGGAATCCAGTTCGAACCAGGCATTGATCTCGCCATCACAACCCGCCGTGCGGATGGTCAGCGGCCGCGGCAGGCGAAAAGGGGACAGGAGCATCTGGATTCGTTCGAGGGCGCCCTTCTGCTTCAGCCTCTCGTAAAGGGCCCGATGCGCAGGGTTGGACGGTGCGCTGTAATCGATGAGAATCCGATTGGTTTCCGGCGCTTGTGCCAGAGAAACGCTTGCGAAAAAAGAAATGCCACCCAGCAGCACAATGATGCGCGCGAGCCTGCACATGCCGGTCATGTTGCGCTCCCTCCTGCTCAGGCCGGAAATGGTAGATGAGCGACGATAATCATCAAGGCAAAACTGCCAAAAAGGTTCGTTTCCAAAGGAGAAGCCGGTCCCTGCCTGATCTTCCCTTCCGGCAAATTCGGATTTACCCCTTTTCCCGTGTCGACGGAGGAGCGAATTGACACTTCCGCGCCGACCGATACCTTGGTCCGACGGCATCCTTCGGTAAGGTGCTCTCCTGGGGCAAACCCGAGATGTTGTTCATGGTCTGCCCCTTGCGGCATTGCCGCTTGCGTCGCCGGGTGGCGAAGCACGCGCCGCAAGATAGAGCTTCCAAATCCGGTATGGGCAGCCCGCTGCCAACCGGGCGCCGAACGAGGCCCGCCAACGAGAGTTGAGGGGATCATGAGCGAGGTTGCTGAGTTCAGGCATGGGGTCGCGCCAGGCTGGGATGTCAATGGAAAATCGGGGTCAAGTATTTGTCGCTGAAGGCTGATACCCGCCGCGTGGTGATGCTGCAGTCGTTTTCAGGTATAGGCCTGATGATTGGCACGCTATTCTTCGCCGCATCGTTGACTCCGAGCCTGGTGCCGCGATCGCCCGTCATCCAGGGGCTGCTGGGCGGCTTCTGCTTGGTTGCCGGCTACGGGACGGGGGTTCTTCTCCGCAGCCTCTGGCTTTGGCTTGAATTGCCGGTTTTCGAGGGGCGGGTCCGTGCGTTCGGCAATGGGCTGGCGATCCTTGCCTGCACCGGTGCGAGCGCTCTGGCGTTATGGTGGGCCTCTGGATGGCAGAACCGGCTCCGAGCCCTGATGGACATGCCGCCCGTGGATGGCGGCAGTTCCCTGTTTATCGCGGGGCTTGCCTTCGGTTTGTTCCTTGTGCTGCTTCTGATCGGGCGATTGATCCGGTTTACGGCGCAAAGCCTCACATTCCGCCTTGGACGCCTTGTTCCGGGCCCGCAGGCGGCCTTGTTCGGTATCGCACTCACTGCGGCGCTTTTCTGGATGATCGGGAACGGCGTGCTCGCCGCCAGCGCCCTGCGCCTGCTCGACGCTTCCTACCAGAAGCTCAATGCGCTCTTCGAGGAAGCGAGTCCGCAGCCAACGGAGGCCTACAAGACCGGAGGCCCCGGTTCGCTGGTTGCCTGGCTGGGCCTGGGGCGTGCCGGGCGGGAATTTGTTTCCTCCGGCCCGAATGCCATGCGGATTTCCGAGCTTTCAGGTTTGACTGCGCGCGAACCCTTGCGGGTCTATGTCGGGCTCAATTCAGCTGAAAATCCCGTTGCGCGCGCGGAGCTGGCGCTGGCCGAGCTGATCCGCATCGGGGCATTCGACAGGGCGAACCTCGTCATCGTCACGCCCACCGGCACAGGCTGGGTCGATCCAGAGAGCCAGACCGCACTTGAGCATGTTCTTCGCGGTGATGTCGCGACTGTTTCAGTGCAGTATTCCTATCTGGCGAGCTGGATTGCGTTGCTGACCGAGCCGGCCTATGGCGCGGAGACGGCACGCGCCGTGTTCGCTGCCGTTTACGGGCACTGGACGCGCTTGCCGAGCGAGAGCCGCCCCCGCCTTTTCCTTCATGGCCTGAGCCTTGGTGCCTATAATTCCGATCTCAGTCATGATCTCCATCAGGTGATCGCCGATCCCTATGCGGGTGCCTTGTGGGCCGGTCCACCTTTCGCGAGCCAGACTTGGCGCAACATCACCGCGAACCGGAATGCCGGAAGTCCAGCCTGGCTGCCGCGGTTCCGCGATGGCTCCGTCATCCGCTTCACCGCCCAACAGAACCATCTCGGCGATTCCCATAAGCCCTGGGGACCGTATCGCATCATCTTCCTGCAATATGCGAGCGATGCGATTGTCTTCTACGATCCGCGTTCACTCTGGCGACGCCCCGCATGGATGGCGCAGCCGATGGGACCGGATGTTTCACCCGATTTCGTATGGATCCCGATCGTTACGTTCCTCCAGCTGACATTCGACGTCATGCTGGCCACCCTGCCGCCGAAAGGCCACGGGCATGTGTATGCCTTTCCGCATTACGTCGATGCATGGGCATCGCTCACCGACGCGCCGGGCTGGACAGCCCAAGGCCTTGAAAGGCTGAAGCGAAGCGGCCCGTAAGGCGGGTCGCTCCCTTGAAACTCCGTTGGCTGGCACGGGTGCCTGAAGGCTGATGACGGCGCGGGAGATCTTGCGGTGGGGACGAACAGACGTATTCGTCTGGCGAATTGGACTTTTGGATTGCCCGCGAGCACCTGAAGCGACGTCACCCATTCCGGGTTTGGCGAGGTCGCGAGGTTTCGGATGGGCCGGACGGGCCGAACGGAGATCTTGAGGGGGCGAGGAGACCGGCAGAGCCATCCGTGGCTGCAAGATCGAGTTCCGCTGCGAGGTTGGCCGCAGGCTGAACAAGCGTGTCGAGAATTCGCTTCGCGGATCTTCGGTTCAACCGGGAACGAAACCTGACATCCGGGCCGGCATTCAAGCAGCGGCGCGCCGCGGCTCCGGCCGGGTGGAGTCAACCTTGCGCGGCCTGATCCAGGCCGGGGCAGGGGACCTTTCAGGACTTTTCCGGTCTGTCCGGCAGCACCGTCAGGTTGCTTCTGTGGCTGAAGCATTCGCATCCACGCCGCCCGATGCGGCGATGATGAGAGACCAGAGTCGGTCAGGCCCTTCCGCCGTAGCCGCCCGGGCGAGTTCCGCTCGCCAATTGACCTGCCACTGAGATTTTCCTCCACGCGGAGTTAGAGTCCGGCCCTGACGTCGATCACGCGCAACAACCCCTGCCGAACCGTTTCGATGTGCTGAGCGAGAAAGCGGCAGGCCTCATCACCTTTCCTGGCCCGGCACAGAGCGATCAGTTCGGCGTGTTCCTTTTCAGCCGTATCCATTGCAGCGGTGTTCGACAGCTGGAGGCGGGTGTAGCGGTCGCTGGTTTGGAGAAGGCCGGCAACGATGGCTTGCGAGCGAGGCTGGGAGGCGCGCGAATAGAGCGCAAGGTGGAACTCGGCGTTGATCTCGCCCCATTCACGGATATTGCGCGTCGCGATCGAGTTCCGGAAGCGTGTCTGGATGCTCTCGAGCTGGTCAAAGTCGGATGAATCGAGCAGCGGCAACGAATGTGCCAGCAGGCGTGGTTCGAGGATGGCCCTCAGGTCAAAGACATCGTTGATTTCTTCCAGCGAAAGCTCGGACACGACCGCGCCCTTGTGCGGCGCGATGCGAACAAGTCCTTCTGCCTCCAGCTGGAACAGCGCTTCACGAACCGGAATGCGGCTGACATTGTAGGTTTCGGCGAGGGCATCCTGGCGCAACTGCGTCCCTGCGACATGCACTCCGGCGAGGATCGACTGTCGTAACTGGTCCACGATCAGCGCGGACAATGTCCGGTGAGCTATGCGCCGATTCATCTTGATCCCCATCATCGAGTGGCATGCCCGACCGTCATTCCCGGGCACCGGCATCGCCCCACCTGGCCTGCAAGAGCAATCCCAGGGGAACGCTATTTGACAGCCTGATTTTATACAATATACTTTAGTTTGAGTTGTCGCTGGGAGAGCACGGCTTCGATGGTCACGGATGCGGCTTCTGCGGCGAGCCCTCGCCTTGTCTTTCGGGGTATCATGTGGGTTTCCGGCAGGCTGCTGGCAGCCGAGCGCATTCTTGTCGCGGGGCTCATGGCTCTGTTGACTGGCCTGATCTTGCTGAACGTTGTCACTCGTTATACCCGTATTCCGCTCTACTGGATCGACGAAGCTGCGGTCTATTCGGTCGTGTTCCTCACCTTTGTCGGCGCGTCCGCGATGACGCGGCTGAGGATGGATTTTGCCGTCACGATGCTGACCGAGCGATTTTCGGAGCGATGGGTCGGTGTTGCAAAGGTGATTTCGACCTTCATCGTTCTCCTGTTCGGCCTTTTTCTGATCTGGATGTGCGTGCTTTGGCTTGATCCGGTCGGCATCGCCCGCGCCGGGTTCGATGCGCGAAAATTCTCCAGCGAGACCTTCAATTTCATCTACACCGAGCGGACTCAGACGCTGAACTGGCCGCTCTGGATGCTCTACATGATCATGCCGTTTTTCGCCGTCTGCATGACAATACACAGTGTTGCCAACCTGCTTGAAGAGCTTGGCCTTGTTCCGCGCGAACAACACGCCAACTTCCTTCAGTCCAACCTGGAAGGCATCAATTGACATGCTGACCGGCGCGACGCTGTTGGTGGTCATGCTTGTTGGCGTGCCGATCGGGCTTTGCCTTTGCATTGCGGGCATTGCTTTCGTGGTGGCCTCCGGCAATCCGATTCTGTTCCAGTCCTATCCCTTGCAGATGTTCGGCGGGGTTGACAGCTACGGGCTGATTGCGATTCCGCTGTTCATTCTGATCGGGGAGATCATGAACGGCGGCGGCATAACGCGGCGCATCGTCGATCTGGCCATGGCGTTTGTCGGCGCGCTCAAGGGTGGGCTCGCCTATGTCAACATCCTCGCCAACATGTTCGTGGCCTCCATCCTGGGCTCAGCCACGGCCCAGGTCGCGATCATGTCGCAGATCATGGTCCCGGAGATGGAAAAGCAGGGCTATGACAAGGATTTTGCGGCTGGGCTGACAGCCTATGGCGGCATGCTGGGGCCGATCATTCCGCCTTCCGTGATGTTTGTCGTCTACAGCGTGATGGCGCAGATTTCGGTCAGCGACATGTTGGTCGCGGGTATCCTGCCAGGGCTCATTCTCACGGGCCTGTTCTTCGGCGTGATTGCCCTCCTGGGGTTCGTCTACAACTATCCCCGGGCCCTTGAGCAGACGCCACGGGAGAGGGTTCTGACCATCCTCCGGGCTGCGCCGACCATGCTGATCCCGATCATTATTGTCGGGTCGATCCTGACCGGTCTCGCCAATGCAACCGAATCTGCCGCCGTCGGAGCCGTCGCAGCAGCCCTGATCGGCAGGTACTGGACGAAAGAACTGAAATTTTCCCGTCTGCCGCAAATGATGCTTCGGGCCGGGATCTATTCGGCGATCGTGCTGTTTCTGGTGGCAGCTGCGGCGGTTTTCTCGTGGGTGCTGATCTATGGAAAAGTTCCGCAGGCAACGGCTGCGTGGGTGCAGACCGTCGCCAAGGATCCGGTCAGTTTCATGTTGCTCACCAACGTCATTCTGTTGGTGATCGGGACGGTCATTGACGGCATTCCGGGGTTGATCATGACGGTGCCGATCCTGTTGCCGATAGCAACCGAAATCTACGGGATTGATCCCCGCCATTTCGGCGTGGTCGTTGTCATCAACCTGGTACTGGGTTTGCTGTCGCCGCCAGTCGGCCTGTGCTTCTTTGTTGCCGCCGCTGTGACAGGCGCAAAAGCCGGGCGGATGTTCATGGTGACCCTTCCATTCTTTGGCGTGGCCTGTTTGCTGCTCATCCTGCTCTCCGTTTACCCGTGGTTGTCGCTCGCCCTGTTGAAATGAACCTCAAGACAAAACCAGGAGGAATATCATGACATTGTCCCGCCGCCAGATTCTCGCAGTCGGCGCCTCGCTGCCACTTGCCGCTCCCTCGCTGGCGCTTGCTCAGGCAAAGGAGTTCCGGCTCGGCATCATCACGCCGGTTGGCCATTCCTGGAACAAGGCCGCGCTTGCGCTGGGAGAAAAGCTCAAGGCTGCCACCAATGGTCGCCTGACGATGACGGTGTTCCATTCGGGCCAACTTGGAAACGAATCGGCCATGATGCAGCAGCTTCAGTCGGGTGCGCTTGACATGGGCTTCATCCAGGCTGCCGAACTTGGCTCGCGCGTTCCGCATCTGGCCGCGATCAACGCTCCCTATCTGGTGCGTTCAACACCGGCAGTCGCCAAGTTTGTGCGTCATCCGGAGGTGGTGAAGCTGTTCGATGTGCTCCCGAGCGAGACAGGCACGATCGGCCTGGGCTGGGGCATCACCGGGATGCGCGCGATCTTCTCTTCGAGGGATCTGCAATCGCTCGCGGACATCAAGGGCATGAAGCTGCGGATCAATCCGACCCCCGTTTATCGGGACTTTTACCAGCTGCTTGGCGCCGCCCCGACGCCGATCCCGACGCCACAGGTTTACGATGCAATGGCCAATGGGCAGGTGGATGGGCTGGAGGCTGATCTGGAGTTTTCCTGGAACCAGCGGTTCGACAAGGTTTCCAAGGTCATCCTGCAGATGAATGCGGTTTTCATGCCGTTTGCCGCCCTCGTTTCAGGCCGCGTCTGGCAGACGCTGCCGGCGGCGGACAAGGAGATCATCACGAGAATGGTGAAAGAGACCCTGGATACCCAGATCGACAGCCTTGCCGGCGATGAGCCGAACCTGATCGAAAACTTCAAGAAGGCACCGATTCCGATCCGTCAGGTGGCGGTCGCGGATACCGAGGCCGTCATTGCCGAGTTCGACAAGATCTGGATGCCGAAAGCTCCAGTCATCGCGAGCCTGCGCAAGCTGGGTGCCTCAATCTAGCAAACCGGGAGAGAGCGCGCTGCCGCCGCGCGCGGCGGCGCGCTCAAGCGTTGGAAAACCAATGAACCACAACGTTTTCTGGGTGGCGGCCCTCTTGCCGGCCCTCTTGCCGGCTCTCTTGCCGGCCCTGATGACGCGCTGCCGGGCCGATCGCTCTTCCGACTTTGGTGCCTTGACGCGCAAGGGCAAGGAGTGGGTTGCGGCCGGCGTGGCTGGCGTGGTCCATTGCGGCTCGACGAGGGCTGGCCTCTTCTCACCGACGAGCAACGCATGACGGGCGTCGAGGCGCTGGTGGGTGCAGGGCTGTGGGTGATCGTTGGAACCGATGCCCGGAACCCGATGCGGACCGCTGAACAAAGCCCGTGACGTTATTCACCACAGCCTCACGGATCGAATCCGGATGGCCTGTGCCCATTTCGCGAAGGGGATAACCCCCTAACATTTCACCTTCGGCAAATCAGCTCGTGAAGCTGTAGCCATTTTCCGATAGGCGGCGGGCCTTGGTACACTCTCCAACCACGATGATGACGATTGCCGAGGTGGAGGATTTCGCTTTCCGGATCCTTCGCGACAACGGCTTGGCGGATCATCAGGCTGGTCCGATTGCGCGGGCAATGGCCGTCACCGAGGCTGCCGGTTCTCACTCGCACGGACTTTACAGGCTGATCGGCTATGTCGGCAGCATTCGCAGCGGGCGGGTCAACGTATTGGCGCGGCCACGGTGCGAGCGCATCGCCAGCAGCTTCATCCGCGTTGATGGCGATAACGGCTTTGCCCCGGCGGCCCATTCCATCGGGTTGACCGCCTTGATCGAGGCCGCCGAAACCAATGGAATTGCCGCACTCGCGCTGACCAACTGCTATCATTTCTCGGCTCTTTGGCATGATCTTGACCCAATCGTTGCGGCGGGGCTTGCATGCTGGGCTTTCACGATCGGACAATGCATCGTGGCACCGCATGGCGGCACGCATCGACTCATGGGCACGAACCCGATTGCCTTTGGCTGGCCAAGAAAGGGCCAGCGCCCCTTCGTTTTCGATTTCGCAACCAGCGTGGTGGCGCGTGGTGAAATCGAGCTGATGAGCCGTGCCGGAAAAATGCTGCCGCAGGGATGGGGCATTGATGCCTCCGGCGAGCCGACACGCGACCCTCAGGCCGCTCTGGCCGGAGCGCTGCTGCCCTTCGGCGGCTACAAGGGATCAGCCCTGGCCATGATGGTGGAGTTGCTGGCCGGACCGCTGATCGGCGAGCCCACAAGCCGGCAGGCCGCTGCATTGGACAATGGCGATGGCGGCCCGCCATTGGGCGGGGAATTGCTGATCGCCATGAGCCCGGCATTGTTCAACTCCGGTTTGGCCAACGATTGGCAGCAGCAGGCCGAAAACTTCTTTGCCGATGCGCGCACGCAACCCGGCATTCGATTGCCGTCCGATCGCCGCCACGCTGCCCGCCAGCGCAGTGAGGAAGAAGGGATCAGCGTGCCGAATGCGCTGCTGGACGAGCTGAGAAAACTGTCTCCTCGCGATGATTCCTGACCTTTCGGAATGCCGTTACAATTCGCCAGACGCCGCTTGGCCTGGTTCCATGCGTTCTCGATGCCGCGCTCGTGCAGCTGGTCCTCGACTTTGCTCAGCGCGAGCGCATGGCGGACATGCCTCCGGACCACGAGGCGGATGATCTCGGGGCTGTTCTTGAAAACCCGAAGGCGCGGTTGTTCAACAAGGAGCCGACGGCAGCGGCGTGTGCCCCGGCGGTATCCCGATTTTCTTCTGAGCCCCGATTGACCCAAACGCGATGGCATCCTTCGCGTAAGGCGCGGCCAGCAGATTGGGGGCTGAGCTCTGCATCGCGGGCGTATGGCCGATCTTGGAAAGCTCCGCTGCAAATCCTGAAAACCGGCGATTCAGGATCAGAATTTTCTATCGGCGCAATCAAAACAACATCCGGTTTTTCCAAATTCACCTTATTCAGCCTGCGCAAGCATTCGAACCTTCAGAGCATTTTCCGACCAAGCGGATACCGTTTGGTCGAATAAAATGCGTGAAATCATAATAAATCAGAATCGGCGCTCTGATTCAATCAGATCGGAATCCGCTCTCGAATTTCGACTGAAAGTAATTCTAATTCCATTGTTGGTGCTTTTTTCAGTCAAAAATCACTTTTCACTTTTTCCAATACATGCTCATTCTCTGTGCATATATCATGCCTTTAAGTTGCATCAAAAATTCAGAATATGCTCAGGCGGGTACTTGCTTGCGGGATTGCATCAGCTTGATGATGAGCGGTGCCGTGATCGCCAACAGGGAACAAGCGAGGAGGAAGGCCGAGACGGGACGGGTGAAGAAAATGGTGAGGCTTCCATGCGAAAGGGTCATGGATTGCCGCAGCGAGTTTTCAAAGATCACGCCGAGGACAAGCCCGAGGATCATCGGAGCGGCTGGCCAATCGTAACGCATCATGAGCCAGCCCAGGACGCCAAATCCCAACAGCATCCAGACATCCTGGATGGAGTTGGCCTGCGAATAAACGCCCGCGACACACAAGGCCAGGATAGGGGGGTAGAGATACGGGTAGGGCACACGTAAAAGCTTCGCAAAAAGACCTGCCAGCGGCAAATTCATCACGAGCAGCATGACATTTCCGATGTACATGCTCGCGATCACCGTCCAGACGAGAGCCGAATTCTTGTCGAAGAGTTCCGGCCCCGGGCGGATGCCGAACATGATCAGGGCGCCGAGGATGATCGCTGTTGTGCCCGATCCAGGGACTCCGAGCGCCAGCATGGGCACCATGGCACCACCCGCCGCAGCATTGTTGGAGGCCTCGGGGCCGGCCACGCCCTCGATGGCTCCGGTGCCGAACTTCTCGGGATTTCTGGAGACCTTCTTCTCGACAATATAGGCAATAAAGGAAGCAATGGTGGCGCCGGTTGCGGGAAGCACGCCAACAAGAAAGCCGATCACGCTGCCCCGCAGGATCGGCATGCGGCTCTGTCGCCATTCTTCCCTGCTCGGAAGCACGTTGCCAACATTCGTGATGGGTGCCGGCGCGGGCTTGCCGACACTCGAGAGAACCTCACCAATTCCGAAAAGGGCCACCGTGATCACGATGAACCCGATCCCATCCAGCAGCCAGACCTGATCAAAGGCAAAGCGCGCGACCCCGGTTTGCTGATCAATGCCGATCGTGCTGATCAGCAGCCCGAACACACCGGCGGAAAGTCCCTTGAGCACCGATCCGCCAACCGCCGCCAGCGCCGTCAGACCAAGGACGACCAGCGCGAAATATTCCGGTGGACCGAAGGCCAAGGCGGCGCGGGCGAGGGGCGGGGCCAGGATCATGAGGCCCAGCGTCGCAATCGTTCCGGCGAAGAACGATCCGATCGCCGCAATACCGAGAGCTGTTCCGGCCCTTCCTTTCAGGGCCATCTGGTAGCCATCCAGAGACGTCATCACGCTGGATGGTTCGCCGGGGACGCTGATCAATACCGAGGTGAGCGTGCCGCCATATTGCGCTCCATAATAGATCCCTGCAAAAAGGATGATTGCGGAGGTCGGATCGCCGCCAAAGGTCAGCGGCAGCAGAAGCGCAATGGCAGCAGATGGGCCGATGCCCGGCAGCGCGCCGACAAGCTGCCCGGCAAATACGCCCGCAAAGCACATCAGAAGATTCCACGGGGTCAGTGCTCCGGCGAAGCCCGCGGCAAGATCGGCGAGAACGGACATCGGTCAGAACCCCCAGGGGCCATTGGGCAAGGGCACACCCAGCCAGGTCCGGAAAACCAGTCTCAAGATCAGGACAGTGCCGCCGGCCGTCAGCAAAGACGGCAGGAGCGGCAGCCTTTCTGTGACCTTCAACAGGAAAAACATCGTAAGGAAGATCGAAACGGCGAAGCCCGCGACCTCCAGCCCCGCCACGCCTGCCGCCATTGCGGCAATCACGATCAGGGGCTGCCTGATCGTCGCGTTCGACTCTTCCGTCCTGTCATTGGGGCGAGCTTCAAGAAGAAGTGCCGCGACCGACAGGCCCATGAGAAGAAGGCCGTAAACAAGGGGAAGGAAACCGCTTGACGGCGCGAAACCTTCCCAGAGTTGCATTCCCAGTGCCGTCAGGACCCAGAAGGCACCGGCCCCAACAAATGCAAGCGCGAGAAATATCTCGCCGGAAGCGGCCCGGAGCCTCATGGATCAGGTCGCCGGCTTTCCGAGAAGGTCCCTGTAAAGTTTCTCCTGGGCGGCGATGAAATCCTCGAAAGCCTTGCCGGCAATTGGCGCATCAGAAGCGAAGTTATCCTTCAGATATGCCTTGAAGGCGGGCGTTGCGACGACCTTCTGGAAAATGCCTTCCCAGTAGCGCGCAGCATCATCGGGCGTGCCGCGCGGAGTGGCCATGCCACGCCACATCTGGAAGTTTGGCGCGTTGATGCCTTGCTCCTTCATGGTCGGCACATTGGGGAGAGCCGGGAAGCGCGTATCGCGGAACACACCAAGGGCTTTCACGGCCTTCGATTCCAGGTGACCGATGAACTCCAGCGGATTGCCCATGCATGCCTGCACGTGACCGCCGAGAAGCTGCGTGAGCGCTTCCCCGCCGCTGTTGAAATTGAGCACATTGAACTCGGTGCCGGTTGTCTTCGAAAAAACGGTGATGGCCATCACATCCGTCGTGCCGCCGGTTGCGAAGGCCATGCTCTTTGCTGGGCGCGCCCTGGCCGCGGCGACAAATTCCTGAGCCGTGTTCCACGGCGCGTCATTCTTCACGAATAACAGGAAGTCATCGAGCATGACATTCATCGAGGGGCGCACTTCGGAGAGTGTCTTGGCGGCCGGGTTCAGGATCGGGGTGATCTGCGTTGTCCCGTTCACGACAATGATCGTATGCGGATCACCGATCTTGCGCGCCGTGACATAGCCAAGACCCACGGCACCGCCGCCGCCCGGCCTGTTGTTCAGGACGATGGGCACGGGGACGAGTTTCTCGTCGACCATGATCTTGTGGATGACCCGCGCCAGCAAGTCGGCGCCGCCGCCAACCGCGAAGGGAATCACGAATTCGACTTCACGGGTCGGTGTCCATGGGGACTGGGCACGGCCCGGCCCGATGGATGCCATGAGAGGCGCGGCAGATGCAGCACAGAGGAGATTCCGGCGTGAGATCAGCATGGTTTCCATCCCGGTTGTCGTTTTTAATTTTGTATTATAAATCAAGCTACCATCGCATTTCCGGTTGTCAATCGAGGAACTCGACCGCCTTTTGCCGATTCATCTTGCTGCGCGGAAGGGTATCGAATCCAGCATGTAGGATTCATTCCCGACCTCCGTCACGGTCGAAACGATGCGGCCGGCCGGAAGGTCAAGCAGCCAGACGATGCTGCTGCGCGACCCCGTTTTTGCTCCGCCGATGATCGCCGCGTAACGATCCCCGACCATCGTGATGCCGCGCGGGCGCGGTGTTGCGCTGCCGGGAGCCTGCGGGTGCAACCGGAGCACCTCGGATGGCCGGCCGGCAATGGCATCGCGCACATCGATCAGGGAGATCGTGTTGGCGCGGAAGCACGTCGCGACGACATGGCGGCCATCCGGTGTGAAGCAGACGGCAAATGGTCGCGTGCGTTCCGCGCGGTCATCGCTGCCGACATGGACCCTTGCGACTTCCGCATCCTTTCCACCCGCCACGGCACGCGCGACGTCGATGATCGAGATGGTCGAGCCTTCATGAGCCTCCGACATGCTTTCGCGTGCGGCAACGGCGACCAATGTGCCATCCCGACTGGCTGCCAGACCAAAGGGGCCGGTCTCGACCGCGACCCGGTTCAGCTCCGCGGCGGGATCGCCGGCCAAAGCCGCGCGGATATCGATCACGGAAACATCGCTGAATCCGCCATTGCCGATAAAGGCCGTTCCGCCGTTCAGGGGTGTAATCGCCAGTCCCGTTGGATTGGGGTAGCGTCCGAAACTCGGATGCGGACTGTCGTGACGGCTCGGTCCTCTGGCCGGGTGCAGGTGGTTTTCCTTCAGCGGGATGTGGCAGACCGGCTGGCGCGTGCCGATGTCGATCGCGGTCAGCTCATTTCCACCATCCTCGCTCCCGGCGGCCTCGCCGCAATTCACCAGAAGGGTTTTCCCGTCTGGCGTGAGGCCCGCGCCAACCGGTCCGGTCCTGCCAGTCGGCATGAAGGCGGCAACCGCACCGAGCGTTCCGTCATTCTTCGGATCAAGGGCGTCATCGAGATCGAGCACGGTGATCAGCCCCGGATGCCCGTGCTGATATTGGCCGGCGGCTGCCGGCGTTGCTGCGCCCGAATGATTGACGACATAGGCAAACTGCCCGTCCTGATCGACAGTGACCACCACGGGTTGCCCGCTTGCCGGGGTTTCCGGGATGCCGTCACCATCACAATCGACGTCCGGGGTGACGCGAGGTCTGGAAATCACGGCATGGTCGGTTGCGTCATTCTCGGGCAGGAGAGCCTTCTCGACATCGATGATCGCCACCCAGTTGTCCCAGCGACCGCTGACGGCAAGGTGGCCGAGTTTTTTCGACATGGGATTTTTCCTTCGTTGACTTCTTGCGGCTGACTTTTTGCAGCTGACCTTTTGCAGCTGAGTTTTTTCACAATGGACGCCGATCGCGAAACATTTCCCGGGTCCGGGTTTGACCCCAGCATGAGGGTACCACCGCGTTTTATCCAGTCTTGCGTTCGGGCGGCGCCCGAGGGGAGCATCCGGTTGATCCCCGTCCTTCACGCAATCCAGAATGCGTGGGTCCCCCGACCTTCTTGCCGGGCGCGGAATGGCTTTCACGTCTCCGAAGGAAAACGATCAGCGGGAATTTCGGCTTGGGGCCGGCCATTTTTCGCCGCGTGATCCGATCGCCGGAAGAGCTGGTTCTCGGCGCTTGATTTGTTCAGTGAACATATGTTACTCAACATCCACTGAACAGGATCGCCGCATGAAAGAGCGGTCCTGGGCGGGAAGGAAACGTCAACCGGAAAGACCGCGGCGCCATTGCCTCGGTCGGACAGTCCCGGGCTTTTGCGCCTCGGGGAACCTGGAGGAAGGGCAAATGAAGAAATTCATGTTCGCGGCCGCTCTGGCCGCTTCCACGATGCTGGGCTCGGCATCGTCGGCGCTGGCGCAGGGCAAGACGATCACCCTGTGCTGGGCTGCATGGGACCCCGCCAATGCACTGGTGGAGCTTTCCAAGGACTTCACCGCGAAGACCGGCATCAACATGAAGTTCGAGTTCGTGCCTTGGCCGAACTTCGCCGATCGCATGCTCAACGAACTGAACTCGAAGGGCAGGCTCTGCGACCTGATGATTGGCGACAGCCAGTGGATCGGCGGCTCGGCCGAGAACAAGCACTATGTGAAGCTGAACGATTTCTTCGCGAAGGAAGGCATCAAGATTTCCGACTTCCTGCCGGCGACGGTCGAGGCCTATTCGACCTGGCCGAAGGGCTCCACGAATTACTACGCCCTGCCGGCGATGGGTGACGCCCTGGGCTGGACCTATCGCAAGGATTGGTTCGGGCGGCCGGAATTGCAGGCCGAGTTCCGCCAGAAGCATGGCCGCGAACTCGCCCCGCCGAAGACCTGGACCGAGCTGAAGCAGATCGCAGAATTCTTCCAGAACCGCGAGATCGACGGCAAGAAGGTCTATGGCGCGGCGATCTATACCGAGCGCGGGTCGGAAGGCATCACCATGGGTGCGACTGCGGCGCTCTATTCCTGGGGTTTCCGCTACGAGAACCCGCAGAAGCCATACCAGATGCAGGGTTTCGTGAACTCGCCGGACGCCATCGAGGCGCTCGATTTCTACAAGTCGCTTTTCAAGTGCTGCACGCCGCCGGGCTATACGAATGCCTATATGCAGGAAGGGCTTGATGCCTTCAAATCCGGCCAGGTGGCGCTCCAGATGAACTGGTTCGCCTTCTTTCCGGGCCTCTTCAAGGACCCCAATGTCGGCGGCGACAAGATCGGCTTCTTCGTGAACCCGGCGCAGAAAGCCGAGGGATCCACGCTGGGCGGGCAGGGCATTTCGGTGGTCAGCTACTCCCAGAACCAACCTGAGGCGCTTGCCTATATCAAGTGGTTCGCCGATCCCGAGGTGCAGAAGAAGTGGTGGGCGCTGGGCGGCTATTCCTGCCACAAGGCCGTGCTGAACGACCCGAATTTCGCCAAGTCGGCGCCCTTCGCGGCGGACTTCCTCAAGGCCATGGGCAATGTGAAGGACTTCTGGCAGGAGCCGTCCTACGCCCAATTGCTGCAGGCGATGCAGCGCCGCCTGCATGATTTCGTGGTGGCCGACAGGGGCACCGCCAAGGAGGCGCTCGACAGCCTCGTGCAGGATTGGACCAAGGTGTTCAAGGAAGACGGCAAGATCTGAGCCTCACCCATCGCTCCGGTTTCCTCCCGCTTCCGGAGCGTGATCGTCGGCCGGCCTCCGGGCCGGCCGATAGCCTGCCCTCCCTGTTCCGATGAGTGCGCCATGACCAGCCACACCGATCCCGCGGGGCTCGGCTCCGCGCCGCCGAGCCGCAACACGGCTTCCGCGCCGAGGGTCCAGACCGGGCTCTCCGACCGGGCCATTGCCTGGCTCTTCATTGGCCCGACCATGGCCCTGCTGCTGGCCATCAACCTGTTTCCGTTGCTCTGGACGATCTTCCTGTCCTTCACGAATTACCGCGCGAACCGCCCGAACGCGCCTTTGCGGAACGTGGGTTTCGACCATTATGTCGCGATCCTCAACGATCCGGATATCTGGCTCCGGATGCAGGCCACGGCGCATTTCGTCTTCTGGACGATCCTGCTGCAGACCGTGATCGGTTTCGCGCTGGCCTATCTCGTGGACCGCAAGTTTCGTGGCCACGGCTTCTGGACCACGCTGATCCTCGTGCCGATGATGCTCTCGCCCGCCGTGGTGGGGAATTTCTGGACCTTCCTTTACCAGCCGCAGATCGGCCTCTTCAATTATGTCGTGGGATTTCTCGGCGGAATCCCCCCGGGCTCTTTCCAGATGCTCGGCGATGTGACGCTCAGCCCCTGGGCCATCATCATCGTCGATACCTGGATGTGGACGCCCTATGTGATGCTGATCTGCCTTGCGGGTCTGCGCTCCATCCCCGATTACATCTACGAGGCGGCGGAGGTCGATCGCGCCTCGAATATCCGGCAATTCGTCTCGATCACGCTGCCGATGTGCCTGCCCTTCATCATGCTCGCGGTTCTGTTCCGCGGCATCGAGAATTTCAAGATGTTCGACATGGTGAACCTGCTCACGGCCGGCGGGCCGGGCTCCACCACGGAACTCGCTTCCATCACGCTGAAGCGCGCCGCCTTCGAGGCCTGGCGGACAGGCTATTCCTCGGCCTTCGCCATCATCCTGTTCGTCGCGGTGTTCGGCCTCGCGAACATCTATGTGAAGACCTTGAACAAGGTGAAAGCGCGATGAGTGCCGCCAATTCCGCTCATTCAGTGGTCGAACCCTCGGGTTACGCCAAGCTCATCGCCGGCTCCCTCGTGGCGTTTTATGCCCTGATCTCGCTCGTCCCGCTGGTCTGGATCGGGCTGACCAGCATCAAGACTCCGACGGATTCGATCCACTACCCGCCGAAGGTGATCCCTTTCGTCGAATTCCAGCCCTCGATCGAAGGCTATTGCAACCTCTTCTCGACGCGCTCGCGGCAGACGACCGAATATATCCAGTCGCTTCCCCCCCCGCAGGGGGCCTGCGAAACCATCACCCGCGCCCGCGGCATGGTGGTGGCGGGGCCGTCGAATTACGTGCCGCGCTACATCAATTCCCTGATCATCGCCTTTGGTTCGACATTCCTCTCGATCGCCCTCGGCACGGCTGCGGCCTATGCCTTCTCGCGCTTCAAGGTGCCGCTGAAGGATGACCTCATGTTCTTCATCCTTTCCACGCGGATGATGCCGCCGATCGCCGTCGCGATCCCGATCTTCCTGATGTACCGCGAACTCGGTCTCTCCGACACGCGGCTCGGGATGATCCTGCTCTATACCTCGGTGAATGTGAGCCTCGCGGTATGGCTGCTGAAGGGCTTCATCGACGAAATCCCGCGCGAATACGAGGAAGCCGCGATGATCGACGGCTATACGCGCCTGCAGGCCTTCCGAAAGGTCGTGCTGCCGCAGGCGGTGACGGGCATCGTCGCCACCGCGATCTTCTGCCTGATCTTCGCCTGGAACGAATATGCCTTCGCGGTGCTGCTCACCTCCGGGGCGGCGCAGACGGCGCCTCCGTTCATCCCGATCATCATCGGGGAGGGCGGGCAGGATTGGCCGGCCGTCGCCGCCGGCACCGTTCTCTTCCTCGTGCCGATCCTCATCTTCACCGTGCTGCTGCGCCAGCACCTGTTGCGCGGCATCACCTTCGGAGCCGTGAGGAAATGACCATGGCCAATCCCAGGAACACCCGATGGCCGAAGCTTCTCCGTCGCGGCCCGATGGAGAACCTCGCGACCGCCCTGATCGCCGCCGGCGTGCTGATGATGCTCCAGCCCTTCGTCATGGCGCTCTTCACCTGGTCGTTCATCACCACGCTCGCGGGCGTCGTGATGTTCACGATCGTCTCGAAATTTCCGGAGTGAGCCATGGCGGAGATCCGGGTTCAGAACCTCGTGAAGTCCTTTGGGGATTTCACCGCTGTGAAAGGCGCGAACTTCACCGTGAGGGATGGCGATTTCTTCTGCCTCCTCGGGCCCTCGGGCTGCGGCAAGACCACGACGCTCCGCATGGTCGCGGGCCTTGAACTGCCGAGTTCCGGCTCGATCCAACTCGATGGCGAGGACGTGACCTTCAAGCGGGCCCGCGAGCGCGACATCGCCATGGTGTTCCAGCTCTTCGCTCTCTACCCCCACATGAATGTGCGCAAGAACATCGCCTTTCCGCTCGTCTCGATGGGCGTGGGGCGCGATGAAATCCGCCGGCGCGTGGAGGAAGCGGCGCGCACGCTTCGCATCACGCATCTGCTCGACAAATCCGTTTCGGGCCTCTCGAGCGGGGATCGCCAGCGCGTCGCCCTCGGCCGCGCCATCGTGCGCGAGCCCAAGGCCTTCATGATGGATGAACCCCTGGGCGCGCTCGATGCCGAGTTTCGCCACATCATGTGCACGGACCTGCGCAACCTGCATGACCGGCTGGGCGCCACGACGGTCTATGTCACGCATGACCAGCTCGAGGCCATGTCGATGGCCGATGTGATTGCCGTGATGAACGAGGGGCGGATCGAGCAGCTCGGTTCGCCGCAGGAGATCTACGATCGCCCGGCATCGCTCTTCGTCGCGGATTTCATCGGCTCGCCGCCGATGAATTTCCTGCCCTTCGAGGGCCAGGTCGCGCCGGGCGACACGATTGTCACGGTGGATGGCGCGCGCATCGCCATGCCGGCCTTGCGCGAAGCCTCCGACGAGAGCGAACTGGTGCTGGGTGTTCGCCCGGAACATGTTCAGCTGACCGAGGCTGGGGCCTTGCGCGGCGAGGTCTTTGGCACGGAATATCTCGGCACGATGCAGATTGTCACGGTCCGCACGGCCCGTGCCACCGTCAAGGCGCGCATCGCCTCCAGCATTCCCGCCCGTGTCGGCGAGAATGTCGGCCTCGCCTTCGCGCCCGAGCGCCTTTCGCTCTTCCGGGGCGGAACCGGGAAGGTCCTGGCCTCGGCGCTGCATGATGTCGCGCCGACAGGAGGCCGCCATGGCTGAGGTTGTTCTCCAGCAGGTCAGCAAGGCTTTCGGTTCCGTCGAGGCCGTGAAAAACCTCTCCCTCACCATTGCCGATGGCGAGTTCGTGGCTCTCCTTGGCCCCACCGGGGTCGGGAAGACCACGACCCTGCGGCTTGTCGCCGGGCTGGAGACGCCGGATGCCGGGCGCGTCTTCATCGGGGGGCGGGATGTGACGCAGGCGCCGCCCGCCGCGCGCGACGTGACTTTCGTTTTCCAGCAATATTCGCTCTATCCGCATCTCACGGTGTTCGAAAACCTCGCCTTTCCCTTGCGCGCGCCGACGCGGCGCCTGCCGGAGGAGGAGATCCGTCGCATCGTGAGCGAGGTCGCCCGCATGTTGCGGATCGACACCAAGCTCGGCAACAAGGCGACCCAGCTTTCCGGCGGGCAAATGCAGCGTGTCGCCATCGGTCGCGCGCTGGTGCGTCGGCCGGCCATCGCCCTGATGGATGAGCCGCTGTCATCGCTGGATGCGAAGCTGCGCGCGGATCTGCGCGTGGAATTGAAGCGCATCCAGCAGGATTTGCGCACCACGATTCTCTACGTGACCCACGACCAGATGGAGGCCATGACCATGGCGGATCGAATTGGCGTGCTGGAGAACGGCCGCCTCGTGCAAGTGGGAACGCCGCGAGAGATCTACGAGAACCCGGTCAGTGCCTATGTGGCGGGCCGGCTGGGCCAGCCCGCGATCAATCTCGTGCCGCGGGCGGTGCTGGGTGAATGGAACGCGCCGCTCGATGCCGCCCTCGTCGGGCTTCGCACCGAGCATGTGCAATTGCATCGCCGCTCGAAGCTGCGCGCCACGGTTCCCGGCGACATCTCGGCGCGTGTGAAGCGCATCGAGCACCTGGGCGACCAGAACCACCTGCATCTCGCTGTCGGCGAGCATGATCTCGTGATGCTCGCTGATCCGGCACTCGTCTTCCACGATGGCGAGACGGTCGATCTTCGTCTCGAAAACCCCTTGTTCTTCAATGCCGAAGGCCATCGCATCGCTTGATGCGCGGACTTCTCTCCTCAAGGTTGCGCGACCATGACCCACTTCTTCAACACCCGCGACACCATCGTCACCGAGGCGCTTGACGGCCTCCTGCTGTCGCGATCGCCGGGGCAGATCGCCCGGCTCGACGGCTATCCCAGCATCAAGGTGATCTGCCGGGCCGATCGGGACCGCTCGAAGGTCGCTGTCATCTCCGGCGGCGGGGCAGGGCACGAGCCCTCCCATGCCGGCTTTATCGGGCAGGGCATGCTCACGGCCGCGGTCTCCGGCGAGATCTTCGCTTCGCCCAGCGTCGATGCCGTGCTCGCGGCGATCCGCGCCGTGACCGGGGCGCCTGGCTGCCTGCTCATCGTGAAGAACTACACCGGCGACCGGCTGAATTTCGGTCTCGCCGCCGAGCGCGCCCGCGCCGAGGGCTATCGCGTCGAGATGGTGATCGTCGCCGATGACATCGCGATCCCCGACAATCCGCGCCCGCGCGGCGTGGCCGGAACGCTTTTCGTGCACAAGATCGCCGGGTACTGGGCTGAAACGGGGGCCGATCTCGCGACGGTTGCGGCTGAGGCCAAGGCGGCTGCCGGGGCGAGCCTTTCCATTGGCGCCTCGCTGTCCTCCTGTTCCATTCCCGGCCAGATTTTTCATGAGCGGCTCTCGCCGGGCGAGGGCGAGCTGGGGCTCGGCATCCATGGCGAACCGGGTATCGAACGGTTCACGATGGCCAGTGCCGCCCAGCTCGTGGAAACCATGCTGGGAAGGCTGCGGGAGGCGCTTCCCTCATCCGGCCCTCTCGCGCTGATGCTCAACAATCTCGGCGCGGTGCCGCCGCTCGAGATGAGCCTGATCGCGCGGCAGATCCTGCAATCCTGGATCGCGCCGCGTGTGCGGCTGCTGATCGGCCCCGCGCCGCTGATGACCGCGCTCAACATGAACGGGTTTTCCATCTCGCTCATCGCGCTGGATGAGGCGCGCGAGGCAGCCCTGCTCGCGCCGGTCGGGGCGCCAGCCTGGCCAGGTGCCAATCCGCCGGGCGTGATCGAGGTCTGGCCGCTTGTCCAGGCGCCCTCGACCGGGAAGGCGGAACCTGCCAGCGCCCATGAAACAACCGAGCGCATCCTTCGGCTTGTCTGCGAGCGGCTGATCGGCATGGAGGCCGAACTCAACGCGCTGGATGCGCGGGTCGGGGACGGAGATACGGGTTCGACGCTGGCCACCGGGGCCCGCAGCGTATTGGGCGAAATCGCCGGTTATCCGCTCGATGATCCGGCTGGAACGGCATCCGCCATCGGGCGGGCTCTGGCCACGAGCATGGGCGGTTCGAGCGGCGTGCTCCTGTCGATCTTCTTCACGGCAACGGCGGGCGCGCTGCAATCCGGGCTCACCCTGGCCCCGGCCTTGAGCGCGGGGCTTGATCGCGTGATGTTCTATGGTGGCGCGAGGCCGGGAGATCGGACGATGATCGATGCGCTCGCCCCGGCCCTCGCGGCCTTCGAGGAGGGTGGGCTGGCGGCCGCCAGCCGTGCCGCGCGGATGGGTGCCGAACTGACGCGCGCCATGCAGAAGGCCCGTGCCGGTCGCTCGGCCTATCTCGCCGCGCAGGATCTCGAAGGTGCGCCCGATCCCGGCGCGATGGCGGTTGCGGCGGTCTTCGACGTGCTCGAAACGGTTTAAGGCGATGGCCCGTGCCCTCATCCCCCTTGCGAAGGAGGCCGGCTTGCCATCCTGCTGGGCACAGGAGGAGGGGGCGCAGGAGGAGGGGGCGCTGGATGATGGAGCGCTGGATGATGGAGCGCAGGAGAATGGGGCTGAGGCCTCGCCGGGGATCGGCATGGAACGTGAGGACAGGCTGGCGCTCATCGTCGCGGTCGCGCGCGCGGTGATCGCCCATGAGGGGGAGCTTACCCGGCTCGATCAGGCGATCGGGGACGGTGATCATGGCGTGAACATGCGCCGGGGCTTCGAGGCCGTGCTGCACGAGGCGGATGCGCTCGCGGAACTCGGCACAGCCGCGGCACTGGAAGCCATCGGATACCTGCTCGTGAACCGCATCGGCGGGGCCGCAGGCCCGCTCTATGGCACGCTGGCTCTGTCCATGGGCCGTCACGGGGGGAATGCACAGACACTCGACGACTGGATTCTCGCTTTCGGGCAGGCCATCGAGGATGTGAAGCGCCGCGGCAAATCGGAGGGGGGGCAGAAGACCCTGCTGGATGTGTTCGTGCCGGTCCATGCCGTTCTGGTTGAAAAGGGTGCCGGGGCCGTTGCCCAGCTTGCCCGGATTGCCGAAGATGCGGCCGAAGCGACGCGGCCCATGCGGGCGCTCCGCGGCCGGGCGGCCTTCCTCGGCGATCGCTCCGTTGGCCATGTCGATCCCGGCGCGCGGTCTGCCAGTCTGATTCTTGGTGTTATCGGCCGCGTCTTGTGTGGGGAAAACTGATGTTGGGTGAGCCGAAGGTCGGGGTCGTGATCGTCTCCCATTCCATCAAGGTGGCCGAGGGCACGGCTGACATGGTCCGCCAGATGGTGGGCGATGCCGTGCCTCTCGCCGCCGTGGGGGGCAACCCCGAAGGCGGGGTTGGCACGAATGTCGAGCTGATCCATGCCGCCCTCCAGCGCGCCTGGTCGGAAGCGGGCGTGGCCGTGCTGGTCGATCTCGGCGGTGCCGAAACCAACAGCGAAATGGCCATCGAACGCATGCCGCCGGCCCAGCGGGATCGCATCGTCATCTGCAACGCCCCGATTGTTGAAGGCGCCATCATGGCCGCGACCGAAAGTTCTGGCGGTTCACCGCTGGAGGTGGTCCGCCATGCCGCGGAAGAACTGATGGCAGGCCGTTGATGCGGCAGGAAGCAGCCCTTCTGCGCGAGGCCCGCGATTCAGCCGAGCTGACCAACGCGATTGGACTGCATGCGCGCCCTTCGGTGAAGCTCACGCAGGTGGCCAAGGGTTTTGGCGCGACGATCGAGATCGCAACAGCGCCGGATGGACCCTGGACCGATGCAAAGAGCCTCGTGAGGATCATGCGCATCAAGGCCGCGCAGGGCGAGACCCTGTTCGTGCGTGCGCATGGCGCGGATGCGGCTTCGGCGGTGACGGCCGTGGCGGATCTCATCCGTCGCAATTTCGACGAGGATTGAGCCCGATGGAGCGCCGCGTTCCGGGCGTCCCGGCCGCTCCGGGCCTGGCGGGCGGGCTTGTCCAGCATCTGGTGCAAGCTTCCGGCCAGCCCCGTTCGGGAGCGACCGCATCGCTCGAGCGCGCGGCGCTCGATGCCGCGATGCTCGCCGTGCGCGCCGAGCTGGAAATGCTGGCAGGGCGGCTTGCGGGCGCGGAAGCCGCGATCCTTGGCTTCCAGATCGCGCTGCTCGACGATCCCGAACTCGTGCGAGAAGCGGAAGCGCGGATCGCCGCCGGCATTCCCGCCGATCGCGCCTGGATCGAGGGCATGGCCAGCGAAATCCGGTGTCTTGAAGCCGCAGATGATCCGCATTTCCGGGCGCGGGCAACCGATCTCGCCGATCTGCGCGACGCGGTTCTCGCCCAGCTGCGACCGGACGGGCGCGCGGCCACCATCCTGCATCCCGGCTGCATTCTCGCGGCGGAGGATTTGACGCCATCGCTCTTCCTGCGCATGGATTGGCAAAGAGGCAGCGGCATTGTGCTGGGAGGAGGAAGCGCGGCGAGCCATGTGGCCATGCTGGCCCGGGGGCGCGGCATCCCCATGGTGGTGGGAGTGGGCAAGGTGTGGGCCGATCTGTCCGGGCCGGTGCTGGTGGATGGCGATGCCGGCCTTGTGATCGCCGGGCCCGCGCCGGATATCCTGGCGCGTGCGGCCGTCCCTCCGGTTCCCGCTTCCGCGCCGGATGTTGCTTCCGGTCCCGCCCTGACGCGTGACGGTCGTCGCATCGCGGTCGAGATCAACGTGGCGACGCTCGCGGATCTCGATGGCGTTTCCCCGGAAAGCTGCGATGGCATCGGCCTCGTGCGGACGGAATTCCTGATCGAACACGCCCTTGCCGATGAGGAACGACAGCTCGAGATCTATGCGCGGCTGCTTGGCTGGGCCCGGGGCCTCCCGGTCACGATCCGCACGCTCGATGCCGGTGGTGACAAGCCGATGCGAGGCTATTCCGTCGAGGGCGAGCGCAATCCCTTTCTGGGCCTGCGCGGCCTCCGCCTGTCGCTGGCTCGCCCTGATCTGTTCCGCATCCAGCTGCGGGCCATCCTCCGGGCTGCCGCGCTCGGCCCCTTGCGCCTCCTGCTGCCGATGGTCACCACACCTGCGGAAGTGCTGGCAGCACGCGACCACATCGCGAAGGCGGCCGCCGGACTTGCGGCCGAGGGCCGGGCATTCGCAATCCCGCCGCTCGGAATGATGCTGGAGGTGCCGGCCGCCGCCATGGCAGCCGGCCGGTTTGCAGTCGATTTCTATTCGATCGGGACCAATGATCTCGCCCAGTTTGCCTGTGCCGCGGCGCGTGATGATCTGCGAATCAGCGGTCTTGCCGACCCACGGCATCCCGGCTTGATGGCGATGATCGCCCATGCCCTGAAGGAAGCGCGCACTCTGGGCCGCCCGGTGATGCTGTGCGGTGACGCGGCCACGGATCGCGCGACGCTCGAAACCCTCCTGCGACTGGGTCTTGAAGGCGTCTCGGTCGCGCCCCCCTATCTGGCGCGCGTCATCAGCGAGATCAGCATGATCGATTGCGGCGCCATCGATCGCGGCACCATCGATTGCGGCGCCATCGATCGCGGCACCGGGGACCAGCCATGAACGAGACCCGCGCAACGGCCGACATCTCCCCGATCGAGACCTACAAGAAAGTCCTGCTCTCGGTGATCGAGAACCGCCCGTCCGGCACGCGCCAGCGCCTTGCGGAAGCCCTGGGCAAGAATCGCAGCTTCGTCTCGCAGATCGTCAATGCGAGCTATCCGACTCCGATTCCGGCACAGCATCTCGAGACGATCTTCGCCATCTGCCATTTCGCTCCGCCCGAGCGCGAGGCCTTCCTCGCGGCCTATCGCGAGGCGCATCCCGGCAAGCTCGAGACCATGCGCGCGCCGCGCCAGACCCGGCGAATCGTGGTGGAATTGCCGGATCTGGGGCATCCCGCCATGAACCGCAGGGTGGACGAGATCATCCATGCGCTGGCCCGGAGCATCGCCGATCTTGCGGCGAGCAGCTCCGAGATCGACCCGGACAACCGGGAGGGCGATGGATGAAGAAGCTCATCAATCGTCCCGATACCTTCCTCGAGGAAAGCCTCCGGGGCTTTGCCGCGGCTCATGCCGACCTGCTGGAACTGGACCCGCGAATGCGTTTCCTGCGTCGCCGGCAGCTCAATCCCGGCAAGGTGGCGCTCGTTTCCGGTGGCGGTGCGGGGCACGAGCCGCTGCATATCGGTTTCGTGGGGCGGGGAATGCTCGACGCGGCCTGTCCCGGCCAGATTTTCACCTCGCCGACGCCCGACCAGATCGTGCAGGCCGTCCGCGCGGTGGATACCGGTGGCGGCGCCTTGCTCGTGGTGAAGAACTACGAGGGCGATGTCATGAATTTCGACATGGCGGCCGAGATGGGGGGCGACCGGATCGCCCGCGTCCTTGTGGACGATGATGTCGCGGTGAAGCCGGCCGCGCAGGGCTTTGGCCGCCGGGGTGTCGCCGGCACGGTGATCGTGGAGAAGATGCTGGGTGCCGCAGCCGAGGAGGGGTGTGATCTCGCCGCGCTGGAACGGCTCGGCGCGCATCTCGTGCCACGCATCCGATCCATGGGGGTCGCGCTCAAGCCCTGCACGATGCCGGCGCTCGGCCGCCCCACCTTCGAACTGGGGCCGGATGAGATGGAACTGGGCGTCGGCATTCACGGCGAGGCCGGTGTGCGGCGTGCCATGCTGATGAGCGCGGATGCGATTGCCGCTGAATTGCTCGATGCGATCCTCGCGGAACTGCCGCTTGCGCGCAGAACGCCCGTGCTGCTGCTCGTCAACGGGTTCGGCGGCACGCCGATGATCGAGCTCTATGTCATGGCCCATGCAGCCCGTCTCGGACTGGAAAAGCGGGGCATCGCGATCGCACGCAACGCCGTCGGCTCCTTCGCGAGCTCGCTGGACATGGCCGGCTGCTCCATCACGCTGGCAGCGCTGGATGACGGCATGATCCGTCACTGGGACGCCCCCGTCGAGACCGTGGCCTTCCGCTGGGGGCGGTGAAGCCGCGCATCGTTCCGGCGCGGGTCATCGATGATCCGCAATGGCCGTGTCGAACCGGGCCGATGAGCTGATCTCGCCCGCCCTTTGCCGCGAACCGGCCGCAGATTGGCGGCGGTTCCGCTGTGACCATGGCCGGCAAGAAACTCGCCATCGCTCGACACCCGCATTGCGGGAAGCAGTTCGGCAGCACTCCGCTGGAGCGCCTCTCCAGGGCGAAGGTTGCGATCGGCGCTGGCAGCCCGTTGCAAAACCTGGCGCGGGAATTTTTCCGATGTTGCGAAAATAGAATCCAGCTTAAAATTTTCAAGGAAAGACAAATAGACCAGAGTCGATTAATGAGTCGTGAGAATCTCAGGGGAAAAAATTGATGTAAAAATTAAAATACGAACGAATTTGTTGACCGTTAATTATTGAATATTTCTGATTTTTTAAATTGATCGGGAGAATTTTATATTATTCTGTTTACCGAGCGGGCCTTTGTTTGAGGGGATTTGCCGGCTTAGGTTGTTTTATTTTTATAAAAAAACGGACTAGGCGCCTTTTAAGACTTGATTAAGGATAAGAAGCGGGCTAGCAGGTTAACGGGAAGCTCGATGTCGGTTGCTTCAGATTCGGCGATGGAGGTTAAGGATGATAACGAAGTTCCCTAGCAACGATGAGGACAACAACATCACCGGGACTGACGCCAAGGACACGATCTACGGCCTCGGCGGAGACGACATCCTCAATGGCGGTGCGGGCGACGACACGTTGTATGGCGGCGCGGGCAACGACATCCTCAGTGGCGGCGCAGGCGCCGACATGATGTATGGCGGCGCAGGCAACGACACCTATTTCGTCGACGATATCGGCGACAAGGTCATCGAGAAGAAAGGCGAAGGCATCGACTTGGTCGTGTCGACCATCAGCTACACATTGGGTGCCAACCTCGAGAACCTGAGTCTTTCCGGAGTCGCCGATATCACCGGCACGGGCAATAGTCTCAACAATACGATCAACGGAAACGCGGGCAACAACACCCTCAACGGCGGCGGGGGGAATGACAAGCTGTACGGCGGTCTCGGGATGGACACGCTGATCGGCGGCAGCGGCAATGACATGTTGGACGGTGGTGACGGGATGGACACGGCCTCCTGGGCCGGCCTCACCTTCGAAGGCACCCGGACTCATGTCGCGGGTGTCATCCTCAATCTCTCGGGCGAAAAGATC
>JADCBP010000004.1 GCA_020253445.1 Methylobacterium sp.
ACCGGCGCGCGGGAGAGGCTCGCATGGTGCACGCGATGCACCCTGAAGCCACGGAACACATCGAAAACACGCTTGGTCATCGGGAAGGTCTTGTGGAAGCGCGGATGTTTCCTGTTCCGGAAACCCGCCTGAATCAGCTCTTCTGCACGCGCAAACCGATCCCCGCCGGCTGGGGACGGATGAAATAGGCTTCGAGATTGCCGATGCGTGCAGGGTCCGGCTGCATGTCGAGAACCATCGCGCGCAACTCAGCATCCGGAATCTGGTGCTGGTATGAATGGGAGCCGAACATGTCGAAAGTGTTCAGCACGGTCTGGCGATAGATCTGGCGCTGGTGATCGAGCCAGCTTTCGCCGAGCTGGCGCGGCACCTTGCCCGTCAGCGATAGCCGCAGCTTGTTCGCGAGCTTGCCGAGGCCTGGAACAAGGCGCACCCCGCCCATCAAGCGGGAATAGGCTAGAATTGTCTCGAATGACGCATTCCGGAAGGCGCGACGAAGCGGGCCGTAGGTCACGTGGTTCTTGATGAAAGTGAACAAGCCCGGTTTGCCCGCGCGATAGCAGTTGAAAACGAACTCGCCCCCGGGCGCCACGATGCCGAACAGAGCGCGCGCGGTCCGCTCAACGGATTCAGTGTGCTGGATCACGTTGTGGCAAATCACGATCCCGTCGATCGCATTCGAGCGGATCGGCGGGTGATCGATCGAGCATTGGATCACCGTGAAATTCGGCCAGTCGGCAGGCGATATGTTACGTGCCACAACGTCATCCACGCTATTTGACAGTTCCAGCATGATGACCTCGCGCGCGCCGGCCTCCAGCATCCAGAGGGATTGTGCGCCCGAACCACCTCCGCAATCGACGATTACCTTGTCGCGGAAAGCTTCTGTGCCGCCGAAGGTGTTGGCCACGGTATGATCGAGCCAATTCTGCTTGAAATCCACAAAGTTAAAGTGGTTCCACTGATTGCCGAACGATTTCACGCTCTCAAAGATCTCCGGCTCGACGAAACGCGGAACCCGGTTGCGGATCGGATAGCGATGGCCGGACGGGGAAACCAGCACTCCCTCGATAACATCCTCGCCTTCCTGCTCAGTGATCTCAACCGTCAGCGGATCGCCCGTCTCGGGGTCGCAAAGCAGCGGCAGGATGCGCAGTAACATCGGCAGTGTCTCCCAGCAGCGTCAGCGCATAAAGAGATAGCTCGTCTTCGCCTCGAACCAGGCGAGGCCGAAGCGGTTGAGCGTTTCGATGACCGGCGCGCGGGAGAGGCTCGCATGGTGCACGCGATGCACCCTGAAGCCACGGAACACATCGAAAACACGCTTGGTCATCGGGAAGGTCTTGTGGAAGCGCGGGTGATTTCCGGCCGCGAAACGCGGATGGAACGACACGAGCGCGGCCACATCCTTCCGCGCGAGAAGAGGCGCCAGCACCGGAACGATCGCGTATTCCGCGCCTTCCGTGTCGATCTTGATGAAGACCGGCCCTTCCTCGGGCAACAGGGCAGCGATGTCCGCCGGCGTGATGGTCTCGACTGACCAGCTCACGGCGGAGCCCTTGTGGTGCACGCTCGACATGGAATCGCCCTGTGCAGTCTTGGCACCCAGCGTGATCGTGCCCTTCTCGGGCCAGACCGCGCGTTCCATCACTGCGATCTTCGGTGCCAGTGCCGGGTTGAGCGCAATATTCGCGCGCAATTCCTTCGCGGCCACGGGGTCGGGCTCGAAGGAGATCACCTGTTTCGCCTGTGACGCCGCAAACAATGTCACCGGCCCGATCCACGCGCCGAAATCCAGCACGGTCGTCTCGGGCGTGAGTTGTGATTCAATCGCCGCGAAAGTGCCGGGCTCCCAATGGCCCGATGAAACGCGACCCCAGAACGGGAACTGCGGCCCATCGACCACCGAGAACGACGCGTTGCGAATGCGGATATCCGGCACAGGGGCCCCCTTGAAACATCCGGGCTTCAAAGCAGAAATCAGCCGCCCTCGCTACCCCCTCAGAGGTCGAGGAGCAGCGTTTGCCGATCCGGGGATGGCACCAGCGAGCGGATCGCCGCTTCACCCGTCTCGCGCGGGGCGAGCAGCATGGAAGCCGCGGCCACCGCTTTCACCAGCCGGTTGAACGGCAGAAGCGCGGGATCGAGCACGGTCACCTCCCCGAATCGGAAACCGGGGGCGGTCCGCTCGAAGGCGGCCGTGGCGGCGGGAAGGCGATGTGCGCTGCGTTCCAGCACCAGAACCGGCGGGCCACCCGCCGCGAAAGGCCCGTAAAGGGAGGCCACTTTCGCTTGCATCGGGCCGAGCGCATCCGGTGAATCGAGCGGGATCACGATGTCATCGAGCTGCTTCACGCGGATGGCTGTCGCCGGCCGGAAGAGTTCCACCGGCCGGGGGCGGAAGAGCCCGTCGGAAATCGCATCCTGAAAGGGGCGCGTACGGCCCATTCGCAGGCTCGTCATCAGCAAGGTCGCCGGCGGCAGGCCAAAGCGGTCGAGCGAGAAGAAGCGCGGCAGCAGGGTATCGCAGAAACGCGCGAGGCTGGCTTCGGCACCGGCATAAAGCACCAGCGCCGGCTCACGCGGAATGAGCCGTCCGCCCGGCAGCAAGGGCGAGAGATCCGCGGGCCCGGGCGGGTTTCCTGCCTGCCGCGGATCGGCCGGCGCATGGCGTTTAAGGTCCGCGAAGACCCGTCCTCCGCCATTCTCGATCACGAGATCGCCGGTATGGCGCCGGTGACTCCAGCCCTCCGGCAGGTTGTCGTCTTGCTCCGTCATCCCCACTTCCGAGCCATCCGCCTTTGGCCAGAAGGGCAGCATGGGGGCGGTGAGCAGGCTCCGCCATTCGCGCATCGGACGGCTCGAATAGAGGCGGAGAACGGCTGGCATCAGCGCTTGACGAGAGGACACGGCTCACCCATGACGGTCGCGAGTCCCCGCTCAATAGGAGAAGCGCCCGTGGCGCGCAACCGGCCGCTCGCCCGCATCAATCTCAACGTTTTCTCGAACGTGGCCTCGAAGGATGCACGTGATTGCCTCGTGCCGGAGGCGATCCGCTCCTATTTCGAGTGCTTCGATGGCGCGCGGGGTGCTGCCGAGACCATCACCCGTGTCTTCTGCGATCCGAAGCCGCATCGCGAGAATTTCGAACTCTGGAAGCAGGTGATCCGCGATGGCACGCCCGGCATTCCGCTGGAAATCGTGGAAACCGGCGGGCTGATCGACAGCTTCGCGCGCTCGCTGGAGATCAGCGAATGCGATCATGCCGTGCAGCTTGAGCATGATTTCGTGTTCATCCGCTCGCGCATTCCGCATGGCCTGCCGGAGATCGTGCGCGAAATGGCCGAAGGTGGCTTCAATTTCATGCGCTTCAACAAGCGGCAGAACATCCGGCAGGGCTACGACATGTTCCTTGACGAGATGCCCGGCACCGAAGTGCCGATGTGCCGCGTCAATGGCCGCTCGAACAACCCGCAGGTGATCGATGTCGCGTTCTACCGCCGCGAGGTCCTGCCGATCCTGCGCGGGCCCGACGGCATGGCGATCGGGCTCGAAGGCGGGCTCTGCCGCCTTTTTGGTGGCGGGCAGGTCTATGGCCCGCTGGGCTGGCCGAAAACCGTGCAGCATTTGGATGGCCGCGATGTGCGCTTCAGGGATCGCATTGCCCGCAAGCTCTATTTCTGGAAGCGCGCGCTCGGCGGCGCGAATGCAGCCTGAGCTTCAGACCACGCGCCAGTGCGGCGGGAAAAGGTCTTTCGTGCTCACCTTCGCCTGATAGGGCGGCGCGAACCACTGCTTTGGCGCCACGACCACTCGGCCCTCGGGATTACCGAGCCATGCCCCCCACCAGCTGAAAGTGGAATTGGCGATGATGTTGTGTTTGGCATGGCTCATCAGGAAAAGGTCATCCAGCGCGCTCGTCGATGAGACGATGCTGTAGGGCAGGCCTTGCGGCAGCCGCAACGGGATCGCCTCGTTGCTGTCGGACATCACGATGACCTGATCGATCTGCGCCTCGGCTGAAACGCACTCGATGGCGCGCAGATAGTAATCCGGTGTCAGCACATGGTGAACATCCGCGAATTTCGGGTTCTGATAATCGCCGGCGCGGATATGGATCGCGAGGGTCCGGGGCGAGAGCAACGCCGCAAGTTCCCGCGCCCTGGCCGAGACATGTGGTTCCAGCGCGAAAATCCGACGTAATTCAGACGCATATGGGCCGAAGTAAAGTGGCGACTGGAACAACCCGCGCAGGTAAGCCGATCCCGAAACGGTCTCGAATCTCGGATCGAAATGGAAATGCCCTTCCTGAACCAGCGGTCGGGCAAAACCGAGCGGAGCGCGCTTTCGGCCCAAGCCCATGGCCTTCAGCAGCTTCTGGCCGGGGCGCAGCCAGCCCGGCGCACTCAGTTCCTCCGCCCCATGCGCAAACCGGCCAAGCTCGTAACGGCGCTTCGTTCCAGGCCGGAAGCGGGAGAGATCGAACTGCACCCCGGCTCCAAGACGCCAGCCGATGGCCAGGGAAGCCGAGGCCTGAAACAACTGATTACCCAGCCCGCCATGAAGTTCCACCGCGATCATCGGTCTCTCTCGTTCCATTGGCGGCTTCACGCTTCCCGAGCCCTGGAAGATGCGCGCCCAGCGCGCTTTACAATCGGGCGGGAGAGCTACAAGAACGCTTCCCAATGTCAACTCCGGGGCCGGAGAGCCCTGATGCATGAACCTGAGGAACGGCCTGATGTGCGGCATCGCGGCGCTCTTTCGCCCCGGAGGGCTTCGGCCCCAGGATCGCGATACCCTGCGCCGGATGAACGATACCATCCGTCACAGAGGCCCGGATGACGAGGGCTTCTGGTTTGACGAGGCGCGGGGCGTGGGCCTCGCCCAAAGGCGGCTCGCGATTCAGGATCTCTCTCCGGCCGGCGCGCAGCCCATGCTCTCGGCCTCGGGGCGCTATGCGATCACCTTCAACGGAGAGATTTACAATTTCAACGATTTGCGCGCTGAACTGGAAGCGAGATCCGAAGCCCCCGACTGGCGCGGGCATTCGGATACCGAGGTTCTGCTCGCGCTCATCGAGGCGCGCGGGCCCGAGGCGGCCCTGAAAGCCGCGACCGGCATGCTGGCCTTCGTGCTGTTCGACCACGAGACCGGCGCGGTTTACGCCGCGCGCGACCGGATCGGAGAGAAACCGCTCTACATCGCGGAAATCGGCGGGGCTTTCCTGTTCGCCTCGGAACTCAAGGCTTTCAAGGCGCATCCGCAATGGGATGGCCAGCTGGATCACGCGGCGATCACCGGCTTCCTGCGCCACGGGTACATTGCTGCGCCCGCGAGCCTTTTTCGCGCCGCCGGCAAGCTGCCGGCGGGCGTGCTGCGCCGCTTCGCGGCCGGAGAGCCCGTGCAGGACACTGCCTATTGGGACAGCCTCGCGGAGGCGCGCGCGGCGAAGGCCCATCGCTTCACCGGCAGTTTCGAGCAGGCGACCGACCGGCTCGATGCGCTCCTCCATGCGGCCATTCGCCGGCAGGTGATCGCCGATGTGCCGGTGGGCGCGTTCCTCTCGGGCGGCATCGATTCCTCCACGATCGCCAGCATCATGCAGGCCCAGGCAAGTCGGCCGATCGAGACCTTCTCGCTGGGGTTCCGCGAGGCGGAATTCGATGAATCGATTCATGCGCGCGAAATCGCAACCCATTTGAAAACCTCGCATAACGAGATTTCGCTCACCGGGCAGGATGCGGCCGATCTCGTGACAACAATGCCGTCAATCTATGACGAGCCCTTTGCCGACCCCTCGCAATTGCCGACCGTGCTTGTCGCCGGCTTTGCCAGAACGAAGGTCACGGTGTCGCTTTCGGGCGATGCGGGGGACGAGCTTTTCGCCGGCTATGGCCGCTACCATTCCGCGCGCCGCAAATGGGAGAGCGGCCTCCAGGGCGGGGTCGAGCGCTTCGCGTCGGGAACCTATGCGAGCATGCTCGAGGCGCTGCTCGCGCTTCCCGAGGCGATGGGCATGGACGCAATCGCGGGCCATCGCATCGGGCCGCTGCGGCTTCGCCTGGCGGATCAGGCCGCGCGGATGGGGGCGGCTTCGGCGATCGAGGCCTATGAGCGCAGCTTCACGGTGATGGATTCCGCGCATCGCCTGATGAAGAGCGCAATCCCCGTCGCCGATCCGATGGTGGCGGAGATTGCGCGCGAAACCGGCTGGTCCATCCTCGATTCCGCGACCGTGCTCGATGCCCGGCGCTACCTGCCCGACGACATCCTCGTGAAGGTCGATCGGGCGGCGATGCATCACAGCCTTGAGGCGCGCGTGCCGCTGCTCGATCCCGCGATCATCCGCTTCGCCTGGTCTCTGCCGGATGAACTGAAAACGTGGCGCAAGGAGCGCAAGGCGCTGCTGAAGGCCGTGCTCGGCCGCTATGTGCCGCGCGCCCTGTGGGATCGCCCGAAGCAGGGTTTCGGCATTCCCGCGGCGGCCTGGCTTCGCGGGCCATTCCGCGGGTTGGGGGAGGACCTGCTCTCGCGCCAGCGCCTCGAAAGGCAGGGTTTGCTGGAGACCGATCTTGTCCGGGCGATCTGGGAGGATTTTCTCGCCGGGGGGCAGCGCCGGGTGAACCTCGTCTGGACGCTCTTCGTGCTGCAGCTCTATCTCGCCGCCGAGCAGTCTCAGGCCCCATCCACCTTCCTGTAGGGTTGCGGGCGAATCCCGAAAATATAGGCGAAGGAGCCGAGGCCGCTTGCGACCTGTTTCGCCTGCTTGAAGGCGAAGGTTCGGCCGGGCGTGCCGAACAGCATGGCGGGCAGGGCAGGGATCATCATCACGAGGCCGCCCGCAAGCCTTCCCGCGCCCTTGGTGATGCTGCGCAGAACCGCCTTGGCCTTTCCGCGCTGCTTCTCGTGCAGGACGGAAATGCTGATCGCGACGCGAAAGGCGCGTTGCAGTTGCCAGTCGAGGGTCATGCGGTTCGCAGGCACGTTCTCCTTCACCACCGCCTCGCCCAGCCAGCGGATTGCCGCGCCGGATTGATGCACGCGGGTGAAGAAATCGGTATCCGAGCCGCCGGTGAAGCGCAAAGTCTCATCGAAGCGCAGGTTCAGGCCTTCGCTTGCGAAAATGCGCGTCTTCACCAGCGTGTTGTGGCCCTCGGCCTTGGTCAGCCGCGTGCCGGTCGCGCGCTTGTTCGGTTCGGGCAGGGCCATCCAGTCGGGCGTGCCCGGAGGATAGACCGAGATCACCCGGCCGTAATGCACATCCGCCTCGTCGCGCAGGGCGGCGGCGATCATCGTATCGAGCCAGCCGGGCGTCGCCTCCTCGTCGTCGTCGATGTAGAGCAGCCAGTCATAGCCGCGCTCGGCGGCCGTGATGCCGCAGCGATTGCGCGCGAAGGGCAGGCCGAGTTCGGGTTCGAGCACGATGAAGATGTTCCAGCCCGTTTCACGCGCCACGCGTTCCACGAGCGGCGTGCAGGTGATCCGGTCGTTGTTCTCGATCACCGCGATCGCGCATTCCACGCCGGCCGGCACGCTGGAGGCCGTGACCGAGCGCAGGCAGGCCTCCAGCAGCTTCGGCCGGTTGCGCGTGCAGATGGTGACGAGAAGACGCATGAAACCCCGCTTTTCCCCGCGAGACCTACGGCTTTCGGGCGTGGCTTTCAACGGGCCTATTCGTGGCGCAGCACGAAACGGTCGACGAAATCCGCGAGCCCCTTGGCCTTGAAGCCGGCCATCAGCGCTTCCGCATCGTAATCGTCGCGCACCCAGTCGAGGAAGGGCCTGGCCTCATCGGGACAGGCCGCGAGATAAGCCTCGAACACCGCATCGAGAATCCCTGCGCGCGAGGACCGGATGTGCAGGTGGCGCAGCGAAAGCTCTTCCTTCGCCGCGCGCACCGAAGCCCCTTGCGTGACGATCCGGTCGAGAGCCGCGATCAAGCCCGCACGATCCGCGCCGGATTTGCAGTGAACCAGCAGGGGACGGGGTAGCCGCCGCAATCGTTCGGCAATCGCCAGCAGATGCTCGCCGGGTGGCGCCATCCGTGAAAAGACCGGGACATCGATCAGCGTTTCGTAAGCGATGCCCAGAGCCTCGGCCTTTTCGCGGGCCAGGGCATAGCCGCCATGGTTCGGCGCATCGTGGCGCAGGTTCAGGATGGAACGGATGCCATGGCGCGCGGCCCAGGCGATATCCCAGGGCATCGGCTGGTTGGAGCGCCAGCCCATCGGGCCATATTGCCTGCGGTTCTTCCACAGGAGGCGAACCACGCCGAAATCCCGCACCAGCAAATCGAACCAGGCCGCGGAACGGGTGCGCCAATCCACGAGCGGCCCTTCGAAGCGCCGAAGCTGCGGGGGGAGGGCGTATTTGCCGGTTTCGGGCGAGTTGGCTTCGGGCATGGTCGCGATGTCAGGCCTTTTTCAGGAATTGCGTGCGCAAAACGAGACCCCTGATCTTCTTCACCCGACATTCGACCATGGCGGGTTCATCCGGGAGGTGGATGCCGCGCCCCATGACGCCGCTTTCGAGGGTGTTGGATGCGCCCTTCACCTTCCTGACCTTGATGCGGGTCATGTCGTCGCCATGCCTTGAGTTCCGAGCCGTGGCCGTCGCGCACGGCCATCCCCTCTTCCGAGAGCGACAAGAAGAACGAATCCAACCATGCCCCCCTTGTCGCATGAAGGCGGGACGAGGCCAAATGCGGCCAAAAGCGGCCAGAAGCGGAAGGGAATCGCGATCAAAATGCCGCGCTGGCGCAGGGCATCACGCCGCAATCCGATTCCCGATCCGATATTTGCATCGAATGGGGCAATTTACCGGTTTCCACAAACCCGCCTTCGTGATCTTTTCTCGGGAACGGAATCCGAGAAGAACACCTGAGCGATTTCAGCCGGAAGCGCCCCGTCGGAGCAGCGGCACAACGGGTTGGGGGGAACATGCCTGTCGAGATGTCGAAGGATCTGCGGGAAGGTGCGCTGGTCTATCACCGGTTGCCGAAACCGGGGAAGCTGGAAATCATCGCCACGAAGCCGCTCGACAACCAGCGCGACCTCGCTCTGGCCTATTCTCCCGGCGTGGCTGCGGCTTGCGAGGCAATTGTCGAGAACCCGGCCGAGGCCGATAATCTCACGGCCCGCCAGAATCTTGTCGCGGTGATCTCCAACGGCACGGCCGTGCTTGGCCTCGGCGATATCGGCCCGCTCGCTTCCAAGCCCGTGATGGAAGGCAAGGCGGTTCTCTTCAAGAAATTCGCCGGCATCGATGTCTTCGATATCGAGGTGAACGAGAAGCGTGTCTCCAGGCTCGTGGACGTGATCTGCGCGCTGGAGCCGACTTTCGGCGGAATCAACCTCGAGGACATCAAGGCGCCGGAATGTTTCGAGGTCGAGGCGCAATGCCGCGAGCGGATGCAGATCCCGGTCTTCCATGACGACCAGCATGGCACGGCGATCATTGTCGCCTCCGCGGTGCTGAACGCGATGGAACTCGCGGGCAAGAAACTCGACCAGGTGAAGCTTGTCACCTCCGGCGCGGGTGCGGCGGCTTTGGCCTGCCTCAACCTTCTCGTTTCGCTCGGCGTGAAGCGCGAGAACATCTGGGTCACGGATATCGAGGGCGTGGTCTACAAGGGGCGCGTTGAACTGATGGACGCCTACAAGGCGATCTATGCGCAGGAGACCTCGGCGCGGAAGCTGGCCGAGATCATCGAGGGCGCAGATATCTTCCTCGGCCTCTCGGCTGCCGGCGTGCTCAAGCCGGATCTTCTCAGGAAGATGGCCCAGAAGCCGCTGATCATGGCACTCGCCAACCCGAACCCCGAGATCATGCCGGAAGTCGCCTATGAGGCCCGGCCGGACGCGATGATCTGCACGGGGCGGTCGGATTATCCGAACCAGGTCAACAACGTGCTGTGCTTCCCGTACATGTTCCGCGGAGCGCTGGATTGCGCGGCGACGACCATCAACGAGGAGATGAAGCTCGCGGCCGTGCGCGCCATCGCCGAACTCGCGCGCGAAGCGCCATCGGATGTCGTGGCGCGCGCCTATGGCGGCGAAGCGCGGCAATTCGGGGCGGATTCGCTGATCCCCAGTCCCTTCGATCCGCGCCTCATCCTGCGCATCGCGCCGGCCGTTGCGAAGGCGGCGATGGCGAGTGGCGTGGCCCGCGCGCCGATCGGCGATTTCGAAGCCTATCAGGAACGCCTCTCGCGCTTCGTCTTCCGCTCGGGCTTCATCATGAAGCCGATCTTCCAGGCCGCGAAGGAAAGCCCCAGGCGCGTGATTTATGCCGAGGGCGAGGATGAACGGGCGCTGCGCGCGGCGCAGACCGCGATGGAGGAGAATTTCGCAATTCCCATCCTCGTGGGTCGCCCGTCCGTCATCGAGGCGCGGATCAAGCGCTTCGGTCTGGCGATCCGGCCGGGCGCGGATTTCGAGATCATCAACCCGGACGATGACCCGCGTTACCGCGATTATGTCGCGACCTATCTGGAGATCGCGGGGCGCAAGGGCATCACGCCCGAGGCCGCGCGCACGCAGTTGCGCACCAATTCCTCGATCATCGCGGCGGTGGCCGTGCGGCGCGGCGATGCCGATGCCATGATCTGCGGCCTCGAAGGACGCTACCGCTCACGCCTGCAGATCATCCGCGACGTCATCGGCATGGAGCCGGGCGTCACCGAACTCGCGGCGATGTCCCTGATGATCACCTCGAAGGGCGCGTTCTTCCTGGCGGATACCCATGTGAACGAGGACCCCACGGCCGAGCAACTCGCCGAGATCGGCATCCGCGCCGCGGCCGAAGTGCGCCGCTTCGGCATCGAGCCGAAGATTGCGCTGATCTCGCATTCGGATTTCGGCAGTCATGACAGCGAAAGCGCCCGAAAGATGCGAAGGGCGACCGAAATCATCGCCGCGCGCGCGCCTCAGATCGAGGTTGATGGCGAGATGCAGGCGGATTCAGCGCTCTCCGACAAGGTGCGCGAGCGCGTGCTGCCGCATTCGAACCTCAAGGGCGTGGCCAATATCCTCCTGATGCCAGACCTCGATGCGGCGAACATCGCGAACGAACTCACGAAGGTCATCGGTGATGCGCTTCCCGTGGGTCCGATCCTGCTCGGCACGGCTTACCCGGCGCATATCGCGACCTCGACCACCACCGCGCGCGGCGTGGTGAACCTCACGGCCATCGCGGTGGTGCAAGCGCAATCCCGCCAGGGCTGAGGCGGTTTCCGGCGGACCCGAACAGGAAAGCCGGCCGTCCGCGGACCGGCATTTTCTCTTCATGCCCGATTGCGATCGGAAGGGGAGTTGCCTGCAAGCCGCGCCCCGCGATCCGGCGATCACCTGCCCCTCGCGTCCAGCCGAAGCTCTCTCAGCACCGTCGCCGGATCTTCCAGTCCCTCCGCCAGTTCAAGCAGGCGAATGCCCTCGGCATCGACCGAGCGGGCCTTCAGGGAAAGCTCGCCAAGGCCGCGCAGGAAGCTGCCCACCGCCTCGGTGACGTGGGTGGCATCGGGATGATCGGCAAGGCCGAGCATCATGATGACCGGGGCCATCGTCGCGATTTCGAGGCGGAACTGCTCCGGCTTCTTGTTCTGTTGCTGCGCCATCTCCGCGATCGCTTTCTCGAAGCCGCCATGGTTCTTCACCGTAATGCTCGCCTCCTGCGCGGTGCCGGTGAGGAGGAGAGCGGTCCAGTTCTCCAGCGGGTTCTCGAAGAAGGCCTTCGGCACCTGGCCGAAGGTGAAGCGCATGGAAATGCCGGCGAATTGCTCGAAATTCACCGAGACATCGCGGAAGGTGACGCTCGATTTCGCCGCATCCCAGGCCCCTTCGAGGTTGAAGGAAAGGTCGAGTGTCTCAAAACCCATCGCACGGATGCGCTGTAGGCCCTCATCCCTGACATTCGGCGGGATGGGCATGCGGAAGTTGTTGAACTTCAACCCGATCGTGGTGGGCGTCACGCCCACGAACGCGCCATAAAGGTTCTCGAAGCTCGCCAGCGAGAACCTGATGCGCTCGCTCTGCGAGCCTGTATTCGGCAGATCCACCTCAAGGCCGTTGAGCTGGAACCGGTAATCCGGCACGGTGAAGCGCGCAGCCTCCGCCCTGAAACGGGCGAGATCCGCCTCGGGCTGGTTGGCGAGATCGCCGCTTTCCAGCAAGACCTTGATCAGCGTGGCGATTGGCCAGCGATAAAAATCGCCGTCCCAATTCACGCTGCCGATGCGCAGCGCGCCGTCCTTGATGGCGACATCGATGGCATCGACCGCGCCGCCGGACTTCTCACCGCCGTTGAAGCGTGCGCCGGCGAGGCTGAAGGTGGCTTCATCGCCATTGGCGAACTTGCCCTTGCCGGTCACCGGCCCGATGGTGAGCTCGCCCACCTCGAAGGAGCCGTAGAACTCCAGTACGCTCGCCAGAAGATCCGCAGAGAAATCCGGCGCCTTCGTGCCCTGCTGATCCTTGATCAGCGCTTCGATCTTGGGCCACATTTCGATCGGCGCGCGGCGCATCGGCTTCACGCGGAATTCCGAGAGCGTGGCGCGCCCGATGGAAACCGTGAAATCCAGCAAAGCCAGCTCGGCATTTTCGATCACATAGGCCCCATGAGCGGCCTTGAATGGCGCGCTGCCGGTCGGATCAGGTTCCGTCAGCCAGCGCAGGAAGGTCACGGTATCCAGCGCATCAAGGGAGGTCCGGCCGAATTTCGCGCCGTATTTCACCGGCGGCCTGCCGGGCTCGGCGAGGTTGCCCACATGCCGTGTCTCGGCGATCTCGATCCGCCCGAACACGCCGGAAGCGATGTTGCGGCCCGTGATCCGCTCATAGATCGTCGTGGTTTCCTGCCCTTCGATCACGGTCACGAATTCGATCGCGCCGATGGTGAATTCGTCGGCGCTGAACCGCGCGAGTGTCTTGACCATTTCCGCCGGGCTCGCGCCCCTGAGGAGCGATTCAATCTCCTCGCGGCTCAGCGTGGAATTGACGAGGTCGAGATCCCTCAGCTTCACGCGGAAGATCTGACCCGGCCATTCGAAAGCGGGGATGGTGGTCAACACGCGCGACGGCGGGGTTGGCGCGGGAGCCTGAGCCGGCACCGGAGCGGGTGCGGGCGTCACTGCCGGGCTCGCCCGCGGGGAGGTGGCTGGTGCAGAGGACGTGGCTGGTGCAGAGGACAAGGGTGCCTGAGCCGGCGGAGCAGGCTGGCGCATGACAAAGAACAAGGATGCGACCGCGACCGCGACGGCAGCCAGGCCGATAAGAAGGATGTTCGGACGCGATCCGCCCGGTTCCGGGTTGCTCATGATATTCCCTTGAAAAACCTGTGACGAAAGACGGAGACTTGGCCCGATGGAGTCCAACATTTCATGGGCCGGATCAAGCGGAAACTGGATTGCCGGACCGGCGTGAAGGTTCGGGGAGCGGGCCCCGTGAAACCGGATGTCTCACTCCGATCCTGACGCCTGATTTCACGCGTCCTGACCCGGAGCATCCTGTCGCGCGGCGGTGGCTGGCAAGACAGCCTGGCCTGCGGTCGCGCAAAGGTGCCTGCTATCGCGCAAGGGTCAAGAAAAGGAAAAGGGCACCCGAAGGCGCCCGATTCCATCGATCCACTTCCTGAAGAACAAATCTTCAGCAGCTGTAATACATCACGAACTCGATCGGGTGCGGGGTCATGCGATAACGGTCCGCCTCGCCCTTCTTCAGCTCGATATAGCTGTCGATGAAGTCGTCCGTGAACACGCCGCCGGCTTTCAGGAAGGCGCGATCCTTGTCGAGCGAAGCGAGGGCTTCGTCGAGCGAGCCGCAGACGGTCGGGATCTTCTTGAGCTCCTTCGGCGGGAGATCATAGAGGTCCTTGTCCATGGCCGCGCCGGGATGGATCTTGTTCGCGATGCCGTCGAGGCCCGCCATCAGCATGGCGGCGAAGGCGAGGTAGGGATTGGCGGTCGGGTCCGGGAAGCGGACTTCCACGCGCTTGGCCTTCGGCGAGTTGGTCCACGGAATGCGGCAGGAGGCCGAGCGGTTGCGGGCCGAGTAGGCCAGCAGAACCGGCGCTTCATAGCCCGGAACGAGACGCTTGTAGGAGTTCGTCGACGGGTTGGTGAAGGCATTCAGCGCCTTGGCATGCTTGATGATGCCGCCGATGTAGTAGAGGCAGGTCTCGGAGAGGCCGGCATACTTGTCGCCCGCGAAGACCGGCTTGCCGTTCTTCCAGATCGACTGGTGGACGTGCATGCCCGAGCCATTGTCGCCGAAGACCGGCTTCGGCATGAACGTGGCCGACTTGCCGTAGGATTGCGCCACGTTGTGGATGCAATACTTGTAGATCTGCATATGGTCGGCGGTGGTCACGAGCGTGTTGAACTTCGTGCCAAGCTCATGCTGGGCCGAAGCCACTTCGTGATGGTGTTTTTCGACCGAGACGCCCATCTGCGCCATGGCCGCGAGCATTTCGCCGCGCATGTCCTGCGCCGAATCCTGCGGCGGAACCGGGAAATAGCCGCCCTTGGTGCCAATGCGGTGGCCGAGATTGCCGCCCTCATAATCGGTCATGCCGTTGATCGGCAGTTCCGAATGGTCAAGCTTGAAGCCGGTATTGTAGGGGTCGGCCGCGAACTTCACATCGTCGAAGATGAAGAACTCCGCTTCCGGGCCGAAGAAGGCCGTGTCGCCCACGCCCGACTGGGCCATGAACATCTCGGCGCGCTTGGCAATGCCGCGCGGGCAGCGATTATACATCTCGCCGGTGGCCGGCTCGAGCACATCGCAATTGATCGACAGCGTCGAGGCCGCGAAGAACGGGTCGAGCGTCGCCGAACCGAAATCCGGTTTCAGCAGCATGTCCGACTCGTTGATGGCCTTCCAGCCGGCGATCGACGAGCCGTCGAACATGATGCCTTCATCGAGCGTCTCTTCATCGACGATCGAGATGTCAAAGGTCACATGCTGCCACTTGCCGCGCGGGTCGGTGAAGCGGAAGTCGACGTATTTCACATCGTTTTCCTTGATGAATTTCAAAACATCCTTGGCGCTCTTCATGGCCGTATCGCGTCCTCTGTCGTTCACGCTGGCTTCGGGTTGGTTTTCTGGTCGGGCCGGTTTCGCGAGCCCGGTCGGCGAGGTCCATCCTGCCGGGCGGAGGCCGCCTGGCCGGATGAAGGGGGACGGAACCGTCAGATGGCGTCGTTCCCGGTCTCGCCGGTCCGGATGCGGACCGCTTGCTCCACGGAGGAAACAAAAATCTTGCCATCGCCGATCCGGCCCGTCTGGGCTGCGGATTTGATGGCCTCGATGGCCTCGTTCACGAGTCCGTCGGACAGCACCACCTCGATTTTCACCTTGGGCAGGAAATCGACGACATATTCGGCGCCGCGATAGAGTTCCGTGTGGCCGCGCTGGCGGCCGAAGCCCTTGGCTTCAATGACGGTTATGCCCTGGACGCCGATGCCCTGAAGGGCTTCCTTCACCTCATCGAGCTTGAAGGGCTTGATGATCGCTTCCAGCTTCTTCATGGCGCGTCCTCACGAGGGTCATCACGTTGGGTTGTCCGCCTTCCTTCCCGAAAGGCCAGAGTCCGTCAATAGGCGGAAAGCGCGAGAAAAGGGGCCGGTGAGCCATTTTCTCACGATGCGCTTTCGTGGATAGCATTTTGCCTAACAAATAGGCAGAATGCGCAATTCATAGCCGGCTTGCTTGCGCTCAACTCGTGATCTCCAGATGGGTCGCCACGCCGGTTTCGGCATGGTCGGCGATTGTCGAGCGCAACGCATGGCGGCCGACGAGATCGGCGATGAAGGCGATGCGATGGACCTGACCCGGACCAAGATAGACCGTATCGAGAAAATACGGCTCCCAGCCATCGTCAAAGGGGTGGAGGAGGCGGAAGCAATGCCCATCGAGCCCCAGAACCTGCGGCCAGGCCGTCTGGTTTTTCAGCGCGAGCACCACTTCGCGGCCGCGCTTCACCCGCAGCAGCGGTTTACCGGGCGGGGCGCCCGGGACATCGCCGATCGCGCCGCCATTGAGTTGGAAGATGCGCAAGGGGTCCGGGAAAGCCTTGCGCATCGCCTCCGGATCGGGGCTGGCCTCGCGGGGCCAGCCGCCGGTGATGGCGAGATCGGCACGCGCGGCGTTCTGCAGCCTGATGGCGGCGGGCAGGCCGGGATCGGGCAGCGCCGTCACCGGGCCGCGCGCGGCGACGGTCTCGCCCTCCGTGCGGATGATGAAGAGGGGTGCGGGGGTGGCGAACCTGGCCTCGAGGCGCGCGTCGATCCCCGCCTCGCGCGGGACATCGACGATCATCTCGCAGCGATTGCCCGGCGCGAGCGTGACCATGCGCTGGAGCGGATCAAAGGGCGCGCAGGGCGTCGAATCGATGGCGATGACGCGCGCGCCGAGCCTTTGAGCATGAAGCGGAATCGTGCGGGCGGGCGCAACATTGGCGAGCCGGAGGCGCAGGCGGGCACCGGGCCGCACGGTGAGTTCAAGCGGTGCTTCGCGGCCATTGACGCTGAGGCGGTTGCCGAGCCTGCCGAGGCGGGCGGCATCGCGAAGGTCCGTGAAATCGCCGGCGAGTTCGCCCTTCTCGTTCAGGCGCCAGTCGCCGACGAGCAGGGGAATGTCGTGGTCGACATCCGGCGGGCGTGGCTCTTCCACAATCACGGCCGCGTGAAGTCCGCGGGCCCGCGCCTCGCGCGAGGGGGCTGGTGGAACCGCCTTGAGAAGGAAGCTGCCGGGTTGGCTCGTGGGAAAGGCGAGGCTTCCGGCCTGCCCGGCGCCGATGCCGTTGGTCGCATCGCCGGTCACGGTGCGGCGCAGGCCGCGCAGCGCCAGCGCGACAGGCTGGGCGAGATCGTTGCGCAACCCGATCCGGGCATCGCCCGAGGGCTGGAAGCGCAAGGTTGGGTTATCCGGCGGCGACGCCTGCGGGGCCGGGGCGGGGTCGGGCCTGAAGCGGAACAGGGTGCTTTCGGGTGATTGATCGCCCGTCAGCCGGGCGGTGAGGCTCACAGCGCTCAGTTGCTCGTTCTGGATCGGCGAAGGTGGTGTCGCGGCCGCGGCGCGTGGCTGTGCGGCGGGGCGTGGCGCGGGTGCCGGCTGGGCCAGTGCCGGGCCAAGGCTCTGGCCAAGGCTCGGGCCAAGGCTCGCGCCCAGCGCCAGCCCCGCGAGAAGCTGCCGGCGATCCGGCTTCAAGGGGGAGGGGGGGGTCGACGGGCGCTTCGGCATGATGCTGACGGATGTGGCGTGGTTCGCCGGAAAGGGCAAGCGGGGGGCGGGGCTGCATCGGACCTGGCCGTTTCCGGTGCAGATTTTTGCTGCGGGCGCAAAAAACCATGCTATAGCACCGCCGCCGCGCCGGGCGGCGGGCGGAGCATGGCCGGCATGGCCGGATTGTCCGCTTCATCCGCTGCCCGGTTGACTTGGATACGCGGTTTCTTCTGGGTCACGCGGGCGTGGCGGAACTGGTAGACGCGCCGGATTTAGGTTCCGGTGACGCAAGTCGTGGGGGTTCGATTCCCTTCGCCCGCACCAGTCTCCGGTTCGCCCTCGAGTTCCGGGAAACGCGTCACGGCGGCATTCTTTCGAAATCGGTCCGGCCGAAAAGCGGTCGGACAGGCCAGCCGGGGCTTTGCGCTCCGCTACAGGACACGATCAGGGTTTTTCCATGCAACTCACCCAAACCCTCGCCGAAGGGCTGAAGCGCCAATACAAGGTCGTGCTCTCGGCGACAGACCTCGCCAGCCGCTTCGAGACCGAAGTCGAGCAGATCCGCGGCCGCGTGCAGCTCAACGGCTTCCGCCCAGGCAAGGTTCCGACCGCGCATATCAAGAAAATTTATGGCCGTTCCATCATGGCCGAAGTCGTGCAGAATTCCGTGACCGACGCCCAGAAGAAGATTGCCGAGGAAGCTGGCGTGAAGCTCGCGGCCGAGCCCAGGATCGTCCTGCCGGAAGACGAGGCGACCATCACGAGGGTGCTCGCCGGCGAGGCGGATCTCGATTTCTCGGTGGATGTGGAAGTGCTGCCGACCATCGATCTGCAGGATCACTCGCATATCGAGGTGATCCGCGAGGTGGCGCATGTCCCTGACAGCGATGTCGAAGAGGCCATCCAGCGCATGGCCAATGCCGTGCGCACCTTCACGCCGCGGGGCGAGAAGGAAAAGGCCAAGGACGGCGACAAGGTGACGATTGACTTCGTCGGCACCATGAACGGCGTGGCCTTCGAGGGCGGCAGCGCGCAGGGCGCGGATCTTGTTCTTGGCTCGGGCCAGTTCATCCCGGGCTTCGAGGAGCAGCTGGTTGGTTCCGTGGTCGGCGATTCCAGGACGATCTCCGTCACCTTCCCCGAGACCTACCAGGTCGTGGATCTCGCCGGGAAGCCGGCCGAGTTTGCCGTGACTGTGAAGGGCATCCAGGCGCCGGGCGATATCGCGATCGATGACGAACTCGCCAAGAAGCTGGGCGTCGAATCGCTCGAGAAGATGCGCGAGATTGTGAAGGGCGGCCTCGGCGCCGAGCTGTTGCAGGTGACGCGCCAGAAGATGAAGCGCCAGCTTCTGGACGGTCTCGACACGCTCTATCGGTTCGATCTCCCGCCGACGATGGTCGATCAGGAATTCAGCTCGGTCTGGACCCAGGTGCTGCAGGACATGCAGCGCGAGGGCAAGACCTTCGAGGGGAACGAGAAGGGCGAGGCCGAGACCCGCGCCGAATATCAGCGCATCGCCGAGCGCCGCGTGCGCCTCGGGCTGGTTCTCGCCGAAGTGGGCGAGAAAGCCGAGGTGAAGGTCTCCGAGGATGAGGTGACCAAGGCGCTCATCGAGCGCGCCCGCCAGTTTCCCGGCCAGGAGAAGCAGTTCTTCGATTTCTACCGCAAGAACCCGCAGGCCCTCGCCGAAATCCGCGCGCCGCTCTTCGAGGAGAAGGTCGTGGACCACATCCTCGGCAGCGTGAAGGTGACCGAGAAGCCGGTGAGCCGCGAGGAGCTGATGGGCTCGGATGACGAGCCGGCGGCCGAGGCCAAGGCCGAAAAACCGAAGAAGGCCAAGGCCAGGAAGACCGAGGCCGGGAAGGCCGAGTGACGGCTGCTTCGGCGGGCTGGGCGTGCCGCCGGACGGTGCGACTTGCGCTTGAATTCCGGTTGCGCCGCCCCTCGGGCGGCGTTTCCATTTGCCGCGACGCGAATCGGGGGCGAACCATGCGGATGGCGGAGTTTCATGCAGGCCAATGATAATCGCCCGCTGTCGCTGGCGAAGTTCCACGCCGATTTCTCGATCCAGGCGGCCGTTCAGGGACTGATTGTCGCGCTGGTGGGCTATACGAGTTCGGTCGCGATCCTCATCAAGGGGCTGGCGGCGGTGGGCGCGACCGAGGCGCAGATCATCTCGGCCCTTCTCTTCGTCGGGCTCACCAAGGGCTTTGCCGCCATCCTGCTGAGCCTGATCTCGCGCATGCCGATCTCGGTGGCGTGGTCCACGCCGGGCCTCGCGCTGCTGGGCGCGACCGGGGCGGTGGCCGGCGGCTTCCCCGCGGTGGTCGGCGCCTTCATGATCGCGGGCTGCCTCATCGTGCTCGCCGCGTTCTGGACTCCGCTCGCGCGATTCATCGAAGCCATTCCGCGCCCCATCGCCAATGCGATGCTGGCGGGAATTCTGTTCAAGCTGTGCATGGCGCCTTTCGTGGCGCTCCAGCACCAGCCTGTCGCGGCCCTGGCCATTCTCGGGCTGTGGTTGGCGATGCTGAAATTCGCGCGGCTCTGGGCGGTGCCGGCAGCGGTTCTGCTGGCGCTGGCGCTGACCGGCGCGAATGGCGGCTTCGGCAGCGGATTGGGCTTTGCCTGGCCGCAGCCGGAATTCATCCTGCCGACCCTGACGCTTCCGGCCCTGCTGGGCGTGGCCCTGCCGCTCTTCATCGTGACCATGGCCTCACAGAACATCACCGGCCTCGCGGTGCTCTCGACCTTCGGATTTCGCCATCGCCCGCGCGAGGGCCTGATGGTCACGGGGTTCCTTTCGGTGGTCAGCGCGCCACTGGCGGCGCCCACGATCAATTACGCGGCGATCACCGCCGCGCTCTGCGCCGGCGCGGATGCCCATCCCGATCCGCGCCGGCGCTATGTCGCGGCAGTGTTCTCCGGCATCGGCTACATGCTGCTGGCGTCTCTTGCCGGGATCGCGGCGGCGCTCGTCCTGCGCGCAAGCCCGGTGCTGATCGAGGCGGCGGCCGGGCTCGCGCTGGTCGCGGCCTTCGGCTCGGCGATGCACGGCGCGATTTCCGAGGAGCATGCGCGCGTGCCGGCGCTGCTGACCTTTTTCGTCGCGGCATCGGGCTTGACCCTTTTCGGGATTGGCGGCGCCTTCTGGGGCCTGATTCTCGGCTGGGGCATCCACCTTGCGTTCAGCAAGCCGGCAAAGAGCGCCTGAGCCGCGGCCTCTCGCCCTTTTCAGGCGGGAGAACCATGTTTATCTGGAGGAAGGGGTCCGATTCCGGGCCGTGCTTACGCTGATCGCCGCCCGCCTTTTCTTGCCCACAGTTTCTTGCCCCAAAGAGGATGCCGATGAAGGACCCGATCGAAACCTACAACTCGCTTGTTCCGATGGTGATCGAGCAGTCCTCGCGCGGGGAACGCGCCTTCGACATCTTCTCGCGCCTCCTGCGCGAGCGCATCATCTTTCTGAACGGGCCGGTGGAAGATGGCATGGCGAGCCTGATCGTCGCGCAGCTTCTCTTCCTCGAGGCGGAAAACCCGAAGAAGGAAATCTCGATGTACATCAACTCGCCGGGCGGGGTGGTGACGTCGGGCCTGTCCATCTATGACACGATGCAGTTCATCCGCTGCCCGGTCACCACGCTCTGCATGGGGCAGGCGGCCTCGATGGGCTCGCTGCTGCTGACGGCAGGCGAAAAGGGGCATCGCTTTGCGCTGCCGAATGCGCGCATCATGGTGCACCAGCCTTCCGGCGGCTTCCAGGGCCAGGTGACGGATATCCTCATTCATGCCAAGGAGGTGGAGAACCTCAAGCGGCGCCTGAACGAGATTTATGTCAACCATACCGGCCAGGATTACGACACGATCCACAACGCGCTCGAGCGTGACAATTTCATGACAGCCGACGCCGCAAGGGAATTCGGACTGATCGACCAGGTGGTCACCAAGCGTATGGAGGATCCGGCCGAGCCGAAGCCGATGTGATCCCTCGCCGCCGGGCCGCCGGGAGCGTTTCCGGGATGCAGGGACAACCCGGCATGGCGGGTGTTCCGTTGCGACACAGAATGCACTGCAGAAGGGCTGGCCCCCGGTTTGCAGTGAAGGAAGGGCTTCCATCGCGAAGGGTGCCCTTGCAACGGGGGTGCAAGTCGTTAACTTGGGTGCTGGAGGCGGATTACGCGTTTCTTGCTCCGATTAACGCTTCCTTCGGGGCCGAAGACGATACTCGGCATTGATGCCAGTCGATTAACTGTTGTGCGGATTGCGAAGGTTGCTGTCGTGGTTCGTGATCGTCGGCAAGGGCCCTCATCGCGGGGTGCCCGGGACCGGCGCGGAGGTTGAGGAATGAGCAAGTCCACCGGCGGCGACCAGCGCTCCACGCTCTACTGTTCCTTCTGCGGGAAGAGCCAGCATGAGGTCCGCAAGCTGATTGCGGGGCCGACCGTGTTCATCTGCGATGAATGCGTCGAACTCTGCATGGACATCATCCGCGAGGAATCGAAAACGCTCGTCAAGGCGAAGGACGGGGTGCCGACCCCGCGCGAGATCGCCAAGATCCTGGATGATTACGTGATCGGCCAGTTCTACGCCAAGCGGGTGCTCTCGGTCGCGGTACACAACCATTACAAGCGGCTGAACCACGCCCAGAAGAACAACGACATCGAGCTCGCGAAATCGAACATCCTGCTCGTCGGCCCCACGGGCTGCGGCAAGACCTACCTCGCCCAGACGCTCGCGCGCATCCTGGACGTGCCGTTCACGATGGCGGACGCCACGACGCTGACCGAAGCCGGCTATGTGGGCGAGGATGTCGAGAACATCATCCTGAAGCTGTTGCAGGCCGCCGATTACAATGTCGAGCGCGCCCAGCGCGGCATCGTCTATATCGATGAAATCGACAAGATTTCCAGGAAGTCCGACAACCCGTCCATCACGCGGGATGTCTCGGGCGAGGGCGTGCAGCAGGCGCTTCTGAAGATCATGGAAGGCACGGTCGCTTCCGTTCCGCCGCAGGGCGGGCGCAAGCATCCCCAGCAGGAATTCCTGCAGGTGGACACGACCAACATCCTCTTCATCTGCGGCGGCGCCTTCGCCGGTCTCGAGAAGATCATCTCCTCGCGCGGCAAGGGCACCTCCATCGGCTTCGGCGCGAAGGTGGAAGCTCCGGATGATCGTCGCGTGGGTGAGGTGTTCCGTCAGGTGGAGCCGGAAGACCTGCTGAAATTCGGGCTCATTCCGGAATTCATCGGTCGTCTGCCGGTGATCGCGACCCTCGAAGACCTCGACGAGGCCGCGCTGAAGCGCATCCTCACCGAGCCGAAGAACGCGCTGGTGAAGCAATATCAGCGCCTCTTCGAGATGGAGGATGTGGAACTCACCTTCAACGACGAGGCGCTCTCGGTGGTGGCCCGCAAGGCCATCGAGCGGCGCACCGGCGCCCGCGGCCTGCGCTCCATCATGGAGAGCGTGCTGCTCGACACGATGTTCGACCTGCCGGGCCTCGAGGGCGTGGAACAGGTGGTGGTGAATGCCGAGACCATCGAGGGCAAGGCGAAGCCGCTCTACATCTATGGCGAGCGCAAGGAGGAGCCGGTGGCCTCCTCGGCCTGAGGCGGCCTGTGCCCTTTGGCGCGAACTCTAACCCCGGGGCGGAGAAGCGCCGGGGTTTTTCGTCTCTGTACAGCCTTCCGGGCATCGAATGTGCCCCGCAGGTTTCGCTGTGCTCTGATGGTCACAAGGCTGTGACGGATCGCTGCGGGCGGTCTTGTTTCGACCGCGATTCATGCCCACCTTGCCAGCATTGAGTTCGCCGGATTCGGGCGCTCCGCGCGGGGCCCGGGCCGGCCGGGCGGCAGAGCCGACGGCTGGCAGGCGGCGTGACAGCGGAAAGCCCGGCCCTTTGGCCGGCGGGTGGCGGCTTCCCGCACCCGAATATGAAGGACATCCGTCATGAGCGGAGACAAGAAGCGCCCTGAAGCCGGAGCCATTGAGACGGTGCCGGTTCTGCCTTTGCGGGATATCGTGGTTTTCCCGCATATGATCGTGCCCCTGTTCGTCGGCCGCGAGAAATCCATTCGTGCGCTCGAGGAGGTGATGAAGAACGATCGCTTCATCCTGCTCGCGACACAGCTCAACGCGACCGATGACGACCCGGCCGAGGACCAGATCTTCAAGACCGGCGCGCTCGCGACCGTGCTGCAACTGCTGAAGCTGCCCGACGGCACCGTGAAGGTGCTGGTGGAGGGCCTTTCTCGCGCCAAGCGCATTCGCCCGGTGAAGAACGACGAATTCTTCGAGGCCGAGGTGGAAGTTCTCGGCGATGACCTCTCGGACCCGATCGAGACGGAGGCGCTCGCGCGCTCGGTGACGAACGAGTTCGAGAATTACGCGAAGCTGAACAAGAAGGTTTCGCCGGATGTGGTCTCGACCATCTCGGGCATCGAGGATTACGCGAAGCTGGCCGATACGGTCGCTCAGCATCTCGCGGTGAAGATCACCGACAAGCAGGACGTGCTGGAAATCGTGAAGGTCTCCAAGCGGCTCGAGAAAATCCTCGGCCTGATGGAGAGCGAGATTTCCGTGCTGCAGGTCGAGAAGCGCATCCGCACCCGCGTGAAGCGGCAGATGGAGAAGACGCAGCGCGAATATTACCTCAACGAGCAGATCAAGGCGATCCAGAAGGAACTCGGCGATGACGAGGGCAAGGATGAACTTGCCGAGGTCGAGGACAAGATCCGCCGCACCAAGCTCTCCAGGGAAGCGCGCGACAAGGCGATGCATGAGCTCAAGAAGCTCCGGCAGATGTCGCCCATGTCGGCCGAGGCCACCGTGGTGCGCAACTATCTCGACTGGATGCTCTCGCTGCCCTGGGGCAAGAAATCCAAGGTGAAGAAGGATTTGCGCCATGCGCAGGAAATTCTGGACGCCGACCATTTCGGCCTCGAGAAGGTGAAGGATCGAATCATCGAATATCTCGCGGTGCAGTCGCGCGCGAACAAGCTCACGGGTCCGATTCTCTGCCTCGTCGGCCCGCCCGGCGTGGGCAAGACCTCGCTCGGCCGCTCGATCGCGAAGTCCACGGGCCGCGAATTCATCCGCATGAGCCTCGGCGGCGTGCGCGATGAAGCGGAAATCCGCGGGCATCGCCGGACCTATATCGGCTCCATGCCGGGCAAGATCATCCAGTCCCTTCGGAAGGTGAAGACGCAGAATCCGCTCTTCCTGCTCGACGAGATCGACAAGATGGGCATGGATTTCCGCGGCGATCCCTCCTCGGCGCTCCTGGAGGTGCTCGACCCCGAGCAGAACACCACCTTCGCGGATCACTACCTGGAAGTGGATTACGACCTCTCGAACGTGATGTTCGTGACGACGGCGAACACGCTGAACATCCCTGCGCCCCTGATGGACCGCATGGAGATCATCCGCATCGCCGGCTACACGGAGGAGGAGAAGGCCGAGATCGCCCGCCGCCACCTCATCCCGAACGCGCTCAAGAAGCACGGTCTTGATGACAAGGAATGGCAGATCGAGCCGCAAGCCCTGATGTTCCTGGTGCGGCGCTACACCCGCGAGGCGGGCGTGCGCAACCTCGAGCGCGAGATCTCCAATCTCGTCCGCAAGGCGGTGAAGGAGATCCTGCTCTCCGCCGGCACGGACAAGCCGGTGAAGGCCGTGACGATCACGGAGGCGAAGGTCGAGGAATATCTCGGCCCGACGAAGTATCGCCATGGTTCGGCGGAAACAGAGGATCAGGTCGGCGGCGTGACGGGCCTCGCCTGGACCGAGGTGGGCGGAGAGTTGCTGACCATCGAAGGCGTGATGATGCCCGGCAAGGGCCGCATGACCGTCACCGGCAACCTGCGCGACGTGATGAAGGAATCGATCTCGGCGGCGGCTTCCTGGGTGAAGAGCCGGGCGGTGGATTTCGGCATCAAGCCGACCCTGTTCGACAAGCGCGACATCCACGTGCACGTGCCGGAAGGTGCGACGCCGAAGGATGGCCCCTCGGCCGGCATCGGCATGGCGACGGCCATAGTCTCGCTGCTCACGGGCATTCCCGTGCGCCGCGACATCGCGATGACCGGTGAGGTCACCTTGCGGGGTCGCGTGCTACCGATCGGCGGCCTCAAGGAGAAGCTGCTCGCAGCCCTCCGCGGTGGCATCAAGACCGTGCTCATCCCGGAAGAGAACGTGAAGGATCTCGCGGATATCCCGGCGAATGTGAAGAATGGGCTCGAGATCGTGCCCGTCTCGCGCATGGAGGAGGTGCTGGCTCGCGCGCTCACGCGTCAGCCTGAGCCCATCGAATGGGACGAGGAAGCGGAAACGCCCCCTAAGGCCGAAGAGGATGCGAGCGCCGCGCTGGCGCATTGACCTCGGCGGCATTTTGTCTGCACAATCAAAGCGGGGCCGGAAACGGCGCCGCTTTTTTAACGCGGTCCAATGCTTGGCCTTGGGGTTGCCGGATGGTTCGATTTCTCTCGTTTCGCTGCCTGCTGCTGGCCCTTGGCGCGCTTGTCGCGGGTCTTCAGTCCGCTTCCGCCCTTTCGTACAGGCTCGCTGACGCCGAATTGCCCGGCTGCAACGGCACCTGCCCGAAGGTGGTGGTCGCCACTGGCACGATCGGCCAGGCCGAGCATGTGCAACTCGCGGCCTTTCTCGAGCGCGCGGTGGGCCGCGGTGCGGTGAGCCAGGTGCTCGTGATCGACAGCCCCGGCGGCTTCACCCTGGGCGGAGCCTATCTCGGCGCGCTGTTGCGGCAATTGAAGATGACCGTGATCGTCGGCCGCTGGAATGGCTCGACCATTACCCCGTCCAATGGCGTCACGCCCGGCACCTGCGCCTCGGCCTGCGTGCTGGCGCTCTCCGGTGGCACTTCGCGCTATTTCGTGCCGGGAAGTCGCGTCGGCGTGCATCGCTCGCATACCGGAACGGCTGTTCTCGATCCTCTGACGCGTCTGCCCGTCAACGCGACCGTCAACCACGAGGATGTGAGCCAGGCGCATATCGCCTATTTCAAGCAGATGGGCATCGATACGGGCGTCGTGGCCAAGATGGACGCGACCCCGTCTGAGCAGATCTACTGGTTCTCCGAGCCGGAGCTCGTGAAGTTCCGCCTCGCGCGGTCCACGGCCTCCACCGGCAAGGCGAAGCCCAAGCGCCAGCCCTGAGCGTCAGGCGGCCTCGCTTTCCGCCGGCGGTACGCGCGCCACCGTGACCGTGCAGGGCGCTTCCGCCACCACGGCAGTGGAAACCGAGCCGAGATAGCGCCGGACACCCCCCGAACCACGCGCGCCAAGGACCAGGTGATCCACATGGTTGTTTCTCGCGAAGCTGGTGATCGCCTCTGCGGGGTCGGCTGATTCCAGCACATGGAACGTGATGCGCTCGGGCGGCAGGCGCATATCCGCGGCCCAACCCCTGAGTTCCACGAGTCGCTGGACATGCACGCTCTCGCCGCTCTCGGTGGTGAGCGGGTCGAGGCCGATCACGGCGGTTTTCAGCACATTCACGCAGGCGAGACGTGATTCCGGCGCGGTGGCCAGCAGTCGACGCAGGATGTCGCGCAGCGGCTCGTGCAGGGACGCGCCCCCCTCCGAGAGATCGACCGCGACCATGATGATCGGCGCGGTAGCGGCATGCCGATAGGCCTCGAGACGGGTGAGGGGCGCCTTCGCCCCGCCGAAGCGGCCCGCCAGGAAATTGCGCATCCAATGCGTCTTTTCGCGCCTGGAGCGTTCGGTGAGCACGACATGATCCGGGTGCGCGAGATCGAAGGCGAGCTGCCCGGCGCTGGGGTAGCGCTTGTCGGGCTTCACTTCGAGGAGCCGCAGGATGATCTCCTGCAGGAAGCCCGGCACTTCCGGCCTGATCACGCGAGGCGGGGTTGGCACCTCGTAGAGGCGGCGCATCAACGCCTTGGTGGTGTGCTTGGGGTTCCCGAAGGGGCGCTCGCCCGTCGCGAGCGCATACAGCATTGCACCGAGCGCAAAGAGATCGGAGCGCGGCTCCTCGCGCAGCTTCATCACCTGCTCGGGCGCGATATAGGGCGCGGTGCCCATGGGCACGCGGAATTCCTCGGCGAGCAGATCCGGAAGCTTCAGGTGCCGCGACAGGCCGAAATCGATGAAGACGGCCTCGCCGCCAAAGGAGGGTGCGGCCTCGCCGGACGCAAAACCGGAAACCACTTTTGCTGGCTCGGCTTTCTCGTGGGCGGCCTCGCCGGACGCAAAACCGGAAACCACTTTTGCTGGCTCGGCCGCAGGCCGGAACATGATGTTCGAGGGCTTGAGATCAAGATGCAAAACATCCTGCCGGTGCAGGCTCGCGAGCGCGGCGGCGACGCGCGCGCCGATCTCCACCACCTCTGAAATCGGGAGTGGCGCGGCCTTGAATTTCTCCAGCAGCGAAACGCCCGCGATGCGCTCCATCACGATATAGGGTTCGCGGGAAAAATCGCCGATCGCGATGGTTTTCGGCACATGCGGGCCGGAAAGGCGCGGCAGGATCATCTGCTCCTGCTCGAAGCTGACGATCATGGTCGGATCATCGCCTTCGAGGATGAGCGGCACCTTCATCACAAGGGGCAGGTCGCAGCCGGGCTTGGTGACCGCGAAAATCTCGGCCATGCCCCCTTCATGGAGCTTTTCGCCGACCTCGAAGCCATCGATGATGCTGCCCGGCCGAATGCGCTCACGCCCCATGGTCGAATTTCCCGCTCGCTACTCGCCCCTCAGGAGGCGCTCGGCCAGTTGATCCGGCAAACCCGCTTCTCGCACCTTCCGGGCGGCGGTGTAATGATCGTAATCAACCCGCCCGAAGGTGAGGCTGCGCCGCGCCAGATCGAGCAGGCCATAGCCAGCGCCGGGGCGACCATCGCGCGCCTGCCCGGCCGAACCGATCACCGCCAGCCAGCGCTGGCTCTGCGCCAGCGGATTTTCCACACCCTGATGCGGCGCATGCCCGGTGGCCGTGCCCTGAGATGTGAGTCGCCAGAGATGCGGGCGATGCACATGGCCGACAACCGTGATGCGCGCATCGGTGGCGCGCAAGGATCGTTCGGCATTCCGCTCATCGGTGATGTAAAACCACTCGGCCGGCTGGCTCGCGCTGGCATGGACAAAGAGCGCATCCTCGACGCGATGGCTGATCGCGAGGTTCTTCAGCACGGCGCGATGCTCCGGCAGCAGGCGCGTCCGGGTCCAGCGGATGGCCTCCCGCGCGATGCGGTTCATGTCCTCGTCCGAGCCGTCGATCGCGGCATCATGGTTGCCGAGAATGCCGATCGCGCCGTCTTCCATCAGACGCGCGGCGGTTTCCACGCAGTATTCGGGGTCGGCACCATAGCCCACGATGTCGCCCAGCAACACGATCCGGTCCGTGCCGAGGCGGCGAAGGGCCGAGAGCGCGGCCTCGAAGCCCTCGCGATTGGCGTGGATGTCGGACAGGATTCCGATGCGCATGTTTCTTGCCTCCCCAGGCATCGGCCTTCTGCCGGACCATTCGGGCGGAAACCGTCGACCGGTTCGCGCGTTCGGGGATAACCAATGCCAAACCTCAGTTTAGCATGGCGGTCAGCGCTCGCGCATTGGTCCTTTCAGGCTTCCGGCAGTCGGATGAGCGGGCGTCACCGCTCTCCCTCGCCTTGCCAAGAGCGGCCCAATCGTGTTTACGAGCGGGAAAAGGCGCGGGCGGTTAGCTCAGTTGGTAGAGCACCTCGTTTACACCGAGGGTGTCGGGAGTTCGAGCCTCTCACCGCCCACCATCATCGCAAGGCCGTCCCCGAGCGGGACGGCCTCCTGCCTGCCGCGTGAACCTTTCCGAAACCGCTTTCATTCACCTTGATGGTCCGGGGCTGTTGCCCTGTCGTTTGTAACGAGTTTCGAGTGGCGTCATGCGTTTGCGTTCCGGTCTCGCCGGCGGTTTTCTGCTGGCTCTCTTTTCCTCTCCGCTTTCCGCGATGGAATTCGCCGCGGTGCCGCTGGGGCAGGATTGCTCCCAGCGCCATTGTCCGCGCGCGCTGGTGGCCGAGGGCGAGATTTCGGATGATGCCCCTCAGAAATTCACCCGTTTCCTGCGCCAGGAAATGCAGGTGCCGGGGCTTCATGCCCTGATGTTCATCAATTCGCCGGGCGGGAACGTGGAAAGCGCCCTGCGCCTCGGCGCCCTGCTGCACGAGGCGGGCGCATCCGTGGTGGTCGGGCGGCCGGTGGTGGGTGTTCAGGCGCAGTCTTCGCCTGAGCGCGGCCGGCGTGTTTCGCATGCGCCCGGCCTTTCGGTGGTGCCAGGCCAATGCGCCTCGGCTTGTGTCTACACCCTCATGGGCGCGAAGAAGCGCATCGTGCCGGATGGCGCGCGCCTTGGCGTGCATCGCATGTCGGCGCGCGTGCAGGCCCATGCGCCGGAAGGCGGCGGCGCATTGCAGGGCCGGATTTTCGCCGGCGAACAGGAGATCCGGCTTCTGCGCGATTATGCAAGCCGCGTGGGCGGTTCCCAGGACCTGATCAGCCTCGCGGAATCAACCCCGCATGATCGGATCCGCGTGCTTTCCGCCGCCGAGATCCGCCGTTATCGTCTCGGTAATGCCGGGCCCTGAGCGGCCTGCGGGAAGGCCGGCAAGGCAATTTTTCCTGAAGCCTCCGAACGCGCTTGACAGGGCAGGGAGGCTTCCTTAGGGGATCGGCTTCCGCGAAGCCCCTCGGGCGCTTTGCGGAAAAGCGCGGGCGTAGCTCAGTCGGTTAGAGTGCCGGCCTGTCACGCCGGAGGTCGCGGGTTCGAGCCCCGTCGCCCGCGCCAGTTTTTCTCCTGCCCTTCCCTTGCGCTTCGCATCGAAGGCCGATTGCCAGATGCGCGAACAGGACCGGGCCTTTCTTCTTGGATTGCTGGGCGTCGTGATCTTCGCGATCACCGTTCCGATGACGCGACTGGCGACAGACCGCCCCGGTTTTCCCGGGCTTGATCCGCTGTTCATCACGGCGGGACGCGCCGCGCTGGCGGGTCTGCTCTCAGCTTTCTATCTCGCCGTGACACGCGCGCCGCGCCCCGATCGGTCGCAGGTCTTTCGTCTCGGGCAGGCCGGCCTGGGGATTGTCATCGGTTTTCCGCTGTTTCTGGGCCTTGCCGTGCGGCATGTCGATGCCGTGCATGCCTCGGTGATCACCGGGGCCCTGCCGCTGGCAACGGCTGCACTCGCCGCGCTGTTGCTGCGCGAACGCGCTTCGAGCGCCTTCTGGGCGGCGGCGATTCTCGGTTTCGCGCTGGTGATCCTCTATGCCTGGCTGGCCGGCGACGGGGGCAGGGGCCTGAGCCTCGCCGATCTGGCACTCCTCGCGGCCGTCATCTCGGCTGCCTTCGGCTATGTGAAGGGCGCTGAAGTGAGCCGCAGCCTCGGGCCCGAACGCGTGATCTGCTGGGTTCTGGTGCTCTATTTGCCGCTGACGATTCCCGTGGCCTGGGCGTTCCGCCCGATGGGCGCTGTGGAGCCGGCGGCGTGGCTCGGTTTCGCCTATGTCACGGTGTTCTCGATGTGGCTCGGCTTCTTCGCCTGGTATCGAGGCCTTGCGGCGGACCCCCTGCGGGTGAGCCAGGTGCAACTGCTCCAGCCGTTTCTCTCGATGCTGTTCGCGGTGCCGATCCTCGGCGAGCGCATGACCTGGATGGCGAGCCTGTTCTGCCTCGCCATCATCGCCGCGGTGGCCTCGAGCCGGAAACTGCGCTGAAGGCTCAGTTCGCCTTCTTCCATTCCTCGGCGCCGAGCTTGGTGTCGCCCGTATAGCTCCAGACGGCCTCGTAGCCGCCGCCTTCCTTGCCGATCATCAGGAAGACGCCGCTGGCCCCCTGGCCGGAATAATTCACGGCCAGCACTTTCCCGTCGCCAATTCCATGGCCGTTCCAGGTCTGTCCGCCGATACGCCAGACGATTCGCCAGGTATCCTCGCCGGTCTTGGTGAGCTGGGCGGTGCCGGAATAGCTTTCGCGCGAGCGCGGATCGACACCGGAAATCGTGTATTGGCCTGGCCCCTGCGCCACCGCAAGGCCGGGAATGAGGCTCGAGACCAGGGCTCCTGCCAAGACAAGGCGGCGCGACAGCATGTTTTTCTCCTGAAGTTGCGGGCGATTCACAATTTGGTCGCCACATCCGGCAGGTTGTCCCGGAAATCGCTGGCCCGCAAGCGCCCCCCTTCCGGCATGCTTCATGGAACCTTGCCATGCAAGATGGGCAGGACGCTTATTCCTTGGTCGGAATTTCGGCATGATCAGCCATCTGCGACGCCGCTCTCCCTTGCGCGGGGCGCGCGGCTCCTTTAATCGAACGGTCCATCATGCAAACGCTGCTCCTCGATTATCTGCCGCTGGTCGTTTTCATTGGCATCTCGCTGGTCATCGGCATTGCGCTGATGGTCGCGCCCTTCGCGGTGGCCTACAAGAACCCGGACCCCGAGAAGCTCTCGGCCTATGAATGCGGGTTCAACGCGTTCGACGACGCGCGCATGAAGTTCGATGTGCGATTCTATCTCGTCGCGATCCTGTTCATCATCTTCGATCTTGAGGTGGCGTTCCTTTTCCCGTGGGCTGTCGCGCTCCAGGATATCGGCGCGTTCGGCTTCTGGTCGATGATGGCCTTCCTTTTCGTGCTGACGGTAGGCTTCGTCTACGAGTGGAAGAAGGGCGCGCTGGAATGGGATTGAGGCGCAGAAGCGCTTCTGATTTGAGCGGGGCTGGCGTAGCAGGCGCTTCCCGCGAAAGGTGTCGACGATGAACACGCTTGTTGCTCCTGAGCCGAAGGGCATTCTCGACCCCGCGACGGGCAGGGCGCTCGGCGCGAATGATCCGTTTTTCGGCGAGATCAACAAGGAACTGGCCGACAAGGGTTTCCTCGTCACGGCCTCGGAGGACCTCATCGCCTGGGCGCGCACGGGCTCGCTGATGTGGATGACGTTCGGTCTGGCGTGTTGCGCGGTCGAGATGATGCAGCTCTCCATGCCGCGCTACGATGTCGAGCGCTTCGGCTTCGCACCGCGTGCCTCGCCGCGCCAGTCCGACGTGATGATCGTCGCCGGCACGCTGACCAACAAGATGGCGCCCGCGCTCCGCAAGGTCTACGACCAGATGCCCGAGCCGCGCTACGTCATCTCCATGGGCTCCTGCGCCAATGGCGGCGGCTATTACCATTACAGCTATTCGGTGGTGCGCGGCTGCGACCGCGTGGTGCCGGTGGATATCTACGTGCCGGGCTGCCCGCCCACGGCCGAGGCTTTGCTCTATGGCGTGCTTCTGCTTCAGAAGAAGATCCGCCGCACGAGCACAATCGAGCGGTGACGTTGCAATGGAGTGGCTAGACTTCAGCAAAAATTGGCCATTCATTTTGGGCTTTGCCGCTGCGGTCTACGCCTTACATTTGCTTGAGCGCATGGTTCGTGTGCTTCGAGCAATAAACCTCAATCTGTTGCTCTTGCGCCAATTGCAAGGGGACGAGAGCGCCCAAGAAGTTATACAGAATGTCCTAAAGGACAATCGTAGTCGTTTTTTTGGCCCGTAGTTTTTGTGAGATCGGGATCATGACCGAAGCTCTTTCCATCCTCGCGGCGCATCTTGAAAAGGCGCTTCCAGGCAAGGTGACCGGCACGTCGATCGCCTTTGGCGAATTGACCGTGCATGCGGAAGCGGCGGCCATTCTCGATGTGCTGGCCTTCCTGCATGATGACCCCGATTGCGCCTTCCTGAGCTTCATCGATATCTGCGGCGTGGATTATCCGGCCCGCGAGAAGCGTTTCGATGTGGTCTATCACCTGCTCTCGCCGCGTCATGTGCGCCGCATCCGCGTGAAGATCGAGACCGACGAGCGCACCCCGGTGCCGAGCGCGGTCGCGCTTTTCCCCGGCGCGATCTGGTTCGAGCGTGAAGCCTATGACATGTATGGCATCCTGTTTTCGGATCATCCGGACCTGCGCCGGCTCCTCACCGATTACGGGTTCGAGGGGCATCCGCTGCGCAAGGATTTCCCGCTCACGGGCTTCGTCGAGGTGCGCTACGACGATGCGCAGAAGCGCGTGGTCTACGAGCCGGTGAAGCTGAACCAGGAGTTTCGCAATTTCGATTTCCTCTCGCCGTGGGAAGGCACCGATTACGCGCTGCCGGGCGACGAGAAGGCGAGGGGGTAGTCATGATCCGGTTGCTTGCCGCCGTTTTTCTCGGCCTGTTCTGCCTTGCAGCTCCCCTTCACGCGCAGGATCGCGTGAAGGAACTCGACGCGAAGTTTGAAGAGCAACTCAAGAAATACGACCCCGGTGCCGTGAAGGCTGCGCGTTCCTATGCGCAGAATTTCGATACGCGGGCACAGTTGCAGGGCATGTCGGCCAGCATGCGGCCCGGTCTCATCAATCTCGTGCGTTCCAAGAACCCGGAAGCGAAGGATGCTGATCTCGAGATCTTCTTCGAGGAGTTCTTTCGCGTGGCGCTCGTGGAATCGGCGCCGGTGATCGAGAAATGGACGATCCTCAACATGCTTGAGGTGCTGACGACCGAGGAAATAATCGCAGCCGATAAGTTCTATTCGACCCCTGTCGGCAAGAGCTTGATGGCGAAGATGCCGCAGATGATGGCGCGCATGCCGCAGATGATGGGCCTGATGGAGCAGACGTTCATTCCCGCCGGCATCGCCGCCGCGCAGGCCAAGCTGCGCAAACTCGGCAAAGACTTCAAGATTTGAGAAACGGGTAGGGACATGACCGAACAACCCGATATGCGCAATTTCACCATCAATTTCGGACCGCAGCACCCGGCGGCCCATGGTGTGCTGCGCCTCGTGCTCGAACTCGACGGCGAGATCGTCACGCGTGTCGATCCGCATATCGGCCTCTTGCATCGCGGCACGGAGAAGCTGATCGAGGCCAAGACCTATCTTCAGGCCGTGCCCTATTTCGACCGGCTCGATTACGTCGCGCCGATGAACCAGGAGCATGCTTACGCGCTGGCGGTCGAACGGCTGCTCGGCATCACGGTGCCGCGCCGCGGACAGTTGATCCGGGTGCTCTATTCGGAAATCGGCCGCATTCTCTCGCATCTTCTCAACATCACCACGCAGGCGATGGATGTGGGCGCGCTGACCCCGCCGCTCTGGGGCTTCGAGGAGCGCGAAAAACTGATGATCTTCTACGAGCGGGCCTCCGGCGCGCGCATGCACGCGGCCTTCGTGCGGCCCGGCGGCGTGCATCAGGATCTCCCGCCGGACCTGATCGACGATATCGAGGCCTTCTGCGATCCGTTCCTGACACTCTGCGACGATCTCGAAGGGCTGCTGACGGATAACCGCATCTTCAAGCAGCGGAACGTGGATATCGGCATCGTCAATCTCGATGACGCGTGGAAATGGGGTTTCTCGGGCGTGATGGTGCGCGGCTCGGGCGCGGCATGGGATCTGCGTCGCGCGCAGCCCTATGAGTGCTATTCCGAACTCGCCTTCGATATTCCCGTGGGCAAGAACGGCGACAATTTCGACCGCTACTGCATCCGCATGGAAGAGATGCGCCAGTCCACGCGCATCATGAAGCAGTGCTGCCAGAAGCTGCGCGAGCCCGCCGGCAGGACGCCGATCTCCTCGCTCGATGGCAAGGTCGTGCCACCGAAGCGGGCTGAGATGAAGCGCTCGATGGAAGCGCTCATCCACCATTTCAAGCTCTACACCGAAGGGTTCCACGTGCCGGCCGGCGAGGTCTATGCGGCGGTGGAGGCCCCCAAGGGTGAATTCGGCGTCTATCTCGTGGCGGATGGCACCAACAAGCCCTATCGCTGCAAGATCCGCGCGCCCGGTTTCGCGCATCTCCAGGCCATGGATTTCATGTGCAAGGGCTACATGCTGGCGGATGTCTCGGCGATCCTCGGATCGCTCGACATCGTGTTCGGCGAGGTGGACCGGTGAGGGCGGCGCTGCTGGCCGGGTGCGTCATGGCCGCGAGCGGCGTCCTCGCGCAGACGCCGGACCCGTTCACCCTGCCGCCACCCACGCAGGCGCCGCGGCCTCCGGGTCAGCAGGCGCCGGGCCAGCCGCTGGTGGTGAATATCGAGGCGCTCACGCGCCAGGGTTTCGAGATCAAGGCCATGGAGCGCGCTTCCGATCGCGCCAATGGCTTCGTCATTCTGCTGCAACGGGCGGGCGAGGTTCGCACCTGCCTGATGCGCATCGAGAGGGATCAGAGCCAGGCGCCGCGCGCCACGAGCCTCTGTTTCTGAAGCCGGGGGCAGCTCGCTTCGGAAGCGTTGGGGGATTTGGGACATTCCGCCGTTCGGAGGGTTGCTCCGGCCGGCGAGGGTGATATGAGCCGTTGCGCCGCGAACACGCGCGCGGCCGATGCCGAGGATTGAATATGGCCGTACGCCGCCTTGCTCCGGACGAGTTCCAGCCGAAGAGCTTCGCCTTCACCCCGGAAAACCGGACATGGGTGGAGGGACAGGTCGCGAAATATCCGCCGGGCCGGCAGGCCTCGGCCGTGATTCCGCTGCTCTGGCAGGCCCAGAAGCAGGCCGGCGGCTGGCTGCCGCGCGCGGCAATCGAGCATGTCGCCGAGGTGCTCGAGATGGCGCCGATCCGGGTGATCGAGGTCGCGACCTTCTACACCATGTTCAATCTCGAGCCGGTGGGCGAGCATTTCATCCAGCTCTGCGGCACCGTGCCCTGCCATTGCATGGGCGCGCTGGAGCTGAAGAAGGTGCTGCGCGAGAAGATCGGCGAGGAGCGTCACGTCACCGCCGATGGCAAGTTCTCCTGGCTGGAGGTGGAATGTCTCGGCGCCTGCTGCAACGCGCCGATGGTGCAGATCAACGACGATTACTTCGAGGATCTCACCCCTGAGATTTTCGCAAAGCTGCTGGATGATCTCGCCTCCGGCAAGCCCGTGAAAAAGGGCCCGCAATCGGGCCGCCGCGCCTCCGAGCCGGCCGGCGCGATTCGGACCCTGCAGGATGCGAGCCTCTATGATGGCTCAGCCGTAGGTTCTTGGAAGAAGGCCTTCGATGAGCGCGTGAAGGCGCAGGCCAAGGCCAGGGAAGAAGCGGCCAAGGCTGCAGAGGCCGCAAGAATGGCTGGCGCTCCCGCTGCGGCACCGCCGCCGGCTCCGAATGCACCGGCCGTCACCAGGCCGAAAGCAGCAGAACCCAAGCCCGCCGCGAAGCCCTCGCCCGCGAAGGCGGCCGGGCCATCGCCCGTCGGCGATGAGTTCAAGCCGGAACTGTTGAAAGAGCCTCGCGCTGGCAAGTCCGATGACCTCGAACTCATCTGGGGCGTCGGGCCGAAGCTGGGCGCCATGCTCAACCGCATGGGCATCCATCATTTCGAGCAGATCGCGGTCTGGACGCCGGAAAACCTCGCCTGGGTCGACCAGAACCTCGAGGGCTTCAAGGGCCGCGCCCAGCGCGATGACTGGATCGGGCAGGCGAAGAGGCTCGCGACCGGCTGGCGGCCCGAAAACGCCGTCGGCGACAAGCCCAGGGGGGCGAAGTAAGGCGATGCTGCGGGGGAACGGCATTCGGCAGGCAGAAAGGTTCGGGGGGGCGTTGATCGCGCTCGTCGCGCTTTCGGCCTGCCTGATTGGCGAACGCGAGATGGAGGCGCGCTTCTCCGCCAGCGATCATGCGGCGTGGATGGCCAAAGGCAGCGCGGAAATCGCGGGCGAGGCTTTCATCCGCCGCCCGAATGGCTGGCTGGCGCGGTGCTCGGGCGGTGTGGTGCAACTCGTGCCCGCGAGCCCCTATTTTCGCGAATGGCTGGCGATCCGCCGGGGCGGGGCGAGCATCGCCAATGCCAGCGCGCGCACCGAGGAACATCGCGCGGCCTTGCGCCAGACCCAGTGCGACCAGAATGGCCGCTTCCGATTTTCCGACCTTCCGGCCGGAAAATGGATTGTCATCACCCGAATTTCCTATGATTCACCGCGCGATGCTTTCCGCGAGGACGCGTTCTACGTGACCGAAGTTGAAACCAGGGCGGGGGAAGTGGCGAAGGCCGTTCTCTCCAACCCGAACCGGATCTGAGCATGCTTCACGATTCTGATCGCATCTTCACGAACCTCTACGGGCTTCACGACCCGGGCCTCAGGGCTGCGCTGAAACGCGGCAACTGGGATGGCACCAAGCACATCCTCTCGATGGGGCGGGACTGGATCATCGACGAGATGAAAGCCTCGGGCCTGCGCGGGCGCGGCGGGGCGGGCTTTCCCACAGGCATGAAGTGGAGCTTCATGCCGAAGGTGAGTGATGGCCGCCCGCATTATCTCGTGGTGAATGCGGATGAATCCGAGCCCGGCACCTGCAAGGATCGCGAGATCATGCGGCATGATCCGCATCTGCTCATCGAGGGGTGTCTCATCGCGAGCTTCGCGATGGGTGCGCATGCGGCCTATATCTACATCCGCGGCGAATATATCGCCGAGCGCGAGGCGCTTCAGCGCGCGGTGGATGAGGCCTATGCGGCCAATCTCGTCGGCAAGAACAATGTCCATGGCTATCCGTTCGACATCTATGTGCATCACGGGGCCGGCGCCTATATCTGCGGCGAGGAGACCGCGCTTCTCGAAAGCCTCGAGGGCAAGAAGGGCCAGCCGCGCCTGAAGCCGCCATTTCCGGCCAATATGGGCCTTTATGGCTGCCCCACCACCGTGAACAACGTGGAATCGATCGCCGTTGCCGGCACCATCCTGCGCCGGGGCGCGAGCTGGTTCGCAGGGATCGGCCGCCCGAACAATGTGGGCACGAAGCTCTTCTGCGTCTCGGGCCATGTGAACAAGCCGTGTAACGTGGAAGAGGCGATGGGCCTCACCTTCCGCGAACTCATCGACACGCATTGCGGCGGCATCAGAGGCGGCTGGGACAACCTGCTGGCCGTGATCCCCGGCGGCTCGTCCGTGCCCTGCGTGCCGGCCGAGCAGATCATCGACACGCCGATGGATTTCGACAGCCTGCGCGCGCTGCGCTCCGGCCTCGGCACGGCGGCGGTGATCGTGATGGACAAATCGACGGATATTGTGCGTGCCATCGCCCGCATCTCGTATTTCTACAAGCACGAGAGCTGCGGCCAGTGCACGCCCTGTCGCGAGGGCACGGGCTGGATGTGGCGTGTGATGACCCGCATGGCCGAGGGCCGGGCGCAGAAGCGCGAGATCGACATGCTGCTCGATGTCACCACCCGCGTCGAGGGCCACACGATCTGCGCTTTGGGCGATGCTGCGGCGTGGCCGATCCAGGGCCTGATCCGGCATTTCCGGCACGAGATCGAATCGAGGATCGACCAATATGCAGCGAACCCGCACGCGGATGCCGTGCCGGTTCCGGTCGCGGCGGAGTGAGTGCGATGACCAGGATCCTCGTCGATGATGTCGAAGTCGATGTGCCGCCGCATTACACCTTGCTGCAGGCGGCGGAGGCGGCTGGCGCGGAGGTTCCGCGTTTCTGCTACCATGAGCGTCTGTCGATCGCCGGCAATTGCCGCATGTGCCTCGTGGAAGTGAAGGGTGGTCCGCCCAAGCCGCAGGCTTCCTGCGCCATGAATGTGCGCGACCTGCGCCCCGGCCCCGATGGCTCGCTGCCGCAGATCTTCACCAGGTCTCCCATGGTGAAGAAGGCGCGCGAGGGCGTGATGGAATTCATGCTCATCAACCACCCGCTCGATTGCCCGATCTGCGACCAGGGCGGCGAATGCGACCTGCAGGACCAGGCGATGGTCTATGGCAAGGATGCCTCGCGCTATTCCGAAGACAAGCGCGCGGTCGAGAACAAGTATATCGGCCCGCTCGTGAAGACGGTGATGACGCGCTGCATCCATTGCACGCGCTGTGTGCGCTTCACCACCGAGGTCGCGGGGATTACCGAACTCGGTCTGCTCGGCCGCGGCGAGGATGCCGAGATCACCACCTATCTCGAACGCGCGATGACGAGCGAATTGCAGGGCAACGTGATCGACCTCTGCCCGGTGGGCGCGCTCACCTCGAAGCCCTACGCCTTCCATGCCCGCCCTTGGGAATTGCAGAAGACCGAGAGCATCGACGTGATGGATGCCGTCGGTTCCGCCATCCGCGTGGATAGCCGCGGCCGCGAGGTGATGCGCATCATGCCGCGCATCAACGAGGCGGTGAACGAGGAATGGATCTCCGACAAGACCCGCTTCATCTGGGATGGCCTGAAGACCCAGCGCCTCGACCGGCCCTATATCCGCGAGAATGGCAAGCTGCGCGCCGCCTCCTGGGGCGAGGCTTTCGCCGTGATCTCGGCCAGGGTGAAGGCTGCCGCCCCGGCAAAGATCGGCGCGCTGGCGGGCCAGCTCGCGGGCGTGGAAGAGATGTTCGCGCTCAAGGCCCTGATGGGCAAGCTCGGCTCGCCGAACCTGGACAGCCGCTTCCCCGGTTCGCCGCTCCACCCGAGGAATGGCCGCGCGAGCTACCTCTTCAACGCGACCATCGCGGGGATCGAGGAAGCGGGTTCGCTGGTGATCATCGGTGCCAACCCCAAGAAGGAAGCGGCGGTGCTCAATGCGCGCATCCGCAAGCGCACCCTCAGGGGCGGCTTCGAGGTGAAGGTGATCGGCGAGAAGGTCGATCTTTCCTATCCCGTCACCTATCTCGGCGCGGGGCCGGAAACGCTCGCTGCGCTCCTCAGGGATGCGAGGTCCGAAGAGGGCAGGAAGCCGCTGGTGATCGTGGGGCAGGGCGCGCTGAACCGCGAGGATGGCGCGGCGATTTACGCGATGACCATTGCGCTGGCCGACAGGCTCGGGGCGCTTCGCACGGATTGGAACGGCTTCTCGGTGCTCCATACCGAAGCCGGTGCCGTGGGCGCGCTCGATCTCGGCTTCGCGCCGCAAGAAAACGGGGATGGATCGGGCGGGCTCGATACGGCCGGCATGCTGAAGCCCGGTGCGCTCGACGTGCTGTTCAATCTCGGCGCGGATGAGGTCGAAATCCCGGCCGGGGCCTTCGTGATCTATCAGGGCACGCATGGCGATCGCGGCGCGCATCGCGCCGACGTGATCCTGCCGGGCGCGGCCTATACCGAGAAGAGCGCGACCTATGTGAACCTCGAGGGCCGCGTGCAGCTAACCAACCGCGCGATCTTCCCGCTGGGCGAAGCGAAGGAAGACTGGGCGATCCTGCGGGCGCTTTCCGAGGCCATCGGCCAGAAGCTGCCCTTCGACAGCCTCAACGCCCTGCGCGCGGCGCTTTATGCCGAGTTCCCGCATTTCGCGGGCCTCGACCAGATCGCGGCCGGCGATGCGGCAACGCTCGCCAGGCTCGGCAAGGCCGATGCGAAGCCGGACAAGGCGCCTTTCGTGAACGCGGTGCAGGCGTTCCATCTCACCAATGCGATTGCCCGCGCCTCCAGGGTGATGGGCGAATGTGCGAGCCTCGCGGCGGCCCCGGCCGTGGCGGCGGAATAAGGAGCGAAACCGTGGTCGATGACACGCCTCCTGCCAAGAAATCGCTCGTCGGGCCGATGATCCTCGGCACGCTGGTTTTTGTCGTGCTCGCGGTTGCCGCATGGGTGGCCTTCGCCGTGCTGCGCTATCTCGTGATGGAGACGATGTGGTTCGTGCCGCTGCTGATCGTGGCCGGCAAGACGCTGCTGCTGCTCGCGGGGCTGCTGATCTTCATCGCCTATATCCTGCTGGCGGATCGCAAGATCTGGGCGGCGGTGCAGCTCAGGCGCGGCCCGAACGTGGTCGGCCCCTGGGGTCTGCTGCAGAGCTTCGCGGATTTCCTGAAATTCGTGCTGAAGGAGCCGGTCATCCCGGCCTCGGCCGACAAGGTGCTGTTCCTGCTGGCACCGCTGCTCACCTGCGTGCTCGCGCTCGCGGCCTGGGCGGTCATCCCCGTGAATGCGGGCTGGGCGATCGCGGATATCAATGTCGGCGTGCTCTACATCTTCGCGATCTCGTCGCTGGGTGTCTATGGCATCATCATCGGCGGCTGGGCCTCGAACTCGAAATATCCGTTCCTCGGCGCGCTGCGCTCGGCGGCGCAGATGGTTTCTTATGAGGTGTCCATCGGCTTCGTGATCATCACCGTGCTGATGCTGGTGGGCTCGCTGAACCTCACGGATATCGTGCTGGCCCAGCAGAATTCCGGCCCTGCGCATTGGCTCGGCGTGCCGTGGTTCACGATGCTGAACTGGTTCTTCATCCCGCTCTTCCCGATGTTCGTGATCTTCTTCATTTCGGCTCTGGCCGAGACGAACCGGCCGCCTTTCGACCTGCCGGAAGCGGAATCGGAACTCGTGGCGGGCTTCATGTCGGAATACGGGTCCACCCCCTATCTCCTGTTCATGCTTGGCGAATATGTGGCGATCATGACCATGTGCGCGCTGACGGTGATCCTTTTCCTCGGCGGCTGGACGCCCCCGCTCGCCACTCCGCCCTTCACTTTCGTGCCGGGGGTGGTGTGGTTCGTGCTGAAGGTCTGCGTGGTGTTTTTCGGCTTCGCGATGGTGAAGGCGATGGTGCCCCGCTACCGCTACGACCAGCTGATGCGCCTGGGCTGGAAGGTGTTCCTGCCGCTCAGTCTTGCGGCGGTGGTCATCGTCGCGGGCGTGCTGCAGCTCACGGGGTGGTATCGCTGATGGCGCTGGCGATTGGGGCCCTGCTGGGAGCGCTCACCGGGCTGGCGCTTGCGCTGGCGCAGGTGAAGCTTGTCCGAATGTATGCCGCCGGCAAGCCCGAGCATATCCGCGAGCGCGCCTATGACACGATCGACCAGCTGAAGCTCACGAGTTTCCTCGGTCTGCCGCTCATTTTCTCGATCATCGGCTACATGCTGGCCGTTTCGTATTTCGGATAAGGGAGCCAGGACAATGGCACTCGCACAGGCCGCCAGGGGCCTTCTGCTGAAGGAGTTCGTCTCAGCCTTCGTGCTGACGATGCGCTATTTCTTCAAGCCGAAGCCCACGCTGAACTATCCTTTCGAGAAGGGGCGGCTCTCTCCGCGCTTTCGTGGCGAGCATGCGCTTCGGCGCTACCCCAACGGGGAAGAGCGCTGCATTGCCTGCAAGCTCTGCGAAGCGGTGTGCCCGGCCCAGGCCATCACCATCGAGGCCGGCCCGCGCCGGAATGACGGCACGCGGCGCACGACCCGCTACGACATCGACATGACCAAGTGCATCTATTGCGGCTTCTGCCAGGAAGCCTGTCCGGTCGATGCGATCGTCGAGGGGCCGAATTTCGAATTCGCGACCGAAACGCGCGAGGAGCTTTTCTACAACAAGGAAAAGCTGCTCGCGAATGGTGCGCGCTGGGAGCGGGAAATCGCGCGCAATATCGCGATGGACGCGCCGTACCGTTGAGGGAAACCGAAAAATGTCCGTCGTCTCCCTCTTCTTCTACCTGTTCTCGTGTGTGCTGATCGCCTCGGCCGTGATGGTCGTGTCGAGCCGAAACCCCGTGCATGCGGTGCTCTTCCTGATCCTCGCCTTCTTCAATGCGGCGGGCCTGTTTCTGCTGATGGGCGCCGAGTTCCTCGCGATGATCCTCGTCGTCGTCTATGTTGGCGCGGTGGCGGTGCTCTTCCTTTTCGTCGTGATGATGCTCGACGTGGATTTCGTGGAATTGCGGCAGGGCTTCCTGCAATATCTGCCGCTGGGCGCGCTCATTTCGGCGATCTTCTTCATCGAGATCGCGCTGGTGGTCGGCACCTGGCAGTTGGCGCCCGATGCGCTGGCCATGCGCAAGGCCGCGACCGCGATGCCGGTCGATGCGATGAATGCCCGCGCGCTCGGCCGCGTGCTCTACACGGAATATGTCTATTTCTTCCAGGCGGCGGGGCTGATCCTGCTCGTCGCGATGATCGGCGCGATCGTGCTGACCTTGCGTGAGCGCGAGGGCGTGCGCCGCCAGAGCATTCCGCAGCAGAACGCGCGCACCAAGGCCGGCTCGATGGTGGTGGTCGACGTGCCGGTGGGGCAGGGCGTTTCCAACGAGGGTGTGTTCCGCAAGGACGCGGCCGGGCAGAAGGTTTGAGGGCGATGGAGATCGGACTTTCGCATTATCTCGTCGTCGCGGGCGCGCTCTTCACGATCGGCGTGTTCGGCATCTTCATCAACCGCAAGAACGTGATCGTCATCCTGATGTCGATCGAGCTGATCCTGCTCGCGGTGAACATCAACCTCGTGGCGTTCGCCATGCATCTGGGGGATCTGACCGGACAGGTCTTCGCGTTGCTGGTGCTGACGGTGGCGGCAGCGGAGGCCGCGATCGGGCTGGCGATCCTCGTCGTCTATTTCCGCAACCGCGGCACCATCGCGGTCGAAGACATCAACGTGATGAAGGGCTGACGCATGATCCCGAAAAGTGGATTCCGGTTTTCGCTGGCGCGGACCTGCGGTTCGGAACAGATCATGCGGGAAGGCAAGGGGCTCGCATGATGGCTACGGCAATTGTCTTTCTGCCGCTGCTCGGCTTCCTGATCGCCGGCATCGCGAGCCTTCTGGCGCACAAGCCGGCCCGCGAGGCGGATGTGATCGCCTTCGGGAAGGCCGATCATTCGGAGCACGGCCATGGTTCGCATGGTCATGGTTCGCATGGTCATGTTTCGAATGGTCATGGCGCGCACGGCCATTCTTCGCACGCTCGCGACGATCATCACCCTGATGACCACCATGCGCCGGAGCCGTCGCCGCATTCGGAATCCGTCTCGCGCTTCGCCGAAGTGCTGACGACCGGCTTCCTGATGGTCGCGTGCATCCTCTCCTGGGTGCTTTTCACGCAGATCGCGCTGGGTTCGGCCCAGCCGATCCGCATCACGCTCGCCTCGTGGATCCATGTCGGCAATTTCGTCGCCGACTGGAACATCCGCGTCGACACGCTGACGGCGGTGATGCTGGTGGTGGTGACGACTGTCTCGGCGCTCGTGCATCTCTATTCGATCGGCTACATGCACGAGGATGCAGGCAGGCCGCGCTTCATGGCCTATCTCTCGCTCTTCACCTTCGCGATGCTGATGCTCGTGACAGCCGACAACCTCGTGCAGATGTTCTTCGGCTGGGAAGGCGTGGGCCTCGCGAGCTACCTGCTGATCGGCTTCTGGTTCAAGAAGAAGAGCGCGAACGACGCCGCGATGAAGGCCTTCATCGTGAACCGCGTCGGCGATTTCGGCTTCGCGCTCGGCATCTTCCTGGTGTTCTGGGTGTTCGGCGCTGTGAGCTTCGATCCGATCTTCGCCGCCGTCCCCGGCAAGGCGAAGGAAGTGGTCAGCTTCCTCGGCTTCCATCTCAACGCGCTCGAACTCGCCTGCTGCCTGCTCTTCATGGGCGCGATGGGCAAGAGCGCGCAGTTCCTGCTGCACACCTGGCTGCCGGATGCGATGGAAGGCCCGACCCCGGTTTCGGCGCTCATCCATGCCGCGACCATGGTGACGGCCGGCGTCTTCATGGTGGCGCGCCTGTCGCCGCTTTTCGAGGCGACCCATTTCGCCATGAGCGTCGTGCTGATCTTCGGGGCGACGACGGCGATCTTCGCGGCGACCGTGGGCCTCGTGCAGAACGACATCAAGCGCGTGATCGCGTATTCGACCTGCTCGCAGCTCGGCTACATGTTCGTGGCGCTCGGCTCCGGCCTCTATGCCGGCGGCATCTACCACCTCTTCACGCATGCCTTCTTCAAGGCGCTGCTGTTTCTGGGGGCCGGCTCGGTCATCCATGCGATGCATCATGAACAGGATATCCGGAAGATGGGCGGGCTCATCAAGGTGATCCCCTTCACCGCCGCGATGATGTTCATCGGCAATATCGCGCTGACGGGTTTCCCCTTCACGGCCGGCTATTACTCGAAGGACGCGATCATCGAGGCCGCCTTCGTGGCGCATACGCCGGGGCACGTCTATGCGTTCCTCTGCGTGGTGCTCGCGGCGGGCCTCACGTCGTTCTATTCCTGGCGGCTCTATTTCCTCACCTTCCTGGGCGAGACGCGCGCGGACAGGCACAGCTTCGAGCACGCGCATGAAAGCCCGCTTGTGATGCTGGTGCCGCTCGGCGTGCTCGCGGCGGGTGCCTTCCTTGCCGGTGCGCCGCTGGCGCATTCCTTCCTGTCGGATGCGACGGGCCCCTTCTGGAAGGGTTCGCTCTTCACCGGGGCCGAGAACCACGTGCTGCACGACATGCATGATCCCGCAAAACTGCCGCGCTGGGTGGTGTGGTCGCCTTTCGTGATGATGGTCGGCGGCTTCGTGCTGGCCTATCTCTTCTATCTGCGCTGGCCGCGGCTTCCGGGCCAGATCGCGGAGCGGCACCCGGCGATCTACCGCTTCCTTCTCAACAAGTGGTATTTCGACGAGCTCTACGACCTGATCTTCGTGCGGCCCGCGCGCTGGCTTGGCCGGTTCCTGTGGAAGAAGGGTGACGGCCTCGTCATTGACGGCCTCGGCCCGGATGGCGTCTCGGCTCTCGCCGTGAAGATCGCCGGCCGCGTGATGAGATTGCAGACGGGTTACGTCTATCACTACGCTCTGGCGATGCTGCTCGGCGTCGCGGGCTTCGTGACCTGGTATCTTTATTCCGGGGGAGCCCACTGATGTTCGGATTTGGCATTCTCTCGGGGCTCCTGGTCCTGCCGCTGGCGGGGGCGGCCTTCGTGCTCCTGCAGAAGGATGATGAGGCGGGCCGGCGCAACATGCGCTGGGGCGCCTTCTGGACCACGATCGTCACCTTCCTCTTGAGCCTGGTCGCGCTCTCCCGGTTTGATGCCGCGAAGGCGGGCTTCCAGCTTGTGGAGCGCAAGGCCTGGCTTGGCACCGAGATCACCTACCAGCTCGGTGTCGACGGCATCGCGATGCCCTTCGTGATCCTGACAACCTTCCTGATGCCCTTCTGCATCGCGGCCTCGTTCAACGCGATCAGCAAGCGCGAGAAGGAGTATTACGCGCTGTTCCTGCTGCTCGAGACGCTGATGATCGGCGTGTTCGTGGCGCTCGATCTCGTGCTGTTCTATGCCTTCTTCGAGGCGGGCCTCATCCCGATGTTCCTGATCATCGGCATCTGGGGCGGCGCGCGGCGCATCTATGCGAGCTTCAAGTTCTTCCTCTACACGCTGCTCGGATCGGTGCTGATGCTCATCGCGATCATGGCGATGTACTGGACGGCGGGCACGGCGGATATCGTGAAGCTGCTCGCCTTCAGGTTCCCCTCGAACATGCAGTACTGGCTGTGGCTGGCCTTCTTCGCGAGCTTCGCGGTGAAGATGCCGATGTGGCCGGTTCACACCTGGCTGCCGGATGCGCATGTGGAAGCGCCGACCGCCGGGTCGGTGATCCTCGCGGGCATCCTGCTGAAGATGGGCGGCTACGGCTTCCTGCGCTTCTCGATCCCGATGTTCCCCGAAGCGAGCCTCTATTTCGCGAATTTCGTCTTCGCGCTTTCGGTCATCGCCATCATCTACACCTCGCTGGTCGCGATGATGCAGGAGGACATCAAGAAGCTGATCGCCTATTCCTCCGTGGCGCATATGGGCTTCGTGACGATGGGCCTCTTCACGCTGAATGCGCAAGGTATTCAGGGCGCGGTGTTCCAGATGGTGAGCCACGGGCTCGTCTCCGGCGCGCTCTTCCTCTGCGTCGGCGTGGTCTATGACCGCATGCATACCCGCGAGATCGCGGCCTATGGCGGTCTTGTGAACAGGATGCCGCTCTACGCGCTTGCATTCCTGCTCTTCACCATGGCGAATGTGGGTCTGCCGGGCACGTCGGGCTTCGTGGGGGAGTTCCTCACGCTGCTCGCCTCCTTCAAGGCGAATAGCTGGGTGGCTTTCCTCGCAACGACCGGCGTGATCCTCTCGGCGGCCTATGCGCTCTGGCTCTTCGCCCGTGTCGTCTATGGCCCGACCGAGAAGCACGCACTCGAGACGATTCCCGATCTCTCGGGGCGCGAGATCGCGATCCTCGCGCCGCTCGCCGTGCTCGTCATCTATTACGGCGTGCAGCCGAACGCCATTCTCTCGATGAGCCAGGCGAGCGTGGATGCGCTGATCGCCGGGTTGCAATCCGGGCTGCCGGCCAAGGCCGCGGCGCTTGTGAAATAACGGGTGAAGCCATGAATGTTCCCGTTTCTCCCGTTCCCGATTTCGGCCCGGCCCTGCCGGAAATCCTGCTGGCGGTGACCGCATTGGCGCTGGTGCTGATCGGCGCCTTCCGGGGTGATGGTGCCAAGAAGCTCATCGACGGCATCGCCATCACCGCGCTGCTCGTGGCCGGACTGCTGCTGATTGACCAGAGCCCCGGCCGCGTATCCACCTTCAACGAGGCCTTCGTGGTCGACAGCTTCGCCCGCGTGATGAAGCTCCTCACGCTGATCGGCGCGATTGCCGCGATCGTCATGTCCACGCGCTTCCTGCGCGAGGCGAAGATCGCGCGGTTCGAATACACGATCCTCATCCTGCTCTCGACCATCGGCATGATGATGATGTGCTCGGCCAACGAGCTGATCTCGCTCTATCTTGGTGTCGAGCTGCAGAGTCTTGCGCTCTACGTCATCGCGACCATGAACCGCGACGACGAGAAAAGCGCCGAAGCGGGCCTGAAATATTTCGTGCTCGGCGCGCTCTCCTCGGGCATGCTGCTTTACGGGATGAGCCTCGTCTATGGCTTTACGGGCTCGGTGACCTTCCCGGCCATTGCCAAGGTGGTTTCCGCGCCGGGCGGTGCGGGCGTGATGTTCGGGCTTGTCTTCATCGTGGCGGGCCTCGCCTTCAAGATGAGCGTCGTGCCCTTCCATATGTGGACACCCGATGTCTATGAAGGCGCGCCCACGCCCGTGGCGGCCTTCGTTGCGACGGCGCCGAAGATGGCCGCCGTGGCGATGACCGTGCGCATTCTTGTCGATGGCTTCCTGCCGGTGCTGAAGGATTGGCAGCCGATCATCATCTTCGTGGCCATCGCCTCGATGGGCCTTGGGGCCTTCGCCGGCATTGGCCAGCGCAACATCAAGCGCCTGATGGCCTATTCCTCCATCGGCAATATGGGCTACGCGCTGGTCGGCCTCGCTGCGGGCTCGATTGCCGGCGTGGAAGGCATCGTGATCTTCATGGCCATCTACCTCGCGATGACCATCGGTGTCTTCGCGGTGATCCTCGCGATGCAGATCGATGGCCGGCGCGTGGAGCAGATCACGGATCTCGCCGGTGCCGCGCGTACCAATCCGGGCCTTGCCTTCGCGATGGCGGCGCTGCTGTTCTCGCTGATCGGCATCCCGCCGCTCGCGGGCTTCTTTGCGAAGTTCTACGTCTTCGCGGCCGCGATCGAGGCGAAGCTCTTCGTGCTGGCGGTGATTGGCATCGTGACCAGTGTGGTCTCGGCCTATTACTATCTGCGCATCATCAAAGTGATGTATTTTGATGAACCGGCCCCGGCCTTCCAGCCCATGGCCATCGAGCTCAAGAGCCTGATGTGGCTCTCGGCCGGCTTCGTGATCCTCTTCGCGATCGTCGCCGGCCCGCTGAAGAATGTGGCGCAACTCGCCGCGAAGTCATTGTTCTGAGTGGCCGGCAGAGAGTGACACTCCGGCTTGATCCCCGACTGGCGGCGCGCGGCTATGCGCTCCGCTACGAGCCGGAAATCGGCTCCACCAATTCGGCCGCGAAAGAGGCGCTGCGTGCCGGCGCAGACCGGCTGTGGGTTATCGCCGATGCGCAGAGCGCGGGGCGAGGACGCCACGAGCGCGGCTGGGCTTCGCCGCCCGGCAACCTCCATGCATCCCTTGCGCTTGCCGCGCCTTGCGAACCCGCGAAGCTTCCGCTTCTTGGCTTCGTGGCCGGTGTCGCACTCATCGAGGCGATCATTGCCCTTGCACCGGATATCGCCTCGCGCCTCGCCTTGAAATGGCCGAACGACATGCTGCTCGACGGGCGGAAGCTCGCCGGCATCCTGCTGGAGGGCGAGAGCGATCCCGCCGGTCGGCCGGGTGTCATCATCGGCATCGGCGTCAATGTGGCGCATTCGCCCGAAGGCCTTGACCAGCCGGCAGCGCATCTGGCCGCAAAGGTGCCTTGGATCACCCGCGACAGCCTGTTCGACGCGCTCCAGAAGGCCTTTGCCGAGACGCTCACGGTGTTCGATGAGGCCAGGGGCTTCGCGTCGATCCGCCAACGCTGGCTTGCATCCAGCCTCCCCATGGGCCAAAGGCTGAGGGTCAAGTTGCCGGGGGGGACGCGGGAAGGCACGTTTTCGGGCCTGGACGCGCAAGGGGCGCTCCGGCTCGAAATGGAATCCGGGCCCGTGACCATTGTCGCGGGCGATGTGTTTGTCCTGCCCTGAGGCGTGACGCCGGGCGGAGACGGAAAGGTGCCGGGACGGCATGAAGGAAGAAACTCTGGTTTTCGCGGCTCTCGGCGGCCTCGGTGAAATCGGCATGAACATGGCGCTCTACGGCTTCGGCACGGGCAAGAAGCGCCAGTGGCTGATGGTGGATTGCGGCGTCTCCTTCGCGGGGCCGGACCTGCCGGGCATCGACCTCGTGATGCCGGATATCCGCTTCATCGAGGCGGAGAAGAAGAACCTGCTCGGCATTGTCATCACCCATGCGCATGAGGACCATTTCGGCGCGCTGCCCGATCTCTGGCCGCGCCTCGGCGCGCCGGTCTACATGACACCGTTTTCCGCGAACCTGCTGGAAGCGCGCCGCTATTCGGAAGAGAACCGCCCGCATCCGCCGGTGCGGGTCATTCCCCAGCGCGGCGAGTTCCGCCTCGGGCCCTTCCATATCGAAACCATTCCGGTGGCCCATTCGATCCCCGAGGCGATGGCGCTCGCGATCCGCACGCCGCTCGGCACGGTGCTGCATACCGGCGACTGGAAAATCGACGAAACGCCCGTGCTCGGCGAGCCGACCGATGAAACCCGCCTGCGCGCCATCGGCGACGAGGGCGTGCTCGCGATGATCTCCGATTCCACGAATGTCACGCGCGATGGAATTTCGCCCTCCGAGCGCGATGTGGAAGTGTCGCTGCGCGATCTCATCGCGCAATCCAGGGGCAGGGTGGCGGTCACCACCTTCGCCTCCAACGTCTCGCGCATCCGCGCCGTGGCGGAAGCCGCGAGGGAAGCGGGCCGCGAGGTGATCGTGGTCGGCCGCGCGATGGATCGCGTGGCCGATGTCGCGGGTGAACTCGACATGCTCGATGGCCTGCCGCCTTTCACGCCGGTGGATCGCTACAGGAGCATCAGGCGCGACAAATGCGTGCTGATCCTCACGGGGTCTCAGGGCGAGCCGCGCGCGGCGCTGGCGCGCATCGCCTCCGGTGACCATCCCGATGTGGATCTCTCGCCCGGTGACCGGCTGATCTTCTCCTCGCGCGCCATTCCCGGGAACGAGAAGGCCATCGGCTCAATCATCAACAATCTGGTGAAGCAGGGCGTGGAGGTCATCACCGACCGGGATGGCCTCGTGCATGTATCGGGCCACCCGCGCCGCGAGGAAATGCGCCGGATGTATGAGTGGATCCGTCCGAAGATCGCGATCCCCGCGCATGGCGAGGCATTGCACCTCACGATGCATCGCGATTTCGCGAAGGCGCAGGGCGTGCGCGACGTGATCCGCGCCTATAATGGAGATCTGGTGCAGCTCGCGCCGGGACGCCCGGCCATCATCGACGAGGTGCCGGTGGGCCAGCTCGTGAAGGATGGCAACCTGCTGATCTCCGCACTGGATGATTGCATCCGCGAGCGGCGCAAGCTCGGCTTCGCCGGCACCGCGATCATCGCCATCGGGCTGGATGATCGCGGCAATCGGCTGGGCTCGGTCGATGTCGCGACCATCGGCATTCCCGGCGAGGATGACGAGGGCGAGCCGATGGAAGCGCATCTGCGCGATCTCGTGGAGGAAACCTGGCGCTCCATCCCCAAGAACACGCGCCGCGACCCCGAGGCCGTGCGGCAGGCGATCGAACGCGGCGTGCGTGCCGGGATCAACGATCTGTGGGACAAGAAGCCCCATACCAAGGTGCTGATCGTGGAATTGTAGGGCACAAGCCAGAAAAGCGGCACCAAAGAGGGAGGAAGCCATGCTCGGACGCCTGAATCATGTCGCCATCGCCGTGAAGGACATCGCGGTGGCCATTCGCACCTATCGCGAAACGCTGGGTGCCGAGATTTCCGAGCCGCAGGATCTGCCGGAGCATGGCGTGCGCGTGGTCTTCGTGACCTTGCCCAACACCAAGATCGAGTTTCTCGAGCCGCTGGGGGCCGCGAGCCCCATCGCGAAATTCCTCGAGAAGAACCCCGATGGCGGCATGCATCACCTCTGCTACGAGGTTGGCGACATTCTTGCGGCGCGCGATGCTCTGATCGCCGGTGGCCTTCGTATCCTGGGCGATGGCGAGCCGAAGATCGGCGCGCATGGCAAGCCGGTGCTTTTCCTTCACCCCAAGGATTGCCTCGGCACGCTGACGGAACTCGAGGAGGTATGAGCATGAGCGCGGTGGATCGCCTGGCGATGCGTCTCTCCGGCCCGGCGCAGGTCGGGCTGGGCCTGCTCGCGGCCTTCTGCGGCATCGGCATCGTGCTCGCCGTGCTCTATATGCGTTCGGGACAACTGATCTTCTCGCTCGGCACCTCGATCGCGATCTATTTCGTCATCTGGTGGTTGGTTCTTTTCACGGTGCTGCCGTTTCGCGTGCGAAGCCAGGTCGAAGCGGGCGAGATCGAGGCCGGCTCGGAGCCGGGCGCGCCGCATCAGGCGCATCTCCTGTGGTATGCGCTGGTCACCTCGGGTGTTGCCACGATGGCGAGCGTCATTTTCCTCGTCTGGATCGCACCGCTGATCTGACACGCGCAAGGCCGGCCCGAAAAAGAAAGAGGCGGGTTTCCCCGCCTTCCAGAAAGTCCTTGTTTTTCTTGATCTTGAGCCGGTAACGCGAAGCCGTTCATCGGCTTCTTTCTCGACTGCGACGTTGTTCGCGTCCGCTTTCTCCGAACCGCCTGGTTCAGCGCCCGGCGGTGGCGGTGTCCTCCCGAACGGCGCGAATGAAGCAGGTCCGGCGAGGCTTGTCATCATGCGCTGCAACATAACTTGAAAAGGCGGTGCAGAGGGGTAATTCCCAATCACCGAGAAGTGTGACAGAAGCGCCGCGAAAAGGGCATGATCGCCTTTCAACGAAGTGATTCAGCCGGCCCGCGGAGTCTTCCCGATGCGCATGTCCCGTTTCTTCCTGCCCACCTTGCGCGAGACGCCGAAGGAAGCGGAGATTGTCTCGCATCGTCTGTCCTTGCGCGCCGGGCTGATCCGGCAGGAATCGGCGGGCATCTATGCCTGGCTGCCGCTGGGCTTGCGGGTGCTGAACAAGGTCTGCGACATCATCCGCGAGGAGCAGAACCGCTCCGGCGCGATCGAATTGCTGATGCCGACGATCCAGTCCGCCGATCTCTGGCGCGAGAGCGGCCGCTACGACGCCTATGGCAAGGAGATGCTGCGCATCCAGGATCGCCATGAGCGCGAGATGCTGTTCGGGCCCACCAATGAGGAGATGATCACCGAGATTTTCCGCGGCCATGTGCGCTCCTACAAGGGGCTGCCGTTGAACCTCTACCACCTGCAATGGAAGTTCCGCGACGAGGTGCGCCCGCGCTTCGGCACCATGCGCTCCCGCGAGTTCCTGATGAAGGATGCCTATTCCTTCGATCTCGACCAGGCCGGGGCGCGCCATGCCTATAACCGCATGTTCGTGGCTTACTTGCGCACCTTCGAGCGCATGGGCCTGAAGAGCATTCCCATGCGCGCGGATACCGGGCCGATCGGCGGCGATCTCTCCCACGAATTCATCATCCTGGCCTCGACCGGCGAGAGCCAGGTCTTCTGCCACAGGGATTATCTCGATTTCCCGGTGCCCGGCGCCGATACGGATTTCGACAATGTGCCCGATCTCGAGACAATCGTGAAGAAGTGGACCTCGCTCTATGCGGCCACCGAGGAAATGCACGACGCATCGGCCTTCGGCGCGATCCCGGCGGAGAAGCAGGTCTCGGCGCGCGGCATCGAGGTGGGACACATTTTCTATTTCGGCACGAAATATTCCGAGCCGATGAAGGCCTATGTCGCCGGCCCGGACGGCAAGGAAGTGCCGGTGCATATGGGCTCCTACGGAATCGGCCCGACGCGCCTCGTGCCGGCGATCATCGAGGCGAGCCATGACGAGGCCGGCATCATCTGGCCGGATGCGATCGCGCCGTTCAATGCGGCGATTCTCAACCTCAAGTTTGGCGACAGCGCGACCGATCGCGTCTCGGCCGAAATCGACGCGGCGCTTTCCGCGCGCGGCCTCTCGGCGCTGATCGACGACACGGATGATCGCCCCGGCGCGAAATTCGCGACCGCCGATCTCATCGGCCTGCCCTGGCAGGTGATCGTCGGCCCGAAGAGCCTCGCCGAAGGCAAGGTGGAATTGAAGCGCCGTTCAACCGGCGATCGCGTTCTCGTCACGCCGGAAGAAGCGGTGGAGCGGATCGCCTCGTGAACCCCAGGGCGCTGATCTCCGGCTTCGAATGGACCATCGCCTGGCGCTACCTCCGGGCGCACAAGTCGCATGTTCGAGCGAAGATTGAACCGGTTCGCGCGAAGGACATGCGACAAATGCAAGGATGCGGCGCGCCATGAACCCCAGGGCGCTGATCTCCGGCTTCGAATGGACCATCGCCTGGCGCTACCTCCGGGCGCGCCGCCGTGATGGATTCATCTCGGTGATTGCCGGGTTTTCCTTCCTCGGCATCCTGCTGGGGGTTGCGACGCTCATTGTCGTGATGGCCGTGATGAACGGCTTCCGGCAGGAACTGATGGGCAAGATCCTGGGTGTGAACGGCCATGCCTTCATCCAGCCCTATGGCGATGGGCTGGCCGATTACGACGGAATCGCCGAGCGGGTGAGGCGCGTGAAGGGCGTGACGCTGGCGGCGCCGCTGGTGGAGGGGCAGGTGCTCATCACCTCCCCGACCTCCTCTTCGGGGGCGTTGGTGCGCGGCGTGCGCGAGGCGGATTTGCGGAATTTCAGGGCCGTCTCGGGCAATATTCGCGAGGGCAGCCTCGACGGGTTCGATGGCGGGGAGGGCATCGCCCTGGGCAAGCGCCTCGCAGGCTTCCTCAACGTGATTGCCGGTGACAAGGTGCGGCTCATCTCGCCGAAGGGCCCCTCGACGCCTTTCGGCTCTGCGCCGCGCCAGAAGACCTATCGGGTGACCGCCGTTTTCGAGATCGGCATGAGCGAGTTCGATGCGAGCTTCATCTTCATGCCGCTCACCGAGGCGCAGCTCTATTTCGATGTGGAGGGGCAGGCGCAGATGATCGAGATCTTCGTCGAGAATCCCGATCGCATGGATGATTACCTGCCCGGCATTCGCGAGGCCGTGGGGCAGCCGCATGGGCTGACGGACTGGCGCCTCCGCAACCGCACCTTCTTCGGCGCGCTCGAGGTGGAGCGGAACGTGATGTTCCTGATCCTGACGCTGATCGTGCTCGTGGCGGCGCTCAACATCATCTCGGGCATGACGATGCTCGTGCGCGACAAGGCGCGGGGCATCGCCATCCTGCGCACCATGGGCGCGACCAGGGGCTCGATCCTCAAGATCTTCATCATCACCGGCTCGGCCATCGGTGTGCTGGGCACAATTTGCGGGCTCATTCTCGGCCTCGCGATTGCCTGGAACGCCGAGAGCCTGCGGCAGTTCTTTTCCTGGCTTGCCGGCAAGACGCTCTTCCCGCCGGAACTCTATTTCCTCTCGCGCCTGCCCGCCGATGTGCAGCCGGGAGAGACCGTGACCATCGTGGTGATGGCGCTGACGCTCTCGCTGCTCGCGACCCTCTATCCCGCCTGGAAGGCGGCGACGCTCGATCCGGTCGAGGCGCTGAGGGGGGAATGACCGGATGATCCCGATCTCTTCCGGAAATGGTTGCGGCGAAGCGCGACCGCGCATCCCGGCTTTTGCGAGGGGCAGGAACCCATGACCGTCGCCACCCTTCGGCTTGCCGATGTCTGCCGCGCCTTCGGTTCGGGCGAGAACCAGATCCGCGTGCTCGATGGCGCGGATTTCATGCTCCGGCCCGGCGAGATGGTGGCGCTCGTCGGCCCTTCCGGGGCCGGCAAATCCACCCTGCTGCATATTGCGGGGCTGCTCGAACATGCCGACAAGGGCGAGGTCTTCATTGGCGAGACGGCAACCGCCAACCTTGATGACGAGGCCCGCACGCGCCTGCGTCGCCACGAAATCGGGTTCGTCTATCAGTTCCATCACCTCATGCCGGAATTCTCGGCCATCGAGAATGTGGTGATGCCCCAGCGCATTGCTGGCCTCGGCCCGGACGAGGCGGCCATGCGTGCCCGCGACGTTCTGGGCTTCCTCGGCCTCGGGCACCGCCTCGACCATCGCCCCGGCGAGCTTTCCGGCGGCGAGCAGCAGCGCGTGGCGATCGCGCGCGCGGTGGCAAACTCCCCCTCGCTGCTGCTGGCGGATGAGCCCACGGGCAATCTCGATCCGGTCACCGGCCAGCATGTCTTCGCGACGCTCCAGAGCCTCGTGAAGCAATCTGGCCTCGCGGCCCTGATTGCGACCCACAATCTCGAACTCGCGCGCCGCATGGATCGCTGCGTGACGCTGAAGGAGGGGCGGGTCGTCGAGGCCTGACCTCCAGGCACCGGCTTCCACCTGAAAATCACGCTTGACTCAAGCCTCGGAAGGTCTAGAACAAAACACGAACATTTTCATCCGGTGTTGGGAGGAGCCGCATGTTGAGATCTGTGGAAGACTGGATTGAATGCGCGTCGCTGACCGTCTTTTTCGCTATGGTCGCGGTCGCCTATGGGGCGGTGGGAAACCTGCCGCTGGTATGACTTTCAACGAGTGGAGTGAAGGATGTCCGATCCGGGCTTCGTGCATCTGCATGTGCATTCTTCCTACTCGCTGCTGCAGGGTGCGCTGAAGATCGAGAAGCTCGAGAAGCTCGCCTCGGCCGATCGGCAGCCCGCGCTCGCGCTGACAGACACGAACAACCTGTTCGGCGCGCTCGAATTCTCCGAGAAGATGGCCAAGGCCGGAATCCAGCCAATCATCGGCATCGAGCTTGAAGTGGATTTCGCGGATCGTCCCGCGCCGCGGCACCGAATCTCGCACGTGCCGGAAACACGCGGCTCCGTGGTCCTGCTTGCGGCCAGCTCCGAAGGCTACCAGAACCTGATGGCCCTCTCGAGTCGCGCTTTCCTTGAAACGCCCTCGGGGGAGGGGGTTCACCTGCCGGTCGCGGCATTTCAGGGGGCAACGGCAGGCATTATCGCGCTCACCGGGGGCGGCATCGGGCCGCTCGATCGCGGTTTCCTGCTCGGCGGAATGGATCTTGCCCGCGCGCGGCTCGCAACCCTGCAAGCGCTTTTTCCGGATCGGCTCTATCTCGAAATCGAACGTTTCGGCCTGCGCGAGGCCCGCGCGACCGAGAATGCGCTTCTGGAACTGGCATCGGTTGCGCGCCTGCCGGTCGCTGCCGCCAACAACGTGCATTTCGGCTCGGCCGCGGATTTCGAGGCCCATGATGCGCTGCTCTGCATTGCCGCAGGCGTGACCATCGATGTGGATGATCGCCCGCGGCTGACGCCGGATCACCGCTTCCGCACCCGCGCTGAGATGAAGACGCTGTTCGCCGACCTGCCAATGGCGCTCGACGCGACGGTGGAGATCGCCAGGCGCTGTCACACGCGTCCGAAGACCCGCAAGCCGATCCTCCCGCGCTTCACCAAGGGCGCGGACGAGGATGGCGAAGCGCAGGAGCTGCGCCGCCAGGCGGAGGAGGGGCTGGTTGCCCGCCTCGCGGCACATGGCCCGGCAGCAGGCTTTTCGGTCAGGGATTACGAGGATCGCCTCGCCTTCGAGCTCTCGGTCATCGAGCGCATGAAATATCCCGGCTACTTTCTCATCGTGGCGGATTTCATCAAGTGGGCGAAGGCGCAAGGCATTCCCGTGGGTCCGGGTCGTGGCTCGGGCGCGGGCTCCCTTGTAGCTTATGCATTGACGATTACTGATCTTGACCCAATTCGTTATGGGTTGTTTTTCGAGCGATTTCTTAACCCGGATCGCGTGTCGATGCCGGATTTCGACATCGACTTCTGCCAGGATCGGCGCGACGAGGTCATCCAGTATGTGGTCAACCGCTATGGCGGCGATCGCGTGGCGCAGATCATCACGTTCGGCACCCTGCTCGCGCGCGGCGTGATGCGTGATGTGGGCCGTGTGCTGGGCTTGCGCTATGGCGAGGTCGACCGGCTCACGAAGCTGGTGCCGAACAACCCGGCCAACCCGATCACGCTGGAGAAGGCGATCGCGGAAGAGCCGCAGCTGCGCGCGGCCGCCGAGGAGAGCGAGAGCATCGGCCGCATGCTCGATATCGCCCAGAAGCTGGAAGGGCTTTACCGCCACGCCTCCACGCACGCCGCCGGCATCGTGATCGGCGACCGCCCGCTTTCGGAACTCGTGCCTCTCTATCGCGACCCCAAGTCGGAGATGCCGGTTACCCAGTTCAACATGAAATGGGTGGAGCCGGCTGGTCTCGTGAAGTTCGATTTCCTCGGCCTCAAGACGCTCACGGTTCTGCAGGGCGCGGTGAAGATCCTGTCGGATCAGGGAAGGCCGCTCGACCTGCTGTCCATCCCGCTCGATGACGCGAAGAGCTACGCGATGCTCTCGCGCGGGGAAACCGTCGGCGTCTTCCAGGTGGAATCCGGCGGCATGCGGCGCGCGCTGGTCGATATGCGGCCCGACCGCATCGAGGACATCATCGCGCTGGTGGCACTCTACCGTCCGGGCCCGATGGCGAATATCCCGGTTTATTGCGATGTGAAGCATGGCCGCGCCAAGGCCGATTACCCGCACCCCATCCTTGAGCCGATCCTCGCCGAAACCTTCGGCGTGATCGTCTACCAGGAGCAGGTGATGCAGATCGCCAAGGTGATGGCAAGTTACTCGCTTGGCGAAGCGGATCTGTTGCGCCGCGCCATGGGCAAGAAGATCAAGGCCGAGATGGATGCGCAGCGCGCGCGCTTCGTCGAGGGCGCGGTCGCCAATGGCATCAAGGCGGCGGATTCGGAATCGATCTTCGACCTGCTCGCGAAATTCGCCGATTACGGCTTCAACAAGTCGCACGCCGCCGCCTATGCGCTGGTCTCCTACCAGACCGCCTATATGAAGGCGAATTATCCGACCGAGTTCCTGGCCTCCTCGATGAGCCTCGAAATCTCGAACACGGACAAGCTCGCGGAATTCCGGCGCGAGGCCGCGCGTCTGGGCATCAAGGTGGAACCGCCGGATGTGAACCGCTCGGGTGTGGCCTTCGAGGTGAAGGACGGCGCGATCCTCTATGCGCTGGCCGCCGTGAAGGGCGTGGGCGTGGAGGCGGCGCGCGCGATCCTGCAGGCGCGGGGCGACAAGCCGTTTGCTTCGATGGCGGATTTCGCCAGGCGGATCGACCCCAAGGCCTTGAACAAGCGCACGCTGGAGCAGCTCGTCGGGGCCGGTGCCTTCGATGCCCTCGAGCCCAATCGCGCGCGGCTCTTCGCGGGGCTCGATCTCATCCTCGCCGAGGCCAGTGCCCATGAAAATGCACAGGCGACGGGCCAGGGCGCGCTGTTCGGCCTCGCGGATGCGGGCTCAAGCCTGCAATTGCCTGAATTGCCCCCCATGAACCTGCCGGAGCGGATGAAGCGTGAGCATCTGGCCGTGGGCTTCTACCTCTCGGGCCATCCGCTCGACCAATATGCCGCCCTGCTGGAACGCGCCGGCGTGCAGGATCTCACGCGCTTCCAGGAGGCGGTGCGCAACGGCGCGACCCATGCGCGGCTCGCCGGCACGCTGCTCGACATGGATATCCGCCGCACGCGCACGGGCTCGAAGATCGCCATCCTCTCGCTTTCGGACCGCTCCGGCCAGTTTGAGGCGATGCTTTTCTCCGAAATGCTCGCCAGGCACAGAAACCTGCTCGAGCCGGGCCAGCCGCTCTTCCTCGCGATGGCCGGGAATGTCGATGGCGAGGATGTGCGCCTGCGCGTGCTCGAGGTCGAGGACCTCGCGACCGCGCTTGCAAGATCGCAGCGCGGCTTGCGCATCGTGCTGAGTGAACAGAGCACAGCGAGCGCGCGCAATGGCGCGGAGCCGCTTGCGGTTCTGCGCAGCACGCTGAAACCCGGCGGGGAGGGGCGGGTGGAGCTGCGACTGCGAATGAATGATGGTGGCGAGGTGCATATGCGGCTTCCCGGCCGCTACGATGTCTCGGGCCCGGCGGTGGCCGCTCTTTCGGCCATTGGCGGGGTGCTGGAGGTCAATCCGTTCTGAAAGGCTCGAAGGGTGCGGCCGGCTCTTGCATTTGCTTGCGAGATGGGTTAGCCGCCCTTTCATTCCACACGCAGGGTCTCGTTGAAACGAACCGGTGTCGCCACTGGCGGCTCGTCCTGCGGAGGCTCAACCGGAGAATACCCCATGTCGGCACCTGATTTCTCGATGCGTCAGCTTCTCGAAGCCGGCGCGCATTTCGGTCACCAGTCGCATCGCTGGAACCCGAAAATGGCTCCGTTCATTTTCGGCACGCGCAACAACATCCATATCATCGACCTCGCCCAGACCGTGCCGATGCTCTATCGAGCGCTGGAAGCTGTTTCGGACACCGTGGCACGTGGCGGTCGCGTGCTGATGGTCGGCACGAAGCGCCAGGCGCAGGACCCGATCGCGGCTGCGGCGAAGGCCTCGGCCCAGTATTACGTGAACTCGCGCTGGCTCGGCGGCACGCTGACCAACTGGAAGACGATCTCGATCTCCATCCAGCGGCTGCGCAAGGTGGACGAGACCCTTGCCGGCGGCGCGGTCGGCCTCACGAAGAAAGAGCGCCTGATGCTCACCCGCGAGCAGGAGAAGCTCACCCGCGCGCTCGGCGGCATCAAGGACATGGGCGGCACGCCCGATCTGATCTTCGTGATCGACACGAACAAGGAACAGCTGGCCATCCAGGAGGCGAGGCGCCTGAACATCCCGGTTGTGGCGATCGTCGACACCAACTGCGATCCGGATGGCGTGACCTTCCCGGTTCCGGCGAATGACGATGCGGGCCGCGCGATCCAGCTCTATTGCGACCTCGTGAGCCGTGCGGCGATCGATGGCATCTCGCGCAGCCAGTCCTCGCTCGGCGTGGATGTCGGCGCTTCGGTCAACCCGATGGCGGAAGACCTGCCGGTTGCGGCTTCGTCCGAAGGCTTCCAGCGCCTCGCGGCGCCGCAGGGCGCGCCGGATGATCTCTCGAAGCTTGGTGGCGTGGGCCCGCAGCTTGCGACCAAGCTCAACGAATATGGCATCTTCCACTTCTGGCAGCTCGCAGCCATGTCGGAAGCCGATGTCGCGGCGCTCGATGCCGAACTCAAGCTGAACGGCCGCGCCGCGCGTGATGGCTGGCTCGACACGGCCCGCGCGCTCGCCGCTTAAGCCTGCCCCCGCGTTCCGGTGGCGTCTCACGCCGCCTGGCTTTTCCGGGAGTTGGGGCAGCCCAACTCCCGCTGCTCATTCGACCGCTTCTCATTCGACTGCTTCTCATTCGACAAGGACGACCAACATGGCGGAAATCACCGCGAGCATGGTGAAGGAACTGCGCGAGAAGACCGACGCAGGCATGATGGATTGCAAGGCCGCCCTGAACGAGACGGGCGGCGACATGGAAGCCGCGATCGACCTTCTGCGCAAGAAGGGCCTCGCCAAGGCCGCCAAGAAGGCCGGCCGCGTGGCGGCTGAAGGCCTCGTGGGCATCGCTTCCGCCGGCCCGAAGGCGGTGGTGGTCGAGCTCAATTCCGAGACCGATTTCGTGGCGCGCAACGATGCCTTCCAGGCACTGGTGCGCAACACGGCCGGCGTGGCGCTGAAGGTCGGCTCCGATGTCGAGACGATCAAGTCGGCCTCCTATCCGGGCGGCGGCACCGTGCAGGAGGCGATTGCCAACCTCGTCGCCACCATTGGCGAGAACATGTCGCTGCGTCGCGCGGCGTCACTCCAGGTCTCTGCGGGCGTCGTCTCGAGCTATCTGCACAATGCGGTGGGCGACGGCCTCGGCAAGATCGGCGTGATCGTCGCGCTGGAATCGACCGGCAATGCGGAAGCGCTCGCGACCATCGGCAAGCAGGTCGCGATGCATGTCGCGGCGGCGAACCCGGTGGCGCTCGACAGCGCCAGCGTCGACCCGGCCGTGATCGCGCGCGAGCGCAACGTGCTGGCCGAGAAAGCCAAGGCGACCGGCAAGCCGGACAACGTGATCGAGAAGATCGTGGAATCGGGCTTGAAGACCTTCTTCAAGGAAGTCTGCCTCGTCGACCAGCCCTTCATCCATGATCCCGGCAAGACCGTGCTGCAGGCCGTGAACGAGGCCGCCAGAACGGCCGGTGCGCCGATCGTGCTCAAGGGCTTCGTGCGCTATGCGCTCGGCGAGGGCATCGAGAAGGAAACCACCGATTTCGCGGCGGAAGTCGCGGCGGCGGCGGGCGGCTGATCACAGCCGACGAAATTTCCGGTTTGAAAAGATCGAAAGGCGGTTCGCGAGAGCCGCCTTTCTTGTAGGACGGTGAACCGGCGAGGGGAGGAGATTCGGCATGGGCGCAACGGGCGAGGCGGGCGTTCCGATCTTCAAGCGCGCGCTGGTGAAGCTCTCGGGCGAGGCGCTGCTGGGGCCGGAGGCATTCGGCATCCACCAGCCGACCGTGAAGCAGATTTCCGAAGACCTGATCGAGGCATCTGCCCTGGGTGTCGAGGTTGCGGTGGTTGTGGGAGGCGGCAACATCTTCCGCGGCGCGCAGATGCACGGCATGGGCCTCTCGCGCCCCGCGGCCGATTCCATGGGCATGCTCGGCACGGTGATGAACGTGATCGCGCTTGAGGCGCAGCTCACCGCGTTGGGCCAGCCGGCCCGCGCGATGTCGGGTGTGGCGATGCCCTCCGTGGTGGAAACCTACACGCGCCAGCAGGCGATGGATCATCTGACCAAGGGGCGCATCGTGCTGCTCGCGGGCGGCACGGGCAATCCGTTCTTCACCACCGATACGGGCGGCGCCCTCCGCGCGGCCGAACTCGAATGCGACGTGCTGATGAAGGCGACGCAGGTCGACGGCGTCTACAGCGCCGATCCGCGCAAGGACCCGAACGCGATCCGCTACGAGACCGTGAGTTTCGACGAGGTGCTGCGCCGGGACCTGAAGGTGATGGATACGGCCGCTTTCGCGCTGGCGCGTGATGCCAGGCTGCCCATCGTGGTCTTCTCGATTCACGAACCGGGTTCGATCGCGGCGGTGCTCACCGGCAAGGGCCGCTCGACGCTGGTTTCGGACCAGGGCTCGCTTGATCTTTCACCCCCTTTCCGACAAGGAAGGCAGGAATAAACCAGAAGTGCCGCGGGAAACAGGCCGGCAAGGCCCCCTCGCCGACCGGCCGGGCAGGGGGCGCTGATTTGCGTTTCGCGGGCATGGCCCGCCGATTTGGGTTTTGCGGGCATGGCCCGCCAATTTGGGTTTTGCGGGCATGGCCCGCCTGTGAACTTTGCGGGTTTTGGCCCGCATGGAGGAAAAGATGGCGAAGGTGACCTTCGATATGGCCGATATCAAGCGGCGCATGCATGGCTCGGTCGAGTCCTTGAAAAAGGATCTCTCGTCGCTGCGCACGGGCCGTGCCTCGGCCAGCCTGCTCGATCCCATCGAGGTGGATGCCTATGGCTCCAAGATGCCGATGAACCAGGTGGCGACTGTCTCGGTGCCCGAGCCGCGCATGCTTTCGGTTGCCGTTTGGGATCGTGGCATGGTGGGCGCGGTGGAAAAGGCGATCCGCGAAAGCAATCTCGGCCTCAATCCGGCCACCGAGGGGCAGACCATCCGCCTGCGCATCCCCGAACTCAACGAGCAGCGTCGCAAGGAAATGGTGAAGGTCGCGCAGAAATATGCGGAGGCCGCGCGCGTCGCCGCCCGCCATGTGCGCCGCGATGGCCTTGATGTGCTCAAGAAGCTCGAAAAGGACGGCGACATGAGCGAGGATGATGCTGTCCGCAATTCCGAGCAGGTGCAGAAGGCGACCGATCAGGTGATTGCCGAGATCGATTCCGCGCTCGCTGCCAAGGAAAAGGAAATCATGCAGGTCTGAGGCTGCAGCCTTCCGTCCGAGCATCGTCCCTCATTGCCGGGGGCAGAAGCGCGAAGCCAAGCCCCAGGCTCTCGAAACCGTGACAGGAGTGATCCCGTGTCGGCCCAGTCCTCCCCCCAACCCATCGGGGAACTTGCCGTCGCCGGCGGAGCCGAAGGGCGGCCGCGTCATGTCGCGCTGATCATGGATGGCAACGGGCGCTGGGCGGAAAAGCGCTCGCTGCCGAGAGTGGCAGGGCATCGGGCCGGGGTGGAAGCCGTGCGGCGCCTCGTGCGCCTCGCCAGCGAGCGCGGGATCGAGATCCTCACGCTCTTCAGCTTCTCCACCGAGAACTGGTCGCGCCCCGCCGCCGAAGTCTCGGAACTGATGCGCCTGCTGCGCTTCTTCATCCGCTCCGATCTCGCCGAATTGCACGGCGCGAATGTGCTGATCCGCATCATCGGCGAGCGCGAAGGCCTCGCGCCGGAAATCCTGGCTTTGCTCGACGAGGCGGAGAGCACGACGGCCGGCAATACCGGGCTCACGCTCGTCGTCGCGTTCAATTATGGCGCCCGCCAGGAAATGGCGCGGACCATGCGGCTTCTGGCGCAGGAGGTGCAGGCCGGGCGGATGACACCGGCCGACATCACGCCGGAATGCATCGGTGCCGCGCTGGATACCGGGGGCCTTCCCGATCCCGATCTGATCATCCGCACCTCGGGGGAGCAGCGCATCTCGAATTTCCTGCTCTGGCAGGCTGCCTATGCGGAATTCGTGTTCCTGCCCTGCCTCTGGCCGGATTTCGACGCCGCCGCCTTCGACGAGGCCCTGGGTGAGTTCGCCCGGCGCCAGCGGCGTTTCGGGGGCGTGTGATGGCGGCGTCCGGCGGGCGGGAGCCTGCCCCGAAACCCTCGATCCGTCCGAATGATCTGAAACCCCGCATCCTGTCCGCCATCGTGCTCGCCGCCGGCGCGCTGGGCAGCGCGGTGGCGGGAGGCTGGCTCTTCGCCGGCGTGTGGGCCGCGCTCTCGGTGATGGTCTATCTCGAATGGTTCACGATCGCGCGGAGCCGGCCGGGCAGTCCGCCGCCGGGCTTCCACTGGAGCATGGTGCCGGGCGTCGCGCTGCTCGCAGCCCTGGCACTGGCCATTGCCGGGGCCTTGCTGGCCGGATGGTCCTTGTCGGCAGGCCTGCCCTGGCTCGCGGGCCTTTTCCTGGCCTTCCTTCTGGCCGTGTCGCGCGCGGGGCTCGCGCACCGGCGCTGGCAGGCGAGCGGCATGCTCTATGCGGGAGGGCTCATCGTCTCGATGCTGGCTTTGCGCCTCTCCGATTCCCACGGGCTGGTGGCCGTCCTCGCCCTCTTCGCGATTGTCTGGGGAACGGATATCGGCGCTTACTTCACGGGTCGAGCGCTGGGCGGGCCCAAACTCGCGCCGCGAATCTCGCCCAACAAGACCTGGTCGGGATTTGCGGGCGGCCTGCTGACGGGCATCTTCGCCGGCATGCTGGTGCTCAGCATCGCGGGCTTGCCCCTCTCCTTCGCGCTGATCCTGCTCTGCGGCGTGCTGGCTTTGGTCTCCGTGGCGGGCGACCTCTTCGAAAGCCACATGAAGCGGCGTTTCGGCGTGAAGGATTCCGGCCATCTCATTCCCGGCCATGGCGGCTTCATGGACCGGCTCGACGCCTTCCTCTTCGCGGCGATTCTCGCGGCGGCCATCGGGTTGTGGCGGGGAGGGGTGCAGAACGCGGCGGGCGGCCTGCTCACGAGCTGGTGAGCACCCGCACCCTTAACCATGCCTCCAGAAATGCCATGTTTCCGCCTTGTGCGCGAGCCATGGGAGTGGCAACCAATCTTAATGGCGCGTTAATTCCCGGCCTCCAGTCCGACACAACCCAGGTGACCCCGCTTGCCCTCCTCGTTCGTCAGCAGCCTTGATTTCCTGCTCTCGTTTTTCGGGTATCTGCTCCCGTTCCTTTTCGTGCTGGCGCTGGTGGTCTTCATCCACGAGATGGGCCATTTCCTGGTGGGTCGATATTTCGGCGTGAAGGTCGAGACCTTCTCGCTGGGCTTCGGCCCGCGCCTGTTCTGCCGCTATGACAAGCATGGCACGGAATGGGCGATCTCCGCGATTCCGCTGGGCGGGTTCGTGAAGTTCAAGGGTGACGCCAATGCGGCGAGCATGCCCGATCATCATGCGCTGGACGTCATGCCGGTCGCGGATCGCAGCGATTCCTTTCCGCACCAATCGGTGGCGCGCCGCGCCGCGATCGTTGCTGCGGGCCCGCTCGCGAATTTTCTTCTCGCCTTCGTGATCTTCATGACGAGCTTCCTGCTCGTGGGCCGCCCTCAGGTGCAGCCGGTGATCGCGGGCGTGGCCGATAACAGCCCGGCCGCAGCGGCCGGCTTCCTGCCCGGCGACCGCGTTCTGGCGATCAATGGCGACGAGATGGTGAGCTTCGAGGATGTGGTGCGCCGCGTCTCGCTCTCCGAGGGCAAGGAACTCACATTCCGCGTGGAGCGGGATTCGCGCGAACTCGAACTCTCGGCCACACCGCGCATCATGACGCGCAAGACCGTGCTGGGCACCGAGCGTCGCCCGATCATGGGCTTCATCGCATCGAACCAGCCCGAAAATCTTTTCCAGCGGCGCTATGGCCCGTTGGAGGCGGCCGGCACGGCGGCGGGTGAAATCTATTTCGTGATCGACCGCACGGTGCATTACATCGCCGGTCTTGCGGCCGGCCGCGAGAAGGCCGACCAGCTCTCGGGGCCTGTCCGCATCGGGTATGTCTCGGGCAAGGTCGCCGAATCGGGAATCGGTCCGCTGCTGATGCTTGCGGGCATCCTTTCGATCTCGATCGGCTTCATCAACCTGCTGCCGATTCCCATGCTGGATGGCGGCCATCTCGTGTTTTACGCCGCCGAAGCCCTGCGTGGCCGCCCCGTGAGCGCAACGGCCCAGGAATGGAGCTTCCGGGTGGGTTTTGTCCTCGTTCTGGCGCTGATGCTGTTCTCGACATGGAATGACATCATGCACTTGACCGGGCTCGCCTTCTGATCGCGCAGGCTTTTTCGGCTTCCCGCGCGCGTTGCGCGGGGGGCACGGATGTTAGGATTTCGTAACCACGCGCCGTTTCCTGATTGCATTGACCGATTTGTTGGTTAGAAGCAAAAGGGAGTGGCAATGCATCCTTGGATGCAGGTTTTTCCGTGTTTCCGTGGGACCGGGTCTCGGAAGGCCGCAGCGACAGGGTAATTGAAGATGTCTGTTTTCGGTTGGGACGGGATGATGGGTTCGGTTCGAAAAGGCCTTCTCGCCATCATGGCGGCCCTGGTGCTCCTGAGCACCGTGCCGGCCATGGCGCAGCAGAGGGTTGTCGTTCAGGGCAATAGCCGCGTCGAGGCGGACACGATCCGCTCCTTCCTGACATTGGCCCCCGGCGAAAGCTACACTGCGGCGCGGATCGACCAGGCGATCAAGGATCTCTACGCCACCGGTCTGTTCCAGGATGTGCGGATCACCCGTTCCGGCGCGGGCGTCGTCGTCCGGGTTGTCGAGAACCAGTCGATCAACCGCGTGACTTTCGTTGGCAATTCCCGTCTCAAGGCCGATCAGCTCTCCGGCGAAATCCAGGCCCGTTCCCGCGGGCCTTTCAGCCAGACGATGATCGATCAGGACGTGCAACGCATCCGCGACATCTATGCGCGGGCCGGCCGTGCCGCCGCCGATGTGCGGGCCGAGATCACCCCGACGGCCGATGGCCGCGTGGACGTGACCTTCCGCATCAGCGAAGGTGGCAAGACCGGCGTGGCCGCGATCAATTTCCAGGGCAACAATGCCTATGGCGCGAGCCGCCTGAAAGGCGTGATGTCGACGACCGAATCGAACTTCCTGAGCTTCCTGAAGAGCTCGGATGTCTATGATCCGGATCGCATCGCCGCCGACCTCGAGGCCATTCGCCGCTTCTACCTGCGCAATGGCTATGCCGATTTCCGTATCGTCTCCTCCAGCGCCGAGCTGGATGCCGCCCAGAACGGCTACGTGATCAATATCGTGGTTGAGGAAGGCCCGCGCTATTCGGTCTCGGCGGTCGATGTCGAATCGCGCATTGCCGATATCAGCACCGATGACCTGCGCCGGCAGGTCTATACCCGCGCCGGCCAGACCTATAATGCCGTCGATGTCGAGAAGTCCGTCGATGCGCTGTCCCGTGCGGTTGCGCAGCGCGGCTATGCCTTCGCGCAGGTTCGCCCGCGCGGCGAGCGAAACCCCGCCGACCAGACCGTCCGCATCGTCTATTTGGTGGAGGAGGGCGCGCGCGCCTATATCGAGCGCATCGTGATTCGCGGCAACACGCGCACGCGCGATTATGTCATCCGCCGCGAATTCGACGTGGGCGAGGGCGACGCCTTCAACCGCGCCGCGATTGACCGCGCCGAGCGCCGTCTGCGCAATCTCGACTTCTTCCAGTCGGTCCGCGTCACGACCGAGCCGGGCTCCGCGCCGGATCGCGTGGTCATCAATGTCGACGTGCAGGACAAGGCGACCGGCAGCTTCTCGATCGCCGGCGGCTATTCGACCGCGGAAGGCTTCCTTGCCGAAGTGACGCTGCAGGAAGCCAACTTCCTCGGCCGTGGCCAGTTCGTCCGCATCACGGCCTCGACCGGCCAGACGAGCCGTGGCGGTGAATTCTCTTTCACCGAGCCCTTCTTCCTCGGCTATCGCCTGGCGGCGGGCTTTGACCTCTTCACGAAATTCAATGATGCATCGAGCTTCAGCCGTTACCAGAGCCGCACGACGGGCTTCACCTTGCGTGCCGGCGTGCCGATCACCGAGGAATTCTCGGTGGGTGTGCGTTATTCGGCCTACCAGCAGCGGATCCGCATCCCGAATTCGGCCAGTCAGCCGTTTGACAACTGCGATGGTAGCACTCTCGCCACGGGTGAGATAAACACCTGTATCGCGGATGGTGAAGCCTCGATCGCCATCAAGGAGGCAAGAGGCAGTAGGATTACATCGCTCGCGGGCCTGACCTTCTCCTACAATTCGCTCGACAACAACAATGACCCGACCTCCGGCATCTTCGCCGATCTGAGGCCTGAAATCGCCGGCTTGGGCGGTGATGCGCGCTTCCTGCGCGCGACGGCCTCCGTTCGCTACTACTACCCGATCACGGATGATTTCACCGGCATGCTCAAGCTGCAGGGCGGTTACATGACCGCTTTCGGCAACCAGCGCCTCCGCGTGCTCGATCACTTCTCGATGGGCCCGGACCTCGTCCGTGGTTTTGCGCCGTCCGGCATCGGCCCGCGGGATCGCGGTGGCGATTCCAATGCGAACGCAGTCGGCGGCACGACCTATTTTGGCGCGACGGCGGAAGTGACCTTCCCGATTTTCGGCCTGCCGCGTGAATTGGGCCTCCGTGGCGCTGTATTTGGCGATGCGGGCACCTTGTTCGGCTACAGGGGCCGGAAGAAATTCGAAATCAACGGGGTAAGTGGTTTTCAATGTACCGATCCGGGCGATACTCGGTTTCAGTCCGAGTGCCTGGATGTTCGTGACGAGAGCAAGATCCGCTCTTCGGTTGGCGTTGGCCTGCTCTGGGCTTCGCCGCTCGGTCCGATCCGCTTCGACTATGCCTATGCGCTCAGCCGGGTGACCGGCCCCGGCGGCGACCGGGTGCAGGCGTTCCGCTTCTCCGGCGGCGCCCGGTTCTGATGGCAGGCGAGGGGGCTTGTCCCTCTCGCAATCTCGGATGAGCTCTCTCGATTTTTTCCCTGCGAGCCCTGGAATCCCGCTTTCCACGCTGGCTGAAGCGACCGGGGCCCGCCTTCTCGAAGGCGTTGCCGGTGCGGCGCCCGTTTACCGCGTGGCGCCACTGGAAGCGGCGGGCCCGGGCGATCTGACCTTCCTGGAAAATACAGCCTATGCCAAGTTCGCGGCGGAAACCGGGGCGACCGCCTGTTTCATCAGCGAAAAGCAGGCCAGCCTGCTGCCCGCGCGCTGCACGCCACTTGTTTCGAACGAGCCCTACCGCGCTTTCGCGAAGGCTGCAGCCCTGCTTTTCCCGGCGGCTGGGAGGCCGCAATCCATCTTTGGCATGTCCGGTATCGCTCCCGGCGCCTTCGTCCATTCCGAGGCACGGCTGGAGAGCGGCGTGACTGTCGATCCCGGCGCCGTGATTGGTCCTGGCGCCGAGATCGGTCGCGGGACGGTGATCTGCGCGCAAGCGGTGATCGGACCCGGTGTTCGGATCGGGCGTGACGGCGCCGTGGGCGCGGGCGCGACCGTCACGCATGCGCTGATCGGCAACCGGGTCATCCTCCATCCGGGCGTACGCATCGGGCAGGATGGCTTTGGTTTTGCCATGGGCGCGCGCGGGCACCTCAAGGTTCCGCAGGTCGGGCGCGTGATCATTCAGGATGATGTCGAGATCGGGGCCAACGCCACGGTCGATCGCGGCGCAAACCGGGATACCGTGATCGGCGAGGGCACCAAGATCGACAATCTTGTGCAGATCGGACATAATGTCGAGATCGGTCGCCATTGCGTTCTGGTCGGGCAGGTGGGCATCTCGGGTTCCACGGTGCTCGAGGATTATGTTGTGGTCGGTGGCCAGGCCGGTATCGCCGGTCACCTGCGCATCGGCATGGGCGCTCAGATCGGCGCGAAATCGGGCGTGATGGGCGACCTTGCCGCCGGTGGAAAATACCTTGGCGCCCCGGCAAAAGCCGCGAGAACCTTCTTCCGCGAGGTTGCGGCCTTGGCCAAACTCGCGCAAAAGGGCGAGTAGCGCGGCGGGTGAGGCCAGCGCGACGAGAGTGTTCCAGTCACGAATGAACCGTGATCCATGGTCAAGACAGGGCGGATCCATGACGAAGGCTGACGAATCCGGAACGACGACCGAGGGGCTGGCCATGCCCATCGACATCACGAAACTGATGCAGTATCTGCCGCATCGCTATCCGTTCCTGCTGATCGACCGCATCGTGACGATGGATGCCGATCGTTACGTCGTCGGCATCAAGAACGTCACCTTCAACGAGCCGCAATTCATGGGGCATTTTCCCGGCGCACCGGTGATGCCTGGCGTGCTGCTGATCGAGGGCATGGCGCAGACGGCGGGAGCGGCCTGCATCGCCTCGGGCGAGGCGGGGGGCGGCGCGAAGCTCGTCTATTTCATGACCATCGACAAATGCAAATTCAGGAAGCCGGTGACACCAGGTGACCGCGTGGAATATCACCTCACGCGATTGAATCGCCGGCGCAACATGTGGTGGTACAAGGGCGAGGCGAAAGTCGACGGCCAGCTGGTTGCGGAAGCCGAGCTGAGCGCGATGATTGTCGCGCAGTAAGGCGAGTTCATGGTCTCCACCATTCATCCCCTGTCGGTTGTCGATCCCGCAGCCAGGATCGGCGCGAATGTCGTCATCGGGCCTTTCTGCACGGTCGGGCCGGAAGTCACTCTCGGTGACGGTGTCGAACTCGTCAGCCATGTCGCCGTGGCCGGGCAAACGACGATTGGCGCTGGCACGAAGGTTTTCCCCTTCGCCTCGCTTGGCCATCAGCCGCAGGATTTGAAGTTCAAGGGCGAGAAGACCCGCCTCGAGATCGGCGAGCGCTGCCTGATCCGTGAAGGCGTGACGATGAATACCGGCACGGAAGGCGGCGGTTCTCTGACCAGCGTCGGCAAGGAATGCACGTTCCTGGCCTATAGCCATGTTGCGCATGATTGCATCGTCGGCAACGGCGTCATCTTCTCGAACAACGTGATGCTCGCGGGGCATTGCCATGTCGGCGATTACGTCATCATCGGCGGGGGCGCGGGCGTGCACCAGTTCGTGCGCATCGGCCACCATGCCTTCGTGGCGGCCATGTCCGGCATCGCGAATGACGTGATTCCCTATGGCATGGCGGTGAACGATCATCGCCAGGCCCACCTCTCCGGGCTGAACATCATCGGCCTGCGCCGACGCGGCTTCACCACCGAAGAAGTGCACGAGTTGCGGCGCGCCTATCGCCTGCTTTTCGCTCCGGAAGGCACGCTGAAGGAGCGCGTGCAGGATGTGGCGAGCGAATTCGACACCCATCCGCTGATCCATGAAATCCTCGATTTCATCCGCGCCGGCGGTGATCGCTCCATCTGCACGCCGCGCGACGACGATTGAGGCGCAGCCGGTGCGCGTGTTTCTCGTGGCGGGCGAAGCATCGGGCGACCAGCTCGGCGCAAGCCTGATCCGGGCGCTGCGCGCCGTCGATCCCACCATCGAATTCGCCGGCGTCGGTGGCGCGCGCATGGCAGCGGAGGGGGTTCCCAGCCTCTTTCCGCTCTCGGATATCGCGGTGATGGGCCTCGGCCCGGTCATCCGCCGCCTTCCGACCATCCTCCGGCGCATGGGCGAGACCGTGCGGGCCGTGAAGGCCTTCCGGCCGGATGTCCTCGTCACCATCGACAGCCCGGATTTCTCGAAACGCGTGGCGAAGCGCGTGCGGGCGGCGAACCCCGCGCAGGCGACCGTGCACTGGGTCTGCCCCAGCGTCTGGGCCTGGCGCCCCGGCCGCGCACCGGCGATGAAGCCCTTCATCGACCATGTGCTCTGCCTGCTGCCGTTCGAGCCGGAGGCGCTTCGCCGCCTCAAGGGCCCGGCCGGCACCTATATCGGCCATCCCGCCGTGGAGCGCCTCGCGGAATTCCGCCCGCAAACGGAAGAGGAGGCCGCTTCCCGGGCTGATCTTGTCAAGCCTACAGTGCTTGTGCTGCCGGGCTCGCGGATGAGTGAGATCCGACGATTGCTGCCCGAATTCCTGGAGACGCTGCCCTTGGCAACGCCTGCGGGCATGAACCCGGATTGGGTGATCCCCACCTTGCCGCATCTTGAAGCGGATGTGCGGGGCCGCGTCGCCGCCTCCGGCCTGCCGATCCGCGTGGTCGTGGGCGAGGTTGAAAAGCTCGCGGCCTTCCGCCGGGCCCGCGCAGCGCTCGCGGCCTCCGGCACCGTGACGCTGGAACTCGCGCTGGCGCAGATTCCCACGGTCGCCGCCTATCGGGTGGCGGAATGGGAGGCCTTCATCGCGCGGCGGCTCATCACGGCCTCTTCCGCCATCCTGCCCAATCTCGTGCTCGGTGAAAGGCTGGTGCCGGAATTCATCCAGGAAGAGATGGGTCCGCTGTCGCTGGCGCCACGCCTCCATGAACTTCTGCTGGAAAGTCCCGCGCGGCAGCGCCAGCTTGAGGGCTTCGCGCGGCTCCAAGCGATCATGAAGCCGGCAGAAGCCCGCCCGCCCAGTGCCCTTGCGGCCGGGATTGTTTTTGATCTCGCACGGAAAGCGCCGCTGTTCCAGGCCTGAATGCGACGAAAACCGGAGCGCCTCTGGTCATCACCCGAACGGCGCGCTACCTCATGAAAAGCTCGAAACGGGATGAACCGTGACCATACCGCCGCTGCCCTCCCTGCCGCCTGCCGCGCCTCATCCGATCAGGCTGACCCTGAGCCATCGGCTGCGCAACTACTTCCTCACGGGAATTGTGGTCGTGGGGCCGGTCGTCATCACCATCTATATCGCGCTGTGGGTCATCGGCATCGCGGATGGCTGGGTGAAGCCGCTCGTTCCCAAGAGCGTGCTGCCGGAGAATTACCTGCCCTTCGCGATTCCCGGCTTCGGCATTCTTGTGCTGCTGGTGGCGCTCACGCTTCTCGGCTTCCTCACCGCAAACCTCGTGGGGCGCACGCTGGTTGAATTCGGCGAGACCCTGCTCGCGCGCATGCCCGTGGTCAGCGGGCTCTATCGCTCGGTGAAGCAGATCTTCGAAACGATCTTCTCGAAATCCGACACGTCCTTCCGAAAGGTGGGGCTGGTGGAATATCCCGCGCCCGGCTGCTGGTCCGTGGTGCTGATTTCCTCGCCGCCCAGGCCGGACATCGCCGGAGGACTGCCCAAGGACGGTGAATTCGCGGCCGTTTTCCTGCCCTGCGCACCGAACCCCACCACGGGATTCTTCTTCTATGTGCCGAAGGAGAAGGTGGTGGAGATTCCCGTCTCCGTGGATGACGCCTTCAAGATCGTGATGTCCCTCGGCCTGATCCGCACCGATGAGGAAGATCCGCGCCGGGCGGCGATCGAGGCGCAAAAGCGACTGGCGGCGCCCGGCAAGGCGGACGGGAAGGGAGAAGCCGAGCCCTCCGGCAATGATTAGACCGGTTGCCGATCTGATTGAATCGGATCTGGCGCTCACTCTTCTTGTTTTCGCATCCGCTTTTTTGCGCCAACCGGTATCCACTGGATCGGAAAATACTCTAGCCGGCTGAAATCAGCCGGATCGCCTCTTCCCGTTCAAAAAGGTAGAGCAGGTTGCGGAGCGCCTGCCCGCGCGGGGAGACGAAATCCGGGTCCCTTGTGATCTGCAATTGCGCGTCGTCACGCGCGATTTTCAGCAGTTCCGCATGCAGATCGAGCCGCGCGAGGCGGAATCCGGGCATGCCGGATTGTCGCGTGCCCAGAACATCGCCTTCGCCACGCAGCCTCAAATCCTCCTCGGCGATGCGGAAGCCATCCTCGGTTTCCCGCAGGATCCCGAGCCTTGCACGCGCCGTTTCCGACAATGGCGCGCGATAGACAAGGAGACAGACCGATTGCTCCGCGCCGCGCCCGACGCGGCCACGCAACTGGTGCAGCTGCGCGAGGCCGAAGCGCTGCGCCTCCTCGATGACCATGATCGAGGCTTCCGGCACATCGACTCCCACCTCGATCACGGTTGTCGCAACCAGTACGGAGATTTCGCCGCGCTGGAAGCGCGCGATCGTGGCATCGCGCTCGGCGGGCGGGATTTTCCCGTGCACGAGGCCGACGCGACCCGGAAACACCTTCGACAGATCCTCGTATCGCGCCTCGGCGGCGGCGAGATCGAGCGTCTCGCTCTCGCCTACGAGCGGGCAGACCCAGTAGACGCGCTTGCCGGCCGTGACCGCCCGCTGCAACCCGCCGACCATCTCCTCGAGCCGATCCGCAGGCACCACGCGGGTATCGATGGGCTTTCGGCCCGGCGGCTTCTCGTCGAGCGCGGAACTCTCGAGATCGCCGAACCAGGCGAGCATCAGGGTGCGCGGGATGGGCGTGGCCGTCATCACCAGCAAATCCACGGCCTCGCCCTTGTTCGCAAGCGCCAGGCGCTGGTGCACGCCGAAGCGATGCTGCTCATCCACCACCGCGAAAGCCAGATCGCGAAAGCGCACATCCTCCTGAAACAAGGCATGCGTGCCGATGGCGATGTCGACCTCGCCCGCGGCGAGTGCGGCCTGCGCGCGGCGCTTCGCCTCGGCCGGCATCTTGCCCGAAAGGAGGGCCAGGCGAATGCCCGCCTTCTCGCAGAGCGGCGCGAGACGATCCGCGTGCTGGCGCGCGAGGATATCCGTCGGCGCCATCAGCGCGGCCTGCCTTCCGGCCTCGACGGCGATGGCCATCGCGAGCAAGGCGACGATGGTCTTTCCGGCGCCGACATCGCCCTGCAGCAGGCGAAGCATGCGCTTGTCCCCGGCGAGATCGGTCTCGATCGCCTCCAGCGCACGTTTCTGCGCGCCGGTCAGTTCATAGGGCAGGGCGGCGAGAACGGCCCGGCGCAGGCGGCCGTCGCCATGGGTGCGGCGACCCTTGGCATGGGTGAAACCGCGGCGAAGGAGCAGCAGGCCGAGTTGATGCGCGAGCAATTCGTCATAGGCGAGGCGCGTCCAGCACGGACCGTCGGGCGCGATATCGCCAAGGCTCTCCGGCGCGTGCATCCGCGCGAGGGATTCAAGGAAGCCCGGCCACTGGCGCTGCCCGACAAAGGCGGGGTCCAGCCATTCCGGCAAGGGCTTCACGCGCTCAAGCGCCAGTTTGGCCACATTCTGGATGCGTCGGGAGGAGAGCCCCTCGGTCAGAGGGTAGATCGGCTCGATTCGTGGCTCTTCCGCGAATTTCGCGGGGTGCAGGATGCGATCGGGGTGGACGATCTGCTTTGCGCCGTCGAAGAGCTCGATCCTGCCGGAAATGATGCGCTCCGCCCCGAGCGGCATCTGCGATGCCAGACGCGCCTGCGGCAGGTTGAAGAAGACGAGCGTGACATCGCCCGTTTCATCGCCCACGACCACGCGGGAGGGCGCGCGGCTGCGGCCGGGCGGGGCGGGGCGATGCGCCTCGATGATGCCCTTGAAGGTGGCGATGCCCTCGTTGGGCGTCTCGGCGATGGTGGGCGAGAGTTTCCGCTCCACCGCATCCACCGGCAGATGCATCAGGAGGTCGATCAGGCGCGCGCCTTCCGTTCCGCGCCCTGTCACGCGATCGAAGAGCGGCCCGAGCTTCGGCCCCACGCCGGGCAGGCGGGAGACCGGCGCAAAAAAGGGATCAAGCGAAGTCGGCCGCATGGAATGCGGTTAGCACGGAATCCGGTTGGCACGGAATCAGGCGCGTGCGGAATCTCGCGGCGCAGCCTTTTCGGCTTGACTTTGCTTCACCACGGGCCTCTTTCCGCAATCCTTCTCGCCCGCTTCCGGAGTTGCCCGTGACCGGCCTTTCGCGTTCCACCGATGGTCTTGATCCGCGCCGCAAGCGCATCCTGTTCCGTGCCTGGCATCGCGGCACACGCGAGATGGACCTGCTGATGGGCCAATATGCCGAGAGGGCCATCGACGCGATGAGCAACGCCGAACTCGACCTGTTCGAGGCGCTGATCGAGGTGCCGGATCGCGATCTCTTCGCCTGGATCACCGGCAAGGAAGAGGCGCCGGCGAATTACGACACGCCGGTCTTTCAGGCGCTTCGTGCGTTCCATACGCATGACAAGCCGATCGAGTTTTGACGTTTCCCGCGAGTTTTGATGCCGCTTTTTCCGCCCCTGCCGACTGCGAGCCTCACGCACGCGCTCGAAAAGCATGAAGCCCTGCGCATCGGCGGCGTCGCCGATGGCGGGCTGGCGCTCGTGCTGGCCGAGATCGCGCGGCTGAAGCAGGCGAGCGGGGCGGATCAGCCCGCTTTGGCGCTCTTTGTCGCGCGCGATGGCCTGCGACAGGCGGAAGTGCAGGGCGCTCTCGGCGCGCTTTTCCCGCAGATCGAGGTCATCAGCCTGCCGGCCTGGGATTGCCAGCCTTATGATCGCGCCTCGCCCAATGCCGGCGTGCTGGCGCGGCGCATGGAGGCGCTCGCGCGGCTCGTGCGCACGCGCGGCGGGGATCGCCCTCGCCTTGTGATCGCCAGCGTGAATGCCGTGCTGCAGCGCCTGCCACCGCGCGATTTCGTGGCAAGGCAAAGCTTTTCGGCCGCACCGGGCAACGCGATCAATCTGGAGACGATCGCGCGATGGGCGGAAGCCAACGGCTATAACCGCACCTCCACCGTGCGCGATGTCGGTGATTTCGCGATGCGCGGCGGGCTTGTCGATCTCTTTCCGCCGGGTTTCGGCGATCCCGTGCGGCTCGATTTCTTCGGCGATACGCTCGAATCCATCCGCGCCTTCGATGCCGAGACGCAGCGCACGCATGCCACGCTTCGGCGGCTCGATCTTGTGCCGATGGGCGAGTTCCAGCTCACAAGCGACGCGATCCGCCGCTTCCGGCAGGGCTATCTCGCGCAATTCGGCGCCAATCTTCGCGGCGACACGCTCTATGAGCATATCAGCGAGGGGCGCCGGCATGTGGGAATGGAGCATTGGCTGCCGCTCTTCCATGAGATGCTGGAGCGATTTGATGCCTATCTGCCCGGCGCGAACCTGATCCTCGACCCGCAGGCGGAAGCGGCGGTCGAGGAGCGCTTCAGGCAGATCGCGGATTACCACGAGGCCCGGCGCGCCGCGCTGGAAGAAAACGTGCCGGGCGTGCCTTATCGCCCGCTGCCGGTCGATGCGCTCTACCTCTCGCGCTCGGAATGGGCGGCTTTGGCCGCGAATGCGATCGCGCTTTCGAGCTTCGAGACCGCGCCGGGCGGTGGAGTCTCGGCCATCCATGCGGGCATGCGCAAGGGCCGCGATTTCGCGCCCGAGCGGCTCGACCCCAGGGCCAACCTCTTCGATGCCGCCGCCGCGCATATCCGCGAGAGCCAGCGCGCGGGCCGCAAGGCCGTGATCGCCGCCGCCTCGGAAGGCTCGCGGGATCGCCTCACGCATGTTCTGGCGGATCACGGCGTGACGAAGCATGTGCCCTTGCCGAATTTTGCAGCACTCGACACGCTTGCCCCCGATACCGTCGGCTATTTCGCGGTTGCGATCTCCGAAGGTTTCGAGACGCCCGATCTGACCCTCATCGCCGAGGAGGACATTCTCGGCGAGCGCATGACACGCCCCAAGCGCACGCAGAAGCGGGCGAAGGATTTCATCACCGAGCTCACGAGCCTGAAGGCCGGCGATCTCGTGGTGCATGTCGATCACGGCATCGGGCGGTTCATCCAGCTCCAGACCATCACGGTCACCGGCGCGCCGCATGATTGTCTCGAGCTCCATTATGCGGGTGGCGACAAGCTGTTCCTGCCGGTGGAGAACATCGAACTCCTCACGCGATATGGCTCGGAGGAAACCGAGGCGCAGCTTGATCGCCTCGGCGGCGCGGCCTGGCAGGCACGCAAGGCCAAGCTGAAGGCGCGAATCCGCGACATGGCGCGTGCGCTCATCAAGGTCGCCGCACAGCGCCTGACCCGCGAGGCGCCGAAGCTTGCAGCCCCCGAAGGCGCTTACGAGGAATTCGTGACACGCTTCCCCTTCGAGGAGACGGAGGACCAGCAGGCCGCGATCGACGCGACCCTCGCCGATCTCGATGCGGGTCGCCCGATGGATCGCCTGATCTGCGGCGATGTCGGCTTCGGCAAGACGGAAGTGGCGCTCCGCGCGGCCTTCGTTGCCGCCATGGCGGGCAAGCAGGTGGCGATCGTCGTGCCGACGACACTTCTCGCGCGCCAGCATTTCCGCACCGTGCAAAGCCGCTTCCAGGGCCTGCCGCTGAAGGTCGCGCATGCCTCGCGCCTCGTTTCGCCCGCTGATCTCAAGGCCACGAAGGACGGCCTCGCCGATGGCACGGTGGATGTGGTGGTGGGAACCCACGCGCTGCTCGGAAAAGCGATCCGTTTCAAGGATCTGGGCCTGCTCATCATCGACGAGGAGCAGCATTTCGGCGTGGCCCACAAGGAGCGGCTGAAGGAGTTGCGCGCCGAAGTGCATGTCCTCACGCTCTCGGCGACGCCCATTCCGCGCACTTTGCAACTCGCGCTGACGGGCGTGCGCGAACTCTCGATCATCGCGACACCGCCCGTGGATCGCCTCGCGGTGCGCAGCTTCGTGACCCCCTTCGATCCGCTCGTGGTGCGCGAGGCGCTGCTCCGCGAGCGCTATCGCGGCGGGCAATCCTTCTATGTCGTGCCGCGCATCGATGATCTCGGCGAGGTCCGCGATTTCCTCGATCGGCACGTGCCGGAAGTGCGCGTCGGTATCGGCCATGGCCAGATGGCGGCCGGCGATCTCGAGCAGGTCATGGGTGATTTCTATGACGGGAAATTCGACGTGCTCCTCTCCACGACGATCGTGGAGAGCGGCCTCGACATCCCCACCGCGAATACGCTCATCGTGCATCGCGCGGACATGTTCGGCCTCGCGCAGCTCTATCAGCTCAGGGGGCGGGTGGGCCGCTCGAAGACACGCGCCTATGCCCTCTTCACCCTGCCGGTGAACCGCACCCTGACGAGGGGCGCGGAAGCGCGCCTCAAGGTTCTGCAATCGCTCGATACCCTGGGCGCGGGCTTCCAGCTCGCGAGCCACGATCTCGACCTGCGCGGCGCGGGCAATCTGCTCGGCGACGAGCAATCCGGACATATCAAGGAAGTGGGCTACGAACTCTACCAGCAGATGCTGGAGGAGGCGGTCGCCGCGCTCAGGGCCGGGCAGGAACTGCCGGATGAGGAGGCCTGGTCGCCGACCATCTCCATTGGCACGCCCGTGCTCATCCCCGAGGATTACATCGCCGATCTCGACCTGCGCATGGGCCTCTATCGCCGCCTGAGCCAGCTTGAAAGCGAGCCGGAAATCGAAGGTTTCGCCGCCGAGATGATCGACCGCTTCGGACCGCTGCCGCCCGAGATCGGGCATCTGATGGCGATCGTCTCCATCAAGCTGCTCTGCCGCCGCGCCAATATCGAGAAGGTCGAGGCGGGCCCCAAGGGCATCATCCTCTCGTTCCGCGGCAATGCCTTCGCGAACCCCAATGGCCTCGTCAAATATGTGAGCGAGAAGGGGCCGACCGCGAAGGTCAGGCCGGACATGCGCATCGTTTTCGCCGGAGCTTTCGAGAATGCGGGCATCCGCCTGAAGGCAACCCGGAAAATCCTTGGCGAGATCGCGGAGATCGCACAGAAGGAGATCGCACAGAAGCGGAAGTAAGGCGGGCCGGGCTCTCTCGCGCGAAATCCGGGCAGGCCCGGTTTCGTGTGTTTTCTTGCATGAGCGAAACCCGGGCAGGCCCGGTTTCGTGTGTTTTCTTGCATGAGCGAAACCCGGGCAGGCCCGGTTTCGTGTGTTTTCTTGCATGAGCGAAACCCGGGCAGGCCCGGTTTCGCTTAGGCCGCCTCGCTCACAGCACCGGCGCGGGCCACCACGTCCGAAGCCGCGAAACCGAAGGCGCGGGCCACGCCATCATCGCCTTCCGAAATCATGAGGTAGGGCTGGTCTTCCGTCAGCACCGCTTCCATCGGGTGCTGGTGGCTGCCCATCAGGTCGGCAAGGCCCATGGGCATGGCCTCCGGCGCCACGAGCGCCCGCTCGTTGAGATCGAAGACCGGCACGACGGGAAACGGAAACTCGCTCGCCGCCTCGACCAGCTCCATGCCCGGGCGCATCACCGCAACGAGGCTCCCGAGGCCGGCCAGACCCTTCTCGCGCCGCAGCGATTCCCGCAGCAGCGGCAAGAGGGATGCCGGCGCCAGCAGGGCCGGCTTTTCGCCCGCGCGCCGAAGCGCGTTGCGCAGGCGGGCCGCCGTGAACGGGCCGACGAGTTCGATGGTCGTGCCCTGAAACAGCGGCATCAGCAGGCCGGCTGCGAAAGCCGCCGAGCCCGTGGCGTGCATGGTGGAGACCAGGTTCTGCTCGCGCCCCAGCTTGTGGCGGGTCGCCACGGCGAGGGCATCCGCGAATACCTGCGCCTCGGTGCGGATATGGGCCAGGACCGCTTTCGCATGGACCGAGAAGGTGATGAGCCCTTCGGCTTCCTGCCTGCGAAGGGGACGATTGGGGTTGGCGTCGACATCCTGCTCGGACCAGCCATCGAGCGAGATCACGCCATCCGGCAGCTTGTGGCCAAAGGCCGCGACAACACGCACGGAAATCGCGCGCGCGGCGATCTGGCGGGCGATCTCCGCCGGGCGCAGTTCTTCCAGCCTGCCCGTGGTGATGATCGCGGCGGCGCTGATGCGCTCGCAGGCCGCGCGCAGGGTGTCGATGTTTTCCTCGAGCGGCGCGAGAGCCGGCGTGATGCCGGCCATGAGGCAGCCCACGATGGTTATGGCCGCTTCTGCCACATTCGGCATCAGGATGAGCGCGCGATCCCCCGCCACAATGCCCAGGGTCTCGAGCTGGCCCGCGAAGAATTCCGCCTCGCGGTGGAAATCGGCAAAGCTCAGCTGGCGCGGCAGGTTGCCGTCCCAATCCTCGCGGCTGGCGCAATCGCGCAGGAAAAGGCGCTCGGGGTTGGCGGCCGCGGCGCTGGCCGCAAGCCCGCTCACCGTGAGCAGGTTCCAGGGTTCGGCGAGCGCATTGCGCGCGAAATCGGGAGGCGAGGGATGATCAGAACCGGACATGATCGTTATTCTCTATCGATTCGCCTCAAACCAGAAGAGTTCCACCGTCAGATCGTAGCGCGGGAGCCGTTCCGGCCAGCGAATATGGCTCCACCGCGCCAGCCAGCGCTCCGAAAGGTGGTAGAGCGGCAGCACATAATGGCCCGCAACCAGCAGGCGATCGAGCGCCCGCACGGAGGCCGTGAAATCCTCCCGCGATCTTGCCGCGAGCAGCGCCGACAAGGCGCGGTCCACCACAGGCGATCGCACGCCCGCCCAGTTGAGCGTGCCCGGCTGGTCGGCCGCGATCGAACTCCATCGATTGACCTGCTCCTGCCCGGGTGAGGCGCCCACGACAAAGCCTTCGATGATGCAATCGAAGAGCTTGTCCTTGAGCCGAGCCCAGTATTGCGAACTGTCAACCAGCCGGATGTTCGGGCGGATGCCCACCTGCCTGAGCGTATCCGCGAAGGCCAGAGCGATGCGTTCCTTCTCGCGGGTCGTAACGAGGATCTCGAAGGCCAGCGGCTGGCCGCCGGAATGGGTCATCACGCCCTCGCGGATGGCATAGCCCGCCTCACGCAGGAGTTCGATCGCTCGGCGCATCACCGTGCGGTCCCGGCCCGAGCCGTCGGTTTTCGGCGGGGCCCAGCTCCCGTCGCGGATGGCCGGGGGCAGCGCGGCGAGTTCCGGCCCGACCAGCGCGATCTCGCGCTCCGAAAGCGGATTGCCCCGGAAGGAGAGGTCGCTCTCATCGAAGAACGAGCCGGTGCGGCGATAGACACCCGAGAACAGGTTCGCGTTGAGCCATTCGAAATCGAAGAGCGAGAACATCGCCTCGCGCACGCGGATGTCGGAGAAGGGCACGCGTCGCGTGTTGAAGATGAAGCCCGACATGCCTTTCGGGGCGTTGATCGGCACGGCACGCCGCTCGATCCGCCCCTCGCGCAACGCGGGAATGTCATAGCCGTTCAACCACTTTCCGGGGTCGATCTCGGCCCGGAAATCGATGAGCCCGGTCTTGAAGGCTTCGAATTGCGTGTTGGAATCGCGGAAGAATTCCAGCCTGAGGGTATCGAAATTGTAGAGCCCGCGATGGGCGGGCCAATCCGCGCCCCAGTAATCCGCGCGCCGCCGAAGCGTGATCGAGGTGCCGGGCTCCACCGCTTCGAGCCAGTAGGGGCCGGAGCCGAGAAAGGCATTGAAGCCCATGTTCTCGAAGCGCTCCGGGTCTGTGGCATGGGCCGCCAGCACCGGCATCAGGCCGATGATGAGCGGGAATTCGCGATCATTCGCCGCCTTGAAGGTGAAGCGGATGGTGCGCTCGTCGCGGATCTCGATCCGCGCGATCTTCTCGGCGTTGCGGCGGTAATTCGGGCGGCCCCGCTCGGCAAAGAGCTTCCACGAAAACGCGACATCGGCGGCCGTCACCGGTTTCCCATCCGAAAAGCGCGCGCGCGCATTGATCCGAAACTCGACGAAGGAGCGGTCCGGCGGGGTCGCCACGCTTTCCGCCAGAAGCCCGTAGAGCGTGAAGGGCTCGTCCTGCGAGCGCATCATCAGGGGCTGAACGATGTAGGGCACCATCACCGCCGGCGCATTGCCACGCACACTCATCGCATTCAGCGTGTCGAACGAGCCGGCGATCGCCTGCCGCAGCAGGCCACCCTTGGGCGCATTCGGGTTCGCATAGGGCAGGTGCGGGAAGCCAGCCGGCAGATCCGGCTCGCCATGCATCGCGATGCCATGGCGGTGCAGCGCATCCTCGGCCGAAAGGCGCGGCGGGGCGGCAAGCGCTCCGGCGCTGGCGCCCAGCCCTGCGAGAACTGCCCGGCGATGCGGTCCTGCATTCCTGATTCGGTGATTTTTCATGCCATGAGAATAAGCAGGCGCAGGGTGAGATGCCATGCTCGCGCGGCGGAAACGTCACGCTTCAGCCGCATTCAACCCGGAGTGACAGGCGAGGGTTTCGCGACGATTCTCCCGCCCCGGGGGTTGCGAAAAATCCGCAAACGCGCTTAAGCAAACGGCGCATCCGGCAGGATCGGCACGCGGAAGCCTGGCCGGAAGAAAACCTGGCCGGAACCGGAAAAGAGGACGATTTTCAAATGAAGCTCCGCTTCGCCCCCCTGGCTCTCGCCATCGCTTTCGGCCTCGCCTCGTTCGGCGCTGAGGCGCAGGGGCAGCGCCCCGCCCAGCCGGCACCGGCAGCGCCCCCGCAGGCGCCCGCGGCGGTGAAGGTGCCGCTCAAGGCTTCGCCCGGCCAGGCCGATTGGGTGAAGGTCTGCGACGAAGACCCGGCCGCGAGGAAAACCGTCTGCCTCACCTCGCGGGAATTCGTGGCGGAGAACAACCAGCCGGTGATGGGCATCGCCATCTACCAGGTGAAGGATGATCCGCGCCGCTTCGCGCGCCTCGTCGTTCCGCTCACCTTCATGATTCCGCCGGGCGTGCGCCTGTCGACCGAGGGTCTGAACCCGATCGCCGGTCGCTTCCAGCTCTGCTCGCAGGAAGGCTGCTATGTCGAGGTCGAACTGAACGAGGCGGCCATCAATGCGATCAAGAAGGGCAACACCCTGCGCATCGACATGCAGAACCAGATTCAGCAGGAAGTGAATTTCGAGCTTCCGCTCGCCGGTTTCGCCAGGATCTATGACAGCGCCGGCCTGGACCGTGCGGCCATCCAGAAGCTGCAGGAGGAGGAAATCCGTCGCCAGCAGCAAGGTGGCGCGGCTCCGGCTCCCGGCGCGGACGACCTGAAGCGCCGCGGTGAGGAAATGGTTCGCCAGCGCCAGGGCCAGCCGCAATAAGCCGGCGCGAATGTCCCGAGGAAATGTGGAAACCGGCCGAAGAGGCCGGTTTTTTCATGTCCGCAACTTCATGACAGGCCGCAGGCGGCGGGCCGGGATCAGTGCATCATCGCGTTGTTCTTCGCGCGGAAATGCCCATCATGCTGCTTGCGGAAATGGTCCTGGATCTGCGGATGCCGAAGCGGGCGGTCGCTGTCATCGATGAGCAGGTTCTGCTCGGAGACATAAGCGATATATTCCGTTTCCGCGTTCTCGGCGAAAAGATGGTAGAAGGGCTGGTCCTTCCGCGGGCGGAGATGCTCGGGGATCGAGAGCCACCATTCCTCGGAATTCGCAAATTCCGGGTCGACATCGAAAATCACGCCGCGAAACGGGTAGAACCGGTGGCGCACCACCTGTCCGATCGCGAATTTCGCCTCAACGAACTTGCCTTGACGGTCTTTCATGGCCTCAAACCTCGCACGAACCTAACTTAGGAGGTTTTTTCGCCACCTCAAGAGCCTTGAAGGGGGGGGCTTCAACGTTGCCAGCGGCGATGGCCCCACATCCACTGGCCGGGGCGCTCGCGGATGAATTGCTCGAACTGGCGCTGGATGGCGGCGGTGGTCTCCCAGAGGTCCGCTTCGCGATCCCCCGTCCGCTGCACGGGGACCTCCACCACATCGGCCTCGAAGGTCGCGCCGTTCCGTCGCGCGACCACGCCTGCGAAGAGCGGGACATCCCGCCCGCGCGCCAGCAATGCCGGGAAGATGGTGGAGGGCGCAGGCCGGCCGAAGAAGGGCACCGGAAGCCCCGTGAGATCCCGAAGATCCGCCATGATCGTCACGCTGCCGCCATCACCAACGATGCGCAGCAGCTTGCGGGCGGTTTCGCTGCCTTTCGTGTAGAGGCCGCGCGCATAGAAGGGGCCGCGCGCATCCGTCGCACGCTCATCCACCAGCGGATTGCGCAGGCGCTGATACACGCCCGCCACCGGCAGGCCGTGATGATGCAGCAGCGGCGAAGCCAGCTCCCAATTGCCCAGATGCAGCGAGACGAACACCGCGCCGCGCGCCTGCGCGGATCTGATCGCCTCGAAGAAGCCGGGGCGGATCGTGAAGCGATCCTGCGCGGCGATCAGGGCTCGCAGGTGGAAAGCCTCGGCGCTGGTGCGTCCCAGATTGTCCCACATCTGGGCCAGCAAGTTCGCGATCTCGCCATCCGATTTCTCCGGGAAGGCCGCGCGCAGATGCCCCTCGGCGCGGCCATGCCGCTTGTTCAGCGGCGCGATCCTGCGCCAAAGGCTCCCGCCGAGCGCGCTGGCGCGATCCGGTCCCAGTGCCCGGATCATGGCCGCACCAAGATCGAACGCCGCGGCTTCCAGCCGGAATTGCAGGCGCTGGGCGAGGCGGGGGGGAGGCAGGGTCAAGAGCGATCCGGGGGTGGGGCCGCAGCCATCGGCGATCAGGCATGCGGGAACGGGGCTTCCGGCCCCGCGACGAAGGTGATAATGCCGCCTTTCTCTTTCAAGGCGAAGCCGCATCCGTCAAGATGCGATCGCCACCCCGTTCTCGCCTTAACCAGATCGCAGCCCCCGCGCTTTCGATGAGCCCAGTTGTCTCGCTCGCCTTCCCGTTTTTCGGCCTCATCCTGCTCGGGTTCTTTTCGGGCAAGATCGCGAAGGTTCCGGAAGAGGGCATGCGATGGATGAATTTCTTCATCGTCTATATCGCGTTGCCGGCACTGTTCTTCAAGCTGATGAGCGTGACGCCGTTCGAGCAGTTCGGGAACTGGCGCTTCATTCTTGCCACCACGTTGTGCACCTACATCGCCTTCGTCATCTCCTTCGGCATCGGCATCCTCGCCTCGAAGGGAAATGTGCGGGAGGCAGCCATCCAGGGTAATCTCGGGGCCTATTCGAATGTGGGATACATGGGCCCGGGCCTCACGCTGGCGGCCCTGGGCCCGCAATCGGCCGTGCCGACCGTTCTGATCTTCGTGTTCGATTCGGTGCTGCTCTTCACGCTGCTGCCGTTCCTGATGGCGCTGGGCGGCAGCGAAAAGTTGAGGTTCTTCGCCACCGCGAAGCTCGTGGTCATTCGCATCGTGACGCATCCGTTCAACGTGGCCTCGGCGGCGGGGGTGCTGGCCTCCTATCTCCAGTGGTCGCCGCCGGCGGCGATCGACACGATCCTCACGCTTCTGAAGAATGCGGCAGCACCGGTGGCGCTCTTCGCTCTGGGCGTGACGGTGGCCTTGCGACCGCTGACGAAAGTGCCCTTCGAAATGCCCCTGCATCTCTTCGTGAAGCTGATCTTCCACCCCGTCCTCGTTTTCGCGATGCTCAGCCTGCTCGGCGGCTTCGAGCGGGTGTGGATTCTCACGGCGACGCTGATGTCCGCGCTGCCACCCGCGCTCAATGTGTTCGTGATGGCCCGCCAATACAATGTCTGGGTGGACAAGGCTTCATCCGGCGTGCTCGTGGGCACGCTTGCTTCCATCGGCACGGTGACGGGGCTGCTCTGGCTGATCGCCGAGAACAAGTTGCCGGTCTGGTAGCGTTTACTTCGCTCCGAACACCGGCATGCCGCCGCCAAGCCGCATGGCAAGACGCCGGAGCGGCGGCACGGCGTTGAACAGGCTCAACCCCGCCGCGCGCGCGAGATCAAGCGGCAGCAGGTTCCCGATGATCGCGGTGTTGAGGATATCCACGCCCGCGGAACGCGCTTCCACATCCATCTTCCGGTCCCGCGCATAGGCCGCGAGCACCTCTTCCGAGCCGATATCCCGGCCAGCGCGGAAAGCCTCGCTCACGCGCTTTCCCAGGGCATCGCAATCGCGGAAGCCGAGGTTGAGCCCCTGCGCGCCGATGGGCGGGAAGGCATGCGCGGCTTCGCCCACCAAGGCGACACGCGCGGCTACGAGGTGTTCCGCCACGAGCTTCTGCATGGGCACGCGGCCCTGCGGGCCTTCGAGCGTGAGCGGCCCCAGGAAATGCCCGCTCATCCGCTCCATCTCGCGGGTGAATTCCGCAAGCGGCAAGGCGAGGCGACGATCGGCCTCTTCCGGGCGCATGAGCCAGACGATGGCCGAACGCTTCTCGCCCGAGGGCACGAAGGTGAGCGGACCCTGTCGGGTGTGGAATTCGGTGGAAATGTCGTCATGGTCGCGCGCATGGGTCGCCCGGGCCGTGATCGCCACCTGGCGGTAGGGCTTGATGCGCGCCTTGATGCCCGCGACCTGCCGCACCGAGGATTTCTGGCCGTCCGCGCCGATCAGCAATCGGGCCGTGATTTTCGATCCATCCGCCAGTGCTGCGATGATGTTGCCGCCCGCCACCCGATGGCTGCTGACGAGCGCGGGCAGCAGCGTGATGCCTGGCGTCTCCTTCGCCATGGCGATCAACTCGGCGAGGATTTCCGCATTGGCGATGTTCCAGCCGAAGGCGGGCTCGCCGATCTCGATGGCCTTGAAGGTGGTCGTGGGCGAGCGCACCAGCGCGCCTGTCACGTCCACGATGCGGATGGCGCGGAGCGGCCAGCCCTTTGCGCGCAGGCGATCCCCCGCACCGATCCTGTCGAGAAACGCGAAGCTCGAAGCGAAGAGCGCGGCCGAACGGGCATCGTCGCGGATCGTTTCGGGCATGCCGGCAATCGTGACGGTCAGGCCGGCCCGCGCGAGAGCGAGACCGGTCGCGAGACCCGCGGCCCCGCCACCGGCCACGAGGACATCGATGGTCTTGTTCATGGCCGGCTTCTGCTTGATTGAACGTGACATGGCTCTGATCTGGCGCAAGCTCGGGCAAGCGGCAAGGGTTCACGCCTCGAGGAGGCGTCGTGCCGCAGCCCGCGCCTCGCTCTGGTTCGGCGCGAAGGCGAGCAGCGCGCCGCCCTGCTCGTCGTGCCGCAGGGCATCCGCGATATCCGGGCGCGCCCCGAACACGATCACGCTCGCCTGTTGCCCCTTCGCCTGCCGGGCGAAAGCGCCGATGGCTTCCGCGCCGCTCGCATCGACCAGCGGAACGGCCGCAAGATCGAGCAGATAGACCTGCGGGCGGATGCCGATCCGGCTCATCACATCCCCAAAGCGCGGGGTGGAGCCGAAAAAGAGTGGCCCGGCGATGCGGTAGCTCACGATGCGATCATCACCCGGCTCGGTGACCGGCGCCTCGGCGGCGTCATCCTCGAAGGACGAGCCGGATGTCACTTCCACCAGCCGCGCCATGCGAACGGAAAACAGGATGGCGCCCAGAACCACGCCCACGAGAATGCCCTCGGTGAGGTCGCGGAAGATCGTGATGAAAAAGGTCGCGAGCATGACCGCGGCATCCGCGCCATGGCCGCGCAGCAGGCTCAGGATCACGTGCCTTTCCGCCATGTTCCAGGCCACGATGGCGAGAAGCCCCGCAAGCGCCGCCAGCGGGATTTTCGCCATGAGGGGCGCCAGCAGCAGCATGAAACCGAGGAGATAGACCGCGTGCAGCATGCCCGAGACCGGGCCATGCGCGCCCGCCCGGACATTCGTGGCGGTGCGGGCGATGGTGCCCGTCGCGGTGATGCCGCCGAAAAGGGCCGCGCCGATATTCGCCATGCCCTGCGCCACGAGTTCGGTGTTCGAACGATGCCGTCGGCCGGTCATGCTGTCGGCCACCACGGCCGAGAGCAGCGATTCAATCGAGCCAAGCAGCGCGATCGCCAGCGCATCCGGCAGCAGGGCGCCGAGCCGCGCGAGATCAAGGGCCGGCAGCGAAGGCGCGGGCAGGGAGGAAGGCACCCCGCCAAAACGCGAGCCGATCGTTTCGACCGGCAGCGCGAACAGCCAGGCCACCATGCTCGCCAGCGTCACCGCGATCAGCAGCACAGGCCAATGCGGGCGATGGCGCTTGACGAGCGAGATCACCGCCATCGTGCCCAATGCAATCCCGAAAGCAGCGGGGTTGATGGTGGCGACGGCGCCAAGCAGCGCCTGCAGCTTCGGCAGAAGCGCGCCGGGCTCCCTTGCGCTGAGAGAAAGCCCCAGCAAATCCTTGATCTGGCTCGCGAAGATGATGACGGCGATGCCCGCCGTGAAGCCCATCGTCACCGGCTGGGGGATGAACTTGATCAGCGTGCCGAGCCTGAAGGCGCCAAGCGCCATCATCATCACGCCGGCCATCATGGTCGCGAGCAGCAGTCCGTCATAGCCGTGCCGCTCGATGATCGCCGCGACGAGCACGATGAAGGCGCCCGCCGGCCCGCCGATCTGGAATCGGGAGCCCCCGAAGGCCGAGATCAGGAAGCCGCCGATGATCGCGGTGTAGAGCCCCTTCTCGGGCGCGGCGCCCGAGGCAATCGCAATCGCCATGGAAAGCGGCAGCGCCACGATCGCGACCGTCAGCCCCGCGATCGCATCCTTGCGGAATTCGCGCGAGCCGTAGCCCTCTCTCCACACGGAGAGAAGTTTCGGAGCAAAGGGCGCATCGGCCGAAAGGGTCACCTCTGGAAGGCCTTGCCAAATTGGAATCGGAGCTTCACGTTGCGGGATCAGCGCGGGCCTTGCCAAGCAAAGCCGGCAGCGCCTGCGACGAAAGTCGTAGATTGATCCGGTGAAACCCAGCGAAGTTCGGAGAAGGACGATGGTGCGTGTGATCGAGGTCGAACGTCACGGCGGGCCTGAGGTGCTGAAGCTGGTCGATCGGCCGCTGGCAGCGCCCGGTGACGGCGAGGTGCAGATCGAGCAGAAGGCGATCGGCCTCAACTTCATCGACACTTATTTCCGCACCGGCCTCTATGCCGCGCCGAGCATGCCTTTCGTTCCGGGCAATGAGGGCGCGGGCATCGTTACCGCGCTGGGCGCGGGCGTGACGGGCCTGAAAGCGGGTGACCGCGTGGCTTACACCGCAGGCCTCGGGGGCTATGCCGAAAAGCGCAACATCAAGGCGCAGGCTCTCGTAAAATTGCCGAAGCAGGTCTCCTTCGAGATCGGCGCCTCGGTGGTGCTGAAGGGCCTGACGGCCGAATATCTGCTGTTCCGCACCTTCAAGGTGAAGCCGGGCCATGTCGTGCTCATCCATGCCGCGGCAGGCGGCACCGGCCTCATCCTGTGCCAATGGGCGAAGGCGCTGGGAGCGACCGTGATCGGCACGGTGGGTTCGCCCGAGAAGGCGAAGCTTGCGAAGAAGGCGGGCTGCCACCACGTGATCGATTACTCGAAGGAGGATTTCGCCAGGCGCGTCAGCGAGATCACCAGGGGTGCGAAATGTGATGTCGTCTATGACGGCGTCGGTAAAGCCACCTTCGCCGGCTCGCTCGACAGCCTGAAGCCGTTCGGCACGCTCGTGAGCTTCGGCAATGCCTCCGGGCCGGTGGATGGCGTCAATCTCGGCATCCTCGCGGCGAAGGGCTCACTCTATGTCACGCGGCCGACGCTGATGACCCATATTGCCGAACCCGCGAACTACCACAAGATGGCGAAACGGCTGCTCGGCGCGATTGCCAAGGGCACGATCACCATCGCGCCGCCGAAGGTTTTCAAGCTCGCGGATGCCGCAGAGGCGCATCGCGCGCTGGAGGGTCGCCAGACCACCGGCTCGACCATTCTCGTTCCGTAGGATCGGCTTCGCCTTGCACCAGCCGCTCATCGAATTGTCGGGCATCACCAAGCGGTTCGGCGCGCTGGTCGCGAATGATTCCATCGACCTCACGGTGTTCCCCGGCGAGATTCATGCCCTGCTGGGCGAGAATGGCGCGGGAAAATCCACGCTGATGAAGATCCTCTACGGGTTGCTTGCGCCGGATGCCGGGGAAATCCGGCTCAGCGGGCGGCCGGTCCAGCTCGCCTCGCCGCAGGCTGCGCGGGCCGAGGGCATCGGCATGGTCTTCCAGCATTTTTCGCTGTTCGAGGATTTCACCGCGCTCGAGAACATCGCCATTCCCCTCGGCGGGCAGGTGGCCAATGACATTCTTGCCGCCGACGTGAAACAGAAGGCGCGGCGCTATGGCCTCGAGATCGACCTCGACCGGCCGGTGCACACGCTCTCGGCCGGCGAGCGGCAGCGCATCGAGATCATGCGGGTGCTGATGCAGGACCCTTCGATCATCATCCTCGACGAGCCGACCTCCGTGCTGACCCCCCAGGAGACGGAAGGACTTTTCGAAACGCTGCGTCGTCTCGCGGCGGGTGGTGCGGGCGTGCTCTTCATTTCGCACAAGCTCGACGAGGTGCGCGCCCTTTGCGGTGCGGCCACCATCCTGCGGGGCGGCCGGCGCGTCGCCTCCGCCAATCCGCGCGATGTCTCGGCGGCCGTGCTTGCCGAAATGATGGTGGGAGAGAGCGTGGCCGGGCTGGTTCACCGCCATGGCCGGGGCGAGAGCGCGGCGATGCTCACCCTCGAGGACCTCACCCTGCAGCCGGAAGGCGTGCATGGCATGCCGCTGGAGAAGGTTTCGCTGGAGGTGCGGGCCGGCGAGGTCCTGTGCATCGCCGGCGTGGCCGGCAACGGGCAGAGCGAACTCTATGCCGCGCTCTCCGGCGAGGAAGGAAGGGTGACCGCCGGCACGATCCGCATCGCGGGGGAGGATGTGACCCGCCGGGACATCAACGCGCGCCGCAAGGCCGGCGCGGCCTTCGTGCCGGAGGCGCGCCTGGGGCAGGGGACATTGCCCAACGCCACCCTCTCGGAGAATATCGTGCTCTCCTGGCACGCCACGGAGGATCTCGGCGGCACCTTCCTGCATCCGGAGCGGCTGTTGCGCGTGTCGCGGCAGGTGATCCGCGACTTCGATGTGCGCGTGCCGAAGGAAGATCCCGAGGCGCGCCGGTTGTCGGGCGGCAACCTTCAGAAATATATTGTGGGGCGCGAAATCCTGCGCAAACCGAAGCTGATCGTCATCGACCAGCCGAGTTGGGGGGTCGATGCCAAGGCCGCGGCCATGATCCGGCAGACCCTGCTCGACCTGGCCGAGAAGGGCGTCGCGGTTCTGGTGATCACGCAGGATCTCGATGAAGCCTTCGAACTGGCCGACCGGATCGCCGTGATGAGGCGCGGACGGATTTCGCCCGCGCTCAGGCCGGCCGACACGTCCCGCGCGACCATCGGCCTGATGATGACCGGGCGCGATCCGGCACCTTCGGGCGCTTCCGCATGAGGATCGCGCTTGAATCCCGCGGGGAGGTGGGCTGGCTCCGCAACTGGCTGACGCCGATCGCGGCACTGGCCGTCGCGCTCGCCACAGGCGGGCTGATCGTGGCCCTGCTCGGCAAATCGCCGGTCGTGGCCTTCAAGGTCTATCTGCGGGATCCGCTGACCGACCCCTGGGCCTTGCAGGAGGTGCTGCTCAAGGCGACGCCGCTCAGCCTCATCGCCATCGGGCTGGTCTTCTGCTTTCGCGCCAATCGCTGGAACATCGGTGCCGAAGGGCAGATGCTCGTGGGCGCGATCTGCGGCGGGGGCGTGGCCCTGCTGTTCCTCGGGCAATCCGGCTTCCACATCCTGCCGCTGATGCTGCTGGCGGGCATGGGGGGCGGGCTCGCCTATGCGGCCATCCCCGCCTGGTTGCGCGTGCGCTACGGGATTTCGGAAATCCTCACCTCGCTGATGCTGGTCTATGTCGCGGAATTGCTGCTGGACTATCTCGTGCGCGGGCCGTGGCGAGACCCCAAGGGCTTCAACTTCCCCCAGACCCCGAGCTTCTCGGAGAGCGCCTTGCTCTCTCCGTTTTTCGAGGGCGGGAGGCTTCATGCCGGGGCGCTGATCGCCGTTCTGGCGATTGTTCTTGCGACCCTGGTTTTCCGCCGCACCCTTTTCGGTTTCGCGATCAATACGTTGGGTGAAGCCCCGAGGGCTGCGAATTTCGCGGGGTTTTCCCAGAAGCGGATCACGTTCCTGGTCTTCGCGATTTCCGGTGCGCTCGCAGGCCTTGCTGGCGTGATCGAGGCGGCGGGGCAGGTGGGCCAGCTGCGCCCCGGCTTCGGGCTGGGCCTCGGCTTCACGGCGATCATCGTTGCGTTTCTGGGCCGGCTTTCGCCGATCGGAGCCGCGCTCTCGGCCGTGGTGATCGCCGTGCTGCTGATTGGCGCGGAGAGCGCGCAGGTCGTGATGAAGCTGCCCTTCGATCTTACGCGCTTTTTCATGGGTCTGTTGCTGATCTGCGTTCTCGCGGGCGAGGCCCTGAACCGCTATCGCCTTGTGATCCGGAGGGATTGAGCCATGGAGATGCTGCCGCTGGTTCTTGCGTCCATCACGGTTGCGGCCACACCCCTGCTGATCGCCGCTCTCGGCGAGCATGTCGTGGAGCGCGCGGGCGTTCTGAACCTTGGCGTCGAGGGCATGATGATCGTCGGCGCGGCTTGCGGCTTCGCGGCGGCCGTGCTCACGGATTCGAGCGCGTTCGGGCTTCTCGCCGGCGCATTGGCGGGAATGTTGCTGGCGCTTGTCTTCGCGATCCTCGCGATCGGAATTGCCACGAACCAGGTTGCGACCGGGCTTGCCCTGACCATTCTGGGCCTGGGCCTTGCGGGGCTGATCGGCGCGCCCTTCGTCGGCCAGCCGCGACCGCCGATCGCTCCGCTGGCGCTGCCGGGCCTGTCGCAGATCCCGATCATCGGGCCGGCCCTCTTCAGGGCCGATCCGGTCTTCTTCCTCTCGCTGGTGCTCATTGCGGCGGTGGCCTTCGTGCTGAACCGCACGCGGGCAGGCCTGCTGTTGCGCGCGGTGGGGGAGAACCATGCCTCGGCCCATGCCCTGGGCGTGCCGGTGCGCCGCATCCGGCTCTACGCCGTGCTGTTTGGCGGTCTGATGGCCGGGCTCGCGGGAGCCTATCTCTCATTGATCTATACGCGCTTCTGGTCGCCGGGCATGACGGCCGGGCGCGGCTGGATCGCGCTGGCGCTAGTGGTTTTCGCCGCCGGGCATGTCTGGCGGCTGGTGCTGGGCGCCTACCTCTTCGGTGGGCTGACTGTGGCACAATTGCACGCCCAGGCTGGTGCGATCGGGCTTCCCTCGCAGCTTCTTTCGGCGCTACCCTACATCATGACCATTCTGGCCCTGCTGTTTCTCGCCGTCTCCGGGCGGCGCGGGTCGGGCGCGGCGGGATCGCTCGGGCAACCCTTTGTCCCGGAGCGGTAGTTTCAATCGGGGAGGGACGACAGATGTTCAACACCACAATACGCCGCATCGCCCTTGCGATGGGCCTCGGGCTTGCCATGATCGGCGGCGCCAGCGCGCAGGAGAAGCTGAAGATCGGCTTCATCTATGTGGGGCCGGTGGGCGATTTCGGCTGGAGCTACCAGCATGATCAGGGCCGCAAGGCCATCGAGGCGGCCTTCCCGGGCCGGGTCGAAACCACCTTCGTCGAGAGCGTGCCGGAAGCCGACAGCGACCGCGCCATCGAGCAGCTCGCCCGCACCGGGCACCGGCTGATCTTCACGACCTCCTTCGGCTTCATGGAACCGACTTTGCGCGTCGCGCGGAAATATCCCAACGTGATGTTCGAGCATGCCACGGGCTTCAAGCGCGACAAGAATGTCGCGACCTATTCCGCGAAGTTCCACGAGGGGCGCTACATCATCGGCAGGATTGCCGGCAAGATGACCAAGACCAACACCATCGGCTATGTCGGCGCCTTCCCGATCCCGGAGGTGATTGCAGGCATCAACGCCTTCTATCTCGGCGCAAAATCGGTGAACCCCAATGTCAAGATCAAGATCGCCTGGGCCTATGACTGGTTCAACCCGCCGAAGGAGGGTGACGCCGCCAAGACCCTGATCGACCAGGGCGCGGACGTCATCACCCAGCACACGGACAGCCCGGCGCCGCTGCAGCAGGCGGCGCAGCGGAATATCTTTGCATTCGGCCAGGCCTCGGACATGACCAAGTTCGCGCCGAACCACATCCTCACCTCGATCATCGACGATTGGGCGCCCTATTATGTCGAGCGCACCCGCGCGATGCTGGAAGGCAAGTGGCAGAGCCAGGATGTGTTCGACGGCCTCGCCAAGGGCAAGGTGAAGATGGGGCCCTATGTGAACATGCCGCCGGACGTGAAGAAACTCGCGGAGGAAACCGAAGCCGCGATCATCGCCGGCAAGGTCGATCCCTTCATGTGCCCGGTCATGGCGCAGGACGGCAAGGTCGTGGAATGCAAGGGCGGCGACCGGCTCTCGAACGAGCAGGTTTTCGGCATGAATTTCTACGTGCAGGGCATCGAAGGCACAATTCCCAAATAGGCGCTCTCCTTTGGGCATGAATTCGGGCCGGCGGGGCAGTTCGCCGGCCCTTTTTGTTCTATCGCATCCGCCCGCCAAGTGGATACCGGTTGGCGGAAAAAGCGGATGCGAAAACAAGAAGAATGAGCGCCAGATCTCTTTCAATCAGATCGGATTCCGCTCTAGCACAAACCTCTCGCCACATTGCCGATTTGTCATTTGACCCTTCGTGGTCTCGGGCGCACCTCTGCCGCGAAGTCGATCCTTCCCGGGGGAATGCATGTCACTCTTGTCATGGAAGCCGCTGCTGCTGCGCCTGCATCGCTGGACCACGCTGGTCTTCGCCCTTCCGCTCGCATGGGTGATCATCACCGGGCTGATCCTCTCCGTTGAACCGATCGTGCAGGATCTCGGCACCAAAGCGGGGAGCCTGCCGGCCTCGCGGCTGATCTCCCTGCTCGAGGAGCACGACAAGGAGGGGAAGGTCCGCGCCATCACCGTGCGGGCCTATGAGGATCGACTCACGCTGCAGGGCGTGGGGCCGGGCGGCAGCCTCGATCTGGCGATTTCCACCGGCCAAGTGGTCGATGATAGCGGCCGCACCCTGCTTTCCGATGTTTTCAGCACCTCGCGCGGATTGCACGAACATTTCATCCTCGATCAGGAATGGGTGGTGATCGCCTCGACCTTCGCGATGCTTGTGCTGATCGGGCTCGGTGTTCTCATGGGCTGGCCGCGATTGCGGAACTCGGTCTCCGGCTGGCATCAGGCGGTGGCGTGGTTCGGATTGCCCCTCGTGATCCTCTCGCCGCTGACGGGCCTCGCGATCGCCTTTGGCCTGACCTTCGCGACGCCCCGGCCGCAGGATCGCGCGGCACTCCCGCCGATCAGGCAGGCCGTGCAGATTCTGGGTGAGAAAACCGACCTTTCCGGCCTGATCTGGCTCAGGAATCGCGGCGGGCGGATGCTCGCGCGCGTCAATGAGGGCGGGGTGTTCCAGGTCTATCAAGTCTCGATCCGTGGCGTGATTCCCGCCTCCTCGAACTGGCCGCGCGCGCTGCATGAGGGGAATTTCGCGGGTGCGTGGTCGGGCCTGATGGTGCTTCTGACATCCATTGGCATGATGATCCTGATGGGCACGGGTCTGACGCTCTGGCTGCGCCGCACGTTCCGCAAGCGCAACCGCGCGCGCCCGCCCGTGGTGCCCGCGCCGGCGGCGTGATTCAGGCGTTGCCGGCTTTGCGCGTCGCCGTGACCAGATAGACGCCCGCGAGGATGATCAGCCCCGCAATCGCCTCGCGCGGCGCGATGGCCTCGCCGAGCAGAAGCGCGGAGAGGATCACCGCCCAGGCCGGCACGAGATAGCCGGTCATCGAGGCGCGCGTGGGCCCCAGCGCGCGGATCGCGATCATGTAGAGCACGATGGGGGCGGCGGTGGAGACCACACCCATCACCAGCACGAGGTGGACCTGCTGCGGCAGCGCGGCGAGGCTCGACGGACCGGGAATCGCCATTGCCAGGCAGGAAGCGAAGATGCCGGACATCACTTGCTGGCCCAGGGCGAGGCGCTTCGGCTCGGCCACAGGCAACAAACGAACATAAATGTTTCCCAAAGCATAGCTGACGGCCACGCCGACCATCGCGGCGGCCGCCAGGGGGGTCGCGGCCTCGCCGAAGAGACGCGGACCAATCAGCAAGGCCACGCCGCCGAGGCCCACGAGAATGCCGAAAAGGCGGCGCGGGCTGATCCGCTCATCCGCGAAGAGCTGGCTCGCGATCAAGGCCGTGATCAGCGGTCCGCAAGCCTGGATCATCGCGGCCTTGCCGGCGGGCAGGCTCTGCATCGCATAGGCCACGAGCAGGTTCGCGATCCAGCCATTGAGCGCGCCAAGGATCAGCCAGTCGAAAGCCTCGCGCTTCGAGCGCGGCAGCAGGTCCTGCCGCATCAGCGAAAACCACAGCAGCAACGTCAGCGCGCTCACCGCACCGCGCAGGGCCGCGAGCGTGATCGGGGGGAACGCGCCTGCCATCGCCTTGATGGTCGGGAAACTCAATCCCCAGAGAAAGGCCGCGAGCAGCATCAGCCCCAGGGCCTGCGCCGTCGAAAGCGGCGGACGGTCGCTCACACGCCGATCCCGTGGAGATCATAGGCATCCGCGCGCTCGATCTTCACCGAAACGATATCGCCCGCGCGCAGGGGGCGCTTCGAGGCGACGTAGACCGCGCCGTCGATCTCCGGCGCGTCCCATTCCGAGCGGCCCTTGCTCACGGTCGGGCCGGGCTCGTCGATGATCACGCGGATGCGCTTGCCGACACGACGCTGCAACAGCTTCGAGGAAATCGGCTGCTGATGACGCATGAAGCGATCATAGCGGCTCTGCTGAACCTCGGGGGGGATGGATTCCAGCCCGAGATCATTCGCCGTGGCACCCCGCACGGGCTCGTATTTGAACGCGCCGACGCGCTCGAGCTTCGCCTCGGTGAGGAAGCCGAGAAGCTCCTGGAAATCCTCCTCCGTCTCGCCGGGGAAGCCGACGATGAAGGTCGAGCGGATCGCGAGATCCGGGCAGATCTCCCGCCATTTCCCGATGCGCTGCAGTGTCTTTTCCTGATGCGCGGGCCGGCGCATGGCCTTCAGGACGTTGGGGGAAGCGTGCTGGAACGGGATATCGAGATAGGGAAGGAGGCGCCCGCCGCTTTCATGCGCCTCCGCCATCAGCGGGATCACCTCATCCACATGCGGATAGGGGTAGACGTAATGTAAGCGAACCCAGATTCCGAGCGTGGAGAGGGCCGCCGCGAGATCGAGGAACTTCGTGCGATATTCCCTTGCATTCCAGAGGCTTGGCGCATATTTCAAATCCACGCCATAGGCCGATGTATCCTGAGAGATGACGAGGATTTCCTTCACGCCGGCGCGCACCAGCTTTTCCGCCTCGCGCATCACCTCGGCGAGGGGGCGCGAGACGAGATCCCCCCGGAGCCTGGGAATGATGCAGAAGGTGCAGCGGTTGTTGCAGCCTTCCGAAATCTTCAGATAGGCGTAGTGGCGCGGCGTGAGCTTAACCCCTTGTTCCGGAACGAGATCGAGGAACGGGTCATGCGCGGGCGGCACCACCTCGTGCACGGCCGCGAGCACGCTCTCATAGGCCTGAGGGCCGGTGATGGCCGCGACGGAAGGATAGGCCTCGCGGATCTGCTCGGGCTCGGCGCCCATGCAGCCCGTCACGATCACCTTGCCGTTTTCTGCGAGGCCCTTGCCGATGGCATCCAGCGATTCCGCTTTCGCGCTGTCGAGGAAGCCGCAGGTGTTGACGATGACGAGATCAGCCCCGGCATGGGTTTTCGTGAGCGCGTAGCCCTCGGCGCGCAGCCGCGTGATGATGCGCTCGCTATCGACAAGCGCCTTCGGACAACCCAAGGAAACGAAAGAGATTTTCGGAGCAGCTGACATTCTCAATCCGGAAGGCGGGCGGCGGTGACCTCAACCTCGACCTTGAATTCCGGCCGCGTGAAACCCGAGACGATCACGAGGGTCGAGGCGAAGGCGTCGCCGTTCACATAGCGGCTTCGCACCCGGCCATAAACCGGAAAATAGGCGCGATCGGTCACGAAGGCATTGAATCGCACCACATCCTGCAGGGTCATGCCGGCTTCGGCGAGGATGGCCCTGATGTTCTCGAAGCAGAGCACGGCCTGCGCTTCCACATCCTCGGGGATCACGTCATCCGGCCCGATGCCGAGCTGTCCCGAGGCAAAGACCAGCCGCGCGCCCGGCGGCACGGCGATGCCGTGGCTATAGGCGGCAAGCGGGGCGCGGATGGTCGCGGGGTTCAGTTTCTGGTGGGGCATGGTTGTCCTCAACGTCGTGCTCGGCGGGAAACTTCAGGCAGCCTGCCGGAAGTCGGGGGCCCTGGCCCGGGCATCCACGGCATCCCTTCTGTTTCAGGAGGAGGATGGCCGGAACAAGTCCGGCCATGACGGGCGAGAAACCTGCCCTATCTAGCGCGCTTGCGAGCGTTTTGGAATCGCGCTTGCTAGGTGCCTGCATCCTCTTTCGCGTCATCCCTCCAGGAGCCCTGATCCGTGCCTGTCACTCTTCCCCAAAACTCCCGCTTCTGGTTGCGACAGGTGAGCCTGCCCCTCGCTCTCGTTGAGGGCGAGGGCTTCCCCGCGCATTTCACCGGCGATGCCTTCATCCGCGCCGCCATGCTGATCGCGGATGGAAAAATCGCACGCATCGTTGGGGAGCCCGTCGCGGATGCCGGGGAAGGGGAAAGCATCGATTGCGGCGGGAAAATCGTGCTGCCGCGCTTCGTCGACGTGCATACGCATCTCGACAAGGGGCATATCCATGCGCGTGCCGCAAACCCCGATGGCACCTTCTTCGGTGCGCTGACGACCGTCGCGGCGGATCGCGAGAAGAACTGGCAGGCCGAGGATGTGCGCGCAAGGATGGATTTCGCCCTGCGTTGCGCCTTCCACCATGGCACGGGCGCCATCCGCACGCATCTCGATAGCCTCGGCAAGCAATCGGACATCTCCTGGCCGGTTTTTTCCGAGATGCGCGAGGAATGGAAGGGACGGATTGAGTTGCAGGCCTCGGCGCTGTTTCCACTCTCGGCCGTATGGGAAGATCCGGCGGATTTCCGCAACATTCTCAAGAATGTCACGAAGCATGGCGGCATACTTGGCGCCGTGACGTATCGTGGTGATCCGCTCACCGACGAGGTGGACAAGGCGCTCGATGAATTCATCGATGCGGCCGAAGCCAATGGCCTCGAACTCGATTTCCACGTGGATGAGAGCGCGTCACCGGATGCGCGAAGCCTCGAGAAGATCGCGGATGCCGTCCTGCGCAAGAACTATCGCGGTCGCGTGCTCGCCGGGCATTGCTGCTCGCTCGCGCTGATGGAGGACGCAGACCGCGCCCGCGTGACGAGCAAGCTCGCGGCGGCGAAGATCGCGGTCGTCTCGCTGCCGATGTGCAACATGTATCTGCAGGACCGGATTTCCGGCCGCACGCCACGCTGGCGCGGAGTCGCGCCGTTGCATGAGCTTGATGTTGCGGGCGTTTCCACCATGGTGGCTTCGGACAACACGCGCGATCCGTTCTATGCCTACGGTGATCTCGACGGGGTCGAGGTGTTTCGCGAGGCGACACGCATCCTGCATTTCGACCATGATTCCAGGCCGTGGCTCGAGAGCCTCACCATTCGCCCCGCTGCGCAGATGGGTCTCGCCGATGCGGGGCGGCTGGCGCCCGGATTGCCTGCGGATTTCATCCTGTTTTCGGCCCGCACGCTCAATGAATGGCTCTGCCGACCGCAGACCGATCGTCTTGTGTGGATCGGCGGCCAGGCGAGCAAGACAAGCCTGCCGGATTATGCTGAACTTGACCGTCTTTCTGCCTGAGGAACCCTGATGCGCTACGATATCGCCACGCTGAAATCCCGTCTCGGCGCCATCAGGACCGACGACAATCCCGCGATCCTCAAGCAGAAAAGCCGCGATTTCTACTGGTATTCGCCGACCCTCAAGCGCCAGCTGGACCAGGTCATCGCGGATATCATGGTCATGCCCAAGAATCTGGACGAGCTGATCCATGTTCTGGCGACCTGTCATTCCCTCGGAATCCCGGTCACGCCGCGCGGCACGGGCACGGGGAATTACGGGCAGGCCATGCCGCTTTCGGGCGGCGTGCTGCTCGATCTCTCTGCGATGAACGCGGTGAAATCCATCGGCAATGGCCGGGTTGTCACCGAACCCGGCGCCATCCTCGCGGAGATCGACCACGAGACGCGGGAAAAAAGCGGGCAGGAATTGCGCCTCTCGCCTTCGACCTACCACACGGCGACGCTCGGCGGCTTCATCGCCGGCGGTTCGGGGGGCGTCGGTTCCATCCGTTGGGGCGGCTTGCGCGATTACGGCAACATCATCCGCCTGAAGGTCGTGACGATGGAGGCGAGCCCGCGCGTGCTCGAACTCACGGGCGACGACCTCCACAAGGTGAGCCACGCCTATGGGACCAACGGCATCATCGTGGAATGCGAGGTGCCGCTGGCGCCGGCTTACCCCTGGGTCGATGTGATCTTCGGCTTCGATGACCTGCGGCAGGCGACCGAATTCTCGAACAGCCTCGGCGAGCAGGATGGCCTCCTGCTGAAAGAACTCGCGGTGATCGCGGCCCCGGCGCCGCATGATTACTTCCTGCGCCATCGCAAGTTCCTGCCGCGCGACAAGCACGCCGTGGTGCTGATGGTCGCCGATTTCGCGCTTCTCCCGCTGCTCGCTTTCGCCAGGCGCTGGAAGGGCGCGGAGCTGCTGATGCGCTCCGACACCCTCGCGGACGACGAAAAGAAGGGCCTGCCGCCCGCCTTCGAACTCGCCTGGAACCACACGACCCTTCGGGCTTTGCGCGTCGATCCGGGCATCACCTATCTGCAGGTGCTCTATCCCTTCCCCAACCAGGTGGAGCTGGTGGAGAAGATCCACGCGCATTTCGGCGAGGAGGTCGCCTGTCACCTCGAATTCGTGAAATTCGACGGCAAGGTCACCTGCTTCGGCCTGCCTTTGGTGAAGTTCACCAGCGAGGAGCGGCTGGAGGAGATCATGCGCATTCATGAGGAGATGGGCGCGCCGATCTTCAACCCGCATCGTTACACGCTGGAGGAGGGCGGAATGAAGCAGACCGACGAGATCCAGCTCGCCTTCAAGCGCGAGGCGGACCCGCAAGGGTTGCTCAACCCCGGCAAGATGATCGCCTGGGAGGACCCCAACTACGATTTCAGAAGCGGGAAGACATTCCTCTTCAAGGGGTTGGGCGGGTGAATTTTCGCGTTTCCGTCATGCCCGGGCTTGGCCCGGGCATCCACGACTTCTCCCAAGATGTGGATGGCCGGAACAAGTCCGGCCATGACGTGGCGGCCGGGGCCTTCGCATGAAGATCCTTCTCGTCTATTGCCACCCGAACCCCGAGAGCTTCACCGCCGCCGTGAAGGCCGCGGCGGTGGAAACGCTGCAACGCAACGGCCATGAGGTTGATATCATCGACCTTTACGCCGAGGGCTTCGACCCCGTGATGAGCCGCGAGGAGCGCAGCGGTTATCACACACGCGGCGAGAACCGCGTGCCTGTCGCGAGCCATCTTGATCGCGTGAAGGCGGCCGACGGGCTGCTCTTCGTCTACCCGACCTGGTGGTATGCGCAGCCCGCCATGCTCAAGGGCTGGCTCGAGCGCGTGCTGATCCCGCACGAGACCTTCACGATGCCCGAGGGCAACCAGCCCATTCGCGGGCTGATGACGAATATCCGCTTCCTTGGCGTGCTGACCTCGCTCGGTTCGCCGAAATGGTGGTGGTGGATCATGGGCATGCCCGGTAGGCGCATCCTGCTCACGGGCATCCGCGCGCTCTGTGCGCCGCGCTGCAGGACGCTCTGGCTCGCGCTCCACCGCATCGATGTGGTGGGCGAGGAGGCGCGCAAACGCCATCTGGAGCGGGTGCGGGAGGTCTTGGGCAAATTGTGACGCGTCACGGTCGGACCAAGCCCGGCCAGGACCTTGTGTCAGGCCAACCGGCTCAGCGGGAATTTCGCCACATCTTCCAGCAACTCGATGAAACGATCGGTCTGGAATTCGACGGCCTGCCGGCCTTTCTCGGCGGTGGCGAGATGCGCTTCGCCCGCGACGCCCTCAGGATGATTATCCTCCGCAATCCAGGCCATGGAGGTGAAGCCGGTGACGCGCAACTGCTTGTATTCCTGCGCATATGAAATCGAATTCGGCACGAAATCGACCGCTTTCGACATGTCCACGCGGTTCGGGGCGAAATGCAGCATCACGCTTGTTTCAAAATCGCCGCCATGGATGCCGTAATTGTTCTCGATCTCCGAGAACAGGCCAGCCGGCACGCCGAGCCGCCGCCACGCGGTCTGCGCCACAAGCATCTGGCAACGCACGCGCAATTCCCGCGCCACGATGCCCTGCACCTCAACATTCCCGCCATGCGAATTGACGATGACGAGCTTGCGCAAGCCCGCGCGCGCGACGCTCTCGCCGATCTCCGTCCAGGCGGAAATGAGGGTGTGCGCGGTAAGCGTCACCGTGCCGGGATCGCGCAGGTGCTCGTTCGATTTCCCCACATTCTGCACCGGCAGGAAGAGCACATCGAGATGCGCCGGCAGCTTCTTCATCACGGTGTCACACATGCCCTGCGCGATGATCGAATCCGTGCCGACCGAGAGATGCGGCCCGTGCTGCTCGGTCGCGGCGATGGGGAGAACGACCACCGTCTTTTCCGGGTCAAGCGTCTGGAAATCCCGCGATGTCAGGTCGAACCAGTGAAGTTTGCGCATGTTACCTCAGCGAAGAGAGCTCGGTCGTGACTCGCGCGAGAAACGCCTTTCGTTGCGCCTCCGTCGCGACATTCATGTGGTAGAGCGCGCAATAGCGGATGCGCGCGCCCGGCGCCACGAACCAGCGCAGATAGCGCGTGATCATCTTGCGGGGCGGGTTGCCGACCAGGAAGGCGCGCAGGCGGTCACGGCCATAGGTCGAGATGCCCACGACATGCCGGATATGCTGGAGCATGGGGCGCGGCTTGCCGGGAACAGACAGATCGAAGGTGATGCCCGGACCGAAGATGCGATCGAAGAACCCCTTGAGCATCGCCGGGAAGCCGAAGCACCAGGTCGGGAACTGCACCACCAGCGCCTCGGCGTGATAGAGCCGATCGATATAGCCCTCGATCCCTTTCCGGTTGAGCGAGAGGTCATGGTAATCCCGGCGCATCTCGGCCGTGAGAACGGGCTGGAAGCCTTCGGCATAGAGGTCGCAGAGATCGACCTCATGGCCGTTCGCGCGCAAGGCGGCGATGCCCGCATCGCGGATCGCCGCATGGAAGCTCTCTTCCAGCGGATGGCAATAGAGATAGAGAATTCTCATGCTTTCACAGGCACGTAGCTCTTCATCTTGCCGGGGTTCAGAAGACCATAGGGGTCGATCTCGGCCTTGAACCCGGCCTGATCGGCATCCACGCGCTTGTGGCGCGAGCCATCCTCCAATGAAATCACATGCGGGTTGGCGATCATCACGCCATGGGCCTCATGCGCGTTGATGATGTCGTAGAGCCGCTCCTTCGTGGTGTAGCGGATGACGGGCAGGGCGCTCGCCGAGAGGTTGCCGCCAAAGCGGATGAACTCGCAATGCGGGATGAGTTCTTCCGGGAACATCGCGGCCGTCTCGAGGATCGATTCGCGCACGCGATCATGCGGATAGAGGCACTGGAGATAGGTGACCGAGCGATCCGCCTTCAGCATCTGCAGCGTCGTGTGGTTCCAGGTATATTCGTAGAGCGGAACCGAGCCGGCTTCCTCGCGCGTCGGCGTTTCCAGCGTGATCATGCCGCCCAGCGGCTCGACGATGTCGCGGAAGCTTTCGAGCGAGGCCTCGGCGATCATGCAGGCGAGGATATGCTTGCCCTCGGGGCAACAGGGCTTCAGCTGGCCGAAATAATCGGGCAGGGGCCAGGCGATGCCGCTCATCAGCTTCTTGACCACGCCATCAGCCTTCGCGGCGGCGAACCCGGCATCCAGCAGCTTCGCGAAATCATCGAAGGCGACAATCACATCATGCCAGGGCCAGGCCGGCGCGAGCGGCATTTCGAGCGCCGTGATGATGCCCGTCGTGCCATAGGCGCGGTTGATCTTCTGGGCGGCATCGCCCCGAAGTTCGATGATGCGGGGTTCATCCTCCACGGTCACGATCCGCGCGGCGAGGATGTTGCCGGGCTCCCGCAGCCCGCCATAGGTGACGGAACCCACGCCGCCCGATCCGCCGGCGACGAAGCCGCCGATGGTCGCCGTGCGCTTTGTGGAGGGGTGGAGGCGGATTTCCTGCCCGGATGGCTTCAATTCCTGATCGAGCTTGCCCATGAGCAGGCCCGCGCCGCAGCGCACGCGGCCCGGCTTCACCCATTCGATCCCGGCGAAATTCGTCATGTCGAGCAGCACGCCGCGCTCCATCGGCACGGCCTGACCGTAATTGCCGGTGGCGCCGCCGCGCGGGGTGATCGGCACGCGATGCCTGACGCAGGCCCGCACCAGCGTGACGAGATCGGCCTCGTGGCGCGGAGAAACAAAGATATCCGCGCTTTTCTGCGCCAGCTCCTCGTTGAGAATCGGCGAATACCAGAAGAAATCGCGGCTTTTCTTCCGCACCACCTTCTCTTCCGTCACCACCGGCACATCGCCGATTTCGGCCAGGACCGCCTCGATGGCGGCGGGCAGGGCGGGATTCTCGGCGGAGACTTTTCGCGCAGGAACATTCATCGGTCGACGCTTTCCATGGAACCGGGAAGCCGGCTTCTACTGTCGTGACAGGATAGCAAGCCTGGTGCCGCCGGCCAGTGCCTTTATGCAGGCTCATCCCCTGAAATCCGCATTCGCCAATTGCAGTCTGTCCAATCCCGCGCCATCCTGCTTGCGCCCTGGGCAGGAGGCACCCATCGCCGCGCCGCACTTTGTGCGGCACGGGCATTGCAGCGTTTGACCAGCGCCCGATATCGGGAGAAGACGGCGAACCAGAAGCCCTAACGGAGACCGGACCCATGATGATGAAATATCGCCTGAACCGTCGTGCCGCGCTTGGCCTGCTGGGCGGCTCGGCCGCTTCCGTTCTCGTGCCCATGACGGGCAGCCGCGTGAACGCCCAGAGCCTCGACAAGGTCAGCTATCAGACCAACTGGCGCGCTCAGGCCGAGCATGGCGGCTTCTATTTTGCCGTCGCCAACGGCATCTACAAGAAATATGGCATCGACGCGGATATCCGCATGGGCGGCCCGCAGCAGAACCCCTCGCAGCTGCTGCTCGGCGGCCGCGTGGACATGATCATGTCCAATTCCTTCGAGGCCATCCGCTATGTCGAGGAGAAACTGCCGTTCCTCTGCATCGCCTCGATCTTCCAGAAGGACCCGCAGGTCATCATCTGCCATCGCGGCGTGGGCAATGACAGTTTCGAGCAGCTGAAGGGCAAACCGATCCTCGTGGGCGGCGCGGGCCGCACCTCCTACTGGCCATTCCTCAAAGCGAAGTTCGGCTATTCGGATGACCAGATCCGCCCCTACACCTTCAACATGGCGCCGTTCCTCGCCGACAAGAACATCTGCCAGCAGGGCTTCCTCTCTTCCGAGCCTTTCGCGATCCAGAAGGAAGGCGGGGTCGATCCGCTGGTGCACCTGATCGCCGATGCGGGCTTCGCCAACTACAACACCACAATCAACATCTCCCGGAAGATGGTGGACGAGAAGAAGGACCTCGTGCAGCGCTTCGTGACCGCCTCGCTCGAGGGCTGGGCCGCCTACATGAAGAACGGTCCCGAGAACGCCGCCGCCAACGCGCTCATCAAGCGCGACAACCCGGACATGACCGACGAGAAGATCGCCTATGCGATCAAGGTGATGAATGAGAAGGGCATCGTGATGTCCGGCGATGCGCTGAAGCTCGGCGTCGGCGCGATGACCGACGAGCGCTGGGCTTCCTTCTACAAGGACATGCATGCCGCAGGCGTCTTCCCCGCGAATATCGACGTCAGGAAGGCCTATGATCTTTCCTTCATCAACAAGGGCGTCGGCGTCTGATGGCTTTGGCCCAGGGCACGGGCGTGGATACGGGGCGGGCGGCAAGAAAGCCGCTCGTCTCGGTCCGCGGCCTCTCGAAGAAATTCTCGAACGGCACCCTCGCCTTGCGGGACGTGGATCTCGACCTCCATGCGAGTGAATTCGTGAGCCTGCTCGGCCCCTCGGGCTGCGGGAAATCGACCCTGCTGCGGCTGATCTCCGACCTCTCCCAGCCCTCCGCCGGCTCGATCGACTGGCCGGGAGCGACGAGTGCGGATGCCCGGGGACGGCCCGAGCACAGCCTCGGCTTCGTCTTTCAGGAGCCGACGCTTCTGCCCTGGGCGCAGACGCTTGACAATGTCACGCTGCCCCTTCGCCTCAAGAAGATGAACCGCACGGAGGCCGACCAGCGTGCCGCCGCGATGCTCGAACTCGTGGGCCTCAAGGGGTTCGAGAAGAGCTATCCGCGCGAACTCTCCGGCGGCATGAAGATGCGTGTCTCGATCGCCCGCGCGCTGGTGACGGAGCCGAAGGTGCTGCTGATGGACGAGCCCTTCGCCGCGCTCGACGAGATCACCCGCCACAAGCTCAATGATGACCTGCTGATGCTCTGGCAGCGCAACCGCTTCACGGCGGTGTTCGTCACCCATTCGGTGTTCGAGAGCGTCTATCTCTCCGAGCGCATCGTCGTGATGGCCGCGCGGCCGGGACGCGTGATGAGCGAACTCATCGTGGATGCGCCTTTCCCGCGCGACAACCTGTTCCGCACCTCGCCCGAATATGCGCATCTCTGCCGCCTCGGCTCGGAAGCTCTGAAAAAGGCCATCGACGCATGAGCGAAACCACGCTTGCTCCCGCCGCCGCGCGCGGCACCGATCAGGAGACCGCTCCGGTCTTTGCCGAAGAGGCGCGCATCCTGGGGATTGCCAGGAGCCGCTGGCCGGACATTCTCGCGCCGATCCTCGTCGGCATTCTCATCATCGGGTTGTGGGAATGGGTGGTCCGATACAAGAACATTCCTTCCTATCTGTTTCCCGGCCCGCTGGTGATCGCGCAGACGCTGGTGCAGGACTGGCATACCCTGTCGGGCGCGCTCTGGATCACGCTGCGCATCACCTTTGCCGCGCTGATCGCGGCGGTGAGCGTTGGCGTGGCCCTGGCCATCCTCTTCACGCAGTCGAAATGGCTGGAGCGCTCGCTTTTTCCCTACGCCGTCATCCTGCAGGTGACGCCCGTTGTGGCGATCGCGCCGCTGATCATTATCCTGGCGGAGGATGTGAACCTGTCGCTGCTGATCTGTGCCTGGATTGTTGCCTTCTTTCCGATCCTCTCGAACACCATCCTGGGGCTGAATTCCGCGGATCACAATCTCGTCTCGCTGTTCCAGCTTTATGGCGCGAACCGCTGGCAGACGATGCGTTATCTGCGCCTGCCGGCTTCGCTCCCGTATTTTCTCGGCGGGCTGAAGATTTCGGGTGGCCTCGCGCTCATTGGCGCGGTGGTGGCGGAATTCGTGGCCGGTTCGGGCGGCTCGGCCTCGGGCCTCGCCTATCGCATTCTCGAAAGCGGCTACCAGCTCAAGATCCCGCGCATGTTCGCGGCCCTGCTGCTGATCTCGCTCTCGGGCATCGCGATCTTCCTGGCGACAAGCTGGCTCTCGCATCGCCTGCTGCATCGTTGGCACGAGAGCGCGCTGAAGCGCGAGAGCTGAAAATACGCCTCAGCGCTTCGCGTCATCAGGCAGGTCATCGTCATCGAGGATGACCCTCCAGGAGGCACCCTCGATATCCTCGAATTGCCGCGTCTTCAGCGACCAGAGGAAGGCACCGAGACCCAGGGCGCCCATGGCCAGGGCCATGGGGATGAGGATCACGAGGATGTTCATGGGCTTTCTCCACCGAATCGTGCGCGCATCGCGTTCATGGTGACGATCAGCGACGAACCAGACATGGCGATCGCCGCGACGAAGGGGGTCGCGAGGCCGGCAATCGCGATCGGAACCGCCACGGCGTTGTAGATGACCGCGAGCCAGAGATTCTGCGTCATCAGGCGGCGCGCTTTCCGCGCGATGCGGATCGCATCCGCCACCGGGCCGAGCGAAGCGCCCATGACCAGCAGATCGGCCTGTGCCTGCGCGAGGTCCGTGGCCGAGACGGGCGAGATCGAGACATGCGCGGCGGCGAGGGCAGGGGCATCGTTGATGCCATCGCCCACCATCAGCACCTTCCGGCCCTGCTGACGCAGTTCCTCAAGTCGCGCGACCTTGCCGCCGGGCTCGACGCTTGCCTGCCAATGATCGATGCCCAGGGCCTTCGCCACGCTCGCGACCGGGATCTCGCGGTCGCCCGAAAGGATTTCAACCGAGAGTCCAAGACCCTTCAAGGCCTCGATGGTGGCGCGGGCATCGGCCCGCAGGGGCTGGCGGATCGCGAAGACCGCCACATCCGTGCCGCAGCGCATGGCGATGAGCGACGCCTCGGGATAGGCTTCCGAAACCGCCTTGGCTTCCGCTTCCGCCCCGCAGAAGGCCGGCGAGCCGAGGCGGATCTTCACGCGGGTATCCTCGGCTTCAAGGCCCTGTCCGGGCGTTTCGCGCACGTCGCGGAACGGGTTGTCGGCGCCGCCGGCCTTGGCGATGGCCACCGCCAGGGGGTGGCGCGACGACAGAGCCAGCCGGCCGGCGATGGTCAGCAGGCGATCCGGGATCTCCTTGCGGTTGGCGATGACCGGCTCCGGCAGGGTGAGGGTGCCGGTCTTGTCGAAGACGACGGTATCCACCTCGGCAAGCCGCTCCAGCGCGTCACCGGCATGGAGCAGGATCGAGCGGCGGAACATCGCGCCCGAGGCCACGACCTGCACGGCGGGAATCGCGAGGCCCAGCGCGCAGGGGCAGGTGATGATGAGCACCGTGACGGAGATCAGCAGCGCCGATTGCCAGGACAGGCCCCAGAGCACCCAGCCGATGAAGGTCAGCGCCGCCGCAGTATGCACCACCGGCGCATAGGCCCGCGCGGCGCGGTCCGCGAGGCGCACATAACCCGCGCGCTTCTCGGTGGCATGGGCGAGCAGCGCCTCGATGCGCGCGAGCAAAGTGCTCGCCGAGGCATGGCGCACCCGGATTTCCAGGCTTCCCGAGAGGTTCATCGTGCCGGCATGCACATCCATGCCCGGCTGCACGGCCTGATGCGCGGTCTCCCCGGTCACGAGGCTCTGGTCGATATCGGAGGTGCCGCGCTCGATCAGGCCATCGACGCCGATCCGCTCGCCGGGGCGCACCAGCACGAGCTGGCCGGGCTCGACCGTCGCGGCGGCGACTTCCTTCAGCACGCCATCCGGCAGGATGCGCGTGACGGTCTCCGCGCGGAGCGCCGCGAGGTTCGAGGCCACGGCGCGCGTGCGGCGCATCATCATCTGATCGAGCACGCGGCCGATCAGCAGGAAGAAGATGAGCATCACCGCGCCGTCGAAATAGGCGTGCTCGCCCGATTGCAGCGTCTCCCAGACCGAAATGCCCAGGGCGAGCAGGATGCCGAGCGAGATCGGCACATCCATGTTCACGGCGCGCGCCTTCAGCGAGCGGATGGCGCTGTCGAAGAAGGGGCGACCGGAATAGGCGGCGGTTGGCAGCGCGATCAGCGCGGAAATCCAGTGGAAGAAGTCACGCGCCTCGCGCGAGAGCCCGGTCTCGTTGCCGGACCAGACCGAAACCGAAAGGAGCATGATGTTCATCATCGCGAAGCCCGCGACGCCGAGCGCGCGCAGAAGCCGCTGCTCCTCGGCCTTCTCGCTGGCCTCGCGCTCGGCCACGCGGAAAGGGTAGCCGGTGAAGCCCAGGGCTTCGAGCCGCGCCAGCACCTGCGGGGGGTCCACCCGTCTCGCATCCTTCCATTCGACCGTGAGGCGCTTCTCGGTGAGGTTCACGCGTGCCAGAGCCATGTCCGGCTCCGATGCGAAGGCGCGTTCGATGCGCGCCGCACAGGCCGCGCAATGGATGCCATCCACCACGAAATCCATCCGCACCCGATCTTCGGGCGCGGGGGTGAGATAATGCGAGAAGTCGCGGATATCCGGGTGCGGCAGAACCGTGCTCATGGGGTGATCCCCCGGATGGACTCGTCCTTCAGGGCCAGGCGATGGCGCGAGAGGAAGAGCCGCTCGCCGCTTTCGAGATCATGCGCCTCGATCACGAGGCCCCAGCCGCCGGCATCAATCCCGTCGAGCTTCGCCGTATAGTAGCCGTCCCCGCGCGGGGAGAGCGTGATGGCCCGGTCGCGACCGCGCTGCGCAGGATGCTGCAGAACAACCGTCACGGCGAGGCCGGCCAGCGGCTTGCTCATGCTGTCACGGAAGCGGATCTCGAGGTCGAGCACGCGGTTGGCGAGCGAGACCCTCGCATCGCTCTGCCAGCCGCGCCGTGCCTGGGCTTGCGCCGCGGCCAGTTCCTGCCGGTTGAAATTCTGGCTCACATCATAGCCGTTGCGCGCATCAAGCCCCGGCATGGTGCGGATCGCAGTGGTCATCATGAAGACATTCACGCTCGCCACCACCGCGAAGAAGGCGATAAGCATCGCCAGCACATGCCAGCCCGTGAGACGGAACTCTTTCGCCTTCCGGGCGGCAAGGATCGGGGCGCGTTCAGGCAGTTCCACCGGCATCGAAAAGGCTCCGCAGCAGCTAGTCATCCCGTCTTTCCCCATGGCGCGCCCCTCTGGACCGCCGGGAATCGTCTCCGTCAGGACCGAAGAAGTTCTCCCGGATCACGCGACTGTCGTCGAGAGCGGCATCGGTCGCCTTGATCTGAATCATCGTTTTCCCGCCTTCGAAGGCGTGGCGCGGCACCGTGACGAGAAGCCGCACGTCGAGTGTCTGGTCCGGGCCGATCTCGAAGGAGAGGGGTTGGCCAGGAATGGATTTCACGCCGATGAGTTCGGCGGAGGCGCCCGGCACGCCATCGACCGCCACCGCGAAGATCCGCGCCTCGGGCCGCTTGTTGGCAAGGCGCAGGGTATAGTTGTTGCGCACCGAACCATCGCGCAGCACCGTGAAGAGCGGAGAGCGCTCGTGGATCGCGCTGATATCCATCATGGACCGCGTGGCCAGCGCGTAGATCATGGTCATGGCGACAGCCGCGATCACCCCGACATAGAGCAAGGTGCGAGCCCGGATGAGCCGGATGGGCGGAGGCGTGTTGCCGCATGCGCGCGCCGTGATCGCCTGTTCGGTATCATAGCCGATGAGCCCGGTAGGGCGGTTGATCTTGGTCATCACCGTGTCGCAGGCATCGATGCAGAGCCCGCACTGGATGCAGCCGAGTTGCGCGCCGTCGCGGATATCGACGCCCGTGGGGCAAACCGCCACGCATTGGTTGCAATCGATGCAATCCCCGGCCGGCTCGCCGGTGGCCTTCGCCTTCGTGGCCTGCTTCAACGACATGCGCGGATCGCCGCGATCATGGCGATAGGCGACATTGAGTGCATCCGCATCGGTCAAGGCGGCCTGAATGCGCGGCCAGGGGCACATGTAGAGGCAGACCTGCTCACGCATGAAGCCGGCGAGCGCATAGGTCGTGAAGGTGAGGATGCCGATCCAGAGATAGGCGACGAAGGGCGCCTGAAAGGTCGCAAGATCGCGCACGAGGGTCGGCGCATCCGAAAAGTAGAGCACCCAGGCGCCGCCGGTCCACCAGGCGATCATCACCCAGACGAAATGCTTGAGGATCTTCAGGCCCCAGGTCTTGCCGACCCAGGGGGCGGCGTCGCGCTGCATGCGCTCGCGCCGGTCGCCCTCGATGAGCCGCTCGACCTGGAGAAACAGGTCGGTCCAGACCGTCTGCGGGCAGAGATAGCCGCACCAGATGCGGCCCGCGACCGCGTTCATCAGGAACAGGATCAGCGCCGCGAGGATCAAGAGGCCGGTGAGGTAGTAGACCTCCTGCGGCCAGATCTCGATGAAGAAGAAATAGAAGCGGCGCGCCGGCATATCCACCAGAACCGCCTGGTTCGGCAGATGGGGCCCACGATCCCACCGCACGAAGGGAAGAAGATAATAGACGCCGAGACAGAGGATCAGCAGCGTCCACTTGATGCGCCGGAAAGTGCCCGACACCCCCTGCGGATAGATTTTCTTCGAGGCCTCGTAGAGCGGGGCTTCGTCGTCATAATCCGCAGGGCTGTGGGTGTTCACTTCTGGCCTCCGCCGAGGCTGTGCACATAGACCGTCAGCGCCTTGATGGTCTCGGGGTCGAGGCGGCCGCTCCAGGCCGGCATCACGCCGCCACGCCCGTTTGTGACGGTATCGACCATGGCCGTCCGGCTGCTGCCATAGAGCCAGATCGCGTCCGTCAGGTCGGGCGCGCCGAGATCCTGGTTCCCCTTGGCCTGGTCGCCATGGCAGCTCGCGCAGTTCTCCGCGTAGAGCTTCGCGCCAGCCGCAAGATCAGCCCCGTTCGCGACATCGAGACCGGCAAGGCTGCGGACATACTCGACCACGGTTCCGATCTCCGCAGGCTTCAGGGTGCCCGTGCGACCGAAGGCCAGCATCTGGCTCATGCGGGAATTGCTGTCCTGATCCCAACGGATGCCGTGGGTGATGGTGGTCGAGATATCGGCCAGCTTGCCGCCCCAGATCCATTCATCATCGGTCAGGTTGGGAAAGGTGTTGCCCCCCATGCCGCCAAGGCCGTGGCAGCCCGCGCAATTGTCGCCGAATGCCGCCTTGCCGCGCGCGACCGCGAGCCGGAGAAGTGTCGGATCGTTGCGGATCTGCTCAAGATCGGCGGTTCTGAGAACCGCGGCCTGCTGTTCGCGCCGGGCCTCGAGCTGGCGGATATCCTCCGCCACCGCGGCACGGCTGGAATAGCCGAGCAGGCCCCTGGTGTGGCTCGAGACGAGCGGCCAGGCCGGATAGACGATCCAGTAGCCGATGGACCAGAGGATGGTGAGATAGAAGGTCCAGAGCCACCAGCGGGGCAGGGGCGTGTTCAGCTCCTTGATTCCATCCCAGCTGTGACCGGTCGTGGTCTGGCCGGACACCGCATCGAGATCGGCATGAGCGTTACGGGTTGTGTCGGCCATGGTTCAGTCCTCTTCCAGGGGAAGGCGCGCGGCGTTCTCGAACTTGGCTTGGTTCTTGGGCCAGAGCGCGTAGATGCAGACGGCGAGGAAGATCGCCATGAAGTAGAGAACACCGACGGATTGCGCGATGTTCGCAAGGAAGGCGTACATATTGGCCATGTGCCTCTCCCTCAGCGCAGGTTGGCTTTGTTGTCATAGGTCTTGAAGTCGACCAGCGTCCCCAGCACCTGCAGATAGGCGATCAGCGCGTCCGCTTCGGTGATCCGCTGCGGGTTGCCATCGAAATCGCGCATGTTCGCCTTGGGATAGCGCTTGGCAAAATCAGCCGCCTTCGGATGGTCGGGGTCGGTCTGGGCGCGGAGGTCGTCCTTCGCGGCGGCCATCATCTCCGGGGTGTAGGGCACGCCGGTGAAGCTCTGGACCTTCATCTCGGTTGCGATGTCATCGAAGGAGAGATCGGTCTTCGCCAGGAACGGATAGCCCGGCATGATCGATTGCGGCACGATGGAACGCGGCGTGTTCAGGTGCTGGAGGTGCCAGTCATCCGAATACTTGCCGCCCACGCGGGCCAGATCCGGCCCCGTGCGCTTGGAGCCCCACTGGAAGGGCTTGTCGTACATGGATTCAGCCGCGAGGCTGTAATGGCCGTAACGCTCGATCTCGTCCCGCAAGGGGCGGATCATCTGGCTATGGCAGTTGTAGCAGCCTTCGCGGACATAGATGGCGCGTCCAGCGAGTTCGAGCGGTGTGTAGGGCCGCATGCCCTCCACCTTCTCGATCGTGGATTTGAGGTAGAAGAGCGGCGCAATCTCCACCAGCCCGCCAAAGGAGATCATGACGAGCACGCCGAGGACCAGGATGATCGAGTTGGTCTCGAAAATCTTGTGCTTCGACCAGAGGGAGGGCTTGGGAGCCTTGCCGGAAGTGATGTCGGACATGGTTTCCGTTCCTTGGTTTTCGAGAGCTCACTCGGCCGGCTGGAGGCCGGCGGCGGGCGCGACGCCCTTCTCGAGCGCGTTCGGCGCGGCGCGCACGGTCATGATGAGGTTGTAGACCATGATCAGCGCACCCGCGAGAAACAGCCCGCCGCCCAGCGCGCGGATGACATAGTAGGGATGCATCGCCGCCACCGTCTCGATGAAGGAATATTCGAGATAGCCCAGCGAGGTGTAGGCGCGCCACATCAGGCCCTGCATGATGCCCGAGACCCACATCGCCGAGATGTAGAGGACGATGCCGATCGTGGAGATCCAGAAGTGCCATTCCACCAGACGGTTGGAATAGAGGCGCTCCTTGTTCCAGAGCCACGGCACGAGGCAGTAGATCGCGCCGAAGGAGACATAGCCCACCCAGCCCAGCGCGCCGGAATGCACATGGCCGATGGTCCAGTCGGTGTAGTGCGAGAGCGAGTTCACCGCCCTCACGCTCATGAGCGGACCTTCGAAGGTCGACATGCCGTAGAAGGCCACCGACACCACCATCATGCGGAGCACGGGGTCGGTGCGCAGCTTGTCCCAGGCGCCCGAGAGCGTCATCAGGCCGTTGATCATGCCGCCCCAGGAGGGCATCCAGAGCATGATCGAGAAGGTCATGCCGAGCGTCTGCGCCCAATCGGGCAGGGCGGTGTAGTGCAGGTGATGCGGACCGGCCCAGATATAGAGGAAGATCAGCGCCCAGAAATGGATGATCGAAAGCCGGTAGGAATAAACCGGCCGCTCCGCCCGCTTCGGAATGAAATAGTACATGATGGCGAGGAAGCCGGCGGTGAGGAAGAAGCCCACCGCATTGTGGCCATACCACCACTGGAACATCGCATCCTGCACGCCCGACCACACGATGTAGCTCTTGGGCGAGGTCAGCGAGACCGGGATCGTCATGTTGTTGCCCAGATGGAGCACCGCGATCGTGACGATGAACGCGAGATAGAACCAGTTCGCGACATAGATATGCGGCTCTTTCCGCTTCCAGATCGTCGCGAGGAACACGAGCAGGTAGACCACCCACACGACCGTGAGGAAGAGATCGGCATACCATTCGGGCTCGGCATATTCCTTGCCCTGGGTGATGCCCAGCAGATAGCCCGTGCCGGCGATGACGATGAAAAGGTTGTAGCCGAGCACGACGAACCAGGGCGAAAGGTCACCGGCCAGGCGCGCATGGCAGGTGCGCTGCACCACGTAGAACGAGGTGGCGAGGAGCACGTTGCCGCCGAAGGCAAAGATCACCGCCGAGGTGTGGAGCGGGCGCAACCGGCCGAAATTCGTCCAGGGCAGATCGAAATTCAGCACCGGAAAGGCGAGTTGCAGCGCAATGACCAGGCCCACCAGGAAACCTGCAATGCCCCAGAACATCGCGGCTGCCGTCGCGAATTTCACGGGGCCGAAATTGTAGTTCGGCTTGCCGTTGATCTCCTGCGGCTCGGGGCCCTGGCCATGATAACGCCGGACGATGATCGCCCGGAAGGCCAGAACGCTCGCCAGCGCGAACACCACCATGTGGAATGCGTAGCCGCCATGGTCGGTCAGCCCCGCGATGATGAGACAGGTAACCCCGAAGAGCGCCAGCGCAAGTGCGCCGAACGATTCGCCCCCCGTCATGTTTCGAATTGCCCCTGTGGCCATGCCCTTCTCCGTCGGCTGCCTGTGGTATCGCAGCGCATATTCCGGTCAGGCGGCGGGGGGGTCCTTGATCCGCATCAACGCAAGGGATTCGACCAAGGAAGGGGGCTGCGACATTTTCGCACGATCCATGCATTGTCCGGGCCTGTCTGACAGCGTAAGTTGCCTCGAACCATTGGCAGGGGGAAAAACGGCCATGGAATTGGATGATCGTTCTTTTGAGCCCAGTCTGGCGGCAAGCGGCTGCTTCGACGCCTCGGGTTGCCGAAGCGTGTGCCAGAATTGCCGCGTGCGCCTTCTTTCGGTCTGTTCCGCGCTGGATGACCACGAGATCCATGAACTCGACGCCATCATGCATCACGCATCGCTGGCACCGAAAAATACGCTTTTCTCTCAGGGTGACGCGGCGACTTCGCTCTACACCATCACGGCCGGCACCCTGCGCCTGCATTACGACCTGCCGGATGGACGCCGCCAGATCGTCGGCTTCGCGATGCCGGGAGACTTTCTGGGCCTGTCGCTGGAGCCACGATTCGGTCTCACCGCCGATGCCCTGACCAAGGTGAGCCTCTGCCGGTTCGAGCGCCCGCGCTTCATGGCGCTGATGGAGCGTCATCCCAGCATGATGCGCAAGATGCACGAAGTCGCCTCGCATGAACTTGCGATTGCGCAAGAGCACATGGTGGTTCTGGGCCGCAGAAGGGCAGAGGAGCGGGTCGCCTCGTTCCTGATCAAGTGGTGGCAGCGCCTGAAGCGCATCCAGGGGCCGTCGCCGACCGTGCCGCTGCCGATGGGCCGGCAGGATATCGCCGACCATCTCGGGCTCACGATCGAGACCGTTTCGCGCACGCTCGCGCGCTGGATGCGGGAGCGCATTATCCTGGATGTGCCGGACGGCGTGCGTATTCTCGATCCCGCGCGGCTCCAGGAAATGCTCGGCAATTGAAGCGCCGGCGGTCCTGAAAGGCCGGTGCCCGGCTCCCCGATCAAGGCCGGTGCCCGGCTCCCCGATCGTGGTCTCTCAGCCTGCGAAGGTATAGGCCGTCTTGACCGTGGTGTAGAACTCACGGGCATAGGCGCCCTGTTCGCGCGGGCCGTAGCTCGAGCCTTTGCGGCCGCCGAAGGGCACGTGATAATCCACGCCGGCCGTCGGCAGGTTCACCATCACCATGCCCGCCTCGCTGTTTCGCCGATAATGCGTGGCATGCTTCAGGCTGGTGGTGCAGATGCCGGAAGAAAGGCCGAAATCCGTGTCGTTCGCCACCGCCAGGGCCTCCTCGTAATCCTTGACGCGGATCACGCTCGCGACCGGGCCGAACACTTCCTCGCGGCTGAGGCGCATCTGGTTCGTGCATTCCGTGAAGAGAGCGGGCTGGAGATAGAAGCCGGGATTCTCGCGGTTCAGCCGCTCGCCGCCCCAATGCAGCTTCGCGCCTTCCGAGCGGCCGAGCGCGATATAGCCCTCGTCGACCTCGAGCTGTTTCGCGTCGACCACCGGGCCGATATGCGTGCCGGCCTTGAGTGCATCATCCACCACGAGCGCCTGCATCCGTTCGGTGAGTGCCGCGACGAAGCGGTCGTGGATGCCCTCGGTCACGATCAGGCGCGAGGAGGCCGTGCAGCGCTGACCGGTGGAGAAGAATGCGCCATTCGCGGCGCATTCCACGGCAATCCTGAGATCGGCATCGTCGAGCACGACAAGCGGATTCTTGCCGCCCATTTCAAGCTGCACCTTCTTCATCGGCGTGGAGGCGACGCAGGAAGCCGCGATGCGCCGCCCGGTGCCGACCGAGCCCGTAAACGAGATCGCCAGAACATCGCCGTGATCGATGATCGCCTGGCCCACCACCGAGCCCTTGCCCATGACAAGGTTCAGCACGCCCCTGGGCAGCCCCGCGCGATGGAGAATGTCGCAAAGCGCCCAGGCCGAATGCGGCACGAGTTCCGCCGGCTTGATCACCACCGTGTTGCCATAGGCGAGCGCCGGCGCGAGCTTCCACGCGGGAATGGCAATCGGGAAGTTCCATGGCGTGATCATGCCGATGACACCCAAAGCCTCCCGCGTAACCTCGATGCCCACGCCGGGGCGGATGGAATTCACGACCTCGCCATTGAGGCGCAGGGCCTCGCCGGCGAAGAAGGCAAGGATCTGCCCGGCCCGGGTGGCCTCGCCAATGCCCTCGGCGAGCGTCTTGCCTTCCTCGCGGCTCAGAATGCGCCCCAGTTCGTCCTTGCGCGCCATCACCTCGTCGGAGGCGCGCTTGAGGATGTCATGCCGCTCCTGCGGATTGCTGCGCGACCAGGCGGGAAAGGCGGCTTTCGCGGCGGCAACCGCGTTGTTCACATCAGCGGCGCTGCCGCTCGCAAACTCGCCGATCACGTCATGGGTGTTCGAGGGGTTGATGTTCGGCAGCATCCGTGCGGCGCGGACGCTCTCGCCAGCGATGAAGTTCGAGAATTGCGCGGTCATGGACATTCCTCTCGGGCCGTTCGAGGCCTCGCCTCGGGATCATGCCGGATTGTTCTCGCATTCGGAGCGATTCCGCCAGTGCCTTGGCGGGGCCTCGCGCCCCTTGGCTTCGCGCCGGATGTCGCAATCGACCTGGTCTGTGAGCTCCTCGACGGATGGAGATCGAAGTTCGAGCGGCGGTCGAGCGCCTTTTCGGCCTTTACCGGGGGCAGGATTTCCCCCAGGGTCTTCCGCGTCTTCAGGCTTGAATGGCTGAGGGAAGTGCAAGAACGGCTTGAGGCGGGCGCTTCCACGCGGCAAGCCGGCGCGGCAGCACGTTTCCCGGAACTGCGGGGCAGGTGGCCAAAACCGGTGAGCGGCGCTAGCCTTCCGGGAAAGCCGCAGTCCGCGAGGCCTGCCTTGGGAGCACCTTCCCGTGGAACCATCGGAGTGTCATGCCTTCTGCCCATGCCCGCGATGCTGAAAATGGCCATCCGGCTATCCGGCGCCGTCGCGTGCTTGTTCTGGGTGCGACCGGAACCATCGGGCGCGCAACGGTTGCGGCCCTCGTGGAGTGCGGTCATGAGGTGGTGTGCTTCATCCGGCCTCGTGCCGGAATTGGCGCAGCCTTGTCCGCGGAGAATGTCGCGGGCCTTCTGCCCGGCGCGGCCCTGCGCTTCGGAGACGTGACCGACCCTGCCTCGCTTGCCGCCGATGGCTTTCGGGGCGAAAGCTTCGATGCGCTGGTCTCCTGCCTCGCCTCGCGGACGGGCATGGCACGGGATGCCTGGGCGATCGACCATCGCGCGCATCAACAGGCGCTCGCGATCGCGCGACAGGCGGGTGTGGGGCAGATGGTGCTGCTTTCGGCCATCTGCGTGCAGAAGCCGAAGCTGCCCTTCCAGCAGGCGAAGCTCGCTTTCGAACGCGAATTGATGGAATCCGGCCTGACCTATTCCATCGTGCGGCCCACGGCCTTCTTCAAGTCGCTGTCAGGGCAGGTGGAGCGGGTGAAGAGGGGCCGGCCTTTCCTGGTCTTCGGTGATGGCCGCCTGACCGCCTGCAAACCCATCAGCGACCGCGATCTCGGCCGGTTCATCGCCGGTTGCATCGAGGATTCGAGCCGTTGGAACCGCATCCTCCCGATCGGCGGCCCCGGCGCAGCCATGACGCCGCGCGAACAGGGCGAGATGCTGTTCGACCTGATCGGGCGCCCGGCGAAGTTCCGTTCCGTGCCGCTGGGGATGATCTCGACCATCCGCGCGGTTCTCGCGGCACTCGGGGCTATCAGCGCCCGGATGGCGGACAAGGCGGAACTCGCGGGCATCGGGCATTATTATGCCAGCGAATCCATGCTCCTCTGGAACCCCGAAACCGGACGATACGAGGCCGATGCAACGCCCTCCACCGGCAGCGACACCTTGCGCGAGCACTATGCTCGTCTGATCCGGGGCGAAATCCGGGATGAACGCGGGGACCATGCCGTCTTCTGATGCCCGACAGCGATGTCATCTGTTCGACGAGCCACTCGGGCAAAGCAGGGAACAACATCGCCATCGCGAGCTTCTGCCCGGGGGTTCGAGCAGAAGGAAGGATGAGTTCACTGCCTTTCCACGGAACGCCTTTCCACGGAACGGGCGGCAGGAAAACATCCCTGTCCATGTGGCGGATGGGGTGAGATTCGAACTCACGGTGGACTTGCGCCCACGGCGGTTTTCAAGACCGCTGCCTTAAACCACTCGGCCACCCATCCCGCGAGCCCTTCGTTGAACCATTCGGGCTGGACTGGCAAGCCTTTCGCGCAACATGCCATTCGCGCATGACGCTGCAACGCTCAGTCACTGATCCGACCGGCGAACACTGACGTAGGTGGATCGTTGCGGCAAGAACAGGACTGATCCATGCGCATCCTTCCGACGATCCTTCTTTCGGCCCTCCTCGCGGCACCCATGGCGCAGGCGAATTCCTCCGCAGAAGGGAAGCAACTCGTGACAGGCGAGGAAATGCGTCGGCTGGTCACCCAGAATCGGTTCTTCCTGTCCGCCCCCTTCGGCGGGGAATTGCCGCTCACCTATTATGTCGATGGCCGTGTCGATGGCTCTGGCGAGGCAGTGGGCCTCGGCCGCTGGCTCGCGCCGACCGACCAGGGCCGCTGGTGGATCGCGGGCAATCAGCTCTGCCAGCAATGGGAACAATGGTATAATGGCAGAAAATTCTGTTTCACGCTGGAAAAGGATGGCCCCGGTGCCGTGATCTGGCGGCGCGACGATGGATATTCCGGTCGCGCCCGGCTTGCGCGCCGTTAACGTTTTGGCAACCCAGCGGGCGCTGCCCGCTTGACCATCGCCTGGAACCCGCTTACCTGCCGAGAACGGTAGTGGTTGGTTAAGCCGAACCACCGCTTTTTTGTCTTTCGGGAGTGGGTCCGCCTCGGCGTGGCCCGGGGCAAGTCGGGGGCCAGAGCCGATGACGGACCAGCGCGAGCGATCCTCCTTCACCCGTCCGGGTCGTCACCCTGCGCTGATCGGCAAGCTCGGTGCCGTGACTGCCCTTGCCCTCGTCGTCGCCAATTGTTCTCAATCGCCCCGGAGCTCGGGTCATCATCATTCGCGCGAGATCGGGGCCTTCTCCGATCCGAAATATGGAAAGGCCAGCCCGCGCGTGGTGGGTCTGGACGAGACCGCGCCGAAAGGCGGCGGGCGTTTCCAGATCGGTCGCCCCTATACCGTGGCAGGCAAGCGCTATGTCCCCCGCGAGAAGCCCGATGGCTTTTCCCAGACGGGCCATGCCTCTTGGTATGGAATCGCCTTCCATGGCCGCAAGACCGCCAATGGCGAGATCTACGACCGCAACATGATTTCCGCCGCCCATCCCACGATGCCCTTGCCGTCCTATGCGCGCGTCACCAACACGCTGAACAACCATTCGATCATCGTGCGGGTGAATGATCGCGGGCCGTATCACGGCAATCGCGTGATTGACCTGTCCGAGCGCACCGCGAGCCTGCTGGGCTTCAAGTATATCGGCACGACGCGCGTGCGGGTGGATTACATGGGGCCGGCGTCGCTGGCCGGCTCGGATGACCAGCGACTGATCGCTTCCCTGCGCAGGAATGGCCCGGCCAGCGTTCCGGGCCCGTTGCGTGGTGGACCGGTGATGGTCGCTTCGGCCGAACCGGTTGGGAGTGCTGCTCCAGGCAACCGGCAGCCACCCGCGGCCGAGCGGGCGCTGGGCTTCACCGCCCCGGCATCCGTGCCCAGTTCGGCGCCGCAGGCTTTTTCCACGCCGCCTTCTCCTCCGCCGAATGTCATCATGGCAGCCCGTTTCACGCCCGCGCCGGATCTTCCGGTTCCGCCGTCGCGTCCGTTTGATCTCGAAACGATCGGTGGCGCGGCGCGACCGGTGGCACCGGCTGGTCTTTTGCCGGGTGGCAATGGCCGCCTGCCGAAGGCTTCGCCCATCGAGCTTGCCTTGTCGGATATGTCTGGTCTGCTCACGCGGTTTGGCAGCGCAGCCAGCGGCGAGCAGCACTGGATCAGGACCCCGCTCCAGGCGGTCCCGGCCGGTCAGTAAACGCGATCCCAGGCAATCTCGCGGTTCGGCCGTCTGCGCTCCAAGTTGAGCGTTGATTCCCGTGTGTCTTGGCGTCACAAGGACGGCCATGTCTCGTTTCGGCGACCGGACCGGATTTCTGCGCGCGAGCTTCCGATGGCTCCCGCGGCTCATGCTCCTGTGCCTCGCCGGCATGGGCATCGCCCATGCGCAGGGCACGGATCGCAATGCCTCGTTCGAGACGGCCGCGAAACAGGCGCTTCTGCTCGATTTCGAGACGCGGACCATCCTGTTCGAGCGCAACGCCGACCAGAGCATCCATCCCGCGGGTCTCGTGAAGATCATGACGGCCGCTCTGGCTTTCCGCGAACTGAAGGAAGGCCGGCTGCGGCTGGAACAGGACATGATCGCCTCCACCGATGCCTGGCGGCGCGGCGGCGCGGTCGCGGGTGGTCCGAACATGCTGATCACGCCGAACAAGGTGGTGAAGGTCGGTGAATTGCTCACGGGCCTTGTCGTCGGCTCGGCCAATGATGCCGCGATCGTGCTTGCGGAGAACATTTCCGGCACCGAGGCGCGCTTTACCGAGGCCATGAACGCCCATGCCCGCGATCTCGGTCTTGATGGGACGCGTTTTGCGAACGCGACCGGCCTTGGCCCCGGCGACAACCAGCGCACGACCCTGCGGGATATGGTCAATCTCTCTGCCTATCTCATTGAAAATTATCCAGAAAGCTATGCCATTTTTGCCCAGCGCGACATGCCCTTCGGCCGGAACCGGCAGCAGAGCCGCAATCCGCTCCTGACCATGGAGATCGGCGCGGATGGGCTTCTCACCGGCACCACGCCGGCGGGCACGCACCAGCTCGTGGGCTCCGCAATGCAGGAGGGGCGGCGGCTGATCGTGGCCGTGGCGGGTTTGGAAACGGTGCAGGAGCGCGCGCTGGAAGCCCGCAAGTTGCTCGAATGGGGCTTCCGCCGCTTTGAATTGCGCTCGCTTTTCCCGGCGGGAACGCGCGTGGGCGAGGCAACGGTCTATGGCGGCGCCTCCGGCTTCGTGCCGCTGAAGGTGGCGGAGGATCTGCGCCTTCCGGTTCTGCGCGCCAGCCAGAACCAGGCCAGCCTGCGTATTGCCTATCGCGGTCCCGTTCTGGCGCCGATCGCCGAGGGGCAGGCAATCGCAAGGCTCGAGATTCTCGTCGAGAACCGGGTGATCCGCACCGTGCCGCTCGTGGCGGCCGAGGCGGTGCCGAAGGGTTCGGTTCTCGCCCGCGCGCAGGATGCCGCGCTCGAACTCTCGCGGCAGGGCTTCCTCAAGGCGTTCCGCTGGCTTGGCGAGAAGATCGGCTTCGGGTCCCGTGCTCCGGTGGAGCCGGCTGCGCCCACCAGGCCGCAGGCTTCGGCGGGGTGAGGCATGCGTGGCATCTTCATCACCTTCGAGGGCGGCGAGGGGGCGGGAAAATCGACCCAGATCCGCCGTCTCGCGGCCGTGCTCGAAAGCTATGGCCTGAGTGTCACGCTCACGCGCGAGCCCGGCGGCACGCCGCTGGCCGAGGCCATTCGCGGGCTGATCCTCACGCATGAGGCGGCTTCGGAGGATGGGCTGACACAGGCGCTGCTTTTTGCAGCTGCGCGGCGCGACCATGTGCTGCGTGTCATCCGCCCCGCGCTGGCGGCCGGTCATGTCGTGCTCTGCGATCGCTTCGCGGATTCCACCCGTGCCTATCAGGGCGGGAAGGTGCCGGATGCGATGCTGGAGCAGGTGATCGCGCTGGGGACGGATGGCCTCGAGCCTGATCTGACCTTCCTGCTCGACGTCAATGCCGAACTGGGTCTTGAGCGTGCGCGCTCGCGCTTCACCGGCGTGGAGGACACTTTCGAGAGGTCGAATCTCGCCTTTCATCGCGAGGTGCGGCGGCGCTTCCATGCCATTGCCGCCACCGAACCGCATCGCATCCTCGTCATCGACGCCTCGCAGGACGAGGCTTATGTGGCGGAATCCATCCGCCTCGCGGTGCGCCAGCGCATCTTCGCCGCGCCGGGGGCGGGCGAGTGATGGAGCGCGTGGAATTCCTGCCACCCGAGCCCGGGGAGCTGCCGGAGATCGACCGCATCGCGGATATCCCGCATCCGCGCGAGATGCTGAGCCTTCTCGGGCAGGCGGCGGCGGAACGGCAATTCCTGCAAGGCTACACGAGCGGCAAGCTGCACCACGCCTTCCTGCTCGCCGGGCCCGAGGGCACGGGCAAGGCGACCTTCGCCTATCGCGCGGCGCGGTTCCTGTTCGAGGAGGGCACGCGGGATGCCGACGCCGAAGCGCTGTTTGCAAGCCCCCCGCCCGAGAGCCTGTTCGTGCCCGTTTCGGCCCGCTCGACGATGCTCGTCGCGCGCGAATCCCACCCCGATCTCGCGGTGCTGAAGCGGCGTTACGACATCAAGCACAAGCGCTTCCGCGCCGAGATCAGCGTCGAGGAGACCCGCGACGCGCTGCAATTGCTCACGAAAACCGCGGCCTTCGGCGGCTGGCGCGTGGTCATCATCGATGCCGCGGATGACCTGAACATTTCGAGCGCCAACGCCCTGCTCAAGACCCTGGAAGAGCCGCCGGCGAAGACGGTGTTCTTCCTCGTGGCGCATCAGCCCGGGCGTCTCCTGCCCACCATCCGCTCGCGCTGCCAGCGCCTCGATTTCGAGCCGCTCCCGGCGGAAAGCCTCGCGACGCTTCTCAATGCTTTCGGGCGTCCCGTGCCGGATTCCTCGGCGCTGGAGATCGGCTCGGAAGGCTCCATCCGGCGCGCCCTTCGCAAAGGGTCTGGGGGCGCCGCGCGGATGACGCTCGCGGTCGAGCGCGTGCTCGCGAGCCTGCCGAGGCCTTCCGCGAAGGAGATCGAGGCCGTCACCGAACCCTTGCGCGGCGGCGCGGACGGTCTTGAGGCGCTCTTGGATCTCATGGACGAAATCGAACGCTTCCTCGCCTGCGAGGCCCGCGCACGTCTCTCCCGGCCGCACCCCCATGCCGCGATGGCCGATGTGGCCGAGCTCTGGTCGAAGCTCCAAGACGAGGCGCGCAAGGTGGAGGCGCTGAACCTCGATCGCCGCGCTTTCGCGATGCGCGCGCTGGATGAACTCTCGGTGCTGGTTTCCGGCGCGGAGCGCTGATAGAAAACAGAAGACACGGGCGGAAAGCCCGAGTCCCGTTGAATTTGCAAGGTTTTCACGTGATCCCATGGCCCAAGAACGCTTCTTTCTGACCACCGCGATCTCCTATCCGAATGGCAAGCCGCATCTCGGCCATGCCTATGAGCTCATCGCCTCGGATGCGATCGCGCGTTTCATGCGGCTGGATGGCAAGGATGTGTTCTTCCTCACGGGCACCGACGAGCATGGCCTGAAGATGGTTCAGACCGCCGAGCGCGAAGGGCTCCCCGTGCGCGATCTCGCGAACCGCAATGCGCAGGCCTTCCGCGACATGGGCAAGGCTTTGGGCGCCTCCAATGACGATTTCATCCGCACGACGGAAGAGCGCCATTATGAGGCTTCGCAGGCCATCTGGAAGAAGATGGAAGCGGCGGGAGACATCTATCTCTCGAAGCATTCCGGCTGGTATTCCGTGCGCGACGAGGCGTATTTCGACGAAAGCGAACTCACCACGGGCGAGGGCGGCCGGAAATTCGCGCCTTCCGGCGCGCCGGTGGAGTGGTCGGAGGTGGATAGCTATTTCTTCCGCCTCTCGAAATATCAGGACCGGCTGCTCGACCTTTACAAGGCTCAGCCGAACTTCATCGGGCCCGAAACGCGCCGCAACGAGGTGGTGAGCTTCGTTTCCGGCGGGCTCAAGGACCTCTCGATCAGCCGCGACACCTTCAGCTGGGGTGTGCCGGTGCCGGGCAACCCGAAGCATGTGATGTATGTCTGGGTCGATGCGCTCACGAATTACATCACCGCCTGCGGCTACCCGGATGAAGGCGATCCGCGCTGGAAATACTGGCCGGCGAGCGTGCATATCATCGGCAAGGATATCGTGCGCTTTCACGCGGTGATCTGGCCGGCCATGCTCATGAGCGCCGGTCTGCCCATTCCGCAGCGCGTGTTCGGGCATGGATTCCTCACGAACCGTGGGGAAAAGATGTCGAAATCGCTCGGCAACGTGCTCGATCCGGTGGTCATGGCCGAGCAATACGGCGTGGACCAGATCCGCTATTTCTTCCTGCGCGAAGTGCCCTTTGGACAGGATGGCAGCTATTCGCATGAGGCGATTGTCGCGCGCATCAATGCCGATCTCGCGAATGATCTCGGCAATCTCGCGCAAAGATCGCTGTCGATGGTGGCGAAGAATTGCGAGGCAAAGGTGCCCTTGAAGGGCCCGCTTTCGCCGGAGGATGAGGCCATTCTGGCGCAAGCCTATGGCTTGATCGCGGAATCGCGCGCGGCCATGGCGGATTTCCAGATCCACGCCATGCTCAACGCGATCTGGCGCGTGGTGGCCGAGACGAACCGTTATTTCGCGGGCCAGGCGCCCTGGGCGCTCAAGAAGACCGATTCCGCCCGCATGGAAACCGTGCTCTGGGTGACGGCCGAGGTTCTGCGTGTCATCGGCATCCTCATCCAGCCGGTCATGCCGGAATCGGGGGCGAAGCTGCTCGATCTGCTGGCTGTGCCGGCGGAAGCGCGCAACTTTGCTGCGGCGGATTCGGCGCATCGGCTGGTGCCCGGCACCCCCTTGCCGGAGCCCAAGGGCCTTTTCCCGCGCTTTAACGAACCCGAAGCCGGGCAGGGGGCGTGAATGGCGGAGGACATGAGATGATGACCCCGCCCCGCCTCACCGATACCCATTGCCATCTCGATTTCCCGGATTTCGCGTCTGATCTGCCGGGAATCATCGCGCGGGCGCGCGCAGCGGGCGTGCACCGCATGGTGACGATCTCCACGCGCGTGAAGAAATCGGAGGTTTATCAAGGTCTTGCGGAGCGTTTCGAGAATGTCTGGTTCTCGGTCGGCACGCATCCGCACAACGCCGCCGAGGAGCCGGAAGTCACGCTCGACGAGATCATCCGGTTGAGCCAGCACCCGAAATGCGTGGCGATCGGCGAGGCGGGCCTTGATTACCACTATGACAAATCCCCGCGCGACCAGCAGGCGGCATCGTTCCGCCTGCAGATCGCGGCGGCGCGGCAGACCGGCCTGCCGCTCGTGATCCATGCCCGCGCGGCGGATGAGGACATGATCGCGATCCTCGAAGACGAGATGGGGAAGGGGGCTTTTCCGGCCATTCTCCATTGCTTCTCCTCCGGGGCGGAACTTGCCCGCGTCGGCGTGGAACTCGGCCTTTACGTCTCCTTCTCGGGTATCCTGACCTTCAGGAACTCGACCGAGATCCGCAAGATCGCAGCGGAAATCCCGCTGGAGCGCCTGCTGGTGGAAACCGACGCGCCCTATCTCGCGCCCGTGCCGCATCGCGGGAAAACGAACGAGCCGGCTTTCACCGCGCATGTTGCGGGCGTTCTTTCCGAGGTGAAGGGCATGACCCTCGCAGCTTTGGCGCCAATCCTTGAAGCCAACACCAACCGTGTTTTCGGCAGATTGCCGCGCGCAGCCCAGCAAGCGGCATGAGCCTGAAAATCACCATTCTCGGCTGCGGCTCGTCCGGCGGCGTGCCGCGCGTGGCACAGGGCTGGGGCCGATGCGATCCTGCGGAGCCGCGCAACCGGCGGCGGCGCTGTTCGATTCTTGTCGAGAAATCCGGGCCGTCCGGCGAAACGCGGGTGCTGATCGATACGTCGCCGGATCTGCGCGCGCAGCTGATCGATGCGGGCGTGAAGCACCTTGATGCTGTGGTTTTCACGCATCAACATGCGGATCACACGCATGGAATCGATGATTTGCGGCCGCTTTTCATGGCCAGCCGCCATCGCGTTCCGGTCTATGCCGAGACGCGCACCATGGACCTGCTGCAGGCCCGGTTCGGCTATTGCTTTTCCACGCCCGCCGGCAGCGATTATCCGCCGATCCTGACCGGCCATCTTTTCGATGAGCGCAAGCCTCTGGTCATCGATGGTGCAGGCGGCACCCTCGAATTGCTTCCCATTCCGGTCGATCATGGCAGCATTCCGTGCCTCGGCTTCCGCATCGGCAGCATCGCCTACATGCCGGATGTCAGCGCCATTCCGGATGCGAGCCTGCCCATGCTCGAAGGCCTCGGATGCTGGATCATCGATGCCTTGCGGGACACGCCGCACAATTCGCATTTCTCGCTTTCCGAGGCCCTGGCATGGATCGAGCGCATGACGCCGAGGCATGCCGTGCTCACCAATCTGCACACCGATCTCGATTATGGACGCCTGATGCGCGAGACGCCGGCGCATGTCGTGCCGGCCTATGATGGCATGATCATCCGAGAGGATGAGGATCTGCGCATAAGCCCTTGAGACAGATGATTCCTTGCCGGATCTGACTGTCTGAGATCCGGGGCAGCCAAATGCCTGGCGCCGAGTCTTCGGGTATCAGATAGTTCCATAATATGTCTTATGCGAACAAGCTCGCGGTTTCGCACCACGCCCTCCCGGCACCATCTCTCGCCGCTTCGCTTCATGCGGTTTCGGCTCGAAAGGCATGCGATGTTCGCCTCCAGCACGATGATCTCATTGACTCCGACCTCTTGGCCTCCGATCTAATTGACTCCGATCTCTTTGACTCCAAGTCGGTCGCGGCGCGTCTCGGGTTGCTGCCTCGCCTTTGTTGCATCGCCGAAGGGCGATCCGGTGTCGGCCGCGTGATGCCATGAAACGGACCCGGCTGCTTCTCGCGGACACTCCGCTTTCGCCAGAGGAACCGGATGCGCTTGCGATCGATCGCGCGGCGTGGTCAACGGAACATATGACCCCTGCTCCCGATCTCGCCCAACTCCTCGCCATCATGGCCGCCCTACGGCACCCCGAGACGGGCTGTCCCTGGGATGTCGCGCAGAATTTCGAGAGCATCGCGCCCTATACGCTGGAAGAGGCGCAGGAGGTCGCGGATGCCATACGCAGGGGCGATCTCGTTGATCTGAAAGAGGAGTTGGGAGACTTGCTGTTGCAGGTCGTGTTCCATTCCCGGATGGCCGAGGAACAGGGCATCTTCGCTTTCCCCGATGTGGTCGAGGCCATCAACCGCAAGCTCATCCGCCGGCATCCGCATGTCTTCGGAGACCGGAAGGCCGGCAATCCCGGCGCGGTGAAGGAAGCGTGGGACAAGATCAAGGCCGAGGAGAAGGCAGAGCGCGCCGCCGCGCGCGCTGCGGCAGGATTGCCGGATGACCGGCCGAAAGGGCTGCTCGGAAGCGTGAAGACCGCCCTGCCCGCCCTGCAACGGGCCGTGAAACTTCAGGCAAAGGCTGGCACGGTGGGTTTTGACTGGAAAAACGCGGAACGCGTGCTCGACAAGATCACGGAAGAGGCGAGCGAGGTTCGCGAGGCCCTCCGCACGAAAGATGCCGCTGATATCGAAGAGGAAATCGGTGATCTGCTGTTTGTCATGGCCAATCTCGCGCGGCATGCCGGGGTTGATCCGGAAACGGCTCTGGAAAAGGCCAATGCAAAGTTCACGCGGCGCTTCGGCGCCATCGAGGCCGCTCTGGCCGCCGAGGGCCGTGGACTCTCCGAAGCAAGCCTCGATGAGATGGAGGCGCTCTGGATCGCCGCCAAGATGGCCGAAAAGGCCTGATCAGGCTGGCGTGAGCGCACCCTCTCCGAAGCGTCGGCGGATGCGCCCTACCGCCTCGGACCCTGCGCGCAGCGTGAGGTGCAAGGCCCCCTCCTCCGCCTCCTCCCGCGACAGCACCTCCGCCTCGCGATAGAGCCAGGCCAAACCCTCGCCATCGCCGGCGGGCACGGTCATGCGGAAGCTCTGGCGATCATCCGCGAGGCGCGCCTCGATCGCCGCAAGCAGGGTGTCGATCCCCTCCCCGGTCAGTGCCGAAACGAGGATCGGCGCGCGGTTGGCATCGCTCGCGCCCTGCCGTCGCGCGCTGATTTCCGCGAGGCGCGCGCGCTCGGATTCGGCGAGCAGGTCGGCCTTGTTCCACACCTCGATGATGCGGCCCTGCGCCGCCGGGCCCAGCCCGAGTTCGGTGAGCACCTGGCGCACATCCTCGTCCTGCGCGTCCGTATCGGGGTTCGCGATGTCTCGGACATGCAGGATCACGCGGGCGAGGATCACATCCTCCAGCGTGGCGCGGAAGGCCGCGACCAGCTGGGTCGGCAGGTCGGAGATGAACCCGACCGTATCTGAAAGCACCACCTTGAGGCCATGCGGCAATTCGATGGCACGCGTGGTCGGGTCGAGGGTCGCGAAGAGCATATCCTTCGCCAGAACCTCAGCCCGCGTGAGGCGGTTGAAGAGGCTCGATTTGCCGGCATTGGTATAGCCCACCAGCGCGACCGTGGGATACGGCACCTTTTCCCGGCTCGCGCGATGCAGGCCGCGCGTGCGCTTCACCTCCTCGAGGTCGCGCTCGATGCGGCTCATGCGCTCCTGGATGAGGCGGCGGTCGGTTTCGATCTGTGTTTCGCCCGGGCCGCCAAGAAAGCCGAAGCCGCCGCGCTGGCGTTCGAGATGGGTCCAGGAGCGCACGAGTCGCGATTTCTGGTAGGCGAGATGCGCGAGTTCAACCTGCAGCCGCCCCTCCTTCGTCGAGGCGCGGCGACCGAAGATTTCGAGAATGAGGCCGGTGCGGTCGATCACCTTGGCCTTGAAGGCCTGTTCGAGGTTGCGCTGCTGCACGGGTGAGAGCGCGCAATCCATCATCACAAGGCCGATCTCTTCGGCCGCGACCCTTCTGGCAATCTCCTCCACCTTGCCGCCGCCGAGATAGGTCGCGGGTCTGATGAGGCGGATGGGCGCGACTTCCGCGCCGATGATCGTGAGGTCGATGGCCTCCGTAAGGCCCACGGCCTCCTCCAGCCGCGCCCCGGCGCCACGCAGGCCCGGAGTGGCACGTGCGGCTTCCATGCCCGCTCGCGTGAGATAGGGTCCGATGACGAGTGTGCGCGTGGCGGTCGCGATGGCCTTCTCGGGCTCGAAGGCCGCCTTGCCCTTGAGCATGCGCGAGCCGACGACAGCCTTGCGGCCTGCGGCTTCATCCATCTCGTCCGGTTCTTCTGTCACGGCGATCGCCCTGTTCCTCGGCGCCGGACGCGGCGGCTCGCGGCCGCTCCGGTCATTCCTCGTCGTTCGCGCCGGGAAGATGGATCGGCGAGACCGGCATGATGGTCGAGATCGCATGCTTGTAGACGAGTTGCGATACGCCGTCACGCTTCAGCAAAACACAGAAATTGTCGAACCAGGTCACCGCCCCCTGCAATTTGACCCCGTTGACCAGAAAAATCGTGACGGAAATCTTGTTCTTTCGAACATGATTGAGGAAATTGTCCTGCAGGCTCAGCGTGCGCTCGGTCGCCATTTCTTACCCTCGTTGCGCCGTGCCACCCCTTCTCCCCCAGGGTCATGGAGCACGCTGAATAGCCTGCCTTCCGTCACGGCGATGCGCCGGATCATAGGTAGGGCATCGCCCGTGCGCAAGTGCAGCATTGCGACAAGAAAGCAGATGAAGAAAACGTATCAAGCAATTTAAACACCAAGAGATTTCAGCTTTCGGTGCAGCGCCGAGCGCTCCATCCCCACAAATTCCGCCGTGCGTGAAATATTGCCTCCGAAACGATTGATCTGCGCGATCAGATACTCCCGCTCGAAAATCTCGCGAGCCTCGCGCAGCGCGAGCGAGAGGAGTTTCTCCGCCCCCGCTCCGTTCGGCATCGGCGGCAGGGAAGCGCCCACGTCCTGCGGAAGCATGTCGGCGGTCACCTCCTGATTGGGATCGCCCGCGGCGAGGATCATCAGCCGCTCGACATTGTTGCGCAGCTGGCGGATGTTGCCCGGCCAATCATGGGTTTGCAGCACGGCCATGGCATCGGCCGCAATGCGCCGCCTGGGCAAGCCCGAGGCCACCGCGATCTGCTGCATGAAGTGGTCGATGAGGCCCGGTATGTCCTCGCGCCGCTCGGCGAGCGCGGGCACGCGGATCGGCACCACATTCAGGCGGTGATAAAGGTCCTCGCGGAAATTCCCGGCGGCGATCTCCGCCGGCAGGTCGCGGGCCGTGGAGGCGACGATGCGCACATCGACCGCCACTCGGGTGGCTCCGCCGACGCGCTGGAAGTTCTGATCCACCAGCACACGCAGGATCTTGCCCTGCGTCTCCTTGGGCATGTCGGCGACTTCATCGATGAAGAGCATGCCGCCATGCGCTTCCTCGAGCGCGCCGACGCGCCGCGTCCTGCCCTTCTGCGCCTCGATGCCGAACAGCGCTTCCTCCATCCGCTCGGGCGTGATGGTTGCGGCATTGATCACCACGAAAGGCCCGCTCGCACGGCTCGACAGCGCGTGGATGGTCCGCGCCGCGAGCTCCTTGCCCGAGCCGGACGGGCCGGCAATCAGGATGCGCGCATTGGTGGGGGCCACGCGCTCGATCTGCTGGCGCAATTGCGAGAGCATGGTCGACTGGCCGATCATGCGATCGGGTTCGCCGGAGCGGGCCTTCAAGTCCTTGATCTCGCGCTTCAGGGCCTGCGCCTCCAGCGCCCGCTCCGCCACGAGCACCAGGCGGTCGGCCTTGAAGGGCTTCTCGATGAAATCGTAGGCGCCCTTCTTGATGGCGGAGACGGCGGTCTCGATGTTGCCATGCCCCGAGATCATCACGATCGGGATTTCCGGATGCAGTTCCTGGATGCTTTCGAGGAGTTGCAGGCCGTCGAGCCGGCTGCCCTGCAGCCAGATATCGAGAAAGATGAGATGCGGCCGGCGCTGTTCGATCTGCGCCAGCGCGTCATCCGAGGAGCGCGCGGTGCGCGTGCGATAGCCCTCGTCATCCAGTATCCCCGCGACCAGCTCACGGATATCGGCTTCGTCATCGACAATCAGAATGTCGCTCGACATGGCTCAGCCCCTTTGAACTCAACCCGCCAGAGCGGCGCTTTTCGCGCCGATCGGGGGCAAATGGATGCGGACAAGGGCGCCGGGCGGCTGGGTGCCGTCGGCTTCCGCGGGTGGATCGAGCAGCGACAGCGTCCCGCCATGATCCTCGAAGATCTTCGCGACGATCGGCAGGCCGAGGCCCGTGCCGCCTTCGCGGGTGGTGACATAGGGCTCCAGCAATTGCTGGCGGTTTTCCCTCGGAAACCCCTTGCCGTTATCGCGGATATCGAGCTGCATCCCCTCCTCGCCAAGGTCGGCGAGCGAGACGGTGACGCGGCCCTCCCCCGCCTGCCCGGCGGGACTTTCGGCAATGGCCTCGCAGGCATTCTTCATCAGGTTCTGCACGGCCTGCGCGATGAGGCGGCGGTCGATCAGCGCCATGACAGGCTCCGCCGGAAGCTCTTCCTCGATCGCAACGCTCGGGTTGCCCACGCGCATCATGAAGGCCACCTCGCGCAAGACCTCCCCGAGGTCATCCGCCACGGGCTGCGGTTTCGGCATGCGGGCGAAGGAGGAAAACTCGTCCACCATCCGCTTGATATCCTCGACCTGCCGCACGATCGTGTCCGTGCATTGGTCGAAGACGGACTTGTCCTCGGTGATGACCTTTCCGAACTTGCGGCGGATGCGCTCCGCCGAGAGCTGGATGGGCGTCAGCGGGTTCTTGATCTCGTGCGCGATGCGCCGCGCCACATCCGCCCAGGCGGCCGAACGCTGTGCGGTGACCAGATTCGTGATGTCGTCGAGCGTGAGGATCTGCCCGCCCGAAGCGTCGCTGACGGCGCGGGCCGAGAGGATGCGCTCCACCCCGCGCCGCCGCACCGGGAATTCGCGCTGCACGAGGCGCTGCGGGTTCGCGCGCACCTCGTCCATCATCGAGACGATCTCGGGCAGGAGTTCCGCCGCGCGCCGGCCCGTGGGGTCGATGCCGCCGAGGCCCAGAATGCCGCGCGCGGCAGGGTTGATCAGCGTGATGAGCCCGTTCTCGTCCACGCCCAGCACGCCCTCGGGAATACCCGACAGCATCGCCTCCATGAAGAGGCGGCGCTGGTCGATCAGTTCATTCGCGGCCGAGAGCGAATTGTGCTGCTCGCGCAACGCGGAAGTCATGTTGTTGAAGGTCGCGCCGAGCTGTCCCAGATCCTCGCCCATCTTCGCCACGGGCACCTGCACATAGAGGTTGCCGGCAGAGACCTGATCGGTCGCCATCATCAGCCGGCGCACGGGGTCGACCAGGCGCGCGGCGTAACCGAGGCCCAAGAGCACCGCGCCGAGCAGCGAGATCAGCGTGATCAGCGCGAAGACGAGCGCGATGCCGAGCTGCGTCGCGTTGCGGCGTTCATCGAGCTGCTGATATTGCTGGACGCCGGCGCGCGAGACCTCCGGGAATTCCAGCGCCCGCGGGTCCACCGCCCGGGCAGCCATCAGGAAAGTGCCGGGGCCGAAGCTCTTGAGCGCGATCAGCCCGCCGAGGGATTCCTGCGTGAAAAGGCAGGGAAGCTCGTCAGTCGCCGCATATTGGTAATCTTCCTCGGCCGGTTGCGGCACGCTGAAACTGCGATGCTGCACCTCCGCCTGCATCACGAGCGATCCATCACGCTTGAAAACTACAGCTCTTGGAAAACCAAGGGCTTCGGCCCGATTGTTAATAAATTGCTGGAAACTGTCGCGGTTGCCGAAAAAAAAGCCGCCGGTATTCGCGCGGTCAAGATCCGAGGCCATGAGGCGCAGTTCGCGGCCCATGTTCTGGCAGAGTTGCTGCTGGAAGTTCTGCGCAATGGATTCGGAAGTTTCGACGAGGCGCTTGAGATCGCCCGCGAACCAGGGCGTGAGGCCGCGATCGAGCGCGAAGAGCCCCGCCCCGGCCACCAGGGCGGTCGGCACGGCCGCGACCAGCGAGAACAATCCGACCACGCGCCTTTGCAGACGCGCCCCGGTCATTCCCGCCGCGGTTTCGCGCCGCAGCGTCAGCAGGTGCCGCACCACCAGGAACAGCAGCAGCAGGATGAGCAGCACGTTGAAGCCGAGCAGGCCCAGTGTCACGTTCCCCTGCGGCTCGACCCCGAAAGCGCCCATCAGCACGAGGAAGGTGATGATGGCCGACAGGAAGGCGAGCATGACGACGATCGGGCCGGCAATGCCCGTGGTCAGGTCCTGCGAAGCGGCAGCGTCGTCCGGTGCGGGAGACGGCGCTTGCGCGGCCGGCACCAACAGGCTTTTCGCAACGGGGCGCGCCTCGACGGCCAGCCCCTCTTTCGCATCCTTGTCGCGTGTGGCGTCGTTCAAGCGCGCTTCCCCGGTTTGCCGGCCAAGACCGGGAATCGTCACCCGGGCTTCAACCCTCGCAGACCAGCTAGGACCGCTTGAGGGATTCGCGCAACACTGTTGTTGAATTGCGACAACTTTCGGGCCGCTCGGCAGAAGCGCCGCCGGCAACCCTCGAAAACCGGTTGGCAAAGTCGACCGCCCGGCCCCTCAGCCGATGGCGCTGGTCATGCGGATGCCCAGTTCGCGGATCTTCTTGCGCAGGGTGTTCCGGTTGAGGCCGAGCAGATCCGCCGCGCGCACCTGGTTGCCATTGGTTGCCGCCAACGCCGCTGCCACCAGCGGACGCTCGAATTCCACCAGCAGGCGCTCGTAAAGGCCGGGAGGCGGGAGTTCGTCACCGAAGCGCGCGAAATAGCTCCTGAGATGGTTGCGCAGAAAGCCCTCGAAGCCATCCCCCGGGGCGGGGGCGGGCTGCGCCTCCATGGCCCTGGGCTCGACGATACGCGGCGCGGAGCGGCGCACCACGGAAAGCTCGCCCTCGATCGCCTGCGCGGTGATCACATCATCGGGGTGAAGGGCTGCGAGGCGTCGCACGAGGTTCTCGAGCTCGCGGATATTGCCCGGCCAGTCATGACGCTTCAGGCGTTCCATGCCTGCGGCATCCACGATCTTGCGCGGCAGGCCCTCCTCCTCGGCGAGCTTCAGGAAGTGGCGAACGAGATCCGGCACGTCGCCGAGGCGCTCGCGCAAGGGCGGCAGGCGGATCGGCACAACCGAAAGGCGGTAATAGAGGTCCTCGCGGAAGAGGCCCTTCTCGATGAGACCCACGAGATCCTTGTTGGTGGCCGCGACGATGCGCACATCGGTCTTGATCGGCGTGCGTCCGCCCACGGTCATGTATTCGCCCTGCTGGAGCACGCGCAGCAGGCGGGTTTGCGCCTCCATCGGCATGTCGCCGATCTCGTCGAGGAAGAGCGTGCCGCTTTCGGCCTGCTCGAAGCGGCCCTGGCTGCGCTGGTTCGCACCCGTGAAGGCGCCCTTCTCGTGGCCGAAAAGTTCGCTCTCGATCAGGTCGCGCGGGATCGCCGCCATGTTGATGGCCACAAACGGCCCTTTGCGGCGACGGCCGAAATCATGCAGGGCGCGCGCCACCAGTTCCTTGCCGGTGCCGCTCTCGCCGGTGATGAGCACCGTGAGATCGGTGTTCATCAGGCGGGCCAGCACCCGGTAGACATCCTGCATCGCGCCGGAACGGCCGACGAGCGGAATCTCCTCCTGCGGCGCCTTGGGCGTCGCGGCGGGGATGGTGGCGGGCGTGGCCTCGCGCATTTCCGTGCCGGCCAGCGCGCGGCCCACGATGCGGATCAGCTGGTCGAGATCGAAGGGTTTGGGCAGATATTCATAGGCCCCGCGCTCGGAGGCGCGGATGGCGGTCATGAAGGTGTTCTGCGCGCTCATCACGACGATGGGCAATTGCGGGCGCGCGGACTTCATGCGCGGCAGCAGCTCGAAGATGTTCTCGTCGGGCATCACCACATCGGTGATCACGAGATCGCCTTCGCCGGCTTCCACCCATCGCGAGAGGACATGCGCGCTGCCGGTGGCCCGAACATCATAACCCGCCCGGGTGAGTGCCTGGCTGACGACGGTCCGGATTGCCAGATCATCATCCGCCACAAGGATCGTCCGCGCCATCGCGTTCTGGCCCTCGCTTCTTGTCATGCTCCCCGGCTGAGCCTCTTCGCGGCACCGGTGGATAGCCTTGGCGACCCGTGGCGATCCTAGTCCCTCTCCTTGCGGATGGGGAAGAGCATGCGGAACACCGTTTGACCCCGCAGGCGCTCGCACTCGATCACCCCGCCATGGTCGCTGACCACCTTCGCCACCAAAGCAAGACCGAGGCCAGTTCCCGTCGCCTTGCTGGTGACGAAGGGCTCGAACAGATGCGGCATCAGGTTTTCGGGAATGCCCGGGCCATTGTCGATCACGCAGACTTCGAAGGGGAGCGAGACGCGCCGGCCGCTCGAGGGCACCAGCACCGAGACGCCTGGCCGGAAGGCTGTCGTCATGAGGATGCGACCCTCGGGATGGTCGGGCCCGATGGCTTCCGCGGCGTTCTTCACGAGGTTCAGCACGGCCTGGATGAGGCGATCGCGATTGCCTGCGATGGTCGGCAGCGAGGGGTCGAAATCCGGCCGGAACGAGATCCGCCGGCCAAAGCCGGATTGTGCAAGGCGCATCACATGATCGAGCACCTCGTGAATGTTCACCGGCGAAAGCGGCAGCGGCCGCCCATCCGAAAACACCTCGAACCGCTCGACGAGGCGGACGATGCGGTCCACTTCCGACCGGATGAGCGCTGAAAGCGGCTTTTCCACCTCCGGCAGCGAGCCTTCCAGCAGCTGCGCCGCGCCGCGGATGCCGGAAAGCGGGTTCTTGATTTCGTGCGCCAGCATCGAGGCCATGGCGCCCACGGAGCGCACGGCATCGCGATGCGTGAGGTGCCGGTTCATCTTGTCCATGATGGCCCGGGGCTGCAATACGAGCACGAGATCGCCGGCATTTTCGCCCAACGGCGCAGCGTAAACATCGACAAGCTGGTCGCTTTTCGTCCTCCCCATGGAAAGGTCGATGCCATATTCGGTCACGCTGCCACCGTGATCCCGGACATGATCGACGAGCAGCATCAGCGGCGAACCGGGCGGCAGCCATTCCGGAAGCGTGCGTTCGCGCAGGCGCTCGCGGCCCGCGCCGAGAAGCTGTTCGGCGGCCGTATTGGCGGAGCGGATGCGGTTCTTCGCATCGACTTCGATCACGGGCATCGGTACCGCGTCGACAAGGTTGCGGATGCTCATCAGGCCGCCTCCCAAACCGCGCCGGATGCGATGGAAAGAAAGCTTTCGCCCAAGAAGGCCCGCACGAAAGCGGGGTCGTTGCTGGTCAGCGCATCGGCCATTCGGGCGCGATCAGGCATGGCGCCGCGCCGCCCGGCCTCTTCGGCATAGGCTGCGACATGCTTGCGCGCGTGGCGGATGCCATGCGCCTCGCCCATGGTTCCCAACAGGGAATCATAATGCGATATTGCCGCTTCCGCGAGCTTTTCCGGGGCGAAACAGGGCTTTTCGCAGCCATCCAGCGCAGCAGCGATCTCGCCGACGAGCCAGGGCCGGCCAAGGCTCGCGCGGCCGATCATGACGCCATCCGCGCCGGAGAGACGCAGGGCTTCAAGGGCATGTTCAGCCGTTTCGATGTCGCCGTTCACCAGCAAGGGCAGAGAAATCGCCTCGCGGACCCGCGCGATCGCGCGCCAATCCGCCTGTCCCTTGTAGAATTGCTGGCGGGTGCGCCCATGCACCGTGATGAGCGCAAGGCCATGCGCCTCGGCCCGCCGAGCGAGTTCGGGCGCGTTGAGGCTGGCATGGTCCCATCCAAGACGCATTTTGAGCGTGACGGGGACGGAAACGGCGCCTTTCACGGCAGCAATCAGGCTTTCCGCATGGTCGAGATCACGCATCAGCGCCGAGCCCGACCAGCCATTGACCACGCGTTTGGCGGGGCAACCCATGTTGATGTCAATGACATCCGCGCCCGAGGCCTCGGCCACGCGGGCCCCCTCGGCCATGGCGTCCGGCATGCAGCCCGCGAGCTGCACCACATGCAGGCGAAGCCCCCTGCCCTCGGCGCGCAGGCGCGCTTCTTCCTCGCCGGCCGCGAGTTGGTCGGCTGCGACCATTTCGCTCACCACCATGCCGGCACCGAAATCCTCGGCGATCTTTCGGAAGGCATGATCCGTCACGCCAGACATCGGCGCCAGCACCGCGCGTCCAGGAAGGACATGCCGCCCAATCGACAGAAATGCGACCATGATGCTCAGATTGCCCACAAAACAGGCATTGTGATGATTCTGCGATCGTTGGTGCGAATGCCCGAGCGGCAATTCATCCCGTTCATCCGCAGGCGATACCGGCAAGTGACGCATAATGAAAGCTTTTTCCACTTTCTCCTGAAAGGCGGGATGCGCGGATTGACAAAAGGCCCCCGCCCCGATGAAACGATGCAGTAACCAAGGGGGATGGCGATGGCGGATCGCAAGGCGGCTCTGATCATTGTCGCGGCCGGACATGGCACGCGACTCCGTGGAGCGCCGAAGCAATATCGCCCGCTGCTTGGCAAGCCGGTCCTCTCGCATCTCATGGCGCGTGCCGCATCCATTTCCGCCATCGGGCCGATCATCACGGTCACGCATCCCGATCATGCCGCTTTCTATGGGGAGGCGCTGGCCGCGTCGGGCCTGAAGGATGATCGCGCCTTCCGCGCGCCCGGTGGCGAAACCCGGCAGGCTTCCGTTTGCAACGGCCTCGAACTGCTTGCCGCGGCGGAATTTCCGGCGGACGGAATCGTGCTTGTTCATGATGCCGCGCGCCCCTTTCTCAGTGAACTGGTGGTGCTTCGCGCGATCCTCGCGGCGCAGGCCGCAGGTGCGGCGATGCCCGTTTTGCCAGTGGTGGACACCGTGGCGGAGATCGATGCAGCGGGCGAGCTTGCCGGCAATCCGGACCGGGCAAGGCTGCGCGTCGTGCAGACCCCGCAATCCTTCCGCTTCGGGCCGATTCTCGCGGCGCATCGTGCGATGGCCGAGAGAGGGCGGTTCGATTTCACCGATGATGCCGGGCTGATGCTGGCCAATGGCCAGCGTGTCGCGACCTTCGAGGGTGATGACGGCCTCTTCAAGATCACGCTGGAAGCAGATCTTGCCCGGGCCAAGCGGCATCTGGGGGCGCCCGAGCCTTTTGTCCGCACCGGCCTCGGCTACGATGTGCACGCCTTCACCGATGGCAACCATGTGACCCTCGGTGGTGTCGCGATCCCTCACGAACGCGCGCTGCTCGGCCATTCCGACGCCGATCCGCTGATGCACGCGATCACCGATGCGCTGCTCGGCACGATCGGCGATGGCGATATCGGCCAGCATTTTCCGCCTTCCGATCCGCGCTGGAAAGGCGCGCCTTCCCGCCTGTTCCTGGAGAATGCGCGCGCGAGGGTCGAATCGCGCGGCGGGCGCATCCTCAATGTCGATGGCACGTTGATCTGCGAGGCGCCGAAGATCGGACCCCATCGCGCGGCGATTGCTTTGGCGATCGGTTCGGTGCTCGGCCTTCCGCCGGAAGCGGTGGGCGTGAAGGCCACGACAAACGAGAAGCTCGGCTTTGCCGGGCGTCGCGAGGGCATCGCGGCCATGGCGGTTGCCACGGTTGCCTTTTCAGGCTGAAATCCGGGGCATGACACGCCCCCTCACCCTCCCCGCGCTGGCCCGCGCCGTTCTGGCCAGCGCCCGCAGCGCCGGGCTCACCATTGCCACAGCCGAGAGCTGCACGGGCGGCATGGTGATGGCAGCCCTGACCGGCATCGCCGGTTCGTCGGATGTGGTGGATCGCGGTTTCGTGACCTATTCCAACGCCGCGAAGGGCCAGATGCTCGGCGTGCCCGAGGCACTGATCGCACGGGTCGGGGCGGTATCGGCCGAGGTCGCCGCCGCGATGGCGGAAGGGGCAATGAAGGCGTCGGGCGCGGGGCTGGCGGTGGCGATCACCGGAATTGCCGGGCCGGGCGGCGGCTCGGCCGCGAAGCCCGTGGGTCTTGTGCATCTCGCGGCCGTTTCGCGGCTTGGTCCCGTCAACCGGATCGAGCGGCGTTACGATCCGGCTTTGGGCCGCGCGGGTATCCGTCGCGCTGCGACTCGCGATGCGCTTCTGATGTTGCTCGACCTCGCGGAGCAGGCCGGCTTCGCTGCGGCGTGAAAACCCCGCGGGTCAGCCCTGCGGCCCGCGCCGCGCCAGCACATCCGCCCGCTTCTCGAACGCTTCGGCCATCTTGCGGAACACGGTCTCGAACACCGCGCCGGCGAGAAGCTGGAAAGTGCGGCTCCTGAATTCGTAATCGATGAAGAACTGCACCCGGCAGCCCACAGGCGCCGGCATTGTCGCGCCCTCGCCCGAAGGCCGCGCGACGCCTTCCAGCGGCAGGAAGGTCCAGCGGTTCTCGAGATGCCGGAACGGCCCGTCGACATAGCTGACAAGGATGCGCGGCGGCTGGTCCTCGCCGCCGCGATCCAGAACCACGCGCGTGGTGAAGACCTCGCGGATCATCTTGTAGCCGATGGCCATGTCGGCGGTCAGAACCTCACGGCCCAGCTCATCCGAGTTGCGGCGACGGATGACGAGGCTCGTGCACATCGGCACGAATTCGGGATAGCGCTCGATATCCGCGACGAGGTCGAACATCGTCTGCGGCGCGTGGCGCACGAGGCGGGTGGTCTCGAAGCGGGGCATCAGCCGCGTGCTTTGGCCTCGCGCGCCGCCTTCAGACGCGCGAAATCCTCGCCCGCATGGTGGGAGGAGCGCGTGAGCGGGCTCGAGGAGACCATCAGGAAGCCCTTAGTGTAAGCGATGGTCTCGTAGGCCTTGAACTCGTCCGGCGTCACGAACTTGATGATCGGGTGATGCTTCTTCGAGGGCTGGAGATATTGCCCGATCGTGATGAAATCCACCTCCGCCGAGCGCAGGTCGTCCATCAATTGCAGCACCTCGTTCCGCTCCTCGCCAAGCCCGACCATGATGCCGGATTTGGTGAAGATGGTCGGGTCCAGCTCCTTCACCTGCTGCAGCAGGCGGATGGAGTGGAAGTAGCGCGCGCCGGGGCGGACCTTCAGGTAGTTGGACGGCACGGTTTCGAGATTGTGGTTGAACACATCGGGCCGCGCCTTCACCACCACTTCCAGCGCGCCGGGCTTGCGAAGAAAATCCGGCGTGAGGATTTCAATCGTCGTCTTGGGCGAGGCCCGCCGAATCGCGCGGATGGTCTCAGCAAAATGCTCCGCACCGCCATCGTCGAGATCGTCGCGGTCGACCGAAGTCACCACCACATGTTCGAGCCCGAGCTTCGCGGTGGCGGTGGCGACGTAATCCGGCTCATGGGGGTCGAGCGGCTGCGGCATGCCGGTCTTCACGTTGCAGAAGGCGCAGGCCCGCGTGCAGGTGTCGCCCATGATCATGAAGGTCGCGTGCTTCTTCTCCCAGCACTCGCCGATATTGGGGCAGCCCGCTTCCTCGCAGACGGTGACGAGGCCGTTCTCCTTCACGATTGTTTGCGTCTCCTTCCAGCCGGGCGAGCCGGGCGCCTTCACGCGGATCCAATCGGGCTTGCGCTGAATGGGGTTATCCGGCCGATGCGCCTTTTCCGGGTGGCGCGAAAGGGCGCTCACGCCCGTCTTGCCCTGAGAAGAATTCTCACCCTTCCTGCGCGGATCGTTGTTGAGAAGGTCGATCGTGGCCATGAGGTCCCCGTCTGGAATGGAATGCGCTCAATTAGGGCCCCGGAAAGGCGGAAACAAGCATCGCTTTCAGCATGGGCGCCCTGCATCAACGCCCGAGGAAACGGCCGATGACGATCACGATCACCCCGCCGAACACCGCCGCGAGGAAGCTCGTGATGATCGGTCCGCCAACCCAGATGCCCAAGGCCCCGAAGATCCAGTGGCCGACAAGCGCACCGACAAGGCCAATGACGAGGTTGCGGAGGATGCCACCCGTGCCGCCGACGATTTTCGTGGCAAGCCACCCCGCGACGAGGCCGAGCAGCAGGGTCCACAGAAGCGGGTAGCCGAACATGAGAAACCTTTCGCTCAACGCACCATGCCACCAAGAGCGGAGATCGCCGTGCTGCCAATTGCCCCACCAAAGTTATGCCCGCCGCCCACAATTTGCACCCGCGCGGGCAGTCCCAACGCACGCGCCTTGCTGATATAGGCTTCGGCCAGAGCCGGCGTCGTGTTCTCGTCACCGGAGCCGGTCACCGCCACAATCGGCGTCCCGGCGGGCACACTGCCGAGATAATCGATCGGGGATTGCGAGGAGGAGCCTCGCTGGCGGCCACGATGCATATCCCAGGCACGCACATCGCAGGGGCAGGACGCAAGCACCACGCCGTTCAGCAGCCCGGCATTGCTTCCCGCGAGCACGCCGAGGGTGCCCGCTCCCGCAGAATGGCCAAGGCCGATCACCCGTGTCGCGCCGTATTTCGCCTTAAGTTCGCTGATGGCGCCGGCAATCGTGCGATTGTTCGAGGCATGGAAGGTGTCGCGCCGCCCGCCATCATGGCCTGAACTGCGCTTACCCTCGCGATCGTAATAGCCCGGCCGCAGCAGTGCCACGGCCACGACGCCCTTGCGCGAAGCCGCGAAGCTCTTCGCATGGGCATACATGTAATCCGCAGGGCCGCCGCCCGAGACATCGCCATGCAGGAACACGACCAGCGTATTCGCCTTGGCGGGCCCGTAGGCCGCGTAGGCGAGGCCATTCGCACAATCTCCGCCCTCGCAGGCGCGCGCCGGAGCAGCCGCGAGCATTGCGGCGATCAGCATTCCCAAAGCCCAGAGACGCATCGTTTTCCCCCTTCCCCGTGTTCTCCGTCCGCCGCGATCAGGGCGCGCTCGGCTCGGCGATCTCAACCTTGCCGGTTTTCTTGTCGTAGAGGCAATAGACCGTGGTGGCCGCATTGTTCATGTGCGGCTGCGGAAAGCGCCCGTTCACGACGCGCACGACCACGGCTTCGAAATCGAGCACAACGTTCGACTTCGCCTGCTTCAGGCTGGAGGCCTGGAGGCACGCCGCCTCGCTCTTCTTCCAGAGTTCTTCCCACGCATCCGGGCTGGAGGCGAAGGCGGGTATGGCCGAAGCGACGAAAGCTGGACAGAGCAGGCCATTGAAGAATTTACGCATTCAGCGCCCTTCCATAGGCATCGAGCACGCTCTCCTTCATCATCTCGGAAAGCGTGGGGTGCGGGAAGATGGTGTGCATCAGGTCTTCCTCGGTGGTCTCGAGGTTCATCGCCACCACATAGCCCTGGATGAGCTCGGTCACTTCCGCGCCCACCATATGCGCACCGAGAAGCTGGCCGGTCTTGGCGTCGAAGATGGTTTTCACGAGGCCGTTATCCTCGCCGAGCGCGATGGCCTTGCCATTCGCCGCAAACGAGAACCGCCCGACCTTGAGGGTATAGCCGGCCTCCTTGGCTTTGGCTTCGGTGAGGCCCACGCTCGCCACCTGCGGGTGGCAATAGGTGCAGCCCGGGATCTTGTGCTTGTCCATCGGGTGAACATCGAGGCCCTTGATGTGCTCGATGCAGATCACGCCCTCATGCTCGGCCTTGTGCGCAAGCATCGGCGGTCCCGCGACATCGCCAATGGCGTAGATGCCCGGCACGTTGGTGCGGCCGTAACCATCGGTGACGACACAACCGCGATCGGTTTTGATACCAAGGGCCTCAAGGCCGAGGTTCTCGATGTTGCCGACCACGCCCACGGCCGAGATCATCCGCTCGGCCGTGATGGTCTGCTTTGCGCCCTTGTCGTCCTCGATATGGGCCGTGACGGAATTCGCGCCCTTCTCGACCTTCGTCACCTTCGTGCTGGTGAGGATCTTCATTCCCTGCTTCTCGAAGGACTTGCGGGCGATGGCGGAGATCTCGGCATCCTCCACCGGCATCACCTGCCCCATCACCTCGACGACGGTCACCTCCGCGCCCATCGTGCGGAAGAACGAGGCGAATTCGATGCCGATCGCGCCCGAGCCCATCACGATGAGGCTCTTCGGCATCATCGGCGGCACCATCGCCTCGAAATAGGTCCAGATCAGCTTGCCATCGGGTTCGAGGCCCGGCAGCACGCGGGGACGCGCGCCAGTCGCGACGATGATGTGCTTCGCATTGTAGGTGCCCGGGCCCTGCACGCCCTTGGGAACCGGGTTCTGCGGCTGCACGGCGGGCTTTTTCGTTTCCGAAACAACCACCTCGCCGGGTTTGCTGATCTTAGCCTCGCCCCAGATCACGTCGATCTTGTTCTTCTTCATCAGGAAGCCGACGCCGCCATTGAGCCGCGCCGACACGCCGCGCGAGCGCTTCACCACATCGGCCGGATCGAAGGTGATGTTCCCCTCGATCCTGAGGCCGTAATCCTTCGCGTGCTTCGCGTAGTGGTAGATCTCCGCGCTTCTGAGCAGCGCCTTGGTGGGGATGCAGCCCCAGTTGAGGCAGATGCCGCCGAGATGCTCGCGCTCGACGATGGCGATTCTGAAGCCGAGCTGCGCGGCGCGGATGGCGGCGACATAGCCGCCGGGGCCGGAGCCGACGATGATGACGTCATAAGCGGACATGGCCTTCTTCCTTTCGTTCGGGCCATGTCCGCGCGCCGTTTCAGGCAGCGACGAGCATGGCGTAGATCTCGTCTTTCAGTTTCATGCGCTGCTTGCGCAGCTGGTCCATCGAGAGATCATCCATCGGCTCCACATGCGTCTCGGCGCGATGCACGGCCCGGTTGATCTCGTGATATTTTTCCGCGAGCTTCGCGAAATGCGCGTTGCCGGTCTTCAGCGCCGTCATTTTGGAAGCGAATTCGGGGAATTCCTCGTGCAGTTCATGCGGGGTGTTGCTCATCCCATCCTCCTTGGCATTGGGGGTGAAACAAGCCTGAACGTTACGCCCCTGTTCCTCCTTGATCGCGGTCAAAGGCCAAGAAGATCGCGGATGCCCGGCGCCAGCGCCCGCCCGATGGCGGCGGTGTTCTCGGCATCGAGATGCGCCGCCCTCGATCGCGAGCGGCCAAGCGACCGTGCTCACATCGAAGAAGCCGCTGCCGAGTTCCGTCGAAGGCCGGCCGTCGACACCGGCTATCCGCACGCGAACCGGCTCCCGCTTTGCCTGAACATGTTACGCCCTCAAACCAGCATCCCCATCGGGTTTTCGATATAGCCCTTGAAGGCGGCCATGAGTTCCGCACCCAACGCGCCATCCACCGCGCGATGGTCTGTGGAGAGGGTGACGGACATCACCGTCGCAATCGCCAGCTGGCCGTTCTTCACCACCGGGCGCTGCTCACCCGCGCCCACCGCGAGGATGGTGGCATGCGGCGGGTTCACGATGGCCGCGAAATCCTTCACCCCGAACATGCCGAGGTTGGAAACCGCCGTGGTGCCGCCCTGATATTCCTCGGGTTTGAGCTTGCGGGCCTTCGCACGCGCCGCGAGATCCTTCATCTCGTTGGAGATGGCGGAGAGGGTCTTGTGGCAGGCATCGCGGATGACCGGCGTGATGAGCCCGCCGGGGATGGATACCGCCACGCCGATATCGGCATGCTTGTGCTTCAGCATGGCGCTGTCGGTCCAGGAGACATTGGCATCCGGCACGGCCTTCAGCGCCATCGCCATGGCCTTGATGACCATGTCGTTGACCGAGAGCTTGTAGGCGGGCTTGCCGTCCTTCACCGGGGCGGCCTTGTTGATCTGTTCGCGCAGGGCCAGCAGCGCATCGAGCTCGCAATCCACCGTCACATAGAAATGCGGAACCGTCTGCTTCGATTCCAAGAGGCGACGCGCGATTGTTTTGCGCATGTTGTCATGCGGCACTTCCTCGTAGGAGCCTTCCGCGAAGAGCTTCTTGACCGAATCCGCCGAGGGGCCGGAGGCCATTGCTGCCGGGGCCGGAGCGGGCGCCGCTGCACCCGGCATCGGGATGATCCTGGCGCCGCCAGGCGAGCCTGCGCCAGCCTTCGCGGCCTCGACATCGGCCATCACCACGCGGCCATGCGGGCCGGAGCCCTTCACGGCGGCAAGATCGATGCCCGCTTGCCTGGCGATGCGCCTGGCGAGCGGCGACGCGAAGACGCGCGAACCGGAAGCGGCCGGCGCGGACGCCGCTACAGGAGCGGGCGCAGCAGCCGAAGCCGCCGCCACAGGAACCGGTGCAGCTGCCGCAGGAACCGGTGCAGCTGCCGCCGCCCCGCCCCCCACCGCGACAGCCTTCGCATCCTCGCCCTCGCCTGCGATGAGCGCGATGAGCTGGTTCACCGGCACATCCTGCGAGCCCGCCGGAACGACGATCTTCGCGAGGATTCCTTCATCGACCGCTTCGACTTCCATCGTGGCCTTGTCGGTCTCGATCTCGGCGATGACATCGCCGGATTTGATCGGATCGCCCTCTTTTTTCAGCCACTTGGCGAGGTTGCCCTTTTCCATCGTGGGCGAGAGGGCGGGCATCAGGATGTTGATGGGCATGGTGTTTCTCCCCGATCCTGATGCTTAGCGATACAACACGGCTTTCGCCGCCGCGACGACCTCGCCGACATTCGGAAGCGCCAGCTTCTCGAGGTTCGCGGCATAGGGCATCGGCACGTCCTTGCCGGTGACGCGGATGACCGGCGCATCGAGGTAATCGAAGGCCTCTTCCATGATGCGCATGCCGATTTCGCTGGTGACGCCCGATTGCGGCCAGCCCTCTTCGATGGCGACGCAGCGGTTGGTCTTCTGGATGGAGCGGATGACCGTCGCGATATCCATCGGGCGGATGGTGCGCAGATCGATGACTTCCGCCTCGATGCCTTCGCCGGCCAGCGCATCCGCCGCCTTCATGGTGTAGGTCATGCCGATGCCGAAGGAGACGAGCGTCACATGCTTGCCCATGCGGGCGACGCGGGCCTTGCCGATCGGCAGCAGCCAGTCATCCACCTTCGGCACGTCGAAGGACTGGCCGTAGAGGATCTCGTTCTCGAGGAAGATGATCGGGTTCTCGTCGCGGATCGCGGCCTTCAGCAGGCCCTTCGCATCCGCCGCCGTGTAGGGCTGGATGACCTTCAGGCCGGGGATCTGCGAATACCAGGCCGCGTAATCCTGGCTGTGCTGGGCCGCGACGCGCGCCGCAGCCCCGTTGGGCCCGCGGAACACGATGGGGCAGCCCAGCTGGCCGCCGGACATGTAGAGCGTCTTCGCGGCCGAGTTGATGATATGGTCGATGGCCTGCATCGCGAAGTTGAAGGTCATGAACTCGACGATTGGCCTGAGGCCCGTCATCGCCGCGCCGACGCCGACGCCCGCGAAGCCGTGCTCGGTGATCGGGGTGTCGATCACGCGCCGCGCGCCGAATTCCTGCAGCAGGCCTTGCGTCACCTTGTAGGCGCCCTGATATTCCGCAACTTCCTCGCCCATGACGAAGACCTTGTCATCGCGGCGCATTTCCTCGGCCATGGCGTCGCGGAGCGCCTCGCGCACGGTCATCTTCACCATCTCGGCGCCGGCGGGCAATTCCGTGCCGGCGTCATAGGCCGGGATTTCGGTTCTGGGTGCAGCAGGAACCGTGGGGGCAACCGCCGCAGCGGGGGCAGCCACAGGAGCCGGGGCCGAAGCGGCCGTGGCGGCAGCAGCCGGGGCAGAGCCCGCAGCGCCCGCATCCTCACCTTCAGCGGCGATCACAGCGATCCTGGTATTGACCGCGACATTCTCGGTGCCGTTCGGCACAAGGATCTTCGCGAGAATGCCTTCGTCGACCGCTTCCACTTCCATCGTGGCCTTGTCGGTCTCGATTTCGGCGATCACATCGCCGGATTTGATCTTGTCGCCCTCTTTTTTCAGCCATTTGGCGAGGGTTCCGCTCTCCATCGTGGGCGAGAGCGCGGGCATGAGAATGTCGATCGGCATGGGGTTCCTTAGGAATTTTCTTCGCCAGTCGGGACTATAAATTCGAGCCCAACGAACTTGCTGACTGCTTGGATTTGTTCTGGCGGGAGCCAGAGTATACAAATTGATCCGCCATCGCCGGAATAACCAAACCGGCTCTTAACACCTGGAGGACAGTTCCTATTCAAGGAACCGAATATCGATTCATCGAAGTCCTTCCAGTGTCGGAACTGTATCTCAGCCTTATGATTTTCTGACGAAATATAAAGTGTTGATCTCGCCATATTGCCTGGACGCACCAACATAAAATTGACGATATCAATTTCACTTAAAGGCCAATCACTTCCTGTAATGGTAAATATCTGAGAAATTAACTCGTAAAATTGTTCTTCTTCTATTACATCATAGCAATGGTCGCCAATGGCAATCGCGTTCACAAACGGATAGTATTTAGAGAGCTCCGCCATACCCCAGAGAACGTTCAGTTCCGGGTATGGGGAGAACATCTTGAACCGATTTTGGGTTTCGTCTACATCATGAAAGCCTATACTGTTCTCAAAAATCCGCAGAATTGACGCGGTATAGGCGGTCAAATCAAATTCAGCGCCAGCATTGATCTTCAGTCCTAGCACTTCAAGTTGAGCGACTGTGGATTTCACAAATTCTACTTCGGTTGCATTCGGTACAATCTCGCTTTCCTCTTGATCGAAATCTGCAGCAAACGTGGGGGCGATCGCACCTGCGCCGCCGGTACCCCCGTTACCAAACAATGATTTCAGCCATCCGAACATCAGCCGGCCTCACAGCAAGATATCCGTCCAGAGCTCGGAGACATCCGGCTCGGGATCGACGGTCGCGAATTCCGCACTTTCATTCACGATCTTGCGGATCTCGGCATCGATGGCCTTGATCTCGTCCTCGGAAACCTTGTGCTTGCCGAGAAGTCGCGCACGCACCTGCTCGATCGGGTCGTGCTCGTTCTTCATCTTCTCCACCTCGTCCTTCGAGCGATATTTCGCCGGGTCGGACATGGAGTGCCCACGATAGCGGTAGGTCTGCATCTCGAGGATATACGGCCCCTTGCCGGAGCGGGCATGCGCGATGGCGCGCGCTCCCGCCTCGCGCACGGCCTGAACATCCATGCCATCCACCTGCTCGCCGGGAATGTTGAAGGAGACGCCGCGCTTCGAAAAATCCTGCTGCGCGGAGGCGCGGCTCACCGCCGTGCCCATCGCGTAGCGGTTGTTCTCGATGATGTAGACCACCGGCAGGCTCCAGAGCTCCGCCATGTTGAAGCTCTCGTAGACCTGGCCCTGGTTCGCGGCGCCGTCACCAAAATAGGCGAGGCTCACATTTCCGTTCGAGGTATAGCGGTTCGCAAACGCGAGGCCCGTGCCGAGTGCGACCTGCGCGCCGACAATGCCATGGCCGCCATAGAAATGTTTCTCGCGGCTGAACATGTGCATCGAGCCACCCTTGCCGCGCGAGTAACCGCCCTTCCGGCCCGTCAGCTCGGCCATGACTCCATTGGCTTCCATGCCGCAGGCGAGCATATGCCCATGATCGCGGTAGCCAGTGATGACCTGATCGCCCGCAATGGTCGCCATCTGCATGCCGACCACCACGGCCTCCTGGCCGATATAGAGGTGGCAGAAGCCGCCGATGAGGCCCATTCCATAGAGCTGGCCGGCCTTCTCCTCGAAGCGGCGGATCAGCAACATGTCGCGATAGGCGCGGAGATCTTCGTCCTTCGTGAAGGGCTTAGGGCCGGTGGCACGTTTCGCCGTCGTGACTTTTGCCGCTTTCTTCGCCGGAGCAGGCGCGCCTTTGGTGGCGTTGCCCGCGATCTGGGCTCCGTTGCTTGCCATCTTCTCCCCTCGCATCCTCTCCCCGCCTGGGCGGGGCTGGTGACGTTTCGCTTCCCTCGAAGCTTCGGCGCCGATCTTGCGAGCCGGACGACCTGCCTCGAATTGCCTAATTGAGCAGAAGCCTAGTGCCACAAACGGGCGAGCGCCAGAAGCTTTTCGCAAGAAAGAGACCTATGCCATCTGCGCATGGGATGTCACGAAACGGCCGCTTTTGTGCGATGCACAATGAGCGGGAGCTGAAAACCCGGCCCAGCCCTGCGTCTGGCGCATGGCCGATCCGGCGAGCCTCTATCTATCGAGGAGGATGACCACGTCGCTGCGGTGCACGAGGTTCAGCATGGCGCGATTGCGTTCGTCGATCAGGTCGCGATCCACCTTCTGGTTCGAAAGCTGGCTCACCCGACGCTCCCAGGCCTGTTTTTCGGCCCGGAGATCGGCGATTTCCCGCGTGATCTCCTCGGTGCGGATCTTGGCCTCGCGCTTGGCCGCAAGCCCGCGATCGCCGGTCTGGGCGGAATGCAGGAAGTAGGCGCTCGCGCTCCAGGCCAGGCTGTGAAAAGCCACGAGAGCAAGGATGCGGCGGCGGCGGGTATGGACGATCATGCCCCGATGATCGCCGATCAGCGTTAAGGAAGGGTTGGTGGCTACGCTTGCGCCTGCGCGCCGTTCCGCTTAGGAAGCCGCACCATCAATTCGTTTGATCTGCGACTTGGGAGCAGGAGCGCGGCATGACCATTCCTTCGACAGGACAGAAGACCGGATCGGGCGGGTTGCTGGGCCTTTTCCGGCGTCGTCGCAGCTTCCGCCCGCTCTACGCGTCAGACGGGCTTGGCGTGAAGCACAAGAACATCTCCTTCCTGAGCGACCCGGTCTTCGAGAAGGCCTGGGCGGCCGTGGTGAAGGCGAACGAGCCGCATTGGCCGGAAGTGCCGGATATCCGCTGGCGGGCGCATGTCTGTGTTTGGGCCGCGAAAAGTGCGCTGCAGCTTCAGGGCAATTTTGTCGAACTTGGCGTGCATACCGGCATATTCTCTTCGATGATCTGCCGCTGCACCGATTTCGCGAAGCACGCGGATCGCCGCTTCTTCCTGTTCGACACGTTCGCCGGCATTCCCGGCAAGGGCGCCTCGGAGGCCGAATCCGCCGAGATCGCCCGGCGCAACGCCGTGATGTACCACCGCGATGTCTACGCGTTCACGAAGGCCGTCTTCGCAGATGTGCCGAATGCCGAACTCGTGAAGGGCATACTTCCGCAATCGCTGGAGGGCATTGAAACCGGGCCGATCGCCTATCTCTCGATCGATCTGAACCATGCCGGCGCCGAGATCTCGTCGGCTGAAATCCTCTGGCCGCGTCTCGTTCCCGGCGCGGTGATCGTGCTCGATGATTACGCTTTCGCCGGCCACGAGGAACAATATCGCGCCTGGAACGCCTTCGCGGCCAGGCAGGGCCTCTCCATCCTCACCCTGCCCACGGGACAGGGCATGTTGATCAAGCGCTGAGCGTCACCGCCTGCTCGTCACCGCGAGGCCAGAGACAATCAGCGCAATTCCCGCCCATTGGACCGGGCCCGGCCATTCGGCCAGCAGCGGAATGGCGGAGATTGTGCCGATGACCGGGATGAGCGGCGGGAACCTGCCCGATTCGGCGGCACCCACGAGCTTCACCGCATGTCCCCACATCCAGAGGCCGATGATCATGTTCAGCACGCCCTGATTGAAGCCGTGAAAAAAAACTGCGCCGATCGGCAGGGCGAGCAACCGTTCCGCGCCGTTGAAGAGATACCACGGCCAGAAGACGAGCGCGGAGAGCACGGCCAGCACGGATGTCGCGCGCAGAGCATCCACCTTCCACAATTGCAGCAGCAGCGGATAGCCTCCCCAGAGCAGGCCCACGCCGAAGAAACAGAGATCACCCAGCAGCACATTGCGCGCGCCGGAGGTTGTCGCTGCGAGCGCAATCAGTGCGAGGCCACCCAGAACAACCCCGATTCCCAGCCAGCCCCGCCGGCCGGGATCCGCCCCGAAAATGAGCCAGCCCCCCACCGCGCCGATCACCGTGACGGTGCCGGGGCCGATGGAAGCGCCGTGCGCGGCCGGCGAGAGCGAAAGCCCCTGCATCATCAGGAGCGTCATCGGCAGACCGGAGGAGAGGGTGAGGATCAGCCCCCTGCCCCAGCCGATGCCGGCACAATCGCGCAAGCCACCGGCCTTCAGAAACAATGGAAAAAGCAGGACGGCCGCCACGCCGAAGCGCAGGGCCGTCATGTCGAGGACGGTGAAGCCGTTCAGCACCGCATGGCGCGAGATGGCGAAGTTGGTGCCATAGATCGACACGGCACCGAGCATCGCCAAGGCCGCGAGGGCGCGCGGGCTGAGGGTCATGGCGCTCAGGCCAGGGCCTTCAGCGCCGCGCGGCCGGCATAGAGGGCCATGTCGCCCAGTTCCTGCTCGATGCGCAGGAGCTGGTTGTATTTCGCGGTGCGATCCGAACGCGCGAGCGATCCCGTCTTGATCTGCCCGCAATTCGTGGCGACCGCGAGATCGGCGATGGTGGCATCCTCCGTCTCGCCCGAGCGATGGCTCATCACGGCGGTGTAGCCCGCGCGCTGCGCCATCTCCACGGCGTTGAGCGTCTCGGTCAGCGAACCGATCTGGTTCACCTTCACGAGGATGGAGTTGCCGGTCCGGGTGCTGATGCCCTGGCTGAGGCGCGTGACGTTGGTCACGAAGAGATCATCCCCCACGAGCTGGCATTTCGCACCGATGCGATCGGTCAGCAGCTTCCAGCCCTCCCAATCGTCCTCGGCCATGCCGTCCTCGATGGAAACGATGGGATAATCCGCGACAAGTTTCTCAAGATACTTCACCTGCGCCTTGATATCGCGCTTCTTCTTCTCACCGTGATAATCGTAGACGCCGTTCTTGAAGAACTCGGTCGAGGCGCAATCGAGCGCGATCGCCATGTCGCCATCGCGGCCCGGCTTGAACCCAGCCTTCTCGATCGCGGCCATCACGAAATCGAGCGCGGCCTCGGCGCTCTTGAGGTTCGGCGCGAACCCGCCCTCATCCCCCACATTGGTGTTGTGGCCCTTGTCCTTCAGCGCCTTCTTCAGCGTGTGGAACACTTCCGCGCCCATCCGCAGGCCTTCCGCGAAGGACGGCGCGCCGATCGGCATGATCATGAATTCCTGGAAGTCGATGGGGTTGTCGGCATGCGCGCCGCCATTGACGATGTTCATCATCGGCACCGGGAGCACGCGGGCATTGGTGCCGCCGACATAGCGATAGAGCGGCAGGCCACGGGATTCCGCGGCGGCCTTCGCCACCGCGAGCGATACGCCGAGAATGGCGTTCGCGCCAAGGCGGGACTTGTTCTTCGTGCCGTCGAGCTTCAGCATTTCGTGGTCGATCGCGACCTGATCCTCGGCATCCATGCCGGTGATCGCATCCGAGATTTCGGTCAGGACGTTCTCGACCGCCCTGGTCACGCCCTTGCCCAGATAGCGAGCGCCGCCATCGCGCAGTTCCACCGCCTCATGCGCGCCGGTCGAAGCGCCCGAGGGGACCGCCGCACGGCCGAGCGCGCCGTCTTCCAGCACGACATCGACCTCAACGGTCGGGTTGCCGCGGCTGTCGAGGATCTCGCGTGCAATCACATCCACAATCAAAGTCATGAGTCCAATTCCTCCAGATGGCTTTTCGCAACCGCTGGCGGCTCCTTAGAGCATGCCGCAAAAAAGTGGAAACCGGTTTTTCGCCCTGAAGGCATGCGACAAGGACAGACCTGCATGCCGCAAAAAAGTGGAAACCGGTTTTTCGCCAGCAGGCATGCTCGGAAAACAGGTCCGAAGGCGAGCATGATTTCGCAACCGGAAAGGCGACAAGTCAGCCATCTCGCGCGCATCTTGCGCATGGATTTCCCGCGCATCCATATGTCAGAACCTGAACTTCCCGGCACCCGCGACGATCTCGCGCTCGATTCCGAGGTGGCGGAGCGGCTGCCTTTAGGTTAGAGCCCGCCAAACTCCGCACAGGAAATGATCCGATGGCCGCTCCGTTCGAAACCATGCAGCTTGGCAAGGCGTCTGCCCTTCCCGCTTCCCCCGAGGAAGCGGTTCTGGATCGCGTGCCCAATCCGCACCCGGACAGCCCCTATCTCGCGCGCTTCACCTGCCCGGAATTCACCTCGATCTGCCCCGTCACCGGGCAGCCGGATTTCGGCATCCTCGTGATCGATTACGTGCCGGGGAAGTGGCTGGTGGAGAGCAAATCGCTCAAGCTCTATCTCGGCGCGTTCCGCAATCACGGCGCCTTCCACGAGGATTGCACGGTGGGCATCGGCCGGAAGCTCGTGGAGCTGCTGGAGCCCTTGTTCTTCCGCATCGGCGGCTACTGGTATCCGCGCGGGGGAATCCCGATCGATGTCTTCTGGCAGCATGGCGAGGCGCCGAAGAATATCTGGCTGCCCGATCAGGGCGTGGCACCCTATCGGGGCCGCTGAGCCGATCAGACGCCGAAGCCGCGCCGTTCCATGCAGGACATAATTCCCGCCTGCTTGCCCGGCTCGCGCGCGAAAGCGGAGCGGCCCGGACCGACATGCTCCTCCACCTTGCCGCCATGCGCCGTGATGCAGTGACAATAGGCGTGGCGTTCCTTCTCGCGGATGCGGTTGCAGGCGGCATCGCCCTCGGTCTGCGGGGCGGAGAAGCCGAACAGAAAAGCCAGCAGGACAGGCGATGTCGAGGACATGGCGGGAAGGATTGAAGCGGGAGTTGAAGAACCGGCAACCGGGGTGGCGATGCAGTCGCCCAAAGTCAACCCCGCTCAGAGGTTTTTCGTCACCTTGTCATAGGCCTTGAGCCGCGCGAGCAGCGCCTTCATCTCGTGGAGCGGCACCATGTTCGGGCCATCGGAGGGGGCCTTGTCCGGGTTTTCATGCGTCTCGATGAAGAGACCGGCAACCCCCACCGCGATCGCGGCGCGGGCGAGAACCGGCACGAATTCGCGCTGCCCGCCGGTAGAACCGCCCTGCCCGCCCGGCTGCTGCACGGAATGGGTCGCATCGAAGATGACGGGGCAGGCGCATTGCTCGGCCATGGTCGGCAGGCCGCGCATGTCGGTGATGAGCGTGTTGTAGCCGAAGCTCGTGCCGCGCTCGCAGGCCATCACGCGGGTATTGCCGGCATCGATGATCTTCGCGACGACATTCCTCATGTCCCACGGCGCGAGGAACTGGCCCTTCTTCACGTTGATCGCCGCGCCGGTTTTCGCGGCCGCGACGAGCAGATCGGTCTGCCGGCAGAGGAAGGCGGGGATCTGCAGGCAATCGACGATGCTCGCCACTTCCGCGCATTGGCCGGGCTCATGCACATCGGTGATGACCGGCAGGCCGAAATCGCTTCGGATATCGGCGAAGACCGCCAGCGCCTTCTCGAGCCCGATGCCGCGCGCCGCCTTGCCGGAAGTGCGGTTCGCCTTGTCGAACGAGGATTTGTAGACGAGCCCGATACCCAGGCTCTCGCAGATTTCCTTCAGGCTGCCGGCCATCGCGAAGGCATGGTCGCGGCTTTCCATCTGGCAGGGGCCGGCGATCAGCGCGAAGGGCCGGCTGTTCCCGAAAGTCACGGGACCGATGGTCACATCCGTCATCGAGGATCCTCTGTTCTCCGGGAGGGGTCCGGAGCGGCCTTCGCGATAGGCCCTCGGCGGTTTGATCGCAAGCCCCGCCATGCCGGGAGGCCCGGCCAGCGGCCGTCACGCCACCAAACGCTCAAGCCGGATCGCGGTGGCGAAGCCGGGGCGCGGCTCGATGGTGAAGACATCGCCGGCGGCAACCATGCCAAGCCCCATCCGCACCGCCTGCCTGGCGACCGCGGCCGGCTCGGCGACCCTCAGGCCAAAGCCGGCGAAATGCGGGGGGCTCGTCCGGGCTTCGACACCATAGAGGAAGCGGAACGTGTCGGGCGTGACAATTTCCACCCGTGTCCGGCCGCAATCCAGCGCGATCCCCGATGAAGAGGCGCGCATCTCGCGGCAATCGGCGAAAGCCGAGAGGAAGATGTGATGATCGGAGGGGTTTTCCGCCACGAGCGTCACGCGGGAGATGCCGCTGGCACCATTGGGGTGCTGCTGGAGCGCCGGCGACCAGAAATTCTCCGGAAAATGCTGCTGGCAGACGAAGAAACCGCATTCGGCCAGGTCTCGCGCATGCGCGAAGGCCAGTGTGAAGGCGACTTCCACCTCCGTGCCATCCGCCTTCACGCCCTTGCGGGCAAAATCGAACGGGGCGAAGGAGCCCACGCCTTCGCTTGCGAAGCGCATGGCATCGGCCTTCGCATTCTCGCTTCTGAGCACCATCATCGAGAGACCGGGCCGGCGCGCGATGGCCTCCGCCACGAAGGCACCGAAGGAAAAGAAACCCGGCTGATGCGGCGGCACCTGCGCGCCCTCGCCCACCGAGATCAATTCGAGAAAGGTTTCGTCCGCGAACTGGATCAGGCGGTTTTCCGTGCCCCATGGATGGCGGTTGCGCGCGCCCACGCGCCAGCCCAGCGCCTCGAACTCTCCGGCGAGCTGATCGAGATCGGTGGTGCCGAGAACCAGGTGATCGAGGGGGCGCGGCGGCATGCCATCTCCTTGTGGTTCGGGACTGCGCTGCGGTCGAGTTTCCGCGTGCGGGCCGTTCGAGCGTTTAGCCCATGCGTTCCTTGCGCGCAAAGCCTGCCAGAGTTCGGCCAAGGGCCGGCCCTCCGTCAGGGCTCGATGACATGCGGCACGAAGCGCGCGAGATTGCCGGTGATGAGGCTCGAATCCTCGCGGATCAGCATGCCCGCCGGCTGGCTCGCGACCATCCAGGCGCCGATCACCACATGGCCACCGCCGAAATCGGGGATATCGACGAGCTTCTGGCGCATGATCGGGCCGTCATAGGGACCCGAGGTCTCGGCGACCGGCTTGCCGTCGCGGATGATCCGGATATTCGCGCCCTCGCGGGAATGGATCGGCTTCTCGACGAAAGACGCGCCGAGATCATCGCCTTCCAGCCCGGCAAAATAGGCCGGCAGCAGGTTCGGATGTCCCGAATGCATCCGCCAGAGATGCGGCAGCAACGCCTTGGTGGAGAGAACGGCTTTCCAGATCGGCTCGATGAATTGCGTGCGGCTGCCGATGACCGATTGGCCGAATTCCTCCCGGAACATCCATTCCCAGGGGTAGAGCTTGAACAACACGTCGATCTCGCCATTGGCGAGGTCCACGAAGGTGCCGTCGCGCGCAATGCCGATCTCGTCCATGAAGAGGAACCGCGTCGAAAGGCCCGCGGCCTTCGCGCAATCCTCGAGATAGGCGACCGTGCCGCGATCCTCGGCGCTATCCCTCGCGCAGGCAAGATGCAGCCGGTAGGCTGAACCGCCCCTGAGATGGCGAAACGCCTCCACGAGCCTTTCATGCACGGAGTTATACTGGTCCGAACCGGCGGGCAGCACGCCGCGCGCGATCTGCTCTTCCAGCCAGTGCCACTGGAACACGCCGGTCTCGAACAGGGCCGTGGGCGTATCCGCGTTGTATTCCAAGAGCTTGGCTGGTCCGGTGCCCGCATAGGCGAAATCGAACCTTCCATAGAGATTGCGATCGCCGCGTTGCCAGCTCTCGTGGATCGCGCCCCAGAAATCGCGCGGAATGCCCAGCGAAGTGAGGATTTCCTCGCTGCCGATCGCCTCGGCCACGAAGGCGAGGCACATCTCTTCGAGTTCGGCGGAGGGGGCTTCGATGCCTTCCTCGACCTCGCGGAGGCTGAAGGCGAAAGCTGCGCTCTCGTCCCAATAGGGCGTGCCCTCCGCCGTGTGAAAGGTGAAGCCCATGCGCTGCGCCGTGTCGCGCCAGTCCGGCCGTTCGGGAAGCGTCAGGCGACGCATCAGGAGGACGAGGAGGAGGAGGTCGAGCGCGCGGTCGAGCCGAAGCCGCCGCGCGTCACGGTCGAACTCTGCACGCTCGGCACGCCACCCCGCCCGGTGGTGATGCTGCGAGGCACGGTGACGGGGCCGGGCTGGGATGCATTTCGGCTCACGGTCGTGCCGGCGGCGGTGGAATAGCTGCGCCAGCCGCCCGCCGCGCCGGTAGAGGAGGTCGAGCGCGGCACCACGCAGCCCGGCTGTGTGGCCGGCGTGAAGCCCGGCGCGCAGGGCTGCTGGTTGCGCAAAGGCGGCAGAAGCGCTTGCGGCTGGCGCTGGCCGAGAAGCCTCTGCGCGATCATCACGCCCGCAAGGCTGGGCAGGAAGGAGGTCGTGCCGGCCATGGTCGCGGGCTTGCACTGGCCCGGGCCATATTGCGCTTCACAATCCCCCTGCGCGTTGAAGCGCGGCGCCTCCGTGAGGTGTTTTTCCTCGGCGGCCGCGAATTCCGCCTCGCATTGCTCGCGCGTCATCGCGCTGGCGGTCACGCAGGCGCTGAGGCTCTCGTAGATCTCGGCCTTGTCGCTGTCGGAAACCGGTCCGCCCGAACGGCCGAGCCATGCGCCGGCGATCAGCAGGCCGGTCGCACCGAGGAAGATCATCGAGGAGCGTTTCATCGCCGATGCCCTTACACGCTCATCGAGGCAGCATTGAGGAGCCCCGCCCCGAGGCTGACGCTCGCGACCGTGATGCCCGCCGCGATGTTGCCCGCGCCGACCTTCGCCGAGAGACCCGGCACGATGAAGCGGCAGACGAGATAGGCGAGAAGCTGCACCACGAAAGCGGCGAAACCCCAGACGAGCATGTCGGGGATGCTCACGGCCTGCGCGACGGCCTTCGAGAGCGGCAGCACGAAACCGATCAGGCTCCCGCCCAGCGCGATGGCCGCCGCGACATTCCCCTCGCGGATCAACGCGATTTCGTCATGCGCGGTCAGGCGCATATAGACGAGCACGAAGATCGTCAGCAGGGCGGCCGCGACGATGAAATACAGGATGAAATGCGGCAGGCCGCCGAAAGTGCCCGCGAACATCCGTCCCTCGATCTCGAACATGGCGATTCCCCCGGCTGCGGCGCAATATCCTGCCTCGCCAGAGCCGGAAAGGAAAGCGTCAGACCAACCGGCTCTGGGCCATCGCCGCGGCGATGAAGCTTGCGAAAAGCGGATGCGGCTCGAAGGGGCGCGATTTCAGCTCGGGGTGATATTGCACGCCCACGAACCAGGGGTGATCCGGGTATTCGATGGTCTCGGGCAAGAGGCCATCGGGCGAGACGCCGGAGAACAGCAGGCCCTTCGCCTCCAGCTTGTCGCGGAAGGCCATGTTCACCTCGTAACGGTGGCGATGGCGCTCGTGGATCACGTCCGAGCCATAGATGCCGGCGATGCGCGAATTGGCAACGAGCCTTGATTCATAGGCCCCGAGGCGCATCGTGCCGCCGAGATCGCCGCCCGATTGCCGCGTTTCGAGCTGACCCTTGTTCATCCACTCGGTCATCATGCCGACGACGGGAATGTCGCAGGGACCGAATTCGGTGGAGGATGCGCCAGCCAGCCCGGCGAGATTGCGCGCGGCTTCGAGCACCGCCATCTGCATGCCGAAGCAGATGCCGAAATAGGGCACATTGCGCTCGCGGGCGAAGCGCGCGGCCTGGATCTTGCCCTCCGCGCCGCGATAGCCGAAGCCGCCGGGGACGAGGATACCATGAACATGCTCGAGGTAACTCGAGGCATCCTCGCGCTCGAAGATTTCCGAATCGATCCAGTCGAAATTCACTTTCACCCGGTTGGCGATTCCGCCGTGGTGAAGCGCTTCCATCAGCGATTTATAGGCGTCCTTCAGGCCGGTATATTTGCCGACGATGGCGATGGTCACTTCGCCTTCGGGGTTGCGCAGGGTCGAAACGATATGCTGCCAGCGCGAAAGATCGGGCTCCGGGCCTTCATCCAGACCGAAGACACGCAGGACTTCGCGGTCGAGCCCCTCTTCATGGTAAGCGAGCGGCACGGCGTAGATCTGATCGACATCGCGCGCCTCGATCACCGCCGAGGGGCGCACGTTGCAGAAGAGCGCGAGCTTCTTCCTCTCGCCCTCGGGGATCTCGCGATCGCAGCGGCAGAGCAGGATGTCCGGCTGGATGCCGATCGAGCGCAATTCCTGCACCGAGTGCTGGGTGGGCTTCGTCTTCAGCTCGCCAGCGCTGGGAATATAGGGCAGCAGCGTGAGGTGGATGTAGCAGGAATGGCCCTGCGGCAATTCATTGCGCAACTGTCGCACGGCCTCGAAGAACGGCAGGCCCTCGATATCGCCCACCGTGCCACCCACCTCGATCAGCACGAAATCGTATTCCTCGTTGCCCGCGAGCACGAAATTCTTGATGGCATCCGTGACATGCGGGATGACCTGCACGGTCGCGCCGAGATAATCGCCGCGCCGCTCCCGGGCGATGATCTCCTGGTAGATGCGGCCGGTCGTGATATTGTCCGACTTTCTGGCCGAAACCCCGGTGAAGCGCTCGTAATGGCCAAGATCGAGGTCGGTTTCCGCCCCGTCATCGGTCACGAAGACCTCGCCGTGCTGATAGGGGCTCATGGTCCCCGGATCCACGTTCAGATAGGGGTCGAGCTTGCGCAGGCGGATCGAATATCCGCGTGCCTGAAGCACCGCGCCGAGAGCTGCGGAGGCGAGACCCTTGCCGAGGGAGGAAACCACGCCGCCGGTGATGAAGATGTACCGCGTCATGGGAATCGAGCCTTAATCCAGCGCGCCGATTCGGCGCAAATGAAAAAGGCGCCATCCACAAGGATGACGCCCCGGTTTCGGGCCCAGGCCCTGATCGAACGTTTACTGGGTCGGTGCGGTGCCGCCCTGCAGGTTGCGGAGCTGGTCGAGAACGTTCGGGGCCGAGCCCGGAGCCGGCGCGGTCTGGCCCGGCAGGGTCGGCGGGGCCGGCGCGTCAATGCCAACCGGGGCGCGCTTCGGCGCGTTGCGGGCGGCCATGACGCCGAGGGTCAGCGAGGTGACGAAGAACGCCGCGCCGAGGATCGCCGTGGTGCGCGAGAGCAGGTTCGTCTGCCCGCGGCCCGTCATGAAGGAAGAGGGGCTCGAACCCATGCCGAGGCCGCCGCCTTCCGAGCGCTGCAACAGCACCACGCCGGCCAGCGCCAGCACGATGACGAGGTGAATGGCAATCAGAACGGTTTCCATCGACAGCTTTCTTGTCCCAGAACAAAACTCTGCTGCCTTTTAGCCTCGACGTCTGGAAAGGCAACGCTCAATTCCGGAAACCCTCATGCCGCCCTTCGCCATTCCATATCGGCATTTGCTAGATGCAGGTCGGTAGCTGCAAGATCGGCGTCAAGGTCGGTAATCCGCTCCATCACGGTTTTCAGGTGCGAATTTGGGTTGAGGCAATCCAGATAAATCCCCCGGAGAAGACGTTCTGCAGACTGATTAGGAATCGGCTTATGCCTAGCCTTTTCCCACATTCGAATGCTCTGCTCCCCAACCCCCAAAAGGCGCGCGAGAACCCGCTGAGAATTGTCTAGCTCAATCCGCAGAAATTTGAATTCGGCACCAGTCAACCTCCGTGGCAATGTCGCGAGCCACTGACCGATTTGGTCATGCAACCCGCGAACATTCTGAATGGACACAAGCTGCCCATAATTCGGATGGTCTTCAACAGTGAACCCGTTTTGCAGCCAGACATTGTCGAGGCCAGATTCCTTATATTTGTAATTCATCCTAACCTCCTCTCCCATCAGAACGCCGTGATCACGATTACCTGACATTCCCACTCAATAGCAGCGACAACCGTCATTTGTTCTCCTGCCATATGGCGAAAAACCTCAGCCTGAAAATTTCCAAATTTGTTCTTGTAAGGGTCTTGCTGAACCGTGCCTTTCTCAAGGCACCGTTCGATCATAGCCTGCGTAATTCCTCGTTCCGGATGATCACGGTAGAGATGCGTGGCAACCCGGATGTTTCCTTTAGCAACCATGTCCATCACGATCGCCTTGAATTCCTGCCGGGACATCCGGCTGGGTTCAGGCTTTCTGAACGGCAATACGTTGCTCATGGTTCCTTACCAAATTATGGCAACACCTATAAATTTTATAGGCACCTCTCTCTAAGCACTCTCGACCGGTCCGGGGCAAGACCAAAATCACCTCTAATGTAAAAAAAATCCCCGTTTCTTCGCTTAAAATATTGAATTTTATGACGAATAGCTCATTTGGCCGCGTTGGCGATGGCGAGGAAATCCGCCGCCTTGAGGCTCGCGCCACCCACCAGCGCGCCATCGACATCCTCGAGCGCGAGGATTTCGGTCGCGTTCGAAGGCTTGACCGAACCGCCATAGAGTATGCGGCACTTCTCGGCCTCGCCCTTCGCGAGCACGCCTCGCAGCGTCTTGCGGATATCCGCGTGCATCTCGGCGATATCCGCAGGGGTGGGGGTGAGGCCCGTGCCGATGGCCCAGACCGGCTCATAGGCAACAACAACCTGATCCGCCCGCGCGCCGGCGGGGACCGAGCCCCTGATCTGGCGACGCACGACCGACAGCGCCTTGCCGGCCTCGCGCTCGGCGCGCGTTTCGCCCACGCAGATGATGGCGATCATCCCCTGCCCGATCGCGGCTTCCGCCTTGGCCTTCACTTGCGTATCCTTCTCGGCATGATCCGTGCGGCGCTCGGAATGGCCGACGATGATCGCGCTCGCACCCGCTTCGAAGAGCATGCCGGCGGAGAGATCGCCGGTATGCGCGCCGGAGGCTTTGGCATGGCAATCCTGCGCGCCGACACCGATTCCCGTGCCGATGCATAGGGCGGCCGCGGTAAAGATCAGCGTTGCCGGCGGGCAAACCAGCAGATCGACCCTGGCGCGCAGGGCGGGTGTCGCGCCCTTCCCCATCGCCTGGATTTCCGCAAGGTCGGCCCGGAGGCCGTTCATCTTCCAGTTTCCGGCGATCAGGGTCTTGCGCATGGATCAGGTTCCATCAAGGCAGGGATTGTTCCGGCCCGGCCGGTAGCATGCCGCGCGCGAGCGTTCAACGCGCGAGCAGGCCGCGCCTTGCCTTCTGTTTTCGCCATCCCTATGGTCCGGCCCGATTTTTGATCCACGCGCACTGAGCGTCAAAGCTACCGGAGCACCGATCCGCCCATGATGACCGCCATCCGCTCCGCTGCTGCCAACTGGCTCGGCCGCGTCGTCCTCACCGTCGTGATGGGCTTGCTGATCGTTTCCTTCGCGATCTGGGGCATCGGCGACATCTTCCGCGGCGGTTCCACCCGCAATGTCGCGACCGTGGGCAAGGAAGTGATCTCGGCCGAAGCCTATCGCAACGCCTTCAACACGGAACTGCAGAACCTGCAGCGGCGCATCCGCCGCCCGGTGACGACCGCCGAGGCGCGCGCTTTCGGGCTTGATCGCGAGATCCTGAACCGCCTGATCGACGAAGCGGCACTCTCGGCCAAAGCCAATCGCCTGGGCCTCGCGCTCGACGAGCAGGGCGTGAACCGCTCCGTTCTCGAAGCCGAGATCTTCCAGACCGGCGGCCGCTTCGATCGTGAACGCTATCTCTCGCTGCTCCAGCAGAGCGGGCTTTCCGAGCCTGCCTTCCTGCGCCAGCAGGGCGAATTCCTGCTGCGCCAGCAACTCGTACAGGGCCTTGTGGGTGGCATGACCGCGCCTTCGACCTTCAACGCGGCCCTGCACCAGTATCGGGAGGAGGAGCGCAGCCTCGAGGTGGTGGCCATCCCCACCGCGAAGGTGCCCGAGCCGGCCGAACCGACGGCGGAAGCGCTCAAGGCCTTCCACGAGGAGCGCAGGGCGGAATTCCGCACCGTGGAAACCCGGCAGGCGACGGTTCTCACCGTTTCGCCCCAGATTTTCGCGGGCAGCGTGACGTTGAGCGAGGCAGAACTGCGCGCCTTCTATGATCAGGCGGTGTCGAATGGCCGCTTCGGCTCGCCCGAGCGTCGCCGTGCCCTGCGCGTGCTCTTCGATTCCGAGGCCGCCGCAAGGGCCGCGGCCGATCGGCTCGCCGGTGGCCTCACTTTCGAGGCGCTGCTGGCCGAGAAGAACCTCAGGGAAGTCGATGTCGATCTTGGCCTCCAGACCCGCGCGCAAGTGGCGGATGCCGCAACGCGCGACGCGATCTTCTCGCTGCCGGAAGGGGGTGTGAGCGCGCCGATCCGCGACCCGTTCGGCTTCGTGCTGATCCGCGTGGCGAAGGTCGAGCCCGGCCGGGCGACGCCGTTCGCCGAGGTGCGCGCCGAGGTGGAATTCGATGCCCGGACGCAGAAACTCACCACCGACCCGGCCGTGAGGCAAAAGGTGGATGACCTCGTGAAGAAGATCGAGGACCAGCGTATCGCCGGCAAGTCGCTCACCGAAGCCGGGCAGGCGGCAGGGCTCAGCCCGCTCGTGATCGAGGGTCTGGATCGCAACGGCAATGGCCCCGGTGGCCAGCGCCTGACGGTGCCGGGCGGCACGGAGACGCTGAACGCGATCTTTGCCTCCGATATCGGCCTCGACAACGAGGCGCTCCACCTGCGTGACGGCAGCCATGTCTGGTTCGAGGTGAACCGCGTCGATCCCGCGCGCGACAAGGCCTTCGAGGAGGTCGAGGCGGAGATCCGCACGCGCTATCTGGCCGATCAGAAGTCCCGGGCGATGGGCGAATTCGCGACCGCGCTCGTGAAGCGCATCGAGGCTGGCGAGAGCTTCCACTCCGTCGCGGCCGAACTCGGCGCGCCGGTGCAGACTTTCTCGGCCATCCGCCGCACCTCGAATGATCCGGTTCTCGGCCGCAATGGGGTGGAGCGCGCCTTCGCGGGCGAGATCGGCAAGGTGGCGAGCGCGGTGGCACCGGACGGCATCGGTCGCCTGCTGATCCTGCCGAAGGCATCGACCCTGCTGCCCTATGATGCGGCGGCGGATGCCAATTCGGCCTTCTCGCGCCAGCTGGCGCAGGGCATGGCGGATGATGTGTTCCGACAATATGTCGCGGCTCTGCGCAAGGAAGCCGGCGTATTCATCAACGAGGCGCTACTGGCCCAGACCCTGGGGCAGGCGAACTGATGGAGGCTGCGCAGGATTTCGAGACGTTCGAGCGCCTGTATCGGGCGGGCCAGCCCCAATGCGTGGCGTTGCGGCTGGTTTCGGACCTCGAAACGCCTGTATCGACCTATCTCAAGCTGAAATCCCATGCAGGCGAGCATCCCTCGTTCCTGCTCGAATCCGTGGAAGGTGGCGCCACCAAGGGCCGGCACTCGATCATCGGCCTCCTGCCGGATCTGGTCTGGCGCTGCCGCAACGGCACGAGCGAAATCTCCCGCAACGGCTCGGAATTCGCGGCCATGCCGGGCAAGCCGCTGGAAGCCTTGCGCGCCGTTCTGGCAGAGAGCCGCATTCCCGGCCTCGAGCATCTCCCGCCCATGGCGAGCGGCGTTTTCGGCTTCATGGGCTATGACATGGTGCGCGAGATGGAGCGCCTCGCGCCCGCGAAGCCCGACCAGATCGGTGTCCCCGACGCACTGATGATCCGCCCGACGGTCGTGCTGATCTTCGACAATGTGAAGGACGAGCTTGTGCTGGTGACGCCGGTTTTCCCGAAATCGGCAACACCGCCAGCCGCGGCCCATGAATCGGCGCTGGCCCGTCTTCATGACGTGCTCGCCCGGCTCGGTGAGCCCCTGCCGCATGGCGGTGATGCGGGCGACCTGCTTGCGCGCATTCCCGAGGCGCAATCCAACACCACGCCTGCGGAATTCCACGCGATGGTCGCCAGGGCCAAGGACTACATTCTCGCGGGCGATATCTTCCAGGTCGTGCTCTCGCAGCGCTTTTCCGCGCCTTTCGATCTCGATGCCTTTTCGCTCTATCGCGCCGTGCGCCGCGTGAACCCCTCGCCCTATCTCTGCTATCTCGATTTCCAGGATTTCCAGATCGTCTGTTCGAGCCCGGAAATCCTCGTGAAGGTGGTGGATGGGCCGGAGAAGAAAAAGGTGGTGACGATCCGCCCCATCGCCGGCACCCGCAGGCGGGGCGCCACCCCGGCCGAGGACATGGCGCTGGAGAAGGAACTTCTCGCCGACCCCAAGGAGCGCGCGGAGCATCTCATGCTGCTCGATCTCGGTCGCAATGATGTGGGCCGGGTCGCGGAGATCGGCTCGGTGGAAGTGACGGATTCCTTCTTCGTCGAGCGCTACAGCCAGGTGATGCACATCGTCTCGAATGTCGAGGGGCGGCTCGATCGGGCGAGATACGATATCCTCGATGCGCTGGCGGCGGGTTTCCCGGCCGGCACGACCTCCGGCGCGCCGAAGATCCGCGCGATGGAGATCATCGACGAACTCGAGAAGGACAAGCGCGGGACCTATGCCGGCACGATCGGCTATTTCGGCGCGGATGGCGCGATGGATACCTGCATCATGCTGCGCACGGCGCTGGTGAAGGACGGCATGATGCATGTGCAGGCCGGCGCCGGCATCGTGCATGACTCAGTGCCTGCTTCCGAACAGGCGGAATGCGAGAACAAGGCCAAGGCCCTGTTCCGCGCGGCGGAGGAAGCGGTGCGATTTGCATCCCGCGGCAAACGCGGGCAATGATCGGCAGATGGAGCCCCCCATGCGCATCGCGTTGATCGACAATTACGACAGCTTCACCTTCAACGTCGTGCACGCGCTCGGACGCGAGGGCGCAAAGGTCGAGGTTTTTCGCAATGATGCCATGAGCGCGGAGGAACTCCTTGCGCTGGGCCATGAGGCGATTGTCATCTCCCCCGGCCCCTGCACGCCTTCGGAAGCAGGGATTTCGGTTGAGACCATCGAGAAGGCCAATGGCAAGGTGCCGCTGCTTGGCGTCTGCCTCGGTCATCAGGCGATCGGGCAGGCCTTCGGCGGGAATGTCATCCGCGCCTATCCCGTGCACGGCAAGGTTTCGACGATCACGCATGATGGCAGGGGCCTGTTCCGCGGCATGAACCAGGGCCTCACGGTCACGCGCTATCATTCGCTGGTGGTGGAGCGCGCGAGCTTCCCCGCCTGCCTCGTGCCCACGGCCGAGAGCGAGGATGGCCTCGTGATGGCGCTCCAGCATCGCGATTGCCCGACCTTCGGCGTCCAGTTCCACCCCGAGAGCATCGCGACCGAGGGCGGGCAGCAGATTTTCCGCAATTTCCTGGATATGGCGCGTGAATTCCGCGCGCATCGCCAGGCCGCGTGACGAGTATCCCGATGGAAGCCTTCAAGCCCCTGATCGCCAAGGCAGCCGCCGGCCTGCCCCTCTCCCGCGAGGAAGCCTCGCTCGCCTTCGCGCAGATGCTCTCGGGCGAGGTGACGCCGGCGCAGATGGCAGGCTTCCTGATGGCCTTGCGTGTTCGCGGCGAAAGCGTCGAGGAAATCACCGGCGCGGTGAGTGCCATGCGCGACCGCATGGTGAGGGTCGAGGCCCCGGCCGGCGCGATCGACGTGGTGGGCACGGGCGGCGATGCCTCGGGCTCGTGGAATGTCTCGACGCTCGCCGGGTTGATCGTCGCGGCCTGCGGCGTGCCGGTCGCCAAGCATGGCAACCGCGCGGCCTCCTCGAAATCCGGCGCGGCGGATGTGCTTCAGGCGCTGGGTGTGAAGATCGGGCAATCCCCGGATATCGTGGCGAAAATCCTCACGGAAACCGGCTTTGCCTTCATGCTCGCGCCGGCGCATCACCCCGCCATGCGCAATGTCGCGCCGGTGCGCACCGAACTCGGCACGCGCACGATGTTCAACATCCTCGGCCCGCTCTCGAACCCCGCGGGCGTGAAGCGCATCCTGCTCGGCGTGTTCTCCGCGAGCTGGCTGGAGCCCATCGCCGAGACCCTTCGCGATCTCGGCACCGAGCGCGCCTGGATCGTCCATGGTTCGGATGGCCTCGACGAGATGACCACCACCGGCCCGACCCATGTGGTGGAACTCGCGAATGGCCGGCTTCGTCGCTTCGAGGTCACGCCCGAGGAAGCGGGACTTCCCCGCTCCGAGCCCGAGGCGCTGAAGGGCGGCGAGCCCGGCCGGAACGCGGCGGCTTTGCGCGATGTCGTCTCCGGCAAGCCCGGGGCTTATCGCGATATCGCGATTTTCAACGCGGCGGGCGTTCTGGTGGTGGCGGGCAAGGCCGCGACCCTGAAGGACGGTGCCGGGATGGCCGCCGAGGCGATCGATTCCGGCAAGGTCTCCGCCCTGCTCGACCGCGTGATCGCGGTTTCGAACGCGTGAGGGTCGCCAGAAGCACGCAAGAAGCGCCCAAGAAGTGTCAGATGAGGGGCACATGAGGGGCACATGAGGGGCATATGAGCGACATTCTCCGCACCATCGAGGCGACGAAGCGCGAGGAAATCGCCGCCGCCAGGGCGCGCCTTCCGCTGGCGGAGCTTCGCGCCCGCGCCGAGAAGAAGCGTGCTCCGCGCGGGTTTCTCGCGGCTCTGGAAAAGAAGGTTCGGGCGGGGCAATTCGCGCTCATCGCCGAGATCAAGAAAGCGAGCCCCTCCAAGGGCCTGATCCGCGCGGATTTCGATCCGCCGGCCCTGGCGCGCGCCTATGAAGCCGGCGGCGCGGCCTGCCTCTCGATCCTTACGGACCGGAAATATTTCAAGGGTGCCGCGAGCCACCTCACCTCGGCGCGCGCGGCGGTGAGCCTGCCCGTGATCCGCAAGGATTTCCTGATCGACCCCTATCAGGTGTTCGAGGCCCGCGCGATGGGCGCGGATTGCATCCTGGTGATCATGGCGAGCGTCGATGACGCGCTCGCGGCCGATCTCGTCGCCACGGCCTCGGCGCTCGGCATGGACAGCCTCATCGAGGTGCATGACGAGACCGAACTGTCGCGCGCGCTCAGGCTGCCCTCGCCTCTTCTCGGCATCAACAACCGCGACCTGAAGACCTTCCATGTCGATCTCGCGGTTTCCGAGCGGCTGGCGAAGCGCGTTCCGAAGGACAGGCTGCTCGTGGGCGAAAGCGGCATCTTCACGCAGGCGGATTGCCAGCGCCTTCGGGAAAGCGGCATCTCGACCTTCCTGGTGGGCGAAAGCCTGATGCGGCAGGCGGATGTGGAAGCCGCGACGCGCACGCTTCTCGGCCTGAAGCCTGCCCTGAAGGTCGCGTGATGAGCAAGCTCACGCATCTCGATGCTTCCGGCGCAGCCCATATGGTCGATGTGGGCGAGAAAGCCTTGACCTCGCGCGAGGCCGTGGCCGAAGGCCGCGTGGTGATGGCGCCGGAAACCCTGGCGCTCATCCGCGATGGCCTTGCGAAAAAGGGGGATGTCATCGCCACCGCGCGCATCGCCGGCATCATGGCCGCGAAGAAGACGCATGAACTCATTCCGCTCTGCCATCCGCTGCTGCTCACGAAGGTTTCGCTCGATATCGAGGCCGATGCGAGCCTGCCCGGCCTCGTCGTACGCGGGCGCGCGCGCGTCACCGGCCAGACCGGCGTCGAAATGGAAGCGCTGACCGCCGTCTCCGTCGCCTGCCTCACGATCTACGACATGGCGAAGGCGGTTGATCGCGGCATGCGCATCGAGGGCATCCGCCTGCTCGAGAAGCGCGGCGGCAAGAGCGGCGACTGGGTCGCCGATCCGAGCGGCTGATGGGCGGCGACACCCCGCTTCTGCCGGTGGCGCAAGCGCTTGCGCGCCTGCTTGCGCGAGCGGAAGCCTTGCCGAAACAGGCCGAAACCGTGCCGATCATCCGCGCCGCGGGTCGCGTCCTGGCGGCGGATCTCGTGGCCACGCGCACGCAACCCCCTTTCGCCATGTCCGCGATGGATGGCTATGCCCTGCGCGCGGAGGATTGCAGGCCCGGCAAACCCTTGCGTCTCCTGGGCGAAAGTGCTGCCGGCCACCCCTTCGAGGGCAGGCTCGAACCCGGTGCCGCCATCCGCATCTTCACGGGCGCTAAGCTTCCAGACGGTGCCGATTCGGTGCTGATCCAGGAGGATGCGCGCGCGGAGGGTGGGTTCGTGACGCCGGAGAGCCCTGCGAGACCCGGCGGTTTCATCCGCCGCGCCGGGCGTGATTTCACCGCCGGCGAGACCGGTCTTTCCGCCGGAACGCGGCTCTCCCCGGCGCATATCGCGCTGGCCGCGGCCATGAACCACGCTTGCGTGCCGGTCTATCGCCAGCCGCGCATTGCTCTTCTGGCCACGGGCGATGAACTCGCCCTGCCCGGCCCGGATGTGCCGCTCGCAGCCACCATTGCCTCGAATCTCATCGGCCTTTCCGCGCTGGTGGAGGCGCGGGGCGGCGTGGTGCTCGATCTCGGAATCGCCCGCGACACGCCGGAAAGCCTGAACACCGCGATGGATCGTGCGATGGCCGAAGGGGCCGATCTGCTGGTGACCATCGGCGGCGCATCCGTGGGCGACCGCGATCTCGTGCGCCCCGTCCTGACGGCGCGTGGCGCGGTGCTTGATTTCTACCGCATCGCCATGCGGCCGGGAAAGCCGCTGAATTTTGGCAGCCTCGGCGCCATGCTCTATCTCGGCCTGCCGGGAAATCCGGTCTCCGCCCTGGTTTGCGGCACATTGTTCCTGGCGCCACTCGTGCTGGCGATGCAGGCCGATGCGCAAGCGGGCGCGGATCGCACCCGGACGGCGCTGCTCGGCCGTGACCTTCCCGAGAATGATCGGCGTGAGGATTATCTGCGCGCCAGCCTCTCGATTGATGCCACTGGCATGCCGGTCGCCACGCCCTTCGCGGATCAGGATTCATCGCTGCTCTCGGTGCTGGCGCGAGCCGGGGCGCTGGTGATCCGCGCGCCGGGCGCGGCCGCCGCGACCGCCGGCGAAACCTGCCGCATCCTGTATCTTTAATCCCGCGCCAGAACGAACGCTTGCGGAACACAAGCCGAACATGGTAAAGATGTTCAGGATTTGTTTTGGCCGAGTCGGGGCCGCAGGCGGGGTTCGGGGACATGCTCACACGCAAGCAGATGGAATTGCTGCGCTTCATTCACGAGCGCCTTCAGGAGAACGGGGTTCCCCCCTCCTTTGATGAAATGAAGGAAGCTCTGGACCTGAAATCCAAATCCGGCATCCATCGGCTCATTCTCGCGCTGGAGGAGCGTGGCTTCATCCGTCGCCTGCCGAACCGTGCCCGCGCGCTGGAGGTCATCCGCTTGCCGGATGTTCAGACACCCCGGCCCGGTCGCCAGCGTTTCGCGCCGAGCGTCATCGAAGGGGATCTCGGCAAGGTGCGCGCGCTCGCGCCGACCGAACCGGAGACGCAGCGCCCGGTTGCCATTCCCATCATGGGCCGCATCGCGGCGGGCACACCGATCTCCGCAATCCAGAACCGCGCCTCAACCATTGATGTCTCGCCCGAGTTCCTCAGCCATGGTGAGCATTTCGCGCTGGAAGTGCGCGGCGATTCGATGATCGAGGCGGGCATCTTCGATGGCGATCTGGTGATCATCCGCAAACAGGAAAGCGCCAATACGGGTGATATCGTCGTTGCGCTGATCGACGACGAGGAGGCCACTCTGAAACGGATGCGCCGCAAGGGCGCTTCGATTGCGCTGGAAGCCGCCAATCCGAACTACGAAACCCGCATTTTCGGGCCAGATCGCGTGCGCGTGCAAGGACGTCTGGTCAGCCTCATCCGCCGTTATTGAGGCGAGAGGGCGGGGTCTTCCTCCGGTTCGAACCGGGCGGGGGGCCGTGGCCGCTGCGGGGATGTGGCCGGGCCTTCGGGGAAGCCGGTGGCGCTCGGGCCGGTTTCCGGCTCTTCGGTCATCGGGGGTGGCGTCTTGCGCAAGGCTCTTGTCTTGCGCCAGGGTCTTGTCTTGCGCGGATCGAGGCTGGTGTCACGGGCAGCGATCCGGCCGTCGCGCAAGTGGATCTGCTGGGCGCCAAGGCGGGCGAAGCTCTCCCCGGAGAGGAGCAGGCGGTTGGGTCCGCACAGCGCGGCATCAGCCGTGACCGGGGTGATGATGATCTGCGCGCGTTGGCAATCGAGGCGAGCGGCTTCCGGCGTGAGAGAGAGGGCCACATTCCGGCCATCCGGAAGGGTGCCGGTGCAGCCCGTCCGGTCGCAACGCGCGCGTTGACGCAGCGTCGGGTCATCGGGTCGGCGGGCATCGCCGAGCGCGGGCAGCCATTGCTGGAGCGTGAAGCCCGAGGGAGAAGCGGGCGAGAGCAAAGTATAGCTTCCGCTTGCATCGCGGAGCAGCGCCATGCGGCCATCGGGTGCGATCATCAGGTCCGGCAAGGGCGTGGCCTTGAGCAGAATGGCCCAGAGCAGAACTAGCGGCACTGCGAGCAAGCGCAGGGGCGAACGGAAAATCACCAGCACCAACAGGGCGATGACCAGCAATGCAAAGAGATGGCCCGGTGCTTTCGACACGGGCGGCGCGGCCCCCTCGATGCCGGCGACCTTCTCGGCCACGAACAGAACGCCGCGGGTTCCCTCGCCCATCACGCGCCAGACCCAGCCATCAAGCCCAAAAGGCAGGAGCATGGTTCCGATCACGCCGGCGGGCATCACCACGAGGCTCACGAGCGGGATCGCCAGCGCGTTGCCGATGAGGCCATAAGGGTTCAGCCGGTGGAAATGCCAGGCCGAGAACGGTGCGGTCGCGAGGGACGCGAGCAGGGTCGTTGCAACAATGCCGAGGAAGGCAAAAACCATGGCCCGCCCTGCCCGCTCCAGGAAACCCGGCCGGAAGCGACCGCGCAATTCGGGCTCGGGCTCCGGCCGGTAACGCCGCCAGAGATCATTTCCGGCGATCAGCGCCGCCACAGCCGCATAGGACATCTGGAAGCTTGGCCCCAGCAGGGCCTCGGGCTCCCGCGCGAGCACGATCAGCGCGGAAATCGCGACATTCCGCAGGGCGAGCGCCGGGCGATCCACGAGAATCGCCCCGAGCATCACGAGCATCATGATCAGCGAGCGCTCGGTGGCCACTTCGGACCCCGAGAAGACACAATAGCCGATGGAGCCGAGCATGGCCCCGGCCGCCGCCCATTTCTTGATAGGGTATCGCAAGGCAAGCGCCGGCGAGAGTGCCAGCAGGGCGCGGAGGGTCCAGAACATCACGCCGGCCGCCAGCACCATGTGCAGGCCGGAAATCGAGACGATGTGATAGAGGCCGGATGCGCGCAGAACGTCATTCGTCTCGTTCGAGATCAGCCCGCGTTTCCCGGTGATCAGGGCGGCCGAGAGCGCGCCGGCCTCGCCACCGATGGCCTGCGCGATGCGATCGGTCATCGCATTGCGGGCGCGATCGATGAAGGCATTGAAACGCAGGCTGAAATCGGGCTCCCCCCTGGGGGGCGTGACCTCGATGCGGCCGATGGCGTAGCCGATGCCGCCCACGGCGCGGAAGAAGGAATCGCGCCGGAAATCATAGCCGCCCGGCATGGCCGGCTCGGAGGGCGGCGCGAGCCGCGCGCGCAGGGTGACATGGGTGCCAGCCTCGATCATCGGTCGACCCGGCGCGCCGATCCGTACGCGGTAGGGCACGCTTTGCGGCCTGGCAGCGCGATCATCCGCGAGGTGGGTGACGCGCAACAGGATGCGATGACGAAGCGGGCCGGCATCGACCTGCTCGACATGGCCCGAGATGCTCACCGGGATCGCGCGTTCCAGCATCGGCGCGGCCATGCCGGCGGTGCGCCATGTCCCGGCAGTGAATCCCGCCGCCATCATCGCGAGGGCAATGGCGATCGCGCGTGGAATTCCTTCGAATCGGATCGCGAAAATGGCCGCGATCAGCAGCAGAACCGGCCCGGCCCAGGGCGCCGGCTCGTCGGATGCGGCAAAATAGGCAAGGATGCCCAGCGCGAAAGCCACGGGCAGCAAGAGGAAGCCGGTGCGCCTGTCGCGCTCTTCTTCCACCCAGCGACCCAGCAGGCTTCCGACGCGCCCCTGAAACCCTGCATGCCACCACGCGCCGGGGCTTGCGAGCACACCGGCAGAAGCGCGAGAGGGGGCCCGGCGGATCATCGGCGCGGCGCTCCCTCTCGCGCAAGGATGAAACGGGCATTTGCGCACCCGCTCCTTCATGCTAGATCGCGCGGCAAAGCCGGGCAATGCCCGCCGAACTCCGATTTTCCAAGGTGAAAGCCGCTTTTCCCATGTCTGGTCCCCATGTCTGGTCCCCATGTCATGTCCCCATATCTGGTCCCCATGTATGATTTTTGTGTCTGATCCCCATGTCTGATCCCCATGTCTGATCCCATCATCACGCGCTTCGCCCCGTCGCCCACGGGGTTCCTGCATATCGGCGGCGCGCGCACGGCGCTTTTCAACTGGCTGCTCGCACGCCGCCATGGCGGGAAGATGCTGCTGCGCATCGAGGATACCGACCGCGTGCGATCCACACCCGAGGCGATTGACGCGATCATCGACGGCCTGAAATGGCTGGGCCTCTCCTGGGATGGCGATGTCATCTACCAGTTCGCGCGCGCCCCGCGGCACAAGGAAGTGGCCGAGGCGATGCTTGCCAATGGCCGCGCCTACAAATGCTATGCGACATCGGAAGAACTCGAGGCGATGCGCGAGGCCGCGAAGGCGGCGGGCAAACCGATGCGCTATGACGGCCGCTGGCGCGACAAGAGCCCGGAGGACCACGCGAAGGCCGAGGCCGAGGGCCGCAAATACGTGATCCGCCTGAAGGCGCCGCTCGGCGGGCAGACCATCGTGCAGGATCTCGTCCAGGGCACGGTGACCTGGGACAACGAGAATCTCGATGACCTCGTGCTCCTGCGTTCGGATGGCACGCCGACCTACATGCTCGCGGTGGTGGTGGATGACCACGACATGGGCGTGACGCACATCATCCGCGGCGATGATCACCTGACCAATGCCGCGCGACAGACGCAGATCTACGAGGCAAATGGCTGGAAGGTGCCACAGATGGCGCATATCCCGCTGATCCACGGGCCGGACGGCGCGAAGCTTTCCAAGCGCCATGGCGCGCTGGGTGTCGATGCCTATCGTGCGCTGGGCTACCTGCCGGAAGCTTTGCGGAACTATCTCGTGCGTCTGGGATGGGCGCATGGCGACCAGGAGATCTTCTCGACCGACGAGATGACCGCCGTGTTCGACCTCAGGAATGTGGGCCGCTCACCCGCGCGTTTCGATTTCGCGAAGCTCGAGAGCATCAACGGCCATTACATGCGCAAGACCGATGACGCGGCGCTGCTGGCGGCGCTTCGTCCCGTGCTGGCGCATGTCGAGGGGGGTGAGGCGATCGCCGCCGCGCTGACGCCGGAAAAGGAAGCACAGTGGATCGCGGCCATGCCGGGCCTGAAAGAGCGCGCGAAGACGCTGGTGGAACTCATTGATGGGTCGCGCTTTCTCTTCGCTGCGCGGCCGCTCGTGATGGACGAAAAGGCGCGCGACATCCTCGCGAAGGATGGCAAGGCGATCCTCGCGCGGCTGCTCGCGCGCCTCGAGGCCGTTCCGCTGTGGGAAACCGCAAGCCTGGAGGAGGCGGTGCGTGCGGAAGCCGAATCCAGCGGCCTGAAGCTCGGTGCCCTGGCCCAGCCCCTGCGCGCCGCCCTTACCGGGCGGGCGACCTCACCAGGAATCTTCGAGGTTCTCGTGGTGCTTGGCCGCGAGGAATGCCTCGGTCGATTGCGGGATCAGGCCGCGTGACAGAAAGGTGGGGGAATGCACATCTTGCGGCAGCCCCATGCGACAACACGCGGCATCATCCGGAAGCCCAACTTGACAGGCGGGGTGGTTTGTTTACGCCTCCATCCTAGGGTCTTGCGGCAGCGCAACATAGGGCGGCGAGACCAGGGATTGATGGCCGGGACGCAGGGATGCGGCAGGCCAAGCGAAACAGAAGGGAGGGTGCCGTGACAGCCCATTCGATGACCTTGAAAATGGACGACAAGGTATTGGACCTCCCGGTGCGAGCCGGCACGATCGGTCCGGCCGTGGTGGATATCAGCAAGCTCTATGCGAGTACCGGCATGTTCACCTACGATCCGGGCTTCACCTCCACGGCGGCCTGCGAATCCAAGATCACCTATATCGACGGCGACGAGGGTGTGCTGCTCTATCGCGGCTACCCGATCGAGCAGCTTGCCGAGCATGGCGACTTCCTCGAGACCTGCTATCTGCTGCTTTACGGGGAACTCCCCACCATCGCTCAGAAGAACGACTTCTTGAACCGCGTCACGCGCCACACCATGGTGCACGAGCAGATGGCCCGCTTCTTCCAGGGCTTCCGCCGCGACGCGCACCCGATGGCCGTGATGGTCGCCTCTGTCGGCGCGATGTCGGCATTCTATCACGACTCGACCGACATCTCGGACCCGTATCAGCGCATGGTCGCGTCCATCCGCATGATCGCGAAGATGCCGACGCTGGCGGCGATGGCCTACAAGTATTCCATCGGCCAGCCCTTCGTGTATCCGCAGAACAGCCTCGACTACACCTCGAACTTCCTGCGCATGTGCTTCTCGGTGCCGTGCGAGGAATACAAGGTGAACCCGGTGCTGAGCCGCGCGCTGGACCGCATCTTCATTCTGCACGCTGACCACGAGCAGAACGCCTCGACCTCGACCGTTCGTCTCGCCGGTTCCTCGGGCGCGAATCCCTTCGCCTGCATCGCGGCGGGCGTGGCCTGCCTCTGGGGCCCGGCCCATGGCGGCGCGAACGAAGCGGCCTTGCAGATGCTGCAGGAGATCGGCCATGTCGACAACATTCCGAAATATATCGCCAAGGCGAAGGACAAGAACGATCCGTTCCGCCTGATGGGCTTCGGCCACCGCGTCTACAAGAACTATGATCCGCGCGCGAAGATCATGCAGAAGACCTGCCATGAGGTTCTCGCCGAACTCGGCATCAAGGATGACCCGCTGCTCGATGTGGCGGTGGAACTCGAGCGCATCGCTTTGTCGGACAGCTATTTCATCGAGAAGAAGCTCTACCCGAACATCGATTTCTATTCGGGCATCACGCTGAAGGCGATGGGCTTCCCCACGGACATGTTCACGGTGCTCTTTGCGCTCGCGCGCACCGTGGGCTGGATCGCCCAGTGGAAGGAAATGATCGAGGATCCCTCGCAGCGTATCGGTCGTCCGCGCCAGATCTATACCGGCGCGCCGTTGCGCGATTACACGCCGGTGGCGCAGCGGCGCTGATCCGGTTGCGCCAGTTACGGAAATACGAAGGGCGCCGAAAGGCGCCCTTTTTTATTCCGGCAGTCGTTTCGATGGCACCCAGCAATAGCCGTCGGGATCAAGAATGAAGCATTCCCGCAGTCCATGGGGGCGATCCAGCGTTTCCCGGAGGATCATGTCCCCGCGTGCTCTGGCTCGCGCTTCGGCATTGTCCGGGTCGCTCTCGAAGAGCCGCAATTCGATCCCCGCTCCGCGCGCGCCGGCCTCCGGCAGCAGCGAAGGCAAGGGATGCTCGGCGTAGACGGCGTCCTCATGGATCTGGATCAGGATGGAGCCGAGGCGAAAGAGCCCGTAGCCATCTCCGAGGCGGATCTGCGTGAAACCGAAGACCTCCGTCAGGAACGCTGCGGTCCGCTTTCCGTCCCGGACCAGCAGGTTGATGCCGAAAGGCGTCAGTGTCCGCCCGATTTCGGGGCCAGATGCCCGAGCCAGCTTGTGGTCGTCCATCACTCCACCGTGACACTTTTCGCCAAATTTCGCGGCTGGTCCACGTCTTTCCCCATCACCACCGCCGTGTGATAGGCGATGAGCTGCGCGGGGATGGCATAGACGAAGGCCGAGAAGTCTGGCGCCATCTCCGGCATGGCGATTTCGGCCAGCGTATCGACCGCCACTTCGCGCCCCACGCCCTCCGGCCCGATCAGCACGATCGCGCCGCCACGCGCGGCGACTTCCTGCACGTTCGAGACGGTCTTCTCGAACCAGGGATCGCGCGGGGCCATCACGATGACCGGCATGGTCTCGTCGATGAGCGCGATGGGCCCATGCTTCAATTCACCCGCCGCATAACCCTCCGCGTGGATGTAACTGATTTCCTTGAGCTTCAGCGCCCCTTCCATCGCCAGCGGGAAGGAGGTTCCGCGGCCGAGATAGAGCACATCCGTCGCCTTCGAGAGTTCGCGCGCCAGCGCCTCGATCGGCGCCTCGTGCTTCAGCGCTTCGGCCACAAGACCGGGAATGGCGATGAGTTGCGTCACGAGCTCCTTCTCGCGGCGCCCGCTCAGAACGCCGCGTGCCCGGCCCGCGGCGATGGCGAGGCAGGCGAGCACGGTCAACTGGCAGGTAAACGCCTTGGTGGAGGCGACGCCGATTTCCGGCCCCGCGAGCGTGCCCGCGACCACATGGCTCTCGCGCGCGATGGTGCTCGTCGGCACATTCACCACCGACATCACATGCTGCTTCTGGTCTTTCGCATAGCGCAAGGCTGCGAGCGTATCCGCCGTCTCGCCCGATTGGGAGATCACGAGCATCACGTCGCCGGGCGTCATCGGCGCCTCGCGGTAGCGGAATTCCGAGGCGATATCGATCTCGACCGGCAGGCGCGCCAGGCGCTCGAACCAGTATTTGCCGATCTGCCCGGCGAGATAGGCCGTGCCGCAGGCGGAAATCGAGAGCCGGCCCACCTTGGCCCAGTCGAAGGGCAGGCCGAAAGGCAGGCGGACCTCGCCGGTGCCCATGTCGATGTAATGCGCCAGCGTGCGGCCGATCACTTCCGGCTGCTCGTGGATTTCCTTCGCCATGAAGTGGCGATGGTTGCCCTTATCCACCAGGAAGGCGCCGGCCTGCGTTTTCTGCGCCTTGCGCTTCACCGGCTGGTTCTTCTCGTTGAAATAGCGGGCGGAAGCGCGGTTCAGCACCACCCAGTCGCCATCTTCAAGATAGGTGATGGTATCCGTGAAGGGCGCGAGTGCCAGCGCATCCGAGCCGAGATACATCTCGCCATCGCCATGGCCTACGGCCAGAGGCGCGCCGCGTCGCGCGCCGATGAGCAGGTTGTCCTCGCCCCTGAACACGAAACCGAGCGCGAAGGCGCCATGCAGGCGCGGCAGGGCGGCGGCGACCGCCTCCTCCGCGCTCATCTGCTTGTCCATCAGCGCGGTGACGAGATGCGCCACCACTTCCGTGTCGGTCTCGGAGGCGAAAACGCGGCCCTCGGCCTGCAATTCCTCGCGCAATTCACGGAAATTCTCGATGATGCCGTTATGAACGACCGCAAGCCGCTCGGTGGCATGGGGGTGCGCGTTGTTCTCGGTCGGCTTGCCATGCGTGGCCCAGCGCGTATGCCCGATGCCGGCGCGGCCGGAAAGCGGCGCCTCGCGCAGTTTCGCCTCGAGGTTCTTCAGCTTGCCCTCCGCGCGGACGCGGGTGATCTCCCCGCCTTCGAGCACCGCGACACCGGCGGAATCATAGCCGCGATATTCCAGCCGCTTCAGGCCCTCGACGAGGTCGAACGCGATCGCTTCCCTGCCGAGAATGCCGACGATGCCGCACATGAGCCCTCCGATTCCCTTGGTATTCCGGCGCGAGAGACGAGTGCCAGAACCTTCGCATGCGCACAAATCACGTTGCGAAACGGTTTGTGACGCCAGGAAGGCCGGTTTTTCAGCGGGATGGTTTTTGCCTTACCTGATTCTCCGGGCGCGCACGGAACTGGTCGGCCCAGCCTTCCTTCGTCACCTGCCGCCCGCGGGCCACCGCCAGCGCATTGGGTGGCACGTCCTTCGTGACAACGGAACCCGAGCCGACGAAAGCGCCCGCCCCGATGATGACCGGCGCGACAAGCGAGGAATTCGAGCCGATGAACGCGCCCGCCCCGATCTTCGTGCGGAACTTGTGGAAGCCATCGTAGTTGCAGGTGATCGTGCCCGCGCCGATATTCGCCTCCGCGCCGATGGTGGCATCCCCGAGATAGGTCAGGTGGCTCACCTTCGCGCCCGCGCCGAGATCGGCGTTCTTCACCTCGACGAAATTCCCCACCTTCGCGCCCTTGCCCAGCGAGGCACCGGTGCGGAGCCGCGCGAAGGGGCCAACCGTGGCGCCTGCAGCCACCGTCGCGCCTTCGAGATGCGAGAAGGCATGGATCACCGCATTCTCGGCGATGCTGACGCCAGGGCCGAAGACGCAATTCGGTTCGATCAGCACATCGCGGCCAATCACCGTATCGGTGGCGAAGAACACGGTTTCGGGCGCGATCAGCGTCACGCCGTTGCGCATGTGCCGCTCCCGCAGGCGGTTCTGCAGCACGGCCTCGCAGGCGGCGAGCTGCACGCGATCATTCACGCCAAGCGCCTCTTCCTCCGCCACCTCGATGACCCGCGCCGAAAACCCGCGCGCGCGGGCGAGGCCCACGCAATCCGTGAGGTAGAATTCGTTCTGCGCATTCCTGTTCTGCACGGATTTGAGGAGATCCAGCGCGAGTTCGCCGCGCAGGGCCATCAGCCCGCCATTGCAGAGCGTGATCGCCCGCTCCTTCTCGCTCGCATCCCTGTGCTCGCGAATGTCGACGAGATCGGTGCCATCGAGGATCAGCCGGCCATAGCCTGCGGGGTCCTTCGCCTGAAATCCCATCACCGCTACGGCCGTCTTGCCCTGCCGCACGGCTTCCGCCAGCGCGCGGATCGTCTCGGGCCGCACGAGCGGGGTATCGCCGAACAGAACCACAATCGCCTCGTGGCCCGAAGCGATCGCGCGCTCCGCCTGCAGCACCGCATGGGCCGTGCCGCGCCGCTCGCGCTGCTCCACCACCTCGGCTTCGGGCATGAGGCGGGTGACTTCCTTCGCGACATCCGGCCGGTCCGGCCCGATCACCACCACCGCGCGGCCGATGCCCGCGGCTTCGGCGCTCTTCAGCGCGTGGCCCACGAGGCTGAGCCCCGCCACCTCATGCAGCACCTTGGGGCGGGTGGATTTCATCCGCGTCCCCTCGCCGGCCGCGAGAATGACGGCGAGGCAGGAAGCGGCTTCGTTCGGGGTGGACATGGCGGATTTCTCCCGAGGGCGGACAGGCAGAGGCGCGGTGCAATCGTGGATGCGCCTATACGAAGTGTTTCGACTTGTCTCCTGCGCATCGCGCGGGCTCGCCTGCCCTTTTCACATGGGCGCCCCCGGCCAGCGCGCGATGAAGCTTAACCCGGAGGCCCGTGGCCTGGTCCGCCATGCCATTTTCTTTTCCCGCCCGGGCTTTCCTGCCGGCGTCTCTTTTCACGGCAAGCCGGTTGACCCGTCCTCTCGAACCGCCTATCTCGCCCCCACCAGTTGGTGAGAGCTCGTAGCTCAGTCGGTAGAGCACGTGACTTTTAATCATGGGGTCGTGGGTTCGAATCCCACCGAGCTCACCATTGGAATCCTTGGTGCCGTCGAGCGAATTGCCCCATGAACGACACCTCCCCCTGCATCAAGCTCTGCACACTCGATCCCGTCACCGGCTTCTGCCTGGGCTGCGGGCGCACGGGCGCGGAGATTGCAAGCTGGATCGGCATGAGCCGCGAGGAGCGCATCGCGCTGAAGCAGGTTCTGCCGCGGCGGCTGGCCGGGCTCGCCGCGCGCGACGGGCGCTGCGTGGTTCGGCAGAAAACGACGCGTTGATCAGCCAAGCTTCAGCTCGTAGCTGTCAAGTGTGTTCTCGAGCAGGCAGGCGATGGTCATCGGGCCGACGCCACCGGGAACGGGCGTGATCGCGCCGGCAATACCGCGAACCGCCTCGAAATCGACATCGCCCACGAGTTTCGTCTTCTCGCCCGCAGGCACGCGGTTGATCCCGACATCGATGACGATGGCGCCGGGCTTCACATGCGCGGCGTTCAGCATCAGGGGACGACCCACCGCCGCGACGAGGATATCCGCCTGCCGGCAGATACCCGGCAGATCCGTCGTGCGGGAATGCGCGATGGTCACCGTGCAATTCGCGGCCAGCAACAATTGCGCCATCGGCTTGCCCACGATGTTCGAGCGCCCGACCACCACGGCGTGAAGGCCCGAAAGATCGGCGCGCACCGTGCGGATCAGGCGCATGGAGCCGCGCGGCGTGCAGGGCACGAAGGCCTTTCCGCCCGTGGCGAGGCGGCCAACATTGACCGGGTGGAAGCCATCGACATCCTTCGCGGGGTCGATCGCCTCGATGATCGCATCGGCATCAATGTGCGGCGGCAGAGGCAATTGCACGAGAATGCCATCGACGCTCGGATCGGCGTTGAGCTTGGCGATCCGCGCCAGCAGATCGGCCTGGGAGGTCTCCACCGGAAGCTTGTGCTCGATCGAGACCATGCCGATCTCGGTGGTTTGCTTCGCTTTCGAGGCGACATAGACCTGGCTCGCCGGGTCTTCGCCCACGAGCATCACGGCGAGGCCCGGCGCGCGCTTGCCCGCCGCGACATGAGCCGCAACCCGCATCGCAAGCTTCGCGCGCAGGCTGGCGGCGACGGCCTTGCCGTCAATCAGGGTCGCGGGCATGGGCGTGCTCCGGTCTGGCGAGAGCCCCGCGCTTAGCACCCCATGGCGCAATGCAAAAGCGGCTTTCGATGCAAATTCCCGATCAGAACAGGCCTTCCACCACGCCATCCGCCGTGAGGTGGATGCGCTCGGCCGCCGGTTCGCGCGGCAAACCGGGCATGCGCAGGATATCGCCGCAGATCATCACGACGAAGCCTGCGCCGGCGGAGAGCATGGCATCCCGCACCGGCACGACATGCCCCGAGGGCGCGCCGAGCAGCTTCGGATCGGCGGAGAAGGAAACTTGCGTCTTCGCGACGCAAACCGGGAGATGGCCGAAGCCCATTTCCGTAAAGCGCGCGATCCTTGCCGCGGCATCGGGCGCGATCGCGATATCCGCCGCGCCATAGATCTCGCGGGCGATGGTCCGCATTTTCTCCGCGAGCGGCAGGGAATCCGGGTAGAGCGGCTGGAAACGCGCCGAACCGCTCTCGGCGATCTCCGCCACGCGCCGCGCCAGCGCCTCCGCGCCCTTGCCGCCTTCCGCCCAGTGCCTGCAGAGGAAAGCCTCGGCCCTTGCCTCTTCCTTCACGAGGCGGATGAGCTCCGCCTCCTCCTCCGCGCTGTCGGCGGAGAAGTGGTTGATCGCGACCAGCGGTTCGAGGCCGAATTTGCGCATATTGCCGATGTGCCGCGCGAGATTGACGAAGCCCGCGCGCAAGGCGCTGACATTCGGCTGGCCGAGTTCGGCCTTGGCGACGCCGCCATGCATCTTCAGCGCCCGCAAGGTTGCGACGATCACGATCGCCGACGGCGCAAGCCCGCCCATGCGGCACTTGATGTCGAGAAACTTCTCCGCGCCGAGATCGGCCCCGAAGCCCGCTTCGGTGACCACGAAATCTCCGAGCGAAAGCGCAGTTTTCGTGGCGATCAGCGAATTGCAGCCATGCGCGATATTCGCGAAAGGTCCGCCATGAACGAAGGCGGGGCTGCCTTCCAGCGTCTGCACCAGGTTGGGTTGCAGCGCATCCTTCAAGAGCACGGTCATCGCGCCATGGGCCTTGAGGTCGGCCGCGGTCACGGGCTTGCGGTCGCGCGTTTCCGCCACGATGATCCTGGCGAGGCGCGCCTCGAGATCGGCGAGGCTCTCCGCGAGGCAGAAGGCCGCCATCACCTCGGAGGCGACGGTGATGTCGAAACCATCCTCGCGCGGGAAGCCGTTCGAGACCCCGCCCAGCGAGGAGACGAGGCCGCGCAAGGAGCGGTCATTCATGTCGATCGCGCGCCGCCAGGTGATGCGCCGGGTATCGATTCCCAGCGCATTGCCCCAGTAGATGTGATTGTCGAGCATGGCCGAGAGCAGGTTATGCGCGGCGCTGATCGCGTGGAAATCTCCCGTGAAATGCAGGTTGATCTGCTCCATCGGCACGATCTGCGCATGGCCGCCGCCGGCCGCCCCGCCCTTCACCCCGAAACAGGGGCCGAGCGAGGGTTCGCGCAGGGCGATGACGGTCTTCTTCCCGATGCGGTTGAGCGCATCGCCGAGGCCAACCGTGGTCGTGGTCTTTCCCTCCCCGGCCGGCGTCGGGTTGATGGCCGTGACGAGCACGAGCTTGCCCGGCTTCCTGCGATTGGTCTTCAGCCAATCGAGATCGACCTTCGCGACATGTTTGCCATAGGGCGAAAGCGCCTCATCGGGGATGCCGAGCTTTTCCGCGATGGCGCCAATGGGCAGAAGGCGTGCGGCGCGCGCAATCTCGATATCGCTCGGCATGAGGCTCTCCCGACTTTCGGGATGGATTCATGGCGCGCCGCGCGCCCAGCCTTCCCTCGTCTCCAACACGTAATCCGCATAGCGCCCCGCGGCAATGGCTGCGCGTGCGCCGGCCACAAGCTGCTGGTAATAGGCGATGTTGTTCCAGGTCAGCAGCATCTGCCCCAGCATCTCGCCCGATTTCGTGAGATGATGCAGATAGGCGAGCGAATAATCCCGCGCGGCCGGGCATGTTGAGGTCTCATCCATCGGCCGCTTTTCCTCGGCATATCTGGCGTTGCGCAGGTTGAGTTTGCCGTGGCGCGTATAGGCCGTGCCGTGGCGGCCCGCGCGCGTCGGCATCACGCAATCGAACATGTCGACGCCGCGCCGGATAGCCTCCAGGATGTCATCGGGCGTGCCCACGCCCATGAGGTAGCGCGGCTTCTCGCGCGGGAGAGTGGGCTCGGTCGCCTCGATGGTCGCGAGCATCTCGGCCTGCGGTTCACCCACCGCGAGGCCGCCGATGGCATAGCCCGGCAGATCGAGTGCCGCGAGGGCCTCTGCACTCTCGCGGCGCAGATGCGGCAGGGTCCCGCCTTGCACGATGCCGAACAGCGCACGGCCCGGCTGGTTTCCGAAGGCGGCTTTCGACCGTTCCGCCCAGCGGAGCGAAAGACGCATGGCGCGCTCGACTTCCCTCTCGGGTGCGGGCAAGCGGATGCACTCGTCGAGCTGCATGATGATGTCACTGTCGAGCAGGAGCTGGATCTCGACCGATCGCTCGGGAGTCAGCTCATGTTTAGAACCGTCGATATGCGATTGAAAGATCACGCCCTTTTCGTCGAGCTTGCGCAGTGCCGAGAGCGACATCACCTGGAAGCCGCCACTGTCCGTGAGGATGGGGTATGGCCAGCGGGCCATCTCGTGCAGGCCGCCGAGCCGCGCCACGCGCTCCGCGCCCGGCCGGAGCATGAGGTGATAGGTGTTCCCGAGGATGATATCGGCTCCCGTCCCCCTCACCTGCTCCATGTAAAGGCCCTTCACCGTGCCGGCGGTGCCCACGGGCATGAAGGCAGGCGTGCGGATATCGCCGCGCGGCATGGCGAGCACGCCCGAGCGGGCCGCGCCATCCGTGGCGTGAAGCGTGAAGGTGACGCGAGGCATTGAAGTCGTGTTCATGCACCCCCCGGCCAGAGCAGCGACGAATCCCCGTAGGAATAGAAGCGATAGCCGTTCTCGATGGCATGCCGGTAGGCGCGTTTCGTCGTCTTGGTGCCTGCAAAGGCCGAGACGAGCATCAGCAGCGTCGATTTCGGCAGATGAAAATTGGTGATCAGCGCATCCATGCCCCTGAAAACATGGCCGGGCCGGAGGAAGATGTCGGTCTCGCCGAGGAAGGGCTGGATGTGTCCGCTTGCATCCACCGCGCTTTCGAGCAGGCGGCAGACCGTGGTGCCGACCGCGATGATCCGCCCGCCTTTCGCCCGCGTCTCGTTGATGCGGCGTGCGGTTTCGGCGCGGATCTCGCCCCATTCGGCATGCATGCGATGGTCGGCGATGTTCTCCGCCTTCACCGGCAGGAAGGTGCCCGCGCCGACATGCAGGGTGAGAAAGGCATGGCCGATGCCCTTCGCCGAAAGCCGCTCGATGAGGGCCGGCGTGAAATGCAGCGAGGCCGTGGGGGAAGCGACCGCGCCCTCCTTCTTCGCGAAAACGGTCTGGTAATCGGCGGCATCCGCGGCTTCATCCGCGTCGCCCAGCCTTTTGCGCGCCTCAAGGATGTAGGGCGGCAGCGGCATGGCCCCGACCAGCGCGATGGCCTCGTCGAGACAGGCGCCGGCGCGATCGAAGCGGAAGGTCACGATCCCCTCCTCGCCCTTCTCCACCATTTCGGCGGAGAGCGAGCCCATGAGGCAGACCTGCCCCCTTTCGCCGAAAGTCACGCGATCGCCCGGTTTCAGGCGTTTTCCCGGCTTGGCGAAGGCGGTCCAGGTGGAATCGTCGAGCCGTTTCAGCAGAAGGGCCTCGATCGAAACGCGGTTTCCCTCACGCTCCCGCTCGCCGAGAAGCCGGGCGGGAATCACGCGGGTATCGTTGAAAACGAGGAGATCGCCCGCGTTCAGCAGGTCGGGCAGGTCGTGGAAGATGCGATCCTCGAAATGGTCCTGCCCCACCACGAGCAGTTTCGAAGCATCGCGCGGGGAAACCGGATGCAGCGCAATGCGCGCTTCCGGCAGGTCGTAATCGAAATCGGCGAGCGTCGGCGACGCCTCGCCCGCCGGTTTCGTGGTCATGGCTCACGCATCCGCCGCGATTGTGGCCTTGTTGATGCGGTCCGGGTTGCGCACGGGCTCGCCACGCGCGAAGAGGTCCACATTCTCCATGCCCTCGATCACCTTGCCCCAGACCGTGTATTGCTTGTCGAGGAAGGTCGCGTCGTCGAACACGATGAAGAACTGCGAATTCGCCGAATCGGGGCTGCGCGCGCGGGCCATGGAGCAAACACCGCGCAGATGCGGCTCGGCGTTGAACTCGGCCTTGAGGTCGGGGTAGCTGGAGCCGCCCATGCCGGTGCCATCCGGGCAGCCGCCCTGCGCCATGAAGCCATCGATCACGCGATGGAACGACAGGCCGTCATAGAAGCCCTCGCGCACGAGCTTCTTGATATGCGCAACATGGCCTGGGGCCAGATCCGGGCGCATCTCGATGGTCACGACGCCCTTGGTCGTGTCGAGGATGAGGGTGTTTTCGGGTTCAGCCATCGGGCACTCCTTGATCGATCAATCGGGAATTCGAAAGTCAGCGGATATCGGCGGCGACGCGCACGCGGATCATCTTGTCGAGCTGCTCCTTGGGGACGCGCTCGCGCTGCGGATCGACGCGGCGGATCCTGTCGACATGCTCCATGCCTTCCACCACGCGGCCCCAGATCGTATACTGGCCGTTGAGGCCCGGCGCTTCCGCGAACATGATGAAGAACTGCGAATTGGCCGAGTTCGGGTCCTGCGTGCGGGCCATGCCCACGGTGCCGCGCACATAGCGCTCGGTCCGGGAGAATTCCGCAGGAAGGTTGCCGAGATCCGAGCCGCCCATGCCGGTGCCGGTGGGATCGCCGGTCTGCGCCATGAAGCCATCGAGCACGCGATGGAAGACAATGCCGTCATAGAAGCCCTTGCGCGCGAGCATCTTGATGCGCTCGACATGTTTCGGCGCGAGATCGGGCCGGAGCGCGATCACCACGCGGCCGCTCTTCAGCTCGATCACGAGCGTGTTCTCGGGGTCCGCCTTCGGCTGGGCCTGCGCGAAGGCGAAGCTCGGCGCGAGGGCGAAGGTCGGCGCGAGAGCGGCGGCAAGAAACGATCGGCGAAGCATGGTTGCACCTCTGGGGTCACGCCTTTTGGGCGAATTTTGCTTGGAGCGCGGCGAGCACCTGTTGCGGCACGAAGCCGGAAACATCGCCGCCGAGCGAGGCGATCTGGCGCACGAGCGTGGCGGTGATGGGGCGCACCGGCGGCGAGGCCGGCACGAAAACGGTCTGGATCTCCGGCGCCATGCTGCCGTTCATGCCCGCGAGCTGCATCTCGTAATCGAGATCCGTGCCATCGCGCAGCCCGCGGATGAGGATCGAAGCCCCCTCGCGCCGCGCGGCATGCACGGTCAGATCGTTGAAGGTGGTGACGCGCACGCGCTTGCCGCGCGCCTCTTCGGCCACCACGGTTTCGAGCAGCCCCTGGCGCTCTTCCGCCGAGAAAAGCGGCGCCTTGCCCGGATGCGTGCCGATGGCGATGACGAGCTCATCGGCAAGGGCCAGCGCGCGGCGGATGACATCGAGATGCCCGTCCGTCGGCGGATCGAAAGACCCGGCATAGAAGGCGATGTTCGGCATCGTCTTCATTCTCCCTCTGGCGCTTCGGGCGCTCGTTCCGTTCGGGGCACGAGGTATCGCCGTTGCGGGCACGAGGTATCGCCCTTCCGGGGGAAAGGCAATCGCCGCAAGGGCTTCAGGCTCGCAAATCCGCGACGATCGAGGGGAGTTCCGCCAAGCGGTCGATCACGGTCAGCGCCCCGGCCTTCGCGAGGCGATCGGCGAGGTCATCCGCGCCGTGGTTCGCGCCGGCAAAGCCGATGACGCGCATGCCGGCGCGCAAGGCCGCCGTGACGCCCGCCACCGAATCCTCGATCACCAGTGCATGCGCGGGGTCCACGCCCAATTGGCTCGCGGCAAACAGGAAGACATCCGGTGCCGGCTTGCCCCGCGCGACCTGGCTCGCGGAATAGATGTGATCGCCGAAAAGCGGCGCGAGACCCGTGAATTCCAAGTTCTTCCTCAGGCGCGCGAGGCCGGTCGAGGATGCCACGGCCCGCTTGCCCGCGATGGCGTGGATGGTCTCCACCACATCGGGAATGAGCATGAGCTCGGTATCATGCCGCCGATGGATTTCCGCATCGATCCGCGCATTGAAACCCTCGGGAAGCGTGAACGGCAGCTCCGCGCGCAGGATCTCCCAGGTTTTCGCCGCGGGCACGCCATTGAAGCGCGCATTGAACTCGCGCATCGTGATGGGCCATCCGAGGCCCGTCAGAGCCTCCGCGCAGACCGAGCCGGCAATGTGCTCGCTGTCGATCAGCGTGCCGTCGCAATCATAGAGAATTCCGAAATCCATGCCGTTTCCTATGCCCCGGCGCGGCCGACAGCACAACCTGCCTTGCAGGCCGGGGCCAGACATGCACCATGGGAACCTCCTGCAAGAAAGCGCCCTCCCGCCCGCGGAGCTGCCGATGATCCTCGATGATGCCGCCGCCTTCGTCGCCCCGTTCCGCATCAGCAAGGGCAAGGGCTTCGCGCTGGCGCAGCATGCGCCGGACGATATGGGTGGCGCGAACCTGACCAAGGAGGAGGCGAAGACGCTTCTGGAACTCGGCAAGGAGCGCCTGCGTGAATTGCAGGAACGGCTCTATGCGTCGGATACATGGTCCGTGCTGATCATCCTCCAGGCCATGGACGCCGCAGGCAAGGATTCGAGCATCGAACATGTGATGTCCGGCGTGAACCCGCAGGGCTGCCAGGTCTTCTCGTTCAAGGCGCCCTCGCCCGAGGAGCTCGATCACGATTTCCTCTGGCGTACCGCGCGCGCCCTGCCCGAGCGCGGGCGCATCGGCATCCACAACCGCTCCTATTACGAGGAAGCTCTGGTGGTGCGCGTGCACCCGGAATTTCTCAAGGGCCAGCGCCTTCCAACGAAAAACCCCTTCGCGGCGGAGGCGGGCTCGAAGGATTTCTGGGCCGAGCGCCTGAAAGCCATCGCCGATCACGAGCGGCACCTCGCGCAGAGCGGCACAAAGATCATCAAGCTCTTCCTCCATGTCTCGAAGGAGGAACAGAAGGCGCGCCAGCTCGCGCGCATCGACGACCCCTCCAAGAACTGGAAGTTCAATGCCCGCGACGTGGCCGAGCGCGCCCATTGGGCCAGCTACATGTCGGCCTATGAGAGCGCGATCGGCGCGACCGCGGCGAAACACGCGCCGTGGTATGTCATCCCGGCCGACCGGAAATGGTTCATGCGGCTCGCCGTGATGGCCGCCATCGTGGCGGAACTCGAAAGCCTGAACCTCGAATATCCGAAGCTCTCGCCGGAGGAGACCGCCAAGCTCGCGCAGGCGCGCAAGGCGCTGCTGGCGAGTTGAGGGGCATTACCCCTCGCCGCCCTCTTCGCCCTCTTCCTCGTCGCCGCCCTCGCTTTCGCTGACGCGCTCGACCGAGACGACGCGCTCGCCTTCGCGCGCATCCATCACGATGACCCCTTGCGTGCCACGACCCGCCACGCGAATGCCGTGGACCGGGCAGCGGATCAACTGGCCGCCATCGGACACCATCATGATCTGGTCGCTCTCCTCCACGGGGAAGGAGGCCACGAGGTTGCCGTTGCGATCATTGACAGCCATGGCGACGATGCCTTTGCCGCCGCGACCGGTGATGCGGTATTCGAACGACGAGGTGCGCTTGCCATAACCGTTTTCGGAGATGGTAAGCACAAACTGCTCCGCCGCACCCATCTCGGCATAGCGCTCGGGCGAGATCGCGGCCTCGGCCACGGGCTCCTCGGCATCGGGCAGACCCGCCTCGGCTTCACCGGCCGGAATGCCTTCGCCGGAAAGGGCGCGGCGCATCTTGAGATAGGCCGCGCGCTCCTCGGCGCTCGCATCCACATGGCTCAGGATGGTGAGCGAGATGACGCGGTCCTTCGCGGCGAGGTTGATGCCCCGAACGCCGGTGGAATCGCGCCCCTTGAAGACGCGCACTTCATCCACCGAGAAGCGGATGCACTGGCCGAGTGCGGTGGTGAGCAGCACGTTGTCCGTTTCCGAGCAGGTCGAGACATCGACGATGGAATCGCCCTCGTCGAGCTTCATGGCGATCTTGCCGTTGCGATTGACCTGCACGAAATCCGAAAGCTTGTTGCGGCGGACATTGCCGCTCTCGGTCGCGAACATGACATCCAGCGTCTCCCAGGCGGCCTCGTCCTCCGGCAGCGGCATCACGGTGGTGATGCGCTCGTCCTCGGCCAGCGGCAGGAAGTTCTTCAGCGATTTGCCGCGCCCGTTCGGTGGCGCGATCGGCAGGCGCCAGACCTTCGACTTGTAGACCTGCCCGCGCGACGAGAAGAACAGCAGCGGGATATGCGTGTTGGCCACGAAGAGGCGCGTGACGAAATCCTCGTCGCGGGTCTGCATGCCCGAGCGGCCCTTGCCGCCGCGCCGCTGCGCCCGGTAAGTCGAGAGCGGCACGCGCTTGATATAGCCGGCATGGGACACAGTGACGACCATGTCCTCCCGCGCGATGAGGTCTTCATCCTCGAAATCGCTTTCCGCTTCGATGATCTCGGTCATGCGCGGGGTGGCATGCGCGTCGCGGATGGTCGTGAGTTCGTCGCGGATGATCGCCTGAATGCGCGCGCGAGAGGAGAGAATGTCGAGGAATTCACGGATTTCCCCCGCGATCTTCTCGAGTTCATCGCCGATTTCATCGCGGCCCAGCGCCGTGAGGCGCTGCAGGCGCAGATCAAGGATCGCCTGCGCCTGCCGTTCCGAGAGGCGATAGGTGCCGTCAGCCTGCAAGGCATGGCGCGGATCGTCGATCAGCGCGATGAGCGAGGCGACATCCATCGCCGGCCAGTGGCGGCTCATCAGGGATTCGCGCGCGGTTTCGGCATTGGCCGAGTTGCGGATGGTGGCAATCACCTCGTCGATATTGGCCACGGCAATCGCGAGGCCGACCAGGACATGCGCCCGGTCGCGCGACTTGTTGAGGCGGAAGCGCGTGCGCCGGTAGATGACCTCGATCCGGAAATCGACGAAGGCCTGGATGAAATCCTTGAGGTTCAGGGTTTCGGGGCGTCCCCCATTGAGCGCCACCATGTTGCAGCCGAAGGTGGATTGCATGGGGGTGTGGCGGTAGAGCTGGTTCAGCACCACATCGCCCACGGCGTCACGCTTCAACTCGATCACCACGCGCATGCCGTGCCGGTCGCTCTCGTCGCGCAGGTCGGCAATGCCTTCGACCTTCTTCTCGCGCACGAGATCGGCGATGCGCTCCACCAGCATCGCCTTGTTCACCTGATAGGGAATTTCCGTGACGATGATCGCCTCGCGATCCTTGCGGATCTCCTCGATGGTCGCGCGGGCGCGCATGATCACCGAGCCGCGGCCCGTGTGATAGGCCGAGCGGATGCCGCCACGCCCGAGAATGAGCGCGCCGGTGGGGAAATCCGGCCCCGGAATGAATTGCATCAGGTCGTCGATGCCGACCGACGGGTCTTCGAGATAGGCCAGCGTGGCGTTGATGACCTCGCCGAGATTATGCGGCGGGATGTTCGTCGCCATGCCCACCGCGATGCCACCCGCGCCATTGACCAGCACGTTCGGGAAGCGGGCCGGCAGAACCACCGGCTCCTGCCGGGAATCATCGTAGTTCGGCTGGAAATCGACCGTATCCTCCTCGATATCCTCGAGAAGCGGCATCGCGGCCTGCGCGAGCCGGCTTTCGGTGTAGCGCATCGCCGCCGGCGGATCGCCATCGACCGAGCCGAAATTGCCCTGCCCGTCCACCAGCATCAGCCGCATGGAGAAGGATTGGGCCATGCGCACCAGGGCGTCGTAGATCGCCTGGTCGCCATGCGGATGGTACTGACCCATCACGGCACCGACGATGTTCGCGCTCTTCACGTATTTCTTCTCGGGCCGGTAGCCGTTCTCATGCATCGACCAGAGAATGCGCCGGTGCACAGGCTTGAAGCCGTCGCGCACATCCGGCAAGGCGCGGGAGACGATCACGCTCATCGCGTAATCGAGGTAGGAGCGCTTCATCTCCTCGGTGATGGAGATCGGCCGGATTTCCGAGCCATCCCCACCAGGAGCGCCGGGCGCCACGCCTTCCTTGTTCTCGTCTGCCACGTTTCGACACCTTTCGATTGCCCATCGCGCGAGCACGCGCGCACGGAACCCCGTGTCTATTTGATTCCAACCGGGAAGGCGAATGCGGGGTGAGGAAAATTCAGGCGCTGATGGCCAGCGGCGTGCACGTGATCACATGCGCGAATTCCTTCATGAGCGCCGGATCGAGCTTGCCGGTCATGCCGCGCATGATGTCGTAGGCCTCGCCAGCGTCGAGGCGTCTCTTGTAGGGGCGCTCCTCGATCAGCGCCGCGAAGATGTCGCAGATCGTCACCGCGCGCACGATATCCGCGATCTGGTTGCCGGCGAGCGCGTCGGGATAGCCGGTGCCGTCGAGCATCTCGTGGTGATGCACCACGATATCGATCATCTCGTCGGAAAATCCGCCCTTGCGCCTGAGGATGTCACGCCCGAATTCAGGGTGATGACGCATGGCCTCCATCTCATCCGGCGTGAGGGCGGAGGGCTTCTCGAGGATGCTCACCGGGATTTCGGCCTTGCCGACATCGTGCAGCAGGCTGCCGAGCGCCAGCCGGCGCAGATCCCGGTGGCCGACGCCGAGGAGATGGCCAAACCCCACCGCCACGCCCGTGACCAGCAGGGAGTGCCGGAAGGTTTGGCTATGGTGCCGCGCCACGATTTCGACCCAATCCCCAAGGCCGATGTCAGCAATGGCATCAATGATCTGATCACCATGCGTGTAAAGCTCGTCCTGCGTCAGCTCAAAGCTCGAGGTTGCGAAACGCAGGATGTTATCCAGCGCCGAGACACCGGCATCGAGCGCAAACCGGCCCGCATCATGAGAGCCGGCTATCGACTGCTCGTGCAGGATCTGATCGATCGTGGAATGGACGACATCCCGGCGAAGGGGCCGCGACAGCACGGCCTCGGCGCCGCAGACGGTGGCGCGGGCCATCAGGATGCGCCGTTTGTCATCGATGACGAAGACGCGCCGCACCGCGCGCGGCGAGAACTTGTTCAGCGCCTCGCGCAGGCGCAGCACTTGCACCTCGTTCTCGAGCGGCACGTCCAGCACGACGAGCTTCGGGTTGCCGGACACGCCATTCTCATAATCCCCGAGCGTGAGGGTTCTGACGAGATAGCGCTCCTCAAGCACAGCCATCAGGTCCGGACGCGGCTTCGCGGAATAATGGACGAGCAGGATTGAATCGCGGAGCAGGCGCACGAGCAATTTCCAAAATGGAACGCAAGCGAAACCCTCGCATGGAGAATTAAATAATTCGCAAAACGATACTGTTAAAGCCGGTCATATTTTACGAAATGCCGACCTCCAGGAGCTTTTGTGCCCGCCCTGCAAAGCGCTGACCTTTCGCGTTGGAACCGCGATCGGGACAGCCCTTGGGCGGGAGTTGCGCCGCGAACACCTTCCCCGGCTTTGACAAACCGCATCGCATCCCTGAAAGCTCGTCGGCGCGTGGAAGCTTCGCCACGAAAGAGGTCCCTGCATGTCGCCGTCCCTCGCCGGGCTTGTCGAGTATTTCCTCTCGGCGCTCACCACATTGATGGTGACGGTGGACCCGCCGGGCCTCGCGCCGATCTTTCTCTCGCTGACAATCGGCATGAATGCGGCGGAACGGCGTTCCGTCGCGATCCGCGCGACCCTGATTGCCGCCGGCATCATGGCAGGCTTCGCGTTTTTCGGACAGCCGGTGCTGCGGGCGCTCGGCATTGGCGTGCCCGCCTTCCGCATCGCCGGCGGGTTGCTGCTGTTCTGGATCTCCTTCGAGATGATCTTCGAGCTGCGGACCCAGCGGAAGACGAATGTCGCGGCAACCGCGATCAATCTCGACCATATCCGCAATGTCGCGGCCTTTCCGCTGGCGATCCCGCTGATGGCAGGGCCGGGCACGATCACCGCGACCATGCTGACAGCGGGCGCGGCGCAGGGCGACGCGGCGAAGCTCGCGGCCCTGATGCTGGTGATCGCGATTGTCAGCCTCGCCTGCCTCCTGACCTTCCTTGTCTCGGATAGGCTGTCGAAGCTGCTCGGCGTCACCGGCAATCTCGTGCTCACGCGCCTGCTCGGCGTGATCCTCGCGGCGCTGGCCGTGCAGTTCGTGATTGACGGCGTGAAGGCCGTGATCGCCGGCTGAGCTTATTTCTGCGCCTTCTTGCGTGACTTGAAGACCGGCGAATCGTCGAGCGGCAGCGCGGTCGTCGCCTTCACCTTCTCCATGGCGAAGCGCGAGGTGACGTTCTTCAGAGGGACCACCTTGATGAGGCGGCGATAGAAGCCGTCATAGGCATCGATGCCCGGCACGACAACGCGCAGCATGTAATCGACATCCCCCGACATCCGGTAGACATCGACCACCTCCGGCATGGTCGTGATCGCGGCGGCAAAACGCGAGAGCCAGCCTTCCGAATGGTCGCTCGTCTCGATGGAAACGAAAACGGTGACGCCAAGCCCGAGTTGCGCGGCATCCAGCAAGGCGACCCGCCCCGTGATGATCCCGAGTTCCTCCATCTTGCGGATGCGGTTCCAGCAGGGGGTGGGAGAAAGGCCAACGCGGTTTGCGATCTCGTTCAGGGGCAGGGAGGAATCCTGCTGGAGAATCCCGAGGATCGCGCGGTCGAAGGAATCCATTGTCGATCTCCTGGCCGTGTCGGAAATCCGCTCCGCCCCGTTTTAGCGCGGCAGAACAATTTCCCTTTTTCTTGCCACAACATTGTGAATACCAGAAAAAAATTCTACCACAATACCCTGATCTCTGGGAGACAAGAATGCGCCCCTTCTTCCCTCGCCTGTCCCTGCCCCTCGCCGCCCTGTCGCTGACCGTGCTCGCGACTCTCGCGCATGCCGCGGAGCCGCTGCGCGGGCTGATCGACGCCTCCGGCCTGAAGGCCCGGCTCGGCCAGCCCAATCTTGTCATCCTTGATATCCGCTCCGGCGAAACGAAGGAACAGGGTCGCGCGACCTATCTTGCGGGGCACATTCCCGGCGCGGTGCATGCGGATTACGCGCATGCCTCCTGGCGCCTGCCGCGCAACAATGTCTCGGTTTATCTGCCCGAGCCGGCACAGTTCGAGGCTCTTGCCGGAAATCTCGGTGTCTCGAACGAGAGCGATGTCGTGATTGTCCACGAGGGCACCGATGCCACGAGTTTCGGTTCGGCCGCGCGCGTCTACTGGACCTTCAAGGCCATGGGCCATGCCTCGATCGCCATCCTCGATGGTGGCCTTCAGGCGTGGCAGAAAGCTGGATATCCGTTCGAGACGAAGCCCGCGCAGCCCGTGGCCTCGATCTACGAGGCGAAGCCGGAGCCGGCCCTGCGCGCCCGGCTCGACGACGTGCTCGCGGCGAAGGAAAGGAACGTCACGCTCGTCGACAGCCGGCCCGAAACCTTCTTCTCCGGGCAGGAGAAGCACAAGGCCATCGCCACCGGCGGCCATATTCCCGGCGCGATCAACCTGCCGCATCACCATGCGTTTGGCCCCGATTTCCGTCTGAAGGACAGGGCCAGCCTCGCCAAGGCCTTTGCTCCCGCCAAGGGGAAAGCGGCCATCGCCTATTGCAATACCGGCCATTGGGCCGCCACCGACTGGTTCGTGCTCTCGGAAGTGCTGAACCAGCCGAATGTGAAGCTTTATGATGGCTCGATGCTCGAATACTGGCTCGAGAACAAGGGGCCGATCCAGGCTTCGCGTCCGGGCTCCGGCTCGTAGCGCACGCCTTTCGGTCTGAGTACGCGGGGCCCTCTCCTTCTCGCGGCATGCTCGACCGGAACTCCCGCTCGGGGGAGACTTGCAAGGGTCGGTTCGCGTGATCGCGGATCGGCCCTTTCTTTTGCTCAATCGCGGCGGCTGCCCCTCAGAACGGGATGTCGTCGTCGAGATCGCCGCCCTTGCCACGCGGAGGCGCGGAGCGACCACCGCCGCCACCCATTCCGCCACCACCGCCGCCACCACGGCTCATGCCACCCCCGCCCCGATCGTAACCCACCGCACCGCCCATATCGTCGCCGCCGCCCATCTCGGCGCGGCCGCCGCCTTCGCGGCTATCGAGCAGCGTGAGTTCACCGCGATAGCGCTGGAGCACGATTTCGGTGGAATAGCGCTTCTGGTTGTCCTTGTCGGTCCATTCGCGGGTCTGGAGCTGGCCTTCGAGATAGACCTTCGAGCCCTTGCGCAGATATTGCTCGGCGACTTTCGCGAGGTTCTCGTTGAAGATCACCACCGAATGCCATTCGGTCTTCTCGCGGCGCTCGCCGGTCTGCTTGTCGCGCCAGTTCTCCGAGGTCGCGATGCGCAGGTTGACGACCGGATCGCCATTCGCGAGCCGCCGCGTCTCGGGATCGCGCCCGAGATTTCCCACCAGAATGACCTTGTTGACCGAACCCGACATGCCCGTTCCCCGTCTCTCGCGCTGTCCCGACGGCCCTCCGGCCGAAGCTTGTCTTTCATAAGCCGGCCCAACGGCCCATGACAGGCCTGATGACGGCTTGTGCACAGCCATGGCGCCAGCATGCTCATGCCGTGCTCATGCCATGCTCGGCCATTCTTTGATATGTTCTTTTTTTGTTCTTTTCAATCCCGTCAATCCGTGTCATGTTTTCTTGCGTAGAATCGGCATCGGGCAGGGGCCGGCTTGCGGGCGGGTTGGCGCGTGCCTAACTCTCGTGCAGCTCCACCGGTCACAGGTTCCCATGTCGAAGTCGAAACCCTTGCGCGCCGTGCAGGCGGACGCTGTCGAAAGCCTTTTCGATGAAACCGCCCTGCGCTTCCCCGGCGAGCGAGTGCTCAGCGTGCGCGGTGCGCGCGAGCACAATCTGAAGAATGTCGATCTCGTCCTCCCGCGCGACAAGCTGGTGGTGTTCACCGGTCTTTCGGGATCGGGCAAATCGAGTTTGGCCTTTGATACGATTTATGCCGAGGGACAGAGGCGCTATGTGGAAAGCCTCTCGGCCTATGCGCGCCAGTTCCTCGAGATGATGCAGAAGCCGGATGTCGACCAGATCGACGGGCTCTCCCCGGCCATTTCCATCGAGCAGAAGACCACCTCGAAGAATCCGCGCTCCACCGTCGGCACGGTGACGGAGATCTACGATTACATGCGACTGCTCTGGGCGCGGGTGGGCATTCCCTATTCGCCCGCGACCGGGCTTCCCATCGAGAGCCAGACCGTGAGCCAGATGGTCGATCGGGTGCTGGCCCTGCCGGAGAAGACGCGCGCCTACCTGCTTGCACCGGTCATCCGCGGCCGCAAGGGTGAGTATCGCAAGGAACTCGCGGATTTCCTGAAGCGCGGCTACCAGCGCGCGAAGATCGACGGGCAGTATTTCGAGATTGCCGAGGCCCCTGCCCTCGACAAGAAGCTCAAGCACGACATCGACGTGGTGATCGACCGCATCGTGGTGCGGCCGGACATTGCCAGCCGCCTCGCGGATGGCTTCGAGCAGGCGCTGGACATGGCCGACGGCATCGCCGTGCTCGAATTCGCCGACGAGAAGGAGGCGGATGGCACGGCCCGGCGCATCACCTTCTCCTCGAAATTCGCCTGTCCCGTCTCGGGCTTCACGATTCCCGAGATCGAGCCCAGGCTTTTCTCGTTCAACAACCCGTTTGGCGCCTGCCCCACCTGCGGCGGCATCGGCCACGAGATGAAGATCGATCCCGGCCTCATCGTGCCGGATGAAACGCTCACGCTCCTCAAGGGCGCCATCGCCCCCTGGGCGCGTTCCACCTCTCCTTATTACGGGCAGACGCTGGCAGCGCTCGCAAAGCATTACGGCTTCCCGCTCAACAAGCCGTGGGCCAGCCTGCCCGACAGCGCGAAGATGGTCATCCTCTATGGCTCCGGCGCCGAGCCCGTGCGCTTCGCCTATGAGGATGGCATGCGCGCCTACGAGGTGGTGAAGCCCTTCGAGGGTGTCATCACCAATCTCGAGCGGCGCTACAAGGAGACCGAAAGCGATTGGTCCCGCGAGGAAATCTCGCGCTTCATGTCGGCGACACCCTGCTCGGATTGCGAGGGCCACCGCCTGAAGCCCGAGGCGCTCGCGGTGAGGATCGCGGGGATGCATATCGGCCGCGTGACGGAGAAATCCGTGGCCGATGCCGGTCGCTGGTTCGAGGCCTTGCCGGGCGAACTCACGCCGAAGCAGAACGAGATCGCCGCGCGCATCCTCAAGGAAATCCGAGACCGCCTGCGCTTCCTTTCGGATGTCGGCCTCGATTACCTTACGCTGTCGCGCTCCTCCGGCACGCTCTCGGGCGGCGAAAGCCAGCGCATCCGGCTGGCATCGCAGATCGGCTCCGGCCTCACGGGCGTGCTCTATGTGCTGGACGAGCCCTCCATCGGCCTGCACCAGCGCGACAACGAGCGTTTGCTGGTTACTCTCAAGCGTCTGCGCGATCTCGGGAATTCCGTGATCGTCGTAGAGCATGACGAGGATGCCATCCGCGAGGCGGATCATGTCGTCGATATCGGCCCCGGCGCGGGCGTGCATGGCGGGCAGATCATCGCGCAGGGCACGCCGGCCGAGGTGATGGCGAACCCGAAATCGCTCACGGGCCGCTATCTCACGGGCATCGAGAGCATTCCCTTGCCGAAGAAGCGCCGCAAGGCCGCGCCCGCGCGGATGCTGAAGCTCGTGGGCGCCTCGGGCAACAACCTGAAACAGGTTTCGGTCGATATCCCGCTCGGGCTTTTCACCTGCGTCACCGGCGTTTCGGGGGGCGGCAAGTCCACGCTCGTGATCGAGACGCTCTTCAAGGCCGCGGCGCGCCGCCTCAACGGGGCGCTGGAAATGCCCGCAAAATTCGAGCGCATCGAAGGCCTCGAAATGCTCGACAAGGTGATCGACATCGATCAATCGCCGATCGGCCGCACGCCGCGTTCCAACCCCGCGACCTATACCGGCGCCTTCACGCCGATCCGTGACTGGTTCGCGAACCTGCCGGAAGCGAAGGCGCGCGGCTACCAGCCGGGCCGCTTCTCGTTCAACGTGAAGGGCGGCCGCTGCGAGGCCTGCCAGGGCGATGGCGTCGTCAAGATCGAGATGCACTTCCTGCCCGATGTCTATGTCACCTGCGATGTCTGCAAGGGCAAGCGCTATGACCGCGAGACGCTGGAGGTGAAATTCCGCGACCATTCCATCGCGGATGTGCTCGACATGTCGGTGGAAGCGGCGGCTGATCTTTTCAAGGCCGTGCCCTCGATCCGCGAGAAGATGGAAACGCTCGCGCGTGTCGGCCTCGGCTATGTCAAGGTGGGTCAGCAGGCGACCACGCTGTCGGGTGGCGAGGCGCAGCGCGTGAAGCTTTCGAAGGAATTGTCACGCCGCGCGACGGGCCGCACGCTCTACATCCTCGACGAGCCCACAACCGGACTGCACTTCCATGATGTGAAGAAATTGCTCGAAGTGCTCCATGAACTCGCCGACCAGGGGAACACGGTCGTGGTGATCGAGCACAATCTCGAAGTCATCAAGACCGCCGATCACGTCATCGATATGGGCCCGGAGGGCGGCGATGGCGGCGGCATGGTCGTCGCAAAGGGCACACCGGAGGATATCGCGAAGGCCGAGGCCTCGCATACCGGGCGCTTCCTGCGGGATGTTCTGAAGCGGGGAAGAGCGACCTGAGGCGGCATGGATCGGGATCGCGAAGATCGTGATCGGGCAAGGCTCATCACGATCCAGGCGGCTGGCGGGCTTTGCCTGCCTTTCGCGCAATCCCCCGGCCCTTCCTTGCAGAACCCTGATAATGCGGGAGAATTCTGGCTGCTCCAGACGCGAATGCGCTCCGGGCGGCGCGCGGGCCACGCCATGGGCTGCCCCTCCTGATCTGCAAAAAACGCATAGATTCTGCCCAAAAAAGAGGCAATCATGCCTATTTTCCGCCTTTTTTGCACTGCACAAGAGCTTGCGAAACCGAGAGCGGTGACGCGGTTGGCGCGGTTCTCACGCGGGGTGGTCCGAAAGGATCCGATCCCGAGCGAGAGGGTCCGGCACCCCTGCCCCCGGTTCGCCAGTTTTGGAGAAAGACAATGATCCTGACCACCCTCATCGGCCGCCTCAAGGCCTATCTGCGCTATCGTCGTTCCGTCGAGGTGCTTTCGCGCCTCACCGACCGCGAACTCGACGATATCGGCATCGCCCGCTGGCGCATCGACCAGGTGTCGCGGCAGATCGCAAACACCTGAGCAAGCTCCCTGACGTGTTGGGGTCCTCCCTGCCCGAACACGCTCCTGGCCCGCCGGAAACGGCGGGCCTTTTTTCTTGCCCGGAAGGCTTCCTGGCCCGCCGGAAACGGCGGGCCTTTTTTCTTGCCCGGAAGGCTTCCTGGCCCGCCGGAAACGGCGGGCCTTTTTTCTTGCCCGGAAGGCTTCCGGCCCGCCGGAAACGGCGGGCCTTTTTTCTTGCCCGGAAGGCTTCCTGCCCGCCGGAAACGGCAGATCTTTCTTCGCCATCGCATTCCAACGGTTTGACGCTTCCCCCGGCAAGGCCTAATTCCTCGACAGGGAAACAGGGCGTTGCGCGCCCGGAAAGCAGGGATCAGCGGGATGACCGAACCGGTTCATGTCATCGGTGGCGGGCTCGCCGGGAGCGAGGCGGCGTGGCAGATCGCGCAAAGCGGCGTGCCGGTGATGCTGCATGAAATGCGCCCGGCGCGGATGACCGAAGCCCATAAGGGCCAGGGGCTTGCGGAACTCGTCTGCTCGAATTCCTTCCGCTCGGATGACAGCGATTCGAATGCTGTTGGCCTCATCCATCACGAGATGCGCCAGCTCGGCTCGCTCATCATGGCCTGCGGCGACCGGCACCAGGTGCCGGCGGGATCGGCGCTCGCGGTGGATCGGGACGGATTCTCGGATGCCGTCACGGCCGCGCTGGAAGCGCATCCGCGGGTGACCATCGCGCGAGGCGAGATGGCCGGCCTTCCGCCGGAAGAATGGGACAACGTGATCATCGCGACCGGTCCCCTCACTTCGCCGGCGCTTGCCGAGGGCATTCGCGGGCTGACGGGTGAAACCTCGCTCGCTTTCTTCGATGCCATCGCGCCGATCGTGCATCGCGAGAGCGTGGATATGGAGACGGCCTGGTTCCAGTCGCGTTACGACAAGGCCGGCCCCGGCGGCACGGGCGCGGATTATCTCAATTGCCCGATGGACAAGGCGCAATACCACGCTTTCGTGGAGGCCCTGCTCGCCGCCGAGAAGACCGAGTTCAAGGAATGGGAGAGGGATACCCCCTATTTCGACGGCTGCCTGCCCATCGAGGTGATGGCCGAGCGCGGCGTCGAAACCCTTCGCCACGGGCCGATGAAGCCGGTTGGGCTCACCAACCCGCATGACCCGACCGTGAAACCCTATGCCATCGTGCAGCTGCGGCAGGATAACAAGCTCGGCACCTTGTTCAACATGGTCGGCTTCCAGACCAAGCTGAAACATGGCGAGCAGGGCCGCATCTTCCGGATGATCCCCGGCCTCGAAAATGCGGAATTCGCCCGCCTCGGCGGCATTCACCGCAACACCTATCTCAATTCGCCGCGCCTGCTTGATGGCCGACTGCGCCTGAAGATGCGCAGAAGCCTGCGCTTCGCAGGGCAGATCACCGGCTGCGAGGGCTATGTGGAAAGCGCGGCGGTGGGCCTGTTGGCCGGGCTTTTCGCGAGCCGGGAACGGTTGGGTCGCGAACTCGCCCTGCCGCCTTCCACAACGGCACTCGGCGCCTTGCTCAATCACATCACCGGCGGGCATATCGAGACCATCGATGCCGGCCCGCGCTCCTACCAGCCGATGAACATCAATTTCGGCCTGTTTCCACCGGTCACCGAGGCGCCGCGCGACGAGAGCGGCAAGCGCCTCCGCGGCTCGGAGAAAGCGCATGCGCGCAAGCGGATGATCACCGCACGGGCGAAGCAGGATCTCGCGGGCTGGATCGCGGCGCAGAACCTGCGCCCCGCCGCCCTGCCCGACGCGGCCGAGTGATCAACCGCGACCGAGTGATCAACCGCGACCGAGTGATCAACCCGCGCGGCGCGAGAGCCATGCGCCGCGCGCGATGTGCCAGAGGCGGCCGAGCGGACTCAACCCGATGTAACTCTCGAAGGGGTCGTAATCCGGCCGCTCCATCTGCCGCAGCAAGGGCTCGCAGAGCGTGACGGGATAGAAGGCCGGCGCGATTGCCGGGTGGATCTCGCGGATGCCCGCGCGCAGGGTCAAGAGATGGCCGCGGGCGCGCTCGCGCATGGCGGCAAGTGCCGCGCGGAGGCGCTCGCTGTCCTTGCCCTCGAAGATTTCCTCATGTGTCACGCCACAGGCGATCAGCACCTCATGCGGCACATAGCATTGCTGGCGCCGGGCATGGATGGGGAAGGCGCGCAGCAGACCCGTGATCGCGTAGGTCACGCCCGCCTGCCCGCACAATGCGGCCGAGCCCGGCTCCTCGCCGCCCGCGAGAATGATCGAGGCGAGGCGGATCAGCGCTGATGAGGTTTCCCCGCAATAGCCCTCGAGGTCGAGCCAGGTCGGCATCGGGTCATCATAGAGGTCGAAACTGCGAGCCTCGATCAGGTTGAGGAAAGGCTCCGGCGGCAGGCGGAAACGTCTCATGGTATCCAGCAGGGCCGCCGCGACCGGGTGCGACCGCGCAGCCTCGCCAGCTGCGCAGGAGAGCGCCTCCCGCCACCATTGATGACGGATCTCGCCGGGAATCGCCTCGCTCACCATGTCGCGCACGCGGGCGATCTCGCAGTTGAAGGCATGGAGCGCGAAAAGCGGCGGGCGCGAGGGAGCCGGGGCGAAAAGGATCGCAGCATAGCGATCGGGATCTTCGGCGCGCACCACCGCACGGCAGGCTTCGAAGGCCGAAGCGAGTGGCGCCGTCTCGATCTCCGCGATCGGCTGGTGATGGCGACTGGCGATCGTCATTTCGCGAACTTTCCCCTTGGGCCCATATGGTGCCAGCGCGGGAAAGGAAAAGAGCGGAAGATTGCTCTGACGCGAAATCCGCCCGGAGGCTCAGGCCATGCGCATGAGCAAGGCAGCCACGCGCCGGTTTTCGGCCAGAAGCACGTTATAGGTGCGGGCGGCCGCAGGCGTATCCATGAATTCGGGCCGGAAACCGGCTTCGCGGAGGCGATCCGCCAGCGGGCCGATGGGCAGCACGGCCTTCCGGCCCGAGCCGATGATCAGCAGTTCGATCGCCTCTTGTTCCGCACGGAGGGGGGCGAGATCGGCGTCACGGACCTGCGCCAGATCATCCACCGGCCATGCCCGGATGCCGGAGGGCAAGGCGAGGATCGAGCCGGGATGCGCCATGCCCGCGAAGCGGAAACCATCCGCGCCATAGCCCTCGATGGGGTGTCGGCCCGGCGCGAAACCCGGGGCGGGCGCGAGCCTAGTCATCGGGCCGGTGCAGGCGTGGTCTTGTCCGCCGGCTTCTCGGAGCCGACACCTTCGCCGACGCGCACGCCGAGATAGATCAGGATGGGCGCCGCCACGAAGATCGAGGAATAGGTGCCGATGAGCACGCCGAAGAGCAGCGCGATGCAGAAGCCCCAGATCGCGTCACCCCCGAAGATCGACAATGCGATCAGCGCGAGAATGGTCGTGACCGAGGTGATGACCGTGCGCGGCAGGGTCGAGTTCATCGACAGGTCGAGAAGCTCGAAGAGCTTGATCTTCTTGTATTTGCGCAGCAATTCGCGCACGCGATCGTAAACGACGACCGTGTCGTTCAGCGAATAGCCGATGATGGTGAGGATCGCCGCGATCGAGGTCTGGTCGAACTGGATCTGCGTCACGGCGAAGAAGCCGATGGTCAGCACGAGATCGTGCATCGTCGCGATCACGGCCCCCACCGCGAACTGCCACTCATAGCGGAACCACAGATAGATGAGGATCGTGAGGATGGCCAGCAGCACGCCAATCGTGCCGTTCTGCACGAGTTCCTGGCTCACGCGCGGGCCTACAACCTCAACCTTGCGGAAGTCATAATCCTTCTCGAAGGCCTGCCGCAGCTTCACCACCACCTCGGCCTGCGCGCGATCGCCACCGTCCTGCAGGCCGACGCGCAGGAGCACCTCGCGCGGGCCACCGAATTCCTGCACCTCGACATCCCCGAAGCCGAGCCTGTTCGCTTCCTCGCGGATCAGCGCGACATTGGCGCGATCACCCCGGGCTTGCAGTTCCACCACCGTGCCCCCCTTGAAGTCGATGCCGACATTGAGGCCGAGCCAGAGGAAGGCCACCACCGAAACGATGGAGGCGATCGCCGAGAACGGGAAGCTGAAGCGCCGGAAGCGCATGAAGCCGAATTTGGTGTTGTCGGGGACGATGCGCAGAAGTTTCATCGGGCAAGAACCTGTCTGGAGCCGAGGGAGGGTGGCGGAAGGCCTCCTCAGATCGGCACCACCTTGGGTTTGAACCAGCGATACCACGCCGCAACCATGATGCGGGTGAGCGTGAACGCGGTGAAGATCGTCGTGAGAATGCCGAGGCAGAGCGTGACCGCGAATCCCTTGATGGAGCCCGTTCCCACGAGATAGAGGATCGCGCCGGCGAGAAAGGTCGTGATGTTCGCATCGAGAATCGTCGCGAGCGCCCGCGTGAAGCCGGCATCGAGCGCCAAAGCCGCGCCGCGTCCCGCCGCCTGCTCCTCGCGGATGCGCTCGTAGATCAGCACGTTGGAATCAACCGCCATCGCGAGCGTCAGCACGATGCCGGCAATGCCCGGCAGCGTCAGCGTCGAGCCGAGCGCCGACATCAGCGCGAAGATCAGCATCACGTTCGCGACGAGCGCGATGAGCGCGATGACGCCGAACACGCCATAGGTCGCGATCGAGAAGACCACGATCGCGCCGGCCGAGACCATGGAGGCGAGCGTGGCGGCGGCAATCGAATCCCTGCCCAGGCCGGGGCCGACCGTGCGTTCCTCGACGAGCGTGAAGGAGGCCGGCAGCGCGCCGGAGCGCAGCAGGATCGCGAGACGGTTGGCGGCTTCCACCGTGAAGCGGCCCGAAATCTGCCCCTGCCCTTGCGTGATCGGCGAGATGATGCGCGGCGCGGAGATCACGCGGTTATCGAGCACGATGGCGAAGGGCTTGCCGACATTGGCGGTGGTGGCGGTCGCGAAAGCCTGCGCGCCACGCACATTGAAGCGGAAATTCACCACCGGTTCGCTGGTGCGCTGGTCGAAGCCCGGCTCGGCGGAGACGAGATCCTCGCCCCGCACCAGAATGCGCCGCTCGATGGTGATCGTGCCGCCCGCTTCCTCGGCATAGGGCAAGGTTTCGACCTCCGCCGCCGGCGCGCCGGGTTCGGCCACCATGCGGAATTCGAGCTTGCCGGGCTGGAGAACGTCGGTGATCTCCTTGGAATTCGTGGCACCCGGCATCTGCACCACGATGCGGTCGAGGCCCTGGCGCTGGATCACCGGCTCCTTCACGCCCTCGGGGTCGAGGCGGCGGCGGAAGATCTCGATCGACTGGTTCACCGCGCGGCCGATCTTGTCGTTGATCTCGGCATCCGTGATCGTCAGCGTGATGAGGCCGTCGCCGGAATCGACCACTTCAAGATTGCGCTGCCCGGTCTGCCCGATCAGCGCATTGGTGATGGGCTGCGCGAGTTCCTGCAGCTTCGGCAGGACGCGCGCGCGGTTCGCGGCATCGCTGATTCGCACGGCGACGCCGCGATTCTGCGCGACGATTCCGCCCGTCGGCGCCACGCGCTCGTTGCGCAGCACGCGGCGCACATCTTCCTGCAATTGCCGTGTCATGTCACGCAGGAGCCCCGGTCGGTCGACCTCGAGCATCACATGCACGCCGCCCTGCAGGTCGAGCCCGAGTTTCACCGCGCCCTTCGGCACCATGAAGGATGGCAGGTAGCCCGCAAGCGTGCGAACGACCTGATCGCCAAAGATGGTCGGCAGCGTCAGGTAGGCGCCAACGAACAGCGTGAAGGCGATCAGGACGGTTTTGAGGGTCGATTGCCGGAACATGGAAATCCCTGAACAAGGCCGCTGGCGGGGCATTTCGGCGCGGGCGGGGCGGCGCGCTCCGCCTCACCCGGCGAGAAGGCGTCAGCCGGCGCTGGGCTCGCTCTTCACGCGCAGCTCGGCGACCATGCCGCGCAGCATGCGAACCTTGACGCTGTCCGAGATCTCCACCTCGATCTCGTTGTCGTCGATGACCTTGGTGATCTTCGCGATCATCCCGTTATTCATCACGATCACGTCGCCGCGGCGGAGGTTCTTCACCATTTCCTGATGGGCCTTCGCACGCCGCTGCTGCGGCCGGATCAGCAGGAAATACATGATGATCAGCACGAGGCCGAACGGCAGCAGCTGAACGAAAAGATCCGTGCCGCCGGGGGCAGCCGCGCCTTGTGCGAAAGCAGGGGTAATCACGAGCGTTTCACTCCATCAGGTCGGGCGGGAAAAGCCCGGAAATCATATGTCGGGGCGTATATAATCGCTCGCCCCGGAAACGCAAACCAAAGCGGGCCCGGCATGGCACGCGGGCCACAGGCCTTTCCACGGATACATTGATCGGAGAGCCGGTTCCCGCTAATCCCGCGCGAGATCGCCAAGGATGAACCGCGCATGAGCCTGCCCCCTTCCCCGGAACTCGAGCCGCTGCTGACCCGGATCGCCGAAGCCCTGGAAAGGCTGGCGCCGCCGACCCCGCCCGCGCCGGATTTTGCGAGCGCCGATGCCTTTCTCTGGAATGCCGCCCGCGGGGCGCTGCAGCCGGTATTCAGGGTCAATCGCATCCCGCTGGCGCTTCTCGTGGGCATCGATCATGTCCGCGACATTCTCGTGGAGAACACCCGCCGTTTCGCGAAAGGTTTTCCGGCCAACAACGTGCTGCTCTGGGGGGCGCGCGGCATGGGCAAGTCGAGCCTCGTGAAGAGCGCGCATGGCGCGATGACCGCCGAGGGTTTGCCGCTGAAGCTCGTGGAAATTCACCGCGAGGATATCAATTCCCTGCCCGCGCTGATGAACAGCCTGCGGCATGCGCCGCATCGATTCATCCTCTATTGCGACGATCTCTCCTTCGATAGCGGCGAAACCTCCTACAAGGCGCTGAAGGCCGTGCTGGATGGCGGCATCGAGGGCCGGCCGGAAAACGTGCTGTTCTACGCGACCTCCAATCGCCGGCATCTCCTGCCGCGCGACATGATCGAGAATGAACGTGCCACCGCCATCAATCCCGGCGAGGCGGTCGAGGAGAAGGTCTCGCTGTCGGATCGTTTCGGGCTCTGGCTTGGCGTCCATAAATGCAGCCAGGACGATTATCTCGGCATGATCGACGCCTATGCCGCCCATTTCGGCCTCGAGATGGACCGCGAGCGCCTGCATTGGGAGGCGCTGGAATGGTCCACCACGCGCGGCAGCCGCGCGGGCCGCGTGGCCTTCCAGTTCATCCAGGATCTGGCGGGGCGCATGGGGCGTGCGATGGAGGTTGCCTGAGCGCTCGCACGTCTCGACGAGATCGAGACGGCGATCATCGGCATGACCGAGGTCATTGGCGGTCTTTCGCCCGTCGCGCGGGCCTTCCTGCGGGCGGTGCCGGAATTGTGGACGAGTTCCCGAATTCCCGCGCCGTGATCGACGCCGAACGGCTTCGCCACGCCCGCCTTCCTCCCCCGAGCGGATCAGGCCATCAGCTTCACCACCTCTCCGCGCGGGCCCTGGCTCTTGTCATGCGAGCGCGGCTGAGCCTCGAGCGAGGCGGTGTTGTCGGCGACGCGCGCCAGCGTGACGCGATTCCGCCCCCCGGATTTCGAGGCATAGAGCGCGATATCCGCATCCTTCATGGCCTGTTCGAAGGTCATGCCGGGGTTGCGCTGGGCCACGCCGACACTGATCGTCACCTGCAATTCGACGGAAGGCAGCTTCACCGGCAGCATCGCGATCTCGCGGCGAACCTTCTCGGCGATGACCGCCGCCATCTCGATCGGCCCGCGCACGAGCAGCGAGAATTCCTCGCCGCCGATGCGGGCAAAGCGGCTGTCGATCTCAGCCAGCCGACGTGCGACCTCCTGAAGCACCATGTCGCCGCCATCATGCCCGTGGCGGTCATTCACCTGCTTGAAATAGTCGATATCGAGCACGAGTATGCTCGCAAGTTCCGGCTTGGCCTCGGCTTCCGCGATCATGTCAAAGAAGAAGCGACGGTTGCGCAGGCCGGTCAACGCATCGAAGGACGCGATGCGGATGAGTTCGCGCTGGGCATCGAGCATGCGCTTGCCGGAGCGCAGCCGCGCGAGAAGCTCCGTCTTGCGCGGGGGCTTGCCGATGAAGTCATCCGCGCCGGCATCCAGCGCCTCTGCGAGCTGTTCCTCGTCGGTCGAGGCTGACATCACGATGATGAAGAGCGGGCGATGCGTGCTCGCGACAAGCCGCGCGGACCAGCAGAGTTCGAGGCTCGACATGCCCTCGAAGTCGATGGCCATGAGCAGGACGTCGGGTCCATCCTCGGCCTCCAGATGCTGCAGGGCGACCTCGGCACTGTCACAGGCGAGCACCTGGTGGCCGTCCGTTTCCAGCATCAGCGTGAGGATCAATCGTCCGATCTTGTTCGGCTCAGCAAGAAGGATACGCATCGGAACTCAACCCATACAAGGTCGGATCCAGCTCCCCCGGAGTCTTCGACCGTGAGAAACCCTGCCAAAAATCCTTTAACAAGCCCCGTGAAGGGTTCGCCGAAAACAATGGTAAACGCACTTTCGAGACCTGGGCGACGAACCTGCGCATCGCGCTCGCGCAAACAGAAACCCCGCCGCCCCTTTCCTTGGAGGCGGCGGGGCTTTCCCGGCGCGAAGGAGGTGTCTCGCGGCTCCGTCGATCCGGTCAAACCTGTGTCAGTTCATTGACAGCATCTTCATCGGGTCCACCGCCTGCGATCCCTTGCGGATCTGGAAATGGAGCTGCGGCGAGGTGACATTGCCCGAGGAGCCCGAGGCCGCGATCACCTGGCCGCGCTTCACGCTCTCGCCGCGCTTCACCTTGATCTCGCCGTTATGGGCATAGACGCTGACATAGCCGTTGGGGTGACGGACGAGCACCAGCTTGCCATAGCCCTTCAGCGCGTCATCGGCATGGATGACCGTGCCCCCTTCGGCGGCGCGCACCGGCGTGCCTTCCGGCACGGCGATGTTGATGCCATCATTCGTGCCAGAGGCCCCCTTCGCGCCGAATCCGGAAATCACCCGGCCCTGGGCGGGCCAGCGGAAATTCGCCGCCTGCTCGGCCGGCTCTTCGGCCTGCGGGGCGGGAGCGGCCACGGCTGCCGGGCGCTCGGCATTGCGGGCCACCACCTTCGGCTCGGGGATCGAGGCCGTGGTTTCCGGTTCGGCGGCCGGAACCTTCTTCGTCGCCTGCCTCGCGCCGCGCTCGGCTTCGAGGCGCTTCTGCTCGGTGATCTTCTTCTCGGGCATGGGCTGCGCGGCTGCCTTCGCGGCCGGGCGGGAGGCGGGCGCCTCATCTTCGACCTCGTCGCGGGTGCGCAGCTGCTTCAGCTTCGCGGCAGCGCGCCGTTCGGCTTCGGTTTCGGGCTTGCCGGTCACGTCCCGCACGGCAGGACGCGTGGCCGGGCGAGCCGGGGAGGCTTCCGCGAGAGTCTCGCGCGACGGGACGGCGCTGGCCACGCGACGCGGCGCGCTCGTGGAACCCGCGCCCTGCACGGCGCTGTAGGCCGGAATCATGATCTGCTGGCCGGGCTGCGCCTGGTTGACCGACGAGAGCCCGTTGACCGCCAGCAGCGCGCTGACCGGCACACCGTAGCGGCTCGACAGCGTGCCGAGGCTCTCTCCCTGCTGCAGCACGATCGGCGTGCCACCAACGGCGGTCCAGCCCTGCGTGGCGCCAAGCGCCGTGCCAGGGCGCGGCGCGACCGGCGCCAGCGCGGGATAGGAGGCGGAGGCGACGGAGCCCGTCGCGGTGGGCGCGGAAGCCTGCGGGGAGGCCCGCATCATCGGCTGGGTTGGCGGCGGAAGAGCCTGTGTGGTCACCGATCCGGAAGGCGCCGCGCGAAGGGGCGCGTTCGGCTGGATCCGGTCGATCGAGGCAGTCGACACCGGATCGAAACTCGTCCGGCTGTTGAACGGGTTCTGGAAGGGATTGTCATTGAAGCGGGCCGTATCGGAAGAGCAAGCCGCAACGAGACTTGCCACCATGACCGATGCCAGCAACCGGGGCTTCACCCGTTCGAACAGGATTGTCATCACTACGCCTACCCACGCACAACATTCAAAGGCGACTGGCGTCAGTCATGAAGGATTCAGTTTAAGTCAGGGTTAGAGGACACGGTTAGGAGAATATGAATCGCCCTGCATTGTTGGAAATTCTACAAGGCCAGCGGAAGGTTGGCGCGCATGCGGGTCATCCGCGCGGGGCCGAGATCACTTTCCACGGGAAAGCCCTGCGCATCGATGCGCCAGAGCGTGAGGCGCGTTTCCTCTCCCCGCACCCGGCCACCGATGGCGATGCCGCCGGGCACAAGCCCTTCGAAAAGCTGGGACGGCACGATTCCCAGCGCGCCACCGATGATGAGCCGGTCGAATGGCCCGCCAACCCCGCGCCTGGCCAATCCATCCGCCTGCAGGGCGGTGATGCGCGGCAGGCCGAGCAGGTTGAAGGCCCGCATGGCCGCGACCCCCAGGGTCGCAAAGCGTTCGAGCGTCACCACCTCCGCACCGGCTGCGGCCATCAAGGCGGCGCTGAAACCGGAGCCCGTGCCGATTTCCAGCACGCGCTGGCCCGGCGCGATGCGCGCGAGCACAAGCAGGCGCGCAAGGCTGAACGGATCTTCCGCTTCCTCGCCGCAGGCGATCGGCAGGTTGATCGGCGCGTAGAGCAGGCCGGGGCGGATTTTCGGGAGGAAGGGCGCGCGCGGCACGCGCTCGAAGGCGTTGAAGATCGCCGGCTCGGTGAGGCCCTTCGAGCGCAGGTCGAGCAGGAAGCGCGCCAGCGCGGTGTCGTTCGCCTCGCCGAGGCTCGCACGCGGAGCCGGATTTCCCCCTTCGCGCAGGGCATGGCCGGCCCGCGCCTCGCCCTGCGGGATCATCTTACTCCAGCGCCTCCGCCAGACGCGTGAGTTGCGGCAGATCGGTCAGATCCAGTCGCAGCGGCGTCACCGAGATCCGGCCATGCGCGAGCGCGTGCAGATCGGTGCCCTCGGCCGGGGTGATCCTGCCGCGGGCGAAGGCGATCCAGAAATACGGGTTGCCGCGCCCGTCCTGCCGCTGGTCGATATCGAGCAGCGCCTGGTTGCGCTGGCCCTGCACGGAGACTGCTATTCCCCGCATGGCCTCCGGCTTCACGGCCGGGAAATTCACGTTGATGACGATGCCCGGCGCAATGCCTGCCGCGAGCACCTTGCGGATGACGTTCGAACCATGCGCCTCGGCGCAATCCCAGCGAAAATTCGCCCGATCCTCCGGGTTCACGGCCTGGCTCAGCGCGATCGAGGGCACGCCGAGCAAGGTGCCTTCCATGGCGGCCGCAATGGTGCCGGAATAGGTGACATCCTCCGCCACGTTCTGCCCGCGATTGACGCCGGAGAGCACGAGATCGGGCCGACCGCCCTTCAGCACATGGCGCAAACCCATGATGACGCAATCGGTTGGCGTGCCCTTCACCGCGAAATGCTTCGGTGAAATCTCGCGCAGGCGCAAGGGATCGTTCAGCGAGAGCGAATGCGACACGCCGGATTGATCGCTCTCCGGCGCCACGATGATCACATCATCGCTGATCTCGCGCGCGATTCTCTCCAGCACCGCGAGGCCGGGGGCATGAATGCCGTCATCATTGGTGAGGAGGATGCGCATCAGCCTGCTTTCTCGATTCTTGTGAGGCCACCCATATAGGGGGCGAGCACGGGCGGCACCGTGATGGAGCCGTCAGGGTTCTGGTAGTTCTCCATGACGGCAATGAGACACCGCCCCACCGCGACGCCCGAGCCGTTGAGCGTGTGCACGAAGCGCGTTTCCTTTTCGCCGGAACGTCTGAACCTCGCACCGTCATCACCGGCAGCCGACCGACGGTCGAAGATACGACGCGCCTGGAAATCACCGCAAACCGAGCAGGAGGAAATCTCGCGATAGGTGTTCTGGCCGGGCAGCCAGACTTCCATGTCGTAGGTTTTCTGGCTCGCAAAACCCATATCGCCGGTGCAGAGCGTCATCACGCGGTAATGCAGGCCGAGCTTCTTCAGCACGGTCTCTGCGCAGGCCAGCATGCGCTCGTGCTCATCGGCCGATTTTTCCGGCGTGGTGATGGAGACGAGTTCCACCTTGCTGAACTGGTGCTGGCGCAACATGCCGCGCGTATCCCGCCCCGCCGAGCCTGCTTCCGCCCGGAAACAGGGCGTGAGCGCGGTAAAGCGCAAAGGCAGCTCCTCCTCCGACAATATTCGGCTTGGCACCAAGTTGGTGAGCGGGACTTCCGCCGTGGGGATGAGCCAGTGGGCTCCTTGGGACTCGCGGACGTAACTCGAAACTAGGGGCGCGCAATCCTCAACAGTGCTCTGAGCATAGGCTGCATAGCTGCCGGTTTGGGACAATAAGATATCAAGCTTTTCAGCTAAGTGTGGACCAGCCTCGTGAACAAATTTTCGTACTTCTGCAAACCCACTTTCCCATAGGTCAACAGTATCTTTTGTGTTTTTGGAGAATAGTGAGATTGAACGGTTTACTCGTTCCCAAATTTCTAATTGCTTCGGATCTAATAACTCACTTACGGCCTTAAACTGATCCTCCCGGAACTTCGGCAACTGCGCCGTTCCGAACATCGCGTCGTCCTTCACGAGGATCGGCGGGTTCACTTCCGTGTAGCCATGCTCCGTCGTGTGCAGATCGAGCATGAACTGCCCCAAAGCCCGCTCCAGCCGCGCGAGGCCCTTCTGGAGCACCACGAAACGGCTGCCGGAGAGCTTCGCGGCAGTTTCGAAATCCATCATGCCAAGGGCTTCGCCGAGTTCGACGTGATCCTTGCCGGTCTCGATGAGCTTCTCGGGAATGGGCAGTTCAGTGCCCTTAATGTCTGCGATCTTCGGGCGCTTCTCTGCCTTGTATTCCACATTGCCGTGCTCATCCGCGCCGTCCGGCACATCCTCCTTCGGGATGTTGGGAAGGCCGGCGAGGATGTCGCGGATTTCCGCTTCCATCTTGGCGGTTTCGGCTTCCAGTTCGGCGAGACGCTCCTTGCCGCTGGCGACCTCGGCCTTCAGCGCCTCGGCCCGGGCCATGTCCTTCGCGGCCATGGCGGCGCCGATTTCCTTCGAGGCCGCATTGCGCCGCGCGAGCAGCGTTTCCTTCTCGGTGAGGCGCTGGCGGTAAGTTGCATCAAGGTCGAGAACCTTGGCGACGTCATCGTGCTCCTTCTGCTTCCTCCGCCGGAGCATCGCGTTCTTCAACGCATCAGGGTTCGCTCGAAGGGCGCGCAGATCGTGCATGGGAGGCTCGTGTGGAGGCTCGTGTGAAGGCTCGCGAATCGGAAATCGGTCGCACCTCCGTCATGGCCGGGTTCGGCCCGGCCATCCACGGTTTTGTGCAAGCGATGCGGAACCTTTTAGAAGACGCGAATGCCCGGGCCAAGCCCGGGCATGACGCGTGCGCTCACTCGCCAGGCACCACGGCGGTTTCCGCTTCTTTCTTCCTGTGCTTCTTCTCCACCATCTGCACCGCGAAAATCGCGAGTTCGTAGAGCAGCAGGGTGGGAATCGCGAGCGCGAACTGGCTGATGACATCCGGCGGCGTGAAGATCGCGGCGATCACGAAGACGATCACGATCGCATAGCGCCGCTTCTCGCGCAGGAACTGTGCGTCGATCAGGCCGATCCGCGCCAGAAGCGTCAGCACCACCGGCAGCTGGAAGGTGATGCCGAAGGCGAAGATCAGCGTCATGATCAGCGAGAGGTAATCATCCACCTTCGGCAGGAGCGAGATGGAGGCCACGCCCTCGGTCGCGGCCTGCTGCATGGAGAGCGAGAATTTCATCAGCAGCGGCATCGCCACGCCCATCACCATCAGCGTGCCGAGCAGGAAGAACAGCGGCGTGGCAATGAGATAGGGGCGAAACGCGTCGCGCTCGTCCTTGTAGAGGCCCGGCGCCACAAACTTGTAGATCTGCGTCGCGATGACCGGAAATGCGAGGAACGCACCGCCGAACACGGCAAGCTTCAGCTGCACGAAGAAATATTCGAGCGGATGGGTGTAGATCAGGGGCGCCTTTTCCGGCCCGCCCGCCGCCCAGACATAGGGCATGACGAGGATGCCGTAGATGTATTTCGCGATGCCGAAGCACACGAAGGTCATGACGATGAAGGCCGCGATCGCCTTGATGATGCGCGAGCGCAGCTCGATCAGATGCTCGATGAGCGGGGCGCGCGAGGCCTCGATCTCGTCCTGTCCGGCGCGGGTGTCGGGGCCGGTCGTCGGGGTCGGGTTCGGGTCCAGCGCGGTGCTCATGCGGCGTTTCCGCTCCTGGTGGGTTCAACGGCCGCCGGCGCAGGCTCTGCGGTGGGCGTGGTCGCATCCGAGGCCCCGGCACGGATTTCCGCTTCCATCGCCTGGGCTTCGGCCGAAAGGCTCTGAACGGTCTCGTTCACGGTTGTCACGCCGGTCTCGCCGCTGGCGGTCGCCCTGGCACTTTCGGCCACGCCCTGCAATTCCTTGCGGATGGGATCGAAGGTCGCGGTCGAGAGCCCGGTCGCCTGGTTCTTGAACTCGTCGAATTCCTTCTTCACGTCGTGCAGTTCGGCCTCGCGCAAGGCGTCGTCGAACTGCGCGCGGAATTCGCCGGCCATGGTGCGCAGTTTCGCCAAGCTGCGGCCCACCGCGCGGATGACGCCCGGCAGCTCCTTCGGTCCGATCACGATGAGCGCGACGACGCCCACGATGATGAATTCACCCCAGGAAATATCGAACATGGCGAAAGGGGCACTCCTTCAGGCGCGCGGGGCTTCACCCGAACGCCAACTCGCCCGGGGGAAGCTCAACTCGCCTTCGGCGGCTGGCTGGCGGGCGTCTGCGTCTGCACGGTTTCGGCGGCCTTGGCCTCGAGCTCCTTGGCTTTCTCGGCGGCGGCCTGTTCATCTTCCTTCATGCCGGCCTTGAAATTCTTGATGCCCTTGGCGACGTCGCCCATCAGTTCCGGGATCTTCCCGCGACCGAACAGCAGCAGCACGACCACTGCGACAATCAGCCAATGCCAGATGCTCATGCTGCCCATGAAGAGGCCTCCTCGAGAAACGCGTTCCGACCACTCCGGTCCCTGGCGGCGGAAACTAGGCTTCCCCGGTGGCAAAAACAAGGACTTCACGCGGATCGATTTCGATCCCGACATCCGCGCCCGGCTGGAAAGGCACGCTTTCACGCGCCCGCATGCGCAAGGGCAGGTCCAGTCCCTGCACGGCGAGGTCGAAGAGTTCCACCTCCCCGAGGAAACGCCGCTCCAGCACGCGGCCCGGCAGGCAGAAGCCAGGCGCGCGCAGGCGAATGGATTGCGGGCGGATGGCGGCGATACCGCGGCGCCCCCCGGTAAGCCCGCCGGCCGGGAAGTTCCCCACGGGCGTCGCCAGGGCACCATTGCGAAACATGCCAGGCACCTCGTTGAGATCACAGAAGAAACGCGCCGCATCAAGATCCACCGGCTGGTGGTAGATCGAGCGGGCATCGCCCACCTGCACCACGCGGCCCGCCCGCATCAGCACGATGCGATCGGCGATGCGCATCGCCTCCTCGGGGTCATGCGTCACGATCAAGGCGGTGGCACCGGTTTCGCGCAGCAGGGCGACCGTATCCTCCCGCACCATATCGCGCATGCGCTTGTCGAGGTTCGAGAAGGGCTCGTCCATCAAGAGGACGCGCGGACGGGGCACGATGGCCCGCGCGAGCGCCACGCGCTGCTGCTCGCCGCCGGAGAGATCGCCCGGCTTGGCCCTGAGACGATGCCCCAGCCCCACGCGGCGCAGCGCATTATCCGCCGCCGCGAGGGCCGTGCGGGAATCGAGGTTCGCAAGGCCGAACGCCGCGTTGCCCATCACGTCAAGATGCGGGAACAGCGCGTAATCCTGGAAAACCAGCCCCACGCCGCGCCTCTCCGGCGGCACGAAACTGTTCGGCCCGGAAATCTCCCGCCCATCGAGCAGGATGCGCCCGCGAGTCGGCTCCTCGATGCCCGAAGCCAATCGCAGCAGCGTGGATTTTCCGCAGCCGGAGGGCCCAAGAAGGCCAATCACCTCTCCGGCTTCCGCCGTGAAAGTGACGTCCTCGACCGCGTGGATATCACCGAACGATTTCCCCACGCCCTCGAAAGCGAGGGTGGCGGGAATGACCGCGGAAGCGCGGATGCGGGGCGCGGTGCTCGGGAAATCAGCCATCAGGATCGGGGCGCGGTCGGGGCGGGTTCTCCCGATCCGCTGACATATCCGCGCCGTCGGGGTCAAGCGGCGGGGTTTCCGCCTCCTCCTCCAGGCGCTGCTCGAACATGGCCTCGAAGAGATCGGGTTCGAGCGGGTCCTCGTCGGCGCGAAGGGCGGGGTCATCCGTGGGAAGCGGCATGGCCAGCGTGGAGAGCACAGGCTCGGCCATGCCCATGCCCGCAAGTTCCGAAAGGCTCGGCAGATCGCCCACCTTGTCAAGGCCGAACTGGATGAGGAAGGCCTCGGTCGTGCCGAAGGTCACGGGGCGGCCCGGCGTGCGACGGCGACCGCGCAGGCGGATGAAGCCCGCTTCCAGCAGCGCGTCGATCGTGCCCTTGTTGGTGGAAACGCCGCGCAATTCCTCGATTTCCGCGCGCGTCACCGGCTGGTGATAGGCGATGATTGCCAGCGTCTCGAGCGCGGCGCGTCCCAGTTTCTTTTCCTCGTGGCTTTCCTTCCTCAGGAGGTAGCCGAGATCGGGCGCGGTGCGGAACATCCATTTTCCGGCGACGCGCAGCAGGTTCACGCCTCTGTTGTGGTAGAGCGCCGCCAATTCAGCGAGCACCGCCTGCACCGCCACACCCTGCGGCAGCATGCGGGCCAGGGTTTCCTCCGCGAGCGGTTCGGGCGAGGCAAAGAGCAGCGCCTCGGCGATGCGCAGGCCATGCGCGAAACGCTGGATCGTCTCGTCATCGGCATCCACGGTGCGGAGAACCGGGGCGGGGCGCGAAGGCGGTTTGCTCATGACGCGGGCTCCGCCGGGAGCGGCGGCCGTTCCGCGCGGCGCAGGAACAGGGGTGCGAAAATCGCCTCCTGTCTCACATCCGCCCTGCCGTCACGCACCAGTTCGAGGCTCGCCGCGAAGGCCGAGGCGCGCGCGCTGCGCGGCGCGGAACGGCTTGCGGTGCGGCTTGCGGCCATGCGCGCGAGCAGGCTGTCCAGCGTGGTCCAGTCGCGCTCCCGCGCCAGTTCCCCTTCCAGGAAGCTCCGCGCTTCCGGAACGGGCACGCTGGCGCGGGCATCGATGCGGTAGCGGCTCTGCGCATGAAGCTTCCGCAACTCGGCATAGGCCGCAATCAGGTCCTGCAGGCTCGCTTCCCAGGAGAATTGCCGCTCGATGACCACGGCCTCCCCTGCCCCGCGCGGCAGGCTTTCGCGCGCATCGCCGAGGCGCGCGCCGAGCATCTCGCCCAGGCGACGGACGCTTTCGAGCCGTTGCAGGCGATCCGCGAGCCGGCTCGCGAGATCGACCGCCTCCGGGTCGGCGTCGTTGGTTCTCTGCGGCAGGATCAGGCGCGATTTCAGATAGGCCAGCCACGCGCCCATCACGAGATAATCGCCGGCGACCTCCAGTTTCAGCCGGGCGGCCTCCTGAATGTAAGCGAGATACTGGTCCGCGAGGTCGAGGATGGAAATTGCGCGCAGGTCGAGCTTGTTGCGCCGCGCGAGATCAAGCAAGAGGTCGAGCGGGCCTTCATAGCCCTCGAGGGTGACGGTCAGGCGCTCGCCCTCGTCGCGATCCTCGCCCGCGACAAGCACGCTCTCCTCGAAATCGAGGCTGGTATCGATGGGTTCCGCCATCGGTCGAGAATCGCCTCAATGCTTGGGGATGGCAAGCAGCTCCGCGAGGCGTGCCTGGGCTTGTCCACGGTCAATCGCCCGCCGCGCAGTCCGCTTGAGCGCAGACAGCGCCCGGCTGAGCCGACGCTCCGCCTCCGCCGTGAGACCCGGGCAACCTTCGGCGATCGGGATCATCTCGTCCATCTCGCCATTGCAATGGAGAACGAGATCGCAGCCTTCGGCGAGCACGGATTTCCGGCGGTCGGCAAAATGGCCCGAGAGCGCCTTCATGGAGAGATCGTCGGACATCAGGAGGCCATCGAAGCCCATCTGCCCGCGAATGACCTCCGTGATCACCTTGCGGGAGGTGGTCGCGGGTTCCTGCGGGTCGATCGCCTCGTAGACGACATGGGCGGTCATCGCGAGGTCAAGATCGCCCAATGCGCGGAAGGGTGGAAAATCCGTGCGATCCAGCTGATGGCGGCTGGCATTCACGCGCGGCAGCGCATGATGGCTGTCCGACATCGCGCGGCCATGGCCGGGAATGTGCTTGATGACCGGCAGGACGCCGCCTTCCAGCAGGCCCTGCGCGGCGGCACGCCCCAGCGCCATCACGACATGCGGCTCGCGACCATAGGCGCGGTCGCCGATCACGTCATGCGCGCCGGGCGCGGGCACATCAAGCACCGGCAGGCAATCGACATTGATGCCCAACTGGAAGAGGTCTTCCGCGATAAGCCGCGCGCCCAGAAAGGCGGCTTCGCCCGCAAGATCCGGGTCAACACGCCAGAGCGCGCCATAGGCCGCGCCGGGCGGGTAGCTTGGCCAATGCGGTGGCCGGAATCTGGCGACGCGTCCGCCTTCCTGATCGACCAGCACGAGGGCATCCGGGTTGCCGGAGGCCTCCTTCATGGCGGCGACAAGCGCCTTGACCTGCGCGGGGTCCTCGATGTTCCGGCGGAAGAGGATGAACCCCGCCGGCTTGTGCTCGGAAAAGAAGGTGCTTTCGCTGTTCGTCAGGCGCGGACCCGCCGCGCCGAAGATCAGGGGCTTCATCGCGGCTACTGGCGCGCGACAAAGCAGGCACCGCCGGCCGCGCGGATGCGGTCGCAGGCGGCGGTGGCATCGGCTTGCGCGAAGCCGGTCACGCGGACGCGATAGACCGTCTGTCCGTTCGATTCACCCCGCACGACCACCGGTGATTTCCCGCCGATCTGGCCAGCGAAGCGCTGCCCCAGCTGCCGGCTGGCATTCTGCGCATCCGCTTCCGAGGGGCGCGAGGCGAGCTGGATCGCAAAGGCACCGCCCGCTCCGGCTGCCGGCGCAGTCGCGACACGGGGAGCCGGGCTCGTCGGCGTCGCGGCATTGGCCGGGGGCGAAGCCGGGCGATTGGCATTGACGAGGGGAAGCGGGGCATTCGTGGCGGGCCGCTGGGCAGCCGGCGGCGCAGTCTGGGGCCGCGGCGGCGTGACGGGGGATTGCGGCCGAGCCTCGACCTTCGGCCCAGTATCCGCCGAGGATGTCGCGGCTGTCGGCGGCGTGGGTGCCGGGGGCGGCACCACAACGGAAGGCAGGTTGACGGATGGCGTCGGGCGAATGGCCGCCTGCGCGCCGGGCGGCATGGTCATCGGGGCCTGAGGGCGAGCGGGCGGGACGGAACCAGCCGCTCCCGTCGCGATGCCGGCAATCGGCCCGGTGCCGATTCCCGAAGTTGCGGACGGCGTGACAGAAGGGGGCGGCGTGACGGACGGGGGTGGCGTGACCGGGTCGGCGATCCGCACGGATTGCACGCGACGCGGCTCACCGGGCGCCGGGGCGGGTGTCGTTCCGGCCGGCGTGACGCCGGGCGGAGGGCTATCGCTGCTGGGCGTCGTCGGGTTTGGCGTCGTCGGGTTCGGCGTCGCCGGGTTTGACGCACCCTGGAACGGGCTCGGCGCCACGATGCGCACGCTGTCGCGCCGCGCGATCTGGTTGAGGTCGACGGGCTGCTCGGTCTGGTTCACGACCTGTGCCGGGCGCGAATCAGTGGGGGGTGCGTTGCGCGCCGCCAGCACCTGCTTGTTCTGGTCCGGCACCTCGAGCCCGCCCGGATTGGCCGGGCGTTCCTTGGCCGGCTGCGGTTTCGCCACGACCACCGGGACATTGCCGCCGGACGCGGTCTGGTTTTTCGTTCCGCCGGAGAAGAGCGCGAGGCCGCCAATCACCGCGAGGCCGGTCACGGCGACGCCGCCGAGCGCGAGGAAAATCCCGCGCGAGCGTCCCGCGCCTTCCCTGGTGCCCGCCGCGAGGGCGGCACCCCCGGCAAAGGCTGCGGCCTCGGCCTCGGCATTGAGGCGGTTCTCGGTCGCAGCCAGCGCCTGATGCGTATCGGACGGGTCAAATTCCGGCTCGGTGATCGCCTGCGGCTCAGGCGCCCGGCCATCCTGGGAAACGGGCTGCCCGGAATCCGACCAACCCTGCCGGGAAGGCATCCGCGCATCGCCCGCATATTCCGCGCGGAGCGGTTCGACCGGATTGGCAGGCACCGGAGGGCGGCTCATCGCTTCGAAACGACGTAATTCTTCCTCGAAATCCAGCAGCGGATCGCGCCCAAGCGGCGGAGCGGCCTCGCTCGACACGACGGGAACGAATTGCGGCGGCTTGTCGAGATCGGACCGCAAGGCCTGCTCGATGGCCGAAATGCGTGAAAAGCTTGGCGGTCCGCCCGGTGCCTCGAACACCACGGGCGCTTCCACGAGGCGGTTGAACTCGGCCAAAGCCGAATCAGCCTTGATTGCCGGCTCAGGCGTTTGCGCAGGCTGGAGCGGCACGGCGGCAGGCTCCAGGCCATCCGCCTTGAGGCTGTCCCGCAAGAGACGGTCGAAAGCTTCGAGGTCCGCGAGAGACGGCTCGCGCCGGGGCTCATTCTTGAGGGTCATGAACGCGACTTCCCTTCCTGCAACGCCGCCACGATGGACGACCGCTCGCCGAATGGACACGCGATGCCCGCGTCGCCCTAGCGCATCTCGTCCGGCGCGGAGACGCCGAGAATTGCGAGGCCATTCGCAAGCACCGTTCTCGTGGCCTTCACGAGAGCCAGCTTCGCCAGTGTTCCTTTTCGATCATCGTTATTAATAAACCTCAAATCGGGCAATTCCTTGCCCTTGTTCCACAAGCCGTGAAAGGCACTTGCAAGATCGTAGAGGTAGAAAACAATGCGATGGGGCTCGCGGCTCAGCGCCGCCTGTTCGACCAAACGCGGGAATTGTGCGACGAGCCGAATGAGGGCAGCCTGCAACTCATCGTTGAGAATTGCAAGATCGGACATGGCCATTTCGGCATGCGTGACGGGCGGTATCACCAGCGTTTCGGCCTGCCGGAACACGCTCGCCGTTCGGGCATGGGCGTATTGCACGTAGAAGACGGGGTTGTCCTTGGATTGTTCCAGCACCCTGGCGAGGTCGAATTCCAGCTCCTGGTCGTTCTTGCGGTCGAGCATCATGAAGCGGATCGCATCGCGGCCAACCTCGTCGATCACGTCGCGCAGCGTGATGAAATCGCCCGCGCGCTTGCTCATCTTGACCGGCTCGCCGTTGCGCATCAGCTTAACGAGCTGGCAGAGGCGAACTTCAAGGCTGCCCTTGCCGCCGGTCGCGGCGCGGGTTGCCGCCTGCATCCGCTTCACATAACCGCCGTGATCCGCACCCCAGACATCGATCATCTCGGCGAAGCCACGGGCAAACTTGTTCGCGTGATAGGCGATGTCCGACGCGAAATAGGTGTAGCTGCCATCGGATTTCAGCAGCGGGCGGTCCACATCATCGCCGAAATCGGTCGCGCGGAACAGCGCCTGCTCGCGATCCTCCCAATCCTCGTCGCGCTGGCCCTTGGGCGGGGGAAGCCGGCCCTGATAGATGAGGCCGCGATCCCGGAAATCCTGGATGGTCGCGGCCACGCGATCCCCCTCGCCCGCGTTCCTGCCCTGCAGCGAGGCCTCCGAGAAGAACACGTCATGCTTCACATTGAGGGCGGCGAGATCCTCGCGGATCATGTCCATCATGGCGTCGATGGCGATCTGGCGGACCTTCGGAAGCCATTCGCTTTCATCAAGGTTTTCGAGCGTCTCGCCAAACTCTTGCCGGAGCTTCCTGCCAACCGACACGAGGTAATCGCCGGGATAGAGCCCCTCGCCCACCGGGCCAACATCGCGGCCCAGAGCCTCGCGGTAACGATGGAAGGCGGAACGCGCGAGCACATCGACCTGCGCGCCGGCATCGTTGATGTAGTATTCACGCGTGACATCATAGCCCGCGACCGAGAGCAGGGTCGCCAGCGCATCGCCATAAACCGCGCCGCGGCCATGGCCGATATGCATGGGCCCGGTGGGGTTGGCCGAGACATATTCCACGTTGATCTTCCGGCCCTGCCCCAGATCGGATCGCCCAAAATCCGCGCCGGCCTTCAGCACCGCGCGCAGCACATCGTGATAGGCAGAGGGCGGCAGGGTCGCGTTGATGAAGCCCGGACCAGCGACATCGAGCTTCACGTAGCGGCCGGTTTTTTCGAGCGCGGCGGCGATCTCGGTCGCGAGCGCGCGCGGGTTCGTCCTCGCATCCTTCGCCAGCACCATGGCGGCGTTGGTGGAGAGATCGCCATGGCTCGCATCGCGCGGCGGCTCGACCGTGACGCGCGCCAGAGCCTCGGCGGGGAGGTTCGCGGTCAGCGGCAGGGCGCGAAGGGCCGCCTGCACATCGGCGGCGAAGGACGAGAACAGGTTCATGCGGAACACCAGCGAAACGGCCATTTCCTCAAGGAAGAATGGCGAAGACAAGCGGGGCTCGCGGCCTAGCGAAGCGGCGGCGTTTCGTCAAACAGGCGCTGGAATTCGGCCAGCGCGAAGCGGTCGGTCATGCCCGCGATGTAATCCGCGATCGCGCGGGGGCGCGCCGCTTCGCCTTGCGCTGCCCCCATGGCGGCGGGATCGGCCATGTAGCGCTGGAAGAGCGCGCGAAGGATGCGCTCCGCCTGCTCCCGCATGACCATCACGCGCGGGGCGCGATACATCCTTTCGAACAGGAACGCCTTGAGTGCCTTTTCCTCCCGCGCCATGCCGCCAGAAAAGGCGATGACGGGGAGTGGCGCGCGGCGGATATCCTGGGCCGAAAGCGGGTCAAGGCGCATGATCCGCCGCTCAGCCTCCTGCCCCACATCCTCCACGAGACGCGTGATCACCCGCCGCATGATTTCATGGGCAAAGCGCGGAGGCTCGAGGCCCGGCCATTTCGCGTCGATCTCGGCAATGATCAGCCCGATCAGCGGCACGTCGCTGAGGTCGTCAATGCCGAAGAGCCCGGCGCGCAGGCCGTCATCGATGTCATGGGCGTTGTAGGCGATATCGTCCGCAATCGCGGCGACCTGCGCCTCGGCCGAGGCATGGCTCGCAAGTTCGAGCGCAAACAGCTTATCGAATTCGCAAATCGCGAGCGGCACGCCTTTCGCGCGGTAGCGGCCGATGGGCTCTCCGGTCGGCGCGACGAGCGGTCCGTTATGCTTCACGAGGCCTTCCAGCGTCTCCCAGGAAAGGTTCAGCCCGTCGAACCCGGCATAACGCTGTTCGAGCCGCGTGACGATGCGCAGGGCCTGCGCGTTGTGGTCGAAACCGCCATGCGGGGCCATCAACGCGTCGAGCGCATCCTCCCCGGCATGGCCGAACGGGGTGTGGCCGAGATCATGCGCGAGGGCCAAAGCCTCCGCGAGATCCTCGTCGAGGCCGAGATTGCGGGCGAGCGCGCGGGCGATCTGGCTCACCTCGATCGTATGCGTGAGGCGCGTGCGATAATGGTCGCCCTCATGCTCCACGAACACTTGCGTCTTGTGCTTCAGGCGGCGAAAGGCGGTGGAATGGATGATGCGATCACGATCCCGCTGGAATTCCGTGCGCGTCGGCGAGGGCTCGGCCGGAAAGAGCCTCCCGCGAGAGGCGCGATGGTCGACGGCGAAGGGCGAGAGCGGGCGCTCGCGGGTGAACAGCATCGTGATCGTCGGCCTTGTCATGAATCTTGCGGGCGGGCCGCGCCTTCCTTACATTCAAATGCACCAGTCACGCAAAAGGCGGCAGGGCCTTGAACCCTGACCGGTAACGATGATGGCTCCGAAATTTGCCCTTTCCGCGACCGATATCGTCGCGCCTCCTCCCGTCGTCCGGCCGGAGAAGCCGCCGCTGGCGGTGACGGAAAGCGCCGCGAAACGTCTTGCGGTGATCCTGTCCAGGGAGAAGCCCGGCGCGATGATGCGCGTGGCGGTGGAAGGCGGCGGCTGCTCGGGCTTCCAGTATCGCTATTCGATCGAGACCGAAGCACGGCCCGACGACCTCAGCATCGAGCGCGAGGGAATCATCGTGCTCGTGGACCCGGTTTCCGCGCCCTATCTCGAAGGCTCGGAACTCGATTTCGTCACCGAGTTGCTGGGCCAGAGCTTCCAGATCCGCAATCCGCAGGCGACCGCGAGCTGCGGCTGCGGCACGAGTTTCAGCGTCTGAGGGCGCCAGGCTGAGGAGCCATGCAATCGGGCGCCATGGAGACTGAGCCCCGGCTTCCGCGCGACACGGCAGGGTCTGAAGCTCGAACTCTCGTCAGACCGCCGCGCGCCAGCCGGGCAGCGCTGCGATCATCTTGGTGAAGCCGAAATGATGCCCCGCCGCGAGGGTGAAAAACCCGGCCAGCACCGCCAGCATGGTCACCTTCTTCCCCCGGCCGGGATGCGCGACATAACGCGGCTCGAAATCATCCTCGCAGCAGCCGAAGGCACCGCCGGCCGCATGGGCGCAGTTTTCGAGCGACTTCATGCGGGGCGAGTACATGGCACAACCTCGTGGACGGAACAGCGATTCGAACGCCCGCGATCATCCATTTCGATCGTGAAGTTTTGCTGAATGCGCCGGTCATCGGCGAGCCATCCCGGATACGCGGCCGTCCACGCGGCCGTCATGGAGATTTGCCAATCTCGAAAAGGCATGTTTCGCTGTCAGGAAACAGGGGGGGCACCATGAACACCCATGAGCGCACGATGCTGGAAGCCGTCACCGGCATGGATGACGACGAGGACAACGAGGCCAACCCCACCACGAGCCCGACCATCGGCGACATCATCGCCGAGCGCATGGATCGCCGCGACCTCATGCGCGGCCTGCTCGCGAGCACCGTGCTCGCCGCGGCCCTGCCCGCCGGCTTCATGGCCGCTGGTTTCATGGCCGCCGAACCCGCGCAGGCGCAGACACCGAAAGGCGGCAAATCCGCTTTCAGTTTCAAGGAGGTGACAGCCGGTGTCGATGGCAACCACCACATTGCCGAAGGCTACGATGCCGATATCCTCATCCGCTGGGGCGACCCGATCATGCCCGATGCCCTGCCCTTTGATCCGATGGCGCAGACCGGCGCGCGGCAGGCGAAGCAGTTCGGCTACAACAACGATTTCGTGGGCTATTTCCCGCTGAAGGGCAGCAATCGCGGCCTGCTCGCGGTCAACCACGAATATACGAGCACGGAACTGCTCTTTCCCGGCCTGAAATCCGTCTCCGATGCCCGCTCGGCCGACCCCACCAGGATCACGCGGCAGATGGCCGAGGTGGAGATGATGGCGCATGGCGGCTCGGTGGTGGAAATCGAGCGCGGAAAGGAGGGCAAATGGGCCGTGGTCGAGCGTTCAAGATATGCGCGCCGCATCACCGCCGAAACGCCGATGGAGATCACCGGCCCCGCCGCCGGGCATGATCGCATGAAGACCAAGGCCGACCCCACGGGCCGCCGCGTGCTCGGGATGATCAACAATTGCGCGGGCGGCACCACGCCCTGGGGAACCTGGGTCACCTGCGAGGAGAACATCAACAACTATTTCCTCGGCCCCGTTCCGGCCGGGCATCGCGAGGAGGCGAACTGGAAGCGCATCGGCATTCCCGGACGCCGCTATGCCTGGGGGCATTATGTCGATCGCTTCAAGGTCGAGAAGGAGCCGAACGAACCCAACCGCTTCGGCTGGATCGTCGAGATCGACCCCTATGATCCTGCCTCCATGCCGAAGAAGCGCACCGCTCTCGGCCGCTTCAAGCACGAGGGGGCGGCGGGCATCGTCAACCCGAAGGGCGGGCAATACGTGCTCTATTCCGGCGACGACCAGATCAACGATTACGTCTATCGCTTCGTGACCAGGGGCAAGGTGGTGCCGGGCAAGCGCGCGGAGAACATGAACCTGCTCGACGAGGGTGTGCTCTCGGTCGCGAAATTCGGCGCGGATGGCACGATGGAATGGTTGCCCCTCGTCTTCGGGCAGGGCCCGCTCACCGCCGCCAATGGCTTTGCAAGCCAGGCCGATGTGCTGATCGAAACCCGTCGCGCGGCCGACCTTCTCGGCGCGACGAAGCTCGACCGCCCGGAGGATGTCGAGGCCAACCCGAAAACGGGCAAGGTCTATATCATCCTCACCAAGAACGCGAACCGGAAGCCCAATGAGGTGGATGCCGTCAATCCGCGCGCGGATAACAAGCATGGGCATATCGTGGAACTGACCCCGCCGGACGGGGACCAATCCGCCGCAAGGATGAAGTGGGAAATCCTCGTGAAATGCGGCGATCCTTCCGTGGCCGCCGTGGGTGCGAGCTTCAACCCGCTGACCTCGAAGGACGGCTGGTTCTCGAACCCCGATAACTGCGCCTTTGACGCCATGGGCCGCATGTGGATCTCCACTGACGGCAATGCGGATGATTTCAACGGCCGTTCCGATGGCATCTGGGCGCTGGATACGGAGGGTGCTGCGCGCGGCACCTCGAAGCATTTCTACCGGGCGCCGGCCGGTGCCGAGGTGTGCGGCCCCTGCATGACACCGGATATGCAGACCTTCTTCGTCGCGGTTCAGCACCCGGCCGAGGATGGCAAGGAATGGAAGGCCTGGGGCAAGGATTCCACCTTCGATGATCCCTCGACGCGCTGGCCGGATTTCAAGCCGGGCATGCCGCCACGCCCGGCCATCGTGGCCATCACGAGGAAGGGCGGCGGAAAAATCGCGGTCTGACGGCCCGAAAGGCGGGAAAACCTGCAAAGGGGGGAGGAATTCCTGCCCCTGTTTGTGGCATGTTATGGCTGATTCGAATCAGTCAGCGTTCCCAGCCCCCAGGTCTTGATGTCCTCGAAATCCTCGCCCGCCCTCGATCTTTTCGGCCAGCTTGAGAAAGCCGCGCAGGACATGGTGCGCGAGGCGAAGCCGAGGCCGGCCATTGCCGGCACGGGCGAGAAACCGCCTGCGCCACCGGCCAATCCCGCCCCGGCGGGCGAGGGCAGCGGTGGGGGCAGCAAGACCCCGCCTCCGCCTGCCTCGCCCTCCTCCGGCGGCTATGACGGCTCCTCCATCGAGGTGCTTGAAGGGCTGGAGCCCGTCCGTCGCCGCCCCGGCATGTATATCGGCGGCACGGATGAGAAGGCCTTGCACCACCTCTTCGCCGAGGTGCTCGACAATTCGATGGACGAGGCCGTTGCGGGCCATGCGACCTTCATCGACATCAACCTTGCATCCGACGGCTTCCTCACGGTGGCCGATAATGGCCGCGGCATCCCGGTGGATGCGCATCCGAAATTCCCGGGCAAGTCCTCGCTCGAAATCGTGATGTGCACGCTGCATGCCGGCGGCAAGTTCGATGGCAAGGCCTATGAGACCTCCGGCGGCCTGCATGGCGTGGGCGTCTCGGTGGTGAACGCGCTTTCCGAACTCGTGGAGGTGGAGGTCGCGCGCGAGCAGAAGCTTTACCGCATGCGCTTTTCGAAGGGGCTGCCGCTGGGTCCGCTGGAGCATCTCGGCGCCATCCGCAACCGGCGCGGCACAAGCGTGCGCTTCAAGCCGGATGGCGAGATCTTCAAATCCGGCTCCGCCTTCTCGCCCGCCCGCCTCTACAAGATGGCGCGGTCGAAGGCCTATCTCTATCGCGGCGTGGAAATCCGCTGGGCCTGCGATCCCGCCCTCGTCGCCGGCACCGATACGCCCGATCGCGCGGTTTTGCGCTTTCCCGGCGGCCTCTCCGACTATCTCGCGCGCGAGGTGGAAGGCAAACCGCTCGTCGTGGAGGAGATGTTCGCCGGGAAACTGGATAAACAGGGCCACGGCGCCTGCGAATGGGCGCTCGCCTGGTTCCAGCACGATGACGGCTTCGTCTCCTCCTATTGCAACACCGTGCCGACGCCCGATGGCGGCACGCATGAGGCCGGGTTGCGCGTCGCGCTGCTGCGGGCGCTGAAGGATCATGCCGAGCGGATCGGACAGATAAAGCGCGCAGCCAGCATCACCTCCGACGACGTGATGACCGGCGCGGCGGTGATGCTCTCGGTCTTCATCCGCGAGCCGGAATTCGTCGGCCAGACCAAGGACAAGCTCGCAACCCCCGAGGCCTCGCGCATCGTCGATACCGCGATCCGCGATGCTTTCGACCATTGGCTCGCGGGCAACCCGAACAACGCCAATCGGCTTCTCGATTTCGTCATCGAGCGCGCGGAGGATCGCCTGCGCCGCCGTGCCGAGAAGGATGTCGCGCGAAAAACCCCGGTGCGGAAATTGCGCCTGCCCGGCAAGCTCGCAGATTGCACCAACTCAGCGGCGCAAGGCTCGGAACTCTTCATCGTCGAGGGCGATTCGGCCGGTGGCTCCGCCAAACAGGCGCGCGATCGCGCCTCACAGGCCGTGCTGCCCCTGCGCGGCAAGATCCTCAACGTCGCCAATGCCGGCAAAGATAAACTCCAGGCGAACCAGCAGCTCGCCGATCTCATGCTCGCGCTCGGCTGCGGCACAGGCTCGCAATATCGCGAGGATGACCTGCGTTATGGCCGCATCGTCATCATGACCGACGCGGATGTGGATGGCGCGCATATCGCCTCGCTGCTCATCACCTTCTTCTACCGGCAGATGCCGAAGCTGATCGAGAACGGGCACCTCTTCCTCGCCGTGCCGCCGCTCTATCGCATCACGCATGGCGGAAAAACCGTCTATGCCCGCGATGACGCGCACAAGGAGGAAATCCTCGCGCGCGACTTCAAGGGCAAGAAGCCGGATGTCGGGCGCTTCAAGGGGCTGGGCGAGATGAACCCGGAGCAGCTGAAATCCACCACGATGGACCCGAGGAAGCGCATGCTGCTGCGCGTCGTGGTGCCCGCCGAGAGCAAGGCCGAAACGGATGATTCGGTCGAGCGCCTCATGGGCGAGAACGCCAAGGCCCGTTTCGCCTTCATCCAGGAGCGTGCGGCCTTCGCCGAGGAACTGGTCGATCTCTGATCGGTCAGATCCGGGAAAAATCGCCTGACCTGCGCCGCCGTTCTTGGAAAATTGTGCTTTGGTTATACAGCCTCAGGCTGTTTCTTCGCCCGAGTTAACCGCGCGGTTACAACCTGCGCGACATTGTTCTTTGGAAGAACTTCGATCCGAGTGGCAGTCCGATGATGGGATTGCCATCCTTCTGGGGGAGCAAGATGCACAAGATTTCGACTCGGCTGATCACCGCCTTCCTGGTGGTGTTCACGCTCACCATGGGCGTTGCCGGAACCGCGTGGTTTGCGCTCAACGAGAAGACCGCCGCGCTGGATGAAATCTACCGTTCTCACGTCATCCCCCTGCGCAACCTGAAGGTGATTTCCGATCGCTATGCGGTGGACGTGGTCGATGCCGCCCACAAGGCGCGCAACGGCAATTTCAAGCCCGAGCAATCCCTGAAGGCGATGAAGGTCGCCATGGCCGAGATCGACAGGCTCTGGCCGGAATACATCGCCCAGGCCAGCACGGAGACCGAGCGCAAGCTGATCGGCGAGACGCAGGGCAAGCTCTCCCTCGCCCGCAAGGCCACGCTCGACATGATCGCCCTGCTTGAAAAGGGCGACATGAAGGGCCTCGAGACCTTCATCGTGAAGGATATGTATGATGCCATCGATCCCGGCACCGAGAAGATCGCCGCGATCATCGAGTACCTGCTCGACCATTCCAAGAGCGATTACGAGGCTTCCGAACGGACCGGCGCGCAGGCCAAACTCGCCTTGCTCATCCTCACCACCTTCGCCTGCATTCTGGGCATGGCGGTCGCCTGGTATGTTGCCTTCGGCGTGGCTGCGCCCCTGAAGCGCTCGGTCGAGGCCATCAACAAGCTGGCTGCCGGCGATCTCGACGCCGAAATCCTGGGCACGGAGCGCCGCAACGAACTCGGCGACATCTCGCGCGCCATGCAGAGCTTCCGCCAGGGCGCGGTCGAGCGCGGGGCCATGCGCTTGCAGGCGGAGGAAGAGCAGAAGCGCCAGCTTCAGCGCGCGGCCGAGATCGAGCAGAACATCCGTGAATTCGAACAGGCCAGCGCGAGCATCGTGCATTCGGTCACCCAAACCGCGAGCGAACTCGAGCGGGCCGCCAATTCGATGCTGGAGGTCTCACGCACAGCGACCGAGCAATCCACGGCCGTTGCCGCCGCCTCGCATGAGGCCTCGGAAAGCGTGCAGGCCCTCGCCGGCAATACCAGCGAACTCGCAAGCTCGATCCAGGAAATCGGCCGGCAGGCCGAGCAATCCTCGGCCTATGCCGCTGCCGCCGCGGACAAGGTGCATGAGACCGATCGCGCCGCCCAGCGCCTCAGCGAGGCCGGCAAGAAGATCGTGGAGGTCGTCGAGATGATCAAGTCGATCGCCTCGCAGACCAACCTGCTGGCGCTGAACGCGACCATCGAGGCGGCTCGCGCGGGCGAAGCGGGACGCGGCTTTGCCGTGGTGGCCAGCGAAGTGAAGGAACTCGCGACCCAGACGACGCGCGCGCTTGATGTCATCGCCGAGCATGTCAGCGCCATCCAGAGCGCCTCGGGGGATTCGATCAACGCCATCCGCGAGATCACCTCGATGATCGAGGAGATCAATCAGGTCGCCTCCTCCATCGCGGTCGCGGTCACCGAGCAGAGTGCCGCGACGCAAGGGATCTCGGAGAATGTGCAGCAGGTCGCGGCCGGCACCGAGCATGCCTCGCATGGCATCTCGGTCGTCACATCGGCCACGGCGAATACCGGTGCCGCTGCCGAGCAGGTGCTCGCGGCCTCGAAGGAACTGGCCGAGCAGAGCGTGATGATGCGCATGCGGGTCGATACCTTCCTGCGCACGGTGCGCGCCGCCTGATCGGCGCACCCGCTCCGGCAACAAGAAGGGCGCCCGCCGGGCGCCCTTTGCATTTCTGTCGGCTGCGAGAGCATTTTCCGATCTGACCGGATGAGATCAGGTGCTTTGTCTCTTTAATTTCATCACTTTTTCTTTGCGTAAATTTTTCTGTGCGCAAACCGGTGCTCACCCCGGCCTTCGCGGGGGCATGCTTCGTTCGAAAATGCTTGTTCGGGCGGGCAACTGGGTGGACATCACCCGCCAGGACATTCCTTCAGGGCTGCTCTACAGCTGGTGGTCCCACCGAGCCCCCGACTGGGACAAGGCGGACAGGGGCGGCGTCTGGATCACATCTGGGCCACGCCCGATATTGCCGGCGTCGCGCATGGCAGTCGTATCCGGCGGCCTGTGCGCGGATAGGATCAACCGTCGGATCATGTTCCGGTTTTCGCCGATCTTGAGCCTTGATCGCTCGCCGGACCCTGTGCGTGCCCGGTCAGGGCAGAATTTCGAGCGATTTCACCCAGACATAAGGGCCGCTCCGGCCGGTATCGACCTCGCCCAGCAGGCGGACGTTCGTCTCTGGCCCAACGGGACGTTTCCGGAAAACCTCGGCATCAATTTCGACCCGGATTTCGCCCGAGGCATCGCGGAAGGTGAAGTAATCCTCGCGCTGGTGCGCAACGATTTTCCCGACCAACGTGACATAGGTGCCCGCCCGGGCCGCAGCGGCCTGCGCCACCGTCACTTGTGCACCTGTAACGCTGGGGCCGGTAAACTGGGCCGCCACCGGCGTTGCCGCAACAAGGGCCGCCAAGCAGGCTATCTTCGCGACATTTTTCATCTTTTCATCCAAACTCCATACCTGTGGCCAAGTGCCACTCGGTAAAATGGTTCCATTCAGCCGTGACAATGTCAAGGCGCAACCTGTGTCGCGCCGATTGCCACCCGGTTGCCTCTTGGCCTTTGTCGCGCCTGCGACCATTCGGAGCAAATCCAATGCAGAGCGAGAGTTGCCAAGTTCGGATGTGCACAATAAGCCGCATCCCGCGCCCGGCCTGATCACGGACACGACCGAGGCCAGCTTCCTGGCCGATGTGATCGAGGCCAGCCAGACCCTCCCCGTGATTGTCGATATCTTCCCGCATTTTCTTTGTGCGAACCGGAAGTCACCCCCGCCTTCGCGGGGGCATGCTTCGCTTGAAAATGCTTCTCTCCTTGTTTGATCGCATTTTCTTCGACCAACCGGTATCCACTTGGTCGGCAAATGCTCTGGCTCAGCGCCAGCGCGGGCCTTCGCCGGAACCGCCCATACCTGAACCGCCCATACCGGCGCCTCCGAAGCCACCGCCGTGATGGCCGCCATGGTGGCCGCGCATGCGGCGACGCTCGGCGAGTTCATCCACGCGCGCCTTCTGGCGATCATCCAGCGTGGCATAGAAGGATTTCGCCGGCTGAACCGTCTTTTCCGCCGCATCCGCCGCCTTGCGCAGGATGATGGCGAGCCGCTCAAGCCGCTCCGGCGCGGTGCCGGTCTTGCCCGCGAAATTGTTGCACACCTCGTCGCGGAGGTCCTTCAGAGCCGGCACGAGAATGGCCGCGAGCTTGTCCATCTCGGCATTCTGTTCGGCCTTGAGATCAAGATCAGCCCGCAGGAAGGCGCGCGCCACGCCCTCGTAGCGCAGAGGATCGCGCTCGCATATCCGGGCCTGCTGGCGCATCATGCCGTCGGGCCCCTGGCCGCGCCAGCCGCCCGCGCCGCCATAGCGCGGGCCCCATTCGGCGATGCCGACGCCGATGCCGATGGCAAGGACCGCCGCACCGGCAATCAGCCATCTGGTGAGCGGCTTCGAAAAGGTGGAGCGGGTCTCGCTCATGTTGCCTGTCTCCCGTGTTTCGGATGTCGCGTCCCTTGGTAAGCAAGCGCCGGAAGCCGGGGTAATTCAACTTAAGGATTGGTCATGTTTCAGACGGTTTCCGCCCATGGAAACCGGAAAACGGGCCGGAATAACCAAGCATTAAGCCTGTTTGTTCATGATGGTGAGGATGTGCCGCGCCCATTCCGGAGGCCCCCATGCTGCGCGAAAGCCTGTTTCTGCTCTCATCCGAAAAGCGGGTGATGCGCGATTTCACGATCCTCCTGCTGGCCGTGGTCGGTTTCGCCTTCCTCGGCGCGCAGGCCACCGTGAAGGCGATGGAATGGTTCGTGCCCGTGGCGCAGCAGACCTTCTCCACCCCGCGCAATCCGGCCCAGGCAGAAACCCGCCTCTACACCGTGACACGTTCGGTGCTGGATGATCGCATGGCCACCGGCTCCATCGGCCCGATGGCGAAGAGAGAAGCCGATTGCCGCCGCTGAGCGGCAATCCGCCTCGTTTTCGCTGATATTTGCGGTAGATCAGAGATTTCGCGGTTGCAAAGAGGACTCGCGAGGACTATCGCCAAGCATGCATGACGCCGTCCGAGGCGTGAGGGCGCGACGCGCGCGGGGTTCGCCCGCGAAAGCGGGTTCGGCGCCCGCGCCGATCGCGCGACAAAGGCAGGCCCGTCCTTGACCGAAACCGAGACCAAACCTCTTTCCTTTTCCGATCTCGGCCTCTCGCAGGCCGTGCTGGATGCCGTCACGACATCCGGTTACACCATACCCACCCCCATTCAGGCCCAGGCCATCCCGCATGTGCTGCAGCGGCGCGATGTCCTCGGCATCGCGCAGACCGGCACAGGCAAGACCGCGGCCTTCACTTTGCCCATGCTCTCGATTCTCGAGCAGGGCCGCGCCCGCGCCCGCATGCCGCGCACGCTGATCCTCGAGCCCACGCGCGAACTCGCGGCACAAGTCGAGGAAAGCTTCGTCAAATATGGCCAGAACCACAAGCTCTCGGTGGCCTTGCTGATCGGCGGCGTCTCCTTCGGCGACCAGGACCAGAAAATCACCCGTGGTGTCGATGTTCTCATCGCCACGCCCGGCCGGTTGCTCGACCATTTCGAGCGCGGCAAGCTGCTGCTCACCGGCATCGAGGTGCTGGTGATCGATGAAGCCGACCGCATGCTCGACATGGGCTTCATCCCGGATATCGAGCGCATTGCCGGCCTCTGCCCCTTCACCCGCCAGACCCTGTTCTTCACCGCGACGATGCCGCCGGAAATCCAGCGCATCACCGAGAAGTTCCTCTCGAACCCGGTGAAGATCGAGGTCGCGCGCGCCTCCTCCACCGCCACGACCATCACGCAGAAGCTCGTGGCCACGCATGGGCGTGATTACGAGAAGCGCGAGACGCTCCGCCGCCTCATCCGCGTGGCGCAGGAAGAGGGTTCGGATAACCCGCTCAAGAACGGCATCATCTTCTGCAACCGGAAGAGCGAGGTCGCGACCGTCTACAAGAGCCTGCAGAAGCACGGGTTTTCGGTTGGCGCGCTGCATGGCGACATGGACCAGCGCTCGCGCATGAACGCGCTCGATGCCTTCCGCAAGAACGAGTTGACCCTGCTTGTGGCCTCGGATGTGGCGGCGCGCGGCCTCGACATCCCCGATGTCAGCCACGTCTTCAACTACGACATTCCGCATCACGCCGAGGATTACGTCCACCGCATCGGCCGCACCGGCCGCGCCGGCCGCCTCGGCACGGCGCTGACGCTCATCGCGCGCGGGGATGAAAAGTCTCTCGCGGCCATCGAGAAGCTCATCAACCGTTCCATCCCCTGGGATGAAAGCGGCGACCTGGCCGCCCTGCCGCCCGCGCCGGAAGGCGAGGAGCGCCCGGCCCGTCGCGGTCGTGAGAGCAGCCGCGGCGGCCGCGACAAGGAACGCAGCCCGCGCGGGAAATCCCGTGGCGAGCGCGAGCATGTGCGCACCGCCAGGGAACAGAAGATCATCGATGCCGCCGGCGGCGAGGCCGAGGACGCGCCCCTGGTGGCCGAAAAGCCGCGCCGCGAGCCGCGCCCCCCTCGGGAAGAGCGCGCACCGCGTGAGGCCCGTCCGCCGCGAGCAGACCTGGCGCCGCGAGCAGACCTCGCGCCGCGTGAGGAAGCCCCTCGCCCTGCCCTGCAGGTGACTGATCGCTCCCGCCGCGAGGAGCGCCGCCCGCGCCGCGATCGCGACCAGGATGACGGCCCGACGCCCAAGGGCTTCGGCGAGTTCCTGCCGGGCTTCATGAAGCGCTGAAACAGCTTATCCCCCTGCCGGCCGCTTCTCTTCTCATGGGTGAAGGGGCTGCGGGTGAAGGGGTCGCGGGTGAAGGGGTCGCGCCGCGGCTTTCGAACAGCCCCGCGCGTGCCGCCATCGATATCGGCCTCCGGCCGCTCAGGCTTTCGCCAGAGCTTCCGGATCAGCCGGGGTGATCGCGACCGATTCGCCGCAGCCGCAGGCGGATGTCTCGTTGGGGTTGCGGAACACGAAGGTGGAGGAAAAGACATCGGTCTTCACATCCATTTCCGTGCCCAGCAGGAAGAGCACGGCCTTGGGATCGACCAGGATGGTCACGCCCTTGTCCTCGATCACCTCGTCGAGCGGGTTTTTCGCTTCCGCATATTCCATGGTGTAGGACATGCCGGCGCAGCCGCCATTCTTCACGCCCACACGAATGCCGAGGATGGGCTTGTCAGCCTTGGCGATTGTCTCGCGAACACGGTCGGCAGCGGTATCCGTCAGGCTCATGACCTGGAAACGACGACGCGGCGCGGCGGATGCGCCGGCAGGAACGGAACTCATGACAACCTCCGGAACGGCGGGCTCAAAAACCCGGGTCGCGTGGGTGAAAGGCCGATGCGAAAGGCAAGGGCCTGTTCACATCAGTATAAGCGCGCTTGCGAAAAAAAGCGAGTGGGGCTGTGATCTTGGCACACCCTCTGGTATCCGGACCTCATGATTCTTCCATCTCCCCTCCCCAGCCTTCGCACCCAGCGTCTCGTCCTGCGGCGCCCTCTCCCGAGCGATATCGCCGATCGCCTGGCGCTGGGCCGCGATCCGGAGATCTACCGCTATCTCGGGGCGGATCCGCGCAAGCTCTCGCCCCTCACCGACGAGCAGGCCAAGGCCTGGGTGGAGAATATCGCGAGCCACCCCGCCGCCTGGGTGATCGAGCATCAGGGCCGGGCCATCGGCGAGATCCTGATCGACAATTTCGTCGAGGCCGATCGCCGCGCCGGCCTGATCATCGGCATTCTCGATCCCGCTGCCCTCGGCAAGGGGCTGGGCACCGAGGCGATCCGCGCCGTGGCGGAATTCTGCTTCGACGTGCTCGCTTTGCACAAGCTCTCGATGCGCGTGCTCTCCTTCAACACCCGCGCCATCCGCGCCTATGAGCGCGTGGGCTTCGTGCGCGAAGGGATCGAGCGCGAGAGCGCGCTGATCGCCGGCGACTGGCATGACGACGTGATTGTCGGCCTGCTGAAGCGGGATTTCGATGCGTTGCGCGGCCACACCAAGGGCTCGGGCGAACTTGCCGGGGCGCAGCTCAGGAGCTGAAGCTCCGCTCCTGATCACCACATATCGAGCGCGACGCGGGCCTCATCGCTCATTCGCGACTGATCCCAGGGCGGATCGAAGGTCATGTTGACCTTCACGCCGGAAACACCGGGCACGCCGAGCACCGCCGTCTCCACCCAGCCCGGCATTTCGCCCGCCACAGGGCAGCCCGGCGCGGTCAGCGTCATATCCACGGTGATGAACCGCTCATCCGAGATATCGATGCGGTAGATCAGCCCGAGTTCGTAGATATCCGCCGGAATCTCGGGATCATACACGGTCTTCAGCGCGGCGATGATGGCGTCGGTCAGCCGGTCGAGCTCTTCGGGCGGAATCGCTCCGATCGGGCTTGCGGTCGCGGCTTCAGCCTCGCGGGAAACATCAGCGGTGTTGTCCATCTCGCCTACTCCTCACGCGAACAGCTTGTCGGCGCGCATCAGCGCTTCAGCCAGCCGGTCGACCTCCTCGCGCGTGTTGTAGAGCGCGAAGCTTGCGCGACATGTAGCGGTGACCCCGAAGCGCTTCAAGAGCGGCTGCGTGCAATGCGTGCCGGCCCGCACCGCCACGCCCTGCCGGTCGATCACGGTCGCGATGTCATGCGCATGCGCCGCCTTGTGCGAAAACGAGAGGATCGCGCCCTTGTTCCGGGCCCGGCCCATGATCGCAATCGAGTTGATCGCCGAGAGCCTCTCCGTGGCATAAGCGAGGAGATCATCCTCATGGGCGCGGATCGCGTCCTTGCCGATGGCGTTCACATAATCGATCGCGGCGCCGAGCCCGATGGCCGGAACGATCGACGGCGTGCCCGCCTCGAAGCGATGCGGGGCATCGCCATAGGTGACGTTCTCCTCGGAGACCTCGCGGATCATCTCCCCACCACCGAGGAAAGGCGGCATGGCGTTCAGCAACGCCTTCCGCCCCCACATCACGCCGATGCCCGAGGGGCCGTAAAGCTTGTGGCCGGTGAAGATGTAGAAGTCGCAAGCGAGGTCCTGCACATCGACCGGGAGATGCACCGCGGCCTGCGATCCATCCACCACCACCGGAATACCGTGCTTCTTCGCGATTCCCACCACATCCTTGATCGGCACGATGGTGCCGAGCGCGTTGGACATGTGCGTGATGGAAATCACCCTGGTGCGCGGCGTGATGAGCTTCTCGAATTCATCGAGCAGGAAATTGCCCTCTGCATCGACCGGCGCCCATTTCAGCACCGCGCCATGCCGCTCGCGCCAGAAATGCCAGGGCACGATGTTCGAATGGTGCTCCATGATCGAGAGGAGGATCTCGTCGCCCTCGCCGATCCTCAGGTGCCGGCCCAAGGCGGAAGCCACGAGATTGAGGCTCTCGGTGGCGTTCTTCGTGAAGATGATCTCATCCACCGAAGGCGCATTCAGAAACGCCCGCACCTTTTCGCGCGCGGCCTCATAGGCCTCGGTCGCGGCATTGGCGAGGTAATGCAAGCCCCGATGCACATTGGCATATTCGGACTCATAGGCTCGCGTCATGCGCTCCAGCACCTGCCGCGGCTTCTGGGCGGAAGCGGCGTTGTCGAGATAGGTCAGCGGCTTGCCGTAGGGCTCGAGCGCCAGCGCCGGGAAATCCGCGCGTATCCGCGCGAGGTCGAGCGTCATGAAATCGCCCTCGCCTGCATCCAGTCGCTCACGAGGCCGGCGAGCATCTCGCGCAAGGATTCCTCGCTCACGGTGTCGATCACCTCGCCGAGAAACGCCTCGACCAGCAGCGCTTCGGCGATTCTGCGGGGCAGGCCGCGCGCCTGGAGGTAGAAAAGCTGGTTCTCGTCGAGCGAACCGCAAGTCGCGCCATGGGCGCAGACCACGTCATCGGCGAAGATCTCGAGCTCCGGCTTGTTCGACATCCCGGCATCATCCGAGAGCAGCAAAGCGTTGGACGCCATCTGGCCGTCGGTCTTCTGCGCATGCGGGCGCACGATGATCTTGCCCTGGAACACGCCATGGGCCGAACCATCCACCACCGTGCGGAAAAGCTCGCGGCTCTCGCCATGCGGCACGGCGTGATCCACCACGAGGGTCGAATCATGGTGCTGATTGCCCTTCAGCATGGTCGCGCCGCGGATCGCCGCTTTCGCGTTCTCGCCCTGATAGGTCACGAATACCTGATGGCGGCAAACCTCGCCGCCGAGCGACACCTGCATCGTCTGCAACTCGGCCTCTTCGCCCAGCGTGGCGGCCACGCTCGACAACACCATCGCCTTGTCCCCGGAGAGGTTCAGGCGGATATGCTCGACCTTTGCCTGCCTGCCGAGGCGAAGTTCCACCACCTCGTTCACCTGATAGGCGATGCCGTCGGTCCCCTCATGTGTGGCGACCAACATGAGCGAAGCGCCCTCGCCCACTTCCACGATCACGCGCGGCAGGATGCTCGCGGCTGCGCCGACATTCTCGGAAAACGCAAGATGCAGCTTCGCGTGCCGGCCCGCCGCGATGCGGATCACCACGCCGTCACGCGCGAAAGCCGTGTTGAGATCCACCACCACATCGCTCGCCTGCCCCATGCCGAGGCCGGGCGTGAGGCCCTCGCGATAGGCATCGGCCAGCGGCTGAACCGTCACGCCAGCGGAGGAATCTCCCCCCTGCCAGCGCCCGTTCGAAAAGCCGTGCCGCGCGAAGCCCTCAAGCTTCAACGTCTCGCCCGCCACCGCATCCTTCGCCGCGGGGGCAACGCTGCGCATCAGGTTGCGCACATCCGTGTAATGGTAGCTCTCGATGCGCTTCGAGGGCAGGCCCCTGGCCTCGAAGCGCGCGAAGGCTTCGGCCCGCGCCTGCGCCGCGCCGGGGAGCGAGGCCTTCTCGGCCGCAAAGCGCTCGATGAAAGCCGTCTCGGCCGGATTCCGCATGATCACGACAGGGTTCGCCATTGTACCCTCACGCCGCGTTGCCGAGATATTCGGCATAGCCGCGCTCTTCGAGTTCGAGCGCGATTTCCGGCCCGCCGGTGCGCACGATCTGGCCCTTGGCCATGACATGCACGGTATCGGGGCGGATATGATCCAGCAGGCGCTGGTAATGCGTGATGACGAGGAAGGCGTGGTCGGGATCGCGATGCGCGTTCACGCCCTCGGCCACGATGCGAAGGGCATCGATATCGAGGCCGGAATCGGTCTCATCGAGGATCGCCATCTTCGGCTCAAGCAAAGCCATCTGCAGGATTTCCATCCGCTTCTTCTCGCCGCCGGAGAAGCCGACATTCAGCGGCCGCTTCAGCATGTCCGGGTTGATGCCGAGCTTGCCGGCTGCCTCGCGCACCTTTTTCATGAACTCGCCGGGGGAGAGTTCATCCTCGCCGCGCGATTTCGCCTGCGCGTTGAGCGCGGCCTTGAGGAAGGTCATGGTCGCCACGCCCGGAATTTCCAGCGGATACTGGAAGGCGAGGAAGAGGCCGGCATGGGCGCGCTCATGCGGCTCCATCTCGAGGATGTTCACGCCGTCGAGCAGGATCTCGCCCTCGGTGACCGTGTAATCCTCCTTGCCCGCGATGACATAGGAGAGGGTGGATTTCCCCGAGCCGTTCGGACCCATGATGGCCGCGACCTCGCCGCGCTTCACATGAAGGTTCAGGCCGTTGAGGATCTTCTTGCCGTCGATTTCGACGTGGAGGTTGTTGATTTCAAGCATGGTTCTGTTCCGGATCTGGGTCTTTCCTCGACGTCATGGCCGGACTTGTTCCGGCCATCCACGTCTTGGAGTGAGAAATCGTGGATGCGTCAGCCGACCGAGCCCTCAAGGCTCACGGCGATGAGCTTCTGCGCTTCCACCGCGAATTCCATCGGCAATTGCTGGAGCACTTCCTTGACGAAGCCGTTGACGATGAGCGCCACCGCCTCCTCTTCATCGAGGCCCCGCTGCATGCAGTAGAAGAGCTGGTCTTCCGCGATTTTCGAAGTCGTCGCCTCGTGCTCGAACACGGCGCTCGAATTCTTGCTCTCGATATAGGGGATGGTGTGCGCGCCGCAGAGGTCGCCGATCAGCAGGCTGTCGCAATTCGTGAAGTTGCGCGCGCCCGTCGCCTTCCTGTGCGCGGTGACCTGCCCGCGATAGGTGTTGTCGGAGCGGCCCGCCGCGATGCCCTTGGCGAGGATCTTCGAGGTCGTGTTCTTGCCGAGATGGATCATCTTGGTGCCGGAATCGACCTGCTGATAGCCGTTCGAGATCGCGATCGAGTAGAACTCGCCCGAGGAGCCTTCCCCGCGCAGGATGCAGGAGGGATATTTCCAGGTGATGGCGGAGCCGGTCTCGACTTGAGTCCACGAGATCTTCGAACGCTGCCCCCGGCAATCGCCGCGCTTGGTCACGAAATTGTAGATGCCGCCCTTGCCGTCCTTGTCGCCGGGATACCAGTTCTGGACGGTTGAATACTTGATCTCGGCATCGTCGAGCGCGACCAGCTCGACCACCGCCGCGTGAAGCTGCGCTTCATCGCGCTTCGGCGCGGTGCAGCCCTCGAGGTAGCTCACATAAGAGCCCTTGTCGGCGATGATCAGCGTGCGCTCGAACTGGCCCGTCTTCTGTTCGTTGATGCGGAAATAGGTGGAAAGCTCCATCGGGCATTTCACGCCCGGCGGGATGTAGACGAAGGAGCCATCCGAGAAGACCGCACTGTTGAGCGTGGCGTAGAAGTTGTCAGTCGTCGGCACCACGGTGCCGAGATACTGCTTCACGAGTTCGGGATGCGTGTGCACCGCTTCGGAGATTGCGCAGAAAATCACGCCGGCCTTGGCCAGCTCTTCCTTGAAGGTGGTGACCACCGAGACCGAGTCGAATACCGCATCGACCGCAACCTTCGCGCCCTCGACGCCCGCGAGGATCTCGCGCTCGCGCAAGGGAATTCCGAGCTTCTCGTAAGTCTTCAGAAGTTCGGGATCGACCTCGTCGAGGCTCTTCGGGCCCGGCGTCTTCTTGGGTGCTGCGTAGTAATGCAGATCCTGGAAGTCGATCTCAGGGTAACGCACGCGCGCCCAGGTCGGCTCCTGCATGGTCTGCCAGCGGCGGAAGGCTTCGAGCCGCCATTCCAGCAGCCAGGCCGGCTCGTTCTTCTTCGCGGAGATGAAGCGAACGGTATCCTCGTCGAGCCCCTTCGGCGCGAGTTCGGATTCAATGTCTGTCACGAACCCGTATTTATATTGATCGACGTCGATCTTCCGGACGGTTTCCACCGTCTCTTTCACTGCCGGCATCTCATCCTCCTCATCGGCTTCAAGGACCGAGGGTTGTCCGCTTCTCTACGCATAACCATGCCCGGCCGATCAGGCCGCGCTCACCGCAAATGCCCCTTTCGAGGCAGAATTTTTCACTTTTTCCCGCTTCGCGAGCTGATCGACCACACCGAGCGCCTGATCGATATCGGCAGCGGTCGTGGTCGGGCCGATGGAAAGGCGGATCGCGCCGGCCTTCACCCAGCCCTGCTCGCCCATCGCTTCCAGAACATGGCTCGCCTTCACCTTGCCCGAGGAGCAAGCGGAACCGGAGGAGACCGCCACGCCCGCAAGATCGAACGCGATCAGCGCCTTCTCGGCGGTCACGCCGGGAATCGCGAAAAGGGAGGTGTTGGGAAGCCGCGCGACGCCTTCGCCCACGATTCGAACTTCCGGCGCGATCGTCTTGAGATGATTTTCGAATCGATCGCGAAGCTCGATCAGGGTCTCGGGATCAAAATCCGCCTTCGCGGCGCGAGCCGCAGCCCCCATGCCGAGAATTCCAGGCACGTTCTCCGTGCCACCGCGCTGGCCCCGCTCCTGCCCGCCGCCGGGAATGAATGCACGGGCAAGCCGCGTTGTGCCATGCGCGAAAACAATGGCACCGACACCCTTGGGACCGCCGAATTTATGCGCGGAGAGGAACAGCGCATCCGCTCCGAGTTTATTGATGTCGATTTCGACACGACCCGGTCCCTGCGCCGCATCCACGATCACGATCGCTCCGCCCGCGCGTGCGGTTTCAGCCAGGGCCGGAATATCCTGCAGCACGCCCGTCTCGTTATTCGCGAGCTGGATCGCAACAAGCGGCCTCGCGCCTTCAGGCTGAAGCGGGCGCGCCCTTTCCAGCATCCCGGCCAGAGCGCCGGGAGAGATGCGGCCATCAGGCTGCGGCTTGATCGGCAGGGCTGCGCCAGCGAGATTCATCGCGCGCAAAGCCGCAGCGATCACGCAAGGATGCTCGGTCTCGCCGTAGATCACCGCTCCGCGCGGCGGATGATCATCGCCGCAGAGGAAAATCGGAGAGAAACCTGCCTGATCCGCCCCGAGCAACGCATTTGCGGCTTCCGTCGCACCGGAGGTAAAAATCACATTCTCGGCCTCGCCGCCGACCAAGGCCGCGACGCCGGCGCGGGCCTCCTCAACAAGGGCGCGGGCCGCGCGCCCCTCAGCATGAATCGAGGACGGATTGCCGATGGTATCGAGCGCGCGCAACACAGCCTCGCGCGCAGCAGGGTGCAGCGGTGCTGTGGCGTTCCAATCGAGATAGGCGCGCGCCTTGGCCATAGCGGCCGATGACCTCCGAATCCGCCCGAGCGGCAAAAAAACTTCCCTTTTCGCGTGGAATTGTGCTATTCGCACGCGCTCCCAAAAGTTTCCAGCCCTCTGGAAACAATTAGAACAATTCTAAAGTGGGGCACAAGGCCCTCCCGTCAAGAGCCTGCCTTTTTCGTTTTCGTGGGGAGTGCCCCGCGAGGGGCGCGCTGGCCTGACATTCGGAACAGGAAAACCATGCCTGAGGTGATTTTCAACGGGCCGGAAGGCCGTCTCGAAGGCCGCTACCAGGCCGCCAGGAAGAAGGGCGCGCCGATCGCGATCATCCTGCATCCGCACCCGCAATTCGGCGGGACGATGAACAACCAGATCGTCTATAATCTTTTCTATACGTTCCATGAACGTGGCTTCTCGGTGCTGCGCTTCAATTTCCGCGGCGTCGGGCGCTCGGAGGGCGTCTTCGATCACGGCGCGGGCGAACTCTCGGATGCCGCCGCGGCGCTCGACTGGATGCAGGCGCTGAATCCCGATGCCCGCCATTGCTGGGTGGCCGGCGTCTCCTTCGGGGCGTGGATCGGCATGCAGCTTCTGATGCGTCGCCCGGAGATCGAGGGCTTCATCTCCATCGCGGCCATGGCGAACCGCTACGATTTCTCTTTCCTCGCACCCTGCCCGGCCTCCGGCCTCTTCGTGCATGGCGACCAGGACCGCGTCGCCCCGGCGGGCGAGGTGGTGAGCGTCATCGACAAGGTGAAGGTGCAGAAGGGCGTGAGGCTCGATCACGTGGTGATCGAGGGCGCGAACCACTTCTTCGAGAACCGCGTGGAGCAGCTCGTGGGCAAGGTCGGCGAATATCTCGACATGCGGCTCGGCGCGCCGCGCGCCTGACATCCGCCAGCGTCATGGCCGAACTTGTTCCGGCCATCCACGACTTGACTGGATCAGATGAGGAAAGACGTGGATACCCGGGACAAGCCCGGGCATGACGGTGAAGCTCTCATCCCGATCCGCGGCCTTCCGACTGTCAATTCCGAGTAGCCATCATGAGCGACTTCACGCCGAAATCCGATTTCCTCGCCACGCTCATCGAGCGGGGCTATGTGCATCAGGCTTCCGATTTCGCCGGGCTCGATTCGCTGGCGGCCAGGGGCGAGATCGTCGCCTATGTAGGCTATGATTGCACCGCGCCGAGCCTGCATATCGGCCATCTCATCTCGATCATGATGCTCTCCTGGCTCCAGCGCACCGGCAACAAGCCGATTCCGCTGATGGGCGGCGGCACGACGCGCGTGGGCGACCCCTCGGGCAAGGACGAGACGCGCAAGATCCTGACCATCGAGCAGATCGACGCCAACAAGGAAGAAATCAAGAAGACCTTTTCAAGCTTCCTCACCTTTGGCGCGGGCCAATCCGACGCCGTGATGGTCGACAATGCGGAATGGCTCGCGCCTCTGAATTACATCGCCTTCCTGCGCGATGTGGGCCGGCACTTCTCGGTCAACCGCATGCTCTCGATGGACAGCGTGAAGCTCCGCCTCGAGCGCGAGAGCGAACTTTCCTTCATTGAATTCAACTACATGCTGCTCCAATCCTACGATTTCGTGGAACTCGCCAAGCGCTATGGCTGCAACCTGCAGATGGGCGGCTCGGACCAGTGGGGCAACATCGTTTCGGGGATCGATCTCGGGCGCCGCATGGGCACGCACCAGCTCTACGCGCTGACATGCCCGCTCCTCACCACGGCCTCCGGGGCCAAGATGGGCAAGACGGCCAGCGGCGCGGTATGGCTGAACGAAGATCAGCTCCCGGCCTATGATTACTGGCAATACTGGCGGAATACCGAGGATGCGGATGTCGGCCGCTTCCTGAAGCTCTTCACCTTCCTGCCCATGGGCGAGATCAATCGCCTTTCGGCGCTGGGCGGCGCGGAGATCAACGAGGCAAAGAAGGTGCTCGCCACGGAAGCCACGGCCCTTGTGCGGGGCCGCGCGGCGGCGGAAGCCGCAGCCGAGACCGCCCGCCGCGCCTTCGAACTCGGCGAGACCGCGACCTCGCTCCCCACGGTGGCGATCGTCTCGGGCGAGGTCGAAGCCGGCCTCGGCGTGCTCACGGCCTTCGTGAAGGCCGGGCTCGTCTCCGGCACGGGCGAAGCCCGCCGGCAGATCGAGGGTGGCGGGCTGAAAGTCAATGACGTCACGGTCAGCGATCCGCGCGCGGCACTCTCGCGGGCCGATTTCAATGCGGATGGCGTGGCGAAACTTTCGCTCGGCAAGAAGAAGCACATCCTGCTGAAGCTCGCCTGAGCTTCAGCGCACCGGCGCGCCTTCACGCTGCACCTCGAACAACTTGCGCAGGATGCCGGGCGCGATGACACTGAGCGCGTTGGTGCGCAATTGCGGCGCGCTGGCCCGCCCCTGAATGACAAAGGGTAGCGCGAAAAGCCCCTCATATTGCGTGCCGCCGAAGATCGGCCCGAAAATGGGCACCTGCGCGAAGAGATTGTTCAGCGCATAGGCCGGCACCAGCGCGCCTTTCATGTCGACGCGATCAGCAGCGTAATCGAGCACGCCTTCGAGCGTGCCGCCCACCTGCTCGCCCCAAATCACCGCCTCGCGCAATTCGATGCGGCCCGGCCGGCGATCGAAATCGGCGCGCAGCTTGGTGAAGGCCACCGCGTCCCGCGCGCCCGGAGCCACCAGAGCCTGCGATGGCAGGCGCTGCTGGATGCTGGGATCCGATTTGTATCGCGCGAGCAACGGCTCGCCCCTGACCAGGAAGTCGCGCATCTGCACCACGCCGCTCTGCCCCTCGCGTCCCACGCGGATATCCGCCGCGAGCCTCCCGCCCTGAGCGCGCGAATAGATGTCGAGGAAGCGCAGCAATGCCCCGCCATCGGCGCTTGCGATGCGCAGCAACAGCCCTTCCCGCCCGCCTTCCGCGGTCTCGACCATCAGCGCATCGCCTCCGAACCGGCCGCTCGCCTGCACCCGCGCCAGCATGCCGGCGCGGCGCTGCACCTGCACATCGGCATTGGCGAGAAGTTCCCCCGCAAAGCCGACCAGGACAGTCGATTGCAGATCAAGATCGAAATCCGGCGCCCGGCTGTCATCCACCTTGCCGGACTGGATGCCCCGGAGGAATGGCCGCGCGTCGAAGGAATTGCCCCGCACCGTGATGCGCGTCAGGTTGCGCCGGCGCTCGATGGTCGCCTTGGCATTGTCACCGGGCGAAAGGCGGAACTCCTCGAACTCCGCCTTGTTGAAACCGCCATCGCGCTGCAGGTCAATGCGGCCCTTCAGGCTGATGCCGGGCAGATCGACCACGAGATCGCCGAGCAGGACGCGGTCGCCCTTGGCCTCGTAGTCGAAGGTCACCCGGGCGGGCTGGCCCGCGCGTTTTGAAAAGCCGGGAATGATGCCCTCGATGCGGCTTTCGGTGAGGTCGAGTGTCACGCCCACATCCGGCGGATCGTTCCGCTCGAAGGTCAGGGTCACGTTAGCCGTGATGGGCCCCGCCAGAGCCGGCCGGAGATCGATGCCGCGGCGCTGCCGCTGGGCCTCGTCCAGTGTCGCTCGCACGGTGGCAACCGAGGGCTTGTCGCCCTCCGCGCGCCATTCGATCTGTGCCGGCAGGCCGTTCAGCCGGGCATCACCCTTCAGCGTCAGGGTCGAGCCTCGCCATTGCAGCTGGAACTGGCCCGCTTCCAGCCGCTCGCCGGGCGCGATATTGTTGATCGCGACCTGCCGCAGATCGGCTCGCGCATCGATCTTCAGCTCGCGCGGGCCACTGCCCTTCAGCGCAAGCTGCGCCTGGACAAGGCCCTCGACCTGCCCGTCCCCGGCCGCGATGGAAGGTGGAATTGTCGCGCCGATCGCCAGTCCGGGGCTGGCAATCACGGCCGCGACGCCAGCCAGCGACCCCTTGACCGGCAGGCGCATTTCGAGGATCGGCGGCACGCGATGAACATCGGCAACGCTGAATTCGGATCCTGCGATCGAAACCGGCGCCCCCGCAACCGCCTCCACGAAGCCGCTTTCGACCCGGAGCTGCGCCTTGCGCGCGGAACTGCGCCCGGTCACCACCGCTTCACGCACGGGCGGCGCGTCGGAGACCGGCCGGAGCGTCACGCCCTCGAGCCGCCATTCGGCCGAGATCGATTCATCAGGCAGCGGGCGCTGGCGCCAGGCATCATCGAGCACCTTGCCCGCGAGACGCGAGCGCATGTCGAGGCTCGCGAGCAGACCGGCATCCAGCCGGTCGACCAGCCATTCGCGAATCTCGATGCTGACGAAGACCGGCCAGAGACGCAGGCCTTTCTCGGCCGGAAAACCGCGCGCAGCGATGCGTGTCGCGATAAGCCCGCCATCGGCCAGCGAGAATTCCGCCGAGGCGGTCGCCTCGCCCCCGGAATCGCGCACCAGCAGCCGGTCGAGCAGCACACCCGAGAGATCGCGCGAGATGCGCGCCTCGAGACCGACCTCCTCGAAGGTGACGGGCTTGCCGCCCGCCTTGTTGGGCTTGACCACGGCGCCCTGCGCCGCAAGGCGCAGGCGCTTGAATTCGCCCTCGATATCCAGAGTGCCGGCAGCCTTGATATCGGTCTCGCGCGAGCGGAAACGCAAGGCGGGAATATTCATCCGGGGCGAGCCGGCCTCGCCCACGAATTCGATGGAAAACTCGTCGAGCCGCAGGGCGGGCACGCCATAGGGCGTGAAATCGAGGGTGCCGCCCCCCATCGCGAAGCGGGCCCGCACCGCTCCGCGCGTCTGGCCTTCGCCAACGCCCGCATCAAGCTCTGCCTCGAGCCGCAAGGCCGGGTCGACGAAGCCCAGCGGCCAGTCGAGAAGATCCGCGAGCGCGCCAAGCGCACCCACCTCGGAGCGCAGTTTCAGCCGCCTGTGGCCGTCATGCGCGGGTTCCTTCACGAGGCTCAGCACCAGTGCCTTCGGAGCGGGCCGCGCTGTGACGCCAGCCGCGCCCACTGGCCGGGCCCGCGCGATCTGCAGCCGGATCTCGTCGCCCTGACGGCGGATTTCCATGCTGAATGGCACGCCAAACGGAAGCGGCGCGCCCGCTTCCGTCCGCCTGGCGATGCTGAATCGCGGCACATCGACCGATTCGAGATTGGGCACCCCGGCGATCAGCTCGGCGAGGCCGGCAAGGCTTTCGAGCCCCATTGCCAGCCGTTCCACGACATCCGGCCCGCCCCCGGGCGGCGGCAGGACGAGATCGACCTGAGACACCGAAAGCCGCTTGGGGTCCATCGCGAGCCGGAACATCGAACTGGTGCTGAGATCGAGATCGAGCTGGCCGATGGCCACCGAATAGCCCGCTTTCGGGCTGTCGACCTTCAGACCCGAGAGCGAGAAAACCGGATCGATGCCGGTCAGCGCCATGCCGGCGCGATCGAGCACGATGCGCGCATCCTCCCCTGCAATATCCGTGATGGCCGCCAGAACGCGCTCGCGCAGGAAATCGGAATTTTCATTGTTGCGGAAATGAAAATAGGCAAAAAACAGGCCGCCGACCATCAGAAGCGACATGATCGCGAAGCCCAGGACAAATACTCGCAAGCCGCGCCGCCAGCCAAAAGGCCGGTTCCGCAACAGCCTTTGAATGGCTTTTTCCTGTTCCAAAGCCGCCGCCTCTTTCCTGGCACCGGACGATTCGTCCTTGTCTTCCGCCTGATAGCACAAGCGCCCGACGCGCGCCGCGTCCATGGCGATGCCCTTCCTTGATGCTTAATCCCGGCCATTGCATGGCGTTTCGGAGGGATGCAGCCAAAATCACGCCGGAACGCAATCTTCCCCGCCATGTCGGGCGTAATACCTTCGGGCCAGCGCAATTTCCTCCGGTGCCGGCCCCAATCTTTTTTCACAGGAACGCACCATGACCGAACAGCCGCCCGCCGCCGGTACCATCGCCCCCGCCTTCACGCTTCCGGGTGACGGTGGCCGCACGATCTCGCTGAAGGATTTCGCCGGCAAGAAGCTGGTCCTTTACTTCTACCCCAAGGATGACACCTCGGGCTGCACGCAGGAAGCCAAGGATTTCAACGCTTTGAAAAGCGATTTTGCCAAGGCCGGCACCGAAATCCTCGGTGTCTCGCCCGACAGCGCCGCAAGCCACGACAAGTTCAAGAAGAAGCACGGGCTCGATTTCGCCCTCGTCTCGGATGAATCGAAGGCGATGCTCGAGGCTTATGGGGTCTGGACCGAGAAGAGCATGTATGGCCGCAAATACATGGGCGTGGAGCGCACGACCTTCCTGATCGATCCGGCCGGGAAAATCGCGAAGGTCTGGAACAAGGTGAAGGTTCCGGGACACGCGGCCGAGGTTCTGGAAGCGGCAAAGACGCTCTGAATGGTGCCGGAAAGCCGGTCTGGAGCCCTCCGGACCGGCCCTGCTTAGCGCGGTATTAACCCTAACCGCTTAAGACTTTGTCTGAAGCAAAGTCCGGTTCGGAGTGCCGCATTGAAGCTTGCCCGCGCACCGATTACCCAGCCTGGCGCCAATACCGGTGCCCGTTTTGCATTCCTCGTGCGACGCGGATCGGGCTGGGACACGATCGAGATCGGCGGCCCGCTTTTCCTCGGCGCCATGGCACTCAGCCTGTTCATGATCCTGATGGCGGTCGCCGGAACGCTCTATCATGTCTTTCGCGATGATGCGCTGCTGGCCATGGTCTACGGCGAAAGGCGTGACCTCCGCGCCTACGAGGATCGCATCATCGAACTGCGCCAGCGAATCGACCGGCTCACCACCCGGCAGATCGCCAATCAGGATTCGATCGAGGATCGGGTCGCAGCGCTCGTCGCGCGCCAGGCGGAACTCGAGGCGCGCTACCTGCTCGTGAACGATCTCGAACAGCGCGCCGCGCAGGCCGGCCTGCATGCGCCACGGGAAGCGACGCCCGCCCTGTCGAACCGCGCGGCGCCGGCCCGCGCGAGCTTCGAGGCGCGCGCGCCCCTGCCCGCCGCGATCGGCGGGCCGGTGGAGCCGCCCCGCCCCACGCCGGTGGAGGGGCCGGTCTCGACCTTCGCACCCCGCGCCTTCCAGCCGGTCTCGCCGGGTGACATCCAGGCGAAGCCGCCCCGCTTCGATGATCTGAAAATGCGCGGGGCCATCAAGGATGTGGTGGGCCAGGTGGACCAGCGCACCAGGCAGATGGAACTTCATCAGATCACCACCGTGAAAAGGTTGGCCGAACATGCCGAGGAGGCCGACGGCCGCGCCCGCCGGGTCATTGCCGCCACGGGCCTTGGCCTGCATCGCTTCGAGAAGGAACTCGAGCCGCGCGCCGTGACGCGCGCCAGGTTGCCTGCGGCGAAGGGCTTCGAACTCATGATGCTGCGCGACGTGACACCGCCGGCATCGGGTCTCGGCGGCCCGCTTCTGCCGCCCGCGCCACTCGGCGGCGCTGAGGATTTCGACGAGCATCTGGTGCGTGCCGATCAGGCACTGCTCAGCGCGGGCAACAGCCATGCAGTGCTGAAGCGTCTGCCGCTCGCGCGTCCGCTTTCCACCGAACACGACATCACATCGAGCTTCGGCACCCGGCTCGATCCGTTCACGCGCGGGCTCGCCATGCATTCCGGCATCGATTTTCGCGCACCTCCGGGCACGGCGGTTCGCGCCACCGCGCCGGGCAGGGTGATCGAGGCGGGTTACAGCGGCGGCTATGGCCGCATGGTCGAGATCGACCATGGCAACGGCCTCTCCACGCGCTATGCGCATCTCTCGGGCATTCAGGTGAGCGAGGGCGACACGATCCGCGCCGGGCAGGTCATCGGAACGGTGGGTTCTACGGGCCGTTCCACCGGCCCGCACCTGCATTACGAAGTGCGCATCGACGACGACGCGACGGACCCCATGCGCTTCCTGCGCGCGAGCCGCCTGATGACGGCCAGCGCGGTGGAGTGAGCGTCACTCGATATCATCCACCGCGATCGGCTCGCCGCCGGTGATCTTGTGCTTCAGCGCGGCCTCGATGAAGGGGTCGATATCGCCATCGAGCACGGCCTGCGGATCGGTGGAGGTCACGCCCGTGCGCAGATCCTTCACGAGCTGGTAGGGCTGGAGCACATAGGAGCGGATCTGGTGGCCCCAGCCGATATCGGTCTTCGCGGCCTGCTCCGCCTGCGCGATGGCCTCGCGCTTCTTCAGTTCCAGCTCATAAAGACGCGCGCGCAGCATCTTCCAGGCGAGTTCGCGGTTCTGGTGCTGCGAACGGCTGGTCTGGCTCATCACCATGATGCCCGTGGGAATGTGCAGGAGGCGCACGGCCGATTCCACCTTGTTGACGTTCTGGCCGCCGGCACCCTGCGCGCGCATCAGGTCGACGCGCACATCGCTCTCGTTGAGGTTGATCTGGATGGAATCGTCCACCACCGGGTAGATCGTCACGCTGGCGAAGCTCGTGTGCCGGCGGGCATTCGAATCGTAAGGGCTGATGCGCACGAGACGATGCACGCCGGCCTCGGTCTTGGCCCAGCCATAGGCATTGCGGCCCTTGAGCATCAGCGTCGCCGATTTGATGCCCGCTTCCTCGCCGTCGGAGACTTCCATCACCTCGACCTTGAAGCCCGAGCGTTCGGCCCAGCGCTGATACATGCGCATCAGCATCGAGGCCCAATCCTGGCTCTCGGTGCCGCCCGCGCCCGAATGCACCTCGATATAGGTGTCATTGGCATCCGCCTCGCCCGAGAGCAGCACTTCCATCTGCAGCTTCTCGGAGTTCTCGGCGAGCGCGCGAATCTGGTTCTCGCCTTCCGTGATCGTGCCCTCGTCCTCCTCGGCCTCGCCGAGTTCGATGAGGGTCACGGCGTCGTCGAGATCGCCCTGCAGCTTCTTCACGATGCCGATTCGGTAATCGAGATCGGTGCGCTCGCGCATGATCTTCTGCGCGCCCTGCGCATCGTTCCAGAAATCGGGTTCCTCGACGCGTGCATTCAATTCCGCGAGCTTCTTCAGCGCGCGATCCCAATCGAGATGCTTCTTCAGCAAACCAATCGATTGCTGGATCACATCGAGCTTTTCTTCGACTTCGGCACGCATGCTTTCGTATCCTGCTGGCGCGCACCCGCTCAGGCGGCGCGAAAAAGCCCGGCCGGGATAGCCTCCCGGGCCGGGCCTGTAAACCGGATTGACGTCAGTAGAGGCCGCCGGTCGTCGAGCCGATGGGACCGCCGGGAACAACCATGCCGCCCGCCGTCGCTTCCCCGAAGGAATAGTTCTCCGGCGGCGCGGTGTTCGGCTTGAACGGCTCCAGGATCGCCTGCGGGTCGCCGGCGGTCGTCCGCTGGCCCGTGCGCGCATTCACGCGGATGAACTTGATGCCCGGCGGCACCCGAAACTGCAGGTTCGGCTTGCCGGCCAGCGCTTCCCGCATGAAGGCCGAGAAGATCGGCACGGCATAGGTGCCGGCGGTGGCGCGGCTGCCGAGGGATTGCGGCTTGTCGAAGCCGAGATAGACGCCCACCGCGAGATCGGGCGAGAAGCCCACGAACCACACGTCCTTCGCGTCGTTCGTCGTGCCGGTCTTGCCCGCGAAGGTGCGGCCGAGCGCGCGAAGCTGCGCCGCCGTGCCACGCTGCGTCACGCCTTCCATGATCGAGGTGATCTGGTAGGCGGTCATCGGGTCGATCACGCGCTCGCGCCTGTCGATGAGGCGGGGCTCGTCCTGTTCGTTCCACGCTTCCGAAGAGCACGGATCGCACTGGCGCTCGTCATGGCGATAGATGGTCGCGCCCCACCGGTCCTGGATGCGGTCGATGAGGGTCGGCCGGATGCGCTTGCCGCCATTCGCCATCATCGAATAGGCGGCGGTCATGCGCAGAACGGTCGTCTCGCCCGCGCCGAGCGACATGGCCAGCACCGGCAGCATGTCATCATAGACGCCGAAGCGCTTCGCGTATTCCGCGACGAGCGGCATGCCGAGATCGCGCGCGAGGCGCACGGTCATCAGGTTCTTCGATTGCTCGACGCCATAGCGCAGCGTGCGCGGACCGGTCGGCTTGCCGTCGTAGTTTTCCGGCCGCCAGATCTCGCCATTGCCCTGGTCGAGCTCGATCGGCTCGTCGAGGATGATCGAGGACGGCGTGTAGCCGTTATCGAGCGCGGTGGCATAGACGAAGGGCTTGAAGGACGAGCCCACCTGCCGCAGCGCCTGCGTCGCGCGGTTGAACTCGCTCTTGTCGAAGGAGAAGCCGCCGACCATCGCCTTCACGCGGCCGGTATGCGGGTCCATGGCCACCAGCGCGCCGGAGATTTCCGGCACCTGGCGCAGGCGATAGCGCCCCTCCTGCCCCGCGATCGGCTCGACATAGACCACATCACCGGGGTTGACGACACGCGCCAGCGGACGGTTGGTCCAGCGCACGCCCTCCGGAGGGATGATGCCGGTCTCCCGCTTGCGATCGACCTGGCCACCCGAGAGCCGGGTCGGCTGGAGGCCGATGCGCGCCTCGGTGTTGGTGACATCCAGAATGACGGCCAGCCGCCACGGATCGACATCCGTCAGGCCCTGCACTTCGGCGAGAGGAATGCCCCAGTCGCCGGTTGGCGGGATGCGATCCTGCGCCCCACGCCAGCCGCGGGCCTCGTCATAGCGCACGAGACCATCGGAAAGCGCCTTGCGGGCCAGAACCTGCATGCGGGGATCGAGGGTCGAACGCACCGAGAGGCCGCCTTCCAGCAGCTTCTTGTTGCCATAGCGATCCACGATCTCGCGGCGCACTTCCTCGGCGAAGAAGCCGGCGGCATAGGCGTTCGGCGAGAGCTGGCGGAAGGTGGCGACCAGCGGCTCCGCGCGCGCAACCTGCGCATCCTCGCGGCTGATATAGCCGTTCTCGAGCATGCGATCGATCACATAGTTGCGCCGGCCGAGCGCCGCCTCGCGGTGGTTGATCGGGTGGTAGTTCGACGGCGCCTTCGGCAGGGCCGCGAGATAGGCCGCCTCGGAAATCGAAAGTTCATGCACCGACTTGCCGAAATAATTCAGCGCGGCCGCCGCGACACCGTAATTCCCCGAGCCGAGGAAGATCTGGTTCATGTAGAGTTCGAGGATCTTGTCCTTCGAGAAGGTCGCCTCGAGACGGAAGGCCAGCAAAGCCTCGCGGATCTTGCGCTCGACCGTCTGGTCGCGGGTCAGGAAGAAGTTCTTGGCCACCTGCTGCGTGATCGTCGAGCCGCCCTGCTGGCGCCCGCCGGACCCGCGGCGGAACTGCGTGACGACGGCACGGGCCAAACCTTCGGGGTCCACGCCGCCATGCTTGTAGAAATTCTTGTCCTCGGCCGAGAGGAAAGCCGCGATCAGCAATTGAGGCATGGCCTGGATCGGCAGGTAGAGGCGCCGCTCGCGCGCGTATTCGGCCAGCAGGGAGCCGTCCGCCGCATGCACGCGGGTGGTCACCGGCGGCTCGTAATTGGCGAGCTGGGCGTGATCCGGCAGATCCTGCGAATAATGCCAGACGACATAGCTCACCGCCGCGGCACCCACGAGGCCCACGAGCGTGAGGGTTCCGAACAGAAACGCGAGAAACCGCGCGATCAGTCGCATACCACTGCCCTATTCCTGTCGGCACGCCGTTTCCGGCTGCCTCTCCCGCCTTCGTCGATCATCGCACGAAGAGGTGAAAATTCCTGACGCATTCACCAAGTCGAAAACTGTCTCGCGCAGCAGGATTCCACGAGGGGATACCAGAGCTTCGGCGAGCCCAAAAGTCTCCTGCGAGAGAAAGTCGAAAAGCGTGGCCGAAAAACGGCACCTCCACCGAACAATTCCTTGCGAAGTGCTTTTTTTGAGACGTCAGGGCACCGGCGCGGCAGCGGCCGGTTCCGGCGTCGAGGTCGCCAGCACGAAGGATTCCAGCGCATGGGCGAGCGTCTCGGCCAGGGATTTCTGATCATTGCCATCCACCAGCGCCCGCAAATCCTGCGGATTGGAGAGATAGCCCAGTTCGATCAGGATCGACGGCATGTCCGGCGCGCGCAGCACGCGAAAACCCGCGCCGCGCAACGGTGTCTTGTGGGTGCGGTTACCGAGAGCGGTCACCGTCTGCCGGGCCGCAAGCTGGCCGAATGCCCGCGTTTCGCGCCGGGCGAGATCCAGGAGAATCGGCTCGATGCCGCCCTTCGCCTCCTCATCGGCATCCAGCCCGGCGACGAGGTCGGCCCGGTTTTCCTTTTCGGCGGCGCGCGCGGCCAGCGCGTCGGTTGCCCGGTCCGAAAGCGTGTAGACCGAGGCGCCACGCACATCCGGTTCGCCCGCGAGCGAATCGGCATGGAGCGAGACAAACAGTCTCGCTTCCCGGGCGCGGGCGAATTTCACGCGCTCGCCGAGCGAAACAAATCGATCATCCTCGCGCGTCATTGCCACCCGCACCCTGCCGGACCTCGCGAGCCGGTCGCGCAGCGCGAGACCGATCGCGAGCACGATGTCCTTTTCCGTTTCGCCCCTGGCACCGGATGCGCCCGGATCAATGCCGCCATGGCCCGGATCGATCACCACGAGCGGGCGCGTGTCGCCCTGGTCGTCCGGTGGCGGTTCCGGTCGCGCCATGCGGCTCGTCATGCGCCTTGCGGAATCGAGTCGGGCCTGCGCCATGAAGGCTTCGGCACTCGTCGCGCGCAATTGCACCACCAGCCGCGCCACACCGGCCTGCCGCACGAAATCCGCGCGCTCGACGAGCACGGGCCGCGCGAGATCGATCACGATGCGCGATTGCCCGGCCATGAAGAGCCCGGCGCGCAAGGCGCCGATCGCCGGAAGCGACCGCCCGGTCATCCTTTGCGCGCTGGCCGCCACGAAGCTGCGGTCGAGGTCGATCACCAGCCGGTCCGGGCCAGTGAGAACCTCGTGGCGGAAGGTCGTTTCCTCGGAAAGATCGATGACGATCGCGAAGAGGTCCGGGCTCTGCCCCTCGACCGGATGGATCGCACGGATCACGGCCGGGGCACCCTGAGGGCCCTGTGCCTCAGCGACCGACACCGGGAACAGCGCCAGAACGAGCAGGACAAGGCCCGCCAAGAGGGCGGCGCCGAGATCAAGCCTGGGGGATGAAAGCCTCATGGCCGGTGGCCTTCCGGTCTCTCGCTTGCAAATTCGCGCATTCGTCCTTACACGAGGTCTATGGTGCGTCGCGCCAGCGGGCAAGACTCCTCAACCTGATGAGTCGCGCTCCGCATTGTTCCCGCCCCGCCTCGACCGGATGCTCCGGCAGGCGTCATGGTCCGGCGAGCCGCCCCCGAAAATCGGGCGCGGCATCCCAATCCCGGCCCTTCGGCGAGAACCTCTTGCGACGGGACGCATCGGCCGCCTTTGGGGATCGTTCTGGTAATGCCCGCTTTTTCGAGCCTGGATCTGAAACCGGTTGCGCCGCTTCGGCTGCGCATGTCCGGGATTTCGGCTCGGCACCTTCCGCGCATGTCAGTTCGCTCCTTCTCCGCGGCCCTTCCCGGCTTCGTCCGGCTGCCGGCTTCGGCCGATGGCCGTTTTCCTGATCCGAAACTTCCCCGTTCCATCGGCATGACCTCCCGCGCATCGGCCTCCAGCCGGCCGAGCCGTCTCGCCTGCTCGATTTCGAGCCATCGAACAGGGACATCCTCATCAAGGCTTATCCATGACCACACGGATGTTGATCGATTCGTCCCACCCGGAAGAGACCCGGGTGGTCGTGCAACGCGGCAATCGCGTTGAGGAATTCGATTTCGAAAGTGCCAATCGCCGCCCCCTGAGGGGCAATATCTATCTCGCCAAGGTGACGCGCGTGGAGCCCTCGCTCCAGGCCGCCTTCGTGGATTTCGGCGGCAATCGCCACGGCTTCCTCGCCTTCGCGGAAATCCATCCCGATTATTACCAGATCCCCGTTGCCGATCGCGAGGCGCTGCTGGCCGAGGAGGCCGCCGCCGCCGACGAGGAGAACGAGGAAGAGGAGCGCGGCTCGCGTCGCGGTGGCCGCAACAAGGCGCGGCGCCGTCGTGGCGGCAAGGATGAAGTCGCCTCCGCCCCGATGGATGGCGAGGAAGCCGCTTCCGATGAACATTCGGCATCCGGCGAGGATGCCGAAGGCGAAGCGGGCGAGCCCGATGGCGACGAGTCGAGCGCGGATGAAACTGGTTCCCGCGAGCCCGAGGAGATCGTCGAGCAGCTCGGCGGCGGCGGCGACGCGATGGAAGAGGTCCCGCAGCGCCGCCAGACCCGCCATCGCCGCTCCTACAAGATCCAGGAAGTGATCCGCCGCCGGCAGATCCTGCTGGTGCAGGTCGTGAAGGAGGAGCGCGGCAACAAGGGCGCGGCGCTCACCACCTATCTCAGTCTTGCCGGCCGCTATTCGGTGCTGATGCCCAATACGGCGCGCGGGGGCGGAATCTCCCGCAAGATCACCAACTCGGCCGACCGCAAGCGCCTGAAGGATCTCGCCTCTGATCTCGAGGTGCCCGAGGGCATGGGCGTCATCCTGCGCACGGCCGGCGCCTCGCGCACCAAGACCGAGATCAAGCGTGATTTCGAATATCTCATGCGCATGTGGGAGAGCGTTCGCACGCTGACGCTCGAAAGCACTGCCCCGGCGCTGGTCTATGAGGAAGGCTCGCTCGTCAAGCGCGCCATCCGCGACCTCTATTCCAAGGATATCGAGGAGATCCTCGTCAGCGGTGACGAGGGCTATCGCGAGGCCAAGGACTTCATGCGCATGCTCATGCCGAGCCATGCCAAGGCCGTGCAGCCCTATCGCGACCAGACCCCGCTCTTCACCCGCTATGGCGTGGAACAACAGCTCGATTCGATGTTCTCGAACATCGTGACGCTGAAATCGGGCGGCTACATCGTCATCAACCAGACCGAAGCGCTTGTTTCGATCGACGTGAATTCCGGCCGCTCCACGCGCGAGCACAACATCGAGGATACCGCGCTCAAGACGAACCTCGAAGCCGCCGAGGAAGTCGCGCGCCAGCTTCGCCTGCGCGACCTCGCGGGGCTGATCGTCATCGATTTCATCGACATGGAGGAAAAGCGCAACAACCGGGCGGTCGAGCGCAAGCTCAATGATTGCCTGAAGAACGATCGTGCGCGCATTCAAGTGGGCCGCATCTCGCATTTCGGCCTCATGGAAATGAGCCGCCAGCGCATCCGCACGGGTGTGCTCGAAAGCTCCTCCGTGCCCTGTCCGCATTGCGCCGGCACCGGCCTCATCCGCTCCACGCCAAGCCTTGCGCTCTCGCTGCTGCGCGCCGTGGAAGAACAGCTCGTGCGCAATGCGAGCCAGGACATCACCATCCGCACCCGCATGGAGGCAGCACTCTACCTGCTGAACCAGAAGCGCGAGACCATCCGGGCGCTCGAAGCCCGGTTCGGCGTGACGATCCATGTCGAGATCGGCACCGAATTCCCGCCGGGCCAGCATTATCTGCTGGAGCGTGGCGAGACCGCCACGCGCCGCATCGCCGCCGAGGCCAGCAAGCCGATCCATATCGACGATATCGAGCCGGATGACGCGATCGAGGATGAAGCCGGGGAAGAGGAAGAAAAAATCGCTTCCGCCGGCGAGGCAACCGAGGAAGGCGAAGAGCGCGAGGAGGGCGAGGCCCGCGAGGGCCAGGGCGACAAGCGCCGCCGTCGCCGCCGCCGCCGCCGGGGCGGCAGAGGTGGCCGCGAGGAGGCCCGCGAGAATGGCGAGCCGCGCGAGGCTTCCGCCGGGGAAGCCGAGGAATCCGATGAGGGCGAGGAGAACGGCGCGGGCGAAGGCTCGGCCGAGGAGAAGCGCCGCCGCCGCCGCCGCCGTGGCGGTCGCCGCAACCGGCGCGATCGCGAGGGCCGCGAATTGCCGGCTCAGGTCGAGGGTGAAGCAGCCGAGGCCGTGGAAGCCGCCGAGCCGGTGATTGCAGAGCCGGTCGTCGAGGCCGCCCCCGCGCCGGACGAGAAGCCGGCGAAGCCGCGCCGTGGCCGCGCCAAGAAGATGGAAAGCGTCGAAGCGCCGATCGAGGCTGCCGCAGCGGAGCCCGTCGCGGAAGAAAAGCCCGCGAAGCCGGCCCGCGCGCCGCGGGGCCGAAAGAAAGCAGAGGCCGTCGAGGCCACCGCCCCGGTAGAGGCCACCGCCCCGGTGGAGGCCCCTGCCCCGGTCGCGGCCGAGCCTGCACCCGAGGTGAAGGCCGCTCCGGCGCCGGAACCGGAAGAGGTGCCCGATCCCAATCGCCCGAAGCGTTCGGGCTGGTGGGCCAAGGCCAAGTCCGCGCTCGGCGGCTGATTTTTTGCTGAGACGCGTTATGGCGAATACAAAACAAGAATTTCCTCAAACGGTTGGGCCAAGCAAAGCTTGGCCCTCGTCGCTGGAAAAAACACTTCAGATAACGGAAGCAATACGAGACGCTGATCCGGGAATGCCAATTACATGGGCACTAATGTTTCTCAACGTCGCAAAATACCAAGATCAAAAGAAAGAAGGGCTTTCGATAAGAGACTTATCTGATATCGTTGGAATAAGTTATTCTTCAGTAGCGGAAATTGTCAAAAAAATGAGTTCTTCCTCTCACCGATTTCCTGATGCTGTTGGTTTGCTACAAGTTAAAACAGACGCGCTTGATGAGAGAAGAAAGATTTTAAAACTGTCATCTAAAGGACAGGCGCTTTTGCGGAAAATCAGTTTGATTAACAGTCATGCGGATCAAATGTAAGGCTAGGACGAATTCGTCTTATCACCACCACCGCCTGGCCGTGAAGCGCCCGGCCTGATCCTCGATCACCTGGCCAAGGCTGAACAGCGTCTCCTCGTCGAACGGGCGGCCGATGAGTTGCAAGCCCAGCGGCAGGCCCTTTGAATCCGTGCCGCCCGGCAGCGCGAGGCCCGGCAGGCCCGCCATGTTCACCGTCACGGTGAAGATGTCGTTCAGATACATCTCGACCGGATCGGCCGAGCCCTTCTCGCCGATGCCGAAAGCGGCCGAGGGCGTCGCGGGCGTCAGCACGGCGTGCACGCCCTTCGCGTAGACCTCCTCGAAGTCGCGCTTGATCAGCGTGCGGATCTTCTGCGCGCGGAGGTAATAGGCGTCGTAATAACCGGCCGAGAGCACGTAGGTGCCGATCATGATGCGGCGCTTCACCTCGCGGCCGAAGCCTTCGGCGCGGGTCTTCTCGTAGAGGTCGATGATGTCCTTGCCCGGCACGCGCAGACCGTAGCGCACGCCATCGTAGCGGGCGAGGTTCGAGGAAGCCTCCGCCGGCGCCACGATGTAATAGGCGGGCAAAGCGTATTTCGTGTGCGGCAGGCTGATATCGACGATGTCCGCCCCGGCCGCCTTCAGCATTTCCGCGCCCTTCTTCCAGAGCGCCTCGATCTCCTCCGGCATGCCCTCGATGCGATATTCGCGCGGAATGCCGATGGTCAGCCCCTTCACGGAGCGGCCTATTGCCGCCTCGTAATCCGGCACGGGCATGTCAACGGAGGTCGAATCCATCGGATCATGGCCGGCCATGGCGGTCATCAAGGCCGCGCAATCCTTCACGGTCTTCGCGATGGGTCCGGCCTGATCGAGCGAGGAGGCGAAGGCGACGATGCCCCAGCGCGAGCAGCGGCCATAGGTCGGCTTGATTCCAACCGTGCCGGTGAAGGCCGCGGGCTGGCGGATGGAGCCGCCGGTATCGGTCGCGGTCGCGCCAAGGCAGAGATGCGCCGCCACCGCCGCCGAGGAGCCACCCGAGGAGCCGCCCGGCACCAACAGTCCCTGCTTGTCGCCGGCGAGTGCCGTGCGCGCCTGCTCCTGCGACCAGTTCGCCGGCGGAATCGGGTTCACCACGGGACCGAAGGCGGAGGTTTCGTTCGAGGACCCCATGGCGAATTCGTCGTTGTTCAGTTTGCCGAGCATCACGGCGCCATCGCGCCAGAGCTGCTTCGTCACGGTTGATTCGTAGGGCGGCACGAAATTGCCGAGGATCTTCGAGCAGGCGGTCGTGCGCACGCCTTCGGTGGCGTAGAGATCCTTGATGCCCAGCGGAATGCCCTCGAGCCGGCCCGCCTTCCCGCTCCTGCGGCGCTCATCCGAGGCCCTCGCCATGGCGAGCGCCTGCTCGGGCGTCTCGAGCACATAGGCGTTGAGCGCGCGGGCGGCTTCCATCGCCTCAAGATGCGCCGCAGTGAGTTCGACAGAGGTGAAGGCACCCGAGGCGAGACCTTCACGGGCTTCATCGAGGGTCAGGGCGGTGAGATCGGTCATCGGTGGCTCGGATCGGAAAATCGAGGGAAATTCAGGCAGCTCAATCGTCATTGCGAGAAGCGATAGGACGTTTGCAAGAACGTCCGTTCTTCAAACGGACTATGGCGCCGAAGCAATCCAGAAAATCGGGTGGATTGCCGCGTCGGGCTTTCGCTCTCCCCGCCATGATGGCTACTCGACCACTTTCGGCACGAGGAAGTAATGATCCTCGCTCTGCGGGGCATTCCTTGTCACGCGGTCTGCCTCGCCACCGGCCGTCACCACATCCTCGCGCATCTTGAGCGCCATGGGGGTGACGGAGGTCATGGGTTCCACACCCTCGACATTCACCTCACCCAGTTGCTCCACGAAGCCGAGAATGGCGTTGATTTCGCCCTGCATGGCCGGAACATCGGCTTCGGGCAGGGCAATGCGCGCGAGGCGCGCGATGCGGCGGATGGTGGCGGCATCAACGGACATGGGCAACCCGTGGCAGGAGCAGGAAGGGGAACCGGAACAGCCTCGGCTCATAGAGCGACATGCGCGGGGAAACAACCGTTTCGCCCGCGCTTCCGCTGATTTTCAGCTCAGCCGATCGGGAAGGTGATCGTCTCGTGCGGCGCAAGATGGAGCAGGTTCGCCGCCATCGGGCCAAGCTCGCGCCTGAATTCCTCCAGCGTGCCGGTGAGCGCGCCGAAGGTGCGGAAATGGCAGGGGATGACGCCCTTCGCCCTGGGGAAGAACCGGCGCACGGCAAGTGCCGCCGTCGCCGCGCCCATGGTGAAGCGGTCGCCGATCGGCGCGATGACGATATCCGGCTGGTGCAGCTCGGCAATCAGCCCCATATCCGCGAAGATATCGGTATCGCCCATGTGGTAGATGACCGGCGCGCCGGGAATGGAGATGATCGCGCCATTGGCGGAGCCCAGGGTCTGGAACACGCCGTTCTCGAACACGCCCGAGGAATGGTCGGCGCGCACGAGGCGGATCGACACGCCATTATGCTCGACGCGCCCCCCGGCATTCATCAGTTCGAGGTTCAGGGCCTTGCCTGTCTTGCGCTTTTCCCATTTCTCCGCGAGCCATTGCCCGAGATCCCAGTTGCAGAAGACGGTCGCGCCGGTCTTCTCGGCAATCGCGAGGGTATCGCCGATATGGTCCATATGGCCGTGGGTGATCACGACATCCGTCACGCCCGCGAGCGCGGCTGCCATCTTTTCGGAGAGAGTGCCCCTGCCCTCGCCTTCGAAGACCGGATTGCCGGAGAGAAACGGATCGACCAGCACCTTGCACCCCGCGCTTTCGAGGCCGAAGGCGGAATGTCCAAACCACGTGATCTTCATGAAAATATCCTCCAGGCGTTGCGGGCTGTCTTTTTTATGACTTGGCGTTCCTGAACGTAATGCCGGCAGGCCCGAAGGCCAAGCTGGACGTCTCGACCTTTCCGCGCGATGAGAAGCGCATGGCCATGCCCCTTCCCGCACTCGATACCGCCGGCATCCTCTTCGCGCGCCATGATCGTGTGATGGCACTTGATCTCGGCACCAAGACGATCGGGATCGCGGTCTCCGATGCCGAGCGGCAATGGGCCTCGGGCCTGAAGACCTTGAAGCGCGGGAAATTCACGGTGGACGCTGCGGAAATCCGGAAGATCGCCACGCATTACAGCGTCAGGGCCATCGTTCTCGGCCTGCCGCTGAACATGGATGGAACGATGGGTCCCCGCGCGCAGGCCACGCGCGCTTTCGCAAGGCACCTCGCGGGCTTCATGGCCATTCCCATCGTGTTCGAGGATGAGCGCCTCACCACCGAAGCCGCCCATGAAACGCTTCAGGCGGCCGGGGTTGCCGGCCGCCAACGCAAGGAGCTGATCGATTCGGCCGCGGCCGAGGTGATCCTCCAGACCGCTCTGGACCGCCTGAAGGCTCGGCAGGGAATGTAGATACAGGGCGTTTCGCGATCCGGCGCATTCACGAGGCAAGCCCGCCCGCCGCCGCGCCCACGCGGTTGCGACCGATGAGAGCCCGGGCCCGCCGGCGAGCGGTGGAGGAACCGCCCCCTGGCGTGACGTCCGCAGACGGCAGAATCGCAAGTCCGGGGCCAAGGCCCTTGAGCCCGGGGCGGGTATCGTTCATCATGAAAATCGTCTTCGCGGGATCGGCGACGCCGCTTCCGACCTTCGCGCTCTGCCTTCTCCACCCGGTTCGCTGAAATCGCAGCTTGGTCAATCGTGAATATCGTCCCAGCTGAAGCTGGCCGGAATCCCGGCCGGATGGTCCGCCGATGATCAGCGCTCTCATCGCCCTTTTCCTGGTCATCGTCGCGGGTCATGTCGCGCGCCGCCTGCTGTTGCCCGATCCGACCATCTGGAGCGGCGGCGAGAAGATCTCCTATTATATTCTCGTGCCCGCCTTGCTGATCGAAACGCTGGCCAAGGCGAAACTCTCGTCGGTGCCGGTCGGTTCGATCGCGATGGCCCTGCTCGCGGCCAACCTCACCATGGCGACCCTGCTGCTCCTGATCCGGAAGCCGATCGAAACCCGCTTCCAGATCCATGGCCCGGCCTTCACCTCGATCTTCCAGGGCTCCTTGCGCTGGAATGCCTTCGTGGCGCTGGCCATGGCCGGCAACCTCTATGGCGAGGCGGGCGTCACCCTTGCGGCGGTGGCAATGGCCGTGCTCATTCCGGTGCTGAACGTCCAGTCGGTCTGGGTCTTGCGCCGCCATGGCAGCGGCCAGGGTGGCTCGCTTCTCAGGGGCCTTGCGACCAACCCCTTCATCTTGGGCATCACGATTGGGCTCACGCTCAATCTGACGGGTCTTGTCCTGCCGCAGGCGATGATGTCCGCGCTCGACATGGTGGGCAGTGGCGCATTGGGGCTGGGCTTGCTGCTGGTCGGGGCTGGTCTCCGGCTTGAGGATTTGCGCCGGCCCAACCTCGCGCTGATGCTGGGCGTGGGCCTGCGGCTCACCCTGCTCCCGGCCATTGGCGGGCTCGCGGCGCTGGCGCTTGGACTTGCCGGCCCTGCGGTCGCGATCGTGGTCATCTGCCTCGCCGTGCCGACCGCCAGCGCAAGCTACGTGCTCGCGCGGCAGATGGGCGGGGATGCGCCCCTGATGGCCGCGATCCTGACGGCGCAAACCCTCGTGAGTTTCCTGACGCTGCCGGCCCTGTTCGTGATCTTCAGGCTCTAGAGCATTTTCCGATCCATCGGATACCGGCTGGTTGAAGAAAATGCGCGAAACAATAAGGAATTAGAGCGGATTCCCTGATTCAATCCGATCGAAACCCGCTCTGGAGACCCGATTGCCGGGATGGCGCTGGAGAAGCCCCTCCAGTTCCAGCTCGAAGAGCAGGCCCTGCAGCTCCGCAAGAGAGATGCCAAGCTGACGGATCAGCGCGTCGATCTCGATGGGGCTGGCGGAAAGAGCCCCGAGCAGTGCGGTGCGCCGGTGCTCCGGCGGCACCGGCGCCTGCCCGAAGCTCGCATCGGAATCCTCGCCAGCGGCATCCGCATCCTCGGCCCATTCCTCGAACAGGCCTTCATCATCCTCGACCGGTTCGGAGAAAACGCCTGGAAGGCGCGATGGCATCCCATCGCGTGGTGTCAGAGCCGCAATCACGTCGCGGGCATTCGCAACCAGCATCGCCCCGTCGCGGATCAGATCATTCGGTCCTTCCGCGCGCGGATCGAAGGGGGAGCCAGGCACGGCGAAGACCTCGCGCCCCTGCTCGTTCGCGAAGCGCGCGGTGATCAGCGACCCCGAACGCCGCGCCGCTTCCACCACGATGATCCCGCGCGAGAGGCCGGAAATCACGCGGTTCCGACGCGGAAAATCGCGGCCGCGCGGGGCGAGCCCGAAGGGCCGCTCGGAAATGACGAGGCCAGTCTCGACGATCTCCTCCAGGAGATCGACATGCTCGGGCGGATAGGGGCGGTCGAGCCCGCCCGCCAGCACCGCTATGGTGCCGGTCGCGAGGCTCGCGCGATGCGCCTCGGCATCGATCCCGCGTGCAAGGCCGGAAACGATGGTGTAGCCCGCGGCCGCGAGATCCGCCGCGAAACGCCCGGCAATCTTCCGGCCGAGGGCGGAAGCATTGCGCGATCCCACGATCCCGAGGGTCGGCTTCTCGAGGCAGGCGAGCGAACCCCGCAGCGCGATCACTGGCGGTGGAGCGTCGATCTCGCGCAGGAGGGCGGGATAATCCGCCTCGCCATAACCGATCAGGCGCGCGCCAAGGCGGTCGGCCTGGCGCAGTTCCGCCTCGATCTCGCGCTCGGTCGGCGTCAGGAGCGGTCGCTTCGCCCTGGCCGAGAGCCCCGGCAGAGCCTCGAGCGCGGCACCGGCACCGCCGAAACGGTTGATGAGCGAGCGGAAGGTGAGCGGCCCCACGCCTTCGGTGCGGGCAAGCCGCAGCCAGTCAAAACGCTGGCGATCCGAGAGGCGGACCATGATCAAGCCTTTCTGGCTTCAGCCCTTCTGGCCGATCTTCCCTTCTGTGCCGGCGAGAAGACGCTCGATGTTGGGCCGATGCTTGAACCAGAGCAAGGCCGTCATCGCGACAATCACGAGAATGCCCATGGACCAGCGCCCCGTGACGAAGCCGCTGCCCACCTCGAACAGCGCGATCGCCGCCGAGGATGTGAGCGAAGAGAGCGAGGAATAGCGCTTGAGCAAGGCCATCACGAGCCAGATCGCGCCGGCAGCAAGGAAGATCCACGGGTTGAACGCGAGAAGGACGCCAAACCAGGTCGCAACGCCCTTGCCGCCCTGGAACTTGAGCCAGACCGGGTAGCAATGGCCAAGAAAAGCGCCGAAACCGGCGAGCATGGCTGGCGCGTCGCCCCAGCGCATCGCGATCCAGACCGCCACCGTGCCCTTCAGCGCATCGAGCAGCAGGGTCGCGGCGGCGAGGTCCTTGCGGCCCGTGCGCAGCACATTGGTCGCGCCGATATTCTTCGAGCCGATGGTGCGGATATCCTCGGTGCCCGCGAACCTCGTGAGCAGCAGGCCGAAGGGGATGGAGCCGCAGAGATAGCCGAAGCCCAGCCCGAAAAGGCTTGAAATCATTTCCGGTGACACGTCGCGATCCCCCTCCCCGCCTCCTTCAACGATAGGAGTGGACGAACCTGCCCGCAACCATCGTGAGTTTCACCCGGCCGCTCATCCGCGCCTCATCGAACGGGGTGTTCTTGGAGCGCGAATGCAGGGCGGCAGCATCCACAACCCACGGCTCATCGGGATCAAGCACGAAAAGATCCGCCGCCTGGCCCCGGCCGAGGCGCCCCGCGGAAAGGCCGAGAATATCGGCAGGCCCGGTCGACATGGCCGCGATCAGGCGGGGCAAGGTGATCTGCCCCGCCTCGACCAGCCTCATCCCCGCCGCGAGCATCGTCTCGAGGCCGATGGCGCCGGGTGCGGCTTCCGCGAAAGGCAGGCGCTTCTGCTCCACATCCTGCGGGTTGTGATCGGAGACGATCACATCGATGAGCCCGCTGGCCACCGCCTCTACCAGTGCGAGCCGCTCGTCCTCGTGGCGCAGGGGGGGCGACAGCTTCAGGAAGGTGCGGTAGCTGCCAATATCGCTCTCGTTGAGCGTCAGGTGGTTGATGGAGACGCCGGCCGTGACCGGCAGACCCTCCTCCTTCGCGCGGCGCAAGACCGCGAGGCTCTCGCGGCAGGAGACGAGGCCGGCATGGTAGCGCGCGCCGGTGAGCTTCACGAGGCGCATGTCGCGCTCGAGCATGATGGTCTCGGCGGCATGCGGCACGCCCGGCAGGCCGAGGCGCGTGGCGAACTCGCCCTCGTTGGCGCAGCCCTCCCCGACGAGATCGGGGTCTTCCACGTGGTGGATCACCGGCATGCCGACCATCGCGGCATAGGCCAGCGCGCGGCGCATCACCTGCGCGTTCTTCACGGGGCGGTCGCCATCGGTCACCGCGACGGCGCCGGCGGCCTTCAGGAGGCCGAATTCGGTCATTTCCTTGCCGGCGAGGCCCTTGGTGAGCGCGGCGGCGGGATGAATGCGCACGAGGCCGGTATCGCGCGCGCGACGCAGCACGAAATCCACCACGGCCGGTTCGTCGATGGCGGGCGATGTGTTGGGCTGCATCACGATGGTGGTAACGCCACCCGCCGCCGCCGCTTCGGAAGCGGAACGGAAGGTCTCGCGATGCTCCTCGCCCGGTTCGCCGATGAAGGCGCGCAGATCGACAAGCCCAGGAGCGACCACCGCGCCCTTGAGATCGATCACGCCGGAATCGAACTCGCCGGCGGGATAAGGCTTCGCCGCGATCTCCGCGATGCGCCCGTCGCGGATCAGCACCGCGCCGAGATGCTCTGTCCCTGCGACGGGATCGACGATGCGCGCATGGTTGAGGACGGTATCGGTCATGGGGAATTCATCACAGGGTCATTCGTCATCGCGCACCTGGCGGCTGCGGAAGCGCCGCAACTCGCGCACGGAACGGAAGGTGGCGCCCAGGCCATAGGCGATGAGCAGAAGGGCGAGAACGGGCGGCAGCATCAGCAGCGTGTTGCCCAGCACCCGGAGCGAGAAGAAGTTGCCGCGCCCGCCGCCCATCTGGTCGGCGAGATAGGCCGCAAGAAGAACGCCAAGGCCGAGGCAGAAGCCAAGCCCGCGCCTGAAGCCTGTAAAGGCCGCGAGCGCCAAAGCGGCAAGGCCGAGGAAACCCACGAAAATGCGCACCCCCTCCATGGCCTGAAGGTAGATCGGCAGCCAGCCGCTGGTGCCGCCGCCGCTGTTGCGGCCGAAGAACAGGCTGTCGTAGACCTCGATCAGGCCGGCCAGAACGAACGGCCCGGCAAGATAGAGCTTGCGAAGCCGGGCCTCCTCATCCGCGACCATCCACACCCAGAACCCGATGCCGAGCGCAAGGCTCCAGCGCGCCATCGGCTGCTGGAGGATCGCCAGAAGGACATCGCCCAGGAAGCCCTCGATCATCGCATCGCCTCACCCATTCGGCAATCTCCGCGCCAGCGCCTCCAGCACGGCCATGCGCACGGCGACGCCCATCTCCACCTGCTCGCGGATGAGGCTCTGCGCGCCATCGGCCACATCCGAGGCGATCTCCACGCCGCGGTTCATCGGGCCGGGATGCATCACCAGGGCATCGGGCTTCGCGAGCGCCAGCTTCTCGCGGTCGAGGCCGTAATAGTGGAAATATTCCTGCATCGAGGGCACGAAGGCGCCGTTCATCCGCTCGCGCTGCAGGCGCAGCATCATCACGATATCCGCGCCGTCGAGCGCCTTCCTCATGTCGGTGAAGACCGCGACGCCGTAGCGCTCGATGCCCTTGGGCAGCAAAGTGACGGGACCGCAGACCCGCACCCGCGCCCCGAGTGCCTGCAGGCAGATGATGTTGGAGCGCGCGACGCGAGAATGCGCGATATCCCCGCAGATCACCACCGTCAGGCCCTCGATCCGGCCCTTGTTGCGGCGAATGGTCAGCGCGTCGAGCAGGGCCTGCGTCGGGTGCTCATGCGCGCCGTCGCCGGCATTGATCACCGCGCAATCGACCTTGCGGGCGAGAAGATGCACCGCGCCGGCCGCATGGTGGCGGACCACGATGAGATCGGGCCGCATCGCGTTCAGCGTGATTGCGGTGTCGATCAGCGTCTCGCCCTTCTTCACGCTCGAATTCGCAACCGACATGTTCATCACATCGGCGCCGAGGCGTTTGCCCGCGAGTTCGAAGCTCGCCTGCGTGCGGGTGGAGTTTTCAAAGAAGAGGTTGATCATCGTCCGGCCGCGCAAGCTGGACTTCTTCTTCTCGACCTGCCGGTTGAGGGTGATTTCCTCCTCCGCCAAGGCGAGAAGGCCCTCGATATCGGGGCGCGTCAGGCCCTCGATCCCGAGCAGATGGGCATGGGGAAAGGCAAAAATCGAGCTGTTGGACATCGCAATTCGAGGCGTTAGGCCACGCGATGGCGAAGGGCAAGGGAGCGGGCGGGCTATCCCCCGGAGAAATGCATGTCCGGCGCCGGAATGGCGCCTTTTCCGCTCCATGCTGCGTGAAGGCCATTTGACAAACCCCCCGCGTCTCTCCATGTCTCCGGGCCGATCGGATGGGGCGTGATGGAACATAAAGTCGTCGTTGTTGAATCGCCGGCCAAGGCCAAGACGATCCACAAATATCTGGGACGCGGCTACGAGGTGATCGCCTCGTATGGCCATGTGCGCGACCTGCCGCCCAAGGATGGCTCGGTCGATCCCGATGCGGATTTCGCCATGCTCTGGGAGCTGGATGGCCGCGGTTCAAAGCAGATCTCCGCCATCGCCGCCGCCGTGAAGGATGCGGACAGCCTCATTCTCGCGACCGACCCGGATCGCGAGGGCGAGGCCATCTCGTGGCACATTCTCGAAGCGCTGAAATCGCGCCGCGTGCTCAAGGGCAAGCCGGTGGAGCGCGTGACCTTCAACGCCATCACCAAGGATGCCGTGGCCCATGCCATGGCGAACCCGCGCGAGATCGACCAGGCGCTGGTCGATGCCTATCTGGCTCGACGCGCGCTGGATTACCTCGTGGGCTTCCAGCTTTCGCCCGTGCTCTGGCGGAAATTGCCGGGCGCGCGTTCGGCAGGCCGCGTGCAATCGGTCGCCTTGCGCCTCGTCTGCGATCGCGAGGAGGAGATCGAGCGCTTCATCACGCGGGAGTACTGGTCGCTGGTGGCGACGCTTCTCACCGCCAGGGGCGAGGCCTTCGAGGCGCGGCTTGTCGGCGCGGATGGCAGGAAGATCACCCGGCTCGATGTCGGCACGAAGGCCGAGGCCGAGGCCTTCAAGGCGGCGCTCGATGCGGCGCGCTTCACGGTGCAATCCGTGGAAGCCAAGCCCGCGAAGCGCCATCCCTATCCGCCCTTCACCACTTCGACGCTGCAGATGGAAGCCTCGCGCAAGCTCGGTTTCGCGCCGGCCATCACCATGCGTCTTGCGCAGAAACTCTATGAGGGGGTGGAGATCGGCGGCGAGACGACCGGCCTCATCACCTATATGCGCACCGACGGCGTCGACATGGCCCCGGAGGCGGTGGCCGCCTTGCGCCGCTTCATCGGCCGGGAATTCGAGGCGGACTACCTGCCCGGCGTTCCGCGCGCCTATTCCACCAAGGCGAAGAACGCGCAGGAAGCCCACGAGGCCATCCGCCCCACGGATATCTTCCGCGTTCCGGCGGCCATGAAGGCCTATCTCTCGGGCGACGAATACAGGCTCTACGAACTCATCTGGAAACGCACCCTCGCAAGCCAGATGGAGAGCGCCCGCCTCGAGCGCACCACGGTCGACATTCTCGCCGAAGCCGGCGCCCGCAAGCTCGACCTGCGCGCGACCGGCCAGGTCGTGCTCTTCGATGGTTTTCTCGCGCTCTATCAGGAAACCGACGAAGACGCCGAGGATGAGGATTCGAAGCGCTTGCCGGCCATGAAGGTGGGGGATGCGGTTTCGAAAAAGGCCATCGCCGCGACCCAGCATTTCACCGAGCCGCCGCCGCGATTCACGGAAGCCACGCTCATCAAGCGGATGGAAGAGCTGGGCATCGGCCGCCCCTCCACCTATGCCGCGACGCTCGCAACCCTGCGCGACCGCGAATATGTCAAGATCGACAAGAAGCGTCTCCTCCCCGAGGACAAGGGCCGCATCGTCACGGCTTTCCTCGAAAGCTTCTTCGCGCGCTATGTCGAATTCGGGTTCACCGCCGATCTCGAGAACGATCTTGACCGCATCTCCAATGCCGAGGTCGATTGGCGCGAGGTGCTCCGCCAATTCTGGAAGGATTTCAAGGCCGCGATCGAGAGTGCCAGGGAGCGCCGCACGACGGAAGTGCTCGACGGCCTCAATGACCATCTCGGCCCGGCGATCTTCCGCGACAAGGGCGATGGCACCAATCCGCGGGCCTGCCCGAAATGCGGTTCGGGCCAGCTTTCCCTGAAGCTCGGCAAGCTCGGGCCCTTCATCGGCTGCTCGAACTATCCGGAATGCCGCTTCACCCGCCCCTTCTCCATGGCGGGCGGCGAGGAGGGCAGCGCCGAAGGCACGGATGACAACGGCAACCGCGTGCTCGGGAAAGACCCGGAGACGGGCCTTGAAGTCACGGCGCGCGAAGGCCGCTTCGGGCCCTTCATCCAGCTCGGCGAGGGCGAGAAGCCGAAGCGCGCCTCGCTCGCCAAGGGCATGACGCTGAAATCCCTCACGCTGGAACAGGCGCTCGCGTTGCTTTCCCTGCCGCGCGAGGTGGGCAAGGACCCAACGACCGGCGATCCCATTCTCGCGGGCATCGGCAAATACGGTCCTTACGTGCAGCGCGGGAAGACCTATGCCAATCTCGATGCTGCGGATGATGTCTTCACGGTGGGCATGAACCGCGCGATCGACCTCATCGCCACGAAGGAAGCGGGCGGCGCCAAGCGCTTCGGCCGGGCCGCGAGCGGCGGCGCACCGGCCGGCAAGGTGCTCGGCGCGCATCCGGATGGCGGCGACATCACCCTGCTTGATGGGCGATATGGCGCTTACGTGAAATGGGGTTCGGTGAACGCGACCATCCCCAAGGGCGCGAACAAGGACGATCTGACCCTCGAAGGCGCGCTCGGCCTCATCGCCGCGCGCATCGAGGCGACGGGCGGCGCGAAGCCCGCGCGCGGCAAGGCTCCGGCCAGGAAAGCGCCGGCGAAGAAAGCGCCGGCGAAGAAAGCGGCTGCGAAAAAGGCTCCGGCCAAGCCCGGGAAGGGCTGAGGCCTGTCGTCATGCCCGGGCATTCCCGACTTCCCCGCCGATAAGGACGTGGATGGCTGGAACAGGTCCGGGCAGGACGTTTGGTGTCAATGCCCCTCCCCGCTACCATTTGCCCGAGGGGGATTCGTCATGCTCGAAGGTTTTGCCGCGCTCATCGTCCTGCAACTGGCCGGCGAGGTCATTGCCGGGCTCACGCGGGTTCCTGTTCCCGGCCCGGTGATCGGCCTTGGCCTGCTCGCCGCTTATGCGCTCTGGCGCGGCGGCATCCCGGAACGCATCGAGCAGGCGGGTGAGGCCCTGCTGAAACACCTTTCGCTCCTCTTCGTGCCGGCCGGCGTGGGGCTGATCGCGTTCGGCGATCGCCTGCTGGCCGAGGGCATGCGCCTCATCGTGGTGCTCGTCGTCTCCACGGCGCTGACGATGATCGTCACGGCCCTGGTCTTCCGGGCGCTCGCGAAGCCGGAGGACGAGTGATGCGGAACCTCTCCGACCCCTCCCAGTTCTGGATCTACCTTGCCGAGCAGCCGCTTTTCTTCCTCGTGCTCACGGTGCTGGCCTATCTCGTGGGCGATCGCATCTCGCAGGCGACGGGGCGGCATCCGGTCGCGAACCCGGTGCTGATCGCGGTGATGATCGTCGGGGGCGTGCTGCTTCTCACGGGCACGCCGCATGCCCGCTATTTCGAAGGCGCGCGCTTCGTTCATGTGCTGCTCGGCCCCGCGACCGTGGCGCTCGCGCTGCCGATCATCCGCCATCGGGCGCTGATCCGGCGGCAGTGGCGGGCGATCCTCGGCGCGATGGTGATCGGCGCTGGCATGGGCGTGATCAGCGCGGCGGGACTTGCGAAGGCCTTGGGGCTTTCCGCCGGAACGGTCGCCTCCATCGCGCCGAAAAGCGTCACGGCGGCGATCGCCATGGGCATTTCCGAGCAATTGGGCGGCACGCCACCGCTCACGGCCGTATTGGTGATCTCCACCGGCATTCTCGGGGCGATCCTCATCACGCCGCTGATGAACCTGATCCGTGTCCGGGATTACGCCGCGCGCGGCTTCGCGGCAGGCCTCGCAGCGCATGGAATCGGCACGGCGCGGGCCTTGCAGGTGAACGAGAAGGCCGGCGCCCATGCCGCCCTCGCCATGGGGCTCAACGGCCTGGTGACGGCCTTGCTCGCGCCGCTCCTGCTCATGCTGCTCTGATCCGGCGAGGCGTTTTTCAGGCTTTGCGCGTCTCAAGCCTCATGCCACAAGAGTGCCGATGACCCGCCGACCCAAGACCAGCCAGGCGCATGCGCTGCCCTCGCGCGAGGATATCCTCGCCTTTCTCGCGAATGCGCCCGATCGCGCCGGCAAGAACGAGATCGCGCGGCATTTCCACCTCAACGCCTCCGAACGCGTGACGCTGAAACGGATGCTGAAGGACATGCAGGCCGAGGGCCTGCTGGAAAAGCGCCAGCGCCGCCTCATCGCGCAGGGCCAGCTCGGCCCGGTCCTCATCGGCGAGGTGATCGGCCACGATTCGGATGGGGAATTGCTCGCGATCCCCGTGGATTGGAACGAGGCGCGCGGTGAAGCACCCCGCATCGTCGTCATCCTCCCGAAGCGCGGCGGGCGCGATGCCCCGCCCCCGCCCGGCCCCGGCGACCGCGCGCTGATGAAGATCGAGCCCACGAACGAGGAGGATGGCCCTCCTTACGAGGGCCGCATCCTCAAGATGCTCTCGCGGCCCGCAAAGCGCATGCTCGGGGTCTTCCGCACCGCGGCGGATGGCACGGGGCGCGTCGTTCCGGTGGATCGCAAGGGCCAGGGCCGCGAGGTCCGCATCCCCATGACTGACCATCAGGCCGAGGATGGCGATCTCGTCACGGTCGACATCCATGACCGTCCCGGCGCCGGCCTCTCCGGTGGCAAGATCCGCGAGCGGCTCGGATCGCTGAAGAGCGAGCGGGCGGTGAGCCTCATCGCCATCCATAACCATGAAATCCCCTATGTCTTCTCCGAAGCGGCGCTGAAGGAAGCCGAGGGCGCGCAAGAGCCCACGCTTGAGGGACGCGAGGATTGGCGCGCCATTCCGCTCATCACCATCGATCCGGCGGATGCGAAGGACCATGACGACGCGGTGCATGCCGAGGCCGATCCCGACCCCGAAAATCCCGGCGGCTATATCCTCCATATCGCGATCGCCGATGTCGCCGCCTATGTCCGACCCGGCTCGGTGCTCGATCGCGAGGCGCGGTTGCGCGGCAATTCGGTCTATTTCCCGGATCGCGTCGTGCCGATGCTGCCGGAGCGCATTTCGAACAACCTCTGTTCGCTGAAGCCCGGCGTGAACCGTGCGGCCATGGGCCTGCGGGTGGTGGTGGACAGGCATGGCATGCGCCGCGCCCATTCGTTCCACCGCGTGCTCATGCGTTCTGCCGCGAAGATCGCCTATCCGCAGGCGCAATCGGCCATCGATGGCCAGCCGGATGACACAACCGGCCCGCTGCTGGAGCCCGTGCTGAGGCCGCTTTACGGTGCCTATGCCGTGCTCAGGGCCGCGAGCGACGCCCGCGAGCCGCTCAATCTCGACCTGCCCGAGCGCAAGCTGGTGCTGGACCAACAGGGCCTCGTGACGGATGTGATCATTCCCGAGCGTCTCGACGCGCATCGGCTGATCGAGGAATTCATGATCCTCGCGAATGTCTGCGCGGCGGACACGCTGGAGAAGGCGCGCATTCCCCTGCTCTACCGCGTGCATGATGCGCCGAGCCTCGAGAAGATGCAGGTCTTGCGCGACTTTCTCGATACCGTGGGCATCACCCTGCCGAAGCAGGGCGCGGTGCGGCCGACCCTTTTCAACCGTATTCTCGCGCGGGTGAAGGAGAGCCCGAACGAGGTTCTGACCAACGAGATCATTCTGCGCAGCCAGGCGCAGGCAGAATATGCGCCGGAGAATATCGGGCATTTCGGGCTGAACCTTCGCCGCTACGCGCATTTCACCTCGCCCATCCGCCGCTATTCCGATCTCATCGTGCATCGCGGGCTGATCCGCGCGCATGCCTTCGGCGATGATGGCCTGCCGGACACCCTGCCGGATGCGATGAAGAAGCTCGGCGAGGACATCTCGGCCTGCGAGCGCCGCGCCATGGCGGCAGAGCGCGAGACGGCGGATCGGCTCATCGCGCAGTTCCTGGCCGAGCAGGTCGGCGCGAGCTTCTCCGGGCGCGTGACGGGGGTTACGCGCGCCGGGCTGTTCATCCGGCTGGATCGCACGGGGGCCGATGGCCTCGTTCCGATTTCCACACTCGGGGAGGAGCGATTCATCCATGACGAGGCTGCCCACGCGCTCGTCGGTCAGCGGACGGGCGAGAGTTTCCGCCTCGGCGACGCGGTGAAGGTGCGGCTTGTCGAGGCCCTCCCATTTGCGGGGGCGCTGCGCTTTGAAATGCTGAGCGAGGGGCGCTATGTGAAGGTGAGTCGCGGCCGTTCGCGCCTCCGCCCACGCGATGATCCGCGCGAGCGGCGGCAAGCCCGCCGCAATACGCGCCGGGATGAACGCCCAGGGCGCGACGAACCGCGCGGCGGCGGTGATTTCCGCTTCGAGGAAGAGTGATGAGCAACTGGAACGACCGAGCAAACGCCACCCCGAGCGAGGCCCCGCGCGACTGGAAACAGGCGATCGGTCGCGGTTTCCGTTGTCGTTGCCCCGCTTGCGGCGAGGGCAAGCTCTTCGGCAAGTTCCTGAAGGTGAAGCCGGAATGCGAAAAGTGCGGCGCGGAATTCTCGGGCCATCGCGCCGATGATCTTCCGCCCTACATCACGATCATGATCGTCGGGCATGTCATCGTGCCCTTGTTCCTGGTGTTCGAGCGCAGCACGAACTGGCCCGACTGGATGCACATGGTCATCTGGCTTTCGCTGACGGCCGCTCTCACCATGGCTCTGATCCAGCCTGTGAAGGGCGCGACCATCGCCTATCAATGGGCCTTGCGCCTGCATGGCTTCGATCCCGCCGGCGACATCCACGACATGCCTGCGAAGAGCTGACCGCCGTGACCGGCCTGCCGACACCGTCTGAATGCCTGGAGCTTCTCAATCGTGAGGCCCGCCGCCATGCCGGGAAATCAGGCCGGCCGGTGGATGCCGCGACGCTGATCATCCTCGATCGCACGGGGCGCGAGCCGCGCCTGCTCATGGGACGGCGCCACAAGAACCACCGCTTCATGCCCGATGTGTTCGTTTTCCCCGGCGGGCGCTCGGAAACGGGCGATGCGCATGTGCCGGTGGCGGGAATGCTGGACGAGGCAACAATCCAGCGGCTGATGCTCGCGAGCCCTGGCGCGAACCCCTCGCGGATGAAGCGCCTTGCCCTGGCCGCCATCCGCGAGACTTTCGAGGAAACCGGCATCGTGATCGGCCGCAAGGCCAGTGATACTCCGCAACTCGCCGGCCCATGGGGCGAATTCACGGCAACGGGCCACCTGCCCGATCTCTCGGCCCTCGCCTATATCGCCCGCGCCATCACGCCGCCGCGCCGCCCCAAAAGGTTCGATACGCGCTTTTTCGTAGTGGAATCCACCGCGATCGCCCACCAGGTTCCGGATATCGTAACGCCCGACAGCGAATTGACCGAACTCGCCTGGCTCACGCTCGACGATACGAAGGACCTGCCGCTGCCGGTCATTACCCGCGTGATGCTCGGCGAATTGCAGGGCTGGATCGAGGCCCGCGCCACGGGAACCGAACCCGCGATTCCCTTCTATTGCGAACGCCACGGCCGCATGGAGCGAAACCTGATCTGAATTCGGTTCGCATGAACCTGGCGCGGGCCGGGTTCCACTTGCCCGACATGATTTCAGAGAATTTTCCTCACGCGAACCGGTGCCCACTTCGCTTGAAAATGCTTTAGAACGGAACGCCCGGTACCGGCGACTTCGAGCCCGGCATGGGCTGGATCTTCGCATCCTTCGGCACCGTGAAGAGCGCGGGGTTCTGCGCCTGCCGCAGCAGGCGGATCGCGCGGAACGGGGCGCCACCCTCCTCCATCACGAGCGGAATGCCATCATCAGAGAGGCAGATCGTCGTGCCATTCACCCGGGCTTCGCGACAGGTTTCGCCGGCCACCTCGCGCATGGCCTCGCCCGGAAGGACGGCCATCCCGATGATCGGTCGCCCCCGGCTGCCATAGATGCCCTGCCGCCCTTCCTGCACGAGGATGAGCACATCGCCCTTCGCGAGGTCCCGCAGCATGACCTGCCCGGAACCGTCGAGCGCCTCGATGCGCAGGATGCGCCGCTCGGCGAGATAGCGCATGCGCATCATCTTGCCGCCCTCGTCCTGCACTCCATCCATCTCGAAATCGCGGTTGCCGAACAGGGTGAAGCCGGCGCCCTGCGCAAAGGCGATGAGCATGCCGGACAGCAGAGCCAGAAGAACCGCGAGAATGCGCAAAGCTTGCGCCTTTCTGTCATTCGAATCGTGCGAGAACACTAGCATGACAGAACCCGCCAGCCAGCCTGCCCCGCAAACGGACCTGAATGTCACCGAACGCCTCCGCGTGATCCTCTCCGCTGTGGCAATCGTGACGCTGGTCGGGGTTTCACTCAGCGTGTCCGGGCCGCTGCTCGCGCTGGAAATGGAGCGCTGGGGCACGCCCTCCACCATTGCCGGGCTCACGGCCACGCTGGCGGGCGTCGGCAACCTCCTGTTCGTGCCCTTCGTGCCGCGCCTCGCCGCGCGCTTCGGCGTGAAATGGCTCGTGGCAACCATGCTGCTGCTCGCGGCCGGGCTGCATTTTGCCTTCTGGGCCCTGCCCAATCTCTGGGTCTGGGCGGCGTTCCGCTTCATGCTCGGCGCGGCGATCGGCACCCTTTTCGTGCTCTCCGAATACTGGATCAGCGCGGCAGCCAACCCGCTGCGGCGCGGCTTCATCATGGGGGCCTATGCGACCGCGCTGGCCCTGGGCTTCGCGATCGGCCCGCTGATGCTGACCGTGACCGGCACGCAGGGCATGTTGCCCTATGCCGCGACGGCTGTTCTGATTCTCACCGGCCTCATGCCCCTGAAGCTCATCGGCCCGAGTGCCGCGACCGTGCATGGCTCGCCGCGCGCTTCGGTCCTGAGCTTCGTGCGGCTTGCCCCGGCGGCAACGCTCGCCGCCCTCACCGTGGGCGCGATCGAGATCGGCGCCTTCACGCAGCTCTCCATCCATGGCTTGCGGATGGGATGGCCGGAAGACTCCGCCGCCATGCTGGTTTCCGCCTTCGCCATCGGCAACGTGCTGTTCCAGATGCCCATGGGTTGGCTGGCGGACCGGCTCGACCGCCGGAAGATCCTGCTGGGCATCGCCCTGTCCGCGACCGTCATCGCGTGCTGCCTGCCGCTGACCGGCTCGGCCTTCTGGCCCCATGCCGGGCTGCTGATGCTGCTCGGCGGCCTTGTGGGCGCGCTCTACACCGTGGGGCTCGCGCATCTGTCGAGCCGCTTCGCGCAGGCCGATCTCGTCTCGGCCAACGCGGCCTTCGTGATGCTCTATTCCGTCGGGCAAATGGCCGGGCCGCCGCTGCTGGGCGCGGGCATCGATGTGGCGGGCACCTGGGGCGTGCCGGTGACGGTGGCGATGGTGCTCGCGCTTTACGGCTTCGTCGTCGCCAGCCGCCTGCGGGCCGGGCCTGCGCGCGGATGACGCCGCGCTTTTGCGCTTGACTTCCGCCCCCCGTTTGGCGAAGAGGACCGTCTGATTGCCGGGCGCTCTCCGCCCGGTCTTTCGTTTTTCAGGCAATCCGCGCTGGCTCCAGTCGGGTTGACCGTTCCAGAGGTGAGATCATGGCCAAGGCCGCCACCATCAAGATCAAGCTCGTCTCGACGGCCGATACCGGCTATTTCTACGTGACGAAGAAGAATGCCCGCACCGCGACCGAGAAGCTCTCGTTCAAGAAGTATGATCCGGTTGCGAAGAAGCATGTGGAGTTCAAGGAAGCCAAGATCAAGTGATCTCGCTTCCTTCGCAAAGCGGAACGACAAAGGCGCGCTCGGGCGCCTTTTTTGTTGTCTTTTCAGGCCCTTGCGCGAGCATTTCGAGAAGTTGATTCAAGAAAAGAAAAGGGCCGGTGCCAGAACGGTCGAGGAGGCAACCTTCCCCGTCGCAGCAAGCCGGCCCAACCCGTAAGGACCCAGGAGATGCGGCGGACCTGAGCAACCCTCGCGGGACCGGACGGGCGAAAAGGCCAGAGACCGAATCGCGCCGTTCCGTTTATCAAGATCATGATCCTAGCCTGCCCGTGCCGCTTGGCAAGGGCGCGGGCGTCAGGCTGCGAGCTTCAGGCTGCGAGCTTCACCTGGTTGCGCCCGGAACGCTTGGCCTCGTAGAGCGCATCATCGGCCATCTTGAAGAGGCGGTCCGGGCTGTCGAAACCCTCCCCGGCTGTCGCCACGCCGATCGATACGGTGAGGTCGAGCGACTTGCCGCCGTTCTGCACGGGGAAGGGTGTCTTCTCGATGTTGAGGCGGATGCGCTCGGCCACGCAACTGGCGGCAAAGGCCTCGGTATCCGGCATCACGATCACGAATTCCTCGCCGCCGAAGCGGGCGACGACATCGATGCCGCGCACCACCTTGCGCAGGCGCTCTGCGCATTCGCGCAGAACCTCGTCGCCCGAATCGTGGCCATGCTGGTCGTTGATGCGCTTGAAGTGATCGATGTCGATGACGAGCAGCGAGATCGCCGCGCCGCGCACGAGCGTGTCGTTCATCAGGCTCGCGAGATGGGTATGGAAAAAGCGGCGATTGTGAAGCTTGGTCAGCGGATCGATGATCGCCAGTTCCATCGAGGCCTGCAGGTTCTCGCGCAGGCGTTCCTGGTAGCGCTTCTTGCGCACCTGCGTCGAGATGCGGGCGACAAGCTCGTTCCGGTCGATCGGGCGGATGAGATAGTCGTTGACGCCCATATCGAGGGCGCGCATCACGCGGGCATCATCGGTTGTCTCGGCCAGAACGAGAATCGGCAGGTTGCGCAGCTTGTCGTTGGAGCGCATCTGCGAGACGATGCGCAGGGGGTCGACATTCTGAAGGCCGAGGCTCAGCACGAGGCAATCGCGGCCATCCCCCGGAAGGCGGGCGACGAGATCGCCCGGTGCATCGACGCAATCCACCACATGGTGCTGGGCGAGCGCCACCTTCATCCGGTCGGCCGCGTTGGCGCGATCCTCGACAATGAGGATGCGGCCGTTCCGGCCATCCTCGGCGGCGGCGATCGCGAGCGGGTCGGGAAGGCCCAGCGTCTGCGAGTTCGCCGCGCGTGCGCGCAGTTCATCCGTCAGGTGCTTCAGCCGCACGAGGCTGCGCACGCGGGTGAGCAGCGCGATCTCGTTGATGGGCTTGGTGAGGAAGTCATCGGCACCAGCCTGCAGGCCACGCAGGCGATCCGCGGGGCTGTCGAGCGCCGTCACCATCACCACCGGCAGATGGGCAGTGGCCGGCGCGGATTTCAGGCGCTGGCAGACCTCGAAGCCATCCATGGCAGGCATCATCACATCGAGCAGAACCATATCGCATTCGCCGCGCTCGCAGATATCGAGCGCCTGCGGGCCGTTCATGGCCGTCACAACGGTGAAATACTCGGCGGTGAGACGCGCCTCGAGAAGCCGGATATTGGCGAAGACATCATCGACGATGAGGATGCGAGCGGTCATGGGAGGTCAGCCGATGAAGTTCCGGACGGTTTCAACGAATTTTACGACGGAGATTGGCTTCGAGAGATACCCCTCGCAGCCAGATCCGCGGATGCGCTCCTCGTCCCCTTTCATCGCAAAGGCCGTGATGGCGATGACCGGAATGGTCCTCAGGTCGTCGTCTTCCTTCAGGAGCTTGATGACATCCATCCCGGATACTTCCGGAAGCTGGATATCCATCAGAATGAGATCGGGATGATGGTTACGGGCCAGTTCAAGACCTTCCAGACCAAGGCGAGTTTTCAGCGTCGCATAGCCATGCGCTTCCAGAAGATCGTTGAAGAGCTTCATGTTGAGGTCATTGTCCTCAACAATGAGAACGGTCTTCGGCATCGATTCGGTCCATCCTGTTGGAAGCGCGCCATGGAGGGGCCCACTCCGGTCCCTCACGGAGTTCTAGACCAAAAGGGGTGAACCAATCGGTAAGCGATTGATCTCGCGACCCCGCCGGGGCACTTCGTTAACAGCATGGTTGAACAATTCCTAACTCCTTCGCACGGAGCAATCGCATGCCCCCTCGCCCCCCGACCGCTGATCCGGAAATGCTCGCGATCTCGGCGCTTTCCTTCCTGGCAGAGGAGCCGGAACGGCTGTCGCGCTTTCTTGATCTGACGGGCCTTTCGCCAACAACCTTGCGGCGGGCCGCAGCCGAACCGCGCTTTCTCGCTTCCGTTCTGGATTATCTCGTGGCGGATGAGAGCCTGCTGCTGGCCTTCGCGGCCAATGCACAGGTCGCGCCCGAGACGGTCGTCGCCACAGCCGAACGCCATCGGCGCTGAAGGCTCAACGCGCGCAAGGGTCGGCCTTCAGCGCCTCGTATTTCACGGCACGCCCCGTCAGCGAGAATTCCGGGAAATCGAACACGAGATCACCCATCACGCCATTTGCGAAAACGACCGAACGCAAGGTGTAAACCGGCACACGATCCCCCGGCTCGTCGTTGAAATAAGCCATCGAGACCGGCCAGCGGCGCATGGAGGCGAGTTCGGGCATGCGCAGAACCTCCTCCACCCGGTTGTTGCGATCGCCCTCGAGCGGCGGGCCGATGGTGGTATTCACCTCGAAGACCTTCTCGCCGCCCTCCGACCCATCGAAGACGCGATTCTTGAAAGTGCGCTCGCCCTTTTGCGCGGCGGCGATGATCGCGATCGACATCGCCGAGGGAAACATCACATCGCCGTCGAAATCACTCTTCCGGCCCGGCGGCTTGCGCATCGCCACCGACAGCGAGCCATCGGCGCGGCGTCGGGCTTCGCCGTCGGCATCACGGAGCACTTGCCCCTGCATGCGATTGAGCATGGAGAAGGTGAAGCGACGATTATCCGCGTCCTCGAACAGATTCACGCGGAAATCCATGCGGCGCGCGGCGCCATCGGAATCCAGAAGATCCACGACCTGCCGGTAATTCGTGGCATAGCCCTCGCAGGCATTGCCGGAAAACTCGATCGCCATCAGCCCGCTGGCGCCGGTTATGCCCTGCGAGCCTCCCTTCGGACCGAGCTGCACCTGATAGACGATACGATGCGGCTGGAGCACCACCCGCGCGGGATCGGCCAAGGAAGGCGCCTGTGCCATGGCCGGCGAGAATTCCGGCGCGAGAAACGAGGCCGAAGCGAACAAGGCGGCAGCCAGCCGCACAGAGATTTTTCCTGCCACCATCGACCGCACCATGCCCATTCGCCGTTTCCCTGCTTGCCTTCCCGAACCCTGGCCGTCTCCGATCCACGATCCGCATGGCCAATTTGCGGCGAGTGGCTTGAGAATCGTGCATCGCCGGATCAAGAATACGTGTCAGCCTTTCTGGGCGAGACCAATACCGGACGCAAGGAGAACACCATGTCTGCCATCGAAGCGCGGCTCAGCGATCTCGGCGTGATGTTGCCCAGCCCCGCCGCCCCTGTGGCGAATTATGTGCCTTTCCGCCGCTCCGGCAACCTGCTGATCGTGGCGGGCCAGCTTTGCATCGGGCCCGATGGCAAGATTGCCGACAGGCACAAGGGCAAGCTTGGCGCTTCGGTTTCCGTGGAGGATGGCCGCGAGGCCGCGCGCTTCTGCGCCGTGAACCTGCTGGCCCAGGCCAAGGCCGCGCTCGGCGATCTCGACCGGATCGTGGCTTGCCTGCGTCTTGGTGGCTTCATTGCCTCCATGCCGGATTTCACCCAGCAGGCCCTGGTGATGAATGGCGCGTCCGATCTCATGGTCGGTGCTCTCGGTGATGCCGGCAAGCATGCGCGCACCACCATCGGGGTGCCGGTGCTGCCCGGCGATGTCTGCGTCGAGGTCGATGCGATGTTCGAGGTGGCTTGATGGCCTTCGCTTCGCCCCAGCTTGAGGCGGTTTTCGCGCGCGCCATCGCCCATCGCGGCCTGCATGATGCGGCATCGGGCGTGATCGAGAATACGCGCTCCGCCTTCGCGGCCGCGCTTCATGCCGGTTTCGGCATGGAATGCGACCTGCAGATATCCGCCGATGGCGAGGCGATGGTGTTCCATGATTTCACGCTCGACCGGCTGACGACCTCCCGCGGCCGCGTGGACCAGATGACGGCGGACCAGCTCCGCCATGTGAGTTTCAAGGCGGGGGGGGATCGCATCCAGTCGCTCGCGGAGCTCCTGATGCAGGTCGAGGGGCAGCAGGCGCTGGTGGTGGAGGTCAAGAGCCGCTTCGACGGCAACACCGGGATCTGCACGCGCATCGCCGCCCTCGTGAAGGCCTATTCCGGCCCGCTGGTGCTGAAGAGCTTCGACCCCGCGATGATCAGGGCCCTGCGCGCGGCGGGCGTGGCGCGGCCGCTCGGCCTGATCGCCATGAACGCCTATGAATACCCGGATTATGCGGGCCTTTCCGCCGAGCAGAAGCACGCCCTCGGCAATCTCCTGCATTTTGGCGAAACGCGGCCGGATTTCCTCTCCTGGAAGCATCAGGACCTGCCCTCCGCCGCGCCCTATCTCTGCCGCAGCCAGCTTGGGCTGCCGGTGATGGGCTGGACGATCCGCTCGGCGGAAGAAGCCGCGCGCGCCAGACCGCATATCGACCAGATCGTCTTCGAGGGTTTCCAGCCGCCATGACAGGCTGGCCCCTGTCCCCCGCGCGCCGCAGGCGCTAGAGCGCAAACCGATCTGATTGAAAGAGATCTGGCGCTCACTCTTCTTGTTTTCGCATCCGCTTTTTCCGCCAACCGGTATCCACTTGGCGGGCGGATGCTCTAGTTTCGCGGGATGACATCACCTCGCCTCACGGTCGAAATCCTGCCGGGCCTCGCTGGCGTTGCGGCGGCGGAATGGGACGCGCTGTCGCAAGGCCCGGCCGGGAGCGGAAACCCGCCTGCCCTGAACGACTTGGCGAGCAACCCGGACTCAAGCCCGAAAACTGGCGCACCACAATCTCAAGCGCCTGAATCAGGGCGCGATGAGGATGAATCACTCCCTGAAGTCGCAGAATCTCCTTCTGAGGAAGATGAAGCCAACCCCTTCCTCACACACGCTTTTCTGCTCGCGCTGGAGCAATCCGGCTCGGTAGGCGGAAGAACCGGCTGGACGCCGCTTCACCTGCTGGCGCGTGATGAACGGGGCCGCGCGACCGGCGCCTTGCCGGCCTATGCCAAGAGCCATTCGCGGGGCGAATATGTGTTCGATCACGCCTTCGCCGAGGCCTACACCCGCGCGGGCGAGCGATATTATCCGAAGCTGCAGGTCTGCGTGCCCTTCACCCCCGCCACGGGGCGCCGCCTGCTCGTGCCGGCGGGGCCGGAGGCAGAGGCGATCCGCGCCGGACTCGTGGCGGGGCTGGAGGGCCTGCGCCAGCGCATCGATGCTTCCAGCCTGCACGCGACCTTCCTCACGCATCGCGACCGCGACACCTTCCTCGGCCAGGGTTTTCTCGAACGGAATGACCAGCAATTCCATTTCGAAGCTGCCGGCTATCGCGACTTCCAGGATTTTCTCGAAAATCTCGCCTCGCGCAAACGCAAGGTCCTGAAGCGCGAGCGGCGGGATGCGCTCGCCAATGGCATCACGGTCGAATGGCTCACGGGCAGCGACCTCCGGGAAGCCCATTGGGATGCGTTCTTCGACTTCTACATGGAGACCGGCAGTCGCAAATGGGGCACGCCCTATCTCACGCGGGCCTTCTTCAGCGAGATCGGGCAGGCCATGCCGGAAAAGATCCTGCTCATCATGGCGAAGCGCGCGGGGCGCTCCATCGCCGGCGCGCTGAATTTCATCGGTGGCAACACGCTTTACGGCCGGAACTGGGGTGCGATCGAGCACCATCCCTTCCTGCATTTCGAACTCTGCTATTACCAGGCCATCGATTTCGCGCTCTCGCGCGGCCTCACACGGGTGGAGGCCGGCGCGCAGGGCGAACACAAGCTCGCTCGCGGCTATCGCCCGGTGAAGACCATCTCCGTCCATCGTTTCGCCGATCCGCGATTCCAGCGCGCCGTCGCGGATTATCTCGTGCGCGAGCGGGCGCATGTCGATGCCATGCAGGAGGAGCTGGAGACGCTCACGCCCTTCCGAAATCCCTGATCTGACCCGGGTCGCGAGCCCCGGATGACCGGACAAGGCCGCCTGCCTCGCTCGAGGCGGCCCGCCATGCCGGGTGGTTGTGGTGCGCTGCGGCTCTTGGTAATCCTTCGGTGCCTGTCGCCGAACCCCACGCGAATTCAGGGCGATCCCGGCCTGCCGTGGTCACCTTTGCATGAGAGAGGAACGTTGCATGACACCCTATGACGCCGAGAACATCTTCGCGAAGATCCTGCGCGGGGAAATTCCCTGCCATCGCATCTTCGAGGACGAGAGAACGCTCGCCTTCATGGACATCATGCCGCGCTCGCCCGGCCATTGCCTGGCCATTCCGAAAGGGCCCGCCCGCAACCTGCTGGATTGCGACCCGGAGATGCTCTCGCACCTGATCACGAAGGTGCAGCGGATCGCGAAGGCCGCGAAGCAGGCGCTCGGCGCGGATGGCGTGACGCTGCAGCAATTTTCGGAAAGTGCCGGCGGGCAGGAAGTTTTTCACCTGCATTTTCATATTCTTCCGCGCTGGGAAGGCATGGTGCTGCAACGCCATCCCGCGCCGAGGGCCGAGATGGCGACTTTGGCCGAACAGGCGGAGAAGATCCGGGCCGCGCTGGCGAGCCTGTGAGAGCGCGGCCTCTCGGGGCGGGCTTTCGCGCTTCAACCGCTGAAGGCCAGGCCCGCACCGATCAGCACGATTTCCCCCGCGATGACGCCTGCAAGAATCGAGCGCCGCGCGAGATAGAAGCCCGCAACCCCCGCCACGAGCGATCCCACGCGCCAGAACAGCGGAATGGTCGCCAGCGCGCCGGTGGGTGTGAGGATAAGCTTCGCCACCACCCCCGCCAGCAGCGCGCTTGCCACCGCGCGCACCCAGACCAGGATCTCCGAATTCTCATCGATGCCGCGGCCAAGGAACACCGCGAGCCAGCGCCAGATCTCGCTCGGCAGGAAGCCGAAGAGGATGATCACGAGATAGGGCCAGAGCCCGCCCGATGCATGCTCCAGCCAGGCGATCATGGCGCATCCGCCTTCTCGCGGCGGGCCTTCAGGAAGCGGTGGATGAGATAGGCCAGCGTGCCGCCGACGAGGCCCTCAACCAGCAGATCGAGCCCGGCCGGCACGATGGCAATGGCCAGGGGCGCGAGCCCGATTCCGAACCCCAGCGCCAGCCAATCCACCGGCTGTTTCGCGGCCGCGACCATGTTGACCAGGAAGAACAGCGGCGAGGTGAGCAGCAGGCCGGCCGCCAAGGCCGCCGGCAATTGCCCAATAAGGTAATAGCCCGCCCCCGTCGCCAACGCGGCAGCCACGAGCACCGTGTTCGCAAAGCCGAAAAAGTAGGGAATGCGCCGTTCCGGTGCCATATCCGGCATCACCCGCATGGAATGCACCCAGGCGGTGATCGCCACATAATGCGAGATGAGCAGCAGCACCCAGGTCGGCGTGCCGGGCCGCCGCATCAGCGGCAGGAGCGCCATGGTCATCGGCAGGAATCGCACGGAGGAGAGCGAGACGGCCACCGCCACGGCGGGCAAGGCCGCGCCCGAGGCAATCGTGCCGAACAGCACCATCTGGCCCGGCGCTGCCCAGATCAGGACGGTCGAAAGCACCCCTGCCCCCATGGGATAGCCGATATCCCGCGCGAGACCGCCCACGCCCACCAGCGAGGCCATGAGCATGAGTGCCGGCAGACCCGCCGCATCGCGAATGCCTTCGCGCAAGGCGGACCAGGTGACGGACGGGGAATCAGAGGCAGGTTCGGCGGGCATGGATCAGTGATCCACGGATAACCCCGCCGGCCTCAAGAGGTCGAGACTATTTTGCGAGGAAATCGCGGATCGCCCCTTCCGCCTGCTTGATGTTCAGCACGCCATCGAGATGGCCGCGATCGCCCTGAAGCTGCACCTGCTGCACGGAGAGCCCGGCATCCTTCAGCCGCTTCGCCGTATCATCCACGCCGCTGGGCGGGAAAACCAGGTCCTTCGGCGAATGAATGAGCAAAACGGGCGCCTTGATCTTCTTCACGCCCTCATCGAGCGTGCCGCCACCTGCGACGAAAAGCTGGTTCGCCTTCACGAGATAGAGGAAGTGGTTCGCATCCGACACCTTCGCGCGCGCCGCACCCGCGCCATCAAGCGTCGTCTCGATCAGGAAGCGCTTGTCGAAGCCGGAAGCCGGGTTTTCGCCCTCCTTCGCCCATTTGCGGCCGAAGGTCTTGTTGGCCCAGTCTCCGTGGTTGGCGTGAAGGGTGACGATTTTCAGGGCCTGCGCGAGGCCATCATTCGGCGGCGTCTTGCCGTAGTAATCGCCCTTGTTCCAGTTCGGATCGAGCCGGATCGGCGAGGCCCAGATGTCGAGCCAGGCGATGAGGTTCGCATCGGCCTCGCCGAACGCGATGACCGGCATGGCCCTCGCCACGCGATCCGGGTAGCTCGCTGCCCATTCGAAAGTCTGCAGCGCGCCCATGGAGGCGCCCGCCACAAGCTGGAATTTCTGAATGCCCAGCTGATCCGCCAATTGCCGCTGAACCTCGACGAAATCGCGGATGGTGACGATCGGGAAATCCATGCCATAGGGCTTGCCCGTCTCCGGGTTGATGCTTGCCGGCCCGGTGGTGATGGTATTGGGGTCGCCCGTATTGAGGTTCACGAGGCTGTCGACCGACATCACGAAATAGCGGTTGGTGTCGATCACCTTGCCCGGTCCGATGATCGCATCCCAGTAGCCCGGCGCGGCATCGCTTTCCTTGTATTTCCCCGCGGCATGGCTGTTGGCGGAAAAGAAATGCGCGATGAGAATCGCGTTGGATTTCTCCGCGTTGAGCGTGCCGTAACTCTCCCAGCCGACCTTCACATTCTTCAGCGTGCGGCCGGATTGGGTCGTAAAGCTCGGAAGTTCAAAGGTTTTCTTCTCGGTCAGCAATGTCTGCGCCGAGGCCGGCGCAACGAGCATGACGGCAGCGACCAGCGCGGCCTTCCAGCGAATGTTCATGATATCCTCCCCCGATCCGCTGCGCGATACGGCAGCGTTTCGAGAAGAAATTAAAGGCCAGCCGGCGCTGGTGCGTCAATGGGCTTCGAGACTCCGCCTCAATTCTTCAGCGGCAGCTTCGGCACCGACGAACGACGCGGCTTCGGCGGTTCCTCATCCGGTGCCTTGGGCGGCGGAAGCGCCTTGCGCGCGGCAGGCTTGCCCTTGGGCAGCGCCTTGCGCTTCGCTTCCTTCGGCGCCGGCAGAGCCTCCTGCTTCGGGCGGAGCGGCCCTTCCGGGAATTCGAAGCCCAGCACGCGCTTGCCATTCTCCTCGCGGGTGATGACGCGCACCACGCCGCCGCCTTTCAGCTTGCCGAAGAGCACCTCGTCGGCCAGCGGGGTCTTGATCGCGGTCTGGATGAGGCGTGCCATGGGCCGCGCGCCCATCTGCTCGTCGTAACCGTTCTCCACGAGCCAGGCGCGCGCCTCATCCGTGAGCGAGATGGTGACGTGCCGATCCGCGAGCTGTGCCTCGAGCTGCGCGATGAACTTGTCCACGACCTGCGCCACAACCTCCTTCGGCAGATGGCCGAACGGCACGATGGCATCGAGCCGGTTGCGGAATTCGGGCGTGAACATCTTGTTGATCGCTTCGGTATCCTCGCCCTCGCGTCGCGCGCGGGTGAAGCCGAAGGCGCTTCTGGCCATGTCGGCCGCGCCGGCATTGGTGGTCATGATCAGGATCACGTTGCGGAAGGAGACTTCCTTGCCGTTATGGTCTGTCAGCTTGCCGTGATCCATCACCTGCAGCAGGATGTTGTAGAGATCCGGATGCGCCTTCTCGATCTCGTCGAGAAGCAGCACGCAATGCGGGTTCTGGTCCACGCCATCCGTCAGGAGGCCGCCCTGATCGAACCCGACATAGCCGGGCGGCGCGCCGATGAGGCGGCTGACGGTATGCCGCTCCATGTATTCGCTCATGTCGAAACGAAGCAGCTTCACGCCGAGCGAGGAAGCCAACTGCTTGGCGACCTCGGTCTTGCCAACGCCGGTCGGGCCGGAAAAGAGGTAGCAGCCGATGGGCTTCTCGCCATCACGAAGGCCCGCACGGGCGAGCTTGATCGCCGCCGTGAGCTGCGAAATCGCGCCTTCCTGCCCATAGACCACGCGCTTCAGCGTGGTTTCGAGGCCCTGAAGCACCGCGGCATCATCCTTCGAGACCGATTTCGGCGGGATGCGCGCCATGGTGGCGATGGTCGCCTCGATCTCCTTGATGCCGATCGTCTTCTTGCGCCTGCCTTCGGGCAGCAGCATCTGCGAGGCGCCGGTCTCGTCGATCACGTCGATGGCCTTGTCCGGCAGCTTGCGGTCATGGATGTAGCGCGCGGAAAGCTCCACCGCCGCCTTCACGGCGTCGTTGGTGTATTTCAGCCGGTGAAATTCCTCGAAATAGGGCTTCAGGCCCTTGAGGATCTCGATCGCATCGGGAACCGACGGCTCGTTGACGTCGATCTTCTGGAAACGGCGCACCAGCGCGCGATCCTTCTCGAAATACTGGCGATATTCCTTGTAGGTGGTCGAGCCGATGCAGCGCAGCGTGCCCGCTGCCAGCGCCGGCTTCAGCAGGTTCGAGGCGTCCATCGAGCCACCGGAAGTGGCGCCCGCCCCGATCACCGTGTGAATCTCGTCGATGAAGAGGATGGCCTTCGGGTGGGCCTCGATCTCCTTCATCACCTGCTTCAGGCGCTCCTCGAAATCGCCCCGATAGCGCGTGCCGGCGAGCAAAGTGCCCATGTCGAGCGAAAACACCGTCGCATCGGCCAGCACATCCGGCACCTTGCCGTCGACGATCATCCGGGCGAGGCCCTCGGCGATGGCCGTCTTGCCCACGCCGGGATCGCCCACGAAAAGCGGGTTGTTCTTCTGCCGGCGGCAGAGCACCTGAATGGTGCGGTTCACCTCGGCCATGCGGCCGATCAGCGGATCGATCCTGCCGCCGCGCGCCTTCTCGTTGAGGTTCACGCAATAGGCGTCGAGCGAGCTTTCCTTGCCCTTCTCGCCCTTGCCGTTGCCGTTCTCGGCCTTGCGGGGATCGGCGGCCCCCTCCTCGCTCTCCTCATCCGCGCCGCGCGGGCTGCGCGAAACCGAGGCGCCCGGCCTTTTCGCGATGCCATGGCTGATGAAATTCACCGCATCATAGCGGGTCATCTCCTGCTCCTGCAGGAAATAGGCGGCATGGCTTTCCCGCTCGGCGAAGATCGCGACGAGCACGTTGGCGCCGGTCACTTCATCACGGCCCGAGGATTGCACATGGATGACCGCGCGCTGGATTACGCGCTGGAACCCGGCCGTGGGCTTGGTCTCGGTGCGCTCCCGCGCAATCAGCGCATCGAGTTCGTTGTCGATGTAATGGGTGACGGTGCGGCGCAGATCCTCGAGCCTGACGTTGCAGGCCTCCATCACGGCCGCGGCATCCTCATCGTCGATCAGGGCGAGCAGCAGATGCTCCAGCGTCGCATATTCGTGCCGGCGGCTGGAGGCCAGGCTCAGCGCCTGATGGAGGGCATTCTCGAGGCTTTTCGAAAAACTGGGCACGGGAACCGTCTCGCTTTCCTTGTTTCCCATCGAGGGTTGCACCTCGCATGGGTCCTGCACAGGCCTTGCGGCCCTTGGTCGCGGCGAGGCCCCCGCTCGCCGCTACTTCTTTTCCATCACGCATTGCAGCGGGTGCTGGTTGTCCCGCGCATAGGCCATGACCTGCGTCACCTTTGTCTCGGCGACCTCATAGGTATAGACCCCGCATTCGCCCACGCCGTGATGATGCACGTGGAGCATGATGCGGGTGGCGTCCTCCTCGGTCCGGTTGAAGAAGCGCATGATGACATGCACCACGAACTCCATCGGCGTATAATCATCGTTGAGCAGCAGAACGCGAAACAGATCCGGTCGCTTCGGCCTGGTGACGGTGCGCGTCGCAACAGACGTGCCGTTTCCCGGCCCCTCGCCCTCCCTCCCGGCCGGGCCAAGGCGGGAAGGCCAATGCAAGCCAGGTTGAGATCGGACAGGAAGCACGGCGACCCTCTCTCGAGAAAACGCCACCGGACAAATCACCCGATCGAGCCGGAGGGTGGCGCAGCGCCGGGCGACAATCAAGGCCCTTTCAATGAGGCCAGCTCGCCACCTTGCGCAGGATCAATGTGGGGAGCGATCCGCGCTTCCGCCAGTGGGCAGATCACGGATGCCGGTGGAAAAGCACGCAAATCCCGCCAGGCCCTCCCAAAACAGGAAAGCCCGGCGCTGGAGAGCGCCGGGCTGAACCACACTAGGCGAAAACCCGGGCTTCGACCCGGCTCTTCCGCATCCTCGCGCGGAGGCTGGCTTACTTGCCGGCCTTGGCGAAAATGGTCTCGAGCGGCTTGGTCGCTTCCTTCGCGAGTTCGGTCACGAGCTCGCCGACCTTGGTGGCATGGGCAACGTAACCCTCGTAGGAGGACTTCGCGAACTCGGCCTGCAGTTCGATCGCCTTGTCGAGCGTCTTCACGCCGAGCAGCTTCTCGAACTGAGCCGAACCGGCCTCAACGGCCTTCTTCGAATAATCGGCAACTTCCGAGGCGATCGCCTGAACGCCCTTCTGCTGAACGCCGAACGCCTTGATGGCGAGGTCGAGGTTGTCTTTGCCGTACTTCTGGATGTCTTCGAAAGCGTTCATCATGGCTGTTCCTTTCGTGGATCTGGATTCGTGGACCGCATCTCCGGCTCCTCTCGGAACCAGTTGAGAACCATTTATGTTGCAGCGCACAAAATGTCAAGCAACTATTTTGCGGCGCACAATACGGCTTCCAGGAAACGGCCCCTCGCGATCCCGCTTCCATGATGGCCCGAGCCGAGCCCGGGCCGTCGCAACCCGAAAAGCGCAGCGGCCTTAACCGGCAGTTAACCGGAAAGAACGCATTTTGTTTCGTGTTGCGTTGCCGCACCGAACCGGAGCGGCCTGTGCTTGAACCGCCCCTCCCGAAAGGAGGCGCCGGAGAGTGAGTATGCGTCGAGTAAGCGTTGCGAGCGGGGCGGATTACGCCTCCTTTCGTGTTTGGGGCTTGGCAATTCTCGCCATGCTCCTGACACTGGTTCTATCGATTCCGCAGGCTGAAGCCTCGCGGCGCAAGCAGCAGAAAGCCGCAACCTATGCACCGCCCTACGCCTCCCTGGTTTTCGACGTGAATACCGGCCGCACTCTGCAGGCCACCAATCCGGATGCGCCGCGTCATCCCGCCTCGATCACCAAGGTGATGACGCTTTACATGCTGTTCGAGCAGATCGAGCGCGGCCGTTTCCGTCTGGATTCCGAGCTGCCGGTCTCGCGTTTTGCCGCGAGCCAGAGGCCATCGAAGCTCAGCCTCGCGCCAGGCACCACGATCTCCGTGGAAGATGCCATCAAGGCCCTCATCACCAAATCCGCGAATGACGTGGCCGTGGTCGTGGCGGAAGCCATTGGCGGCACCGAGGAGCGCTTCGGTCACATGATGACCGCCAAGGCGCGATCAATCGGCATGTCCCGTTCCGTTTTCCGCAACGCCTCGGGCCTTCCGAACCCCCAGCAGATCACGACCGCGCGCGACCTCGTCACATTGGGCCGGGCGATCCATGATCGTTTCCCACGATTCTATCCCTATTTTGGCACGCGTACCTTCGATTTCGACGGCTATGCCTATCGTAATCACAACAAGCTTCTGGGGCGCGTCGAAGGCGTGGATGGCATCAAGACCGGCTTCACGCGCGCCTCGGGTTTCAACCTGCTGACCTCCGCGAAGGTCGATGGCCGCCACATCCTCGTCGTGGTGCTCGGCGGCCGTTCGGGCCGCCAGCGCGACGCTCTGGTCGCTTCTCTGGTCGAGGGGCACATGCCGCGCGCCGTTGCCGGTCGTCGCACGCCCCGCGCCGTGGAAGTCGCGGCCGCAGCCAATGATGACGAAGGTGACGAAACCGGCACGAAGCCCTCGCCCCGCTTGCCCGCCCAGGTGGTGGCCGCGCCGGTTCCTGCCCCGCAGCCTCCGGTGACCGCTCCCGCTCCAGTCTCGGGGGAGGCCCTGCCGCTCCCGCCGCCCCGTCCGCGCGCTGCCGTGATCGGCGACGTCGCCGATCAGGGCCTCACCCGCTCGCGCGGCCTTGCGATTTCCGGCGGCACGCCGCCCGCGGGGGGTGCCACGACGCCGCTCGCGCTCGTGGGCACGACGCCGCGCTCGCAGGCCCTGCAGGCGATCAGCAATGCCGATCCGCTGCCGCCTCCGCGCGAGAATCGCATCGTGCCGCCGGGCAATGTGCAATTCACGAATGCCCTGCCAGCCAAGATGCCGCAGGCTGACGGTGGCCAGCCGCTGCCACGCAAGGTGGAAGAGCGGGCACCGTCCCCCTTCCCGGCCACGTCTCCCTCCGGCCCGGTGGCGTCTCCCGTCATCCCGCCGACCCCGGTGGCTGCGGCTCCCGCGCAGCGCGTCGCCGCCGCGCAGGCGCAGCCCCAGCCCCAGCCGGAGGTAGCGCCGCAACCCGCGGCCCGTGCCGCAGCGGTGCCCGCTCCCGCCCGGACAGGCTGGGTGATCCAGCTGGCCGCAGCCGAGAGCGAGGCCAAGGCCCGGACCCTGCTCGACAATGCCCGCGAAAGGAACGGCCGGCTGCTGCGAAGCGCCGAAGCCTTCACCGAAGCGGTGAGCAAGGGCGGGACAGTTCTCTACCGCGCGCGCTTCGCCGGCTTCGAGGCCGATGAAGCGCAGGAAGCCTGCAAGGTGCTGAAGCGCACCGGGTTCAATTGTTTCGCCCAGCGACCCTGATTCCTGGAGCCACCATGATGGACGCCGTGGATCCCACCAGCCTCTCGGGCCTCTGGACTGGCCTCGACCACCCGCTCGATCGGCGCGGCCTAGCGGCGAGCGGCGAGCGCGACATCCTTCGCCCGGTTCACGAGCGCCGCGAGGGCCGTGGGGCCGCCCCTGTCGGGGTGCAGCCGCGCGATCAGCGCCCGGTGCGCGGCGCGGATGGCCTCCTCACCCGCGCCCGGTTCCAGCCCAAGGATCTGATAAGCCTCGTCTTCGCGCATTTCGGCGGAGGCCGCGCGCGGATCTCCGGCCCCCGCCTGCGCATCGATCTGCACGTGCTCACGCCAACCGGGTGCGCGGCGGTCGAGATCATTCAGAAGCAGCGCAAGCCCTGAGGGATCGAGCTGCGCGAGATCCTGCGCAAGCATCACGAGATCCTTGTCGGCGATCTGGTCGACGCGCTTGCCTGCGAAACGACCGGCGAGCACCTGCGCCTCGATCTCGTTCGAGACGAGATCGATGGTCACAAGCAGCGCGATGGTTCGGATCTGTGATTTCCGCGCGTTTCCGATGGGATCGAACATCTTCGGCAGCTTAAAGCCGAGCAGCCAGGCCGAGAGCGAAACCAGCACGATGGCGAAATCCCAGCGTCCCTTCATGCCGAGCGCGATTCCCACCGCGCCCGCGCCGAGGCCGGCGACCTTGCGCATGAAGGGCGAAAGGCTCTCGCCCGCCTTGCGGCCAGGGCCGAGGGCGAACCACCAGACGATCGCACCGAAAACCAGCGTGGACACGATGTAGGTCAAGGGTTCTCTCCGCGCGCTCGTCCTTGCCTCAAGCGCTATCAGAGCAGGCCCAGCGCGCGCAATTCCCGCTGCAGCGATTCCGGCATTTCCGCGAGATCCGCCCCCTGCTGCGAGAGATCGGGCGGCGCGTCCTTCTCCGTCAGGTAGCGCCAGCCCTGGAAGGGCCGCACGGGGCGCGAGCGCACGGGGATCACCACCGGCTCCAGCACGAGATGGCAGCGCTGGATGCCATCCGTATCCGTGAAGGGCTCGATCGCCTCGATGCGCTGGCGGACCGAGAGAAAACCCTTGATGACCCAGTAGAGCGAGCCGCCATCAAGGATCTCGTCCATCCGCTTCGGCGTCATCCGCGTGGTGTGGAACTGCCGGTAGGGCCGCTTCAGCCGCTGATGCAGCAGGCGGTTCTCCTCGATCCAGCTTTCGAGATCGGCGATGGATTCACAACCGACGCAGAGTTTCAGGAGGTGCAGCGCCACGAATCACGCCTCTGCGACGGAAAGGATGCGTGCGCCCTGCCCCATCTGCGCCCCGGCTTCAAAGGCGATGCCCTCGATGCGGCCCGCGCGCGGCGCAAGCACGGGGTGCTCCATCTTCATGGCCTCGACAATGGCGACGCGCTGGCCCTTCTCGACCCTCTCGCCCTCGACCACGAACAGCGCCACGAGCTTGCCATGCATCGGCGATTTCACATTGCCGCCGGCATCGCCGCCTGAATCGTCGAAGGTGACATCGAGCGCATCGACCCTGCGCATTTCGGTCTGCAGGCCATCGACAAGGATGAAATTGGTGTCGCCGGTCTCCACCAGCGTGAAGTTCCGATGGCCCGTCTTCGGGATGTCGATCGCCGCTTCGGCGGCAGCATCGAGCCGCACATCGCGCGTTTCGCCCTCCACGAGCACGCGCAAGCTCGCCTCGCGGCCGGGATGGAGCGAAAAGCCATCCGAGTTGCTCCACGGATCGGACGGCCAGCCGGAACGCGCCGTCGCGACCGCCTCCAGCCGCTCCTTCTCGCGGGCGGCGAAAGCCAGCGCGCCGACCGCGAGGGCTTCCGGGTCGATCTCCGGCGTGAGAATGCCAAGTGCCGCGAGGTTTCGGTCAATCAGCCCCGTATCGAGCTTCGCGGCGCGGAAGTCCGGATGGTCGATCAGGGCCTTGAGGAAGCGCGTGTTGGTCTTGGGGCCAGCGACGACGGTGCTTTCCAGGGCAAGGCCGAGGCGGTCCAAAGCCGTCTCACGATCCGGCCCATGGGCGATGATCTTGGCGATCATCGGATCATAGAAGGGCGTCACTTCGCCGCCTTCGGTCACGCCTGAATCGATGCGCAATCCCTCACCCGAAGGCAGGCGCAGCGCATGCAGCTTGCCGGTGGAGGGCAGGAAGCCGCGCTCGGGCTCCTCGGCATAGAGCCGCGCTTCCACGGCGTGGCCGTGGATCATCAACTCATCCTGCCTCACCGGCAGCCTTTGGCCCGCGGCGACACGCAATTGCAGTTCCACGAGATCGAAGCCGGTGATCATCTCGGTCACCGGATGCTCGACTTGCAGGCGCGTGTTCATCTCCATGAAATAGAAGCCATCCGCGCGAAGCCCCTGCGAGCCATCCGCGATGAACTCGATCGTGCCGGCGCCGTAATAGCCGACGGCCTTCGCGGCCTCGACCGCCGCCTTCCCGAAGGCCGCGCGCACTTCCCGACTCATGCCCGGTGCCGGCGCTTCCTCGATCACCTTCTGGTGGCGGCGCTGCATCGAGCAATCGCGCTCGAAGAAATGGATCACGTGGCCATGCTGGTCGCCGAAGACCTGAACCTCCACGTGGCGCGGCGCGGTGACATATTTCTCGACCAGCACGCGCGCATCCCCAAAGGCATTGGTGGCCTCACGCTGGGCGGAAGCCAGGGCCTCCTCGAAATCGACATGGCGATCGACGCGCCGCATGCCCTTGCCGCCACCGCCCGCGACCGCCTTGATGAGCACGGGATAGCCGATCTGATCGGCCCTCTCCTTCAGGAAGGCCGCGTCCTGTATCTCGCCGTGATAACCGGGCACCACCGGCACGCCGGCTTTTTCGACCAGGGACTTCGCGGCATCCTTCAGGCCCATGGCACGGATGGCGGAGGCCGGCGGGCCCACGAAAGCGATGCCAGCGGCCGCGCAGGCCTCGGCGAATTCGGCGTTTTCCGACAGGAACCCGTAGCCGGGGTGAATGCATTCCGCGCCGGCCTGCTTCGCAACCTCGAGAATGCGTGTCGCCACGAGATAGCTCTCGCGCGCCGGGGCCGGGCCGATGCGATGCGCCTCATCCGCAAAAGCCACGAAGGGTGCCTTCGCATCCGCATCCGAATGCACCGCGATGACGCGCAAACCCATGCGCCGCGCCGTGCGCGCGACGCGCAGGGCGATCTCGCCGCGATTGGCAATCAGAACCGAACGGAACATCGTTGTCACTCCCGCCGCGCGGCCCTTCACGGGCTCGAGGCCCGGCTCTCCTCGCTGTCTTCCCGTTTGGTATACCAGCGAAGTTTCGTCAAGATGGCATAGACCGCCTGGAACGAGAGGCCAATCGCCAGCAGGTCCAGGGCGATCTCCGCTCCCTGGCTGTTGCGGGTGCGGGCGAACAGGCTTGTCGCCGCAAAACACAGGGTGATGATGATGGAATTGCGGCTCGAAAGCCAGGTTGCGGCCACCAGCGCGTTATCGGATTTCCGGAAGCGCCACATCACCCCGAGCAGCAGCAGCGCGATTGATACCATGGTAAAGCTCGACCAGCCCGCGACCCAGAATTCCGGCCGGCGCCCGGTCATGATCTTGTCCCAGAGGTCGTAAGCCGTGTGGCATCCCGCCACGAACATCACGCCGGCGATCGCGAGCGCGGCGAGGTTCTCGGCGCGCAGGCTCCGCCCGAAACAGGCGAGCGCGACGCCCCAGAGCACGACATCATAGCTCCAGTCGAACCCGTCCTTCATCAGGAACCGGTTACCGATGGCCCAGGCATAGACGATCTGCGGCACGGCGATCATCAGGATGGCGCCGATGATGATCTTCACCGCGCGGGAATAGGCGCGGTGCTCATCATCAGGATGGAGCGCCGCGCCTTTCATCGGCTCACTTCGCCGCGACCACCATGATCTCGACCTTGTAATCCGGCGTCGCGAGCGAGGCCTCGACAGTGGCCCGAGCCGGGGTATTGCCGGGGCTCACCCAGGCATCCCACACCGCGTTCATCTGGCCGAAGGTCGCGATGTCGCTGAGCCAGATATTCGCGCGCAGCAGCTTCGATTTATCGGTTCCGGCGAGCGCCAGCAGACGATCGATCTCGGCGAGGATCTGCCTGGTCTGGCCGGTCACGTCCTGGCTGTTGTCGTCGGCGACGATGCCGGCGAGATAAACCGTGTCGCCATGCACGACGGCTTTCGACATGCGCGGGCCGGCTTCGATGCGGGTGATGGTGGCCATGGGACTTTTTTCCTTTGTGGCGGGTGAGAAACGGTTGCCCCGGCATAGCGGAGGAGCGCCAACGTTTCGAGAGGGAATTCGGGCCGCTTCCCGGTGAAAAACGCCGATCAGCCCCGGCCCACGAAGGGCATCTTGGTGGCCATCACGTTCATGGTGAGAACATTGGCTTCGAGCGGCAGGCTCGCCATGTGCAGAACGGCATTCGCCACATGCTGCACATCCATGGTCGGCTCGATGCCGATCGAGCCATTGGCCTGCAGCACGCCCCTGGTCATGGGCATGGCCATTTCGGTCAGCGCATTGCCGATATCGATCTGCCCCACGGCGATGTCGTGCTTGCGGCCATCGAGCGCGCCGGTCTTCGTCAGGCCCAGAACCGCGTGCTTGGTAGAGGTGTAGGCCGCCGAACAGGGCCGCGGCGTGTAGCTCGAGACCGATCCGTTGTTGATGATGCGACCACCTCGCGGATTCTGCGCCTTCATCACGCGGAAGGCCGCGCGCATGCAGAAGAACACGCCCGAGAGGTTCGTATCCACCACCGCCTTCCAGCGTTCGATGGGCAGTTCATCCCATTCCATGGGCGGCGCGCCGATGCCCGCATTGTTGAACACCACATCGACCCGGCCCCAGGCCTTCACCGTGGCATCGAACAGGGAATCGACCTGTTCATGGTCGGTCACGTCGGCGGGAAGGATGAGCACGTTGTCCGCCGGGAAACCCTCGGCGGTGGCGGCAAGCGTATCGACCTTGCGGCCGACGAGCGCCACCCGGTAGCCGTCCTTCAGGAAGGCCTGCGCCACCGCGCGCCCCACGCCAGACCCCGCCCCGGTGATGATGGCGATCTTCCCCGTGCCGCTCATGGCCCTGCTCCGCTTGTTGTGGTTGCCCGAGGTTTAGGGCGGAACGGGCGCGAGGGGAATGGGCTAGAAGCTTTCCGGCCAATCGCGCGCGGCGTGAACAATGGCGAGGATTTCGACCCGGCCCTCATGCACGCGGTAGGGCACGAGATAATTCGAACCGGGCACAACCAGTTCGCGCGTTTCGGCCACCCGGCCGGGGCGGCCAGCCATCGGAAAATCGACCAGACCCTCGATCACGGAGCGAAGCCTGTCACGCAAGGCGATGGCCGCGTCGGGGTGATGCTCGGACACGTAATCGGCGATCTCGACCAGATCGGCGACGGCTTGCGCGGTCCAGACAAGCTTCATTCAGCGGCCCGGGCCTTTGCCCTGAACCGGGCAAAAGCGGCTTCCACCTGTTCCGAAGAAGCAAATTCTCCGCGATCCGCCTGAGCAATGCCCTGCTCGATCTTTTCGATCTGCCAGGCCTGCTCGGCGAGATAGCGCTCGATCGCGCGGTTCACGATCCAGTTGCGCGAGCGGTCCATGCTCGCGGCGAGCTTGTCCAACGCCTCGAGTTTGGCCTTGTCGTCAAAACGAACAGAGAGGGTTGCAGACATGGCTCATTCTCCAGTGATCGCATATGAGCGCAATGTAATACTTTGCGGGCTCGTCGCAACCCCCTCACATCCTGAACACGCCGAACCGCGTCTCGGGCACAGGCGCGTTGAAGCACGCGGAAAATGCGAGACCAAGCACCCGGCGCGTTTCGCTCGGCAGGATGATGCCGTCATCCCAGAGCCGCGCGGTGGCGTGGTAGGGCGAGCCCTCCTCCTCGTATTTCGCGCGGATCGGCGCCTTGAAGGCCTCTTCCTCGGCCGCTGACCAGCTCTTGCCCTCGGCCTCGAGATTGTCGCGCTTCACGGTCGCGAGCACGCTCGCGGCCTGCTCGCCGCCCATCACGGAGATGCGTGAATTCGGCCAGGTGAAGAGGAAACGGGGGCTATAGGCCCGCCCGCACATGCCGTAGTTCCCTGCGCCGAACGAGCCGCCGACCAGCACCGTGATCTTCGGCACGGCCGCGCAGGCGACTGCCGTGACAAGCTTCGCGCCATCCTTCGCGATGCCGCCCGCCTCATACTGGCTGCCGACCATGAAGCCCGAGATATTCTGCAAGAACAGCAGCGGAATGCGCCTTTGGCAGCACAATTCCACGAAATGCGCGCCCTTCTGCGCGCTTTCCGAGAAGAGAATGCCGTTATTCGCGATGATGCCCACGGGAATGCCGTGGATCGAGGCAAAGCCCGTCACCAGGGTCGTCCCGTAAAGCGCCTTGAATTCATCGAAGCGCGAGCCATCGACAATGCGGCCGATCACCTCGCGGATGTCGTATTGCCGCTTGAGATCGGTCGGCACGAGGGCTTCGAGTTCGCCCGCGTCGAGCACCGGGTCTTCCGGCTCGCCGAGCGCGATATCCGCCGGCTTGCGGCTGTTGAGATTCGCCACGGCGCGCCGCGCCAGCGCCAGCGCATGCCGGTCATCCGCCGCGTAATGGTCGGCCACGCCCGAGCGCCGCGCATGCACATCCGCGCCGCCGAGATCCTCCGCCGAGACGACCTCGCCCGTCGCGGCCTTCACCAGCGGCGGGCCGCCGAGGAAGATCGTGCCCTGTCTCCTCACGATGATGGTTTCATCCGACATCGCGGGCACATAGGCCCCGCCGGCCGTGCAGGAGCCCATGACCACCGCGATCTGCGGGATGCCCAGGCCCGACATCGTCGCCTGATTGTAGAAGATGCGGCCGAAATGTTCGCGATCCGGGAACACATCGGTCTGGTGCGGCAGGTTCGCGCCGCCGCTATCCACGAGGTAGACGCAAGGCAGGCGGTTCTCGCGGGCGATCTCCTGCGCCCTCAGATGCTTCTTCACGGTCAGAGGATAATAGGTGCCGCCCTTGATGGTCGCATCGTTGCAGACCACCATCACCTCGCGGCCTTCGACGCGGCCGATGCCGGCGATCATGCCGGCGCCGTGGATGTCGCCCTCATACATGCCGTGGGCGGCCAGCGCGCCGACCTCAAGGAAGGGCGAACCGGGATCGAGCAGGCCCATCACGCGGTCGCGCGGCAGCAGCTTCCCACGGGAGACATGCCGCTCGCGGGCCTTGCCCGGGCCGCCGAGGGCCGCGATCCGACGATTTTCGATCAGCTCCGCCCGGAGCTTCGCCCATTCCCGCGCATTCAGCTCGGATTCGGGGGCGGAAGGATCAAATTGCGAGCGAAGAACAGCCATCGAAATCCTCGGGAAGGGTGGGCGCCGAAGTGGTATACCAACTTCCGGTTCCCTTATTCAACGTTCCCGAGCGCAATTCAATGGCGAGTTTCAGCGGGTCGAACGGAGTTTGTCGATGTTGTCGACATCGTCCATCTTCCAGGGCTCCGCGATTGCGGCCTGATACCATTTCTGGAAGGCCGGCAGGTGGTAGATCGCATCGACATAATCCTGCGCCATGCGGTCCACCGGGACCTCGTAAGTGCGGATCCGGGTGCAGAGCGCGGCGGAACAGTCGCGTTGGTCTTCATGGTTTATCCCCTGGCAGGGGTTCGGGAAGCTCAACGGGAGCGCCGGCTTTCTTCCAGGCCCCGAACCCTCCTTCGATATGGGCGACGGGCTTGAGGCCCATCTCCTGGGCGGTTCTGGCGGCAAGCGCCGATCGCCAGCCGCCCGCGCAGAAAAAGATGAACGTCTTGTCTTGCTGAAAAACCGGCTTCGCATAGGGGCTTTCGGGGTCGATCCAGAATTCGAGCATGCCGCGCGGACAATGGAACGCGCCGGGCAACCTGCCCTCGCGCTCGAGTTCGCGTGGATCGCGCAGGTCCACGAAGACCACATCGCCCTGCCCGTGCATGGCGCGGGCTTCTTCCACGCCGAGCGTATGGATCAGCGCGTTTGCCTCTTCCAGCAGGGCCTTGTAGCCCTTGGTGATGGTCTGCGGCATATCCCCTCCTGGCCCCGCGAATCGAAAGCCGAACGTGCCGAAGAGTGCGTTTTCCGGCCCGATTGTGCAACGCGGCCATGCGTAACGTCTTGAGGCCCGGTGCATGGGGCAGATCGCATTGACCAGTCGGCAAACGCGGCGCAAACGGGCTCCCGACGCCGCAGGGGATTCGGGCCGATGAGCGACACCACGATCGAGGAAAAGCTGCTGGCGCTGGCCGCCGAACGCGGGCCGGAAAAGACCTTCTGCCCGTCCGAAGCGGCGCGCGCCCTTGGCGGCCCGCACCCGGATGGCTGGGGCCCGCTGATGCAGCCCGTGCGACGCGAGGCCGTGCGCCTGGCGCTGGCTGGCCGGCTGGTGATCACCCGCAAGGGCAAGCCGGTCGATCCACTGGATTTCAAGGGCGTCTACCGGTTGAGCCAGCCCCGCAGCGAGTGAGAGGCGGCCTCACGCCCCCTTCGCGAAGAGCTCCCGGCCGATGAGCATGCGGCGGATTTCGCTCGTGCCCGCGCCGATCTCGTAGAGCTTCGCATCGCGCAGCAGGCGGCCCGTGGGATATTCGTTGATGTAGCCGTTGCCGCCCAGAAGCTGGATCGCGTCGAGCGCCAGCGCGGTCGCCTTCTCCGCCGCGATCAGGATCGCGCCTGCGGCATCCTCGCGGGTGGTCTCGCCCCGGTCGCAGGCCTTGGCGACCGCATAGACATAGGCCTTGCAGGCATTCATCGTCACATACATGTCGGCGATCTTGCCCTGCACGAGCTGGAATTCGCCGATTGCCTTCCCGAACTGCTTCCGCTCATGCACGTAGGGCAGCACGATATCGAAGGCCGCCTGCATGATGCCCAGCGGGCCCGCCGCGAGCACCGCGCGCTCGTAATCGAGGCCGGACATCAGGATATTCACGCCCTTGCCTTCCTGGTCGAGGCGGTTCTCCTCCGGCACCTCGCAATCCTGGAAGACGAGTTCGCCCGTCTCCGAGCCGCGCATGCCGAGCTTGTCGAGCTTCTGCGCGATGGAAAACCCCTTGAAGCCCTTCTCGATGATGAAGGCGGTGATGCCGCGCGGACCGGCATTCACATCCGTTTTCGCATAGACGATCAGAGTCTCGGCAGAAGGGCCGTTGGTGATCCACATCTTCGAGCCGTTGAGGATGTATCGGTCGCCCTTCTTGTCGGCGCGCAGCTTCATCGAAACGACATCGGACCCCGCGCCCGGCTCGCTCATCGCCAGCGCGCCGAGATGTTCGCCGGAAATGAGCTTCGGCAGGTAGCGGGATTTCTGCTCCTTCGAGCCCCAGCGGCGCAACTGGTTGACGCAGAGATTGGAATGCGCGCCATAGGATAGGCCCACCGAAGCCGAGGCACGCGAGATTTCCTCCATCGCCACGACATGATCGAGATAGCCGAGGCCCGTGCCGCCATCCTCTTCCGGCACGGTGATGCCGTGCAGACCAAGCGCACCCATTTCGGGCCAGAGATGGCGGGGAAACCAATCCTCGCGGTCGATCTTCCCGGCGAGCGGGGCGATCTTGTCCTGCGCGAAGGCGGCGACACTCTCGCGGATGGCATCCGCGGTCTCGCCAAGATCGAAATTGAAGCCGCGCGGGCTGTTTGCGAGCATGAGATCCTCCCCAGGAAAAGCCATCAGGATTGGTCAGCGTTGCTGACCCAATTACAGGCTCCTCGGGCAAGTGGCCAGAGGGTTTCGATGGAGAATACGGGCGGGATCGCGGCCGTCAAATCGCGTGGAGGCGACCAAACGCGAAGCCTTGCCGGCCTCGCCAGCCTTCCTGATCGAGGCACTGACGGCGGATGGGGTTGCAGCGGCCACCATCCTGGATCGCGCGGCTGGCGGCACGGCCTGGAGCATTTTCCCGATCTGATCGAAGGAGCTCGCATTCTCTGTCTGTTTGTCTGGTCGGATTTTCTTGGCGCGAACCGGCATCCACCCTCGCCTTCGCAGGGGCATGCTTCGCTTGAAAATGCTTCTCTCTTTTTCTTGATCGCATTTTCTTGGCGCGAACCGGTTCCCACCCCCGCCTTCGCAGGGGCATGCTTCGCTTGAAAATGCCTTGAACGTTCAATCCCGCCCGCCTGCATCTCGGCCCGACGGCGCCCGGGATGGCTCAGCGGATGACGTGCTGGCGCCGCAGATAGGCCTGCCATTCCGCGCGGCTGCCGGCAAAGGCATTGCGATCCACCGGTCCCCTGATGCCCGGCACGCGCCCCGTGGTCGTGTATTGCCAGAACAGCCAGTCGCGATTCTCGTAGCGCTCATGCGGCTCGGCGGCCACGGACCGTAGCCAGTAAGTGTAGTCCTTGAAGTGGCCTTCGAGCACATCCGCGTGAAACGGAATGTCCGTGTAGATGATCGGCCGCTTGCCTGTGTGTTTTTCCATCGCTTTCAGCATCGTCGCGATCTTCCTGCGGGCGAGATCGGGGTCGATCTTCTTCGGGCAGGTGCGCGAATGGCCGTTCCATTCGACATCGAGCACCGGCGGCAAGGCGTCCTTGTCGCTCGGCACGTTCTTGATGAACCAGTCGGCCTGCTCATGGGCCGGGCGGCACCAGAACACGAAATGATAGGCCGCGCGCGGAATTCCATGCGCCTTCGCCTGCCGCCAGTTCTCGTGGAATCGCTCGTCGAGATGGTCACCTCCCTCGGTCGCCTTGATGAAGGCGAAGGCCGTGCCCGCGCGCTTCACCTCGGCCCAGTCGATCTCGCCCTGCCATTTGGAGACATCGATGCCGTGCACGGGGAAGGAATGCGCCTTGCGAACGCCTTCATGCGGCTTGGCATCGCTCTTGAGCGGATAATGCGCGCGCTCCACGGTTCCGGCCGCGGAGCAGGCGGTCATCAACAGCGCGACGACGCCGAGAACGGCCGCGCGCCAGTGTGCGGGAGGAGGAAAAAGGCGGGACACGAAGCGAACCTCTTGTCTCGAAACAAGCTTTGAAAACATTCCGACCGGAATGGCAGCAATGCGGCGGAAAACGTTAAATGCTTGTTCAGAATTGGCTTCGAGGCGGCCTGAACGCGAATTGGCGTTAACAAGGCCCTAATCTCAGGACAGCCCGAACCACAGGGTCGCAACGCCCAGGAAGGCGAAGAAGCCGACCATGTCCGTGACGGTCGTGACGAAAGGGCCGGAAGCCACCGCCGGGTCAATCCCGGCCCTGTCCAACGCCAGCGGCACGAGCACGCCCGCGAGGGCCGCCGCGATCAGGTTCACGATGATCGCAATACCCATGACGAGGCCGAGATCGACGGAGTTGAACCACACGGCCGCAACCGCGCCCATCAGCAGCGCGAAGGCGAGGCCATTGAGCAGCCCGACGCGAATCTCGCGCGCCACGAACCGTCGCGCGCCACTCCCGCCAAGCGCGCGCGTCGCCAGCGCGCGCACCGCGACCGTCATGGTCTGGGTGCCCGCATTGCCGCCCTGGCTCGCGACGATGGGCATCAGCACCGCAAGCGCCACCATCTTCTGCAGCGCACCCTCGAAGAAGCCGATGACGGCGGATGCAAGGATGGCCGTGACCAGATTCACGAAGAGCCACGAGAATCGCCGGCGCGCGGTTTCAAGCGTGCTGTCGCCCAGTTCCTCATCCGCCCGCACGCCGCCGAGCGCGCGGATTTCGGCATCGGCTTCCTCGTCGATCACGTCGACGATGTCGTCGAAGGTCAGCACGCCCACGAGCTTGCCCTCGGCATCCTCGACCGGGATCGCCACGAGATTGTAGCGCTTGAAGAGTTCGGCCACCTCGTGCTGGTCGTCGGTCGCGGCGACGCGATGCTCGGCTTCGAGCATGATCTTCTCGATCTTCACCGGCCTTTTCGCGCGCAGCATGCGGTTCAGCGGCACGCGGCCGAGAACACGAAGCCCGGCATCAACCACGTAGAGTTCGTAGAATTCTTCCGGCAAATCCTCGCTCTCGCGCAGGAAATCGATCGTCTGCCCCACGGTCCAGAACGGGGGAATGGCGATCACGTCCGACTGCATTCGGCGCCCGGCCGATTCTTCCGGGTAATCGAGGCTGCGCTCGAGAGTGGCGCGGTCCGGGGTCGGAAGGGCCGCGAGAACCTCCTCCTGGTCCTCCTCGGCAAGGTCTTCCAGGATGTAGACCGCATCGTCCGAATCGAGTTCGCGCACGCCCTCCGCGATCTGCGCGTTGGGCATTTCCTCGAGCAGGTCCTCGCGGACCGTATCCTCGATTTCCGTGAGCGCCGCGAAGTCGAAATCCTCGCCCATCAGCGCGACCAGGCGCGGGCGCTCATCGGGGTCGAGCGCCTCGATCAGGTTCCCGAGATCGGCCTCGTGAAGATCACCGGCGAGCGCGACGAGGCGCACGGAATCGCTGGCGGCCAGGGCCTCGCGAACGGCTTCAATCAACTCAGGATGAAGGTTTCCGTCCTCATCGCGCACATCTTCGCCCCAGGGCCGCGGGAAAGCCGGGGGCACGACGATGGAATCGGTCATCGAGGCCTCCTCCGGGCACGAAATGGACAGGAGAAAGGCGCAGGACGATCCGCCGGCACCTCACGGGGCTAGAGCATCCGCCCGCCAAGTGGATAATGGTTGGCGGAAAAAGCGGATGTGAAAACAAGAAGAGTGAGCGACAATTCCGATCCTGTCGGAGCGGTTTGCGGTCTAGGTTTACGCCGGGCCAGAAAGCGAGGCAACCGCAGGGCGCGAAAATCGCCGGCGGCGCAATGAGTCGAGGCCCGAAACGACAAAACCGCGCACGGGGCGCGGCATTACCGTCATTCCAAAGGCTTGCACCGGAATGGTGCGGTCGAGAGGACTCGAACCTCCACGGTGTTACCCACTAGCACCTCAAGCTAGCGCGTCTACCAATTCCGCCACGACCGCTCTGGGAAGATGCGATGCGCGAGGCACCGATCAGCCAAGGCGCGCTCTCTAACAAAGCGCTTCCCGTGACGCAAGCGGCCCAGGGGGCTTATTTTGGCGCTTTGCTTCAGAGAGTGTCCTGAGCCTGCCGTTCATCGCCCTGGAAGCGCTTGCGAATGGTCTCGGGCTTGCGAAGAAGCGAGGTGACTTCCACCTGGATGCGCTTGCCCTGCACCACCACCTGCCCACGCGCGACGGGGAAGTTGTTGGCGAGAATCTCGACCTCGTCATTCTCGTTGGCGTTGAGCTCGATCACCGCGCCGCGGCCCATGCGCAGCAGGTGATGGATCGGCATCACCGAACGGCCGATCACCACGGCGATATCGAGCTCGACATTTTCAACGGTCTGCATCTCGAAGGCACTCCCGGGGGTCTTGGCTTGCCGCGATTGACATCGGCAATTTCTGCCCACTATCTCGCACCAACATGGTCAACAGCCCGTTAACAGCGCCCTCCTTCGGCCGCACCGATGACGCTGCCATCGAGTGGCTGATCTGGGAGGGACTCACGCCCTACGAAAAATCGCTGGCTTTCATGGAAGCACGCGTGTCCGCCATCGCTGCAAACGAGGCGCGGGAATGCGTGCTGCTGCTGGAGCATCCGCCGCTCTACACCGCGGGAACCTCGGCGAACCCCGCCGATCTCGTCAGCCCGCAATTCCCGGTCGTCGAAACGGGGCGCGGCGGGCAATATACCTATCACGGCCCGGGACAGCGCGTGGCCTATGTGATGCTCGACCTCAAGGCCCGAAAGCCGGATATCCGCGCCTTCGTCGAGGCGCTGGAGGCCTGGGTGATGGAGGCGCTCGCCGCTTTCAACCTCCGGGGCTTCACCGATCCCGGGCGCGTCGGCGTCTGGGTGAAGCGGCCGGACAAGGGCGAGGGCTGCGAGGACAAGATCGCGGCGATCGGCATCCGCCTTCGGAAATGGGTGTCCTTTCACGGTATTTCGTTGAATGTGGAGCCGGATCTCAGCCATTTCAGTGGCATCGTGCCCTGCGGGATCAAGGAGCAGCGATACGGCGTCACGAGCCTTGTCGATCTCGGCCTGCCCGTGGGCATGCACGAGGCGGACCTTGCGTTAAAGGCGGCCTTCACGAAGGTTTTCGGCTAACCAAACTCAGTCGCCCCATTGCCAGGTTTCGGAAGCGCGCGGTCCGCCGGGGCTCTTGCGTGCCGGCGCGGCAGGAGCCCCCTGCCCGAGCTGCGCCATGCCGGCGAGATAGGCCGGCGGCAGGCCGATTTCCGCTCCGGCCCGCAGCAGGTCTTCCAGATACCCCGCGCGCGGCTTGCCGCCCGGCTTGCCCGTTCCGACATAAACGAGCGCCCGGCGCGGGCCATTGGCGGTGATCACCGGCTGGTCGATCTTCACATAGAGGCCGCGATCCACTTCCTCGAAGCGGTCGAGCGCCTTGATATCCGCCAGCGGCATGTCCCAGAGCAGGCCATGCACCACCTGGCGGGGGTCACGCACCACGCTCGCATAGCCGTGCTCGGTGATCACGAATCGGTGCCGCACGAGGCGCGCGAGGCCAAGCGGCTTGCCGCCGGGCGCGCGACGCACCATCGCAGCCACATCCATGTTGGCGCCATAGGCAAAGTAGAGCGGCATGGAATCCTCTAGACCGAGCGTCCCTCGGGGCCGGAATAGGCCCTCTCCACTTTTGCGATGCGCAGTTCGTAATGCAAGTACCAGCGCTCGATGCCCATCCTTTGCGCGTAGAGATGCTGCACCTGCGCCTTCCAGTTCAGAAGTGCCGCTTCATCCGCCCAGAAGCTGTTGGTGATGCCGAAGCCATCTTCGCGCCGCGCATGTTCGATGCCGAGATAGCCGGCTTGCGTTTTCGCCAGCGCCTCCATGGCGTCGGCCATGGCGGAATCGCCATGGTCGCCATCAGCCCGGATCGAGGAAAAGGCGACGATGTAATAGGGTGACTTGGGTGTTGCGGCGAAAGCGTCGGACATGGCGATTCTCTCCTGCGGGCCGGAGAGCACCACAGGGCCGGGAAAACCGCCAATTCCGTTTTCTGATCTAGCCCGCAAATTCCATGATGACCGCATCGACCGCGAGGCTTTCGCCCGCTTTCGCGCGCAGCTTGGAGATGGTCACATCACGCTCGGCGCGCAACACATTCTCCATCTTCATGGCTTCGACGACCGCGAGCGTCTCGCCAGCCTTGACCTCCTGGCCTTCGGAAACCGCGATGGATTTCACGAGGCCGGGCATGGGGCAGAGGAGCATACGGGAGTTATCCGCACCCCGCTTTTCGGGCATGAGGGCCGCGAGTTCGGCCTCGCGCTTCGTGTAGACCCGCGCATCCGCTGCCGCGCCCGCCATGGCAAGGCGCACGCCATTCGGAATGGCCTCTACGCGCATCGCGCGCTCGACGCCCGAAATCGCGCCCTGCCATACAGGATCGCCCGGCTTCCAATGGGTCACCACAAGGTCGCTCGCGCCATCCGCGAAGCGCACATGCGTTTCGCCAAGGCCTTCTTCGACCGTGAGTTCGAAGCTCTGGCGCGCCTCGCCCATGCCGAGTTGCACGATGCGCGTTTCCGCAAAGCGAACCGGCCGCGTCGTGGCCATCTGGCCCGAGATCTGCCGTTTGCGGGCATTGAGGCGATGATCGATCACGGCGGCCACCGCCGCAATCGCTCGTGCGGTCTCGCCCTCGGGCATCGGCACCTCGAAACCGCCGGGGAATTCCTCGGCGATGAAGCCGGTGGAGAGCGCGCCGGATTTCCAGCGCGGATGCGCCATCAGGGTGCCAAGGAACGGGATGTTGTGGCGGATGCCGTCGATCGCGAAGGCATCGAGCGCGCGGGCCTGCGCCTCGATCGCCTCGGCCCGCGTCGGCGCATGCGTCACGAGCTTGGCGATCATCGGATCGTAGAACATCGAGATCTGGCCACCTTCTTCCACGCCCGTATCGTTGCGGAGCGTGATGCCGCCGGCCTTGCCCTCCGCCGGCGGGCGGTAGAGCGTGAGGCGGCCGATGGAGGGCAGGAAGTTGCGCGTGGGGTCTTCGGCATAGATGCGGCTTTCCACCGCCCAGCCCTCGAGGCGAATGTCATCCTGCCTGAAGGCGAGCTTCTCCCCCGCCGCGACCCGGATCATCTGCTCCACGAGGTCGATTCCGGTGACGAGTTCCGTCACCGGGTGCTCCACCTGCAGGCGGGTGTTCATTTCGAGGAAGTAGAAGCTCTTGTCCTGCCCCGCCACGAATTCCACCGTGCCGGCCGAATCGTAACCCACGGCCTTGGCGAGGGCGACAGCCTGTGCGCCCATCTTCGCGCGCGTCTCGGGGTCGAGCAGCGGCGATGGCGCCTCTTCCACGACCTTCTGGTTGCGGCGTTGAACGGAACATTCGCGCTCGCCCAGATGGATGACATTGCCGTGCTTGTCGCCCAGCACCTGGATCTCGATATGGCGCGGATTGACGATGAATTTCTCGACGAACATGCGGTCGTCGCCGAAGGAGGATTTGGCTTCCGAACGCGACCGCTCGAAGCCTTCCTTCACCTCATCCGCATTCCAGGCGATGCGCATGCCCTTGCCGCCACCGCCGGCGGAGGCCTTGAGCATCACTGGGTAACCGATCTCCCCGGCGATTGTCATCGCATCCTCGGCGCTCTCGATCGTGCCGAGATAGCCGGGAACCGTGGAAACGCCCGCAGCAGCCGCGGCCTTCTTCGATTCGATCTTGTCGCCCATGGCCGCAATCGCGTGGCTGTTGGGGCCGATGAAGGTGATGCCGGCATGCCTCAGCGCCAGCGCAAAGGCCTCGCGCTCGGAGAGGAAGCCGTAGCCGGGATGGACCGCTTCCGCGCCCGTCTGCCGGCAGGCCGCGATGATCTTCTCGATGACGAGATAACTCTCGGCGGCGGGAGCCGGGCCGATGGCCACGGCCTCGTCGGCCATCCGCACATGCATCGCGTCCATATCGGCCTCGGAATAGACCGCGACCGTGCGAATCCCCATCCTGCGGGCAGTCTTGATGATGCGGCAGGCAATTTCACCGCGATTGGCGATCAGGATTTTCTTGAACATCGCGCCTTGGATCTCCCCCACCCCGGCAGGGTCTCCCCCGCCCGTTCCGACGGGTCTTAAGGGAATGCGGGGCGGTGGTAAATCCGTGCAACAGCTCAACCTTGGTCGAGCCGGGAGCGCGCACAGGCCCGGTGTCGCGGGCCGGAATTCAGAGGGTTCGCCCCTCGGCATGCTTCAGTGCCAGCACCATCAGGCGCTCCGGCGCATCGTTCAACTCGCGAACCAGCGCGAATAGCAGAGCCGGCAGCGCAGGCGATGGCGCATCGGCCACGAGACCGAGGAACCATTCGAGATCGGTCTCGATCATTTCGCCGAAGGGCTGGCGCTGCCAGACGAGAAAGCCCACCAGCGCCTCGATGAGAAAGACGCGCCATTCCGGGCCGGATTGCGCGCCGGAATGATCGAGCATGAGCAGATATTCCGCTTCCTCGCGCGAGCCGACCGCCCGAAAGTTGCGGGGATCGAGATGCAACTCGTGATGCAGCGCGGGCGCAAGCGCCTCCAGAACGGCGCTCGGTTCGAATTTCGCGGGGCTCACCATTTCCGGCTCCCTTGCCATATTCAGGAGACGGCGCGGCAAGGCGCGGCTCCCGGTTCCCGAATGGCGGCGGATGCGATCATCGATCCCCGCCGCGCCGATTGTTTGTCGTCTTCCCTGCGGAGGCTTCGCGCCTCTCGTCTTGACAAGAATGGCGCTGCAATTGTTGCGCAAACCTTGCGGAAATCGGGCTGTTTTGCGGCCGGGTGAATCGTTTCGCCTCAAGAAAACGTGAACGAGGCCCAGTCGAACGCCCTCGAGCGCGCGTGATTTCCCGATTTGCAGCCTGCGCCCCCGCATGCGAAAAGAAGGATGGGGAGTGCAAGCAGGAATCGCACACATGGCATATTCGGTCGAGAACCGGGCCACGCGGCTGCTCGAACGCACCCGCCTCGTCGACGGGCATAATGATCTCCCCTATGTCATCTGGCGCCACCGCGACGCCCGGGGTGACGCGCGGGTCTGGGATCTGGCGCGAGAGCATCCCGAGCATGATACCGATATTCCGAAGCTCCGCGCGGGCCAGGTCGCGACGCAAATCTTCACGGCCTTCATTCCGACCGCCGAGAACGATCCCTTGCGCGCGCGTCTCGAGGTGATCGACGTCATGCTCCAGATGGAGCAGGCCTGGCCGGAAGCCTTCCATCCGGTGCTGGAGCCACGCGACATCGCGCGAGCCCGCAAGGCCGGGAAGATCGGCCTTCTCAAGGCGGTGGAGGGCCTTGTGGGCGTGGACAACCTCGCCCATCTGCGGCTGTTCCACGCCATGGGCATCCGGCTCGTCACGCTTTGCCACAACGAGACCCTGCCCTTCATCGACAGCGCCACGGACGTGCCCGGCAAGCAGCCGCTCAACGAATTCGGACGGGCCATCATCGGCGAGATGGAGCGCCTCGGGCTGATCATCGATCTCGCGCATGTTTCCCCGCTATCCCAGCATGCCGTGATGGACGTGGCGACGGGGCCCGTCATCATCAGCCATGCCAATGCGCATGCGCTGTGCCCGCATCCGCGGAACGCACCCGATGACGTGATGCGGCGCATCGCCGATGGCGGCGGCATGGTGATGGCCACCTTCGTGCCGGTCTTCCTGTCGCCGGAGGTCTACAGCGCGATGCGGCCGGCCATGGACAGGTTCGGCAAGGCCTTGCCCGACATGAACCGCACCGCCTACCAGGAGACCAAGCGTTCCGCCTTCGCCCATTTCGGCACCCGCGACGGGGTGCAATGGCTCTGCGACCACCTCGACCACATGAAAAATCTCATCGGGGCCGAGGCCATCGGCATCGGCTCGGATCTGTATGGTGGACCGAAGCCGCCGGGCCTCGAGGATGCCTCGACCTTTCCGAGGATCTTCGCGGAGCTCATCCGCCGCAAATGGAAGACACGCGAGCTGGAAATGCTCGCCGGCGGCAATTTCGAGCGGGTCTGGCGGGCGCTGCACCGATCGGACATCCGGCTCGCGGGCTAGCGACCGACCATGGCCGAGCAACCCCGGACCACACCACCCGCCCGGCAGAAAGCCGGACAGCCGCTCATCGTCGGAGCGGGTCCGGTCGGGCTGACGGCTGCGCTCAAGCTCGCGCAGGCGAAGCATGCGGTGCGCATCATCGACCGGAACCCGTCCCCGAACGCGGAGAGCCGCGCGCTGCTGATGAGCCATAATGCGCTCGCGCAGCTGCACGATACGGGCCTCGCGGGAAAGCTCCTTGGCGTCGGGCACGTTGTGCGCGGGATGAAACTCACCATCAATGGCAAGCCCAAGGCACAACTGGACTTCGATTTCTTCCCGCACAAGCTCAAGGGCTTGCTGGTCGTTCCGCAGAACCAGACCGAGCGCATTCTGGCGGATGCCTTGCGGGAAATGGGCGTCGTGGTGGAGCGGCGCACGGAACTCGTGCATGCGACGATGAACCCGCAAGGCGGTGACGTCCAGCTCAAGACCGGCGATGCCTACGAGACCTGCCACGTCTCCTGGCTGATCGGGGCCGATGGCGCGCAATCCGATCTGCGCAGGATCCTCGATTTCGAGTTGAAGGGCAGCGCCCCGGCTTCGAAATGGAGCATGATCGATATCGATCTCGGCGAGCAAGCCGATTCGAACCGCATGGAGATCCGCATCGCCAAGCAGGGGCCGACATTGATCCGCATCCCCATGGGGCATGGCAGGCACCGGGTGATGTGCCTCGCGGCGGATGTCCGGGAGATGATCCCTGATCACTGGCAAGCCGGCCGCATTCACTGGCAAGCCTGGTTCGATGCGGTGCAGCGCAACACCGAAAGCCGCATCAACGGCCGGGCAGCCATTATCGGGGATGCCGCGCATCAGAACCTGCCGCTCGGCTGCCGCGGCTTGAATCTCGGCATCGAGGATGCGGTGACGCTGACCGAGATCATCAACGATGTGGCCAGTCAGGAAATCAAGGTGCTGACTTCCGGGAGGGATGAGCAATCCCGCACGCTCTTCCGTGGATGGGAGCGCGATCGCGTGGCGCGGACGCGCGCCAGCCTCGCGGTTTCCCGACGCATGGAGACGCTGGTGACCCGGCCGACAGGCTGGCAACTCTTCAAGCTGCCGCTGGCCCTGCGCTTCATCGGGCTTTTGCCCGCCTTTCGCCGCGAGGTGCTCTCGCTGCTGACCGATCTGCGTCAGTAGGCGATCAGCAGCGGCACAGATGCGCCCTCGGTCAGCTCCACCGTCACACCGCCGAACAGAAATTCGCGCAGGCGGGAATGCCCGAAGCCGCCCATGACGATCAGATCGGCATCGGCGCGGATGGCATGGCCATCGAGCACCGAGCCCACGCTCGTGCCCCTGGCCGAAAGCGAGGCAAGCGTCGTCGTCACCCCCTTATGGGCAAGATGCCGGGCAAGATCCGCGCCGGGCAGCGCATTCGAGAGATCCTTCTCGCCATCCACGGACACAATTTCCGCCATCTCGATGCTGGGGAACAGGGCCAGCGCATCACCCACGGCACGGGCGGCGTGGGCGGAGCCATCCCAGCCCACGACGATCCGCCTTGGATGGACCGCCATGGTCTTCCTGGTGACCGCGACGAGGATCGGCCGACCTGAATGGAACAGGGCCTCCTCCAGGATGAGGTCCTTCGTGTCCAGTGCAGCACCGGGCTGATCGAGCACGACGAGATCGGTTGCGCGCGCCAGCCGCACAGCCTCCTCCGTGACGATGTCCACATGGTTCAGGATCAGGCGGACGGTGCCATTCACACCGTCACGGCGCAGCTTCTCGCGCAAGGATTCCGCCAGCGCGGCACCTCTGATCCTGACTTTCTCGTTGATCTCCTCGACCATGGGCGCGACATAGCCCGCCCCGATGGGCGAAAACGGAACGCTGGCCTTCGCGGCGACGATGGTGACGAGCAGATGCGCATCCCGAGGCGCGGCAAGCGTGATCGCATCCCGGTCCGCGACCGAGGAGCCTTCCTCTGTCAGCCGGATGATGCAGGACAAGGACGAGAGGGGCGAGATCCTGCGGGACATGGGCTCCTCCTTGCGCGGTCATGTCACTGATCGCATGTCAAGCAGGAACCTTCCCTGCGCTGGATCAAGGCCCCGGGCCAGGCAGGCGGCTTTCGCGGCCCAGGTTCCGCTCAGAGCGGAATATTGTCGTGCTTGCGCCAGGGCCGCTCGACCTTCTTGGTGCGCAACATGGCCAAGGCCCGGGCAATGCGCCGGCGGGTGGAATGCGGCATGATCACCTCGTCGATATAGCCGCGCTCGGCCGCGATGAAGGGTGACATGAAGCGGTCCTCGTATTCCTTTGTCTTCTCGGCGATTTCCTCGGGCGTGCCGCCGCGGAAGATGATCTCCACCGCACCCTTGGCACCCATCACGGCGATCTGCGCCGAGGGCCAGGCGTAGTTCACGTCGCCGCCGATATGCTTCGAGGCCATCACGTCATAGGCGCCGCCATAGGCTTTCCGCGTGATGCAGGTGACCAGTGGCACCGTGCATTGCGAATAGGCGAACAAGAGCTTTGCGCCATGCTTGATCAGCCCGCCATATTCCTGCGCCGTGCCCGGCAGGAAGCCCGGCACATCCACGAAGGTCACGATCGGAATTTCGAAGCTGTCGCAGAAGCGCACGAAGCGCGCGGCCTTGCGGGAAGCGTCGCTGTCGAGAACGCCCGCGAGCACCATCGGCTGGTTCGCCACGAACCCCACCGTGCGGCCCTCGATGCGGCCGAAGCCGGTGACGATGTTGCCGGCGTGCTTCGCGCCGACCTCGAAGAAATCGCCCTCGTCCACGACCTTCAGGATGAGTTCCTTAATGTCATAGGGCTTGTTCGGGTTGTCGGGGACGAGCGAGTCGAGGCTGTTCTCCACACGCGCCGGATCATCGAAGCTCGGCCATTCCGGGCTGCCGGCCTGGTTGTTCGCCGGCAGGAAATCGATGAGGCGGCGAACCTGCAGCAAGGCTTCCACGTCGTTGTCGAAGGCGCCATCGGCGATGGAGGATTTCGTGGTGTGGATCGAGGCGCCGCCGAGTTCCTCGTGGGAGACGATCTCGTTCGTCACCGTCTTCACCACATCCGGGCCGGTGACATACATGTAGGAGGTCTCGCGGACCATGAAGATGAAATCGGTCATGGCCGGCGAATAGACATCACCGCCCGCGCAAGGCCCCATGATCAGCGAGATCTGCGGGATGACGCCCGAGGCTTCCACATTGCGGCGGAAAACCTCGGCATAGCCCGCAAGGCTCGCAACGCCCTCCTGTATGCGCGCGCCACCGGAATCATAAAGCCCGATGATCGGCGCGCGCATCTTCAGCGCCATGTCCTGCACCTTGTGGATCTTCTGCGCATGCGTCTCGGAGAGCGAACCGCCGAGCACGGTGAAATCCTTCGCAAACACGAAGACCGTGCGGCCATTGACCGTGCCCCATCCGGTCACCACGCCATCGCCCGGCGATTTCGGGGCCTTGTCCATGCCGAAATCCACGCAGCGATGCTGCACGAACATGTCGAATTCCTCGAAGGAATGCTCATCGAGCAGCAGTTCGATGCGCTCGCGCGCGGTCAGCTTGCCCTTCTGGTGCTGGGCGGCGATGCGCTTCTCGCCGCCACCGAGACGGGCCTCCGCGCGGCGCGCTTCGAGCTTGTCGAGAATATGCTTCATGCGCTGGCCCTCCCCGGCCGGATTGGCAATAGCGATAATCGGAAGCGATCGCGGCCGTCAAACGGGCGATAAGTCGTAAGCGCTCGCCCGATCCGGCACGAGGCAGGCCTTGAGGAAGGCGACATCCTGCAAAAGGTGGGCCGGCGCAAAGGCTCCGCGCAAGGCCTCCGCCGGGAGAGCCTCGAAAGCCGCGATGCCGCGCTCGACAAGCTGGCGCTTCTCCTCGCGCTCGCCAAGCGGGTTCAAGGCGGTGAAATAGGCGCAGGTCGCGATGTGGATCGGCAATCGGTTGCGCTCCGCCAGCGTGCAGATCTGCCGCACGCTCGCCACCGTGTAGCGATCGGCATGGGAGCGCATCAGCCAAGGAAGCCCCGTCATGGGAACCGTGGCCTGCACATCGCCCGCGACAGCGCGCTTGCGAGCCATTTCCAGCGCTTTGGGAATGTTCCCCGCCTCATTGACCATCACGCTGGCCGCGTCGATGTAAACCGCGACCAGCCGTTCGAAGCGTCGCCCGAGATCGCTGCAATCGGCGCTGCGGACCTCCCCCTGCTGGGCTCGCGCCGCAGGGATGAACGCAACAAAAGCCAAAGCCAGGGTGATCCGCCTCGCCATGCCCATGCTAGCCTCCCATCGCAAGCAGAAGCGCCGTCGCGGCCTTGAAATCCGAGAGGCGAAGGGCACGCCGCTCCGCCGCTTCCTCGTCGATGCCCCAGATGCTTGCCTCGTAATCGGCATCGCATTCGCCGGCATCGAAACCGGCCCGAGCATCAAGCGCGCCATCCGCCACCGCAATCGCGATGAGCGCGGAGCCGGAAACCGTGGTGAGCACGTGCAGCGCGGAAAGCGCGATCGGCTCGCTCACGGCCCAAAGCCGCGGCGAAAGCCGCTCCAGCGATTCCCCCGGCTGGTTCACGAAGGTGATTCCCTCCGACAGAAGAAAACCCGCGCCGTAACGCGCGCGGATATGCGCCAGCACAGGGTCCCAATGCTGCTTCTGTTGCTCCACGAGCCGCACGGGTTCCCCCGCGCGATAGCAGACAAGATCGGAGGCCGCATATTTCAGGATATCGGCGCGAACCTCATCCATGGCCTGCGCCACGGAATCGAGCGCGGCATGCACGATGCGCGTCGCGGGCATGGTCGCGGGGTTGATCTCGGCGGTTTGCGCCGCCCATTCCGCCGCGAGCAGTTCGGCAACGGCAAGATTCGGGCCAGCGAGAATAGCCTTGCCCCTGGTGCGCGCCGGCCGCCCATCGAGCAACACCGCGTGACGCCCGCCAACCTCGCCGATGCTCACATCCCCGTAGAAGCGCTTCGGCAGGGGCGGCTTCATGCCGAGACGGGCCGCGCGGACGGGATCATCCTGCGCGGGGTCTCGCCCCTCATCGAACCAGTCGCGGATGAAATCGTTGCTCATGGCTCAGGGGATAGCCAAACCGCGCGCGCCTGTCACCCGGTGCGATCGCCTCAGCCGAAACGGGCAATCGCCGTGCTCAGGGCGTCAAAATCCTCGACGATCTCGTCGGCACCCGTCTCGCGCAGGAGATCGACGCCCTGGAAGCCCCAGCTCACGCCAATGGCATGGGCTCCGGCGGCTTTCGCCATCTTCATGTCGAAGGAGCTGTCGCCGATCATCACGGTGCGCTCGGGCGCGATGCCCGTCTCGCGGCAGGCATTCTCGATCATGCCGGGATGGGGCTTCGATGGCGCGTCATCCGAGGTCTGGATCGTGCGAAAGACACCCTCCCAGCCATAGCTCCCGAGCACGGCCCGCACGCCGCGCTGCGATTTGCCCGTGGCGATGCCAAGGCAATGTGGCTCGCTTGCGGCCAGCTCGGCAAGCAAGGGCTTCACGCCGGGGAACAGCCGTTCCAGCTCCGCGCCCTGCATGCGAAGCGCGTGAAAGGATTGCCGATAGGCCTCGGCCAGTTCCTCCACCGGGCCATGCTCGCCCACGAGTTCCACGAAAGCCTCGCGCAGCGAGAGCCCGACAATCGAAAGCCCCCGCTCGCGCGAGGGCACCGGCAGCCCGATGGCCGTGAAGGCCAGGCGCTGGCATTCGAGGATCATCTCGGCGGAATCGAGCAGGGTTCCGTCGAGGTCGAAAAGGAGAAGCGTGCGATTGGCCATCCCGGCCGATTACACGCTTCCCCCGATGGTTTCCAGCCTCAGCCGCGCCGCGGCCCCATGCAATCGCGCATGGCCTTGTGGAACGCGCGGGAGCCGTGCTCCAGCTTCTTTTCCTCCGACTGCTTGCGACATTCGACCATCTTCGCGAAATGCGGGTTTTTTTTCGCAAGGCAACCCTCCACCGCGTCGCGCCGTTCCTTTTCGGTCAGCTTCTGTTCGGCGAATTCCCTGCGGCATTCCTGCATCTGCGCGCGGTGCTCGGTGCGGCGGGATTCGCGCCCGACGCGCCGATCCTCACGGCGGTCGAGCCCTGCGCTCTCGCGCCTTTTCTCCACGCATTGGCGCATGGCTTCGCGACGCTCCGGCCCGCGCAGGTCGCGGCTGACTTCCACCCTGCAAGCCTCCATGATCTGGCGCTGGGTGATCGTCTGCGCGGCGGGCGGCGACTGAGGCGGGGCGGATTGCGCCAGCGCGAAACCGACCATCAGAATGGTGAGACTCGCGCCGAGCGCCGCTTTGCGCAACACGGAATTCATCGTCATGGATTACCCCCTTCGAGCGATGATGATCAAAAGAACCGATCCCCATCCTGCCGAAGCGGATTTCACCGGAACATGACGCCGATCTGAAATCTTGGACAGGATGGCTCTGGGCGGAAAAGCCGGATCGCGCCATGCCCAAACCTATCGATCAACATGATTTTTCCAATCAGGGGTTGTGTTTCAAAACAACAAACCCTGCAAAGCCAAGTTGAAAGAAAATTCCCTCGAACCAGGGGATCGGCTCTCCGCTCCTCTCCACCTCCTGCGACCCGGATTGGCGCGCAGAGGCGAGTTTCGGCCGCGCGGCTTTGCGTGAAGCTGTGGGCAAGGTTGTGGGCCGCTGCGGCGGCTCACTTCTCCGGCGCATCCTCGATCGGGTCATAGCTCGAGGTATCGAAGCCAAGCAGGTTCCAGCTCTGCTGCATATGTGGCGGCAGGGGTGCCGAGACATCGACCATCTTGTTCTCGCGCGGATGGGGGATCACGATGCGCCGCGCGAGAAGGTGCAGCTTCTGCTGGATGCCGCCGGGCAATTCCCAGTTCTCGCGGTTGAAATATTTCGGATCGCCGATGATCGGATGGCCGATCTCGGCGGCGTGCACGCGCAGCTGATGCATGCGCCCCGTCACCGGCTTCAGCGACAGCCAGGAGAGCTTCTGGCCCGCCGTTTCCACCACGGCATAATAGGTCAGCGCGTGATCGGCGCCCTCGTCACCGTGCCGGGCGACCTTCATCTTCTGGTCGCCATATTCGTCCTCGCCCTTGGCGAGCCAGGTCGAGATACGACCCTGCTTCACGCGCGGCACGCCGGAGCAGAGCGCCCAGTAGATCTTTCGTGCCGCGCGCGAGCGGAACGTCGCAGCCAGCGTGGAGGCCGCCAGCCGCGTCTTGGCGATGATCAGGCAGCCCGCGGTATCCTTGTCGAGGCGGTGCACGAGGCGCGGCTTCTGGCCATCCTTGTCGCGCAGCACCTCCAGAAGGCCGTCGACATGCCGCGTGGTGCCCGAACCACCCTGCACCGCGAGGCCATGCGGCTTGTTCAGCACCATCATGTCGCGGTCTTCATAGAGAATGATGGATTTGAGGAATTCCAGATCATCCGCCATTTTCCGGCTGGAAACGGGGCGCGCGGTCGCTTCGCCCTTCGGCGCGGAGATGCGGGTATGCCCAACCCCTGCGCTTGCCTCGCGGATGCCCTCGCGCGGGGCTTCCAGCAGTTCGGGCTTCTGCATCGGGGGGATGCGGATCACCTGCCCCGGCGCGATGCGCGTCTCGGCCCTGGCGCGCGCGCCATCGACCCGCACCTGCCCGGTTCGCAATAGCTTCTGCAGGTGACCAAAAGCGAGATCCGGGAAATGCGCCTTGAACCAGCGATCAAGCCGCATCCCGGCTTCGTCATCCTTCACGTGACGGGTGGTGACAGCGCCCATGTTTCTCCTGCCATGAATCTCCTGCCATGATTACCTCGCCCAACCCGCGCCGAGCCACAGCCCAAGCGCCACAGCCGCGAGCGATCCCATCACCGACAGGCCGACATAAACCAGCGCCAGGCCGGCCGCCTCGCGCATCCACAGGCCTGCGGCTTCCAGCGCGAAAGCGGAGAAGGTCGTATAGCCCCCGAGCACGCCCGTCATCAGCAGGAAGCGCGCATCCGCCCCGCCCGCATCGGCCGGCAGGAGCAGGCGCGCGAGAAGGCCCATCACAAAACAGCCGACGAGGTTCACGGCCAAAGTCCCCATCGGGAAACCGGTGCCGAACAGCCGCGTCGCGCCCAGCCCCGTGAGCCAGCGCAGCACGGAACCCGCTCCCCCGCCGAGAAAGATGAGAAAAGCCGTTTGCATCCGGCCCTTGTGACAGGCGAAGAGGCGGGCGGCAAGCGTTGAACAGCACCCCCGGCCCCGGACAGGCCGCAACCCGCCACCGGCCAGCATTCAGGCGAGAAAGCACAGCCTTGCAGGGCCGGGAGGGAACAGGGCTCGCGTCTTTCCGAACCGGCCATCCTCCCGCCCGACGAGGGCTGCGCATGACCGAAATGAGGAAACTCTCGCGCCGCTCGCTCATTCACCTCTGCGCTCCCTCCGCAGCCGCTCCCAGAATTCGAGGCGCTTCAGGATTTCCCGTTCGAAACCGCGCTCCGGCGGGGTGTAGAAGCGCTGGCGGCCCAAATTCTCAGGCCAGTAATCCTGCCCCGAAAAGGCATGCGGCTCATCATGGTCATAGGCATAGCCCGAACCATAGCCCTCGTTCTTCATCAGCCTGGTCGGCGCGTTGAGAATGGTCTTCGGCGGCATCAGGGATCCCGCATCCTTCGCGACCCGGCTCGCGGCCTTGAAGGCGACATAAGCTGCATTCGATTTCGGCGCTGTCGCAAGATAGAGAACGCAATTGGCCAGCGCGAGTTCACCTTCGGGTGAACCGAGTTGTTCGAAAGCATCTGCTGCCGCGCGGGCATGGATCAGCGCCTGCGGGTCGGCGAGGCCGATATCCTCGACAGCCATCCGCACCAGGCGCCGCGCGAGAAAACGTGGATCTTCTCCCGCCTCGACCATGCGGCAGAAATAATAGAGCGCGGCATCAGGATCAGAACCGCGCACGCATTTGTGGAGCGCGGAGACGAGATTGTAATGCCCCTCCTCCGCCTTGTCGTAGAGCGGGGCGCGACGCTGGAGGGCCGCCGCGAGCGCGGCCTCATCCATCACCTCGCCGGGTTTCGCCGCCCGCCAGACATCCTCGGCGAGCGTGAGGATCGCGCGGCCATCGCCATCGGCCATGCCGAGCAGCGCGCAGCGGGCCGCCGCTGTCAGCGGCAGGGGCTCGCCCATATTCGCCTCGGCGCGCGCGAGAAGCCGCTCCAGCGCCGCCTCATCCAGCGCGCGGAAGGTAAGCACGCGCGCGCGAGAAAGAAGCGCGGAATTCAGCGCGAAACTGGGATTTTCGGTCGTGGCGCCAATCAGCGTGACGGTGCCATCCTCCATCACCGGCAGGAAGCTATCCTGCTGCGCCTTGTTGAAGCGGTGGATCTCATCCACGAAAAGCAGCGTGCCCTGCCCCGTCTGGCAGCGCAGCCGCGCGGCCTCGAAGGCCTTCCTGAGGTCGGCGACACCCGAGAAAATCGCCGAGACCGGCTCGAAGGCATAGGCCGGGCGGCTTGCGGCGAGCGCGCGGGCGAAGCTGGTCTTGCCCGAGCCCGGCGGACCCCAGAGGATCAGCGAGGGAAGGTCTGGCGCTTCGAGCAGGCGCGCGATGGCACCGCCCTCGCCGGTGAGGTGCTCCTGCCCGACGAGATCGCCCACATCGCGCGGGCGCAGGCGATCCGCGAGGGGCCGCGCGGGCGCTTCCATGATCAGCCGCCGAGGGTCGTGGTCAGCGTCTGCCCGTCGCGATTGAACACGATACGCCACAGAGAGGTGCGGCTGCGCGCGGCACGGTCCAGCGAGGCCGTGTCCGACAGGCGCTGGCCGTTGATCGCCAGCAGCACGTCGCCCGGCCGGAAACCCACCTGCTCGGCCGTGGAGCCGGCCTCGACCGCGCTCACGATCACCCCGTCATCCATGCCGCTGACCGAAAATTCCTCCCGCGTGGCGGGCGAGTTGTTCACAACCGTAAGACCACGAAACGGCGAGGCAGCGGCAACCGTCACCGGTTGGCGCGGGGGCACTTCCGGCGCGCCCTTCAGCGCCACGGTCACCTCCTGCGTCTTGCCCGCGCGCAGGATCACCATCTTCACCGTGCCGCCCACGGGCCTTGTTGCAAAGCGGAAGCCGAAGCCATCGGGATCATCGATCGCATGGCCATCGACCTTGGTAATGACATCCAGGCGACGCAGGCCCGCCGCCTCGGCGGGGCCACCGGGCACAAGATTCGCAACGAGCGCGCCGACGGGGCGCGAGAGCGACAGCGTTTCCGCCAGTTCCGGCGTCACCGGCTGCAACGACGCGCCGAACCAGGGCCGGCGCACCACGCCGCCGCCCTCGCGTGCACTGGCCAGAACGCTCGCTACCATATTGGCGGGAATCGCAAATCCAATGCCGTGGCTGCCGCCGGAACGCGAGAAGATCGCCGTATTGATCCCCATCACGCGACCCGCCATATCCACCAGCGCGCCGCCGGAATTGCCGGGATTGATGGCAGCATCGGTCTGCAGGAAGAACTGGTAATCGGAAATCCCGACCTGGGTGCGCGCCACCGCCGAGATGATGCCCTGCGTCACGGTCTGTCCCACGCCAAAGGGGTTGCCGATGGCGAGCACGAGATCGCCCACCTCGAGTTCATCGGAATTGCCAAGATCGAGGAAGGGGAAATCCGCTCCGCCCTTCAGCTTCAGCACGGCGAGATCGGTCTTGGGGTCCCGGAGCACCAGGCTTGCCTCATATTCCCGACGATCGGCCAGCGAGACCTTGATCTCGTTCATTCCCTCGATGACATGGTTGTTGGTGACCACGAGGCCATCCCTGGCGAGGATCACGCCCGAGCCGACGGATTGGCGCGCGCGCTCCGGAGCGCCGCCGAAGAAACGCTCGAAAAACGGATCGCCCTCGAACGGGTTGCGCGCGCGATTGGAGCGCTGGGAGGCGTAGATGTTCACCACCGCCGGCGCGGCCTTCTTCACCACTGGCGCGAAGGACAGGCTGATCTCGGCCTTGCTCGCGGGCGGGCGGGCCTCGCCGCGGCGCAGGAAATCCAGAGGCCCCTGCGCATGGGCCTGCCCCAGACCGAGGCAAACCAGGACCAGCATTGCGGGAAAAATCCGCCGAAACCCTATTCTACAGGCTTTGCCCTTCATGACTTCATAACCTTGATCATGCCACGCTTGAGCGTTGGGAGAGAATCTGCCGATTGATCACGCAGCTTGTTTACACCAGTTCAGCCACATTTGATCCAGCATCAGAAGCGGGATCGCGTCATATCGCGCAAATTCTTGAAACGGCCCGCAGGCATAACAGTCAAGCCGGTCTCAGCGGCTTCCTGCTGGTCGGCGGCGACTGGTTCGCGCAAGTCCTCGAGGGAGAGGCCGCGGCCGTCACGGGATTGTTCCGGCGCATCCTGTTCGATCACCGGCACATGAATGTGCGGCTGATCGAGACGCGCGCAATCCGCGAACGGCTCTTCGGCGAATGGTCGATGGGATCGACGATCGAACCGCTCTACAACCTGCCGCTCTCACCGATGATGAAACCGAGCCCGCCCGGCCGGCTCGATTTTCCGTTCGACCGCATCATCGCCTGCGCCCTGCGTGAAGCGCAGCGCATGAGCGAAGCCAGCGCCCAGGGATGATCCGGCCACGAAAAAGGCGGCCGAGGCCGCCTTGATCACCCTGGAATGGTCAGCGCATCAGGCCGCTTCGGCGGGAGCCTTCTCGGCGGCACGGGCCTTGTCCGCCTTGCCCTTGGCATCGACATCACGATCCACGAACTCGATCACGGCCATCGGAGCGGAATCGCCGTAGCGGAAGCCGGCCTTCAGCACGCGCGTATAGCCACCGTTGCGCGAAGCGTAGCGGGGGGCGAGCACATCGAAGAGCTTCTTCACGAGTTCCGCGTCGCGCAGTTCGGCGATTGCCTGGCGGCGGGCATTGAGATCGCCCTTCTTGCCGAGCGTCACAAGCTTTTCGACGACCGGACGAAGATCCTTCGCCTTGGGCAGCGTGGTGACGATCTGCTCGTGATTGATGAGAGCCTGCGCAAGATTGGCGAACATCGCCTTGCGATGGCTGGAGGTGCGCGAGAAGCGACGACCGCGGAAACCGTGACGCATGGACCTTACTCCATTTCAGCCAGCCACCGTGTCAAGGAATGGCTGCGTTTCTTGATTGTCCCGCCTCCGCGAAGGGGAGGCGGAAAAGGCTCAGTAATGCTCTTCGAAGCGCTTGGCGAGATCTTCGATGTTCTCCGGCGGCCAGCCCGGCACTTCCATGCCGAGATGCAGGCCCATCTGCGCGAGAACTTCCTTGATCTCGTTGAGGGATTTGCGGCCGAAATTCGGGGTGCGGAGCATTTCGGCTTCCGACTTCTGGATCAGGTCGCCGATATAGACGATGTTGTCGTTCTTCAGGCAGTTCGCCGAACGGACCGAAAGTTCGAGCTCGTCGACCTTCTTCAGCAGCGCCGGGTTGAAGGCGAGATCCGGAATGGCCGGAGCGGCCTCCTGCTTCTTCGGCTCCTCGAAATTGAGGAAGATGTCGAGCTGGTCCTGCAGAATGCGCGCCGAGAAAGCGAGCGCATCTTCCGGGCTCACCGAACCATCGGTCTCGATGGTCATGGTCAGCTTGTCGTAATCGAGGATCTGGCCCGACCGGGTGTTCTCGACGCGATAGGAAACCTTGCGCACCGGGGAGAACAGGCTGTCAACCGGGATGAGGCCGATCATGGCGTCTTCCGGACGATTGCGCTCGGCCGGGACATAACCCTTTCCGCCCGTGACATGGAGTTCCATGCGGATTTCAGCGCCGTCATCGAGCGTGCAGATCTCGAGTTCCGGGTTCAGGACCTGAATGTCGCCGGTCACGCCGATATCGCCGGCGGTCACGACGCCGGGACCCTGCTTGCGAAGCATGAGGCGCTTGGTGCCATCGCCGCCCATCTTGAGCGAAATGTCCTTCACGTTCAGCACGATGTCGGTCACGTCCTCGCGGACGCCGGGGATCGAGGAGAATTCGTGCAGCACACCGTCGATATGGATCGCGGTGACGGCCGCGCCTTGCAGCGAGGACAGCAGAACGCGACGCAGCGCATTGCCGAGCGTCATGCCAAAGCCGCGCTCGAGCGGCTCGGCCACGACGGTCGCCACGCGGCCGGCATCGTCGCCCGGGATGACCTCGAGCTTCTTCGGCTTGATCAGTTCCTGCCAATTCTTCTGGATCACGTGCAAACCTCTCGACGGATACGGAACGGCCCGCGCCGGAAAGCGCGGGCGGAGCAGTCACGCGGAACGAAATCAGACGCGGCGGCGTTTGCGCGGGCGGCAACCGTTATGCGGGATCGGGGTCACGTCGCGGATCGAGGTGACGTTGAAGCCGGCCGCCTGCAGCGCGCGAAGCGCCGATTCACGCCCCGAACCCGGACCCGACACTTCCACCTCAACGGTGCGCATGCCGTGCTCGGAGGCCTTGCGGGCGGCGTCTTCCGCCGCGACCTGGGCCGCATAGGGGGTGGATTTCTTGGAACCCTTGAAGCCCATCGTGCCCGAGGTCGACCAGGCAATGGTGTTGCCCTGCGCATCGGTGATGGTGATCATCGTGTTGTTGAAGGACGCGTTCACATGAACGATGCCCGACACGATGTTCTTGCGTTCGCGGCGGCGAACTCGGGTTGCTTCCTTGGCCATGCTTTCAGCGCCTTCGTCCTGTCATCGGCCAGCGCGGGGACCGCGCCATGGCCGGAAAAGCTTACTTCTTCTTGCCGGCAATCGGCTTCGACTTGCCCTTGCGGGTGCGGGCATTGGTGCTCGTGCGCTGGCCGTGAACCGGCAGGCCGCGACGATGGCGCAGGCCACGATAGCAGCCAAGATCCATCAGGCGCTTGATGTTCATCGCGGTCTCGCGACGCAGGTCGCCTTCCACGATGTAATCGCGGTCGATGGTCTCGCGAATCTGAAGCACTTCGGCGTCCGTCAGCTGGTTGACGCGACGCTCGGCCGGAATGCCGACCTTCTGGCAGATTTCAACGGCATTCACCGGGCCGATACCGTGAATGTAACGCAGCGCGATCATGACGCGCTTGTTCGTCGGAATGTTGACGCCGGCAATACGAGCCACCGCTCTTCTCCTCAACCGCTCGGGATACGGCGACCCGCTCCCGCTTGTTCCACGGCAATGCACCCAAGCCGACGCACCACCCGAAAATTCCTGGCTTCCGACGAAAGGCCTGAGCGGAACGGGAAGTTCCTTCTGGCCCATGGTTTTTTCCAAAAGCAAAACGCGCGAGGCAACCCCGCGCGAGAATGCTTCGTCGGCAAGGACTTGGCGATAGACAGAGAAGCCCGCCGCGTCAAGTCCGAAATCGTCAGAAAACCGGGCCGACCGCAAAGCCTCGCCCCGCTTTACCCTCAGCCCGCGAGAACCTTGTCGATCGCCTTCGTCACCGCATCGATCGGCTGCATGCCGTCGATCGTGGTGAGCTGGCCGCGCGCGCCATAGAACGGCGTCACGGCCGCAGTATCGCGATGATAGGCCGCGAGGCGGGTCTTGAAGACCTCGGGGTCGTCATCCTTGCGGACCGGCTGACCGGCCGCCAGCGCGTCCGCCGCGCGCTTCACGATGCGATCCACGAGCCGGGCCTGGTCGACCTGGAGCTCGATGACGGCATTGAGCTTCAGGCCTTCCTGGGCGAGCAGCGCCTCGAGCGCTTCCGCCTGCGCGACCGTGCGCGGGAAACCGTCGAGAATGAAGCCCTTCTTCGCGTCGGGTTCCTGGATGCGGTCACGGATGATTCCGATCACGATTTCGTCCGAGACGAGCCCGCCGGATTCCATCACCGCCCTGGCCTGAAGGCCGATCGGCGTTCCCGCCGCCACGGCGGCGCGCAGCATGTCGCCGGTCGAGAGCTGGACGATGCCGTGCTTCTCGACCAGCCGTGTCGCCTGTGTGCCCTTCCCCGCGCCGGGAGGTCCCAGCAGAATCAGTCTCATCAGCGTTTCGCTCCCCGCAACTTGGCCTTCTTCACGAGGCCCTCATACTGGTGCGCCAGCAAGTAGCCGTGCACCTGCGCCACCGTGTCCATGGTCACCGAAACCACGATGAGAATGGAAGTGCCCCCGAAATAGAACGGAAGCGCGGCAGCCGAAATGAGAAATTCGGGCAAGAGGCATACCACCGTCAAGTAGATGGCGCCAATCACGGTGATGCGGGAGAGAACATTGTCGATGTAGCTTGCGGTTTTCTCGCCTGGACGGATGCCCGGGATGAAGCCGCCATGCTTCTTCAGGTTGTCGGCCGTCTCGGTCGGGTTGAACACGATGGCCGTGTAGAAGAAGGCAAAGAAGATGATCAGCGCCGCGTAGAGCACCATGTAAAGCGGCCGGCCATGGCCCAGATAGGTGTTCATGGTCTGCAGCCATTCCGGGCCACCGGCTTGCGCGAAGCTCGCGATGGTCGTCGGCATGAGCAGGAGCGAGGAGGCGAAGATCGGCGGAATGACGCCCGCAGTGTTCAGTTTCAGCGGCAGGAACGAGGTCTGCCCCTCGAAAACGCGATTGCCCATCTGTCGCTTGGGATAGTTGATCAAGAGACGGCGCTGGGCGCGCTCGAAGAACACGATGCCGAAGATCACGGCCACGACCATCACGATCACGCCGAGGATGATTCCGGTCGAGAGCGCGCCCTGGCGGCCGAGTTCCAGCGTGCCGGCAATGGCGGAGGGAAGTTCCGCCACGATACCCGCGAAGATGATGAGCGAGGTGCCATTGCCGATGCCGCGGCTGGTGATCTGCTCGCCGAGCCACATCAGGAACAGCGTGCCGCCCGTCAGCGTGATGACGGTCGAAAGGATGAAGAACGGGCCGGGATTGAGCACCACGCCGCCGGAGCTCTGCAGGCCCACGGCGATGCCCCAGGCCTGAAAGAGAGCCAGAACGAGCGTCAGGTAGCGCGTATACTGGTTCAGCTGGCGGCGGCCGGCCTCGCCTTCCTTCTTCAGCGCCTCCAGCGTCGGCGACACGGTGGTCATCAGCTGGATGATGATCGAGGCCGAGATATACGGCATGATGTTCAGCGCGAAGATCGCGAGACGGCCCACCGCGCCGCCGGAGAACATGTTGAAGAGGCCGAGAACGCCCGCCTGCTGCTGCTTGAAGATGTCAGCCAGCGATTCCGGATTGATGCCCGGCAGCGGGATATAGGTGCCGAGACGATAGACCAGCAGCGCGCCGAGCGTGAACCAGATGCGCTTCTTCAGCTCTTCCGCCTTCGCGAGAGCGCCGAAATTCAAGTTTGCTGCCAGCTGTTCTGCCGCCGATGCCATGTGGCCCTGCCCTGTCCCTCGCCGGAACCGGTGATCCATGGGCCATCAGGGCCAAGGGATGCCGATGCCGAAACCTGCGGCGCCGCCCCTGCCCGTGCCGTCGGCACGTCTCCCGGGCCGAAGCGCCACGGAAAGACGGGGGGCACCCCTGTCGTGATGGTCGAGATAGGAACGGCGCCGGTATTTTGCCACCGGCGCCGTCCGCATTTTGTCAGGCCGAGGCCTCCTCGACCGGGGCAAGCAGCTTCACCGAGCCGCCGGCCTTCTCGATCGCGGCAACCGCGCTCCTGGAGGCACGGAACACCTCGAAGGCGAGCTTCGCCTTGAGTTCGCCCACGCCGAGGATCTTCACGCCGTCCCGCGCGCGGGAGCAGATGCCTGCCGCCACGAGCGCGTCGATGGTCACGACGGCCTTGGGGTCCAGCTTCGCGGCATCCACGGCCTGCTGGATGCGGCCGATATTCACCTCGTTGAGGTCGAGCGCGCCGTGGTTGTTGAAGCCGCGCTTCGGCAGGCGACGATGCAGCGGCATCTGGCCGCCTTCGAAGCCCTTCACAGCCACGCCGGTGCGGGCCTTCTGGCCCTTCACGCCGCGTCCGCCGGTCTTGCCCTTGCCGGAGCCGATCCCGCGGCCCACTCGCATGCGGTCCTTGGTTGCGCCGGGATTGTCACGGAGGTCGTTGAGTTTCATCGCCCCCTCCTTACTGCTCGATGATGCGCACGAGATGCGCGACCTTCGCGACCATGCCCCGGGTGGAGGGGTTGTCGGGAAGAGTCGAGCGGCGGCCGATCTTGTTGAGCTTCAGGCCGATCAGCGTCGCACGCTGGTCGCCGGGGCGACGCGCGGGGCTGCCATATTGCTCAACCGTGATGGTCTTGTGAGCTTTCGCCATGGTGCCCTCCCTTACGCCTCGGCCGCCTCGGCGCCGTCGATCTGGCGACGAGCCTGCAGCACCGAGACCTTCAGGCCACGACGGGCCGCGACCGAGCGCGGGCTGTCCTCGGACTTCAGGGCATCAAAGGTGGCGCGAACCATGTTGTAGGGGTTCGACGAACCCAGCGACTTCGCAACAACGTCGCTCATGCCGAGGCATTCGAGGATCGCGCGCATCGGTCCGCCCGCGATGATGCCGGTGCCCGGAGGCGCCGAACGCAGCAGAACCTTGCCCGAACCATGGTGGCCGCGCACATCGTGGTGCAAAGTGCGGCCGTCGCGCAGTGAAACGCGGAGCAGGCCACGCTTGGCGCTCTCGGTCGCCTTGCGGATCGCCTCCGGCACTTCACGCGCCTTGCCATGGCCGAAACCGACCCGGCCCTTCTGGTCGCCGACGACCACCAGCGCGGCAAACGCCATGCGGCGGCCACCCTTCACGGTCTTCGCGACGCGGTTGATATGAACGAGGCGATCAACGAACTCGTTGTCGCGCTCCTCGCGCTCGCCTTCGCGCTCGCGTCGACGACCGCCCTCGCGGGACCGGCCACCGCCGCCTTCACGTTCTGCTGCCATTTCTCTTCTTCCTCACTTGCGCGGAAAGTCTGTTGCCTTCCGCTCGCTTGGGGGTGAAGCCCAAGGGATCACCCGCACGACCATACCGCGTTCGGTATGAAACACGGATCGATCGTGTCTTCCGATATTCCGATGCCGCTTCCCAGAGGAACCGGATTCCACTTTTTTGCGGCACAGTCGCAAGCACGAACGAATTGCTCCGCCCGTCCCGATCGCTGTGCTAAAGCCTGTTACGGCTCAGAAATCAAGTCCGCCCTCGCGGGCTCCCTCGGCCAGAGCCTTCACGCGGCCGTGGTAGAGATACGAGCCGCGGTCGAACACGACCTGGGTGACGCCGGCCTTCCTGGCGCGCTCGGCGACGAGCTTGCCGATCGCCTTCGCGGCTTCCATGTCCGCGCCGGTTTTCAGCGAGCCGCGAAGGTCCTTCTCGACCGTCGAGGCCGAGACGATCGTCACGCCCTTCGCGTCATCGATGACCTGCGCATAGATCTGCTTGGACGAGCGGAAGACAGAAAGGCGCGGGCGACCATTGGCCGCCGCACGCACCTGCCGGCGAACGCGCGCCTTGCGCCGTTCAATCGGGGAAAGTTGTGCCATGAGACTGCCCTCGCCTTACTTCTTCTTGCCTTCCTTGCGGAAGATGAACTCGCCCTCGTACTTGACGCCCTTGCCCTTGTAGGGTTCGGGGCCGCGATAGGCCCGGATCTCCGCAGCGACCTGGCCGACCTGCTGGCGATCGATGCCCGAAATGACGATTTCCGTCGGCTTCGGGGTAACGACCGTGATGCCAGCCGGCACCAAATAGATCACTTCGTGGCTGTAACCGAGCGAGAGGTTCAGGGCCTTGCCTGCAGCGGCGGCCTTGTAGCCGACGCCGTTGATCTCGAGTTTCTTCTCGAAGCCCTTCGATACACCTGTCACGATGTTGTTGATGCTCGCGCGGCTGGTGCCCCACATCGCACGGGCCTTGCGGGTTTCCGTGCGCGGGTTCACCGAGATCTGATTGCCTTCGAGCTTCACGGCCACATCATCCGGAACGAGGAACGACAGCTCGCCCTTCGGACCCTTGACGCTGACCTTCTGGCCTTCGACGCGCGGGGTGACCCCCGACGGGACGTCAACAGGCTTCTTGCCGACTTTCGACATGATACCTTCCTCCGTCCTCAGAAGACCGTGCAGAGCACTTCGCCACCAACATTGCGATCACGGGCCTCATGGTCCGCCATCACGCCCGAGGGGGTCGAAATGATCGTGATGCCGAGGCCATTCGCCACGCGCGGCATGGAGCCGACGGAGGAATAGACGCGGCGGCCAGGCTTCGAAACGCGCTTGATCTCGCGGATCGCAGGCTGACCTTCAAAATACTTCAGCTCGATGTCGAACTCGACACGGCCATTCTCGAATTTCGTTTCCGAATAGCCACGGATATAGCCTTCGCTCTTCAGCACGTCGAGCAAGCGGGCCCGCAGCTTCGAGCCCGGCGTCGAAACGCGGGTCTTGCGGCGCATCTGCGCGTTGCGGATGCGGGCGATCAGATCGCCGATGGGATCGTTCATCATCATGATCGTCCCTCCTTACCAGCTCGACTTCACGAGGCCGGGGATGAGGCCCCGGTTGCCGAGTTCGCGAAGCGCGATACGGCTGACCTTGAACTTGCGATAATTGGCACGCGACCGGCCCGAAACCTCACAGCGGAGGCGGAAGCGGTTCTCGGCCGAATTACGCGGCATCTGCGCAAGCTTGAGGGTCGCGGCAAAGCGCTCCTCAATCGACAGATCCTTGTTCATCACGACGGCCTTGAGCGCCGCGCGCTTGCCGGCATGCTGCCTGGCAAGCTTCTGACGACGCTTATTCTTTTCGATCATGCCCTTTTTGGCCATGTCTTGGGCTCCTGGTCTCCGCGTTTAAGTTGAGGGTCACAAAGCCGGCCGGAAAACCGCGAACACTTTTCCTGGCTTTGTTCCCGGGCTTACTGCCGGAAAGGGAAGTTGAACAACTTGAGGAGCGCGCGAGCCTCCTCATCGGTCTTCGCCGTGGTGCAGACGATCACGTCCATGCCCCAGATCTGATCAACCTTGTCGTAGTTGATCTCGGGGAAAATAATGTGCTCCTTGATGCCCATGGCGTAGTTGCCACGGCCGTCGAACGACTTGGCGTTCAGGCCGCGGAAGTCGCGGACGCGCGGCAGCGCGACCGTAATCAGTCGATCCAGAAATTCGTACATCGTGTTCGCGCGCAGCGTCACCTTCGCGCCGATCGGCATGTTCTCGCGCACCTTGAACTGCGCGATCGCCTTGCGGGCACGAGTGACGACCGGCTTCTGGCCGGCGATGAGGGCGAGATCGGCCGCAGCCACGCTCGCCTTCTTGGAATCAGCCGTCGATTCACCCACGCCCATGTTGAGGACGATCTTGGTGATCCTGGGAACTTCCATCGCGTTCTTGTAGCCGAACTGCTCACGCATGCTGGCCACGATGACGTCACGATAATGCGCCTTGAGGCGCGGTTCGTATTTTGCCGTATCAAGCATCGATCTGCTCCCCGGAGCGCTTCGCGACGCGGACCTTGCGGCCATCCTCGAGCACCTTGAAGCCGACGCGGGTCGGCTTGCCATCCTTCGGATCGGCCACTGCCAGGTTCGACAGGTTCACCGCCGCTTCCCTGGTGATGATGCCGCCCTGCTGGTTCTGGGTCTGGCGCTGATGGCGCTTCACCAGGGCCACGCCGCGCACCACCGCGCGGCCTTCGGTCGGACGCACTTCGAGCACTTCGCCCGACTTGCCCTTGTCACGGCCGGTGATGACGACGACCTTGTCGCCCTTCTTGATCTTCGCAGCCATCACAGCACCTCAGGGGCGAGCGAGATGATCTTCATGTGGTTCCGGGCTCGCAGCTCGCGCGGCACCGGCCCGAAGATGCGGGTGCCGATCGGCTCCTTGTCCTTGTTGACAAGCACGGCCGCGTTGCGGTCGAACCGGATCACGGAGCCATCCGCACGGCGGATGTCCTTGGCGGTGCGCACGACGATCGCCTTCATGACGTCGCCCTTCTTCACGCGGCCCTTGGGGATCGCCTCCTTCACGGAGACGACAATGATGTCGCCCACGCCGGCATATTTGCGCTTTGAACCGCCGAGCACCTTGATGCACATGACGCGGCGCGCGCCGGAATTATCGGCAACGTCGAGATTGGTTTGCATCTGGATCATGGGATGATCCTTCCTTTCATTCAGATCGGTTTCCGGGTCTCCCCGGACTACGCCTGAGGGCCCTGCCCTCGCCCCTCAGGGCTTGTTCAGGAGGCCTTCTCCTTGCCGAGCACCACCCAGCGCTTCAACTTGGAAATCGGGGCCGCCTCCTGGATGAAAACCTCGTCGCCAACCTTGCAGGCATTCGCCTCGTCATGCGCGTGGTAGTTCTTCGAGCGGCGGACGGTCTTCTTGAAGAGCGGATGGGTGAAGCGACGCTCCACCTTCACCACCACCGTCTTGTTCTGGACATCGCTGACAACGACGCCCTGCAGAATGCGCTTCGGCATCTTTCTCTCCTCAGCCCTTCGCCGCGGCGATCAGCTTGCTGCGCTGGATCGTCTTGATCCGCGCGATATCACGCCGAACCTCGCGGACACGACCAACATTCTCGAGTTGGCCGGTCGCGCGCTGGAAGCGCAGGTTGAACTGCTCCTTCTTCAGCCGCAGGATCTCGTCCTGAAGCTGATCCGCGGACATGACGCGGAGATCGGAGACGCGCTGGGACGTTTTCATCGCCACCACCCTCACTCGACAATGCGCTGCACGAACCGCGTGCGAACGGGAAGCTTTGCGGCGGCAAGGTCGAGCGCTTCACGGGCGAGTCCGGCATCCACGCCGCCGATCTCGAACATGATGCGGCCCGGCGCCACGCGCGCAGCCCAGAATTCGGGCGCGCCCTTGCCGGAGCCCATGCGGACTTCGGCAGGCTTTGACGAAACCGGCAGATCAGGGAAAACCCGGATCCACACGCGACCGGCGCGCTTCATGTGGCGCGTCATGGCGCGGCGGGCCGCCTCGATCTGGCGGGCGGTGATCCGCTCCGGCTCCATCGCCTTGAGGCCGAACTCACCAAAGGCGAGTTCAAACCCGCCCTTGGAAGCGCCCTTGATGCGGCCCTTGAAAGCCTTGCGGAATTTGGTCTTTTTCGGTTGAAGCATGACCTGGCCCTCACGCCGCTTCCGGCGAGCGGCGGCCCTGCGAGCGCTGATCGTCCCCGGCGCGCTTGTCCTGCGCCATCGGATCATGCTCGAGGATCTCGCCCTTGAAGATCCACACCTTCACACCGCACGTGCCATAGGCCGTATGCGCCGTGGAGATGCCGTAATCGATATCCGCGCGCAGCGTATGCAGCGGCACACGACCCTCGCGATACCACTCGACGCGCGCGATTTCCGCACCACCGAGACGGCCCGAGCAGGTGATCTTGATGCCTTCGGCGCCCAGGCGCATCGCCGACTGCACCGCGCGCTTCATGGCACGGCGGAAGGCCACACGGCGCTCGAGCTGCTGCGAAATCGAATCCGCGACCAGCGTCGCGTCAAGTTCCGGCTTGCGGACTTCGACGATGTTGAGCGCCACTTCGCTCTTGGTCATCGCCGCAACCTGCTTGCGCAGCTTGTCGATATCCGCACCCTTCTTGCCGATCACCACGCCCGGACGAGCCGAGTAGATGGTGACGCGGGCCTTCTTGTGCGGACGCTCGACGATGATCTTCGAGACTGCGGCCTGCTTGAGATCCTTCATGAGTTGCTCGCGGATCTTGAAATCCTCATGCAGCATGCCGGAATAATCCGCCGAGTTGGCGTACCAGCGGCTGTCCCAGGTCCGGTTGATGCCGAGCCGCAGACCGATCGGATTGACCTTCTGTCCCATGGCTTACTCCTGGTCCTGCTTCTGGCTCACGATGATCGTGATGTTCGCGAACGGCTTGGTCACCCGGCCCGTGCGGCCACGGCCGTGGAACTGGATGCGCTTCATGACGATCGACTTGCCGACATAGGCCTGGCGCACCACCAGGTCGTCGATGTCGAGGTCGTGGTTGTTCTCGGCATTCGCGATCGCGCTCTCGAGGCACTTCTTCACGTCCTGCGCGATGCGCTTGCGCGAAAACTCGAGATCGGCAAGAGCGGTCGAGACCTTCTTTCCACGAATGAGCTGAGCGACGAGGTTGAGCTTCCGCGGAGAGACACGCAGGTTGCGCGCCACCGCCTTGGCCTCGGTATCGGCCTCGCGCCGGATATTGGCTACCTGGCCCATCTTACTTCCTCTTTGCCTTCTTGTCGGCCGCGTGACCATAGAAGGTCCGCGTCGGCGAGAACTCGCCGAATTTCATGCCCACCATCTCTTCGGTCACCAGCACGGGAACGTGCTTCTGGCCGTTATAGACCCCGAAGGTCAAGCCCACGAATTGCGGAAGGATCGTGGAGCGGCGGCTCCAGATCTTGATCACGTCGTTGCGGCTCGAGGCCCGCGAGGCCTCTGCCTTCTTCAGAAGGTATCCGTCGACAAACGGACCTTTCCAAACGGAACGCGGCATCAGGCCTCTCCTTACTTCTTGCGATCGTGCCGCGAGGACACGATGAAGCGATCCGTGCGCTTGTTGGCGCGCGTCTTCTTGCCCTTGGTCGGCTTGCCCCACGGGGTCACCGGATGGCGACCACCGGAGGTGCGACCCTCACCACCACCATGCGGGTGGTCGATCGGGTTCATGGCCACGCCGCGGTTATGCGGGCGGAACCCCAGCCAGCGATTGCGACCGGCCTTGCCGAGCGAGATGTTCATATGGTCCGGGTTCGACACCGCGCCGATCGTGGCGAAGCAGGCGCCGTTCACGAGGCGCTGTTCACCAGAATTCAGGCGAATGATGACATAGCCCTGGTCGCGACCGACGATCTGCGCATAGGTGCCGGCCGAACGCGCGAGCTGACCCCCCTTGCCGATCTTGGTCTCGATATTGTGCACGATGGTGCCGACCGGAATGGCCGAAACCGGAAGCGCGTTGCCTGGCTTGATATCCGCGGTTTCGCTGGCCAAAACCTCATCACCGACCGCGAGGCGCTGCGGCGCAAGGATGTAGCTCAGGGTCTCGTCCGCATAGCGGATGAGCGCGATGAAGGCCGTGCGGTTCGGATCATATTCCAGGCGCTCGACCTTCGCGGCCATGCCCAGCTTGCCCCGGCGATTGAAATCCACCAGACGGTAGGCCTTCTTGTGGCCACCGCCCCGGAAGCGCACGGTGACGCGGCCGAGATTGTTGCGGCCGCCCGAGCCTGTCTTGCCCTCGGTGAGAGCCTTGACCGGCTTGCCCTTGTAGAGTTCCGAACGGTCCACCAGCGTCAGCTGGCGGGTGCCCGGAGTGACGGGATTGTACTTCTTCAGTGCCATCTGTCCCTCCCGCCTCAGAGCCCGGTCGTGACGTCGATGCTCTGGCCTTCAGCCAAAGTCACGATCGCTTTCTTCACGTCCGACTGCCGGCCGACGGTGCCGCGGAAGCGCTTCTCCTTGCCCTTGCGGACCAGGGTGTTCACCGCTGTCACCTTCACGTCGAACAGCTTCTCGACCGCCGCCTTGATTTGCGGCTTCGTGGCGTCGCGGGCGACCTTGAACACCACCTTGTTCTTCTCGCTCAACGCCGTCGCCTTCTCGGTGATGACCGGAGAAAGGATGACGTCATACATCTTCGGATCGATGCTCATCGCTTTCCCCTGATCAGCCGGCCAGACGCGCGTTGATCGCGTCAAGCGCCGCCGTGGTCAGCACGAGCTTCTCGCGGCGGATGATGTCGTAGACGTTGATGCCCTGGACCGGCAGCACATCCAGGTTCGGGATGTTGCGGGCCGCGAGAACGAAATTGTCCTGCAGCGTCTCGCCGCCAATGATCAGCGCGTTGCTCCAGCCGAGCTTGGCCAGTGTCTCGAGCAGCAGCTTCGTCTTCGGCTCGGCAATTTCCGCCTTGTCGAGAACGATGATGTTCGCGTCCTTCGCCTTGGCCGAAAGCGCATGCTTCAGCGCCAGAACGCGCACCTTTTTCGGCAGATCATGCGCATGAGAGCGCGAGATCGGGCCGAAGGCACGGCCACCGCCGCGGAACTGCGGCGCCTTCGCCGAGCCGTGGCGGGCGCCGCCGGTGCCCTTCTGCTTGTACATCTTCTTCGTGGTGCGGTTGATGGTCGACCGCTCCTGCGCCTGGTGAGTGCCCTGCTGGCGCTTGGCCAGCTGGTAGCGCACCATGCGCGCAATGAGATCCGTGCGCGGCTCGAGGCCGAACACTTCGGCGGAGACCTCCACCGAGCCAGCTTCCTTGCCGGCCAGAGTCTGGATGGCGAGTTTCATCGTTCTCAACCTTCCGTGGTTTCCGCCGCGGCCTCAGAGCCGAGCTTGAACTTGCCGGGAAGCGGCGCATCCTTCGGAGCGGGCTTCTTGACGGCATCGCGAACCATGATCCAGCCGCCCTTGGTGCCCGGAACGGCACCCTCGACGAGGATCAGACCGCGCGTCGCATCCGTGCGCACGACCTTGAGGTTCAGCGTGGTGACGCGCTCGACACCGAGATGACCCGGCATCTTCTTGTTCTTGAAGGTGCGGCCCGGATCCTGGCGGCCACCGGTCGAACCGATCGAGCGATGCGAAACCGAAACACCATGCGTGGCACGAAGCCCACCGAAGTTCCAGCGTTTCATGCCGCCGGCAAATCCCTTGCCTGTCGTGGTGCCCGTGACATCCACGAACTGGCCCGGAACGAAATGATCCGCCGTGATCTCGGCACCCACCGGAATCAGCTTGTCTTCGTCGACGCGAAACTCCGCGAGACGCATGCGCGGCTCGACCTTGGCAACCGCAAAGCGGCTGCGCTCGGCCTTCGAGACGTTCTTGGCCTTCGCCTTGCCGGCGCCGAGCTGAAGCGCCACGTAGCCGTCGCGCTCCGTCGTGCGGTGCGCCACGACCTGGCAGCCATCCAGCCGCAGGACCGTCACGGGGACATGATCCCCGTTATCATTGAAGACGCGGGTCATCCCGATCTTCTGTGCAATCACCCCTGACCTCATGGGCGTCATTTCCTTTTCCAGAGGAGGTCCAACTCACCCGCCGGCGGACCGGCGGAACTCTTCGTTCCGAACCCGCCTCAAAGGCGGATTTCGACATCCACGCCCGCGGCAAGATCGAGCTTCATCAGCGCGTCCACGGTTTGCGGGGTCGGATCGACGATGTCGAGGACGCGCTTGTGCGTCCGGATTTCGAACTGCTCGCGGCTCTTCTTGTCGACATGCGGCGAGCGGTTCACGGTGAACTTCTCGATCCGCGTCGGCAGCGGGATCGGCCCGCGAATTTGCGCGCCGGTGCGCTTCGCCGTCGATACGATCTCGCGCGTCGAGGTGTCGAGCACGCGATGGTCGAAGGCCTTGAGGCGGATGCGGATGGTCTGTCCGTTCATCGCTTGATCGTCCTTGCTTTCCGTTTCAACCGGGCCGGTGCGACCCGGCTGTTACGGCGAAAAAAACTTGTCGAGGTTTCCCTCAATGGAAAGGCGCGCCCCCTTTGATCCCGATCCCCCTCCGGACGATGCTCGTCCGGGGATCGGGGAGAGAGGCCGGCGCGCCAGACCGGTTTCGCTTAGTCCTGAATGCTCGCAACGACGCCGGCGCCGACGGTTCGGCCCCCTTCGCGGATGGCGAAGCGCAGCTTCTCTTCCATCGCGATCGGCGTGATCAGTTCGACCTCGAACGAGATGTTGTCGCCCGGCATCACCATCTCCGTGCCCGCCGGAAGCGTCACG
>JADCBP010000005.1 GCA_020253445.1 Methylobacterium sp.
ACATGACACTGGAAACTCTGGCCACAATGAGCGATCATCCCCTCGTCAGCATGCCCGCTGTGGCAGCCTGACATCAACCGCCCGGGCCAATCCCGATAGCGGTCAGTGGTCAGAAGCTACACCACGAACTGGGGCACGACCGACCGTAGCTCGCAGGCGCATCGCGCCACATCAGGCCGTTCCGGATCACATGGATGATCCCGCTGATCACCCCACGGTCATCAACACGCTTGACACCCCGTTCCTTGTTCGGAAGAAGTCGCTTGAGGCGCTCAAATTGGGTGTCCGTCAGCCAAAAATGATGGGGCTCCATCAAAAATCCTCCAAACGAATCAGAGGATTACTGAATCACACAAGATCAATATCGGGAACCTGTTCATGGGTCCTGACCCTAGGGGCGGTTCATTACGTGAATATTCTGATTCTTACTTGGATTTTTCAACGGTCATGCTGATGTCGACCTTGGGCTGAATGGGCCCTTCGCGATCAACCCAATTGACATACACAACCCATCGCTTGGTAGAGGTTCCACACTTCTGATTGAAGCATTCCTCAGATTTCAAGTATCGTGATATTGTACATTTGTATGAAATACCATTCGTAGCGCATTCACCGCCAATTGAAATGATTTTATCTCTTAAAACAGCCGTGTAGTTCTCATTATTATCTATTATTATCCTAGAAATATTGTCCCCAACTCGACGCCCAGTTAGGCTATCGACAATTTGGTAAGGCTCTTTATACGGTATTACACTGTCAAACACATTCCCCCCCCCTCAAATTTCCTTCTATTACCCTGAAGGTCAAAACAGGCGAGGCACAAGCGGCTAACGCAGGTATCAGGGTAAGCAAGGAAGCTTTGGCAAGACGTCGCCACCCCGGTTGCATCTGCGGCTTGAGCGCCAGCGCGCCATGGGAAGCGGCAACAACCTCAGCGGCTTCTTCATAAAGCGCGGCGGTGTCCGCCGAATAGGCGATGCGCGTGGCTTGGCATGTCTTATTTTCTTTAATTGGCATAACGGAACCATCCTTCAGCACCAGCTCAACCGAGCCATCGGGTTGAATCAGCTTTTCAGCTTCGATAAACGTGCCGAGCTTGGTCAGAACGCGGTGGTGCGGCGTTAACGTCAACGCCGACAGAGTTTTGGTTTGACGCCTGCTGTTCCGAAAAACGGGCGCCCACTTTTTTACAGTAGGCTGTTGTTGCGGGAAAATCAATCTGAACCGCCCCGAGTTTTCTAGACGCCCTCGGCTTTGACTTTGTGCTTTCGTTCGAACTCGATGGGCGACAGCATTCCGTTCCGTGCGTGCTTGCGGATCGGATTGTAGAACATCTCGATGTCATCGAAGACGTCGGCTCGCGCCTCGTCCCGCGTGCGGTAAACCTTGCGTCGGACGCGCTCGCGCTTGAGCAGGTTGAAGAAGCTCTCGGCGACGGTGTTGTCGTGGCAGCTGCCGCGCCGGCTCATCGAGGGCTCCAGATCGTGATGCTTCAGGAACGAGGCCCATTCCAGGCTCGTGAACTGGCTGCCTTGATCCGAATGCACCAGCACACGCCCCTTCGGTTTCCGCCGCCAGACGGCCGCCAGCAGCGCCTGAAGGACGACATTCGTGGTCTGCCTTGCTTGTATCGACCACCCGACGACGCGGCGGGAGAAGAGATCGAGCACGACCGCCAGATAGGCGAAGCCTTCGTGGGTGCGGATGTAGGTGATGTCTGTCACCCAGGCCTTGTCAGGCGCCTCCATGTCGAACCGGCGATCGAGCGTGTTGTCGACCGCCAGCGAGGGCTTGCCGCCGTAATGGCCAGGTCGGCGCTTGTAGCCGATCTGCGCCCGGATGCCGGCGAGCCGTGATAAACGCGCCACTCGGTTAGGGCAGCAGCTCTCACCCATATCCGCGAGGTCGTCGTGGAGCTTGCGATAGCCGTAGACCTTCCCGCTGTCCCGCCAGGCCGCGCGGATGAGTTCGGTCTGCCTCTCGTCTTCCTTCGCTCGCCGGCTGAGCGGATCCTTCAGCCAAGCGTAGAAGCCGCTGGGCTGGACCGAAAGGCAGCGGCACATGGCTCGGATCGAGAAGATCGGGCGATGCTCGGCGATGAACGCGTACTTCACTTTGCATCCTTGGCGAAGTACGCGGCCGCTTTTTTAGGATGTCGCGCTCCTCGGTGACCCGCTGCAGCTCACGCTTGAGCCGGCGGACCTCGGCGGCCTGATCGTCATCGCGAGCTGCCGCGGCAGGCTTCGCGTATCGCTTCTTCCACTCATGGAGCGAGTATTTGCTGATCCCCGGCCGCGCCGCCACCTCCGCAACAGGATAGCCCCGCTCGGTGATCGGCAGGACTGCGTCGCGCTTGAAGTCCTCGGTGAAGTTCGCTTTGCCCATCGGGGCCTCCTTGCCAAAAATCAGGGAAGAAGGCCTCCAGGAATCTGGGGGCGGTTCACCCGTTGTTTGCCTTGAGGCGAAGCCAACAGGTTCGAGGCCAACAAATGCCGCTCACAGACACCGCGATTCGGAACGCGAAGCCGGGCGAAAAGATCATCAAGCTATCCGATGGGGGCGGACTTCAGCTTTGGGTCATGCCGACCGGCTCGAAACTTTGGAACCTCGCCTATCGCGACTTGAGCCAAAAACAGCGCAATTTATCCTTCGGGGCTTACCCCGCCGTGAGCCTTGCCGATGCGCGCACGAAGCGCGACGAAGCGAAGGCGCTGTTGGCCTCGGGCATCGACCCAAGCCAACAGAAGCGGCAACAGGCCAATCTGCCGAACTACCCATTGGTCGGTGCCACCGCGAACCCCCGTTCGAACCCGCGAACCTCTCCGGGTGCGAACCCGGTTCGCAGCTTTGCCGCTGGCGATGGATCGCGCTGCCGCCACCCGCATACAAAATGCGCCAGGAAGAACCCAAAGGGCGCCCCGCCGGCAGGCGAAGGGGTTCGAAGCGGTCTTTCGCTTGGCGCTCACTTTCCGCGCGCGATGCGGCATAACCAGAAGATGGCTTCATAACCCTTCGGGACTTTGCAGGCGAAAGCCAGGATAGGCGAAGGCATTGGCAATGGTCGCGCAATCCGCCTCGGACACGCCTGCGCCGCGCGCAATCGGAAACCAGCCACCTTTGACGGCCTCTTCCATGGTATCGACCATGGCGCTGGCCTCAGCAGGATCGAGAAGGAAGCGCGGTGCCTGGCTTAGCATGTTGCGGGCATTGGCCCAGCGACCAAAATCGCCCGCCGCCATGGTAAGGTCACGGCGATCGGTGCTCACCGGCACGGACGGCGTGAGATCATAGGCCGGCGAGAGCCGCCAATCGCGTTGCGGCGTAATCACCGCGTGGTTGCGCGGGTGATCGTCGATGTTCGAGATCAGCGCATTGAACAGCATTCGACGGAAGAGTTCGGCTGCATCACGCTTCGGGTCGGCGCTGATCCGGCGCAGTTCCTCGGCCAGCACGACGTAGGACCAGCGCTCGCGCTGGGTCTCGTCTGCACGCAGCAGCGTGAGGGCGCTCACCATGCGGGCACGTGTGTAACCCTTGGCGACCTTCTCCCGATCGAAGCGCTTGACCAGTAGCACATGCCGGTCGCCGATGTTGTCGATACGGCTTGTCGCGGTGAGGAGACCGCAGGCGCGCGCCAGCAGCAGCATGGCGTGCTCGACCCGCGCCATGTTCCACTTGTCGTCGGCGCGGCTGAACTTGGCGAGCCACAGCCCGTCCGCATCCTCGACAACGGCTTTTGGCCGCGCGCCGCCCATCGAAGTTCCGAGCAGCAGCAGTTCCTCCACCTGCGCCGCCTCGCTACCCGTGGCGCGCGTCTCGTCGTTCACTAGCCGATCGGCGATCTCCTGAAGGCGGGCGAGATCGAGCGTGCGGTTGAAGGCACGCACAGGCGCGGGCGGCGCCTGTCCCAGGCCGAAACCAAGCGCTCCCGCGCGGTCGTCGGGCGAATGAAGGAGATAGTCGAGTTCGCCAAGCTCGGTCAGCCCGGCATGCTTCTCGATGACCCGGCGCCCCCAATAGTCCGGGCCTGCATCCCGCAACGCGCCGAACAAGCCCTTCATCAGCACTGTTTCATAGGTGCGCGCGCCGAGCTTCAGTTCGGCCGGATCGATCTCAACGGCATCGGCGCGGGCGAGATAGCTTCGGCCATAGACGAAGCGCCCGCTGGTGACGCCTTGCCGGTTGGTCTCGCGCACATAGCGTCCGGCGGTAACCGCCTCGGTCTCACCGGGCAGGGTCACATAGACGAAGCATTCATCCGCGCCGGTGGGTATTGCCTTGCGCATCGGCTTGTTCCCGAAACCGGGCGCCACTTTCGGGGCCGATGCGTCAGAAATCATTGTCGAGCGCCTTCCGACTACCGGCCTTGTCGCGGCCCTGCGCCTTGGCCAGCGTCAGGCCTTCCTCGTCGCTCAGCGGATCGGCGACACGGCCCAGCTGATCGGCCAGCCCCATGGCCCAGAGCAGCCCGGCATAGATGGCGATTCCCGTCGAGGGTTTGCCGCGTTCGGCATCGCCGATCACATGCCGGTCGACGCCGATCTTGGCTGCGACCTCGGCAATGGAGAGGTTGCGCCGCAATCGCGCAGTGCGGATATTCGCCCCGAGGGTCTTCAGCGCCTGCTCGACCTCATAGGGCGGTGCGGCAAGCAAGGGGTTGCGGGCAGCCATGGCGTCTCAAGGCTCCATAAATGGGAATTGTGGCACCTTGAGACACCTAACAGAGAAATCCTAACAATTCAAGACTTGGGGCCTCAAGACGCCAAAATCCTAGCTTTTGGAACCGCAAGGCGCCATACCCGAAAGAAGCCGCACGCCCTCGAACACGGCCCGCATGGTTGTATGGTGCTTGCTGCGGTGCAATCCGCGATTGGCCAGCGCCTGCGAGAAGCGCTTGACCGACATGGCGCCTCCGCCCGCAGCGCCTGACCATTCCGTCCAGGCTGCGAACAATAGCTTCACCTCGGTGGATGGAGTTGGAGTTGACCCGCTTTTGTGGACACCTTTGAAGTGATGTTCTGGAGTGTCCCATGCCCCGTTTCCGAAGTGCCTATCCGCCGGAGTTCCGGCGGCAGATGGTGGAGTTGGTCCGGTCCGGCCGCACGCCTGAAGAGCTGGCTCGTGAGTTCGAGCCAACCGTGCAATCCATCGCCAACTGGGTGAAGCAGGCCGATCGCGATTCCGGCAGGCGAACCGATGGCCCGACATCGGCAGAGCGCGAGGAACTGATCGCCTTCGTCGCGAGAACCAGCGTTTGCGTCAGGAGCGCGACATTCTTTCAAAGGGCGATTATCGGAGGTTGCACCATGCCCGATTCGGCTGTGGTGCTGGAAGTATATAATCGTCATTCTTTTGGATTCCCTCTATGCGCCAGAAGCTTAAGCCTGATCAGAGTGTTGCGCGAGCACGACTGCGCCACAAAGGTGCGCTACAATGCTTTTCAGGCTTGTCTCTCCCTTGGAACGATCCGGAACCGAAAACCGTCAGTTCGTCCAGCGAACCCCGCAAGCCATTCGTGTTAAGGCGGTAGGGCGAACCTTCAAGATTGATCTGACTGAACCGCCATGAGGTTTATTGATGTCAGGGCGGAAGGGCCGTTCCAGCGATTTCGCGGATGTCGGCAATGACCTGTGCCGTTAGCATCTCGTGCGCGCCTTCATAGATCACCAGCTGCATCGGGCCGGCTTCGCGAAGGAAATGCACCGGTTGCCTCGATGCAAGAGGTCGTTCCGCCCCGCCCGGTGCAGAGCGTCGCAAAAGGGCAAGGATTTCCGAAGCCGAGATGACCTTTGCGGGCTCCCATTGCGACGCGAGCCGATTGAAGAAGTCGATGGAGTGGGTGATCGGCGTGGCCCCGCGCCAGCCGTCGTGAATTCCCGCGTAAAGGCGAGTGACCGGGTAATTTCCATGCCGGACAATGGCCATGTGCGCGGGCGAGCGGCGGAGCGCTTCGCTGACGTTCAACTGATCCTTGCTGCCGGTGCAGCGCTCGATTCCCTCAGCATAGCGGGTCCCCGCCTGCTCCCGATGCCAGGCCACCAGATCGGTGATGGCAGCCCAGGCGAAAACACCGCGAACCGGCATGGTGCTGCCGAGCAGGAAGCACAGCGCGGAAAAGCCGCCGCCTGATTCGCCAACCACGAAGATTGCATCCTCAAGCACAGGTCCATTCTGTCGCGCATGACGGATTGCGGCCTCGATCGCGGCGATCACGCGTTCTCCGCAACATGCATCGGGGTTTCCATTCGGACCAAGCAAGGCGGGGCGAATGTAGTTCCACCCGGCGCGGCGCACGGCGGTGACCAATGCCTCCGGCTGGCCGGAAAGCTGGGTTTCGGCGGTCATCCACGAATGCAAGTCCACGACCAGTGGCGCAAGGCGCTGGGCCGGAACATGGCGCGCCTTTTGAGCCGGAGCAGTTGCACCCGCGGGAATGTCAGTTCTCTCGAAGGGCATGCGCAACGCATTTTCGACACGCTCGGCAAGGGTAAACCGGCCGCCGCGATCGATGCCGAGCCATGCGATCCCGCCGGCTGCGACGAGCATGAAGAGAATAACCAGCAGGCCCAGTCTGATCCTCAAGAATCGCGCCTCCTGTCATGGCCCCCGGTTGTCTCTCGGTCAAAACGAGAGTCCTTGGGGTTGATGAGGTTCGACTCTGTGTGGGACATTGGCCCTGGTCGCGTGGCCCTGAGCTTGCTCAAGCGACTGCGCGTTCAGCGCTGCGCGGGTGATGCCTTGGGCTTCGCTGGGCGGGTTGCCGGGGCGGCAGCCGCCTGGCTGCGCAGGCCGCGCACCATCGTGAGGTTCGCAGCGATGCGCGGATCGGCATTCGCCATGCTCGCGGCGCGGGCCAGCATTTCCTCGGCCTTGGCGATATCGCGCGTCAGCAGGTAGGAAAGGCCAAGATTCGAGAGCACGCTGGGGTTATCCGGCACGATCTTGAGGGCTTCGGCGTAGAATTCCCGGGCCCGGCTGTGCTGGCCCATCTGGTCCGACACGACACCCTGGCTCGACAGCACCCGCCAATCCGGCCGGTCAGCCGAATGCGCCTGGCTCAGCACACGCATCGCCTCATCGAAACGGCCGACATCGCCCAGCGCCCGGCCATAGGCGGCCGCCACTTCCTTGTCGCCCACATTCACGATCGAGGCGCGTTGCAGCACCGCAGCCGCCTGCTGGAACTGGCCGCGAGCCCTCAGGGCACCGCCATAAGCAATGGAAACAGCCTTGTCGCCAGGATTGGTATCATAGCGGCGGGCGAGGCTCTCGATATTCGCTGTTCCGGCCTCGGCCGGCGCGTTTGGTCTGCCCACATCGCGCAGCGATCCGGTGAACTGGCCAAGCTGGCTGGAACACCCGCTGATGGCCAGGGCGATGGCGAGAACCGGCAGGATGGCGCTGAAATGGCGCTTCATCGCGCGCGAAGCGGTGCCTCGGTTGCCGGGCATGACGGGCCCCATCCGGTTCGGCATTGAACATTTCCTTCCAGCAGGGATGGCGCGAGACTTTCATCTTCCGGACGCGCGCTGCCCACTTCACGGCTCAGGAATAACTGGTTAACCCTAATCTGCGGTTAAGAAGCCTGATCCTTTCCGGATTCCCGATCCCTCGAGCGATTGCAAAGCCTCATGAGCGAGCCCTCTTCCCTGCCTGTTCGCCTGGTTCATCTTGTCAGCGAGGCCGGCTGGCCCATCTTGCAGGAGACGCTGCCACCCATGGCACGCAGCTATGCGGCCAGCGTGGGCTTCAAGCCGATGGCGGGTCGCCTCCTCGTCCTTCCGGGAGAGACCGGCGCGGCCGTCGCCGCCCTTCTGGGTATCGGCAGCGATGAGGGATTGGTCGAGCAGCCCTTTCTTCTGGGCAAGCTCGCGACCGATCTTCCCGCCGGGCTCTGGCGGGTGGAGGGCCGGATCGAGAACCCCACCCTCGCGCTCACGGGCTTCCATCTGGGACAATATCGCTTCGACCGCTTCAAGACGGTCGCGCGCGAGGCTGTTTCCCTCCAGCCGTTACCCGGCGCGGACATCGCTCGCGCCCGGCTGGTGGCCGAGGCGGTTTCAGCGGGCCGCGATCTCATCAATCGCCCTGCGAATGACCTGACGACGGAAGCTCTGGCCCTTGCCGCCCGCGAACTGGGCGAGCGCTTCCGCGCCGAGCTGCGTGAGATCGTCGGCGAGGAGTTGCTGGCTGAAAACCTGCCCATGATCCATGCCGTCGGTGCCGCTTCGGCGCATCCTCCCCGTCTCGTCGATCTCACCTGGGGCGATTCGCGCGCCCCCAAGGTCACCCTGGTGGGCAAGGGCGTGGTGTTCGATACAGGCGGGCTGAACCTCAAGCCCGAGAACTCCATGCTGCTGATGAAGAAGGACATGGGCGGCGCCGCAGCCGCCCTGGCCGCGGCCGAGATCATCATGGGCCTGCAATTGCCGGTGCGCCTCCGGGTCCTTCTCCCGATCGTCGAGAATTCGGTTTCCGGCCCCGCCTTCCGCCCCGGGGACATCTATCGCTCGCGCGCGGGGACCACGATCGAGATCGGCAACACCGATGCCGAGGGCCGACTGATCCTCTCAGATGCGCTCACCCTGGCGGATGAGGAGAAACCCAATCTTCTTTTCAATTTTGCAACGTTGACCGGGGCTGCCCGCGTGGCGCTGGGGCCGGATCTTCCGCCCTTCTTCACCGATGATGACGAACTGGCCGATGCAATTTCCCGCATCGGGCGGGTCGAGAATGATCCGGTCTGGCGTCTTCCGCTCTGGAAACCCTATCGGACGATGCTCGATTCGAAATCGGCCGATATCAACAATGTTTCCTCCGGCGGCTTCGCCGGAGCCATCACGGCAGCTGTTTTCCTGAAGGAATTCGTCCAGAATACGCGTTCCTACGCTCATTTCGACATTTATGGCTGGACGCCGACAGCTCGGCCCGGGCGACCGGAAGGCGGCGAACCGCAAGCGGCCCGCCTTGCTGCGAAGCTGGTCGAATTCTGGAGTTCTATCAAGAAATGAGCAACAACGGAAACTACTAAAAGTTGCCTAAATGCGCGGCAAGCTTCATAAAGTCGTGCAAAATTTCATTTCTTAAATGATCGCGGGATCGCGGTTGAAGCGATGTCAGAACGGCAGGGAATCCTTGATTAGCGTGAAGCTCCGCCCTACGCAGGCGCTGAAGCTTTGGCATGATGTTGGTTTGGATCTCGTCCGCAGCGCGGAAATGGATCTGACCGCTCGTCAGATGGTCGTGCTGCTGACCATCTACCTGGAGCCGCCGCCGCACACGGTGCGAGGCCTCGCCCAGAAGCTGGGTGTCACCAAGCCTGTCATCACGCGTGCGCTCGACGCGATGGGCGATCTCGATCTGGTTTCCCGCCGCCGCGATCCGGCAGACCGGCGCAGCGTGATCATCCAGCGCACGGTGCGTGGCTCTCTCTTTCTCGAGAGGATGGCCGATCTCATCGTGGTGCGTGCCGACCAACTGGCACAGGACAACCCGTTGCGCTAAGCTGGCTTCCTGTCGCTTCGCCGGGTATGCCATGTCGAGCCACATTTCCGCCAGCCACATTTCCGCCAGCCTCGATCCCCGTCGCCATGCCTTCCGCGAAGATCTCGCCGCAAGTGCCTTGCGCGATATCGTTTTCGCGCCGCGATATGCTGATCCGCAGCCCATGCAGATCCGCGCTTCCAGCGCGCCGCTCCGCAAGGCGCCGAACACGAGCCTCGGTTTCGAGACGGAACTGATCGCGGGCGAGATCTTCGATGTCTATGACCGCGCTTCCGGCTTTGCCTGGGGGCAGGCCCGGCGTGACGGCTATGTGGGCTATTGTCCCGAAGAAGCCCTGGGCCCGCTCCTGCCGACCGCGACCCATCACGTGGCCGACTTGCGGGCTTTTCTCTACCCCTCTGCCAGCATGAAGGCGACGCCCTTGGGGTTCCTGCCCTATGGCGCACAGATCGCCGTGCTCGAGCAGGAATCCGGTTTTCTTCGCACGCCGCTCGGGCATGTCTATGCGAAGCACCTGCGCCCGCTGGCCGAGCGCCCGGATGATCCGATTTCGGAAGCGGAGCGATTTCTGGGCGTGCCCTATCTCTGGGGCGGAAAATCGAGCCTCGGCCTCGATTGTTCCGGCCTCGTTCAAACCGTTTGTTCCGCCTGCGGAATTTTTGCCCCGCGTGACAGTGACATGCAGGAGCGCGAACTCGGCTTGCAGCTCGCCATGCCCGCCGACCCCGCGACGCTTCCGCGCGGCGCGCTGTTGTTCTGGCCTGGACATGTCGCGCTGAGCCAGGGGGACGGGCAGATGATCCATGCCACATCGTTCTCGATGACGGTCATTTCCGAGCCGATCACCCCTGCCTTGCGGCGCATCGAGCAGCAGGGGCCTGGCCTTCGCTCGGCGCGGCTGTTGCCGGCAAGCCGAGCGCCGCTCCCGGGGATGTGATCGTCCCGGGCCTTTACCTCGATGGGAATCATGCGACACTCTCGGCAAATCAGGGAGGGGCTTGATGTCCCGTTGGCTGTCCGACTTCGGGCGCTGCGCCCGGCTCGCCTGTGCCGCCGCGTTTCTGGCCTTTGCCGGATCTGCACCCGCCAATGCGCAAGATTCAGATCTCTTTCCCGGGACAGGGCCAGATGTGGATGTCGCGCTGGTGCTTGCGGTGGATATTTCCTTCTCGATGGATATCGACGAACTCAACCTGCAGCGCACCGGCTATATCGAGGCGCTGACTTCGCCATTGGTGCTCGATGCCATCCGCAAGGGTATGGTGGGAAAGGTGGCCGTCACCTACATCGAATGGGCCGGGGTCAATACACGTCATGTGATCGCCGATTGGTCGATCATCGAGGATCAGGCCAGCGCCGAGGCCTTCGTGCAGAAGCTGCGCGAGGCGCCGGTTCGCCGGGCGCGCCGCACCTCGGTGACCACCGCGATCGAATTCAGCATCGATCGCCTGAAGCAGGCGCAGGTGCGGCCCATCCGTCGTGTCATCGACATTTCGGGGGATGGCCCGAACAACGAAGGCGGCCTCGTGACCCGCGCCCGCGATGCTGCCGTGGAGGCGGGCGTGGTGATCAATGGGCTGCCCATCATCATCAAGCGCGGCTGGTCCTCGCCCTATGACGTGGACAATCTCGACGATTATTACCGCGATTGCGTCATCGGCGGTCCCGGCTCCTTCATGCTCACGATCACCGAGAAGGACCAGTTCGCCCCGGCCATCAAGCAGAAGATCCTGCGCGAACTCGCAAGCCCCTCGCAGAACGACGTGACTGCCACGCCCGCGCGCGGCGAAACCGATTGCACCATGGGCGAGCGCCAGTGGCGCCAGCAATGGGAACGGAACTAGAGCATTTTCAAGCGAAGTGGGCACCGGTTCGCGTGAAGAAAATGCGAAAAAAGAAAGAGAGAAGCATTTTCAAGCGAAGCATGCCCCTGCGAAGGCGGGGGTGGGCACCGGTTCGCGCCAAGAAAATGCGATCAAACAAAGAGATAATGCATCCGATCTCATTCGGTCAGATCGGAAAACACTCAGGTTCCGCGAGGCTTCGCCCGCAGATTTTTCAAGTTCCGCGAGGCTTCGCCCGCGCGGTAGGCGCGGCATTGGCCGGGTCGTCCGGCCAGACATGCCTGGGGTAGCGGCCGCGCATATCGTTGCGCACATCCGCCCATGAACCGGCCCAGAAGCGTGGCAAATCCTTCGTGATCTGGATCGGCCGATGCGCGGGCGAGAGCAGTTCCAGCGTCAGCGGCAGGCGACCGCCCGCGATGGTCGGATGCTGCTTGAGGCCGAAGAGCTCCTGCACGCGGATGGAAAGCATCGGCGCGTTCTCGCCGTCATAGGCGATTGCGTGGCTGTTTCCCGTGGGCGCGGTGAAATGCGTCGGCGCTTCGGCTTCCAGCCGCTGGCGCGCCGACCATGGGATCAGCGCATCGAGCGCCGCGCCGAGTGTCTCGGCATCGATCTGGTTGAGTGTCGTCTTGCCGAGAAGGAAGGGAGCGAGCCATTCGCCGGCGGTTTCGGCCAGGGCCGCATCGGAGAGATCCGGCCAGTCCGTCTGCCCCGCCTGCCGCAGGAAGCTGATGCGGGCACGCAACTGGTTTTGCGTCCTGCTCCAGCCGAGACGATCGATACCCGCGCGGGCCGCGGCTTCGGCGAGCAGGCTCGCATTCTCCGGCGTCGCCTCCACGGAAAGCGTCGCGGAATCGAGCACGAGGGCATCGAGCCGCGTCTCTCGCCGCCGGCGCAAGGCGCCCGCGCCCGGTTCGAAGCGCGTGACATCCTGCGTCTGGATGAGATGGCCGAGCACGGCATCGATCTCGGCGCGCGTCAGCTCCGCCCCGAGCGTGATTCGCGCCCGCGCCGCCGTGCCGGTGAGATCGGCCGCGACGAGATAGCCCGCCTTCGCCAGCGGATCCGTGGCGTCGAGCTGCGCCTGCCGGCCATTGGAAAGCGAGACCGCGCCATTGACGCGCACCTTGCCTACGCGATCGGGGAAGGCGAGCGCCAGCAGCGCACCGGCGGAAAGCACGGCCTCTGCTCCGCGCGCGGGTTCCAGCTTTCTGGCCCGCTCGGCCCAGCGGAGCGCCAGGCTGCGCGCGGCCTGCGCCTTGGGGCTGCGTTCGGAGCGGAAGCGTTCGAGCCGGCTGGCGGCATCGCTGACATTGCCGCCAAGGCCGCGTTCGGAAATGAGCGCGGCAAGGAGCGCGCCATCCTCCGCCTGCCCGCGCCGTGCGCTTTCGAGCACCAGGGCGGCAAGCCTTGGCTCCAGCGGCAATTCGCGCAAATGCCGCCCGCGCGCCGTGAGGCGGCCGGCCTCATCCAGCGCGCCGAGTTCCATGAGAAGCTTCGTCGCCTCGCGCAACGCCGTTTTCGGCGGCGGATCGAGCAGCGCGAGGCTTAGGGGATCGGTGATGCCCGCGCCCGCGCAATCGAGCCGGAAGCGCGAGAGATCGGCTTCGAGGATTTCCGGCCGGTTGAAAGGCAGCAGGCCCTGATCCTGCGCCTCATCCCAAAGGCGGATGGCGATGCCGGGCTCCGTGCGACCCGCCCGACCACGCCGCTGATCCGCCGAGGCGCGCGAGACACGCACCGTTTCAAGCCGCGAGAGGCCGAGATCCGGCTCATGGCGCGGCACGCGGGCAAGGCCGGAATCGATCACGATCCGCACGCCTTCGATGGTGAGGGAGGTCTCGGCGAGGCTCGTCGCCAGCACGATCTTCCGCCGCCCGGCCGGCGCGGGGCGGATCGCGGCATCCTGCTTGGCGAAATCCAGCGCGCCGTAAAGCGGGCAGAGATCGGCATCCGCCGGGAGTTTCGCCTCTTCCAGCAGGCGCGCGACGCGCTCGATCTCGCCTTGGCCCGGCAGGAAGGCGAGGATGGAGCCGCGCTCGCCGCGCAAGGCCGCCAGAATCGCGCCTGCCACCTGCTCCTCGATGCGCTTCGTTCCGTCCCGTCCCGTGTAGCGCGTCTCGATGGGGAATGTGCGACCCTCGGAGCGGATGACCGGCGCATCGCCCAGCAGGGTCGAGAGGCGCTGGTCGTCCAGTGTCGCGGACATCACGAGGAGCCGGAGATCGGGCCGCAGCGCGCCTTGCGATTCCAGAGCCAGAGCGAGGCCGAAATCGGCATCGAGCGAGCGTTCATGGAATTCATCGAAGAGCACGGCGGCGAGGCCGGGCAAGCCCGGGTCATCCACCGCCATGCGGGCAAAAACACCCTCGGTGACCACGAGAATACGGGTTTTCGCGCTTGATTTGCTCTCGAAACGGGTGCGCAGGCCCACGGTTTCGCCCAAAGCTTCGCCGAGCAGGCTTGCCATGCGGCTGGCCGCGCCGCGCGCGGCGATGCGTCGCGGTTCAAGCACGAGGATCGTGCCATCCCCGCGCCAGGAGGCGTCCAGCAGGTCGAGCGGCACGCGCGTCGTCTTGCCTGCTCCTGGCGGAGCGACGAGCAGCGCGCGATTTCCCGCAGAGAGCGCCTGCCGCAGGCCCGGCAGCGCCTCCTCGATGGGCAGCGCCTCGAAGCGCGGGCGCATCAGCCGCCGATGCCGAAGGCCGCGAGCGTCGCCATGTTCACGAGGTCGCTGTCGCGCACATTGATCGGCGCGATCTGCACCGCTCGGTCCAGCCCGATGATGAGCGGACCGATGACGGTGGAGCCGCCGAGTTCCTGCAGCATCTTCGTGGCGATGGCCGCCGAGTGGAAGGCCGGCATGACGAGCACATTCGCCGGCCCGGAGAGCCGGCAGAACGGATAGGCCGCCATGATTTCCGGGTTCAAGGCCACGTCAGCCCCCATCTCGCCGTCATATTCGAAATCGACGCGGCGGCGATCGAGGATCTCCACCGCCTCGCGCACACGCTCGGAGCGCTCGGATTCCGGATTGCCGAAGGTCGAGAAGGCGAGAAGGGCCACGCGCGGGGTGTAGCCGAGCCGGCGGGCGGCACCGGCGGCTTCCACCGCGATATCCGCGAGTTCCTCGGCCGTGGGCATTTCGTGGATCGCCGTATCCGCGACCATCACAGTGCGCCCGCGCGCGAGCACCAGGCTCACGCCAATGGCGCGATGGCCGGGCTTGTCGGCAATGACGCGGCGGATTTCCGAAAGCGCGGCGGAGTAGTTGCGCGTCACGCCCGTCACCATCGCATCGGCATCGCCCAGAGTCACCATGGAGGCCGCGAAGGTGTTGCGGTCATTGTTGATCAGGCGCTGGCAATCGCGCTGCAGATAGCCGTTGCGCTGCAGTTTCTCGTAGAGGAACTGCGTATAGGCCGCGTTGCGAGTGGAAATCCGCGCATTGATGATCTCGATTCCGCCTTTCAGGTCGATGCCATTCTGCGCAGCCGTCTGCTGGATGCGATCCTCGCGCCCCACGAGGATGGCCGTGCCGAGATCCTGCGTCACGAAGCTCACGGCGGCGCGCATCACCGCCTCCTCCTCGCCTTCCGCGAACACGACGCGCTTCGGGCGGCGACGCACCTGCTCGAAGACACGCGCGAGGACGCCGGCGACCGGATCGCGGCGGGCGGAGAGCGCACGCTCGTAATCCTGCCGGCTCTTCAGCGGCTTGCGGGCGACACCGGTTTCCATGGCCGCGACGGCCACCGCGCTCGAGATGCGCGCCATGAGGCGCGGATCGAATGGCACGGGGATGATGTAATCGCGCCCGAAGCGGGGGCGGGAGCCGGCATAGGCGGCGGCCACCTCATCCGGCACATCCTCCCGCGCGAGTTGCGCAAGCGCCTCGGCGGCGGCGATCTTCATTTCCATGTTGATGGCGCTCGCCTGCACATCGAGCGCGCCACGGAAGAGATAGGGGAAGCCCAGCACGTTGTTGACCTGGTTCGGATAATCCGAACGGCCCGTGGCCATGATCGCATCGTTGCGGATGGCGGCCACTTCTTCCGGCAGGATTTCCGGATCGGGATTCGCCATGGCGAAGATGATGGGGTTATCCGCCATGGAGGCCACCATCTCATTCGTGAGCGCCCCTTTCTGCGAAAGGCCGAAGAAGGCATCGGCGCCCTTCATCGCATCGGCAAGGCTGCGCGACGTGGTGGGCACGGCATGGGCGCTCTTCCACTGGTTCATGCCCTCGGTGCGGCCCTGGTAGATCACGCCCTTCGTGTCGCAGAGCATCACGTTCTCGGGCTTGAAGCCCATGGCCTTGAGAAGTTCGACGCAGGCAATGCCCGCCGCGCCTGCGCCATTCACCACGAGTCGCGTCGAGTGGATATCGCGGCCCGTGATTTCCAGCGCGTTCAGCAGGCCCGCCGCCGCGATGATCGCCGTGCCATGCTGGTCGTCATGGAAGACGGGGATATCCATCAATTCCTTGAGGCGCTGCTCGATGATGAAGCATTCCGGCGCCTTGATATCCTCGAGATTGATGCCGCCGAAGGACGGGCCGAGATAACGCACGGCGTTGATGAAGGCCTCTGCATCCTCCGTATCGACCTCGAGATCGATCGAATCGATATCGGCGAAACGCTTGAAGAGCACGCTCTTGCCTTCCATCACCGGCTTGGAAGCGAGCGCGCCGAGATTGCCGAGGCCGAGGATGGCCGTGCCGTTCGAGATCACCGCGACCATGTTCCCCCGCGCGGTGTAATCATAGGCCGTGGCAGGTTCGGCCGCGATGGCCTTCACCGGCACCGCCACGCCCGGCGAATAGGCAAGCGACAGATCGCGCTGTGTCGCCATCGGCTTGGTCGGCACGACCTCGAGCTTGCCGGGCTTGCCGCGCGCGTGAAAATCCAGCGCTTCCTGGTCTGTGAAGGTGGGGCGCGTGTGGGGTCGCTTGTCGAATTCGCCGGGCATCGTGTCTTTTCTCTCTTGTCTTTCGGGCCCGGCTGTCCCTCGCAGCCGGCCGGCATGCTGCCGGGCCTCCACCCTTACGAAGGTTATCCCCAAGGCTCAAGCCAAGGGCAATCGAACATTCGCATCGGACTTTCGTGGATTTCTCCAGACATGCTAGGCCAAAGTATCAGGCCGCCTTTCCCAAGAGCCCGTTTGCGATGCGTGACCCCGCTTTCGATCCTCCGCAGGAGCCCTACGAGGCACCGCCGCGCGACCCGAACGCAACGCCCTCCATGGCGCAATACATCGAGATCAAGGCCGCGAACCCGGATTGCCTGCTCTTCTACCGCATGGGGGATTTCTACGAGCTGTTCTTCCGCGATGCGGAAATCGCATCGCGCACGCTCGGGATCGTTCTCACGAAGCGCGGCAAGCATGCCGGCGAGGATATCCCGATGTGCGGCGTGCCCGTCACGCGGTCCGATGAATATCTCCACCGCCTCATCGCCGCGGGCCATCGCGTGGCGATCTGCGAGCAGCTGGAAGACCCGGCGGACGCGAGGAAGCGCGGGTCCAAGGCCGTGGTTCGGCGCGATGTCGTGCGCATCGTCACGCCCGGCACCATCACCGAGGAGGGCCTGCTCGATGCGCGCCGCGCGAGCCTGCTCACCGCCATCACCCGCCAGAAAGCTGGGGACGAGCAATGGGACTACGCGCTGGCCGCGGTTGATCTCTCCACCGGCGAAATCGTGGCGGGCCGCGTGGGTGAAGCCGATCTTGCCGGCGAAATCGCCCGGCTCGACCCGCGCGAGATGCTCGTGCCCGATGCGCTGCTGGAAGAGAAGAACCTCAGTATTCTCTGGCATAATCCCGGTTTCGCCATCACCCGGCAGGCGCGCGACGGGTTCGACCCGGCTTCGGCCGAGCGGCGATTGCTCGATTACTTCGGTGTGGCCACGCTTGATGCCTTCGGCGGATTTTCCCGGCCGGAAGTTGCGGCGCTCGGGGCGCTGATCGCCTATCTGGACCGCACGCAGCTCGGCCAGCGCGCGCCGCTGATGGCCCCGCGCCGGCGCGCCTCCGCCGAGACCATGGCGATTGATGCCGCCACGCGGCTGAACCTTGAACTCACCCGCACCCTCGCCGGAGAGCGCGCGGGCAGCCTGCTTGCAACCATCGACCGGACGGTGACGGCAGCTGGCGGGCGGCTCCTCGCGCAATGGCTCGGGGCGCCGGTCCTCTCTCTCGCGGTGATCGAAGCGCGGCAGGAAGCCATCGTTTTCCTGATCGAAAATTCCGATCGGCGACGCGCCTTGCGGGCTTCGCTCGGCGAGGCACCGGACCTCCTGCGCTCGCTGACGCGCCTCGCGCTCGATCGCGCCGGCCCGCGCGATCTTCAGGCCATCGCCCGCGCCATTCTCGCGGCGGAGGAACTGGCGAGCGCGCTTCCCGCCGAGGTGCCGGCGCTCATCGCCGATGCGCGCGAAGCGCTCGCGCGGGCACCCGGCGCGCTCGGTCGTCGCGTGATGGCCGGCCTGGTGGAGGATTTGCCGCTCGTGCGGCGCGATGGCGGCTTCATTCGCCCCGGCTTTGACCCCGAACTCGATGAATGCCTCGCGTTGAGAACCGACAGCCGTGTCGTGATTGCCGGGCTGGAGACGCGCTACCGCGAAGAAATTGATGCGCGCACGCTCCGCATCAAGCACAACAACCAGCTTGGCTATTTCATCGAAGTGCCACAGGCGGTGGGCGAAAGACTGCTCCAGCCACCGCATCAGGGCCAGTTCGTGCACCGCCAGACCATGGCCGGCGCGATGCGCTTCACCACCACGGAACTCGGCGGGCTGGAGCGGAAAATCCTCGAAGCCTCGGATCGGGCGCTCAAATGCGAATTGCGCCATTTCGAGGCTTTCGCCGCAGCCCTTCTGGCCGAGGAGAAACCCTTGCGCCGCGTGGCGGAAGCGCTTGCGCAACTCGATTGCCTCGCAAGCCTCGCGGAACTGGCGGATCGCGAGAATTACGCGCGTCCCGTCATCACCGAGGGGCTCGATTTCGAGATCGCGGGCGGACGCCATCCGGTTGTCGAGGCGGCCTTGCGAAAGGCGGGCGAGAGCTTCATCGCGAACCCTTGCGATCTCTCAGGCAGCGAGAAGGGCGGGCGCATCCTGCTTGTCACCGGCGCGAACATGGCCGGCAAATCGACCTATCTGCGCCAGAACGCGCTGATCGCGATCCTCGCGCAGATGGGAAGCTTCGTGCCGGCGCAAAGCGCCCGCATCGGCCTCGTGGACCGGCTTTTCTCCCGAGTCGGCGCAGCCGATGACCTTGCGCGGGGCCGCTCGACCTTCATGGTCGAGATGGTCGAAACGGCGGCGATCCTCAACCAGTCCGGCCCGCGCGCGCTGGTGATCCTCGATGAGATCGGGCGCGGCACCGCCACCTATGATGGTCTTTCCATCGCCTGGGCGGCCATCGAGCACCTGCACGAACAGAATCGCTGCCGCGCGCTTTTTGCCACGCATTTCCATGAACTCACCGCGCTCGGGAGCCGCCTTCCGCGCCTCGCCCCGGTGACGATGAAAGTCACGACCTTCAAGGGCGATGTCATCTTCCTGCACGAGGTGATTCCCGGTGCGGCGGATCGTTCCTATGGCATCCAGGTTGCGAAACTCGCGGGTCTTCCGACCTCTGTCGTGGCGCGCGCCGGCTCCATCCTTGCGGAACTCGAGAAGGCGGATCGCGCGCATCCCCGCCTTGCCAGCCCGGATGATCTGCCGCTCTTCCGTGTGGCGGAAAGCGCCCCGCCGCCGTTTCAGGCTGGCGCTGATCCCGTGCATGAGGCCTTGCGCATGCTCGATCCTGACGAGATGAGCCCGCGCGAGGCGCAAGAGGCGCTCTATCGGCTGAAGGCGATGCTCAGCGGGAAATGAGGCTCAGGCCTGCCGGCCGCGCATCAGCACCAATGCGCCATTCCAGATGAGCGTGATGACAAGCCCGACCGCCAGCGCCGCATAGCGCCCGACGGGCTCGGAAAGGATCGAGGCGGCCGCAAGCGCGATCGCGAAGCCGATCATGCCGGGCAGGCCGCTCACGATCATCGCGGCAGTCGCGGGTCCGCCGATGCGCGGCTGCAGGATGACGATGAGGCTCGAGAGCACCACCGGGAAAACCGCGAGCCAGCCGGAGCCATAGGGGCCAATGCGATCGCTCAGCAGCGTGATCGCCGCGACCAGCGCGGAAACGCCCAGTGCGCGCACGGGCAGCGCGAACCAGGGCCGGGGCGGCAGGGCACCTGCCCGCGCCGCAAGAAAATGCCGCGTGAGCGGGATGAAGGCGAGATAGACCCCCAGATTGGCAAGCAATGCGAGAGAAATGTTCCATGGCAGCTGCTTCAGGGTAAGGCCCAGCGCGAGCCAGAGCAGAAAGGCTCCGCCAAGGGCGGGCAGCGTGGAAAAACGCTGCGCCAGCCAGCCATAGGCCGAGATGTAGAAGGCCAGTGCCATGTTGGTGATGAGGCTTCCCAGCAACGCGGATGCGATGAAGGCGTCATCATGCCCCAGCGCAAGAAAGACCAGCGCCGGACCCGCAGAAACCGGCAGGGTCGCCACCATGGCCGCGATGAACGGCTTGGATTTTTCAGCGATGATCGAAACCACCACCACAATCGCCGCGGCGACCCCCATTTTTGCAAGAAGCAGAAGCGTGGCTTCCGCGAGCATCAGACGCGCTCGACCTGCACACTGGAGGCGGCCGGGTTGCGCAGCGTCTGGAACACCACGCAATAGCGTTCCGTCAGCTTGATGAGCTGCGCGATCTGCTCCTCGCTCGCATCGGTATCGAGCCTGAAGACAAGGCGGATCGCCTTGAAGCCCACCGGGGCTTCCTTGTCCACGCCGAGCGTGCCGCGAAAATCGAGATCGCCCTCGGCCGTCACGTGGCCAGCGCGCAGCGGAATGTTGAGCGCGGTGGAGACGGCCTTCAGCGTCACGCCCGCGCAGGCGACGAGCGCCTCGAGCAGCATGTCGCCGGAGCAGAGTTCCGCGCCCGAGCCGCCCGTGAGAGGGTGAAGGCCCGCTTCCGCGATGGCGCGACCCGTTTCGAGCTTGCAGGCGATTTTCGCCTCGTCAATCTCGCCCCTGGCGCGAAGGGTGATGATGGCGGCACTCTGATCCTCGCGATATTTCGCCTTCAGCGGCGCCTGAAGCGCACGGAGGGCTTCGGCGTCGATCACGGTCTCGGACATCATCCACCTCGTCGGCCGGCTTACCACCAGAAGGCGGCGGTTTCGTTCTTGCCGGGCGCGGGGCTGGATTGGCCTTCCGTGAGCGATCCGTCAAGCGCATCGAGCACGCGGCGGCTCACGGCATGGAATTCATCCGAGCGCCGGTCGCGCGGGCGGGGGAGATCGACCCCGATTTCCGTGAAGATCCGCCCCGGCTTCGGCTGCATCACCACGATGCGATCGGCGAGCGTCACGGCCTCATCCACATCATGCGTGACGATCAGCAGGCTCACGCGGTCGGTTTCCCACAAGGCGAGCAGATGCTCATGCAGGGAAGCGCGCGTGAAGGCGTCGAGCGCGGAGAAGGGTTCGTCGAGCAGCAGCACCTTGGGCTGTGTCACCAGTGCGCGGGCAATCGCCACGCGCTGGGCCTGCCCGCCCGAAAGTTCGCGCGGCCAGCGTGTCTCGTAGCCGGCGAGACCGATGCGCAGCAGCGCGCGGCTCACGCGTGCCTCGCGTTCCGCCCTGGGCAGATGGGCGATGCCGAAGGCGATGTTGTCCGCCACGCCGAGCCAGGGCAGCAGGCGCGGCTCCTGGAAGATGATGCCGACATCGGCGGAAGGCTCATGCAGGTCCAGGCCGTCGAGTTCGATTCGGCCGGTTGACGGCGCATCGAGCCCGGCGACAAGGCGCAGCAGCGTGGTCTTCCCGCAGCCCGAGCCACCGACCATCGCCACGATCTCGCCCTGCGCGATGTCGAGCGCGATGTTGCGCAAGGCTTCCTGCCCGCCGGGGAAGGTGCGCGACACGGAATCCAGTTTCAGCATCAGCCCTTCTCCCTTCAGTTCTTCTCGGTGGTCGAGAGATCGTCGCGCCAGCGCAGGAAGGGGCGCGTGGCGGCGGCGAGCAGCGCATCCGTGAGGAAGCCGAGAAAGGCGAAGGAGAGGATCGCCGAAACGATGAGATCGGAGCGCCCCACCTGCTGGCCATCGACCAGCAGGAAGCCAAGTCCCTCGCTGGCCCCCATGATCTCGGCCGCGACCACGAACATCCAGCCCAGTCCCAGCCCCGCGCGCAGCGAGGTCACGAGTGCCGGAAGCGTGGCCGGGAGCAGGATGCGGCGCCCGGTTTCCAGCTTCGAGAGGCGGAAGACGCGCCCCACCTCGATCACCTTGCGATCGATGGAGAGCACCGCGCCCAGCACGCCGAGATAGACGGGGAAAAACACCCCGACGGCGATCAGGGTGATTTTCGACGTCTCGAAAATGCCGAACCACAGGATGAACAAGGGCACCCAGGCGATGGAGGGCACCGCGCGCAGGGCCTGGATCGTGGGGTCGATGAGACGGCGGATGACGGGAACCGCGCCGGAAAGCGTGCCAAGCACGATGCCCGCGCCCGCGCCGAACAGGAAGCCGAGGGCCACGCGCCCGCCTGTCGCCAGCGCATGGCGGAACCATTCGCCTGAAGCGATGAGTTCGCCCAGCGTCGCCGCGATCTTGGAGGGCGGCGGCGTGAAGCGTCCTTCCAGCCAGCCCACGCTCACGCCCCATTCGAGCAGAACCGCGAGCAGCACGGGAAGGATCAGCCCGATCCAGCCTTTCCAGGAAAAAGCGCGCCAGGCGGAGCCCGATGCGGTTTCAGCGCGCGAAGACGCAAGCGGGGTGTCGCTCACGGGATGGGTTTCTCCTGATCAGGACGCCAGATGCGCCGTGAACCTGGGCTCGATGAGGGAGGCGACAACCCCCTTCACATCAACATCCGCCTTGATCACGCCCGCTTCCTGCAGCGCCACGCCGGCGGCCGTGATGGTCTCGGCCTGCACCTTGCCGATCACGCTGGTCGAAAGATCGGTGCGGGTCAACTGCCGGGCGATCACCGGCTCCGGCAGGCGGGCAGCGGCCACCAGTGCGGCTTGCACCGGTTTAATGTCAGCCAGGGCGGCCTTGCGGGCCGTTTCGTAAACATTGATCACGCGCTTGACGATTTCGGGGTTCTTCTCGGCAAAGGCCGTCGGCGTATTCAGGATGCCCCAGGTGTTATGCTCGGGCCTGCGATGGAACAGGGCCGCGCCATCCTCGAGTTCAGCGGCGGCCATCAGCGGGTCGAGGCCCGCCCAGGCATCGACATCCCCGCGGGCGAGCGCCGTGCGGCCATCGGCATGCTGCAGCAGCACGAGGCGGGCGTCACGCTCCTTCAGGCCGGCTTCGGCCAGCGCGCGGATCAGGAAGATATGCGGGTCCGTGCCGCGTGTCACGGCAATCGACTTGCCCTTGAGATCCGCGACCTTCTCAACACCCTTGCCGGGCTTCGTGACGAGAGCGGTCCATTCCGGGCGCGAGAACACCGAGATGGCCTGGATGGGGTTGCCATTGATCCTGCCGAGCAGGGCGGCGGCACCGGCGGTGGAGCCGAAATCGATGGAGCCGGCATTTAGGAATTCCAGCGCCTTGTTGGAGCCGGCCGATTGCACCCAGCGGATTGCGATCTTCTCCTTCTCGAATTCCGTTTCGAGCAGCTTCTGGTCACGCAGGATGAGGCTCAGCGGGTTATAGGTCGCCCAATCGATGCGAATTTCCTTGATGGCCTGCGCACGCAGCACGGAAGGGGCCGCTATCGCGCCACCGATAACGACACCGAGGGCCTGGCGGCGGGAAAGGGAGAAGGTCATTGGCGGGCTCCAGCGAAGCAGTGTTGAAGAACGAAACGTTCCTTTTGACGAACAATTCGATATACCGAACGACACGACCCCGCAAGCAGAATGTCCTTCTCTTGTTCCATGGAGTGCGGTGCGCATTTGCCGAAGGCATTCGGGGGCCGCAGAAAATTCTTGCCCTCAGGGTCAAAATGGCATTCCCACCTCAAGTCGCGCTTGCCTAGTTTAGAATCATTCGAAAGAATGCGCGCGTGTTCGGGTCCATGGAGTGAGGTATCGCGATGGGGTTCCTGTCGGTGTTTTCCACGCGCAAGCGCGTCGCCGAACTCACGGAGCGCGAGGTTCTGGCGCTGGCCATCGCCAACGAGGAAGAGGACAGCCGCATCTACCAGAGCTTCGCCGAGGCCTGCGCGACAGAGTTTCCCGCCTCCGCGCGGCTCTTTGAGGGCATGGCCGAGGAAGAGCGCGGTCATCGCGCGATGCTCTACGACCTTTATCGCCAGCGGTTCGGCGAGCACCTTCCGCCCATCCGCCGCGAGGATGTGAGCGACTTCCTCACCCGCCGCCCGATGTGGTGGACCAAGAACCTGAAACCCGAGCAGATGCGCGCCGAAGCCGCGCTGATGGAAATCCAGGCTGCGAATTTCTACGATCGCGCCGCCGCGCAATCGCTCGACACGCGCCTGCGCGAGATGTTCCTGAACCTCGCGGAGATCGAGCGCGGCCACGAGAAGAAGGCCGAGCGGCTTGAGGGTGAACTCATCACCACCGATGCGATCGAGGGCGAGAAGGCCGCAAGTCACCGCCAGTTCGTGCTGACCTATGTGCAGCCGGGGCTCGCGGGGCTGATCGATGGTTCGGTCTCCACGCTTGCGCCGCTCTTCGCGGCCGCCTTCGCCACCAAGAACAACTGGGAGACCTTCCTGGTCGGCCTTGCGGCTTCCATCGGCGCGGGCATCTCCATGGGCATCACGGAAGCGATGAGCGATGACGGGAAGATTTCCGGTCGCGGCTCGCCCTGGCTGCGCGGCATTGCCTGCGGGGTGATGACCACCGTGGGCGGCCTCGGCCATGCATTGCCCTATCTCGTGCCGAACTCCGTGCCGAACGCCTTCTGGATCGCGACCTCGCTCGCCGCGGCCATCGTGGCGGTGGAGCTGGTGGCGATTGCCTGGATCCGCACGAAATACATGGAGACACCGTTCATGCGCTCCATCATGCAGGTCATTGTGGGAGGCGCGCTGGTGCTGGCCGTCGGCATCCTGATCGGCTCTTCCTGATCCCGGTTGCCATTTTGTTCCCAGCCGCTAGGGTATTGGCGGTTTTGGGGGTCGGGATCATGGTGTCACGCGTCGCGACTGTCGCCTTCGAGGGCATCGAGGCGCGACCGGTCGATGTTCAGGTGCAGGTGGCGAGCGGGTTGGTGGCCTTCGTGCTCGTCGGCCTGCCGGACAAGGCGGTGGCGGAATCGCGAGAGCGGGTTCGTGCCGCGCTCACCGCCTCCGGTCTCGCGCTGCCGGCGAAGCGCATCGTCGTCAATCTGGCGCCAGCCGATCTGCCGAAGGAAGGCAGCCATTACGATCTCCCCATCGCGCTCGGCGTGATGGCCGCGATCGGCGCGATCCCGCCGGATGCGCTCGATGGATATTGCGTGCTGGGCGAACTCGCGCTGGATGGCTCGCTCTCGCCGGTTGCGGGCGTGCTGCCGGCGGCGATCTCCGCGCAAGGCCGCTCGCTCGGGCTCATCTGCCCCAGGGCCTCCGGCGCGGAAGCGGCCTGGGCAGGCGACGCGATTGATATTCTGGCACCCCAGAACCTCATCCAGCTCGCGAACCATTTCAAGGGCACGCAGATTCTGCGCCGGCCGGAGCCGGCCATCCGCGCGGCGGATGGCGTGCTGCCCGATCTCGGTGACATCAAGGGCCAGGAAAGCGCCAAGCGCGCGCTGGAAATCGCGGCGGCCGGCGGGCATCACCTGCTGATGGCCGGGCCGCCCGGCGCGGGCAAGTCCATGCTCGCGGCGCGGCTGCCCTCCATCCTGCCGCCGCTTGAGCCGCGCGAATTGCTGGAAGTCTCGATGGTGCATTCCATTGCCGGGCTTCTGGGGGATGGCGCGCTGACGGACCGGCGCCCTTTTCGTGCGCCGCACCATTCCGCGAGCATGGCCGCGCTGACCGGGGGCGGGTTGCATGCAAAGCCCGGCGAGGTCAGCCTCGCGCATCGCGGCGTGCTCTTCCTCGATGAATTGCCGGAATTCTCGGCCCAGGCGCTCGATTCCCTGCGCCAGCCCATCGAGACCGGCGAGGTGGTCGTCAGCCGCGCGAACCATCGCGCGACCTATCCCGCGCGGTTCCAGCTCGTGGCGGCGATGAACCCGTGCCGCTGCGGCCGGGCGCTCGAAGCGGGCTATGCCTGCAAGCGCGCGCCGAACGAAAAATGCATGGCGCAATATGTGGGGCGCCTTTCGGGCCCGCTGATCGACCGCTTCGACCTGCTGATCGAGGTCTCGGCGGTCGATCTCAACGATCTGCTTTTGCCGCCGCCGAAGGAGCGTTCGGCCGATGTCGGGAAGCGGGTGGCGCGGGCGCGCGCCATCCAGCAATCGCGGTTCGAAACCCTTGGCGCGCCGGATATCCGCACCAATGCCGCCGCGCCGGCCGCACTGGTCGAAGAGATCGCCCGGCCCGATGCCGAGGGTGCTGCGCTTCTGCGGCAGGCGGCGGAGAAGCTGAAATTGTCGGCCCGGGCTTTCCATCGCATCCTGAAGGTCGGGCGCACGCTTGCAGACCTTGATGGCGAAGAGCATGTCTCCCGCCGCCATCTCGCGGAAGCCGTGGCCATGCGCGCCCGCGCGCTGGAAGCGGTTTAGGTCAAGGTGAACGGAAGCTTCCCTTAAGCAGAAGCGGTGATTCCGGAATCCGCCCAAGGCGTTGTTCACCATCGCGCGCCATGCTGGTCGCAAAGAACAAGAAAACCAGCCACAAGATCAGTCTGGTGGGCGTCATGTTTGCGGTGAATTCGGCGGGGCTCGCCTGGGCTTTTGCTTCGATTCTGGGCGCGGTTGCGATCGTGGCGCTGGCGATCTGCCTGTGGCTGATCGCCGACCAGCGCCGCCAGCGCGCGGAGCTTGTGGCCCTGGCAGCGGAGCGTGCCAGGCTGGCCGACCGGCTGGAGCGCATTGGCCGTGCACAGGCCGAGGTCGAGGCGGCCAATGAAGCGAAATCGCGCTTTCTTGCCACGGTCAGCCATGAAATCCGCACGCCGCTCAATGGCGTTCTGGGCATGGCCGACCTGATGCTCGACACGCGCCTCGATCCCGAGCAGGCCAATTACGCGCGCGCCATCAAGACCTCCGGCGAGGCCCTGCTGACCCTCATCGAGGAGATTCTCGATTTCTCGCGCATCGAGGCCGGCAAGCTGACCATCGCCGAGGAGGAGGTGGAGATCGGGCCGCTCCTCGAAGGGGTCGTCGAATTGCTGGCACCCCGGGCCCAGGGCAAGGGCCTGGAAATTGCGGCGCATCTTGCGAGCGATGTTCCGGCGATCATTCGTGCCGATGGCAATCGCCTCCGGCAGATCGTCACGAACCTCGCAGGCAATGGGGTGAAGTTCACCGAACGCGGCGGGGTTGGCCTCACCCTCGCGCGGCAGGGCGAGGACAGCCTAGCCATCCGCATCGCCGATACCGGGCCGGGCATTCCCGAGGGCCGGCAGGAAGCGATTTTCGCCGAGTTCGAACAGGCAGATCGTGAAACCGCCGCCTGCCATGGCGGCACCGGGCTGGGCCTCGCGATCTCCCGTCGCCTCGCGCGGCTGATGGGTGGCGACATCACTCTGGAAAGCACCGAGGGACAAGGCTCCGTCTTCACCCTGCTGCTGCCGCTGGAAACGCCGCAATCCGCTGCGTCGCCGCGCGCCGAGGCGGTTCCCGAGCTGGCAGGCCGGCGCGTGCTGGTGGTGAGCGCCGGCGCTTTCGAGGGGCGCTTCATCGCCCGCACCCTGGCGGAGGTCGAGGCGGAAACGCGTCATGCGACCTCGCCCGCCGAAGCCCTTGCGACGATCCGCGACTTCCGGCCGGATCTGATGATGATCGATGCAGCCCTCGGGCCGGAGGATGCGCGCGCGCTGGTTTCGGCCGGAAATGCGGTCGGATGCCGCCGAAATCTCGTGCTTCTGTCGCCCTTCGAGCGCCGCGCCTTCGGGGCACCGCAGGCGGCCGGGTTCGATCGCTATCTGGTCAAGCCCGTGCGTCGTCGCTCGCTTCTGGCCCAGCTCACCGATTGGGAGCCCGGCCAGCCTGGCAGGATCACCATGGCTGAAGGCGAGACGCTGCTCGCCGAGCCGCTCCTCGGCCGGCGGGTGCTGATTGCCGAGGACAACGACATCAACGCCCTGCTGGCCGGCCGACTGGTGGAGCGGCTTGGCGGAAAGCCGATCCGCGCCTCCACGGGCCGCGAGGCGCTCGATCTCCTTCAGGCGAGCATCACGCCCGGCGGGACACCTTTCGATTGCGTGCTGTTCGACGTTCGGATGCCCGAACTCGACGGCCTTTCCGCCATTGCGCAGTGGCGGGCGGTGGAAAAGCGCCTGAAACGCCATCCGGTGCCGGCACTCGCGCTCACGGCCAATGCCTTCCGGGAAGATCGCGAGGCCTGCCTTGCGGCCGGCTTCGACGCCTTCCTCGCCAAGCCGCTCGACCGCGAGCCTTTCCTTCTGGCGCTGGATCGCCTGCTGAAGGCACCCCGCGCCGTCGCTTGAGCGCAGATTGGTCATGACTTCGTCACGAAAACCGGGCATCTCTTTCAACAGCCGGCCCGGGTTTCCTTTCGGAAACATGCCGGCAGGAGAGCCTGCCATGCTTCGCCCGCGCTCCGGCGCGTCCGCCGTATCCGCCTCTTCTTCAACCCGCGGCTGGGGCGCGCTGGCCCCTGTCCCCCGCTTTTCCCGCGAAATGGTCACGCGCCTCAACCCCACCGAACGGATTGTGCGTGATACCGGCGGCATGCCCGATATCCTCGGCCGGATCGGCGATCTCGAAGTGCGCCTCGCGCGAACGACGAAGGACATTCGCCGCTGCCAGCGCCTGCGCTTCAAGGTGTTCTACGACGAGATGGGCGCCAGGCCGGACGCGCGCGGCTTCCTCTCGCGGCGGGACATCGACCCCTATGACCGGCTCTGCGACCACATCATGGTTGTCGACCGCAAGGGCAAGATCAATCGCTTCGGCCAGGTGAAACCCAAGGTGATCGGCACCTACCGGCTGTTGAGATCGGATGTGGCCGAGGCGGCCGGCGCCGATTTCTACACGGCTGGCGAATACGATCTCTCGCGCTTTCTCGATGGCAATCGCGGGCTCCGGCTCTTGGAACTCGGGCGCTCCTGCGTGCTCAAGCCCTATCGCGACAAGCGGACCGTGGAGCTGCTCTGGCACGGTGTCTGGCGCTATATCCTGCATCACCGCATCGATGTGATGTTCGGCTGCGCGAGCTTCGAGGGCATCGAGCCCGAAGCCCTCTCGCTGGCGCTCGCCTTCCTGGAGCACCACGCCGCGGGCAACCGCAATGCCCGTGTGAAGGCACTGCCGGGCCTGCATGTGCGGATGGATCGCCGCCCCCGCGAGGCGGTGGACATCAAGGCCGCGATGAAGGCGCTGCCGCCGCTCATCAAGGGCTATCTGCGCCTCGGCGCGACCTTTGGCGATGGCGCGGTGATCGATCACCAGTTCGGCACGACGGATGTGTTCGTCACGCTCCGCGTGGCCGATATCGATCCGCGCTACATCGAGCATTACGGCGCGGATGCCAGCCGCTACGCGGCCTGAAGGCCGCGTTCAGAGACAGGCCCGAAGCCCTTCCCGATAGGTGGGGCAGCGGAAGCGGTAGCGGAGCGTGGAGCGGATCAGCCCATTCGCGACACATTTGTTCTCGCCATAGAAGCTGCGCCCCATCTCGGAAAGTTCAGCCGCCTCGAACGGGATATCCGGCGGCACGGGAAGCCCAAGCAGCAATGCGGCGAATTCCACCACATCCTGCGGCGGCGCGGGCTCGTGATCCGTGAGGTTGAAGGTGCCGAGCGGTCCCTCATGGTGGCTCGCGGCCACCAGCGCCCCGGCAATATCCGCGACATGGATGCGATTGAACATCTGCCCCGGCTTGATGATGCGACGCGCTGTGCCGGCGCGCAGGTTATCGATGGCCGAACGCCCGGGCCCATAGATGCCGGAGAGGCGGAAAATCCCGAGATCGCAAGCCTTCTGCCGCGCGAAAGCCTGCCAAGCCTCCTCGGCCGCGAGGCGCTGGCGCGCGCGCGGCGATACGGGCTGGAGCGGGCTTTCCTCATCCACCCACTGCCCGTCATGGTCGCCATAAACCCCGATGGTGGAGAGATACATGACGCGCTTCAGCGCGGGCGAGGCCGCAAGCGCAGCGCGCAAAACGCGCAGCGCGGGATCGCCGCGCTCGCCGGGCGGCGCGGAAACAAGCACGTGGCTCGCGCCAGAGATTGCGGTTTCCAGTTCGGGCGAGGCGCTTTCGCCATCGAAGGGCAGGGCGCTCCAGCCCTCGCCGCGCAATCGCGCGACCTTCTCTGGCGAACGCGCGGTAACGACGATGGAGGGGAACAGCCCGCGCGCTTCCAGGGCGAAAGCGCGAGCCGAATAACCCAAACCCAGGATCAGCAGATTCATGCCGGTTTCATGCCGTGCCGGATGTGGTTTCTGCAAGGGGCAATTCCATCAACGCGAGTTCCCATTCCTCGCGCACAGGCTCATCCATTTCGGCGGGGGCATGGCGGTTCGCGAGGGTCGCAAAGGCTTCAGCCGGAAGCAGGCGCGAGAGCGCCCACACCGCCGCACCGCGCACCAGCGGATGAGGATCATCGAGATGCGGCTCGGCAGAGGCCGCGAGAGCCGGATTGCCACTGTTGCCGATGCCGATCAGGACATTGCGCAGGAATCGGTCGCGTCCCGTCCGCTTGATGGGCGTTCCCGCGAAAAGCGCGCGGAAGCCCGCGTCATCGAGCATCGCATATTCCGCGAGCGGTTTGTGCAGGAGATCCTTGCGTGTCGCGAGCCTCGCATCGCGCGCGCCCTGCGCGAACTTGTTCCAGGGGCAGATGGCGATGCAATCGTCGCAGCCGAAGATGCGATTTCCGATCTTCGCGCGAAACTCCCGCGCGATCGCTCCCTTGTGCTCGATCGTGAGATAGGCGATGCAACGCCGCGCATCGAGCTGGTAGGGTGCGGGGAAGGCGTCGGTCGGGCAGATATCGAGGCAGCGCCGGCAGGAGCCGCAATGGTCTTTTTCCGGCGGGTCCGGCTCCAGCGGCAGCGTCGTGTAGATTGCGCCGAGGAAGAGCCAGTTCCCGAATTCGCGGCTCACCAGCACCGTATGCTTGCCCTGCCAGCCGAGGCCGGCTTCGGCCGCGAGCGGCTTTTCAAGCACCGGCGCGGTATCGACAAAAACCTTTACCGCCGCGCCCGTCCTCGCGACGAAATCGACCGCGAGGGCTTTCAGGCGCCCCTTGATGACGTCGTGATAATCCCGCCGCATGGCATAGGCCGCGAGCGCCCCGGCCTCGCGGTTTTCGAGGAGCGCGAGCGGATCGAATTCCGGCGCGTGGTTCAGGCCGAGCATGATGACGCCCTGCGCCTCGGGCCACAGGCCGACGGGGCTCGCGCGCTTCTCCGGTTCGCGCGCCATCCATTCCATCTCGCCCTGGGCGCCGATCGACAGCCAGTGGCGCAGCCTTGCCTCGCGCTCGGCCGGAGCCTTGGCGGGTGCGATTCCAAAGGTCGAGAAGCCATGCTTCTCCACGAGCTCTGGCAGCAAGTCCCTGGCTTCGGTCGGGCTCAGAAATCGAGATCGGTGTAATGAGGCGCGGGGAGGATGTTCTTCAGCCGGTCGGCCAGCAGGGCGCGGAAGGCCGGCCGCGATTTCACGCGGGCGTACCAGCTCTTCGCGGCTTCGCTTGTCTCCCAAGGCACGTCCCCGAAATAATCCACCGCCGAGAAATGCGCGGCTGCGGCGAGATCGGCATAGGTCAGCCGATCACCCGCGAGCCAGTTCCGCCGCGCCATGAGATGCGCGACGTAATTCATGTGATAGCGGATATTCGCCGAGGCCGCACGGATGGCGTTGGTGTTCGGCGCATCGCCCGGAAAAGCCTCCGGGAAGAGGCGTTTATAGGCCTTCTCGGTGAGCACGAATTCGCTGACCTCATGGAAAAACTTCACGTTGAACCAGTGCAGCAGCCGCCGCACCTCCACCCGCTCACCGGGGCTTTCCGGCAGCAGGCGGCGATCCTCGAGGACGAGGCCGCGTGTCTCGTCGAGATATTCGGCGAGAATATCCGGCCCCGCCGCCACCTGGCCGTCATGCTCCACCAAAACGGGCAGCAACCCGGCCGGGTTCATGGCCAGGAAATCGCGCGTGCGGCAGAAGGGGCTTGTCTCCACCATCTCGGCTTCCATCCATAATTCGCCCATGACGAGGCGGATGAAGCGCGAATGCGGGCAAAGAGCAAAGTGATGGAAAACGGGCATCGGTCCCGGGAGGTTGAGAAAGCATGTCGATTGGAAGAAGGGTGGCATGAAGGTGCCCGGCCCTTCGCTCTTAAGATGGCGAGAACCGGATCGTGCCTATAGAGGAGGAGCGGTCCCTTCTCAACCCCGGCCGAATCGCGGGCGTCTCCGGCCTTTCGCATGGTTTACCGAACATGAATGTCGCGCTGGCGCTGAAAGCCGCCCTTCTGGGCTTCATCGAGGGGCTCACGGAGTTCCTGCCGGTTTCCTCCACCGGCCACCTCATCCTGATCGGACATTATCTGAATTTCGAATCGCCCGGCCACAGCTTCGAGGTGCTGATCCAGCTGGGCGCGATTCTGGCGATCCTCTTGGTCTATTCTGGCCGGCTCTGGGGGCTGGCGAAGGGCGTCTCGACAGATCCTCGGGCGCGGACTTTTGTGCTCGGCGTGATCATTGCCTTCCTGCCGGCCGCACTGATCGGCGTGGTGATGCATTCGACCATCAAGAATGTGCTCTTCAACCCCTTCGTCGTCTGCATCAGCCTGATTGCCGGCGGCCTTGTTCTGCTGGCGGTGGACGAGATGCGGCTCCCGGTGCGGCATGAAGATGTCTCGACCTTCACGCCCTGGATGTGCCTGAAGATCGGGCTTTTCCAGTGCCTTGCCATGATTCCCGGCGTCTCGCGCTCGGGTGCCACGATTGTCGGCGCGATGCTGTTCGGCGCCTCGAAGCGCGCTGCGGCCGAATTCTCCTTCTTCCTCGCCATGCCCACAATGGCCGGGGCCTTCACCTATGATCTCTACAAGAACCATAAGCTCCTGAGCTTCCAGGATGCGACGGCCATTGGCATCGGCTTCGTGGTTGCCTTCATCACAGGGATCGTCGTGGTGCGCAGCCTTCTGGGCTTCGTGACGCGGCACGGCTTCGCGCCCTTCGCCTGGTGGCGCATTGTCGTGGGCTGCTTCGGCCTTGCGGCGTATTTCGTCTATGGCTGAGGTTTGAGCTTCACCTTCGGCGGCACCGATTTCGGCTCGAAGGCGCAGAGATCCGTGAGCGGGCAGCGCCAGCATTCCGGGCGCTGCGCCTTGCAGGTATAGCGCCCGTGCAGGATCAGCCAGTGATGCGCATGCATCCGGTAGGGTTCCGGCACGAGCTTCTCGAGGCCGGCTTCCACCTGCTCCGGCGTCTTGCCGGGCGCAAGCGGCAGCCGGTTCGAAACGCGAAACACATGCGTATCGACCGCGAAGGTCGCTTCCCCGAAGGCCATGTTGAGCACCACATTCGCGGTCTTGCGCCCCACGCCGGGCAGGGTGACGAGATCATCGCGGCTGGCCGGCACAGCCCCGTCAAAGCGCTCGATCAGCGCCTGCGAGAGCAGGATCACGTTCTTCGCCTTGGTGCGGAAAAGGCCGATGGTCTTGATGAAATCCCGCACCCGGTCCTCGCCCAGCGCGAGCATCTTCTCCGGGGTGTAGGCGATGGCGAAGAGGGGTCGCGTCGCCTTGTTCACCCCGGCATCGGTCGCCTGCGCGGAAAGCACCACGGCGACAAGCAGGGTATAGGCGTTCACATGTTCGAGCTCCCCCTCGGGTTCGGGTTCGATGGCATGGAGCCGCCGGAAGATTTCCGCCACCTCCGCCGCTGGCCGCATCTTCGCCTTGCGACCTTTCGCTCCGGCCTTCGCCATGCCCCACCCCTTCCGATTGCCCCGTCGCGCGCTATTGTTGAACGCAAGGCCTTTCTCTTGAAATCGCGCCAGATGACGCAAGACAACCCGAAAAGCACGGATGAGAGCCGGGAATCCCCGGTCTTCGATGCGGTGATCACGCCGCATCGCTCGCTGTCGCCGCGCGGGCTGTTCTGGCTGATGGCCTTTCTGCTGTTCATCACGACGGCGATGTCCATCCCCTTCTACCTTCTGGGGGCATGGCCGGTTCTTGGGTTTCTGGGGCTGGATATCCTGCTGATCTATCTGGCGTTTCGCTATCACAACGCCACGGCGCGCGCCTATGAGCAGGTCGTGGTCTCGCGCATCGAACTGCTCCTGCGCTCGGTGAGCTGGCGCGGCGTCGTGCGCGAGAAGTGCTTCAACCCGGCCTGGGCGCGCATCGAGCGTGAGGAGCACCCCGAATTCGGCACGGAAAAGATCGAGATCGTGCAGGGCCGCGAGCGTGTGGAAGTGGCCGCCGCCCTGGGGCGCGAGGAGCGCGGCGAATTCGCCGATGCCTTCCAGAAGGCGCTCGCCACCGCCAAGCGCGGCTGAGGCTTCCAGCGAAATCGGGTGGCCCGGACGCGCGTCTGCGCCTAGTCTCGGCGCATCATACGGGAGTTTCCCATGCTCGATCGTCTCGTTTCGAACCCGCTCGCCGCGCAGGGCGCGGATTACGCGCTGGTGCGCAGGGCCATCCGCTTCATCTCCGAGGAAAGTCGCGAACAGCCGGGCATCGAGGCCATTGCCGATGCCGTCAGCCTCACGCCGGCGGAACTCACCGCCTTGTTCCGGCGCTGGGCTGGCCTCACGCCCAAGGCCTTCCTGCAGGCTGTGACGCTCGACCATGCCAAGCGGCTGCTCGATGAGGGGCTGCCACTTCTCGATGCCGCCCTGGAAACCGGCCTTTCCGGCCCCTCGCGCCTGCATGATCTCTTCGTGACCCATGAGGCGATCTCGCCCGGTGAATACAAGAGCGGCGGGGAGGGGCTGGAAATCGACTATGATTTCGTGCCCTCGCCCTTCGGTCCGGCGCTGCCGATGCTCACGGCGCGTGGATTATGCGGTCTGGCTTTCGCGGATGAAGGCGGCGAGCAGGCCGCCTTCGAGGACATGACTCGCCGCTGGCCGCGGGCGACCTACCGGCGCTTCCCCGAGCGGATCGCACCCATCGCGGCGCGCATCTTCGAGCAGGATCAGTGGCGGCCGGAACGGCCCTTGCGCGTCTTCCTCATTGGCACGGATTTCGAGGTGCGCGTGTGGGAAACCCTGCTCGGCATCCCCATGGGCAGGGCCACCACCTATGGCGCCATCGCCGGCAGGCTCCAAAAGCCGAGTGCGGCGCGTGCGGTGGGGGCGGCCGTGGGGCGCAACCCTGTCTCCTTCGTGGTGCCCTGCCATCGCGTGGTGGGGAAATCCGGCGCGCTCACGGGCTACCATTGGGGCCTCACGCGCAAGCGGGCCATGCTCGGATGGGAGGCGGGGCAACTGGGCTCCTGATGAGGTTTCGGCCTGCAAACCATCGAGAATCATGCGATAAACCTGATGTGATCTCTGATATTGTCGCCATCGCCGGTTGGATTGGCCTCGTCGCCTTCGCGGTTTCGGGCGCGCTGGTCGCCTCGCGCAAGCAGATGGACATCACCGCCTTCGTGTTCTTCGGCACGGTGACGGCGATCGGCGGCGGCACGATGCGCGATCTCGTGCTGGACCTGCCGGTCTTCTGGGTGAAGGACACGACAGCACTGATCGTCGCGGCGATCGCCTCGGCGCTCACCTTCTTCGTGGCGCATCTCCCGGAATCGCGGCTGCGCCTGCTGCTCTGGCTCGATGCCCTGGGCATGGCGGTGTTCTGCGTGGTCGGGGCTGCGGCGGGGCTCGACCATGGCGGGGTGGTTGCAGTCACCTGCGGGGTGATGACGGCGGTGGTCGGCGGCTTCATCCGCGACATGATGGGCGCGGAAGAGGCCGCGATCATGCGCGGGGAGATCTATGCCTCCGCGTCCTTTCTCGGCGCGCTCACTTTCGTCATTCTCCAGGGCTTTGTGGCGCGGGATGTTGCGGTGGTCGCGGGCACGCTCGCGGCCTTCGCGCTGCGGGGTGCGGCGCTGGCCTTCGGTTGGCGGCTGCCGGTCTACCGGGCGAAGCGCGGACGCAGCCGGGAAGAGATCGGATTGTGACATTTGTGCACCTCACGCTCTTGTGAGCGCGAAGCCGCCTTCCTATATCGCGGAGATCGGTTTCCGAACGCCGTTCGGTGTCGGATTTCCTTGAATTGTTAACCAGGTTTCGGCCTAAAGGGGCCGTCATCACTCCCTCCCCGGTTGCTTCGGGACCAGAGGAGGGTGCTCGCCGGACAAGAGGAGCAAAAGACATGGGTAAAGTTATCGGCATCGACCTCGGCACCACCAATTCCTGCGTCGCCGTGATGGAAGGCGCGACCCCCAGGGTGATCGAGAATTCCGAAGGTGCGCGCACCACGCCGTCCATCGTCGCGTTCACGCCAGATGGCGAACGCCTCGTGGGTCAGCCGGCGAAGCGCCAGGCTGTCACCAACCCCGAGAAGACCTTCTTCGCGATCAAGCGCCTGATCGGCCGCACCTATGCCGATCCGCTGACCCAGAAGGACAAGGGCCTCGTCCCCTATTCCATCGTGAAGGCCGATAATGGCGATGCGTGGGTGGAAGCGGACGGCAAGAAATATTCGCCCTCGCAGATCTCCGCCTTCACCCTGACAAAGATGAAGGAGACGGCCGAGAGCTATCTCGGGCAGCCGGTCACGCAGGCCGTCATCACCGTTCCGGCCTATTTCAACGACGCCCAGCGCCAGGCAACCAAGGATGCCGGCCGAATCGCCGGCCTCGAGGTGCTGCGCATCATCAACGAGCCGACGGCGGCGGCACTCGCCTATGGCCTCGACAAGAAGACCACCGGCACCATCGCGGTCTATGACCTCGGCGGCGGCACCTTCGACATCTCGATCCTCGAGATCGGCGATGGCGTGTTCGAGGTGAAATCCACCAACGGCGATACGTTCCTCGGCGGCGAGGATTTCGATATGCGCCTCGTCGAGTATCTCGCGGACGAGTTCAGACGCGAGCAGGGCATCGACCTGAAGAAGGACAAGCTCGCCCTCCAGCGCCTGAAGGAAGCGGCCGAAAAGGCGAAGATCGAGCTTTCGAGCGCGCTCCAGACCGAAATCAACCTGCCCTATATCACGGCTGACGCCTCGGGCCCGAAGCACCTCGCGCTGAAGCTTTCCCGCGCAAAATTCGAGAGCCTCGTGGATGATCTCGTGCAGCGCACCATCGAGCCCTGCAAGAAGGCGCTTAAGGATGCCGGCATCCAGGCTGGCCAGATCGACGAGGTTGTGCTCGTCGGCGGCATGACTCGCATGCCGAAGATCCAGGAAGTGGTGAAGGCCTTCTTCGGCAAGGAGCCGCACAAGGGCGTGAACCCGGATGAGGTCGTGGCCATCGGCGCCGCCATCCAGGCCGGCGTGCTGCAGGGCGACGTGAAGGACGTGCTCCTTCTCGACGTGACCCCGCTTTCGCTGGGCATCGAGACGCTGGGTGGCGTGTTCACCCGCCTCATCGACCGCAACACCACGATCCCCACCAAGAAGAGCCAGGTCTTCTCCACGGCGGAAGATGGCCAGACGGCCGTGACCATCCAGGTCTATCAGGGTGAGCGCGAGATGGCGGCGGACAACAAGCTGCTCGGCCGCTTCAACCTCGAAGGGCTGCCCGCCGCGCCGCGCGGCGTGCCGCAGATCGAGGTGACCTTCGACATCGACGCCAACGGCATCGTGAATGTCTCGGCGAAGGACAAGGCAACGGGCAAGGAGCAGGCCATCCGCATCCAGGCCTCGGGCGGCCTCTCGGATGCCGATATCAAGAAGATGGTCAAGGAAGCCGAGGCCAATGCCGAGGAAGACAAGAAGCGCCGTGAACTGGTGGAGGCGAGGAACCAGGGCGAAAGCCTGATCCACTCCACCGAGAAATCGCTGAAGGAGCATGGCGACAAGCTCCCCGAGGCGGACAAGGCGGGCGCGGAAGCGGCCATCCAGTCCCTGCGCGATGCGCTGGCCGGCGAGGATGCCGAGATGATCGGCGAGCGGACGCAGGCTCTCATGCAGGCGGCGATGAAGATCGGCGAGACGATCTACAAGGCCGAGCAGGAAGCCAGCGCCAAGGCCGATGCCGAGAAGGATGGCGCGAAGACGGAGGACGTCATCGACGCCGAGTTCAAGGACGTCTCCAAGGACGACAAGAAGAAGTCGTAATCGACGAAACGGGAATGTCAGGAACTCTCCGGCCGTGCCGGGGAGTTCTTCGACGAAGCAGCCTCGCATTGCAAAATCGGAGGCCGGGTTGGGTGCCTATCGTCCATTATCTGCCGTGATCCTGATGCTCTCCGTCACAGGACCGGCGATTGCGCAGGCCAATGACGCGTTCGTCAGCCGCATGCGCGACCTGCGCGAAACGCGGCAGATCGAGCAGGATCTGGCCAAGACCCTGAAAGCTGGCGACAAGGCTGCGCTTGCCGCCTTCGCCCGGAAGATCGACAGCCAGGATGGAAAAACCATCCGCTGGCTTGCCGATGGCATGCGGAAGGGCTCGAAGGAAGCGCGGGAATTGTCGCTTCGGCTCGGCCCATGCGAACGGGCCGGCATCGAGATCCGCTCCATCGCCATTGGGGTGGGCACGGGGCGCCTCGCGGTGGAAGAGAGGGGAGCGGCCTTTCTCACCAAGCCGCGCAGCACGGGCAACACCTATGCCGAAGATGTCAGGGTCTGCGAAATTTTGTTCGGGCTTCCGGTTTCAACGCGCGGCATCGGCTCGGCCTGCGTGGCAACGGGCAACTGCAATGATGACGATGAGGATTGATCGATGCCCGGCCTGATGTCTCGCGTCTCCAGCTTGAGTGGCCTCCATGTCCAAGCGTGACTATTACGAGGTTCTGGGTGTTGCGAAGAATGCGGATGAGCCTGCGCTGAAGAGCGCCTTCCGCAAGCTCGCGATGCAATATCACCCGGACAAGAACCCGGGCGATGCCGAGGCCGAACGGCGTTTCAAGGAAATCAACGAGGCCTATCAGGTTCTCTCGGATGGGCAGAAGCGCGCGGCCTATGATCGCTTCGGGCATGCCGCTTTCGAGAATGGCGGCGGCGGTGGCCCCGGCGGCTTCGGGCCGGATTTCGCCTCCTCCATGTCGGATATCTTCGAAGACATTTTCGGCGATGTGTTCGGTGGCCGGCGCGGGGGGGGTGGGCGTGGCCGCGAGCGCGGGGCAGACCTGCGCTACAACCTCGAGATCAGCCTCGAGGATGCCTATTCCGGCAAGGACATGAGCATCAAGGTCCCCACGGCCATCCTCTGCGAGGCCTGTTCGGGGACTGGCGCGAAGCCGGGCTCCAAGCCCAAGCCCTGTGGCACCTGCGGCGGCCTCGGCCGCGTGCGCGCCATGCAGGGCTTCTTCACGATCGAGCGCACCTGCCCCACCTGCCAGGGTCGCGGTGAGGTGATCGAGGACCCGTGCCGCGCCTGCTCGGGCGGCGGTCGTGTCACGCGTGAGGTGACGCTCGCGGTCGAAATTCCGGCCGGCGTGGAAGATGGCACGCGCATGCGGCTCGCCGGCAAGGGCGAGGCGGGGGCGCGCGGCGCGCCGCCGGGCGATCTCTACATCTTCCTGTCGGTGAAGCCGCATGGCTTCTTCAGCCGCGACGGTGCGGATCTCTTCTGCCGCGCGCCGATTTCCATGGTCGCCGCCGCGCTCGGAACCGAGATCAGGGTTCCGACGCTCGACGGCCGCGAGGCGGTGATCAAGGTCCCCGAAGGCACGCAATCCGGCAAGCAGTTCCGCCAGCGCGCGAAGGGCATGCCGGTTCTGCGCTCGAAGGAGATGGGAGACCTCTATGTGCAGGTTCTGGTGGAAACACCGCAGAATCTCACGCGGCGCCAGCGTGAATTGCTGCAGGAATTCGAGAAGGATTCCTCGCAGGCAACCTCGCCGGAATCGGCCGGCTTCTTCAACCGCGTGAAGGATTTCTTCAGCGGCGCACCCTGAGCGCGGGGCCTTCCGCAAACGCTGAAGATCGGCCACGCCCTTGCCCAGTGCCGGCAAGGCGGTTAAGACCCTGAAAGCCAGAAGCGCAACCGGGAGCGTGCGTGTTGACCGGCCTTAACAAAGAAAAGCCCTTCGAGGACCTGCGCCGCACCAGCCGGAAGCTGGTTGCCCGCATCAAGGCCGAGGTGAAGAACAAGGCCGAGGCGAAGTCCCTGCGCGATGCCAAGATGATCGGCCCGAAAAAACCTGATCCGCTTCAGGAATTGCAGATCAAGGGCAGGAAGTTCGTCGCGAAAATCCAGGCCGAAGTAAAGCAGGCCCGGATCGACGATGATGCCCGGTTCCTCAAGACCTGGTTCGACAAGCCCCTCGTCACCGGTGCGGTCTCGCCTTCCTCGAAGGCGCTGGCGCGCAAGATGGCGGGCTATGTCGAACCCGAGAGCATGGGCCCGGTGGTCGAGCTTGGCCCCGGCACCGGCCCCGTGACGGATGCGCTCATCGCGCGCGGCATCGCCGAGGAGCGCCTCGTGCTCGTGGAGTACAACCCGGAATTCTGCACGCTTCTCGCCAAGCGCTACCCCAGGGCCACCATTGTGCAGGGCGATGCCTATGCGCTGGAAACCGTGGTCGCGCCGCATCTGAAGAAGCCGGCGGCGGCGGTCGTGTCTTCGCTGCCGCTTTTCACGAAGCCCGAGAAACTGCGCCTTGCGCTGCTCCATCGCGCCTTCGAGCTGATGCGGCCCGGCGCGCCCTTCATCCAGTTCACCTATGCCACAGTCTCGCCCGTGCCGCGCAAGCGCGCCAATTTCGAAGCGCATGTCAGCCCGCGGGTCTGGAAGAACCTGCCGCCGGCCTGTGTGTGGGTTTATCGCCGCCTGCAGGCCTGAGATTCAGACCGCCACCAAGGGCGCGCGGATCGCGCTCTTCTCCGTGAGCCAACGCGGCGCTTCCAGCCCCTTCGAGGCCAGGAATTCCGGGTTGAAGAGCCGCGAGGCATAGCGCGTGCCGTAATCGCAGAGGATGGTCACGATCGTGTGTCCAGGCCCCATCTCCTTCGCGAGGCGAATGGCGCCGGCCACGTTGACGCCCGTGGAAGCGCCCATCACGAGGCCCTCTTCCTCCACGAGGCCGAAGACGATGCGCATCGCCTCGTCATCGGAGATTCGAAAGGCGAAATCCGGCTTGAAGCCTTCGAGGTTCTTGGTGATGCGCCCCTGCCCGATGCCCTCGGAGATCGAGGAGCCCTCGGCCTTGAGTTCGCCGGTGGTGTAATAGCTGTAAAGTGCGGCGCCGAAGGGATCGGCAAGGCCGATCTTGATATCGGGCTTCCTCTCGCGCAGGCCCATCGCCGTGCCGACGAGCGTGCCGCCCGAGCCCACCGCGCAGATGAAGCCGTCGATCTTGCCGCTGGTATCCCGCCAGATCTCCGGTGCGGTCGTTTCGACATGCGCCTGCCGGTTCGCGACGTTGTCGAACTGGTTGGCCCAGAAAGCGCCGTTCGGTTCGGTCTTCGCAAGCTCTTCCGCGAGGCGGCCCGAGACGCGAACGAAATTGTTGGGGTTCGAATAGGGTGCCGCCGGCACCTCGATGAGCGTCGCCCCGGCGGAGCGCAAGGCCAGCTTCTTCTCGTCACTCTGCGTCTCGGGGATGACGATGACGCTTTCGAGGCCCAGCGTTTTCCCCACCAGCGTGAGGCCGATGCCGGTATTGCCGGCCGTGCCCTCGACGATCGTGCCGCCCTTCCTCACGAGGCCTCTGGCCATCGCATCGCGGATGATGAAGAGCGCCGCGCGATCCTTCACGGACTGGCCAGGGTTGAGGAATTCGGCCTTGCCGAGAATGGTGCAGCCGGTCTCCTCCGAGGCACGCTTCAGCCTGATGAGCGGCGTGTTGCCAATGGTCGGAATCAGCCCGTCGTGAATCATTTTTCCCTCGAAGCGGAAGAATTTCGCGTTTGCAGCAACGCCCTTTTCCTCTAACTGCCGGAAGGGCTTTCAACAAGCGGAAGGGATGGCATGGCACGCATTCTGGTGTTCTCCGGCGCAACGCGACTTACCTCGCTCAACCGCCGCTTGGCGGCGATCGCCGCGCGCGATCTGCGGGCGCTGGGCGCGGCCGTGACGGAGATTTCGCTGCTCGATTTTCCGTTGCCCTTCGTCGATGAGGATGGCCGCCCGAACCCGCCGCCGGAGGCGCATGCCTTCAACGCGGCTCTGCAGGGGCATGATGGCCTCTTCATCGCCACGCCCGAATACAATTCCGGCTATCCGCCGATCCTCAAGAACGCGCTCGATTGGGCGAGCATGTGCAATGGCGGCAAGCCGGGCCTCGCCGGCAAGGTGGTGGCGCTCGGCGCGGCCTCGCCCGGTCCGCGCGGCGGCTATCGCGGGCTGATGCAGTTGCGCGCGACGCTCGAACTCGGCTTCGGCGCGCTGGTGATCCCCGAAATGGCGCCGTTGCCCTTCGCGAACAAGGCGCTGGCCGAGGAGGGCGTGCTGGCCGATGAAAGCGCCGCGAAGATGCTCGCTGCATGTCTCCAGCGGCTCCTCGGGGAAGTGAAACTGCGCCGGAAGGATTGAACCATGGATCTTCGCGACCGTGTGATCGTCGCGCTCGATGTGCCGGATGTCGCTGCCGCGCAGGCCGTGGTGGAGAGGCTCGGCGACCGCGCGACCTTCTACAAGGTGGGTTACGAGCTGGCCTTTGCCGGGGGCCTTGCCTTCGCGCAAGACCTTGCGAGAAGCGGCAGGAAGGTCTTCCTCGATCTCAAGCTGCACGACATCCCGAACACGATCGAGAAGGGTGTGGGGCAGATCGCCCGCATGGGCATGACCTTCCTCACCGTGCATGCCTATCCGCAGACGCTCGCCGCCGCCGCCAAGGGTGCGACCGGTTCGAACCTCGGCATTCTCGGCGTCTCGGTGATGACCTCGATGGATGATGGCGACCTCGCCCGCGCGGGCTACGGCATGGGCGTGCAGGATCTCATCGCGCGGCGCGCGAAGCAGATCCACGAGGCGGGTTGCGCGGGCATCGTCTGCTCGGCGACCGACATGGCGACCGTCCGCGCCGCCGTGGGGCAGGGCCTGAAGATCGTGACGCCCGGCATCCGCCCGGCGGGTGCGGCGCTTGGCGACCAGAAGCGCGTGATGACGCCCGGTGAGGCGATCCGCGCCGGCATCGACCACATGGTGATCGGCCGGCCGATCACTGGCGTCGCCGATCCCGCCCAGGCCATGCAGGCCATTCTCGATGAAATCCAGGCTGTTTCCTGAAGGAGGAATTCCATGCCCAAAGGTTATCTGATCGGTCGCGTTTCCGTGCATGATCCCGAGGCCTACAAGGCCTATGCCGCGAAGGCCTCAGCGGCCATCGCGCAATATGGCGGCAAGATCCTCGCGCGGGGCGGCAAGGCGGAAATCGTCGAGGGCGAGGGCCGCACGCGCAACGTCATCCTCGAATTCGAGAGCTTCGAGCAGGCGAAGGCCTATTTCTTCTCGCCCGAATACATGGAGGCCCGCCGCCTGCGCTGGCCGGTGAGCGTGGGTGATTTCGTGATCGTGGAGGGCGTGTGATGGCCAAGGGCTATTGGGTCGCGCGGGTCGATGTCTCCAACGAGGAGGCCTATGGCCGCTATCGGGAACTCAACTCCATCGCCTTCCGGAAATATGGCGCGAAGTTCCTCGTGCGCGGCCCCGCCGGCAAGGTGGCAAAGGGCACGCCGCGCAAGCACAACGTCGTCCTTGAGTTCAAGGATTACGAAACCGCGCTTGCCTGCTACGAGAGCCCGGAATATCAGGCCGCGAAGATCCATCTCGATTCCGTCGGCGAGATCGATCTGGTCATCGTTCCCGGCACCGAGCCCTGAGGCACCGCCATGGCTTCCAACCCTCCCGCGCCTTCGAATGGGCCGATGCGGCTCGTGGTGGTGGGGGCGGGTGGCCGCATGGGCAAGAGCCTCATCAAGGCCATCCATGATACCCCCGGCGTGGTGCTGCACGCGGCGATCGAGCGCGAGGGCTCGCCGCTGCTGGGGCAGGATTCGGGCTTGGTCGCGGGGCTCATGCCCAATGGCGTCCCGATCACCGAGGATGCGCTGACAGCCTTCGTGAAGGCGCAAGGGGTGCTGGATTTTTCGGCCCCCGCTGCCACTGTGCATTTCGCCGGCCTCGCGGCGCAGGCCCGCCTTGTGCATGTCGTGGGCACCACGGGGCTTGCGGAGGCGGATTTCGCGAAGCTCAAGGCCGCGGCGCGCCATTCCATCCTCATTCAGTCCGGCAATTTCTCGCTCGGCGTGAACATGCTCGCCGCGCTCGTGAAGCAGGCCGCGAAAGCCTTGCAGAGCGGCTGGGATATCGAGATCGTCGAGATGCATCACCGCATGAAGGTGGATGCGCCCTCGGGCACCGCGCTCCTCCTCGGCGAGGCGGCCGCGAAAGGCCGGGGCGTCTCGCTCTCTCAGGCGGCCGTGCGGGCGCGGGACGGCCATACCGGCGCACGCGTGGATGGCACGATCGGCTTCCAGGCCCTGCGTGGCGGCACTGTGGTGGGCGACCATGCGGTGGTTCTCGCCGGCAATGGCGAGCGCATCGAGTTGCGCCACATCGCCGAGGATCGCGGGCTCTTCGCGCAAGGCGCGGTGAAAGCCGCTCTCTGGGGCTGGGCGCATGGCCGCTCGGGCTTCTATTCCATGAACGACGTTCTCGGCATCGAGGCCTGACATGAAACCCATCGTCCGGGAATATCTCGTCTACACGGTTGCGGTGATGGTGGGCTTCGGCTGCTACCTCGCGCTGGATCGGCTGGCGGGGATCGATTTCGCCTTTGCCATTCTCGGTGGCTTTGTTGGAATTCACCTGACGCTGCTGGCGATCCGCCGGCTGTTTCCACCCAAGTAAGCCCAGAGCATGCTGCGATGAAGTGGAATCCGGTTCATCGCGAAAAGCATGCGACCAGAATAAACAAGGACCAACGATCATGGATCGCCTGCTCGTGCTCTGCCGCCATGGCCAGAGCGACTGGAACCTCAAGAACCTGTTCACCGGCTGGAAGGACCCGGACCTTACCGCGAAAGGCGTGGGCGAGGCCAGGGCGGCCGGGCAGCGGCTCAAGGACAGGGGCATCGGCTTTGATATCGCCTTCACCTCCGATCTGGTCCGCGCGCAGCATACCTGCCGGCTCATCCTCGGCGAACTCGGCCAGCCCGGCCTCGAGACGATCCGCGATCTTGCGCTGAACGAGCGCGATTACGGCGAGCTATCCGGCCTGAACAAGGACGATGCCCGCGCAAAATGGGGCGAGGAGCAGGTGCATATCTGGCGCCGCTCCTATGATGTGCCCCCGCCGGGCGGCGAGAGCCTGAAGGATACCGCCGCGCGCGTGCTGCCCTACTACATCCACCGCATCCTGCCGCAGGTCATGGCGGGCAAGCGCACGCTGGTGGCCGCGCATGGCAACAGCCTGCGCGCGCTCATCATGGCGATGGAGGGCCTCACGCCCGACGAGATCCTCGCGCGAGAGCTCGATACCGGCGTGCCGCTGGTCTATCGCCTGAACGCCGATACGACAATCGCCAGCCTCGACGTGCTGAAGGGCTGAGAAACGCGCCTCTTGCAATGCAGAAGGCGGGCGTTTGGCCCGCCTTTTCATTTTTTCGCCGCCTTGTTTCAGGCCTGCTTGTTTCAGGCCCGCTTGTCGAATTTCGGCCGCGGCGGCTCCTGCGGGCCATTGGGGCGCGGCATTTCCGGCCTGAGCGCTTCGGCCGGATTCTCGGCTTCCGCCTCGTTGGCCGGCCGGGCCGGGCCACCCCTGGAGACGCCCACCATGGCCGGGCGCAGCACGCGCTCCCCGATCATGTAGCCGACCTGCATCACCTGCATTACCGTGCCGTTCGGCACGGATTCATCGGGGATCTCGAACATCGCCTGATCGCGATGCGGATCGAAACGCTCGCCCACCGGTTCGCGGCGCTTCACGCCGTGCTTCTCCAGCGCCTTCAGCAACTCACGTTCGGTAAGGGCAACGCCGTCGAGCAGCGGTTGGATCGCCTTGGCGATGGCCTCGTGCTCGGCTTGGCCTTCCTCCCTGCTCGGGGCGCTTTCGATGGCGCGGCGCAGGTTATCCGCCGTTCCCACCATGTCGGAGGCGAATTTGGTGATCGAGAAGGCGCGCGTATCCTGGATTTCGCGCTCGGTGCGCCGGCGCAGATTCTCCATCTCGGCCAGTGCGCGCAGAAGCCGGTCCTTGAGATCGGTATTGTCGCGCTCGAGCGCGGCGAGGCGCTCGCTTTCCGCCCTGGCCGCTTCGGGCGCGGGCGCGGCGTCACGTTTCTCCTCAGCACTCATCGTGTCATCCGTCCTTGCAAAGTGTCAAACCTTGGAAAGTGTCAAACCTTGGAAATCATCCAAGCGTCTCGACGCGATATCGAGTTTCGAAGCCTCAAAATCAAGCCGCATCCGCCCCGGATTTCGTTGTTGTGTCCACCTGTCCGGGCCTTGCCAGCACGGCCAGCAACTCCTTCTTCAGTCGCGCCTGCCGCGGCGGCTGCATCAGTTTCCCGCCGGTGAGATCGGTGACGTAGAACACGTCCACCGCCTTCTCGCCATAGGTGACGATGCGAGCGGAATTGATGTTGAGGTTCTGCTTGCCGATCTCGGTCGTGAGCGCATAGAGCAGGCCCGGCCGGTCGAGACCGGTGACCTCCACCACGGTCGATTTGGCCGAAAGTTCGTTGTCGATCACCACATCCGGTGCCACGGTGAATGCTTCCGAGACCGGAGCCTGCGCCGAGCGCGAGGCCACGATTTCCGGCAGCTTCACCTCGCCCTTGAGTGTCGCGATGATGTGACGGGCCACGCGATCCGCGCGGCGCAACTCATCGGCATCCTGGGTGAAGGCGCGCGAGATGGTGATGGTGTCCAGGGCGAAACCGTCATTGGTGGTGAAGATCTGCGCTTCGACGATGTTGGCGCCCGCCGCCGCGCAGGCGCCGGTGACGATCGACAGCAGGCGCGGATGGTCGATCGCCAGCACCACGAGTTCGGTGACGCCGCGAAAGCCATCGGTCGTGAAATCCACCTGGAAATGATCGCCGGATTTCATGCCCTTCTCGACCAGGCGGGCATGGCGGAGCTGGTTCGCAAGATCGACCTTGATCCAGTAGGCGGGGTTGTGGCGCCGCGCATAGGCCCTGAACTGCGCTTCCGACCAATCCGGGAGGCCTTTGTGCAATTCCGCGATGGCCGCCTCGATGCGCGCCGAACGCTCCACTCCGCCAAAATCGCCGGTGATCACCATCTCGGTCTCGCGATAGAGCGCGCGCAGGAGCTGGCCCTTCCAGCCGTTCCAGACGCCGGGGCCGACGCCGCGGATGTCGCAAACCGTGAGGATGAGCAGCAGCCGCAGGCGTTCCAGTGTCTGAACCGTTCCCGCGAAACTCTGGATGGTGCGCGGATCGGAGATATCGCGGCCCTGGGCGGTCTGCGACATCACAAGATGCTTCTCCACGAGCCAGGCCACCAGCTCGGTTTCCTGCGGCGAGAGGCCGAGGCGCGGGCAGAGCGAGCGGGCGATGCGCGCGCCCACGATTTCATGCGCCTCGCGCCGGCCCTTGCCGATATCATGCAAGAAAAGCGCGACATAGAGCGCGCGGCGATTCGCGATGTTCGGCAACAGGTTGTGCGAGAGCGGGTGATCTTCCCCCAATTCGCCCGAATCGAGTTTCGCCAGCAGGCCGATGCAGCGCAGGGTGTGCTCATCCACCGTGTAATGGTGATACATCGAAAACTGCATCATGGAGCTGATGCGCTGGAATTCCGGGATGAAACGGCCCAGAACGCCGGTCTCGTGCATCAGCCGCAGCACGGCTTCCGGGCTGTTGCGGGAGGTGAGGATCTCCAGGAACAGCTGGTTGGCTTCGGTATTGGCGCGCAGGGTTTCGGTGATCAGGCGCAGGTTCAGCGTCACCGCCCGCGAGGTTGCCGGGTGAAGGTCGAGCCGGTTCTGGTCCGCGAACCAGAAGAGCCGGATGAGGTTGACCGGGTCCTTTGCGAAGACATCCGGGCTTTCGATCGCGAGGCGGTTGTTTTCAACCCGGAAACCTGCCGTGCCGGCCAAGGCGCGCGAGCGGCGGCGGAGCCGGCCCATGAAGCGATCGAGCATCGCGCGGGGCTTCTTCTCGCGCATTTCGAGATCGGCGCAGAGAATGGCGGAGAGATCGCCCACTTCCTTCGCCACGAGGAAGTAGTGCTTCATGAATCGCTCGACCGCGCTGAGCGTGTCGCGGCCGCGATAGCCCATGCGCTGCGCGACAACGCGCTGCATGTCGAAGGTGAGGCGCTCCTCCGCGCGCCCGGCCACGAAATGCATGTGGCAGCGCACGCGCCAGAGGAATTCCTCGCAGCGCTCGAACAGGCGCAACTCGCGGCGGGTGAACACGCCCGCTTCCACGAGGCCTTCCACTGTCTTCACGCGGTAGACGAACTTGGCGATCCAGAAGAGCGTCTGCAGGTCGCGCTGGCCGCCCTTGCCTTCCTTCACGTTCGGCTCGACGAGATAGCGCGAGAGCCCGGCCCGCGCGATGCGCTCATCGCGTTCCGCGAGCTTCGCATGGGCGAATTCCGCCGCGCGGCCCGCCACGACCTCCTTGTCGAAGCGGGTCTCGAACTCGCGGAAAATCCGATCCTCGCCGGCAATGCGCCGCGATTCCAGGAGCGCCGTGCGGATCGTCAGATCCTCGCGCCCCGTGCGGATGCATTCGTCGATGGTGCGGGTGGAATGGCCGATCTTGAGGCCGAGATCCCACAGCACGTAGAGCATGGCCTCGGCCACGTTCTCGGCCCAGGGGGTCGAGACCGGCAGCAGGAAGAGGACATCGGTATCCGAGCCTGGCGCGAGCGTGCCGCGCCCATAGCCGCCGACCGCCACGATGGCGAGATGCTCACCCGCGGAAGGGTTGGGGTTAGGGTAGAGGCGCGTGGTCACGAGGTCGTAGAGCGCCGCGATCAAGCGGTCCTGCGCCACGCAGAGTGCGATGGCGCAGGCACGGCCTCCCTCGACCAATAGCAGCAATTCCGCCCGCTTGCGCGCATCGATCAGGTAAATGCGCGCCTCGTTCAGGAAAGCCGCGCGCGCCGCTTCGCTATCGGGCGCAGCCTGCACCCGCTCCAGTGGGAAGGGAGGAATCGCGGCCTCGGGCATGCGCTCAACTCCGCCCCAGGCGATGTTCGATCGCATCCCAGATATCGACCGCGAGATCCGGCCCGCCAAGGCGCTTGATTCCGCGCAGGCCCGTCGGCGAGGTCACGTTGATTTCGGTCAGGTTGCCGTCGATCACGTCGATGCCCACGAAGATGAGCCCGCGTTCCTTCAGCACCGGGCCGATCCGCGCGCAGATTTCCTTCTCGCGCGGCGTAAGGTCGGTCGCCTGCCCGGCACCGCCCCGAACAAGATTGGCGCGAATGTCGCCCGCCGCCGGCACGCGATTGAGCGCCCCCTTCGCGATGCCATCGACCAGAATGATGCGCTTGTCGCCGGCCTTCACGGCCGGGAGGAACTTCTGGATCATCCAGGGCTCGCGGCTGAGGCCCGCGAAGAGATCGAAGAAGCCGTTGAAGTTCTCGTCATCCCGGCCGACCTTGAACACGCCCGCCCCGCCATTGCCGTAGAGCGGCTTCATCACGAGATCGCCATGCTCGGCGCGGAAGTCCTCGATTTCCTGCCGGTCGCGGCTCACGAGGGTGGGCGGCATGAGGTCCGGGAATTCGTTGACGAGGATCTTCTCCGGCGCGTTGCGCACGGAAGTGGGGTCGTTCACCACCAGCGTCTTCGGGTGGATGCGGTCGAGCAGATGCGTCGCCGTGGTGTAGTTCATGTCGAAGGGCGGGTCCTGCCGCATCAGCACCACATCGAAGGTGCCAAGATCGACACGCGTTTCCGCGCCAAGATCGGCGTGGTTGCCCTTCTCGTCGCGCACGCGCACGGGCCGCACGCGGGCCGTGAGGTGATTGTCCTTCAGCGACATCTGTTCGGGGCCATAGACCACCATTTCATGCCCGCGCGCTTGCGCCTCGAGCATCAGGGCGAAGGTGGAATCGCCGGTGATGTTGATCTTCTCGATGGGGTCCATCTGGACCGCGACGCGTAAGCTCATGGGAGGTGCCTGGTTCATCAGAAGGGCTGCCCATCAGTCGAGGGCCAATTCGCCGACCCCCTTGATATGGCGAGGAAGCGCGCGGGGTGCAATGAGGATCGCATCGCAACGGATCGTTTCGGGCATGGCGGGCATGCGCGCGAGGAAGGCTCGCGCGCCCCGCCCGATTCGAGCGAGCTTTTGCGGGGTGAGGGTGATCAGCGCGTCATCCAGCGTGGCACGCGCCTTCACCTCGACGAAGATGAGCGTGCCGCCGCGCTTGGCCACGAGGTCGATTTCGGCACCGGCCGCAAGGAAACGCCGCGCGAGGATGCGATAGCCCTTGAGGCGCAGGAGGATTTCCGCCCAGAATTCGGCATCGAGCCCGAAGAGATAGGCCGCGCGCCGGTCCACGGGCTAGTCTTTCTCGGAAAGGCGCAAGGCGCGGGCGTAAACTTCGCGGCGCTTGAGGCCCAGTTCGCCCGCGACGATCTCCGCCGCGTCGCGCTGCGAGTGTCTCTCGAGCGCGGCGCGCAGGGCTGCGTCGATTCGGTCCTCGCTCGCCGGCCCTTCCGCCTCCGGCGGACCGATCACCAGCACGATCTCGCCCCTGGGCGGGCCTTCCACCGCCAGAGCCGCTGCGAGATCCGGCAGGGTGCCCCGCCGCACGGTTTCGAATTTCTTGGTGAGCTCGCGCGCGAGCGCTGCCTCGCGCTTGCCGAGCAGGCTTGCGAAATCGGCCATGGTTTCGGCCACGCGATGCGGCGCCTCGAACAGCACGAGCGTGCCGGGAATGCCGGAAATCTCCTGGATGCGACGGCGCCGTTCGCCCGCCTTCGCCGGCAGGAAACCTTCGAAGAAAAAGCGCTCGGCTGGAAGCCCGGCAAGCACCAGGGCGGTGAGGACAGCGGAAGCGCCGGGCTCGGTCGTCACTTTCACGCCTTCGGCGAGGGCGGCGCGGGCGAGCCTCTGGCCGGGATCGGAGATGATCGGCGTGCCGGCATCGCTCACCAGCGCCAGCGTTTCACCCCCCTTGAGACGCGCGAGAAGTCCCGCTTCCTCCCGTGCCGCATTGTGCTCGTGATAGGCATGAAGGTGCGTGGTGATGCCGAAATGGGTGAGAAGCCCTTTCGTGACGCGCGTATCCTCCGCGAGGACAAGATCGGCCCCTGCGAGCGTGTCGAGCGCACGGAGGGTGATGTCCCGCAGGTTGCCGATTGGGGTCGCCACGAGATGCAGGCCCGGCTCCACCGGCCCGGCCTCGAAACGTTCGCCCCTCAACAGGTAATGCGCCATGCGCCGCCCTTGCTGGCCTGCCCCGCCTCGCCCTGATCCGTGGAATGCGGGCCACCCCTCTCCAAGCACGGGATGACGGTTTTCTGCAAGCTGTGGCTTTGCGGGCCTTGCGGCTGACAAAGTTAACGATTCTTTGTCAGGGTTAAGCGGATAGATGGAATTTCGAAAGGCTTTGGCATCGGCCTGCGATCAGCGCGCTCGGCGCTGCCGGTCGGGAGCATCGGAGAAGGAGGCGGAAAGATGCAATGGGATCTTTCCCGGGCAGGCCGGCTCGGCGCAAGCCTGATACTGGCCGGGTTTCTTGCAGGCTGCGCGGGCTCCCCCCTGGATTCGCTCGGCCTTTCGTCCGATAATGATCAGGTGCAGCCCCAGAATTCCGCCGGTGACGTGATCGGCAATGGTTCGGTGAAGGTTGCCCTCATCCTGCCGATCTCCTCTCAGAACGGTCAGGCCGCCGCTCAGAGCCTGCGCAATGCTGCCGAGCTCGCGGTGGAGGATTTCTCCGGCGGCAATGCGGCCGCATCCAACATCCAGATCATCGTGAAGGATGATCGCGGCACGCCCGAAGGCGCGCGCCTCGCGGCGCAGGAGGCCGTGCAGGAAGGCGCAGAACTTGTGCTCGGTCCGCTTTTCGCGCCGAATGTGCAGGCCGCTGCAGCCGTGCTTCGCCCCGCCGGCAAGCCGATGATCGCCTTCTCCTCCGATGCCGGCGTGGCTCAGCGGGGTGTCTTTCTCCTGAGCTTCCTGCCGCAGACCGATGTGCAGCGCGTGGTCAGCTTCGCCCAATCGCGAGGAAAGAAGGCCTTCGCGGCGCTCATCCCGCAGACGGCCTATGGCAATGTGGTCGAGGCGGAGTTCATGTCGGTGGCGAATCAGCAGGGCAGCCGGGTGACGCGCGTCGAGCGCTTCCAGCCGGGCAATACGGCCTCCCTCAGCCAGGCCGCACAGCGCCTGAGGGATGTGATGAGCCAGTCCGATACGCTGTTCATCGGTGAAGGCGCGGATGGCGTGGGCGCGGTGATGCAGCAACTCGCGGCCCAGGGCATCACCAGCCGCTCCACGCAGTTGATCTCGACCGGCATCTGGAATGACCCGCGCGCGATTGGCCTTCCGGCGCTCGAGGGCGCGTGGTTCGCTGCACCCGACAATTCGCGCTTCAACGCGCTTGCCACGCGATACCAGCAGCGCTTCGGTTCGGCCCCGACGCGGCTCGCGACGCTTTCCTATGATGCGGTGACGCTCGCCAGCGCGCTGACCCAGGCCTATGGCGCGCAGCGTTTTGCCGACGGAAACCTCACGAACCCCAATGGCTTTGCCGGGCAGGATGGCGTGTTCCGCTTCCGCACCAATGGCCTCAATGACCGCGGGATCGCGGTTTTCGAGATCCGCGGCGGCAATGCGCGGGCGATCTCGGGCGCGCCGACAAGCTTCGCAGGGAACTGAGACGTTCTCGCCTCAGGCGGCGAGATCGGCCACGATCGCATCAAGCACCGGGAAACCGGCGCGGGTGACGCGCAGACGGCGATGATCCGGGCAGAATTCGATCAGATTTTCCTCTACGAGCGCCTCGACGCGCGAGGCCTCGAAATCGCGGCCCCGCAGCAGGCGGAAGCGATCGGGGTCGATGCCTTCCGAAAGGCGCAGGCCCATCAGCAGGAATTCGTCGCCCTCGGCCTCATGGTCGAGCGCCTCGTCGGAAACGATGCCATGGCCGTCGCGCTCGACATAATCAAGCCAGGCTTCGGGGCTCTTCTCGGTCGCGAAGGCGCGGCGGCCGCGTGTGGTGACCAGACGGCCATGCGCGCCGGGGCCCACCCCGGCATATTCGCCATAGCGCCAATAGAGCAGGTTGTGGCGGCATTCATGGCCGGGCTTGGCGTGGTTTGAAACCTCGTAGGCCGGCATCCCGAATTTCGAGCAGATCTCCTGCGTGGTGTCGAACAGCGCGCGGGCGGTGTCGTCATCCGGTATCGCCAGCTTGCCTGCGGCGTGAAGCGCGTGGAAGGCCGTGCCTTCCTCGATCGTCAGCTGGTAGAGCGAGAGATGCGTTGGCGCATGCGCGAGCGCTTCGACCAGTTCCTCGCGCCACGCCTCCACCGTCTGGCCTGGCCGGGCATAGATCAGGTCGAAGGAGCAGCGCTCGAAGATCGAGGCGGCGGTGGAGATCGCCACCAGGGCTTCCGCCACATTGTGCATCCGGCCCAGCGCCTTGAGATGCTCGTCGTTCAGGGCCTGCACACCGAGTGAAACACGGTTCACGCCTGCCGCGCGGTATCCCCTGAAGCGGCCCGCTTCCACGCTCGTGGGGTTGGCTTCGAGCGAGATCTCGCAATCCGGCGCAATCGCCCAGTTCTCGCCAATCGCCTCGAGGATCCCGCCGACCGTCTCCGGCTTCATCAGCGAGGGCGTGCCGCCACCGAAGAAGATGGAGGAGACCGTGCGGCCCGGCGCCATCCCCCGCATGTGCTCCAGCTCGCGCCGGAAGGCCGCGACGAAGCGCGCCTCGTCAATGCCGGCGCGGCGGACATGGCTGTTGAAATCGCAATAGGGGCATTTCGCCTGGCAGAAGGGCCAATGCACATAGACGCCGAAGCCGGCATCGAAGGGCGGGAGGATGATCGCGCTCATGCGGAAACCTTCGTCAGTCCGGCCTTTTCAATGAGCCGGATGAAAGCCCTGGCACGATGCGAAAGGCCCGTGAGCCGGCCGGCTTGCTCGCGTATCCCGTGCTTTTCCTCACGCGATAGTTCGGAAAACGTGCGACTCTCGCCCTCCGGCACGAAGACCGGATCATAGCCGAAACCTGCCTCGCCCCGCGGCGGCCAGGTGAGATGTCCGAAACAACGCCCTTCGGCCAGAAGGGTTTCCCCGTCGGGCCAGGCGACGACCAGCGCCGAGACGAAGCGCGCGGGCGCGCCCACCATCTCGATCTCGCGCGCCTCCAGCTCGGCCTTCACGCGGGTCATGGCGCGCATCCAGTCGCGAGGGAGACCTGCCCAATCGGCGGTAAAGAGGCCCGGAGCGCCATCGAGCGCATCGACCGCGAGGCCGGAATCATCGGCGATCGCCGGCATGCCTGAGGCCTTCGCGGCGGCAAGGGCCTTGATGGCTGCGTTCTCGGCGAACATCATGCCATCTTCCTTGGGCTCTGCCAGGCCGAGTTCGCCCGCCGAGACAAGTTCGAGGCCATAGGGCTCAAGAAGATCGCGCATTTCCGCGAGCTTGCCCGCATTATGCGTGGCGATGACCACCCGGCCGGCAAGACGTTTCGCGCTCATGCGCCGATCGCCGCCTTCTGCATCGCGACGAGCTCGCCGATTCCCTTCCTGGCGAGGCCGAGGAGGGCCGCGAAATCAGCCTCGGAGAAGGGAGTCTGTTCAGCCGTGCCCTGGATTTCCACGATGCCGCCCGTGCCGGTCAGCACGAAATTCGCATCCGTCCCGGCTGCGGAATCCTCCGCGTAGTCGAGATCAAGCACGGGATTGCCGCGATAGATCCCGCAGGAAATCGCGGCGACATGGTCCCGCAGCGGCATGGTCGTCAGCATGTTCCGCGCCATCATCCAGCGGAAGCAATCATGCAAAGCCACCCAGGCGCCGGTGACGGACGCCGTGCGCGTTCCGCCATCGGCCTGGATGACATCGCAATCGAGCACGATCTGCTTTTCGCCGAGCGCTGCGAGATCCACCACCGCGCGCAGCGAACGCCCGATGAGGCGCTGGATTTCCTGCGTGCGGCCCGAAGGCTTGCCCGCATTCACCTCGCGGCGGGTGCGTTCCAAAGTGGCGCGCGGCAGCATGGAGTATTCGGCCGTAACCCAGCCTTTTCCGGTGCCGCGCAGCCAGGAGGGGCCCTTTTCTTCCAGTGTCGCCGTGCAGAGCACATGCGTGTTGCCGAATTTCACGAGGCAGGAGCCCTCGGCATGGCGCGCGAAGGCGCGTTCGAGGCTCACAGCCCGCAATTCATCAGCGGCACGTTTGGAGGGGCGCATGGCATCTCCGTCTCTCTGGTGTCGAAGTCGGGGGAAAGAGGCGGCGTCTTACGCCCTTCCGGGCCGCTTCTCAAGAGCGTTGCGCCGCAGCAGCGCTGCATCTTTGGAATACGCGCCAAGCGCAGTATCATGAAACCTGAAATCGTTTCGTCCCGTGATTCCATGCTCTGGAGCCTGATGAGCCGCGATCTGAAACCCGCCCATGCCGCCCCCCATGCCTCGCAAGGCTATAGTGAACTCGACCTGCGTTCACGCGACATCTTTCGTCGCATCGTCGAGGGCTATCTCGAAAGTGGCGAGCCCGTGGGTTCGCGCAACATCTCGAAAGTGCTGCCGGTTTCGCTTTCGGCGGCCACCGTGCGCAATGTGATGCAGGATCTCGAGGATCTCGGCCTCATCTACGCGCCGCATGTGAGCGCGGGGCGCCTGCCGACCGAAATAGGCCTCAGGCTCTTCGTCGATTCCATCCTCGAGATCGGCGATGTCAGCCAGGAGGATCGCAGCCGCATCGAGGCGCAGATCGCGGCGGGTGGCTCGGGCCGCTCCTTCGAGGATGCGCTCGGCGAGGCGACGAGCCTCCTCTCGGGAGTGAGCCGCGGCGCGGGCGTGGTCGTCACCTCGAAATCCAACAAGAAGCTGCGGCATATCGAATTCGTGCGGCTCGACCCCACGCAAGCCCTCGTGGTGCTGGTGGCGGATGACGGCTCGGTGGAAAACCGTATCCTCGCGCTTCCCCCCGGCCTGCCGGCCTCTGCGCTGACGGAAGCCTCGAACTACCTCAACCATCGCCTCGCGGGCCGCACGATCGGCGAACTCCGCGCCGAGATCGAGCGCGATCGCCTCGCCATGCAGGCCGAGATGGACTCTCTCTCCGCGCGCCTTGTGGAAAGCGGGCTCGCGAGCCTCTCGCAATCCGGCGGGGAGACGCGACTGATCGTGCGCGGGCAGGCGAACCTGCTCGAAGACCTCGAGGCCGCGACCGATCTCGAGCGCATCCGCCTTCTCTTCGAGGATCTCGAACGCGGCAAGGACGTGATCGACCTGCTCTCCCGCGCCGAGGAGGGGGATGGCGTGCGCATCTTCATCGGCTCGGAGAACAAGCTTTTTTCGCTCTCGGGCTCCTCGCTGGTGGCCGCCCCCTTCCGCGACCAGAACCAGAAGATCGTCGGCGTGCTCGGCATCATCGGGCCGAAACGGCTCAATTACGCGCGCATCGTGCCGATGGTGGATTACACGGCCCGCGTGATGGGGAAATTGCTGGAGCGGGGATAAGGCAGGAATGTAATCCTAGATCATCTTGAATTGCGCAGAGTTTCAGGGCTTCATGGGCGCCTGCCATGGAAAGCCCATGCCGCTGTTACCGCTTCTTCACCGATCTTCCCGCCTGTCACCTCCTCGCAGTTCTGACTCGCCTTTCATGCGGGAGGTTCTCTCGATCCGCGAGGACCTGCTCCTCCTCAAGGCCTGCCTCGCCGCGATGCGCGTGAGGCTGGAACTGAAATACTCGGACACCCAGCCGCGCTGGCCGGCCGGCGACCCGCGCGGCGGGCAGTGGCGGCCGAAGGAGGGTGGTGGAGAGGTGTCAGAAGGTGTCGACCAAGTCGCTTCTGGGTACTCATTTGGCCAATTGCTCACCCAGTTCGAGACGAGTCTTGGACGGCGCTGTGTCTATCGTTTTGATTTTGGAACTATCGTTGTTCCCGGATCAGCGCATTTCCTGTGTGCAGGCAGGGTACCGTCGTCTGCTGTTACACATGGTTATTTTTTGAACGACAACTAGCGGCACCTCCTATGAAACACTCCTTTATAATCCCTGCCCGCTTCACCTTCTCGCCCGCCGCCATTGCGGCCATCGAGCGCATCCGTGCCGATTGGCAGGCGCAATTCGGAGATCACCCGGAGATCGTCAGCGTCGCTTGGGGTCTCTACGATTTCGATAATGGCAAGCGGGGTGAGGGCGTGATCGTCAGCTTCTATACTCGCGAACAGCGGGCCGAGATGGCGGAGTTCATCCAGATTGTCTCGGGTCTGGAGACGATCTTTTTCACCATTCGCCGTTATGCGCCGCATTTCGACGGGAAAGTGATCGATTTTTCGAACGAACGATTCTTTTTCCTGCGCGCTCCGGCATGAAAAAAGCCCCCGTTTCGGGGAATTTCGCATCTCAATCAGGAGGTTTGAACGTCTTACGCCGCCATCTGCTTCTTTGGGGCGGCGTTCTTCACATTCGCATCCACATGCGCCTCGAAGCGCTTGAGCTTCCCGTTCACGAGGCCCTGGAAGATCTGCTCCTTCTCAAGGCCTGCCTCGCCGCGATGCGCGTGAGGCTGGAACTGAAATACTCTGAAAACCAGCCGCGCTGGCCGGCCGGCGACCCGCGCGGCGGGCAATGGCGGCCGAAGGAGGGGGGAGGCGGAGAAAACGCTGCCGATGAACAGGGTTCGTTATCCGATGGATCAGATCTTTTCGGCGAGGCGCCCGACGGAACGCCCATCGACGGGGTCGGCGGGATACCGGAGGACAAGCTGAACTGGACAACCCAGCAGTTTATGTCGGCATACTGCAGGGCAGATATTCGCCGGGTCATGCCAGGGGAATTCCTGAATATGAAAATAGAAGACGTCATTGCTCGGGCAAAGCAAGGCGAGGCTGCAGCCAACCGGTGTTGGAAACTTCTAAGGCAGGATAGGTTCCGCAAATAGATGGAGAATAGAAAAATGGCAAGTAAGCTTATGACTCTTATATCCTTTCTTAATAGGAATAGAATTCAATTTCGGCTTGATCAACAAAGCGATGACGCAGTCATGGTATCATTTTCCTTCGTCGGGATGCGTATCGAGGTTGAAGTTTTCGATGATCGTCTCGAATTCAGCACCTTTGAGGGCGACGAAAGTGTCGAAACGAGTGAAGATAAACTTTATCTTCTGATCAAAGAGCGTGGAGAGATACCTCATCGATAGTGAGTTGAGCCCTGCCGGCCGGCGACCCGCGCGGTGGGCAGTGGATGCCGAAGGAGGGTGGAGGGAGCATTGAGTCGGTCGAACAAGGCCATGCTTCAGAGGCTGAAGACAGTTTCGGCGAGGCTCCAGACGGAACGCCCATCGACGGGGTCGGCGGGATACCGGAGGACAAGCTGAACTGGACAACCCAGCGGTTTATGTCGGCTTATTGTAAGGGATACGCCGAGGTGCCAGGGGAATTTTTGAATATGACCATTCGTGATGTTTTGCGCCTTGCAGAGGCGCGTGATGCTGGTGCCAGGCAATGCAAGAAAGTGCTGACGCAGGACCGTTTTCGGAAGAGGAGATGAAAATGACTAAACCAATAACACAACCGAAAAATATCAAAGATATATTCATGTTTCTTGAGCAATTGCGACTGACAAATATCCATTTTTCGTTGAGGTCGAGCACCGATGACTCAATCTCTGTTGACTTCACGCTTGTCGGTTGCCGCGTGGAAGTCGATTTTTTCGACGATCATATCGAGTTCAGCTATTTCACCGGCAGCGAAAGCGTGCACGACGACTGGAAGCTCATGCAGGACTTGCTCGACAAGCACTGGAGCGATGATTGAATTCTCCCGGCATCATCGGGCCGAAACGGCTCAATGACGCGCGCATCGTGCCGATGGTGGATTACACCGCGCGGCTGACGGGCAAGCTGCTGGGAAGGGGACAAAATAGGAATGTTGTCCTGTATCGGCTTGAGTTTCCGTGGCACTTCAGGGCTTCATGGGCGCCCGACCTTCATGGGCGGCCCGACAAGGAAAGCCCATGCCGCTGTTACCGCTTCTTCACCCATCTTCCCGCCTGTCGCCCCCTCGCGCTTCTGACTCGCCTTTCATGCCGGAGGTCGTTTCCATTCGGAACGATCTGTTCCTTCTCGAAACTTGCCTCGCCGATCGTGCGGCGGCGAACCGATCGAACAAGGCTGGATCGCGCCGGCTCAAATCCCTCCGAGAACATTTAACCAGGACCCCGACGAAATGGCGAGGTTTTCGGATCCATCCAGCTTGAGCAGCGCCAAAATCATCGCCCTGAAATCGAATGCTGCCCTTGAGGGGTTGCGGCGTGTCAATGCGCCTGATCGACATCGGCCTGAAATTTCAAGAAATGGAAAGTTGTCCCGGCCGGATCAGGGGCGGCGTGGCTGGCGGCGAGGGAGGGACCACCATGGCGGATGGCGAGAGCGGAACCCGGATCGAGCCTGACAGCGCAACGCCGATTGGCCGGGCAGCGGCGGCCCTGGCCTTTGCGACTCCGGATGCGTCGGCGCGACGCTCCACCAAGACCGAGCGGCGCGAGGCAATGCGGCGGCTCCAGGCTGATCCGGATGCAGTGCGCCGGGCCTTCGAAACCGGGGAATACCCCTATTCCGACCGGCTGACCGAACGCGCCTATGCCCGGCAGATGGCGGCGTTGCAGGTGGAACTGCTCAAGGCGCAGAACTGGATCAAGGCCAGCGGTGAGCGGATGGTGATCCTGTTCGAAGGGCGCGATGCCGCCGGCAAGGGGGGCACGATCAAGCGCTTCATGGAACATCTCAACCCGCGCGGGGCCCGTGTGGTGGCTCTGGAGAAGCCCTCCGACCGCGAGCGCACGCAATGGTATTTCCAGCGCTATATCGAGCATCTCCCTGCGGCGGGTGAAATGGTGCTGTTCGACCGCTCCTGGTACAATCGCGCCGGGGTTGAACGGGTCATGGGCTTCTGCCAGCCGGGGGATTATCTCGAATTCATGCGGCAGGCGCCGCTGATTGAACAGATGCTGGTGCGGTCCGGCATCCGGCTGTTCAAATATTGGTTCTCGGTAACGCAGGGCGAACAGCGCGCGCGGTTTGCCGCGCGCGAAAGCGATCCTCTGAAGCAATGGAAACTTTCACCGATCGATATTGCCTCGCTCGACAAATGGGATGATTATACTGAAGCAAAAGAGGCGATGTTCTTCTATACCGATACTGCGGATGCGCCTTGGACGATTGTCAAATCCGATGACAAGAAGCGCGCCCGGCTCAACTGCCTGCAACATTTCCTCGCCGCGCTGGAATACCCGAACAAGGATCCCGAGGTGGTGGTTGGCCCGGACCCGCTGATTGTCGGCTCCAGCCTGCATGTCGTGCGCAAGGCGGCACAGATCATCGGCAAATCCGTGCCACCGGAGGCGCGTCGAAGCCCGGGCTGAAACGCGCCTATCGCTGCCTGGGCGCCGCCTTTCCCGGTCGGCGTGAGGCGGGTTTCTGGCCGGTCGGGCCTTCACATCGCCCCCGAAGCCGCGCGCCGCAAAAGCCGGGGCCAGACCCTTGCGCCGGCTGCCGGCGGTGACGTGGATGCGACACGCCGGGCGTCAGGCACTCACCGGAGATTCCTGATCAGGCGAGAAGGCGCTTTTCGATGACGCAATGGATGCCCTTCGAGCCATTCACGGTCTGGGTAACGCGAAGGTCGGCGGCAAGCGAGCAGAGGGTATAGGCATCCTCGCGGGAGAGCCCGCGCTTTTCGCCAAGCAGCACGATCATGTCGCGCAACGCCATCTCGGCACAGCGGTCGAGATCGGGGTCCATGCCCATGGTGATGTGATGTGTCGGCGTTTCAGCGCGCGGGTAGCCGAAATTCAGGTCCTTCCGCAGGGTCAAGCGGAAAGTGCCTTGGAGCGCGGTTTCAATCGCCGTCACGCAGACCTCGCCATCGCCCTGCGCGCCGTGGCCATCGCCGCAGGAGAAGCGCCCGCCCGCGACGAAACATGGGAGGTAGATCGTCGCGCCGGCCATCAGCTCCTTGTTGTCGAGATTGCCGCCGAAGGCTCGCGGCACGATCGAGGTCACGCGTCCCCAGGCTGGCGGCGGGGCCGTGCCCATCACACCGAAAAACGGCTTCAGTTCCAGGTTGATGCCGAAGGGGAGTTTTGCCATGCGCGCATGGAGATCCATCGGGATATGCAGGATGCGCGTCTCGTGGAAATCCGATTGCAAGGTGCCCGCGAGCGGCCGGATGACATTGTAGCCCCAGTTGGTGCGCGGCGTGACCTCCAGGATGTCGACCTGAAGCACATTGCCCGGTTCCGCCCCTTCCACCGCCACCGGGCCGGTGAGGATGTGGCCGGGAAGCTGCTTCGGCGCGCGGGCATGAATGTCGGCGATTTCGGGTAGCACGTTGAGGCCCGTGCCCGGCTCGGGCTGCATCTCCGGCGGGCCGGTCACGGTGTCGATCGTCACCGTGTCGCCGCTCGCCACCGTCAGAACCGGCGGCAAGGCGGCATCGAAGAAGCCCCAGTGGCAGGTCTCGGCGCTCGCCTTGAGGTGATGATGCGGCATGGTTCTCTCCTCGCCAGGATCAGGATCGCGGATCGGTTCGCGGCTGTTGCACCTCATCATATCGAGCGTGCCGGGCACAACCAGACTTGCGCCGAGCACGGTAACCGGATCGGCGATTTCTCCAAAGACCAGAAAGCCTGCGAGGCTCTCGTGGTCGAGCGGGCGAATTGCCACTGTTGATCGCGTCGCCCCGATCAGGCCAGCATTGAGTCCCGGATCAATTACGATCCGCGTCGAGAGCGGCGCGCAAGGCTGCCAGCCGGGGAAGCAGCGTCGCCATATCGTTCGCCTCGGGCATGGCCCCGATGCGCTCGGCCCAGGGCTGCGTGGCCGCGATGCAGGATTCTCGCATCGCGCGCCCTGCTTCGGTAATCCGCACGATCTTCGAGCGACCATCCGCCGGATCGGGATGAATGGCCACAAGACCCTTCTGCTCCAGCCGGTGGAGGGTGCTGGTCATCGTCCCCTTCGTCACCTGAAAGGCACGCGCAAGCAGGGCAGGAGATTTCCCGTCACCGACCCGCACGCAATGATTGAGCACCGTGAATTGTGCAATCGTCATGCCCGAAGGCATCAGACGTTCGAACTGCGTCTGCGACAATTGCGCGATGATGCCGATCTCGTTGAAAAAGTTGAAGATCTCCGATGTCTTCATGCGGGGATGAGCTTTTTCTCCAGCGGCCAACGCGGTGTCGGCGGCACGCTGCCGGCATAGCCGATGCGCGCGAGCATTTGAAGTGTCTCACCCGTCTCCACACGACAGAGGCGGCGTGCCTCGGCGAACAGGAAAGCCATCTCGGGATATTCCTGCAGGGCCTGACTGACCGGGTGAAGGCCAAGACCAAGCTGCGTTGCCAGGAGATTGAGCCGGACATAACTGCGGCCGGCCGCCAGCTGGTGGCTCCGGCTGTTGCCGAGCCCGGTCAGCCAGACAAAACTGGGCGTTGCCTCGAAAAGCTGGCGATATTTCTCGATCTGGTTCTTCGTGCTGCTCGATTGCGGATTGCGCGCCTCCTCGCGGACCTTGTCGGCTCCCAGCAGGCTCAGGGCTTCGAAAAGCGGTCCGGACAGCGAGATTCCATCGGGATTGGCGTCAATCTCCCGCGAGCCCACCCGCAGCACATCGATGCTCTCGCCCAGCGCCAGAGGGGTGTTGAACTCCAGCGCGAACGCAGCCGTGACGAGGTCGCGCAGGGCCCGGACTTCGTTCTCGCTCCGGGCATGATCGAAACGAACGAGAGAAGAGGCCGAGCCACTCAAAGTCACGAGATTCCCGGCCGTGACCGGTCGCGCCAGATCATACGGCACCTTGGCCGAACGGCGATCGCGGATCACCGACGCCAGCGGATCGGCGACCAGCCCCGGTTGCGAAACAAAGCGCAGGCGCGCAATCGGGCGGGAATCGAGCCGAGGTTCGCCCGCCCCGTCCGGAAAGGCCTCAACCTCCATGCGCATGCCCCGGCGCGACGCCGCGACGGCCGCGAGTTCGATGAAGCAGCCGAACCCGATCACGATCTGCCGATCGAAAGGATCGGTCTGCGGCAGGCGCCGCTCCAGATCGCAGGTCAGTTCGGCCTGATCCTTGCCGATGAGCCTGATCCGCCAGGGCTGCAGGTTATGCGGGTTGGGCGCCAGGATGGCGTGCCGGAAGGCATCGAGTCGGGGATCAAGATTTGACCCGTCCAACGATTTCCATGGCTCATAGGCCCGCTGCGGAACCTGTGTCACGCGCCATGCCGCTCCGGCGCCAACCAATGCCAGCGTTCCGCCAATTCCCAGAATGAGATTGCGCCGAGAAACCATGTGTATCTCCTTTGGTTTGATATCAAACGACTTATGGTTTGATATCAAACTAAATGATCAGCCGCAAGGGGGCTTCTGCTTTGTCCGAACCGGGGAGTCGCTGCACGGCATCGCCGGTTCACGCAGCGCGATTCCACCCGGGCGCGTTGGGGCGACGTCAAGCCCGTCCGGATCTTGCCGCCCTCACCTCCGGGCAGGGGGGGCGGCCGCCGTTTGCGCCCGTCGCTGCCGTGCCGCGCCGGGCTTGATCCGCCCTGGAGCATCCGCCCGCCAAGTGGATACCGGTTGGCGGAAAAAGCGGATGCGAGAACAAGAAGAGTGAGCGCGAAGCTCAATTCTGTCAGATCGGTTTGCGCTCTAGAACACCTTTCGCACCGCGAGGAAACCGGCCGCGCCGAGCCAGAACGGCCCCGCGACACCGGCAATGAGCGGAATGATTTCCCCGCTGTTTCCAAAGCCGAATCCCAAGAGTTCGCCCGACGACACCAGATAGAGAATGCCGATCACCACCCCGATCCATCCGAGTGGACGGGGGAGGTTGCGTGTCCGGGAAATGACGAGACCGACCAGGACGAACCAGGTTCCGCCGAGAATATTGACCGCCACATCCTCGGTCGCCGTGTTCAGGACGGCGCCAATCATTCGATAGCTCGCGAATGTCGCGGTGCCCATCGTTGCATCCGCCCCGGGCGCATGCGCCGCGAGCAGCACCGGAATGAGCGTCAGGTAGGCGCCCCACCACAGGGGCCGAAGAGGCAGCGAGGCCCAGACAAGCCCGAAGGCAACATGGCGCTTCATCCCCCGGCCCGCCTGATCGGAGAAAGCGGCCTGCGTGATGATCAGCATCATGGGAACGGCGAGCAAGTAGCCAATCAGCGCCGAAATGAGCGCGGTCTGCACGGTTCCCCCGCGGCTTTTCAGCAGGGAGAGAACTTCAGCGGCCGGGGCGCTTTCAAGATTGAAGAAGTTCAGGACGGCCAGAAGCGTCGTAAGCCCGTAGGCAAGGGAGAGGAACCCGGCGAGAACAACCGCGTAGGCGGCGAAGCGCTTGAGGCTGACAGGCATCGGAAAGATCCTTTCGAACGGAGAATGAGGTTGCGCGCCACAGTTGTCGGTGAAGCACTGGGGACCGCCTTCGCCTGGTGGAGTTGCCCCGGAGCGGTGAACTCGGCCGGGATGCCCGTACAAAGCGGCCCCCTGCCGCGGAGAACGGGACTTCGATGGGCTTGTGCGGCTCCATAACTTACCAACGGTAAGTTTTTTCCACGCTCATCTGGCCATTGTCAAGTTTCTCCTTCGCGGCCAGTATGCCGCCATGACCGTGACGGCTAAGGCGAAGGGTCGCCACCACCATGGGGCGCTACGACGCGCGCTGCTGGATGCGGTGGCTGAAATCGTGATCGAGGATGGGCCGGAGGCTGTGACGCTGCGCGAATGTGCGCGCCGGGCCGGCGTCTCGCATGCGGCCGCCGCGCCGCATTTCGGCGACAAGCGCGGGCTGCTCACCGCCTTCGCGACGGAGGGCGAGACACGCCTGGCCGAGACCATGCTGGCGGCGCTCGACACCTTGCCGGGAGGATCCCCGCCCGAGGCGCGGCTTGCCGCGATTGGCCGCGGCTATATCGCTTTCGCTCGCAACTGGCCGGCTCATTTTCGGCTCAAGTGTCGCGCCAATCTGATCGACCGCACCAATCGCGACTGGTGCGAGGCGGCGGAACGGCCGTTCGCCCTCCTCTCGGAGGCGCTGGACGCGGTTGCGCCCGATCTCGATGCCCGTGCCCGGCGCGCGCGGCTCACCCTTGCCTGGGCGAGCGTTCACGGCTTCAGCGCGCTCCGCGCCGAGGGATCCGGCAGCGATCTCTGGCGGCCGGAGGAGCGCGCAACTATGGTCGCGGAGGATCTCCTGGCGCTGATTGTCTCGGCCTGCACTTCGCCTGCTCCAACCCGACAGACGGAATGAGGCTCCCGGCATCTTCCGCGTTTGGATAGATCGCGCTGGCGGATCGGCCAGGAAACCCTGAGGCGTCAAATCCTCTGACCTGTGGCGCAAATCGCCTGGAGAGGCCTCTTTCGGCTTCTGATTCTGAAAAGGATAAATCAAGTTTCTCGACGCCCTGTTGAAAGGCCGTCCATGCCGCATCAGCGATCCTTTAGAGCATTTTCCGATACTGGTTGGTCGAAGAAAATGCTCGAAACAACAAGAAATGAGAACGGACGGTCTGATTCAATCCGATCGGAGTCCGCTCTGGAATTCTGCGGATCTAACATCGGTGGTGGAAAGGAGCGAAGCCATGGACATTTTCATTGCATTGCTGATCTTGGGAGCTTCCGCTTTGCTGATCGTCGCGCCCTCTGTCTGCGTCTGGCGCGCCCTTTCCAGGCCCGTCGCGGCATCGCCGGCATGGCTTGGAATCGTGTTCGCCTTGATTGGCCCCTTCATCGCCGTCTTTGCCATCTGTGTGCTCATCTGGCTCCCGGCTTATGCGGGACAATGCGGCGGCTGGCTCGGCGAGACCTTGCCCTGCAGCGGTTTCGGCCAATTCTTGTTCGAAACGATGTTCTGGGCCGCGATGGGCATGGCCATACCGGGACTTCTCGGAATGCTTCTGGGTATCGCCGTTCTGATTGGTCTCCTCGTCAGGCGCGGCATGAAGCGTCCGGCCATCTGACCGGGCACAGAGCCATTGCTGATTCTGCGTGGCCTTCTTCGTGGCCGAGATCTGGACGGCATCCTCAAGGGCGCGGCGCCCTCGACGCCTTCAAAGAGGCAGGAGCGGCAAGCCGGCCAGTGCCTGCGCAAAAACGGCCATCGTCAGCACCGCATACAACATCGCGACCCATGCCATCCGGCTCTTCGCGACGCCGACCCGATCGAACCAGAGCCCGGCCAGCGGCAGGGCCTGCATGGCGTGCAGCGCCAGGAAGTGGGCGGGCCGAATGTCGCCGACCGTCGCCGACCACCCCGTCAGCGGAAGAACCGCCGAGCCCGCCGCAGCCACACCCACATGGGTCCCCTGCGAGCTCATGTATCCCGCGGTCGCCAGCGTCAGCACGAAAGTCAGCAGGCAGCCCCAGCCGATCCCGAGCCGCAGAGTCGGCGTGACGTCCGCCTCGCCGTCGCGCAGCACGGCGATGCCGAAAATCGCCACGCCTGCGGTCAGCAGCACCGCCCCCGCTCCCATGATGCGGTACATGATTGTGGTGAACGGGGTGGAGAGATTGAAATGCGACCCTTGCTGCTGCGCCGCCATGACGATCATGTAGCCCATCTCGACCAGCATCGCCATGGCCATGACGACGACCGTGCCGCGCAGGATGAGCCCGTCGCGCCAGCCCGGTGACAATCGTCGCTCAAACCACGCGAGTGTCGCGAACAGGACCGTGAAGGAGAGGGCGAACTTCATCGGTTTGGCCCAGACCGGGGAGCCTGAGAGGAGCCTGTTATCAAAGGCCGCCCAGGCCAGGGTCAGCGCCAGCAGCATGGCGGAGAAGGCCGCGAGCACGGCGAGCGGACGGGGAGCGGGCGCTTCGACGCCTTCCTGTGAGACAATCACGGCCATCGGGTCACCTCCTTGGATGCAACTTCAGCGTGGCCATGGCCGAGCGCCCCGACAGCAGGGTCTCTGTGCCAAGGGCGAGGACGAGTCCGACCGGACCAAACAGGAATGTGCTCGCCAGGACGGGGGCCTGCACAAGGCGTCCGATACCGGCCCGGTCCATCCGCGCTGCAAGCACGGAACCCACGAACAGGTCGAAGGCAAGGTAGTGCACCCAGCCTGCCAGCAGGACCCACTCCGACGTGAAGAGCTGCCGCACAGCGGCAAGGCTTCCATAGCCTCCCCCCGTCTGGGAAAAATGGCTCAGCACCAGCGCGGCGTAGAGCAGCGACAGGGCGAAGGGAATGATGAATTGCGGAATCGCGTTCAGAACCGCGAAGCGCCGCGGCCCGGCAATCAGGATGATCCAGCCCAGAAGCACGGGCGCTCCTGTCAGGTCGAACAGCTCTTGAGGCGACATTCATGTCTCCAACAAAACTTGCCAGTGGAAAGTTGTGGGGGTTCGCCGTTGGGATGTCCAGAAGAATATCCTCGTGGGGAACATCAGAAATCGCCCCGATCCGATGAAGGCGGGCCCGCGCATGGGCCGCCGGCGCGCCTGCCACCCTGGTAACCGAAAAGGCGCATCCCGTGGCGGTCGACCGCTGATGATTAATACAATTTTCACCGTTAGCAGCGAGTCTGCCAAATGCTTTTCACGTCTGCCTGAAAGCTTGACCGCCGCGATTCCCTCCCCAAAAAAAGGCACCCGATGATCTCAGCCCTCAAGAGCTTGACACGGCGCCCCGCCACCGATCCCGCCAATGAGGAGATCGTCCGGCTCCGCGCGGAGAACGAGCTTCTCAAGGCGGTGATCGAGGCTGTCCCGGTCGCGGTGGCCGTCTATGATCGCGATGACCGACTGGTTCAATACAACACCGCCTATGTCGGCTTCTACAAGGATGTGCTGCCGCATCTGAAGCAGCCGGTGTTTTACAGCGATCTGGTGCGGCGCAACCTTCAGCATGTCGGCTTCAAGGGTGATCTGGAGGCCGAGGTCGCCAAGCGCGTCGCCCTGCAGCGCGAGGGCGACGGCAAGCCGGTGGAGCGGACATATGCCGACGGCTCATGCCGGCTGATCAGCAAGTCGCGCATCGTCGGCGGTGCCATTGCCGGCTTCGCGCAGGATATCACGGCGCTGAAGCTGCGCGAGGCGCAACTCGACGCCAGCAAGGCCGAGCTCGCCCTGATCGCCACCACGATCGTGCCGAACGCGGTGGCCGAGTTTGGCGGCGTCGCGCAGGAATTGGCCGGCGCCGGCGACAAGGTCCGCGAGCTGGTGGGCAAGTCCTCCGAGCAGGCGGTCGCCACGGGAGCCGCTGCCAAGGAGCTCGCCGTGACCGTCGAGGATGTCGCCAAGAACACGCGGTCGACGGCGGATTACGCGCGGGAGAGCCTGACGCAGGCCGAGAACATGAACGCCCAGATCGGCAGGCTGGCGGAGGCTCTGGCGCGTGTCGCAAGCTTCGCCGACCTTATCCGCGGCATCGCCGGCCAGACGGATCTTCTCGCCCTGAACGCCACGATCGAGGCCGCGCGGGCCGGTGAAGCGGGACGGGGCTTTGCGGTGGTGGCATCCGAGGTGAAGGCGCTGGCGAGGCAGACCGGCCAGGCGACCGCCGATATCGCGGAACAGGTCGCCGGCATCGAGATGCTGATGCAGGAGACCAAGGGCACCACCGGCCACATCATCGCCGCCATGCACGGCATTTCGGCGCGCTCCACCGAGATCGCCGGAGCCGTCGATCAGCAGCTGGCGGCGGCGCAGTCGGTGTCGGACCACATGAACGACGTGATCCACCGCAACGGGCTGACCCAGGAGGCCGCAGCAGCCGCGGCCGCTGTCAGCCAGCGCGTCACCGCGACCTCGCACACCCTGCGCGAGACGGTTGTGCGCGCCATGCAGACGGTCGGTTGAGGCCAGAGCTGGACAAGATCAACGGTTGAGCCGCACCGCGCCCATATCCGCCACGTCATAGCCGCTCAGCAACTCCGCATGGCGCCCGAACTCCGGCCCGTGGAAATCGGCGTGCAATGAGGGCTCTGACGCAGTTTCGCTGCAACTCGGCACCCAGCCGCGCGAGATTGTAGCCGCAGAAGGGACCTGCGAGCATATTCGAGAGGCCGAGAACGCGAAAGCCGTTGAGAGGAAGCGTCATGCGCCGCGTTCCGCAGAGCGGTAGGCGTGGGCGAACATTCCGCCCAACTGCAATCGGAAAGACCCCATCTGCTTCTCGAAACACCTCTACAAGGCGCGCAATCTGGTCGAGCGCTTCTTCAACAAGGCTTGTCGTCGGACTTGATCCGGGGATCAAGCACTTCCGTCGGATCGCCACGCGCTTCGAGAAAACCGCCGGGAACTTCCTCGCCGCCATCAAGCTCGCTTCCGTCCGCGTCTGGCTGCATCGTAACGAGGCTACGGCCCAAAAAGCTCCCGGAATGTGTTTTTCTAACATCATTTCAACTAGGTTCAGGACTCATTGATCGCTACCAGAAGATGACGGCTGCGGCGATTGCGATGGCCGAGAAGAAGGTAAGGGCGCATCGACCGTAGCGTGTTGCGACGCGCCGCCAGTCCTTGAGCCTGCCGAACATGTTTTCGATCCTGTGGCGCTGACTCTCAAGCATGGTGTCATAAGGGATCGGGACGTTCCGGTTCGATCTCGACGGAATGCAGGGTGTGATGCCGCGAGCAAGCAAGGCATTCCCGAACCAGTCAGCTCGTAGCCACGCTCAGCCAGCATGGCCTTTGCGGGCGGCAGAGCCTCCATCATGAGCGCCGCGCCCTTGTCATCGCTCATCTGGCCCTCGCTCAGCAGCATCACCAGGGGCCGCCCCTCGCCATCGCAGACGGCATGGAGCTTGGAGTTCAGGCCGCCCTTTGTGCGCCCGATACGATGGGGAACATCCCCTTTTTGAGCAGGCTCCCCGCCGTGGGATGCGCCTTCAGGTGGGTGGCGTCGATCATGATGCGCTCCGGCTTTGGACCCTCGCCCGCCAAGCCGGCGAAGATGCGGTCGAACACCCCCATCCGGCTCCAGCGGATAAATCGATTTTAGAGCGTCATGTGGGGACCGTATCCCTTGGGCGCGTCCTTCCACTGCAGGCCATGCTTGATGACGTAGACGATCCCGCTGACCACCCGCCGGTCGTCGACCCGAGGCACGCCGTGCGCAAGTGGAAAAAACGGCGCAATCCGAGCCATCTGGCGCTCGCTCAGCAGAAACAACCCGCTCATCAGAACCTCCTCGAAAGGGATTCTGAATCACATTCGAGTGCCGATCAAAAGGTCCTGAGCCTAGAGGGGGAGACACAGGGAGGGCATATGCGGATCCGTAAAGAAAAACCATGATACTTTCAGATAGTTACATTCCCAACAAAGGCTTGGCATCGCCAAATCTAAGAGCAAAGCACAAACAGGGGTACTGAAATGGGGTACCGCTGGGGTGCCCGCCCAAGGCATGCGCCGCATAAAAATCTGAAAACGTTGGGCTATTTCTGCTAAAGGAAAAGCTGGCTGGGGCGCCAGGATTCGAACCTGGGAATGGCGGAATCAAAATCCGCTGCCTTACCACTTGGCGACGCCCCAAAACGGCTCGACCGGAATCGACCACCGCTCAAAACAAGCCTCTAGCGCCTCCCTGTCCTCGCTTCAACCGATCTTGGTTGAAAATTGCGTCTTCTTCGTCACACCCCAACCGGGAATGGCAAGGAGCGCAGAGAGTTGAAGAAGCGGCTCGCGTGAGACTTGCAAGGCCGGCATCAGGGCTGTAAGGAACCGGCCTCGCGTCGGTCGCGGAGTGTAGCGCAGTCTGGTAGCGCACCTCGTTCGGGACGAGGGGGTCGCAGGTTCGAATCCTGCCACTCCGACCACGCGAATTTCCTCCCTCGCGGGCGAGATCGGGCGGCGCAGGCGCTAGCCCATTATTCGATCGGCTTCCGCCGCCGCAACGAAGACATGGTAGAGAGATGAGGCGGGCACGAGGGCGGTCGCCACCTCCCCCTGCGCATCGAACTGATCGATCCAGCCTCCCGCAAAGGGGCCGGCGAGGTAGGTCTTCAGCATCTGTTCGATCAAATGCTCGGCGGCTTCGTCCGCACGGTCCGCACCGGTCTCGACCTGCGCAAGCCAGGCCTTGATGAGCTCGGTCTGTGGCCAGAGCCGGCGCGTGAGCTTGCGCGGCTGGCTCAGGGTGTCAATCTCGTCGATGAGAAAGCCGTGGACCGGTTCGGCTGCACGCAGGGCTGCGCCCAGGAAATGCGTCGCCATCGGCGTCGGCGGCTGGCTGATCATCTGGTCGTGCTTACGCAGCAACCAGGCCCATTCCGCCATATGTCCCGGCTCGACGATGGATGCGCCATTCTCCTCGACCGCCTTCCAGTCATCGCCGAAGAACTCGAGCAGCAGCCGGGACTTGCGGTCGATGAAGGTCTGTTCGAGCATCCGGCGATAGCGTGCGGCTTCCTTCAGTGCTTCGGGATGGCCCACGGTCTCCGCCAGCGCCAGCATGGCCTCGAACATGTGCATGTGGGGGTTCTGACGGCGCGGCAGGGCAGGCGGAAGCGATTCCAGCAGGAAGCCCTTCGGGTCTGTCAGGTTCTCGCGCACGAAAGCCAGCACGATATCGAGCAGCGTCCGCACCTGCGCATCGCCCGAAGCGCGCGAAAGCCAGCCCAAGGCCAGCAGGGCAAAGGCGTGGTCATACGAATCCCGTCTTGCGCTCAGCACCGAGCCGTCGGGATTGAGAACCTCAACGAAGCCGGGGTTCCCGTCCGGCGACCAGGCTCGATTCAGGAGACACTCCAACCCCTTGAAGGCGAGGCGAAGGCTATCGGTCCAGCCCAGCATGCTGGCATGCGCCAGAACATAGATCTGCCGCCATTGCACGCGCGTGCGGCGCGGGGCTGCAACATCCGGTCGGGCCTTGAAATCAAAACGCTCGTGAAAGCCGCCATGTTTTTCGTCCCACCCCGAGATGCTCCAGAATGGCAGGCTGTCGCGCTTCATCCAGCCCGTGAATTCCCGGACCACAGCGCTGGGCGCACGGCCGCGATGCAGGGTCGCCGAACGGCGAGCGCGAGGCATCGAATTGGTAGCGGAAGGGTTTCTTGACATGCGCCATCTGAAAAACATGACGGAAACATCAGTTTAGCACACCGGGGCGCTTTCGCGCCATGCCCACGTTGCGCGGCGGGCGATTGTCAGCGGGGGCCTGAAGGTCTATGCCCTCGTCTCCTCTTCCGGTTTGCGTGATTTTGCCGAGGCTTCATTCCATGCCCACCCCCCTCGCCCCGCCCTGGCCGCGCCGGCCCGAAGGTCGCGTTCTGGTGATGGGGATCCTGAACGTGACGCCGGATTCGTTTTCCGATGGCGGGTTCTTCGCGCAAAGCGGAGCAGCGATCCGCCATGCCGAGGACATGGTGCAGGAAGGCGCGGATATCCTCGATATCGGCGGCGAATCGACCCGTCCCGGTGCCCAGCCGATTTCCCCTCGGGAGGAGATTGCGCGCGTGGTACCGGTTCTGATCGCTTTGCAGGACCGCCATTTCACCACGCCGATCTCCATCGATACCTACAAGGCTGAAACGGCAAAGGCAGCGCTCGCGGCAGGAGCGGTCATCGTCAATGATGTGTGGGGCCTGCAGCATGATCCTGCCATGGCGTCGGTGGTCGCCGAAGCCGGCGCCGGTCTTGTGATCATGCATAACCGGCACATCAAGGACGAGAACATCGATATTGCGGATGACATGGAGCGCTTCTTCGAGCGCTCCCTCGCGCTTGCGCGAAAGGCGGGCATTCCGGAGAACCGCATCGCGCTTGATCCCGGCGTGGGCTTCGGCAAGACGCTCGACCAGAACCTCGACGCAATCCGCGCGATCCCGCGCCTCAGGGCCATGGGCCGACCGGTATTGCTCGGCGTTTCGCGAAAATCCTTTCTTGGGTTCATCACGAATCGCCCGGTCACCGAACGGCTCGCCGGTTCGCTGGCCGCCGCGATGCTCGGGGTGGAACTCGGTGCGGATATCCTTCGCGTCCACGATATCGGACCGCATATCGACGCGCTCACCGTGCGTGCAGCCCTTTGCCCGGAGAACGCCGCATGACCCCGCAAACAGGCGACCGGATCGTGGTGAAGAAGATCGCCGTCTTCGCCTATCATGGTCTTTACGAGGAGGAGGCGCGGCTGGGCCAGCGCTTCAACATCAGCCTCGAATGCTGGCTCGATCTCGCGCCGGCCGGTCAGGGTGATGACCTTGCGAAGGGCGTGTCCTATGCCGATCTGGTGAGCACGGTGCAGGAGATCGCGGTGGGCGAGCGCTTTCAGATCATCGAGGCTTTGGGCGAACGAATCGCCACGACCATTCTTGCGCAGCAGCCGCTGATCGAGGCCGTTGCAGTCACCGTGGAGAAGCCTGGGGCCGCCATCGCCGCGCTGTTCGAAACCATCGAGGTGACGATCCACCGGAGGCGCGCGCGGTGAGCCAGGCGCGCATCCTCGCCCATCTCGCGCTGGGCGCCAATCTCGCGGACCGGTTCGAGGCTCTGCGAGAGGCGACGCGGCGCATCGCGGCCGTGCCGGAGATCAGCCTGCTTGCCCGTTCGCGCATCTACGAGACGCCGCCCTGGGGCAAGACTGACCAGCCCGCCTTCGCCAATGCCGCGCTCACCCTGCGCACAAGCCTTGCGCCGCGCGCGCTGCTGGAGACCTGCCTCGAGATCGAGCGCGCCATGGGCCGCGTGCGCCTTGAGCGCTGGGGGCCCCGGCGGATCGATATCGACGTGCTGACCTATGGCGATGAGCACATCGCCGAGCCGCATCTCACGATCCCGCATCCGGCCATCGCCGACCGCGCCTTCGTGCTGGTGCCGCTTCTGGAAATCGCGCCGGATTTCACGCTCGATGGAAAGACGGGTGCCGACCTTCTCGCGCGGCTCGATCGCAGCGGCATCAAGCCGGCCGGTGACCTCGCATAAGAAAGGCCGGGATTTCTCCCGGCCTCACGTTCCGTGCATAACCCTGAAAATCAGGGCCCTGAAAATCAGGCGCGGCGCAGGTATTCCACCGCGCGCCAGGCCGCCGGCAGAAGCGCCGCGCCGAGCAGGGTCTTGAACAGCGTCGCCGCATAGAAGGGCGCGACACCGAAAAGATAGGCCTTGCCGGCACCCATGAGCACCGCGAGCCAGGCGAAACCGAACAGGAAGATCACGGCATGGCCGATGGCCATTGCCGCGAGCGAACCGAGCACGCTCTTGGTCCAGCCGCGCTCGGCGAGGAAGCCGGTCACGAAGGCAGCCGCCACGAAACCGATGAGATAACCGCCGGTCGGGCCCATCATGTAGGCAAGGCCCACGCCCTTTTCCGGCGTGCCGGCGAAAACGGGAAGCCCGGCGAGGCCTTCCAGCATGTAGAGCATCACGGTGGCCATGCCGAGGCGCCAGCCAAAGGCTGCGCCGATCACCAGCACGACCAGCGATTGCATGGTCATGGGAACCGGGTAGAACGGCACCTGCACCTTGGCCGAAAGCGTCAGAAGGCCCGTCGCAGCCAGCGCAATCGCGGCATCCCGCAGCAGCGAGCGGCTGCCTTTGCCGGCGAAAACGGTATCGATCAGGGTGGCGCTGTTCTGCATGGACGTCCTCTTTCGCTCTCGGCCCCGGAACCGGCTTCAAAGGGAAAAGGTTGCGCCGGCGCCTAGTGGTCTATAGGCCGGTATACCGGCGAAGACAAGTTGGTGAAGAGGCTGGCCCATGGATGTTCCCTTCAACCTCGCCCCGCCTGAAACAGCCCGGCTGGAGGAAGTCGCGCCCGGCATTCGCCGGCTCGTGGCGGGGAATGCCGGGCCGTTCACCTTCACGGGCACCTGCACCTATCTCGTGGGCACGTCGGACCTCGCGATCATCGATCCCGGACCGGAGGATGGCGCGCATTTCGCGCGGCTCCTCGCGGCGATCGGCGAAGCGCGCGTGGCCGCGATTCTCGTGACGCATACCCATCGCGACCATTCCCCGCTTGCGCGTCCTCTCGCCGAACGCACCGGCGCGCCCATCCATGGCTGCGCTCCGCATGCGCCGGCCCGCCCCTTGCGCCTCGGCGAGGTGAACCCGCTGGATGCCTCGGCAGATTTCGATCACCGGCCGGAGGTCGAAAGCGCGGATGGGGCGCGCATCCTCGTGGGCGAACACGCTTTCGAGGCGATCCATACCCCAGGCCATACCGCGAACCACGTGAGCTTCGCGCTTTCAGGCACGGGAATCGTCTTCTCGGGCGACCATGTGATGGGCTGGTCCACCTCCATCGTCGCGCCGCCCGATGGCTCGATGGCCGATTACATGGCCTCGCTGGAAAAGCTTGCAGGGCGCGAGGAGGATGCGCTCTACCTTCCCGGCCATGGCGGCGGCGTGGCCGATCCGCGGCGCTTCAGCCGCGCGATCCTGAGCCACCGGAAGCAGCGCGAATCACAGATCCTGGATCGCCTTTCGGACGGGCCGCGCAGGGTGCAGAAGCTGGTCGAGGAGAACTATCCCGGCCTGCGCCCGGAACTGAAGGGCGCGGCCGGGCTCTCCACCTTCGCGCATCTCGAGGATCTCTTCGCGCGAGGGCTCATCACGGCCGAGCCGGAACTCGCCATGGATGCCGTGTTCCGGCGAGCCTGACCGGAGCGGATTACGATCTGAATGGCTCAGACCGTCCGTTCTCATTTCTTGTTATTTCACGCATCTTCTTCGACCAACCGGTATCCGATGGATCGGAAAAGGCTCTAATCGCGCGAGGCGAGGATTTCCTCCGCGAGACGGCGGATCCGCTGGGCATTCGCGCCGAAATCATGCCGGCCGATGCGGCTCGCGGAGCGGATATCCACGCGTGTTCCGGCCGGGGAGGGGCGCAAGCGGATCGTGATGTCGTCCTGAAAGCGCAGCAGGGTCGTCTCGGCAATCGCCTCGATACGCCCCTGTCCCGAGCGGCCACCCGGCGCCGATTGCTCGATGATGCGCCAGCGCAGCCTCTGCACCGCCTCGAGAACCAGCCGGAAAGCCTGATCGGCCTCCATATCCAGCACCAGCGGCCGGATATCCGGATAGGCGGGGCGCTGACGCTCGCGCTCGCGCGGGTCGCGGACCGGCGGAACATGCCCCTTCCGGGCTTGAAGCGCGACCGAGGAGCGCGAGAATTCCGGCGGATCATCGAGGTCGGTCGTGATGTCGTTCAGAAGTGGAAGGCGCCTGGACTCGATCGCCAGAAAAGCCGGCCCGCCAAGAACGGACAGGGCGAGAATGACGGTTCGAAACAGCCGGAACAGGCCCGTTCTCCCGTTCCGCCACATATCGATGGCGCCGACCCCGGCCACCGCCAGCGCGAGCATGGCCAGAAAAGCCGCGAGGCCGATGAGCACCAGCGCCCGCCCCGGATCAACCTGGCCGGATCGCGCAAGAAGAATGGCCAGAAGCGCCAGCGGAACTGCCACGAAGGCCAGGTGCTCGGCCCAGATCATGAAACGGGATGGACGTGCGAAGGAAAGCCGCGTTGCCATCGTTACCCTGCGAAAAGCTGGCCACCGCACGATTTTTCGCAACGAATTGCTGCGTGGCAGGCGTGCGAGTAGGCAAAGGGCGGCATGGCAGCTTCCTGCAAATCAGCCGGTTTCTTGCGTTTTTCCTGCCATGGCTTGAGCCGAATGGAAAGGCCGGCCGCGCGATAAACACTTGAAAAGACGCACGAGCCGCGCCAAGGGAAACATATGATGGATGAACGCAGCGTGACTCCGGCCCGCATCTGGTTCCGCTTCTTGCGGTTGCATCAGCGTGGGCATTCCGCGATGTCCGGGCGCTTGCGCTCCATTGGACTCTCCGTGGCCCAGTTCGACCTGCTTTCGACATTGACGGAGGATGAGGGCATCACGCAGCGTGACCTCGCCGAGCGGCTCTATGTCACGAAGGGCAATGTCTCGGGCCTTGTGGATCGGCTGGTCGAGGCTGGACTTGTGGATCGCAAACCGATCCCGGGTGATCGGCGCTCCCACGCGCTGCATCTCACTTCCGAGGGCCGTCGCCTCGCCGCGGAAGGCATGGATGTGCAGAAACGCTTCATCCAGGAAACGATTGGCCGTCTGCCCGCCAGCGATCTGGAGTTGCTCGACCAGACGTTCTCGCGCTGGCGCGACACTTTCAAGAGTCTCGAAGCCAAGGGCTGAGTCATCGCATCAGAAATCTTAACCTATCTTAACGCTTTGCCGCGGGTTTTCCACAATCGCGCCCAACGCCAATCACGATGCACCGCGATTACTGGCGTCATTCCGGGTCCACCCGGTCTCCATTGCCAAGAGGAAACAGCATGCCCCCGGCCTCGCTTTTCGCGGAAAGCCTTCGCAACCGTGAAACGATCCCCCTCACCCGCGAGCGCCTTGCCGTTGCCGGCCACATTGCCACGCATTACCGCGCGATCCGCTTGCCTGCCCTTGCCGCCGCTGCGAGTCGCGTGGCCGAGCGCCGTCGGGCCCGCGAGCGCACGAAGCAGATCGCGCAGACCGGATGGAGCGACTGACAACCATCGGGCAGGAAACAAAAAAGGCGGCCAAAAAGGCCGCCTTGTTCGTTTCTGTCCCAGCCTGCTGCTCAGCGCACGATGACTTTCGAGCCGATCTGCACGCGGGCATAGAGATCAATCACGTCGATATTGTGCATGCGGATGCAGCCCAGCGAGACCGGCTGACCGATCATCTCCGGCTCGTTCGTGCCGTGGATGCGATATTCCGTGTCGCGACCGCGTTCATCATAAAGGTAAAGTCCGCGCGCCCCCAGCGGATTGTTCGGGCCGCCTGGCACGGTGGAGGGCAGGCCCGGCGCCATGCGGCGCGCTTCGTTCCCCGGGGTCCAGGAGGGCCACTCGACCTTGCGGCCGATGGTGGCGGTGCCGCGCCATTGATGCGATTCCATGCCCGGCGAGATCTCGTAGCGCAGGACCGTATTCGGATCCTCGACAAAATACAGGAAGCGGGCCTCGTTATCGACAATGATCGTGCCCGGTGTCTTTTCGCCCGTCGAATTCGGCATGCGAATGCGTGCCCGCATCGGATCGAGTTCTCGCGCGAAGCTCTGCGGCGCGAGCGCCAGCAATTCAACATCGCGCTTCGAGAGGCTCGGATCGGGGAAGGAGGTGTAGGTGTTGCACGCAGCGGTCGCGAGGGCAATGCAAGCCGCAACACATGCTTTCATGGCGAGAGGCAATGAGGACATCGTTTCGGAAGAATGATTGATCATGGTTGCGTTTTGATTAATGACCCGGGCTTCTTCCGACGAGTGCGGGAAAGACACACCGTTTCCCGATATGCCGCACGGCAAGATTTTTCAGAACGCAAGGATTGCGCTATCGTGAACAACAAACTCACAGCCAGGAGGCTCAGGCGTTGATCGTCCGTTCCATCCGGCGCGATTGCAGCGGATCATCGCACCATGACAACGCTGTTGATGACTGATTCGGTTTTTCAGGGCCATGCCATCCCGGCCGGACATCCGGAGCGGCCGGAACGGCTGCGTGCGATCGAGCGTGTTCTGGACAGCCCCGAATTCGCCACGCTGCGGCGTGAGGCCGCCATCACCGCGCCACTCGATCAGGCGACGCTGGCGCATCCCGATGAATATGTTCGCATCATTGCCGCGAGTGCTCCCTCGGAAGGATTTCGTTTCCTCGATGGCGACACCTCCATGTCGCCCGGCACGATGCCGGCCGTGCTGGCCGCGATGGGCTCGGCCTGCCGCGCAGTCGATGAGGTGTTGAAAGGCGTCTTCGCCAATGCCTTCGTCGCGAGCCGCCCGCCGGGCCATCACGCCGAGAAGGCAACGCCCATGGGCTTCTGCTTTTTCAACACAATCGCCATCGCCGCGCGCCACGCCCGGAAGGCGCATGGCGTGAAGCGCGTCGCGATCCTCGACTGGGATGTGCATCACGGCAACGGCACGCAGGATATCTTCTGGGACGAGAAGGACATTCTTTTCATCTCGTCGCATGAGATGCCGCTCTATCCCGGTTCCGGGGCCGAGAACGAGACGGGCAGCCACGGGATGATCCATAATGTGCCGCTGGCCGCAGGCACCGATGGCGCGATGTTCCGCGCGATCTACGAGGCAAAGGTGTTTCCTCGCCTCGAGGCGCATCAACCGGAGGTGATCCTCATCTCCGCTGGCTTCGATGCGCATCGCCGCGATCCGCTGGCCAATCTCAGGCTCGAAGCCGAGGATTTCGGCTGGGCGACGCGGCGCGTGATGGAGATCGCGGACCGCGTCTGCGGCGGGAAGATCGTCAGCCTGCTTGAGGGGGGCTATGATCTCGAAGGGCTTTCATCCTCCGTCGCCGCCCATATGCGGGAACTGATGAAGGCCTGATTGGCCTCGCGCGTCAAAGCGTCTCCGTGCCTGCGATCTCGATGCCAAAGGCGTTCAGGCCCACGAAGGCGCGGTTGCCGCTGGTCGAGAGATTGCGGATCGACTGCACGCCGAGATCCCGCAGGATCTGAGCGCCAAGCCCGACCTCGCGCCAGGCCTGCGCACGCTGCTGATCGGAATTCTGTGGCCGGAGCGTCGCCTTGGGCACACCCGCCGTGCCATCGCGCAGGTAGACGAGCACGCCGCGCCCTTCCTTCCTGAAGCGATGAAGCGCGGCTTCGATGCCCTTGCCGCCGCCGAACACATCGGTGATCGCATTGGCGCGATGGAGTCGCGTCACCACGGCCTTGCCATCGCCGATATCGCCATAGACCAGCGCCAGATGCTGCACCTCGTCGAAGGGCGTCGTGAAGGCATGGCCCGTGAGCGTGCCGATGGCGGTCTCCACGGGAAAAGTGTTCACCCGCTCCACGAGCTTCTCCCGCGCCTGCCGATAGGCGATGAGATCGGCGATCGTGAGCCGCGCGAGTTTGTGCCTGGTTGCGAAATCCGTGACCTGCTGGCCCTTGGTCACCGTGCCGTCATCATTCACGAGTTCGGAGATCACACCCACCGGCGGCAGCCCCGCGAGCCGGCAGAGATCGACCGCGGCTTCCGTGTGGCCCGAGCGCATCAGCACCCCGCCATCGCGTGCGATCAGCGGAAAAATGTGGCCGGGACGGACGAAATCCCCGGCCTGCACATTGCCGTTCGTCAGCGCGCGCACGGTCGCCGTGCGCTCATCCGCCGAGATGCCCGTGGTCAGCCCTTCGCGGTAATCGATGGAGACCGTGAAGGCGGTGGTATGCGCGCTGTCATTCACCGCGACCATCGGGTCGAGCCGCAGGCGCCTTGCTTCGGCAATCGGCAGGGGCGTGCAGACGATGCCGCTCGTATGCCGCACGATGAAGGCCATCTTCTCCGGCGTGCAGAGCGAGGCGGCGACGATGAGATCGCCCTCGCCTTCCCGATCATCGTCATCGGTGACGACGACAATCTCGCCGCGCTTGAAGGCTTGGATGGCGGCGAGGACGCGGTTTGTGATTTCGGGCATGTCGTTCATCCGTTCCGTGGGGCCGAGCCCGAGAAAATCGTTGGGAGTCACCGCGCCACCGGTGGCGCGCGCGATGCGCTCTGCTGTTTCCCGCGAAATCCAGCTTGTGCCACCCTTGCAGAGGGCCGTGATGCTCGCGGGCGACAGGCCCACCGCTTGCGCGAAGGCGGAGCGCCTGGTGCCCGTGCGCTTGAGCCAGTTCTCGAGTTTCATGCGCGTTAGCTGCGCCTTGCGATCCGCAACGTCAATGAAAAACGATCTCGGAGAAATACAAATTTCAGTGACACTGAAATTTCTTGCGCGTCGATCAAGTTTGCTTGACCGAGCCGATCCCGAAACCGCTCAACCGACCTGCCCGCGATGGCGCAGGTAATGATCTGCGAGCACGATCGCCAGCATGGCCTCGCCCACCGGCACGGCGCGAATACCGACGCAAGGGTCATGCCGCCCCTTGGTGCGAATTTCGGTCTCGTTGCCAAAACGATCGATGGTCGCGCGCGGGGTGAGGATCGAGGAAGTCGGCTTCACCGCGAAGCGCACGACGATGGGCTGGCCGGTGGAAATGCCGCCGAGAATGCCGCCCGCATGGTTGTCGAGGAAAATCGGCTGACCGTCATTCCCCATGCGGATTTCATCGGCGTTTTCCTCGCCCGTGAGTTCCGCCGCGCCGAAGCCGGCACCGATCTCCACGCCCTTCACGGCGTTGATGGACATCAGGGCGGCGGCGATATCGCTGTCGAGCTTGCCATAGATCGGCGCGCCGAGCCCCGCCGGCACGCCCTCGGCCACGATTTCCAGCACCGCACCGATGGAAGAGCCATTCTTGCGGATGCCATCGAGATACTCGCCAAAGAACTCGGCGGCCTCGGCATCCGGGCAGAAGAAGGGGTTGCGATCCACCTCCTCCCAATTCCAGTTCCGGCGGTCGATCCTATGCGGGCCCATCTGCACCAGCGCGCCACGCACGCGGCAGCCCGGCACAACCTTGCGCGCAATCGCCCCGGCGGCGACCCGCATCGCGGTTTCGCGCGCCGAGGAGCGCCCGCCGCCGCGGGGATCGCGGATGCCGTATTTCGCATCATAAGTGAAATCGGCATGACCGGGGCGAAAACTCGCGGCGATCTCCGAATAATCCTTCGAACGCTGGTCCACATTGTCGATCATCAACCCGATCGAAGTGCCCGTGGTGCGCTGGATGCCATCGGCCTCGGTGAACACGCCCGAGAGGATGCGGACCTGATCCGGCTCCTGCCTCTGCGTGGTGAACTTCGATTGTCCCGGGCGGCGGCGATCGAGATCGCGCTGGATCTCCTCGACCGTCAGCGGGATCAATGGCGGGCAGCCATCCACTACGCAGCCAATGGCCGGCCCGTGGCTTTCGCCGAAAGTGGTGAAGCGGAAGAGATGCCCGAAGGAATTGTGCGACATGCGCGGCGGTTTAGCGGGAAAGCCCTGATCTGTAAAACGGCCTCAGCGGACGTCGAGCGCGAAAAAATACACGTCGGTTATGTTCCGGGTCTCGTTTCGGAAGGTGACCGCTACCCGATCCCTGCCCACAAACCCCCGCTGCGAGCGATAGTAAATGGCGTAGCCCATCACCTCCACCTGCACGCATCGACTGGTGGTGAGGATGACGGATTCGCGCCGCAACTCGATCTCGCCTGCCGCAGCCTCTCGCGAGACGGTAGCGACGAGATCATCGGAAACCTTGCAGCTCTGCGGATCGACCGGATTGATGAGACCCACTCGGGTTGTCTGCCCCGATGCGACGATGGTGGCGCCGGAAGCGCGCTCCTGCCCGACGACGCCACCGAAGCATATCGTCATCGCCAGGAACGCCAAAAGCGTTCGCAGAACCATGTCTCCCTCCTGCAGCGCGACCAAGGGCGTGGCTCATACCGCTCCGTCCGGCAGGCCCCGCCCTGCCTTCATTGGACGGTGATGGCGTAGCTCTGCCGCCGCGAGGTTGTCCGCGGCGCCTCGATGAACGGCGCGTAGAAGAAATCCACCGAGACATAATCCGTACCGCGAAAGCCGGCCTTCGGGGTGTAATAGATCATCTGAACCTGCATTTGGAACGGCTTGCATTGCGGGCCACTCACCGTCCGACGCTCCGGAACAACCTCGACCTTGCCGTTCGCCGGCTGCGTGGCGACCCGACTTTCCGGCGTGCTCGACGCTGCACATTCCACGGGCGAATAAAGCGCGAAGGAGCCGAGCGCGGTTCGCTTGCCGGCTGCAACGGTCCGGGCCTCCTGCGCCAGCGCCGGCACGGCAGCCAAAACGAACACGGCGAATGCGCCTCGGAAAAGACTTTTTGCCGTCATCATAGAACAAACCCCCGATGTTCTTGCATCAACAAAGGGTATGATTGCATCGAGGCAATAACCTGTCTAGTGCGACACCTTCGCCGTCGGCTGGGCCGGGGCGCCGCCCCAGACGGTGTTTGCGGGAATCTGCTCGCCCTTCATCACCAGCGTCAGCGGATTGAGTTGTGCAAAATCGCCCACCTTGGTGTCGTAGAGCACGGTGGCGAAGGGGCCGATGGTCACGCCATCACCAACCTCGATGCGGCCGACCTTCATCACACGGTCCTCGTAAAGATGCGTCTGGAGGCAGGATAACTCGTTCATGGCGACGTGATCACCAATCACGACGCAATCGAATTCCGTGATGTCGGTGGTGTCCATGTAGACGCCCGAACCGATTCGGCAGCCGAAGAAGCGCAGCATGAACGGCAGATAGGCCGTGCCGCGCAGATGCTCGAGCAGCACCTTGCCACCCAGCCCCCAGTAGAGCACGGCGACAGCCTCGGTGCGCATCGCCCACCAGCTCCACATCGGCCGTGCGAGCGGCTTGTAGACCCCCATCAACGCCCATTTTATGGCGCAGACGCAGGCGACCATGATGATCGGCATCACCACGCTGGCCGCGACGAACCAGCCGGCCGCCTCGAAATACTCTTGCCCCTCCAAGGCCGGAAAGACGAAGAAGAACATCGCGATGGAGCCAAGCGTCAGAAACAGCATGGTCGGGAAGGTGGTGTGCATGGCCTCGAACACCGCGCGCCACAGCTTCATCGAGAAGGGCGGCTCATAGGTCCAGTTCGCGGCGACACCCTCGAATTTCTGGCGCACGGGGAACTTGATCGGCGGGGAGCCGAACCAGGTCTCGTCAGGCTGCGTCTCACCATGTTCCGGCGCCTTGGATTTCACGCCGATCAGCGTGCCCTCGCGCAGATGCGTGCCATGGCCGATGACCGCATTGTTGCCGACGAAAACGCGATCCTCGATCAGCGTCTTCTTGAAGGTCACCCAGCCGCGATCGATATCCTCGTCGCCGAGCGAGCATTCATCGGCCATGAAGCTCTTCGAGCCGATGGTCAGCAGGTCGTAGCGCGCGCCGATATTGGTCGAAATCTCGGCGCCCTTGCCGATGCGTGCACCCATGAGGCGATACCAGGCCCGCATGTAAACCGTCGCATAGAGCGAGGAGAGGGTGTCGAGCGATACTTCCGTGCACAGATTGACGATCCACTGGCGCAGATAAAGCCAGGAATGCAGCGAATAGGTGCCGGGTTGCAGCCGGCGCGGCATCAGGGTCCAGCGTACGAGGATGACGAAGGCAATCGTGAAGACCACCAGAGCCGCGCCCATGATCCAGGCGATGATGGGCAGCACGTGGTACCATTGCACCCAATCCGCCGTGTTGATGAGTACCGCCTCGATCGTGTCATAGACGAAGAAGGCCGGGAAAAGCGGCATGAGGCCGATGCCCGAAACCGCGATGATCAGCAGACCATAGACCCAGTATTGCAGATGCCGCCAGACCGGGCCCGGCAGCGAACGCTCCGGAAGGGTCGCGGGGTCGATCACGCCGATTTTCCTCGCTGGCGAGCCATCCCAGATCTCGAATGGCTTGATCTGGACGCCGGCGGGTATGGCCGACATATCCTCGATACGGGCGTCATGCCCGATGCGGCAGCCGGCCGGCACCATCACCTGGTTGCCGATATAGCTGTCCGAGCCGATCGCCACTTCGCCGATGATGAGTTCACCCGCCATCACCTCGGCATTGGCGATTTTCGTCTTGTGGCCGATGGAAGCGCCCGCGCCAATCTTCACGAGATCGGCCGCGCCGAATTGGGCATGGGCGATCATCACGCCGGAGCCCACCTTCGCGCCCAGCAGGCGCAGGTAGAGCCGCATGATCGGTGAGTTCGCAAGATAGCTCGGATGCGCCAGCGCATAGAGGCGCTGCACGAACCACCAGCGGAAGAAATAGGCGCCCCAGAGCGGATAGCGCCCCGGCTTCGTGCGACCGATGACGACCCATTTCAGCGCCACCACGAGGAAGAGCGTGCCGAACTTGATGGTGGCATAGGCCCCGCAAAGGATGCCTACCTGCTTCCAGAACGAGAAATTCATCTCGTGGATGACCATGTAGGTCAGGAAGACGCCCAGCCATTGCAGGGTCGAGATCGTGAGGATCAGCGGCATGGCCAGCCCTTGCGCGATCGTGCAGGCGATGCGGCGCGCGAGCGGCGGGGGCGCGAAGGAGAGATCCGGCGGCGGACCCTGAAGATGTCCGAACCTGGCATCCAGCTCCGCGCCGATCTTCCGAAGGGTGCGGTGCTGGTAGATGTCCTGAAGCGTGATGCCGGTGAAGCTCGGGTTCTCGCGCACGATCGAGATGAACTGCGCGGCGATCAGGGAATGGCCGCCGAGATCGAGGAAGAAATCCGCCTCGAAGGTGATGGCGCGACCGGGCAGGACCCGCTTCGCGGCGGCCAGAAGCATGGCCTCCGTGTGCGTTCGCGGCGGCTCCTCGTCATTCGCGGCGAAGATCGCTTCGCTGAGCGGCATCGCCTTCAGCGCCTTGCGGTCGGTCTTGCCGGAGATGAGGCGCGGCAATTCGGGAACGGTCTCGAATCGCTCGGGGATCATGTAGGGCGGGAGACGGCGCTTCAGTTCCTCGCGCAGCGTGGTCGCGGCGATGATCGCCTTGGGTTCGGGCACGCAGAAGGCCACGAGGCGCTCCATGCCGCCATCATTGCGCACCACCACGGCGGCCTGAAGAACGTCGTCGGAATCCACCAGCGCGCTCTCGATTTCGCCAAGCTCGACGCGGAAGCCGCGGATCTTCACCTGGTCGTCAATGCGGCCGTGGAAGGCGATGTTGCCCTCGGAATTGAGGCTCACCGCATCGCCGGAACGATAGAGGATCGGATCGGATGCGCCCTCACGAAAGGGGTTCGCGATGAACTTCTCGTTCGTCAGGTCGGGCCGGGCGAGATAGCCCTGCGCCACGCCCGGGCCGCCGATGAGCAGTTCACCCTCCTGCCCGGGGCCGAGCAGGTTCATGTTCTCGTCGACGATATAGGCCGTGTAATTGGGGATCGGGCGGCCGATGGTCACCGGCTTGCCGCGCCGCACCTCTTCCACGGTGGCCACCACGGTCGCTTCCGTGGGGCCATAGGTGTTGAAGATGCGCCGGCCCGGCCTCGTCCATTTCTCGACAAGCGCGGGCGGCAGCGCCTCGCCGCCGAGCAGGATCAGCCGCAGGCCGGGAATCTCGGCCGGCAGAACGGAGAGAAGCGTCGGCACGGTGTCGATGACGCTGACCTTCTTCTCGGTCAGAAGGGCCGGCAGCTTCTCGATATCCGCCAGAACTTCGGGCGTCGCGACATAGAGCGTCGCACCGGCGAGATAGGGCACCCAGATCTCTTCCATGGACAGATCGAAAGCGACGGAAGCGCTCTGGAACACCACGTCATCGGCGGTCACGCCATAGACCGCATTTCCCGCGCGCAGGAAGTGGCAGATATTGGCCTGCGTGATGACGATGCCCTTGGGAATGCCGGTCGAGCCCGAGGTGTAGATCATGTAGGCTGCATGGTAGGGCATTGCCTCGGCGGGCTCGGCCTCTTCCATTCCGCCCTCGGCGAGAAGGGAGCCGGCATTGTGATGCGGCACGGGGATCGCCTTCCCCCGGCTGAGCCCGGTCTCGTCGGTCACGAGGCCAGTCGCGGCACAATCCGTGAGGCAGGTCGCGATTCGGTCAACCGGCGCATCCCAGTCGAAGGGCAGGAAGGCAGCACCGGTCTTGGTGATGGCGACCTGCGCGAGAAGGAGGTCGATGCCGCGCGGCATCCAGAGGCCGAGCACGCGGCCCGGCGCGGCACCCAGCGCCGCAAGGCGGCGCGCGGCGCGATCCGTCAGACGGTCCGCTTCGCCATAGGTGATCCGACGCTCGTCGGAAAGGTAAAGAACCTTGTCGGGGCGCTCCGCCGCACTGGCGCGGAAGATGGCCGCGAGTGTCTCGGATCGAATGAGATCGGGATCGACGGGACCGGCGAGAAATGCGCTGCCAGCGAGGCCGGCATTCGCAACAGGCTCCGCATGCGCAACCGAACCCGAAGGCTTGAGAACCGCCTCAGTACCGTTCATTCCAACCCCGCTCCACCGAGTGTCCCCGGCTGTGCTGTCCCGATCGTGGTTAGACGCGAAAAAGGCCCGCGACGTCAATCGACACCGCTCGATGCGCACGTCAAACGCTCAACTTGCGGCGAAACATGGGTGAAACCGGGCTTCGTCGGCTTTCGGCATGGAAGTGGGGCGCATGCCCTGAACCGGGCCTGAACGAGGAGGAGACGGCCCGTCGCTTCCGTTCACGGCTCCCAGTGGCCTGGGCCCGGCAGCCAATCGTGGCGCCCGGCATCGATGCGCAGGAGCTTGCCCTGCCAGATATCGGCCCCGACGGCATGGTGCCGGGAGAGTTCCGCCAGCCGCACAAGGAGGACACGGGCCACGCCGCCATGCGCCACGACACAGGCATCGCCACGCAGAGCCGTGAGCCATTCGGACACGCGATCATGCACCATCTGATAGCTTTCGCCGCCAGGAGGAGCGAAATTCCATTTGTCGCGGTCGCGCGCCTGCGCGCCGCGCGCATCGCGTTCGACGATCTCGCGCCAGGTGCTGCCCTCCCAGCGGCCGAAGCTGATCTCCTTGAGACGATCATCCGTCTCGAACTCCTCGGGCGGAAGGCCCAACCCTTCCCGCAGGAGGGCCATGGTCTCGCGCGTCCGGCCCAGCGGGCTCGCGATGAAGGGCAGGCCCGCCAGATAGTCGCGGTCCACTCCGTCAAGCTTCTCCGCGCGGATTGCATCGCCGACAGCCCGCGCCTGCAGGCGCCCCCTTGCGTTGAGCGGAATATCGGTCTGGCCCTGAAGGCGCCCCTGGGCGTTCCAGTCCGTCTCGCCGTGCCGGAAGAAATAGAGAACGGGCATGGCGGAAGAGCCGTGCCTTACTCGACCGTGATGGTCGCGGTCACGGCGCGCACATCGCCATTCGGATAGACGACCCGGAATTCGAGTTTTTCCTCACCCCGGAACCGGCGATCGGGGCGGAAGATCACAGCTTGCCCGTTCGGCGAGGTGCCGATGCAGGTGCGGCGCGGCGCGCCCGGAACATCGCGCAGGTTGATGGGGTGTGGACGGGTGCGCAGTTTTCCGCTCCTGGGGTCACCGGAGAATTCGACGCGCGGCGTCGACCCCACCTTGCACTCACGATCGAGCGTCAGATAGACACCGAGAAAGATATCGGAACCGGGCCGGCCCTTGCGGGTGACCTCGACGGGTGTCGTCACCGGGGTGTGAGCCGCAGCCGCCGGTGCGGCCGGGCGCGGCACGGGCGTGATGGATTGCGCCACGACCCCCGTGACCCCGAGAAAGGCGGCGAAACACAGCGCGGAAGAACGCAAGCCTTTCACGCCTGGCCTCATTCCTTGTCGAGCGAGAGATCCGGCGCGTCCGGGTTCTTCATGCCGACGACATGATAACCCGAATCAACATGCATCACCTCGCCCGTGACACCGCGTGAAAGATCGGAGAGCAGATAAAGCGCGCTGTCACCCACTTCCTCGATGGTCACGGTTCGGCGCAGCGGCGCGTTGTACTCGTTCCATTTCAGGATGTAGCGGAAATCGCCGATGCCGCTCGCGGCCAGCGTCTTGATCGGGCCGGCCGAGATCGCGTTGACGCGGATATTGCGCGGGCCGAGATCAGCCGCGAGATAGCGCACGCTGGCTTCCAGCGCCGCCTTGGCCACGCCCATCACATTGTAATGCGGCATCCACTTCTCGGCGCCATAATAGGTGAGTGTGACGATCGAGCCGCCATCGGTCATCAGCTTCTCGGCGCGCTGGATGATCGCGGTCAGCGAATAGCACGAGATCAGCATGGATTTCGTGAAATTCGCCTCGGATGTGTCGACATATCGGCCCGTCAACTCGTCCTTGTCGGAAAAAGCGATGGCGTGGACAACGAAATCCAGCCTGCCCCAGGCACGTTCGATTTCGGCGAAGACCGCGTCGATCGAGGCGGTATCCGTCACGTCGCAATGGCCCGCGACGATCCCGCCGAGTTCCTGCGCCAGGGGCTCCACGCGTTTCTTCAGCGCGTCGCCCTGATAGGTGAAGGCGAGTTCCGCGCCCGCCGCATGGCAGGCCTTGGCAATGCCCCAGGCAATGGAGCGATTATTGGCGAGCCCCATGATGAGGCCGCGCCTGCCGCGCATCAGCCCGTTGCTCTCGGCGCCCCCGCTTGCTTGTGCCATCGTGTCTGACCCTGAAAACCGGTTGTTCAATCCTCGCGTCCGTCAGGAAGGGAAGCGACATCCCGGCTTCGACAAACGGCGCGTTGGCGCGCCTTCCCTTTAAGCATTCCAGCGGAAGGTGCAAGCGGCTCGGAAAGAGGGAACGGGAATTCTCAGCCCGGCCGCCCTCGGAAAAAGCCCTCGACCTCGGGATCATGGGGCCCGAGATCGATCTCGAGGGTCACCAGCAGATCGCCCGTCTGCTCGCCGCGCGGCAGGCCCTTGCCGCGCAGACGAAGGGTCTTTCCGCCGCTGGTCCAGGCTGGCACGGTTACTTCCACCTCGCCCGTGAGCGTCGGCACACGCACGCTGCCGCCAAGGACTGCATCGCGAATCGGCACGGGCACGGAGACGCGCAGGTCGTTGCCCTCCATGCCGAAGGTGGGATGCTTCGCGAAGCGGATGGTCACCAGCGCGTCGCCATTCGCGGCCCCGAAGGGCGAGGGGTGACCCTGCCCGCGCAGGCGCATGGTGGCGCCATTGGCCACGCCCTTCGGCACGTTGATTTCCAGCGTGCGGCCATCGGGCATCGTCACGCGATGCGCGCCACCACTCGCGACCCGCTCCAGCGGCACGCTGGTTTCGACCGTGATATCCTCGCCCGGCGGAGGCCCGCGACGCCCCGTGCCTTTCGCCTGCCCGGCAAAGGGATCACGCGGGCCACCCTCGAACTGGCGGAACAGATCCGAGAAGATATCGCGTGGATTGCCGCCCGGTCCGCCGCCGAAATCAAACTTGAAGCCGCCCGCGCCGCCGCCGGGGAAGCCGCCGCCACCGCCGAGATCGGAAAAGGCGCGTGGCTTGCCGTCCGCGTCGATCTCGCCGCGATCGAACTGCCGGCGCTTCGTCTCGTCGCCGAGGATCTCGTAGGCGTTGTTGACCTCCGCAAACCGCGTCGCAGCCTTGGCGTCGCCGCGATTGTGATCGGGGTGATAGGTTTTCGCGAGCTTGCGATAGGCGCGCTTGATCTCATCCGCCGAGGCATCGCGCTTCACGCCGAGGGTCTGATAGGGATCAGGCATCGTCTTCCCGGGATCAAGATTGGGGGTTGAACCATTCCCGTTCAAGATGGGGTCAGCACGCGCCTGTCGCAATAGTGCAACGCGTGGGGGCGGCTCAGTCCCGATGCGGGGCGGCGCGCGGCGCCGCCACCGGGTTGGCCTGAAACATGGCCGGGCTCGCCTTCGGCAGCGAGAAATCGGCCTCTTTCACGCCGGCCACCTGTCCGAGTGGCTTCACATCGCGCATGGCCCATTCGCCAGGGCCGGTCCGGCAGGCCTGGCCTTCATGCGCGACCTCGCGCAAGGCGGTTTTTTCATGCTGCTTCTGCACGACAAGCGCGCGGAAAGGCCGGCAGACCGTGTTGCCGACAACAGCGAGGCCGCCCAATGGTTCGAAGCGCCCGTGCCTGTTCGACGCCGGATTGTCCCAGTTCACCGGAAGACCCGCCCCCTGCGGATCGACCGCGAGGGAGAGCGCCGCATTGGCTCGCCGCCAGTCTTCCTCATCGAGCGGAATTGCAAAAACGGAGACATGAGCCGGGGCAATGCCTGCCGTGGTCTCTTCCTCGTCGCCGCCGAAGCCCGGAATGTTCATCGTGAGCGAGCACCCGGCGGACAAAAGCGCGAGCGCGAGAGACAGAAAGGCAAGCTGGGCGCGCGCACGGCGATTGCGCGATGCGGTCGGCTTCCTGTATCCGTCAATGGCCCGAACCGGACGCGACTCCACGCGATTTCTCCCGATACACGCGTTTGTCGCCATTAGAGTGGGAAAGCGTTAATGAGCAGTGACCTCGAAGCCGCATCGGAGCCTTTCGCGCTGTTCAACGAATGGTTTGCGCTGGCAAAGACCAAAGAGATCAACGATCCGAACGCCATGGCGCTCGCGACCGTGGATGCCCAGGCCCTGCCCAATGTGCGCATGGTGCTGATGAAGGAGATCACGCCCGCCGGCGTGGTGTTCTACACCAATACCGAGAGCCAGAAGGGCCAAGAGATTGCCGGGAACCCGCAAGCCGCGGTGGTGTTCCACTGGAAATCCCTGCAAAGGCAGGTGCGCTTCCGCGGCCCCCTCGCCCGTGTCAGCGATGGCGAGGCGGACGCCTATTTCGTCTCCCGTCCCCGGGACAGCCGCATCGGCGCCTGGGCTTCGCAGCAATCGCGCCCGCTGGAGGACCGATTCGCGCTGGAAAAGGCCGTGGCTCGCGAAGCGCTGCGATTCGGTCTTGGCGAGGTTCCGCGCCCGCCGCACTGGACCGGCTTCCGGTTGATGCCGCTCTATATCGAATTCTGGCAGGACAAGCCTTTCCGCCTGCATGATAGGCTGGTCTTCCGGCGCGAAAGCACGGATACCGGCTTCAGAACCGAACGCCTCTACCCGTAACCCTTCCAAGGAGCAGAACGATGATGGACCGATCCGGTTCGAACAGCGGCGGCGAACGCCGCACGCTTCTGCTCACCGGTGCCTCGCGCGGCATCGGCCATGCCACGGTGAAGCGCTTCAACTCCGCCGGCTGGCGGGTGCTGGCCTGCTCGCGCCAGCCCTTCCCCGAGAATTGCCCCTGGGAAGGCGGCCAGGACGACCACATCCAGGTTGACCTTGCGAACCCCGAAGACACCCTGCGCGCCATCAACGAGATCAAGTCTCGCCTGCCGGATGGGCGCCTGCACGCGCTGGTGAACAATGCAGGCATCTCGCCGAAGGGCCCGGGCGGCGCGCGCATGGGCTCGATCCAGACCCCGCTGGCCGATTGGATTCAGGTGTTCCAGGTGAATTTTTTCGCATCCATCATGCTCGCGCGCGGGCTGATCGATGAGCTCAAGGCCACGAAAGGCGCGGTGGTGAATGTCACCTCGATCGCCGGCGTGCATGTCCACCCCTTCGCCGGTGCCGCCTATGCCACCTCGAAAGCCGCACTGGCGGCGCTGACCCGCGAGATGGCCGCCGATTTCGGCCCCTACGGCATTCGCGTGAACTCGATCTCACCGGGCGAGATCGACACCTCGATCCTTTCGCCGGGCACGGAGAAGATCGTGGAAACGCTGCCGCTTCGTCGGCTTGGCACGCCGGAGGAGGTCGCGAAGGCGATCTACTTCCTCTGCACGGAAGCCTCTTCCTACGTGACGGGCGCGGAACTGCACATCAATGGCGGCCAGCATGTCTAGACCGGTGCTGGCGGCCTCCATCGCGGTGTTTCGCGATGGGAAAGTGCTGCTGGCCCAGAGGGGCAAGGCCCCGGCGCGCGGGCTCTTCTCGCTGCCAGGTGGACGCATCGAGCCCGGTGAGCGCATGGCGGAAGCGGTTCTGCGCGAATTGCACGAGGAAGTGGGCCTGAAGGCCGAGATTGCGGGCTTCGTGGATCATGTCGAGCATATCGAGCACGGCCCGGATGGCGCGCTCTTGGCCCATGCGGTGATTTGCGCCTTCGCCGGACACTGGACCGGCGGCGAGGCGATGATTTCCCATGAAGCGGAAGCGCTGCTCTGGGTCGATCCGCTGGATCCCGGTGACCTGCCGATGACGCGCGGCCTGCCGGATATCCTGCGCAAGGCGCATCAGCTGATCACGCGCGGGACGGGGCAGGCCGCATGAGACGCAGGGGCCTGACCATCCTGCTGATCGTGGCGCTGGCGTTTCCGGCCGCCGCGCAGCAGCAATCGCCTGCGCCGCAGCCGCCGCGCCGCGCCGCGCCACCCCCCGCGCCACCCAAGGAACCGGCGCGGCCGCCCCTGCCCGCCGAATACGAAAAGCCGATGCTGGAACTTTCGGAGACGCTCGGCTCGCTCGCCTTCCTCACCACGCTCTGCCGGCCCGACGAGCGCCCCAACCCCTGGCAGAAGCGCATGGAGACGCTGGTGGCGAGCGAAGGCACGGCGCAAGGCAACCGCGAGCGGCTGATGGGTGCTTACAACGCCGGCTTCTCGACCTTCTCGACCACCTATCGCCAATGCACGGATGCCGCGCGGGCCGCGCGCTCCATGCTGGTGCGCGAAGCATCGCGCCTCGCCCGGACGCTCGAGCAACGTTATGGCGGTTGAACCATCCACAGGGCTATCCCCTTGAATTGTAAGAAGGCAGGAAAGTCCGTTAACGTTTTCGCAACTCCTTGCTCGCTTTCAAAACGGAGAGTCGCTAGGTTCCATTGAACGGTGGTGGGAGCGGGGCGGGGGTCCTGCTGTCGCAGCCGGATTTGCGCGGCATCCGCCGCGCAAGATCGCTTGCCAGAAAGACCGGATACGCCCGTGCAGACCGCCAAGCCGATGGGAACCGCCAGCGACGCGCATTTTGCCGAACAACGGCGTGCGGCCTATGGCTACATCAACGAAGCCTTCGCCGAGGGGCGCCATGACGGCATCGACGGTGATTGCCTCGCCCATGCGGCCCTGTTCGCGGCATTCGTGGAACTGGTGGCGACCTATGGCGAGGACGCGGTCTCAAAATTCGCCGAACGTCTGCCCGAGCGCATCCGCGCCGGCGAGTATTCCGTGCGCCTGAAGAGCTGAACGCCCGGGTCGAGGCATTCCTGGCGCATTCGCGCCGGCGAGTATTCCATGCGCCTGAAAAATCAGAGCCCCGCCCAGCGCGCGAGCGCCACGATGCCGACGCCGAGGAGTGCCGAGAGCACGTCCTGCCCGGTGAGCTTCATGAGAATGACCACCGAGGCGGATGCGATCCATTCCGCAGGTCCGCCGCGCATTGCCGCGACCGCGACAATGCCCGCCATCACCGAAAGCGGCGTGGCACGCAGGGCTGCCTCGATCCGCGGCGTGATCGTCACGAAGCGCATGGCGAGAAAGCCCGCGACGCGACAGCCATAGGAGGCGAGCGCCATTGCCATCAGCAGGATGGAGAACTCGACATTGGTCATGTCGTCTCACTCTCGCTGAAGCGCAGCCACGCGAACAGGCCGCCGGCGATACCCGCGATCACCGGGGCCCAGGCGGGCGAGCCAAGCCACGCCACGCCCAGAGCGGCGGGAACGGCCACGGCCACCACGCCCCAATCGCTTTTCTGCCGGAACATCCCGATCATCATCGCGGCGGAGAAGGCGATCAGCATGAAATCGAGGCCGAGCACGCGCGGATTGGGCGCATAGCCGCCCAGCACCGACCCGGCAACCGTGCCTGCGAGCCAGGCCAGACAGGGGCTCATGGCGGAGCCGAGCACGAAACCCGCATCGCGCTCGCCATTCTCATAGGCATTGAGCGACATCAGCCAGTTGCCATCTCCAAGGATGTAGAGGGTCGAATAGGCTTTCAGCGGCCGAAGCTGCCCCAGCCAGGGCCGGAGCGTGGCGCCGAACAAGACATAGCGCGCGTTCATCACGAGGATCAGCGCCACGACCGACCACAGGATGGAGGCCGTGAGCGAGGTTCCCGCCGCGAGGATCGAGAGCGTCGCCATCTGCGCCGAGCCGGAATAAACGACAAGCGAGAACAGGAAGGCCTGCAAGGGCGAAAACCCCGCCTGATCGGCCACGAGCCCGAAGGCCATGCCATAGGCGAACACCCCCAGCGCGAAGGCCACACCACGCCGGAAGCCGCGCCCGAACCCGGCGCGCGAGAAGGAAACGGCATCCGTCATGGCTCAGGCGCGGAGCGTCTCGCCGAAGCGCACGGCCTCGCCCAGCGAGGGCGCGGCGATCTCGCCATCCCACATCACGCGCTTGCCCCGGATGATGGTGCCGATGGCCCAGCCCTCGACCTCCACCCCGTCATAGGGCGTCCAGCCGCAGCGCGAGGCGATCCAACCGTTGCGGATGGTCTCCCGGCGCTTGAGATCGACCACGGTGAGGTCGGCGTCATAGCCCTCGGCGATGCGCCCCTTCGCGGCGATGTTGAAGAGCCGCGCCGGTCCGGCCGAGGTGAGGTCCACGAAACGCTCCAGCGAAAGCTTCCCCTTCGACACATGGTCGAGCATGGTGCAGACCAGCGTCTGCACGCCCGTCATGCCGGAATGCGAACCGGGATAGGCATGGTGCTTCTCTTCGTGTGTGTGCGGGGCATGGTCGGAGCCGAGGATGTCGATCACGCCCGTGCGCACGCCCTCCCAGATGATCGCCTGATGCGAGGCATCGCGCACCGGCGGGTTCATCTGCGCATAGGTGCCGAGCCGCCGGTAGCAATCCGGCGCGACCAGCGTGAGATGATGCGGCGTCGCCTCCACGCTCGCGACATCCTTGTGGTGGGCGAGGTAGCGGATCTCCTCGCCGGTCGAGATATGCAGCACATGCACGCGCTTGCCATGCTTGCGCGCGAGCGTGACGAGACGTTCCGTGGCTTTCAGCGCGGTGATCGGGTCACGCCAGACTGGATGCGAGGACGGGTCGCCCGGCACGCGGAGGTTCATCCGCTCGCGCAGGCGGGGTTCATCCTCGCAATGGAAGGAGGCGCGGCGCGAGAGCTTCTTCAGGATGCGCTCGAGATTGTGATCGTCCTCCACCAGCAGGTTGCCGGTGGAGGAGCCGATGAAGACCTTGATGCCCGCCGCACCCGGCAGACGCTCGAGTTCGGGGATGTCGTCCACGTTCTCCGCCGTGCCGCCGACGAAGAAAGCGAAATCGCAATGCATGCGATGATGACCGGCCGCGACCTTCGCGGCGAGCGTTTCGGCGGAGGTGGTCAGAGGATTGGTGTTCGGCATCTCGAACACGGCCGTCACGCCGCCCATCACGGCCGCGCGGCTGCCGGTTTCGAGATCTTCCTTGTGGGTGAGGCCGGGTTCGCGGAAATGCACCTGCGTGTCGATCACGCCGGGGAGAATCGTGAGGCCCGTTGCGTCGATCGTCTCGGCGGCCTGATCGGGCGAGAAAAGGCCGATGCCGGCGATTCTCCCGCCACGGATGGCGAGGTCGCGTGGGCCTCGGCCATCCTGGTTCACCACTTCGCCGCCCTTGAGGATGAGATCAAAGGTTTCCGGCATGGCGAGGCTCCCTTGCGGTTCGGACCCCGGTTGCTTATCTGCCGATCAAGGTTGAAACAAGCGCCGGAGAGGCTCGCGTGTCGCAATTCATCCCCTTATCCGAGCGCAGATTGCTGATCGTTGCCGGCAAGGATGCGGCGCATTTCCTCCATAACCTGCTGACCGCGAATATCGAGACGCTGAAACCCGGCCAGATGCGCCCGGCCGCGCTGCTCACCCCGCAGGGGAAGATCATCGCCGAGATGCTCGTCGCCAATGCCGGCGAGGAAGGCGATGCGGAAGGGCTGTTCCTGCTGGATGTGGCGGCGGGTTTCGCCGATCCGCTGCTGGAAAAGCTCGGGCAATACAAGCTCCGGGCCGAGGTGAGCCTTGGCCATGCGCCGGCCGGAACGGCGGTCGCCGTGCTGCTCGATCCGCCGGATTTCGCAAGCGACGAGGTCTATCTGTTCGCCGATCCGCGCCATGCCGATCTGGGGTTGCGGCTCGTGGGGCCGGAAGCGATGCTCGCCGCCATCGGCCAGCCTTTCGAACGGGCTTCGCCGGAAGCCTACCACCTGCGGCGCGTCAGCCTCGGCGTGCCGGAAATGGGCAAGGATTATCCTGCTCTCGACGCCTTCCCGCATGAGGTGCTGCTCGACCAGCTCGCCGGGGTCGATTTCCGGAAGGGCTGCTATATCGGGCAGGAGGTCGTGAGCCGCATGGAGCATCGCGGAACGGCGCGCACGCGCGCCATGCCGCTGCGTTTCACCAATGGGTTCGGCGTGATCGGGGGCGTCTCCGTCATCGCCGGCGACCGGACGATCGGGACGATCGGTGAATGCTATGGCGACCGGGCCATCGCGCGGGTGCGGCTCGACCGCCTCGAAGATGCGCTGGCGGCCGGCGAGAACCCGACCGCCGGCGGTGTGCCTGTCGCCTTCAGCCGGCCTGATTTCGCGCGCTTTCCCGTATCGGGCATCGCCTGACACGCTCACCTCTTGAAAGGTTCTCGCGCCCCCGCGATAACCCGGAGGATGGTCCGATCCGCGAGCCCCCGCCGTTCCTCGAAACCTGCCGCGCCGCGCGCCTGGCAGCGGATGCTTTCGGGCCGTCGTCTGAACCTGCTTGATCCCTCGCCGCTCGATATCGAGATCGAGGATATCGCGCATGGACTTGCGCGCGTTGCGCGCTGGAACGGCCAGACACTGGGCACGCAGATCTACTCGGTCGCGCAGCATTCCTTGCTGGTGGATGCGATTGCCGGGCATTTCGCGCCCTCCATCTCGCAGACCACGCGGCGCGCGGTGTTTCTGCATGATGCGGCGGAATATGTGATCGGCGACATCATCTCGCCCTTCAAATCCGTGATCGGCGAGGCCTATCACGAAACCGAGGCGCGCATCCTCGAGGCGGTGATGCGCCGTTTCGACCTGCCCGCGCCCATGACCAGGATCGCGCAGGACCTCGCCAAGAAGGCGGATCGGGCGGCGGCCTATCTGGAAGCGACACGCCTTGCCGGTTTTTCGGATGAGGAAGCGGGCGCGATTTTCGGCGTGCCGCCGCGCTTCGCCTCGCCTGTCCACAGCCTGCTCACCCCGTGGCATGCGGAAGAGGCGAAAAGCCGTTTCCTCGCGCGCTTCGCCGAACTCACCCCTGACCGGAGAGCCTGACCATGCCCCGTATCCATGTCTGCTCGCTGGAGCGCCTGCATCGCACCGTGGCCGAGACGGGCGCGCGCGACGTGCTCACGGTCATCAAGAATATCGGGCAGGTGGAAACGCCGGCGGGTGTGGAAGAGGCGCGCCATCTGAAGCTTGATTTCGCCGATATCTGGCGGCCCACCGAGGGCGAGGTGATGGCGAGCGAGGTGCATGTCACGCAGATCATCGGCTTCATCCGGCGCTGGGAGCGGCAGAACCCGCTCGTCATCCATTGCTATGCGGGGGTCAGCCGCTCCACTGCCTCGGCCTTCATCGCGGCCTGCGCGCTGCGCCCCGAGACGAGCGAGGAGGAATGGGCGATGCGCCTGCGGCAGGTTTCACCCACGGCCACGCCCAATATCCACATCGTGGGGCTCGGCGATCGGTTGCTTGGCCGCGGCGGGCGCATGGTCCGCGCCATCGAGGCCATCGGTCGCGGCGAGGATTGCTACGAAGGCGTGCCCTTCAGTCTCGAAATCGGGCCGAGCGCGCCGCGGGTGGACTGAATGTTGCAAGCGGCGGGGAATGCGCTGGAGATCAACCTCACTGCCGTCATCCTGATGATCGAGCGGGATATGCCCGTGGTCTATGCCTCCGCCTTCGACGTGGCAGGGAGCCCGGGCCTGCCTTCCGGCCCGTTCGAGCCGATGGTGCATCGCACGCTGGAACTGGGCTTGCGCGCCTTCGCGAGCGAGCAGGCGGGCCTCACGCTTGGCTATGTCGAACAGCTCTACACCTTCGGCGATCGCGGGCGGCAGGCCGAGGAGCGCCTTGCCACGGCCCCGGTGAGCGAGAATCCGCATGTCGTCTCCATCGGTTATCTCGCGCTGACGCGGCAGGATGGCGAGCGCGTGCCGCCAGGCGCCTTGCACGGCGTCTACGACTTTTTCCCCTGGGAAGATTGGCGCGGCGGTCGCCCCGCGATCATCGACCGCGATATCGCACCGCGACTCGGCGAATGGGCTGCCACCCCCGCCGAGCCCATGGGCAAGCGGGGCCTGACACGGCTTGACCGCGCAACCATGCTCTTCGCGCTTGATGGCCGCCCATTCGACGAGGAAAAGGTGCTCGAACGCTATGAACTTCTCTACGAGGCCGGCCTCCTCGAGGAAGCGCGGCGCGACGGGCGTGCGGCGGCAACGCTGTGGGCGGCCCGGCCGCGGCTTGGCCGCACCATGCAGTTCGACCATCGTCGCATTCTCGCGACCGCCCTGGGCCGTCTCAGGGGCAAGCTGAAATATCGCCCGCTGGTCTTCGAATTGCTGCCCGAGCGCTTCACCCTCACCTCGCTCCAGCAGAAGGTCGAGGCGATTTCCGGCAACCACCTGCACAAGCAGAATTTCCGCCGTCTTGTGGAATCGACTGGCCTCGTGGAAGCAACGGGGGAGCAGACCACCACGGGCGGGCGACCCGCCGCCCTCTTCCGCTTCCGCCGCGAGGTTCTGGTGGAGCGCCCGGCTCCCGGTTTGCGCGTGGGCGCTCGCGTCTAGAGGCATCCGCCCGCCAAGTGGATACCGGTTGGCGGAAAAAGCGGATGCGACAACAAGAAGAGTGAGCGCAATATCTCACTCTGTCAGATCGGTTTGTGCTCTCACGCGTTTGCCGTTCTGATCAAATCGCCTCTGATCGAAACACCCCGGAAAATGCTCTGTCTCTCTCCTTATCTTGCCGCCTTTTCTGGAGGCGAGCCGGTGCCCATCCCCGCCTTCGCAGGGGCATGCGCCGCTTGAAAATGCTTTTCTCTTTCTTTTTTCGCTTTTTCTTGACGCGAACCGGTGCCCATCCCCGCCTTCGCAGGGGCATGCTTCGCTTGAAAATGCTTCTCTCTTTTCCTTGTCGCATTTTCTTCACGCGAACCGGTGCCCACTTCGCTTGAAAATGCTCTAGAGGCATCCGCTTGGGAAAACCGAGGCGGCAGGGTTCCCCTTCCGTTTCCCCTCGCCTACATTCCCTTCCATGAGCAAAGACACGACCCCTGATGCCGCCCTCGCACAGATCCCGTTCGAGGAGGCGATGCGCCAGCTCGAAGCCATCGTCAGCCAGCTTGAGCGCGGCGAGGTGAGCCTCGAGGAATCGATCGGCCTCTATGAGCGCGGCGAAGCCCTGAAGAAGCGCTGTGAGACGCTGCTGCGCGAGGCCGAGATGCGCATCGAGAAGATCCAGTTCGGGCCGGACGGGAAGCCCTCGGGCACGACGCCGCTCGATGCCTGAGGCGCCGCATCATCCGATGCTTTCATGCAAGGCCGATAGGGCCGCCGGGCAAGACCGGATTCATCCCCCTGCCCGGCGCATGATCCTCACGCCGCCTTCTGCGCCTCGAATTGCAGGAACGCGGTCATCGCATCCGCCGCATACATCAGCGAAGGTCCGCCGCCCATCTGCACGGCGACGGCCAGAACCTCCGCCAGTTCCTGCCGCGTCGCGCCAAGCTTCACCAGCGCTTCGGCATGGAAGCCGAGGCAAGCATCGCAGCGCGCGGCCACACCCAGGGCCATGGCTATGAATTCCTTGGTCTTCTTGTCAATCGCGCCATCCCTCATCGCTTCCTTTGTCAGTTGCGAGAAACCGGCCAGCGCGTCAGGCACATCCTTGCGCAGTTCGCGTAGGCCAGCCGAGATATCGCGGGTGATGTCAGGATAGTTTTTCATTGTCGGGACGCTCCCATGCTCTTGCCAGAATGGCAATGAGGTCCTACATATTCAACAAAACGAATTTGTAAAGGCTGATGCTTTAAGAGCGAGGCCGCAAGAAACGGAGAAGGACATGCGTGAGATTGACGCCGCCACCGCCCTTGCCTGGGCGAAAGCCGGCACGGCCCGGATCGTCGATGTGCGCGAGCCGGCGGAATTTGCTTCCGTCCATATCGTCGGCGCGCGTTCGATCCCGCTTGGCATGCTCGATCGCGTCGAGATCGCGCCAGGCGAGGGCGAAAAGCTGCTGCTCGTCTGCGCCTCGGGCCGCCGCAGCGGCATGGCCTGCGAGCGGCTCGCCGCTCCAGGCCGTGAGGTCTACTCGCTCGCGGGGGGCATCGGGGCCTGGAAACAGGCCGGCGGGGCGATCGCAGAGGGTGCCCGTCAGGTTCTGCCGCTCGAGCGGCAGGTCCTGGCGATTGCCGGGTTTCTCGTTCTTTCCGGCGTGATCCTGAGCCTGCTGTTGCACCCCTATTTCATCGCGCTCTCTGCCTTTGTAGGCGCCGGGCTGATGGTTGCGGGGCTCACGGGCTTCTGCGGCATGGCCTTGCTGCTCGCTCGCGCGCCCTGGAACCAGCGGAGCGGCGCGCCTTCGCCCACCGGCTGAAACGCCGCGGATCGATTGCCGGTTGCCCTTGCTGCTGATCCGGCTATATCCGCCTGATGACGCAGCGACCGGCGACGCCTCTTCTCGACCAGATTGGAATTCCAGCCGATTTGCGGCGAATGCCGGCTGCCGGCCTCCGGCAGGTTGCAGACGAATTGCGGGCGGAAATGATCGATGCCGTCTCGGTCACCGGCGGCCATCTCGGCGCGGGGCTGGGCGTGGTCGAACTCACGGTCGCGCTGCATTATGTGTTCAGCACGCCGGATGACCGGTTGATCTGGGATGTGGGCCACCAGGCCTATCCGCACAAGATCCTGACGGGCCGGCGTGATCGCATCCGCACGCTGAGGCAGGGCGGAGGGCTCTCGGGCTTCACCAGGCGCAGCGAGAGCGAATACGACCCCTTTGGCGCGGCGCATTCCTCCACCTCGATTTCCGCCGGCCTCGGCATGGCGGTCGCGCGCGATCTCGGGGGGCGCGACAACCATGTCATCGCGGTGATCGGCGACGGTGCGATGTCTGCCGGCATGGCCTATGAGGCCATGAACAACGCGGGCGCGCTGCATTCGCGTCTGATCGTCATCCTCAACGACAACGACATGTCGATTGCCCCGCCCGTGGGGGCGATGTCAGCCTATCTCGCGCGACTGGTTTCGGGACGCGCCTATCGCTCCTTGCGCGAAACGGCGAAGCAGCTCGCGAAGAGACTGCCAAAATTCTTCTATGACAAGGCCCGGAAGACCGAGGAATTCAGCCGCGGCTTCTGGACCGGCGGGACGATGTTCGAGGAACTCGGCTTCTACTATGTCGGGCCGATCGACGGGCACAATCTCGATCATCTCCTGCCCGTGCTGACCAATGTGCGAGACCAGGATATCGGCCCGGTGCTGATCCATGTCGTGACGCAGAAGGGCAAGGGCTATGCGCCCGCCGAGGCCAGTGCCGACAAGTATCATGGCGTGCAGAAATTCGACATCATCACGGGCAAGCAGTCGAAACCGCCCTCGAACGCGCCGAGCTATACCAAGGTTTTCGCGGAAAGCCTGAAGCGCGAGGCCGAGGCCGATGACAAGATCGTGGCGATCACGGCCGCCATGCCCTCCGGCACGGGCCTCGATCTCTTCGGGCAGGCCTTTCCGCAGCGCACCTTCGATGTCGGCATCGCCGAGCAGCATGCGGTGACTTTCGCTGCGGGCATGGCGACGGAAGGCTACAAGCCGTTCTGCGCGATCTATTCCACCTTCCTGCAGCGCGGCTACGATCAGCTCGTGCATGATGTCGCCTTGCAGAACCTGCCGGTGCGCTTCGCGATGGATCGCGCGGGGCTCGTGGGTGCCGATGGCGCAACCCATGCCGGCGCGTTCGACCTCGCCTATCTTTGCTGTCTGCCGAACATGGTGGTGATGGCGGCGGCGGACGAGGCCGAGCTCGTGCACATGGTGCGCACCTGCGCCGCCTATGATGATGGCCCCATCGCCCTGCGCTATCCGCGCGGCGACGGCGTGGGCGTCGAGATGCCCGAGCGCGGCGAAATCCTGCCCATCGGCAAGGGCCGCATCATCCGTGAAGGCAATCGCATCGCGATCCTCTCGCTGGGGACGCGCCTTGGCGAATCGCTGAAGGCAGCGGAGGAGCTTGAGAAGCTCGGGCTTTCCACTTCTGTGGCTGATGCGCGCTTTGCAAAGCCGCTGGACAGGGATCTGATCCGCCGGCTCGCCGGCTCCCATGAGGTGCTGATCACCATCGAGGAAGGCTCGCGCGGCGGCTTCGGCGCCATGGTGCTGCACGCCCTCGCCGAAGAGGGGCTGCTCGATGGCGGGCTCGCCGTGCGCACAATGACCCTTCCGGACAGCTATCAGGATCATGACACACCCGCGCGGCAATATGCCGAGGCCGGGCTTGATGCGGCGGGCATCGTGAAGACCGTGCGCGAGGTTCTCGCGCGCCAGCAGAGCCGCCAATCGGCCCGGGCCTGAAGATCCGGCTTCGACGATTAACCGAGAATCCGGCGGCCAAAAATCCGGTGGCCAAGGCGTGGAAAAGCCGGCCCGGAGCGCATCCGGGCCGGCGAGGCGGGGAGCGAAACTCACATCTCGAGCGTGCCGGCCTTCGCGGCGGCGTAGCGCTCGCCAATTCTCGACCAGTTGGCGACATTCCACCAATTTGCGAGATATTCCGGGCGGCGGTTCTGGTATTTCAGATAATAGGCATGCTCCCACACGTCATTGCCGAAGAGCACCATCTGGCCGTCCATCAGCGGAGTGTCCTGGTTCGGCTTCGAGACGATTGCGAGCCTGCCATCCTTCGAGACCGTGACGAACACCCAGCCCGAACCGAACAGGCGGCCGCCGGTGCCGTTGAAATCGGCCTTCAGCTTGTCGAAGCCGCCGAGATCGCGGTCGATCGCGGCCTTGAGTTCGCCTTCCGGGGCCTTCGCACCGCCGGGGGTCATCACCTGCCAGAACATCGTGTGGTTGGCATGGCCGCCGAGCGAGTTCTTCGCACCCATGCGGATCGCTTCGGGAAGCTGCTGCCATTCCGCGAGCAGCCTGGGGATCGAGCCATTGACGAGCACGCCGTGGTCCTTCGCGAAATTGTTGAGGTTGGCGATAAAGCTGCCATGGTGCCGCTGGGAGTGGATTTCCATTGTCATCGCATCGATATGCGGCTCCAGCGCATTGAAGGCATAGCCAAGCTGCGGAAGCGCGAACGGACCCGTGGGGGCTGCGGGGGCAGCGGCCTGGGCGAACACCTTGCGCGGCAGGGCGCTGGCGCCGGCTGAAACCGTGGCACCGGCGAGAAAAAGGCGACGGGAGAGCTGGACATTCATGATTTTCTCCTCCTGACCGTCGCTTTCCCGCCCATGCTCCATGGTCCACACGGAAGCGACTTGTGTCGGAACACAGATGAACCCATAGCGGATGCAAGCCAAGCCGGAATGTTCTCACCGCTCATGAATCGCCAGCGCATTGATCAGCTTCTCGTGGAACGCGGCGTATTCGCGAGCCGGGCGCTGGCGCGCGCCGCCATCGAGGCAGGGCTGGTGCGTGCGGATGGCTTGGTGGTGGACAAACCCTCCCGATCCGTGCCTGCCGATGCGCAACTGCAGGCGAGCCGCCCATTCGAGACCGTCTCGCGGGGCGGGGTGAAGCTGCTCGCGGCGCTGGATGCCTTTGGCGTCTTGCCGGCAGATCGCATCGCGCTCGATCTCGGTGCATCCACCGGCGGCTTCACGGATGCCCTTCTCAGTCGCGGCGCAAGGCGTGTCTATGCGGTGGATGTCGGCCATGGCCAGCTGCACCCTCGCCTCGCGGCGGATGCGCGCGTGGTGGCGCTCGAGGGGCTCGATGCGCGTGCCATTACCGCATCCGAGATATCTGAAATGGTGAGCCTTCTTGTGGCCGACCTCTCCTTCATCGGGCTCGTCAAGGCCTTGCCGGCGGGCCTTGCGCGGCTGGAAGCGGGCGGTGATCTCATCGCGCTCATCAAACCGCAATTCGAGGCGGGGCCGGGAGCGAGCAAGGATGGCGTGATCCGCGATCCGTCGCTTCAACGCGAGATCGCAAGCCGGGTTGCCGGCGAAGTGGCTGCGTTGGGCCTTGCGATCCTCGGTCTCATTCCCTCCCCAATCGCCGGCGGGGATGGAAACCGCGAATTCCTGCTCCATGCGAGAAAGCCCGCATGAATCCCGAGGCCGTCACCTTCACCGCCATGGGCCCGCGCGGCGATGGGATCGGCATGGCGGATGGCCACCGCGTGCATGTGCCTTTCGTGTTGCCGGGCGAGACCGCGCGCATCACCCGCGAGGGCGAGCGCGGCACGCTGCTCGACATCGTGGAGGCAAGCCCGGATCGCGTCCCCCCGCCCTGCCCGCACTTCACCCGCTGCGGCGGCTGCGCCGTGCAGCACTGGGCCGGCGACCGGATTGCCGAATGGAAGCGCGAGCGCGTGGCAACGGCCCTGCGCCGTGCGAAGGTCGAGGCAGAGGTCCTGCCTGCGCGGGATGCCCATGGTGCGGGCCGCCGCCGCGCGACCCTGCATGTGCGATACCCCAAGATGCCCGGCGGGCGCATCGAGGCGGGTTTCATGCAGGCGCGCAGCCACGCGCTCGTCGATCTCGATTCATGCCCGCTTCTGGTGCGCGCGCTCGCGCCCGCGCCGGAGATCGCCCGGGACATCGGGCATATCCTGCGCGGGGTCGCAAAACCGCTCGATATTCAGGTCACGGCCTGCGAGAGCGGGCTCGATTGCGACATACGCGGCTCCGGGCCTTTGGTGGATGGCCTCAGACAGAAGCTCGTCGCCCTGGCTCGCGCGCGTGATCTCGCGCGCCTCACCCTGCATGGCGAGCGGCTCGTCGAGGCGCGCGTGCCGGTGCTGACCTTCGATGGCCTCACGGCCTATCTGCCGCCCGGCTCCTTCCTGCAGGCGACCGCCGAGGCCGAGGCCATGCTCGCCGGCTTTGCTTTGGAGGCGCTGAAGGGCGCGAAGCACGTCGCTGATCTTTTCTGCGGTCTCGGGCCTTTTGCCTTGCGTCTCGCTCGGCACATGAAGGTCAGCGCCATGGATTCCGACAAGGGGGCGATCGAGGCTTTGGGTCGTTCCATCCGCGCCAATCCCGGCGGAAAGCCGCTGGTGGCGCAAGCGCGCGATCTGTTCCGGCGCCCGCTTTTCGTGCCCGATCTCAAGCCTTTCGATGCGGTTCTGATGGACCCGCCCCGCCAGGGTGCTGAGGCGCAGGCGCGCGAGCTGGCGAAATCGAAGGTCGCGAAGGTCGTCTCGATCTCCTGCGATCCTGAAAGTTTCGCGCGCGATGCGCGCATTCTCATGGATGGCGGGTTCAGGCCGGGGCCGGTGACCCCGGTGGACCAGTTCCGCTATTCGGCCCATGTCGAGGTGATGGCGGTGTTCGCGCGCTAGAGCATTTTCCGATCTGACCGGACCGGCTCGATCTAGAGCCAGCGCTTGGCCTTGAAGAACGCATAGGTGCCGCCGGCGGCCGCGACCATCAGCGCCAGCGCCATCGGGTAGCCCGCGGCCCATTCGAGTTCGGGCATCACCTTGAAGTTCATGCCGTAAATCGAGGCAATGAGGGTGGGCGGCAGGAAGATGACGGCCGCCACCGAGAAGATCTTGATGATCTTGTTCTGCTCGAGATTGACGAGGCCCAGCGTGGCATCGAGCAAGAACTGGATCTTGGAGGCGAGGAAGGTCGCGTGATCCTCGAGGCTCTGCAGGTCGCGGAGTGTGGTGCGCACTTCACCGCGCAGGTTCTCGGGCAGGGTCGCGCCAGCGGTATTCGCCGTGAGGAAGAGCAGCATGCGCTCGATGGAGACAAGGCTCTCGCGCACCTTGGAGATGCGCGCGCCCTCAAGACCCATCGTCTGCAAGGTCTGGCGGAAAACGCCGGGATCGCTCTCCTGCGCGCCGAAGACCAGTGGGGAAACATCGTCAATTCGCTCGCCGGCCATGCGCAGCAGTTCCGCCGCGCGGTCGATCACCGTTTCGAAGAGCGCGATCAGCATGTGATCGCCCGTCGGCGTGCAGGCGGCGGGCCGCGCCATGCGGTTCACGAACATCTGGAAGGAGCGCGGCTCGTCATAGCGCACGGTGACAAGGTGATGATCCTTCAGAATGAAGGAGATCGGCGCGAGCTTCGGCGTTTCGCTCTCGGATTGGCAGAGGATGCGCGCGGACATGTAGCGCACGCCATTCTCGACATAGAGGACCTCGGAAGGTTCGATATTCTCGGTTTCCTCGCGCGTGGGGATGGCGATTCCGAGACGCGCCTCCACCCGCGCATCCTCGCTGCGGGAGGGGTTGAGGAGATCGATCCACACCGCCTCGGCCGGAACGGCATCGTTCTCGCCGATGATGACCCGCTCGAGATTGCAGCGCCCCTCGGCGGAGGCTTGCCCGGGGAGATAGGCAATGATCAAGCGGCCCTCCCCCTTCTTCCTCAACGCCGAAACCGAGGCGGATAGAGCCCCGCCGAGCCACGGAAATCAAGGAGAAATTCAGGCCTTCAGCGGCCCGTAGGTCGCGCATGGCGGCGCGGGAATATCATCCGGCACGAAGAAATCAGGTACCAAAGCCTGTGTGGGATCGTTCCGGTAATGGTCGAATTCCGTCACGCCCTCGCCCGCGAGAAAGGTGTCGTCGATCAGGAAATTGCCCGTGAAGGTCTTCGCGTCCTTGTTGAAGATCGCATAGGCCGCATCCGCGAGGATCTCCGGCTTGCGCGAGGCCTTCATCAGCGCCTCGCCGCCGAGCAGGTTGTTCACCGCCGCCGTGGCGATGGTGGTGCGCGGCCAGAGCGCGTTCACACCGATGCGGCCGCGCGTCTCTCCAGCAAGGCCCAGCACCACGAGGCTCATCCCGAACTTCGCCATGGAATAGCCGGTATGCCCGGCGAACCACCTGGTCTTCATGTCGAGCGGGGGCGAGAGCATCAGGATATGCGGGTTTGTGGCCTTGGCGAGGTAGGGCAGGGCGCAGCGCGAAACGAGATAGGTGCCGCGCGCGTTGATCTGGTGCATCAGGTCGAAGCGCTTCATCTCCAGCTTCTCGACCGGGGCAAGCTGGATGGCGGAGGCATTGTTCACGATGATATCGATGCCGCCGAAATGCTGCGCGGCCCTGGCGAAGGCGGCTTCGGTGGCGGCGTCATCGCGAATGTCGAGCTGGATCGGCAGAGCCCTGCCGCCGGACTTCTCGATCTCCCCTGCGGCCGTGAAGATCGTGCCTTCGAGCTTGGGATGCGCCTCGACGGTCTTGGCCGCGACGACGACATTCGCGCCATCCTGCGCGGCGCGCAGGGCGATGGCGAGGCCGATGCCGCGCGATGCCCCGGTAATGAAAAGGGTTTTTCCGGAAAGGCTCATGGGTCGGCTCCGTTGAAATCAGGATTTGCAGGGATCAGGATTTGCCTTTGGCAAGAAAAGCTTCGAAGGCCTGGCGCGCCTCTTGCGACATCAGCCGCTCGGAGAACAGCTTCGCCTCCTCATCGATGCGCGTGAGAATGGCGGATGGATCGCCCCGGATCAGCTTGCGGGCGAGGCGCACCGCCTCGCGGGGCTTGGCGGCGATGGCCCTGGCCGTTTCGAGCGTTTGCGCCTCCAGCGTGGCAGGCTCGGTCACGGCATTGATAAGGCCGGTCTCGCGGGCGCGGTTCGCGTCGAATTTTGCGCCCATCGCCAGCATCTCGAAAGCAAGGCGATTGCCCATGAGCTGCGGCACGATGAGGCTCGACGCTGCCTCCGGCACGAGGCCGAGATCGACGAACGGGGTCGCGAAAACCGAGCGGTTCGAGGCGAGCGCGTAGTCGCAATGCAGGATCATCGTGGTGCCGATGCCGATGGCCGCGCCATCCACGCCCGCCACCAGCGGCTTCTCGTTCGCAACCAGCGCGCGCAGGAAATCGAGGACCGGCTGGCCGATGCCCCCGCCCATCGCGAAGCCCATGAAATCCTTGATGTCATTGCCGGCGCAAAAAATTCCCGGCTGCCCGAGGATGACGATGGCGCCCACGCCGTCATCGGCATTGGCTTCCCTCAGGGCTTGGGACAGCGCCGAGTACATCGCGCCCGTGAGCGCATTCTTCTTTTCCACGCGCTGGAGGCGCAGGATGGTCAGCGCCCCTTCGCGGGAGACAACGACATCGCTCATGATCGATCCTCATTCGGCCGCCCAGGCGACGTTCACGGAATCTGCCCCTTCCAGGATCGTCATCTCGAGGCCGCTTGCAGCGGTCACGAGATTTTCCGCAAAGAAGCGGGCATCGGCGATGCGGGTGTGGTGTCGCGGGTCGGTCTCGCCCGCGCCGAGGCCGGCATGGGCCGCCAGCGCCTGATCCGCGAGATAGGCACCCCCCGCGACAAGGCCGAAGAGCCGCAGATAGGGGGTCGCGCCCGCCAGCGCGTCATTGGGCTTCGAGCCAAGCGCGGCGAGCATGAAATCGGTTGCGCGATCAAGCGCGGCGAGCCCTTCTCCCAGCCGAAGGCCGATGCGCGCGAAAGCCGGGTGGTTGATGGCACGTGCCGCTGCCACCGTGCGGGCATAGCGGCCGAGCACCGCCTTCACCGTGCGACCTTCGGAAAGCGGCAACTTGCGCGTCACGAGGTCGATGGCCTGAATGCCGTTGGTGCCTTCGTAGATCGGCAGGATGCGCGCATCGCGATAATGCTGCGCGGCACCGGTTTCCTCCACGAAGCCCATCCCGCCATGAATCTGCACGCCGAGCGAGGCGACTTCCACGCCGATATCGGTGGAGAAGGCCTTGGCGACCGGGGTCAGCAGGCTTGCCTCCTCATGGGCAGCCCTGGCCTCCGCACCTTCGAGGCGATGATGGCGATCCAGCGCGGCGGCGGTGACAAGGCAGATCGCACGGGCGGCGGCGGTCTTCGATCGCATCTCGATCAGCATGCGCCTTACATCCGGGTGCTCGACGATCGGGCTGGTCGCGGTCGCCCCCGTCGCCTTGCCCTGCTTACGATCATGGGCATAGGCGAGAGCCTGCTGGCAGGCGCGATCCGCCACCGCCACACCCTGCACGCCCACCGCCAGGCGAGCATTGTTCATCATCGTGAACATGCAGGCGAGGCCCTTGTTCTCTTCGCCGACAAGCCAGCCGAGGGCGCCGCCCCTGTCGCCATAGATCATGGTCGCCGTGGGAGAGGCATGGATGCCGAGCTTGTGCTCCAGCGCGTGGCAGCGGACATCGTTGCGCTCACCCGGCGTGCCATCGGCCTTCGGAATGAATTTCGGAACCACGAAGAGCGAGATTCCGCGCGTGCCCGGTGGCGCATCCGGCAGGCGCGCCAGCACCAGATGCACGATGTTCCCGGTCAGGTCATGATCGCCATAGGTGATGAAAATCTTCTGCCCGAAGATGCGATAGGTGCCATCGCCATTCCGCTCGGCGCGGCTCGTGAGCAGCGCGAGATCCGAACCGGCCTGCGGCTCGGTGAGGTTCATCGTGCCGGTCCATTCCCCGGAAATCATCTTCTCCAGATAGGTCTTCTGCAGATGCTCCGAGCCATGCGCCGTGAGCGCCTCGACCGCGCCCATGGTGAGAAGCGGGTTGAGCGCGAAAGCGAGGTTCGCGGCGTTCCACAGTTCCGTGCAGCCGATATTGAGCAGGATCGGCAAGCCCTGCCCGCCATGCGCGGGTGCGGCCGCAACGCCGGCCCAGCCGCCGGCGGCCCAATCGGTGTAAGCTTCCCTGAAACCCTTCGGCGTGATGACGCTGCCATCCACGAGGCGGGAGGTTTCCTTGTCGCCGCCGCGATTGAGCGGGGCGATGCGGCTCTCGGCAAATTTCGCGGCTTCCTCCAGTACGGCCTCGGCCGTGCCATCGGCGAGGTCTGCATAGAGCCCGCTCGCGATGCCCTGTTCGAGCCCTGCGGCATGCCGCATGGCGAACAGAATGTCTTCGACCGGCGCGCGATATGTCATGCCTTCCTCCCTCGTCGCAATCCGGGGCCTGCCAGCCCCCCCTCGCCAAGTGCGAGCCTGACAGGCTCGACAACTTTCATGCTTGCGAGCCTAGGCGGCTCGAATGCGCTTGGCCAGTGCCGGGCAGCCCTGTTCCCCGCGCCGATTTGCCTCCCCGGCGGCAAGGCCTTACGAAAGCCGTGGCATCCTATTTAGTTAATATATGAACTATTTCACGGCCTGTAAAGATGTCCATGACCGCTCCACGCTCCACCCTTCGCCTTGGGACGGATGCCGCCTCGCTGGCCGAGGCCGGTCGCCTGCTGGCGCACGGTGCCTTGGTCGCCTTCCCGACCGAGACGGTCTATGGCCTCGGCGCGGATGCGACAGACAGCGCCGCCGTGGCGCGCCTCTATGCCGCGAAGGGCCGGCCGAGCTTCAATCCGCTGATCGCGCATGTTCCAGACGTGGAAAGCGCTTTCTCGCTGGGTGATTTCAACAGGAATGCGCGCAGGCTCGCGAAGGCCTTCTGGCCGGGGCCGCTGACCTTGGTGGTGCCGGCGCGGCCGAACGGGCCGGTCTGCGAGCTGGCGCGCGCCGGGCTTTCCACGCTGGCCATCCGGGTGCCGTCCGACCCGACCGCCCGCGCGATCCTCCGCGAGGCAGGAAAGCCCATCGCCGCGCCGAGCGCCAACCGTTCCGGGCATGTTTCGCCAACGGAAGCCGAGCATGTGCTCGCGGATCTCGAGGGGCGGATCGATGCGGTGGTCATGGGGGAGGCCGCGCCTGTCGGCGTCGAATCGACCATCCTGGCCTGCCTCGATGATCGGGTGGTCCTCCTGCGGCCCGGCGCCGTCACGCGGGATTCGGTGGAGGCCGTGATCGGCCAAAGCGTGGCCGAGCCCGAGACCGCCACCGAGGACAACCCGCTCGCGCCGGGCCGCCTGACCTCGCATTATGCCACGCGCGCGCCCATCCGGCTGGAGGCGACAAGCATCGGGCCGGACGAGGCCTGTCTGGCATTTGGACCAGAATGGCCAGCGGGCGCCCATCCCTTGCGGACGCTCAATCTTTCCGAAAAGGGCGACCCCGTGGAGGCTGCCGCCAACCTCTATGCCATGCTGAGGCGGCTGGATGGGTTTTCTCCCAGTGCGATCGGCGTGGTCAAATTTTCCAGAGCCGGGCTCGGAGAAGCAATTTTTGACCGATTGCAGAGGGCCGCAGCCCCGCGTGGCGCAGCTTTCTATGACTTAAGTCGAATATGAGAGCCGAGCTGCGCTGCTGTTACAGCCTGCAATTCTTGGTATAGTTCCCTGGAGAAAAATAATGCGGTAGCTTGATGACCCAACCCCTCGCCTGGGACGACTTTCGCCTTGTGAAGGCGATTGCCGATGCCCGTTCCCTCGGTGGCGCCGCCGAAGCGCTCTCGGTTAACAACTCCACCGTCTTTCGTCGTCTGAACACGCTGGAGGATCAGCTTGGCGTGCGCATTTTCGAGCGTGCGCGCACGGGCTATCTGCTGACCTCCGCCGGCGAGGAAATGGTGGCTCTGGCCACCCGCATGTCGGAATCGATCATCGAGTTCGAACGCCGCATCGCGGGGCAGGATGTTCGCCCATCCGGCGAACTGCGCGTGACCACGGCCGATACGATGTTCTCCGATCTCATCGCGCCGGCCTTCGCGGAGTTCCATGCGAAATTCCCGGAAATCCTGCTCGACTTCGTCATCGACAACCGGCCCTTGAACCTGTCGCGCCGGGATGCCGATGTCGCGATCCGCGCCGCGACCGACCCTCCGGAAACGCTGGTAGGCCGTCGCGTCGGCACCATCGCCTGGAGCGCCTATGCCTCGCGGGATTTCCTCGCGCGCCACAAGCTGGATCCGAAGGAAGCTTCGAGCTTTCTCGAGCCGGGCATTCCATGGATTGGCATGAGCTATCCCATCCACACCATGAGCCCCACCAAATGGCTGGAGGACAATGTTCCGGCCGGCAATGTGGTGGCGAAGGTGAGCGCCGTCTCGGCGATCATCGCCGGCTTGCGCGCGGGGATTGGCGCAGGCCTGCTGCCCTGCTTCATGGGCGCGAAAGACCCCTCGCTCGTGCGCGTGGCGCTGACGCCGAAGGCCGATTCCGGCCTGTGGCTGCTCACGCATCCGGACCTGAAGAAGGCCGCGCGGGTGCGTGCCTTCCTCGATTTCTTCGGCCACGAACTCTCCCGACAGCGCAAGCTGCTCGAAGGCGAGGAAGCGTAGGAGTCACACCGCGCCGGCCATGGCGAGGCGCGGCGCGGGCTTCTCCCGGATCGGCAGGTTGATCAGCGCCGAGGCCACGCCCAGCGCGATCGACAGCCACCAGACGACATCATAGCTGCCGGTTTTCTCGAACAGCACACCACCGAGAATGACGCCGAGGAAGCCGCCGACCTGGTGCGAGAAGAAGGCGAAGCCATAGAGCATCGCCATGTAGCGCGGCCCGAACATGATCGAGACAAGTGCTGCCGTGGGTGGCACGGTAGAAAGCCAGAGCAGACCTGTCAGCGCGCCGAAGGTCAGCGCCGCGACCACGCCCACGGTCGTTGCTGTTCCGAACACGCTGACCGGCATGGCCGCGAAGGGAATGGAGGCGAGCAGCCCCGCGGCCACCACCGAGCGCGCGAAATAGATGAAGGCGAGAATCCAGCGCTTGGGCATGCGATTGCCGAGCCACCCCGCTGAGAGCGAGCCCACGATGTTGAAGAGGCCCACGAGCGCCAGCGTGAGGCCACCCACTTCCGGCGGCAAGCCCACATCGTTGAAATAGCTCGGCAAATGCACAGTGATGAAGGCGAGCTGGAAGCCGCAGGTGAAGAAGCCGAGCACCAGCAGCACATAGGAGCGGTGGTGGAAAGCCTCCGTCAGCGCCTGCTTCACGGTCTGGTTCTCAGTGGCATCGGTTGAATTGGAGGGCTTTGCCTGCGGCGGGGTGGCGAGTGCCAGGGCCAGCGGCATGGCAAGCAGCGTGAGCGCGGCGAAAACCAGCAGCGCGTTCGACCAGCCGTAATCGCGGATCAGCACCACGGAGAGCGGGGAGAACAGGAACTGCCCGAAGGAACCCGCCGCCGTGCCGAAGCCGAAGGCCATGCTGCGCTTTTCGGGCGGCAGCAATTTGCCGAAGGCCGCGAGCACGAGGTTGAAGCTCGAACCCGCGAGGCCGAAGCCGATCAGCACGCCGGCGGTGAGCGAGAGCGCGGAAGGCGTCGTGGAGATGGTCATCAGCGCGAGGCCGGCGGCATAGAGCGCGAGGCCCGCCCAGAGCACGCGCAGGGTGCCGAAGCGGTCGGCAATTGCGCCCATGAAGGGCTGGCCGATGCCCCAGACAAGATTCTGGATGGCCAGCGCCAGAGCGAAGACATCCCGCCCCCAGCCATTGGCCGAGATGATCGGCTGCTGGAAGAAGCCCATGGCCGAACGCGGCCCGAAACCGATGCTCGCGATCAGGCATCCTGAGAGGATGATGAGCCCGGCCGGCACGGCGCGGGTGGCAAGGATCGTCATGCAGGTGCCCTCTGGCGCGGCGACAAGATTTCGCCGCATTTGCCGGACGCTAGCCTGCTTTCACGCATTCCAAAAGCACATTGACGTGATGGATTGATCAGCACCCGGAATGCGTTGGGGATGGTGCGGCGACAGCTTCCGGCCTGGCTCATGTGTCATGGCCGGACTTGTTCCGGCCATCCACGTCCTGAAGGCGGGCGGAAGTCGTGGATGCCCGGGCCAAGCCCGGGCATGACGGACTACCCCGCGATCTTCGAGAAATCCGGATTTGTTGCCTTGGGTCCGGGCTGACCGCCCGGCGCGCAGTCGCGCTTTGCCAGAGCTCTACCCCGAGATTTTCGAGAAATCCGGCTTTATCGTCTTGGGTCCGGGCTGACCGCCCGGCGCGCAGTCGCGCTTTGCCAGAGCTCTACCCCGAGATTTTCGAGAAATCCGGCTTTATCGTCTTGGGTCCGGGCTGACCGCCCGGCGCACAGTCGCGCTTTGCCAGAGTTCTACCCCGCGATTTTCGAGAAATCCGCCACTTGCCGTGTCACGCGACGAAGCGTGGCGAGCAAAGCGAGGCGGTTCTTGCGGATGGCGGGGTCATCGGCATTGACCATCACGGCATCGAAGAAGGCATCGACCGGGCCACGAAGCGAGGCCATGGCGCGCATCGCAGCCTCAAAATCCGGCTTTTCCAGCGCGACCATCACGGCCTCGCCGGCGCGGGAGAGCGCGGCATGCAGGGCCTTCTCGCTCTCCTCTTTCAGCAGAGTGGGGTCGGCCGCGGCTTCGAAGGCGCCCTCCGTTTCATCCGTTTTCTTTGCCTTCTTTTCCTCGTCGCGCAGGAGGTTCGCGGCGCGCTTGTAGCCGGCAAGAAGGTTCTTGCCATCCTCGGTGTCGAGGAACTTGCCGAGGGCTTCGACGCGGCGGACGACGAGCAGGAGATCGTCGTTGGATTCGCCGTTGGCGAGAACAGCATCGACCAGATCATGCCGCGCGCCCGAGTCGCGAAGCATGACCTTCAGGCGATCATGGAAGAAGGAGAGAAGATCTACAGTCCTTGTGTCGACATCAAACTGCTTGTCAACGCCCCGCAAAAAGCCTCGCACTTTTAGACCGGGCTCTTTCGACGGAATCGCCAATATGGATTGCACTACTTCCGATTGGTGAGCGTCCGAAATGCGCAGCAACCCTACCCTCAGCCCATTCTCCACCACCAGCCTGATCACCCCCAGCGCGGCTCTCCGCAGCGCGAAGGGGTCCTTGCTCCCGGTCGGCTTCTCGTCGATGGCCCAGAAGCCGACGAGCGTATCGAGCTTGTCGGCGAGCGCGACGGTGACGGACACCTTGTCCGTCGGCACGCGATCATTCGGCCCGATGGGCTTGTAATGCTCCTCGCAGGCCGCCGCGACTGACGGCGAAATTCCCAATTCTTTCTCAAAAAGGGTCGCATAAACGCGCCCCATGAAGCCCTGCACCTCGGGGAATTCGCCCACGACTTCCGTCAGCAAATCCGCCTTGCAGATGCGCGCCGCGAGATCGACCTCGGCGGGGTCCGCCCCCGTGACCTTGCAAAGCTCCTTCGCCAAGGCACGGATGCGCTCGATGCGATCCCACTGGCTGCCCAGCTTCTCGTGGAAGGTGACGTTTTTGAACTTCTCGAGCCGCTTGAAATCGCGGTCTTCGGCCCAAACGCGCTTGTCCGTTTCCCAGAAGAATTTCGCATCCGAGAGGCGCGCGCGGATCACCCGCTCATTGCCGCCGATGATGATCGTGCCGCCATCCTTCGCCTCGATATTCGCGGTGAGCAGGAAACGGTTGGCCAGGCCATTTTCCTGCCCCCTCTCCCGGCGCTCCGCGCCCCCCTCTCCCCCCAAGGGAGAGGCCGCTTTTCTCAAAACAAAGCATTTCTGGTTCGCGCGGATGGTCGCGCGGATCACCTCGCCCGGCACATCGAGGAAGGCTTCCTCGAACGAACCCATCAGCACCACGGGCCATTCGACAAGGCCCGCGACCTCTTCGAGCAGGCCCTCGTCTTCCACCAGCTCCAGCCCTTGCGCGAAGGCGAGGTTCTGGGCATCGGCGCGGATGATCTCCTTGCGGCGATCGGCATCGAGAACCACCTTCGCGGCTTCGAGCTTCGAGACGTAATCATCGAAGCGGCGCACGCGGATTTCGCCCGGCGCCATGAAGCGGTGGCCATAGGTGACATTGCCCGCCTTCAGGCCATCCACCTCGAAGGGCACGATCTCGGTATCTTCGGTCTCGGCGCCGAAGGTCGCGAGGATGGAGCGCAGGGGGCGCACCCAGCGTAAAGATCCCGGCGAGGCGCTCGCGGCGCCCCAGCGCATGCTCTTCGGCCAGGGAAAGGTGCGGATGATGCCGGGCAGGATTTCCGCCAGCAACGCGAGGGTCTCGATGCCTTCCCTCTCGATCAGCGCGAAGGCCGTCGCATCCTTGCCGGAGCCGCGCACCTCCACCGAAAGGCCGCGCTCCGGCAGCGCGATGGAATGGCCCTCGTAGAGATCGAAGCGATGAAATTCGCTTTCCGGCACGCCGATGGATTTCAGGAAACCCAGCCGCGCCGCTTCCGGGGCGGAGATGCGCGGACCCTTCTTCTCCTCGCGCGTATCGGGCTGGCGCGATGGCAGGCCGACGATGGTAAGCGCCAGCCGGCGCGGGGTGGCGAAAGCCCTGGCCCCCTCATAGGTGAGACCCCGATCGACCAGCGCGCCGGTGACAAGCTTTTTCAAATCCTCCGCCGCCTGCCTCTGCATGCGGGCGGGGATTTCTTCGGAAAGGAGTTCGAGGAGAAGATCGGGCATCGGGGCTCAGTCTGGTCTTTGGCGCTCAGAGCGCCTTGTGGGTTCCGTCGCATATCGGGGATTTGCCGGTCTGCTTGCAGGTGCAGAACGCGACCTTGCGGCTTTCCCCGGCGGTCCATTTCACGGGCGAGAAGGTGGTGCCCTTGTGCGAGCCATCGCAGAAGGGCTGGTTCTTCGATTGGCCGCAGGAGCACCACCAGTAATCCTTGCCCGCTTCCACATCCATGACGATCGGGGCGGTGCCGCCCACTTGCGCTTTGGTCATTGGTCTCTCCCGGTTGTTCAGGCGCCACCCGCCTCGGTCTTCACCCATGCGGCGCCGCAGGCCTTCGCCAGTTCGCGCACGCGCAGGATGTAGCTCTGCCGCTCGGTGACAGAAATCACGCCGCGCGCATCGAGCAGGTTGAAGGCGTGCGAGGCCTTGATGCATTGATCATAGGCGGGCAGCACCTGCCGGTGCCTCTCGCCCTCGGCCCGCTCGCCGGCCTTCAGCAGCGCGAGGCATTCCTTCTCGGCGTTCTTGAAATCGTCGAACAGCTTCTCGGTATCGGCATATTCGAAATTATGCCGGGAATATTCCTCCTCGGCCTGCCTGAACACATCGCCATAGGTAACCCTGGCCTCGCCTTCGAGGCCGTTGAAGTTGAGTTCGAAGCCGTTATCGACGCCTTGCAGATACATGGCGAGGCGCTCGAGGCCATAGGTGAGTTCGCCGGCCACCGGCGCGCATTCCTGTCCCGCGACCTGCTGGAAGTAGGTGAACTGGCTCACCTCCATGCCGTCGCACCAGCATTCCCAGCCGAGGCCCCAGGCACCGAGCGTGGGGCTTTCCCAATCATCCTCGACAAAACGGAGGTCGTGCAAGGCCGGGTCGATGCCGATGGCATAAAGGCTTTCGAGGTAAAGCTCCTGCAGGTCAGGCGGCGAGGGCTTCAGGATGACCTGATACTGGTAATAATGCTGGAACCGGTTGGGGTTCTCGCCATAGCGTCCATCCTTGGGGCGGCGCGAGGGCTGCACATAGGCCGCGTTCCATGCCTTCGGGCCGAGCGCACGAAGCGTTGTCGCGGGGTGAAAAGTGCCGGCCCCCACTTCCATGTCATAGGGCTGGAGAATGACACAGCCCTTCGACGCCCAGAAATTCTGGAGCGTGAGGATCAGTCCCTGGAAGGACTTCGAGGGATCAAGCGGAGCGGGAACGGACATCGGCGAACTCGGGGGGCAATTCTCGTCGGGACGACAGTCAATGCTTTCGCTTAGAGCATTTTCCCCACCGGTGGAAACCGCCCCGCAGCGCAAATCCGCTTGGCCTTGAAAAATTTTCACGCCGCTTCGGGTGTCGTCGGCGGCTCTGAGGAAACCACCGAGCATCCGGGCCTTCCCGGTCAAACTCCCTCACGGAGAAAGGTCGTGCCTTCGTTTCGGAAGATCGCGGCTGCTTCCTTCGCGGTGCTGGTGCCCTTGCCCATGCCCAAGCCCTTGCCCATGCCCATGCCCAAGCCCAAGCCCAAGCCCATCCCCTCGATTGCCATCTGGAATGATGGGGGCGAAAGGCATTCATTCCCTTCGAGCCCGGCGAAAGCGCCGCAGGCTGCGCCGAAGCGCGCCCGTCATTGTGCCGATGTTCATAAAGCGGGCCTTAGCCTCCGCGATCGGGTGATACCGACAGGGGATGAACGATGATCAGATTTTCCCGCTTTCCGGCCGCCATGGTGATGGCTTTTCTCATGGCTCTGATTCTGGCTCTGGCTCTGGCTCTGCCGCTGGCGCCCGCGCGCGCAGCCACCCCGCCAGCCGGCTTCGCTCTTGCAGCAGAGGCCGGGAGCCGTGCGACCGACAGGGTTCAGTATTACTCCCATCCCCGTGTCTATCGATCGCCGCACCATGCCCGGCGTCACGTTTACCGGCATCATGTCGGCTACCATCGGCCGATCTATCGCCATCGCCATCGCCATTATGGCCGACCGGTCTATTATCCGCGTCCGGTTTATCGCCGCTGCGTAACCCGCCCGCGTTGGGTCTGGACGCCGCATGGCCATGTGCGCCGCTGGGTGCGGATTTGCCGCTACTGAGCCGGGATCACTTTTTTCCAAGTCGAACCCCGCCCCCTCAAGAGGCGGGGTTTTTCGTTTCAGGGGCTGAAGGTGATGCGTGCCCGCCCCTCATGGATGGCCTGCGCTTCGGCCGTGAAACGTCCATCGGCCTCATGCAGCACGAGAGGCGAACCGATCGCGAGGGGGCCCCGTGAGCCCTTCACCCCCTGAACCAGCAGGCGGATCGCATCCTCGCCCGCCCGCGGATGGATGAAGCGCAGGCGGAGGCTGCCCAATCGTCCGCGCATCGCCGCGAGAACCGCCTCGACCGAATCGGCCCGATGGATCATCAGCAGTTGCCCGCGCGGCTTCAGGATGGAGGCTGCGCGGCGGATCCAGGCTTCCAGCGACGCGCCGTCATTCGCGTCCAGCGCATGCGCACCCGCCTTGGTGGGTGACAGACGCATGCGATGCGCCGAAAAAAAAGGCGGGTTGGTGAGCACGGCATCGAAGGCTTCGCGAAAATCGGCCAGCGCTCCCCTTGAGAGAATATTCGCTTCCACGGCCTCAACGCGCACCCCCAGAGCATTGGCCTCGATGTTCCGGCGCGACAGCGCCACCAGATCGGTCTCCCGCTCGAACAGCGTCACCCGCGCCTCGGGCAAGGCGAGCGCCGCCGCCAGGCCGACCAGTCCGCTCGAGGCACCGAGATCGGCCATGCGTCGGGCATCCGGCGGCACGGCAGCCGCGAGCAATACGCCATCCGTCCCGGCACGATGACCGCGGGCGGGCTGGAAGAGCCGCAAGCGCCCCCCGAGAAGCCGGTCTTCCGTGATCTGCATGCCCGGCCTTTCCAGGGGGTGATCGCAAACGTTGCAATTCGCGTAGAGAGGGTGCAAGCGTCTTGCGGTCGAGAAGGCCGGGGTGGCAAGAGGATTATTCCGTTGGGCGTGGTCGTTTCCTTCAACGAAAAGGTCGGGACCGAGGGCATCGAGCGCCTCGTGGCCCTCGTGCGCGACGACATGACGCGCGTGAACGAGATGATTCTCTCGCGGACGGGCTCCGAGGTCACGATGATCCCCGAGGTCGCCCAGCATCTCATCTCGTCGGGCGGCAAGCGCCTGCGCCCCATGCTCACGCTCGCCACCGCGCAACTCTCGAATGTGCAGGGCGCGGGGCATATCCGGCTCGCGGCGGCCGTGGAGTTCATGCATACGGCGACCCTGCTGCATGATGACGTGGTGGATGAAAGCGACCTGCGTCGCGGCAAGCCTTCGGCGCGCAAGGTGTGGGGGAATGAGGCGAGCGTGCTCGTCGGCGATTTCCTGCTCGGTCAGGCGTTCCGCATGATGGTGGAGGTGGGTTCCCTGCCATGCCTCGATGTGCTTTCCACCGCCGCGGCCGTCATCGCCGAAGGCGAGGTGATGCAGCTCGCGGCCGCCAAGAACACCTCGACCACCGAGGATGATTATCTCGCGGTGATCCGCTCGAAGACCGCCGCGCTTTTCGCGGCGGCGGCGGAAGTGGGCCCGCTGCTCGCGCCGGATTGCGATGAAGCGAAGCGTCGCGCCTGCCGCTCCTACGGCATGAATCTCGGTGTCGCGTTCCAGCTCATCGACGATGCTCTCGATTATGGCGGTTCGGGCGCGAAGCTCGGCAAGAATGTCGGCGACGATTTCCGCGAGGGCAAGATCACGCTCCCCGTGGTGCTTGCCTTCCGGCGCGGCTCGGACGAGGAGCGCGCCTTCTGGAAGCGAGCACTGGAGCAGGGCCAGAATGATGATGCCGCGCTTTCCCGCGCCATGGACCTGCTGAAAAAGCATCGCGCGCTGGAGGATACGGTCGAGCGCGCCCGCCATTATGGCGAGGTGGCGAAGGATGCCCTGGCGCTCTTCCCGGCCTCGCCCATGCGCGAGGCGCTGAGCGAGGTCGTCGATTTCTGCCTCGCCCGCGCCTATTGATCAGGTGCGATCCGGCAACAGGAACAGATCCGTATCATCCGGCCTGGCACCGGCCGCCGTCAGCATCGCGTGGATCTGCCCGCGATGATGGGTCTGGTGGTTGAAGAAATGCGCGACCAGCAGGCCATGCTTGCGCGACACTTCGCGACCGGCCGCGTTGGAATGCCAACGCATCTCGCCGTTGAGCCATTCGGCCGGAACAGCCTCCGCCCAATCGAGGATCACCTGGTCGAGCGCGTGGCGCGCGGCCACGAAATCCGCCCAGGCTTCGAAGCAACCGACCGAATCCGCGATGCTGCCCTTCGGTTTTTCGGTGGCGCCGAAGCGCCACATCCAGATGGAATCACCCCAATAAAGGTGGTTGAAGGTGCCGGCGATGGAGCGGAAGAAGGCGCCGCGATCAGCCAGCCGGTTCGCATCGTCCAGTCCGGAAGCCGCCGCGACAAGCGACCTGTTCTGCCAGGCATTGTAGCGCGCCATCATCCGCGCGAATTCCGGTGTGATCATCGTTCAGCTCGGAAGTTTCAGCCAGGTCGGTCGCGCCCACCATTCCCGCTCGACCTGCAGCCGGGCGGCCGCCTCCGCACCCTCGGCATAATGGTCGAAGATCGCAAAGCAGGTGGCGCCGGAACCCGACATGCGCGCGAAACGGCAGCCGGGTGAGGCGCGAAGGGCCTCCAGCACTGCCCCGATCTCCGGCACGATCGCCCTGGCCGGCCCTTCCAGGTCATTGCGTGTGCCGGCCAGCACCTTGAGGTCACCGGGCGTTTTCACCTTCATGGGGAGGAAGCGATCGCCCGGTGAGAGGCCCAGCCCGCCAAAGACCGCACGCGTTTCGAGTGGCACGACCGGATTGACCAATACGGCGGGGTAGCGCAGCCCGTAGAGCCTGTTGCCCAGTTCATGCCCGATCCCATGCATCAGGCGCGGGGCGGTGGGATCGAGGCAGACCGGGACATCCGCCCCGAGCGTGCGGGCCGCATCGGTGAGGCGCGGATCATCGAAATCGATGCCGTTGAGCCGCGCGATGAGCCGCAGGGCCGCGCCGGCATCGCTGGAGCCGCCGCCAATGCCCGAGGCGACAGGCAGGTTCTTGACGAGCCGGAATGCACCGAGACGCAGGCGGCCGAATTGCGCGGTGGCCGCGCGAGCCGCCTTCAGCACCAGGTTGTCGTCGCCCGCAAGGCCGAAGGCGAAGGGCCCTTCCACCGCCAGCGCCAATGGCCGATCCGGCTCCAGTTCGAGCTCATCCCCGAGATCGGCGAAGGTCACCAGGCTTTCGAGCACATGATAGCCATCGGCCTGCCGGCCGAGCACATGCAGGAAAAGATTGACCTTGGCCTGTGCGGATTCGCGAAACATGCGCGCGCCGCATCACCCGCCATTCGGCTTCGGAGCGGGCGAGGTGACCGCCGCAGATACATCCTCAAGGCCGTTCTCGAGCTTCTTCTCGATGGCGGCGCGCTCTTCAGGCTCAGGCTTGAGATCAAGCGCCTGCTGCCATTTGAACAGGGCCTCGCGCCGCCGCCCGACCCGCCAGTAAGCATCGCCGAGATGGTCGTTGATCGTCACGTCGCCCGCGCGAAGCAGCACGGCCCGCTCGAGTTCGCGCACGGCGTCCTCGTAGCGTCCCAACCGGTAGTAGGCCCAGCCAAGGCTGTCGACGATCGCGCCATCCTGTGGCGCGAGCGAGACCGCCTCGCGCAGCATCTCGAAGGAGCGGTCGATGTTCATGTGCATGTCGACCCAGGAATAGGCCAGATAATTCAGGACATTGGCCCGCTCGGCGCGTTCGCGGGCATTGCGCGGGCGCGGCGGCAGCAATTCGAGCGCCTTCAGGAAATCCGGCTCGGCCTTGGCCCATTGCTTCGCGCGCTCGTAACCGATGGCGCGGCCGAAAAAGAGCACCCAATGCTTCTGCTCGACATTCTTCGTGGCCTTGATCGCCGCCTCATAGACCTCGATGGAGGCAAGCCAGTTCTTCCTCGCGCGGTAGATGGAGCCCAGCGTATCCGCCGCCTCGATATCCTCGGGGTGGAGCGCAAGGAGCGCCTTCAGCGCCTCGATGGCCTCGTCCGTTTTCTCGAGCCTCTCCAGCGCCGCCGCGCGACCGATGGCCGCGCGATTGCCGAAAACCGATGCCGGAGGAATGCGCGCATAGGTGTCGGCCGCACGCTGGTTCTGGCGCAATTGTTCGTAGAATTCCGCGATGGTCAACGTAATGAGTTCGTCGCCTTCGGCGAGATAATGCGCGAACTGCATGTAGACGAGCGCCGTCAGCGGATCCCGCGCTGCGGAACCGAGGCTGCCGAGGCTGTAGAACACCTCCGCCACGCCCTCGCTGACATCCGCCGCGAGCGGATCGAGCTTCTCGCCCTTGAACAGGGTGAGCGACTGGGCATCCAGGAACGGCTGGCCGAGATTGCGTTCGCGCCATTGCCGGTAGATGCCTTGCGCCTCCGCGATGCGGCCCCGGCGCGACAGCAATCGCGCATAGGCATCGGCAAAGCGGATGGAAGACGGATCGCTCTCATAGGCGCTCCTCAGCCGCTTTTCCGCCTCCGGAAACCGCTTGGCGACATCGGCCATCAGGCCGCCGAAGAAATCCCGGAACGGGCGGAGTTCCGGATCGGAGAAGCGATCGACCGTGCGCAGGGCGCCATCGAAATCACCCGAGCCCAAAAGCGTCCAGGCCCTGAGGAGCGACACCGTGAGATCGGTGCGGCGCTCATTGCCGCCCGCGCGATCGAAGGCCGCGCGCGCCCGCTGGAAATCCTTCGCCTTCAGCGCCCGCACACCCATGGCGACATGCGCCAACGAGTTCTCCCGATCGCGCTGGGCCAGCCGTTCCGCGAGGCGGAAGGCCTCCGTCAGCCGGCCGTCGACGAGATTGGCGACAAAGGTCTGGTCGAGAAGCTCGGTGTTGCGCGGGTCCGCGCGCAGGGCCTCGGAGAAGAAATCCGCCGCGCCCGCGAGATCGCGGCTGGCATTCGCCACGATGCCCGCGATGAAGTTGCCGGAGGCGCCGAGCGCTTCGAGGCGGCGCGATCCGCCACCGGTCGGCGCGGCAAGGGCCGCTGGCACCATCACCAGTGTCGAGGCAAGGGCAAGCGCCCGCAAAGCCTTCGGCATCAGACGATTTTTCGGGCAATCCGTCATTCCATCATTCCCTGGCCTCGCGGGCCGCTGCGCGCGCTTGGCAATTCGGGCCATGCAGCGGTGCCGCGGCACCGGTCGCTCCCGCCCGAATGACCCAGGTTCCGGGTATCATCGAATACCATTGGAACAAAGGCTTTTTGAAGGTTCGGCGTCGCACCGGCTCGGCATTCATCCTGACGAAGTCGTGATGCGCAGGCGAGTGCGGCAGGCGAGCGCAGGAGAGATGACGCAAGGATCCAATCGTCGCAGAAAGGCAAGCAGAAGATCGGAAGTTCGGCCTGTGGAAAGCATTCCCCCAGGCCGGGAAGGACCCATGACGCTCTCCCGCCGCGCAATGATGGCTTTCGGCGGTCTGGCTCCTTCGGCCGGTTTCTTCACGGCCATGGCGGCGCTACCACCCGGCTTTGCCGATGACCCGAAGGAATAGTTCGAGGCGGTGCTGAAGGGCGCGAAGCCGGTTCTCGTGCATGTCCATGCCGATTGGTGCCCGGTCTGCGTGCGGCAGGAGCGCGCCTTCCAGCAGCTTTCCGAAAGCGCCGATTTCAGGCGTTTCAACGCCATTCAGGTCAATTTCGACATGGATCAGGACTTCCGGCGTGCCTGGGGCGTCAATAATCAGTCCGTGATCCTGATTTTCAGGGGCGGGAAGGAAGCGGCCCGCATCGGCGGCGTGACGGACCCCGCGAAGATCGGCGAGTTCCTCGCTTCGGTGAAGCGAGCGCCCCGAAAGGCCCATGAAAAGCCCCATGAAAAGCCCCATGAGAAGGCCCATGAGAAGCCCCATGAAAAGGCCCATGAGAAGGCCCATGAAAAGGCCCATGAAAAGGCTCATGAAAAACGGGCGGTTCCGTGCGCCCGTTGTCTTTTTTCGATTGTGCCTCCGGGCTCACATGTTGGGATAGGTCGGACCGCCGCCACCTTCCGGCGCGACCCAGTTGATGTTCTGGGCCGGGTCCTTGATGTCGCAGGTCTTGCAGTGCACGCAGTTCTGCGCGTTGATCACGAAGCGCGGATCGGCCCTGGTCTGCTCATTCGCATAGACCACCTCATAGACCCCCGCCGGGCAATAAAGCCGGGCCGGCTCGCCATAGATTGGCAGGTTCTTCGCGATCGGAACCGAGGGGTCCTTCAGCTGCAGGTGAACCGGCTGGTCTTCCTCGTGGTTCGTGCCCGAGAGGAACACGCTCGAGAGCTTGTCGAAGCTGATCACGCCATCGGGCTTCGGGTAGGTCTTGGGCGTCACCTCGGCGATCGGCTTCAGGCTGGCCGAATCCGCCTTGCCGTGCTTGCGCGTGCCGAAGAACGAGAAGCCAAGCACCTCGTTCGTCCACATGTCGATCGCGCCGAGCGGAATGCCGAGCCAGGTGCCGAAGCGCGACCAGAGCGGCTTCACATTGCGCACCTTCCACAGGTCCCTGCCGATGAGGCTCGCGCGCCAGCTCTCCTCGTAGCTCGCCACCTCGTCATGCGCGCGCCCCCCGGCGATGGCCTTCGCCATGTGCTCCGCCGCGAGCATGCCCGAGAGCATCGCGTTGTGGCTGCCCTTGATGCGCGGCACGTTCACGAAGCCGGCCGAGCAGCCGATCAGCGCGCCACCGGGGAAGGTGAGGCGCGGGACACTCTGATAGCCGCCCTCGGTGATGGCGCGCGCACCATAGGAGAGGCGCTTGCCGCCCTCGAAGGTGTCGCGAACCATCGGATGGGTCTTGAACTGCTGGAACTCGTCGAAGGGCGAAAGCGTCGGGTTCTCGTAGTTGAGATGCACCACGAAGCCGACGGCAACGAGATTGTCATCGAAATGATAGAGGAAAGAGCCGCCGCCGGTTCTGGAATCGAGCGGCCAGCCGAAGGAATGCTGAACCAGCCCCTTCTGGTGCCTCTCCGGCTTCACCTGCCAGAGCTCCTTGAGGCCGATGCCGAATTTCGCATGGTCCGCGTTCTTGTCGAGGCCGAACTTCGCGATCAGCCGCTTGGAAAGATGGCCGCGCACCCCTTCGCCGAAGAGCGTGTATTTGCCCAGAAGCGCCATGCCGCGGGCAAAGCCGTCCTTCATCTCGCCGGAACGCGAAATGCCCATATCCCCGGTCGCGATGCCGATCACCGCGCCGGCCTCGTTGAAGAGAACTTCCTGCGCGGCGAAGCCGGGATAGATCTCCACGCCCAGCGCCTCTGCCTTCGCGGCCAGCCAGCGGCAGAGATTGCCCAGCGAAATAATGTAGTTGCCGTGGTTGTTCAGCAGCTTGGGCATCAGGATGTTCGGCAGGCGAATGCCGCCCGCCGGGCCGAGGAAGAGGAAGTGATCGGCCGTCACCGGTGTTTTCACCGGGCAATCCGGGTCTTCTCGCCAATCGGGAACAAGCCTGTCGAGGCCAATGGGATCGATGACCGCGCCGGAGAGGATATGGGCACCGACCTCGGACCCCTTCTCGACCACGACGACCGAAATCTCTGTGCCGGCTTCCGCCGCGAGCTGTTTCAGCCGGATCGCCGCGGAAAGCCCCGCCGGCCCCGCGCCCACGATCACGACATCATATTCCATCTGGTCGCGCTCGGGCAGCTCCATTTCCGTCGCCATGCCTTTCTCCTCACCCGTATCCGCCGGCCCGAGGGGCGATCGCCCTGAGCGCAGGTGCGTAGTTCATATCTAAACTAACTGCAATGCCATCCTTGTTTTGGATACGGCCTACCCCTAGAAAAGCAAGCGCAACCGGCAGGGAGATCCGCGCCAAATGCCGAATGAGGAGAGTTCGCACCGGCAATTGCTCGAATTCCTGGTCGCCGCCGGGGTCGAGACACCGCTTGACGAGCATCCCGTGGACCGGTTCGCGCTCTCCGTTCCGCCCCCGGGGAAGGTGGAGGCGCCTCCTCCGGTGCCGGAAAAACAGGCCGCGCCGCGCGTCGCCGGCGGCGCCCCGGCCCCGCTCGCGCCCGATGCCGCGATCATGGAAGCCCGGCGGCTCGCCGCTTCCGCGCCGGATCTCGAAACCCTCCGCGCTCTGCTCGATGCCTTCGAGGGCTGCGCGCTGAAATCCACCGCTTCGCGCCTCGTCTTCGCGGATGGGGCGCCCGGCGCTCCGGTGATGATCGTGGGCGAGGCGCCGGGCCGCGACGAGGATGAAATCGGCCGTCCCTTCGTGGGGCGCGCCGGGCAATTGCTCGACAAGATGCTCAATGCGATCGGGCTTAACCGCGAGAACGTCTATGTCGCGAACACGGTTCCCTGGCGGCCGCCGGGCAATCGCACGCCGACGCCGCAGGAGATCGCGATCTGCCTGCCCTTCATCACGCGGCAGATCGAGCTTTCCGCGCCAAAAATCCTCGTGACCATGGGCGCGCCCGCGACCCAGACCTTGCTTGGGCAGAAGGAAGGCATCCTGCGCCTGCGTGGCCGCTGGTTCGAATATGGGTTGAAGGGCGGCACCATCCCGGCGTTGGCGACGCTTCACCCGGCCTATCTGCTGCGCCAGCCTTCGCAGAAGGCGCTGGCCTGGCGCGACCTGCGCGCGCTCCGGGCGAAGCTGGCCCATCTTGCGTGAAACTGCTTCATGGATCATGCGGGCCGGCGGGGGATGATCCGGAACGGAAAGACAGAAATCCGCGTTCGCGGCGCGAGGGAGAAAGAGAATGCGGCTCGACGAAATCGGTGAGTCCAGCAACATCGAGGATCGTCGTGGCCAGGGCGGGGGCTTCGGCGGCGGTTTTCCCGGCGGGCGCGGCGGCCTGGGCTTCGGCACCATCGCGGTGCTGACCCTTGTCGGCTACCTGTTCGGGATCAATCCGGCGATCCTCATCGGCGGCGCGGAGATGATCGGCACGGGACGTGACACCGTCTCCCAGCGCTCCGCGCCACCGCCGAGTTCCGCCGGACAGGACCAGCTTCGCACCTTTGTCTCGCGGGTATTGCGGACCAACGAGGATGTCTGGCAGCAGGTTCTGCCGGAGCAGAGCGGCGTGGCCTTCCGGCCCGCTTCGCTGGTTCTCTTCCGGGGGGCGACGCGCTCGGCCTGCGGTGGCGCGCAGAGCGCGATGGGCCCCTTCTACTGCCCGGCCGATACGCGCATCTATCTCGACATGAGCTTCTTCGAGGAAATGCGCACCCGGATGCGCGCGGGCGGAGATTTTGCCTATGCCTATGTGATCGCGCATGAAATGGGCCACCATATCCAGTATCTTCTGGGCATCCTGCCGCGTGTCCAGGCGGCGCAGCAGCGCCTTTCCCGCAGGGAGGCGAATGCGCTCTCGGTGCGCGTGGAACTGATGGCGGATTGCCTCGCGGGCGTCTGGGCGCATCACGCCAACCAGCGCTGGCGCATTCTCGAGCAGGGCGATCTCGAGGAGGCGCTCGCCGCAGCTGCCGCCATCGGCGATGACAAGCTCCAGAAGCAGGCGCAGGGCTACATCGTGCCGGACAGTTTCACGCATGGCACATCCGAGCAACGGATGCGCTGGCTGAAGCAGGGTCTGCGCACCGGCAGCGTGAAGGCCTGCGATACCTTCAATGCGCGCGCGCTCTGATCTTGCGCAAGGACATCATCTCCTGCGCAAGGACATCATCCGCCTGCTTGGCAGAATCATGCCAAGCTGCAACGAAGCCAGGAAGGAAGCAAGGAAGGGAGCGATATCGGATGCGCAACGCCACACTGGCTGCAATGATGCTGGCAGCGACGGCCTTGCCTGCCCTTTCGCAGGAGAGGCAGCCGCGGCGCGATCTCATCCTTGAATGCATGGCCTGCCATGGCGATGACGGAATCGCCAAGGACAAGGACGTGCCGCATCTCGCCGGCCAGAATTACGAATACTTGTTGAAGCAGCTCCACGATTTCCAGAAGGGGCGTCGTCCGCACAAGGAAATGCGGCTTATGAGCCGCCTGATGACGGAATTCGAATTGCAGGAGATTGCCGATTTCTACGCCCGCCTTCCGCGAGACCCGAAACCCTGATCATTCCGGCACGCGCCGGGCGGCCACGGGAAGCCGGGCGAGATCGGCATAGCGATGCGTGAAGGGATCGGCTTTCATCTGCGCTACCTGCCGGCTCACCGAGCCTGGCAGCAGCAGAACCTGATCCCGCCCGGGTGCCGAGGAAGCCGCCGCGAAAATCCGGCTCAGGAGGGATCGCGGTCTTTCGGTTTCCGTCGCGGCCGGACGATCGCCGAGAAGCGGCAGCGAATCCGCGAGAACCGGCCAGAATTCCTGTCCCAGCATCAGCCCCGTATCCATGACGAGAAGCGGCGAGCCGCCGGCATTCGCGACCACACGGCTGAAGCCTTCGGCCCAATCTGCCTCCACGAGCACGCGACAGCCCGCGGAATCGGCGATTTCCTCGATTTCGCGATTGCGCTCGGCGGCGACGAGGGTGGCGGAACCGACAAGCCCCTCGACAACCCCCCGCACCAGTGGGCCGAGGGTGGCGGAAAGCGCACGAGGCGCAGGTCGCGCCCGGATGACCGCAGAGAACATCACCCATATTGCGGTGCACAACGAGAAAAAATCAAGGGCTCAGGCAAATTGCAGGAAAAACGCGTCAAGCGAAACGCCCGCCCCCCTTGACGAATCGGGTTTGTTCGATTTTTGTTCTCTTCATGCGCAAGCCGATCGCCCGCCTGTCCGAGGAGCCGCTGGAAACCCGGAATGCCACCCGCATCGCCGATGCGAACCGCCACGGGCGGGGTTCGATCAGCAACCTCGCGGGTCGTCATGAGCCGCAGATGCGTGAAGTGTTCGACGATGGCTGGAGCGAGGAAGAGGCCGCGCCGGCGCTTCGCACCGAAACCAGCCTGGAGCAGGCCCGCACCATCATCACGCGGAACCGGTCGCCCGATATCCCGTTCGACCGCTCCATCAACCCCTATCGGGGCTGCGAGCATGGCTGTTCCTATTGCTTCGCGCGGCCCAGCCACGCCTATCTCGGGCTGTCGCCGGGCCTCGATTTCGAGACGAAACTCACGGCGAAACCCAATGCAGCGGAATTGCTGGAGCGGGAGCTTGCCCGGCCGGGCTACCAGCCCAAACCCATTGCGCTTGGCACGAATACCGACCCCTACCAGCCGATCGAGCGCGAGCATCGCATCACGCGCGGCATCCTCGAAGTGCTGTCGCGCCTGGGCCATCCGGTGACGATCGTCACGAAATCGGCCGGTATCACGCGCGACATCGACATCCTCGCGCCCATGGCCGAGCGTGGTCTCGCGAAGGTCGCGATTTCGCTGACCACGCTCGATCGCAGGCTCGCCCGCGCCATGGAGCCGCGCGCGCCCACCCCGCAGAAGCGGCTCGATGCCATCCGGCAATTGTCGGAAGCGGGCATTCCCACCGCGGTGATCACCGCGCCGATCATCCCGGCGATCAACGATCCGGAAATCGAGGCCTTGCTCGAAGCCGCGCAGCAGGCCGGCGCGCGCGAAGCGGGTTATGTGCTGCTGCGCCTGCCGCTCGAATTGCGTGATCTCTTCCGCGAATGGCTGCTCGCGCATTATCCCGGCAAGCTGCGCCATGTGCTGAGCCTCGTGCAATCGACGCGCGGCGGCAAGGATTATGTCGCGGATTTCGAAACGCGGCAGACCGGAACGGGGTTTTACGCCGAATTGATCGCGAAACGCCATCGCCTCGCCTGCGAACGGCTCGGCCTCGTGCGGCGCCACCAGCGCCTGAGGACCGATCTCTTCGTGCCGCCGAGCCTGCCGGGCCAGCAACTCTCGCTGCTCTGATTCAGGCGCGGACGAAGAAGATGCGCAGGGCAAGCGCCGTGACCACCACGGCCGCGCCCAGCATGGCAAGGCGAAGGAACAGACCGCGCCAGTTCATCGGCGCATCGGGATCGGCGACAACAAAGCCGCTGGAAAAGCCCCAGGGCCAGAACCATGTGCGAAGCGGCGGTTTCTTCGTCGGCATCGGCCTGGCCGGCGCTGCTGCGGGATCGATCTTCGGTGCGTCGATCATCAGCGAGGCCCGTTCGCGATAGGCTGCGAGCCGGCGATCGGCCGTCTCGCCCATGAGGAAGAGGCGGATCTCGCCCTCATTCGGCTTGCGTTGTTCGGCAGCCTCGAAAGCGGTGATCCAATCAAGAAATGCGCGGCGATGAAGCGCGAAGGCCACGAGGCCCTCCGCGTCATCCTCATCCGCAACAAGCTTGGCAAGAAGCGCAACTTCGCCGTCCAGCGCTGCGGCAAGCGAACCAGCTGTGTTCTCCGCCATGGCAAATTTCCTCTTCCCGATTCGGGTGCTGCGGGAGCATTGTGGCCTGAAGCCCAAGCCGATCAACTCCCTTGCCTCCACTCCCTTGCCTCAACACCCGATGCCGAAACCCTGGTCGCCCCTTTCCCCTGCCGCGCGCAAGGCTCGCCTGCTGGCGGGGCTCGATGAGGTGGGACGCGGGCCGCTTGCCGGCCCCGTGGTGGCGGCAGCGGTGGTTCTTCCGGCGGATTTTCCCATCGACGAGCTTGCGGATTCCAAAAGCCTGCGTCCCGCGCGCCGAAGGCTTCTTTCGGATCTCATCCGGAATCACTGCGTGGTGGGCATTGCCAGCCTGCCCGCGCCGGCGATTGATCGACTGAACATCCGGGCCGCGAGCCTCGAGGCCATGCGCCGGGCGATTCTCGCGCTTCCGGTTGTTCCCGACTTTGCCCTCGTCGATGGCCGCGACATTCCGCCTGGATTTCCCTGCCCGGCGGAAGCGGTCGTGAAGGGCGATGCAACGGTCGCCGCCATCGCCGCCGCCTCCCTTGTCGCGAAGGTCGCGCGCGACGCCATGATGGTGAAGGCGGCCGGGGAATTTCCCGGCTATGGCTTCGAGAAGCATATGGGATACGGGTCGCCCGCCCATCTTGCCGCCCTGCGGGAAAAGGGGCTGACGCCGCTCCACCGCCTGTCTTTCGCACCTTGCCGGGCAATCGCCGGGAACAATTTGCAATCCCGAGTGGTGCAAAAACGGGACAAGATCAAATTTGATCCATAAACCCGGCCTTCACTGTCTTCGGCCAGTATCCCGCCTGTCTGTCGTTTCTCCGGTGCGGTTGTCATGCGTATCGTCCGCTCGGCAGCGAACAGTCACAGGCCCCGGATTTCTGTCTCGCGTACCGGGGACGTGACTGATCGCACCGGCCCAGTCGTTCCTGTTGATTCCATTCTGGTGGGCGATTGCGTCGCGCAACTCGCGCGCCTGCCGCAGCATTCGGTCGACCTCGTTTTCGCCGATCCCCCCTACAACCTGCAGCTCGCGGGCAACCTCACGCGCCCCGACCATAGCCTCGTCGATGCCGTGGACGATGCCTGGGACCAGTTCGAGAGCTTCGAGGCCTATGATCGTTTCACGCGCGCCTGGCTCGGCGAATGCCGCCGGGTTCTGAAGCCCAATGGCACGCTGTTCGTGATCGGCAGCTATCACAACATCTTTCGGGTCGGCACCGCCCTGCAGGATCTCGGCTTCTGGATCCTGAACGACATCGTCTGGCGCAAGGCCAATCCGATGCCGAATTTCCGCGGCCGGCGCTTCACCAACGCGCATGAGACGCTGATCTGGGCCGCGCGCGACCAGAATGCGAAGAAATACACCTTCCATTACGAGGCACTGAAGGCGGGCAACGAGGATCTGCAGGCGCGTTCGGATTGGTATCTGCCGCTCTGCACCGGTGCCGAGCGTCTGAAGGATGAAGCTGGCGAAAAGCTTCACCCCACGCAGAAGCCCGAAAGCCTGCTCGCCCGCGTGCTGCTCTCGGCGACCAATGCCGGCGATATCGTGCTCGACCCCTTCTTCGGCACCGGCACGACGGGCGCGGTGGCGAAGAAGCTTGGACGGCACTTCATCGGGCTCGAGCGCGAGGAAATCTATGCCGCGGCCGCCCGTGCGCGCATCGCGGCTGTTGAGCCCATGCCCCCCGAACTGCTCCTGCAGCCGATGACAAAACGCGAAGAACCGCGCGTGGCCTTCGCGAGCCTGATCGAGGGCGGATACATTGCTGCCGGCACCGTGCTGACCGATGCGAAGAAGCGCCATTCTGCAACCGTGCGGCCGGATGGGCAGATCGTCGCGAATGGCATTGTCGGCTCGATCCACAAGATCGGAGCGCTGGTGCAGGGGCTGCCCGCCTGCAATGGCTGGGCCTTCTGGCACATCGAGAACGGCAAGGCGCTGGAGCCGATCGACACCCGGCGGGCGGCTTTCCGCGCCAAAGAAGTGGCCTGACCGCTCAACGCAGCGCGCGCAGATCAACGCAATGCGCGCAAGTCAACGCAACGCGCGCAGATCAACGCAACGCGCGCAAGTCAACGCAGCGCGCGCAGATCAACGCAACGCGCGCAGATCAACGCAACGCGCGCAAGTCAACGCAGCGCGCGCAAATCAATGCAATGCGCGCAAGCCTGCCTCGATGACCTTGCGGAACAGGGTCGGCAGTGGCTCGTCACCAAGCCTTTCCAGCGAGACCCAGCGCATGCCATCCGGCGCAGGCGCTGTTGCAGGCAGCCGCGCGACCGCGATCTCCATCCGCAAGTCGATATGTGTGAAGACATGGATCACCGGCTGGTTCAGCCGCCGCCATTCCGCCTGAAGGGGCGCGGCCCCCAGGCTGCCTGCCCCGGCCGACCAATCGACATTCGGAACCTCGGCCATGCCCGCGAGCAGGCCTTTCCCGGCTCTGGTGCGGAGCAGGATGCGCGCCTGCGAATCCAGCACCACGAAAGCGAGGCTTTGCAGCTGCTTCCTGCCCCTCTTCGCGGGCTTCACGGGGAAAGCCGCAGCCTGACCTCTCACCCGCGCCACACAGGCGTCGGAGAGCGGACAGAGCTGGCAGGAGGGCGATTTCGGCGTGCAGAGGGTTGCACCGAGATCCATCAGGGCTTGCGCGAAATCACCCGGACGATCCGCCGGCACCATGCCATCGAGCGCCGCTCGTATCTCCGGTTTCGCTTTCGGCAGAAGTGTGTCGATGGCGGCGAGCCGCGTGACCACCCGCTCGACATTCCCGTCGATCACAATCGCGCGCTCACCGAAAGCAATCGCGGCAATCGCGGCCGCCGTGTAGGCGCCGATGCCCGGCAATGCTCGAAGGGCCTCTTCTGTTTGGGGGAATCGGCCATCGAAATCGCGCGCGACGGCCCGCGCGCAAGCAAGCAGATTGCGGGCACGGGCATAATAGCCGAGGCCCGCCCAGGCGGTCATGACGGCGTGATCCTCGGCCGCAGCGAGCGCCTTCACATCTGGCCAGAGCGCCAGAAACTTCGCGAAATAGGGCTTCACTGCCTCCACACTCGTCTGCTGCAGCATGATTTCCGACAACCAGACGCGATAGGGCTCGGCGCGCCCCGATTTCACCCGCCATGGCAGGTCCCGCCCCGACCGATCATACCAGGCAAGCAGCGCGGCGGTTCGGAGATCGGCGGAGGGCGAATGGGCGGGCATCCCCCGGTTATGGCGAGGCCCGTGCAGCTGGCCAAGGGCGCGATGCTCTTTTCCATGCGCAATCCGGGGATAACTTCGTTCTCTTCTTGTTCTCGCCATAATCTGCGCTAGTCTAAATGGAGAGAAGGTAAAGGTGCCCGATGGACCGCGCGATTTCACAGCGGCCGAATCTCCGCCCCGAACCGCGCAAGCGGCCCCGCACGAGCCGGCTCGCCTTGCTGATGCCGGACCTGCTGGAGCCCACCTTGCGCGAGCGAGGCTTTGCATCCGCGACCCTGCTCGCGGAATGGGCGGAGATTGTTGGCCCGGCGCTGGCGGAATTCACGGTTCCACTCGAAATCCGCTGGCCGAGAAAGCGAATGGAGGCCGGGTCTACGGCGCCCCGCAGCGGTCGCATGCAGGAAAAGGCCGAGGGCGCGGTGCTGGTCGTCACCTGCGCCAGCGCGTTCGCCCTGGAGGTGCAGATGGCCTCCGGGCGCATCCTCGATGCAGTGAACCGCCGCCTCGGTTTTCGCGCGGTCACGCGGCTTGAAATCCGCCAGGGCGAGACGCCAAAGCCGCGCAATGTCTTCAGGCAGCGGGAAATTCCCGCAGCCCTGGTCGAAGAGCAGCGGGATGCACTCGGCCATATCGCGGATGATGCGCTGCGCGAGGCTCTCGCCCGCCTGGGTGCGGGGATCGCCGCGAAGGACCGCAAAACGCGATTGTGAAGCCCGCCCGCTTGCAGCCTTTCGTGCTTGCCCCTAACTCAAACTCCGCCATCATCGCGGGCGAAAACTGATCTTACCGAAGCCGGAGAGTATCTTCCATGCCGCAGAGCCCTGTCATTCCCCGCCTTCCCGTCGGCCGCCGGCATGCGTTGATCTCCCTTGCGGGGCTCGCTCTTGCGGGGCTCGCCCTGCCGCTCGCGCTCGGCGCTCCGTCCTTCGCGCAAGCACAGGACCAGATGCCACTCGTCGACGTGATGCAGGCCGGCCCACTCGGCGATCGCAGCCTCGGCAAGGAGGACGCGCCGGTCACGATCGTGGAATACGCCTCCTTCACCTGCGTGCATTGCGCAAATTTCCACGTGAACACGCTGCCGGCACTGAAGGAAAAGTACATCGACAGCGGCAAGGTGCGCCTTGTGTTCCGGGAATTTCCCTTCGATGCCATGGCGACCGCGATGTCCATGCTGGCGCGCTGCGCACCGGCCGAGCGCTATTATCCGCTCATCGACCTGTTCTTCCGTCGTCAGGAGGCCATCCTGACCTCGCAGAAGCCGCTGGATGACCTGCTTGCCGCCGCGCGCCTTGCCGGTTTCTCACAGGAAAGCTTCGAAGCCTGCTTGAAAAACCAGTCGATCTATGACGGCGTGAATGCGGTGAAGAAGCACGGCGCGGAGAAGCTTGGCGTCAATTCCACTCCAACCTTCTTCATCAATGGCAAGCGGGTGAGCGGCGCGCGTTCCATCGCGGAGATGGAGCAGCTGCTTGAGCCGCTGCTCCCGAAATAAGGTCCTCCGGGCCTTGTTGCCGGAGCAGGGCAACCCACCTCATCGGAAGGCCGCAGGTCGCGGCTCAGGCTGGAGCGGTTCCGGGTGAAGTTCGAGAGGCTGCGCCTTCACGGGTTCAAGACCTTCGTCGATCCGGCGGAGCTTTTCATCGCGCCCGGCCTCACGGGCATTGTCGGCCCCAATGGCTGCGGCAAATCCAATCTCGTGGAGGCCCTGCGCTGGGCGATGGGGGAAACCTCGTCGAAATCCCTGCGCGGCGGCGAGATGGATGACGTGATCTTTGCCGGCGCGGGCACCCGCCCCGGCCGTAACCACGCTGAAGTTTCCATTCGGCTCGCGGAGCCTCCTCAGGAACTCCCTGGCCATCTCCACAGGGCCGAGGCACTGGAGGTCACGCGGAGGATCGTGCGCGAACAGGGCTCGACTTTCCGCATCAACGGGCGGGAAGTGCGGGCGCGCGACGTGCAGATCCTGTTCGCGGATGCTGCGTCCGGCGCACGTTCGCCCTCCCTGGTGCGGCAGGGGCAGATCGGCGAGATCATCAATGCGAAGCCGCAGCATCGCCGTCGCATTCTCGAGGATGCCGCCGGCACGGCCGGCCTTCACGCTCGCCGGCACGAGGCGGAGCTGCGCCTGCGGCAGGCCGAGGAGAACCTTCTGCGCGCCGAAGATGTTCTCGGGGAACTTGATCGGCAGGCGGGCGATCTGCGCAGGCAGGCGCGGCAAGCGGAGAGATACAAGACACTTCAGACCGAAATCCGCGCGCTGGACCTGCGCCTCCTCGCCTCTTCGCTGGAGCGGGCCCGACAGGAGGCCGATGTCGCGAAACAGGCGCATGAGGAAGCGATCCGCGCCGTCGCCGCCGCAACCGTGCAGCAGGGCGAGACCGAGCGCGAACGCGCCGTGAAGGCGCATGAACTCGAACAGGCCCGCGCGGTCGCCGCCGAGCGGTTCCAGGCGTTGCAGGCCCTCCTCGTGAGACGCGAAACGCTCGATGGTGAAATTGCGCGGATCGAACAGCGTCTCCAGGAAATCACAAGCCGCCGTGCCGAACTCGATCGAGATCACGAAGCCGCAGGGCGTTTGCTGGGCGATGCGGAAGGCGCGCAGGCGGGGCTGGCTGCCGAGGCGCGGACGCATGATTCAGAGCGGGAAAAGCTCTCGGCGGAAGAAAAATCCCTCACGGAAGCGCGGCATCGGGCCGAGACCCTGCGAAACGCGGAAGAGCAGAAACTTCGCGCGCTCACCATCGCACGGGCCGAAGCGGAGGCCGCCGAGCGCGCGGCCGACCAGCGGCTTCAGGCCGCGACCACCCGCGCGGCGCGCCTCGCCGTGCAGGCCGAGGAGGCTGAGCGGGCGCTGGCCGCGCTCCTGCAGGATTCCACCGCGCTCGCGGATTACACACGCATGCAAGCCGAGCTCGATCGTCTCGGAGCGGAACTTGCGACAGCCTCCACCCGCTCGGATGAGGCCGAGGCCAAGGCCCGTGCCGCGCGCGATGCCGAGCAGGGCGCGCGCCCGAAGCTCGCGGAGGCGGAACGCCTGCTCCAGCGCCTCGAAACCGAGGCCCGCACGATCCGCAAGCTCGTGGATGCGACCGAGCCCGGCCTCTGGACGCCGGCCATTGACCAGATCGTGGTCGAGCCGGGCTTCGAGACAGCGCTGGCGGCCGCCCTCGGCGAGGATCTCGACGCGGCCATTGAATGGGGCGCCCCGCGCCATTGGGGCGAGCGCGCGCTGGATGGCGAGCCCAGTCTGCCGGCGGGCGTGAAGCCGCTCATTTCCATGGTGAAGGCCCCCGCGCCCCTGCATCTGCGCCTGCGCCAGATCGGCCTTTGCGCGCGTGAAGAGGGCGAAAAGCTGCAGGCGCAGCTTCAGCCCGGTCAACGCCTCGTGAGCCGCGAGGGCGATCTCTGGCGCTGGGATGGCTTTGCCGCGCGAGGCGATGCGCCCAGCGCCGCGGCCCGTCGCCTTGCCGAACGCAACCGGTTGGAAGAGCTCGAACGCGAGGCGCGCGAGGCCAGGACCAGGCGCGATGCCGCGCGTGAGACGCTCGATCGCCTCCTGCGCTCCCTGCGTGAGGCGCAGGAGGCGGAAGCGGCAGCGCGCGAGGCGGTGCATCGCATCACGCGCCAGCGCGAGGAGGCCAATGCCGCGCTGCAGCGCGAGATGCTCCGCACGGAAGAGATGCGCCTCAGGCTCGAGGCCGCAAGGCTGCGTCGCGAGACCTTGGCGAATGACCTCGCCGAATCGCGCCGCGAGGAGGAAGAGGCACGCGCGGCTCGCGGTGCCCTGCCCGCGCGCTCCGCCGAGGACCCGGCATTTCAGGCGCAGGAGGCGCGCCTTTCGGAAGCACGGCAGGCGGAAAATGCGGCGCGTGACGCTTTGTCGCGCCTTCTGGCCGCCCGCCATGCGGCCGAGCAACGCCTCGCGGGCATCGAGCGCGAGCAGGCGGCCTGGGAGCAGCGTGCTGCCCGCGCGCGGGAATCCCTCGACGAACATGAAGGCCGGCGCGCTCGCCTTGAGGAGGAGTTTGCGAGGCTCGAAGGTGAACCGGCCGAGCTTTCCGCCCGCCGTCGCGGAATCGCGGGCGAAATCGACATCGCGGAAGGCGCGCGCAAGGTCGCCGACGACATGCTCGCCCGGTGCGAGAGTGCGGCGCGCGCAGCCGATGAGGCGGCGCGGCAGGCCGCCAATGCCCTCTCGCAGGCTCGTGAACTGGCGGGACGACTGGAAGTTTCGCGCGAAAACGCCGATTCCCGGCTGATCCACGTGATCCAGACCATCGAAGGCGAGATCGAGGGGCCGATCGAAGGCCTTTCGATCGGCATCCCGGCAGATCCGCGGCTCGAAACCCTCTCGCCGGAGGCCATCGAGGCGCGGCTGCGCGACCTGAAGCAGGATCGCGACCGCCTCGGCGCCGTGAACCTGCGCGCGGATACCGAGCTCGCGGAGGTGGAGACGCGCCATGCCGATCTTGCGCGCGAGCGCGCAGAGATCGAGGAGGCGATCCGCAAGTTCCGCCGGGCCATCGAATCACTGAACAGCGAGGGGCGCGCGCGGCTGCGCGCGGCCTTCGAGGCGGTACAGGGGCATTTCACGCGGCTCTTCACCCGGCTTTTCGGGGGCGGCACGGCGGAACTTCATCTTGTGGAGGCGGATGATCCGCTGGAGGCCGGGTTGGAGATCATTGCGCGCCCCCCTGGCAAGAAGCCGCAGCTTCTTTCGCTCCTTTCGGGTGGCGAACAGGCGCTGACCGCCACGGCACTGATCTTCGCGGTGTTCCTCACCAATCCGGCGCCGATCTGCGTTCTGGACGAGGTCGATGCCCCGCTCGACGATTCCAACGTGGAGCGGCTCTGCGCATTGCTGCATGATATTGCTCGCGAAACCGGCACGCGCTTCCTCGTGATCACCCATAACCCGATCAGCATGGCGGAAATGGATCGCCTCTTCGGCGTCACCATGGCCGAACGCGGCGTGAGCCAGCTCGTCTCGGTCGATCTCGCCGAGGCCGAGCGCCTCGCGGAGGCGGGCTGAGGCGCGTTTTCTGCTGCATTGCGGCAACATCCTCAGAAATGGCCCTATCCGATCGTTGAAGAGCCGAAAGAACGGCCCTTCCGTCCTTGACACAAACGTTTCCCCCTGTTTAACAGCGCGCGACGAACGGGGCGGGCAACCGCCCCTCGTGCTGTGGTGACGCGGGGCATTCCCGCGTGACGTGGCGCCGTCCAACCGGGTTCGGATGCAACCATGCCAAAGCCGGAGCCTCCCTCGCGGGACGCCGACAAAGCGGAAGCGGGACGTTCCAGCGACGAGCAGAAGCTGCGTGCGCGCCTCGAGGCCCTGAAATCGGAGCTCGGTGACGCGAAGGCGCGCGATGAGGCCGAACAGCAGGGCAAGTCGGGTTCGAGCAGCAATGCTTCGGCACTCGGCGCCGGAATGCGGGCGGCCTCCGAAATGGTCGCGGGCGTTCTGGTGGGGACCGGTATCGGCTTCCTGCTGGACCGGTTCTTTGGAACCAAGCCGTGGTTTCTCATCATCTTCATGATGCTGGGCATGGCCGCGGGGTTCCGGAACATCTACCGGCTGGGCATGCGACCCACTGTCCCGCCGGGTTCGAACGACAGGGGCGGCCCGCAACAGGGCCATTGAGGCGAAGGGACAGCGACCGTGGCGAGCGGAAAAGCAATCGAGCCGATGCACCAGTTCGAGATCAACAGGATCGTCGAACTCAAGCTGTTCGGAACCGATATTTCGTTCACCAATGCATCTCTGTGGATGCTCATCGCTCTGGCGGTCATCAGCTTCATCACGGTCTATGGCAGCGCGCAGCGTTCCATGGTGCCGGGCCGGCTGCAGAGTCTGGCCGAAATGAGCTACGAATTCGTCGCCAACACGCTGACGGGCGTGACCGGCAAGGAAGGCATGCAGTTCTTCCCCTTCGTCTTTTCGCTCTTCATGTTCGTTTTTGCCGCGAACATGCTCGGCATGATCCCCGGTTCCTTCACGGTCACGAGCCAGATCATCGTGACGGCGGCCTTCGCGCTGCTGGTGATCGGCACCGTGGTGGTTGTGGGCGTGGCAAAGCATGGTTCGCATTTCTTCGGCCTGTTCGTGCCCTCCGGCGTGCCGATCCCTATCCTGCTCCTGATGGTTCCGATCGAGATCATTTCCTTCCTGTCTCGCCCGGTTTCGCTCTCTCTTCGTCTGTTCGGAAACATGCTCGCCGGCCATATCGTGCTGAAGGCCTTTGGTGGTCTCACGGTCATGCTGCTGGGGGCCGGCGCCTGGGCCGTCATTTCGCCGTTGCCGCTGCTGATGGCCGTGGCGGTAACCGCGCTCGAATTCCTGGTGGCCTTCCTCCAGGCCTATGTCTTCACCATTCTGACCTGCGTCTATCTCAATGATGCGCTCCATCCGGGGCACTGACGGGATCGCCGGACACGAAATCCACCACCACCTTTCTTCTCAAACGGAGTAATCTCGATGGATCCGATCGTTGGCAAGTATATCGGCGCTGGTCTCGCGGCGCTTGGCATGGGCCTCGCCGCCATCGGCGTGGGCAACATCTTCGGAAACTTTCTCTCGGGCGCGCTGCGCAACCCGTCGGCGGCCGATGGCCAGTTCACCCGCGCGCTGATCGGCGCGGCGCTCGCGGAAGGGCTCGGCATCTTCTCGTTCGTCGTCGTCATCTTCCTGCTCTTCGTGGTGTAAGGTCGAGCCTCGCTCAAGCCTTTCGCGGGCGGCGCCTTCGGGAATGCCGCCCTTCACCACCCTGATGTCCGGATGCGGCCCATGCGCTTCGTGCTTGTGACGCTGATTGCGACCCTTCCCGCCCTGCCGGCCCTCGCGGCTGGTGGCGAGGGCGGCGGGCATCGCTTTCCGCCTTTCGATTCCTCGACCTATGCGAGCCAGCTCTTCTGGCTGGTTCTGACCTTCGGGACCCTTTACGCGTTGATGAGCCGCGTGGCCCTGCCGCGCATCGGCTCGGTGCTTGAAGCGCGTCGCGAGATGATCGAGGGGTCCCTCCGCGCGGCCAGCGCCGCTCAGAAGGAGGCCGAGGAGCAGGCGGCCGCTCTCGAGGCTTCGTTGACGAAGGCCCGCGCCAATGCGCAGGCCATTGCCGGCGAAGCGCGCGACAAGAGTGCCAAGGAGATCGAGGCGCAGCGTGTCTCGGTCGAGAAGGATCTCGCCGGCAATCTCGCGGCGGCAGAAGCCCGCATCGCCGAGACCAAGGCCAAGGCGATGGGCAATGTCGAGGGCATCGCGAAGGAGGCCGTGGCCGCCATCGTGGAGCAGCTCGGCGGCAAGGCCACGGATGCTGCGGTCGCCAAGGCGATCAGCGCGGCGCAAGGCTGAGGAGAAAGCCAATGGATGCCAGCTTCTTCACCGCGCTCGCCCTGCTGATCTTTCTCGGCATTCTCGGCTTTGCCGGCGTCCACAAGTTCATCCTCTCGGGTCTTGATGCCCGTGGGGCGAAGGTTGCGGCCCAGTTGGGCGAGGCCGAGCGCCTGCGCAACGAGGCGGCTGCCCTGCTGAAATCCTATGAGGACAAGCGCAAGGCCGCCGAGAAGGAAGCCGCTGATCTGGTCGAGGCCGCCCGCGCCGAAGCGAAGCGCGTGGAAGCCGAAGCCAAGGCAAAACTCGAGGATTTCGTGAAGCGCCGCACGGCGCAGGCCGAACTCAAGATCGCCCAGGCCGAGCAGCAGGCCGCGGCCGATGTGCGCAAGGCCGCCGCCGAACTGGCGGTGAAGGCCGCCGGCACGATCCTTGCCTCGGCGAAAGGCGACGATGCCTTCAATGAAGGCCTGAAGCAGGTGAAGAAGCAGCTCAACTGAGCTTTACCGCTTCGAAACGATCCCAAGGCCGCCTCCGGGCGGCCTTTTTCCTGATTTTGTGCCAGTGCAAACGGGATCGGAGTTCTGCCATGCCTTTCCTTCGAACCGTGTTGACTGCGTTCTGCGCCATCGCTGCCATCCCATCCCTGTCCGCGCAGGAGGCGATCACGCTTCCCGGCCGGGATGGCCTGACGATCAAGGCGAAGCTCTACAGGCCGGCGGGCAGCGGCCCCTGGCCGGCCATTGTCGCCCTGCATGGCTGTGGTGGCCCGTGGCAGCCGCGCGATGACGATTGGGGCAACCGGCTCGCCGGTGCCGGATTTCTCGTGGTCTTCCCTGACAGTTTCGGCTCGCGCGGGCTCGGCTCCCTCTGCATGACCCGCGCCCGCAATATCCGGCCGCGGGACAGAGCCGAAGATGCCTTCGCGACAGCCGAATGGTTGGCCACACGGGCGGAAGTGCGGCGCAACGGAATTGGCCTGCTGGGTTGGTCGCATGGTGGTTCGACGGTGCTCTCCGCCGCGCGCACGGGGCGGAAGCCGAAGGGTGTGGAGTTCCGGCAGGCCATCGCATTCTATCCCGGCTGCCGCGCCTATGCCGAGGAGGGCAACTACCGCGCGCGCCTGCCGGTGACAATTCTGCATGGCCTGGCCGATAACTGGACGCCGGCAGAGCCTTGCCGGGCGCTGCCGGGCACCCGCTTTCGGGGTTTCGAGAATGCTCATCACAATTTCGACCACCCCAACCTGCCGCTTCGCCAGCGCAAGGCCGCCTATACCGCCGATGGCAGCGGGGTTGTGACTGTCGGCACCCATCCGGAGGCGCGCGCGGCGGCGATCCTGCAGGTCATGGCGATCTTCGGCGGGATGTAGCGCCCAGGAAAAGTAGCGCCCGGGAAAAGTAGCGCTCAGGAAAAAGGCCCGGTTTCCCGGGCCTTTTCGCATTCACTCCGCTGCCTGCTGCATGGGACGGGGCGGTGTCCAGCGCAGGATGGGATTGCGCGCCGCGCGCGTTTCATCGAGCCTGCGACGCGGTGCGTGGAATGGCGCGCCCGAGAATCGTTCGGTCTCGCCGCGCTTCGCCCGCATCGCGAGATCGCGCAAGGCCATGATGAAAAGATCGAGCGAGGCGCGGCTTTCGCTCTCCGTCGGCTCCACCAGCATCGCGCCATGCACCACGAGCGGGAAGTACATTGTCATCGGGTGGTAGCCCTCGTCGATCATCGCCTTGGCGAAATCCAGCGTGGTGACCCCGGTATCCTTCAGCCAGGTGTCGTCGAAGAGCGCCTCGTGCATCGAGGGGTGCTTCGGGAAGGGCACGGACATCAGGTCCTGCAATCCGGCGCGGATATAATTGGCCGAGAGCACGGCATCTTCCGAGGCCTGCTTCATGCCATCCGCGCCATGGCTCAGCATGTAGGCCAGCGCGCGCACATACATGCCCATCTGGCCGTGGAAGGCCGTGATGCGCCCGAAGGGTGTCGCCTTGCCGGCATCCGCCACATGTTCGACAAGTTCCAGCTTCCTGCCCTTGCGGCGGATGAACGGCACCGGCGCAAACGGCGCAAGGCGCTTCGAGAGCACCACCGGCCCGGCACCGGGACCGCCGCCGCCATGGGGCGTCGAGAAGGTCTTGTGCAGGTTGATGTGCATGCAATCGACGCCGAGATCGCCCGGCTTGGCCTTGCCGACGATGGCGTTGAAATTCGCGCCATCACAATAGAAATACGCCCCGGCCTTCTTCATGGCTCGGGCGATTTCCACGATTTCCGGCTCGAAGATGCCGCAGGTATTGGGGTTCGTAAGCATGATGGCCGCGACATCCGGGCCGAGCAGCTTCTTCACGTCCTTCACATGCACGGTGCCATCGGCGCGGGCCGGAACCGGCTTCACCTCGAAGCCGATGAGCGCGGCAGTGGCCGGGTTGGTGCCATGGGCCGATTCAGGCACCAGCACCACGCGGCGGGTCGCGCCCTCCCCCTTGGCTTCTATGGCGGCCTTGATCGCCATCATGCCGCAGAGCTCGCCATGCGCGCCCGCTTTCGGCGACATCGCGACGGCCTCGGTGCCGGTGAGCGTCATCAGGTAATGCGCGAGCATCTCGATGAGTTCGAGCGCGCCCTGCACGGTGGATTGCGGCTGGAGCGGGTGGATATCCGCGAAGCCCGGCAGCCGCGCCATCTTCTCGTTGAGGCGCGGATTGTGCTTCATCGTGCAGGAACCGAGCGGGAAAAGCCCGGTATCAATGCCGTAGTTCTTCTGGCTGAGGCGCACGAAATGGCGCATCGTTTCTGGCTCGGAAAGGCCGACAAGGCCGATCGGGCCTTTCCGCTCCTGCCCGCCGAGGCGCGATTTCAGAATTTTCTTTCCTGACGCGTTTTCTTCACGCGAGCCGGCAACCACCTCGCTTGAAAACGACATGCTTTTCGGCTCGGGAACATCGACGCCCGTGGTCTCGGGACGACCGATCTCGAAGAGCAAAGCTTCCTCGATGATCAGCGCGCGATTGCCCGTGAAGGTGGGATGGGCGTTTGCCGAGGCTTCACCGGCGGAGGTGGGACGACCCTGATTGTTGAGCATTAGAGCACTCCCTTCAGCGCGTTCACAAACGCTTCGCGATCCTCATCCGTGTTCACTTCGGTGTTGGCGACGATCAGCAGGTCATCGAGGCCGGCGCCCGGCAGCAGGCGCGAGACCGGCACGCCCGCGAGCACGCCCTTCTTCGCCATCTTCTCCACCGCCTCGGCCGCGTTCACCGGCAGTTTCACAGTGAATTCGTTGAAGAAGGCGCTTGTGAGAACCGTCACGCCCTTTATCGCCTCAAGACGCTCGGCGAGATCCACCGCATTGGCGTGGTTGACCTGGGCGAGCCGGCGCAGGCCTTTCTCGCCCAGAAGCGTCATGTGGATGGTGAAGGCGAGGCAGCAGAGGCCCGAATTCGTGCAGATATTCGACGTCGCCTTGTCGCGGCGGATATGCTGCTCGCGGGTGGAGAGCGTCAGCACGAAGCCGCGCTTTCCTTCCGCATCCACCGTTTCGCCGCAGAGGCGACCCGGCATCTGGCGCAGATATTTCTGCTTGGCGGCGAAAAGACCGACGTAAGGACCGCCGAAATTGAGGCCGTTGCCGATGGATTGCCCCTCGCCCACCACGATATCGGCACCTTGCGCGCCCGGGCTCTCGATGAGTCCGAGCGACAGCGCTTCCGTGAAGACCGCGATCAAGAGCGCCCCCTTGGCCTGCGCGGCGGCTGCGAGCGGGCGCAGATCGCGGATATTGCCGAAGACATCCGGGTTCTGCACCACGATGCAGGAGGTCTCGCTGTCGATGAGCCTGGCGAGATCTTCCGTGCCGGTGACATCCGCCGGAGCGGCGACGACGACATCATTCGCCATGGCCGAAAGGGTCTTTACCACATCGGCATATTGCGGATGCAGACCGCCCGAGAGCACCGCCTTGCGCCGCTTGGTGACGCGATGCGCCATCAGAACCGCCTCGCCGGTGCCGGTCGAACCGTCATACATCGAGGCGTTGGCCACCTCCATGCCGGTGAGCAATGCCACCTGCGTCTGGAATTCGAAGAGATATTGCAGCGTGCCCTGCGCGATTTCCGGCTGGTACGGCGTGTAGCTCGTGAGGAACTCCGATCGCTGGATCAGGTGATCCACCGTCGCCGGCACATGGTGCTTGTAGGCGCCCGCACCCACGAAGAAGGGCATGGAACCTGCCGGCACGTTCTTGGCAGCCATCGCCCCGAGCGTGCGCTCGACGGCGAGTTCGCCCGCATGGTGCGGCAGGTTCACCGGCTCCTTCAGGAGCTTGTCGGCGGGGATGCCGGAGAAGAGGTCATCAACATTCGGCACGCCGATCCGGGCAAGCATGCCGGCGCGATTATCGGGGGTCAGCGGCAGGTAGCGCATCGGGGCCTCACGCGATTGATTTCAGGTATTCGGCGTATTCCGCCTCGCTCATCAGGCCATCGAGCTCGGCCTTGTTGGCGAGCTTGATCTTGATGAACCAGCCCGCGCCGGCGGGGTCCTCGTTCACGGTAGCGGGGACATCCGGCAGCTTGTCGTTCACGGCGACCACCTCGCCGGAGACCGGGGCATAAACTTCCGAAGCCGCCTTCACGCTCTCCACCACGGCCGCTTCGCCGCCCTTGGAGATGGTCTTCCCGACATCCGGCAATTCGACGAACACGACGTCGCCGAGCTGGCCCTGCGCGTAATCCGTGATGCCGATAATGCCGACATCGCCTTCGACGCGGATATATTCGTGATCCTTGGTGTAGCGGGTCGTCATGGCGGGCTCCTATCCTTAAGAAGGCGAGAATCAGCGGAAATAACGATGCGGGGCGAAAGGCATGGCGGCAATGCGAGCAGGCAATTCCTTGCCGCGCACAGCCAGCACCACCGGCGTATCGGGCTTCGCGAAGGCCGTCTCCACATAGCCCATGGCGACAGGCGCCTGCGCCGTGGGGCCGAAGCCGCCGGAGGTGATGACGCCGATCCGGCGCCCCCCGGCGAAAATCTCGGTGCCCTCGCGCGCGGGCTGGCGCCCTTCCGGCCGGATACCGACGCGCAGGCGGGCCGGGCCATTGGCCAGTTCGTGCCGGATGCGTGCCGCGCCAGGGAAGCCGCCTTCCTCGCGCCGGCGCTTCTGGATCGACCATTTCAGATCCGCCTCGATGGGCGAGGTCGTGGTGTCGATGTCATGGCCATAAAGACACAAACCCGCCTCGAGCCGCAGGGAGTCGCGCGCGCCAAGGCCGATGGGCTTCACGCGCTCATCCTTCAGGAGAAGGCTCGCGAGCGCCTCGACATCCGCGTTCTTCACGGAGATTTCGACACCATCCTCGCCCGTGTAGCCCGTGCGCGAGACATGGCACCAGAGACCGGCGACAGGCAGATCGGTCGAGGTCATGAACTTGAGCTCGGCCAGAGCCGGCGCGTGCCGGGCGATCACCGCCGCAGCCTTCGGGCCCTGGAGCGCGAGAAGGGCCAGATTATCGCCGATCTTCAGGGTCACGCCCCTGGGCAGGTGCGCGGCGAGGTGCCTGTAATCCTCCACCTTGCAGCCCGCATTCACAACGAGATAGAGCCCGTGCTCCTGGCCGGGCTGACCGAGCCGGGTGATCATCAGGTCATCAAGAATGCCGCCCTCGGCATTCAGGAATTGCGAATAGCGCTGCTGCCCCGGTTTCAGGCTCAGCACATCGGCCGGCACCAGCTTTTCCAGTGCCGCCGCTGCGGTTTCAAACTTCCCATCCTCGGGGATGAGGAAGCACTGGCCCATATGCGAGACATCGAAGAGACCGGCGCTGTCCCGCGTCCAGTTATGTTCTCCCATGATGCCGAGCGGATAATGCACCGGCATGTTGTAGCCGGCGAAGGGAACCATCTTCGCGCCCTGCGCGACATGCCAGGCCGCAAGCGACGTTTCGAGCAGCGTTTCCGCGCTTTCGGGAGAAGCCATGCATTTCCGGCTCGCGCCGCCTCCGTGATCAGACAGATCGCCAAGGCCCAGACTTGCGCCCGGACTTCGATGCTGCCCCCTCTGTCACGGAGACCTGAGAGATTTCGGGCTCGGAAGGCGAACCCTTACTCCTTCGGTGGCGAAGCCTTGCGGCCTCGCGCTTTCCAGAGCGGCTTTTCTCGCGCGGTCCCTTTTGCCTGAGCGTTTCCGGGGCGGTTGCGCCTTCGGCGACGGGCTTGACCCGCTCTCTCCCGCGCGGGAGATGGCCTGACGACCAGTCACCTAGTCTTTTTGCCGGAACTGTCAACGCCGCCGATTGCGCGGCGTGCTCTTGCCCTGTGGATCGAGGCCGACGAGGATCGTGTATTCGTCGCCGGGGTCACTGGCGCTGAGCGGCAGGGAAAGACCGTCATCGATCACCGTGAAGGTGCTCTGCGTATCCGTCGCCGGAACCGTCACGCTTGCGGTCGTGAGCTTCGAATAGACGGTCTCGCCACCGGTGCGCCGCACGGCCACGCGCACCGGAACGGTATAGGTGCCAGGCTTGCCGCTTTCGCCAAGCACGAGGCGTCCCTGAACGCCCACCTTGATGTTGAGCCGGTTGTCGGCCACCAGCGCGCATTCGCGGGCCGTGTCACGGATCGAGGCCTGATAGCCGACGCCGCGAGCCGTTCCGGTGTCGCCCGAGCGGAGCGCGACGGTTCCCTCCAGGATCTCGACGGCCGGGCAGGTATATTCACGTTTCTCGGTCGGCGGCGGTTCGGTGAAGCGGCGACCGCCAAAGAGGATTGCCGTGCCCCAGCCGGAGCCATCGCCCGCAACCGTGGGGTCGCTGCCGCCGGACCCTGTGAGCGACGAGGAGCCGCAGCCCGCGAGAACCATCAGCGACAGGCCAAGTGCCGCAAGAGCCACACCGCGCAAAGAACCGGATTTTTCAACCAGCATCACCAAACCATCCATTTTCTTCGGCGCGCGCCGGGCGCGTTACTGGAGCTTCGAAAACCCGTCCGCGAAACCGCCCAGCGTCACCGGCAGGCCCCGCCCCTCCTGAGGCGTGAGGAAGACGGCGAAGAGCGCCACCTTGCCTTTCGAGAACAGGTCGATCAAGTTCCGATCCATGTCGACCTCGGCCACGCAGCCGGATTCGAGGCAGCGGACGAAATCCGTCGAGCCGACCTCGCGATCATCCACCTTCAGCCCCAATCCGCGCGGAAGCAGCACGCCCAGCGGCGCGATGACACGCAGAACCGGGCGGCGGACAGCCGGCGCATTCGCATTGGTCTTGCGGGCCTCGGCCGTCGCGATCTGATCTTCGACCCGCAGAATCACAACCGCGAGGTTCAGGTCCTGCTGATCCAGAACGTTCTGGATCAGGATGCATTGCTCCTGGCCGCTCTGCGCCACGCGGTCGCAGCGATACTGCCAGTCACCATAGGCTCCGCGCAACTGACCTTGCGCCGAAGCAACGGAGGCGACGCCAATCGACGCCAGGGCCGCAAACAGGCCCAATCGGAGCGCATTGATGGCGGAGCTTTTCCTCATCGTCATTGAATCACCTGTGGCTCGATCAGCCAGTGCCTGCAGCCCCGAATCGAAGAAATCAAGCTCTCCAGAACGGAGCCGGCCTGCCCGCGTGGCGTAACAGAGCCGGCCCCGGTGTCAAGAAAGCGCAGCCCGCAGCCAGCCCTGCTGCAATTCGTCGCTGCTCTGCGCGATACAAGATGGCGTAAAGCGAATACGACGAAAAGCAGTCCCATGTCTGGCGAAATTCGCTTGCCTTTTTGGCGAAGCTGGGGCTTGCAGTGAATTTCAGATCCGGGTCCCGGCCGCGGGCAGTGCATGGCTGCGTCAGCCTGCTCCCAGCCGAGGCCCTTGCGCAAGCGCGCTGAAGAAGGTCAATCGGGCATCGAGCCCGGAGCTTCGGCAGCCGATGGCGGAAGGCAGACCAAACGCCCACCTCGCGACACGAGCGCCGGGCGCGACGCAAGGGAGTGGCGATGGCCATGAAGCGACTGGGTGAGACGGAACGGAACATGCGCGGCCTTCCTGCGCGGATGCTTGCAGGTGCGGGCCTCCTCGGCCTTGCGGGCCTGCCTTCGGCGGCCTGGGCGGGGATGGGGCAACCTTCGCCCTGGCAGATGGGCCTGCAAACCCCCGCGACGCCGATCGCCGAGAACACCCAATGGTTCCATGACGCGATCCTGCTGCCCATCATCACGGTGATCTCGCTCTTCGTGCTGCTGCTCCTGGTGATGGTGGTGGCGAAGTTCAAGGCCTCCAAGAACCCGGTGCCGTCGAAGACGACGCATCATGCGGGCCTCGAAGTGGCCTGGACGCTCATCCCGGTGCTGATCCTGGTCGCGATCGCGGTGCCCTCCTTCCGATTGCTGCGCGATCAGGTGACGATCCCGAAGGCGGACCTCACCATCAAGGCGACGGGTTATGCCTGGTACTGGAAGTTCACCTACCCGCAGGATGCTGGCGGCTTCGAATTCGAAGTGCGCATGCTCTCTGATGAAGAGCGCATTGCGGCCGTGAAGGCCGGCAAGGGCAAGGAAGCCGATTTCCCGCGCCTTCTGGCGGTGGACAACGAGGTTGTGGTTCCGGTGAACAAGACCGTGGCCGTGCAGGTGACCGCCGGTGACGTTCTGCACGCCTTCGCCGTTCCCTCCTTCGCCGTGAAGGCCGATGCCGTGCCGGGCCGGCTGAACCAGACATGGTTCCGCGCGACGAAGGAAGGCATCTTCTACGGCCAGTGCTCGGAACTCTGCGGCAAGGATCATGCTTTCATGCCGCTGGCGATCCGCGTTGTCAGCCAGGAGAAGTATGATGCCTGGCTCGCGGATGCGAAGAAGAAATATGCCCGCATCGGGGATGCGCCGGTCCAGACCGCGCAGACCGATCCGGTCCGCTGATTAAGCGCCGCGACAAGACGCTTCGACAGGAGTAGACAAGAATGGCACAGGCTCACGCGCACGCCGACGATCACGCGCATGACGTTCCGCATGGCTGGCGGCGCTATGTGTATTCCACCAACCACAAGGACATCGGCACGATGTACCTTCTCTTCGCGCTGTTCGCGGGGCTGGTGGGTGGCTTCCTTTCCATCATGATGCGCATCGAGCTTCAGGAGCCCGGTCTGCAGGTCTTCGCCAATCCGCACACGTTCAACGTGTTCGTCACGGGCCACGGGCTCATCATGATCTTCTTCATGGTGATGCCGGCGCTGATCGGCGGCTTCGCCAACTGGTTCATCCCGATCATGATCGGCGCGCCGGACATGGCGTTCCCGCGCATGAACAATATCTCGTTCTGGCTGCTGCCGGCCGCTTTCGGCCTGCTCATCCTGTCGATGTTCGTGGAAGGTCCGGCCGGCGGCCTCGGCGTTGGCGGCGGCTGGACGATCTATCCGCCGCTCTCGACCTCGGGCCAGCCCGGCCCGGCGATGGATTTCGCGATCCTCTCGCTGCATATCGCGGGTGCCTCGTCGATCCTTGGCGCGATCAACTTCATCACCACGATCTTCAACATGCGCGCCCCGGGCATGACGCTGCACAAGATGCCGCTCTTCGCCTGGTCGGTGCTGGTCACCGCCTTCCTGCTCGTGCTGTCGCTCCCGGTTCTTGCCGGCGGCATCACCATGCTGCTGACGGACCGCAATTTCGGCACGACCTTCTTCGCGCCGGAAGGCGGGGGTGACCCGATCCTGTTCCAGCATCTGTTCTGGTTCTTCGGTCACCCGGAAGTGTATATCCTGATCCTGCCGGCCTTCGGCATTGTCAGCCACATCGTCTCGACTTTCTCGCGCAAGCCGGTCTTCGGCTATCTCGGAATGGCCTATGCGATGGTGGCGATCGGTTTCGTCGGCTTCGTCGTGTGGGCGCACCACATGTACACCACCGGCATCAGCCTCGCGGCCCAGCAGTATTTCGTGGCGGCCACGATGGTGATCGCCGTGCCGACCGGCGTGAAGATCTTCTCCTGGATCGCGACGATGTGGGGCGGGTCGATCTCGTTTCGTCCGCCGATGGTCTGGGCGATCGGGTTCATCTTCCTGTTCACGGTCGGTGGCGTCACGGGCGTGGTGCTCGCCAATGCCGGCGTGGACCGCGTGCTGCATGACACCTATTACGTGGTGGCGCATTTCCACTACGTGCTCTCGCTCGGCGCGGTCTTCGCGATCTTCGCCGCCTGGTACTACTGGTTCCCGAAGATGACCGGCTACATGATCCCGGACTGGATTGGCCACAGCCACTTCGTGGTCGCGTTCGTGGGTGCCAACGTGCTGTTCTTCCCGCAGCACTTCCTGGGCCTCGCCGGCATGCCGCGGCGCTATGTGGATTATCCGGATGCCTATGCAGGCTGGAACTACATCTCCTCGATGGGTTCCTACATCTTCGCCTTCGGCCTGCTGATCTTCTTCTACGGCATCTACCTCGCCTATAGCCGCAAGGAAAAGGCCGGCGACAACCCCTGGGGTGAAGGCGCGACCACGCTGGAATGGACCCTTTCCTCCCCGCCGCCCTTCCACCAGTTCGAGACCCTGCCGCGGATCACCGGCTCGAACCACTAGACATCTCCGGCGGAGCCTTCTCGCGAGGCTCCGCCCCATCCGAAAGCGGCCCCGAGCGGCTGCTTCCGCATGGGGTCAATCCCAGAGCACAGAGTTGAGGCAGGCCAACCGTGAGCGACGCGGGAGCTGACATCCAGCGCAAAGCGCTGATTTCGAACGCAGACCCAATCGATTTCTGGGCGCTGATGAAGCCGCGCGTCATGTCGCTGGTGGTGTTTACCGCGCTTGTCGGCATGCTGATCGCGCCCGGCTCGATTCATCCGGTGATCGGCGGCATCGCAATCCTCGCGATCGCGCTGGGCGGTGGTGCCTCTGGCGCGCTCAACATGTGGTATGATGCCGATATCGATCAGGTGATGCGCCGCACATCGAGCCGGCCCATTCCCGCCGGCCGCGTTTCGCCGGACGAGGCGAAGATCTTCGGCCTGCTGCTGTCATTCTTCTCGGTGATGGTGCTGGGCCTCGCGACCAACTGGCTTGCAGGCGGTCTGCTCGCCTTCACGATCTTCTTCTATGTCGTGATCTACACGATGGCTCTGAAACGCTCGACCGCGCAGAACATCGTGATCGGCGGTGCTGCCGGAGCCTTTCCGCCGGTGATTGGCTGGGTGGCCGTGACCGGCTCGATCGCGATCGAGCCGATCGTGCTGTTCCTTATCATCTTCCTGTGGACTCCTCCGCATTTCTGGGCGCTCGCCCTGGTGAAGAACGAGGATTACACCCGTGCGGGCGTGCCGATGCTGCCGGTTGTGGCGGGCGAGGCTGCCACGCGCCGCCAGATCCTGCTTTACACCCTCCTGCTCGCTCTTTCGGCCTTCGCGCCGGTGGCTCTGGGCTTCGGCCACTGGCTTTATCTCGCCACCGCGGTGATCGGCTCCGGCATGATGCTCCGCTGGTCCTGGATGATCCTGCGCGCCGCGACGCCGGAAGAGGATCGCAAGGCCTGCTGGTCGATGTTCGGCGGTTCGATCCTGTATCTCTTCGCGCTGTTCGCGGCCCTGCTGGTCGAGCGCATCCTGTTCCTGCTGATGCCCATGCTGTCACGCCTCACGGGGTTTGGCGCATGAGCGAAACGCCCAGGCCGGAAGGCATCGTTCTCACGCCCGAGGAGAAGGCGCGCCGCCAGCGCCGCTCGCGCGCCATCGCGCTTTCGGTCGTGGGCCTTGTCGTGCTGTTCTACGTCATCACCATTTTCAAGATGGGACCGGCCATTCTGGCCCGGCCGATGTGACGCCATGGATCGCGAAAAGACCGCTCCCCGCCCCGTGATGATCGACCCCCGCCGCAACCTGCGCGTCGCAGGCTATGCGCTGGGCGGCACGCTTTTCATGCTCGGCATGTCGTTTGCCGCGGTGCCGCTCTACGATCTCTTCTGCCGCGTGACCGGCTATGGCGGCACGACGCAGGTTGCCGTGAAGGCCCCGGACCGCATGACCGAGCGGCTCTTCACCATCCGCATGGATGCGAATGTCGCGCCGGGCCTGGGCTGGCTGTTCGAGCCGGAAATGCCCACGGTTTCGGTGAAGGGCGGCGAAGTGCGCACGGTGAGCTACACCATCCGCAATGCGACGGACCGCACCGTGACCGGCATTGCGAGCTACAATGTCTCGCCGGATCAGGCTGGCGCGTGGTTCAACAAGATCGCCTGCTTCTGCTTCAACGAGATCACCCTCCATCCGGGCGAGAGCCGCACGGAGGAAGTGGTGTTCTTTGTCGATCCGGAGATCTCGAAGGAAAAGAACCTCGATTTCCTCCAGACCATCACCTTGTCCTACACGTTTTTTCCCGCCAAGAACGCGTCAAAGCCACTCGCGGATGCCGCATCCGCGCTTGCGCCGGCGCGCTGACGGGATCACAAGCCGGAACGCCTAACGAAGAAGGGGGCCTCGGATGGCCAACGCGCACGCCAAGAACCATGATTACCACATCTTGCCGCTGAGCCCGTGGCCGTTCATCGGCTCGGTCTCGGCTTTCGTCATGGCGGTTGGTGCCGTGATGTGGATGAAGAAGATGACGCTCGGCGGCATGGCGGTTGGGAGTTACCTTACCATCGCGGGCCTCATCGGCGTGCTCTACACCATGTATGGCTGGTGGGCCGATGTGGTGCGCGAGGCCGAATCGGGGGATCACACCCGCGTGGTGCAGATGCACCATCGCTACGGCATGATCCTGTTCATCGCTTCGGAAGTGATGTTTTTCGTGGCCTGGTTCTGGGCCTATTTCGATGCGGCGATCTTTGCCGGCGAGGCCATCCAGTATACCCGCACCGAACTGACGGGGGGGCAATGGCCTCCGAAGGGCATCGCGGTCTTCAACCCATGGGAATTGCCGCTCTTCAACACGCTGATCCTGCTCACCTCGGGCACGACCGTCACCTGGGCGCATCATGCGCTGCTGCATGGCGATCGCGAAGCGGTGAAGAAGGCTCTTTGGCTCACCATTCTGCTCGGCGTTCTGTTTTCGCTGGTGCAAATCTATGAATACAGCCACGCCGCCTTCAAGTTCTCGGGCCATATCTATGGCGCGACCTTCTTCATGGCGACGGGCTTCCATGGCTTCCACGTCTTCGTGGGCACCATTTTCCTCGCGGTGTGCCTTGCGCGCGTCTACAAGGGCCACTTCACGCCGAAGCAGCATCTCGGCTTCGAATTCGCGGCCTGGTATTGGCATTTCGTGGATGTGGTGTGGCTGTTCCTCTTTGCCGCCATCTATGTCTGGGGTTCGAATTTCGGCTTCGCGCCGAACATTCTCGGGCACTGACCGCCCCGACACCGCAATCCGGAAGGGCGGCCGCGTGCCGCCCTTTTTTCGTGGAGGCACCAAGAGCGAGTATCGAGTGATGCGCGGCCGCAGCCTTCTTTTCTTCATGGCCTTCACGCTCGTGGGCACGCTGGTGCTGCTCGGGCTCGGCACCTGGCAATGGCAGCGCCGCGCCGAGAAACGGGAGTTCATCGCGGCCATCGAGGCTGCGGCGAAAGGGCCGCCAAATTCGTTCGCGCGGGCGCAGATCTGGGACCGCGTCACCATCACTGGGCGCTTCCTGCCCGACAGGATCGCCTATGTGCGCACCTCCCGCCCCGCGCCGAAGCCCGGCGAGCGTGATTCGCGCGGCCGCGTGCCGGCGAGCGGTTTCGGTGTGTGGGTCATGCAGGCGTTTGAGCCACTTGATGCAGGCAAAGACGAATATGGCAAAACCTATTCCGTGCTTGTTTCACGCGGTTTTCTGCCCACGCTGCCAAACGGGGCGATACCTCCGTTCGAGACGCCATCTGGTGAGGTGACGCTCACCGGATTTCTTCGCCCCGCCGAGAAAGAAGGGATATTTCCGCCCTATAACAATCCGGCGAAGGGCGTGTTCTTTTTTCGTGATGCGGGGCAGATCGCTGCTTTCTTGAAGCTCCCGAACGCTCCGAAGGCGAGCGACTCGCTTCCCGCGTTTGCGACCTTCATCGACCGCGAAGCGCTGCCCGACGAAACCGCCCCACCCTTCGGCGTGGAGGTGAAGGACTTCCTCAAGGCCATTCCCAACAACCACCTCGAATACGCGATCACCTGGTGGAGCCTTGCGGCGACCAATATCGCGGTGGCCGGATTTTTCCTCTTCGCGCGCCGGCGCAGGAAACTTGGTCTTGCCAGCGACGAAAACGCCGTGACGGACGCAAACTGATCGGTTAAACGCCGTTCATGCGCTATAACTCGACCCGCGGCCTCGCGCCCTCCCTCGACTTCTCGGAATGCATGCTGGCCGGGCTTGCCCGCGATGGCGGCCTTTATGTTCCCGAGAACTGGCCGCAGGTTTCGCACAGCGAGATCGCCGCCTATGCCGGCCAGCCCTTTCACGCCGTGGCCTTTGATGTCATCCGCCGCTTCACGGGTGGCTCCATTCCCGATGCGGTGCTGAAGCAGGCCTGCGAAGCGGCCTACGCGAGCTTCGCGCACAAGGCCGTGACGCCCCTGCAGCAGATCGGCCCGAACCGCTTCATTCTCGAATTGTTCCATGGCCCGACGCTCGCCTTCAAGGATGTCGCGATGCAGTTGCTCGCACGCCTGATGGATCACGCTCTCCAGGTGAAGGGCCAGCGCGCGACGATCGTGGGCGCAACCTCCGGCGATACCGGCGGGGCTGCCATCGAGGCTTTCCGCGCGAGCAAGCGGGCGGATGTCTTCATCCTCTTCCCGAAGGGCCGCGTCTCCGATGTGCAGCGTCGGATGATGACCACCCCCGCCGAGGCGCATATCCACGCGCTCTCGATTGCGGGGAATTTCGACGATTGCCAGGCCCTCGTGAAGGGCATGTTCAACAATCACGCCTTCCGCGATTCCGTTGGCCTTTCGGGCGTGAATTCCATCAACTGGGTGCGCATCGTCGCGCAGGTGACGTATTACTTTGTCGCGGCCGTGGCGCTCGGGGCGCCGCATCGGAAAATCGCTTTCTCCGTGCCCACCGGCAATTTCGGCGACATCTTCGCCGGGCATGTCGCGCGGCGCATGGGGTTGCCGATCGAGACGCTGATCGTCGCCACCAACGCGAATGACATCCTCGCGCGCACGCTTGCCACAGGCCGCTACGAGACCCGCAGCGTGGAAGCCACGACCTCGCCCTCGATGGATATCCAGGTCTCCTCGAATTTCGAACGCCTGCTTTTCGAGGCCACCGGGAACGATGCCGCTGCGGTGCGCTCCATGATGGAGAGCCTGAAGCAATCCGGCAGCTTCACCCTGCCGGAGACGGTGCTCGCCAAGATCCGCGCCGAGTTCCATGCCCATCGCGGCAGCGAGCCGGAAGTTGCGGAGATCATTCGCCGGACCCTGGCCGAAAGCGCCTATCTGCTGGAGCCGCATACCGCGACCGGCGTGATCGCGGCGGAGAAGGCCGGGCTTCCGGCCTCCGTGCCGCTCGTGGTGCTTGCCACCGCCGCGCCCGCCAAGTTGCCGGATGCGATCCGCGCGATCACCGGGCTTGTGGCCGGATTGCCGCCGCGCCTCGCGCATCTCATGACCGATCCAGAGCGCATGGTGGAATTGCCCAATGCACTCGCGGATCTCGAGGCCCATATTCGGGCCAAACGCTGGGCGTGATGAGCATGCGCTGGTTCTTCAAGGGCGTGAAAGGTCTGGGCCGGCCGCCCCTCCCCCAGATTTCCGGGAACGGCCTCATCCTTCGCACGCCGGAAATGGCCGATTTTCCCGCCTGGGTTGCCTTGCGGGAACAGTCCCGCGGCTTTCTCGCGCCCTGGGAGCCCCTCTGGCCGGAGGATGATCTGAGCCGCAGCACCTACCGTCGGCGGCTGGTTCGCCTGCGCAAGGAAGCGGCGGAGGAATCCGGCTTTTCGTTCCTGATCTTCACGGAAGAAACCGGCCAGCTCCTTGGTGGAATCACCCTCTCGAACATCCGGCGGCGGGCGGCCCAGACCGGCACGCTCGGCTACTGGATGGGGGAGCCCTTCGCCCGCCATGGATTCATGACCAAATCCGTGCGGCTGCTGAGCGACTTCGCCTTCCGGACATTGGGCCTCGAACGGCTGGAGGCTGCCTGCCTGCCGGAGAATGTCGCGTCGATCCGCGTCCTTGAAAAGGCCGGCTTTCGGCGCGAAGGCTATGCGCGCGCCTATCTCGCCATTGCCGGGCGGCGGCGCGACCATCTGCTCTACGGCCTGTTGAAATCGGATCTTTTCCCGCCTGATTCTGCCGCACCGTAACCATGCCAAGCGTGCCGCGCTTGCTGCAAGAGAGACCGGACGTTACCACTCGACCATGATGCGGCGCGTTGCTTCCCTCCCGCCCGGATATGCCCCGAACCGAAAGGTTCGCGGCAATGCCGCGCCTCGCTTTTCGCCGCTCGCGCTGGTGCTGCTTTTTCTTGCCCTGCTTGCTCCGCTTTCCGCCGCGCGCGCGCTCGATGCGATCCGCATCACGCCACAATCCGAGGCGATTGACCTGCTTCCCGCGATCCAGACCTACCAGTCACGCGAGGATCGCCTCGAAATCCAGACCGCGCGCGACGCGAATGGCATCGTGCGCCGCATCGAGGTGCAGGCCCGCGAGGCCGGCGCCCGCCCGCGCTGGATCGCCTTCGCGTTGCAGAACGATTCGAACGAGACCATCGAACGCGTGCTCGTGGCCCCGCGCTTCAAGCTGGCCGGCTCGGGGGTCTTCTGGCCGGATCTCGCCTCGGTGCGAATCGAGGCGATCACGGCGAGCCATGGCTTCCGCCCGGAGCGCGAGGAAGGCACCGAGGCCGATCTCTTCGCGATCACGCTCGAACCCGGCGCGATCGTCACCTTCGTGGCCGAATTGCGCGGCTCGCGCCTGCCCGAACTCACCCTGTGGGACCCGGAGGTCTACAAGGACAAGCTCAACGCTCTGACGCTCTATCGCGGCATCGTGACCGGCATTGCCGGCCTTCTGGCGATCTTCCTCACCATCGTGCTCACCCTGCGCGCGGCTCTGATCTTTCCGGCCTCGGCGGCGCTGGCTTGGTCGGTCCTCGTCTATCTCGGAATTGATTTCGGCTTCATCGGCCGGTTCTTCGCGCTCCGGCCGGAGGTCGAGAACATCTATCGCGCCGGCGCGGAAGCGGTGCTGGGCGGCACCTTGCTGGTGTTCCTCTTCGCCTATCTCAACCTCAACCGCTGGCATGCGCGCTACGGGCATATCACGCTCGTCTGGCTGGGCCTGCTCGGCGCGCTGATTGCGCTGTCGAGCATCGATCCCAGCGTGGCCTCGGGCATTGCCCGCATCTCGATGGCGGCGATCGCCGTGATCGGCTTCGTGCTCATCGTCTATCTCGCCTTCCACCGCTATGACCGGGCGATGATGCTGGTCCCGACCTGGTTCCTGCTGCTGGTCTGGGTGGGCGGCGCGGCCTTGGTTGTTTCCGGGCAGGTGACGAACGATGTGGCTGCCCCTGCCCTGCTGGGGGGCCTCGTGCTCATCGTGCTGATGATCGCCTTCACCGTGATGCAGAATGTCTTCTCTTCCGGTGCCGTGATCAGCGGCGCGGTCCCCGATGCCGAGCGCAAGGCCCTCGCTTTCGTGGGCGGCGGCGACCTGCTCTTCGACTGGGATGTCAGCGACGACCACATGCATCTGTCGCCAGAACTCGAAATGCATCTCGGCCTGGAACGGGGCACGCTGGATGGTCGCGCCTCGGTGCTCATCAACGTGATTCATCCGGCTGACCGAGACCGTTATCGCGCGGCGCTGGATGCCATGATCGAGCAGAAGCGCGGGCGCATCGGGCAGGATTTCCGCCTGATGGCGCGCGATGGCTCGACCGTCTGGTATCGCCTGAAGGCCCGGCCGGTGGTGAACCGCGATGGCGAGGTGATTCGCATCGTCGGCAGCCTGCTCGACGTCACCGCCGTGCACACCACGCAGGATCGCCTCCTGCATGATGCGATCCACGACCACCTGACGGGGCTTCCGAACCGCCGCCTGCTGCTCGATCGCCTCGAGACCTCGCTGATCAACGCGCGGCATGGTGGCGCGGGCGCGCGCAAGCCGGCGCTGATCCTGCTCGATATCGACCGGTTCAAGCAGGTGAACGAATCCGTGGGGGTTTCGGCCGGTGACATCATCCTGCTCACGGTCGCCCGGCGGCTCGCCCGCGTGGTCCGGCCGGGCGACACGCTGGCGCGCATTTCCGGCGACAGTTTCGCGCTCATCGTGCTTTCCGAACAGGAGCCGCAGCGCGTTGTCGCGCTGGCCGATCTGGTGCGGCGCGCCGTGTCGACCCCCATCACACATGGCGAGCGGCAGATCTACCTCACTGGCTCGGTGGGGGTGGCGCTGCTGGATGAAACCTCGTTGAATGACAAGGAAGCCTTCATCCGCAATGCGGAGCTGGCGGCAATTCACGCCAAGCGGACGGGGCGCGACCGCGTGGAGATCTACCGAGGCTCCATGCGCAACACGCCGCATGACCGGTTCAGCCTCTCGAACGATCTGCGTCACGCCATCGAGCGCAACGAGCTGGAGGTGCAGTTCCAGCCGATCGTGCGGCTGGAGGATCGCTCCATCGCCGGTTTCGAGGCGCTGATCCGCTGGAACCATCCGCGCCTCGGCCGATTGCCGCCGGGTGAGTTCATCTCGATCGCGGAAGAGAGCGGCCTGATCGTTGATATCGGCCTGTTCGTGCTGGAAACGACGGCGCGCGAACTCTCCGCCTGGCAGCAATCCCTCGTCGTCGATCCGCCGATCTTCGCGAGCGTGAATGTCTCCAGTCGCCAGCTCATCCGGCAGGATATCCTGCAGGATCTCAAGAACGTGCTCCTGCGCCACCCTTGCGCGCGAGGCTCGCTGAAGCTCGAGATCACCGAGACCTTGGTGATGGAAAACCCGGAATATGCCGCGCAGATCCTCGAAAAGGCACGCGAGCTTGGCGCCGGCCTCGCGCTTGACGATTTCGGCACGGGCTTCTCTTCGCTCTCCTATCTCCAGCGCTTCCCCTTCGACACGCTGAAGATCGACCAGAGTTTCGTGCGGCACGACGAGACCGGCAAACGTCCGCTCATCCTGCGTTCCATCGTGGGCCTCGCGCAGGATCTCGGGATGGATATCGTGGCGGAGGGGGCCGAATCCGAGGCTGATACGGTGGAACTCTTCCAGCTGGGCTGCCAGTTCGCGCAAGGCTACGTATTCGGAGCGGCGATCAGCATTGATCAGGCGCGCAAGCTCATCGGGCTTTCGAGCGCAGCCTGAGATGCTTTACCCGTGCCCTGCCTCGCTGGAAAGGAAAACGGGGTCGATGCCCAGCATGCGCAGGGCTGCATCGTATTTCCGTTCCTGATCCGCGCCGAACAGCAGGTCTTCCGTGGCCGGCGCATGCAGCCAGGCATTGGCCTGGAGTTCGGTTTCAAGCTGCCCCGCCGCCCAGCTGGAATAGCCAAGCGCGAGAAGCGCACGATCCGGCCCCTCGCCACGGGCGATGGCTTTCAGGATATCGACCGTGATCGTCAGCCCGATCTGCCCGGAAACGGGCAAGGTGGAATTCTCGATGGCGAAATCGGCGGAATGCAGCACGAAGCCCCGCGTGGGCTCCACCGGCCCGCCGGAGAGCACGGCCGTGCTTGCTGCCCGCTCCGGCAGGCGGATCGCCTGATCGCGCGAGATCAGATCGAGCTGCACCAGCAATTCCGGGAAGTTCAGGTTCTGCGCTCGTCGGTTGACCACAAGGCCCATCGCGCCTTCATCGGAATGGGCGCAGATATAGATCACGCTACGGGAGAAGCGCTCGTCCGGCATGGATGGCATCGCGATGAGCAGGTGCCCATCGAGAAACCCTTTCTTGCCACCGCCGCGGATCTTGTCGAGTTTCATCCTGACAGTTTTGCAAGTGTGGACGCGCTTGCCAAGGGGCTCTGCGGGAAAGTGCTGCGTCGAAAAGGCTTCCTCACGGGAATGTGGGTGGTTTTTGAACTTCTGCGGCGCAATATGGCGTTCATGCCCTGGTTGCTCGCCATTTTCGCCGTGCTGCTCTCCCTTGTTCCCGCGCTTGCGGGCGGCGCGCGAGCTTCGGCATGGGCAGAGTTCCGCGAGGCCCGCTTGCGGCTCCTGCTGATCGAACCCGCCCCCGGAGACATGGTGATTCGCGGCGGCATCGGCATTCGCCTCATGCCCGATTACAAGACCTACTGGCGCAATCCTGGCGATTCCGGCGTTCCGCCGATGTTCGATTTCGCGGGTTCGAAAGGCGCATCCGATTTCGAGGTGCGCTTTCCCATGCCCACGCGTTTCGATGATGGCGCGGGGGGGCAGGCCTGGGGCTACAAAACCGACGTCATCCTGCCCTTCAGCGCGAAAAAGACCGGAAACGGGCCAATTTCGCTCTCGCTCAAGCTCGATTTCGCCGTTTGCGGCACGATCTGCATTCCGCTTTCTGCTCATCTCCACCTCGCAGGGGGGCATCCCGTTGGCAATGATGTGATCGATGCGATCCGCCACGCGGAAGCACGGGTGCCGAACCGCCTTTCCCCGGCGGAATTCGCCGCGCGCGTCCGCGTCGAGCGGCGTGATGCGGGCGACAGGCCGGTCTTCACGCTGGAAATCCGGCATGATGCGGAGTTGGAAGATTTCGCGGTCTTCACGGAATCGCGTGGCTATCTCCACATCAAGGCGCCGGCTCAAGTGGCGCCCGGTCGCCATCAGGTGGTGCTCAAGGGCCAGCCTCCGCCGGGCGATGACAAGCGCTTCGGCCCGGTGCGCTTTACCTTCGGCTCGAAGAAAGAGCCCTATGAGGGTTTTCTGGACCTCGACGGGAATGACACTTCGCCATAGTTACGTGAGGCGTCGTTCTTTGACGTCGTTTTCCGAATGTCTCAACCTGAGGTGTCCCATGCCGATCGCCGCCGGAGATCGTCTCCCCGATGTGAAGTTTTTCGTGATCGGCGAGGCCGGCCCCAAACCGCTCACCACGTCCGAAGTGTTCGGCGGCAAGACCTCCGTGATCATTGGCGTGCCCGGTGCCTTCACCCCGACCTGCCACAAGACCCACCTGCCGGGCTTCCTGAAGGAGGCGGAGAACTTCAAGGCCAGGGGCGTGGACCAGATCGTCGTGATCGCCGTGAACGATCCCTGGGTGATGCAGCGCTGGGAAGAGGAAACCGGTGCCTCCGGCAAGATCCGCTTCCTTTCCGACGGGAACGCCGAATTCGCCAAGGCGACCGGGCTCGATGCCGATATCTCGGTCGTGGGATTTGGAACGCGCCTCAAGCGCTGCTCCATGCTCGTGAAGGATGGCGTGGTCGACAAGATCAACATCGAGGTCGAGCGCGGCGCGGTGAACCTCTCCTCCGCCGAAACGCTGATGTGCCAGCTCTGATCACGGCGGTTTTTCCGGCCGATCGGCCGCGGAGAATGCATGGAGAACCGGGAATCTCAGGCCGCGGCGTTGCCACCCGCGGTCTTTTTGCCCTCGCGCATCGCCTTGATGGCTTCGCGGGCGAGTTCATCCGCGCGATCATTCATTTCGTTGCCCGCATGGCCTTTCACCCAGCGCCATTCGATCTCGTGGCGGCGGATGGCCTCGTCGAGCGCCTGCCAGAGATCGACATTCTTCACGGGCTTCTTGTCGGCTGTGCGCCAGCCATTCTTCTTCCAGCCGAAGATCCAGCCGGTGATGCCGCCCTTCACATATTGGCTGTCGGTGTGGAGGATGACCTTGCAGGGGCGCCTCAGCGCGGAAAGCGCAGCGATGGCCGCCTGCAACTCCATGCGATTATTCGTGGTTTCCGGCTCCGCGCCGGACATCTCTTTCTGCACCTCGCCATAGATCAGGATCGCGCCCCAGCCTCCGGGGCCGGGATTGCCCGAACAGGCGCCATCGGTCCAGATTTCAACCGCTTCCGTGCTGCTCACAGGGCGAGCCCATAGGCCGATGCATCATCTACCGCCTGATGAAAGCGGAGCTTCTTCCAGTATTCCAGCGGGTCGAGCGGCCGCACCAGCGCGCCCGGCGGGACGTTCAGCCAATCCACGAGACGCGTGAGCAGGAAGCGCAAAGCCGCACCCCGGCAGAGCACCGGCAGGGCCTCGATCTCGGCGCCGTTCAGCGGCCGGCGCGCACGATAGGCGGCAATCATCGCGCGCCCCTTCGTGAGGTTGAACGAGAAATCCGCCTCGAAACACCAGGCATTGAGACAGATCGCAAGATCATAGGCCAGCGCATCGTTGCAGGCAAAATAGAAGTCGATCACGCCTGAAAGCGTATCGCCCACGAAGAGCGTGTTGTTGGGGAAGAGATCCGCATGAATCACGCCTTGCGGCAGGTTGCGCGGCCAATGGCCCTCGAGCTCTTCCAGTTCGCGCGCGACAGCGGCGCCAAGGCCGGGCGCGACCGTATCGGCCCGGCTTGCAGCGGCCTCCGCCAGCGGGCGCCACCCCGAGACCGAGAGTGCATTCTCGCGATGCATCCCGAAACCCTTGCCGGCTTCATGCAGCCGGCCCAGAACCTCGCCGAGCGCCATGCATTGCACGGCCGTCGGGCGGCGATAGGAGACACCTTCAAGGAAGGTGACAATCGCCGCCGGCCGCCCGCACAGCGTGCGAAGTGCTTTTCCGTCATGTGCCTTCACCGGCAGCGGGCAATGGATGCCGCGATCCGCGAGATGGCCCATCAGCCCCAGGAAGAAGGGTAGATCCTCCACCTTCACGCGCTTCTCGTAGAGCGTGAGAATGAAGCGGCCGCGCTCGGTCTCGATCAGGAAATTCGAGTTCTCCACCCCCTCCGCAATGCCCTTGAAGGAGAGCAGGCCGCCGAGATCATAGGCCGCGAGGAAGGCCCCCAGATCCTCGGCGCTGACATCGGTATAGACGGCCATGGGACGGGATCTCCCCTTCGTCGCGCGCGGGCGTGACAGAATCTTGACAAGCGTGATACGCCTTGCCGCGCGGGCTCGTCAAACATGGCCGGGCCTCCGGAGAGAAGGAATCCACCATGCTCTGGGCCGTCTTCACCGTGATGGCCGCGGCCGCCCAGACCTTGCGCAATGCCATGCAGCGCGATCTGGTGGAGCGCGTGGGCGTGGTGGGCGCCACGCATGTGCGCTTTCTCTTCGGCTTTCCCTTCGCGCTGGTGTTTCTGGCGGGCATGAGCCTCCTCGTGCGCGAGTCCGTGCCGCCTATTCCGGCCGGCGTTTTGCCAGTGGTGCTCGCCGCCGCCCTGTCGCAGATTGCCGCGACGGGCCTGATGCTTCAGGCGATGCGGCTCAGATCCTTCACGGTCGCGACCGCCTACACCAAGACCGAGCCGGTGCTCGTGGCCCTGTTCGGGCTGATCTTCCTGGGCGAATGGCTGGCACCGATGGCGCTCTCGGCCATCGGGATCGCCACCTTCGGCGTGCTGCTCACGGCCTGGCCCGCAAGGAAGGGTGAGGGCTGGTCCGTGGAAGCCCTGGGCTACGGGCTGGTGAGCGCAGCCTTTTTCGCGCTTTCGGCCATCGGCTTTCGTGCCGGCATCCATGGGTTGCCGGAAGGCAACTTCGCGATCCGCGCTTCCACCGTGCTCGCTCTTGGGCTTGGCCTGCAGGCGGGCCTGCTGACGCTCTACCTCGCCATCCTTGATCGACCGGCCTTGCGCGCGATCATCGGCGCGTGGAAGCCGTCGCTTCTCGCTGGCTTCATGGGCGCTCTCGCCTCGCAATTCTGGTTTCTCGGCTTCTCGCTCACCTCAGCCGCGAAAGTGCGCACGCTCGCGCTGATCGAGGTGTTCTTCGCGCGTCTCGTCTCGGGCCGGCTCTTCCGCGAGAAGCCGACCCTTCGCGAGGGGATCGGCCTTGCGCTCATCGTGGCTGGCGTGGCTTTGCTGCTGAATGCATAGAGCATTTTTTCGATCCATTGGATGCCGGTTGGTCGCAGAAAATGCGCAAAACAAACAGGAATGAGAGCGAACGGCCTCTTTCCATCCGATCGGAGTGAGCTCTAGGCTGTTGCCGCCTCGCGCAACTGGCGGGGAAGCGGAAAGAACACGCTTTCATCCGCCGTGGAGACGGTTTCCACGCTGACGTCGAAACGCTGTGCGAAAGCGGCGATGATCTCCTCCACCAGCACTTCCGGGGCGGAAGCGCCGGCGGTGATGCCGAGCGAGCGAATGTCGCCGAAAACCGACCAGTCGATTTCATCCGTGCGGAGCACGAGCGCGGTCTTCGCGCAACCGGAACGCTCGGCCACCTCGCGCAGGCGCTGGCTGTTCGAGGAATTCGGCGAACCGACCACGATCAGCGCTTCCACCAGCGGGGCGACACGTTTCACGGCCTCTTGCCGGTTGGTGGTGGCGTAGCAGATATCTTCCTTGTGCGGCGCCGCGATCTCCGGGAAGCGCGCCTTCAGGGCGGCCACGATCGCCGCGGTATCATCCACGGAGAGCGTGGTCTGTGTCACGAAGGCAAGCTTTGTGCCGGGCGGGAAAGCAAGCCTCGCCACATCAGCCTCGGTTTCCACCAGATGCACCATGCCGGCCGGCAACTGGCCCATGGTGCCCACCACTTCCGGGTGGCCCGCATGGCCCACGAGAATGATCGTGCGGCCACGCTTGAAGTGGATTTCCGCCTCGCGATGCACCTTGGTGACCAGTGGGCAGGTCGCATCGATCGCAAAGAGCCGGCGGTTCCTGGCGGTTTGCGGCACGGATTTCGGCACGCCATGGGCGGAAAAGATCACAGGCGCCTGTGTCTCGGGGATTTCATCGAGTTCATCGACGAAGATCGCGCCCTTGCGTTTCAGGCTATCCACCACGAAGCGGTTATGCACGATCTCGTGGCGGACATAGACCGGAGCTCCATATTTCCGCAGCGCTTCCTCCACCACATCGATGGCCCGTACGACACCGGCGCAGAAACCGCGCGGCGCGCAAAGCAGGATGGGAAGCGGCGGCTTTTCGGCCATGGGCGATGTTCCGGACACGCTTCGGGTTGTGGGCCGCGGAGGGCCGCGCGTCAAGCGGATCGCGGTTACATTTCGTGAAGCTTAAGAACAGGAAAGAGGCCTTAAGGCCCGAGGATACCGCCCCTTAACCAGCCTTCTTGACGGAAAGTCGAGCCCTGTCCGCCCATTCTCCCCGCGTGATCAGGCCAATCAGAGCCGGACACAACAACAGGAATGGAAAGGCAGGCCAGCCGGCCGGTCTTTCCGAGAGATCAGATCAGACAGGCGGCGGGATGCAGTTCTCTCTTCCCTTCGAGCAATCACGCCTGGCCGAAATGGCCGGGTTCGCGAATGACAATACCTCGCCGGGCCTCGGCAGCGCGCCGAAAGGCACGGCCGGCCTCGCCCTGTCCTGCGAGACGGATCCGGCCGGCCAACCGATCGGCGTGATCCGCCCCGTGCTGGTGAGTGGCGAGCTGGGCGCGCCGCTCCATATCGTGTATGACGGCACGGATATCATCGCCCTCTGGCGCCGCTTCGGGCAGATGATGAACCTGCCGCTCTATGCGATCTCGGCCGACGGACAGCTCGAGGCTTTCCAGCTTGCGCCGGGGGAGAAAAGCCATCCGCGCCGCGGCGGCTCGCCGCTTTCCGGAAGGCGCACGCGCTTCGCCCGGAAACGGCAGATGCCGGTTTGCCCGCCGCACCACCCCGCGCATCCGATGTCTCGTTCGCGCAGGTCCAAGCGGCGACCCTGAGCCTGGCGCTTCAGATCATCGCATCGAGCGCAAGCCCGGCGAAAAGCAGCAGGCCGGCATCCCGGTTGGAGCGGAACAGCTTCAGCGCCTGCCGCGCATCCTCGCGCCGGAGCACCGCAACCTGCCAGCCGAGATGGCTTGCGAAAGCCGCAAGGCCAATCCAGCCCATCATGCCTGAACCCGCCAAGTTCAGCGCAAGAAAAAGCAGCAGAAGCGTGCCGGCATACATCGCCGCGATGAAGAGCCGCACCTGCTCGCCATAGGCCCGCGCCGTCGAGCCGATACCAATGATCGCGTCATCCTCGATATCCTGCAGCGCATAGATCGTGTCGTAGCCGATCACCCAGAGGATAGCGCCAGCATAGAGCGCGAAGGCAGCCCAGGGCCAATGGCCGAGCTCGGTCGCAAAGCCCATCAGCGCCCCCCAGGCGAAGGCCAGGCCCAGCACGATCTGCGGATGGTTCGTGAAGCGCTTCATGAAGGGATAGACAGCCACCGGCGCGAGCGCGGCGAAGCCCGCCAGAATGGCGAAACCGTTGAAGTTCAGCAGCACCGCCAAACCGACGAGGGATTGCAGCAGAAGAAACAGGAAAGCCTGCCTCGTGCTCAACTGCCCGGAGGGGATGGGGCGCGCGCGCGTGCGGGCAACCATCGCATCGAGATCGCGATCGGTGATGTCATTCCAGGTGGAGCCGGCTCCGCGCATGGCGATCGCGCCGATCAGGAACAGTGCAAGGGTCAGCAGATTGGGCCAGGTGCCGCCCATCTTCGCGGCCAGAGCCGCGCTCCACCAGCAGGGCAGCAGCAGAAGCCACCAGCCGATGGGGCGATCCCACCGGGCGAGCCGCGCATAAGGGAGAGACCAGGCCGGGAGGCGATCGACCACAGGGTGGCGGATGGCGTCCGGTGTCGGCCCGCTCACAACGCGCCGCTCGGAAGGCGGATGCCGGCGCCGGGCGGGGGCGCGCCACGCGGGCCGCCGCCTTCCTGCTGCTGCCGGGCAGCCGTGCAGACCTGCCCGCGCGCCTGCAGCGTCGCGCCGTTGGCGCCCTTGAGCTGCGCGATGAAATCCTCCGGGATCTGGCACCAATCCTTGTTTTCGGTCATCCACTTGATGAAGCGGGCCTCGACACCGGAAAGAGTGTTGAACGCGCTGCACGCCACCTCGGCGGTGGGGCGCTTCTTGCCGAAATTGTTGATGCGCTCGATCGCGGCCTGCCGCTCTCCACTCAGCTTCTGGAAATCCTGCTGGCAACTGGCCGGCGCGGCGAAGGCATGGACCACCGAGAAGGCATGGGCCGCCGAGAAGAGAAGCGCCACCGGAACATAACGCATGCACCCGAGCATCGAACGACCCTGCACCTTTTCTGTTCGGACAACATTCCGCCCCCTCGTTGACGGGCCAATGCGGAATTTGCGAGATCAATCGTCATCCTGCACAAAAAAACAAGGCGATTCTTGGATGCTTCCGGCAACGGATCGGAAATTTCGCCACGAAAGCCTGCCCGGAGGGTTTGAGACGCGATGGCCCGCTATGAATTCGCGACCCACCGGCTCTTCGTCGAAGTGCCTTTGGCGCGGGAAGCCCGCATTCCGCTCACCCCCGAGGCCTTCAACTACCTCGCCCATGTGCTGCGCATGCCCGAGGGTGGCCGGCTGCTGGTGTTCAACAGCCGCGACGGCGAGTTCGAGGGGACGTTTCAGCTCACCGGCAAGAAGGCCGGCGCCGTTCATATTGGCGTGCAAACCCGTCCGCAGGACAGGCCGGGGCGCATCACCCTGGCTTTCGCGCCCCTCAAGTCGGCGCGTCTTGATTATCTCGTCCAGAAGGCGGTGGAGATGGGTGCCGCGCGACTTGCGCCTGTGCTCACGCGACGCACGCAGATGCGTGGCCTCAAGCCCGAAAAACTCCGGGCCTGGGCCATCGAGGCCGCCGAGCAATGCGGCATACTCTGCCTGCCGGAGATTGCGCCGGAGATGTCGCTGGACGCTTTTCTTGATCTTCAAGCCACTGATAGCGCTCTGATTTTTGGTGACGAGGATGCGCAGGTCTCCGACCCCGTTGCGGTTCTGCGGCAGGTTGACCCGGCCGGTCCGCTCACGCTGCTGATCGGGCCGGAGGGCGGCTTCGACGAGGCCGAGCGCGCGCGCCTGCTGGCGCGGAAAAACGTCATCCGGCTGTCGCTGGGTCCGCGCATCCTCCGCGCTGATACGGCGGTTGTCGCCGGGCTTGCCGCCCTGCAGATCGCAATCGGGGACTGGCGGGCGGATTGAACTCGGCCGGGGGCATCCCTATAAATCGTGTCCGGCTTCGCTTCGCGTCTCGCGTCGCCTGTTCCGGCTTGATGAACCGAACGAAGCGGGGGTGACGATGGCGCGCGACACGATCGATCTCACTCCGATCGAAACCCGGCACGAGTTGATCGAGTGGTTCGAGAAGGGCATCAAGCCCGAGAACCAGTTCCGGATCGGCACCGAACACGAGAAATTCCCCTTTTACGCCACGACTCATCGCCCCGTGGGCTATGAGGGCCCGCGCGGCATCCGCGCCCTGCTCGATGGCATGCAAGCCCTGCTCGGCTGGGAGCCCATTCTGGAGAATGGCCTGCCCATCGGCCTTTTCGACGTCACCGGGGGGGGCGCGATCAGCCTCGAGCCCGGCGGGCAGTTCGAGTTATCCGGCGCGCCGGTGGAAACCATCCACCAGACCTGCGTGGAACTCGGCGCGCATCTCGCACAATTGAAGCAGGTGGCAGATCCCTTGGGAATCCGCTTCCTCGGCATCGGCATGAGCCCGCTCTGGACCCTCGCCGAAACACCCGTGATGCCGAAATCACGTTACAGGATCATGCGCGCCTATATGCCGAAGGTCGGCACGCGCGGCCTTGACATGATGTTCCGCACCTCGACCGTGCAGGTCAACCTCGACTTCTCCTCCGAAGCCGACATGGTCAAGAAGCTCAGGATGAGCATTGCCCTGCAGCCAATCGCGACCGCGCTCTTCGCCAATTCCCCCTTCACCGAAGGCAAGCCGAACGGCAAGCTTTCCATGCGTTCGGAAATCTGGCGCGACACCGACAACAACCGCGCCGGCATGCTGCCTTTCGTGTTCGAGGACGGTTTCGGGTTCGAGCGCTATGTCGATTACGCGCTGGATGTGCCGATGTATTTCGTGAAGCGCGGCGACCATTACCATGATGTGAGCGGCCGTAATTTCCGCCATCTCCTGGCCGGCACGCTCGAAAGCCTGCCGGGCGAGCGCGCCTATGTCTCGGATTGGGCGAACCATCTCTCGACCATCTTCCCGGAGGTTCGGCTGAAGCGCTATCTCGAGATGCGCGGACAGGATGTCGGCCCGCGCGGCTTCATCTGTGCCGAAGCCGCGTTCTGGGTGGGGCTGTTCTACGATTCCGCCAGCCTGGAAGCGGCCTGGGATCTCGCGAGGGACTGGACGGCCGAGGAACGGCAGGGCTTGCGCGACGCCGTGCCGGCACAGGGCTTCCGGGCCGAGATCCGCGGCCGTTCGGTGCTCGATCTCGCGCGGGAATTGCTGGCCCTGTCGCGGCAGGGCCTCGAGCGCCGCAACCGGCTCGACAGGAGCGGGCGAAACGAGACGATCTATCTCGAACCGCTGGAAGCGTTGGTCGCGGCGGGCGAGACGCAGGCGGAGCAGCTGCTCCGCCGCTACAGGCATGAATGGCACGGCTCGGTGGAACCGGTCTTCGAAGCCCTCGCCTATTGATTACTCCGCCGCCTGAAGCCGCGTCGCAGCCGCGCGCTCCAGGGACAGGTTATCGAGGCTCTGGATGATGTGGTCTGCCAGAGCGTCGATCACATGGTCATGCCGCTTGGCATTGCGCAGCAGCGCGATCTTCACGGTGGGCAGCGGATCGAAGCCTTCCTGCTCCGTCAGCACGCGCATGCCCGGCCGGATCGCGCTTTCCGGCAGAACACCCACCGCGAGCCCCGCGAGAACGGCCGCGCCGACGGCCGAGGAGTTCCAGCTCGTGTAGAGCACGCGATGCGGCACGGCCCGCGCTTCCAGCCGCGCGACAGCCGAACGCCGCCAGGCGCAGGTATCGCGACCGAGCGCCAGCGGCAGGGGCCGCGCCTCGTGCACGCAATGGCGCTGCGAGGAAACCCAGAGGAGTTTCTCCTCGCGGATGATCTCGCCAATGTCGCGCTGTTTCGAGTGGGTGATGATGGCGAGATCGATCTCGCAGGCCTGCATGTTCTCGACCAAAGCCGGAGTGGGCTCGCAGACGACAGCCACCTCGATACCGGGATTGGAGGCCGTGAACCGCGCCATAATCTCCGGCAGGTAGCGCTCCGCATAATCATCCGGCACGCCGAGCTTCACGCTGCCGGTGAGCTTGTCGCCGCGAAAGGCACTGATGACTTCATCGTTGAGGCGCAACATCCGATAGGCATAATCGAGGAGTTTTTCGCCATCGGGCGTGAGCTTCGCGGCGCGCCCCTCCTTGCCGAAGATCTCGCGACCCAGCCGCTCCTCCAGCTTGCGGATCTGCATCGAGACCGCGCTCTGGGTCTTGTGGACGATATCCGCCGCGCGTGTGAAGGAGCCGGTTTCGGCAATGGCCACAAGCGTGCGCAGATGATCGTTATCCAGAACCGGCAGCATGGATCATCCCCCGTTTTCGGCCTGCCCGAGGCCGTTTGTGGCCAAGCTGGGCCGGAAATCCCAAGTCATCACTCATTCTGATGATTGCATCAGAAACATTCGTTTCTCTTATAGGGAGAGGTTTGGTAGGTCAAGAACGTTGCCGCAACGCGCGGCGGTTCGATCCGGCGGTTTTCCGGACCCCTGGAGGTTACCCATGTCGTTCTTCACCGGTTTCCTTGTTCCGCTCGGCCTTTCGGCCGCGAAACGCATCCGCAAGTTCGTCGGGGTAATCCAGAATCGTCGCCAGCTGCATGAACTGTCCCATTGGGACCGTCATGCACTGAAGGATATCGGCCTCACGCCGTCTGATCTGGTGGGGGCACTCTCCCTTCCCCTCCACCGGGATCCCTCGGAGCACCTTGCTCAAATGTCCGGGCGCTCCCCCCGGCAGAGCCTTGAGGAATGCCTCCGAGAAAAACACCAGGCGAACGTGAGCCAGGGTCGTATTGCTCGGCCGGCTCGACTCCCCTCCAGCCGGCCCGCCCTGTCGGCGTAAGCAGCAGCAATCCGGACGCGCCAGGCTTTCTCCCGAGCCTGGCGCTTCTTTTTTGAGGTTTCGACACGAAAGCCGCGGGTTCTTCCCCGCGCCCGTCCTTTACCGGCGGGTGACCTGCTGGAAAATCTGGGACAGCGCGTCCATCTGCGCGGTGTGCACCTCCTGCCCGGTCTGGAACATGCCCTTCAGCATATCGAGGCCAGCCGCGACGGGGTCCTGCGGGTCTGGTTGCGGCTGGGGTGCGCGCCCGCCGAAGAAGCTGCCGAAAAAGGTCTCCAGCATGTTGCCGGCCTGCTGCTGCGGTGTGGGCGCGGGCTGGCCAAAGATGGAGCCGAGGCCGCTGCCAAGGACGCCGCCAAGGCCGCCATTCACTGCGCCCCTGAAGAGCCCGCCCATCACCATCGAGGCGATGACCGGAAGCATCTGCTGCATCATTTGGACCGGCAGGCCGGCGAATTGCGCGGCTTGCCGAGCCACGGCCTCAGTGGTTTCCGGGTTGCCGAACATGGCGCCCAGCGCGTTCTGTCCCTCGTTCTCGAGATGATCGGGAATGCCAGCCCCATCGGAATCGAAGAACTGCGCGCTGTTCCGCGCCTGCCCCAGCGAGGCCAGCATGTTCTGCCAGCCTTCCATGGTCTGGGTCTGCTGCTGCAGACCCATCGAGAAAGCGGGGAGAAGCGCCTCGACCGCCTTCTGCGCCTGATCCGACCCGATGCCGAACTGTTTCGCGAGGTTCTGGTAGGCGTTGCCGCCCTGCGCGTTCTGCATGATCTCGAAAAGGTTCAGCATCGTCCAACTCCCCCGGCAACTGCTCGGCATCAGGTTAGGCGCATGCCGGTCCATGCGCAATGCGGCTCAGCGCTCATCCGGCGGGTGGCCCTGCGCCTCGATCCGCGCGATGGCTCGGAAGGCAGTCACGAGCCCCGCCGTACCGAAGGCAATCGACCCCAGCGCGACACCGATCATCGCGCCCTCGACGCCTCCGAAATGCGCGCCGAGCCAGGCGACCGGGATCGTGCCCGCCGTCGCGCGCCCCCAGTTGAAGGCCGTGGAATAGAGCGGGAAGCCCAGATTGTTGAAGGCTGCGTTCGCCACGAACAGGAAACCGTTGAACAGCCAGGCGAGCCCGGAAATCGCGCAGAAGAAAGCCACATATTGCGCCGTCAGGCCGCTTACGCCGAACATGCCGGCGATCGCATGGCGCGACAGGAACAGGATGGTCCAGGCCAGGAGACAATAGACCAGCGCAAAGAGCAGAGCATCGCGCAGAGCCTGCCGCAGCCGGCCATATTGCCGCGCGCCGAGATTCTGCGCGAGGATCGGCCCCACGGCACCGGACAAGGCGAAGAGCACGCCGAAGGCAAGCGGTGTCAGTCGGTCGATGATCGTGCTCGCGGCAATCGCCTCGGCGCCGAAGGGTGCGAGGATGCGATAGACGAAGAGCGCGGCAACGGGCGTGGCGACATTCGTGAGAATCGCCGGAAGAGCGATATCGAAGAAGGGCTTCGCATCGGCTCGAATCTCGCCGAACGTCGGGCGCCGCAGCAGGCGATGCACCATCACGATGCCATGCAGGCCGACCGCCATGAACACCAGCCGCGACACGACGGTGGCCAGCGCCGCGCCATCCGTGCCGAGCTTCAGCGCGAAGATGAAGAACGGATCGGCCACGGCCGTCACCAGCCCGCCGAACAAGGTGACATTCATGGCCCGGCGCGGATCGCCCACGGCACGCAGAAAACCCGAAAGAGCCATGCCCACGGCCATCAGCGCGTTGGCCGGCAGCGTGATCCAGAGGAAGCGTTCGGCCACTTCCAGGGGCACGCCCGTCGCGCCGAGCTTCGGCAGCATCCAGGGCATGGCCGCCAGCAACCCGCCACTCACCGCGACGCCCACCAGAATGGCAAGAACGAGGGAAGTAGAGGCGATGCGCCGGGCGCCTTCCTCATCCAGCGCGCCGCGCCTGCGGGCGACCATCGCGGAACCGGCGATCATCGAGCCGATATTCACGGAAATCGCCACGAACAGGATGGTCGTGGCATAGCCCACGCCCGCGGTCAGCCGGTCGTCGCGAAGCAGCGAGACATAGAAGAGCGACAGGAAATCGACGAGGAAGATCGCCATCAGGCCGACGGCACCGGTGCCGGTCATGGTCAGCACGTGGCGGAGGGTCGAGCCGCGGGTGAACGGCGCGAGATCGGGCGATGCGGGCATGCTCACGAGGATTCCCCCGTGACGCCTTCACGCGCCTGCTGCTCGCGGGACTCGTCCTTGTCCCTCCGGGTGATGTCCTTGCCCTCGCGACGCGGAGCAATGAGCGGCTCGGGGGTTACCTTCACGACATGGAGAAGGTCCATCCCGGCGAAGAGACCCTCGTCACGCTGGCGGTTGAGGCGCTGGATATCCCGACGACGAACATCGTCGCGCAATTCATCCGCTTCATCCCCGGGCATGCCCAGGGCGACGAGAGCTTCGCGACCGAAGGCCAGGGCACTGTCGAAGGTTTCGCGGAAGGGTGCCCGCACGCCGCGCTCCATCAGGTCGAGCGCATGGGTGCGATCAAAGGCGCGGGCGATCAGCTTCGCGGAAGGGAAGGCGCGCCGCGCCATTTCCGCGATGGCGGACGCCGCCTCGCGATCATCCACGCAAACCGCGATCACGCTTGCGCGCTCCGCACCCGCCGCGCGGAGCACATCAAGACGGCGACCATCGCCATAATAGACCTTGAAGCCGAAGCGGGCGGCGGTCTTGATCTGGTCGATATTGCGATCGATCACGGTCACGTTGCGCTCGGCGGCGAGGAACACCTGATTGACGACCTGCCCGAAACGCCCGAATCCGATCACCAGCACCTCGCCATCCGCATCCTCGAAATTCTCTTCCATCGAGGGTTCTTTGCCGAGCCGATTCTTGCGCCAGGCAAGGGCGGGCTCCACGAGTTTCGCGAGGATCGGCCCGAAAAACATCGTCAGCGCCGCAATGGCCGAGAAGATGGTCGCGATGTCGCCGGCCAGCAGCCCGATGCTCGCCGCCAGCGGCAGGATGACGAAGGCGAATTCGCCCGCAGGCGAGAGCAGAACCGCGCCGCGCACGGAATTCGAGAAGCCCAGCTTGCCCGCGCGCAGCAGAACGAAGACGAGCAGGGTCTTCAACGCCATCAGCCCCATCGCGCCGCCGAGGATCGCGGGCAGGTTCGCGCGGATGATCGCGGTGTCAAGACCCATCCCGACGCTCATGAAGAACAGGCCGAGCAGGAGACCGCGGAAGGGCTCGATATCCGCTTCGAGCTGGTGGCGGAAATTGCTCTCGGCCAGCATCAGCCCGGCGAGGAAGGCGCCGAGCGCGGCCGAAAGCCCGGCCTTGTGCATCAGTTCGGCCGAGCCCAGAACCAGCAGCAAGGCAGCAGCCGTCATGATCTCGCGGGCATCGGCCTTTGCCAGCAGCCGGAAGAACGGATTGAGCAGGAATTTCCCGGCCAGAACCAGCGCCAGCACGGCAGCGGCCGCCATGCCGATCTCGTCGAGATGGCTCCAGAAACCGTCCGAACCCGCTTTCGACCGCGTGAGCGCGAAAAGCGGCAGGATCGCCAGGAAGGGCACCACGGCGATATCCTGGAAGAGCAGCACCGCGAAGCTCTTCTGGCCATAGGCCGAGCCCATCGCGCCGCGTTCCTCGAGGATCTGCAGGGCGATCGCCGTGGCGGAAAGCGCGAATGCGAAGGCCACAGCGGCGAGACCCGCGCCCTTGAAGCCGAGGAACCACAGCGCAGCGGCGATCAGCACGCCCGACAACACCATCTGCGCCACGCCGTAGATCAGGATATCCCGGCGCATCGAAAGGAGTTTCGAAGGCTTCAGTTCGAGCCCGATCACGAAAAGGAACATCACAACGCCGAGTTCGGCAAAGGAGCGCAGCGCATTGGGATCGCGGAACAGGCCGAAGCCCGATGGGCCGATCGCCAGCCCTGCCACGAAATAGCCGAGCACGGCCGAGAGCCCGGCGAACCGGAAGGCCGGGACGGCGATCACCGCCGCGCCCAGAAACACGAGCGCGAGAAGGAGGATGGATTGCGGCTCGGACATGATTGCTTTCCTCATGCACTGGCCAAAGCACAAAAGCCAAGCGCTTTCGCCATCTTGCGCATCACGAGGGCGCGATATCCCGCCTGCCCCGCGCCCTGCGATTTCGCGATGCGCTCCTCCCCCCTTCCCTTCCCCGCCTCCCCCCTTCCCCGCCTCCCCCCCGCGACAAATGCCGCGAAGCGCGTTAGGCAGGGCTTTGTCACCCCGCCCGCTCGCTCCAGGTGAAGCCATGACCGGAACACCCGCCGCCATCGATGCCGATGCTCTCTCCATTGCCGCGAGCGATATCGCGATCCTCGTGCTGCTGCCGATGCTCGGGGCACGCGAATGGCTCGTGCATGCCGTGGGCCTCCCGGGGGTTGCGGGCCGGGTTCACCATGCGATCGGTTTCAGCCGGAGCGCGGGCAAGAGCTTCGGCCGCGTCGCAGGAATGCTCCTGACCACCAGCGCGCTGGTGATCGGGGCGCTGAGCCTGCCGGTCTACGCCTGGCGATGAGCGCGCCGATCGCAACTGCCGACCTTGCCGGGCTCGCCGCGCGGCTGGAATTGGTCGTGCGCGAGGCCGGACAACGCGCGCTGGCGGATTGGCGCCGCGGCGAGCGCACCCGCGCACGGATTGACTGGAAGGGCAACTCGCCTGTCACCAGCGCCGATCTCGCGGTGGATGCGCTGATCGCGGATGCTGTTGCCGGGCTCGGCCGGGACGGCTTCGGCCCCTTGCGCTATCATTCGGAAGAGCGTCCCGAGGCTTGGGATGGCCCGCAAGATGGCTTGACCATCGTGATCGACCCGATCGATGGCACGCGCTCCTTCATGGAGGGGCGGGATGACTGGTGCATTGCCCTGGGTGTGCTCGCGGGCAGCGAGCCGGTGATCGGCCTGCTGCATGTTCCGGCGCGCGCCGCGATGTTCGCGGCCCATCGCGGCGGCGGGGCATGCTATCAGGGTCAACCCGTGATGCTCGTTCCGGAACCCCCTTCGCCCATCCGCGCCGCCGGCCCGCGCGGCGTTTTCGAAATCGTCGCGCGCGAGAGCGGCCTCGCCATCCAGGGCATGCCGAACATCGCCGCGCTCGCGCATCGCCTGGTCCGGCCGCTTTCGGGCGATCTCGATCTCGCTCTCGCCCGGCCCGGCGCGCATGATTGGGATATCGTGGCCGCGCATTGCATCCTTGAGGAGGCGGGGGGCGCGTTGCTCGGGCCGGATGGCCGGCCGCCGCTTTACACGCTGAGGGGCGACGAACACCCGGCCTTGCTGGCCGGAAGCCGTGGCTTGCTCGCCAGGATGACGCCTTCGCTCTTGACGGGCAGCCTTTCTGCGGCGAAACGCGGCTGATCACAAGCGGCCGGGGCCTCGGCTTTTCCGGCCTGCCGCACCGGGAGAGCCCCTATGACCGCGCCGAATGCCGAGCCGCAATTGCTCCACCTTGTTTTCGGCGGCGAGCTGACCGATCTCGACAGCACAACCTTCAAGGACCTTTCGAAGCTCGACATCGTGGGCATCTATCCGAATTACAAGAGCGCGCATGCCGCCTGGAAGGCCAAGGCGCAGGCGACGGTCGATAATGCGCAGATGCGCTATTTCGTGGTGCATCTGCATCGCCTGCTCGATCCCGATGCGTGATGCGATGAGGCGGTCGAGCCTCTTCCGATTGATGGTCGGGCCATGCTGAAGGCGATCGCGCGGAGCGAACCTGTCCAGCGTTTCCTGGGCTCACTTCTCGCGGGCTATCTGCGTTTCGTGCAACGCACGAGCCCCATGACGGTGATTCCCGCCGATGGCCATGCCCGGCTGGAAGATGGCCCGGTCATCATCACCATGTGGCATGGCCAGCATTTCATGCAGACCTTCGGCCTGCGCCCGCAGGATCGCATCCACGTGATGATCTCCCGCCATGGCGACGGGGCGATCAACGCGATCGCCGCCGAGAAACTCGGCATGTTCGTGGTGCGCGGCTCGGGCGCACAGCGCTCCGATCAGGTGCGCAAGCGCGGCGGCATCCAGGCCCTGCGGCAATTGCTCGCCCTGCTGGAAGCGGGCGATCATGTTTCCCTGACCGCCGATGTGCCGAAGGTCAGCCGCGTGGCGGGGGAAGGCATCATCGCGCTGGCCGCCTTGTCCGGCCGGCCCATCCTGCCGGTCGCGACCGTCTGCTCGCGGCGGATCGACCTGAACTCCTGGGATTCCGCGAGCATCGGGCTGCCCTTCGGACGCACGGCCCTTGTCATCGGCGAGCCGATCTTCGTTCCGAAGGAGGCCGATGCCGCCCGGCGCGAGGCTTGCCGTCGCGCGGTCGAGATCGCGATGGATCTGGCCTATGCCGAGGCCTATGCGGCGCTCGGTTCCGCCGATCCCGGGGGCAACCGCGAGAGCGTGGCTTTGGCCCGCGCGGCCAAGGCAGCGGAGTTCTTGGCATGAGCGGGCGCACCCTGCCTCTCGTGCTCTACCGGTTGGCCTCGCATGCCGTCGCGCCCGGCGTGCCGCTGCTGTTCCGCACCCGGCTGAAGCGCGGCAAGGAAGACCCCGCGCGCATTGGCGAGCGCTTCGGGAAGGCCGGATTGCCGCGCCCTGCGGGCCGGCTCATCTGGCTCCATGCAGCAAGCGTGGGCGAGACGATGTCGATCCTTCCGCTTGTCCCTCCGCTGGGCGAGCATGGCTCGGTGCTGCTGACCACCGGCACGGTGACCTCCGCAACGCTTGCGGCGCAGCGCCTGCCGAAAGGCGCGATCCATCAATTCGTCCCGGTCGATCTGCCGGGACCGGTCTCGCGCTTCTTCCATCATTGGCAGCCGGATCTCGCGCTCTTCTGCGAGAGCGAGATCTGGCCGAACCTGATCATGGAAGCGCATCGGCGCCGCGTGCCCGTGGGCATCATCAACGGACGGATGTCGGATCGCTCGTTCCGGCGCTGGTCGCGCCTGCCCTCGCTCTCGCGGCCGCTTCTCGCGCCGCTCGCATTGCTGACGGGCCAATCCGATGCCGACGCCCAGCGCTTTCGTGCACTGGGTGCGCCGGCCTCCTCGCCCGGCAACCTGAAATTCGATGTCCCGCCTCTCCCGTTCGACGAGGCTGCGAAGGCGGCTCTGGCGCAGGCGATCGGCACGCGGCCGGTTCTGCTCGCGGCCTCCACGCATCCGGGCGAGGAAGAGCAGATCATCGCGCTGGCGAAAGGCCTCACGCATACCTTGCCGGAACTGCTGACAATCATCGCGCCGCGTCACCCGCAGCGGGGCGAGGCGATTGCCGCGCTTCTCGCAAGCGAAGGCACCGCGAGTGCCCGCCGCAGCCTCGGGGAAGAACCGCAACCCGGCCATGCCTTCTACCTGGCGGATACCCTTGGCGAACTGGGTCTCCTGTTCTCGCTCTCCACGCTCGTGCTGATGGGCGGCTCGCTGGTGGCGCATGGCGGGCACAACCCGATCGAGCCGATCAAGCTCGATTGCCCGGTCGTTTCCGGCCCGCATGTCGCGAATTTCCACGACATTTACGCTGATCTTGCCGCCGCCCGTGGCGTCGTGATCGCGCCGGATGCCGAAAGGCTGCACCGCCATGTGCTGGCGCTTCTCACCGATGCCGAAGCCCGCGCGCAGCTCGGGACCCGCGGGCGCGAGGCCATCGCGCGGCACGAAGGCGCATTGAAGCGCACGCTCGAGGCGCTTCGCCCATGGCTGGAGAAGCGCTGATGCGCGCCCCGGCCTTCTGGCAGGCGGGAGGGAACCGTCTTGCCGCGTGGCTGCTCGCGCCCATCGGCTGGCTCTATGGGCGCATTGCGTTGGCGCGGCTTGCGCGCGAGGGCGAGCGGGTTGCATTGCCCGTCATCGCCATCGGCAATTTCACGGCGGGCGGTGCGGGGAAAACCCCGGTGGCGCGGGCCCTCGCGACGGCGCTGGCCCAGCGCGGGGAAAAGCCATTCATTCTCTCGCGCGGCTATGGCGGAAGGCTTCATGGGCCCCATCGCGTGGAACCTGCGCGCGATAACGCCGCGATGGTGGGCGATGAACCGCTGATGCTTGCGCGGACATGCCCCGTGATCGTCTCGCGCGACCGGCGTGCCGGGGCCAAACTCGCGATCCAGCAGGGCGCGAGCGTGCTGGTGCTCGATGATGCTCTCCACAATCCGCATCTTGCGAAGGATTTCGCCCTCGCGGTGGTCGATGGCGGTGCTGGCTTCGGAAACGGATTCTGCCTGCCGGCGGGCCCCTTGCGCGCGCCGTTTCGGCCCATGCTTCGGCACATGGATGCCATTCTGATGATTGGCGCGGATCGGCACCATGTCGCGGTGGAATGGGGCGGGAGGCCGATCTTCGCCAGCGCCATCGCGGCTGATCCGCGCATGGCGGAAGCCTTGCGCGGCCAATGCGTGCTCGCCTTCTGCGGCATCGGCCGTCCGGAGAAATTCGCGGAAACGCTGCGGGAGATCGGCGCGGAAATCGTCCGCCTGCGGGCCTTCCCCGATCATCACGCCTTCACGGAGAGCGAGGCCTCGGCCTTGCTTTCGGAGGCCGGGAAACTCGGTGCCATGCTTGTCACCACCGAGAAGGATGCGATGCGCCTCGCCGGTGGTCCGGCGCGGGAAAAGCTGAGGGAGGCGGCAAAGGTTCTGCCAGTCTCGGTGCCCCTGCCGGATGACCTGCTGGCCGCGATCTATCGCGCGGTCGATTCCTCGCGCAGCCGCGTCAGCACGGCCTCGGGGCTCGAATAGGCTTCCTGCCGCTCCGCGCTCCAGTAGCACAGATCATCCAGCTGGATGGGATTGCCGGTCACGCCGCAGCGCACGAACGTGCCCTGCCGGATGATCCGGTAGTCACTGTTCGAGTATTCGAGCACGGCTTCTGTGCCGAGCGCCGGGGGTCGCAGCATGGTAGGCTCCTGATCGGCCTGTTCCTACTTGGCTTCGGGCCCGTTTTTCAAGTCACGATCCAGAGATGTCAGAAAAGGCTGCCCTGCCCACCTTCACCGGGCTTCGTCGTCGGCCTGGTGGGGCGGGGAGCGGGCTTGGGTGCTTCAGTGCCCTCCGCCGGAACGGCATCGAGGCGGCCATCCGCGAATTCCAGCGTGAGGCGCGAGGCCTGGGCGGCCCGCGCCCGGCTGGGCACCGCCTTGCCCGCCTCGTCGAACACCACGGCAAAGCCGCGCGCGAGCACGTTGTGATAGCTCAGAGCCCCCAGAAGCTGGCCGGCCTTCGAGAGCTTCTCGCGCTTGGGGCGCAAAGCCATCTCCGGCGCGCGCTGCAGGCGGATCGCGAGCGTTTCCAATCGCGACTTGCCCTGCGCCGCCTCCTTCCGCGACTGGCCGATGCGGCTCGCAAAGGCGCGGGCAAGGCGCTCCGAAAGTTGCATGCGCTGCTCCCGATAGCGCAGCTGCTGGCGCGCGAGCACTTCCGGTAGCCGACGCTTCAGGCCATCAAGCCGCTCGCGCTGGCGGGCGAGACGCGCCTCGGGCTTCTGCGCCGAGAGGCGCCGCGCGAGCGTGGCAAGCGCGAGCTGGCGCTTGCCGGCCATCGTCTCGCGCGCCCGGTCGCGCTTCAGGATTGCGAGGTCGAGCCGCTGTCTCGGCGTTTCGATGAGCCTCTGCGCATCCGGCATCGCACGCAGCAAACCCGCGAGGTCGCGCCGGGCGCGATCCCTCAGGCGCAGCACCTGCCCCGTGAGGCGGGCACCCCTGTCACGCACGGCGTGGAGCAGGTCGGCCCGCACGGGCACCACCATTTCGGCGGCGGCGGTGGGAGTGGGTGCGCGAACGTCCGCAACCTGATCGAGCAAGGTCCAATCCGTTTCGTGACCGATGGCCGAAACGAGCGGGATTTCGCTCATCGCGGCGGCCCGCACCACGATCTCCTCGTTGAAGCTCCAGAGATCCTCCAGCGAGCCGCCGCCGCGCGCGACGATCAGCACGTCGGGCCTCGGAATGCGCCCGCCCGGCTCGATTTCGTTGAAGCCGCGGATCGCGGCCGCCACCTCCTCCGCCGAGCCGTCGCCCTGCACGCGCACGGGCCAGAGAATGACCTTTCGGGGAAAGCGATCCGTCAGCCGGTGGATCATGTCGCGAATCACCGCGCCCGTCGGTGAGGTCACGATGCCGATGACCCGCGGCAGGAAGGGCAGGAGCTGCTTGCGCGCGGCCTCGAACAATCCCTCCGCCGCGAGCTTGCGGCGGCGCTCCTCCAGCAAAGCCATGAGCGCGCCGACGCCCGCCGGCTCGATGGCTTCCACCACGATCTGGTAGGTCGATTTGCCCGGAAATGTGGTGATGCGACCGGTGGCGATCACCTCCAGCCCCTCTTCGGGCCGGAATTTCAGCTTTCCGAACGCGCCTTTCCAGATCACCGCGTCGATCCTGGCGTTCTGGTCCTTGATCGAGAAATAGACGTGACCGCTCGAATGCGGGCCGCGATAGCCCGAGATTTCGCCGCGCAGGCGCACCTGCCCGAAGGCATCCTCGATGGTGCGTTTCAGCGCGCCCGCGAGATCCGAGACAGAGTATTCCGGGGCGTTGGTGAGAAGATCATTCATGCGCTCCGGAGTGTAGAGATTGCGCCGGCCGGATGCTACAGCAGCCCGCGATTGGCCACAGCGAAAGGGTTTGACGATGCGGGTTCTGTTGCTGGGGAGCGGCGGGCGCGAACATGCTTTGGCCTGGGCCATCGCCCGGAGCCCGCTTTGCGGAACGCTGTTCATCGCGCCCGGCAATCCCGGCATGGCGGCACTCGGAACATGCGTGCCGCTGAAGCTCGATGACCATGCGGGCATCATCGCCTTCGGACAGGAAAACAGGATCGATCTCGTGGTGGTCGGCCCGGAAGCACCACTGGTCGCCGGGCTGGCGGATGAGCTGATCGCGGCAGGCATGCGCGTGTTCGGCCCATCGAAGGCGGCTGCCCAATTGGAGGGCTCGAAGGATTTCACGAAATCCGTGGCCGTGGCGGCGAACGCGCCGACGGCGGCCTATCGCACCTTCACGAGCCTTGTGCCCGCTGTGGCCCATGTGCATGAGCAGGGTGTGCCAATCGTCGTGAAATACGATGGCCTGATGGCCGGCAAGGGTGTCACCGTCGCCGAGACAATCGGTGAAGCTGTCGACGCGCTCGAAACGCTTTATGCCAGCGAGCCCGCCGCGCGCGTGGTCATCGAGGAATGCCTCATCGGCGAGGAAGTGAGCTATTTCTGCCTTGTCGATGGCGAAACCGTGCTGCCTTTCGGCGCGGCGCAGGACCACAAACGCGCGCTGGATGGCGACAAGGGGCCGAATACGGGCGGCATGGGCGTCTATTCCCCGGCGCCGGTTTTCACCGTTGAAATGGAACGGCGCGCGCTCGATGAAATCGTGAAGCCCGTCGCCCGCGAGATGGTGGCTCGCGGAATGCCCTATCGCGGCATCCTGTTCGCGGGGCTCATGATCACGGCCACGGGGCCAAAACTCATCGAGTTCAACTGCCGCTTTGGCGATCCCGAATGCCAGGTGCTGATGCTGCGCCTCGCGGATGACCTGCTCCCGATCCTCGATGCCGTCGCCCGCGGGCAGCTTGCCGGCGTGACGGCCCGTTTCAACCCGGAAAGCGCCGTTGGCGTGGTGATGGCCACGAGGGGTTATCCCGGCAGCTACCCCTCGGGCACGCCCATCACCGGGCTGGACGATGCCGCCGCGATGCCCGGTGCAACCGTGTTCCATGCGGGCACCAGGCTGGTCGATGGGAAGCTCGTTTCCGCCGGTGGTCGCGTGCTCACGATCTGTGCGACCGGAAAGGGTCTCCCCGAAGCGCGCCAGCGCGCCTATGATGCCGTGGCGAAGGTCGATTGGCCGGATGGCTTCTGCCGCTCGGATATCGGTGCGAAAGGCCTCGCGCATCTGAAGGGGTGAGGGAATGAGCGATCTCGCGGATCTCTTTCCGGGTTTTTCCAGCCACCATGTCGGCACGCCGAACGGGCATGTCTTCGCCCGTGCCGGGGGCGGCGGCGAGCCGCTGATCCTCGTGCATGGCTACCCTCAGACGCATGTGATGTGGCACAAAATCGCGCCGGAACTCGCACGGCATTACCGCGTGATTGCGTTCGATCTGCGGGGATATGGCTGGTCGTCGGTCGTGCGCGGCAGCGAGGCGGGCAGTGGCTATTCCAAGCGCGCGATGGGCGAGGATATCCTCGCCATCGCCGAGGAATTCGGCTTCGCGACCTTCCGCCTCGTGGGACATGATCGCGGGGCGCGCGTGGCCTATCGCTTCGCGCTGGATCATCCGGGGCGGGTCGAAAAACTCGCCCTCCTCGACATCATCCCGACCCATGTCGCCTGGGATCGGATCAATGCCGGCGCGACCACCTATCCGCATTGGCCTTTCCTGGCCGAGCCTGCGCCGAAACCGGAGCAGGAAATCGGCAAGGACCCCATCGCCTGGCAGGATTCCTGCCTCGCGAAATGGTCTGCGCGCGGCGACCTCTCCGCTTTCGACCGACGCGCGCTGAACCATTACCATGCCTTCTTCAACGAGCCCGCCCGCATCCACGCGACCTGCGAGGATTATCGCGCCGGCGCGACCATCGATGTCGCGCATGATCGCGCCAGCCTTCAGGCGGGGGATAGCATCCGCTGCCCCATTCTCGCGCTCTGGGGCAATGCCGGCCTGCCCGGCAAGGGTCCCTCGCCGCTGGAGGCCTGGAAGCCGCTCGCGCCGGAGATCATCGGCGAACCCATCCCTGCCGGGCATTTCGTGGCCGAGGAGAACCCCGAGGCAACCTTGCGCGCCCTGAAGGCATTCCTCGCATGAGCGAGGCGAAGCCGCGCATCGGGCTGGTTCTCGGCAGCGGCGGCGCGCGAGGCCTTGCGCATATCATTGCGTTCGAGGCCTTCGACCGGCTGGGCATCCGCCCGGTGGAAATCGCCGGCACCTCCATCGGCGCCATTCTCGGCGCGGCCTATGCCTCTGGTTTCTCGGGTGCGGCACTTCGCCAGCATGCCCTGCGCGAGTTTCGCAACCGCACCGAAGTGATGACGCGGCTCTTCCAGGCCCGCGTGGCGCGCCTCTCCGATCTCTGGCGGCAAGGACTGACGAACCCGGTGCTGGTCGATGGCGTCGCGACCCTCGAGCGCTTCCTGCCCACCGCCCTGCCCCGGCGTTTCGAGGATCTCGATATCCCGCTCTCGGTGGTCGCGGCGGATCTCCATCGCATGGAGCGCGTGGTGTTCCGCGAAGGTGCGCTGGCCCCGGCTGTGGCCGCCTCCATGGCCATTCCAGGCCTCGTGCGGCCGGTGGTGCATGAGGGCCGGGTGATGATCGATGGCGGCGCGGTCGATCCCCTGCCGATCCGCGCGATCCAGGGGCCGGTCGATCTCATCCTCGCGATCGACATCTCCAAGGCTGCGCCCAAGGAAGAGAGCACCGCCATTCCCGGTTCTGTCGAGGTGATGACGCGCGCCTTCGACCTGCTGCAATCCGCGCTGATCGAGGCGCAGAATCATGTCCCGCCTGCGCCGCTCTATCGCATCAAGGCGCGTGTCGAATCCTTCCCGGCGCTGGATTTCTTCTCGGCCCGCAAGATCCTCGCCGCCGCCGAGCCCATGGCGCAGGAAATCGAGACCATCGTGCAGGCTGTTCAGCGCGCGAAGGCGCTCGCGCTTCCGCCTCAGGCCTGACTCCGCTTCGAGGCGAAGAACATGCGCAGCATTTCCGAAGCCTCGCTCTCGCGGATGCCGGCATAGATCTCCGGCGCGTGGTGGCAGGTGGCTTGCGAGAAGACACGCGGGCCATGCTCCACCCCGCCGCCCTTGGGGTCGCTGGCCGCGTAGTAGAGCCGCCGCAGCCTCGCGAAGGAAATCGCGCCGGCGCACATCGGGCAGGGCTCCAGCGTGACATAGAGATCACAATCGCCGATGCGCTCGGAGGCGAGCGCCTTGCAGGCCATTCGGATCGCCAGGATTTCCGCATGCGCGGTGGGATCAGAGAGTTCACGCGTGCGATTTCCCGCCGCCGCGATCACCTGGCCCTTGTGCAGGATCGCCGCGCCGATGGGCACCTCGCCGCGCGAGCCTGCCGCCTTCGCTTCGGCAAAAGCTGCATCGAACCCGCTCAAGCTGCTCTCCGGCTTCTCATGTCAGCCCTTTGAAAAGAAACCCCTCGCGGCTCTCGCTAAGGCCCCTGCCTTCTGATACGAGGACGCGATGAAAAAGAGCGATACAGACAAAAAAGGTGGAGGCAAGCCGCGCGACGGCGGCTTCCGCTCAGAACGGTCCGGCCCCCGTGATGGCGCCCGGCCCCGTTTCCCGAAAGGCCCCGGAGAGCGTTCCGGGGATGGCGACCGGCCGTATCGCGCCCGGCCCCCGCGCGAGGATCGCGCCGAGGGGGATCGTCCCTTCCGCAAGCCCCGTTTCGAGGCTGGCGAAGGCCGCCCGCCGCGCGAAGGGGGTGATCGCCCGTTCCGTCCGCGCCCGCCGCGCGATGAAGCCGGCGGCGAGCGCCCCTTCCGCAAGCCGCGTGACGGCGGTTTCGAGGATCGTGGTGAGCGTCCGCGCTTCAACCGCGACCGGCAGGATCGCGATTTTACGGATCGTCCGCCGCGCCGCGAGCGCGCCGAGGGCGATCGTTCCTTCCGCAAGTCCCGATTCGAAGGCGGTGATGCGCCGCGTGGAAACCGCGATTTCGGAGGCAGGAAGCCCTTCGACGAGAAAAAATCCTTCGGCGACAAGCCGTTCCGCGCCCGCGAGCCATTCCGTGCCCGCGAGGATCGCGCCCCGCGCGATGATTTCCGCGAGCGACCCAAACGCTTCGATCGCGATGACGCCCGCCAGGCCCGCAACCGCGACGAGGCCCCGGCCAGTGCAGAACGCGCCCCCCGCAAGGCGAATGCTCTGGGTTATCGCTCGGCCCGCAGGAGCGAGGGAACGCCGGGCATCGCCGAGGGTGGCGAGCGGATCGCGCGCGTGATGGCGCGAGCGGGCCTCTGTTCGCGTCGCGATGCCGAGGAATGGATCGCGGCGGGACGCGTGGCCGTGAATGGCGCGGTGATCGACAGCCCGGCGCTGGACGTAACCTCCAGGGACCAGATCCTGGTCGATGGCCAGCCGCTGCCGGAGCGGGAGGCGACGCGCCTCTGGCTCTACCACAAGCCGCGCGGCCTCGTGACGACCGCCGACGACCCCGAGGGACGCCCGACCGTGTTCGATCACCTCCCGCCCGGCCTGCCGCGCGTGGTTTCGGTCGGCCGGCTCGACATCAACACCGAAGGCCTGATGCTGCTCACGAATGATGGCGGCCTTTCGCGCGTGCTCGCGCATCCCGATACGGGCTGGCTCAGGCGCTATCGCGTGCGCATCCATGGCGAGGTGAACCAGGCGCAGCTCGACACCCTGCGCGAGGGCATCGTGCTCGACGCGGTGCATTACGGTCCGATCATCGCCACACTCGATCGCGAGATGGGCGACAATGCCTGGCTCACGATGGATCTGCGAGAGGGCAAGAACCGCGAGATCAAGCGCGTTCTGGAGCATCTGGGGTGCCAGGTGTCGCGGCTGATCCGCGTTTCTTTCGGGCCGTTCCAGCTCGGCGATCTCGAGGAAGGACAGGCCACCGAGGTGCGCCCGCGCGTGCTGGCCGACCAGCTCGGCCCGGAACTGGCGGAGGAAGCCGGAGCCTATTTCGATGGCCCCCGCATTCGTCACGACGCGCTGATCGAGGACGCGGAAAAACCGCGCCGATTCGATCGTCGCAAGCCCACCCAAAAGCGTGATCTGGCGCTGTTGGGCGAAGACCCGACGTTGAAGGTGGAGCGCGCCCATGTGGCGGACCGCAAGGGCCGCGCCGTGAAGGTGGAACGCGTGGTGCGCCTGGCGGAGGAAGAGCGCCCCCGCCGCCCGCGCGAGGATCGCGACGAAAGTCGCGACCGCTTCAGCCGCGAGAAGGGGGATCGTCCCTTCCGCGCGCGTCCGCCGCGCGACGATGCGGGCGGGGATCGGTCGCGGGGTCGATCCAACCGAGACGATGCGCCGCGCGGCGAGCGGCCTTCCCGTGCGCGTCCCGAGGGCGATCGTCCCCGTGGCGACAGGCCCTTCCGCTCGCGTGACGATGGCGAGGGGCGCCCCCCTCGCGAGGGTGGAGATCGGCCATTCCGCTCCCGTCCGCCGCGGGATGAGGCGGCTGGTGAGCGCCCCTTCCGCAAGCCGCGTTTCGAGGGCGGCGATGCTCCTCGTGGAAAACGTGATTTCGGTGAAAAACGCGATTTCGGCGACAAGCCGCGCGGCGAACGGCCCTTCCGGACCCGCGATGAGGGCGATCGCCCCGCGCGCGGCCGGAAATACGATGGCCCGCCCCGTGAGGATCGCGGGGCTTCGCGGGGTGGCAAGCCCGGCGGATTCGCTGGCAAGGGCGGTGGTCCGCGTCGGGATGGCCCAGGTCGCAGCGGCCCAGGTCGCAGCGGTCCCGGTCGCAGCGGTCCAGGTCGCAGCGGTCCAGGTCGCGGTCCGCGCCGCGAGGGCTAGAGGATGCGCATTGTCGGCGGTGCCTTGGGGGGGCGTAGCCTGAAAGGCCCGTCCTCCGATGCCATCCGGCCAACCTCCGATCGCCTGCGCGAGAGCCTGTTCAACATCCTCGCGCATGGCATGGATTTCGAACTAGAAGGGGCGCGCATCCTCGATTTGTTTGCCGGCACCGGAGCGAATGCGCTGGAGGCGATTTCGCGCGGGGCGGGCTATGCCGTGCTGGTCGATATTGGGACAGAGGCGCGTGGCCTGCAACGCGCGAATGTCGAAGCGCTCGGCCTTGGCGGGGTGACGCGCATTCTCCGGCGCGATGCGACGAAGCTTGGCCCGGTTTCCCCTTTCGAACCCTTCCATCTCGTGTTCTGCGATCCGCCCTATGGCAGGGGTCTGGGTGAGGCCGCAATCGCCTCCGCAATCGCTGGAGGCTGGTTGAAGCCCGGTGCCATCATCGTGCTGGAAGAACGCGTGAATGTGGAACCGAAATTGCCCCCCGAGCTGCAACCACTGGATCGGCGCAAGGCGGGGGAAAGCCAAATGATTTTCAGTCGTTTTGCCGGCTGAATTCTGGAGCTCCGCCCGTCAAGTGGTTACCGGTTGGCGGAAAAAGCGGATGCGAAAAAAAGAAGACAGGGCGCCAGAACTGATTCAATGCGATCGGTTCGCGCTCTAGCGCCTTCCAAACAGTTTGGCGAGATCGACTGCGCTGAGGCGCACGGATGTCGGTCGACCATGGTTGCATTGTGCGGAAGCCGGAGAGGCCTCCATTTCGCGCAGGAGCGCGTCCATTTCCTCGAGCCGCAGTTTTCGTCCGGCACGGATGGAATGATGGCAGGCGAAGGTCTTGAGCACGAGATCGATCCGCGCCTCGAACGACTCGCTGCCGCCCCATTCGGCGAGGGTATCCGCTGTCTCCCGCGCGAGTTTCACCGGATCGAGATGCGCCAAAGCCGCAGGAACCTCGCGGACAAGAACGGCATCGCCGCCGAAACCTTCGATGACAAGACCAAGGCTTTCGAGCAGATCGGCCGCCGCCACAAGGCGATCCCGCGCGGCCGGATCAAGCGTCACCACTGCCGGGATCAGCAGCATCTGCCTCATGATGCCGCCCCCGGCGCGGGCACGCTTGAGGCGCTCATAGACGAGACGTTCATGGGCGGCGTGCTGATCGATAATGACCAATCCCTCCGCGTTTTCTGCCAGGATGTAGGTCTCGCTGATCTGGGCGCGGGCAAAGCCCAAGGGGGGTATGGCAAGGGTTTCCCGTTCGTCCGGCCTTGCTTCAAAGCCCTGCTGCGCCTCGGCCATGCCGCCGCGCAACCAGACCGGCAGTGGAGCCTCAACCGGCTGGGGCGGCGACAGCGGGGAAGGGGCCTGAGGGCGCCAGGCCAAACCGGGAAGGGCGGAGATCGGCGCGTGCCCGTTCACCCGGAAGCGTTCGAGCAGGACCGATGGGCGGCTGGCGGTGCGATGTCCTTCTCCCGCGAGGGCATCGCGGATGGCGCGCACGAAGAGGCCGCGCACGCTCTCGCCGTCGCGAAAGCGGACCTCGAGCTTGCCCGGATGGACGTTCACATCCACGCGCTCGGGATCAAGCGTGAGGAACAGCACGACGCTGGGGTGGCGGCCGGAAACGATCGTATCCGCATAAGCTGCCCGCAGAGCGCCGATCAGCAACCGGTCTCGCACCGGGCGTCCATTCACAAAGATGTATTGGGCCTCGGCCGTGGCACGATGATAAGTCGGCAAAGTGACGAGCCCGGAAATGCCGATTTCGTCGCGGCTTGCCTCCAGCCACGTGGCGTTTTCCATGAATTCGCCGCCGATGAGCGCTTCGACACGGCGGGAGAGCCCGGCTTTATCCGCCGTTTCCGCCGCGAGATCAAAGCCGGCTATATGATCGCCGGAGAGCGAAAACGCGCGATCGGGTCGGGCGAGCGCGAGGCGGCGCATGACCTGGCTGACGGCCATCGCCTCCGCCCGGTCGCCCTTCAGAAATTTGAGGCGGGCAGGCGTGGCATGGAACAGGTCTTCCACCTCCACCCGCGTGCCCGGCGCGAGTGCTGCGGGCCGCACCGGCTCGACGCGCCCGGCATCGACGCGGATGCGATGCGCGGATGTTTCAGCCTGGCCGCTTGCTCCGGATGATCCCGCAGGGATTGCGTGAAGCGAGGGTCCGCTCGCGGCTTGGAGGCGCGATGTAATCGTCAGCCGTGCCACCGCCCCGATGGAGGGCAAGGCCTCGCCGCGAAAACCGAGGGTGCGGATCGAATCAAGCCGCCCCTCGGGCAGCTTGGAGGTGGCATGGCGCTCGATGGCCAGAGCCAGATCCTCCGGCCCCATGCCGCTTCCGTCATCCGAGACACGGATAAGCCTGCGGCCGCCCTTCTCCACCACCACATCGATGCGGCGCGCGCCAGCATCAATGGCGTTTTCGACGAGTTCCTTCACGGCCGCAGCCGGCCGCTCGATCACCTCGCCGGCGGCGATCTGGTCGATGAGAACGGGATCAAGGCGGCGGACGGGCATGGTTTTCTCCATGCCCTTTATGGGGTGCGCCGGCGTGATTCGACAGGGCACCACCCGAGAAAGCCGTGGATGGCCGCATCAGCCCGCGAGCGCTTCCTTCTGCTTCTCCGCGCGTTTGCGGTCATTGGGGTCGAGCAGCTTCTTCCTCAGGCGGATTGATTTCGGCGTGACTTCCATGAGCTCGTCGTCCTGAATCCAGGCGAGCGCGCGCTCGAGGGTCATGCGGATCGGCGGCGTGAGGCGCACGGCCTCGTCCTTCGAGGTGGTGCGGATATTCGTGAGCTTCTTGCCCTTGAGCACATTCACTTCGAGGTCGTTGTCGCGGGTATGGATGCCCACGATCATGCCCTGATAGACTTTCCAGCCCGGCTCGATCACCATCGCGCCGCGCTCTTCGAGGTTCCAGAGCGCATAGGCCACAGCCTCGCCCGGCTCGTTGGCGATCAGCACGCCATTGTTGCGACCCGCGATTTCGCCCTTGTAGGGCTCGTAGGCCTTGAAGATGCGGTTCATGATGGCCGTGCCGCGCGTGTCGGTCAGCAATTCGGACTGGTAGCCGATCAGGCCGCGCGTGGGGGCGTGGAAGACGAGGCGCAGGCGATTGCCGCCCGAAGGCTTCATCTCGATCATCTCGGCCTTGCGCTCGGACATCTTCTGCACGACGACGCCGGAATGCTCTTCATCCACGTCGATGAAGACTTCCTCGATCGGTTCCAGCGTTTCGCCGTTCGGGCCCTTCCCGTAGACGACGCGCGGACGCGAGACGGCGATCTCGAAACCTTCGCGGCGCATGGTTTCGATCAGCACTGCGAGCTGCAATTCACCGCGGCCCGAGACGAAGAACGAATCCTTGTCCTGGCTTTCCTCGATGCGGAGCGCCACATTGCCCTCGGCCTCTTTGAACAAGCGATCGCGGATCACGCGGCTCGTCACCTTGTCGCCTTCGGTGCCGGCGAGTGGGCTGTCATTCACGATGAAGCTCATCGTCACGGTCGGCGGGTCGATCGGCTGGGCGGGGATGGCTTCGGTCACTTCGGGCGCGCAGAAAGTGTCAGCCACCGTGCCCTTGGAAAGGCCGGCAATGGCGACGATATCCCCCGCGACACCCTCTTCGATCGGCTGCCGCTCGATGCCGCGGAAGGCGAGGATCTTCGAGATGCGCCCGGTTTCAATCACGCTGCCGTCACGCGCCAGAACCTTCACCTGCTGGTTCGGCTTGATGGAGCCCGAGGTAATGCGACCCGTGATGATGCGGCCAAGGAAGGGGTTGGCCTCGAGGATCGTGCCGATCATGCGGAACGGACCATCTTCCACCTTCGCTTCCGGCACATGCGCCAGAACGGTGTCGAAGAGCGGGGCCAGGCCTTCCTCGGCACTGCCATCGATCGACTTCGACATCCAGCCATTGCGGCCCGAGCCATAGAGGATCGGGAAATCGAGCTGCTCGTCATTGGCGTCCAGCGCCACGAAGAGGTCGAATACCTCGTTGATGACTTCCTGCGCACGCGCATCCGGGCGGTCGACCTTGTTCACCGCCACGATGGGGCGCAGGCCGAGCTTCAAAGCCTTGGAGACCACGAACTTGGTCTGCGGCATCGGGCCTTCGGCGGCATCCACCAGCACCACGACGCCATCGACCATGTTCAGGATGCGCTCGACCTCGCCGCCGAAATCGGCGTGGCCGGGTGTATCCACGATGTTGATGCGCGTATCCTTCCAGACGAGCGAGGTGCACTTCGCCAGAATGGTGATGCCGCGTTCCTTCTCGAGATCGTTCGAGTCCATCACGCGTTCGATCACGCGCTGGTTGTCGCGGAAGGCGCCCGACTGGGCGAGGAGCTTGTCCACCAGCGTCGTCTTGCCGTGGTCGACATGCGCGATGATGGCGATATTGCGAAGCGACATGGAATGTTCCGCCTGCGGCCGTGGCCGGAAAAGAGCAATCACCACAGGCGGGCTGCGCGAGACTTCCGCGCGGCCAGAAAGATCCGGGAGGATCAATCAGACACATGAGGCTTGGGTTCGGCTTGAGCCGATAGCCGAAACCACGCTGCACCGCAACCTCAAACGCCGGACGGGCCGCTCGGAAGCATTGTGACAGCCCCGGCTGGGGGCTGCTGAGCGTTCTTCTGCAGCGCTTCCCGCTTGCGCGCGAGCGTGTGGCGCAATTCCGAGACAAGCAGCGCGACGGCCGCCACCTCGCCGCTATCGCCACCCTTCTTCGTGGCGGCCCGCAGCAGCCTCGCGATGGTCGCATCGGCCTCGTCCTCGATCATGTCGAGGGAGGCCAGGTGATCCGCCTCGCGCACGCGCTCGATTTCCAGCACGAGATCCGACATCAGCACATCGGAGGGCACGGGATCGGCGCGGCGTGAAAGGCTCGAGAACAGGGCCGCCAGCGCCGAACCGAGAAGCGAGAAAGCCATGATGCCGATATAGATGTGATCCCCGTAGCGCTCGAAGAAGGTCTTCGTCTCGCCATCGATGAAGGCGACGGCGCCGGGATGGTTGGGCAGGCGCGCCGCCTTGTCTTCGGTGGAAGGGAGATCAAGCTGGTTCACGGCCGGCGTGTCGCGCACGATCTGCGGCCGCAGCGTGACGAGCAGGCGTGTGAGTTCGCTGACGACGGCATCGGAAAGATTGTTGTCGGCCACGAGACGATGCGTGACGGCCAGCGTCGTCACCGCCGCTTCGGGCAGCACCGGATTGGCGCCGAACGCGCCGCGCACGATTTCCACCGTATCGAATTGCGGGTAATCCGCCAGCAGGGCCTCGGCCTCGGCAACCGGCAGCAGGCCGGCATGTTTGCCATCGATCTTCGGGAAGGTCTGGATCGCGCGACGCGTGAGTTGCTCGGAAATCGGTGTCACGAAGAACAGCGCATCGAATTTCCCGTCGGCGACCTGCTGCTGCATCTCCTGCGGCGTGCCGGAAACGCGCGTCACGTCATGCGGGGAAAGATCATAATGATCGAGGATTTGCGAGAGCATCCGCTCATTGGCGGGCGTCGAGCGCGCGAGCCCCACCGTCTTGCCCTTGAGACCGCTGATCTCGGTGATCTCGCTTCCGGGCCTGGTGATGAAGAACGCCGCATCGCGCCGCAGGATCGCGACCGTCGAGGCCTTGGCGGGCATGGCAACATCCGAGCGCACCACCGCGAGATCGGCCTTGCCGGTTTCCATGCGCGCAGCTGAATCCGCCGGCCCTTCCGTGAGGATCAGCCGGAAGCGGATATCCGCTCGCTCGCGCTGAAGGGCCTGAAGGTAGGAGATGATCACGCGCATATCGGAGGAGCCCACCGGCCCGGCCGCGACACGCAGAACCGTGGGGCGGAACCAAAGCGCCGCTCCGGCCGCGACGAGCGCGATGCCCACCAGCACGGTCGCGATGGTTTTCAGCTTCCTGCGCATGGGCGAAATGTGACGCTTCTCCATGCGCCGTCAAGCGCGGGAAACAGGGCGGAACGAAGAAGGGGCGCCGCGGCGCCCCCGACTTTCCGGTGATTTCAGGCCCCGGCCTTGCGGCGGCGCATCTCCAGCGTGCGAAGTCGCAGCGCATTCAACCGGATGAAGCCCTGCGCGTCGCGGTGATCATAGGCCACCGCGCCTTCCTCGAAGGTCACGAGTTCCTTGTCATAGAGCGAATAGGGGCTCTCGCGGCCGATGACCGTGACATTGCCCTTGTAGAGCTTCACGGTGACACCGCCGGTGACGAGTTCCTGCGATCTGTCGCAGAGCGCCTGGATCATCTCGCGCTCCGGCGTGAACCAGAACCCGTAATAGACGAGTTCGGCATAACGCGGCATGAGCGATTCCTTCAGATGCATCGCCTCGCGGTCGAGCGTGATGCTCTCGATGCCGCGATGTGCCTGATGCAGGATCGTGCCGCCCGGCGTTTCATACACGCCGCGCGACTTCATGCCGACGAAACGGTTCTCGACGAGGTCGAGCCGGCCAATGCCGTTTGCCTTTCCGAGTTCGTTGAGCTTCGTGAGCAAGGTCGCCGGGCTCATCCTCACGCCATCGATCGCGACCGGGTCGCCCTTTTCGAAATCGATGGTGATGGTGGTCGCCTTGTCGGGCGCGGCCTCGGGCGCAATCGTGCGCATATAGACCATCTCGGGGGCTTCGACGGCCGGATCTTCCAGCACCTTGCCTTCGGAGGAGGAGTGCAGCAGGTTCGCATCCACCGAGAACGGCGCCTCGCCATACTTGTCCTTGGCGATGGGAATCTGGTGGCTCTCGGCGAAGGCGATCAGCTTCGTTCGGCTGCCGAGATCCCATTCGCGCCAGGGCGCGATGATCTTGATCGAGGGTTCCATCGCGTAATAGGCGAGTTCGAAGCGGACCTGGTCGTTGCCCTTGCCGGTGGCACCGTGGCAGACGGCATCCGCGCCGACAGCCCGCGCGATCTCGATCTGGCGCTTGGCGATCAGCGGGCGGGCAATCGAGGTGCCGAGCAGATACTGGCCCTCATAGAGCGCGTTCATGCGGAACATCGGGAAGACGAAATCCTTCACGAATTCCTCGCGCAGGTCGTCCATGTAGATGTTCTCTGGGCGGATTCCGAGAAGCAGCGCCTTCTCCCGCGCGGGGCCGAGTTCCTCGCCCTGGCCGAGATCGGCCGTGAAGGTCACCACCTCGCATTCGTAGGTGGTCTGGAGCCACTTGAGGATGACGGAGGTATCAAGCCCGCCGGAATAGGCGAGGACGACTTTCTTGATCTCGGATTTGGCCATGCGCGCGCCCGGAATGTTCTGCGGGAGAAGCCGGCCTGACATTCCCGGCATTCCCAAGGAGGATGCGCGCTTCTATAAAAGTTATGCGGACCGTGGCAACGGCCGATACAGGCAAAAGGCCTGAAACCACGCGCATTCTTTTGATGGATCGATGCTCACTCCTGATGAATTGACCCGCTTCGCCCGCCATATCGTGCTGCGCCATATCGGCGGGCCCGGCCAGCAGCGGCTACGCCGGGCCAAGGTGCTCGTGGTGGGGGCCGGTGGGCTGGGTTCTCCCGTGCTGCTCTATCTCGCGGCGGCGGGGGTGGGTACGCTTGGCATCGTCGATGATGACACGGTGTCGCTCTCGAACCTCCAAAGGCAGGTGATCCATGCCGTCGCGGATCTCGACAAGCTGAAGGTGGAGAGCGCGGGCGAGACCATTGCGGCGCTTGATCCGGGCATTCGCGTCGTGCCGCATGCGATGCGGCTGAGTGCGCAGAACGTTGCCGCGACGATCGCCGATTACGACGTGATCGCCGATGGTTCGGACAATTTCGACACCCGCTTCCTGCTGGCCGATGCCTGCGCCGGGGCGAAGAAACCCCTGGTGACAGCCGCCGTGAACGAGATGCATGGCTCTCTCACCACGCTCCGCCCCTTCGACAAGCGGGCCGATGGCACGCATTGGCCGGGCTATCGCGATCTCTACCCGGAAAAGCCGCCGGCCGGAGCCATTCCCACCTGCTCGGAAGCGGGGGTTCTCGGCGCGCTGTGCGGGGTGATCGGCTCGCTGCAGGCGGTGGAGGTGATCCGGCAGATCACGCCGTTCGGCACGCCTCTGCTGGGCAAGATCCTGCTGGTCGATGCGCTCGACATGCGTTTCGAGACGTTCGAATACTGAACTTGCGACGATTGGGAGATCAGCGCCCACGCGCCTTGCCAGCGGTGACGCTGCGCGTGCCCGACCATGGGTCGATCACCGCCCGAACGCGTCCGCTCCGATGGCGCTGGAAGGCCACGCCCGAACGGGTCGCGGTGCTCGCACCGGCATGGCGGCGGCGGGCGGGAACAGTGGCCTCGGGATCGGCACCGCCCGTGCCGATTGTGCGTGTGGAGCGGGCCGCATGGCCCGGGGCCTGCCGGGACAGACATTCATTATACTGGAAAGGGCTTTGATACCGCTCGCAATTCTCCCTCGCGGAAAGAAGGCTGGTGCCCGATATCTGCGCCGCCCCGGCAAGGGCCAGAATGATCAGAAGCCGTCTTGCACGAGCCAGTTTGCCAGCCATTCCATTCACCTTTCACAGTCAGGCACGCAGAACCGCGCCTGTCTTCGCCTCCACTTCACTGACGAGTTTCGTCGAGAAAGCCTCGATCTCGGCATCCGTCAGCGTCCTGTCGCGCGGCTGCAATGTCACCGCGAGGCCGAGGGAAACCTTGCCCGGCTCGATCCCCTTGCCCGCGTAACGGTCGAAGATCGAGACATCCGCAACCAGCGCACGATCAAGCCCGCGAGCGATCCTGAGAATCGCTTCAGCCTCGATTTTCTGATCCACAAGGAAGGCGAAATCACGGCTGACCGGCTGCAGCGCCGAAAGCTCGAGTTTTGCCTTGGCCCTGGTGGGCTTCTTCTTGGGGGCGGGCAGTGCATCAAGGCTGATCTCGAACATCACGGCGCGTGGCTCGACACCCAGGGATTCCGCCGCGCGCGGATGGATTTCGCCGAAGCAGCCGATGAGGTTCGGCCCGAAGCCAAGGGTCGCCGAGCGTCCGGGATGCAGGAAAGAAGGGCCGGGAGCCTTCACCTGCAGGCCACCCGTGGGGATGTTCAGCGCCGCGAGCAGGGCCATCACATCGGCCTTCACATCATCCAGCGAGGCTTCCGGCGAGCCCGCCCAGTGGCGGCCGGTGCCGGAAGAGGCCGCGAGGCCGCGCCGCAGACCGGCAGCCGCGATGCGCTGGTCGTTCTCGCCCGCGCCAAGGAAAATCTGGCCCACCTCAAACAGGGCGACATCCGGATAGCCGCGATCCGCGTTGCGCTGGGCCGCCGCGAGCAGGCCCGGCAGCAGGCTGGGGCGCATATCCGAGAGGTCCGCCGCGATCGGGTTCGCAAGCTTCAGTTCCGGCTTGCCGCCGCCCATCAGCTTCGCCTGCGCCTCGGTGATGAAGGACCAGGTGACCGCCTCCACAAGCCCGCGAATGGCCAGCGCGCGCCGCGCCGTGCGGGTCCGCGTCTGCAGCAGGGTCAGCACCGGTCGGTGCACCTCATCCACGCGGTTGATGGCCTTGAGCGGCACCGAATCAAGCCCGACGATGCGGGTGATTTCCTCGACGATATCGGCCTTGCCCTCGATATCCGGCCGCCAGCTCGGCACGGCGACCTTCACCACCGGCGCGGAACCGGACATCCAGAAGCCGAGCTTTTCGAGGATGACGCGCATCTCGGTGATCGGCACTTCGAGACCCGTGAGGCGCTTCTGTTCAGCAAGCGGGAATTCGATGATTTTCTCGCCCGAGGGAACCTCTCCCGCGAGCGTGATTTCAGTGGCCGTGCCGCCGCAGAGATCAACGATCATGCGGGTCGCGAGTTCGCAGCCCGGCACGGTATAGGCCGGGTCGACTCCGCGCTCGAAGCGGTAGCGCGCATCGGTGATGATCCCGAGCTTGCGGCCGGTCTGCGCGACGTTCAGCGGCGACCAGAGCGCGCTCTCCACGAGCACATCGGTGGTTTTCTCGTCGCAGCCCGAAGCCTCGCCGCCCATGATTCCGGCGAGCGATTCCACGCCATGATCATCCGCGATCACCACGATGGAGGGGTCGAGATCGTAGGTCCTGCCATCGAGCGCAACGAGGCTCTCGCCCTGCTTCGCGCGGCGCACCACGAGCTTGCCCGTCACCTTCCTCGCATCGAAAACATGCAGCGGGCGGCCACGGTCGAAGGTGATGTAGTTGGTGATATCCACCAGCGTGTTGATCGGCCTGAGGCCGATGGCGCGCAGGCGCTTCTGCATCCATTCCGGCGAGGAGCCGTTCTTCACGCCGCGCACGAGACGAAGCGCGAAAGCCGGGCACAAAGCGCGATCCTCATGCGCGAGCGCCAATTCCACATCCACCGGGCAGGCGTCCTGCCCGCGCACCTGGTGCGGCGTCGGGTCCTTCAAGCGCCCGAGGCCGGCCGCGGCGAGATCGCGCGCGATGCCATGCACGCCGGTCGCATCCGGGCGGTTGGGTGTCAGGTTGATCTCGATGACGGGGTCCGAGAGTCCCGCCCATTCGGCATAGACGCTTCCTACCGGCGCATCCTCCGGCAGATCGATGATGCCGTCGTGATCCTCGGAAAGCTGGAGTTCAGCCGCCGAGCAGAGCATGCCGAGGGATTCCACGCCGCGGATCACGCCTTTGCCGAGGGTGATGTCCTTGCCGGGAATATAGGTGCCCGGCGGAGAGAAGACGCTCTTCATGCCGGTGCGCGCATTGGGTGCGCCGCAGACCACCTGAACCGGTTCACCCGCGCCCGTCTCGACCATGCAGACGCGCAGGCGATCGGCATTGGGATGCTGCACGGCGGAAACAACATAGGCAATCGTGAAACCGCCGAGCTTCTTCCCCTGATCATCCACATGCTCGACCTCGAGGCCGATGCGTGTCAGCGTCTCGACGATCTGGTCGAGCGTCGCATCCGTTTCAAGGTGATCCTTGAGCCAGGAGAGCGTGAACTTCATGGGAGCAACCTCGGACGAGCGGGCGCGGCGCGCGATCCATCGCGCCGGTCCCCCGCGCGGAATAGCCTTACAGGGCCGGTGGATGCAAGAGATTGCGCTGCACGGCTGATCAGGCCAGGAGGCGCAGACGTTCCGGCAGGGTCCGCAAGGTCTCGGTTCCGACATTCGCGAAGGCGAAGCGCAGATGCCCCTCCTGCCCCGTGCCGAAATAGGGGCCGGGAAGCGCAAGGACACCGCCCTCCAGCGCGAGCCTTCGCGCAACCTCGGCCGCGCTGCGATCCGGCCAGGGATGCGCGACATAGGCGAAATAGGCCCCGGCGGAATGCAACTGCCAGCCATTGAGGCTCGCGAATGCCTCACGGGTGGCCAGCGCCCGCCGCGCAAGTTCGGCCGCCTGCGCTTTGCGCCAGGCGCGCTCGCCCTCGATCGCCTGGGCGACAACGCCCTGCGCCGTGCGGGCAGGGCAGATCTGGATGCAATCCAGCAGCTTGGCGATCTCGGCGATCACCGGCTCGCCCGCGAGGATCGCGCCGAGCCTGTGGCCGGGAATCGCATGGGCCTTCGAGAAGGAATAGAGCGAAATCAGCGTCTCGCCCCAGCACTCATCCTCAAACACGCGATGCGGCGCGCCGCCGGCGGGCAGGAAATCGCGATAGGTTTCATCCAGCACCAGCGCGATGCCCTTCGCGCGGGCAAGCGTCGCGAAGGCCTCGATCACCGGCGGCGGATAGATCGCACCGGTGGGATTGTTCGGCGAAACGAGGATGATCGCGCGGGTCGATGGCGTGATCAGTCCGGCTGCCTCCGCGACATCCGGCACGAAGCCGGAGCCGGGCCGCGCGGGCAGGATATCCACCTCGATGCCAAGCATATCGAGGGTCATCCGATGGTTGAAATACCAAGGCGCGGGGAGGATCACCCGGTCACCCGTGCCAGCCAAAGCCATCATCACGGTCACGAAGGCCTGGTTGCAGCCGGCGGTAATCGCCACCTGGGTCTCGCGGATCGGCGCGTCATAAAGGCGGCTTGTCTCGGCCGCATGGGCTGAGCGCAGGGCCGCATCGCCGAGAATGGGGCCATAGCGGCTTGTATCGCCCTGCGCCGCCGCACGCCCCAGAGCTTCCAGCATGGAGGCCGGCGGCGGCGTGGAGGGCACGGCCTGCGACAGATCGATCATCGGCCCCGCATCGCCGGAATAAAGCTCCTTCCAGGCCTGCGCCTCGGGAATGGGAGGGGCATCCACCGCGAGCACGCGGCGGTTGAGGGTGAAGGGCGGCGGCAGCGCATTCATCATGGGTCGATGTAACCGCGTTGCGCGCGCGATCGCAACCGGTGGCGAGAATCAGCCCGAGCCGCTATCCCTCACCCTCATGGAATTCTCTCCGCAGCAGGATCGCGCCCTTCAGGCGATTTCCGAATGGCACAAGGCGGCGCGCAAGGGGCGTGGCCCGCAGCTCTTCCGCCTGTTCGGCTATGCCGGAACGGGCAAGACCACGCTCGCCAAGCATATCGCGGAGGATGTCGATGGCGATGTGCTGTTCGCGGCCTTCACCGGCAAGGCCGCCGCGGTGATGCGCGACAAGGGCTGCGGCGAAGCCCAGACGCTCCATTCCCTCATCTATCGCGCGCGGGAGACGAAAACCGAGGAGCCGACCTTTGTCATCAACCGCTCCTCGGATGTGAAGAAGGCGAGCCTCGTCATCATCGATGAATGCTCCATGGTGGATCAGGAACTCGGCAACGATCTCATGAGCTTCGGCGTGCCGGTGCTCGTGCTGGGTGATCCGGCCCAGCTTCCCCCGGTGAAGGGTGGCGGCTTCTTCACCGAGGCCGAGCCGGACATCATGCTCACAGAAGTGCATCGGCAGGCGGTCGACAACCCCATTATCCGCCTGTCCATGCTCGCGCGCGAGGGCGAGAGCCTGCCGATGGGGAATTTCGGCGAAAGCCGGGTGATCGGGCGCTCCGAGATCAACGCCGAGGCGATCCTCATGGCGGATCAGGTGCTCGTGGGCCGCAACGAAACACGGCGGCGCTACAACATGCGCATCCGCGAATTGCGCGGCTTCACCGACACCATGCCCGCGCAGGAGGAGAAGCTCGTCTGCCTGAGGAACAACCGCCAGAAGGGGTTGCTCAATGGTTCGACCTGGACCGTGAAGCTCGCGAGCGAACGACGCGGCGATCTCATCCAGTTGCGCGTCGCGCCGGATGAAGGCACGGGGCCGAGCGTGAAAGTCGCCGTGCTCACCGCCATGTTCGAGGGCAGGGCCGAGGAGATTCCCTGGGAGATCCGCCGGCATACGGATGAATTCGATTATGGCTACGCGCTCACGGTGCACAAGGCGCAAGGGTCTCAATGGGACAAGGTGGTGCTGTTCGACGAGAGCTTCGCCTTCCGCGAACATCGCGCGCGCTGGCTCTATACGGCGGTCACTCGGGCGGCAAAGGCGCTCACAATCGTCATCTGAAGGCTCGAAGCTTGCGACAATCGGGTGTTCGGTTCAGGTTGATGGCGAGAACCGATCCGCTGGAACGCGAGCCGACGGCCCGGCATTCCAGTTTCGAAGCGGAGCATGGCGCAGATGCTATCGGCCGAGAACGGGCTCGCCGGCCATCCTCAATAGCCCGCGCGGCGATCGACCACATCGTTCAGTCGCCCCTCGCGCTCATGCAGGGCGATATTCGCGAGCACCACCTCCACCAGCGCCTCTGGTGTCGAATCGGCCGCGACATGCGGGGTGAGGATCACTTTCGGGTGTTTCCAGAGCGGCGAAGAGGCGGGAAGCGGCTCGGTTTCGAACACATCGAGGCTCGCGGCTTTCAGCGTGCCATCATTCAGGGAAGCGAGGATATCCGCCTCGACCTGCAGGCCGCCTCGCCCGGCATTCACCAGAACCGGCCCTCCCAGCACGCCATCGCGCGCAAGCCTGGCGAAGAGGTCGCCATTCAGGATGCCGCGCGTCTCCGGCGTCAGCGGAAGCAGCACCACGAGAATATCCGTGCGCGCAAGGAAGGCATCGAGCGCGGCCTCGCCGGCGAATATCTCGACGCCCGGCACGGCTTTCGAGGATCGGCTCCATCCGGCGACGCGGAAGCCCAAGCGCTTCAGAACCTCCGCCGCATCCTGCCCCAGAACGCCCAATCCCATGATGCCGACGCGCACATCCGTGGCGGCAGGCTGGTCGATGGGCTCCCAGCGCGCCTCCGCCTGCAGCCGGCGATAGGCCTCGACCTGCCGCAGATGCATCAGGCATTGCAGCACGACATATTCGGTCATCCGCGCGGTGAGATCGGGGTTCACGATCCGGCACAGCGGCACATCCGGCAGGGTGCTGTCACCGGTGAGCGCATCCACCCCCGCTCCGAGATTGAAGATCGCCCGGAGGTTCGGCAGGCGTGCGAGCAGGCCCGGCTCCGGTTTCCACACGGCCGCATAGTGAATCGTGGCGGGATCGAAGGCCTCGCGGGCGTCGATCACCGGGCGCGGATGCGCTGCCTTGCGGAAGCGCACCACCCAGGGATCCGGCGACCAGCCACGAATGGCGACAAGAAGCGACATTCGGAAACCTCCTGAAAACCGATTCTGATGTATCGCTGCCTTTCCCGATAGGCTGAAGCTCTTGTCGCGGCAATCTCGGAGAACCCGATGCAGAAGCCTCTCTTGGCGATCGGTGCGATCAGCGGCACCTCCATGGATGCGATCGACCTGGCGCTTGTCCTCACCGATGGCGAGGACTATGTCGAGCGCATGGCCGGCCGGTCCTATCCCTACCCGGCTCAGCTCAAGGCGAGGCTGCTCGATGCGCTGAAGAACCCGCAGATTGCCGAAACCGACCCGCTGACGGAACTCGAAAACGCGGTGACAGACGCCTTCGGACAGGCGATCCTTCAATTTCAACGCGATTTTCGTATTTCCCGCGCGGATTTCATCGGGCTTCATGGCCAGACCATCTGGCACCGGCCGGAGAAGCGCTTCACGCGGCAATTGGGGGATGGGCCGCGCCTTGCGAAATTCCTGCGCATGCCGGTGGTGAACCGCTTCCGCCACGCCGATGTGCTGCTCGGCGGACAAGGCGCGCCGCTGGTGCCGCTCTATCATGCCGCCCTGGCGAAAAAGCTCGAACAGCCTCTCGTCGTGCTCAATCTCGGCGGGGTCGCGAACATCACCTATCTCGATGGCCCGATCATCATGGCCTGCGACACGGGCCCGGCCTCCGCGCTGATCGATGATCGGATGCGCCATCTCTTCGACCAGCCCTTCGACAAGGATGGCGCGATGGCAAAGCGGGGGGATGTCGATGCCGGCGTGCTCGCCGCGCTGATGGACAATCCCTTCTTCGCGCTGCCGCCGCCGAAATCGCTCGACCGCATGGATTTCCACGCCCGGGCGGAGGTGGTGAACCCGCTTCCGCCGGCCAATGTGATCGCCACGCTCACCGCCTTCACCATCGAGGCGACGGTCGCGGTCCTGCGCCACCTGCCGAAACGGCCGAAGCGCTGGCTCGTCACGGGTGGCGGGCGGCATAACCGCAGCATCATGGCAGGGTTGATGGAGCGGCTCGGCGTGCCGGTCGAGCCCGTGGAATCCGTGGGCTGGAAGGGTGATTTCCTCGAGGCCGAGTGTTTCGCCTATCTCGCCATCCGATCAAGCCGCGGCCTGCCGCTCAGCCTGCCCACGACAACCGGCGTGCCGCGCCCGCTGACGGGCGGGGAAACGCATTGGCCGTGACCCAGCAGGCGCGGGGCACTCGTTTCACTCGGAGACGCGCGCCTTGAGGCGACCGCCAATTTCCTCGCGGATCAGCCGGTCGAGCCGGTCGCGGACCTCCCGATAGGCATGAAGCCGCTGCTCGCGCGTGCCGCCGGCCTGGGTTGCATCGGGGATCGGCCAGTGCAGCAGTTCCACGGCGGTCGCGCGCAGCATCGTCCGGGCGCGGGCATGCGCCTCGGGCGAGAGCGCGATCACGAGGTCGACGCCTTCATAATCCACTTCCTCCAGCACATGCGGCTGGTCGCTTTCGAACTCGATCCCGATCTCCCGCAGGACGGCCAGCATGAAGGGGTCACGATCCCCTTTCTGCAGGCCTGCGGAATCCACATAGATCTGTCGACCATAGCGGGTGCGGCACAAGGCCTCGGCCATGGGCGAGCGCACCGCGTTGAGCGAGCAGACGAACAGGACGGCCTGCAGTGACGGGCGGCGTTCCCCGCTCATCGATCCTGGCCCTTCCAGGAAAGGGCGACGATGAGCGTGAAGAGGCGGCGCGCGGTCTTGTGGTCGATGTCGATCTTGCCTTCGAGCCGCTCCATCACGAGGCCCGCGCCCTCGTCATGCACGCCGCGCCGGCCCATGTCGATGGCCTCGATGCGTTCGGGTGATGCCGTGCGGATCGCCTCGTAATAACTCTCGCAGATGAGGAAATAGTCCTTGATCTGCTTGCGGAAGGGCGAGAGCGAGAGGAGATGCACCACAACCGGGCTGCCATCCTCGAGGCGGATATCGAAGGAGAGCTTGCCCGCAAGCAGGCCGAGATAGAGCGTGAACGGCCCATCCAAACCCGGCGGTCCGAACAGGTTTTCCTCGATCAGATCGTAGATTGCGATGGCGCGCTCATGTTCCTGGTCTGGCGTGCCCCGCTCGATCGAAGCCTCGTCGAGCGTGATGGCAACCAGTCGCTTGTTGGTGCCGGGCATGGCCTCACCCTCCCGAGAGCCGCAAGGAGACCGAGCGCGCATGAGCCTGCAATCCCTCTGCCTCGCCGAGGGTGACCGCCGCCGGGCCGATGGCGCGAAGCTGCTCCGGCCCGCAGCGCAGCAGCGAGGTGCGCTTCATGAAATCGAGCACGCCAAGGCCCGAAGCAAAGCGCGCGGAGCGCGCGGTGGGCAGCACGTGGTTCGAGCCGCCGACATAATCGCCGATCGCCTCCGGCGTGTTCTCGCCGAGGAAGATCGCGCCGGCATCGCGAATATCCGCGGCCACCAGGTCCGGGTCGGCGGTCATGATCTCGAGATGCTCGGGCGCGAGGCGGTCCGAGAGGCGCGCGGCCTCCGCCATGTCCTTCACGAGGATCACCGCGCCATTCTCGTGCCAGCTCGCGCCGGCAATGGCCCGACGCTGGAGCGTCGCAAGCTGGCGCTCCACCTCGCGGGCGACGGCTTCCCCGAGGGCGGCATCATCCGTGATCAGGATCGATTGCGAGGCTGCGTCATGCTCGGCCTGCGCGAGAAGATCGGCGGCGATGAAATCCGGGCGGGCCGTCTTGTCAGCGATCACCACCACTTCGGAGGGGCCGGCGATCATGTCGATGCCGACTTGCCCGAAGACGAGACGCTTCGCGGCGGCGACATAGGCATTGCCGGGGCCGACAATCTTGGAGACCGGACGGATGGTCGCGGTGCCATGGGCGAGGGCGGCCACGGCCTGCGCGCCGCCGATGCGGTAGATTTCATCCACGCCGCCAATTCCGGCCGCCGCCAGCACCAGGGGAGAGACAACGCCATCCGGCGCGGGAACGACCATCACCAGCCGCTCGACGCCGGCGACCTTCGCCGGAATGGCATTCATCAGCACGGAGGACGGGTAGCTCGCCGAACCGCCGGGCACGTAAAGCCCCACGGCCGAAATCGCGGTCCAGCGCCAGCCGAGTTCCACGCCGAGCGCATCGGTGAAGCGGGTATCGGAGGGCTTCTGCCGCTCATGGTAGAGGCGGATGCGGCTGGCCGCGAGTTCCAGCGCCGAAAGATCGCTCGCCGGGCAGCGGGCGCGCGCCTGCGCCAATTCGCCGGCGCCGACCCGCATGGGAACCTGGGTGAAATCGATGCGGTCGAAGCGTCGGGAATAATCGGCGAGCGCGGCATCACCGCGCGCGCGGACATCCGCGAGAATGGCTTCGGTTGCGCGGTTCACATCTTCCGAAACCTCGCGCTTCAGACCCAGAAGTGCCTGAAAGCGCGTCTCGAAATCCGCATCTTGGGTGGAAAGCCGAAATACCATGGTCGTCCAGAATCCGCGATCGCGCCGCCGAGGAGCTCGTCCTTTTGTTACCGGGCCAAAGGCGCGCCCGCAATGCGCGAAAAATTGCAAGGCCGGTCTTCGCGCCGGAGCGATCGCGGCCCTTAAAGCATTTTCAAGCGAAGTGGGCACCGGTTCGCGCAAAGAAAATGCGATCAAGAAAAAAGAGAAGCATTTTCAAGCGAAGTGGGCACCGGTTCGCGTCAAGAAAATGCGATCAAGAAAAAAGAGAAGCATTTTCAAGCGAAGTGGGCACCGGTTCACGCGCGAATGCGTTCCACCTGCGCGCCGCAATGCTGGAGTTTCGCCTCGAGCTGCTCGAACCCCCGATCGAGGTGATAGACGCGGTTGATCATCGTCTCGCCCTCGGCCGCGAGCGCGGCGATCACGAGGCTGACGGAAGCGCGCAGGTCCGTGGCCATCACCGGTGCGCCCTTGAGCACCGGCGTGCCTTCCACGATGGCGGTGTCGCCATCAAGGCGGATTTTCGCGCCGAAACGGGCGAGTTCCTGCACATGCATGAAGCGGTTTTCGAAGATGGTCTCGGTGATGCGCGCGGTGCCGTTGGCCTTGGTCATCAGCGCCATGAACTGCGCCTGGAGGTCTGTCGGGAAGCCGGGGAAGGCTTCCGTTTCGAGGCTCACCGGCGCGATGCCATTCCCATTGCGGCGGATGCGGATGGAATTCGTTTCGCTGGTGACGGTCGCGCCGGATTCCGCGAGTCGATCCAGCGCCGATTGCAGCAGGATCGGCTGCACATCGGTGAGGGTTACGTCGCCGCCGGCCATCGCGGCCGCGAAGGCATAGGTGCCGGCCTCGATGCGATCGGGCAGCACGCGGTGATGCGCGCCATGCAGAGAACCCACGCCCTCGACTTCCAGCGTCGAACTGTCAATGCCCGAAATCCTGGCACCCATCTTGACGAGGCAGCGGGCGAGGTCGCCCACTTCCGGCTCGCGCGCGGCATTGCGGATCACGCTGGTGCCCTGCGCGAGCACGGCGGCCATCAGCGCCGTATGCGTGCCGCCGACCGTCACCTTCGGAAAACAGATCTCGCCGCCCTTCAGGCCCCTCCTGGCCCTGGCCAGCACATAGCCGCCCTCGATCTCGATCTCGGCACCGAGTTTCTCGAGCGCCATGAGCAAGAGGTCGACCGGGCGGGTGCCGATGGCGCAGCCGCCGGGCAGCGACACTTTCGCTTCGCCCATGCGCGCGAGAAGCGGCGCGATGACCCAGAAGCTCGCACGCATCTGCGAGACGAGTTCATAGGGCGCGGTGGTATCGACGATGGTGGCGGCGTTGAGCTTGACGGTCTCGCCGTCCTCGTCGCGCTCGCCGATGCGTTTGCCCGCGACCATGACATCCACGCCATGGTTGCCGAGGATGCGCTTCAGCATCCGCACGTCAGAAAGGCGCGGCACATTCTCGAGAACGAGCGTCTCCGGCGTCAGCAGGCTCGCGATCATCAGCGGCAGGGCCGCGTTCTTCGCACCGGAAATCGGGATCGTGCCGTTCAGCTTGGCTCCACCCACGATCCTGATTCGATCCATGAGGCTCACTCCTTGTTCGGTTCGCGCTCGTCTGCCATGGGAGGGACGGAATGGCAAACCCGCTCTTGGTCAACCCTCCTGATCGCCCCTGGATGGCAGTTCGGGCGAAAGAGCGGCGTTGGCCTCCGCCGCCTTGCGCTGGCGGGCCTGCTCCTTCCTCTTGCGCAAATTGTCGCGCAGGGCTTGCGCCAAACGCGCCGCGCGCTCCTTTTCAGACTGACCGGCCTTGACCTTTTCGTTCATTCCGCCTTGTTCCTCCGCGAGAGGTGCTTGCGCCGTGTCAATGCCCAGGCCTCAAGCGAGAGGCAAGACTGGGCTTCGATGCATTTTGCCCCATCCGGGGCACGACATGGGGTTGATTGACTTTGTTCAATTACGCGAAAGCCTTCCGCGCCGTCCGGCAGACGCTCGAAAGCGAACGTCGCTATCGCGTTTTTCAGGAAATCGCCCGCGACAGCGCCCGTTTTCCCTTCGCCATCTGGAACGGGCCGGCCGGCCCGCGCGAGGTCACGGTCTGGTGCACGAATGACTATCTCGGAATGGGCCGCCACCCGGACGTGATCGCGGCGATGGTGGAGGCCGCCGAGCATGGCTCGGTGGGCGCGGGCGGCACGCGCAACATTTCGGGCAATTCCTCGGCCCTCGTGGCGCTTGAGGAAGAGCTTGCAAGCCTGCATGGCAAGGAAGCGGCTCTCGTTTTCTCCTCGGGCTATGTCGCGAACCAGTCTGCGATCGCGGCCATCGGCGGCGCATTGCCCGATTGCGTGATCCTCTCGGATAGCGATAACCACAACTCCATGATCGAGGGGGTGCGCCGCGCGAATCGCGAGCGCGTGATCTTCCCGCATAATGATCTCGAGGCGCTCGGGAAATTGCTGGCCGGGATCGCGCCGGAGCGCCCCAAGCTCATTGTCTTCGAGAGCGTCTATTCGATGGATGGCGATGTCTCGCCCATCGGCGAGATCTGCGCGCTCGCCCGTAAACACGGTGCCATGACCTATATCGACGAGGTGCATGCCGTGGGCCTCTATGGCCAGCATGGCGCGGGCTATGCCGAGGAATCCGGCACGATGGGCGAGCTGGATGTCATCCAGGGCACGCTCGGCAAGGGGTTCGGCTGCTTTGGCGGCTATATTGCGGCAAGCTGTGAGGTGGTGGACGCCGTGCGCTCCACCGCGCAGGGTTTCATCTTCACCACCGCCCTGCCCCCGCCCGTGGCGGCTGCGGCGCGGGCTTCCATCCGGCATCTGAAGCAATCCGGTGCGGAGCGTCTGGCCCAGCGCCGTCAGGTGACGCGCACCAAGACCCGGCTGGCCGAGGTTGGTATTCCCGTGCTCGACAACCCCACCCATATCGTTCCGGTGATGGTGCGCGATTCCGCAAAGGCCAAGCAAGCGAGCGACCTGCTGCTGGAGCGCCACAACCTCTACATCCAGCCGATCAACTACCCGACCGTGCCGCGTGGCACCGAGCGTCTGCGCGTGACACCGACGCCCTTCCACACCGATGGGATGATCGACCATCTGATGGAGGCGCTGGTCGATGTGTTCGATGCGCTCGATCTCCCGCGCGAGAATCTCCCGCACCGCCTCGCGGCGGAATGAGGCTGGAAAACCCCATTCCCGAGATGCAAAGCCGGGCCTGACCCGGCTTTTTCATGCGCGCGGCTCGATCCTCACTTCTTGAAGGGGGCCTTGCCTCACTTCTTGAAGGGGGCCTTGGAGGCCGCATCCTTCGCCGCAGCCACCGTTTTCTCCACGGCGTCGCGGGCCTTGTCCTGCACCTTGCGGGTCTCGTTCACGATATCGGCCGCGGCGGCGCGGGTTTGCGCCTGCAGGGCCTGCCCGGCATCCTGGATTTGCCCGCGCAGGGTTGCGAAACTCTGCGTCATATACTCGGTCTGGAGCTTCATGACCTCGTCGATCGACTTCGCGCGAACAAGGTTGGCCGCGAGTTCGAAGGCGGCGTTCACGTTCTGCTCGGTAAAGGCCATCGCCTTGCGGCGCATTTCCAGCGCCTGCTTCTGGGCGTTGCCGGCTTTCTCGTCGATGCCGCGCGCGGCTTCGTCGGCGGCCTGCATCATTTTCTCGAAACCGGTCCTGGCCTGCTTGACGCTGCTGTCCATCGCCTTGCGAACCTCATCCGGCACGTTGAGCGGATGTTCGTTTGTCATGTCTTTCTCCTTCCCGCGCCGGCCAAGCTTGTTCAGGCCGGCTTCCTCTGAATTGGTTTGAGCATAACACCTTTCCGGCCCGTGCGTTAAGGATGTTTCCGCTTTCCCGCGTGGGGAACCGGGGTCTTGCATGGACCTTGCTCGCCTCCCGATTTATTGAAAAACAGTAAAGAGCTGTCTCAGAATGGGTCAGCTTGTGGCCTGGAACGGTCGCGGTGGCGTAAGAGGTTGGTATGGCAAGCGAGTCCGCGACCCGATTTGAGCAAGGTCTGGCAGAGCATCTTGGAGCCGAGGCGGCGCGTCTTCTTGCCGAAACGCCGCATGGCGCGATTCTTCTGGGCACGGAAGGCCTGATCTGGGCAAATGAGCCGGCCGGCCAAAGCCTCGGTCTGCCGCGCGAAACCTTGATGGCTCGCGGGCTTCCGGCCTCCGCGCCGGGCACCCGGCGGCTGGAGAGCCTGCTTGCGGGCACGCCTTCCTCCGCACCCAGCCTCGAACGCCTGCGCTTCTTCGTTGGCCTCCGGGGCGTGATGCGCCTTGCCGGCTGCCGTCGCCTCACCCTGGCCCATGGCCAGCCGGGGCTGCTTGTTGTTTTCCTGGATGAAGAGCCGAATCCTGCCGAAGCCGGCCACTGGCCGAAGCCCTTGCTGATCGCCGAGCCTATGCCAAAGGCCATGTCAAAGCCCATGTCAAAGCCCATGCCCGAGGGCCCGGCCGAGGAAATCCCCCCGGCGGCAGAAGCCCTGGCAGCAGAAGCCATGGCAGCAGAAACCATGGCGGCTGCTCAGCCGCCGGCCCCGGTTCCCTCTGTGCCGCTCTGGCTCGGCCAGCCCGAGGGCGCGCGCCAGTCGCGCCGCTTCCTGTTCTCGCTGGATGCCGAGGGTCGGGTCCTGAGCGTCACACCCCCGCTGGCGGAAACTGTCGGGGTTCTGTCGGCGGCGATTGAGGGTCATCTCCTTCCCGATGTGCTGCGGCGCCATGACGAGGCAGCCGCCGATCGAGTGACCGAGGCTCTGGCCGCCGGCGAAACCTTCTCGGGCATTCGGGTCATCTGGCCGGTCGATGGCCGAACGGCCTTCGTGCCGGTGGATCTCTCCGCCCTGCCGCTTGTCAGCACGCAGGAGGGCCTGACGGGGTTTTCCGGCTTCGGGCATTGCCGCATCGATCAGGCCCGGATCGAGCCGGTCCCCGTTCTTCGGGATGCGGCCCCGGAGGCCGGAGAGGCGGCATCCGAGGACAGGCCAGCTCAAGCTTTCGTTGCCGATTTTCTGACGATGGATGTCGTTGAGCCTGCAGAGGCACCGGAAAAGGAACAGCCGGTCGAACATTTGCCGGAGCAGCCCGGCCAGCTCGCAGCAGACATGGCCGAAGGCGAAAGCGCCACGCAAGCCTCGTTCGCCGAAACCGACGAGCCCGCGTCGGACCCGGCATCGCTCGATAAGGTCGCGGCCGATCTGGAAGCTTTCGTGCGCGAGCAGGTGCACGATTCGCCGCCGCCATCCGCTGCGCCGAAGGCTTCCGAGCCATCCGATGAGGCGGCGAAGATCGTCTCATTGCGCACGGGGCAGCCCACGCAACCCATGCCTGGATTCAAGCGGCAGGGCCTCTCGATGACCGAGCGCAATGCATTCCGCGAAATCGCCAAGGCGCTGGGCGCCCGCTACGACGAGGACACGCCGCCGCCCGCCGAGATGCCCGCGCCGGAAAGGCGGCATGCCGGGGCGCCGCAGATGCCGCCCCCGGCCAGCCTCGCCGGAACGCCGCCGGGCCTGCTCGATTGCCTGCCGATCGGCCTGCTGGTGCTGCGTGGCGATGAGGCGCTTTTCGCCAACCGAACGCTGCTTGACCTGGCGGGCTACGCTGATCTGGCGCAGTTCCGCGCGGAGGACGGCACCCGCGCCATCTTTCGGAAGGGCGTGCGCCCGCGCGAGGCGACCGGTACCATCGAAAGCGTGGTGCTGACGAGCCGCGAAGGCGAGATCATGCCGGTGGATGCCCATCTCCAGCTCGTGGATTGGGAAGGGTCGCCCGCGACGCTCATCTCCCTGCGCCGGGCGGTGGAACTGGAGCAGGGCAGGGCCCTGCGCAGCGTGGCGCAGGATCTCACGCGCGCCCGCGCCGATATCTCCGAACTTCGTGCCATCCTTGATACCGCGACCGATGGAGTCGCTATCCTCGACGAAAAGGGCACGATCCTCGGCCTGAACGGTGCCGCGCAGGCGCTGTTCGGCGTGGAGCAAAACGAAATCGTGGGTGAAAGCTTCACCCATCTGCTGCATCGCGACAGCCATGCCGAAGCGCTCGACTACCTCGAGGGCATGCGCAGCGCCTCCGGCATGCGCTCGGTCTTCAATGATGGCCGCGAAATTTCGGGGCGCGAGAAGAAGGGCGGCCGGATTCCGCTCTTCATGACACTCGGGCGCATCTCGGACGAGGAGCCCAAGCGGTTCTGCGCGGTGCTGCGCGACATGACCGCCTGGAAACGCGCGGAAGCGGGCCTCACCGAGGCGCGGCAGGCAGCCGAGATGGCAAATGCCAAGAAGGGTGATTTTCTCGCGAAGATCAGCCATGAGATCCGCACGCCGATGAACGCGATCATCGGCTTCGCCGACCTGATGCAGGAGGAGCGCCTCGGCCCCCTCGGCAATCCGAAATACAAGGAATATCTGGGGGATATCCGCACATCCGGCCAGCATGTCGTGAGCCTGGTGAACGACCTGCTGGATCTGGCGAAGATCGAGGCGGGCCGGATGGAGCTGAACTTTGCCGCGATCGATCTCAACGCGATCGTGGCGAGCACCGTGGCGCTCATCCAGCCGCAGGCAACGCAGAATCGCGTGCTCGTGCGCACTCAACTCGCGCAGAACTTGCCGCCTGTCGTGGCAGACGAGCGCTCGATCCGCCAGATCGTGCTCAACATGCTCTCGAATGCCACACGTTTCACCGAAGCGGGAGGTCAGGTGATCGTCTCGACCTCGATGCTCTCGACCGGCGAGGTGGCGATCCGAATCCGCGATACCGGCATCGGCATGACCGCGAACGAGATCGAGCAGGCGCTGGAGCCTTTTCGTCAGGTTGGGCGGGACCGCGCGAAGGGCGGGACCGGCCTCGGCTTGCCGCTTACCAAGGCGCTGGTGGAAGCCAACCGCGCGAATTTCGACATTTCCTCGAAGCCGGGCGAGGGCACGATGGTGGAAATCATCTTCCCGCCGACGCGCGTGCTGGCGGAGTGATCACGGGTCGATACGTTGAAATATCGGGCGCGGCGTAAAGCACGCGCGGAGAGGCGGGCATGGCCTGTAGCGGGACGGCCTGAAGCGGGACGGGCTGCTCGAGATCGGCCTTCACCTTCGCGGGCGGCGTGCCGCCCGTCGGCGGTTCATCGGGCGCGGTTGCGAGAATCGCAAGCTGGTCAAGCCCGTAGACGTCGTCGCGGAAATGCGTCACGCCATCGGGCGTCACGTAACCCGTGAGATAGGTCCAGATCACCGGCACGGGCTCCTTCAGTCGGATATCCTTGCGGGTCTCGGTCGCGAGGAGTTCGTCGACATCGCTGCGGTCCCACGGGCCACCGCCGGGGCCGGGCATCGGAGCAAGCAGCCAGGTTACGAAATCGCGCACGCCTTCGACGCGCACGCAACCGGAGGAATGGAAGCGATCGTCGCGCGCGAAAAGCCGCTTCGATGGCGTGTCATGCATGTAAACCGCTTCGCGGTTTGGCATGTCGATGCGGATCTGCCCGAGTGAATTGCCCGAGCCGGGGTCCTGCCGCAGCGTGAAGGCCGCGGCGCGCTCGGTGCTCCAGTCGATGCGCGTCGGCTCGATCTGCGCCCCGCTCGCGCCGAAGATCCGAATTCTTGATTTAGCGAGATAGGATGGGTCATCCCGCATCTTCGGGATGATGTCCTTTCGGATGATCGAGACCGGCACCGTCCATGTCGGGTTGAAATTCACATTGGTGATGCGCGTCTCCAACTCGGGCGAGGGGCGATCCGCCTTGCCGACCACAGCGATGTGCCGACGCTCCACCTGACCGGACGAGATCGCCTCCACCGAGGCCGAGGGGATGTTCACCACCACGTAACGCGGGCCAAAACTGAAATTGCGCGAGCGCAGTCGTCTTGCGCTCTCGTTCAGTTGCTGGAAGCGCTCATGCGCGCCGACATTCAGCGCCCTGAGTGTCAGCATTCCGACAATGCCGGTTTGCGCAAGCCCATGCCGGCCCTGGAAGTTCTTCACAGCCTGGGTCAGCGTGGGATCGAAATCCGAACCGCCGAGATCGGCGGCATCGAGATCACCCTCGCGGATCAGGCGCTGGCGCAGCAGGGCGATCGCTTCGCCCGTCTGGCCCGCCTTGTAGGTGCCGGCCGGCAACCGGGGCCAGCCGCCGCTCTCGGCAATCTGGCGATAGCGCTCGGCGGCATCCTGAATGGCATCCACCGCGCCGGGGAAAACGGTGGGGCGCGGATCATCCTTCGCCACCACGCGCATCAGCGGCATGGGCGGCGGCGCGGGCCTGGGCTTCGCCCTGGCGACGGGCCTGGACTTCTCGGCCAGAGGCTTCGGCGCCTCGGCGGCGTGAGGAGGCGAGGTTCTCTCGATCGCCTGCTGCGGGATGGGAGGAGCGGGCGGGGGTGGTGGCGCATTCTGCGCAAGCGCCACCGAAGTGAGGAAAGAGCCTGCAAAGAGAAGGGCCGCACGCACGGTTGAACGCCACTCCGGACATTGGTTCCGGATAGGTTATCGCAACATGGTAAAGGAATTGCCGGGGCTTAACCCTGTCTTCCGCCAGCCTGAGCGAGACAGGATGGCCGGGCCAGAACCCGAACTACCCCTCTACGACCACAATATGCAGAGCCCGTGGCCCATGCGCGCCGAGCAGGATCGTTTGCTCGATATCGCCCGAGCGCGAGGGGCCGGTGACGAAATTCACCGTGCGCGGCATCTCGCCCTTGCCCACCTTCTTGCGCAGGCGTGCCCAGACACTTTCGAGATCCGCCACGAGATCGGAGGCGTTGAGCACCACGATGTGGTTGTCGGGCAGGAAATTCAGCGTCGTCGGGTTCTCGTGGCCCGAGAGGATCGCCAGCGTCCCGGTTTCCGCGATGGCTGTCTCCGCATGGGTGATGCCGGAGAGATCGAGCCCGTTCGAGCGGCCGGTGGTGACATCCAGTGCGGTTTCCTTCCACGGCATGGCCGAGAGACGCGGATCATCGCCCATGCGGAGAGCGGCGGGGAGATTGTTGTCGCGCAGATAGCGCGCGACCTCGCCCGGCACCTCTTTCGCGGATGGCACACGGGCGACACTCGCCTGCACGCCCTCGGCCTTCTCGATGAAGAGCGCGAGCTTGCCGGCGGCATCGAGTTGCGCGCGCGCCGGAACGACGCCCTTCGGCGCGCGGTCGAGCCGCTCCTCGACGATGGCCGTGCGGATGCGCTCGTCGCCCTTCACATGCAAAGAGCGGCGGATGGAGGCGAAAATCGTGTCGCGGGAGGTCATTCTACCTCCGAGTGCGGCGACAACTCAATTTGAAGCAATTTCTCGTCTCGTTTTTTCAGGCGGTAAAATCGTATTTCGTTGCCGTCCTCATCTGGCCCAATCATGATTTCACAATCTTCCGGATACATACGGAGTTCTCGAATAAAATCGCCAACTGTTGGCCGAATATACTCATCTTTCTTCATTTCCCCGCCCTCCGTTTCCATTGTGCCTGGAAGGTTTCGCCTTCCGGCACGGCGAAATCGCGGTACTTGGTCCAGGCGCCGAGGCCGGGCAGGCTCTGGAAGCGCCCCTTCTTGCGGCCCATCAGGTTCATGGCCTTGGCCGCGACGCGCGTGGAGAGGTTGTAGAGCCACGGTTTTTTCGCGAAGAACGCCCAGAAGCCGAGACCATAGCGCGCGACGGCCGGGTTGAGGTTGCGCTCGAATTCGCGTTCGCGCCAGTGGCGCATCATCTTCGGCAGCGGGATCTTCATGGGGCACACGCTCTCGCAGCGCCCGCAGAAGGTGGAGGCGTTGGGCAGGTGCCCGGCCTTGTCCACCCCGATCAGCGAGGGGGTCAACACCGAGCCCATCGGGCCGGGATAGATCCAGCCATAGGCGTGCCCGCCGATCTGGTGATAGACGGGACAGTGGTTCATGCAGGCCGCGCAGCGGATGCAGCGCAGCATGTCCTGGAACTCCGTGCCCAGCATGGCCGAGCGGCCATTATCGAGCAGGACGACGTGATATTCCTCCGGGCCATCGACATCGGTGGCGCGGCGCGGGCCGGTGGAGAAGGTCGTATAGACGCTCATCTCCTGCCCGGTGGCGGAGCGCGCGAGCACGCGCAGGATCTGGCTCACATCTTCAAGCGTCGGCACCAGCTTCTCGATGGAAGCGATGACGATATGCACGCGCGGCAGGATCTGCGTGAGATCGCCATTGCCTTCGTTCGTCACGATGACCGAGGAACCGGTTTCCGCGATGAGGAAATTCGCGCCGGTAATGCCGACATCCGCCGCGAGGAACTTTTCGCGCAGCATGGTGCGTGCCTCGGTGAGGAGCGAGCGCTTCTCGGTGAGGTCGCGGTTCGGATCAAGCTGCGTATGGACGCGGCGGAAATCCTTCTCGATCTGGTCCTTCGTGAGATGGACCGCCGGCGCGATGATGTGGCTCGGCGTCTCGCCGCGCAGCTGGATGATGTATTCGCCGAGATCGGTCTCGACCGGCACGATGCCCGCAGCTTCGAGATGGGCATTGAGCCCGATCTCCTCGGAGATCATCGACTTGCCCTTGGTCACGGTGCGAGCGCCGACCTTGCGGCAGATATCCAGCACGATGCTGCGCGCCTCGGCGGAATCGATCGCGAAATGAACGTGGCCGCCGCTGTCCTTCACCTTGGCTTCGTAACGCTCGAGGTAGAGGTCGAGATGGGCGAGCGTGTGGTTCTTGATCTCTCTCGCGCTCTCGCGCAGGGCCTCGAATTCCGGCAGGGCGTCGACCGCCTTCACGCGCTTGTCGATGAAGTTCTGCCGCACATTCTTCAGCGCGCGCGGCACCGAGCCATCGGCGATGGCCTTGCTCGCATTGTCCTTGAAGCTGTGGGAGGTGGGATGCACGCTCATGAGGAGGCTCCCGTTTTGCCAATGGACGGCCGGTCGGTCATGTCGGCCAGCACTTCCGCCACATGCCGCACCTCGACCTCCGAGCCCATGCGCGAGAGCTTGCCCGCGATGTTGAGCAGGCAGCCGAGATCGCCGGCCAGCAGGGTCTTCGCACCCGTGGCATTCACGCTGGTCGCCTTTTCGGTGACGATCTGATCGGAAATCGGGCCATATTTCACGGCGAAGGTGCCGCCGAACCCGCAGCACACTTCCGCATCCCTGAGTTCCACCAGTTCAAGCCCCTCCACGGAGCCGAGAAGCTGTCGCGGCTGGCGCTTGATTCCCAGTTCGCGCAAGCCCGAGCAGCTGTCGTGATAGGTGCAGGAGCCGGAATGCTTCGCCTCGACCGCCATCACGCCCAGAACATCCGTGAGGAAGGAGACCAGCTCATGGGTCTTGCCGGCCAGATTCTGCGCGCGGATCGAGAGACCCGGATCATCCTCGAAGAGTTCGGGGTAATGCTTCGCGATCATGCCGCCGCAGGAGCCCGAAGGCACGACCACGTAATCGTAGCCCTCGAAGGCCTCGATCATCTGCAAGGCAAGATCGCGTGCCGTGCGCCGGTCGCCCGAATTGAAGGCCGGCTGGCCGCAGCAGGTCTGCGATGGAACTTCCACCGCACAACCGGCCTTTTCCAAGAGCTTCGCGGCGGCGAAACCCACGGAGGGGCGCACGAGATCGACGAGACAGGTGGCAAAAAGCGCAACTCTTGGCCGGCTGGCCGGTTTGGGCATCCCCATGGATCGATCCGACACTCACCATCCGGGCGCCAGCGCCCGTCTCCCTTTGGTGTAACGGCCCGTTTTCCCTGGCAGGATCGGTCCGTTCTCCCTTGTATTTAGGCTTCCGGCACCACTGGCGGCAAGCGCATAAAAGGTGCATCCTGCCAGAAGGCTCTGCTTGGCGCGCATGGAGGGGATCTCAGACCAGCATGTCCGCCTTGCTGCCGAAGCTCCCGCATGATGCCCTTCGCCATGGCGAGGCCGAGCCGCCGGCTGGCCTCGGCACGCCGCTGGCCGATCTCGGACAAAGGCTGCAAAATACGGGATTCATATGGTTTTTTGCCGATCTCACGCATCTCCCTCCGGCGCTCTGCCCGGCCATGCCGGAGGAGAAAGAACAGGCGCAAACGCTCCCGGCGGGCCTGGCACGCGACGGCTGGCTCGCCCGGCGACGGCTGGCGCGGCAGGTGGTCGCAGAGGCGCGCGGGGTGAACCCGGCCGATGTGGGCGTGGCGACAGATGTTCGGGGGCGCCCGGTTCTGGAGCGCGCCGGCCTCGGATTTCACGTCTCCTTTGCGGCCCGCGAGGCTCTGGCGCTGATCGGCATCGCCGATCGGCCGATCGGCATCGATCTCGAAATCGAAGTGCCGGACCTCGTCATTCCATTGAATGTCCTGCGGGAAGACGAGCGCGCCTGGCTCGCCGCGCAACCCGAGGCGTTGCGCGCTTGCGGCTTCCTGCGAATCTGGACGGCCAAGGAAGCGATCGTGAAGGCGGTTGGGCAAGGTTTTCGCCTCGCGCCCGAGCAGATCATTCTTCCCGCACTTTCCGGCGGAGATGTGGATATCCGCAATTTGGCCAATTCAGGCGAAGAGATGGCGGATTATCCCGGGCAGTCCCGGCTGTCGATCTTGACGCGCGAGGCGCTTCGCGTGTTTGTCTCGCGACCGGACGGGCATAAGAGTGGGGAAACGCGGGGCGTGATTGTCGCAGTGGCACGGTCCACCGCGCCCGGATTGGCCGACCCGCCAGGCTGACAAGGACAAGAAACCATGGAATGGATCACGCCTTATCTGGCGCCGCTGTTCAAGATCATCTGGATCGATCTCCTGCTCTCGGGTGACAATGCGGTCGTGATCGCGCTGGCCTGCCGCGCGCTTCCGCCGGAACAGCGCCGCATGGGCATGATCCTCGGTGCCGGCGCCGCGATCGGCCTGCGAATCATCTTCGCGGTCTTCATCACCTACCTGCTCAACGTGCCCTTCCTGAAGGTGGTGGGCGGCCTTCTGCTGCTGTGGATCGGCGTGAAACTGGCCGTGGGCGAGGATGAGGACGCGCATAGCGTTGAATCGAGCGATAATCTCTGGCGCGCCGTGCGCACGATCGCGATTGCCGATGCCGTGATGAGCCTCGACAATGTTCTCGCCATCGCGGCGGCGGCGGGCGGCAATATCTGGCTCTTCGTCTTCGGCCTTCTGCTGTCGATCCCGTTGATCATCTTCGGCTCGCAGCTTCTCTCGACCCTGATCGACCGCTTCCCCGTCATCGTCTGGGGCGGCGCGGCGCTGCTCGGCTGGATCGCCGGCGAGATGCTGGTGACGGACCCGATCGTGATGGATTGGATCAAGGCCCTGAACCCCGCTTACCTGACGAATGTGCAGGAATCGGACGGCCATGGCGGGATGGTGTCGAAGATCATGCCGATCGCGGTCATCTTCTACGGCGCGGCCGTGGTGGGAGCGGCGGCGGTGCTGGGCATCGGCCACATGGTGAAAGGCCGGAAAACCGAAGCGGCCTGATCCGGCCGGCCATCGCTGCCAGATCATCGACCCGGGCTTCGGCCCGGGTGTTCTTGTTTGCCGATTCGCAACCGGGGACGAGGCGCAGGCATGTGCGCCCGGAGCGGGCTCAGCCGGAAAAGTTTGGGGTGATGACGTGGCTTTTGGGAATGGTACAGTCGGGTGGACTTGAACCACCGACCTTCGGAGCCACAATCCGACGCTCTAACCAACTGAGCTACGACTGCATCCGGCGAGAGCCCTAGAGGCAAAACGCGACGATTTCAAGCATCTCTCGCGCATGAGATGAAAAAGCCGGCACGCGGATTTGCCACGCGCCGGCTCTGAAATGGCCTCTCGGCGCCTTAGCGGCGGAGCAGCAGGTTCAGCGAGGCACGCAGCGGTGCCGTCACGTCGTTGGCGACCTTGCCGGCCAGCGCAGCCACGTCCTTGCTGCGGCTCTGCGCCATCTCGATCTGAGCGACGAGGAAGCTTTGCTGCGCCGTGAGGAGTTCGGGCAGTGACTTGGTCGCGGCCAGCGTCTTTGCATGGTCGAGATGCGCCTGGGTCTGCGCCTTGGCGATCTCGAACAGTTTGAATCCCAGCGCGCGGGAGCCTTCCTGCGCAGCCTTCATGCTGTCTTCAAGCTGGCTCGTCGCCGTCTCGGCCATGGTTTTCACTTCGGCATACTGGCCGCGGAACACCGTGATCGCCTTCTCGGTGCTGGCGCGAACATTCTCCTGAAGCACGGTGACGGGCTTGAGAACATCCATCGGCTTGGCCGGAGCGGCAGCAATGGGCACACGTTTTTCGTTCTTGAGCGAGGAGGCGGGCTTGGGTGAGGAGGAGGGCTTGGGCGAGGAGTCCTCTGCCTTCGGCTGGGTCGGGGTCGCAGCCTTTGGTGCTTCGATCTTGGGCGCTTCAACCTTTGGCGCTTCAACGGCCGAAGCGGGCCTGGTGACGACTGGCGCGAATTTCAACTGCGCCACCTTTGCTTCCGGGCTCCTGGCCGCACCCGGCTTCATTTCGACAGGCTTGCTCTCCACAGGCCTTGCCTCGAGCTTGGCTTCCAACGGCTTTGCAACAGCGGGAGCGACGGGTGCTGCCACCTGGGCCGGCACGGGCGGGAGGGGTGCGGGGGCGGGCGCCGCCGACTTGGAACCGCCAACGGGCGGCTTCTTGGAACTGGCCATGGTCTCTCTCCTCGGGTGAGGGCCCAACCGGGCTCAAAACGACAATCGATGATGGAAAATTTAACACCTTCCATTGTGCGGCGCAACAATTATTGTGCGATGCAGCATAATCAATCCTCGACAAGGCGGAATGTTCCTGCGAGCACGCTTGACCGCCCCCCTCCCCTATGGCAAGGGCTCGCTTCTGGCGTCGCTGATGTAGCTCAGTGGTAGAGCACTCCCTTGGTAAGGGAGAGGTCGAGAGTTCAATCCTCTCCATCAGCACCATCCAACCTCTGATTTTCTGGGCTTTCTGGTCTCCACCAGCCCGAAATCGCGCAATCTCGCGCCGAATGACGCGGGAAAATGACGGCTGCTCGAACTTCTGGTCGGAAGGTCCGTGGTGATCAGGCGCGACACGACGGATGGGGGCATCACCGTCAAGCCCGGCCTTGCTGATGGTTGGTGGTCAACCGTCACTGTTCGCCTCATTGCGCCCGTCGTTTCCAAGCAGTTCTAGAGTGAAGGGAATGAAAACTGCTCGAATCCTTGCCATGGATCGCATTTGAACCCGTTTCTGATCTGCCTCTGTCTGTGGATCTTCGGGTCTTTTCTGCCATGGTGTGGGACCGGATTCGGGCCGTATCGGCAAATCCACTGCCGCCACAGGCGTTTCTTCAGCTGGCGCAGGAGTAACACTCTTGGGAACATGTTGAATTCGAGCGTTGAAAACGGAGGGTCTCGGCCTTAATTCCCGCTCCACGTCACTCCGTTCGAAGGAGGAGGAAAGCCGTGCAGCACGATACCCCGCTGATCGCCACGATCGCTGTCGGCCTTGGTCTCGCCTTCGTGCTGGGCGTGGTTGCGCAACGTTTCCGGTTGCCGCCCATCGTGGGATATCTGATGGCCGGCATCATGGTGGGGCCCTTCACCCCCGGCTTCGTGGCAGACCAGAAGCTCGCGGTGGAGCTCGCGGAGATCGGCGTCATCCTGCTGATGTTCGGCGTGGGCTTGCATTTCTCGCTGAAGGACCTGCTCTCGGTGCGGGTGATCGCCGTGCCCGGCGCGCTCGGCCAGATCGCTGTCGCAACCCTGCTCGGGATGGGCCTCGCCTGGACGATGGGCTGGGGCATGGGCGCGGGCCTTGTCTTCGGGCTTGCGCTTTCGGTCGCGAGCACCGTGGTGCTGCTGCGCGCCCTGCAGGAACGCCGGCAGGTGGAGACCGAGAAGGGCCGGATCGCTGTCGGCTGGCTCATCGTCGAAGACCTTGTGATGGTGGTGACACTGGTTCTCGTTCCGCCGCTGGCCGCCCTGCTTGGCGGCAAGGCGCCGGCGGAGATGGCAAGCCCCGGTCTTGCGGCCTCGCTGGGTGTTGGCCCGGTCTGGGGCACGCTGCTGATCACGGCGGCGAAGTTGGCCTTGTTTGTCGCCTCCATGCTCGTCATCGGCCGCAAGCTCATTCCCTGGATGCTGCATTACGTGGCCCATACCGGCTCGCGCGAACTGTTCCGCCTGGCGGTGCTCGCCATTGCGCTCGGTGTCGCTTTCGGCTCGGCGAAACTGTTCGGCGTATCCTTTGCGCTCGGGGCCTTCTTCGCCGGCATGGTGCTGGCGGAATCGCCGCTCAGTCATCAGGCCGCGAAGGAAACCCTGCCGCTGCGCGATGCCTTTGCGGTGCTTTTCTTCGTTTCCGTGGGCATGCTGTTCGATCCGCGCGTTCTTGCGAACCATCCCTTCGCGGTGATCGCGACTTTCCTGATCATCACGGTGGGAAAATCGGTCGCGGCCTATCTCATCGTGCGCGCCTTCGGCTATTCGAACAGCGTCGCCATGACGATTTCGGCGAGCCTCGCGCAGATCGGCGAGTTCTCCTTCATCCTGATCGTGCTGGCGGTGAAGCTCGCGATCGTGCCGCAGGCCGCGAGCGATTTCGTCGTGGCGGGCGCGATCCTGTCGATTCTTGTCAACCCGCTGATGTTCCTTGCGATTGACCGCATTTATGCGCAGCGCGCCACGGGTGATGCACCTGTTTTGCCCGCCGCTCCGCGCGCCCCTTCCGAAGAGGAGGAGCCGACGCGGCTCACCAACCACGCCGTTCTCGTGGGGCATGGTCGCGTGGGTTCGCGCCTGCGCGCGGACCTGCAGGCGCGCGGCATCGCCCATCTGGTTGTGGAGGAGGAGGCCGAGACGGTCGAGGCGCTCAAGACGGAGGGTGTGGAGGCGTTCTTGGGGCCCTGCGGCGAGCCCGCCATGCTGGAAAGGCTGAACCTCGCCGGGGCCCGCTACCTGATCTCGGCCATCCCGGATGCCTTCGAGGCCGGGCATCTCGTCGAAGCGGCGAAGGCGGCCAATCCCGGCATCTGGGTGGTGGCGCGGGCGCACAGCACGGAGGCCGTGGAATATCTCAGAAAAGTGGGCGCGGACAAGGTTCTGATGGGCGAGGAAGAACTTGCGAAGGGCATGGCTGCCGCTCTGGGCTGAAGACGGGGCCCGCCCCTTGCTGCGTTCTCTTCCGGCGGTCGCGGAAATCCGCAATCGCCTCCCGCCCGCGCAAGCGCTAGGTTCGGAAGAGAAAACCGCAAGTTTTCGCGCGAGATGGGAAAGCGCCAGGCATGAACGAAGCGGAACGCTCGCCCGAACCGATGCGTTCGAAATCCCGAACCGGCCTGCGCCGGCGCGAGCACATGGCGCGCGCCATGCTTGCGGCCGTCCCGCTCATGGCGATCGCCCTGCTCGCGGTGCTGATCTCCGGCATCCTCTGGTATGTCGAGCGCCAGGAACGGGAGCGCAGGCGCGTTTCCCTGCTCACCGACGCGCTCTGGGTCGAGCAGACCCTGCGCTTCCAGCTTGGCGTGAAAGAGGATGCGATTGCCCGCCTCGCGCTCGATTCCGGGCGCTGGGCGGCGAATGACGAGGCCTTGCTCGGCAACGCGCGGCAGTTGATCGCGTCGACCCCGGAGATGGCCTCGATCAGCTGGCTGCTCGACAATGGCGGCATTCATCTCGCCATCCCTTCCGTGGGAGACCGCCCCTCGCTCGATGCCCGCAACGAACTCATCCAGCGTTCCCTCTCGGCGAACATGCGCCCGATCTATGGCAAGCCCCGCGCGGTGCAGGGTGAGCGCTCCGTGATCGACATGGCCGCCCCGGTGGCCGATGGTTCCGGCCCCGCCGTGATGGTGGTCGCGACCATCGCGATCGACGCGCTGCTCGCGCGGCACGTGCCATGGTGGATCGCCGAGAAATACGATGTGCGGCTCCTGGATATGGCGGGGCGCATCCTTGCCTCGAAGTCGCGCAGCAAGCCCAGCGAAAGCCGCGAGAGCCATGCGATCAGCCTCGATCCGCCCCTGCCGGGGGCTGTGCTGCAGATCGCGCCGCATACCGAACCGGGGGTGAACACCAACAGCGTGCTGATCGGCGCGATTGTCGCACTGGCGCTGCTCGCCATGGTCTCGCTCGTTCTCGCGCATCGCCATGTGCGCAAGCGCCTCGATGCCGAAACGGCCCTGCGCGCCGAATCGGCTTTCCGCAAGGCGATGGAGGATTCCCTCACGGTCGGCATGCGCGCCCGCGATCTCGACGGGCGGATCATCTACGTCAATTCCGCCTTCTGCCGGATGCTCGGCGTGGATGCCGGGACGCTCGTGGGCCAATCCCCGCCCATGCCCTACTGGGACCCCGATGACCTCGTCCGCACCCGAGCGATCCATGATCGGGTGCTCGCCGGTGATGCGCCGCCAGAGGGGTTCGAGCTGAAATTCCGCCGGGCCGATGGCGCGCTTTTCGACGTTCTGATCTACGAGGCACCGTTGATCGACGCCGCGGGCAAGCATGCGGGCTGGATGGCTTCCGTGCTCGACATCACGGATCGCAAGCGCGCTGAGGAAATGGCGAAGGCGCAGGAGGATTCGCTTCAGCGCACGGCCCGCCTCGTGACCATGGGCGAGATGGCTTCCACCCTCGCGCATGAACTGAACCAGCCGCTCGCGGCCATCGCCTCCTATGGCGCGGGCTGCCTCAACCTTGTGAAGGCACCGAAACCCGACACCGCGCGCATCACGGAAGCGCTCGAAAAGCTCGGCGGCCAGGCGCAGCGTGCCGGGCAGATCATCCGCCGCGTGCATGATTTCGTGCGCAAGAGCGAACCGAAGATCGCGCCCAATCCGGTGGCACCCATGCTCGCGGAATGCATCGCCTTCGCGGAAACCGAAACGCGCAAGGCCGGCGTGAGCGTGGAACTCGACATGCCGGAGAACCTTCCCGAGGTGGAAGCCGATCCCATCCTCATCCAGCAGGTGCTGATCAACCTCCTGCGCAACGGCGCGGAGGCGATGAGCCAGACCCCTCGCGCCCAGCGCCGCATGTGCATCCGCGTGGGCGAGACCGAGGCTGGCGTCTCGATTTCCGTGGAAGATCGCGGCACAGGCATCCCCGAACAAATCCGGGGCCGGCTGTTCGAGCCCTTCGTCTCCAGCAAGCCGGATGGCATGGGCATGGGCCTGAACATCTGCCGCACCATCGTGGAATTGCATGAGGGCCGCCTGCATGTGGCACCGCGCCCCGGCGGCGGCACGATCTTCACGGTGCTCCTTCCCGTGGCGAAAAGGCTGGACTTGGCCTCGTGAGCAAAGAGATTCCTCTCGTCCATATCGTCGATGATGAGCATGCGGTCCGCGATTCCATGGCCTGGCTGCTGCAATCGCGCGGCATCGATTCGCGCGGCTATCCATCCGGCGAAGCCTTCCTCGAGGTCTATCGCGCGGATCTCGACGGGGTCGTGATTCTCGACATCCGCATGGATGGGCTTTCGGGCCTGGAAGTGCTCGACAGGCTGATGGAGGCCGGTGCGACGCAGCCCATCATCATGCTTTCGGGCCATGCTGATGTGCCCGCTGCGGTGGCAGCGCTGAAGAAGGGCGCGGTGGATTTCTTCGAAAAACCCTTCAGTGACAACCAGATGGTTGACCGCATTCTCGAACTCCACGCGATGAGCCTCACGCGGCGTTCCGAGCGCACAGCGCGCCTCGCGGTCGAGACGCGCCTCGCGAGCCTTTCAGGACGCGAGATGGAAGTGATGGAGCGGATGATCGCCGGGCGCCTCAACAAGCAGATTGCCGGCGATCTCGGGATCGCGATGCGCACGGTAGAGGTGCATCGGGCGCGCATCCTCGAAAAGATGGGCGTGCGCAATGCGGTCGAACTCGCGGCTGTGCTCGGTCGGGCCGGGAGCCGCGAGGATGCGGGTGGTTAAAGCGCAAACCGATCCGACAGAAAGAGATCTGGCGCTCACTCTTTTTTGTTATCGCATCCGCTTTTTCCGCCAACCGGTATCCACTAGTCGGCAAATACTCCAGATCATTCAGATCTCGAAGAACACGGTTTCGTTCTCGCCCTGCAGGCGGATGTCGAAGCGATAGACCGGTTTGCCATGCCGCATCTCGCGGTCAGCGAGAAGGGTCGCGCGGCGATGCTGCTGCTCAATGAGGTTCAGCACGGGATCGGCGAGATTGGCATTTTCTTCGTCGGCGAAATAGACGCGCGTATTCAGACCGAGATTGATCCCGCGCGCCACGATCCAGAGCGAGAGATGCGGCGCCTGCAGACGGCCATTGCGACCCATCACCGGACCTGGCTTGATCGTCTCGAAACCCCAGAGGCCGGTGTCGAAATCCGTGATGACCCGGCCCCAGCCACGAAAGCCTTGCGCGACCTTGCCGAAGCGGGGGTCTTCCGGATGCGGATAGATGCCGTTCGAATCGGCCTGCCATACCTCGATCAGCACATCCTTCACCGGCGCGCCGGTGCCATCATGGACGAGGCCCTCGACGCGGATGCGTTCGCCGGGTGCGTCAGGCCCCGCAATGTCACGCCCGAGTTCATTTGTGTAGATATCGAACCCTGCGGCACCTGGCGCGAGGCCGATATGCACATAAGGACCAGCGGTCTGCGAGGGTGTTTCCTTGCGGTAATCCAGCGGCTGGGGCATGGGGCCTTTTCCTTGATCGACGTGCTTCCAACGCAAAACCGGTCTCCACTTTTCCTGGAAATGCTTCAGTTCCCCTCCAGGCGATTTTCGAACAGCGTGGAGCGCCGCCCGCGCAAGGTGATGTCGAACTTGTAGGCGAGGCTGTCGAGCGGAATCGCGGCATTCATGTCGAGGGGCGCGATGAGTTGCTCAACCGCGCGCGGATCGGGAATGGAATTCACGATCGGGCATTTCGCGATGAGCGGATCACCCTCGAAATACATCTGGGTGATGAGGCGCTGCGAGAAGCTCGCGCCAAAAACCGAAACATGGATATGCGCCGGGCGCCAGTTATTCACCCAGTTGCGCCAGGGGTAGGCGCCGGGCTTCACGGTGCGGAAGAAATAGAAGCCGTTGGCGTCGGTCAGCGTGCGGCCGCAGCCCCCGAAATTCGGGTCGATCGGCGCGAGATAGGTATCCTTCCTGTGTCGGTAACGGCCGCCCGCATTGGCCTGCCAGATCTCGATCAGGGTATTCGGCACGGGCCGGTTATTCTCGTCGAGCACGCGGCCGTGAACGATGATGCGTTCGCCGATGGGGTCGCCCGTCTTGGCGTAATTCCTGATCAGGTCGTTGTCGATCGGATCGATATCGCCATGCCCGAAGACCGGGCCCGTGATCTCCGACATCGACTGCTCGATCGACAGCAAGGCTTGCCGGGGCGAGCGGGGCACGCTGGTCTTGTAGTTCGGCGTGAGTTGCGGTGGCTGCCAGAGCCGGTCGCGCTGGTGATATTCCGCAGGCTTCATGGCTGCTTCTCCCCCCTCAGGCCTTGGCCTTCGCCATTTCGGCAAAGGTTTCCCTGGCGATCTTGATCGCCTGGTTTGCGCGCGGCACGCCGGCATAGATCGCGACATGCAGAAGCGCCTCCATCACATCCGCCTCGCTGGCACCGGTCTGCGCGGTGGCGCGGATATGCATGGCGAGTTCGTGGTCGTTTCCGAGACCCGCGAGAAGGGCGATGGTGAGCATCGAGCGTTCGCGCAGAGAAATCGTGTTGCGCGACCAGACATGGCCCCAGGCGGCCTCGGTGATCAGGTTGATGAAGGGCTCGTCGAAGGCGGTCTTCTCAGCTTCCGAGCGCGCGACATGCGCCTCGCCGAGAACGCGGCTGCGCGTGGCGCGGCCCTGCTTGTAATGATCCACCACGGTTTTCCCCATGCGCCTGTTCCGGCCGGCGGCTTTTGAAACATAATCTTCCAGAATGGAAATGCGCTGGAAAGTGCAAAATGAGTTTCTCGACCGACCAGAATTCCTTCCCTTCCTGCGAACAGCTCCGGCCTGTCCGGCTCTTACTCGATGTCGTGTTTCTCGTTGTCGTGGCGGGGTGCATGCCGTGGGCTTTGGCTCGCGGATCGCTGCACCCATTCGGTGCCGCCCGGTTCCTCTCGGAGGGAGAGAGGCGAAGCCGAGAGGCTTCCGGCGGGAAGAACCGGCATGAATTTCGCTTAAACCACCAAAGGCGCTTCAACCCGGGCGCGCGCTATGCTTCAGTGAATCCGGGCGGACGAATCCCGTTTTTTGGCTGACCCGCAAGAGGAACGAATGGACCCGATCGTCGCGGAATGGGGCAATCTGCTGCTCCGCTGGGCGCATATCGTCACCGCGATGGCCTGGATCGGCTCTTCCTTCTACTTCATGCATCTCGATGCGACGTTGAAGGCCGTGCCGGATATTCCCGCAGGCAAGGGTGGTGCCACCTGGGAAGTGCATGGCGGCGGCTTCTACGAGGTGAAGAAATATCTCGAGGCGCCCGCTCATCTGCCGCAGGAGCTGATCTGGCACAAATGGCAAAGCTACTCGACCTGGATCACCGGGTTTTTCCTTCTGATCTGGCTCTATTACGCGCAGAGTGACCTCTATCTGATCGACCCCGCCGTGCGGCAACTCTCGCCGTTTGCGGCCGGCGCCATTGGCCTTCTGGGCCTCGCCGTCGGCTGGGGGGTGTATGACGGGCTCTGCCGCTCGCCGCTTGCGAAGAACGAGATGGCGCTGTCAGCCGTGCTTTTCGCGCTGATCGTGGGCATTGCCTGGGTTTTCCAGCAATTCTTCTCCGGCCGTGGCGCGATGATTCATACCGGCGCGGTGATGGCGACGATCATGTCGGCGAATGTGTTCATGATCATCATTCCGGGGCAGAAGAAGATCATCGCGGCGCTGACCTCGGGGCAGGTGCCGGACCCGGCTTTGGGCAAGCGCGCGAAGATCCGTTCCACGCATAACAACTACCTCACCCTGCCGGTGGTGTTCCTGATGGTCTCGAACCATTATCCGCTGGTCTGGTCGACGCCCTACACCTTCGTGATCGTTGGCCTCGTGATGATTGCCGGTGCGCTGGTGCGGCTCTATTTCAACCTGCACCACGCTGGAAAAGGCCATCAGTGGTGGACCTGGATCGTGGCGACGCTTGCGCTGGCTATCGCCGCGTGGATCACCATGAGCGCCTCCCCCGCAGGGCGTGAAAGGCTCGGGCTCTCCCCGCTTGTGGAGCCGGCGGTCGCGTCCACGCTGCCGAAAGCGCCGCTGGAAGTGGAGCAGATCGTCACCTCGCGCTGTTCGATGTGCCATGCGCGAGAGCCGGTCTGGCAGGGCATCGGGATCGCGCCGAAGGGCGTGATGCTCGACACCGCCGAGCGCATCGCCCGGCAGAAGGCGGCGATCCGCCTTCATTCGGTGCTGACCCATGCGATGCCGCCCGGCAACATCACCGAAATGACCGCCGAGGAGCGCCGGACGCTCTCGCTCTGGGTGAATTCGAAATGAGTGCCTTCGCGCTTCCCTCGCCGGCCGATCTCGGCGCGGCCGTCCTCGCGCGTCTCGATGAACTCGCGTCCATCACCGATGAGCCGGGAAAGATCACCCGGCTCTACCTCTCGAAAAGCCATCGCCGCGCCGTGACCCTTGTGGAAAGCTGGATGCGCGATGCGGGGATGAGCGTCAGGCTGGACCCGCTGGCGACGCTGATCGGCACCTATCCCGGCTCCAATCCCGATGCGCCGCATCTGCTGCTCGGCTCGCATATCGACAGCGTGCGCGATGCCGGAAAATATGATGGAACGCTGGGCGTGGTCTCGGCCATCGAGATCGTGCGCCGGCTGAATGCGGCCGGCCAGCGTCTGCCTTTCGGCCTCACGGTTCTGGCTTTCGGCGATGAGGAGGGCGTGCGCTTTCCTTCCACGCTCACCGGCTCGGCGGCGGTTGCGGGGCGGTTCAACCCGAAAATCCTTGATGAGAAGGGCGAGGACGGCATCACGCGCCGCATGGCGCTCGCTGAATTCGGATGCCCCGAGGGCGATCCTGCCGCGCCCTGGCAGGGGCAAAGCGGGCTTGGCTATCTGGAGCTTCATATCGAGCAGGGCCCGGTGCTCGAAGCCGAGAACCGCCCGGTGGGGCTGGTCACGGCGATCCAGGGCGTCACGCGGGGTTCCTGCCGCATCGTCGGATTGGCCGGCCATGCGGGCACGGTGCCCATGGCGATGAGGCGCGATGCGCTGTCGGCGGCCGCCGAGATGGTGCTCGCGGTGGAACGCATCGGCCGTGAGACCGCAGGCCTCGTCGCCACCATCGGGCAGTTGCGCGTGCCGGGCGCGTCCGTGAACACCATTCCCGGCGCGGTGGAATTCTCGCTCGATTTCCGTTCCGAAATCGATGCCGTGCGCAAGGAGGCCGAGGCGCGCATCCGCCAGGCCATCGAGGCCGTTGCGGCCGCCCGAAAGGTCGAGGCCAATCTCGCCTATACCTATGAGGCGCCCGCTTCGGAATGCGATCCTGGCCTGCGCCTCACGATGGCGGAAGCGGCGGAAAGCGTGGTTCAGAAACCCATCCGTCTGCTGCCGAGCGGCGCGGGGCATGATGCCATGTCTTTTCGCGGTAAATTACCCTTCATGATGCTCTTCGTGCGCTCGAAGGCGGGCATCAGCCACAGCCCCGATGAATTCACCTCCGAGGCCGATCTCGGCATCGCCACCGCCACCCTTTTCCGCGCCGTGCTCGATCTTGCGAAAAAGCACGACTGACCTTTCCCTGACTGGAGCTTGCCATGGCCGAACTGAAAATCACCGCCGGTCCTTACGTCTTCGAGGCCCGCTTCGAGCATGAACGCGCGCCGAAGACCGTGGCGGCCTTCAAGAAGCATCTGCCCTTCGTCTCGAAGATCATCCATGTCCGCTGGTCGGGCGAAGGCGTGTGGGTGCCCCTCGGCGATCTCGATTTCGGTGTGGGCTACGAGAACAATACCTGCTATCCCTCGCCGGGCGAGATCATCCTCTATCCCGGCGGGGTCTCGGAGACGGAAATCCTGCTCGCCTATGGCTATGTGAGCTTCGCCTCAAAGGCCGGCCAGCTCTCGGGCAACCACTTCATCACGCTCACAAGCGGGCTTGAGAACCTCTATACCCTCGGGCGCAAGGTGCTGATGGAGGGCCAGCAGGACATCCGCTTCGAGCTGCTGAAATGAATCCTGGGCTCAGTTCTTCGGCCGGCGACGGCCGTAGAGTTCCAGCTTGTGCCGGATGATGTCATAGCCGAGTTCGGCGGCGATCTCGGCCTGCAAACGCTCGATCTTTTCCGAGCGGAATTCGATCACCGCGCCTGTATCGAGGTCGATCAGGTGATCGTGGTGCTCGACATCATTGTTCTCGAAACGCGAGCGGCCATCCGCGAAAGCGTGGCGCTGGATGGCGCCCCGCTCCTCCAGCAATTTCAGCGTGCGATAGACCGTGGACAGCGAGACTGCGGCATCGATGGCTGATGCACGCAGGAAAAGCGCATGCGCATCCGGATGGTCGTCCGCTTCGGCGAGCACGCGCAGGATGACCTTGCGCGGACCCGTCAGGCGGATGCCCGCTGCCTTCAAATCCTGCCGGAAGCGCTCGTAGCGCTCGATTTCGCCACTCATGCTTGAGGCATAACCTCAGCCGCGAGGCGATGCAACGCTCGTCTTGCGTTTTATTCGCAACAAGATTGACAGATGCAATTCATTCGCAATAGCATGAAGATGCGCTATGCAATCCATGGAGTGAAACATGACATCGAATGCGGGATCTGCCGTCACGGTCATTTCCCCATCCCGCCGGAAGCTGCTGGTCGGCGCTCTGGCGCTTTGCGCATGGCCGGGCATGCCTTCCGCCCAGAACGGGACAAAGCTCAAGGTCGCGACCACCTTCACGATTATTCAGGACATCGCGCAGAACGTCGCGGGCGAAGCCGCGATCGTCGAGAGCATCACCAAGCCCGGCGCGGAGATCCATGATTACCAGCCAACCCCGCAGGATATCGTGCGGGCGCAAGGTGCGCAGTTGATCCTGTGGAACGGGCTCAATCTCGAACGCTGGTTCGAGAAGTTTTTCGCGAGCCTGAAGAATGCGAAAAGTGCTGTCGTCAGCGAAGGCGTGGAGCCCATGCCCATCCGCGAAGGCGGCCATGCCGGTAAGCCCAATCCGCATGCCTGGATGTCGCCGAAGGCGGCGCTCGTTTACGTCGAGAATATCCGAAAGGCGCTGAGCGCGGCCGACCCTGCCAATGCCGCGATCTATGCCCGCAACGCGGCTGCCTATGCCGCGAAGATCCGCGCGGTGGAGGAGCCCTTGCGTCAGCGCCTCTCGCGCATTCCCGAAGCGCAGCGCTGGCTGGTGACCAGCGAAGGTGCCTTCAGCTATCTCGCCCGCGATTTCAACCTGCGCGAGGCCTATCTCTGGCCGATCAACGCCGATGAGCAGGGCACGCCGCAGCAGGTTCGCCGGCTCATCGATCTCGTGCGGAAGAACAGGATCCCGGTCGTTTTCTCCGAAAGCACGGTGTCGGATCGTGCCGCCAAGCAGGTGGCCCGCGAGACCGGCGCGCAATATGGTGGTGTTCTTTACGTGGATTCCCTCTCGACGGCGGATGGCCCCGTGCCCACTTACCTCAAGCTGCTGGAAGTGACGGTGGAGACCATCGCGCGAGGCTTCGGCACATGAAAAACCGATCATCACAGGGCCGGACGTTCTCGCCCGGTCTTGTGGTCTCCGATCTGTGGGTCACCTACGCGAATGGCGTCACTGCCGTGTGCGGGGCGAGTTTCGCGCTGCGTGCCGGGACCATCACCGCCCTGGTGGGCGTGAACGGTTCGGGAAAATCGAGCCTTTTCAAGGCGATCATGGGTTTTTTGGCGCCCGCACGCGGCGAGGTGACGCTTTCGGGCAAGCCGGTGCGCGAGGCGTTGAAATCCGGTCTCGTCGCCTATGTGCCGCAGGCCGAGGAGGTGGACTGGACCTTCCCCGTGCTCGTGGAAGACGTGGTGATGATGGGCCGCTATGGCCGCATGAATTTCATGCGCATCCCCCGCGCGGCGGATCGCGCCGCGGTAAGTGCGGCTTTGGAGCGCGTGGGCCTCGCGGAACTGCGCAAAAGGCAGATTGGCGAACTCTCCGGCGGGCAGCGCAAGCGCGTGTTCCTCGCCCGTGCGCTCGCACAGGAAAGCGAGATCATCCTGCTCGATGAGCCCTTCACGGGCGTGGACGTCAAGACCGAGAACGCGATCATCATGCTGCTGCGCGCGATGCGCGACGAGGGCCGGCTGATGCTCGTTTCCACCCATAATCTTGGTTCCGTGCCGGATTTCTGTGACGAGGTCGTGCTCTTCAACCAGACGGTCCTTGCGCAGGGCCCGACCGCCACGACGTTCACGGAGGCGAACCTCGCGGAAGCTTTCGGCGGCAGCCTGCGCCATATCCGGCTGGGGGGTGGCGCGCTGCATGATGACGATGACGACCGCCGCGTGACCGTTCTCACCGATGACGAGCGCCCGCTCGTGCTCTACGGCCCGCGGGATGCCGAAACCCTCGTGAAGCGCCCGCCGGAAGAGCCGCGCTGATGGACGTGCTGTTCGAGCCCTTCGCCTATTCCTACATGGCCAGGGCCATCGCGATCAGCGCCCTGGTGGGCGCTCTCTGTGGCGCGCTCTCGGCCTTCCTCGTGATCAAGGGCTGGTCGCTGATGGGCGATGCGCTCTCGCATGCCGTGGTGCCGGGTGTGGCGATTGCCGCGATTGCCGGCTATCCCTTCGCGCTTGGCGCCTTCCTTTCCGGCCTGCTCGCGGCAGGCGGCATCGCGCTCTTGAGGCGCCTCACGTCGCTCAAGGAGGATGTCGCCATCGGTCTCATCTTCACGGGCTTTTTCGCGCTTGGCTTGCTGATTGTCTCGCTCAGACCCACTTCGGTCAGCGTGCAGACCATCGCCTTCGGGAACATTCTCGCGATTTCCGATGCCGATATCCTGCAGGTCTTGGTGATCTCGGTGCTGGCGCTGGCGCTTCTGGCCATGCGCTGGCGCGATTTGATGCTCGCCTTCTTCGATGAGGCGCAGGCGCGCATTTCCGGCCTTGATCCGTGGCGCCTGCGCCTGCTCTTCTTCGCGCTGCTCTCTGCCGCAAGCGTGGCCGCCATGCAGGCCGTGGGCGCGATTCTCGTGATCGCCATGGTGGTGACACCGGGTGCGACGGCCTATCTCCTCACCGACCGTTTCGGCGTGATGCTCGGCCTCGCCTCGATTCTCGGCGCAGTGTGCGGCGCAGTTGGCGCCTATGCGAGCTTCTTCCTTGATGGCGCGACGGGAGGCCTCATCGTGCTGGCCCAGACCGGCCTTTTCGCGCTTGCGTTCCTCTTCGCGCCAAAACAGGGGCAATGGCGGGCGTGGCGCTTGCGCCGCGCGGCGAAAGCGGGTGAGCGATGAGCCTGGTGGCCCTCCTCATCGATCCGCTCGCGCATGGCTTCATGCAGCGCGGGCTGGTGGCTGCCCTTCTCGTGGCCCTGGTTTGCGCGACCCTTTCCTGCTTCCTCGTGCTGCGTGGCTGGTCGCTGATGGGCGATGCCATTTCCCATGCCGTGCTGCCGGGAATCGTCGTCGCGCATCTGCTCGCCTTGCCGCTGACCCTCGGCGCCTTCGCAGCCGGGCTGTTCACCGCCTGGCTCACGGGCAGGATGGCCGCCGCGAGCCGCATCCGGCCCGATGCGGTGATGGCCATCCTCTTCTCCGGTATGTTCGCCCTGGGCCTCGTGCTGTTCCTGAGGGTCGAGACCGACCAGCACCTCCTGCATATTCTCTTCGGCAACATGCTCGGCCTCGAATGGAACGATGTCACGGAGATCGCGCTCATCGCGGTCCCGACCACGCTGATCGTGCTGGCCAAGCGCCGCGACCTGCTGCTGGCCGGGTTCGACCCTGCCCATGCCCGCGCCATCGGGCTCCCGGTCGGCCGGCTCGATTCGCTGCTGCTGATCCTGCTGGCCCTGGCAATCGTCGCGGCCATGAAGGCCGTCGGCGTGCTGCTGGTGGTGGCAATGCTGATCGCGCCGGGCGCGATTGCGGGGCTCCTGAGCCAGCGGTTCGATCGCATGCTGCCGATCGCGATGGGCGCGGCGATGTTTTCGTCGCTGGCCGGCACCCTGCTGAGCTTCCATGCCGATGCCGCGACCGGCCCGGCCATCGTCGTGTTTCAATCCATGCTCGTGGCTCTGGCCATCGTCATCCGCCGCCGGAAAGCCCGCTCGGGGGCGACGGCCTGAGCTTCAGGCCGCGGATTGAAGGGTGGCCGGAAAGCCCGCCTTCCTCAGCGCATCCTGCAACGCTTCCACCGCCACCGGCGTTTCGATGGCAACCGTCCGAGCGCCAAGATCGGCCGCGATGCGCGCCTCGGGGTCGAGTTTCTTCAACACGCGCTCGATGGTGCTGACGCAGCCGCCGCAGCCCATATCGGGAACATGAAATTTCGCCATGATCGATTCCTATCCTGAGATTCCTTCATCCTGCGATTGATGCCCCATGCCGGGATTGATCCTGGCCCTTGCGAAAGCCGTGCGGCCGAACCCATATCAGCCAGCACGGGGGGATGTAACGATCACACCCCGGCTTGCACAAGGCTTCGAAGGCATCAGACGCTGACGGCATGAACGCCTCGCCCGCCCTGCCCATTGCCGAGCCCCGCATCTTCGTGGTGGAGGGGATGACCTGCGCCGCCTGCGCCGCCCGCATCGAGCGTGTGCTGCAGCAGGTGCCGGGCCTCGATTCGGCCCATGTGAACCTCGCGACCAATCGCGCGCATGTCGCAGCGGGGCCGGATTTTTCGGATGCCCTCGTGATCGAGGCAATCGAGGATGCGGGTTATGCCGCAGCGCGCCTCGACATCCATCGCCCTCCCGGCGTCCCCGCCAGGGCGCAGAATGGCGAAGAGCGCATCAAGGCCCGGCTTTTGCTGGCCACCCTTCTCACGCTGCCCGTTTTCGTGGCCGAGATGGGCGGGCATCTCTTTCCGGCCCTTCATCACGCCCGGGCTGATGTTGTCAGTGATCAGGCCTTCGGGCTCCTGCAAGCCGTGCTCGCGACGCTGCTGCTCCTGGGGCCGGGACGCGATTTCTTCATCGGCGGCTATCGCGCCGTGAAGCATGCCTCGCCGGACATGAATACGCTCGTCTCGCTCGGTGCCGGCGCGGCCTATCTTTTCTCGCTCGTCAGTCTCGCCGGTCCGGCCTGGCTGCCCGAGGAAGCGCGGCATCTCTATTTCGAGCCGGCGATGGTGATCGTGACGCTCGTGCTGCTCGGGCGCTTCATCGAGGGCCGCGCGCGCCGTCGCGCGACCGATTCCATCGAGCGGCTCGCAGCCCTTCGCCCCGCGCGTTGCCGCGTGCGCCGCAATGGCGCGGTGGTCGAGATCCGGCTGGAAGAGGTGCAGCGCGGCGATCTCATCGAAATCCGCCCGGGCGAGCGCATTCCGGTCGATTCCGACATTGTCGAGGGCCAATCCCCCATCGACGAAAGCATGCTGACGGGCGAGCCCCTGCCGGTCTTGCGCGGGCCGGGCGAGCGCGTCATCGGCGGAACGGTGAACCAGACCGGCGCGCTGCTGATCCGCGCCCGCGGCCTCGCGCAGGAGGGCGTTCTGGCCGATATCATCCGCATGGTCGAGGCCGCGCAGGGTTCGCGCCTGCCCATTCAGGCTCTGGTCGATCGCATCACGCGTTTGTTCGTGCCGGGCATCCTGCTCATCGCCATGCTGGCCTTCGCGGGTGGCCTTGCCTTCGGGCCGGCCCCGGCCCTGCCCTTCGCGCTCGTGAATGCCATCGCCGTGCTCATCATCGCCTGCCCCTGCGCGATGGGGCTGGCGACGCCGATCTCGCTGCTGATCGGCACGGGGCGGGCGGCGGAGGCGGGTATTCTCTTCCGCTCAGGCGATGCCCTGCATCGCCTCGCTCATATTCGCCATCTCGCGATGGACAAGACCGGGACGCTGACCGAGGGCAAGCCGCGCATCACGGCAGAGGCCATTCGCTCACCGCTCGGCGCGGACGAGGTTCTGCGGCTCACGGCCTCCGCCGAGGCGCGCTCGGAGCATCCTCTGGCCGTCGCGCTGCTGGAAGAGGCGAGGGCGCGCGGCCTCGCGCTCAGCGAAGCCACCGACCTGGCAATCGCACCAGGCGCCGGGCTGCGCGCCAGGGTCGATGGCCATGCCGTTCATCTCGGTTCGTCGGCTTACCTGTCCGGAGCGGGGATCATGGTTCCGGCGGATGCGATCGAAATGGCCGGTTCACAGGTTCATGTCGCGATCGATGGCACCTATGCCGCTGCCTTCGTCGTGGCCGATCGTTTGCGCGCAGATGCTGGGGAAGCCGTGGAGCAGCTTCGGGCGCTCGGCCTCACGCTCTCCATCGTGACCGGGGATCAGCCCGCTGGCGCGAAACCCGTCGCGGAGGCTCTGGGCATTTCCGATGTGACCGCCGGTGCGACGCCAGCGGGCAAGGTGGTGGCCCTGGAAGCGCTGACGAAATCCGGCGACGGCGTTGGCTTTGTGGGTGATGGCATCAATGATGCGCCGGTGCTCGCGGCGGCGGATATCGGCATCGCGATCGGTGGTGGCACGGATGTCGCGATTGGCGCGGCCGATCTCGTGCTGATGCGCCATGATCTGCGCGCCCTGGCGCAGGCCATTCGCATGGCGCGGGCCACCTTGCGCAATATTCGCGAGAATCTCGCCTGGGCCTTCGGCTATAATCTCGCGCTGGTGCCAGTGGCGGCCGGGTTGTTCTACCCGCTTTTTGGCTGGCAGCTTTCGCCCATGCTGGCGGCGCTGGCCATGGCTCTTTCATCTGTCAGTGTCGTGCTTAATGCGCTGCGCCTGCGAGTGATCTCTTGAGCCGTCTCATTTCAATTTTCACGGCATGGCAAAGCCCAAGAGCCGAATCGCCGGTTCAGCCGCTTGCAGCGCCTCCCGGAACGCTGTCATTTCCGGGGATGAAACGCGCTTCTCAAGCACCGCAAAATCGTAATGTTCCTCCGCCAGAGGGCGGAAGGCTAGACCGAAGGCCCGCGCGATCGGTTCGATGGTCAGCCCCCAATCCGCGCGACCCTGCGCGATCGCCGCAGCCACGGCGTGATGCGAGCGCGGCTGGTTGAAATAGCCCTGCGGCTCTGCACCCTGCAACAATCCGTCCATCAGGATGCGCGTTCCCGAGCCGGAATTCCTGTTCACCATCAGGATATCGGGGTCTTCTGCCGCAGATTTGATCACTGTCTCCACTCCCTCTCCCTCAAAGCGCATATCGCCGCTGCGATAGGCAAGGCCCTGCATGCGCCGCCAGCCCTTGATGAGCGTCATGCCCTGCGAGAGGAAGCCGCAATTGTATTCGCCGCTCTCCGCATGAAGCAGGTGCATCGGCGCGAGATCGCAATCCCCACGGCGAAGCGCTGCGAGTCCTCCCATGCTCCCGACCGCGACCACACGCGTGCCGAGGTTCATTCTTGTCAGCCGACTGATGACCTCATCCAGCCCCGAACAATGACTGCCGATGATCGTGAGCTTGGGCACGTGGAGATCGCGGCCGATCAGTCGCACGCAGACGCGTTCCTGCGCCGGCATCTGATCGGACAAGGCGTCGATGGTGAGGAAGCCGTCGGCCTGAGCAAAGGCCGTGACCGCGCCCGATCCGCGTTGAAGCGGATGGGCCACGAGCCCTTCTTGAGTCTGTGAAAGCGCGACCATCACGAATTCCGTGCGGCCCAGTTCGGAAGGCAGGCGGATCGGCAAGCGCGCATCCACGGTCGCGGCCTGGTGCTCCGGCACGCCACCCAAGCGGCGGATCACCGGCAGCACGATTTCATGCAGCGTGAACATCGCGGAACTCGGGAAGCCCGGCAGCGCCACAACGGCCTTGCCATCGCAGACCGCGAGGCAGAGCGGCTTGCCCGGCTTCAGCGCGACGCCATGGGCCAGAATGCCCGGCGCACCCAGTTCGCCGATCAGCTTGTAGGTGAAATCGCCGGCGCCCTTGGAGGTGCCGCCCGAGAGCATCACCGCATCGCATTCCGCATGCGCGCGTTTCAGCGCCGCGCGCAGCAATTCTGGGTCATCCCTCACGATGCCATAGGGCACGGGTTCGCAGCCGGCCTCGGCGAGCGTGGCGGCAATGGCCGCGCCGTTGGAATCGAAGATCTGCGCCGGGCCCAAGGTTCCGCCCGGCGGCACCAATTCATCGCCCGTAGAAAGCACGGCGATGCGCGGGCGGCGCCAGACGGGCACTTCGGCTTGTCCAATCGCCGCGATCATGGCGAGTTCGCGGGCCGTCAGCGCGACGCCCGGCTCCAGCAGCACCTGCCCGCGCGCGATATCCGAACCGGCGAAGGCGACATGCTGGCCCGGCAAGGCGGCCTTTGCGAAGCGCATGCCGCCGGAGGTTTCCTCGGAATCCTCGATCATCATCACCGCATCCGCGCCGCGCGGCAGCGGCGCGCCGGTGGCGATGGGCGTGGCCGTGCCGGGTTGCAGCGCGAGCCGGGGCGCGCGACCACAGGCGAGAACCTCGTCGTTGAGGCGCAGGGTCACCGGGTTCATGGCATCGGCCATCGCGAGATCCGCTGCGCGAACCGCGAAGCCATCCACACCGGAGCGATCGAAGGGCGGAGTATCGGTTCGCGCCACCACGCGCGCACCCAGCACGCGGCCAAGCGCGCGGTGCAGCGGCAGGTTCTCGAGACCGATCGGCTGCGGGTTCAGGGCGGCGAGGAAGCGCGCATGGGCTTCATCCCGGGAGAGCACCTGCAGGAACTGCTCCTGCGGGGAGATGGAACGGTCATTCATCACACAGGCATCCGGTCAAACATGGTCGAAAAAGCTCCACCAAGCGGCAAAAGGGTGATCTCCGCGCCAGCGGGCTGGCCCTCGGAACCGGCGGGGAGCAATGATACGGCCTGGGCTTCCGCAAGCGTCGCCAGGGTGCAATCCCCGGTTTCCAGCGGCAGCCATGCGTCGCTCTCGCGGCGCAGGAACGCGAGTTCCGAGAAGCCGATGCCAGAAACAAGCTTGCCGGCAAGGCGTCCACGGGATTGAACCAACCCCGCCCCGGAAAGCGAGGCCAGAACCGGCAGCGCCACGGCATGCCAGAGTCCGGCTGCCTCCGCGAGATCGGGCGGGATGGCGAGCCTGATCGTTTCGGCATGGCGATGCAGGGCGCCAAAACGTCCCGGCTTCAAGGCCAGGCGCGCCTCGCGAAGAGGGCAGGCTTCGATCTGGAATTGTGCCTGAGCCGGGCCGGTGATCATCAACCCAAGGGCGCCCGCCCAGCCCGCCAGGAGATGGCGGACCGCATCCGGCAAGGCTCTATCGAGGTTCACCGCCACGCGGCGCACCCGAATGGCGGGCACATTCATGGCAAGCAGCAAAGCCTGTTCCATCGGCCCGATCCGTGATCCCTCACGGAGCAGGGTTCGGCCGGCCGGCCAATCCTGCCCTTTGCGGCGAATTCCCTCGCCCGGGCGAATTGTCGCGAAAGCCTCAAACCCCATCGCCGAGGCGACCACGGTTTGCGCGGGGAGCACGGCATCCGCGCCGTCCGGCAAGGCGTCGCCGGCGGCAAGGCAGGGCGTGGAAGCCGGCAAGATCGCCGGCTCATAGGCCGTCGCGCCAATCAGCATCCGCGAGCGCACCGCATAGCCCGGTTCGCGCGCGAAGGCCATTTGCGGCCAGCCCTCGGCCATCCGCACGTCTTCCGCCGCAATCGCCCCCAAGGCAGCGTCCGGATGGACCTCAACAGCGGCAACAGGTGCAAGCCCTGAGGGCAGGATTTCGGTGAGGGAGAGCAGGCGGGGCGCGGTCATGGCAATCGATTTAGGTCGGAAGCGGCCGCTTGTCGCGGGGCATGCGCAAAATCCGTCCAGATTGCCCGGCGGTCGCGCAATCTGCGCATGCAGCGAACCCCTTTTCATCCGGCCTGTGACGCGTCACAACAAGCAGGACCGAACAAGGAAAGCCTCGCCCATGCCTGTCGAAGTCCTGCCGCTTGACCCCGCCATCCGCAGCGCGCTCGAGGGCGTCACCACCGCGACGCTCACGACGGTGCTGCTGAAGAAGGGCCTGCGCAATGTGTGGGTTCGCGGCGGCATGCCGTTGCGCCCCGGAGAGACGCGGAAAGTGGGCCGGGCCTTCACCCTGCGTTTCGTGCCGGCGCGGGAGGATCTCGCGACGCCGGAGAGCTGGTCATCGCCCATTTCCACCCGCGCGGCCATCGAGGCCATGCCGGAAGGCGTGATCGCGGTCGTCGATTCCATGGGCGCGAAGGATGCCGGGATTTTCGGTGACATTCTTTGCGCGCGCATGGCGAAGCGGAAGGTGACGGCGCTTGTGACCGATGGCGTGGTGCGCGATCTCGCGGGCGTGCTCAGCACGGGCCTTCCGGTCTGGTGCTCCGGGGCGGCGGCGCCGCCTTCGGTGGCGGGGCTCACTTTCGTGGGCTGGCAGGAGGGCATTGGCTGTGGTGGCGTGGCGATCTTCCCGAATGACGTGATCGTGGCGGATGCCGATGGCGCGGTAGTGATCCCGCAGGCGCTTTTGGAGGCTGTCACAACGGCCTCCGTCGAACAGGAGCGCATGGAAGGCTGGATCATGTGCGAGGTGGAAAAGGGCGTGCCCCTGCCCGGCCTCTACCCCATGAATGCCGAGACCAGGGCTCGCTACGACGCGACGAGGGCCTGAACCATGCGCCTTGATTCTTCCGCCGCTGGCGTCTTCCCGATCTCGCCCACGCCCTTCCTGCCGGACGGGGCCATCGACTGGGCCAGCGCAGAAAAACTCTTTGCCTTCTACGACGCCATTGGCAGCGATGGTGTCACCGTGCTCGGCATCATGGGCGAGGCACCGAAACTCGAGCCGGGGGAAGCGCTCCAGTTGCTGAAGCTCGCGGTGAAGCATCTTGCGGGCAAGCCGGTGATCGTCGGCGTTTCGGCGCCGGGTCTTGCCGCCATGCGCAGCCTTGCGCGTGAGGCCATGGAGGCCGGTGCGGCCGGCGTGATGATCGCGCCGCCGAACACCTTGCGTACCGATGACCAGATCGCGGCCTATTATGCGCAGGCGATCGAGGCAATCGGCACGGATATTCCCGTGGTGGTGCAGGATTATCCGCTGATCACAAACGTGATCATGACGCCCGGCATCATCCGCCGCATCGTGAGCGAGAATGCCTCGGTGGTGATGCTCAAGGCCGAGGATTGGCCGGGCCTTGAGAAGATCTCCACCTTGCGGAAGGCACAAGCGGAGGGCGCGCTGCGGCCCGTTGCCATTCTTGTCGCCAATGGCGGGCTCTTCCTCGATTTCGAGATGGAACGTGGCGCGGATGGCTCGAATACGGGCTATGCTTTCCCGGAAATGCTGATCGACGTGGTGCGGCTCTCGAAGGCGGGAAGGCGCGATGCGGCACATGACCTTTTTGATGCGCATCTGCCCCTGCTGCGCTACGAGCAGCAGCCGGGCGTTGGCCTCGCCGTGCGGAAATACGTGCTGATGCGGCGCGGGCTTCTTGCCTCGGATGCCCAGCGCAAGCCGGGCGCCGCCATGAGCGCGACCGCGAAAGCGGAAGTGGATTACCTGCTGGCCCGCCTCGGGCGGGTCGATGCCCGCGCGAAGCTCTGAGGCGTCATCACGCAGCATCGGCCTTCAGCACGCCACGGCGGATCTGGTCTTCCTCGATGCTCTCGAAAAGCGCGCGGAAATTGCCTTCGCCGAAGCCGTCATCGCCCTTCCGCTGGATGAACTCGAAGAAGATCGGGCCGATCACGGTCTTCGAGAAGATCTGCAGCAGGATCTTCGTCTCGCCGCCGCCAACGACCCCTTCTCCATCGATCAGGATGCCGTGCTTCTTCATATGCGCGATCGGCTCCTCATGGCCGGGCACGCGGGCATGGCTCTTCTCGTAATAGGTATCCGGCGGGCCTGGCATGAAGCGGATGCCATTCTCGGCCAGGCGATCGGTTGCCGAATAGATGTCCTCGGTCGCGACAGCGATGTGCTGGATGCCCTCGCCCTTGTATTTCTTCAGGTATTCCTCGATCTGGCTGTGCTCGTCCGCGCTCTCGTTGATGGGGATGCGGATGCGCCCGCAGGGGCTCGTCAGCGCGCGGGAGAACAGGCCCGTCAGCTTCCCCTCGATGTCGAAGAAGCGGATCTGCCGGAAATTGAAGAGCTTGATGTAGAAATTCGACCACTTGTCCATGTTCCCGCGGAACACATTATGGGTGAGGTGATCGAGATAGTAGAAGCCCACGCCAGCGGGCTTCGGGTCTTCGGCGCCGAGCCAGGTGAAGTCGTCGTTCGAATAGACCGAGCCCTTTGCGCCGTATCTGTCGACAAAATAAAGCAGCGAACCGCCGATGCCCTTGATGGCCGGCACATCGAGCACCTTGTCGGTGCCGTTATAGGGCTCCGCGCCATTCTTCACGGCATGTGCGAAGGCGTGCTGCGCATCCACCACGCGCCAGGCCATCGAGGGGGCGCAGGGGCCGTGCTCGGCCACGAACTTCGCCGCGAAGCTCTCGGAATCCGCATTCAGGATGTAATTGATGTCACCCTGCCGATAGATTGTGATCGACTTCTTCTTGTGCCGCGCGACGGGCCTGTAGCCCATCTGCTGGAAGAGGATCGCCAGCTTCTCCGGCTGGGGATGGGCGAATTCGACGAACTCGAAACCATCCGTGCCGGCCGGGTTCTCGGCGGTGATGGTGGCGGGCGGGGCTTCGTGCGGAAAGGGACCCATGGCATTTCCTCGCTGGCGGGAGCTTTTTTTGCTCCAGGCTGATCTGAAGAAACCAGAATGCACGCATTCGCACGCAAGGTGCGTGCATTCTCGCGCGGATTTCGCGCCAAATCAGGCGATATCTTGCGTATCAATCCTTTTTCATGCACAAGTCATGCATGGATCATTTCGATATCAAGCTTCTCGACGCACTCCAGCGTGATGGCCGCCTCACCAACAACGAGCTGGCGGAGAAGGTGGGGCTCTCGCCTTCGCAATGTTCGCGCCGCCGCGGCCAGCTCGAGGAGGAGGGTGCGATCCGCGGCTACCATGCCGCGCTCGAGCCGGGAGCCCTCGGTTTCGGTGTCATCGCCTTCGTGCAGGTGACGCTCGCGACCCATTCGCCTGACAATGCCCGGCGTTTCCAGCAACTGGTGGAACGGGTGGACGAGGTGCAGGAGGCCTTCGCGGTGACCGGCGAGGCGGATTACCTCGTGAAGATGGTCGCGCCCGATCTTCCTTCTCTTGCGACCTTGCTGAACGACATCTTCCTGCCGCATGAAAGCGTGGCGCATGTCCGCTCTTCGATCGCATTGACCACGCTGAAGGACAGCCGTTTGTTGCCGGTTTCGCGCAAGGCGTCACACCGCTAAGCCAAAGGCTGTCATTCGGCCATAATCCGGCTAGATAAGGGGGATCAGGCCGGTGGACGCGCCGCGCCTCATGCCTCGGGGAATATCCAGCCCATGCCTGCATTTGCCTCCTGCCGCGCGCTTGCCCTTGCCATCGCCGCCATTTCCGTTGCTGCACTCGCGCTTAACCTCCGGGGGGCCCTGCCCGGCGTGCCCTTCTATATTTCGCTGGGGGGCCTCGCGCTGGCGGCGGGCATCCTCACCACGCCGGGCGTCGGCGCGTTCCTGACCTTCTTCATCGTGTTCTACGGCCTCGGCTATATCGGCCTGATGGCCGTGCTGATGCTCGGCGGCCTACTCGACTTTGGCTGGGTGGCGCAAATCCCGCCGCTGACCGCCCTCACATCTGCCGCCTTCGGCCTGCTCGCGATCCTGCTCGCGCGACTGCCGGTGACGCGCGAGGTCTTCCAGATCGCCGATCCCTATTTCGAGACCCGTGACCGGGGAGTGTTCCGCCTGAAGCCGCTGCCGCAATTCGCGGCTTCCGAACGCTGGATCGCCTTCACGCTGCTGGGCGTGATCATCCTCGTCAACCTCGCGCAGGTGGGAATATCGGTTCGCCTGAACCAGTGGAACCGGGAATGGTTCGATTCCATTCAGGCGAAGAACGCCGGCGAATTCTGGCGGTTGCTCTACCAGATCTGGGTTCCAATTGTGGTCGTTCTGATCGTCTCGAACATCATCGAGTTCGTGATGGTCTCTGTGTTCAAGATCCGCTGGCGCGACTGGATGACCCGGCGGCTCACCGCTCGCTGGCTTGATGACGGGGCGCATTATCGCCTGCAATTCGAGCGCAATGTCGACAACCCCGACCAGCGAATTCAGGAAGACGTTCGCAAATACACGGAGACAACCTATTCCCTGACCGTCTCGATGATCTCGCAGATATCCTCGCTGGTCTCTTTTTCGGTCATTCTCTGGGGCCTGTCGGCAAACCTGCCCTTTCCTTCAGAAAGCTTCAGGATTCCGGGTTTTCTGTTCTGGATCGCGCTGATCTATGCCGCCGTGGGCACCATCATCACACATTTCATTGGCCGTCGGCTGATCCGGCTGAATTTCGAACAGGAGCGCTACGAAGCGAATTTCCGCTACATGCTCGCGCGCCTCCGGGAATTCAACGAGCCCGTCGCGTTGCTGAGTGGAGAGGCCGCCGAGCGCAAGCGCCTTTCCGAGCGGTTCGGCCAGGTCATCCGCAATTTCATGGAGATCGTTGCCGTACAGAAGTGGCTCTCGGCCTTCATCCAGTTCTATGGTTCCGCCAACAGCGTCATTCCCATTGTCATCACCGCGCCGTTCTATTTTCTCGGCAACATCACGCTTGGCGTGCTGACCCAGACAGCAGGAGCTTTCGCGCGCGTGGACGCAGCGCTCTCCTTCTTCATCGATCGCTATGCGATGCTGGCGGATTACAAGGCCGTTTGCGATCGCCTCAACACCTTCGAGCAATCGATCGACGAGGCGCAGAAATCCCTGGCCGGTTCGAAGATCAAGAGCGCGCCGAATGGCAGCAATGCCCTCGGCATTCCGGCGCTCAGGCTGGCCCTGCCCTCCGGCCAGCCCATGCTCGACGTGAAGGACCTCACCATCCGCGCGGGTGAGCGCACCCTGCTCACGGGCCCCTCGGGCTCGGGCAAATCCACCCTGTTCCGGGCGATCGCGGGCATCTGGCCCTTTGGCGATGGCCGGATCGACCTGCCTTCCGATGGCGCGATCATGCTTCTGCCGCAGCGCCCCTACATTCCCATAGGCACGCTGCGCGAGGCAGTGAGCTACCCGGCAACGAATGGCAGCTTCAGCGATGACGCGATCCGCGATGCCCTGACGCGCGTGCATCTCACGCATCTGCTGGGCCGGCTGGACGAGGCCACGAACTGGTCGCAGGTTCTTTCCGGCGGCGAGCAGCAGCGGCTCGCCGTGGCGCGCGCGATTCTTGCCCGACCGGGGTGGCTTTTCCTCGATGAGGCCACCTCGGCTCTCGATGAAGGGCTGGAAGCAGCAGTCTACAAGGCGCTGCACGATGCCCTGCCGCAGACCACCCTCGTCTCGATCGGCCATCGTTCCAGCCTCATAGCGATGCACGATCGACGCATCGATCTTCACAAGCGGGAGGATGGGCTTTTCACGCCGCGCGAGGTTCAGCCGCATACGGCCTGAAATATCATCCGGGGCCTGTGATCCAGCCGAGGGGCCGCACGTAAAGAACAATGCGGTGTTGAGCCGCGGGTTGTCGCGAAACATTCCCCCGATTCGCCAACCAGTTTGAGGCCGCCAATCCCCCTGGCGGCCTCTTCCTTTTCAGCGGCTCGCTTCATGCCGCGTCATTCGCGGGTTTTTTATGCCGCGTCATTCGCGGCTTGCGGGGGCAGCGCTGCGGAGAGCCGGTCGAAGAGCGGATTCTCCGGGCTGAAGGCATATTCCGGCGAGGCAACCAGCACGCGCCGCGCACCGGCCGCCACCAGCCTGTCCGCGAGATGGGGCACATTGCCCCTGGACACCAGCAGGCTCACGATGCCCGCGCCGCCATCGAGCAGGATTTCGCCGCCGAGTTCGGTGATCTCGCGCGCCAGCGCCTCCGGCACGCCCCCTTGGAGGAAGGCGCGCAGTTCGCGCCGCGTGGAGGCTTCCTTCTCGGCATGGATGCGCGCGAGAACCTGACGCGCGGCCTCGCGATGACCGGCATTCCAGTTCGCGACGCGGCTCGCGACCAGCCAGGCCTCGGATCTCAGCATGATGCCATCATCGAGAATCTTCAGCGCATTGGCGGCGAGCGTGGAGCCTGTCGTGGTGATATCCACGATGCAATCCGCCGTGCCGGCCGCAGGGGCGCCTTCCGTGGCGCCCAGGCTTTCGACGATCCGGTAATCCGCGATGCCGTGCCGCTTGAAGAAGCGTCGGGTGAGATTGATGTATTTCGTCGCCACACGAAGGCGCCGGCCCTTGTCATGGCGGAAACCGGCCGCGACATCCTCGATATCGGCCATGGCATGCACATCGATCCAGGCCTGCGGGACCGCGACAACGACATTCGCGAAGCCGAAGCCGAGCGGCACCAGCATCTCCACTTTCGCCTTGGGATCGGGCAGGGCCTCCTCGATGAGATCCGCGCCCGTCAGGCCGAAATGCACCGAGCCGCGCGCCAGTTCCGCGACGATCTCGCTGGCCGAGAGAAAGGCGATCTCCACGCCATCAAGGCCGGAAATCGCGCCGCGATAATCGCGCGCGCCGCGTGCCTGGCTCACATTCAGGCCGGCCTTCGCGAAGAAGGCGAAGGCATTTTCCTGCAGCCGCCCCTTGGAGGGCAGGCCGATGATCAGCGGATTGCTCATGGTGCGTCTCCCGCAAGGCGTTCAAGCCAGATCGCGGCGCCGATGGCCGGCACCTCGTGGCCAAGCCGCTCGAAGAGCCGGTCGTAGCGCCCGCCGGCTGCCACCGGGCGATCCGTGCCAGCCCGCCGCAGCTCGAAGACGAAGCCGGAATAATAATCGAGATTGCGCGCAAAACCGGCCGAAGCCTGCAACGTGGAAAGCGTGAAGCCCCTCGCTTCGAGGAAGCCCGTGCGCAAATCGAAGCGTTCGAGCACCGCGGAGAGGTCGAGCCCCGCCTCCTCCGCCAAAGCGCGCACCGCGCGCGAGACTTGATCCGGCTCGCCGGAAATCGAAAGGAAGCGCCTCAGGATCGCCTTCGGTTCCTCGCCCAGCGCCTGCGAATCCTCGCGCGCGCGATCAAGGAAGCGGCTCGCGATATCCTCCGCCGAACGCCCCCCCACGGCCGAGATGCCGGCGAGCGAGAGCAGGTCCTTCACGAAGGCCTTGGCCTCCCCGGGGTCGGCATCCTTCAGCGCATCCAGCACGCCGGAATAGCGTGCAAGACCCTTGGCCTCGGGCCTTCCACCGGCGAGCGGGGCCTCGAGCAACGCCTCGATCCGCCCCTCGCCGAGCGCGAGGCTGAGGCGGCGCGCGAGAACGGGCGAGAGGTTCAACGTCTCGATGAGGCGCGCGAACAGCGCAAGATCGCCCACGCGAAGGGTGAGCCCCTCCGCGCCGATTTCATCCGTCACCGCGCCATGCACTTCCGCGAGGAGATCGGCATCCGCCGCCTCGCGATCCGTCCGCCCGAGGGATTCGGCGCTGAACTGCCAGAACTCGGCGTTTTCGCCGGGGCGCTGGCGAAATACCGGGCCGAGGAAGGCGAGATCGGCCCGCCGTCCGACAATACCGGATTTCAGATAGGCCAGAGCGGCGGGAATGGTGAATTCCGGCCTGAGACACAATTCCTCGCCCTCGTCATCGGTTGTCACGAAGAGGCGGCGGCGGATATCCTCGCCAGAGAGTTCCAGAAACGGTTCGGCGGGCTGGAGCACCGGCACGTCCGAGGCCGCATAGCCAACGCGGGCGAAACGCGCGACGAGGCGCGCCCCCAGCGCATTCACGCCGTTTTCAGCCCAAGCGCCCCGCGCGAGGCGCGCCGTGCCGGAGTTTCGCCTTTGGTCCATCACCATCCCCAAAACCTCGATTTTCGACCCGCTTCTACCAGCGCGCGCGCGACAAGGCGACGACAAGTTCGAAACGGGATGAATCGTTTTGGCGTGTTGCTGTCATTCCCGACGCGGCGGAAGCCGCGAGCGGGAACCGACGGACTCAACCGTCATGCCCGGGCTTGGGCCGGGCATCCACGCCTTCAGCTGCTGAGACGTGGATGGCCGGAACAGGTCCGGCCATGACGCCCGTGGCTCAGCGATGCCGGGCGAGAACCTCGCGCACTTTCGCGACAACTTCGGAAACCGGCACGGCGAATTGCGCCTCGGCCTGTTTCGCGAGATATTCGGTGCGATCCTTGATGTCGGTGAGGGTCGCGCCGAGGATGAGGTCCTTCACCTGCACCTCGCCCTTCTCGCGCTCGTTCGAGCCTTGAATCAGCGCCACGCGGGCGTTGCGCTTGTCGGCATATTTCAGCTGCGCCTTCATGCCGGCGGAACCGAGATAGATTTCGGAGGGTATGCCGGCGCCGCGAAGGCTCGCCACGATCTGCTGATAGCTCGCCATGGCTTCGGGGGTCTTGTCCATCGCCAGCACGATGACCGGGCCTTCGACTTCGCCGGTCTTCTCGCCGCGCATTTCCGCGAGCTTGTCGAGTGCCGCGCGCAGTCGCGAGACTCCGATGGAGAAGCCGGTGGCCGGCACGGGTTCATCGAGAAAGCGCGAGACGAGGCCATCATAGCGCCCGCCGCCGCCCACCGAGCCGAAGCGGATGGGCTTTCCGTCTTCTCCAGGAATGGAAAACGTAAGCTCGGCCTCGAAAACCGGCCCTGTGTAGTATTCAAGCCCGCGGACGACGGAAGGATCGATCAGAATTCTGTCCGAATGGTATCCTGCTTTGTCGAACAGATTTCCCATGTCGCGTAATTCGGCAATGCCGCTCAAGAAAGTCTCATTGACTGCGAATGGCAAGGACTCCGCATGCTTCATGGCATAGGTGCCGTCCTCGAATAGTTGGTGGCTAGCCTTCAGATCCATCAAACCAAAAATTGCGATGATCTGACGATCATTTAGGCCAGCGCCCTTTGTGAAATCTCCTTTCCCGACGTCTCCTCCATCCCATCGTCCAGCGCCCAGAAGCTTTGATATTTCAACGCGGTCGAATTTGTCCGCCTTATCAATAGCTCGCATGACAGTGAGCTTTTGGCCGTCATCAATTCCAAGCGTTTCCATCACGCCGTCGAGAATCTTCCGGTTGTTGACCTTGATGACATATTGGCCGCGCGGGATTCCCAACGCCTCAAGCGTATCCGCCGCCATCATGCAGATCTCGGCATCGGCCGCGACCGAGCCCGATCCCACCGTATCGGCATCGAACTGCATGAACTGGCGGAAGCGGCCGGGACCCGGCTTCTCGTTGCGGAACACCCAGCCCGCGCGATAGCTGCGATAGGGTTTCGGCAGGTTCTGCCAGTTTTCCGCGCAATAGCGGGCGAGCGGCGCGGTGAGATCATACCGCAGGCTCATCCATTGCTCGTCGTCATCCCGCAACGAGAAGACGCCGGCATTGGGCCGATCCTGATCGGGCAGGAATTTTCCTAGCGCGTCCGTGTATTCGAGGAACGGCGTTTCCACCGGCTCGAAGCCATAGAGTTCATACACGCGCTGGATGACGCGCATCATCTCGTTCGTGGCGCGGATATCGGCGGGGGAACGATCGGGCAGGCCACGGGGCCTGCGGGCTTCGGTACGGGCGGGTTTCGGCGTCTCGGTGCCGGTCTTTTCGGTGCTCATGAAGCGGGGCTTTAGCCCCGTGCGCGGTTCTTGTCACGCCTTCCGCGCGGCCGCCTCGTAAACTTCGAGCAGCGCTTCGAGATCGGCCTCTTCCGGCGGGTGGCCATGGGCGGCATCGAAGCGGGCGGCGATCTCACGATTGGCGAGCAGCACGAGGATCGCTTCATGCGGGGTGTGCTGGGAAACGCTCGCGATCTCGGCCGCACTGATGGTGACGCCGAAGCGGTGGAAGGCCTGCTGCAAGCAATCGGAGCGTTTCATAGCCCTATTCTAGAGGCGATTCCCGTTCCTGGGAATTCTGCAATCGGAGCATGGCCCCGATTGCAGCCAAAGCTGTCCCCGCCTCACGCCACGGCGCGGATGAGCTTGCCGAGCTTGTCCACGGTCTCGTCGATCTGCGCCTCCGAGATGACGAGCGGCGGGGTGAGCGCCAGCGTCTCGCCGGTATTGCGCACCATGAAGCCGTAATCCTCGAAACCGCGATGCATGGCGGTGTAGGCGCGCTTGCCGAAAGCATCGGGCATGGAGGCAAGGTCGATCGCCGCCGTGAGGCCCACGGTGCGGATATCCAGCACGTTCGGCAGGCCCTTCAGCGAGTGGATCGCATCGGCCCAGATGGGCTCGAGCCTTTTCGCGCGTTCGAAGAGATCCTCGTCGCGATAGACATCCAGCGTCGCCATGGCTGCCGCGCAGGCCAGCGGATGCGCCGAGTAGGTGTAGCCGTGGAAGAACTCCACCATATGCTCCGGGCCTTTCATATAGGCGTCATGGATGTGCTTCCTCGCGATGACGCCGCCCATCGGCACGGTGCCCGAGGTGATGCCCTTGGCGAAGGTGATGAGATCGGGCGTAACGCCATAGCGCTCGGCCGCGAAGGAGGTGCCGAGACGGCCGAAGCCGCAGATCACCTCGTCGAAGATCAGCAGGATGCCGTATTTGTCGCAGATGTCGCGCAGGCGCTTGAGGTAGCCTTTCGGCGTGGGGAGCACGCCGGTCGAGCCCGCCATCGGCTCCACGATCACGGCGGCGATGGTCGACGCATCATGCAGGGCGACGATGCGCTCCAGATCATCCGCGAGATGCGCGCCCCAATCCGGCTCGCCCTTGGTGAAGGCCTGCTCGGCGCGATTATAGGTATGCGGCAGGTGGTCGACATGCGGCAGGAGCTGCGTCGCGAAAGCCTTGCGGTTCGCCACCATGCCGCCGACCGAGATGCCGCCGAAGCCGATGCCGTGATAGCCACGCTCGCGCCCGATCAGGCGGCAGCGATTGCCCTCGCCCTTCGCCTGGAAATAGCCGATCGCCATTTTCAGCGCGGTATCGACCGCTTCCGAGCCGGAATTGACGAAGAAGACGTGATCGAGATCGCCCGGGGCCATCTGCGCGATGCGTGAAGCCAGCTGGAAGCCGAGGGGATGCGCGAACTGGAAGGGCGGCGAGTAATCCAGCGTTTCCGCCTGCGCCTTGATGGCCTCCACGATCGGGTCGCGGTTATGGCCGGCATTGCAGCACCAAAGGCCGGCGGTCGTATCCAGGATCGCGCGGCCGTCATAGGTGAAATAATGCATGTCCTTCGAGCGGGAGACGATACGCGGATTCTTCTTGAACGCGCGCTCGGCGGTGAAGGGCATCCAGAACGCCTCTAGGTCGTTCGGCTGGGAGAAGGTGGTGATCGGCGTCGCGGCGCTGGATTTCGACATGGAACTGTTTCTCCCCCATCAGGCTTGATCAAAGGGAAGGATACGCCGCCGCGCGCGCGAAACAACCCCGCTTGAGGGCCATGAGGCTGCAATTTCTCGCGGGGCTGGGTGCCTTGTGGCGTGGAAATCACCGATCGGCCCGGGCGCCGGGCTGAAGCGCCGGCGGCAGCGCGAATTCCTCGTCCGATTGTGGAAGCTCGAGAAAAGCCTGGTCAGGCTCCTCGCAGACCGCTTCCGCCTCGATTTCAAACAGGAAACGAGGCGTCGCAAGGCCGGCCACCTCGAGGTAGGTCGCCGCGCAGAGATGCCCGCCGAGCCGCCGGTCGCGGATGCTGCGATACATTGCCACGGCGCCGGGAACCGAGGCGTAGGCACTGATCTTTACGAGATCCGTGATGCTCATTCCGGCTTCGGCGAGAATCGCGGTGAGGTTGTCCCAAGCGGCCTCCATCTGCTCGGCCAGATCATCCGGCACGGACCCGTCGAGACGCTGGCCGACCTGCCCGGAGATCACCAGCCGGCGGGCGCGGGCCGAATGCACGACGCCATGCGCATAACGCGACCCCGGAGGCGCGATGCCGCGCGGATTGATGGCTCTCGGCATGATCAGCAATCCCTCCTTGTCGCAACAATCCCTTTTCGTATCGCGAGCGGTTGCCGTTCCAAAAGGTCGGCCTCGAAAATTTTTTCTCGTCAACCGCACTTTCCACAGCCGGTTGGCCGATTAGGCACTCGCCAGCGCCGTTGCGATTCAATAGGTTCATAAGAAGTGATTCGCTGGGCTGGGGCGCACGCTTTCCGATGGAATTTCGGTCTCTCCTTAAGGTCGTGACGGTCGCGGTTGCCGCTGCCGGTCTGACGTTTCTTGCGCAGCGGTACGATCTGCTGGCGCTCGTGGTGGCGGCTCTCGCCGTGGCGCTGGTCGCGTGTGCCTTCGCGCTGCGCTTCAGCGGCGTGTTCATGCAGGAGGAGCTCGCGCTTCTGCGCGATCACCTCGAAACCACGCGGCAACAGGCCGCGATGCTCGCCCGCATGACGCGGGAGATGCGCGATGCGGTTGTGCAACATGAGTCCGCGCCCGCACCTGATCGCGCGACCGAATGGGCTGCTCTCAGTGAAATCGTGTGCGACATCGCCGATGAGATGGCCGAACTCGATCGCCGCACCGAACAGGTGGAAGGCGAGCTTGCCGCCCTTCGGCGCGACGGAGCCTCGCCGCGCCCCGCCGCTTCGGCCTGGGCCATTCCGGCCGCCTCTGGTGCCTCGGCGCTGGCCTCTCACAACCCGCTGCATGATGACAAGATCGATCCGGGCTCGAACTCTTCCGCAGGTGGCCTGCGCGAGATTCCGGGCGTTCCGCATCTTTCGACCTTCGGCGAGCCTCCGCGCGCCGTGCGTCAGCTTGTCGCGGCGGCCATCGCGGCCGATCGCTTCGAGCTCTATCTCCAGCGCATCGTGAGCCTGCCCCAGCGCAAGACCCGCGCCTATGAGGTGAGCCTGCGCCCGGATGGCTGCGACCCGCACATCCCCACGAGCGAGATTCGCAATGCGGTCGAGCATGTCGGCCACCAGTTGGCGTTTGATCGCAAGCTGATGGTTCAGGCCATGCGCCTTGCCCGGATGTTCCAGCAGCGCCAGCGCGACGTGACACTCGTCGCGGATATTTCGCAGCGCTATCTTCTCAGCGAACCGGCTTTCGATGAATTGCGCGCGCTTGTCGCTGACGCGCCGAACGCGCCCCGCCGCATCGTGCTTTCGCTGCCTCAGCGCTTTTTCAAGAAGGCGATCGCGGTGGAGAATGAAGCGCTGCGCCAGCTTTCCGAGATGGGCTTCCGCTTCATGGTGCGGGAAGTGTCGGATTTCAACCTCGAGCTGCCGCGACTTCAGCAATCAAATGTCCGCTGGATGCGCATGGATGCAGCGCGTCTGCTCGAGGCAAGCCAGAGCGAGGAACAGGTCCTCGAAGTGGCTGCGGCTGATTTTGCCGCTCTTCTCGGTCGTCGCCAGATTTCGCTGCTCATCGAGGGCGTGAATGACGAGGCAGCCGTCGCCGAACTCATCGATTTCAACATCGGCTATGCCCAGGGTCACGTCTTCGCGCCGCCGCAGGCGGTTCGCCCCGAAGCGCTGGATGATGGCGTTTCCGCAACGGCTGAGTCCGGGTCGCGTGTGAAAGCGGGCGAGACCCCGCCCAAAGCCGAGCGTCGCGGCCTGCGTGAAATTGCACGCCGCGCCTGAAATTGGTCGCAGGGGTTGTTTCCGGGAAGGCGAGCCATTAGCGAGCAAGCCACGCTGCATATTGCCGTGAGGTTCCGCTTTCCCAATGTCTGCCCGCATTCAGCCCATCGATCGCCTCTCCGACGTTCTCGATCGTTATGAGGCGATCATTTCCGATGTCTGGGGGGTGCTCCACAATGGCGTCATGGCCACGCCGGGGGCGCAGCAGGCGCTGGCCGGGGCGCGCCGTGCCGGCAAGCCGGTCGCGCTGCTGACGAACTCCCCGCGCCTGCCGCATCTGGTGGCGGAGCAGTTGCGTGATCTCGGCGTGGTCGAGCCCTGCTACGATGCCCTCGTCTCCTCCGGCGGCGTGACGCGCGAGCTGCTCGAAAAAGAGGGGCCGAAGACCTTCTACCATATCGGGCCGGCACGCGATTCCGGTTTGTTCGAAGGCCTGGAAGCGAGGCCCGCCCCGCTGGAGGCAGCCGAACTGATACTCTGCACCGGGCTTTTCGACGATGAGACCGAGACGCCGGACCAGTATCGCTCCATGCTGCAGTCTGCACACGCGCGAGCGCTCCGCCTCTATTGTGCCAACCCGGATCTGATCGTCGAGCGGGGGGACCGTTTGATCCCTTGCGCGGGTGCCATCGCGGATCTCTACGAGAAGATGGGCGGGTCGGTCATCTGGGTCGGCAAGCCCAAGCCGCTTGTTTATGAACGTGCGCGGCAGGCCCTGGAGACGGCCTTGGGCCGAACGCTCGCGTTAAACCGGGTGCTTTGCATCGGCGATGCGTTCCGCACAGATATTGCCGGGGCCAATGCCGAGGGGCATGACGTGATCATGACGATCGCCGGCATCCATGGGCATCAGATCGGGCTGAGCGGCAACAATTACGACCTTGCCCGGCTGGAACAGTTTGCAGCCGAGACGCGACTGAGGCCAACCTATTGCATGGTCAGCCTTGTTGATTGAGCCTGCAGCACCTTCGTGAAAATCAGCTCGTGCCGGCGACTGCGTCGATCTTGGCCTTCAGCGTCTGGGCGTTGAATGGCTTCACGATGTAGTTGTTGACGCCAGCCCGCTTGGCGGCGATCACGTTTTCCGTCTTGGATTCGGCGGTGACCATGATGAATGGCGTCGAGTGAAGTTCGCGGTCGGCGCGCACCTGCTTGAGCAGTTCGTACCCCGTCATCGGCTGCATGTTCCAATCCGAGATGATGAGGCCGTAGCGTTTTTCGCGCATTTTCGCGAGCGCTTCGGAACCATCGGACGCTTCGTCGACATTCTCGAAACCGAGTTGCTTCAAAAGATTCCGGATGATCCGGACCATCGTCTGATAATCATCCACAACAAGAATGGACGTGCCTGCATCGAAAGCCATGTTTTACTCCACCTGAGGCGATCCGCTCGGAATCCTCTCCGGGACCCGCAGCGAAGGCTTCTCCTGTCCTTTGAACCTGGAGTTGAGAACCCATTGGCGCAAACATTATGTCGCGGCCTCTTGCGATTATGTTAATGCGGCTCAACCGCGACCCAATTTCGTAATGCTTTCGGCATCCATGTTAACCCCTGCCTGCCCGACCGGACCAAAATGATGGAGCCTTCCACCGGATCCCTGGCGATCAACCTGATTTTTCTCGGGAAAGATCGCGAGCCGCTTGTGCGGCCGGTTCTTGCCATCGGCAATTTCGATGGCGCCCATCGCGGGCATGAAGCGGTGGCGGCGGCGGCACGCACGCTGGCCGCCGGCCTGCGGCAGGCGGGTCCCGTGACGGCGCTGAGCTTCGAGCCCCATCCCCGCACCTTCTTCCAGCCCCATCGCCTGTTTTTCCGGCTGAATTCGCCGGAAGAGCGGCCGAAAAGGCTTGCCTCCATCGGATTTGAGGCTCTCGCCCTGCTCGCCTTCGATGCCCGGCTGGCCGCTACCAGCGCGGAAGATTTTGTCCAGCATCTTCTTGTTGAGCGCCTGGGCGCGGCTGGCGTGGTGGTGGGGCATGATTTCCACTTCGGGAAGGGACGGCAGGGCACGCCGGAATTCCTGGCGGAAGCCGGCCGACGCCATGGCTTTGCCGTTCGTTTTGTCGAGCCCTATCGCGACGAGACCGGCGCCATTGTCTCCTCCAGCGCCATCCGGCAGGCCTTGTCCGAAGGGGATGTCGCAACGGCCAATCGCATGCTCGGCTATGCCTATGCGGTTGCCGGTGAGGTCATTCACGGGGCGAAGCGGGGTCGCGAACTCGGCTACCCCACCGCCAATATCGCGCTTCCTTCCGGCAACGGCCTGCGCCATGGCATCTATGCCGTGCGGATCGAGATCGACGGCGAACCGCGCGCCGGTGTGGCGAGCTTCGGCCGCCGTCCGATGTTCGATAACGGCGCGCCGCTGCTGGAAGTTTTCGTGATCGACTTTTCGGGCGATCTCTACGGCAAGCGCGTGACGGTCTCTTTCGAGGGCTTCCTGCGCGGCGAGGAACGCTTCGACAGCCTCGAGGCGCTGATCCTGCAGATGGATGCCGACCAGACCGAGGCGCGACGGATTCTCTCGCAGCATTAGCGCTTTGCGCGGAAGCCGCCGCTTGCTATAGGCCGAGGCATGACGAGCGCCGTTTGGTCACGCACGCGAATTACGACCCCGGTCGCCCCGCGCTGAAGCGCGAGGCGCGGCCGGTTTGTTCATCCCTCAGCTTGCGCCAGCCCGCTTGTTTCTTCCAGCCGTATCGTGAGTGCCAGATCGTGAGTGCCATGAGCGCCGAGAACGCCCCGTTTGATTATGCGCAGACCCTGTTCCTGCCCGAAACGCCCTTCCCCATGCGCGCCGGCCTGCCGCAGAAGGAGCCGGAAATCCTGAAGCGCTGGGCGGAGATCGACCTCTACGCCCGCATCCGCAAGGCTTCCGCCGGCAAACGGAAATTCGTGCTGCATGATGGCCCGCCCTACGCCAACGGCAACATCCATATCGGGCATGCGCTGAACAAGATCCTGAAGGACCTCGTGACGCGCAGCCAATCCATGCTCGGCTTTGATTCCAACTACGTGCCGGGCTGGGATTGCCACGGCCTGCCGATCGAATGGAAGATCGAGGAGGAATATCGCGCCAAGGGCAAGGCGAAGCCGGAACTCACCTCGGGTGCGGCCATCAACGCCTTCCGCGCCGAGTGCCGGGCCTATGCCACGCATTGGCTGAACGTGCAGCGCGAGGAATTCAAGCGCCTCGGCATCACCGGCGACTGGGACAATCCCTACCAGACCATGACGTATCCCGCGGAAGCGCAGATCGCCCGCGAGATCATGAAGTTCAAGGATAATGGCCTGCTCTATCGCGGCTCGAAGCCCGTGATGTGGAGCGTGGTGGAGAAGACCGCGCTGGCCGAAGCCGAGATCGAATACCACGATTACCAGAGTGATATGGTGTGGGTGAAGTTTCCGGTGAAGGAGTTCACGAGTCTTTATGAAGTTGATTCAACCTATCAAGGCAAGCAAAGGCGATATGAAAGCGCCTCCATCATCATCTGGACGACCACGCCTTGGACATTGCCGGGCAACCGGGCGATCTCCTTCTCGTCGAAGATCAACTACGGTCTCTATGAGGTGACCGCGAACGAGCGCGATTTCGGGCCGAAAATCGGAGAATTTTTTATCATTGCTGACAAGTTAGCGAAGGCCATTGAGGGCTCCGCAAAAATCTCTCTACTCAGGCGAGATAATGTTCCACCGGGACAACTTGCGTTGACAACCTGCTCCCACCCCCTCGCGTCGCTCGGCTACACCTTCGATGTCCCATTGCTCGACGGTGACCATGTCACCGACGATGCGGGGACAGGCTTTGTCCACACGGCGCCCAGCCATGGCCGCGAGGACTTCGAAATCTGGACAAGTAAAAGCCGGTGGCTTCAGTCTCGCCGCATCGAGACCAAGATCCCCTTCACCATCGACGATGACAGCGTCTACACCGACGAGGCCCCCGGCTTCACGGGCAAGCGCGTCATCACCGAAAAGGGCGAGAAGGGGGATGCGAACGAGGCGGTCATCAAGGCGCTGATCGACGCCAATGCGCTGGTCGCGCGCGGGCGGCTGAAGCACCAATATCCGCATAGCTGGCGCTCGAAGAAGCCGGTCATCTTCCGCAACACGCCGCAATGGTTCATTGCCATGGACAAGCCCTTCCGCGTGGAAGGCATTCCGGGTGAGGTCTCCCTGCGCCAGCGCGCCTTCGAAGCGATTGCGAAGACCGAATGGGTGCCGGCCTCCGGCGAAAACCGCATCCGCGGCATGGTGGAGAACAAGCCCGATTGGGTGATGAGCCGCCAGCGCGCCTGGGGCGTGCCGATCACCGTCTTCGTGCATCATGAAACGAAGGAAATGCTGCGAGACGCCCGCGTCGACGAGGCCATCGCGAAAGCCTTCGAGACCGAGGGCGCCGATGCCTGGTTCGCGGATGGCGCGAAGGAGCGCTTTCTGGCTTTTGCATCGCCTGCCGTCGTTCCTTCCGACTACGAGATGGTGACCGACGTTCTCGACGTCTGGTTCGATTCCGGTTCCACCCACACCTACACTTTGGAAGACCCCGTGCATTTCCCCGGCCTCGCCGGCGTGAGGCGCGTCATCGATGGCGGCGAGGACCGGGTGATGTATCTCGAAGGCTCCGACCAGCATCGCGGCTGGTTCCAGTCGAGCCTGCTCGAAAGCTGCGGCACGCGCGGCCGCGCCCCCTTCGATGTGGTGCTGACCCACGGCTTCACGCTCGACGAGCAGGGACGGAAGATGAGCAAGTCGCTCGGAAACGTCACCGCGCCGCAAAGCGTGATCGAGCAATCGGGTGCCGATATCCTGCGCCTCTGGGTCGCGAGCTCGGATTACGGCGACGACCAGCGCATCGGCCCGGAAATCCTCAAAAGCATGGCCGAGAACTATCGCAAGCTCAGGAACACCATCCGCTGGATGCTCGGCGCGCTGGCGCATTTCGATGGCAAGCCGGTGGCGGAAAAGGACATGCCGGAGCTGGAGCGGCTGATGCTGCACCGGCTCGCGGAACTCGATCCCGTCATCCGCAAGGCTTACGCGGAATATGATTACAAGCGCGTGGTCTCGGAGCTGGCTTTGTTCCTGAACACCGATCTCTCGGCTTTCTATTTCGATATCCGGAAGGACACGCTCTATTGCGAACCGGCTTCCAGCCTGAAGCGCCGCGCGGCGCTGACGGTCGTGGATCGGCTTTGCGATTGCGTGCTGCGCTGGCTCGCGCCCATCCTCGTCTTCACGGCGGAGGAAGCCTGGCTCGCGCGCCATCCGGGCACGCCGGGCTCCATCCACGAGGAAGGCTTCGCGGTGGTGCCGGAGGCGTGGCGCGATGAGGCGCTCGCCGCGAAATGGGCGATGATCCGCGATGTGCGGCGCGTCGTCACCGGCGCGCTGGAACTGGAGCGCGCGGGCAAGCGCATGGGTTCCAGCCTGGAGGCCGTGCCGCAGGTCTTCATCGCCGATGGAGCGATCGCGGCCGCGCTTGCGGGCATCGACATGGCGGAAATCTGCATTACTTCCGGTTTCCAGAGCGCCGCTGGCGAAGGGCCGGCGGAGGCGTTCCGTCTTGCCGAGGTGAAGGGTGTCGCCGTGGTTCCGCAGCTTGCCAGCAACAAGGGCCTCGTGAAATGCGCCCGCTCCTGGCGCTATTTCGATCCCGCAACCGCCAACCCGGCCTACCCGGACATCACGCCGCGCGATGCGCAGGCGATGGCCGAATGGAAGGCGCGCGCGTGAGCGAGACGAACCTTCCAGCCGAGCCCGGCCGCTTCCTGCGGCTCGGCCTCACGGTCGCTCTGCTGCTGCTCGCGGCCGATCAGGCCTCGAAGCTGTGGCTCATCTTCGGCACCAATCTGCGGCTCACCTGGCCGTGGGAGATCACCCCGTTTCTCGATTTCACCGTGGTGTGGAACCGGGGCATCTCCTACGGGCTCTTCCAGCAGGAGACTGACACCGGCCGCTGGATCCTCACCAGCGTGAAGCTGGCGGCGGCCGTGGTGCTGTTCTTCTGGCTGAAGCGCGCGGAGACGCGGCTCGAGGCCGTCGGCATCGGGCTCATCATCGGTGGCGCCATCGGCAACGCGATCGACCGCATCTGGCATGGTGCGGTGTTCGATTTCGTGCATTTCCATGTGGGCGATTTCAGCTGGTATGTGTTCAACGTGGCCGATGCGGCGATCGTGATCGGCGTGCTGGCGATGGTCGCGAGCCCGCTCTTAACCTTCCGCCGCGGCGCGGATGCCTCTTAATTGCCGCGATCTTTCGCCAAAAGGCGATCGGTGCTAGAGAACGCCGTCTCGCGTGGAGGGAAGAGGTTCCGATGGGGTTCCATTCGACAAAACTGATGATGCGTGCTGCCCTGGCGGTCTGCGCGCTTGGCCTGTTGCCGCTTCTGCCCGCTTCTGCCCAGGATGGCATAGGCATGCGACAGATTCTCGGATCAATCGGCATCCTGCCGGGGATCGACCGTGAGCCGATCGAGTATCGCGACCGTCCGACACTGGTTGTCCCGAGGGATACAACCCTCCTGCGCAACCCCGAAGATCCCGAAGCGCATGAGCGCAAACCATCCTGGCCGGTCGATCCGGACGTCACCGAGCGGAGGAAGGAACAGGCTCGCCGTCGCGCCCCTGCGCCCGAACTGCTCGCCGGCCAGTCGGTGGATGGTCGCCGCGTCTCCATGGAAGAGATCCGCGCCGGTCGTGCGCCGGCCGGTGCCCGGATGACCGAGGGCAACTGGGGCAACGACAAGACCGGCATTCGCCTTTCGCCGTCCGAATGGGCCGCGGGGACGCCGGTCAACCAGCCGACCTATGCGCCCGGCACCGAGCCGCCGCGCCGCTATCTCACGGATCCGCCGAAGGGGCTGCGCCAGGCCGCGACCGGCGCTCCAATGCGCCGGACCCAGGAAGCCCCGCAGGGTTTCGACAACAACCGGCCTGAAGATACCTGGCGCCGCCTGGACTGATTGCCGCCGGGTTTGCGGGAAGCATCCGGCCGGGGCTTGTTCCCGGCCTTTTCTTTGCCCATCTTGGGAAGAGACGGCTTTGGCCACCGCCATCCCCTTTTTGCGGCGCCCGCAGGAGATTTGACGACATGTCCACGCTTCCCGCCTTCGGGCATTTCCATCTCGAGAATGGCCTGGAGGTTGTCATCATACCCGATCATCGGGCGCCGGTGGTCACCCACATGATCTATTATCGGAATGGTGCCGCGGATGATCCGCCAGGCAAGTCCGGGATTGCGCATTTCCTCGAGCACCTGATGTTCAAGGGCACCGAGACCAACCCCAAGGGCTCGTTCTCGAAGATCGTCGCGGATGTGGGCGGGCAGGAAAACGCCTTCACCTCCTATGATTACACCGCCTATTACCAGCGCGTGGCGAAGGAGCATCTCGGGCGGATGATGGCGCTCGAATGCGATCGCATGATGGGCCTCGTGCTCGAAGGGCCGGAGGTGCTCTCGGAACGGGATGTCGTGATCGAGGAACGCAAGATGCGCACCGACAGCGACCCCGCCGCGCAGCTCCAGGAAAGCCTGATGGCGACCCTCTACGTGCACCATCCCTACGGCACGCCGGTGATTGGCTGGGGGCACGAGATCGTGGAACTGGGGCGCGAGGATGCCCTCGCCTATTACCGCCGGTTCTACCGCCCGGACAATGCGATCCTGATCGTGGCGGGCGATGTGGAGGAGGGGGAAGTCCGCCGCCTCGCCGAGGAGACCTATGGCAAGGTGCGGCCCGGCAATGGCGGCAAGCCGGAGCGCCGTCGCGTGCGCGAGCCGGAGATCAAGGCCAGCCGCTTCGTGAGCCTTGCCGACCAGAAGGTCGAGCTGCCCATGACGCAAAAGCTTTTCATCGTGCCGAATTACATTCGAGCGCCGGAGAATGATGCGCCGGCGCTTGAGGTGCTGAGCCAGATCCTCGGCGGCTCGCAAACGAGCCGGCTCTATCGCTCGCTGGTGGTCAACCGGTCGCTCGCGGTCTCGGCGGGCTCGTGGTACTGGAGCGATGCGCTCGATATCGGCCAGTTCGGCCATTATGCGGTGGCAATGGAGGGCGTGGCTCTGCCGGATCTCGATGCCGCCGCGGAGGAGGTCGTCGCCGAATTGCGCAACACGGATGTGGGCGGCAAGGAACTGGCGCGCGCACGCACGCGCCTCATCGCCGACATGGTCTACGCGCAGGACAGCCAGGCCCATCTCGGAAGGATGGTCGGGTCGACGCTGACGACCGGCGGCAAGATCGACGATCTCGCCCAATGGTCCGACCGCATCCGCAGCGTGGAGGCCGCGGATGTTCGCCGGGTCGCGAACCGCTACCTGCTGCCGGGCAAGGCCGTGACCGGGCATCTCACCAAGGCCGCGGCCTGATTTTTTCGCTTTGTTCGATTGGTTCCTGACGATGACGTCTTCCTCGCATCGCACGCGGGTCTCCCGCGTCACCTCGCCGGCCGGCTTCGACATCTGGCATGTCGAGGATTACACCGTGCCGCTCGTTTCCATGGAATTCGCCGTGATGGGTGGCGCGGCACAGGACCCGGCCGGGCGCGCGGGGCTCGCCAGCTTCCTCGCCGGGCTGCTCGATGAGGGCGCGGGCGCGCTGAAGGCGGAGGCCTTCCAGGAGGCGCTCGAGGAGAAGGCGATCGAACTTTCGTTCGGCGCCTCGCGCGACCGTCTCACCGGCTCGATGCGCACCCTGACGGAACATGCCGATTCCGCCTTCGAGCTTCTGGCGCTCGCCATCCGCGAACCGCGTTTCGACCCCGATGCCGTCGAACGCGTGCGCTCGCAGATCATCTCCGGCCTGAGACGCGACGAGACCGATCCGCAAAGCCTGACGCGCGACGCGCTGAACCGCCTCGCCTTCGCGAACCATCCCTACGGGCTTCCGACGGATGGCAGAATCCCCGATATCCAGGCGATCACGCGGGATGAGCTGGGGAACCAGCATGCGCGCCTTTTCGGGCGCGACGTGCTGCGGATCGTCGCGGTGGGCGCGATCTCGGCAGAGGCCCTCGCTGCCGGCGTGGATCGCATCTTCGGTGATCTTCCGCCGGAGGCCAGGCTGGCGCCAATCCCCGAAATCGTGATGCAATCGGCCGGGCATACCGAGATCATCGATCTCGATGTCCCGCAATCCACGCTCTATCTCGCGCTGCCCGGCGTTTCGCGCCGCGACCCGGATTTCATGGCGGCCTATCTTTCCAACCACGTGCTGGGTGGCGGCGCCTTCACGTCGCGCCTCTGGCATGAGGTGCGCGAGACGCGCGGCCTCGCCTATTCCGTGTGGAGCAGCCTGCGCTGGTCCGCGCATACCAAGCTCTTCATGGCCGGCACCGCCACGAGCAACGAGCGGGTGGCGGAATCGCTGCGCGTGATGCGCGCCGAGATCTCCCGGATGGGTGCCGAAGGACCGACCGAGGAAGAACTCGCAAAGGCGAAGAGCTACCTCACCGGCTCCTATGCGCTGCAATTCGATACCTCGCGCAAGATCGCCGATCACCTGCTCTCGCTGCGGGTGGATGGCCTGCCGATCGACTATATCGACCGCCGCAACCAGGATGTGGAGGCTGTCACACTCGACGCCGTGAAGGCTGCCGCGCGGCGGCTCTATGCGGATATCGCGCCGCTCGTGGTGGTGACCGGCCGGCCGCAGGGCCTCGCCTGACCGACAAGAACGAACGCATGAAAACACTTGCCGGGGTGCTTTTGGCATGGCACCCCACCCGCCGAACAGCAACCGACAGGGCGGGGTCCTGATGGCCCCGGAAAGCGCGATGACCCTCACCTCGGACATGCTTGTGGATCGACGCCGGCTGCGTCGCCAGCTCACCTTCTGGCGCGTGGCGAGCGTTCTGATCCTCGTTCTCGCGCTGATCGGCGCGGTCATCGCTTCTGGCCAGCTCGGGAAGCCGACCGGCCGCAGCCATATCGCGCGGATGAGCATCGAAGGCCTGATCACCGGGCGGCAGGAAACGCTCGACCTGCTGCGCGAGATCGAGAAATCGCAGGCGAGCGCGGTCATCCTGCGGATCGATTCCGGGGGAGGCACCACCTCGGGTTCGGAGGCGCTGCACAATGCCGTGAAGGCACTGGCCGCGAAAAAGCCGGTCGTGGCCGTGATCGACGGGATCGGCGCCTCGGGTGCCTACATGACCGCGCTTGGCGCCGAGCGAATCGTCGCGAATGGCAGCGCGCTCGTCGGATCGATCGGCGTGATTGCGCAGGTTCCGAATGTCTCGAAGCTGCTTGAAACGCTGGGCGTGAAGGTCGAGGCCGTGCGATCCACGCCGCTGAAGGCGATGCCCTCGGGCGTCGAGCCTACCACGCCTGAAGCGCGCGCGGCTCTGGAAGCGACCGTGGCCGATACCTATCGCTGGTTCCGTGATCTCGTGGGCGCGCGCCGCGACCTGCAGAACGATGCCCTGAATGCGGTGGCCGATGGCCGGGTCTTCACAGGCCGGCAGGCGCTTGGCCTGAAGCTGATCGACGAACTGGGCGGCGAGAAGGAAGCCATTGCCTGGCTCGAGCGCGAGAAGAACGTGACGCGCGACCTCGGCGTGGTGGATTACAAGCCGAAAAGCCAGCGCGGAAGCCTGCCAGCCCTGGGCTCGCTGCATCGGGCCCTGCGCCTGCTGGGCCTGCCGGTGCCGGAAGCGGTGGATGAAGCAGCCTATCGCCTGCTGGGTCCGAAGGCCCTGGAGGGGCTGGTTTCGGTCTGGCAAATGCCGACGGAATAGGAAACCAAGGCCGGCAACGCGCGTTTCCTCCTTTCGGCGAGGTCAATTCCGGTCTATCCTTGTTGAAAGGATCGTCGGATTCATGCTTTGGAGCGGCGGTCGGAAAGCGGACAATGTGAGGCGGGAATCATGATCAAATCCGAACTCGTTCTGAAGATGGCGGAAATGAACCCGCATCTCTATCAGCGCGACATCGAAATTCTGGTCAACGCCATCCTGGATGAGATCACCACCGCGCTCTCCCGCGGCGATCGCGTGGAATTGCGCGGCTTCGGCACCTTCTCGACCAAGGAACGCGATGCGCGCCTTGGCCGCAACCCGCGTACGGGCGCGAAGGTCGACGTGACCGAGAAGCGCGTGCCCTATTTCAAGGCCGGCAAGGAAATCCGCGAGCGGCTGAACGTGAAGCCCGTGAAGGGCAAGGCCAGGGCGAAGGCCTGACGCCGGAGGCCGGACGGGCATGATGCGCTATCTGAAGCTCCTGCTGCTTGCCCCGGTCGCGGTTGTGCTCGTGCTCCTCGCGGTGGCAAACCGGCAGATCGTGACCTTCGTGTTCGACCCGTTCTCGCGCGGTGCGGAGGCCTCGAGCATCACGCTGCCGCTTTTCGTGTTTGCCTTCGTCGTGCTGTGTATCGGCATCGTGCTGGGTTATTCCGCCGCCTGGCTCGCGCAGGGCAAGCATCGCCGCGCGGCCCGCAGCTACAAGCGCGAATGCGAGAAGCTTTCGGCCGAGCGGTCCGAACTGCGCGCTGCCCTGCCGGTGACAGCCCCGGCGCTCCTCAGCCAGAAGTAAGCGTCTGTCATGCGCGTCATTGATCGCAAGGGCGTGGATGCGGCGCTCGATTTCCCCGCTTTGATCGCGGCGATCGAGGATGCTCTCTGCGCCGAAATCACGCTGCCCGTGCGCCATCACCATGCGATTCCACGCGCCGATGGCGATGCGACGCATCTTATCATGCCGGCCTGGCACACAGGTTCGGGCGGCTTTCTCGGCGTGAAGATTGTCAATGTCTTCCCCGGCAATGCGGCACGATCCCTCCCTTCCGTCATGGGCACCTATGTGCTGATGAATGGCGATACCGGCGCGCCGCTGGCGGTGATGGATGGCACGCGGATCACCTTGTGGAGAACCGCTGCGGCTTCGGCCCTGGCCGCGCGGTTCCTCGCGCGGCCGGATGCGAGCGTGCATCTCATGGTGGGGGCCGGCGCGCTGGCGCCGTTCTTCATCCGCGCGCATCGCACGGTGCGGCCCATCACGCGCACGCTTCTCTGGAACAAGACGCGCGGCAATGCGGAGAAGCTCGCGACCGAGCTTTCAAGTGAAGGCCTCGCGGTCGAGGTTGCGGACGATCTCGAAGCGGCCGTGCGCGAGGCGGACATCATCTCCACCGCGACGCTCTCTACCGCCCCTCTCGTGCGCGGGGCCTGGCTGAAACCGGGCGCGCATCTCGATTGCGTCGGCGCGTTTTCGGCCAGCATGCGCGAGACGGATGACGAGGCGGTGCAGCGCGCCCGCCTCTTCGCCGATGTGCGCGCGAGCGTGCTGAAGGAGGGTGGGGATTTCGTGCAGCCCATGAAGGCGGGGCTCGTGCCCGTGACGAAGATCGAGGCCGATTTGTTCGATCTTGCGCGCGGCAGCATCGCGGTTGCTCGGATGCCCGAGGACATTACCTTCTACAAATCCACCGGCAGCGCGATCTTCGATCTCGCGGCGGCGGCTTTGGTGGCGAAGGCTTCGGGCGTTTCGGCATGAGCCTGCTGGTCAAGATCTGCGGTCTCCGGACCGTCGAGAGCATCGAGACCGCGTTGGCAGCCGGCGCGGACATGATCGGCTTCGTGTTCCACCCGAAAAGCCCGCGCTTCATCCCAACGGTGCTGGCGGCGGGGTTGGCCGACGCTGTGGCTGGCGGCGCGACAATCGCGGCCCTTGTCGTGGATGCGGGCGATGCCCAACTCGCGGAGATCAATTCAGCGATCTCGCCCGATCTCTGGCAGTTCCACGGGCAGGAGCCCTACGAGCGCATCCGTGACGTGCGCTCGATCTACGGCCTGCCCGTGATGAAGGCCGTGGGCGTGGCGGAAGCGACGGATCTGCCCGGCGTCGCGGCCTATGCGCGGGTTTCGGATCGCATCCTGCTCGATGCCAAGCCGCCGAAGGAGGCCGCCTATCCCGGCGGGCATGGCCGCGTGTTCGATTGGGCTGTTCTCTCCGCGCTTTCCCCCGATTTGCCCTTTCTGCTCTCCGGTGGCCTCACGCCGGAGAATGTCGGTGCCGCGATCCGCACCATCCGGGGCATGGGCCTCAACCTTGCCGGCGTCGATGTCTCCTCTGGCGTCGAGAGCGCGCCCGGCGTAAAGGACCTCGGAAAGATCAGGGCCTTCATCGCTGCGGCCCGCGAGGCGGAAGCGGCGTAACGGAGTAACGCAATGACCCTACAGGAACGGCCGAATTCCTTCCGCTCCGGCCCGGACGAGAACGGCCGCTTCGGCCTGTTCGGTGGCCGCTTCGTCGCGGAAACGCTGATGCCGCTGATCCTCGACCTGCAGAAGGCCTATGAGGACGCGAAGGCCGATCCCGCTTTCGCCAACGAAATGAAGCACATGCTGACCGATTATGTGGGCCGGCCCTCGCCCCTTTATTTCGCCGAGCGCATGACCGAGCATCTTCGCGAGGTTTCGACGGCCTCCGGCCTGTCGGGCGGCGCGAAGATCTACTTCAAGCGTGACGAATTGAACCATACCGGCGCGCACAAGGTGAACAACGTGCTGGGGCAGATTCTGCTCGCGCGGCGCATGGGCAAGAAGCGCATCATCGCCGAGACGGGCGCCGGCCAGCATGGCGTCGCCACCGCCACGCTCTGCGCGCGCTATGGCCTCGAATGCGTCGTCTATATGGGCGCGGTGGATGTGGAGCGGCAGAAGCCCAATGTCTTCCGCATGAAGATGCTTGGTGCGGAAGTCATCCCCGTGCAATCCGGCTCGAAAACGCTGAAAGACGCGATGAACGACGCGCTCCGCGACTGGGTGACGAATGTCGAGAACACCTTCTACTGCATCGGCACGGCGGCGGGTCCGCACCCCTATCCGATGATGGTGCGCGACTTCCAGTGTGTGATCGGCAACGAGACGAAGCAGCAGATGATGGAAGCCGAGGGCCGCCTGCCGGATAGCCTCATCGCAGCGATCGGCGGTGGCTCCAACGCCATCGGCCTGTTCCACCCGTTCCTCGATGATCCCTCTGTGGCGATCTACGGCGTGGAAGCGGCGGGCCACGGGCTTTCGAGCGGCCTGCATGCCGCCTCGCTCACGGGCGGGCGGCCGGGCGTGCTCCATGGCAACCGCACCTATCTGCTGATGGACGAGGATGGGCAGATCAAGGACGCGCATTCGATTTCTGCCGGCCTCGATTATCCGGGCATCGGGCCGGAACATTCCTACCTGCACGATATCGGCCGCGTGCAATATCTCTCCGCCACCGATGACGAGGCGCTCGCCGCCTTCCAGCTCTGCTCGAAGCTCGAGGGCATCATCCCGGCGCTTGAGCCGGCGCATGCGCTGGCGAAAGTCATCGAACTTGCGCCGAAACTGCCGAAGGACCACCTGATGGTGATGAATCTCTGCGGCCGCGGGGATAAGGACATCTTCACCGTCGCCGAGCATCTCGGGGGGATGTGAACGCTATGCTCGCGTCGATGCATGCATTTTTTCCTGATTGGACGACTGCATCAATTGCGGCCTTGTATAACTTTGCGGCCTTTGAGAGCCAGCGATGGATACGAGCAAGACTAAACGGCATCCGAGGAGCTTCGGAGCGCATTGGTCTGTTTGTTGATACGACAGGAACTATCAAACTGATTTTCTTGATAGTTTTCATGGTAGGTTATATCTATGATTTTGGGTTCGTTCTTGCGATCAAGCTTTTCCTTATCATGGTGCTCATACCCCTGACGGCGGTTGTTTTTCTATCCATCGTTAGGCTAGCAGATAGTCCGTTATTCTGGATTTTGGGTACGGTCTTCGTTTGGCCCCTCATGTATCTTCTCGGAAAACGAATATCTTGGTTCGGCTTGGCATAGCCAGGAGTGAAGAATGTCCCGCATCCCCACCCGCTTTGCCGCCAATGCCGCGCTAGGTCGCGCCACCTTCGTGACCTTCATCACGGCCGGCGATCCCGACCCTTCGACCAGCCTCGCGATCCTGAAGGCCCTGCCCGCCGCCGGGGCCGATATCATCGAACTCGGCATGCCCTTCTCGGACCCCATGGCCGATGGGCCGGCGATCCAGTGGTCGTCCATGCGGGCGCTGAAAGCCGGCATGACGCTGAAGAAAACGCTCGCGATGGTGCGCGACTTCCGTGCCGGAAACAGCGAAACCCCCATCGTGCTGATGGGCTATTACAACCCGATCTACGTCTACGGCGTGGAGCGCTTCCTGGCCGATGCCAAGGAAGCGGGCGTCGATGGCCTCATCGTGGTGGACCTGCCACCGGAAGAGGATGCCGAACTCTGCCTCCCGGCGATTGATGCCGGGCTGAACTTCATCCGCCTTGCCACGCCGACCACCGATGACAAGCGCCTGCCTGCGGTTCTCGCGAACACCTCGGGCTTTGTCTATTACGTCTCGATCACCGGCATCACCGGCACGGCGACGCCGGATTTCTCGCGCGTTGCGGGTGCCGTGGCGCGCATCAAGCGGCATACAAACCTGCCGGTCGCGGTCGGTTTCGGTGTGAAGGCACCGGAGCATGCCAGCGCCATCGCGGCCGGTGCGGATGGCGTGGTGGTCGGCTCGGCTCTGGTGGAGGCGATCCGCACCTCGTTGGATGCGGAAGGAAAAGCCACGGAAAAGACCGTTTCGGCTGTCACCGATCTGGTTTCGAGCCTGTCGCAGGCGGTTCTGGCCGTGGCGAAGCAGGCGGCGGAGTAAGGATATCCCATGAACTGGATCACCAATCTCGTCCGCCCGAAAATCCGCTCGCTCCTGCGGCGCGAGGGCCCGGAGAACCTCTGGATCAAGTGCCCGGAATCGGGCCAGCTCGTCTTCCACAAGGAGGTCGAGGACAACCTGATGGTGATCCCCGGCTCCGAGCATCACCTGCGCATGGGCACGAAGGAGCGCCTCGCACATATGTTCGATGGCGGCATTTATGACCTCGTGCCGCTGCCGGAAGTTCCGCTCGATCCGCTGAAGTTCAAGGACGAGAAGCGCTACACCGATCGCCTGAAGGATGCGAAGGTAAAGACCGCCCTGCAGGATTCCGTCACCATCGCCACCGGCGCGCTCGATCACCTGCCGATGACCATCGCCGTGCAGGATTTCGCCTTCATGGGCGGTTCGCTCGGCATGGCAGCCGGCGAGGGCATCATTCTCGCGTTCGAAACAGCCCTGGCGCGTTCCACGCCCCTGGTGCTGTTCGTGGCTTCAGGCGGTGCCCGCATGCAGGAGGGCATTCTCTCGCTGATGCAATTGCCCCGCACCACCGTGGCCCTGCGCCGCCTGCGCGCGGCCGGCCTGCCCTATATCGTGGTGCTCACGAACCCCACGACCGGCGGCGTAACCGCTTCCTACGCCATGCTCGGCGACGTGCATATCGCGGAGCCCGGCGCTCTGATCGGCTTTGCCGGCGCGCGCGTCATCGAGCAGACCATCCGCGAGAAGCTTCCCGAGGGCTTCCAGCGCGCTGAATATCTGCGCGACCACGGCATGGTGGACATGGTTCTCCATCGCAAGGAGATCCGCCCCACCGTGTCGCGACTCTGCCGCCTGCTGATGAAGCGCGAAGCCGCGTAATCTGCCAACTCGTTTCGTTTGTCGCATTTTCTTCACGCGAACCGGGGAGCAATTCGCTTGAAAATGTTCCACCTTCGGTTTTCGAGGGCCTGATGCGCACATCGGAAGCCTATCTCGAACGCTTTCTCGCTTTGCATCCGAAGCTGATCGATCTCAGCCTCGGGCGCACCGAGCGCTTGCTCGCGAAACTCGGCAACCCGGAGGCGCGCCTGCCGCCGGTGTTCCATGTCGCGGGCACGAATGGCAAGGGCTCGACCATCGCCTTCCTGCGCGCCATGCTGGAGGCGGCGGGCAAGCGCGTGAATGTCTATACCTCGCCGCATCTCGTGCGCTTTCACGAGCGCATTCGTCTTGCCGGCACGCTCGTCAGCGAGGCGGAACTGGTGGCGGCATTCGAGCGGGTGGAAGCCGCGAATGCCGGTGAGCCCATCACCTTCTTCGAGATCACCACCGCTGTCGGCTTCGATCTCTTCGCCCGCTCACCGGCCGATGCCTTGCTGCTGGAAGTGGGCCTCGGCGGAAGGTTCGACTCCACGAACGTGATTACGAAACCGGCAGTCAGCGTCATCACGCCCATCTCGATGGATCATCGCGAATTCCTGGGCGATACCTTGGAAAAGATCGCCTTCGAGAAGGCCGGCATCATCAAGCGGGGCAGCCCGCTGGTGATTGCCCAGCAGGATGAGCGTGCGGTGCAGGTCTGTCTGGAAGTGGCGGAAAAACTGCGGGTCGAGGCGCTCATCGGCGGGCAGGATTTCCAGGCCTTCGAGGAGAATGGCCGGCTCGTCTATCAGGATCAGGATGCGCTGCTCGATCTGCCGCTGCCGCGCCTTCTGGGCCGCCACCAGCATGGCAATGCCGCCACTGCGATTGCCGCCCTGCGGCGTGTCTTCGGCGAGAGCATACCGGTTTCGGCGATTGAAACCGGATTGCAGAATGTCGAATGGCCCGCGCGATTCCAGCGGCTCACCGGCGCGTTGACGAAGCTCGCACCGGCTGGCAGCGAACTCTGGCTCGACGGCGCGCATAATGCCGATGGCGCAAGTGTCCTCGCGGAGACCCTCGCTTCGCTGGAGGAGAGAAGTCCGCGCCCGCTGATCCTCATCATGGCGACCATGGCACGGAAAAACCCGAAGGAATTGCTGCCGCCCTTCGTGGGGCTGGTGCAGGAATTCTACGCGGCCCGCTTTGATCAGGATGGCGCGCGCCCGGCGGCCGAACTGATGGCAGAGGCCCGCGCCCAGGGCCTGCTTGCCGCTTCGGCCGGCACGGTGGAGGAAACCTTGCGCTTCCTCTCGGCGAGGGACTGGCCCACGCCGCCGCGCATCGTCATTGGCGGCTCGCTCTATCTCGCGGGCGAGATGCTCGCGGCGGATGGCTCCCTGCCGAAATGAAGCGGCCCGCATTCCAGGCGCGGGCCGAGACTTATGCCGGCAAAGGAAAGTTCAGGCCGAAGCCTGGATCCACTTCACGAGATCGCCCTTCGAGCCCGCACCCACCTTGGTGGCCGCAAGCTTGCCACCCTTGAAGAGCATCAGCGTGGGAATGGAGCGGATGCCATATTGCGCGGCGACATCCTGGTTCTCGTCCACATTGACCTTGGCGATCTTCACCTTGCCGGCCATCTCTACTGCGATCTCCTCGAGCGCCGGGGCGATCATGCGGCAGGGACCGCACCACGGCGCCCAGAAATCGACGACAACCGGCTCCGCGGAATTGAGAACGTCCGTCGAGAAGCTCTTGTCGGTGACGGCGTGGGTATTCGTGCCCATGGGTCTGGTTCCTGACTTCTGTGAATGGAAACGGATGACAGCGAACCTAGTGACCGAGAGTGCCGGAATCAAGGCAGCTGCAGCCCCGCTCACAAGCTGGTGAAGGCCGCGTCAAGCTGCGAATCGACAAGCGTCTCGACGCGCCGCAGGCGGGGCCAGCCAAGATGGCAGCGCACCTCGGTGACGCCGAAAAGATCGGCCAGCAAGGCGCGGTAGAGCGCCATCTGCGTGAGAACCTTGGAATCGGGGCCATCCGGCGGGCGAAAGCCGGTCTTGAAATCCAGAAGCTCGATCGCGCCACCCTGCCAGCGCAACCGATCAATGCGAGCGGGCACGAAGCGCCTTTCGCCGGAAGGCAGGCGGACATGGCCGGCCAGCGCGACCTCGGCCCGCCAATCGGCGGTGAGGAAAGGCGCGAATTCCGGGTGCGCAAAGAGCGAGAGCACTTCATCCACCAGCTTGGCCTCGCGATCTCTGGCACCATCGCCGAATTCCTGCCGCAGCAGATCGAGCGCCAGCGATCGCCGCTCGTTCTGCGAAAAACGCGGCAGGAACTGGAGCAGGCGATGGATGAAGATGCCCTCGCGCCGGGCATCGGCCCGCTGGTCTGGCGTGGCAAGGCCAGGTTCGCGCGTGGCAGTGACCGCATGGCTCGGCACGACCAGGGCCGGCCTGGTTTCGCTTGCCAGCCTCTCGAGCACCCAATCCGGGGCAGGGAATGCCGGGCGAGGCAGCTTCTTGGCCGGGCGTTCCGGACGCTGGTCGCGCGGCCTCGGTGGCCAGCGCAGGGCGGTCACTGTGCCATCCTGGCCGGTGAGGCGCTGGACGAGGTTCTTGCGTTCTGAAAGGCCCGCGGCCACGAGCGCGTGCCATGGCCATTCCTCCACGGGCTTGTCATTGGGGGGGGCGTCCACGGGCCGGGGATTGGTGCCCTTCGCCAGATGGCCCGTGACATAGAGCCGCTCGCGCGCCCGGGTGAGGCCGACATAGAGAAGCCGGCGATATTCCTCGTATTGCCGGGCCTTCCGGTTCTGACGCTCCAGGGCCAGTGGCTCGGCTTCATCCTCCTTGCGCGCGGTCCAGAGAAAGAAGCGCCCGGATGGGCCCTTCTCCTCGCGGATATTCGTGTCCTTCCCGTCGGATGGCGTGATGCCGGCCTCGGTGAGGAACACGATGGGTGCCTCGAGGCCCTTCGCGCCATGGACGGTCATGATGCGGACGCGATCGCCCCCCGCCTCGGGATCGCGCTTGATCTCGTGGGAGCGCGCTTCCTGCGCGGCGAGGAACAGGGCCAGCGAGGCGGGGTGGCGCTCCTCGAAGGCAAGGGCATCGGTCAGGAAGGCGTCGAGCGCATCCGCCGCATCCGCCCCCAGCCGCTTCATCAGGGCCATGCGGCCGGAAAGGCCTGCAGCGGCGGCGCATTCTTCCAGCAGCAGCCGGGCGAAGAAATCATGCGGGCTCGTATCGAGCGCCCGCGCCTCGCAGCGGGAAAGTGCCGAGTCGATCCGGGCGAGAACCGCGTCTTCGCCGGCGCGCCGCGCGATCTCTGCCCGCAGGCTGCCCTCCCGTGGCCGGCAGAGGCGCTCCAGCGCGGGCTCGTCGAGGCCGAAGAGCGGCGTTTTCAGCGCCGTCGCCAAGGTCAGGTCATCCAGTGGCAGCAGGGCGGCCTGCGCGATGGCCAGCAGATCGCGCACGCCGATCTCGCTCTGGATGTTGATGCGGTCCGCACCAGCCACCGGCACGCCCGCCGCCGAGAGCGCCCGCATAAGATGGGCGAAGAACGAGCCGCGCGTGCGCACGAGAATGAGGATATCCCCCGGCCGGATGGGCTCGCCTGTCACATGGCTTGTTTCGCCATCGCGCAACCAGCCCGCGATTCCGCGGGCGATGCGATCGGCGAGGCGCTGTTCGGGATGGGACGGATCGCCATCGGCCTTCGCCTCTAGTGCCCAGCATTCCACCAGCCCGGGCCGCAACGGAAAGGCCGCATGGTGGGTTTCGGCGATCCCCGTGCTGGTGAGGCCCAGCCGGCGCCGTGGATCGGCGAACACCGCATCCACCGCCTCCAGCACCTCTTCCGCCGAGCGGAACGACACGTTGAGCTGCACGGGATCGGCCACGAGATTGGGGCGCGCGATGATCCTGCGGGCGAATTCCACGCGCCGTTCCTCGAAGACCCGCGGCTCGGCCCCCTGGAAGGAGAAGATCGACTGTTTCTGGTCGCCCACGACGAAAAGGCTGCGCGGGCGGTTCACCTGTCCCTCGCCGGAGAAGAAATCATCCGCGAGTTGCCCCACGATGTCCCACATGGCCGAGGACGTATCCTGCGCCTCATCGACCAGGATATGCTCGATCGCGGCATCGAGCTTCAGCATCACCCAGGAGGCATGGCCCGACAGGAGCAGCCGGCGCAGGCGGTCGATGAGATCGTCGAAATCCAGCGCCCTGCGCTCGGCCTTCAACGCCTCGTAGGCGACCAGCATGGCGCGGCTGAAATCGCCCAGCGCGCGGGATTGCCGGGCCGTGCGCAGGGAGCGGCGGTTGGCCATGAAGATCACCGCCTGCTGCGTCCAGTCGGCAACGAACCGTTCGAGGCCGGGAATGGCATCCATGATTGTCCTGGGAACGGCAGGCTTGCGTGCGGTCAAATCCTTTTTCAGCACGAAATCCAGGGCATGTTGCAGTCGCAACGGGCCCGAGCCCCGCGCGTAGCCATCCAGCCTCCGAGCGGCATCGATCGCTTGCCTGCCTGCCCCTTTTGTCGTCTGGATCGCTGCGGCGAATGCCTGCGCCTCCTGCGAGGAAGGCAGCGAATCGAGAAGGCGCTCCTCCAATGTGCGTTCGTCGAGATCGACCGAACAACCGAGCACGCGCTCGAGTTCCACATCAAGGCTTTCGGGCGGGGCCAGTTCGCCTTCCTTGGAAAGCTTTCGCCAGGCGCGCATGCCCGCTTCCGCCGCCGGGCCGAAGGTTTGCGTGGTCAGCACATCGGTGAGCGTCGCGAAACTCTGCGCGAGGCGCGAGCGTGGCTTGCGGCTCGCTTCCAGCACCACCTGCCGGCGCGCCTCCTCGCAAAGGCTCGCATGTTCGGCATCATCCAGCACCGTGAAATGGACCGGCACCCCGGATTCCACGGGCAGGAGGTGAAGCAGCCTTTCCGCAAAGGCATGGATGGTCTGGATCTTCAGGCCACCGGGTGTTTCCACCGCCTCCGCGAAAAGCTGGCGGGCGCGCGCCTCGCAGGCGTGCCGCTGGGCCGCACTCGCATCCTTGCCCAGCAATTCGCCGATGCTCTCGCGCAAGGCGGGCGCGCTGGCCGAGACCCAAAGGGAAAGCGCGTCGAAGATGCGGCCCTGCATTTCCGCTGCCGCTGCCTTGGTGAAGGTGAGGCAGAGGATGCGGTCGGGCGGCACTCCCTCGAGCAGCAGGCGCAGCACGCGGTCTCGCAGCAGCGAGGTCTTCCCCGCGCCGGCATTGGCCGCCACCCACGCGCTTTCCTTCGGCTGGATGGCGAGCCAGCGGCGGCGCTTCAGTTCTTCGGAGATGATGGGCTGCTCGGTCACGCCTCGTCTCCGCCCTCGTCCCGCGCTCCGGTGATCAACCATTCGCCCAGCCGGGCGAGATGATCGTAAATCCCCTCCTCCCCGCGATTGCGCTTGGGTCTCAGGGTCGCGTCATAGCCCTTCTGGCCCGTTGCCAGCGCATCGAGTTCCGCGACCAGGCGAGGCAGGATGGCCTCCACCAATGCCGCGAAGTCGGCCGGTGCCTTGTCGGCATGCACCGGAAGCACGGGCTGCCGGCCCCCGATCGGCAGGTAGGCGATGCCGGAGACTCCGGCGATATCGGGCAGCCCCGCGAAGGCCCTGTCCTGCAGCAGGCGGGCCGTCAGCGTGAGCTGCGGGGATGTGTGGGTCTCGATCGCCGACCAGTTCGGCGGCGTGCCGGTCTTGTAATCCACGATCCGGGCGAAGCCCCGCGCATCGATCTCGATGCGATCGGCCTTGCCGGTGAGCGTCAGCCGCGCGCCGGAGGGCAGATGCAGGACCTTCTCGGCGCGCGCCTCCGGGATGACGAGCTGAGCGCGCGCCCGCGCCTCGGCCTCATAGGCCAGGAAGCCCGGCAGCATGGCTTCGAAGGCGCGCTCCCAGAAGAGCTTCAGTTCGGGCTCCGAGGCGAGCATCCGCAGCTCGTCGGCAGCCATCGCGCGCAGCCGCTGCGCGGCCTGCTCGGCATCGGGGGCGGGAAGCTCCCTCGTGAAGCGTTCGAGCACGCGATGCAGGATCGTGCCGCGATCCCGCGCATCCGGCGGCGGATCGATGGCCCCCAGCGGTTCGAGTTGGAGGATGCGCCGGGCATAAAGCGCATAGGGATCGGCAAAGAGCGTTTCGACCTCGGTGATGCTGATGCGCTGAGGAATGCGCCGCCCCCCGGGCACCGGTCGCGGCGGCGGGGCTGGCACACGCGCCCCGGGATCATCCAGCGCGCGCAAGGCCTTGAGGCAGGCTTCGCCCCGCGCCACCACCTCGCCCTTCCACATATCCGGCCCGGCAAAGGCTGCGAGCCGCAGCAGGAAGCGCGAGGGCAGGCTCGGCGCCGTGCCCACCCTTTTCGCGCGGGTCAGCACGAGATCCGTCGTGCCGGCCAGCATCGTCACGTCATGCGCGGCCTGGCCGATGCGGCGCTCGCCGGGCTGAATGCCGAGCCCGAGGCGCATCGAGCGGTTCAGGAACGGATCGCCCGCCACCGCCGGCGGTACGGAGCCCTCATTGAGGCCGCCAAGAATGACGCGATCGGCGTGCAGCAGGCGCGCTTCGAGAAAACCGAGAATGCGCGCCCTCGCACCCCTTGGCTGCTCCGGTGGCATGGGCGTGGCACCGAGGCGCTGCTCGATCAGCGCGAGGAGCTCGCTTGACGTCACGCGCAGGTCTTTGCCGAAGCGGATCAGCGTCTCGAGGGCATCCTCCAGCCTTTCTGCGCCGGAAAAGGCCTCGTTGAACGCCTGGGATACATCATCGATGGTCGCGCGGAGATCTCGCACCATATCCGCCAGCGGGCGGGTGCCGGCTCGCGGAAGGAAGGGCGCGAAGGCCCGGTCGAGCGTGGCGGCAAGGGTGGCGAGCGGTTCGAGTTCCTCGCGCATTGCGGGCTTGCCCCAGGGCCAGAGGGGCGGCTGGCCCTCCATCACCGCACGCACGCGCCCGGCCCAGGGCAGAGCCGGATCGAACCGATGTTGCCGGGCGACAACAATCTCCAGCCGATGGACGAGGCTGCGCAGTTCCTCGAATTCGAATCCGAAGCGGCTGGCGGGGTGCCGCAACAGGGCCAGAAGCTCCGCCGAGCGGCCGCCTTCCGCCGCGGCAAGGAACAGCCTCGCGAAGAGCCCCGCCTCGCTGCCGGCCAGTGTGGCGCCATCCGAGATATCCGGCATGATGCCGAAGGTTTCGAGCTCCAGCGCCACGCGCCGGGCGAGCGCGCGGTCGGCGGTGACGAGTGCCGCCTGCGCATCCGGCGTTTCCAGCGTCTGGCGCATCAGGATGGCGATCAGCCGGGCCTCCTCGCGCTCGTCATGCGCTTCGGCCAGCGTCATTCCATCCAGCGCCTTGGCGATGGGCACATGGGCGCGGGTCTCGAGCCAGCGCGCGGAGGTTTCAGCCGGGCGCATGGCCTCGGAAAGCAATGCGTTGCGCGCCGCCAGCGCCGAGGGTTCCTGCCCCAGCGGCCGCACATCCTCGCGGTTGAGGCCCAGCAGCGCGAGCGTGCGCTTCAGAACTGCCTGCGGATGCGCGAAACGCGTCGGCAATCGCGCCTCATCCGAGCCCACCAGCGCCCAGGATTGCGCATCGAGCCGCTGGTCGAGCCCCGGCAGGATCACCGCGCCCTGCTCGAGCCGGCTCACCACGCGCATCAGCTCGGCCGTGGCGCGCACCGAGCCGGTCGAGCCGGCAACGAGGACGGGCCGGCCCTGCTCCTGCCGCGCGAGACGCCGCGCCTCCTGCCGGATGCGCCGCAGGCGCGCGGCCATCTCGTCTTCCACCGAAAGCCGGGCGCAGATCTCCGGCCAGTCACGCGCTGCCACGCTGAGGAAGTCGCGGGTGAGCGACCAGTAATCGTCAAACCGGGAGGGATCATATTCATCCGGCGTGATGGTGGCGAGACGCGCGAGATCCTGCCCCTCGATCGCCATTTCGTCGATCAGCCGCCCCAGCGCCTCGGCGAGGTGGAGCGTTTCTGCCAGTGCGGGAGGTGGCGCATTCTCCCCATCCGCCCGGCGACGCTCGACAATCCGCGCCTGCCATTCCGCCACGGCCGGCCGCAGGCGGAAGGCCCGCTCCAGCGGGGTGATGCGGCGATTCTCGCCCGCGATGAACCCGTCATCACCTGCCTCGGCGAGCAGTTGTTCGAGGGCATCGCCCGGCTCGGCCAGAGGGCGGATTTCCGGCAGCACCACCGATTGCCGCCCCCCCAACGCGAGAAAAGCCTGCTGGAAGGCAAGGCCCGCGCGCCGGGTCGGCACGTAGAGGACGAGATCCGCGAGGTGGAACGGGTCGCTCTGTGAACCGAGCGGAAACAGATGGCCCGCGAGCAGGGCCTCCACCGTGACGCGCGCAAAATCGAGCCCCGGCGGCACCGTGAAGACATTGGGCCGCGCACGAGCCATGCCCCGCGCCTCTCAGAAAACGCCGAGGCGCAAGGCGGCTTCCGCCTGGACCAGCGCATCCGGCGTCCCCACATGCATGAAGAGCCCGTCGAGCCTCATTCCGTAAAGCCGCCCCGCCTCCTGCGCCTCATCGAAGAGGCGGTTGAGCGAAAAAACCTCCGGGCGATCCGCGAGGAGTGCGGGCTTCAGGATCGCCACGCCGCAATAGGCGAAGGGCACCACCTCATGGCGGCCGGCGCGTTCGAGCCTTCCATCCTGCAGCAGGCGGAAATCGCCGCGATTGCCCCAGCCGATCGTTGTCACCGTGGGCGCGACCATCAACAGGATATCCATCCGTTCCGGGTCGAAATGCTCCATCATCCGCAAGAGGTTCGAGCGGGGTCCATCGAGCCAGATCGTATCGGCATTGAGGCAGAAGAAGGGTGACTTGCCGAGCATCGGCAGAGCCTTTCTCACGCCGCCCCCCGAATCGAGCAGGGCCGCCCGCTCGTCCGAGATCAGGATCTTCGGCGCGGTGCGGGCCGCGCAATGCGCCTCGATCTGCTCGGCGAGATAATGAACATTGACGATGACGGTTTCGATTCCGGCCTCGACGAGCTGGTCGAGATTATGGTCGAGCAGGGTCTTTCCGCCCGCGCGGATCAGCGGTTTCGGACGGTCATCCGTCAGCGGGCGCATCCGCGTGCCGAGACCCGCCGCCAGCAGCATCGCGTGGGTGATCCGCATCGTTCCGTGCATGCATCGCCTCGGGAGGGGGCGCGAATCCGGGAAGATTCACTTCATACCACCTCCTCAGCTTTGCCAAGGCCGGATGCGCAAGGCAACGCTTGAGATAGGTCTCCACGCGCGGCAGATGCTTCATATAGGCCGGCTTGCCATCACGCCGGTCGAGGCGGATGAAGATGCCGAGGATCTTGGTCGCGCGCTGGGCGCCGAGCAGGGCATAGGCGGCCGTGAAGCCTGCGACATCGAAAGCCGGTTCGGCCATGCGCCGGGCGCGGACATAGGCCGCGATCAACTGCAATTCGAGTGCCTCCGGAACCGTGACGCGCGCATCCTGCGTCAGCGAGACGACATCATAGGCCGGATGACCCAGCACGCAATCCTGATAGTCGATCAGCCCCACCTTGCGGTGCCCCTCGCGTTCCGCGAGCCAGATGAGGTTGGGCGAATGGAAATCGCGCAAGGTCCAGGTCTTCGGGCCCGATACCACCGGTTCCAGCGCCGAAACCCATTGATCCACGAAGGAGAGGCGCACGCTGGCATTGGGCGAGCGCTTCGCGGCATAGGGAAAGTACCAGTCGAGCAGCAGTTCCGCCTCGATGGTCAGCGCCTCGAGATCATAACCCTGAAGCTTGTGCTGCTGGCCCGGCTCGACAGGCAGGATCGCGGGCAGTTTGCGCCCATGGAGCGCTGCCAGCATCTCCACCGCCGCCCGGTAGCGCTCGGGGATCGGGCCATTCGCGTCGACGACCCCTTCCAGGCCCAGATCCTCGATGACGATGAGGCCGGCATCCAGATCAGCGCCATAGATTTCCGGCGCGGAGAAACCCTCGCGCCGAAGCGCCTCGCCCACCGCCACGAAGGCGTGGACGCTTTCGGCCAGATGCACGAGTGTCGAATAGGGCTTGCCGAGGCGGATCGGCGGGCCATCCGGGCGGCGCGGCGCGATCATCAGAATGCCCTTGCGGCCCGTGGCCTCGTCAGTCAGCCTCTCATAGGCGCGGACGGAGGCATCCCCCAGCATGTAGTCGCGGCGCGCCTCGCCGAAGCCGGAGCGGTCGAGCACGGCCTGGATCTGGCGCGCGCGAGCGAGGCGCCCCGCAAAACTGCCATGGCCCGTGAGGGTGAGCCGGCGGCCGGCCCCGGTGGGGCCGGTTGTGGCGAGATGCACCTCAAGGCGATCCGTCGCCAGGATTTCACCGGCGCGCTCGGCCCATTCCACCAGAACCAGCGCGTTTTCGGCCGCATCCTCCCAGCCCAGTTCGGCCAGCTCGGCAGGGTCCGCGATGCGATAGAGATCGGCATGGACGATGTTGAAGTGCGGGCCCTCATAGGTCTGCAGCAGGGTGTAGGTGGGGCTCGGCACCTCGGCTTCGGGATCCCCCAGAACGGACCGGATCAAGGCGCGGACAAAGGTCGTCTTTCCCGCGCCGAGATCACCGCCGAGCGTCACGAGATCGCCGGCGCGCAACTCGCCCGCGAGCCGCGTCGCCGCCTGGATGGTCGCCGCCTCGTCCGGCAGGTCGATCACCCATTGCGCTGGCCCGTTCATGCCGAAAGCCGTCCGCTTTGTGTCTCGACGGGGCCCAGATCGGGCAATGTGACAATTGTCACCTGCCCGCCGCGCGGATCATCCGCGAAGGCAATGCTGCCGCGATGGAGCTGAACCAGCGCTCGCGCCATGGAATAGCGCAGCGCATTCTGCCGCTCGATGCCCGGTTGGCCAGCCATGTCACCGAGGCCCGGGCCGCGCCCGGAATCCGAGACCTCGATCAGCGTCCGGCTGCCCTCGCGCCGCACCGCGAGGCGCACGGTGTCGCCGGTCGCCGAATAGGAGATGGCGTTGGCGATGAGGTTGAACAGGATATGCGTCACACGTTTCGGGTCCGCGACGATGGGGGGCAGGTCATTGGCCATGTTGAGCGCCACGCGCACCCTGGCCTCACCGAGCCGGTCCTTCAGGCCCTCCATCGCATCCTGGATGGCCCGCGCCATATCCACGGGCTCCAGGGCGAGTTCGATCGATCGTTCCTCGACGCTGGCAAGGTCGAGGATGTCATCGGTCAGCGCGAGCACGGCGTCGGCGGCCTGCGCGAGCGTCTGCGCATAGCCCTGCTGGCGCTCGCTGAGCGGCCCGAACACGCCGCCTGCCAAGGCCTGCGCATTGCCCACCACCACCTGCAGCGGCGAACGCAATTCGAAGGACACCGAGCGGATGAACTGCGTGCGCAGGCGCGCGGCATCTTCCAGCGCCTGATTGTGCTCGCGCAGGCGCTTTTCGGCCTCGACCGTGTCGGTCACGTCACTTGCGGCCACGAGGGTCGCGCGGTCGGGCAGCGGGGTCGTCGTCACGATCAGGGTCCGGCCCTCCGCGGTCAACACCTCGGCCTGTTGCTCGGAACGCGCATCGGCGAGACTGCAGACCTGCGCCGCGATTTCCTGCCACAGGCGCGAAAGCCCTGCCTCGCCGGCGCGGGCGACCTCCTCAATGTGCGGATTGCCCTGCAGAACCTCGGGCTGCATGCGCCAGAGCCGGGCGAAGGCGGGGTTCGAGAGTTGCAGGCAGCCATCGGAACCAAATACCGCCACACCTTCGGAGAGCGCCATCAGTGTCTCCCATTGGGCATCCTTGAGGCGATCATAGGAGGCGGCGAGCGTGAAGCGCTCGGTCTCGTCCTCGAACAGGTAGGTGACGCCGCCTTGCGGATTGGGCGAGATCACCACCCGCAGGGCCCGGCCATTCGGAAGGACCCAGGCATGGGTGACACTTTCAATATTTGCGAATTGCGCGAGGAGTTCCGATTTCCAGGCCTTGTAATCCGTGGCCTCGGGCAGGCGCCCGTTGAGGCGCAAACGATCAAGGATCTCGCCATTGGTCGGCTCGGTCGCGAGATAGGCCGCGTCAAGCGCGAAGAGATCGCGGAATGCCTTGTTGGAATAGGTCAGTTGCTGGCGCGGATCGAACATCGCGACGGCGGTGGGCAATTCATCCAGCGTGCGGACATGCGCATCCATCTGGCGCCCCAGCGCCTCGCGCGCCGCCTCCAGATCGGTGATGTCCAGGGCAAAGCCGCCGCCACCCTGCTCGCCACGCACTTCCACGACATCCAGCCGGCGGCGTTCTCCCGCCAGGACAGCGGTCAGCCCGCCGCGGAACTGGCCGCGGCGCCCGGTCTCCTCGCGGATGGCCGCACGATCCGCGCTGTCAAGCAGTTCCACCTGCCGTTCGAGCACTTCGGTATCGTTGCGGGCATCCACCGCACGCGCATAGGCCGCGTTGATCCAGAGCAGCCGGCCCGCCGCGTCGCGCAGCCAGGCAGGCTGGGGAATGGCATCCAGCATGCCGCGCATCTGGGAGAACATCCGGTCGAGTGCCCGGCGCTCATCCTGAAGCTTCGCGATCTGAAGGCCCTCGCCCCGCAGCAGGCGGATGACCATGATCGCGCGCCCCGCGACCGGGCGTCCCTCGATCTCGACGCGTTCCCCGCGCAGGGTGCGCAAGGTGGTGCTGAAGGAATGCCCCTCCTGCCGCAGCCGGAAGGCATCGCGTTCGAGGTTCTGCGCATCCTCGGTAGTGAGCCATTCCGAGAAGGCCAGCACGCGCGAACTCGCATTGGCCTCGAGCAGAACGCCGGGATCACCTTCGATCTCGGGCTCGCCGGAAGGACCGCCCCACGCGATCATGATCTGCCGGTCGGCGGCGAGGAAGGTCGCGAGCCGTGTCGCCTGTCCCTGCGCCTCATGCAGGGCGCGCGTGGCCTCCACGGCATGATCGCTCCAGGCCTTGCGCGCGCGGATATGCAGGATGGAAATGAAGGTCGCATAGATCGCCACGACCATCAGCGCGAAGGAGAGCGCCACCGCGGCGCTGGTGAGATCCAGCCGGTTGTTCGAGAGGCCGGACAGGCGCAGGCCCGTCGCCGCATCCGGGATGGCGAAGGCTTGAGCGGGAAGGGCCATCAGCAGCGGACCGGCGCTGGCCAGCCGGCGCGCGAAAACGCCCGACATTCCGCGCTGCGCAGACGCCTCATGCATGCCCCGGTATCCCCTTCGCGTTCATCCGCCCAAAAACGCGAGACCAGGAAGCGAATCAATTTCAGCGCCCCAATGCCGGGCACTTTAAGCAGGAGGAGAGTCCGGCTGGAAGAGGTTAGCAAACAATTAACGCGCCCGTTTTGAGGCGGGCGCGTCGAGAAATTTTTTCATGGTCTCACGCTGCGGGAGCCAGCGCGGGATCAATAGCGGTAATGATCCGGCTTGTAGGGGCCCTGCTCCGGAACGCCGATGTAATCGGCCTGTTCCTTCGACATCTTCGTGAGCTTGACACCAAGCTTCTCGAGGTGGAGCGCCGCGACCTTCTCGTCGAGGAATTTCGGCAGGGTGTAGACCTTGTTCTGGTACTTGCCGTTACCACGGTTCTGCCAGAGTTCGATCTGCGCGAGCGTCTGGTTCGAGAAGGACGAGGACATCACGAAGGAGGGATGGCCCATCGCGTTGCCGAGGTTCACGAGGCGCCCCTCCGACAGCAGGATGATGCGGTTACCCTTGGGAAACTCGATCTCGTCCACCTGCGGCTTGATATTCGTCCACTTGAAGTTCTTCAGGCCCGAAACCTGGATCTCGTTGTCGAAGTGGCCGATATTGCAGACGATGGCGCGATCCTTCATCTGCCGCATGTGGTCAACGGTGATGATGTCCTTGTTGCCGGTGGCGGTGACATAGATGTCGGCGCGTGGCAGCGCATCCTCGATGGTTGCCACTTCATAGCCTTCCATCGCAGCCTGAAGCGCGCAGATCGGATCGACTTCCGAGACGATCACGCGGGCGCCCGCCTGGCGCAGCGAGGCCGCCGAGCCCTTGCCCACATCGCCGAAGCCCGCGACGAAGGCGACCTTGCCGGCCATCATCACATCCGTGCCGCGGCGCAGCGCGTCGACGAGCGATTCACGGCAGCCATAAAGGTTGTCGAATTTCGACTTCGTGACCGAGTCGTTCACATTGATTGCCGGGAACAGGAGCTTGCCCTCTTCGGCGAGCTTGTAGAGGCGATGCACGCCCGTGGTGGTTTCTTCCGAAACGCCGCGGATCGACTTCGCGACCTCCGCGAACCAGCCCTTCGGCTTCACGGCCAGGAGTTTCTTGATGAGGTTGAAGAAGATCACTTCCTCTTCCGAGCCCGGCTTGTCGAGGAAGGCCACATCGCCCTGTTCGGCCCTGAGGCCGTAATGCACGAGCATGGTGGCATCGCCGCCATCGTCAAGGATCATGTTCGGCACAAGGGTTTCGCCGTTCTTCGCGCCCTGCCAGTCGAAGAGCTTGGCGGTGAATTCCCAATACTCTTCCAGCGTCTCTCCCTTGTAGGCGAAGACCGGGATGCCCGCAGCCGCGATGGCCGCAGCGGCATGATCCTGGGTCGAGAAGATGTTGCACGACACCCAGCGCACTTCCGCGCCGAGCGCCACGAGGGTCTCGATCAGCACGGCGGTCTGGATGGTCATGTGCAGCGAGCCGGCGATGCGCGCGCCCTTCAGCGGCTGCTTCGAGCCATATTCGGCACGGATGGCCATCAGGCCCGGCATTTCGGTTTCGGCGAGTTCGATTTCCTTGCGACCGAAGGCGGCCAGGCCCATGTCGCGGACGAAGTAATCGTGTTGCATCGAAGTTCCTCGGATGACGGCGCGAAAATCGCGCATGACGCGTCGCAGGCCCCTGCCCACGCGCGGACGGGCGGCCTATAGCAGAGCCTCGGAGGCTAGGCAATAAAGACATAAAGATTTCTTTATATGCCTTGAGCCGGATATGCCTTGAGCTGGATATTCCTTGAGCCGGCTATTCCTTGAGCCGGTCTTGGGCGGGCGGTTCGCGCTTGCCTTTATTCATCCTCGCCGAAGCGGCTCGCCAGCAGGGCGGAGAGCGCGTCGAGCGCTTCGCGCGCCTGCGCGCCAGAGGCGTGCACCGTGATGGTCGTGCCCTGCGCCGCCGCGAGCGTCAGCAGGCCCATGATGGAGGTGCCACCCACGGTTTCCCCGCAGCGGGTGACGCTCACATCGGCATCGAAGCGCTCGCAGCACTGCACGAACTTCGCGGAGGCCCGGGCATGAAGGCCCTTGCGGTTGATGACCGGCAATTCCCGCGCAAGCGCCCCGGCGATGACCGGCGGCGGCGGACAGGGAAGCTCGGTGCCGTCCATCTTATTTTCCTGCGAGGATGTGGCTGGCGACATTGATGTATTTGCGACCGGCATCCTGCGCCTGAACCACCACTTCCGCAAGCGGCAGGCTTTCGCGCACTTTCGCGAGCTTTACCAGCATGGGCAGGTTGATGCCGGCGACGACCTCGACATTCTCGCCGTTCATCGCCGAAATCGCAAGGTTGGACGGCGTGCCGCCGAACATATCCGTCAGCACCACGACGCCCGAGCCGGTATCAACATCATGGATGGCGCCGATGATCTCCTGCCGGCGCGCATCCATGTCGTCATCCGGCCCGATGCAGACCACCGCGAGCTGGGTTTGCTTGCCGACCACATGTTCCATTGCCGCGCGAAACTCCGTCGCGAGCTGGCCGTGGCTGACCAAAACCAATCCGATCATTCAAGATCCTGACTGTTCGCCTGAGCCGTTACGCGGATATCGCCCGCGCCCGGAATGTCGCTTCGCCAGCGCCTGGCCCAGCCAGAGGGACTGGAGGGGACAGAAGCCGCGAAGGCGGCCGCACGAGCGGCAACTCGCTCATTTATGGCGTCAGCGCCGCAACAACAAGAGGAAACAAGCGTTGCGCCTGCGGTTGTTCCCCGGTCGTGATGCGGTTGAGGAACAATCCCGGCAACCGCTCCACCGAGTTCCGTGCCGGTTCGGCCGGCCCGGCGGGGTCCAGCGCGATCTCCAGCAGCAGCTGCGCCTCCGGCCGATGCGGGACCGGCAGGATACCCGTGCCGCGCCGCTCGATCAGCCCGGCAATCGCCGGATGGGGCAGCACGAGTATATGGCCTTCCTCAGCCACGAGGCCAACGCGATCATCACCCACGAGCGCACTCGGCAAGCCATGCGCGATACCCTCGGCGATGAGCGCCTCGGCCAGATGCGATTTTCCGGCCCGGGACCGCCCGGAAATCAGCAATCCGACATCGCCGATCACCAGAGCGGTGGCATGAACATAGAGGGGATCGCTTCGCGTGCCCTTCATCGGGCGCCCGTGAAGGCGGGCAGGGTGACGATGAAGCGGGCGCCGCCGCTGGCACCCTCGGCGCCCGGCCGGTTCTCGGCCCGCAACGTGCCGCCATGCGCCTCCACGATCTGCCGGGAAATGGCGAGGCCCAGGCCGGAATGCTGCCCGAATCCCTGATCCGGCCGGTCCGTGTAGAAGCGCTCGAAGATGCGCTCGAGCGCGTGATCGGGAATCCCCGGCCCCTCGTCCTCGACCACCACCTCCACCCTTCCGCCCCGCCGCCGGGCCGTGACGGTAACCACGCCACCGGGCGGAGAGAACGAGAGCGCATTCTCGATGAGATTGTCGAAGACCTGCACCAGCCGGTTGTCATGCCCACGCACCATCAGCCCGCGCGCGGGCCTTTCCTCGGGCACGAGCACCAGCTCCACGCGATGCTGGCCCTCGTCGGCCACCTCCTGCCGCATATCCACATGGGTGCGCAGCAGGGCCCCGATATCGACCGGCTCGGCCTCGCTGCGCTGCAATTCGGCATCGAGGCGGGAGGCATCCGAAATGTCGGTGATGAGGCGGTCCAGGCGCTTCACGTCGTGCAGGATGACGGCGAGCAGACGCTCCCGGCTTTCCGGGTTGCGGGCCAGCGGCAGCGTCTCCACCGCGCTGCGGAGGGATGTCAGCGGGTTCTTCAACTCGTGGCTCACATCCGCCGCGAAACGCTCGATCGCATCGATGCGGTGGTAGAGCACGTTCGTCATCTCGCGCAGCGACAGCGACAGCTGCCCGATCTCATCCGAACGATCGGAGAAATCGGGGATCTCGTGGCGGGCACGAATGCCGCGGCGAACGCGATCCGCCGCTTCCGAAAGCTTGCGCACGGGCTCGGCGATGGTCCCCGCGAGCATGGCCGAGAGCAGCAGCATCACGACCGCGGCGATCAGGAAGACGGTCACGAAATCGCTCCGCTCCTCGGCGATGATGCGATCGACGTCGCCCTCCTGCGTCGAGAGCAGCAGCACGCCGCGCACATGCCCCCCCTGCTGGATCGGCGCTGCCGCATAAACCAGCGTCTGGCCCTCCGTGGATACACGCACGACCGAACTCGCGAGGCCCTGCAGCGCCCGCTGGACTTCCTGGAACTGGCGGGGGCCGGGGCCCTCTTCCGGCGGGGAAAGGTCGACGCGGCCGAAGCGCTGCTTCACGGTGTTCCAGGTGCGCGAGAAGAGGGTCTGCTCCTCATCGCTCGCGGCCGGCGCGGTCGTCGTATCTCCCAGAGTGCCGGGCGCATAGAAAGCGCGCGTATCGAGCAGCGGGAATCCATCCGAATCGAAGATGCGGGCCCGCGTCCGCGTTGGCGTAACCAGCCGTTTCAGGATGGGCGCGGCCCGCGCCGGGTTGATCGAGAACTCGAACCAAGGCGCAGCCGGCACCTCGCGCGCGAGACCCTCGTTCAATTGCTGCTGGAGGAACTTGTCGGGATCGAAAGCCCCGGTATCGTTCTCTGTGGTGAGAGCACCGGCCACCGCTCCGGCGATGAGTTCGGCCTGAAGCGAGAGCGATTGGCTGCGGGCATCGATCACCCCGAGCCGGGTCTGGTTCATCCAGAGGAACCCCAGGAACAAGGCCGCGAGCCCCGCGAGATTGAGGATCGCGATCCGCCGCGTCAGGCTCGACGAGAACCGCCGCGCCACCGTGAGCCGCGCGCGGAACGTGAAGCGCCGGAGGATGCCGCGCAGGCGCAACAACAAAGTCGGCGGGTCGATCGACGCCGCCGACGCTTCCAATCGGGGATCCGGACGCTTCCGGTCGAGCATCAGCCTCCCTCGGATCAGGCGGTTTGGCCGGCCTTACGCTTCCTTGAAGCGGTAGCCGACGCCGTAGAGGGTTTCGATCATATCGAAATCGTCATCGACAAGCTTGAACTTCTTGCGCAGGCGCTTGATGTGGCTGTCGATGGTGCGGTCATCCACATAGACTTGGTCGTCATAGGCCGCATCCATCAGGGCGTTGCGGCTGCGCACCACGCCGGGGCGCTGGGCCAGGCACTGGAGAATGAGGAACTCGGTTACCGTCAGCGTCACCGGATCGCCCTTCCAGGTGCAGGCATGGCGCTCGGGGTCCATTTTCAGGTTGCCACGTTCCAGAGCCTTCGCATCCGAGTCCTTGCTCGCGGGCAAATCCTTGGCGCCGGCACGGCGCAGGATGGCCTTGACGCGCTCGACCAGCAGGCGCTGGGAGAACGGCTTCCGGATGAAATCATCCGCGCCCATCTTCAGACCGAACAATTCGTCGATCTCGTCATCCTTGGAGGTGAGGAAGATCACCGGCAGGTCCGATTTCTGGCGCAGGCGGCGCAGCAGTTCCATGCCATCCATGCGCGGCATCTTGATGTCGAAAATGGCGAGATCGGGCGGGTTCTGCTTCAGCCCGTCAATCGCGGAGGCACCATCCGTGTAGGTCTGGATGCGGAAGCCCTCGTTCTCGAGCGCGATCGAGACGGAAGTGAGGATGTTGCGGTCGTCATCGACCAGCGCAATCGTCGGCATAATCGTTTTTTCCTGTCACAGGCGCGGCGGGAAGACCTCGCCATCATGGAACCTGTGGGTCAGATGGGGTCGAATTGCTCCAAATTCCAGAGGAAAATCAGACCCAATTGTGACAAAAGCGACGGAGGCCCGGAATTTCTTGCCACCGGCCCACGAAAAGCGATGGTATCGCACAAGAGATGACGCACCATGGAGCTTTGATGCCGTCATGACGACCTCGCCTGTCGACATCCCCCGTGACCCGCGCCAGCCGGCGGATTTCGACCCCGTCGCGCTGGGGCGCCACCTGTTGCGCGCGATCCGCGTCGGCGCTCTGGGCACCCTCGATTCCGCCTCGGGCTTTCCCATCACGACGCTGACATCGGTTGCGACCGATCTTGATGGCGCGCCGATCCTGCTTGTCTCGGGCCTGTCGCATCACACGAGGAACCTGAAGGCCGATCCGCGCTGCTCGCTGCTTCTCGGCGAGGGCGGGCGCGGCGATCCCCTCGCCCATCCGCGCCTGACGCTGGTGGCGGAGGCGAGGCTGACCGAAGACCCGGTGATCCGCCGGCGCTTCCTCGCGCGGCACCCGAAGGCGAAGCTCTATGTGGATTTCCCGGATTTCGCCTTCTTCCGGCTCGAACCGATCCGCATGCTGCTCAATGGCGGTTTCGCGCGCGCCTTCGATGGCGAGGCGAGCCATATCCTCTCGCCGCTTGAGGACCGCGCAGCTTATGCCGAACTGGAGGAGGGTGCCGTGGACCACATGAACGAGGACCATGCCGAAACCCTCGAACTCTATGCCCGCCTGCTCTGCAAGATGCCGGGCGGCGCCTGGCGTGCCACCGGCCTCGACCCCCATGGTCTCGACCTCGGGCTGAATGATCGCACGGCCCGCATCGCCTTCAATCCGCCGATCCAGGATGGCATCGCCTTGCGGAAAGCACTGAAGCAAATGGCGGAGATGGCGCGGGCCGCCGAACGCAAAGACCCGAATGTCTGAATGTATTGCTACTGAAAAATGTAGCTTAACTACAAACAATCCGCGACATGTCCTGTCTCTTTTGTCGTAGATTGACCTTGTTTGTCAGGAAAAACGCCAGAGAGGCGTTGCAACAGCGGCATTTCGGTTCTAATCGCTCGCGCAATTCCCCTTTCGGTAGTCCCGCAGTCACTGAGGAAGGACCTCGACCATGAATGTGATCGGCCGCTTCAACCCGACGCTTGGCCCCAACACCTTTGGCTTCGAGACCCCTGCGGGCTTTTTCCTGAACCTGGAAGCGCCGCAGCTCTATGAAGAGGCCCTTGCCCGCCGCGAGGCACGCGTGACCTCAGGCGGCGCTTTGCTCGCCGATACGGGCCAGCACACCGGCCGTTCGCCGAAGGACAAGTTCGTTGTCCGCGATGCCTCGACCGAGAACCAGGTGTGGTGGGACAACAACAACGCGCTTTCGCCCGAGGCTTTCGCGACCCTGCTGGCGGATTTCAGGGCGCACGCCAAGGGCAAGGAACTTTTCGCGCAGGACCTTTATGGCGGCGCGGACCCCGCGAACCGCGTGAAGGTGCGGGTCTATACTGAATATGCCTGGCACTCGCTCTTCATCCGCAACCTGCTGATCCGCCCGGAGGCGCATGATCTCGCGAATTTCCTGCCGGAAATGACGATCGTGGATCTTCCCTCCTTCAAGGCGGACCCGAAGCGCCATGGCTGCCGCACCGAGACGATCATCGCGGTGGATTTTGCCTCCAAGACCGTGCTGATCGGCGGCACTTCCTATGCCGGCGAGATGAAGAAGAGCGTTTTCACTTATCTCAACTACGCGCTCCCCAGTGTCGGCGTGATGCCCATGCATTGCTCGGCGAATGTCGGCCCGGCGGGGGATTCGGCCGTGTTCTTCGGCCTTTCCGGCACCGGCAAGACCACCCTTTCGGCTGACCCCACCCGCACGCTGATCGGGGATGACGAGCATGGCTGGTCGAAGGCCGGCATCTTCAATTTCGAGGGCGGCTGCTACGCCAAGACCATCCGCCTCTCGGCCGAGGCCGAGCCGGAGATCTACGCGACAACCCAACGCTTCGGTACGGTGCTCGAGAACGTCGTGGTCGATCCGAACAACCGCCAGCCGGATTTCGACGATGGCTCGAAGACGGAGAATACGCGCTGCGCCTATCCGCTGCATTTCATCCCGAATGCCTCGGAAACCGGCCGTGCTGGCCACCCCAAGAACATCGTGATGCTGACCTGCGATGCCTTCGGCGTGCTGCCGCCCATCGCGAAGCTCACGCCGGCGGAGGCGATGTATCACTTCCTCTCGGGCTACACGGCGAAAGTCGCGGGGACCGAGAAGGGCGTGACGGAGCCGGAAGCGGTGTTCTCCACCTGCTTCGGCGCGCCGTTCATGCCGCGCCACCCGGCGGAATACGGCAACCTCTTGCGCGATCTCATCGCGAAGCACCATGTCGATTGCTGGCTCGTGAATACGGGCTGGACCGGTGGTTCCTTTGGCACGGGCCGGCGCATGCCGATCCGCGTGACGCGCCGTCTGCTCTCGGCCGCGCTCGATGGCAGCCTCGCCAAGGCCGATTTTCGCCGCGACCCCTATTTCGGCTTCGCGGTGCCGTCGAGCGTGCCGGGCGTCGAGCCGCACATCCTCTATCCGGTCAAGACCTGGCAGGACAAGGCCGCCTTCGCCAACACCGCCAAGAGGCTCGTCAGCATGTTCGAGGCGAATTTCAAGCGCTTCGAGGCACATGTGGATGCGGATGTGAAGAACGCCGCCCCGAAGAACCAGATGGCCGCCTGATCGGGGAATGCGCGGGAAGAGGGGGAGAAGTTTTTCCGCCCGCGCATGGGCGTTGATCTCGCCATGGCACATCCCGGCGCTGCGCATGCAGAATGCCATCCGGAATCCGCCGATGGCCCAGTGGCCGACGGGCGTTCTGCCTGCGGCTCCTGCTCGGGAACGGCGCCAGGAATGCCCATGCCGCCCCGCTCTCGATCCGCGAAAGATTGCAGCCTCCTGAGGGCTCATGGCATCGCCTCGATGCCGATTGAGATCGAAAACACCTGCAAATGGCTGGCGCAAAACGGCCCTGCTGAAATCCGGCAAATCCTCGAACAGCCACCCGGGCGTGTCTATCGGCGCCCGGTTCCGCCCGCCGCCGGAGCCCGATGAGCCCGTTCCTCAACATTGGCAATTGGCGCATGCAGTTTAACCATATCTGCCAATAATGTCCCCTTTCGCGCATAAAAACCGCCTGTTGACGCATGGTGCACTGCAAAAATGCATTGACAGGGAGGTGCCGAATTCTCATGATGCCATTAACGAATTCTTTACTTATTGAAGTTGCGGAGTCGGGGAGCCGACCATGTATTTGGGAGTAGCGTATGGGTTTGCTGGTATCCGGAGGCGGCTGGCCAAGCGCCTTTCCCCTTTCACCGAGTTCCCCCTCCTGCGCCGCCGGCCTGGCCTTCTCGCATTTTTCGAATTCTTGCTGATCATCCTCGCCTGGATGGCATTTGGCTTCCTGACGCAATCGGGCAGCCATTGGCTTTCGGCTGACCCATGGAGCTTCGGCCTGTCTGGTCTGTTCTGGGGTTCTTCCTTCACGCTGATGGGCCTGTTCGATTTCACTTATCGCGCGGCTTTGCTGCGGTCGGGCTTGCGGGTGGAGCGTGCACTTCTGAACTGGCTGCTTGCTTGGGCCCTTCTCGTCACGCTTGCTGCTCTCCTGCATCCTGCCGACGCCACTGTGCGTGTGCTTGCGCTGACCGCTTTCCTTCTTTGCCTGCCGGTTGTTCTGGCTGTGCGCCACCAGGTCATCCGGCTCTTCTGCATGTTGCCAGGCCTGGCCCGGCGCGAGCGCATCGGCCACCTGCAGATTGGCGATGGGGAAGGGGTGTCTCGCGATCAGGGCAGCCGCCACCGCCTCGTTCATGCCCGGAAGCTGACGGCTGCCGAATGCCTCGAACTCCCCCATTGGAAGGTTCAGGATTTCATCGCACAGGCCTTGAGCGCCGATGCCAGTCCTTTCCTCGTCACGGCGGGCCGGGGCGACACGCCAAAGATCGACAACCTCGCTCCGATGTTCCGTGACCAGCCCAAGCCCGTGACATTCATCCTCGACGGCGCTTCGCGCTCGCTTTCGGTCCGCCGGGGGGAAGGCCAGGATGGCGGCGTCACCAGTCCTGCCGCGCATGATTTCGGCAAGCGTTTGCTCGATGTCGTGGTTTCCACGAGTGCAATCTTCTTCCTGTTGCCGGTGCTCGTGCTGGTCGCGCTCGCCGTATGCTTGAGTTCGCCCGGCCCCATCATCTTCCGCCAGTCACGCAATGGCCTCCACGGCCGCGAATTCACGATCTACAAGTTCCGCTCCATGCGTGTGGAGGAAAACGGTTACAATTTGCGGCAGGCGACACGCAATGATGACCGCGTGACGGTTGTCGGCCGGTTTATCCGGAGGACCAGCCTCGATGAGCTTCCCCAGCTCTTCAACGTTCTCATGGGAGATATGTCGCTGGTCGGGCCGCGACCGCACGCGATCGCGCATGACCGGCAATATCGCAAGCTGATCCCCGGCTACACCCGCCGCTGGGCTGCGAAACCGGGCATTACGGGGCAGGCACAGATTTCCGGCCTGCGTGGGGAAACCCCCGAGGTCTCGATGATGGCGGCGCGCATCGAGCAGGATCTCTGGTACGTGAAGAACTGGTCGCTGATGCTGGACATCAAGATCCTGTTCGCGACGCTGGTCTGCCTCATCCGCCACCGCGACATTTACTGACAGGCGCCCCTTCGGCCGATTGCGTGACAGGCGTGCTGTGATGCAGAGCGGCTTGCAGGCCGGCAATCCTTCAGGCAAGGGTGTTTTCCCATGAATGGGGCTTCCTGTTGGATGCTCCTGAAGCCGGCTTTGCGCGTGCGGGAGTGACGCCATTGCTTGACAAGGCAGGTTCAACCACTGCCGGCGGATTGAAGAATCGGCGGCCGGAGTTGTTTCGGCCACCGCAAGATTATTTGTATTTCATCAACGCCGCTCTCTTCGCCATCACGATCTTTCTGTCGATCGCCCTGGTGAAATTCGGGCCGCCGGGCCTGCCGTTGCGCGCGCTGACGGCCACTCTCATCCTGATCACCACATTCGTGGCGAGCCCCTGGATTTTCGGACAGGCCGTGCGCGCCGCGCTCCCGATCCTCGTCGTGATCCTTGTTTGTGCGCTGATTGCCCTGCTTTCGAGCACCCTGAACGCCTCGCCACCGGAAGTGATCCTCCGCCAATTACTGGAAATCCATGTCCAGGCGGCAATCGGCACGGTGGTGGGAGCTTGCCTCTTGCGCACCTGCGGCGCAGGCGTCGTGGTCAAGATCCTGGCCATGGGCGTTGCGCTCACCGTGTTCGTGGCCTTTTTCCAGTTTCTCGGCGTTTCGCCGGCCTGGGCGCTGCGCGAATTTCTGGATCGCATCCAGCCGGCGGATCTCAACCCCGATAGCATCTTCCTGACCATGCGCATGCGGGCCATGGGCCTATCCTACAGCCCGGTCCATGTGGGAACCCAGATCTGCCTCGCCTTTGCCGGCTGGGCCGCCTATGTCTTCGCCAAACTCGGGGCTGCGGCGAAAGAGCAGCTGAGCTGGCTCATCCTGGCGGGAGCGGTTTGCGTGCTCTTCGCGAGCCTGATCAGCGGAAACAGGTCGCCGATCCTCGGGATTGTGGTCTTCTGCATCGGCTATCTCTTTCTGGTGCGGCCGGCGATCGCCATCCTGCTGGCTCTTGCGATGGTGCCATCACTCTTCATCCTTGATGATATCATGCAGGATCTGGCCGAAGCCGGCCTGCGTGTGGCGCGGACGGATGATGGCTCCTCCAGCAACCGGAGGGTCTTGCGGGCCTTCGGGTTCATGCTTTTCTTCGATCGTCCCTATGGCTATGGCCTATCTTTCAACAGCGTCGAACACTGGTCCCATTATTGGGAGAAGCTGAAGCATTATCCAAATCCAATGGCGATCCAGCTGCACGCACTTCACAATTATTACATGATGATTCTGAACAAATATGGTGGTCTCATTCTATTTGTATTTGCCTATGTGGTGGTGCTGCTGGTCAAGAACCCGATAGCGCTGCTCTGCCTCACGCCCTACATCATTCATATCTTTTTTCACAATGATGGACCGCTGCAGGCGGACTTCCTTATCTGGTACATGTTGCCGTCCCTGATTTACCTTACCGGGCTCTCCGAGCGTGGTTTGTCCCAGGGCCTCCCCCGAGGTTAAGGCGAGCGGCATCAATCTGTTGGCTCCGGGCCGCGGCTGATTGCTGATTCCACTGCTTGCATCCCGCCCTGTGGCTTCCGGACCACAGTCCTTTTGCCCAGTGGACTAGTCCATCCCCCAGTTTGCTCCCGGGAAACGCGGCTGCTTATCTCCGGCCATCGAAAAGGTGACCTTCTGCTTCGCTCACGGATTCGGCGAAAATGCCTGGCAGTCAGGATCACGGCAATGGGCTTGGGGGTTCTTCTGATGCGGTTGACGCTTGGTGTTCTTGTGGCTGCGGGAATGTTCGCGGCGCCATTCACGGCGACGGGCCAGACCCGGTTCAGCAATGCTGGGCTGCCCAAGCTTGAGGATGTCCGGACGCTGCAGCTGCCTGGCGTCTTTCTGGATGATCCAAACCGTGGCTTCCTGCACAGCTTCAAGCTTTCGGTAGATTTCGGTGTAGCCCTTACAGAAAAGCGTCGACAGCCCACGCAATTGAAGCAGAACAGCTACGGCACGCAGCTCGGCCTCAGCTTTGGCATTGGATCGATGGGTTTCGCCGCGATTTCCGGCAACTATTCGCGCGAGAACATCAAATCGACCATCCTCGCCTTCCCGCTGTCGCTCGATGCGAATTCGGATGCCGGCGGAGGCGATATTGTGCTCGGCATTGCGCCGCTGCCGTTTCTGCGTGCCGGCGTGCTCGGCGGCTTCGGCGTTGGAAACAACGCCTACCAGTTCGTTGGCGTTCCGGCGGCGCCTGTGGGCGCAGACAGCTCCGGCTACCGCTTCGGCGGGTTCGTGGGCGCATCCTATCCCGTGGGGCCGGTGCTGCTTTCGCTCGATGCGACCGTCATCACCATTCGCAACCGGCAATATTATGGTCCGTCCAACTCCACGCCTGTGGCGCATTTCGGCTCCACGATCGGTCTGCTGCATCTCAACGCAATGTACAACATCACCGCGCGCCTGCGCCTGAATGCCGGCATCGTGCTGAACCAGGTGTTCTCGGAGAAGATCGCCCCGGCCGAGCGCGGTCTCGATCGCAGCTGGTTCACGCTGCAATCGGGCCTGACCTACCAGCTGAACGACCGCTGGGAAATCTCGGTCAAGGGCCTGACCTGGCTCTCGAACCAGCGGATGCGTTACAGCCGGGCCTCCATCGGCGCCGCCTACCGGTTCTGAGGAGCAACCGCCATGCGGATGTTGCAACTTTCCAGGGCCATCCGTTCAGCGGTTGTCGCCTCGATGCTCGCCCTGTCCGTGGCGGGCTGCCTTACCCCTGACATCATGGTCACGTATCTGCCCACCTTCCTTGCGAAAAGCGATGAGGAGCGCGCTTCCGAAATCAGGTCCCTGAGCAAGCCCAATAGCGATATCAACGACAGCTACTGGTCCGGAATGCTCGGCAATTCCGTGATCTACCTGCCCGACAATTACCGGCAGGAATTGACCAAGGACGAGGATACCTTCCTCAAATATGCTATAGGTCCCATGCTGAACCGGTTCGAAATCACCTATGACGAACTGGCCGACAAAATGCGTGAACGCGGTCATGCGGTGACGATCACGCGGGAAACATTCAATTACTACAAAGGTTTTGGCGCGGCTTGGGAAGCTGATCTCAAGCGTCGCAACCGGGGCATGACCGAGCGTTTCGAGTTGTTCAGAAAACGCGTTGGCAGCCGATACGCCGATTTGCTGCTGTTCAAGCCCGACATGGTCCGCACGCTCCTGCGCGATGATGCGAGTTTCGAGAAGTTCCTCCGGGATGATGGTTTCGCCACAGATTGGATGTTCGGCGCGATGGATCGGGGCTTCGGTATACACACGTTATTCGGCGGAAACCTCGCGGATGCCATGGATAACCCGGCCACGCTGCTCGCGCCGGTCACCATCGGTGTTCTTCCCGGCCTCGCCAGCTGATCCTAGACAGGAGGGTCGGTTGCCGGCCCTTTCCGCAATTCCCAGAGGTTTTTCCATGCCCAGGCGAATGTCCCTCGTTTCCCGGTTCCTTGCTGCGGCCAGCCTCTTCGCCGCACTGGTTGCGCTGCCCGCCTGCACAAATGTCGATCCTGGCGTCCTTCAGGGCGCTCTCCATTCGCATTTCGGCAAGAACTCAGAGGAACGGAAGGCGGCTCTTGAGGCACTGGCCAAGAACGAGAACTGGATCGCCCAGCAAGTTTTCAACACCGCCCTTGGCGATGCGATCTTCTATCTTCCCGACAGCTATCCGCGGGATCTGACGAAGAACGAGGATGTTTTCCTCAATCACATCGTCGGTGCCTACCTCGCGCGATTTCCGGAAGTAACCTACGAGATGATCGACACCTACGTGGCCGGTCTCGGCATTGACAACGTTCTCGACAAGGCCGGCATCACCCGCGAGCGTTTCGAATATGCCAGAGGGTTTGGCCGCGTCTGGCTGAAGAGTATTGAGGACGATCCCAAGAACAAGGCGATGAAGGAGCGTATTGCGCTCTTCCAGAAGAGGTTCGGGAGCCGAAATCCGAAATATTACACCAGCATCTTTTCGCCGCATAAAATTCGAGCCCTGCTGCGTGATGACAAGGCGTTCGAGGCCTTCCTGAAAGACGACAATGCGGCTGCAGCCTGGGTGGATGCCAACCAGGATAGCAACAAAACCGTGCGGGATGGGACATTCCGGGATTTCTCGATCCGCGAGCTGCTCGCGCCGGTCACCATCGGTGTTCTTCCCGGCCTCGCAAGCTGACCACATGACAGGAGGGCCGGTTGCCGGCCCTTTCCGCAATCTCCAGAGGTTTACCCATGCCCAGGCGAATGTCCCTCGTTTCCCGTTTCCTCGCTGCGGCCGGCCTGCTGGCTTCCATGACGTTGCTGCCTGGCTGCAGATTGGATCCGACCACCCTTCAAGGTGCTCTCAATTCGTATTTCGGCCAGAGCTCAGAGGAACGGAAGGCGGCTCTTGAGGCACTGGCCAAGAACGAGGACGGGGTCGGCCAGGCAATTTTCAATACGGCGCTTGGCGATACGATCTACTATCTTCCCGACGGCTATCTGCGGGATCTGACGAAGAACGAGGATGTTTTCTTCAACTATATTGTCGGCGCCTTTCTCGCGCGCGCTCCGGAAGTGACCTACGAGATGATCGACACCTTCGATGCGGGTTTCGGCATTGACAACGTTCTCGACAAGGCCGGCATCACCCGAGAGCGTTTCGAATATGCCAGAGGATTTGGCCGCGTCTGGCTGAAGAGCATTGAGGATGATCCCAAGAACAAGGCGTTGAAGGAGCGTGTCGCGCTCTTCCGCAAGAGGTTCGGAAGTGGAGACAAAAAGTATTACCGCATCTTTCCGCCGCATAGAATTCGAGCCCTGCTGCGCGATGACAAGGCGTTCGAGGCCTTCCTGAAAGACGACAATGCGGCTGAAGCCTGGGTGTTTGCCAATGCGGACCGCAGCAAGACCGATCAGGAAGGGACATTCAGTTACATCTCGATCCGCGAGCTGCTGGCGCCGATCACGATTGGTATCCTTCCCGGCCTCGCAAGCTGACGGGAGGGTTTGTGAGCCCCCGCCCCGCTCCCGGGCGGGGGCTCTCATTCGCGGCGCCTCCGAACCAAAAAGGAACCGGCCTTCGCCGGGTAGCCCGGAGGGTGGCCCAAGCCGGTCAGCCGGAGATCAGCGCCTCTATCGTCGGCCGCACGGAGAGCAAGGCGAGGACAAAGAACAACCCAGCGACGATACGTGACCATGCTGGAAGCGCGGATGCTATCCGCCGGCGCATGGGAGCATGAGAGAACACCGCCGCAACCGCAAGCGAATTGGAAAGGGCGAGCGCTGCGGTCGCGAGTATGAGCGCAAGCGCGGGCAGCCAGGGCAGGTCACCGGCGGGACCGATGAACTGCGCGGCAAAGAACATGCCGCTCATCGGATTGGTCGAGGAGGTGCCGAAACCAACCGCCAGGTCGGTGAGGCGACCGGCGGGTCCCTTGGCCGAGGCTCGGGTGTCAGCGCAGAGCCGCTTGGCTGACTTCAGGATGCGCCAGCCCATCATCGCAAGCAGGAAGGCCGAGAGGCCTCGCCCGATCACCTCCCAGGAATCGCCACCAGGCAGGAGGCCGGCACCGACGAAAAAGACGAAAGCCTGGATCGCCGCTCCCAGGCCGACACCCATCGCGAGGGGAAGCGTCGCGGTGAAACCGTGCAAGGCTGCGAAGCTCCCGGTAGCGAGCATGTTCGGCCCGGGCACCGCCAGGAGCAGGATATAGTTCATGAGATATGCGGCCAGAAACGAATATGAAATCAGCATTATTGAAGTTTGCCCTTTCTGGCGGTGCGGATCAGATATCCACGCGGCTGCCCTGGCGGCGATGATGACCCGCCGGTTGCGCTCGGCCTTGGTTCATGCGTCCGCCTCGCGGCGTCACGCCGACGGCGACCTCATCGAAATCGGTGGGTCGCTTCACGCAGGCAGCCGCGGAGGCGGAACAGGTTCAGCGGCAGCAGCAGGCCATGCAGGATCAGGATGGGGACGAGGCCGAGCAACAACCCGTAGGCGATGAACAGCAGATTGGCCGCGATGGCCCAACAGCGCAGCGCGAGAATATGCCGACATCTAAAGGCGGCGACCGTCATGCCGCCGGCCAGGAAGCCGACGAGATCCGCGATGTTGCCCCACATTTGCTAACCCTCTGCCCCCTGGCGCCGGTCAGGCCCGCCTTTTCTTCAACGGAATGCGCGTCGCCACAATGGCTTTCGGGGCGAAAGCGTCGGACTAGTCCAACGCCGAGGCTATGCGTCGAGATGCCCTCTGGATGTATTGCGCCATCCGGTTTGTGATGATCATCCTCGCGGGTGAGCCCCGGATGTCGTTTTCGCGGAAGGCATCACTCGGGTGTATCGAATGCGTCGGTTGAACATCCTGATTGTCGATGATCATCCCCTGGTTCGGGTAGGCCTGCGGACAGCCTTGCAGGCTGCCTTTCCTGGCGTGTTGGTCGAGGAATGCGCCGCTTTGGCCGAAGCGAGGGCGAGGCTGCTGGCTGGCCCTCTCGATGCCTTGATTCTCGATCTCGCCCTGTCGGATTCAAGCGGAGCCGAGACCTATCTGGCGCTCCAGCACCTCTGCCCCGGCCTGCCGGTCATCATCATGACGGGCACCGATCCGCGCGATCTTCTGGCCTTGCCGGCCTTCGAAGGGGCCGCCGGTGTGCTTTGGAAGGCGGATGGTCCGGAGGCCATCCTTTCTGTTCTGGCAGAGCTGATGAGTTGCGAGGCGGAAACGCTGGACGGCACGAGCCGCCCTGTTCTCACCGCCCGCGAGCGGGATATCCTGGTTCTCTGCGCACGCGGCCTTCAGAACAAGGTGATCGGCCGCAGCCTTGGAATCAGCGAGAATACCGTCCGCGCGCATCTCGCCAGCGTGTTCAAGCGCTTTGGGCTCGCGCATCGCGGCGAGGTCAGGGACTTTCTGGAGCGCGCGCGGATCGGCTGAGCAGAAACGCCTCGTCGAGCTTCTCGCGCAGGTCGTGTGCGCCCACCGGTTTCTGCAGCACGAGAATGTTCTCCTCCGGTTTCGGCGCAGCCGGGTCCGCCGTCACCAGCAGGGCGGGGATGGGAAAGCCGGCACGCGCCCGGATGGTGCGGATCAGGTCGAGCCCGTCCATCGCGCCCGGCAGGCGAAGATCCGACACGATGACATCCGGCAGCGCGCCGCCGGCATCCAGATCCGCCAGCGCCTGCCCGGCCTCGGCGCTGGTCACGACCGCATAGCCCCAACCCGCCAGCAACTCGCGCAGGATGTCGCGCGCCGGCGCGTGATCCTCCACGAGCAGCAGGCGGCCGGCGGCAGGTCGCGCTGGCGTTTCGAAGACCCGTATCTTGGCCATCACCTCGATATGGGGCAAGGCCGCAGCGGCCGGAAGCGTGATCGCGAACATCGAACCCTGGCCGGGCCATGAACGCACCGTGACAATTCCCCCGATCAGCTCGGCCATGCTGCGCGCGATGGTGAGCCCCAGGCCATGCCCGCGCCCGGCTTGCCTGCCGGGATTGGCGAGCTGGTGAAACGGCTCGAAAATGCGCGTCAGATCCTCCTCCGCGATACCGGGCCCGGTATCCCAGACCTGCAATTCGAGCTTATCCCCACGAAGCCGGACGCCGACGAGAACACGCCCCCTCTCGGTGTATCGCACGGCATTGCCGACAAAGTTCCGCAGGATCTGCGTGAGAAGGGTCGTTTCGCCCAGCGCCCAGCGGCTTGTTCCCACGAAGCAGAGATCGAGCGACTTGTTGGCCGCCTCGACCGCGAATTCCACCCCGACCTGACGGAAAACCGTGGCGAGCTCGACCGGCGCAAGGCGGGGTTCATAGCCCTTCGAGCTGGCCCGCGCCGCTTCGAGCATGCGCTCCAGCAGATCGGAGATCGCATTGACCGATTCCCCGATGCTCGCGATCCGTTCGGCCCGGAGGTCCTTGCCGTCATTCCCGAGGGAATCGAGCAGCAGGCGGATCGCGTAGAGCGGCTGGCGCAGGTCATGGCCCGCTGCCAGCAGGAAGCGCGTTTTTTCGCTGTTCGAGCGCTCCGCACGGTCGCGCGCCTCGGCCAGTTCTCGCGAGAACGCCTTCTCCTGGTTCCGAAGCCGGATGAGATCCCGCATCGTCCGGTTCTGCAGCATCGAATAGCCGAGATGCGTGACGAGAAATACAAGCCCCAGCAAGGCCATCCAGCGACTGGTCTCGTCGTCGGCAAGCGCGAACCGCGCCACGACCGGGCCCATCGCGCTGAGCGCGAAGGCGGCATAGACAAGCCGATCCGCCGAAAGCGAGGCAACGGAGCCCGCCGTGAGGCCCACGAGCATCATGATGATGAAAAGCATCAGGGGCGCATCGCCCGAGCCGGTCACCACCCAACCGAACCAGCCGAACAGGCTGCCGGAAGCAAGGCTGCCCAGCGTGAACCCGGTGCGCCAGATCCAGAGCGGCATATCGGTGCGCAAGCGCCAGTAGGCCAGCACGAAAAGCCCGCGCAGGGCGGCGAGCACGATTGCTGCGATCAGCCAGTTCCAGGCCAGCGCGCTGGGGCCGAGGCGCAGGCCATGCACATAGGCCGCCGTGGGGGCCACCACCAGCACGGCGCCAAGAACGATCGGCATTTGCCGGGCCAGCAGCTCGAGCAGTTCGCCCGCGTCATCCGACCCGCCAATCTGCGCCTTCGATGTCTGGCCTGTCATGGAGCTGCCTGCTCAGCGCATCATGGATCGATCCTGCCCTTTGCGGTTTACCGGGCCGGTGTTGAGCCTGCAAGTCCGGCGCGCGGAAGTGTTCGACCTCGAGGCAGAACAGGCAATTCCAGAAATCTGCGCATGATCCGGCTGCCAGAGAACGGAAAAAACATGCGATTTCTGCTCAGGAACCAGCAAGCATATTGTCTTTTGCATTAATGCATGTGAAGGCAGGCTGATTTTTGCGCAGTTTTCACCGCTCGTTTACCGAAAAACTGCATCTTCTCCTCCCGCGAGGTTCCGAAATCGAACCATTCCGGCGTTGGGAGGCAGAATGCCCGTCCGTCTGTTCAGCCGTTTTGCGGTTTCAAGCTCAGCGCTCGTCGTTCTGGGTGCTTCCAGTGCTTTCGCCGCTGCTCCACCGGATCTCGCGAAACTCGCGGGCGATGTCGAGCAATTGCGCGCGCATCTGAACCATGTCTGGGTGATGACCGCTGCCGCCCTCGTGTTGCTGATGCAGGCCGGGTTTCTTCTGCTGGAAGCGGGCATGGTCCGCTCGAAGAACTCCATCAATGTGGCGCAGAAGAACGTCGCGGACTTCTTCGTCTCCGCTGCCTGCTTCGCCGTTTTCGGTTTCATGATCATGTTCGGCCCCACGGTCATGGGGCTGTTCGGGTCGCCGGGCACGCTCTGGGGCTATTCCGGCCTCGATGAATGGACCTATACCTTCTTCGTTTTTCAGGTGGCCTTTGCCGGCACGGCCGCGACGATCGTCTCCGGTGCCGTGGCCGAGCGCATGAGCTATGCGGCCTATATCGTGCTGGCGTCCGTCGTCGGCCTGCTGATCTATCCGGTTTTCGGCCATTGGGCCTGGGGCGCGGGCCTCGTGACGGAGAACAAGCCCTGGCTTGCCGCCAGCGGCTTCATCGATTTCGCCGGTTCCACCGTGGTGCATTCCGTCGGTGCATGGATCGCGCTGGCCGGCATCATCATCCTGGGACCGCGCATCGGCCGCTTCGATGCCAATGGCAGGGCCTTGCCGATCCATGGCCATTCGCATGTGCTGAGCGCCATGGGCGCCATGCTGCTCCTGGTGGGGTGGATCGGCTTCAATGCCGGCTCCACCGCAGTGGCCAGTGGCGCGGTGGGCAAGATCGCTGCGAACACGCTGCTGGGTGCTTCCTTCGGCGGCATCGTCGCAATGCTGATCGGCCGCGCGAAGGATGGGACCTACCTGACCAATCGCCTCGTGAATGGCCTGCTCGCGGGACTTGTCGGCATCACCGCCGGTTGCGATGCCGTCGGTCCCAAGGGCGCCATCGCGATCGGCGCGATCTGCGGAGCATCGGTGGTCTTTGTCGAGGATTTCGTGCTCCACCGGATGAAGCTCGACGATGTCGTCGGCGTGGTGGGCGTGCATGGCGTTTCGGGGGTGCTCGGCACGTTGCTGGTGCCCTTCTTCGCGATGCCCGAGAAGCTGAACGGGCTGACTGTGATGGGTTCATTTCTTGTTCAGGCGAAGGGGGCAGGCGCGGCCTTCCTCTGGGCCTTCGGGATGGGTCTCCTGACATTCTGGGTGATGAAGGTGACCATCGGCATCCGCCTTTCGGAAGAGGACGAGATGCGTGGCCTGAATGCCGCCGAGCACGGGGCCGCGATCGGCACGGGTGCCCTTCAACAGGAACTCTACCGCATCACCCAGCTCGAGCGCGACCTCACCCGTCGTCTTGATGCGGCCTCGGGTGACGAAGCGGCGGAGATCGCCCAGATCATCAATCCGTTTCTGGATGAGTTTCAGCGCGTGCAGGCGGACATCGCCCGGCATGCGACCCGCATCAACAAGGCTTCCAGCGTGATCGGCGGGCTCTCCGACCAGTTCCTGCAGGATTCGAGCGCCGTTTCCTCCACCTCCGGCAAGATGGCGGTGGCCGCCGCCTCGCTCAGCGGGCGGGCCAGCGCGGCGGTTGGCCAGGCCAGCGGCCTGCGCGAGGGCGCCGAGCGCGTTTCCCTTGCCGCGCGGGACATGACCCTGCGTATCCAGGAACTCGCCGATCGCATGGGCCAGCTCTCCCTTTCGGTGAGCGACGTGGCCCATGCCGCCCGCAACGGGCGCTCGGTCTCGCAAAGCGCCAATGCGGTGATCGGTGAATCTGAAAGCCAGATGGTGAACCTCGTCGCGGCCTCCAATCAGATCAACGAGATTGCCGAACTCATCGAGGGCATTGCCTCCAGCACCAACCTTCTCGCCCTCAATGCCACCATCGAGGCCGCGCGTGCGGGGGAGGCTGGCAAGGGTTTTGCCGTGGTCGCGTCCGAAGTGAAGGCGCTGGCAAACCAGACCCAGCGGGCCACAGCCGATGTGAAGGCCCGGGTGGCGGCGATGCGTGCCGGCACCGAGCAGGCGACCCGAGGCTTCGCCATGCTCAGGGATGTGCTCGGCGACATCAACCGGACGATCGGCATCATCGCCGACACCGCGGAAGCGCAGGCCTCGCTTGCCCGCCACGTCAATGACGACGTGCAGGAAGTGGCCGGGAAGGTCGAGGTCGTGGCGCAATCCGTGGATCGGATGTCCGGCGAAGTCGGCTCGATCTCGAACTACATGAACGATGCGAACCAGGCCATTTCATCCGCCGCCAACGATGCAGAGGCCGTGAACCAGGTGGCGGCGAAGTCACTCGATTCCGCCGGAGCGCTGGATGACCGAGCGAAGGAACTGGGCTCGATTTCCGATGAGCTTCAGCGATCCGCGAGGCGCTTCAAGGTGGCGTGAGCGCGGGCGGCCCGGCTGAAACTTCTCGCTCGGCCTGCTTGCGGAAACCCGGCAAGGCCGGGGTGCAGGAGAGCGAGCGGTTTTGCGAGCAACCTTGACTGTTTGCTCAAAGCCGGTCGTTCCGGCACTGCCCCAACTGCCTGCCCCAGGCACCTCTTCCATGGGCATCTTCCATGGACCTCTTCCTGACTGCCGCCTTCCGCCATCGGTTGATCCCGCAGGTTTGAGCGCAGCACCGTTGCGGACCTTATCGGGCGGCGCATGGCGCGCCTGAGCCGAGGCAGCAGAGGATGCCGTTCCGCGCGCTCCGGTCATCGACCTTCGGCACGCCATGCGCCGTTTTGGGATGACCGGGCCTGATCGCCTCCCACCCGAATTCCAGGAGGCGCGGCTGCCCGCTGCGAAGCTCCCGAAAAGGAGCCTCAACCACGATGGCCACGGGGCGCTTATCCGGCAGGGAGCGCCTCTCCGGAGCAGCGGGAGAGATCGACGCTGGCGGCCGAACGCAAACCTTGACGCGGGAGACTCCTCGACATTGAAGCAATAGAATCCAGCTGAAAACTCTCAATGAAAGACAAATAGACAAGAGTCGAGCGACGAGACTAGAAAATATAAAGCGTAAAATTTATAGCAAAAACAAAGCGAGACGTAATTATTTGGGAATATATAAATGTATATTTATTAATTATAAATTTTAATAGAAATTTTTTATTTATTTTTATGCAGATTATGAGGTTGTGTTTATGTTCCGAGTGGGTGAATGCATTTTATTTGGCCCAAACAACAAGTGGAATGGATAGATTTAAGACTTGATTAAGGATAAGAAGCGGGCTAACGGGTTGGGGTGCCGCTTGATGTCGGTTGCGTGGGGCTTGGAGGTAAAAGAACATGTTTTTTAATCGAATCTTTGGCAACGACGGCTCGAACAGGATTATCGGAACCGCCCGCAATGATATGATTTACGGTTATGGCGGAGACGACACCCTCGATGGCGGCGAGGGCAATGATGTGCTCTATGGCGGCGCTGGCAGCGATCTCCTTATGGGTGGCGCGGGCGACGACCAGCTGTCGGGCGGTGAAGGCGCCGACATGATGTATGGCGGCACTGGCAACGACACCTATTTTGTTGATGATGTTGGCGATATGGTTGTTGAGCTTGGCGGGGAGGGCATAGACACGGTTGTGTCGACCTTCAGCTACACATTGGGTGCCAATCTCGAGGTCCTGCGTCTTTCTGGAACCGAAAATATCTTCGGCCGGGGCAATGAGCTGAACAATACAATCCACGGCAACTCGGGCAACAACAACCTCTACGGTGCTGAGGGGGACGACAGCATCAGCGGCTGGGATGGCAATGACATCATCGGCGGTGGCCCGGGAAATGACTGGCTTTCCGGCGGCAACGGCATCGACCTGCTGACCTACAAGGTTGGCACGATGACCGGCGTGAACGTCGATCTGGCGGTCACCGCCCGGCAGGATACCGGCGGCGGCGGCAAAGATCTGGTTTTCGGCTTCGAAAATCTTGAGGGCACGTTCTTCAACGATCGTCTCTTCGGCGATAGCGGCGACAACAAGATTGCTGGACTCTCGGGCAATGACTACATCCGGGGCCGCGCGGGCAACGATGACATCACGGCAGGTGATGGGGCTGACACGGTTCGTCTCGAAGCGGCTGGGGCGGCGAATGGTGTGGATCGCATCCGCGGCTTCGAGTCGGGTGTGGACAAGCTTGAATTCAGCGCTGCCGAGTATCATTCCTCCGCCGGCTTCACGTCGGGCAAGGTAGCGGTTGGTGCCGGAGCGCAGTTCATTTTCGACACCCAGCTCGATACGCTTTCCTATGATGCGGATGGCGCGGGTGGTTCGGCTGCGGTTCTGATCGCCAACTTCGCGACGCTCTCTGCGGACATTCAGGCGACGGACCTCGTCTTTGTCTGATCCTGATCCCTGCGGCGATTGTGGCGGGGCGCCTTGTGCGCCCCGTTTTTTTTACGCTTTGCGCAGGGTGACCGGGCGCATGAGGGCCGGGTGAAGTCTGATGCGCCATGCATTCCAACGGTGAATTCTCCCCCAAGAGGACCTGTCGTCACATCTTAAGAATGTTTTGATTTTTCGCTGCGGTGCGGCAGTGGACCTGTGCTAAGATTATTTTGCAGGCAATCATGCTTGCACCAGAGCAGCCATTCCGATGACTTATTTTTCGCCCCTGGCACGCACGTTTCTCAAGGGTCATTCCAGTACGATTTCCTACATTGTCGGCCTTTCAGCCGCAGTGAACTTTCTCGCGCTGACTGGCGCGGTTTACATGATTCAGATCTACGATCGCGTTCTCGTTTCAAAAAGCGGCGCGACCCTGGTCTATGTCACGCTGATCATGCTGGTTCTGTATGGTTTCTATTATTTGTTTGATCTTTATCGCTGCAATGTCATGTCGCTGGTTGGTCGCCAATTCGAGGAAACCTACACAGAGCAGGTGCTTGCGCGGACACTCTCCATGCAAGTCGAAAGTGCGCAGCGTGAGCGAAATTCCAACGCGATGCGTGATCTGGAAGAGGTCGGGCGGTTTATTTCAAGCAGCGCCCCGATCGCCGTGTTCGATCTGCCGTGGATTCCGATCTTCATCGTCGTTTGCTTTCTTTTCCATCCCATCATTGGCGCCGTTACATTATTGTTTCTATGCCTCGCAATCGCGCTGATGGTCATCGGCGAGCGCCAGATCCGTGCGGCCTCGGACGGAGCAGCCGACGCCCTTCGATCGCGCGCCGTGGCGGTCGACACGGCGGTGCGCAATGCTGAAGCCATCGTCGCCATGGGAATCGGGCAGTCGATGCAACATCGCGTCCTGCGTTTCACGCGAAGCTATCTCAATGCGGCCTCGCCGATGGCTCGCAACATGATCCGTATCTCGGGCATGACACGCACGATCCGGCTCATCATCCAGTCGCTCTTGCTGGGCATTGCCGCCTGGCTCGTGGTGATCGATCAGGCGACTCCGGGTGTCATGATCGCCTCTGCGGTCGTGGCTGGGCGGGCGCTGGCACCCATTGATGCCATTGTTGGCCGCTGGCGGCAATTCGTGCAGATGCAGGAATGCTGGCGGCGGCTGGAGAAACTCCTTCTGAACGACGCTCAGGGCTCCGACGTGGTGCAATTGCCCCCACCCACGCGGATCATCACGGTCGACGATGTTTCGGTGGGACCGCTCGGTTCGCCGAAACCCTTGGTGCGGAATGTGACCTTTTCACTCCGGGCCGGCGATCGGCTCGGGATCATTGGCCCCAGCGGTTCGGGCAAGTCGACTCTGGTGCGTGCCATCACGGATGTCTGGCGTCCCTGCAACGGTTCCGTGCGATTTGACGGCGCCGAACTTCGCCAGCATGCGCCGGAACAACGCGCCCGGATCATCGGCTATCTTCCTCAGGACGTGCAGTTGCTGCGCGGAACCGTTGCCGAGAATATCTGCCGCTTCGATCCTCATTCGACAGCGGCGGAGATGGTGGCGGCTGCGAAGGCGGCCGGCGCACATGAAATGATCCTTTCGCTGCCCAATGGGTACATGACGGATGTGGGCGAGAATGGTTCGAACATCTCGGGGGGGCAGCGACAGCGGATCGGCCTCGCGCGTGCTCTTTATGGAGATCCATTCCTCGTCATCCTCGATGAGCCGAACTCCAACCTCGATGCCAATGGCGAGAAGTCGCTCAACATGGCCATCCGGGGGGTCGCTGCGCGAGGTGGTATCGTGATCATCGTCGCGCACCGGCTGAGTGCCTTGAAGGATACCAACAAACTGCTCCTGCTGGTGGATGGACAGGTGCAAGCCTTCGGCACAAGCGACGAGGTGATGGGGCTTCTCTCCGGTGGCGTGAAGCCCGAAGCCAAGCCGCAAGTTTCGAATCTGCCACCGGAAAAAGGCGCTTCCACTCAGGATAAGCAATCCGCATGAATCCGAACAAGCTGCTCCCCGGATCCGGGACCTCTTCTGACGACAGCAACACGTCTGCCGAGATCTCTCGCATCAAGAAAAAATCAGCCCTGACAATGCTGTTCTTTTTCATGGTGTTTGGCGGCTGGTCTGTTCTTGCCTCGATTTCCGGCGCCGTTATCGCCAGCGGTTTCGTCGTTGTCGAGACCAGCGCGCGCAGCATCCAGCATCTCACGGGCGGCATCGTCGAGAGAATCCTCGTCACCGAAGGGGAGCGCGTCAAGGCGGGCAGCCTCCTGGTGAAGCTCAACGAAACGCAGATCCGGGCCCAGCTTCAGATTCAGGCGAACGAGGTCGACGAGTTGCTGATCCGGCAGGCGCGGCTGGATGCCGAGCAGCTCGGCACCTCGGAAGTGGTTCTGCCCGCGGCTCTGCTGCCTCGCGAAAACAGTCCTGCGATCAGGCGGTTGCTTGAACTCGAGCAGATCATCCTCGCCAGCCGCATTCGAGTCTATGAAGGACAGCGAGCGCAGCTTCGCGAGCGAATCGTCCAATCCGAGATGGAGGGGCGCGGCAATATCGAGCAGCTCGAATCCCGGAAAAATCAGGCTGACTTGATCCAGAAGGAAATCACCGAACTGGCACCGCTTGTCGAACGCCAGCTGGTGCCACGCACCCGCATCCATGCCCTTCAGCGCGACGCAGCCCGCATTGCCGGCGAAATGGGGGCGATCGCGGGCGACATCGCGCGTGGACAGGCGCGGATCTCGGAGACGGAGCTGCAAATTCTGCAGTTGGAGCAAGTGCGGCGCAACGAGGTGACCCAGGAAGCGCGTGACACGGCAACGCGTCTTGCCAGCGCCACCGAGAAGAAGATCGCCTTGGAAGATCAGCTGAACCACATCGAGATTCGCAGTCCGGTTGATGGCCAGATCCTGCAACTCTCCGTCTTCACGGTCGGTGGCGTCGTGCGTGCCGGCGAAACGCTGATGCGGATTGTGCCGGATAATGAACGCCTTGAATTCGACGTGCGCATCCTGCCGCGTGACATCGATCAGGTGCATATCGGCCAGAAGGCCTCCATTCGCCTCTCTGCGGCGAACCAGCAGAGCACGACCACTTTGGAAGGGCATCTCTATACGGTTTCGCCGGATCTGATCCTCGAACCGGCAACGCAGTTGCGTTATTTCTCGGGAAGGGTGCGGCTGGCACCGAGCGAGGTCGGGCGGCCGGAAGCCGGTCGCCTCAAGCCGGGAATGCCGGTAGAGGTTTTCATCCGCACCGAGGAGCGGACACCGCTCTCCTATCTGCTGCGTCCTCTCGTCGAACAAACTGGACGTGCGTTTCGCGAACGATAACAGGGGTTTGAAGCATTTGGCCCTATGGCTGTGCTTCGTGCAATTTCTGCTCGCCGCAAGGTGATGCAGGTTGAACCTCTGAAGATTGTGTATACAGTGATCGGGTTGTTGGAGGTATGCGGCAATGCGTTTGGCGTTTCGGACGATGAAGATTACCGGGCGGCCCGTATTCGTTCTTTCGGTTCTCCTTCTTTTGGCTGCCGCCCAGAATGCTGCTGCGGTCTCCTGCAGTGATGCGGTGAGTGATCCTTCCCAGAGTGATCGAGCCACGAGTTCTCTCGATGATCTGCTTGCGTCAAACCCCCATGGGGGACTTGTTTTCGTGCGACAGGTCCGAGATTCCGTCGCGCATGATTTTCGCGGTTCTGACAGTCTCCTGGCTGCGTTGAGAAAAGCAAATGATCGCCAGCGCGAAGCTCTGGTCGTGGGCCTTGGTCGCGCCTCGGCGGATTGTGCCGCCTTCAAGAACGAGGTTCCGGCGCAACTGAGGGCGGTGGTGGCGCAGATGGGTGACATGCGCCTGTTCCGCCTTTTCGAAGTCGCTGCAGCCTCTGGCCCAGCCACATCCTCTCCCGGGTCGGCCGCTGCTCCTGCGGTTGCCGCTGGTGAACGCTGCACCCTGGATCGCGCTCCCCTCTCCAAGGAGGAGATTGATGCTTTTCGAAACAATCCTTCGGGGGTGCTCGCAGGGAACCCGCTCGGTGGCTCCGAATTGAGTTCTCTCGTGCGCAATCTCATGCTCAGCGATCCATCGACGCTCACCGCGATTTCCGGGCTTATGGCCGAGAGCACGCCGCGCCAGATGGTGGCGATTGCCGCCGGCCTTGGTCAGGCGGCCAATGCCTGCGAATTCACGTTGCCGGTCGTGACCCAGTCGATCCAGCGCATGATCGCATCCCTCAACAACAGCGAGATCGAGCAAACCTTCCAGGCGGTGGTTGGCAATCGGCAGGTGGGTGCCATCGGCACAACTGGTACCTTTGCGGCCGTTCCGGCGCCGGCCTCCGGGCCGCTTGGTGCGATTGGCGTTCTTTCCGTGGGAAGCCAGGGCAGCGGCAATGTGCCGAATGCCGCCGGTCGCTTTTCTTTCTTTGACGGGACGAGCGGCTCTTTCACCCGAAATGAAACGACGACAGTGTTTTCCGCGGGGTCACCGGTCAGTCCTTGACCCTTTATTCAAGTCTTAACGCTGGATCGGCACATTAACGTGATGAATTACGTTACTCCGTACCCGCGTCAAGCTGCCGAGGCTGGCGATCAGCTTGAAATTCGTCGTTACGATCTCGGCGAGTTATTGGCCATTCTCCGCCGGCAGAAGAATTTCATCATCGGCGTCGCGTTGCTCTTCGTTGGGCTGGCGCTGATCTATGTTGTCTTTGCTCAACGGCAATACACGGCGCAGACGACAATCATCATTGATCCCCGGCGTCTGCAAATCTTCCGTCAGGACAGCTCTCTGACCGCCGATCCCGTGCTCGACAGCGCGGCGATCGAGAGCCAAATTGAGATGCTGAAATCCGATCGCGTGATCCTCGCCGTCGTCAAGAGTCTCAAGCTGACCGAAGACGATGAATTCGTTGGCCCCTCGACCAACCCGATCAACATCGCGATTCAATCCTTGACATCGATATTCGGCCGCGACGCTCCGGGTTCGGAAGAGGTCCTTCGGATGAGGGCTGTTGCGGCCCTTAAGGACCGTTTCGAGGCGAAGCGCATCGGTCTGAGTTTCGCAATCGGCATCAGCTTCACCTCGCGCGTTCCGGCCAAGGCGTCGTTGATCGCCAACGAAATCGCCGAGGCGTATATCACTGACCAGCTGGCGTCGCGGTATGAACTGACCAGCCGGGCAGGGACGTGGTTGCGTGGCCGCCTTAACGACCTGCGACACGAGGCCAATGCCGCCGAGCGCCGTCTGCAGGAATTCAAGGCCGACAACAAGATTTTCGAATCAAGTGGCAAGCTTGAAGTCGAGCAGAAGCTGCAGGAAGCCACCACCAAGCTTGGTGTTGCGCAGGTCGATACGGCAGTGAAGAAAGCGCAGCTCGAACAGATTCGCAATGCAGTTTCCTCCGGCAACCCGGAGGCGGTGACCGCCGAAGCACTGAATGACCCCGTCGTTGCGCTGCAGCGTAATCTCTATCTCGAAAAATCCAAGGAGATTGCGGGGCTTACGGCCAAGCTCGGCGCGAACCACCTGGTTACCCAGCGCGCCATCGAAGAGCGGCGCAACCTCCAGACCAATCTGCTGACCACCTTGCGCTCGATCGAGACGCTGAAGGCAGGCGAATTTGAGGCTGCGCGCACGTCCGAGGCGTCGCTGAAACAGGAAATCGAATTTCTGCAGGCCGAGTTCTCCCGCACGCGTCAAATGCAGATCCAGCTTAAGGATCTCGAGAGCGCGGCGGTATCCTTCCGGGCCCTGTTCGACACGATGAACCAACGCTACCTGCTGGCCGTGCAACAGCAATCGTTCCCCGTGAGTGACGCTCGCGTCATTACCGATGCGACACCTCCATTGCGGCCGAGCTGGCCCAAATCGCCGCTGATCCTCGCGGCGGCCCTCGTCTTTGGCATCGGCCTTGGTGGCCTGATCGCGCTCATCCGCGAGATTCTGGATAACCGCATTCGGAATGTGCGCCAGTTGCGTGACGCCACGAAATCCGAATTTCTGGGCATCTTGCCGGTTGAGACAGCGCGGGAACCATTCGATCTCCCGATACTCGAAGAGCAGATCGGGCGCGCCGCCCAGTTGGACCAGACCGCGCGGCTCTTCAAGATCACCAAAACCAACGCGGCATTCTGGCGCGTCTTGCGCACGCCTTTCTCTGTCTTCGCGGAGACCATCCGGAAGATTACAGTTTCAATTGATGTCGAGCGCATGTCGCGGGATGTTCGCGTGATTGCGATGGTCTCGGCCAATTCGGGCGAGGGCAAGAGCACCACAACAGCCAATCTGGGCCTGTCCATCGCGCGCTCGGGCAAGCGCGTGCTGATGATCGATGGTGACTTGCGCAATCCGCTGTTGACGCGCTCCCTTACCCCCGACGCTCAGGAAGGACTGCTGGAAGTGCTCTCGGGCAAAACCAGCTTCGCCGAGGTTGTTTGGCAGGATGAACTAACCAGTCTGTCATTCCTGCCAACGGTTCTCTTATCCCAACCCAAGGATACTGGCCGTTACCTCGGCTCGGCGGCCATGCAAAGACTTCTGGAGCGGCTCGGCCAGCATTACGACTACGTGATCATCGATACGGCTCCCGTGGGCCCTGTCGTTGATGTCCGCGCTTTCGCGCATCTGATTGATGGCTTCGTCCTTGTCGCGGCCTGGGGTCAAACCGCGCGCGCTGATGTCGCAGCAGTGGCGGAAGCGAACTTCATCCAGAAGAAACTGCTTGGCTCGGTGCTGACGAAGGTCAACATGCGGTCCTTTCAGAACTTCGATACCTATAACCACAGTTACTTCACCGAAGAGAGGCGCGCCTGATCGGGCGCGCGGGCCTCTTTCGCCTGGTGCTCCGAATCCTCATCGCAGGATTCGCCGTTGCAGCCATGCTTCAGGCGATCCGTGTTTTGCCGAAGGCACCGGGTCTCGATCAATCGAACAGGATCGCCAAACGAATCTTGATGCGAGATCGGCTGGCCCCCTTGATTGTCGAGCGCCAGCTCGAACCAGTTTCCGATCTTGGCCAAGGTGATTGCGCCATGATGGATTGGACGGCGATGGTGCTCCTCTCGGGCTGGTCCTCCGAATATGCGCATGCGCAGGGTCTTTTCGAGCAGGCCGATCAACGCACGCAGCGTGCCTTGAACATAGCCGAAAAGGCGATCCAATGCGCGCCGACAAACGGCTATGCATGGATGTCCATTGTCCGGTTGACCCTTGTCAATGAAGGTTTCCACGACCGCCAGCGACGCATTCTTGACCTGACCTGGCAGCTCATGCCGTACGAAGCATGGGTAATGCTGGCGCGGGCTGCGATCATCGTCTCCAGCGGCAATCCGGATGATCGCGAGCGGCGCAGACGCGCACTGGATGATCTGGCGAGGCTGGTCGAGGCGGAGGCGACGAGGAGCGTCGTCGCGATCATTCGCGGTGCCGGTCCGCAGGCTCAGGTTGAATTGGCCGAGCGAGTGGCTAAACTGCCCTATCGCATTCAGCGGCGATACCAGGCCGAGGCGGTTGCGTTGGGCATCGATACAACGCCGCTGAGTATTCCTCCTTCCAGCGCCGATCCCGAATGGGTGAAGCGACATCGCGACTGCCAGGATAACCCTCGGGCCTGCCCGTAACGTGACGAGCTCCCCGTTTTTTGACCAGCCTTGGGGGGAAATTGCCGGGGTTAAGGCTCAAGCCGGCAGGAATGACGCCTTTCAGACAGGCCCAGAGGTCGAGATCGCGGCTGATGAACTCCGAGCCCTGATCGACCCGGATTGTCTTGGGATAGCCGATGCTCCCACAACCGCGCTCAAGGGTAGCAACAACATCCTCCCCGGTAGCTGAACCTCGGATCGACGGCCGGGGAGAACCGCGAGAAGGTATCGACGAGGGTGAGCACATGCAGCTGTCGCCCTGTAGCCAGATGGTCATGGACGAAATCCATCGCCCAGGTCTCGTTGACCCGCACAGGTGGCAGGCGGTCTTCCCGCAGCTTCGCCTTCACCCGACGCGTCGCTGATCCCGGCTTTCCGGCACAATTCGCCGATCGGTGTGCATCCTCTGCCTGCTTCAGAACGAAGGCGATCTGCACCTCTGTGAACTTCGATGCCTTCATGGAACTCTCCTTGCCCCGATCCCGGGACCTTGGTCGGAAAATTCCAGCTCTAAATGGTCCAGTCTAACCGGTGCACGTCAGGCGTTCCGGCGCTGATCTCTCAGTAGAGGGTCAGGGCCGGGACATAGCTCACGAGCATCAGCACGATCATCGCCACCGCGAAGAATGGCCAGAGTTCCCGCGTCGTCTCCGCCATCGAACATCGCGCGATCGAGGCCGAGATGAAGAGCGTCGTGCCGATGGGCGGAGTGTAAAGGCCGATCCCGAGATTGATGATCATGATGAGCCCGAGCTGCACCGGATCGAGCCCGATCGCAGCGGCGAGCGGCACGAAGATCGGCCCGAGCAGCAGGATCGCCGGCGGCAGGTCGAGCGGCATGCCGATGAGCAGCATCAGGATGTTGAGCGCGAGGATGATCAGCAGCTTGTTGTCGATCGTCGCCTTCACCCATTCGGCGAAACGCGCGGGCACCTGGTCAAAGGTCAGCAGCCAGCCGACCACCGCGCTGCCCATGATGACGAGCATCACCACGCCTGTGGCGATGCCTGCTTCCACCATGGATTGGCAGAAACGTTTCCAGCTCAGGTCCCGGTAGAAGAACAGGCTGAGAAGCAGAGAATAGACCACCGACAGAACCGCCATTTCTGTCGGCGTCGCGAAGCCCGCGCGCAAACCCACGAGAATGAGGATCGGCAAGGCCAGGGCGGGCATCGACTGGATCGCGAGCCTCAGCAGCGCCTTGCGATCCACCGGCTCGGTGGAGGGATGATATCCGCGGCGCTTCGAAATCCACCAACACACGCCGATGAAACCGGCGGCCATCATCAGCCCCGGCAGGATGCCCGCAATGAAGAGATCCGCCACGCTCACGCCGCTCACCAGGGCGTAGAGGATCATCGGAATGGAGGGCGGGATCAGAATGTCGATGACGGCGGAGGTCGCGTTGTTCGCCGCTGTCAGACCGGCCGGATAGCCCCGCTTCTTCTGCCATGGGATGAGCACGCCGCCGAGTGCGGAGGCATTGGCGACCGCGCTGCCCGAGACGCCACCAAAGGCCACGGAGGCAACGACCGTGGTGGAGAGCTCGCCACCGCGCCACCGCTTCATGCCCTCGGTCGCGAAATCGAGGAGCTGCCGGCCGAGCTTGCCGCCCATCATCAGGGCCCCGGCAAGCGTGAAGAACGGCAGGGCCAGCATGGGGAAGGATTGCGTCTGGTCGAACATCTGCTGGGCGATCAGCATCAGAGGCAGCCCGTTGCCGTCCCACATCACCGCGACCGCCCCCGCGATCACGAGGCCATGGCCCACGGGAATCGCGAGGATCATCAGCACCGTGAAGGCAATCACCATGGTGAAGCTCATGCTCAGGCCTCCCGATAATCCAGGCTGAAGCGCCGGCTTGTCCCGAGGAGAGCAATCCGCACGGATGACGTGATGTGAACGACACAGAGCGCGATGCAGCAGGCGGCGATGGCCCAGTAGCCATGGCTGCCGGGCAAACCGAGCACGGGGCTCCTCTCGATTTTCGTGATGTCCGCCACCAGCATCGCCTGCTGGAACAGCACGGCATAGGAGATCACGATGATCGCATTGCCAAGATGCAGCAGCCAGCGACGGCGTCGTTCGTTGCCCACGAATTCCAGCAGCCAATCCACCGCCATATGCCCGCCGGCCTGCGCCGCGACGACGATTCCACCTGCGATGAACCAGGGAAAGAGCCGTTCCGGCAATTCCTGCAGGGCCGCGAACCCGCCGGAGGGCATGAGGTAGCGCGTCAGAACATTGGTTGTCATGATGACAGTCAGCGCGATGCCGCTGACGAGGATCAGCAGCCGGCCAGCCATCGTGATGGCCCGTTCGACCGCGCCGGCCGCGGCAATCGCGGCTCGCCCGGTCCGGGAGAGGGGGAGAACCTCTCCCGTCCCAGTCGGTTCCAAGGGATCAGCTCTTGGGAGCGGCTTCGGCGACCTGGGCCACGAAGGCGCCGAAGGGCTTCGCCTTCCAGGCCGTCAGCACACCCGCCGTCGCCGCACGGAAAGGCCCGCGATCCGGCTCGTTCACCGAAACCTTGCTGTTGGCCTTGAACTCGCCCAGCAGTTTGGAATCCGATTCCGCCATCAGCTTGCGCTGGAGAACGCCGGCTTCCTTCGCGGCATCCTTGATGATCGCGAGCTGGTCCGGCTTCACCTTGCGGGTCGCGATCTGCGACATGAGGAAGGGCGTCGATTCCCATTTGTGGCCGGTGATGCTGATGAAGCGGTTCACCTCGAACAGTTTCGCGGAATGAATGTTCGCCAGAGGGTTTTCCTGCCCGTCCACGACGCCCTGCTGGAGCGCGACATAGAGTTCGCCAAAGGCGATCTGCTGGGTCGCGGCACCCATGGCCTGGAAGATATCCACCGTCATCGGGTCCGGCGGCGTGCGGATCTTCAGGCCGTTGAGGTCGGCCGGGCTGTTGATCGGGCGCTTGGAATTGGTGGTGTGGCGAATGCCGTTATCCCACCAATCGAGCGGCACCATGTTCACCGCCTCGAATTTCCTGGCGAGTTCCGCACCGACCGGTCCGTCCAGCAGCTTCACGGCCGGCTCGGAACTGGCGAAGAGGAAGGGCAGGCCCAGGGCGCCGATCTCCGGCACAAGCGCCGAGGCCGCGCCCTGGCTGTTCGCCGTAAGGTCGAGCGCGCCGGTGCGCAGGCTCGTGAGCATCGAGGCATCCGAGCCAAGCTGCTCGGAGCCGGCGATCTTGATCGCCAGTGCGCCCTTGGTGCGATCCGAGACGAGCTTCGCGAAATACTCGGCCGCCAGCGTGCGCGGGTTTCCCGGTGCTGCGCCGTGGCCGAGCGTGAGCGTGACGGCGGCCTGGGCCGAGAGCGGCACAGTGAGGATGGCTGGGCTCGCGAGCGTCGCGGCCGCCGTTTTCATGAACTGGCGTCGATCAGGAAGGCGGGTCATGGGCGTCTCCTCGTGGGTCATCGGGTCGATCCCCTCTGGCGGGGGTCTTCTGGTTCATCCGGTGCCGCACCACGCGGCACCCGAAATTCTTGCAGCTCAGAGCCAGCCCTTGAGTGAGCGGACAATGGCCTGGGTCGAAATCCCGTAGCGGTCGTGCAGGGTGGGCAAGGCGCCCGCAAGCAGGAATTCATCCGGCAAGGCGATATGGCGAAACCTCGCCGGATGGATGCCGTTGAGCAGGAAATCCCGCGCGAGAGCCTCGCCAAGGCCGCCGATTTCCGTGTGGTTCTCGGCAACAACCACGAGACGGCCGCCCTTCCCGGCCTCGGCACGGATCGTCTCGACATCGAGCGGCTTGATCGTAGGGCAATGCAGCACCGCGACGCCAATCTTGTCCTTTTCGAGTTCCTTCGCCGCTTCGAGCGCGCGCATCGTGAGCAAACCGGAGGAGATGACAAGGATGTCGCCACCCTCGCGGATCGTCTGCGCCTTCCCCAGCCTGAACCGGTAGCCATATTCGTCGAGCACCAGCGGCACGTTTCCGCGCAGGAGGCGCATATAGGTCGGGCCCTGATGCGCCGCGATCGCCGCCGTGGCCTGCTCGATTTCCAGCGCGTCGCAGGGATCGACGATGGTGAGGTTCGGCATGGCGCGGAAAATCGCGAGGTCCTCCGTCGCCTGATGGCTGGGGCCATAACCGGAAGTGAGGCCCGGCAGCGCGCAGACGATCTTCACGTTGCGGTCTTCCTCCGCGATCGTCTGGTGGATGAAGTCATAGGCGCGGCGGGAAGCGAACACCGCATAGGTGGTGCAGAAGGGCGTAAATCCCTCCGCTGCCAGCCCGGAGGCCGCGCCGAACATGATCTGCTCGGCCATGCCCATCTGGTAGAAGCGATCCGGATAGGCCTTCGCGAAGATGTGCAGATCCGTATACTTGCTCAGATCCGCCGTCATGCCGACGATATCCGGTCGCGATTTCGCGACCTCCACCAGGGCATGGCCGAAGGGAGCGGGCCTGGTCGGCTGCCCCTCCGCCGCGATCGAGGCGATCATCGCCGAGGTGGTGGCGCGTTTCCGGCCCGGCACGAAAGGGGCGAGTTTCGGCTTCATGCCGGCCTCCCTGCATCCAGCGCCTCGAGCGCCAGCGCCCATTCATGCGCATCGACGCGGATGAAATGGCTCTTGTCGCGCTGTTCGAGGAAAGGCACGCCCTTGCCCATCAGGGTATCGGCGATGATCATCCGGGGCTGGGCGCCCTTGTGCTCCTTCGCGTTGTCGAAGGCCTGCCGCACGGCCTCGAGATCATTGCCGTTGATGCGCTGGGTGTACCAGCCGAACGCTTCCAGCTTCTCGGCCAGAGGCTCGAAATTCGCGACCTCCTTCGAGGGGCCGTCGGCCTGCATGTTGTTCACGTCGACGATCGCGATGAGGTTGTCGAGCTTGTGATGGGCGGCCGACAGGATCGCCTCCCAGACCGAGCCTTCATCAAGTTCGCCATCGGAGAACAGCGTGTAGACGAAGTTCTTCGAGCCCTTGCGCTTGAGGCCCAGGCACTTGCCCACGGCGATCGCGAGCCCCACCCCCAGCGAGCCGCCCGACATTTCCATGCCCGGCGTGTATTGCGCCATGCCGGACATCGGCAGGCGGCTGTCATCCGAGCCGTAGGTTTCCAGTTCTTCCTCGGGGATGATCCCTGCCTCGATAAAGGCGGCGTAGAGCGCGATGGCATAATGCCCGTTCGAGAGCAGGAAGCGGTCGCGGCCCTCCCATTCCGGGTCTTCCGCCCGGTAGGTCATGGCATGGAACCAGGCGACCGCGAGGACATCGGCGATATCCAGCGCCTGCGCGATATAACCCTGCCCCTGAACCTCGCCCATCTGCACGGCATAGCGGCGGATGTGATAGGCACGATCCGCGAGTGACTTGTTTGGCCGTTCAACCATGGATCAGCATGCCTCCATTCACGTCGATCACGGCACCGGTGACATAGGCCGAGAGATCGGAGGCGAGGAACAGGTAGCAGCCCGCGACATCGGATGCCTCGCCGAGGCGGCTCAGCGGAATGCCCTTGCTGATCTCCGCCTTCATCTCGGGCGTGAGCTTGCCGCCGGTGATATCGGTCTGGATGAGGCCGGGCGTCACGCAGTTCACGCGGATGCCGTCGGGCCCGAATTCACGCGCCATGGCCTTGGCGAGGCCAAGGACGCCCGCCTTCGCCGCCGAGTAATGCGGGCCACCGAAAATTCCGCCGCCGCGCTGCGCCGAAACCGAGGACATGCAGGCGATCGAGCCCTGTTTGCGTGCCCGCATGGAGGGCAGGAAAGCCTGGCTGAGGAAGAGCACGCCCTTGGTGTTGATATCGAGGATGCGGTTCCAGCTCGCCTCGTCGATCTCCAGCGTCTTCACGGGCTGGGTCACGCCGGCATTGTTGATGAGAATGTCGAGATGGCCGAAGGTCCTGAGAACCTCGGCCGCCGCCGCATCGCAGGAGGCCTTGCTCGCGACATCGCAGGCAAGGCCGATATGCCCGGCGCCGAGTTCCGCTGCGGCCGCCTTCGCCGCCACGGCGTCGATATCGAGAATGGCGACGCGCGCGCCATGTTTCGCAAAGAGCCGCGCCGTGGCGAGACCGATCCCGCGCGCACTCGCCGCGCCGGAAATGGCGGCCGTCTTGCCCTCGAGGAGCATCATCCGTTTCTCCCTGTGCCGCGCCTCGTCGGGAAGCGCATCCTGTTTCACAGAGGGAACGGCAGAAGACGCCGGCTGACAAACGGTCGTTTTTCAACATAAGATGAATTTCATTCAACTGAATGGGCGTAACCGCTCGTGCCGCCGTTTGCTTCTTCGCGCTTTTCGACCGCAACCACCTGTGATCATCCACCCCTCAACGAACTCCATCAAACTGAAGTCAAGGATCGATGCTCCAGAAAGTCTCGCTCTCGGCCATCCGGATTTTCGAGACCGTTGCGCGGCGCGGATCGCACAAGGCGGCGGCGGCGGAGCTGAACCTGTCGCCGAGCGCCATTTCGCACGCGCTCAAGAACCTCGAGCAAACCATGGGCGTGCAGCTCTTCGAGAAGGATGGCCGGCATGTGCGCCTCACCGTGAGCGGGGATGTCTTCATGCGGCATGTCGTGGCCGCCTTCGATGAATTGCGCCGGGGCTTCGACATGGTCTCCGCCCGGCCGAGCAAGAAGGTGCTGCGGCTTCATTCGGCGCCGTCCATCGCCTATGCCTGGCTCACGCCGCGCCTGCCGCAATTCCTCGCCGCCCATCCGGGCATCGAGGTGCGCCTCTCCGCCGGCACGGAATATCCGCGCTTCAACACCGACGATTTCGACGCGGACATCGTCTATGGGCCGATCCATGCTCCGGGGGTGATCGCGGTGCCGCTCGCCCGCGAGACCGTGACGCCGCTCTGCTCACCCGAGATGGCGAAACGCATCCATGGCCCGCGCGACCTGCTCGATTGCAACCTCATCCTCAGCGACAACAAGCAGGTGCGCTGGCATCACTGGTTCGATGCCAATGGCCTGAACCCGGTGCTGAACCATGATCTGCGGTTTGACCGGAGTTTTCTGGCGCTCGCGGTCGCGGCGGATGGACTGGGCGTCGCGCTGGAATCGACCCTGCTCGCCGAGCGCGAGATTTCCGGCGGGAAACTGGTCGCCCCGCTCGCGAGCGCATCGGTGAACATCACCTATGTCGGGCATCATCTCGTCTACCCGCGCGAAACGCGGCAGGGCGGCATCTTGCGGATGTTCTCGGATTGGCTCGTGAAGGAAATCGCGCAGCCGCGTGACGAAGGCGGCTGGTCGCTCACGACAGCGGCCGCGAGCGAGGGGACAGGCGCCTGAGAGGCCGGCAGGAAGGCGAAGGCTCAGGCCTTCATCACGATCACCTTGGTCTTGATCGCGGTCCGATCATAGAGGTCGATCATGTCCTGCGTGAGCAGGCCCGTGCAGCCACTGGTGAGGTTGGTGCCGATCGTATCCGGCTCGCTTGTCGCGTAGATCGTGTAGAGCGTGTAGCGGTTGTTCTGGTAGAGATAGAGCGTGCGCGCGCCGAGCGGGTTTTCCGGCCCGCCGGGCATGCCGCGGGCATGTTTGGCGACTTCCGGCTGGCGCTTGATCATCTCCGGCGGAGGGGTCCAGGTCGGCCATTCGGCCTTGCGGCCGATATAGGCCTCGCCGTGCCAGAGGAAGCCCTGGCGACCGACATTCGCGCCATAGCGCGTGGCCTTCCCCTCTCCCTCGATGCGGTAGACGAAGTAATTCGCGTTATCGACGATGATCGTGCCCGGCGCCTCGTCGGATTCGTAATTCACCGTGCGACGAAAATATTTCGGGTCGACCTGGCTGATATCGACGGCGGAGATGGGGAATTTCTTGTCCGCCACCGCGCCGTAATGCTTCTCGGCCTCGGCGAGGCTCATCCCGCCATCATTCGTCACGCAGCCTGCGAGGCTCAGCGCACTCGTGCTGGCCGCAAAGCCCAGCAGGAACGACCGGCGATCGAGCCGACCCCGGTTGAAGCCGTCTGCGGCTTCGGGACGGATGATGCGGTGGCTCATGATCGGGTTACTCCTCTATCCCGCACGCGATCGGAAAGATCGGCCCTCGCGCGTGCAGCTCCTCGTCTTATCGCCCAAAATGCCGCCAGATCGCCGGGTTGGCAAGTTCGGCGACCGGCCGTGGGGAACCCGCGCTTCAGGCGAAGCGCTGGTCATAGGCCAGAACGGCCTCCAGCAGAACCTGAGCACCCGCCCCGCATTCCTCGAGCGTCGTCGATTCCGCCTCATTGTGACTCACGCCGCCCGCGCAGGGCACGAAGATCATCGTGGTGGGTGCGACACGCGCGACATAGGCCGCATCATGGCCCGCGCCGGAGACCAGATCCCGCATGCGATAGCCGGATTTTTTCGCACCCTCGCGCACGCAGGCAATGAGATCGGGGTGGAAGCGCACGGCGGGATTCCTCCAGATCCGCTTTTCCTCGAAGGTGAGGCCAAGCGGCTCAAGAACCGCCGAGAGAGCGGCGCGGAACGCAGCTTCCATCCCGTCGAGCGTCGCCTCATCAGGGTGGCGGAGATCGACGCAGAAGAAGACCTCGCCGGGCACGACATTGCGCGAATTGGGTTCGACTTCCATCAGCCCCACGGTTCCCACCGCATCCGGCCCATGCGCCAGGGCGATGCCATGAATCGCCTCGATCATGCGGGCCGCGCCCAGAAGCGCATTCTTCCGCATATGCATCGGCGTCGCGCCGGTATGGGCAGACTGGCCATGCACATTCACCTCGTACCAGCGCATGCCCTGCACGCCGGTGACGACGCCGATCATCTTCTCTTCGGCCTCGAGGATGGGGCCCTGCTCGATATGGAGTTCGAACATCGCGCCGATGCGCCTTTGCCCCACGGGCTCCGCGCCCTTGTAGCCGATGCGCTCGAGTTCGGCGAGGAAGGTCTTGCCGTCGCGATCCTCGCGCGCATAGGCGAAGTCCCGCGTGAAGGCCCCGGCGAAGACGCCCGAAGCCAGCATGGCGGGCGCAAAGCGCGCACCTTCCTCGTTGGTCCAGTTCACGATCTCGATCGGCGCGTTCGTCTCGAAGCCGGCGGCGTGCAGCGTGCGCATCACCTCCAGGGCCGCGAGCACGCCGAGCACGCCATCGAACTTGCCGCCGGTGGGCTGCGTGTCGAGATGGCTGCCCATGCAGATCGGATCGAGATCGGCACGCTTGCCGGGCCGACGCGCGAACATGTTGCCGCAATCATCGATCGTCACGGTGCAGCGAAGGGACTCGCAGGCAGCCCGGAACCAGTCGCGCACCGCGCGATCCTCATCCGACAGGGCGAGGCGATGGATGCCGCCCTTCTCGTTGGCACCAATCTTCGCCGTCTCCATCAGGCTGTCCCACAGCCTTTGCGGGTTGATGACAAGATTGGTGGCGTTGACCGGGTTCACGGGACGACATCCATCTTGCGATCGACCGGCCGGGGGGCTGAAATTTCCTTCCATGTCGCATTGGCGACATGCGTCGCCGGGAAGGGGGGGCGGGCCACGAAATCGCCATCGCCCCGTTCGGCCCGCAGCTCGCCATCCTTCCAGGCAATCTTGCCGCGCGAGAGGGTGATCCACGGCACGCCCGTGCATTTATAGCCTTCGAACACGTTGTAATCGATGCGGCTCACCTGCTTCTTGGCGCGGATGGTCTTGGTCGCGGCGGGGTCCCAGATCACCAGATCCGCATCCGACCCCGCCGCAACGGCGCCCTTGCGCGGATAGATGTTCAGGATGCGCGCGATATTGGCCGAGGTGACGGCCACGAACTCTTCCTTCGTGAGCCGCCCCGTGCCGACGCCCGCGGTCCAGAGCACCGGCATGCGATCCTCAAGGCCGCCCGTGCCATTGGGGATCATCCTGAAATCGTTGCGTCCGATGCGCTTCTGCTTGCTCGTGAAGGAGCAATGGTCGGTCGCGACCACCTGCAGCGAACCCGCCTGCAACCCGGCCCAGAGCGAATCCTGGTGCTTCTTCGGCCGGAAGGGCGGCGACATCACCCGGCGGGCGGCGTAATCCCAATCCTTGTTGCGGTATTCATCCTCGTCGAGCACGAGATGCTGGATGAGCGGCTCGCCATAAACACGCTTGCCGGCCGCACGGGCGCGGGCGATCGCCTCATGCGATTCCCGGCAGGAGGTGTGCACCACATAGAGCTGCGCGCCAGCCATGTCGGCGATCATGATCGCGCGGTTGGTGGCTTCGCCCTCCACTTCGGGCGGGCGTGAATAGGCGTGGCTTTCGGGCCCCGTGGCGCCCTTCGCCATCAGCATTTCCTGCAGGCGGAAGACGACATCGCCGTTCTCGGCATGCACCATCGGCAGAGCGCCGAGCGCGGCGCAGCGGCTGAACGAATTGTAGAGCTCGTCGTCATTCACCATCAGCGCGCCCTTGTAGGCCATGAAATGCTTGAAGGTGTTGATGCCGTAGGTGTTCACCACCGTGTCCATCTCGTCGAAGACCTGGCGTGACCAGCTCGTCACGGCCATGTGGAACGAGTAATCGCAGGCCGCCTTCTCGCTCTTGTGGCGCCAGGCCTGATAGGCCTTCAGCATGCTCTCCCCCGGCGCGGGGATGCAGAAATCGACGATCATCGTCGTGCCGCCGGAAAGCGCGGCCTTGGTGCCCCACTCGAAATCATCCGCCGAGACGGTGCCCATGAACATGAGCTCCATATGCGTGTGCGGATCGATCCCACCCGGCAGGATATCGCAGCCCCCGGCATCGACGATTTCCGCGCCGCGCGGTTTTTCGAGGTTCTCGCCGACCGCGATGATCTTCCCGCCATCGATGAGGACATCGGCCCGCTTCGAATGGTCGTGATTGACGACGGTGCCGCCGCGAATGAGCATGGGTTTGCTGACCACTTATCAATCCTTCCCTTTACATTTTTGATCTTCTGAACCGTCGGCCCCGGAGGCCGCGTGTCATCATTCTTTCATCCGATCGACAATACAATCGGCCAGACTTTGAGAGAGCATACGTATTCGAATCAATTCAAAATTTATGTTACTTCTATCGTTTGTTGAGAGAATCGGCTGCTCCCGTTTTTCGTCTATCGACATGTAGGGATGAATTTCAGAAACAAATTCTGAATAACTTGAAATAAATGCAATAAGAAGTTTTAAATGGTCTTTTTTTGTCTTTCTTTGCAAAGATAAATCGATGTACTGCCGTGTGTTGATGTGAGATTTATGAACTTGCCATGGATGATAAAATCGATGAGACGCCACTATTTGCCAGCGTGGAGCGCTCTGATGCTTTAGCAGCGCATTAAGCTCACGCTCAAACCATTCCAATTCGGATGGTGGGGGTTTTTCTATAGGAGACACTACACCGTCAAATGACCTAAGTATTTTTTCTAACCACCCAATGCGATAGTCATTATCGTCGCATCGAATATCGCCGGCTTGAGGGATTTGTTGGGCAATCGCGGGAAATGCCATCAATCCGGCGAGAAAGACCGTAAGTAGAAGTTTAATTTTCACGGCGCGCTCCAGCTTTCCCACAATGGCGCGGCCCTTCGCGGGCCGCGCTGATGCTTATCTCATATATTTATTATTTGAGGCCTGCAGCATCGACGATCGCATGCGTCCAGGCGCCGACGGGCTTCTTCGAGATCACCGGAGCCTCGCCGCCCGCGCCGAGCAGGGTCGCGACCGTGCGCTCGTAATCGGCCGGATCGAGCTTGCCGTTCGAGCCGGCGGTGAGCTTGTTGATCTCGCCCATCATGCGCTTCTGGTGGTGTTCCTTCTGCGCGCCGGTCGTGTCGTTCTCGAGCACGATCTTCGCGGCCTCGTCCGGGTTGGCGCGGGCATAGTCCCAGCCCTTCATCGCGGCGCGCACGAACTTGGCCATGCGGGCCACGAAGGCCGGATCGGACAGGCGCTGCTCCAGCACATAAAGGCCGTCTTCCATCGTGGAGACACCCTGGTCGGTGTAGTTGAAGACCACGAGGTCTTCCGGCTTCAGGCCGGCATCGATCACCTGCCAGTATTCGTTGTAGGTCATGGTCGAGACGCAGGCCGCCTGCCTCTGGATCAGCGGATCGACGTTGAAGCCCTGCTTGATGACCTTCACGCCGCCGGGCGAGCCATCGGTCTTCAGACCGAGCTTCGCCATCCACGCCATGAACGGATATTCGTTGCCGAAGAACCAGACGCCGAGCGTCTTGTCCTTGAAGTCGGCCGGGGTCGCCACGCCGGAATCCTTGCGGCAGGTGAGCATCATGCCCGAGCGCTTGAAGGGCTGGGCGATGTTGACCAGCGGAACACCCTTCTCGCGCGCGGCGAGTGCCGCCGGCATCCACTCGACGATGACATCGGCGCCGCCACCCGCGATCACCTGCGGCGGCGCAATATCCGGGCCACCCGGCTTGATCGTGACATCAAGGCCTTCCGCCTTGAAGAACCCCTTGTCCTTCGCGACATAATAGCCCGCGAACTGGGCCTGTGTGACCCATTTCAGTTGCAGCGTCACGCGTTCCTGCGCGCTGGCAGGCAGGAGCGCACCCAGCATCAGGGCCGCTCCGACAACGAAACTCTTTCTCATTTCCGCTCTCCCCTATTGGCCTGCGCTCCCCGCGCAGGTGTGGCAGTCACTTCGCTATTTCTGCCGGTTGGAGGGGTGCCAGAAGGTCACCCTCCGCTCGGCGAGAACCAGCAAGGCATAAAAGGACGAACCCGCGATGGCCGCAATCGCGATCGTCGCCCAGACCATGTCGACCGCCATGCGGCCGACCTCTGTCGAGATCCGGAAGCCCATCCCCACGATCGGCGTGCCGAAGAACTCGGCCACGATCGCGCCGATCATCGCCAGCGTCGCATTGATCTTGAGCGCATTGAAGATGAAGGGCATGGCGGCAGGCAGCCGCAAGGCCAGCAGCGTGCGCGACCAGCTCGCGCCATAGCTGCGCATCAGGTCCCGCTCGAGATGCCCGGCGGAAGCGAGCCCCGCCACCGTGTTCACCAGCATGGGGAAGAAGGTCATCACGACCACCACCGCCGCCTTCGATTGCCAGTCAAACCCGAACCACATCACGAGAATGGGTGCGATGCCGATGATCGGCAACGCCGAGATGAAATTCCCGATCGGCATCAGCCCGCGCCGCAGGAAGCCGAAGCGGTCGCAGAGCAGTGCGATCAGAAAGCCCGCGAGCGAGCCCATGATCCAGCCGGGGATGACCGCGCGGATCACCGTCTGCACGAAATCCGCGCCGAGGGTGGGGAGCGAGGCCATCAGCCGTGCGCCGATCATCGAGGGCGGCGGCAGGAGCACGGTCGGAACCTTCAGGCCGACGCAGATCACCTCCCACAGGAAGAGCAGCGTGAAGCCGAACAGGAAGGGAATGCCGATGCCTCCGGCGCGCGCAAGCGCGGTCGGCGCGCGTTCCGGCACGGCGCTCCAATGGTGGTTCGCGAGCCAGAGCAGCAGCCATGCCATGAGCGCTGCGAGCCAGAGCAGAATGCCACCGGTGCCATGTGCCAGCAGCACGGCGAGGAAGGCCGCGCCCATGCCGACGAGACCGGGCAGCAGGATACGAGAGGGCGTGCCGGAAGGAGCACTCATGGCCGGCCCCCCATCGCCCTGAGGGTGAGGCGCTCCACGAGGCCCACCAAAGCCAGGAGCAGGGCCGCGAGGATCGCCGCCATGAAGAGTGCCGACCAGATCTGCACCGTCTGGCCGTAATAGCTGCCCGAGAGGAGGCGCGCGCCGAGGCCCGCCTGCGCGCCCGTGGGCAACTCACCCACGATGGCCCCGACAAGGCTGATCGAGATCGACACCTTCAGCGAGGCGAAGAGGAACGGCAACGCCGCCGGCCAGCGCAGCTTCGTGAAGGTCACCGGGCGCGATGCATTGTAGGTGCGCATCAGGTCGATCTGCATCGAATCGGCCGAGGAGAGGCCCTTCACCATCCCGATGGTGATGGGAAAGAACGAGAGATAGGCCGAGATCACCGATTTCGGGATGAGCCCGGTCAAGCCCACCGAGCCGAGCGCGACGATGATGATCGGCGCGATCGCGAGAATTGGAATCGTTTGCGAGGCGATGATCCACGGCATCAGGCTCTTCTGCAGCACCCGGGAATGGATGATCGCGATGGCCAGACCAATGCCGAGCATCGCACCGATAAGGAAGCCCACGAGGGTCGCCGACAGCGTCACCCAGGCATGGAACAGCAGGTTGCGGGGGTTCAGCACCATGCCATCCGCCGTCTGGCGGAAAAGGCGTGTGCCGATGGTGGAATGATAAAGTTCGAATACGACCTGATGCGGCGAGGGCAGCACCGGGCGCTCCAAAGCCCACGCAATGGCATAGCGGTTGCCAAGGCCCTGCGCGTCCTTCAGTTGCGGCAAATCCGCATTCATGGGCAGGCAGGCGAGATACCAGATCACCACGATCAGCGCCGTGATCGTCGCGACGGGCACGAAGGCGCTCTCGCCGCTCCGGTTCGCCATCCGCATTGCAGCGGCCACCCGCTCAGTCATCGTAGGAATGGCCGGCGCGCAGCCCCTCCCGCACGCGATGCGCGATCTTCAGGAATTCGGGCGTCTCGCGGATGTCGAGCGTCCGCCGGTCGCCGAGGTCGCAATCGATCACGTCGATGATCCGGCCGGGGCGCGGAGACATCACCACGATCCGCGTGGAGAGGAACACCGCTTCGGGAATGGAATGCGTGACGAAGATCACGGTCTTGCGCGTCTCGGCCCAGAGGCGCAGCAATTGCTCGTTCAGGCGGTCGCGCACGATCTCGTCGAGCGCACCGAAAGGCTCGTCCATCAGCAGCAAAGCCGGCTCGAAGCTCAGCGCCCGGGCGATCGAGACCCGCTGCTGCATGCCGCCGGAGAGCTGCCAGGGATATTTTTTCTCGAACCCCGCGAGGTTCACCATGGCGAGGTAGCGCCGGGCGCGTTCCTGCCTTTCGGCTTTCGAATATCCGAAGACCTCGAGCGGCAGCATCACATTCGCTTCGGCCGTCCGCCACGGATAGAGGGCCGGTGCCTGGAAGACATAGCCATATTGCCGTCCCAGCCGGGCGGCTTCGGGCGTCACGCCATTCACCGTGATCGAACCGGAGGTCGGCTTCTCGAGATCGGCGATCACGCGCAGAAGGGTGGTCTTGCCGCAACCGGAAGGACCGATAAAGGAGATGAACTCGCCGGGCCTGACCGCGAGATTGGCCTTCTCCAGCGCATAGACGGGGCCGTCCGCGGTCTGGAATGTCAGCGACAGATCGCGAATCTCGATCGCCATGCCCGTGGTCACGCGCTCGCCCTCTGTTCCATATCCATCCACCCCGCGCGCCGAGGCGCTCTTGAGCCGGAGCAAGCGCCATGCCGCATCATGGCGCGATCCGGCTCCCGCTCCTGCATAGCCGGTATTCGCCATGATCGGGAATTGACCATCTGGTCAGAAATCGTGCAATCTCGAATCCGCGATCACTCCTTGAATCGCGGTGGACAGACGGAACCGAATGATGGGCGCGGCGAACCGCCTTGCCGAACTGGCGAGCCCCGGCCATACCGGAAAAACGCGCGGTGGCGAGGCCAATATCGAGCGGATTCTCGATGCCGCTCTCGCGGTTTTCGCGATGGACGGCTTTGCCGGCGCGCGGATCGACGCCATCGCCGAGCGCGCGGGGCTCTCGAAGCCGAACCTGCTCTATTACTTCCGCACCAAGGCCGATCTCTATCTCGCGGTGCTGCGCCGCACACTCGACATGTGGCTGGTGCCGCTGGCCGAGATGGACACGCAGAGCGACCCCGTGGCGGCGCTGACCGGTTATGTCACCCGCAAGCTCGAATATGCGCGGGATTATCCGGAAGCCTCGCGGCTTTTCGCGATGGAAGTGATGCGCGGCGCCCCCATTCTCCTCACCATTCTCGAGAATGACCTGAAGCGCCTCGTCGCGTCGCGCGCGGCGCTTCTGGAACGTTGGATGGATGCGGGACATCTGCCGCGTCGCGACCCGCAGCATCTGCTTTTCCTGATCTGGGCGACAACCCAGCATTATGCCGATTTCGCCGCGCAGGTGAAGGCGCTGACCGGGCAGGGCCTTGATGATCCCCGCTTTTTTGCCGAGGCCCGCCGCGCCGTGCTGCTGGCCGTTCTCGGCCGGTCCTGAGCCGGGCATCGTGCCTCACCCCGCCGCATGTTTCGCGGGGCGCGGATCTTTCGCGTTCGGATTGTTGGGATGCTCGACCCAGCTGCGCTGACCGCCGACCCTAATGCCGGTGCGACGGTCGATCTCGCCCTCTGCGAGCGGCACCATGGTGATGCAGTTCTCGACCGGGCAGACCACGGCACAGAGATTGCAGCCGACGCATTCCTCCTCGATCACCTCGAAATGCCGCTTGCCGTCCAGCATGCTGGTGATGGCCTGATGCGAGGTATCCTCGCAGGCGATGTGGCAACGCCCGCAGGAGATGCAGAGTTCCTGATCGATGCGCGCCTTCACCACGTAATCGAGGTTCAGGTGCTGCCAATCGGTCACCCTCGGCACGGCGCGGCCGACGATTTCATCGACGCCCGCATATTCCTTCTCGTCCATCCATGCCGAAAGGCCGGCCGTCATTTCCTCGATGATCCGGAAACCATAGACCATCGCGGCGGTGCAGACCTGCACATTGCTGGCTCCGAGCGCCATGAACTCCACCGCATCGCGCCATTTCTCGATGCCGCCGATTCCCGAGATCGGCAGGCCGCGCGTCTCGGAATGCCGCGCGATCTCCGCGACCATGTTCAGCGCGATGGGCTTCACGGCCGGGCCGCACATGCCGCCATGCGTGCCCATGCCGCCGACCGAGGGCCAGGGCGTCATCGCGTCGATATCGACGCCCATCATCGAATTGACCGTGTTGATCAGCGAGACGGCATCGGCCCCGCCCTTCTTCGCGGCCTCCGCCGGGCGCAGGATGCTCGCGACATTCGGCGTGAGCTTCACGATGACCGGCATGCGCGTATGCTGCTTGCACCAGCGCGTGACCATCTCGATATATTCCGGCACCTGACCCACGGCCGCCCCCATGCCACGCTCGCTCATGCCGTGCGGGCATCCGAAATTCAGTTCGACGCCATCGGCCTCGGTTTCCTCCACCGCCGCGAGAATCGCCTTCCAGCTATCCTCCGTGCAGGGCACCATCAGCGAGACAACCAGCGCGCGGTCCTTCCAGTCCCGCTTCACCTGCTTGATCTCCTGAAGGTTCACCTGCAGCGGCCGATCCGTGATGAGTTCGATGTTGTTGAAGCCGATGACGCGCCGATCCTGCGCGTGGATCGCCCCATAGCGCGGGCCGGAGACATTGACGACCGGCGGTCCATCCTCGCCGAGTGTCTTCCACACCACGCCGCCCCAGCCCGCCCTGAAGGCACGAACAACATTATAGGCCTTGTCGGTCGGCGGCGCGGAGGCGAGCCAGAACGGGTTGGGGGAGGAAATTCCGGCGAAGGTCGAGCGAAGGTCAGCCATGGTCTCACGCCTTTCCGTTTGCCGATGAACTCAGGAAATCATGGATGGAGCGCGCGGCCTGCTTGCCATCCTCCACGGCGGCAACCGTGAGATCGAGCCCGCCCGCGACGCAATCACCGCCAGCCCACACGCCGGGAAGCGAGGTCTTTCCGGCCTCGTCGACGGCGATCCGCCCCTTCGCAAGCGCGAGGCCCTGCCCGGCGAGATCCTCCGCCCGGAGCGCCTGGCCGATCGCGACCAGAACCTGATCGGCCGGCAGCGTGACCATCTCCCCGGTGCCGGCGAGCGCGCCATCGCGGCTGGTCGTGTATTCGAAGGTCACGCCGCTCACCGCGCCGCCGGATTGCTCGACGCGGACCGGACGCAGATTGGGCCGGATGAGCACGCCACGGGTTTGCGCGACTTCCTGCTCATAGGCCGAGGCACCCATTTCCGCCTGGCTGCGACGATAGGCGATGGTCACCTGCTCCGCGCCGATGAGGCGTGCCTGCACGGCCGCGTCGATCGCGGTCATGCCACCGCCGATCACCACCACATTCCGGCCTACAGGCAATTGCGACTTGTCCGCCGCCTGCCGGAGGCGCGCGATGAATTCGACCGCATCCTCGATGCCGCTCACGCCATCGCCGAGGCCGAGATCGTTGGTGCCGCCAAGGCCCATGCCCAGGAACACCGCATCAAACCGCTTCTTGATATCCGCGAGGCTGATATCGCGCCCGAGAGCCTTGCCGTATTCCACGCCGATGCCGCCGACGGCCAGGATGTAATCGAGCTCGCGCTGGGCAATGTCGTCATTCGCCTTGTAGGCAGCAATGCCGAACTCGTTGAGCCCGCCGCCCTTGGCCTTGGCCTCGAAGATCGTGACGCGATGGCCGTGGCGCGCCAGAGCATGGGCACAGGCCAGACCCGCCGGGCCGGCCCCGACCACGGCAACCGCCTTGCCCGTGGGTTTGCCGGCCGAGTAGAACTGCTTTCCGGCCGCGAAAGCCGCATCGGTCGCGTAGCGCTGCAGGCGCCCGATCTCGACCGCGCGGGTCTCGGATGTTTCCTTGACGCAGGCGCCCTCGCAGAGATTTTCCGTGGGACAGACCCGGGCGCACATCGCGCCCATGATATTGGCATCCAGAATGGTCCTGGCCGCGGCGACGGGCTGGCCATGGCTGATCTGCCGGATGAAGAGCGGAATGTCGATGCCGGTCGGACAGGCCGCAACACAGGGCGCATCATGGCAGAAGAGACATCGCTCCGCCGCGACGCGGGCCTCATTGGGCTTCAGGGGCGCCACGAGATCGGCGAAATTCGCCGCGCATTGCCCGGGGGTCAGGCGACCCGGCCGAATATCCCCCCCGACGCGTTCCTCAGGCATCACGCGCTCCTCCCGACCGGGTTTCTTCGGTGGCGACGCGACGGCCGCGACGCCTTCCAAATGGTTCGCGACTGGAACCGAAATCTGACTTTGACCAAACGATCAAATTAGCGGAAACTTGTCAATTGCAGTCCCGGAGGACGGCCCCCTGCCGGGCCTGGCGACGGAACTGTACAAAAAATCGGGAGCGGGTGATCGACAGAGCGGTTGCGCGTGCTAGCTCTAGAACAGGGGCCAGATCGCTTGAGCGGCACCTTTCCAGGGGAGATCTAAACAATGAAGCGTCTTGCAGTTTCGGCCGCCTTTGCGGCTTTCATGGCCATGCCTGTCTCTGCGCAAGTCAAGCCGGCCATCACCTTCGATGTCGGCGGCAAGTTCGACAAATCCTTCAACGAGGCGGCCTTCAACGGCGCCGAGGCCTTCAAGAGGAAGACCGGCATCGCCTATCGCGAATTCGAGATCCAGAACGACGCGCAGCGCGAACAGGCGCTGACCCGCTTCGCGCGGGACGGCCATTCGCCGATCATCGCCATCGGCTTCTCCAACGGCTCGGCCCTGAAGAAGGTCGCGGCGGAATTCCCGAATGTGCGCTTCGCAATCATCGATTTCGTCGTTGATCTGCCGAATGTGCAGTCGATCGTCTTCAAGGAGCACGAGGGCTCCTATCTCGTGGGCCTGCTCGCGGCCCAGGCGTCGAAAACCGGCAAGGTCGGCTTCGTGGGCGGCATGGATATCCCGCTCATCCGTCGTTTCGCCTGCGGCTATGTGCAGGGCGTGAAGGCAGCGAAACCCAATGCCGAAATCTTCCAGAACATGACCGGCACCACGGGCGCGGCCTTCAATGATCCGCTGAAGGGCAGTGAACTCGCCCGTTCGCAGATCGCGCGCGGCGCGGACGTGATCTACCACGCCGCGGGCAATACCGGCGCGGGCGTGCTGCGCGCGGCGGCGGATGCCGGCATTCTCGGCATCGGCGTCGATTCCAACCAGAACGGCATGCATCCCGGCAAGGTGCTGACCTCGATGCTGAAGCGCGTCGACATCGCGGTCGAAAAGGTGCTGACCGAAGCGAACAACAACCAGTGGAAGTCGGGCGTCACTGTCCTCGGCCTTGCGGAAGGCGGCGTGGATTGGGCGCAGGACGACAACAACAAGGCGCTGATCACGGCCGTGATGCGCGCGGCGGTGGAAAAGGCCTCGGCGGACATCAAGGCTGGCACCATCAAAGTGCACGATTACATGTCGGACCAGAAGTGCCCCGTTCAGTAATCGGACGGATCGCTTCGGTTCCCCTTTGATGAGCAACCCGGCCATCCGGCTCGTCGGCATCGAGAAGCGTTTCGGAGCGGTTCATGCGAACCGCTCCGTCGATCTCGTGGTCGAGAACGGTTCCATTCACGGCATCATTGGTGAGAACGGTGCCGGGAAATCGACGCTGATGTCGATCCTCTTCGGCTTTTACGAGGCCGATTCCGGCGAGATCATCGTGCAGGGCAAGCCGATCCGCATCCGCTCCCCGGCGGATGCGATCGCGGCGGGGATTGGCATGGTCCATCAGCATTTCATGCTGGTGGATACGATGAGCGTGGCCGAGAACGTGATGCTCGGCATGGAGGGCGGAGCCTTCACCGAAAGCGGGCTCTCGAAAGCGCGGGCGGAGATCATTCGCTTCGGCGCCGAATATGGCATCCAGGTCGAGCCTGATGCGATGGTCGGCGAACTCTCGGTGGGTCTCCAGCAGCGCGTCGAGATCATCAAGGCGCTCTATCGCGGGGCGCGGATTCTCATCCTCGATGAGCCGACAGGCGTCCTGACGCCCGCAGAAGCGGAGCAGTTGTTCCGCGCCCTGGCGGAATTGCGGCGGCAGGGGCGCACCATCCTGCTCATCACCCACAAGCTCAAGGAAATCATGGCGATCACGGATCATGTCTCCGTGATGCGGCGCGGGGCGATGGTCGCGCATCGCAAGACCGGCGAGACCAATCCGCAGGAACTCGCCGAACTCATGGTGGGCCGCCCGGTCGGCCAGCCGGTCCGCGCGCCCGGCATCACGGGCCAGGATGTCCTGCTCGACGTGCGGAACCTGAAGGTCACGGATGCGCGCGGCGTGCTGCGCGTCGATGATGTCACTTTCGCGGTGCGCGCGGGCGAAATCCTTGGCATCGCGGGCGTTTCCGGCAACGGGCAATCGGAACTGGTCGAGAGCCTCGCGGGCATGATGCCCCGGCGCGCCGGCGAGGTTTTCGTGTGCGGCAAGCCCGTGCCGCCCGAGGCCGATGCCGGCACCCTGCGCGCAATGGGCCTCGCCCATGTGCCGGAAGACCGGCAGCGCATGGGCCTCGTGACGATCTTCCCCGCCCATGAGAGCGCCATTCTCGGCCGGCAGGACAACCCGGATTACGGCACCGGCCTCTTCATCGACCAGAAGGCTGCCATCGCGGATACCGCCGGCAAGATGTCGCGCTTCGATGTGCGCCCGCCTGATCCGCTGCTGAAGACGGCGAATTTCTCCGGCGGCAACCAGCAGAAGATCGTGATTGCCCGCGAGGTGGAGACCGAGCCCGACGTGCTCCTCATCGCGCAGCCCACGCGCGGGGTGGATATCGGTGCCATCGCCTTCATTCATCGAAAGATTCTGGATCTGAAGGCCGCGGGCAAGGCGATTCTGCTCGTGTCCGTGGAACTCGACGAGATCTTCGCGCTGTCGGATCGCATCTGCGTGATGTGCGGCGGGCGGCTGATGGGCATGCGCCACACGGAGGAGACCGACCAGAACGAGATCGGCCTCATGATGGCCGGGCTGGAAGCCAAGCCGGGCGAGAACGCGGCATGAGCGCCAGGCCTGTCACGCTGCCCCGCTGGGCTGATGTCTATCTCATGCCGGCGCTCAATGTGGGCCTCGCCTTCCTGGCTTCAGGGCTTGTGGTGCTCGCGATCGGGGAAAGCCCGCTGGAGGCCACGACCCTGCTGCTGCGCGGCGCCTTGGGCCATGCCGAAGGGATTGGCTTCACCCTTTATTACACGACGAACTTCATCTTCACCGGGCTCGCCGTGGCGGTGGCCTTTCATGCCGGGCTCTTCAACATCGGCGGCGAGGGGCAGGCGATGCTGGGCGGCATCGGCGCTGCCATCGCGGCGCTGATGCTGGGTTCGCTGCCCGGCATCCTTGCGCTGCCCGCAGCCATTCTCGCTGCCGCCTTGTTCGGTGCGGGCTGGGCGGCCATTCCCGGCTGGCTGCAGGCCAAGCGTGGCAGCCACGTGGTCATCACCACCATCATGTTCAACTTCATCGCCAGCGCGCTGCTGGTTTATCTGCTGGTGGATGTTTTCAGGCCGGCGGGCATGATGGAACCCTCCTCGCGGGTTTTCGGAGAGGGAGGCAAATTGCCCTTCCTGCATGAGATCGCCGCGAAACTCGGGATGAAACTGCCGAAATCGCCGCTCAACCTCTCCTTCGTGCTCGCTTTGGCTTCAGCGGTGGCGGTGTGGCTGCTGATCTACCGCTCGCGCCTGGGCTATGCGATCCGGACCGTGGGCGCGAACCCGACCGCCGCGCGCTATGCCGGCATCTCGCCGGAGCGCATCACCATCCTCGCCATGGCGATTTCCGGCGCGCTGGCGGGGATGATGGCGGTGAACGAGATTCTCGGCGTGCAGCATCGGCTGTTGCTGGCCTTCACGGCCGGCTATGGTTTCGTGGGGATCGCCGTGGCGCTGATGGGGCGGGGGCATCCGGCTGGCATCGTGTTCGCGGCACTGCTCTTCGGCGTGCTCTACCAAGGCGGCACGGAACTCGCCTTCGACAAGCCGAACATCTCGCGCGACATGATCGTGGTGATCCAGGGGCTGGTGATCCTCTTCGCGGGCGCACTGGAATTCATGCTGAAGCCGTGGGTGGCGAAGCTTCTCGCGGGAGGGGAGCAGGCGTGATGGAAACCTATCTTCTCGCGCTCGGCATTCTCGATTCCGGCACGCGGCTCGCCGTTCCGCTGCTCTGCGCCTGCCTCGCCGGGCTCTATTCGGAAAAGGCGGGCGTGGTCGATATCGGGCTTGAGGGCAAGCTCCTCGGCGCGGCCTTCGCCTCGGCGACCACGGCGCTTGCAACCGGTTCCGCCCTGCTGGGCCTGATGGCGGGCATCGCGGTGTCCCTGATGCTCTCGCTCGTGCATGGTTTCGCCTGCATCACCCAGCGCGGCAACCAGATCGTCACGGGTGTCGCGATCAACGTGCTGGTGGCCGGCCTGACGGCGCTTCTCGGGCATGCCTGGTACAAGCAGGGCGGGCGCACGCCTTCGCTCGAAGGCGCGGCGCGCCTGAACGAGATCCAGCTGCCCTTCGCAGCCACCCTCGAATCGGTTCCCATCCTCGGGCCGTTCTATGCCGAGGTGGTCTCGGGCCATGCCTTGCCGGTCTATCTTGCGTTTCTCGCCGTGCCGCTCACCTGGTTCCTGCTCTATCGCACGCGCTGGGGCTTGCGCATCCGCGCGGTGGGCGAGAACCCGGCGGCCGTCGATACGGCCGGGATTTCCGTCACGCGCTTGCGCTATTCGGCGGTGCTGGCCTGCGGGCTGCTCTGCGGCATCGGCGGCGCCTACATGTCGGTGGCGCAGGCCGCAGGCTTCCTGCCGCACATGACCGCCGGGAAGGGCTTCATCGCACTGGCGGCCCTGATCTTCGCGAAATGGCGCCCGGTCGCGGCGCTCTGGGCCTGCCTGCTCTTCGGGCTGCTCGACGCAGCGGCGATCCGCCTGCAGGGCGTGGTGCTGCCCGGCATCGGCGAGGTGCCGGTCCAGGCGATCCAGGCCCTGCCCTATATGCTGACGGTCATCCTGCTGGCGGGCTTTGTCGGTCGTGCCATTCCGCCGAAAGCCAGTGGCGTGCCTTATGTGAAGGAGCGGTGAACATGCCCCAAGCCGAGTTGGCGGATTCCGCGCTGCAGAAGCTGTTCGATGCGGCGAAGCTCGCCTTCGCGCGCGCCTATGCGCCCTATTCGCGTTTTTCGGTGGGAGCCGCCATTCTGAGCGAGGATGGTCGGATCTACGCCGCGCCGAATGTCGAGAACGCCGCCTACCCTGCGGGAACCTGCGCCGAAGCCGGCGCGATTTCTGCGATGATCGCCGGCGGCTCGCGGCGCATCGCCGAACTTTTAGTGGTGGGTGCGGGCGAAGGGCTCTGCACGCCCTGCGGCGCCTGCCGCCAGCGCATCCGCGAATTCGCCGGGCCGGAATGCCCGATCCACATCGCGGGGCCCGATGGCATCCGCGCGAGCTTCACGCTCTCCGCCCTCCTGCCCTATTCCTTCGGGCCCGAGAATCTCGGCAGCGGAACCTGACCATGGAAGCCTTGTCGATCATCCATGGCGCGGCCGGTGAACACCCTGTGGAAGCGGGCATCGTGCTGGGCTCCGGCCTGGGGCAACTGGGCGAGCAGGTCGCGGGGGCTGTTTCGGTTCCCTATGAGGAACTTCCCGGCTTTCCCAGGGGCGGGGTCTCCGGCCATCAGGGCCGGCTGATCATCGGCCAGCTCGGCGGGCGTCGCGTCGCGGTCTTTTCGGGCCGCGAGCACTATTACGAGCACGGCAATTCCGCCGCCATGCGCCCGGCTTTGGAGACATTGAAGGCGCTCGGCGCTTCGACGCTGATCCTCACCAACGCCGCCGGCTCGCTTCGGAGCGAGGTTGGGCCAACCTCCATTGTCGTGCATTCGGATTACGTGAACTGGTCCGGCCGCAACCCGCTCATCGGCGAGCCGGGCGATGCGCGCTTTGTCGACATGCGCGACGCCTATGATCCTGCCCTGCGCGCGAAACTGCGCGATGTGGCGGTGCGCGAGGGCATTCCTCACCATGAAGGCGTCTATTTCTGGTTTTCCGGCCCCACCTTCGAGAGCCCGGCCGAGATCCGCGCGATGAAGATTCTCGGCGCGGATCTCGTCGGCATGTCCACCGTGCCGGAGGTGATCCTCGCGCGCCGTCTCGGCCTGCGCGTCGCGGCGCTCTCGATGGTCACGAACCTCGCCGCCGGCTTTCAGGGTGCGGAGATCTCGCATCATGACACGAAGACGGTGGCCGCCAAGGGCAGCGCCGCGATGATCCGCATGATCACCGGCTTGCTGGAGGCCGGCCCATGAGCACCGAAGCCGAGATCGCGCTCGCCCGGCGTGCCATCGCGCTGCTCGACCTCACCGAGTTGGGGGACCATGCGAGCGAGGCGGATGTCGCGAAGCTTTGCGCCAAGGCGAAGGGCGCGGCGGGCATTCCCGCTGTCGCGGCGGTCTGCGTCTGGCCGCGTCACGTGGCTGAGGCCAGGGCCGCGCTGGAGGGCACGGGCATCCGCATCGCGACCGTGGTGAATTTCCCCTCCGGCGAGGAAACCCTGGCGGATGTGCTCGCGACGATGCAGGCGGCGCTCGAAGCCGGGGCCGACGAGATCGACCTCGTGATGCCCTGGCGCGCCTTCCTTTCGGGCGACGAGGAAACAGCCGGCGCGATGATGCGCGGGGTGAGGGCCGCCCTTCCGGCGGATCGCCGGTTGAAGGTCATCCTCGAAAGCGGCAGCTACCCTGATGCCGCCTCCATCCGCCGCGCGGCGGATCTCGCCATCCGCTGCGGCGCGCATTTCATCAAGACCTCGACCGGCAAGGCCGGGACCGGCGCGAGCCTCGACGCCGCGCGCGCGATGCTCGGGGCCATTCTCGCCGTGCCGCGTTCCGTGGGTCTGAAGCCCTCCGGCGGCATCCGCAGCTTCGCCGATGCGGCGGCCTATCTCGCTCTCGCCGACGACATGATGGGCCCGGGCTGGACCGCGCCGGAAACCTTTCGTCTCGGAGCCTCGGGCCTGCATGACGCGCTCGCGGGCGTTATTGCGGGCTCGGCCAGTCCCACCAGCAACAAGGCTTATTGAGATGGATCTCCCGCAGGAAATCATCCGGAAGAAGCGCGACGGACGCGCCTTGGAGGAGGCCGAGATCGGCTTTCTCATCGCGGGGCTCGTCGATGGGCGCGTCACGGGCATGCAGGCCGCGGCCTTCGCCATGGCGGTGTTCCTCAATGGCATGAGCCGCGCCGAAGCCGTGGCGCTGACCCGTGCGATGACCCGCTCCGGCTCCGTGATGAACTGGAATGACCTCGCCTTGCCCGGCCCGGTGCTCGACAAGCATTCGACGGGCGGCGTCGGTGATCTCGTGAGCCTCATTCTCGCGCCGGCGGTTGCGGCCTGCGGCGGCTTCGTGCCGATGATCTCGGGCCGCGGTCTGGGGCATACCGGCGGCACGCTCGACAAGCTCGAGGCCATTCCCGGCTATTCGACCCGGCCCGACCCGGCGCTCCTGCGCAAGGTCGTGCGTGAGATCGGCGCCGCGATCATCGGCCAGACGGAGGATCTCGCGCCGGCCGACAAGCGCCTCTATGCCATCCGCGATGTGACGGCCACGGTGGAATCCATCCCGCTCATCACGGCTTCCATCCTCTCGAAGAAGCTCGCGGCGGGCCTTGAGGGCCTCGTGATGGATGTGAAAACCGGCTCCGGCGCCTTCATGGCCTCGCGCGAGGATTCGCGCGCCCTGGCCGAGAGCATCGTCGCGGTCGCCAATGGCGCCGGGCTCAGGACCACCGCGCTCATCACGGACATGAACCAGCCGCTCGCGCCTGCGGCCGGCAATGCGGTGGAGGTGATGAACGCGGTTCAGAACCTCGTGGGCACGCGGAAGGACCGTCGCCTGCTCGACGTGGCCATCGCGCTGGGCGGGGAGATGCTCGCCATCGGCGGCCTGGCGGCGAGCCCGGGGGAGGGACGCGGGAAGATCGCCGCGGCCATTGAAAGCGGGCGCGCAGCCGAAGTGTTCGGCAAGATGGTCGCGGCTCTCGGCGGACCATCCGACCTGATGGAAAAGCCCGCGACCCGCCTTCCCTCCGCCCCCCTCATCCGGCCCGTGCTGGCTGGAAAGGCCGGGCTGATCGGGGCCATCGACACGCGCGCGATTGGCCTCTCGGTCGTGGCGATGGGCGGCGGACGGACCCGCGCAGAGGATTCGATCGACCATGCCGTCGGCCTGACGGACCTCGCCGGACTTGGCGCGAGGGTTGAGAGCGATACACCCCTCGCCCTGGTGCACGCGCGTTCCGATGCTGAATTCGAGGCGGCCCGGCGCACCATCCGCGCCGCCTATTCGATCGGTGAAGCAGCTGCCCCCGATTTCCCGCTCATCGCCGAACGCATCACGGATTCGGCATGAATATGGGGCTGACATGAGCCGCGCGCTGCTCATCGTGCTCGATTCCGTGGGCATCGGCGGTGCGCCGGATGCCGCGCGCTACGATGACGAGGGTTCGAACACGGTCGGCCATGTCGCGCTGGCCTGCGCCGCCGGAAAAGGCGACCGGCCGGGCCTGCGATCGGGGCCATTGCTTCTGCCGAACATGGTGGCACTGGGGCTCGGCGAGGCGGTCCGCCTTGCCTCGGGGCTCATCGCGCCGGGGCTCGATGCACAACCGACCATGGGCCTCCATGGCGCGGGAACCGAGACCTCCAACGGCAAGGATACACCCTCCGGACATTGGGAAATTGCCGGTTTCCCGGTGGATTTCGAATGGGGATATTTCCCCCATGCCGAGCCCTGTTTTCCGCCGGAGCTGATCGCGGAATTCCTCGCGAAAACGGGCCTTCCTGGAATTCTCGGCAACAGGCACGCCTCGGGCACGGAGATCATCGAGGAATTCGGGGAGGAGCATGGCGCCAGCGGCAAGCCGATCCTCTACACCTCCGCCGATTCCGTGCTCCAGATCGCGGCGCATGAGACGATGTTCGGGCTCGCGCGGCTCTACGAGATCTGCGCGGTGATGCGCGAACTCACGCGCTCCCTCGCGATCGGCCGCGTGATCGCCCGGCCTTTCATCGGCGAGAAGCGCGGCGCGTTCCGGCGCACGGCGAACCGCAAGGACTGGGCGATCGAGCCGGCCGAACCGACCATTCTCGACCGGCTGACGGAAGCGCACCGCAAGGTCATCACCATCGGCAAGATCGGCGACATCTTCGCGCATCGCGGCACGGGCGAGGAGATCAAGGCGGCGGGGAACGCTGGCCTGCTCGATGCGGCCCTTTCCGCTTTCGAGCGCCTGCCCGAAGGCGGGCTCGTTTTCGCAAACCTCATCGATTTCGATGTGGAATACGGCCATCGGCGCGATGTGCCGGGCTATGCGGCCGCGCTTGAAGCCTTCGACCGGCGGATTCCCGAGATCACGGCCCGGCTCAGGCCCGGTGATCTCGTGATCATCACCGCCGACCACGGCAACGATCCGACCTGGCGGGGCACAGATCACACCCGCGAGCGGGTGCCGATCCTCGCCTTCGGGCCGGGCATCGGGGCTGGTTCGATCGGCGTGCGCGACAGCCTCGCGGATATTGCCGCAAGCCTTCTCGATCATCTCGGCATGATGCCGGGCAACAAGGGAACATCTTTCCTGTGATGGAGCAGCACAGGAGGCCGGCGCGGCTTCGCGTTGACGCCGCCCGGGCAACATGGAACGTTTCGATGGACATGAACCAGGCAACGGCATGACAGGCAATCGCAAGGGCCATATCCGCATCACCTCGCACCCCGAGCCGGGTGCGGCGAGCAACCGCCACCCCATCCAATGGGGCGCGCCAGACCCCGCGAAGCGCGGGCCCGTCATCGGCACGGTGTCCCGCCCGCAGGATCGCAATGTCATCGGCGCGCATGGCGGCACCTATTCGCTCTACCGGGCGCTTGCGGTGTCATCCGGCGCGCTCAACGCCCAAGCCCGGGCTGATTTCACCAACACCGAGCCGGTGGCGAATATTGGCCCTTATCCGCAATGGGGCGAGCCGGGTCGGATCGTCTCGCTCGATCCGTTCGGCCATCGCGTCACCGAATATTACGCCCGCGAGATGGCCGAGGGGCTCGACCTGCGCCCCACCATCGCCATCACCAAGGCGCGCCTGCACCTGCCGGAAATCCGCGAGGCCATGGCGAAGGGCGAACTCAAACCCGATGGCGAGATTCTGAAGGAGAAGGGCGATATCGCCGTCACCAAGATCGCGATCGATCCGGTCTGGTGGCTGCCAGGCATTGCCGAGCGCTTCGGCACCACCGAGAAGGCCCTGCGCCGCACGCTCTTCGAGGAAACCGGCGGCATGTATCCGGAACTCGTGACGCGACCGGACATGCAGGTGTTCCTGCCGCCCATCGGCAACATCACGGCCTATGTCATGGGCGATGTGGCCACTCTCGCGAAGCCGCGAACGCGCATCACCTGCCGCGTGCATGACGAATGCAACGGCTCGGATGTGTTCGGGTCTGATATCTGCACCTGCCGGCCCTATCTCATCCACGGCATCGAGGAATGCGTGCGCGCCGCGCAGAACAGGGGCGTGGGGCTCATCGTCTATAATCGCAAGGAAGGCCGGGCCCTGGGCGAGGTGACGAAATTCCTCGTCTACAACGCCCGCAAGCGGCAGGAAGGCGGCGACCAGGCCGCCACCTATTTCGAGCGAACGGAATGCGTGGCCGGCGTGCAGGATGCGCGCTTCCAGCAATTGATGCCGGATGTGCTGCACTGGCTGGGCATCACGCATATCGAGCGGTTCATCTCGATGTCGAACATGAAGTTCGATGCGCTGACGAATTCCGGCATTTCCATTGGTGAGCGGGTGCCGATCCCGGACGGGCTCATCCCCGATGACGCCAATGTCGAGATGGAAGCGAAGAAGGCCGCCGGCTATTACGCGCCGGATGGCGCACCGGACCGTGAAAAGCTGGAACGGGTGGTTGGCCGTGACCTCGAAAAATTCTGAGGCCGCCGCGCTGCTCAGCGCCTCCGCCGTTCGGACAAAAGCACACCAGATCCTTGCCCTTGCCAAGGCCGATGAGCTCGCCCATTTCCGGGTCGATCTGGCACGCCTGCCGGCGGTGGCGGCCCTCGTGGCGGAGGTGACACGGCAGGCCTATCCGACGCTGGAGGTGCCCTTTCACGCGCGCTGGCGGCATTTCCTGCATGGCGGGCGGGATCGCTGGGCGGAACTCGATGCGGAAACACGATGGCCGAGCCCCGCCGAGCGCGCCCGCGCGGCCTTCGATCTCGTGATCGTCTCCGTGCTGCTCGATGCCGGAGCGGGTGCCGCCTGGCGTTACCGCGATCCGCGGAACGGGATCGCGATCGGCCGCTCGGAAGGCCTCGCGCTTGCAAGCTTCGACATGATGGCGGCGGGCGCCTTTTCGGATGATCCCGCGGAGCCCCTTCGCGCCGATGCGACGCGGCTTGCGGGTCTTTCGGTTGAACAGCTCGCGGCAGGGTTTCAGGTCGGGCCCGAAAATCCGCTGGAGGGCCTTGAAGGCCGAACGAACCTCCTCAATGCGCTGGGACGCGCCTTGCTCGCCGATCCCGCGATGAAAGACCCGGCCGGCCGCGCGCGGCCGGGCACGCTGTTCGATGGGCTGACGCGAGGCGGTCGGATCAAACTCCCTGCTGCCGAGATTCTCGCGGCGGTTCTCCGGCATTTCGGGCCGATCTGGCCGTCGCGCCTCAGCCTTGGCGGCATGCCGCTCGGCGACACCTGGCGCCACCCGCTGCTGGAGGATGGCAGCGAGACCGGCTCACTGGTTCCTCTCCATAAGCTCTCTCAATGGTTGTCCTACTCGCTGATCGAACCGCTTCAGGCCGCTGGAATCTCCGTGACGGAAATCGACGGCCTCACGGGGCTTGCGGAGTACCGGAATGGCGGCCTGTTTCTGGATGGCGGCGTCATCGTGCCCAAGGATCCGGGCATCCTCACGGCAGCGCATGCTCCGTATTCCACCGTCATCATCGAGTGGCGGGCGCTCACCGTCGCCTTGCTGGATGACATCGCGCCCCTGGTGCGCGAGACTTTGGGGGTTGCCGAGGCGGATTTTCCGCTGGCGCGCGTCCTGGAGGGCGGAACCTGGGCCACGGGCCGCAGGCTCGCCCGCGAGCGCCGCCCCGATGGCAGCCCGCCGCTCCGCATCGTGAGCGACGGCACCGTATTTTGAACGAGGCCGAACAGGGCTCTCCAAGGGGCCCCTCCCAGACAGGATAGAGGACCATGCAGGGCGTCACGATCGTCAAACACCCTCTCGTGCAGCACAAGCTCTCGCTGATGCGTGACAAGACCCGCTCGACATCGGGCTTCCGCCAGCTGGTGCGCGAGATCGCGATGCTGCTGGCCTATGAGGTGACGCGCGAATTGCCGATGACCACGCAACGCATCGAGACGCCCCTGCAGGCGATGGATGCGCCGATGATCGACGGCAAGAAGCTCGTGCTGGCCCCCATCCTGCGTGCAGGCCTCGCTTTGGCCGAGGGCATGCTCGAGCTGATCCCGGCTGCGCGCGTCGCCCATATCGGCCTCTACCGCGACCATGATACGCTCGAAGCGATCGAGTATTTCTTCAAGGCGCCGCAGGATCTCGCGGATCGCCTGATCATCGTCACCGACCCGATGCTGGCGACCGGCAATTCGGCAACCGCCGCCATCGAGCGGCTGAAGGCGCGCGGCGCGCATGACATCCGCTTCGTCTGCCTGCTGGCGGCGCCGGAGGGCATCGCGCAGATGCAGGCCCAGCATCCGGATGTGCCGATCTGGACCGCGGCAATCGACGAAAAGCTCAACGAGAAGGGCTATATCGTGCCCGGCCTCGGCGATGCCGGCGACCGGCTCTACGGCACGCATTAGAGCATCCGCCCGCCAGGTGGATACCGGTTGGCGGAAAAAGCTTGGCGGAAAAAGCGGATGCGAAAACAAGAAAAGTGAGCGCAATATCTCACTCTTTCAGATCGGAATCCGCTCCAAGGTGCCTTGCGCCCTTTCAAAAGGCGCGGAACTGGGTCTAAATTCGAGGCGAACAGGGTGACCGTTCAGGCGCCCGCGACCATCCCGGAGTTCACGAGCATGAGCGAGATCAACAGGCGCGATGCCTTCAGGATTGCGGTTGCGGGCGGGCTTGCGGCGACAACGATCATGGCCGGCAGCGCCGAGGAAGCGCTCGCTGAGGCGGCAAGCCAGGGCGCGACGCCCACCTTCCGGCTGCTGCTGGTCAACGACATCTACAAGATGGGCGAGGTGGCCGGGAAGGGCGGCTTCGCCCGCCTGGCGGCCATCGCGCGGGCCGAGAAGGCGGGCCCCGTGCCCTGCTTCTATGCGCATGCCGGCGACATGTATTCGCCGTCGCTGATGTCCGGCTTCGACCAGGGCGCGCATACGGTGGAACTCCTGAACGTCATGCCGCCGGATGTCTTCGTGCCCGGCAACCACGAATTCGATTTCGGCAAGGAGAATTATCTCAAGCGCCGTGCGGAAGCGAAGTCATTGTTCATGGCCGCGAACCTGCGCAACGCGGATGGCTCGCCACTCCCCGGCCATGAGGATCGCAGGATCTTCGAGCTGGGCCCGATCAAGCTCGGCGTCTTCGGCGTGGCGCTTGCCAACACGCCGCTGATGTCCTCGGCGCAGGGCTTCACCTTCACCGACGAAATGGCCGCCGTGCGCGAGCAATCGAAAGCCCTGCGCGATGCCGGCGCGGATATCGTGGTGGCCGTGACGCATACCGATTTCACCCGCGACCTCGAGATCGCGCGCTCGCGCCTCGTCGATGTGCTGCTGACCGGCCACGATCACGACCTGCGCATCTCTTACGACAACCGCGTGGCCATGGTGGAATCGGGCGAGGAAGGCGAATACGTCACCGCCATCGACATGTATTGCATCATCGGCGAGCGCGACGGAAAGCGCAGCGTGACCTGGCGGCCTGTTTTCCGCCCGATCGATTCCGCGCTTGCGGAGCCCGATCCGGCTGCGCTCGCCATCGTGAGGAAATACGAGGCGGATCTGTCGAAGGAACTCGATGTCACGATCGGCACGACTGCCGTGGCACTCGACAGCCGCTCCGCCACCGTGCGCAGCCAGGAGGCGGCGATCGGCAACCTCATTGCCGATGCGATGCGTATCGCCACCGGCGCGGATGTGGCCATCACCAATGGCGGCGGCATTCGCGCCAACAGGCAATACGCCCCCGGCACCGTGCTTACCCGGCGCGACATCCTGTCGGAATTGCCCTTCGGCAACTCGACCGTGATGATCGAGATCACCGGCAAGGACATCAAGGATGCGCTCGAGAACGGCGTTTCGCAGGTGGATAACCGCGCGGGGCGCTTTCCGCAGGTCTCGGGCCTTGCCTTCACCTATGATCCGAAGGCGGCCGTGGGCAGCCGCGTGCTCTCGATCGAGGTTGGCGGCAAGCCGATCGATCCGGCCGGAAAGTACAAGGTGGCCTCGAACGACTTCATGTTCGGCGGCGGCGACGGCTATTCGGCTTTGGGGCGCGGGCGCACGCTGATCGGCAAGACCGACGGCACGCTGATGGCCAATGTCGTGATGGTGCATGTGCGCAAGCTCGGCACCGTCAACAGCTCGGTCGAGGGGCGGATCGTCGCGAAGTAAGGTCCGGCGCGCCAGATCGGTCAACCTCTTCCCGCCCGCCGGATGCGCCAGTTCCTTCGCCGCTGCAGCGCATGATCCAACCGCGTCAGAAGACGCTCCAGCCTTCATGCGGCCCGGCCGGCCTTGTTGTCCGCGTCCGGTTCGAGGCCATCAATCCTCACGGATTCCAACCGGACCCGGCGGGTGCCGGTCACTCCGGTGACGCCGCCGCCGGATCGTCCGCGGTCGATGGGCGGTGCCATGTGGGACGGACAGCCCGGAACATCCCGCCTTCGTTGACCGGTCGTTGTAACGAAACAACGCCCGCGTTCGAAATTCTCCAGACAGGCGCCACTTCATTCCGGAAGGAAAGAGATGAATCTTGAAGCACTCGGCCGGGCCAAATTTGACGATCCGTTTCTCACAGCCAACGGGAAGCGGCGCGCAAGTGTTGCCCTGAAATCGCTCGAAACGCTGTGGTTCAATACAGGAACGCTGTGCAATATCACGTGCCAAAACTGCTATATCGAGAGCTCACCGAAAAACGACCGGCTCGTTTACCTCTCCCTCGCGGATGTGCGCGACTATCTCGATGAGAGCCGCGCCGAGAGCCTGCCTGTGAAGATGATCGGCTTTACCGGCGGCGAGCCCTTTATGAATCGCGATATGCCCGCCATCCTGGAGGAAACCCTCGAACGGGGGTTCGAAGTGCTCGTGCTCACCAACGCGATGCGACCGATGATGCGCTACCAGAAGGCGCTCAGGCGGCTTCAGGCGGCCCATGGAGGCTTGCTGCGGTTCCGGGTTTCTCTGGATGACCATCGGGCGGAAATCCATGATGCGGAACGCGGAAAGGGATCCTTCGCCAAAGCAATGGAGGGGTTGCGCTTCCTCTCCCGCGAGGGCTTCCAGGTGGAGATCGCCGGCCGTCGCCTGAGCAAGGAACCGGACAGCCTGGCTCGAGCGGGTTACAAGGCGCTGTTCCAGACGGAGGGCGTCGCCATCAACTGCGATGATCCGGTTCAACTCGTGATTTTTCCGGAAATGAGCCCTGAATCCGACCCACCGGAAATCACGGAAGCCTGTTGGGGCATTCTCCACAAGACCCCCGACGATGTCATGTGCGCAACATCGCGCATGGTCGTGCGGCGAAAAGGCGAGGATCGTCCCAAGGTCGTTGCCTGCACGCTGATTGCCTATGACGAGCGCTTTGAAATGGGTTCGAAACTCGCCGAGGCCAGCGCATCTGTCGCCCTCAACCACCGATATTGCGCAACGTTCTGTGTCCTCGGCGGCGCGGCTTGTGGAGTGACGAAGGGCTGAGGGACGCTTCGGGGCGTCGGGAAGCGGGACGGACGAACTTCAATCCGCAGAATGATCGCGATCGAAGATCCTGCCCGCACGCATCAACAGGAACCTGTCCGCGAATTCGACGGCGAGTTCCGGTTGATGCAGCGTGCACAGAACTGCAAGGCCCCGCGAACGGGCAAGCTCGCGCATCAGTCCCAGAACAAGGCGTGCCGCATCCGGATCGAGGCTGGCGACAGGCTCATCGGCGAGCAGGATGCGGCTGTCCTGCATCAGGGCCCGGGCAATCGCCACCCGCTGCTGCTGGCCGCCCGAAAGCGTATCCGCGCGTTGGTGTTTCTGTTCGGCAAGCCCGAAGGAAGCAAGTGCGGCTTCTGCCTTTTCCCGGAGGTTTTCGGGCTAGGCCCCCATGGCAATCCGCCAGACCGGGATCGAGGGCAGAACGGAAGTCAACACATTGGCCGGAGCTGAACGACGCCGCACATGATTGAACTGCTGGAACATGACGCCAATCCCGCCGCGCGCCTTGCGAAGCGAGGCTCCGGCCACGCCGCCAAACAGAACCCCCTCAATGAGGATGGAACCTGAATCCGGCTCTGTCAGGCCGCTGATGCAGCGGAACAAAGTCGATTTTCCGGAGCCGCTGGGACCAGGCATGGCCACAAACTCGCCGGCCGACACTTCAAGCGAGGCTTCCCGCAGCGCCTCGAAATCGCCGGGAAAGCCGCGATACCGACAGAACAGGCGCCATGAGAGGCGCCGCCGAAGCCAGGCGCTCAGTTGGTCGATCAGCGTGACCATCACCAGAATGATCACGAGAATGGTCAGCACGCGATCGAACAGCAGGAGATTGACGCTGTTCTTCAGTTCCTGCCCGATACCGCCCGCGCCCACCACGCCCAGCATGGTGGAGGCTCGCACATTGAACTCCCACATCTAGAGCAGGATCGATGAGAGCTGCGGCAGGGCATCGGGCAATTGCACCTGCACAAACACCTTCAGACGTCCAGCCCCGCTCATGCGCGCGGCTTCCACCGGGCCCATATCTGTTGTTTCGATGGCCTCCGCCCAGAGCCCGGCGATGGAACCCGCTCTATGCAGGGCAATTCCCAGAACACCGGCGAAGGGGCCCAGACCGACCGCCGCCACGAAAATCAGCGCGAACACGAAGGAATCAAGCCGGCCCGGTCATTCGTCACCATCAGGTCGTAAGGACGTCCAAGCCGGTCGGTGACATGCTTGAAGAAAGGCTCGAAAGCCTGCCGCGTGTCCGATGGCGTGGGCTGGAAGGGCCCGACCGGGAGGCGCAAGCGTGCCTCCTGCGCCCGGATAAACGCGGGTGAAGTGATGCTCGCTCCGGTGGTCAGGCAAAGCAGCCGGCGGTTCAGCTTGGAGGGCCTCTTGTCCTTCATTCTGGAATGCACCCACCGGAAGCCGCAGCGTCGCGGCCTCCCGATTGTTGGCGAACAAGAGAGAATTCGAGTGGCGTCTTCGTAACGTTAAAGCCCGTTCGCACGAAGGCGGTGGTGATGACCGGGAGATGAATTCATGCTCGACAGGACCTGGCTCCTTTTCGGGGGGCCTTATGGGAATCTTCAGGCAACGGAAGCCTTGCTGACCGAGGCCCGATCACTAGGCATTCCTGCGGAACGCATGCTCTGCACCGGTGATCTCGCGGCTTATTGCGGCGATCCGGTGGAGACCATCGACCTGATCCGCGATGCCGGTATCCCCGTCGTGATGGGCAATTGCGACGAGCAACTGGCAGCGGGCGCTGACGATTGCGGCTGCGGTTTCGACCCGGAAAGCAGCTGCGCTCGTCTTTCCGCGGATTGGTATGCCTATTCCAATAGTGTCGTTCGCGCCGATCAGCGGGAATGGCTCGCAACCCTCCCCAAGCGGATCGACCTTGAAATCGGCGGCCGATCCCTCGCTGCGATCCACGGATCGGCGCGCGCCATCAACGAGTTCATCTTTGCCGGAACGCCGGGCTCCACCAAGCAGGATAGCCTGGATGCGCTCGGTTGCGATGGGGTCGTTGGCGGTCATTGCGGCCTTCCCTTCACGGAGCAGGTCGGAAATCGGCTCTGGCATAATCCAGGCGTGATCGGCATGCCTGCCAATGATGGAACGGCCCGCGTCTGGTTCAGCCTCGTCACCCCGACCGAAAACGGGGTCTGGATTGACCATCGCGCGCTCGGCTATGACCATGAGGCGGCTCAAGCCGCGATGCGCCGGGCAGGGCTGCCCCCCTGCTATCGCGAGGCGCTCGTGACCGGGCTGTGGCCGAGTCTTGATGTTTTGCCGCAGGGCGAACGCGCCATGACGGGGTTCGCCATTCCCCAGACGCGATTTGCCTGGCCAGCCGGCAAGACATCACCGCTCTTCAACGCGGCATGATCACTATCGGAGCGGCAGGACCGTCTGTCGAACGGTCAGTCGCAGATGGAGCCATGTCGTGCGAAACCAGCCATTCCGGTGATACTTCCGCGCGCTGGTGAGGATTGTCACGCCAACCGGTTCGACGGCCAGTCCTGCACGATGGGCCTTGCGCACGAGAAGGTGGTCTTCGCCCTCGATCGCACGCTCATCATATCCGCCGAGCGCGCGAAAGGCGTTCCTTGACAGGCAGAGAGCCTGATCGCCGAAGGGAAGGCCCAAGAGCCGTGACCGGGTCAGAACACCCAGTTCGGTGAGGCGCATGAACAGCCCGCCGTCGAAACGCAGGTCAAAATAGAGGGTGGCCTTTTCACGAGGCAGCTTGCCGAGGAGCGCCTGTATCGCTTCCGGTTTGATGCGCGTATCGGCATGAACGAACCAGAAATGCGCCCCCTTGGCGATTTCGGCTGCGTGGTTCATGCTTGTGGCGCGCGTGCCGCCCCGCGCAAGGATGATCTCCACATCGTCCGGCATGGCCGAGAGCAATCCGTGAGGCTCCGCTTCACCGCTTGCCAGCGGAATGATGACACTGATCAGGGGCTCAGGCACCCGCGCCGGTCGCCAGACCGCCAGGGCAACGGGCGTCTTGTGCGGAATTGAGGGAACTGCCATTTGGCCTCGCCTGACTTGGTCCTGTCGTGTGATCGCGACAGCCCGCACTGTTTTTCACCCTGTGCCGCTCTCATCGAACCCGCATGCGGTCGCGATAGAGTTTCGCTGCTCGCGCCGATTCCGTTACAGTCTTTTCTGTCTTGCGCTTGGCAGAAACAAGAACAGCTCGGGCCGGATTCCGTCTCCTGGCCCGGCGTGATGCCGCCAGATTCAAGAGTTCAGCCCAACGCTTTCAAAGATCGCCATGCCACTTTCGCTGCGAGCCCCCCGGCGCAAATCCTTTTACGTTTCCAGGGAAGAAGGTCATGATGATCAGCGTTCATCGGACAAATTCCGGTTCGAACCTGTTGCAACCGACCGGACAAACAAAAAAATCGGAATTTCAACACTTCTTGTTGTTGGCCAGTCCTGTTTCTTCCGTCAGGAATGCCGATGCTGCGCCGGCTCATGACAGGTGAACTCGATCGAAGATCATGACATGGCCTCCCATCATGTCTTCCCGACGATGCCCGGAAAGTGCAGTTCCACGAATCAGGTCTTCTCGATCGGGCGGGGATCGATCGTGGCATCCGCAGAGCGGAACCGTCACGACAGGCACACGAAGCCGTGATGGGACGGCCCTGTAACGGCATTGCCTGGCCCTTCGAAAACGTCAGCATAGGTCTTGAGTCCGTCCCGGAGTTTCCATGGCTGGTCTTGTTGCACCGCTGCTGCCGCCGAAGCGCCCTGAAATCCGGGGCGATGTCCTTCACGCGGATCTTTGCATCATTGGTGCGGGCTCGGGTGGATTATCCGTGGCGGCCGGCGCGGTGCAGATGGGCGCTTCGGTGGTGCTCATCGAAAAGGCCGAGATGGGGGGCGATTGCCTGAATACGGGCTGCGTGCCCTCCAAGGCGCTGATTGCGGCGGCGCATGTGGCTCATGCCCATCGGATCGGTGGAAGTTTCGGCATTCATGGCGGCGAGCCCGACCTGCGCTTTCATGAGGTGCATGAGCATGTCCACAATGTCATCGGCGCGATCGCCCCGCATGACAGCGTCGAACGGTTCGAAGGCCTGGGAGTCATGGTCATCCGGGCGGCGGGGCGGTTCGTTGATCGGGCAACGGTCGAGGCGGGAGGCCGTCGGATCAAGGCGCGGCGCTTCGTTGTCGCCACGGGCTCGCGGGCGGCCGTGCCGCCGATCAAGGGCCTTGCCGGGGCGGGTTACCTCACCAACGAGACGATCTTCGACCTCAGGGAACGGCCGCAGCATCTCATCGTGGTGGGTGGCGGGCCGATCGGCATCGAGATGGCCCAGGCCTTCCGGCGGCTCGGTTCGGAGGTCACCGTCATCGAGAAGTTCGGGATTCTCGCGAGGGATGAACCGGAGGCGGTAGAGGTCGTCCGCGCTTCGTTGCGGAATGAGGGCGTGCGGCTGGTCGAGAAGGCGGGTGTCAGCGAAGTCCGGCGCGCGGATGGCGCGGTCACGGTCACTTTGGAGGGCGAGAGCGCATATGGCCCGGCGATTTCGGGCAGCCATATCCTGATCGCGGCAGGCCGGCGCCCGAATATCGAGAATCTCGGGCTCGATGCGGCCGGTATTGCCTTCACGCCGGGGGGCATCACGGTCGATGCGCGGCTCATCACGAGCAACCGCAAGGTCTTTGCGATCGGTGATGTGGCTGGTGGACCGCAATTCACGCATATCGCCGGCTATCACGCCGGCATCGTCATCCGGAATGCCCTTTTCGGGCTCCCGGCCAGGGTGGATTACAAGGCCCTGCCCTGGGTGACCTACACGGACCCGGAACTCGCCCATGCGGGGCTGACGGAAGCCGAAGCCCGCAAGGCCGGCCATAAGGTGGAGGTTCTGGGCTGGACCTTTGCATCGAATGATCGCGCGCAGGCCGAACGGGCGACCGAGGGCCTCGCCAAGGTCATCCTCGGGCCCAGGGGACGAATTCTGGGCGCGACAATCGTCGGCCCGCGGGCCGGCGAGCTGATCGGAACCTGGGGCCTCGCCATCTCCGCCGGGTTGAAGATCGGCGCGATCGCATCGGTCATCCTGCCATACCCCACCCTGTCGGAAATCTCGAAACGGGTGGCCGGCAGCTATTACACGCCGAAGCTTTTCGGCGCCTTCACCCGCCGCTTGGTCGGGTTTGTGCAACGTTTCCTGCCCTGAAAGAGACCGGCATGTCGCTCTCCTCTCTGCTGAAGGATCGCCGCCTCTGGCTGGTGCTCGTGGCCATCGGGGCGTTTCTGTTGCTGCGCTGGTCGGGCCTTGCGAGCTATCTCTCCCTCGACACCCTGAAGACCCACCGCGAAGCGCTGAAGACCTGGGTGCAGGCAAGCCTTGGGCTTGCAAGCCTTGCTTATGTCGCGGTCTATGTCGTGGCTGTGGCCTTTTCCTTTCCGGGCGCCGTCTTCCTCACCCTCTCGGGAGGATTCCTGTTCGGCGCCACGCTCGGAACCCTTCTGAGCGTGACCGGTGCCACGATCGGCGCGACGCTGATCTTCCTCTTCGCCAAGGCGCTCCTTGGCGAGAACGCGCTGGATCGCTTCGGAGCGCCGGCGGCGAGGCTGGCGGAGGGCATCCGTCGCAATGCCGGCCCCTACCTGCTCGTGCTCCGTCTCGTGCCGCTCTTTCCCTTCTTCCTTGTCAATCTCGTTCCGGCCTTTGTGGGCGTGAAGTTGCTGACCTATGTGTTGACCACGTTTTTCGGGATCATTCCGGGCACGGCTGTCTTCTCGCTCGCCGGGGCAGGCCTGGGTTCGGTTATGGATCAGGGCGGGGCCATCACACCGGGTTCGATCCTGACGCCCGAGATCATCGCGGGGCTCGTCGGGCTTGCCGTTCTTTCGCTTGCAGCCATTCCGCTGCGCAAACGCTTCGAAGGCCGGGGCGCTTGATGGCCCAAAGCCTGATTTCCGTGGAGACAAAATCAATGCGGTATCCATCGCCGAAAATCTCTCGCCGACTGGCACTTGGGTTCGGCGTGGCCCTTGTCGTTGCACAAGGATCGCGTGCTTTGGCGCAGGGCGATGCCGACGCGCCCTACGACGCCTTGCTCCGGCGCTATGTAAAGCCGAGCCCGGATGGCGTGACGCGGGTCGATTATGCCGGCTGGCGCGCCCATGCAGCCGATCGCGCGGCGCTTGATGCCTACATCGCCGAAATGGCGCAGCGTCGGCCCTCCACCATGGTCCGTGGCGAGGCCCTGGCCTACTGGGGCAACCTCTACAATGCCGTGACTCTCAAGGTTGTGATCGACCGGTATCCGGTTGCCTCGATCCGCGACATCAAGAGTGATTCATGGCTCGACCCGAAGGCCTATACCGGCCCTTGGCGTCAGCCTCGGGTGACGGTGGAAGGCCGCCGTCTCTCACTCGATGACATCGAGCATTCGATCATGCGTCCGACTTTCAAGGATCCGCGCGTTCATTACGTGGTGAATTGCGCCTCCCATGGTTGCCCCAATCTTCTCAACCGCGCCTGGCGTGCGGCAACGCTTGAGGCCGACCTCGATCAAGCCGCGCGCGACTTCATCAACCACCCGCGTGGGGTGTCGGTGCTTCCCTCGGGCGGGCTCAGGGTCTCGTCGATCTACAAGTGGTTCATCGAGGATTTCGGCGGCGACGATGCCGGACTGCTCGCGCATTTCCTGGCTTTTGCCGAGCCCGAGCTGAAGCAGAAGCTCGCAAGATCGCCGCGGATTGTTGAGGATGATTACGACTGGTCGCTCAACCGCAGCCTGCCCATCTCGTGAACATGGCAAATCCGAAGGGTCCAAACGGGAGACATATGGTGTCACGAATCTCGCCTCGTTCACGCGCAATCGGTTACGTGGCCGGCCTGCTCCTTGTCGCAGCGCTGGCCTTGGCCAACATGTTGCAACTTCCCTCGATCCATGGCCCCTTGATACTCGATCCGACCAATCCGAAGGTCACGCTCGACGATGTCGAACGCGAAATCATCCGGCGTTACCCGGTTGATGACATCTCCGTCTCCAAGCTGGCAAGCATGATGGCCACGAGCCCGGTCACCCTGTTCGACGTGCGCACCCGGGAGGAATTCGAGGCCGGACATCTTCCCGGGGCAATCCGCATCGAGCCAGGCAGCTCGGCGAAGGATGTTCTCAGCGCGCATCGCGATCAATTGGGTGACCGGCCTGTTGTTTTCTATTGTGCCGTTGGCGTGCGGTCGTCGCAGGTGCTGATGCAGACCTTGCGGGAACTCGCGCCTCTCACCAAAGGGCAGATCTTCAACCTGCGCGGTGGTGTGTTTCGCTGGGCGGCGGAAGGGGGCGTCCTGGTCAAGGGCGATGAACCGGGCAAGCCTCACCCCTACGATGCGAGCTGGGGCAAGCTTCTTGCGCGGACCATTCCCGGTTCATGAATGTGCCGTCCTCACTTCCTGACGAGCGGTCGCGCCCGCGCGATTTCCGGCTCTGGATCTTGCTCTCCGCCTTGGCCGGTGCGTTTCTGTCCCACTTGGTGCTGGCGCGCGCCTTTGGTCCATTATCCGGAGCTGCACGAGACAGCTGGGGCGTGGCCCTCTCCCTTTTCGGCCTGCTGACGCTGTCGGGGGGGCTTGTGGTCTGGGCCATCTGGCTTGCACGGGGAATGGCGCCGCATTGGGGCATCGGGGTCGCCATCGCAGCTGCCGGAATTCTCATGCGTCTGCCGTATTTCGGCGCCGGTCCGATGCTGGAGGATGATCACTACCGCTACCTCCTTGATGGCGCGATGGTGGCGCGAGGCTTCAATCCCTACACCCTTTCGCCCCAGAATTTGCTGGGCGAACTCCCACCCGCGCTCACCGGCCTGGTTGAGGCCGGTCGAGGGGTGATCGAGGCCATCAACTTTCCCGATCTCCGGTCAATCTATCCAGGTTCGGCTCAAGCCCTGTTTGCCATCGCCCACTGGATCGCGCCCTGGAAGCTTGATGGACTGCGCGTTGTCATCTTCTCGGCGGAGGCGGTGACGGCGATCCTGATCTGGCACTGGCTTCGGAGCAATGGCGGCTCCATGCTCATGGGTGCGCTTTACTGGTGCAACCCTCTGATGGCCTTCTGCCTGACAGGCCAGGCCCATATCGATGCGGCCTTGGCTCCTCCTGTTCTGCTTGCGCTGCTTGCGGCGAGCCGGAATCGCGCGCTCGCCGCCGGGATCGGGCTTGGCCTGGCGGTGGGGGTGAAGCTTTGGCCGCTTCTGCTCGCCCCGCTTCTCGCAAGGGCGCTCTGGCCGGATCGCCGGAGGCTTTTCTTGTTTTCGCTTGGCCTTGGAAGCATCACCCTGCTCACTTGCGGGCCCCTGCTCTGGGCCAGCCTCTCGGCGCAGGCCGGGCTCACCGCCTATGCTGGTGGATGGAGCATCAATAATGCCCCATTTGCATGGCTTTCCTTCCTGTTTTTCCAAGGTTTCGGGCCCGGAACGGGTGAGTTGGTTCTTCGAGCAGCCATTGTCGGCGTCGCTGCCGGCGCGAGCCTCACGATCGGCCTGCGATCCGGGAAAGGTTCAGCCGGGCTCGTGGGCCGGGCCTCCATTCTCGCCGGTTTGCTCTTCTATCTCTCGCCGGCACAGTTTCCCTGGTATGCCGCGTGGTTTCTCCCTCTTGCGGCTGCCAGCGGTTCCTGGGTGCTGATCTTCGGCGCGGTCGGCCTGCCGATCTATTTCCTGTTTTTTCCGCTTGCCGCGGCGAGCCTGCGCGACATTCACAGCTACGGGCTTGCTGCCTTACACCTCGCGCCGCTTTTCGGGGCGATCGCGCTGCACGAACGCCTCGGGGCACGCGAGGTGAAGCGATGAGCCTCGGCGGCAAGAGGATTGGCGTCGTTATCCCCACGCGTAACGAAGCCGGCGCGCTGCCGGCCGTGCTCGCAGCCATGCCTGTTTTTGTCGATGCGGTCGCCATTGGTGATTTTCGATCCAATGACGGGACACCACAGATCGGCCGACGCGCCGGGGCAATCGTGGTCGAGGTGACAGGTCCGGGTTACGGGCGCGCTTGTCTGGAAGCAATCGCGGCGCTTCCTCCGGTTGATATCCTCGTGTTTGTCGATGGAGACGCGGCCGATGATCTCTCGGCCATGCCCCGCCTGCTGGCACCGATCCTCGCGGGAGAAGCGGAGTTCACGCTTGGCTCGCGCGTCCTGGGCAAGCGGGAGCCCGGCGCATTGACACCTCAGCAAATCTTCGGGAACTGGCTGGCTTGCACGCTGATCCGGCTCATCTGGGGCAGGAATTTCACCGATCTTGGCCCATTCCGTGCGATTTCCCGCGATGCGTTCGACCAACTCGTTATGGCTGACCTGAATTTCGGCTGGACCGTCGAGATGCAGATCAAGGCCGCGCGGCAGGGATTGCCCATATTCGAGATCCCGGTTGATTACCGTCGCAGGATCGGCGTGTCGAAGGTCTCGGGAACGGTGAGCGGAACCATCCGCGCCGGGGTCAAGATCCTCTGGGTGATCGGGCGCGAGGCCATGACTGCGCGGAGTGGCACGAGATCCCGGCCATGACCCTTGCACCGATCGGCCTTGGATTGATGTGCAAACCGCCGCGCCCGGGCATCAGCAAGACTCGTCTTGCGGTCAGTATCGGGCCGGAAGCCGCCGCGCGTCTGTCCCGCGCCTTTCTGGAGGATTCCGCGCGTGCCGCGCGCGAGGCTGCCGATCGTGCAGGGATCGAGCCCCGGGCATTTTTCCGGCCAGTGGATGCGGCACAGGAAATCGCAGCGATCCTGGGCCCGGAATGGCGCCTCGCCTATGCTGATGCCGGCGATCTTGGCGCAACCATGCTCGAGGTCCTGGAAACATGCCTGAGGCATTGTCCAGCTGGCGCGATGATCATGGGCGCGGACGTGCCGCTCCTCAGCAGCGATGTTCTCGTCGAGGCAGCGCATTGTCTTCAGAACGGCAATCCTGATGAGGTTGTAATCGTCCCAAGCTTTGATGGCGGCTATTGCCTGCTGGGTGTGCGCAGCCTCGAAGCCGCGACGACGCTCTGCGCCCCGATGGCCTGGAGCACGCCAAAGGTGCTGGATGAAACCTTGCGTCGTGCATCAATCGCCAATCTGACCGTGCGGCTTCTTTCCGCGCAGCGCGACATGGATGAGCTTGCCGATCTCGACTGGCTTCGCGGGCAGCTGGCCGTGGGGGACAGATTGGCCCCGCGCACGCGCGCGGTCATCGCCCAGCTGGGGGAGGCGCTTTTCCGATGAGCCGGCAGCTGGTCCTTGTCGGGGGCGGGCATGCCCATGTTCAGGTCATCCGCGCCCTGGCTGAACATCCCGAGCCGGATCTCGCGGTGACGCTGGTGACAGATCGGCTGCTGACACCCTATTCAGGCATGCTTCCGGGTCATATTGCCGGGTTCTACAGCCATTCCGAGATGCATATCGATCTCGGGCGTCTCGCGCGGGTTGCAGGCGTGTCGCTCGTGGATTCCGCCGCGAACGGGATCGACCGGGTGAACCGCCATGTGCGAACCAAAGATGGCAGCTTGATCCCCTATGACATACTCTCGCTCAATATCGGGATCACACCAGACCTTTCTGGGATCACCGGTGCCGGGCAGCATGGAATTGCGGTCAAGCCGATCAGCACCTTTCTCGAAAGGCTCGATGCTCTTCTGGCCGATGCCGCACGCCCGGATGGGCCGCGCCGGATCGTGCTGGTGGGTGGCGGCGCCGCCGGGATCGAACTGGCGCTCGCGCTCAAGGCACGATTGGGCAATCTCGAGACCGCCGGCCGTCCGTTCTGGATCGCCATCGCGACGGGCAACGGGCTTGTCCCGACCTTGAACCTGGGCGTTCGCCGGCATGTCCGCCATGCACTCGCCCGCCATGGCGTCACCGTGCTGGACTCCTTTCGCGTCGTCGAAATCACTGCCGATGGTATTCGTGCCGAGGATGGACGCTCTGTCGAGGCCGAAGCTGTCCTCCTGTCCACCGCGGCCAAGGCACCGGAATGGCTGGGCGAGACCGGTCTGGCGACAACCACCGGCGGCTTTCTCTCCATCGCGCCCACCCTTGCCTCGATCGGCGATCCTGCGATCTTCGCCGTCGGGGATTGCGCGACGATGATATCGGATCCCATGCCGAAGGCCGGGGTTTTCGCTGTCCGTCAGGGTGCGGCATTGACCGGGAACATCCGCCGCGCCTTGCGGGGCGAGCCTCTCAAGCCGCACGGGCCTGACCCTGATTTTCTGACCATCCTGATGACCGGCGACGGTTCGGCCATTGCTGGTCGCGGCGCTTGGCTTGCTGTGGAGGGGCGTTGGGTCTGGCGGTGGAAAGACTGGATCGACCGCCGCTTCATGCGCCGGTTCTCGGATTTCCGCCTTTAGAGCATTTTCCGACCAAGTGGATACCGGTTGGTCGAAGAAAATGCGTGAAACAATAAGGAATTAGAGCGGACGGCCTCTTTCAATCAGATCGGAATCCGCTCCAAGCCAAGAGCCAATGCCTACCGCAGCACGCGCCCGGCAATCGCGTCGAGCCTGGCAACAAGGGCTGGATCGCGCGCTTCCTTCGCCGTGATGATCGCGAAATCGAGTGCCCGATGCGAGCCTGCCGGGCATTCCTCGCGCTCCGACGGGAAATCAGCAGCCAGAGCCGCGAGAACGCGACGCGCGGCCTCCGAGTTCTCGTGGACCTGCCGCAGAATCAGCTCGACATTCACATCCTCATGATGGGGATGCCAGCAGTCGAAATCTGTCACCATCGCGCACATGCAATAGGTGATCTCCGCCTCGCGTGCCAACTTCGCTTCAGGCATCGATGTCATGCCGATCACATCGTAGCCTTGGCCCTTGTAGAAGAGGCTTTCGGCCCGTGTCGAGAATTGCGGCCCTTCCATGCAGACCGCTGTTCCTCCTTCTCGGATGTTCACGCTGACCCGCCTTGCTGCTTCGGCAACCCGGTGCCTGAGGCGGGGCCCGAAAGGTTCGCCGAAGGGAACATGCGCGACGCAACCATTGCCGAAGAAGCTGCTTTCGCGCGCGAAAGTTCGATCCACCAGCTGATCGGGCAGCAAGAAGGTCCCAGGCGGCAGTTCTTCCTTATAGGACCCGACCGCCGAGAAGCTGACGATATCGGTGACGCCAAGGCGTTTCAGCGCATCGATGTTCGCCCGATAGTTGATCCCGCCCGGCGAAAAGCGATGGCCGTCCCCATGCCGGGGCAGAAAAACAATCTCGGTGGCACCGATGCGCCCGAATCTCAGGGCTGCGGAGGGGGTGCCCCACGGCGTCTGGACCATTTCCTCGCGGCGATCCTCCAGCCCCGGCAAGTTATAAAGTCCGGACCCACCGATGACACCCAGCCGCGCGTTCATGACATGTTTTTCCGATGTGAGTTTTGAAGATGGCGTGAGGTTCAGATCGCGCGCTGTCGCTTACCAGCGGAGCAGCGTTCGACCCAAGACCGCGCCGAGCCCGGCAACCATAATCGCAGCCAGCGAATACCATGTCGCGACGAAAACAAGGCTGTCCTCGGTGCAGAATACCCCATAGGCGATGATCGCCACGCCAGCTGAAGCGAGGCCAGCAAGCCCGCCAGCAAAGGTGGGGGATGTCGTTGCTCCACCCCGCAAGGCATGAAGCGAAACAACGAGAGGCAGCAATGCAAGCAACGGGATGACCGTCAGGCAACCAACGATGCTCTTGCCGAACATTCGGACAAGCCATCCATCCAGGCCACGAAACACAAGTTCCGTGGCGAAGAGAAACGCCAGAAAGGCAGCGAAGGTGACCAGACGCCGCAAGGGCTGAACGACAGATGCTTCCGGTCGCGCGAGTGACGTTGCCCCTCCGATCGCCGCCCAGGCCAGCAAGGCCCCCATGAAGACCTTCATGATTGAAGGCAGCAAGCCACCGCCAAGCAGGTCAGCCCGTGCTCCGGCAAAGAGGAGGAAGGCTGCCCCTGTCGCAAGGGCGGTCGCCGACATCCAGCGCGTCAGCGCTATCCCCTGGCGGGCAGGCCCCGATGGAAGATCCTCCGCCAGGAGCCTTATGAAATTTTCAGTTTTCATGGCTTCCGGTCCTGAAGATTGTCGCGAGTTTTTTCAGCGAACGGTGGAGAGCAACCCGAACCGCTCCCTCGCTCATCCCGAGCGCGCTGCCGACTTCCGCTGCCGAGCGGCCCATGAGCATGATCTGTTCCACGATGTCGCGCTGTCGGGCTTCAAGGGCTTGAAGGATGCGCTTGCTGTCGAGGGTGTGATCTTCCTGCCCCTCCTGGGCGGCCAGAGTGTCGGCAAGGCCGTCGAGTTCAACCTCTCCGCGAATGCCTGCGCGGCGCAGCGCGTCGATGGTCTTGTAGCGTGCCACCGCGTTCAGCCATGGCATGAACGGGAGGGACCGGTCCCAGGTCGCCCGCTTGAGATGGACAGCGAGCAGGATCTCCTGGACGATATCCTCGAGATCGGCGGTTCCCCGTCCGGAGCGAGCCAGAAACCGCCGAACCGTATTTCGCAGATGCGGCGCGATCGCACCTAGCAAGGTCCGGTAGGCGAGAGCATCCCCATCAAGAGCCAGACGCATCAGACGGCCCCATTCCTCTTCGTAACCGAACCGGCGTTCCTGCACGTGTCATCCTGTCATTCGGGCTCGGAATAGCAATTGTTACTGGCTCTCGGCAATTTCCGCCAAATGGCATTTGCGTGAGGACGGGAGCCGAGCCGGATGAACAGGCGAAGTGATGGACACAGGACTGCCGAACCGCCGACTGCATTTCCCGCAAAGCGCAGCTGCGTCGCTTTCCGGTTCAGCCCCGTGATTCATGCTGGCCCTTTCGAGCCACCTCGGATCGCGGCTTGCATCGAAGCCAGTTTCTGACGGAGCTTCAGTGCCTTGCCCCTCAATGGGCCTCGTCCCAGTTCCTGGCGGCGCGCGCATCGACCTTCAGCGGCACCTTGAGATCGAGGATCGGCAGCGGTGCTTCCTCCATCACGCGGGTGATGAGAGGGATCGCGCTTGCCACCGCCGCTTCCGGCGCTTCGAAGATCAGTTCGTCATGCACTTGCAGCAGCATCCCGGCCGGCGAGTTCACGGCAGCGAGGGCAGCGTCCATGCGCAGCATCGCCCGGCGGATGATATCGGCTGCCGAGCCCTGGATGGGCGCGTTGATCGCCGCGCGTTCAAGGAAGGCGCGCTCGCTGGGGTTCTTCGTATCGATGTTCGGGAAGAAACATTTGCGGCCGAAGATGGTCTCGACGAAGCCTTCCACCTTCACCCGGCGCTTCGTCTCTTCCATGTAGTCGCGGATGCCGGGGAAGCGCTCGAAATACTTCTTGATATAGGCTCCCGCCTCTTCGCGGCCAATGCCCAGCTGCTTTGCGAGCCCGAAGGCTGAAATGCCATAGATGATGCCGAAATTGATGGCTTTCGCACGCCGGCGCACCTCGCTCGTCATCTCGGCGATGGGCACGCCGAACATTTCGGAGGCGGTCATCGCGTGAATGTCCACACCCTCGGCAAAGGCTTTCCGAAGCTGCGGGATCTCCGCGATATGCGCGAGCAGGCGCAATTCGATCTGGGAATAATCCGCCGAGATCAGCAGGCGCCCCGGCGGCGCGATGAAGGCCTGGCGGATTTTCCGGCCCATCTCGTTCCTGACGGGAATGTTCTGCAGGTTCGGCTCGTTGGAGGAGAGCCGCCCCGTGGAGGTGGAGGCGAGCGCGTAAGAAGTATGCACGCGGCCCGTCTCGGCATTCACATAGCCCGGAAGCGCATCGGTATAGGTGGATTTCAGCTTCTGGAGCTGCCGCCATTCCAGCAGCCTTTCCGGCAGGGCATGGCCCTGATCGGCAAGTTCTTCGAGCACATCGGCACCTGTGGACCAGGCTCCGGTCGCGGTTCTGCGCCCGCCGGGCAGGCCCATCTTGCCGAAGAGGATATCGCCCAGTTGCTTCGGCGAGCCGAGATTGAAGGTCTCGCCCGCCATTTCGTGGATTTCCGCCTCGAGCCGCGCCATGCCCTGCGCGAATTCGCCCGAGAGGCGCGAGAGGATCTGCCGGTCGATGGCAATGCCGCGCCTTTCCATCTTCGCAAGGCAATCGGGCATGCCGCGTTCAAGCGTCTCGTAGACATTCGCAAGGCCTTCCGCCGCAAGCCTCGGCTTCAGCGCGAGCCAGAGGCGCAAGGTCACATCCGCATCCTCCGCCGCATAGGCCGTGGCACGGTCGATCGGCACACGGTCGAAAGTCACCATCGCCTTGCCCTTGCCGGCGACTTCGCCGAACGAGATCGTCTGGTGCCCGAGATGGCGCATGGAAAGCTCATCCATGCCATGCCCGCCGCGCCCCACATCGAGCGCGTAGGAGATGAGCATCGTGTCATCAATCGGGTGAATATCGAGGCCGTGACGGCGCATCACCAGCAGGTCGTATTTCAGGTTCTGGCCGATTTTCAGCGTGCTTTCGTCTTCCAGCACCGGCTTCAAGGCGGCGAGAGCCTCCGCGAGCGGAATCTGCCCGGGCACGAGGCCGGAATCGAAGAGGCCATCACCCGTGCGATGCTGGAGCGGCACATAGACCGCGCGACCCGGCTGAACCGCGAGCGAAACGCCCACGAGCTCGGCCTGCATCGGATCAAGCGACGAAGTTTCGGTATCGAAGGAGAGCACGCCCCGCTCCTGCGCTTCGGCAAGAAAGGCTTTCAATGCCGCAAGTTCGGTGACGGCCGGAAAGCTCTCGGGCTTCACCGGCATCACGCGCAATTTCGCGAGGCGCTCGGCGGCGAGGCCGGCCGGCGTGAGGGCATCGGCGGAGGGCATTGCGGCCGATGCCACGCTCGAGGGCGCATCCGTGACCGGCGCGGGCGGCACCGCCCCGCCCTTGCCGGCCGCAGCATAGGCCGGATCGGGCGGGATCGAATCGAAATCGACGCCTGAAATCTCAGCCACCCGCTTCGTGAGCGTCGTGAATTCCATGGCCTTCAGGAAGGCCACGGCTTTCGGTGCATCCAGCGGATGCGCAACGAGTGTTTCGAGCGCATGCTCCACCGGCACGTCGCGCACGAGCGTGACCAGCGTCTTCGAGATGCGGATTTTCTCCACCACCTCCGGGTCGGTCAGGGTTTCGCGGCGCTTCGGCTGCTTGATCTCGGCGGCGCGCGCGAGCAGCGTTTCGAGATCGCCATATTCCGCAAGCAACGAAGCCGCCGTCTTCACGCCGATGCCGGGCGCACCGGGAATGTTGTCGGTGGAATCGCCCGCGAGCGCCTGCACCTCCACTACCTTGTCGGGCGTGACACCGAAATAATCGAGCACTTCCGCTTCGCCGACGAGACGCTCCTCGCGCTCGCCGGAGGCGGGATCGTAGAGCGTGATGCCCGGCCCGATGAGCTGCATCAGGTCCTTGTCGGCCGAAACGATGGTGACTTCCGCGCCGTTCGCCGCGGCCTCGGTGGCGTAGGTCGCGATGAGGTCATCCGCCTCGTATTTCGCCATCTCCACCGGCTCGTAGCCGAAGGCGCGCACCACGGCGCGCATCAGCGGGAATTGCGGCACGAGCTCCGGCGGCGGCTCGGATCGGTTCGCCTTGTAGGCAGGGAAGAGCGCCTTGCGGAAGGAATCCTCGCTCTTGTCGAAGATCATCGCCAGATGGGTCGCCTTCTTGCCCCGCGCGCCTTCGCGCACGAACTGGAAGAGCTTGGTCGCGAAGATGCGCACGGCACCCGTCGGCAGGCGATCCGAACGGTAATTGTAGCGCTGATCCTGCCGGATCGACTGGAAATAGGCCCGGAACACGAAGGACGAGCCATCGACAAGGATGACATGATCGCCGGGGCCCGGTTTCTTGGGAGGAAGTGCGGTGCTCATCGCGCATTTATAGGCTTGGGGGGCGAGACAGTCAGCCCGTTCTTCGCGGCCATCCCGCATGAAAAAACCGGCGGGTTTCCCCGCCGGCTTATCGTTGCAAGTCGTGGATGGCCGGAATTCTCCTTTTCGGACGGGCGGCCTGACGGCCACCCTATGCCCGGCCATGATGCGAAGCGGCTTACTTGCCCTTCTTGAGGGCCGCGCCAAGGATGTCGCCGAGGGTCGCGCCGGAATCGGCCGAACCATACTGCGCCATCGCTTCCTTCTCCTCGGCCATTTCGAGAGCCTTGACCGAGACCTGGATCTTGCGGGTCTTCTTGTCGAAGAGCACCACGCGTGCATCGAGCTTCTCGCCGGCCGCGAAGCGATCCGGGCGCTGGTCGCCACGGTCACGCGCGAGCTCCGAGCGCTTGATGAAGGTGGTGATGTCCGAACCCGCGATCTTCACCTCGAGGCCGCCATCCTTCACTTCCAGCACTTCGCAGGTGACGACCGCGCCCTTGCGGATCGCATCGCCCGCGCCCGCGAAGGGGTCCGAGCCAACCTGCTTGATGCCGAGCGAGATGCGCTCCTTCTCGGTGTCGACATCGAGCACGACGGCGCGCACATAATCGCCCTTCTTGTATTCCTCGATGACCTGCTCGCCCGGACGGTTCCAGTCGAGATCCGAGAGATGCACCATGCCGTCCACATCGCCATCGAGGCCAATGAACAGGCCGAACTCGGTCTTGTTCTTCACCTCGCCCTCGACGAGGCTGCCGACCGGGTGCTTGTCCACGAAGGCTTCCCACGGATTGGCGAGCGTCTGCTTGAGACCAAGCGAGATGCGGCGCTTCACCGGATCGACCTCGAGAACCTGCACTTCCACTTCCTGCGAGGTGGAGAGCAGCTTGCCCGGATGGACGTTCTTCTTGGTCCAGCTCATCTCGGAGACGTGGATGAGGCCTTCGATGCCTGGCTCGAGCTCCACGAACGCGCCGTAATCGGTGATGTTCGTGACGCGGCCCGTGAACTTGCCCTGGATCGGATACTTGGCCTCGATGCCCTCCCAGGGGTTGCCCTGGAGCTGCTTCATGCCAAGCGAGATGCGGTGGGTTTCCTGGTTGATCTTGACGATCTTGACCTTCACGGTCTGGCCAACCGTCAGGACTTCCGACGGATGGTTCACACGACGCCAGGCGATATCCGTGACGTGGAGCAGGCCATCGATGCCGCCGAGATCCACGAAAGCGCCGTAATCGGTGATGTTCTTCACCACGCCGTCGATGATCTGGCCTTCCTCGAGGTTCGACACGAGTTCCTGGCGCTGGCCGGCGCGGGTCTCTTCGAGGACGGTGCGGCGCGACACGACGATGTTGCCGCGGCGGCGATCCATCTTCAGGATCTCGAAGGGCTGCGGAACGCCCATCAGCGGGCCGACATCGCGGATCGGACGGATATCGACCTGCGAACGCGGCAGGAACGCCACGGCGCCGTCGAGATCGACGGTGTAGCCGCCCTTGACCTGGTTGAAGATCGAGCCCGTGACCTTTTCCTTTGCTTCGAACGCCTTTTCAAGGCGCACCCAGCTCTCTTCGCGGCGGGCCTTGTCGCGGCTGATGACGGCCTCGCCCATCGCGTTCTCGACGCGCTCGAGATAGACTTCCACGCGGTCGCCGATCTTCAGGACGAAATCCTTGTTCGGGCCAGCGAATTCCTTCAGCGCGACACGGCCTTCGGTCTTGAGGCCGATATCGATCACCGCGACATCCTTCTCGATCGCGACGACGCGACCATTGATGACGGTGCCTTCAGCGGTATCCGCCTTCTCGAAGCTTTCGGCGAGAAGGGCCGCGAAATCCTCGCGGGACGGGTTCATAGCGGTAGTGGACATGAAATCTCCGGAATGCGCCTGCCGTTTCACGGCCTCCGGCGCGGGCACTGGTGCTTCATCGTTGCGTTCCATTCCGGGCCGGACAGCCATCGCCGGATGGCGATGAAGCCCGAGCGGGCGACCAGTGCGAAAGTCGCGGAACCGTCCGGCGGAATGTGTGGTTTCCTCGCCGCGAAGCTGCCGGTCCGGTCGCTTTCTGAAAAACGACAAAACCGCCAGAACCTGAAGAAGGTCCGACGAATTGGCTCGCGCAATAGCAGAAGGGCCAAGGCGAGGCAAGCGCGCAGCCGGTTTCAGCCGAGTTCGAGCAGCATGAAGGTGGAGTTCGGGTCGGGCTTGTAGCCTGCGAAGGGCGGGCATTCGCGGAAGCCGTGGCGCCGGTAGAGTTCGCGCGCAGGCCGGAAATACTCGAACGAGCCTGTTTCGAGATAGAGCCGTTTCAGCCCAAGCGCCCGCGCTTTCTCGATCACGTGTTGCACCACCGTGCTTCCCACGCCGCGCCGCTTGGCGGCGGGCAGGGTGCGCATGGCCTTCACCTCGCCCTCCTCGGCATCGATTCTCTTCAGCGCGCCCATGCCGAGCAGTTCCTCGCCCTCCCAGAGCGTGAAAAAGGTGATTTCCGGCACCTGCATCGCGGAATAATCGAGCACATGGCAGGATTCCGGCGGGGAAACCGCGCGGTTCTCGGCATAATGATGCTCCAGCAGCGCGATCACGCGTGGATCGGCGAAATCTCCGGGGCGGATATCGAAGGGCATGTTTTTTCCTCACACCATGAAGATGAGATAGCGCGCGCCCATCATGGGTGGCGTTTCAAAGCGCGTCGGGCCATGCAACACGTAGCGCAGGCAATCGCCAGGGCGCAGGGCATGCGCCACGCCCTCGACCGTGAGGGTCAGCGCGCCTTCGAGCATCACAAGGTGATGTTCGAGGCCGGGGCGCGGCGGCAGGTCATAGGCGATCACCGTGCCGGCGGGCAGCGCGCCCTCGATCACCTCGCCGGCGAGATTCTGCGCCGGCGGCGAAACCGCACGCCGCGCAAATCCGTTTGCCGGGTCTTCCCAGAGCGGTTGCTCGCCCCGCCGGATGAGCGGCGAGGCTTCCATCTCCACCTGATGCAGCAGCCGCGAGGCGGTGAGTCCGAAGGCGCTCGCGAGCTTGCAGAGCGCGACGGCCGTGGCGCTCACCTCGGCATTCTCGAGGCGGGAAAGGGTCGCGCGGCTCACGCCCGAGCGCGCCGCCAGCTCATCCAGCGACCAGCCGCGCGACTGGCGCAGGCGACGCAGGCCCGCGCCGATCTGGCGATCCAGCGATTCAGGACTGGTTTGAGCGCGAGCAGGCAATGAATTTCCCATAAACGGGAAATTCTCTCATATTAGAGAAATTGTCAATCCTCCTCGCGCCAGCCCGGTCGTGGCGCCAACACGAGGGCCAGCACGAAGCCGGTGATGAACCCGCCGAGATGGGCCTGCCAATCCACCCCGGGGGCAAACAGTGCCACGCCGACATTCAATCCGATATTGATGACGAAGAACGAGGCCGGCACGCCGATGCGCCCGAGAAACCACAGGCCCATGAGCGCACCCAGCAGGCCCGATGTGCCGCCGGAGGCGCCTGCCCCGATGAAGGGTGCCTCATGCATCGCGACCGACAGGAATGACCCGCCGAGAATGCTCGCGAGGAAAAGCAGCAGGAACCGCAGCGTTCCCATGCCGCGCTCCAGCGGCACACCCCAGGCCAGAAGGCAGATCATGTTCGTGACGATGTGCACGAGACTGAAATGCAGGAAGCCTGCCGTGAGGTAGCGCCAGGGCTCCTCCTCCATGAAGGGCTGCGGCAGGAGGCCGCCCCAGGTCGCGATGGTGCGCACACCGATGTTCAGATCGCCATCGGCCATCACCAGCGCGGCGTAGATCGTCACATTGGCGACCAGGATCAGCCAGAAGCCGGGGATGGGCTTGAAGCGTTGCGGCTCGGCAGGGTCCATCCTGATCTCCCGGATGCTCATAGGAAGAAGCTGGAAATGGCTTCGAGCGGCTTCTTTTCAGTGGCGTAAAGCGGAATATGGGCTTTCGCGGCAGGGTAGCCCGTTACCAGTAGAATGTAGGGCTTCTCGTTTGGCGGGCGCTGGCAGATCTCGTTCAGGAACCCCATCGGGCTCGGTGTATGCGTGAGCGTCGCGAGGCCCGCCTGATGCAAGGCGGCGATGAGGAAACCGGTCGCGATCGAGACCGATTCCGGCACGTAATAGTTCTTCCGCGCCACGCCATCGGCACTCACCGAATTGCGTGCGCCGAAAATCGCGATCAGCCAAGGGGCCACTTCGAGAAAGGGCTTTTCCGGGTCTGTTCCCAGCGGGCGCAGCGCGCCCAGCCATTCCTCGCCGGCCTTGCCCGCATAGAAGGCTCGCTCCTCGATCTCGGCTTCGCGGCGAATGCGCGACTTCAGTTCGGGATTGCCGATGACCGCGAAATGCCAGGGCTGGTGATTGGCCCCGGAAGGTGCCGTGCCCGCCACGCGCAGGCAGGTTTCAAGGATATCACGCGGCACGGGCCGGGGCGAAAACTCGCGCACCGTGTGGCGCTTCCGCATGACCGCGAGGAACCGCAGGGCTTCCGCCCGCATCGCCTCCAGCGGTATTTCGGCATAATCGGGCAGAGGAATGGGTTCGAATTCGCGGATTGTGCTTTCGCTCGTCATGGACCGGCCTCGTCCGCACCGGACGCGGGTGCCTGCCAAGTCTGGACGCGCGCCTTCACGGCCGCAAGGGCTGCAGCGACCGCCTCTTCCACGCCGAGACGGGTGGTATCGAGCCGGATTGCATCTGCCGCGATCTGCATCTGCGGCGCGTCCCGCGCATCGCGTGCGACGAGATCGGCAAGGATCTGCGCTTCTTCCACCGTTTCCCCCCGGCCGGCGAGCTCACGGAAACGGCGATGCGCGCGTACGCCAACATCCGCATCGATCCAAAGCTTCACCCCCGCCCAGGGCGCGATGACCGTGCCGATGTCGCGCCCATCGAGCACCGCCCCGCCGGGTTGGCGGGCGAAATCCTGCTGGAATTGCCGCAACGCCCGCCGCAGGCCGGGATAGCGCGCGACGCGGCTCGCCTGCTCGCCCGCCGCACGAGTGCGCAGGCGCTCATCCACCAGCCATTCCAGCGCGAAACCGCGCGCGATGCGCTCGGCGGCGACTTCGTCGTCAAGGTCGAGGCCGAGATCGGCCATGTGCTGCCCCACCGCGCGATAGAGCAGCCCCGTATCGAGCATCGGCAGGTGGAACTCCCCCGCCAGGCGTTTGGCGATCGTGCCCTTGCCGGAGGCGGCCGGCCCATCCACCGCGATGACGAGCGGCTGGCTCACACGATCCTCCCGCCCAGGCGCGCCATCAGCGGCAGGAAATCCGGGAAGCTTGTGGCGATGAAGGTCACGTCATCCACCCCCACGGGCTTCGTGCTGGCGAGGCCCATCACCAGGAAGCTCATGGCGATGCGGTGATCCATATGCGTCTCGACCACGCCGCCGCCCGGCGCGGGCCTGCCATGACCGGAAACGATGAGATCATCGCCGATGATGCTGTGCTCCACGCCATTGACGGCGAGGCCATCCGCGACAGCCGCGAGGCGATCGCTCTCCTTCACGCGCAGTTCCTGCAGGCCGTTCATGCGCGTCTCGCCGGTCGCGAAGGCGGCAGCCACGGCGAGAACGGGATATTCGTCGATCATCGAGGGCGCGCGCGAGGCAGGCACATTCACGCCGTTGAGCGCGGAATGGCGGATGCGCAGATCGGCCACCGTCTCGCCGCCCTCCTCGCGCCGGTCGAGTTCGACGATATCCGCGCCCATCTCCTTCAGCGTGATGAGAAGTCCGGTGCGCAGCGGGTTCATCATCACGGATTTCACCACAATCTCCGATCCCGGCGTGATGAGCGCCGCGACGATGGGAAAGGCTGCGGAGGACGGGTCCGCCGGCACGATGATCGGGCGGGGAGCGAGCGAGGGCTGGCCCTTCAGCGTCACCATGCGGCCATGCGGGCCATGGGGTGCCACGCGCACATCCGCGCCGAAAAAGGCGAGCATCTTCTCGGTGTGGTCGCGCGAGGCCTCGTTCTCGATCACGGTCGTCTCGCCCGGCGCGTTGAGGCCGCAGAAGAGAACCGCTGACTTGATCTGCGCCGAGGCAACCGGCGTCTCGTAGGTGATCGGGATGGTCTCCCGCGCCCCGCGGATGGTCAGCGGCAGGCGATTGCCCTCGGCGGCCGAAATCACTTCGACGCCCATCTTCCGGAGGGGATCGAGAATGCGAGCCATCGGGCGCTTGCGCAGCGAGGCATCGCCATCGAAAGTCGCGCGGATGGGGTGGCCACCGATCACGCCCATCATCAGGCGCGAACCGGTGCCGGCATTGCCGAAATCGAGCGTATTCGCTGGCTCAAGCAGGGTGCCGACGCCCATGCCGTTCACGCGCCATTCGCCCGGGCCGAGATGCTTCACGGTCGCCCCCAGGGCACGGGCAGCATCCGCCGTGCGCAGCACATCCTCGCCCTCGAGCAGGCCTGTCACGCGCGTCTCTCCCACCGCGAGCAGGCCGAAGATCAGCGCGCGATGCGAAATCGACTTGTCACCGGGAACAGTCACGGTGCCCTTGAGCGGATGGCCGGCCTCGGCGCGCATCGGCTTGGAAGATCGGGCGTGGCTCATCGTCGTTCTTCCTCGAAATGCGGCGCCGGCGAGGCGGCTTCCCATCCGGCTTCGCGCCGGGCAAGGCGCGATGACACGTCACGCGCATTGACAGGCGCGGGCGCACCCTCTAACGGGCTTCATCCCGAATTTGCAAGAGACCGTTCGGCGTCGATGGGCGCGGTTCGGGCGCTTGATCCCTCGAAACCCATTTTGAAACGGGACCTCGACCGTGGCGAAGCCTGATCTCGGCACCAAGCGCACCTGCCCCGTAACGGGCAAGAAGTTCTATGACCTGAACCGCGACCCGATCGTGTCGCCGTATACGGGCCAGAAATATCCGCGCAGCATGTTCGACCCGCAGGCGAAGCTCGCCGCGAAGGCACCGGAGGCTGAGGAGGACGAGACGGAACTCGCGGTCGCCGATCCGAACTTCGTGCCGCTGGAAACCGTGGAAGCCGAGGATCCGGCCAAGGCCACGGTGGTGGATGACATCGAGATCGAGGACGATATCGGCGACGAGGATGACACCTTCCTTGAGCCGGAAGAAGATGAGGATGATGGCGATGTCGCCGACCTCATCGACGGAGACCTCGAGGAAGACGAGGAAACCTGACTTTCCGCTTTTTCCGTCTTTCCCCTTGCGGTGCGAGAGACGTTGTGACAGAAACCCGCGCCGGGTGCTTCGGCTCCCGCCGCAACCTTCTGCTGAAGGCGCGTTGACCATGCATCATCTTCCCGGGATGCTGCAGGAATGGGGCTATAGCTCAGCTGGGAGAGCGCTTGAATGGCATTCAAGAGGTCAGCGGTTCGATCCCGCTTAGCTCCACCAAACTTCTCCCGCTAGATCGCAAACCGATCTGATCGAATCAGATCTTGCGCTCACTCTTCTTGTTTTCGAACCCGCTTTTTCCGCCAACCGGTATCCACTTGGCGGGCGGGTGCCCTCAATCAATGTTCTGAGCCTGCTCTGCTCGCGAGATCGCGAGTGGCTGGCTTACGGGGCGAAAGGAAGGCCGCGACGAACGAAACGCGGGTGTTTCCCGCGGCGTTCCGGTGTTGAATCGGGATGCCATGGCGGGTCCATGCCATGGCGGGTCCATGCCATGGCGGGTCCATGCTATGGCGGGTCCATGCCATGGCGAGATCGATTCCCAAGATGACAATCCCCGTGAACGAGATGGCCTAGCGCCGTTCCAGCAAACGCTTGAGCTTCGCCTGCCGGACGCCCGGCGTCTCCCTGCTGTCGAGCGTGCCGAAAAACTGGCCCTGCGCATCCATCAGGTAGATCGAGGCGGTGTGGTCCATCGTGTAGCCCGAGGGCGTATCGACCTTGCGGTAGATCGCCCGATAGAGCCGCGCGATGTTCGCGAGCTCCGCCTCATCCTTCGGCACAAGGCCGATGATGCGGCTATCGAAGGAGCCGGTATATTCCTTGAGCAAGGCTGCCGTATCCCGCGCCGGGTCCACGGTCACGAAATAGACCCGGAAATCCTTCGCAGCATTGCCAAGCGCGTTGAGATCGTTGGTGATCTCCAGCATGGAGGTCGGGCAGACATCCGGGCAATGCGTGAAGCCGAAAAAGAGCGCATAGGGCTTCCCGCGCAACGAAGCGTCAGTCACGATCTGCCCGTCATGATCCGCGAGGCGGAAAGGGCCGCCAATGCTGGCGACCCCCGTGCCCTGTTCGCGATCAACCGGGTTCAGCAGCACATAGAGCAGCGCCACGGTGATGATGCCGATGGCCGCCCAGGCTGTGAGGCGAACGATTTTCAGGGCGTTCAATGCTTGTGCCCTCCGTTGTGATTGTGGCCGTGGTCATGGCCACCGGAGGCGCCCCGCGCCTCGATCTTGAACTCCACCTCAAGGGTACCCGCGCGCTGGAAGACCAGCGTGCCCTTCACCCTCTCGCCTTCCTTCAGCGGCGATTTGAGGTCGAGGAACATCACATGGAAGCCACCGGGCTTGAGTTCAACACTCTGGCCCGGCTTGATCTCGAGTCCCTGCGCCAGCGCGCGCATCTTCATAACGTTCCCCTCCATCGCCATTTCGTGGATCTCCACGATGCCGGCGGTGACGAGCGTGCCGCCGATGAGGCGATCGGATTCCCTGCCGTTATTGGTGATCTTCATGAAGCCGCCGGCGACTTTCGCGCCGCCGGGCGTGGCACGCGACCATGGGTGGTCGATCTTGAGATCGCCCAGCTTGTAATCATGGGCAGAGAGGGGTGAAGCCGCGAGGACAAGCGGCAGGATGGCCAGCGACAGGGCGAAAGAGCGCAGACGCGCGAGAAGAAGAGACATGATCGTTCCGATCCGAAAAGAAGAGAATGGGGAAGGCAGGCGGGCTTCAGGCAGCCGCCGGCGGTCCTCTCGCGTCGGGCCGGGAGGTGGGTGCGGTCGATGGCTGGCCTGCGCGGGCCAGCGGAGCCGCAGCCTCAAAAACGCGCCAGATCGGGTTGGCCGGGCCCTCGGGCACCTCCGGCACATTCGTCGCCCCCGGAATGCGGCACTGGTCGCAATCATGGTCCGGGTCGGGGCCTTCACCGGAAAGGCCGCCCTGAAGGCAGAGCGCGAAGCCACCGGCGAAATGCGATTTGCCGGCCAGTTCCGTCGCCGCACGGGCCTGCGCCACGCCGGCCAGCAGCACCAGAGCCGCCAGGAAAGCGATGCTCAGGTCGCGATAGCCGGAAAGAAGGCTGCGAAGACGGGCCATGTTGCTGGTCTAGTTCGCCCGAAGGGCGCAGGCAAGCGTGGCACCGCGCCTCATTCGGCCGCCAGCGTGCGCTTCAAGCCGATCTGCACGAGCAGAGCGCGCAAGGCGGGCGGCTTGATGGGCTTGTTGAGGATCTCGATCTGCTCGGTCGTCGCGCGGTCCCGCACCTCCTGCGAGCGTTCTGCCGTGATGAGCACTGCGGGGACGACGGAGCGGAAACGCCAGCGCAGCTTCAGAATGGCGTCGATGCCGTTCGATTCATCGAGGTGATAATCCACGAGCATCACATCCGGTTTCGCCTTGGCGCCACGCAAGGCCTTGATGGCTTCCTCCGCGTCCGATGCGGTCATCACCTCGCAGGACCAGCCTTCCAGCAGGCGGCGCATGCCATCGAGTATCGTCGGTTCGTTGTCGATGACGAGGATCTTCCGGCCGGCAAGGCTCGCCGGCACCGGTGCAGGCGGCTCTGCTTCCGTCGGGCCCATGCGGGCGCGGCTGGCTTGCGCGCGAGGCAGGTGGAGCGTGAAGGTCGAGCCCTTGCCGGTTTGGGAAGCGAGATCGAGCTTCAGATCGAGCACCTTCACGATGCGCTCGACGATGGAGAGGCCGAGGCCGAGCCCACGCTCGATTCGTGCACCCTGTTCCAGCCGCTGAAACTCCTTGAAGATCACCTTCTGCTGCTTCTGGGGGATGCCGATGCCGGTATCGGCCACCACCACGCGCACGCCGTTGCGGCTGCGCCGGCAGCCCACGAGCACCTTGCCGGTGACGGTGTATTTGATCGCGTTCGAGATGAGGTTCTGCAGCAGGCGACGCAGCAGGCGGCGATCACTCGTGACCACCAGCGACGATTGCAGCAGAACCAGTTCAATGCCCTTTCCATTCGCCACCGGCTCGAACTCGATGCGCAACTGGCCGAGAATCTCGTCGATGGGGAAGGTCGAATATTCCGGCTTGAGCTTTCCGGCATCGAGCCGCGAGATTTCGAGCAGGGCGGAGAGAATCTCTTCCACCGCGTTGAGCGAGGCTTCCACGTTGCGGGCCAGTTCGGCATGCGGTGTCTGCTGCGCGCCTTCGGCGAGCGCCGAGGCATAGAGGCGCGCGGCATTCAGTGGCTGGGCGATGTCATGGCTCGCAGCCGCGAGGAAGCGCGTCTTCGAGGCATTGGCCTCGTCGGCGTCCTTCTTCGCGCGGGCATATTCGGTGTTGAGCCGCATCAGTTCCTCGGTGCGCTCGCGCACGCGGTTCTCGAGCGTGACATTGGCCTCCTCCAAGGCCTTCTCGGCCGCCACCGCCTCGGTGATGTCGGTATAGGTCGTCACCAGACCGCCATCCGGCAGATGGTTCGAGCGGATCTCAATCACGCGGCCGGTGGGCGGCAGATGCAGACGGCGCGGATCGCTCTCCTGAACCAGCGAGGTGATGCGCCGGGCGATCACATCCGGCCCCACCTGCTCGCCATAAAGGCCGCGACGGGCATTGTGACTGACGATCTCATCCAGTCCGACGCCGAAATGCAGCAGACCTTCCGGCAGGTCGAAAAGATCCTGGAAGGCGCGGTTCCAGCACATCAGGCGCAGGTCGGAATCGAAAACCGTCACCCCCTGCCGCGCATGATCGAGCCCGTGCTGCAGCAGCATGCGCGAATGCTGCATGGCGGCGGAGGCATCATCCAGCAGCTTCAGCGCGGCTTCGGTCGAGACGTTCCGTCGCCGCAGCATCAGAGAGAGGACAAGACGCGACGAGGCCGCGCCGATGGCAGAGGCAAGCACCTGCTCGGAAAAGCGGATCGCATGGGCATCCGCCTCCTGCTTCGGCTGGTTGGGAATGCCGCGCTGCTCCTCATAGGCGCGGAAGGCACGTTCCGTGCGCTCCGGCCCCAGATAGCGCGACACGGTGGCGCGGAGTTCGTCCATCGTCACCGAACTGCGCCAGAGCTTGAAGCTGCCGCCGGGATAGGCCGTGTCCGGGCTTGTGAAGAGGCTCGCCTGCACGCGCTCGATCGGGCTCACATCGGTGATGAGCGAGAAGAGGATCAGCAGGACCAGATTGACGAGCAGCGACAGCACCACGCCCTGAACCAGCGGTGGCCAGCCCGGAATCAGCAGTTGCCCGGGGGCCAGGGCCCCGATGCCGAACGGGCCATGGCGCACAAATTCGCCGACCACGCCATGCATGCCGGCCAGCGTGGGCAGGAACAGAAGGTAGAACCAGATGCCGAAGCCCGCGAGCAGCCCCGCAAAGGCGCCTTTCGCATTCGCCCGAGGCCAGAAGAGGCCGAGGATGAAGGACGGCATCAACTGCGCAATGGCCGCGAAGGACAGAAGCCCGATCGTCGCCAGTGCCGCCTGCTCCGAGGCGCGATAATAGGCGAAGCCCAGCAGCACCATCACCACCACGCCGATGCGGCGAATGGTGAGAACGGTATCCACCATGGTCTGGGAGGGAGCGTTGCCGGAATCCTTGCCATCAGCCTCGCCGGTGCGCTTGCCGCGGAAATTCGGGCGACGCAGCAGCAAGGGCACCACGAGGTCGTTCGAGATCATGATGCCGCAGGCAACCGATTCCACGATGACCATCGCGGTCGCGGCCGAAAGCGCGCCGATGAAGGCGACCAGCGCCACCCAGCCGGCATCGCCCAGCAGCGGCAGCTGGATGACCATCAGGTCGCGATCTACTTCGGCACTGGGCACCAGGATGAGGCCCGCCAGCGCGATGGGCACCACAAAGATGTTGATCGCCACGAGATAGAGCGGGAACTGCCAGCCCGCCTGCCGCAGATCGCGCACATCGCGGTTTTCCACCACCATCACGTGGAACTGGCGCGGCAGAAGCAGGATGGCGCAACCTGCGAGGAAGGTGGTGGTGATCCAGATCACGGGGTCGATCTCGCCCGAGAATACCTTCGCGGCTGCCGGCTCGGCGGCCGCCTTCGTGAAGAGGTCACCGAAGCCGTCGAACATGAAATAGACGACGAAGACGCCCACCGCGAGGAAGGCCAGCAGCTTCACGAAGGATTCCGCCGCGATCGCCAGCATCAGGCCGTTCTGGTGCTCGGTCGCATCGACATGCCTCGTGCCGAAGGCGACGGCGAAAGCGGCCAGAACCAGCGTGACGAACAGCGAGATGTCGCCCAGTGCCGAGAGGCCGGAGATCCTCGGCACATATCCCAGCTCGCGCAGCACGATCGTTTCCAGCGCCGCCGAAATCGCCTTCAGCTGCAGGGCGATATAGGGCACCGTGCCGACAATCGCGATCACCGCCACAAGAGCCGCGACCTTCACGCTCTTGCCATAACGCGAGCCGATGAAGTCGGCGACCGAAGTGATGCGATGCACCCGCGCGATATGGATGACCCGCGCGATGATCGGCAACCCGAGCAGGATGACGATCAATGGTCCGAGATAGATCGGCAGGAAGTCGAGCCCGTTGCGCGAGGCCAGCCCCACGGAACCCAGAAAGGTCCAGGAAGTGCAGTACACCGCGAGCGCGAAGGCGTAGATCGTCGGCCGGAGCCGACCCTCCAGCAGGAAACGGCCCTTCGTGTCGCCGAAATAGGCAACACCGAACAGGATCATCAGATAGATGAGTGCCGCCGAAACCGCGACCCAGCCGGCCAGCATGTCCCGTCATCCCCCATCTTTCACGCCTGCGGCTGCCGCAGGGCTTTCCGATGCATGATCGCGCCGCCAGCCTCCGCGCACAAGAGGCGATGCTCAGGTGATCGCCTTGAGCGTTCTTCACTTTTGACCTACGACTTGCGACTGCGGGCAGGAAGCAGGGCCCGGTGGCCGGGGGTCGAAGCGGGAGCGAGGGGCCTTCCAGTATCTGAAAAAGGCAGGGGACCATAACAATGCTGAAAGAATTCAGGGAATTCGCCCTCAAGGGCAATGTCGTCGATCTTGCGATCGGTGTCATCATCGGCGCGGCATTCTCCAAAATCGTCGATTCCTTGGTGGGTGATGTCTTCATGCCGATCATCGGTGCGCTGACGGGCGGACTGAACTTCGACAACGCCTTCATCGCGCTCTCCAAGGGCGTGACCGCGACCAACCTGGCCGATGCCGCGCAGCAGGGCGCGGTGCTCGCCTATGGCAAGTTCATCACCGTCTCGATCAATTTCATCATCATCGCCTGGGTGCTGTTCCTGGTTGTGAAGTGGATGAACCGCCTGAAGAAGACCGAGGTCGCCGCTCCAGCCGCCCCGCCCGAACCGAGCGCGCAGGAGAAGCTGCTGGCCGAAATCCGCGATCTCCTGAGGAAATGAGCGGAATTCGGCAAGATCGAGAGAGCGGGGAGGAGCTGGCCGCCCTTTCCTGCATCACCCGCCGGGCCTGTCCATCACGCCATTTCATCCATCGATCGAAGTGGCGCGATTGCTCTTTGCCGGTCTTTCCCGCATGAAGAGCCATGCTTTCGCCTGAACGTTTCCCCCTTCGCCCCGAAGCTCTGGCCGCGCCGTCAAGCGGCATTGTCGAGGTCTTCGATTATGGTCGCAACAGGCCGGGCCTCCTGCCGCTCTGGGTGGGGGAGGGGGATCGCGCCACACCTTCCTTCATCATCGAGGCCGCCAGCCGGTCGCTCGCGGCAGGCGAGACTTTCTACACGCATCAGGCCGGCATTCCGCCGCTGCGTGAGGCGATCGCGGCCTATCTCACCCGCATATCGGGCCAGAAGGTGGGGGCGGAGCGCATTTTCGTCACGAATGGCGGCATGCATGCTTTGCAGATCGCGGTGCGGATGACATCCGGTCCGGGTGACGAGGTGATCGTTCCCACGCCGGCCTGGCCGAATTTCCGCGGTGCGCTGGAGGTGGCCGGCGCCACCACCCGAGAAGTGCCGATGCGCTTCGGGAATTCCGGCTGGCAGCTCGAAATCGACGATATCGCGCGGGCGATCACCCCGCGCACCCGCGCGCTGTGCATCAACTCGCCGGCCAATCCCACGGGATGGACCGCGACTCTCGACGAAGTCCGGGCCATTCTGGCACTCGCCCGCAAGCATGGCCTCTGGATCATCGCCGACGAGATCTATGGTCAGTTCTTCCATGACGCACCCCGTGCGCCCTCGTTCCGCGACCTGATGAACGAGGAGGATCGCATCCTCTTCGTGCAGACGTTCTCGAAGAACTGGGCCATGACCGGCTGGCGCATGGGCTGGCTGGAGGCGCCGCCGGCCCTGGCGCAGGTCATCATCAATCTCATCCAGTATTCCAGCTCGGGCACGCCCGTTTTCGCGCAGCGCGCGGGTATCGCGGCGCTGGAAGGGGGCGATTCCTTCATCGTTGAGCAGGTGCGGCAGGCAAAGCTCAATCGCGATCAGTTGATCACGACCCTTTTCGCCGTTCCGGGCTTTCGCCTCGCGACGCCGCCGGGTGCCTTCTATCTTTTCTTCGGGGTCGAAGGCGCGACGGATACCCGCGCGCTCGCCTTCGATCTGATTGATCATGCCGGCGTAGGCCTCGCGCCCGGCACGGCTTTCGGCACGGGCGGCGAGGGCTTCCTGCGCCTGTGCTATCTGCGCAAGGGTGAGGATGTGGCGGAGGCCGCGAACCGCCTCGCGGCGCGCATCCGGGCGCGCGCTGTGGCTCATGCCTGATCTTTCGCCGCTCCTGCTCCTTGGCCGGATGATTGTGGCCGGCCTCGCAGGCGTGGCTCTCTTCTGGGTTGCGGGTCTGCCTGCGCCCTGGCTTTCGGGCTCGATGGTCGGCGTCGTGTTCCTGCTCGCGGCCGGTGCGCGCGTGGCGATGCCGGATCTTTTGCGTGATATCGGCATGCTTTTCGCGGGCGTCGCGATGGGATCGGCGATCACGCCCGAAATGATCCAGGCGATCGGCCGCTATCCGCTCTCCTTCGCCATTCTCATCCTCACGATGATCGGCATCACGCTGGTCGGCCGCATCGTTCTCGTGCGCTTCTTCGGCTGGCAGAGGGATGTTGCGCTGTTCGCCTCCGTGCCCGGCGCGATGTCCGTTGTTCTCGCGACCGGCGCATCCGCCGGAATCGACCTGTCGCGCGTGGCGGCGGTGCAGGCCTTCCGGATGTTCGTGCTGGTCGCGATCCTGCCGAGCATCGTCACGCTCTCCACGAGCACCGGGCGGGTGGCGGAAGTGACGATCATCACCGCGCCCGCCTTTGCGCTGCTGATGGCGGTGGCCGTGGCGATCGCATTCCTCTTTGAGCGGGTGCGGGTGATCGCGCCGTTCCTGTTCGGCGGCATGGCGGCCGGCGGCCTGACGCATGCGACGGGCTGGCTGCCGGGTGCGCCGCCGGCATTCATCGTCGATGCCGCGATGTTCTTGATCGGGGTCTATGCCGGCTCGCGCATCGCCGGCATCACGCTCCAGAGCCTCCGGCAGATGTTCCTGCCCGCGCTTTTCTCGTTCCTCGCGAGCATGGCCGTCACGGCGATCGGCGCGAGCCTTGCCATCGCCTTGGCCGGGGCGCGGCCTGCGGAAGCGCTGATCGCCTTCGCGCCGGGCGGGCTTGAGGCGATGATCGTGCTCGGCATGGCGCTGGCGCTCGATCCGCTCTACCTCGCCTCGCACCATGTCGGGCGGTTCGTGATGATCGCGACTGTCTTGCCCTTCCTGCTGCGCCATCGGGCGCGCAACCTCAAGCCCGAGACCAATTCCGGGGCCTGAGAAGGTCGATCGCTTCGAAGCGCGAGGATCGCGCACAGGCGTGGAGCCCGGATATCCCGCGATCCCCGGCGGGCATGATCCGCCCGATTTCGCGATTGGCGCGATGCCTCAAGGCGACGCTTCGGCGCCGAACGCCTGCCCCTTGTCTTGGTGGAAATTCCGCTGAACGGCATTTCTGTGCCCGGCGCGGCGCTGCGCCATCCCTTCCGGCGCCTCGCGGCATCCCCTCGGATGCGCGCCTTGCGCGATCGCTGGAAGAACGGGCGGGGCACCCCCTGCTTCCGCCTGCTGCCACTGCATTACTTCACCCAGCTCGCCTTCCGCTTTTCGAAGAAGGCGGAAACACCTTCCATCGCTTCCGGGTTCTCCCAGGTATCCGCGAGGCGGCGGATCGTGTCTTCGATCACTTCGGAATCGATGCGCGGACCCATGGCGCGGGCCAGCGCCTTCGAGGCCGCGACCGCGCCGGGCGCGGTCGCGAGATAGGGCTTCGCCTCGGCCATCACCGCCGCATCGAGCTCCTCCGGTGCCACCACCTTCGCGATGAGGCCGAGTTCCACCGCTTCCCGCGCCTCGAACAGGCGCGCGGACATGAAGACCCGCCTTGCGTGCCCCTCGCCCATCCGCGCCAGCACGTAGGGCGAGATGGTTGCCGGGATGAGCCCGAGCTTCGTTTCGGTGAGGCCCAGTTTCGCACCCTCGGCCGCTATCGCGACATCGCAGACCGCAATCATCCCCACGCCGCCGCCGAAGGCATTGCCATGCACGCGGCCGATCAGCGGCTTTTCCAGCGTGTTGAGCGCATGGAGCATCTCCGCGAGCTTGCGCGCCTCGGTCATGCGCTGCACGCGCGTCGCGGTCATTTGCTGGCGCATCCAGCCGAGATCGCCACCGGCGCAGAAGCTCGCGCCTTCTCCCGCGAGGATGACCACGCGGATGGCGGGATCGGCATTGATGCGCGCGGCGATGCCCGTGAGTTCCGCGATCATCGCGGGCGAGAGCGCGTTGTGCTTCTCCGGCGCGCTGAGCGTCAGCGTCGCGATGCCGGTATCATCCCAGGTGAGACGGAGGGTTTCGAGGCTCATGGCTTATCCCCTGAGGCTGCGCGCGAAGGCGGCGACGGATTCGAGCTTCGCGAGGTCCAGTCCGGTCTCGTAGCCCCTGGCGTGGAGCATGCGCGCCACCGCGAGGGTATCCACATTACCCTTCGCGCCTGGCGCATAGGGGCACCCCCCGAGATTGCCGACGGAGGCATCGAAGACGCGCAAACCCCGCTCGAGGCTCTCCGCGATGTTCTCCAGCGCCCGCCCGCCGGTGTCGTGATAATGCCCTGCGAGCTTCGCCGGTGGCACTGCTTTCGCCACCGCATCGAGCATGCGCGCGATGCCCTCGGGTGTCGCCTTGCCGATCGTGTCGCCGAGGCTCACCTCGTAACAGCCCATGCCGAAAAGCGCGCTTGCCACCTCCGCGACCTTTCCGGGCGGGGTGGGGCCGTCATAAGGGCATTCCACCACGCAGGAAATGTAGCCGCGCACGGGCATGCCGTCGGCTTTCGCGGCGGCCACCACCGGTTCGAAGCGCTGCAAGCTCTCGGCGATGGCGCAGTTGATGTTCTTCCGGCTGAAGCCTTCGGAGGCGGAGGCGAAGATCGCGACCTCATCGGCCCTTGCCGCGCGCGCGCCTTCATAGCCCTTGAGATTGGGCGTGAGCACCGCATAGCCGATGCCCGGCTTTCGCGTGATCCCCGCCATCACTTCCGCCGCATCCGCCATCTGCGGCACCCATTTCGGCGAGACGAAACTCGTGACCTCGATGCGGTCAAACCCGCATTCGGAGAGGCGATCGACGAGTTCGATTTTTTGCGCCGTGGGGATGAGGCGCGCCTCGTTCTGCAGGCCGTCACGCGGGCTCATCTCGAAAATGCGGACATGCTCGCCCATGCAACTCCCCCGGTTCTTGCCTCGCGGTTGCTGGTATACCAATGCCCGAGAGGCAAGGGAAGCCGACTGAAGCATGTTGCGCAAGAGTGGAGGCCGGTTTTGCCGGTCAGCCTGCGACCACGACCAGTCGCCTCGAGCGCAAACCGATCTGACAGAAAGAGATCTGGCGCTCACTCTTCTTGTTTTGGCATCCGCATTTTCCGCCAACCGGCATCCACCCCCGCCTTCGCAAGGGCATGCTTTGCTCGAAAATGCTTCTCTCTTTAACTTATCGCATTTTCTTCACGCGAACCGGTGCCCACCCCCGCCTTCGCAGGGGCATGCTTCGCTCGAAAATGCTTCTCTCTTTAACTTATCGCATTTTCTTCACGCGAACCGGTGACCACTTCGCTTGAAAATGCTCTAGCTGCGGCTCGCGCGGAAGCTTTCCACGGCGGCGCGCTTCGGCATGGGCGCCACCGCCCCATGGCCGAGGGTGGCGAGCGCAGCCGCCGCATTGGCGTAGGAGGCGGCGGTGAAGGGGTCGCCCGTGCGGAGCCATTCCGCGAGGAAGGCTCCGTCGAAGGTGTCGCCCGCTCCGGAGGCATCGATCGCTTCGACCGGATAGGCGGGCACCAGCGCGCGCGACGCTGGAATCGCGACCATCGTGCCGTTCTTGCCGAGGGTCAGCGCGACGATTTTCGCGCCGAGGCCGAGATAGAAATCGCAGATGTCCTCGGGCGTCTGCAAGCCCGTGAGGATCTGAGCATCATCGAGGCCGGGCAGCGCGATATCCGCCTCGGCCATCGCGGCATGGGTGATCGCGCGGGCGCGCTCGATCGGCCAGAGCTTGAGGCGAAGGTTGGTGTCGTAGCTCACCGCCGTTCCGGCCTTCTTTGCCGCCGTGATGGCCGTGAAGATCGCGTCGGCGCAAGTTTCGGAGATTGCCTGGCTGATGCCCGAGACATGCAGCACGCGCGCCTCCGCGATGAGATCGGCGGGAATCTCGGCGGGCGTCATGCGGCTCGCGGCCGAGCCTTTCCGCCAGTAGCTGAACTGATGCCCGTCCGAGCCATAGGTGATGAAATAGATGCCGGTGGAGCCATCGGCGCGGGTGATGACACGCGAGGCATCGACACCCTCCCTCGCCCAGAGGCGCAGGAAATCCACGCCGAAGGCATCCGCCCCCAGCGCGGTGAAATAGGCGCAGGCCGCGCCCTGCCGCGCCGCCGCGATGATGGCGTTGGAGGTATCCCCGCCATGGCCCGGCAGGTAAAGCCGCTCACCACCGCGCGTGACTTCGGCGAATTCCATCATGGGTTCGCCGATGGCCAGCAGATCGAAACGCCGGGCAGCCGGAACGGGCAGGGCGGAGGCGGAAACCGGCGCGGCAGGCATCGACAAACTCATTTCATACGATGATTATGAGCCTCTCTTCGCGTATTCCGCCTGCGGGCGCAAGGCCCGGCATCACAGCTTCCGGAAACCGATTGTGATGCCAAAAGGCTCGCGAACCTGAAATTCCGTGGCATCCGGGGTCGCTCCGAGCGTCGTCGGGAGGCGTTGGAATTCGCTCTCCTCGCGGATGGCAAAGGTGATCATCTCGAGGCCGGTGACGTCCGGATCACGCGGGGCTGCACCCGCGCTGTTCCAGGCATTGAGGCCGATATGGTGGTGATAGCCACCCCAGGAAAGAAAGCGCGCGCCGGGCCGACGATGGGTGATATCCGCTGCCAGAACATCCTGCCACCACGTCGCAGCGCGATCGACATCGCCCACCTGAAGGTGGAAATGCCCGATTCGCGTTCCAGCCGGAAGGCGCGGGGTTTCATCGCCGGGGGCGGCGTGTTGCACGAGATCGCGCACGGCCATCGGGCCGGTCGTCATGTCGACGCCTTCGTGGTCGCGACGCCAATCCGCTCGCGGGCGATCGACATAAACCTCGATGCCATTGCCCTCAGGATCGCTGAGGTAGAAGGCCTCGCTCACCGCGTGGTCGGAGGCGCCCTCAAATCGTGCGCCGCTGGCATGCGCCGCAAGGAACCAGCGGCCGAGTTCGGCGCGGGTCGGCACCAGATAGGCGATGTGGAACAACCCCGAGCCGCGCCCGGAATTGGGGCGTGCTTCGGGCCGATGCCGGATGTGAAGGAAGCCGACACCACCAGCGCCAAGCGTGATGCGATCGCCTTCCGCGCCAATCCGCTCGAATCCGAGCTTTTCCACATAGAAGCGGGAGAGGGTTTCCGCGTCCCGTGCGACAAGCGCAGCGGCCAGGGGATAGACCGGAGAATTTTCGGATTCGAGAAAGGATTTCGCCGTGGAAACCTTCGCCATCACGTTCATGGAACGCTCCATTTCAGCGCTGGGCAATCGACGGTGCCGTGCCTATTTTGGATGCACCTTGCGAGTTCGCCCTTCAATCCTCCACTTTGCTAAGTGATAATGCGAAATCGCAAGAATTGACCACGCTTGCCCCGGCTCTTCCTGCGCGGCAGGGTCAACGGCTATCGCGCGCAGCCAAGCACGATTGTATTTTTCCTACACGTATCGTAATTTTTGCACATCTTTGATCCGGAATCCGGTCCGGATGAAGAAGAACCACATCGGCAGTCGAATCCTGCCGGGTGACGGACGACATGCCCGAGGAACCGCGAATGCCGAATTCTGCCCCGCTCTCGCCCGTTCTGGAGGCGGTACGCGCCCGCATCGAGGCGCGCTCGTCGGAAAGCCGCACGGCTTATCTCGCGCGCCTGGCGACCATGCGGCGGGACATGCCGCCCCGGCGGAAGCTCTCCTGCGGCAACCTCGCCCATGCTGCTGCAGCATGTTCCGCCAGCGAAAAGCTGAAGATCGCGAGCGGTTCCGCTCCCAATCTCGGCATTGTCACCTCCTACAACGACATGCTCTCGGCGCACCAGCCGTTCGAGACCTATCCGGCCATCCTCAAGGCGGCCGCGCGGGAGCTGGGCGCCACCGCGCAGGTCGCGGGCGGTGTGCCCGCGATGTGCGATGGCGTGACCCAGGGACAGCCGGGCATGGAGCTGTCGCTGTTCTCGCGCGATGTGATCGCGATGGCGACGGCGGTGTCGCTGTCGCATAACGTGTTCGATGGCGCGCTGATGCTCGGCGTCTGCGACAAGATCGTGCCGGGATTGGTCATCGGCGCGATGAGTTTCGGGCATCTGCCGATCGCCTTCGTGCCGGCCGGTCCGATGCCCTCGGGTCTTCCGAACGACGAGAAGACCCGCGTGCGGCAGGCCTTTGCCAGCGGTGAAGCGGGCCGGGACGCGCTGCTCGAGGCCGAGATGAAGAGTTACCACGCGCCGGGCACCTGCACCTTCTACGGCACGGCGAATTCCAACCAGATGATGATGGAACTGATGGGTTTGCACGTGCCCGGAACGGCCTTCATTCCGCCGGGCACGCCGTTGCGCGAAGCGATGACGCGCGAGGCCGTGCGCCTCGTGCTTGCCCGCGCGGCCGAGGGCCTCGGCATGGGCGAGATGCTCGATGCCCGCGCCTTCATCAATGCCATGGCGGGCCTGCATGCCACGGGCGGCTCGACCAATCACCTGATCCACCTCGTCGCGATGGCGCGTGCCGCGGGCTATCGCATCACCTGGGAGGATTTCGCGGATCTCGCGAAGGCCGTGCCTTTGCTCGCGCGGATCTATCCCAATGGTTCTGCGGATGTGAACCAGTTCCAGGCGGCGGGCGGGCTCGCTTTCGTGACGCGCGAACTGATCGGCGCGGGGCTTCTCTTCGAGGATGTGCCGACGCTGGCGGGGCAGGGCCTCTCGGCTTATGCGAAGGAGCCCGTGCCGGGCGGTTGCGGCATTGCCTATCGTGAACCGCCGGCGGTCTCGCCCGCGCCATCCATCCTGCGCGGCGTGGCCGATCCCTTCTCGCCGGAGGGCGGCCTCGCGCTGGTCACGGGTCCCCTGGGCCGGGCGATCGTGAAGACCTCGGCGGTGGCGATGGACAAGCAATCGCTGACCGCGCCAGCCCGTGTCTATGAAAGCCCCGAGGCCTTCCAGGCGGATTTCAAGGCCGATGCCATCACCAAGGATGCGGTGATCGTCGTGCGCAATCAGGGCCCGAGGGCGAATGGCATGCCGGAGCTGCATTCGCTCATGCCCATGCTCGGCGTGTTGCAGAATCGTGGGCTCAAGATCGCTCTTCTCACCGATGGACGCCTCTCCGGCGCATCCGGCAAGGTGCTGAGCGCGCTGCATCTCACGCCGGAGGCGCAGGAGGGCGGTCCGATCGCGCGGCTACGGGATGGCGATGTCATCACCATCGATTCCGTTGGCGGGCGGCTGGAAGTAGAGATGGATGAAGCCGAATTCGCGCGCCGCAGGCCGGCGGTCTCGAACCAGCCCTCCGCCGGGGAAGGGCTGGGCCGCGAGCTGTTTGCCGGCTTCCGCGCCGGAATTGGCCGCGCCGATGAGGGTGCTGCGATCTTCTGGGGGAATGACCCCGCGCCACCTCAATCATAGCGCAGGTCGCGCGCCTTTCCCCGGAACACATAATAGCTGAAGGCCGTATAGCCCGCGATGAAGGGCAGCACGAACACCGCCCCGAGCAGGATGATCCAGAGGCTTTCCGGCGCGCTCGCCGCATCGGTGATGGTCAGCCGTTCCGGCACGATATAGGGGTAGAAGGAATAGGCGAGCCCCAGGAAGCCGAGCGTGAAAAGCGCCATCGCCCCCAGGAAAGGCGCGATGTCGAGGCTGTGATCCGCGCGTGGCATGCGCTTCAGGAACACCCAGAGTGCCAGGAAGAGCGCGCCGGTCATGATCGGGATGGGCAGCAGCCCGATGATGTTCGGGAAGCTGAACCAGCGCTCGAAGATGCGCGGAGACACAAGTGGCGTTGCGATCGACACGGCAATCATGCTCACAAGCGTCAGCAGAAGCGTCGCCCGCGCCCAGCGCACGGCGCGCGCCTGCAACGGCCCCTCGGTCTTGGCGAGAAGCCATGTGGAACCCACAAAGGCGTAAGAGGCAGCAAGGCCGAAACCGGCGGCGATCGCGAAGATTTCCGGCCAGAAACCGGGCTTGAACCCCATGATGTAGCGCCCGAGCATGTAGCCCTGCGTGAGGGCCGTCAGCAGCGAGCCGCCGATGAAGGCCCAGTCCCAGGCGCCCTGATAGCGCAACTGCGCCTTCACGCGGAATTCGAAGGCCACGCCCCGCAAGGTGAGGCCGAGGAGCATCAGCGCCACGGGAAGGTAAAGTTCCGTGAGGATCAGCCCATGCGCGGCCGGAAAGGCCACGAGCAAAAGGCCGATCCCCAGCACCAGCCACGTTTCGTTCGCATCCCAGAACGGGCCGATGGTCGCGATCATCCGGTCGCGCTCGGCGCGGTTGCCCCGCGCCATCAGCATGCCGACGCCGAGATCGTAACCGTCGAGGATGACATAGGCGAGGATCGATACCGCCATCAGGCCGGCAAAGATCAGCGGCAGGTGATCGGCGATGAGCGTCATGGCCGTCACTCCGCCGGTTGCAGGCGCACGGGCGCGGGCATCGGCGCCGGCGTCGGGTTCCCGCCCTTTTTCGCAAGGTGGAACAATACCGAGACATAGGCGACAAGCAGCACCACATAGATCGCGAGATACATGGCGAGCGTCGTGCCGATCATGCCGGCAGGCACGGCGGAAGCGGCCTGCGCGGTGGTGAGCACGCCCGTCACCAGCCAGGGCTGCCGCCCGATCTCGGTGACATACCAGCCGGCGAGCGTGGCGATCCAGCCGGAGAAGGTCATCGCCACGAAGCCATAGGCGAGAAGCCGGGGCAGGTGCCCGCGTCGCCAGAGGAAGTAGCTGCCGACCCAGCTGATCGCGAGCATGGCCAGGCCCATCCCCACCATCACGCGGAAGGCATAGAAGACCGGCGCGACGGGCGGGTGCTTGCCTTCAAACGCGTTCAGGCCCGGCACCACGCCGGCGGGATCATGCTTCAGGATCAGGCTCGCGCCATTGGGAATTTCGATCGCGTAATCGTTGCGCCGCTCTCGCTCGTTGGGAATCGCGAAGAGCACGAGCGGCACGTTTCCACGCGTCTCCCAGTTGCCCTCCATGGCCGCCACCTTGGCAGGCTGATGTTCCAGCGTGTTGAGGCCGTGGAGATCGCCCACGAGGATCTGAACCGGGATCAGCACCGCGCCGAGTGTCACGCCGAGGCGAAGGGCGACAGCGACATCGCGCCCCTGATCGCCGCGCAGCCAGCGCCAGGCCGAGAGACCGGCGATGAGGAAGGCGCAGGTGAGCCCCGAGGCCAGCAGCATATGCGCGAGGCGATAGGGCATGGAGGGGTTGAAGACGATCGCCCACCAATCCGTGGCATGCGCCACGCCGTTGCGCAGTTCGAAACCGGCAGGCGTGTGCATCCACGAATTCAGCACGAGGATCCAGAAGGCGGACATCGTGGTGCCGAAGGCGACGAGGAAGGTCGCCATGGTATGCACCCAGTTCGGCACGCGGCGGAAGCCGAAAAGCATGATGCCAAGAAAGGTCGCCTCGAGGAAGAAGGCCGTCAGAACCTCATAGGCCAGAAGCGGGCCGGCGATGTTCCCGACGCGCTCCATGAAGCCCGGCCAGTTCGTGCCGAACTGGAAGCTCATGGTGATGCCGGAGACCACGCCCAGCGCGAATGAGAGCGCGAACACCTTCACGAAGAACCGGTAGGCGTTCATCCACGCCTCGTCCTGCGTGGCGTTGAAGCGCAGCTTGATGAAGAGCAGCACCCAGCCCAGCGCGATGGTGATGGTGGGGAAGAGAATGTGAAACGAGATATTCGCGCCGAACTGGATGCGGGCGAGCAGGATCGGGTCCAGAGAATTCGGTTCCATGGATGTCAGCCTTCCTTGCCGGCGGGGTTGCGCTTGCCGCCTGGCAGCGCGAAGAGCCGGTCCTTCATGTCGAGCACCTTCACGATCTTCGAACCGAGGCTCAGGAGCTGGATGAGCCGCTCGGTCTCGAGCTTCTGCACATCGGCGTACCAATTCGTGAGCAGCTCGATGAGTTCATGCATCTCGCGGATGCGCGCCTGCGCGTGCCGCTCGCTCTCGCTTTCGGGCGAGCGCATCAGCAATTCGCGCAGCACGGAGAGGGTCGGGTCGATCTCGCGCTTCTTTCGCTCATCCACCAGCGTGCGGACGATGGCGTAGATATCCTCGGGCGTATGGAAGAATTCACGCCGGTCACCCGGGATGGAACGCTGCCGCAGCAGGTTCCAGCTCTGCAATTCCTTGATGCCCATGGAGACGTTGGAGCGAGAGATGCCGAGCCGCTCCACGATGTCGTCGGCGCAGAGCGGCCGCTCGGCAATAAAGAGCACGGCATAGATCTGCCCTACCGTGCGGTTGATGCCCCATCGGCTGCCCATCTCGCCGAAATGGAGGACGAAAGCTTCACAGAGCGGAGGCAGGGTCATGGGTCAGATCCTGAATTTTCAGATGTTTCTGAAAATGGAGAATCCTTGATCCATGTCAAGGGCTAGCCCTGTCGCAGGCCTAAGCCGCGCTCTGGCCATCACGGCATACTGGCGGGTGATTGTCCTGATCCTTCCGGCATTTACCGCTTTCTGCCATGCGCCCTCCGGTCCGGTTTCCGCCGCATCGCCACCTGCTTCGAGAAAACCGCCGAAAATTTCCTCGCCGCCCTGCGGTTCGCGTCCGTTCGCATCTGGCTAAGCAGGGATGGGTCCACGGCCCAGGGTGAGGACCCATGAAATCGGATGCCACCTGCCCGCCTTCGCTTTACCCGGCGGAGCAACCCTATCGAGATCGGAACAATTGCCCTTTGCCCGATGACCATGGGCCTGATCTCGCTCTCGGGCCGAATACCGGCAAGGACCTTGCGCAAGGCTTTGCCGGTGATTCGGAGCTTCGGCTTCCCGTCGATCCGCCCGCCGCACGGAGTCGATGCGCGACAAAAAAGGGTGCCTTCGCTCAAAAGAGCCGAATGATCGGTGTTCACCGCTGTGAACGCTTTATTCGCCGGAACGTTCGGCATCGTGAACGACACCACGGCCGAAAATCAATCAAGACATTGATATAACAAGAATTTTTATCTTGGCACGCTGCTTGGAAAGGTTGTGTTCCACAAAAGCGGAGCCATGCCTTGAACAAGAGCCGATCCGAAACATGGGCAGCGCGGAAGACAGCAGAGGGCATGCCATGCCTGGCCTGACAACCCTTGCCCTGATCGGGCCGCTGATGATCGGTGTGGCCGGTGCGATCCTTCTGGCGCTTCTCCCGATCCGTCGGCCCGCTATGGCCGCGAGCCTGGCCGCTCTCGCATGTCTTGCGCTTTACCTGCCGATGTTGCCGGTGATTTCGGCCGGAGGAAGCCTCTTCGCGGCGTTCTGGGGATCAACGAGTCTCGGGATTGTCGGCGGATTGCGGCTCGACGGCCTCAGCCTGATCTTCACCCTGCTCATCACCGGCATCGGCGCGCTCATCTTCATTTATGCGGCTGGTTATCTGTCGGAAGATCCGCGCCAGAAGCGTCTGGTGGTCTTCCTCCTCGTCTTCATGATCGCGATGCTCGGCGCGGTGACGGCCGATGACGTCATTCTGCTCTTCGTGTTCTGGGAACTAACCAGCCTCGCCTCGTTCTTCCTCGTGGGCTACAAGCACGAGAGCCTGAAGGCCCGGAAGGCGGCGTTGCAGGCGCTGCTCGTGACAGGCAGCGGCGGCCTTGCCCTGCTTGCGGGGCTTATCCTCGTTTCGATTGCGGCCGGCACGACCAGCCTCTCGGGCATCCTCTCGGCGCGCGAAGCCGTGCTGGCGCATGCGGCCGCAGCACCGGCGATGCTGTTGATCATCCTCGGCTGCTTCACGAAATCGGCGCAGGTTCCGTTCCATTTCTGGCTTCCCAACGCGATGGCCGCGCCAACGCCCGTCAGCGCCTATCTCCATTCCGCCACGATGGTGAAGCTCGGGATCTACCTCCTCGCCCGGCTGAACCCGCTCTACCAGAACGAGGTGCTCTGGCAGGGAATTCTGACGTTCTTCGGGGTTGCGACAGCGGTCACCGGCGCCGTTCTGGCGTTCCGTGAAACCGACCTCAAGCGCGTGCTGGCCTACACGACCGTGACAGCCCTGGGCACGCTTACCATGCTGATCGGCATCGCGCCGGCGCTCTCGATCACCGCGGCGATGACCTTCCTGGTGGTCCATGCCTTCTACAAGGCGGCGCTCTTCATGGTCGCGGGCATCATCGACCACGAGACGGGAACGCGGGACGCCGCTTCGCTGGGCGGCTTGCGGCGCCACATGCCGCTCACAACCGTCGCGGCCCTGCTCGCGGCCTTTTCCATGGCCGGGCTGCCGCCGTTCGTGGGCTTTGTTGCGAAGGAGCTGATCTATGAAGCCAAGCTGGAACTGGGCCAGACCGCCGCTTTCCTGATCCTCGGGAGCTTCCTCGTGAACGCCGCAACCGTGGCCATCGCGTGCGTGCTCTCCTGGCGGGTTTTCTTCGGCGAAGCGCGCGGTTTCACCCAAGCGCCGCATGATCCGCCCAAGACCATGCTGGCCGGTCCCATCCTGCTCGCGATCCTTGGGCTGGTGGCGGGCGGGCTGCCCACCGCCTTCGGGAACGCGCTGATCGATCCCGCCGTCACGGTCGTCCTCGGTCGCCCGGCGGAGGTCACGCTGAAGCTCTGGCATGGCTTCAACCTGGTGCTGGCTTTGAGCGCAGCGACCATGGCCCTCGGCGTGCTGTTCTATCTTTCCTGGGAGCGGATCGTGCCACGCCTCCGGAGCCTTGAAGCGATGGACCGATACGGTCCCGCGGTGGGCTACGAGCGGCTGCTTGCGCAGGTGATTGCGGGAGCGGAGACGGTCACAACCACCATCCAGCACGGCTCGCTGCGCGGTTACATCCGGACCCTGTTTCTTGTCATCGCGACCGCATGCATCGGGACGTTGATCATCCGGGGTGGATTTGCCTGGCCAAGGTTGGAGGCCCCCGTTGATCCGCGTCTGGGCATTGCCTTGTTGATCATCGTGGGCGCGATCGCAGTCATGGTGGCGCGGACCTCCATTCAGGCGGTCCTGGCCATGGGGCTGGTCGGCTTTGCGACCGCGCTGATCTTCCTGTCCTTTGGCGCGCCGGACGTCGCCTTCACGCAGTTCGCGGTGGAGACGCTGCTGGTCGTGATCCTTGCAACGGCCTTGATGCGCCTGCCGCTGCGGCGTCGCGACCTTCGGACGGGCCACGAGAAGACGGTCGATCTCGCCGTTGCGCTCGGGGGCGGATTGGCTGTTGCACTGATGCTGGCCGCGGTGCTCGCGAGCCCCTTCGACCCGCGCCTCTCGCTGTGGTTCGGGGCCGAGAGCGTCCCTTCTGCCCATGGCCGGAATGTCGTGAATGTCATTCTCGTGGATTTCCGCGCGCTTGACACCCTCGGCGAGATCACGGTGCTGGCCATTGCCGCCTTCGCTGTCGTGGCCCTGCTCCGGCGCACGCCCGAAACGCCCGAAAAGGCGTCCCAATCCCCGAACCTTGCGAAGTCCGAGGGCTCCCGATGAACCCGTCCCTGATCCTCAGGACATCCGCGCCGCTGCTGCTCTGGGTGCCGATCTTCGTCTCGCTCTATGTGCTGGTGCGTGGCCATAATGATCCCGGCGGCGGCTTCATCGGAGGTCTGCTGGCCGCAGGCGGCATCCTGTTCTTCGCGATTGCGCGCGGCCCGGACGCGGCACGACGCGTCTTGAGGCTTTCGCCGGTGAGCTGGTGCGCGATCGGCGTGCTGGTGGCCCTCGCCAGTGGCCTTCCGGCGCTGCTCGCGCCCGGCCAGGCCTATCTCACGCATCTCTGGTGGTTCCCGAATATGGGCGTGACCCTGCCGCTGAGCACGGCTCTGGTCTTCGATGTCGGCGTCTATTTCACAGTGATCGGCACGGTGAGCGCGCTTTTCCTCGCGTTGGTGGAACTCGACAAGAGCGGGCAGAGCGCGTGATGAGCACGGTCTTCATCGTGGTGGTCGGGATGCTCACGGCGGCTTCGATCTACATGTTCCTCGCGCGGGATCTGCCGCGAGTGCTGATCGGCTTCGTGCTCCTGGGAACGGCCACCAATCTCGCGATCTTCGTGGCCGGGCGCGTGGGATCCATGCTGCCGCCGCTTGTCGAACCCGGAGCCAAGGCTCTGGCAGCCGAGGCGGCGAACCCGCTGCCGCAGGCGCTGATCCTCACCGCCATCGTGATCGGTTTCGGGCTCACGGCTTTCGCGCTGATGCTGGTGGTGAAGGCCTATGGTGCCTTTGCGACGATCTCGATCGAGGAGGTCGACGAGGCCGAGCCGCGTCCGGTGAAACCGCAGCCCGAGCCGCTCGCGCCGGCCTTCCGGCAGAAACAGGAGGCTGCGTGATGGCCCTGCTGCTTGTGGCCCCGATCCTGATCCCGCTTCTGGCGGCAGCCCTCACGGCCCTGTTCTGGCACCGCCCGGAAGTGCAACGGCCGATCGGGCTCGCTGCTTCGGCGGCCTTGCTCGGCGCTGCGCTCATGCTGCTCGCCCGCACAGCCGATGGCGCGGTGCTGGTGACCCAGATGGGCAACTGGGCCGCACCTTTCGGGATCAGCCTCGTGATCGACCTGTTCTCCGCGATCATGCTGGTGATCACCGGCCTGATGGCATTGGCCGTTTCGATCTATGCGTTGGGGCCGGCCTCGATCGAGCGCGACCGCGCCGGGTTCCAGCCGCTTTTTCACAGCCTCATCCTTGGTGTCTGCGGCTCTTTTTCGACCGGCGATATCTTCAACCTCTATGTCTGGTTCGAAGTGATGCTGATCGCCTCCTTTGGCCTTCTCGTGCTGGAGCGCACGCGCGAGCAGCTGGATGGCGGCATCCGCTATGTGGTGCTCAACCTGATCGGCACCACGATGTTCCTGCTCGCGGTGGGCCTGCTCTACGGCCTGACGGGGACGCTGAACTTCGCGGATCTCGCCCGCATCGCGCCGACCGTCGAGAACCAGGGGGCTCTGGCGGCGGTGGGCATGCTGCTTCTGGTCGCGTTCGGCGCGAAGGCGGCCCTGTTCCCGCTCTTCAACTGGCTGCCTGCCGCCTATCACACCGCCTCGATGCCGGTGGCGGCCATCTTCGCGGCATTGCTCACCAAGGTCGGCGTCTACGCGATCATCCGGATCTTCACGCTGGTCTTCGCCCATGAGGCCGGGTTTTTTGGCCCCGTCTTCCTCGCTGTCGCGGTGGCCACGATGGTCACCGGGGTGCTGGGCGCCGCCATGCACTACGACATCCGGAAGATCCTGTCGTTCCACATCATCAGCCAGATTGGCTACATGCTGGTGGGCGTTGCGCTGATGACGCCACTCGCGATCGCCGGCAGCATTCTCTACATCGTCCACCACATCATCGTGAAGGCGAACCTGTTCCTGCTGGCCGGGGCGATCCGGCAGGAAACCGGGTCATTCGCCCTGAAACGGATCGGCGGGCTCTGGGCGATCAAGCCGCTGCTGGGGGTGATGTTCCTCGTTCCGGCCCTGTCGCTGGCGGGCATTCCGCCGCTCTCCGGCTTCTGGGGCAAGCTGGTTGTCATCCGCTCGGGCCTTGAGGCGGAAGCCTACTGGCTCGCCGGCATCGCGCTCGCGGTGGGCGTTCTCACGCTCTACTCGATGATCAAGATCTGGAACGAGGCCTTCTGGAAGGCTCTGCCGGAGGATGGGCCGTCGCCCCTGCCCTGGAACGCGCGCGAGCGGCTCGCGACCTATGCGCCAATCGTCGTGCTCGGCGGAATGACCATCACCATCGGTCTTCTCACCGAGCCCTTCGCGGCGCTCTCGATCGAGGCCGCGGAAAGCCTCCTCGACCGGAATGCCTATATCGCAGCCGTGCTCGGCCCTGACGCTTCCCGCCTTGCGGAGATCAAGCCATGACCGATCCTGTTCCAGCGCGGCCCGGGCGCCATTCCATCCTCGGTTGGGTCCGGGTGGCCACCACCTTTGCTGCAGAACTCGTGCTCTCCGCCTGGGCCACGATCAAGGCCGTGCTGAGCCCGCCGGAGAAGCTCCGCCCCGCGATCCTCGCCGTCCCCCTCGATGTCCGCTCGGAGGGTGGCATCACGCTCTTTGCCAGCATGGTGACACTGACCCCGGGCACCACAAGCCTCGAGGTCTCGCCCGATGCCACGCAGCTTTACGTGCATGTGATGGACGCCCCGGACCATGCAGCCGCCATCGCGGCGATGAAATCCACGCTCGAAGCCCGCGCCCGGGAGGTTCTGCCATGACGCTGCTGATGCTCTGCAAGGGGGTCGCGATTGGCCTCGTTTCGCTTTCCGTCCTCGCGGTTGGCTGGCGCCTGCTGCGCGGGCCCTCCACCGCAGACCGGGTGATTGCCACCGACATGCTCGGGCTTCTGGGCATCTGCATCGCGGCGCTCGTGGCGGGCGTGACCGGGTCTCAGGCCTTTCTCGATGTCGCCTTCGGGATCGCGCTCTTCGGTTTCCTGACAGCCGTAGCCTTCAGCGCCCTTCTCGAGCGCGTGAGCGCGGGGCGGGAGCCTACGGAATGAGCACGGTCCTTGCCATCCTTGCCGGTGGTGCGATCCTTCTCGGTGCCGGGATCGTCGCGATCGCCGCCGTGGGCCTGCTGCGCCTGCCGGATCCCTTCACGCGCATGCATGCCGCGACAAAGGCCGGCGTGCTCGGGTCCGGTCTCCTGATGCTCGGCGTCGGGCTTTCGATCGGCAGCGTGGGGGCGATCCTGACCGGATTGGCCGGCATGGCCTTCCTGCTCGCGACCTCGCCGATTGCCTCTCATGCCCTCGGCCGGGCCGCCTACATCTCCGGCGGCCCCATCGCGCCGAGCACGCTCACAGACGCCCTGCGCGGCGTTCTTCCCCGCAATGTCTTCGATATCAGTCCCGGCCGCGTGGTCCGTCCCCATCGTGATCCCGCGCCAACCCTCGGAAATTCGACCGCACAGGAAGGAAACATCATGAGTGCAGCCGAAAACAGGAACTACGCCACCGCTCCGCTCAGTCCGGGACGGACGCAGCTGCGTGCCTTGACGGCCTGGCTGGTTGGCGGGCCCTCCCAATCCGAGGCTTCCGCAACCGCTCTGGATATCGCGGAAGCCGCAGGAGCCCGGCTCACCGGCCTTTCCGCGCTTGATGCCGATGCGGCTGATCATCCGGGGCCTGTCCCGGTCGGAGGCATGGCCTGGGCCCGCTGGCTGGGTGATCAACGCCGGACGCGCATGCGCGAACGGGCAAGCAAATCCATCGCCGAATTCGACGAGCTATGCTTCGCGCGCCACGTCAAGACCCAGGTCCGCCACGAGGAACGGAACTTCCCGACGCTGGTTCTGGCAGCGGCTGGCGCGGATATCCTTGTGGTGCCGGCGGGTGTTGACCGCCTCGGAGAGCCAGCTTCGCCCACCGAAGAGATCGCGACGGAGCTTTCCGTTGCGGGGATCGCGCCGGTCCTGCGGGTGCGTCGCCGCCCTCACTCCGTTCGGCGCATCCTGCTGATCGTCTCCCTCACACCGCACGCCGGCCGGCTCGCCCATGCCTTGATCCGCACCGGTCTGTGGCAGTCCGCCGATGTCGAGGTCACGACCATTGGCGGCATGCGCGACCAGCTTGATTTTCTCGCTCGGGAACAGGCGGCGCTTCTGGAACAGCACGGCTACCGGGTGCAGGTCACAGCCCCCATCGATTTCGATGCGGACCGGGCTGAGATGCTGGCGCGTCTTTCCCGTGCCGATGCCGTCATCTGTCCGACCCTGAGCCATCGCCGCGGCTGGTTTGGCTCCATCCGGGAGGACCTTCACGAACTCGCCGCCGAGCGGGCTGACTTGATCTTGCTGCCGTAATCAGCCACCCCATCCCGCGAAGGGGTGCGCGCAGGATGGTTTTACCGGGCAACAGGCAATTCGAGCGGCGAGCCAGCGCCTTGAAGTTACCGTTCTTTGCAGCGCTGATCGTGTTCGTCGTGGCCGTTGCCAGCACGCAACTGGCGCTTCGCCTGGCCAACCGGGAGGCTGACCAGCAGATCGAGCGGCTGGCCAATGTCTATCTCGACGGCTTGAAGGCGAGCACCCAGCCCTTCATCGAGGCGGAGAATTGGCCGGCCGTGGATGCAGGCTTCCGGCGCGCCTTCACCGTCCAGAAAGGCGTTGCCGAGGTCGGGCTCTATCTCGTCGACAGCCATGGCTCTGCATTGGTCTCTACGGCGACCGGTGCTTCTCCAACGATCCCGACATCCATTTCCTCGGGAGCACAATCCTTCCGGCTGGATTCCTCCGCCGGCCTTGCCTGGGTCCGCCGCAGCACGACCTCGGATGAGAAACATGCCCTGGTCGCAGCGCTCGATGTGAGCGACACCATTTCTGCGCGCGGGCGGCTTTTCTGGAGCGTTGCGCTGCTGGATCTGATCATCGCCGCCCTCTGCGGGCTCCTGACCTATCTCGTCCTGCGCCGCCTGGGGCGCCCCATCGATGGCCTGCTCGCGCTGCTTCAGGATGGCGCCCGGCGGCCCGAGCCCGTACCCCCGACGCTTGCGGCAAGGGCGAGCAAGGAATTGAGACCTGTTCTGGCCGCCTATAACGAGATGATCGATGGCCTGCGCGACCGGGACCGGTTGAGGGCCGAGATCGCCGAGCGCACGCAGGCCGCCGCGCTCGGGCGGCTCGCCGCGACCCTGGCCCATGAGGTTCGCAACCCGCTTGGTGGCCTCGCGACCGCCGTGACAACCTTGCGGAAGTTCGGTGGCGACCCCCAGGTTCGCGCGGAGTCGCTCGAATTTCTCGCTCGCGGCATCGATTCGCTGGATGCGCTCGTCACGCGCACGCTGAATGTCTACCGGCCCGAGGATGAAAGGCGTTTTGCCCGCGAGGATTTCGAGGATATCCGCCTGCTCGTGGAACCGGCGGCCCGAAAGCAGGAGGTGGAACTGGCCTTCGAGATCGAGGTGCCGGGCCCGGTCAATATTGCCGCCAGTGGTGTTCGGCAGGTTCTGCTCAACCTTTTGCTCAACGCGGTTGCTGTCTCGCCCCGTTCCGGGCGCGTCTGCCTTGAAGCCCGGATCGTGGAGCAACAACTCACATGCCTGGTCAGCGACGAGGGGCCGGGCATGGAGCAAAGCCATATTCGCCGCCTGTTGGGCGAGGACGCGCAGGATATCCGCTCGCGCCGGATCGGGATTGATGCGATCGTATCGATCTTGGGTGATCTGAATGCGCGCGTTTCCGTGCAAGGCAATGCCGGGGGCGGAACCGCCGTCCGTGTTGAAATCCCACTGGAAGCGCAGCCATGAATTCTTCGGCACCAGCCATGGGCGGCAGGGACGGGGCCAAGATCCTGTTGATCGAGGATGATCCCACGCTCGGGCCGGCGATGTCGCAGCGCCTGCGCCTGGAAGGCTTTGACGTCTTGCTTGCACCGGATGGCGCTTCGGCCATCCGCAAGGCGCGTGCCTTTCCGCCTGACCTTGTTCTGAGCGATATGCGCCTCCCGGACGGCACCGGCGAGGATGTTTTCCGGCAGATCACGGGAACCCTGGGGCTTCTCCCTTACATCTTCATGACGGCCTTCGGGGAGGTTCAACAGGCCGTGCGCCTGGTGAAAGCCGGCGCGCGTGACTACCTCATCAAGCCGGTCGATACCGACGCGCTCGTCACCCTCATCCAGCAGATGGTCCAGAGGTCAGAATCCGTGCCGCTGGAAAAGGATCGGAGAGAACAGCGCACAAGTTCCATGAACGCCTTCGAGGCCACCCTCGGAAAGGCGGCGCGCAGCGATCTTCCTCTTTTGCTCTTGGGCGAAACAGGCGTTGGCAAGGAACGGGCTGCACGCCTCGCGCATGCTGCCTCTCGCTGCGCCTCCGGCCCCTTCGTTCCGCTGAATTGCGCGGCACTCCCGCTGGATCTCGCGGAGAGTCTGCTCTTTGGCCACGAAAAGGGAGCCTTCACGGGCGCCGTCTCCCGGATGCCGGGTGTGGTGCGGGAGGCGGATCAGGGCACGCTGTTTCTGGATGAAATCGCCGAATTGCCAATCGCGCTTCAATCCAAGCTCCTCCGCTTGCTTCAGGAGAAGACCTACCGGCCCGTCGGCGCGATCGAGCAGCGATCCTTTGGCGGCCGGGTGATTGCCGCAACGCATCGCGATCTGAAGGCCATGATCGCAGCCGGAACCTTTCGGGAAGACCTGTATTTCCGTCTGGCGGTGATCGAACTCGTGATTCCCCCTTTGCGAGAGCGACGGGATGAGATCGTTCCGCTCGCGAACGCGTTCCTCGCGGGCTCGGCCCCCGAGGGGCAATCTCTCTCCATTTCGGCCGAAGCGATGCCCTTGCTTCTCGATCATTCATGGCCGGGCAATATTCGAGAATTGCGCAACCGGATCGAACGCGCGGCCGCCCTTCGCGACCATGATGTGCTGACATCGGCAGATCTGTTTCCAGAGCGCGCCCCTGTGAACGCCCGATCCGACCTCGAAGCCGATCAAACCCTGGAAGCCGTCGCCGAGGCGGCCATCCGCAGCCGGGTCGCGGCCGCGCTTCAGGCCACGGGGGGCAATCAAACGGAGGCCGCGCGCAGGCTTGGCGTCTCTCGAACGACGGTCTGGAAGTATTCGAAATAGACGCTTGCCGATCCATGTTCCGCACTTCGCAAGACAAGTCAGGCGTCATGGGCGGTGTTGCGAGTTCAATGACTTGACAGGATAGCGCCATGGTGATCCCGCCGCCCTGCCGCCGAAATCACCATTGCCGCTGGGCGGTGAGCCCTGTGAAGGCGATCAGTCGATGGTCGCGCAGCGCTTCGGGGTCATCCGGCGTGTCTGCGGTCGCGAGATCGGCCGGCGCAGGCCCGAGCACGCTGCGGACGGCACTCACCTTGCCAGCGATATCGCCTGGATCGGCGAGAAGGCCGATGCAGATCGCGACATCCACGCCATCTTCCACGAGGTTCATCATCCGGCCGGAGAGCTGAAGTTCGCCGCGCAGCTTGTGGTGAAGGTTCATGAACGCGCAGATCAGCGGCGCGGACACCACGAAACGCCCCATGGGTTCGCCGCGTTCGCTTTCGGCCGTGTGTTCGGCATCGTCGAGATCGGTCAGGATGCGGCGGCTGCGCTCGAGAAAGTCTTGCCCGGCATCCGTCAGGCTCACGGCCCGGCACCATCGGGGTTCCAATCAAGCCTCGCAGCGTTCCGCGTGTCGATGACCGGCGGGTCATGAATGAATTTCCAGAGTGATGCGGTCGGGCGCTTTCTGGTCTGCCCTGGCGGTGGCGGAGAGGAAAGCATGGGCCAGAAGCCCGCCCAAGGCCAAATGCAAGGGTCCGATCTGCTTCTTGAAACATATCTGCAAGGTGCGCGCTTTCGTCGAGCGCCTCTTCAGCAAGGCTTGCCCCCGGATTTGCTCCGTGAAGCCGGCACCTGCGCCGCAGAGCCATCCGCCATGACAAGCTCGCAGAACATTGCACCGCAGCCCTCAAGCTCTTCGCCTTCCGAGTTTGATTTGCGTTTGCGTTCGCCGATCACTCGGCATCAGTCGGGAACTGGCCGGATTCCAGCAAATCCGAGAACAGGCCGGGCCGGTTGGCCAGCGCCGCAAAGGTGCCGTGCTGCACAATCGTGCCGCGATCCATCACATAGAGGCGGTCACAGGCCTGCAGGGTCTCGAGCCGATGCGCCACGGCAAGGATGCTGATGCCGAGGGCCCGCAGCGAGCGGGTGATCATGGCCTGCGCGGCCGGATCGAGCGCGCTGCTCGCCTCATCGAGCAGAACGATTTTCGGGCGGCTCGCCAGCGCGCGGGCAAAGAGCAGGCGCTGCACCTGGCCGCCCGAGAACATGGGGTTCGCATCGCCCACGACCGTGCCGAGGCCAAGCGGCATCGCCTCGACCTCGGCCCGAATGCCAGCGAGCGCGAGGCATTCAAGAATTGTCGCATCGGAAATCGGCAGGCCGAGGGCGATGTTTTCGCGCAGGGTCCCGGGAAAAAGGCTCGCGCCTTGTCCCACGATGCCGATCCGGCGGCGGATGGCCGGCATGTCCAGCGTGCGGATGTCGACCCCGTCGATGAAGACCGCGCCTGTTTCGGGCATTTTCATGCCAAGGATGACATGCAGCAATGTGGACTTGCCCGAACCCGAGGGGCCAGTGATGCCGACATACTCGCCGGGCTTGATCTCCATACTGGAATTGCTGAGCGCCAGCACATGGTCGGCCTGATAGCGATAGCTCGCCGCAACGACGCGGATCGCGCCCTTCAGCGCCAGAAGGTGTTCGCCCTGGCTTGAGCGGAGCGGCACGCTGGCGAGCAGGGGCTCGGCGAGTTTCCATTCCCGCGCGAGCATGAAAGATTGCCCGATTGCGCTGATCCCCGCGTGAACCGCGCCGATGACCACCGTCGTCGCCAGGATGAAGGGAATGCTGGCCTCGCCCGGCAGGGTGGTGGCCGTCAGGATCACTGCGCCGATGGCCAGCGCCAGCAGCAGCGGTTCCAGCGCGGCGGCAAGGCCGGAGGCGATCGCGGCCAGCCGCGAGGAGGCCCGTTGGCGGCGCTGCTGTGTCTCGAAGCCTCCTGTCCAATGGTTGAAGACGGAAGGTTCCGCGCCGCTCGCGCGAACGGTCTCGATGTTCACGAAACCCTCATAGGCGGTCACCTTCCAGTTCGCGGGCGCGCTGCCCGGCGAAGGAACAATCGCCCTCTGCTGCAGAAGCACGATGCTCGCGGAAAGGGTGGTCATCAGCACCGCACCGGAGAAGACCGCCAGCGCCGCAACCGGCGCGCTGGAGGCCATGACCAGCAGGCTCGGCAGGGCCAGGAGCAGGCTCGCCCAAAGGGCAAGCGCCAGCTTCCAGACCGCGCGATGCCAGCCTTCCACGCTGCGGATGGCCAGCGCCATGATCGGTGGTGGAACGGGCAAGCGCTTTTCCGGCGGCAGTCGCACCGCGCGATTCATCGCGGCGGCGCGCAGCATGGAGCCGAGCCTGCCTTCGATGCGCGCCAGCGCGAGCCCGGATGCAAGCTGCACGGCGGCATGGCAGGCAAGCAGCATCGCGAGTATCAGGGCGATCTCGGCGAGCAGCCTCATCTCGCGGCCGGGGATGATCGTGCTGATGATCTGCGCCGCGAGGATCGGCATGAACGCCATCAGCAGGCCGGCGAGAACCATCATGCCGGCATAACCCGCAAGCTCGCCGGTCGCCATCTTCCAGCCGAACATTGCCAGCGCGCTGCGCGTGACGGGCTTTTCGGGCAGGCACGGCCCCAGCAGGAAGCCGCGATCCTCGAAGCCGTGATCGGCCGTTTTTTCGAGCCAACGTGTCTCGGCCGGCGCAGCGGGATGCATGATGCGCTGGCGCGTGCCCTTTCGCAGCACCAGCAGCATCTCGCCAGTATCGCGCCGCGTGACGAGAATCGGTGCTGTGGCATGGGCGAGGGATCTGGCATCGACCGTGACAGGCCGCAGCAGGAGCCCGGCGGCTTCGCCGATGCGGCGCAGGCTCTCTTCCGTTGCTTCACCGGCATGGGGCATGGGCAGGTATCTGGCCTCGATGCCCAGTGCCTGGGCCCCGATGCGCATCAGCCGCTGCATCGGGTGCTCGGCCCGTCGCAAATCCTGGCCGAGAACCCGCTCGATATGCCCGATATTCTCGGCCAACGCCTCGAAGGCGGGTGACAGGATGCCCCCGGCGCCGCTCATGCGCACCTCCGGGCCGGGGTGGCGTCCTTGGCCGGCGTTGATTTCGCCTCGCCGCGTATGATGCGCCCGCCGCCTGCGAGCAGCACGAGTTCATCGCAGCGCATGGCGGTTCCCACCCGATGTGTCACGATCAGGACGCTGGCGCCGCTGCGCCGCAATTCGTCGAGGATCCCGGTTTCCGTTGTGAAATCAAGCGCACTTGTCGTTTCATCGAGAATGAGCACGCGGGGCTTGCGGGCCAGTGCGCGGGCCAGGGCCAGGCGTTGCACCTCGCCGCCGCTCAGCCCCGGCGCATGCCCAGAAAGGAGCGTTTCGATGCCGGCGGAACGGCCCGCCACCACATTCTGCAATCCGGCCTGCGCAAACGCCGCCGCGAGGTCCGCCTCGGTCACCATCGCGTCACGCAGGGTCAGGTTTTCCTTGATGCTGGCAGAGAATACGGCTGCCTGCTGCGGCACATAGGCCAATTCCCGGCGCAGTTCGTCCTGCGGCCATTGCTCGAGCGGAACGCCATCGAGCATCACCCGGCCCTCCCGGGGCTCGATCAGGCCAGCCGCGATCCGCGCCAGAGTCGATTTTCCCGCACCCGAGGCGCCCATGATGGCGACGAGGCGTCCGGGTTCGAAATCGAGCGTCACGTCCTGGAAGAGCAGATTTCCCGGCGCAAATCCGAAGCTGATGGCTTCGAGCCGCAAGTGCCCCCGGCAGGGCAAAGGCAGGTTTGCCGCAGGCCGCCTGGCCTCGAAGGCCCGGGCGGAGGGATAGTTCGTGAGGTCGCGCAGGCGCGCCAAAGCACCGGCCGCCTCATGGAGGTGCGGCATCGCGCCGGCCATGCCGGTGAGGGGGGCGTTGAGCAGCCCGGCCAGCACCTGGCAGGCGATCAGACCGCCCAGGGTGAGCTGGCCCTGCATCACCATCCAGGCGCCGAGGCAGAGCACGATGGCCATCATCAGCATCGCCGAAAATTGCGGCGCAACCGTGCCGATGCTGCGCAGCTGGCCGATTCGCTGCTCATGTTCGAGGGCCTTGTCCTCGACGGCCGCGACACGCTCCACCAGAAGCATTTCACGGCCATGCAGGCGATAATTGTCCAGCGCGGCGATGCCAGCGGCGAGCGCTCCCGCCGCGACGCCCTCGGCGGCCTGCAGCGCGGCATTCACGACGGAGATGCGCGCCGCGAGCATTCCCATGAGCAGAAAATTGACGAGCGCCACGGCCGCGATGACCGCCGCGATGGTTGGCGCGAAGGCCGCGAGCAATGCGAGATAGCCGAGCAGGGCGATCCCGTCCGGCACGAGCCGCAGCAGCGATCCGGCAACGATCTGACCGATATCCGAGCTGCGGCGCAGGCGGGAGACGATCTCGCCGGCGCTGCGCTGGGCGAAGAAGGAGATCGGCAGGTGCATCGCGCGCCACATGCCGCCGGCCGCGACATGCGTGGCGACCTTCGCCCGCAAGGCAGACGCGATGAGCCCGTTGAGGATCGCGATCATGAACTGCGCCAGACCCGCGACCAGCAGGATTCCCAGAACCGCGACGCCCCAATCGAGGCGTTCCTGCCCGATGACATGATCGGAAAAAACGGCAATCGCACCCGTTATCGCGACGCCCGGCACAATTCCGACAAGGCCGAGCATTGCCGCGCCGAGCACGGCGTCGGGCGCGCGCGCAGCCTCCGCGAGGAGCAGTCGCGCTGTCGATGAGAAACGTCCCCCGCGTCGGAAGGACGGGCCCGGCTGCAGCACGAGCGCGATGCCGGTGAAACATTGCCCGAATTCGTGCCGGTCCAGCACGCGGCGACCGGAGGCGGGATCGTGAATGACGAAACGGCCCCGGCGGCAGGATTCGAGCACGACGAAATGATCGAAATTCCAGTGCAGGATCAGGGGTAAGGGGAGGTCCTCCAGCGTCTCCGGCTCACGGCGCAGGCCGCGGGCCTCCAGACCATAGCTTTTGGCCGCTGCCACCAGCCTTTCGGCATCCAACCCGTCGCCTGCCGTGGAACAGGCAACGCGGGCAGCTTCCAGGGTGATCGGCCGGCCATGCCGCGCCAGGATCATCGCGAGACAGGCGGCACCGCATTCGGCGGCCTCCATCTGCAGGATCACGGGCAGGCGCGGCGCAAGAAAGGTCATCGTTTGTCGCCCGCCCAACCGGGCGGCTCGCGGAACGCGATGCCGCGCAGGGCCGGCAGCGCGAGCGAGATCAGCGAGGCATGCTCGACCGTGATGCGGGCATCGACGGGCGTGCCGCGCGTGAACACTGCGCGGCTTTCACCGCCCGAGGTCCATGAAAGCCCGGAAAGGTTGCGGGGATCGCGCTCGAGCTCGACGATAACCTGGAAGACCGGCCCGTTCCGCGTCACCAGCTCCGCGAGCCGTTCGTTGCCCGAAGCCGCCAGCACGGAATCGCGCGAGGAGGCCGCGCCGGAAACCTGCTTCACGCGGGCCAGAATGCGAAAATGCTGGTTTTCATGCAGCAATGCCGGGGCCAGGAGCACCCGATCACCCCTGGAGATCTGCTTTCCGGCCGTCAGCGGCACATAAACCGCTGCTTCCAGCATGCGGGCATCATCCATGTGGCTCTCGGCCGTCACGATCGCCAGCGGCTGGCCCGGCGCGATCGGGGTGCCGACCTGGCCGGGCAGATCCGCGACGAAACCATCGACCGGGGATTTCACCACTCGCCGGGATTCGAGATTGCGCTCGGCCCTCTCGAGTTCCAGCCGGGCCTGATCGATCTTCAGCGTGCGTTCGAGCTGCTCGCGCTCGCGGCGGGCCTCCGCTTCCTGCGCGGCGGCATCGAGCGCGCGGCGATCGGCAATCGTGGAATCAAGCTGCGCCTGCGCATCCTGGACGGCGAGGCGGGCCTTGATCATCCGTGTCTCGGTGGAGATGCCTTTGGCCAGCAATTCCGCCTCTGCCCGTTCGCGGTCCCAGAGCCATTCGATCCGTCGCCGCAGATTGGCAATCTGGCTGTCGAGATTCTCGGCCTTCAAGGCCCTGATGCGGCCTTCCGACTCCTGATCGAGCCGGGCGAGCCGAGCCATCGCCTGGTCTTCCCGCGCCAGTGCCTCGGCGGCGCCCCGCAACCGCGGGATGGCATTGGCCAGTTCGGGCAAGGAAAGGCGTGCGACCGGCTGGCCCTTCACGACATGATCTCCCTGCCGGACCAGCAGAGCCTCGATGAGACCGCTCGCCGAAGGGGTGATGCTCGCCTGCGAATGGACCGAATGATCGATGAGCACGCCATTGCCGGTGATCTGGATCGGCACCAGCACATAGGCGCTGGCCGCGACGGCCCCGACCGTCACGAGGGCGAGCGCGACCAGGGTGCTGCGCATCCCGGTACTGGTGACCTGGATCGTGGAGGCGAGCGCGTCGGTCCGCCCGCGCGCCTCGAGCGCTTCCTTGCGGAACATGCCGGTCACAGGCTCATTCACCATTCATGTCCTGCTGAAGATCAAATATCATTCGCGGCCAGCGAACAGGGCTGCCAAGCGATCGGGAAATGCTGCCTTGTTATGGTAAATATTCTCCTGCCGACGCCGCATGCCGGCCGGCAAATGCAGATTTGCGCAGGCGCCGGGTGACTTCCGGAGCCTCCTCGCACCTGCATTGACGCTGCCGGTCGGGGATGCGAAAATTCCTGTTATCGCCAACCTTTCCTGTCTGCCTCGGAGGCGGGCCGGAATGGTCCTGAAGGAGCCCCGCATGCCGGTTTCCGAACCCTCGGCCAGCACGCCGCGCCTCTCGCGCGCCGATCGAGCGCTGTGGTTCGTGGGTATCGCCGCCGCCCTTGGGCTGGCGGTCGCCCTCTGGTCTCAGGCGGGAAGCGAGGTCTTCTCCGCCATGATGACCGGCCTGCTCGCGCTCTGCTTCTGAGCGTCGCCCGCCTGCAAGCTGCCCAGCCCGCCCGCGCGCTTGATGAGGCCGTGCGGCGTTTTCCGCCACAGGAACGGATGGTGCGCGAGTTCGAACAGCGCACGCCATGCCGCCACGGAAATCAGGATGTAAATCACCGGCGCCAGCAGCAGCGCCGGCGCGAGATGCAGGGATCGTCGGCGGGAAAGCGCAAGGAGTGGCGGCACCGTTTCAAGCAGCAGCGCCGCAGCGAGGCTCATGAGCACCAGCATATCAGACAGGAGGATGAGGCTCGGACCTTCCATGAACGGCAAGCCCATATAGAGCCGCAGGCCGAGGGAGAGCAGGCAGAGCGGCAAGCCCAGCGCGCCCAGCACCACGGAAAGGCCGGTGAGGCTGATGGCCAGCAGACGGAATGGCCCCAACTCGCCCAGAAGGTCGCGGGGCATGCGCGCCTGCACCATCAGGGTCTGCATCCAGCCCTTCATCCAGCGGGTGCGCTGGTTCATCCAGGGGCGCAAGGTCGCCGGCAATTCTTCCCAGGTGGTGGAGGGAAGATCCTCGACCCGGTGCCCCAGCCGGGCGAGCCGGATGCCGAGATCGGCATCTTCCGTGAGGTTCCAGGCATCCCATGCCCCCACGCGCCGCAGGGCTTCGGTGCGAAAATGGTTGGAGGTCCCCCCCAGCGGAACCGGCCAGCCGAGGCGAGCCGCGCCCGCCTTCACGGTGTCGAAAAGGGCCGCGTAATCCACCGCGAAACGGCAGGAGAGCAGGCTGTCATAGGCATTCACCACCGCCAGACGGGCCTGCAGGCAGGTGACGAGCGGATGCGCCACGGCGAAGGCTGCGGCCGCGCGCTTCAACTGGTCCGGGTCCGGCGCGTCCTCGGCATCATAGACGACGAGCAGCTTACCTGTAGCAAAGGGCAGCCCGGCATTGAGCGCCCGCGGCTTGGTGCGGGGTTCGCCCGGCGGCACTTCGAGAATGAGAATGCTGCCCGGAAGATCGGCCCGACGCGCCCGCAGCGCATCACGCGTCTCGGCATCATCTGCCTCGATCAGCAGCAGGATTTCCAGCCGGTCGCGCGGGTAATCGAGCCGATCGAGATGGGTGACGAGCGTGTCGATCATCCCCGCCTCGCGGTAGAGCGGCACGAGGATCGTGTAGGCTGGCAGCTTTGCTTCCGCCAGCGCTGGCGGGAGGGGCAGTGGCTCCCGGCTCGCAAGCGCCGAGATCACGGTTGTCATCGCCCCGCCGATCAGCAAAGGCGCGAGCAGGGTCGGCACCAGGATCGTGAACAGGGCCGGGAAGGCGATCACAAGGCCGATGAGCGCAAGAAAGGACGCCAGCAGCATCGGCACAAATGTTCCGAGCATCCTTGTGCGCATCGCCTCGGGCCAGCGGGCGGAAAAGCGCGGGGGCAAGGTGCTCGCGGCCTTCCGCGCCAGATCCACTCCGTGAAAGCGGATCAGCGCATCGCAGAGGCCTTGGCGCGTGATGAGGGCCACGCGGCCACTGGGCGCGATCATCCGACCTTCGGCAAGGGCGCGGATCAATGCGCCATTGGGCGCAAGAACGCGCAGGCCCTCCCGGCTGCCGCCCGCCGCCCGGTAGGAACGCAGGCGCAGGCTTTCATCGAGACTGACCCCGGCACCCACCGGTGGGGGCTCCTCGAGGAAGGCGAGATCAAGCCGCGCGGCAACCTCGCGCAGCAGCGTTTCCTCGTGAATCCAGCCCTCGCAAAGGCCGAGATCGATGACATCCGAGCCCATCTCCCCGGCACGGGTAACCTCATCCAGGAGCCGCTCGCGCGTGAGGCCGCAAGCCAGAAGCGCTTCCGAAAGGCGAAAAGCGGGGTGGCGCATATGCGACGCCGCGCTCCGGAAGCGAACTTCTCCCGGGGCCTTTCGGCCGAGGCGGACGAACTCATTCATAGGGAAGCGGCCATCGCAAATGAAACCACAGGAAAGGCCGAGCCGCGGCGCGATGTCAACAACGAAGCCGCAACAAAGCTGGTTCCCCTGCCGGAAGCCGGAAAGGCTTGCGAAAACCTGACGCCCTGCCTTCGGCGGCAGCTTCATTTTTCGGACTGGATTTTTCGCCGGAAAAGCGATAAGAGTTATACTCACTTTGAGTATAAACGGGCCTTGGTTTTGCTCATGACGATCTTTTGGAGGGCTCGTCACGGGTTCAAAAGGGTCGCATGGACGTCCGAGCCCAGAAAGGACCACGAGGATGAGCAGCGTTCAGCTTCCGCAAAGCGCTCCGGCTTCGAGCCGCAACGCGGATCGGGAGGTTCTCCCGCGCCCAGACCTCACCTATACCCCGGAGGTCGCTGCCGAGACCGCGCATCTCTACGAGCGCGTGAAGCATATCGTGCCGAGCGTCGAATGGCCGTTCCACGCGCCTTATGTCGCCGCGATCAACCGCATCAAGAAGCAGCGCAACGCGGTGATCCTCGCGCATAATTACCAGACGCCCGAAATCTACAACTGCGTGGCCGATGTGGTGGGCGACAGCCTGCAACTCGCCAAGATGGCCGCGAAGCTCGATGCCAGGATCATCGTGCAGGGCGGTGTGCATTTCATGGCCGAGACCTCGAAGCTGCTCAGCCCCGAGAAGATGGTGCTCATCCCCGATCTCAAGGCCGGCTGCTCGCTCGCCTCCTCGATCACGGGCGCGGATGTCCGTCGCCTGCGAGAGGCCTATCCCGGCGTGCCGGTGGTGGCCTACGTGAACACATCCGCCGAGGTGAAGGCCGAGGTCGATATCTGCTGCACGTCCGCCAATGCGGTTCAGGTGGTGGAGAGCCTCGGGACGAACCGCGTGCTCTTCGTGCCCGACCAGTATCTTGCGAAATACGTGCAATCGAAGACGAGTGTGAAGATCATCGCCTGGCATGGCGCCTGCGAGGTCCATGAGCGCTTCACCGGCGAGGAACTGCGCCGCTATCGCGAGGCAGACCCCACCATCCGCATCATCGCGCACCCGGAATGCCCGCCCGATGTGATCGCGGAGGCTGATTTCACCGGTTCGACCGCCGGCATGATCGACTATGCCAAGGCCCAGCATGGCGGAAAGGTGCTGCTCGTCACCGAATGCTCGATGGCGGATAATGTCGCGGCCTCGGCGCGGGATGTCGAATTCGTGCGGCCCTGCAACCTCTGCCCGCACATGAAGCGCATCACCCTGCCGAAAATCCTCGACAGCCTGCTCACCCTCGAGCATCAGGTTGAAATTCCCGAGGAACTGGCCATCCGCGCCCGCCGCTCCGTGGAGCGGATGGTGAATTTGACGCAGTAACGCAACCTGTCATCCCCGACGCGGCACCCGCCGCAGGCGGGAATCCCTATCCCGGTTCTCGAGATGAGGATTCCCGCTCGTTCCGGAGAGGAACCGGCCGGTCGGGAATGAGATGGGAAACGCCCATGCCCTCCATCCTCATCATCGGCGGCGGCCTCGCGGGGCTGTTCACGGCGCTGAAGCTCGCGCCCTTGCCCTGCACGGTGCTGACCCCCGTGGCCTTGGGGGAGGGCGCTTCCTCCGCCTGGGCGCAGGGCGGCATCGCGGCCGCCATCGGCGAGGGCGATTCCATCGAAAGCCATGTGCAGGATACGCTGGTGGCCGGCGCGGGCCTCTGCGACGAGGCGATGGTGCGGCTGATGGTCTCCGAAGCTTCCGATCGCATCCTCGATCTTCTCGAATTCGGCGTGCCCTTCGATCGCGATCTCGAGGGCAAGCTGGTGCAGAGCCGCGAGGCGGCGCATTCCCACCATCGCGTGGTGCGCGTGCGCGGCGACATGGCCGGCCGGAAGATCATGGAGGCGCTGATCGCCGCCGTGCGCCATACGCCCTCGATCCGCGTGATCGAAGGCGCGGAGGCGCTTCGATTGTTGGTCGAGCATGGGCGCATCACCGGCGCCATGGCGCAAGAAGGCAATCGAGTCCTGCGGTTCGAAGCCAGCCATGTCGTGCTCGCCACGGGTGGCGCGGGGCAGCTCTTCGCGGTGACGACCAATCCGAAGGAGGCCTGGGGCTCGGGTCTGGCGATGGCTTTCCGGGCGGGTGCCACCATCGTGAACCCGGAATTCGTCCAGTTCCATCCCACTGCGCTCGATATCGGTCGCGATCCTGCCCCGCTCGCGACGGAAGCCCTGCGCGGCGAGGGCGCGAAGCTGGTGGACAAGCATGGCGAGCGTTTCATGCTGAAGCTTCACCGGGATGCCGAGCTGGCCCCGCGCGATGTGGTGGCGCGCGGCGTTTTCGCCTCGATTCAGGCCGGAAACGGCGCGTTTCTCGATTGTCGCGAGGCGATCGGCACGAAGTTTCCGGAAATGTTCCCGACGGTGCATGCGGCTTGTGTCGCGGCGGGCATCGATCCTGTGACGCGTGTCATCCCCATCGCGCCCGCCGCGCATTATCACATGGGCGGCGTGGCGGTGGATGCCGATGGCGCGGCCATCGGCGTGCCGGGCCTCTACGCGGTGGGTGAGGTCGCCCATACCGGCGTGCATGGCGCAAACCGCCTCGCCTCCAACTCCCTTCTGGAGGCGGTGGTATTCGGGGCGCGGGTTGCCCATGCGATTGCAGGGCAGGCACAGAACCCGACCGACGCGGTTATGCGGGATGCGGGGTCCGCGCCGGGCGACAACGATGCGGATGCCAAGGAAATCCTCGAACTGCGACGGTTCATGCAGGAAAATCTTGGCGTGATCCGCAGCGGCGCAGCGCCGGGCTGGAAGGCAGATATGCGAAAGAAAATCTCGGGCCGCGTGATGCGGGAGGGCCTGCGCGGCAAGCTCGGAGATATGTCTCTGGTCGCTCATCTGATGATGACGGCCGCGTTGAACCGCAAGGAAAGCCGCGGCGGGCATTTCAGGGCTGACCATCCTGCGCCCGCCCCCGTTCCACAATGGACCTTCATGCGCAAGACCGGCATCGACTTGCCCGATATTCCATCTCCGGGCACGCCGGGGCTGCAATTCTGGCTGGGCCCCATTCCCGCCCGCCCATAGGGCTTGCGCCGTCTCTTTTCAGCGAGCCCGTCGCCCCGGTCGCGGCCATGTCGGCGGGGAGATGCCAGGAAGAGGTGATGCCAGGAAGAGGTGATGCCAGGAAGGGGTGAGAGCACCGAAGGGAGCGGGACGCCGCTTTCGATCGTCTTTAGCGCGATGGATCAGGCGCTGTTCGGCGCGTGAATTCAACCGGCCACAACGATGAGCCGGAAGTGAATGCGCGGGGAGGGCGAAGCATGCCCCTGCGAAGGCAGAGGCGGGCACCGGTTCGCGTCAAGAAAATGCGATCAAACAAAGAAATCCCGCATCCGATCTCAGGTCTGGCCCGGCCGGAGCCGGTAAAAAATATGCCGGCCGATGCGATCCGTCCGCTTCAGCCTGCGCGACCACCAGGGCGCGACGTAATCCGCGTGATAATGCGTGGAAGCGCCGACGGCCGGCAGGTAGATCTGGCCCTCCAGCACCTCCTGGGCCACGCGCGTCGCCACCGCCCAGGAATCCGGTTCGCGGATGACCAGCGCCTTGCCCTCGCAGGCGAAGGTGAACTGGCAGGCCTTGTAGCGATGGCGGTTCTGGTAGACGACACCGCAGATCGAGGTGGGATAGAGCCCGCTTTTCGCGCGGTTGATCACCACCTGAGCGACCGCCGCCTGCCCGGTTTCAGGCTCGGAGCGCGCTTCGAAATAGACCGCCTCCGCCAGGCATTTCATCTCCCGCCGGCGCGTTTCGGGGTCGGACAGATCGAGATCGGGAAGCGACAGGGCGACGGTCGGGATGTGCAGCAGCGCTTGTGTCACCGGCTGGATCGACGGGATGCGCAGGGTCGAGACCATGATGATCTCGGGCTCCACCGGTGCCGGCGTCACGGAAGCGAGCGCCGTTGCGCGGCTCACGGCCGGTGTCGCGCCATCCGGGCGCGAAAGGGTCAAAGCCGCGCGGCTGGGGCCGGAAGGCGTGGGGCCTGCATGGCCCAAAGCCGGCGTGCGCCCGCCGAATGTCGAGAGACGCGCCGCCAGCAGCCGGCCCGCGCGATGCAGGTTGACGGCTGGATCAAGCCTCTGGCCCGGCAGAAGCACGCGGTTCTCGAGGAAGAGCAGCGGCTGGCCCGGCAGGGTCGGCACCCGGTTCGCGCGCGCGAGATCCACCCGCCGGATATGCGCGGACAGGCCGTTTAACGCGCTTTCCGGCTCGTGGTATCGGGCCATCCGCTCCTCGCTGTGCATCATCAGCGGCGACAGGCGCGGCGGGGTGAGCGTGAGCCGCGAGGGCTCGATCATCGTGGTGCGGCGGAACTCGATATCCGGCACATGCAGGTTCAGGCCCGCAGTCGCGGTCGTCGAGACGAGCACCGCCCCGGCAAGGCCCCAGGTCGCGACCACGGAGGCGAAGAGGCGCATCGTCCGGCGTCGCCGCTTGTAGCGCTGCCGCTCCTCGACGATGCTCCGGGCAAAACCCATGACGCGACCCCGATCCCCTTCCGGATCAGGACAGAAAACATCGGTTACGGTTCAGGAAACCTTAGAAAGCAAGGTTAACTGCCTGCATTTTAACCAGACAAGCGAGCGTTTCGGAACGGCACGGCCATCTCTGGCAGGTGATGAGCGGTCTCCTTGTTCGCATTTTCTTCCCGCGAACGGGTGAGCACCCCCGCCTTCGCAGGGGCATGCTTCGCTTGAAGAAGTTTCAGCCTTCAGCCTTCGTCACCTTGCCGAGGGCGGCCTGCGCCGCCGCGAGGCGAGCGATGGGCACGCGGAAGGGCGAGCAGGAGACATAATCGAGGCCGATGCTTTCGCAGAAGGCGATGGAAGCCGGATCGCCGCCATGTTCCCCGCAGAGGCCGAGCTTGAGGCCGGCGCGCGTCGCCTTGCCGCGCGCAACCGCGATCTTCACGAGTTCGCCCACGCCTTCCTGATCGAGCGTCACGAAGGGGTCTTCGGCGAGGATGCCTCGCGCCTTGTAGGAGCCGAGGAAGTTGCCGGCATCATCGCGGGAGATGCCAAGCGTCGTCTGCGTGAGATCGTTGGTGCCGAAGGAGAAGAACTCCGCCGCGCCTGCGATCTCGCCGGCGCGCAGGGCCGCGCGCGGCAATTCGATCATCGTGCCCACCTGATAGGGCACGGTGACGCCGGTTTCCTTCGCGACCGCCAGCGCCATCGCATCGATGCGCGCCTTGACAAGGTCGAGTTCGGGCTTGGTCATCACCAGCGGAACCATTACCTCCGGCGTCACCATCGCGCCGGTGCGCCTTTCCACCTCGATGGCCGCCTCGAAGATCGCGCGGGCCTGCATCTCGGCGATTTCCGGATAGGCGACCGCGAGACGGCAGCCACGGAAGCCGAGCATGGGGTTCGATTCCCGAAGTTCCAGCGCGCGGATGCGCAGCTTCTCGGCCGAAGCGCCCATGGCCTCCGCGACTTCCTGGATCTCGCGCGGCTCGTGCGGCAGGAATTCGTGCAAGGGCGGATCGAGCAGGCGGATCGTGACGGGCAGGCCCTTCATGATCTCGAAGAGCTTGACGAAATCCGAGCGCTGCATCGGCAGAAGCTTTGCCAATGCGACGCGGCGGCCCTTCTCGTCATCCGCGAGGATCATCTCGCGCATGGCGATGATGCGTTCGCCTTCGAAGAACATGTGCTCCGTGCGGCAGAGGCCGATGCCTTCCGCGCCGAACTTCACGGCCGTGCGGGCATCAAGCGGCGTTTCCGCGTTGGTGCGGATCTTGAGGCGGCGGGCCTTGTCGGCCCATTCCATGAGGGCCGCGAACTCGCCGGAAAGCTCCGGCTGGAGCATCGCGACCTCGCCGACGAGCACCTGTCCGTTGCCGCCATCGATCGTGATGAAATCACCGCGCTTCAGCACCTTGCCGGCGCAGGTCATCGTGCCGGTCGCCATGTCGATGCGGATCGAGCCCGCGCCGGAGACGCAGGGCTTGCCCATGCCGCGCGCCACGACCGCCGCGTGGGAGGTCATGCCGCCGCGCGTGGTGAGAATGCCTTCCGCGGCGTGCATGCCGTGGATATCCTCCGGCGAGGTTTCCACGCGCACGAGAATGCACTTGCGCTTGGCCTTCCTGGCTTCCTCCGCTTCCTCGGAGGTAAACACGATCTCGCCCGTGGCCGCACCCGGCGAGGCGGGCAGGCCGGTCGAGAATTGCAGGCGGGTCGCCTTCGGGTCGATGGTCGGGTGCAGGAGTTGGTCGAGAGAGGCCGGATCGACGCGCTTCACGGCCTCCTCCTGCGAAATCAGCCCCTCATTGGCGAGATCGACCGCGATGCGAAGCGCGGCCCTGGCGGTGCGCTTGCCGTTGCGGGTCTGGAGCATCCAGAGCTTGCCCTGCTGAACCGTGAATTCCAGATCCTGCATGTCGCGATAATGGTTCTCGAGCAGGCCATAGATGCGCACGAGTTCCCGGTAAGCCTCGGGCATGGCGGCTTCGAGCGAGGGTTTGGTCGAGCCCGCCGCGATGCGGGCGGCTTCGGTGATGTCCTGCGGCGTGCGGATGCCCGCCACCACATCCTCGCCCTGCGCGTTGATGAGGAACTCGCCATAGAGTTCCTTCGTGCCGGTGGAGGGGTTGCGGGTGAAGGCCACGCCCGTGGCCGAGGTGTCGCCCATATTGCCGAACACCATGGCCTGCACGTTCACGGCGGTGCCCCAGCTTTCCGGAATGGAATGCAGTTCGCGATACTTGATCGCGCGGGCATTCATCCAGGAGCCGAACACCGCACCGATCGCGCCCCAGAGCTGCTCGTGGGGGTCCTGCGGGAAGGGCTTGCCGAGGTTTTCCGCAACGCAATCCTTGAAGGAGACGATGATCGCCTTCCAGTCCTCGGCGGTCATCTCGGTGTCGAGCGTGTAGCCTTTGTGATCCTTGTACTCCTCGAGAATGTCCTCGAAATCATGGTGCTCCAGCTCCAGGACCACGTTGGAATACATGGTGATGAAGCGGCGGTAGCTGTCATAGGCGAAGCGCGGGTTGTTCGAGAGCCTCGCGACCGCTTCCACGGTCTCGTCGTTCAGCCCGAGGTTCAGCACGGTATCCATCATGCCGGGCATCGAGGCGCGGGCCCCGGATCGGACCGAGACCAGCAGGGGGTTCTCCCGGTCGCCGAAGCTGCGGCCCGCGAGCTTGCCGACATGCTTCAGAGCGGCATCGACCTGTTGGGCGAGATCGAGCGGGTATTTCCGGTCATGGGCATAGAACCAGGTGCAGACCTCTGTGGGAATGGTGAAACCCGGTGGAACCGGCAGCCCAAGGCTGCACATTTCGGCCAAATTCGCGCCCTTGCCGCCCAGAAGGTTGCGCAAGGAGGCGTTGCCTTCCGCCTGGCCATCACCAAACGTGTAAACCCACTTCGTCATCCCCGTGCCACTCCCTTGGTCACAGAACACGGCCTGACCTTCGCAGTTGCGAAAGGTCCTTCGTCGCTTTGTCCCAAATGTCTCCGGAAGGCAACCGTTGCGATTGCCTTGTGCCATCCGCAAATGGCATGACCGACATGAACAAGAGCCGAGCAGGAAACCAAATGCATCGCCTCGTCTCCCGGTTCCCGACGCATTTCCGAAGGCCTGGCCGATGCGCGCTGGTGCTGCTGGGCCTGCTCGCCTGCCTTCTGCCCGGCACGGCGCCGCGGGCTTTCGCCCAGCAGGGCAACCCGATCCGCATCCCGGTTTTCGTCGATCCCGAGCGGCGCATCGAACGCCGTGCCGGGCCGCGCATCGCCAGTATCCGTTTTCTCACGGAAGACGATTATCCGCCTTTCAATTTCATTGCGGCCGATGGACAATTGCAAGGATTCAACATCGATCTCGCGCGCGCAATCTGCGCCGAGATCGAGGCGCAATGCACCATCCAGCCTCGCCGTTGGGAACTCCTCCTGCCGGCGCTCGACATCAACGAGGGCGATGCCGTGATTGCCTCGCATCGCATTGACGGGGACCTGCGCCGTCGTTTCGAGGTGTCCCAGCCGGTCTATCGTGTGCCCGCGCGCTTTGCCGGCCACAAGGATGGTGCGATCCGATCCGCCGATGCGCAGGCCCTGCAGGGCAGATCCATCGCGGTGGTCGGCGGCTCGCGGCACGAGGCCTATCTCAACGCGCTGTTCCCGGCCGTAAGGATCGAGCGCTTCGCAAGCGCGGAGGGGGCCTTGGAGGCCATGCGCCGCAGGCGGGTGGACCTCGCCTTCGGGGATGCGATTGCCATCGCGTTCTGGCTCAATGGTTCGGAATCGCTCGATTGCTGCACGTTCATCGGCGGGGCCTATGCCGATAGCCGCTTTTTCGGCGAGGGCGCAGGCATCGTGATGCGCAAGGGCAACATTCCGCTCCGGCAGGCGATCGACGATGCGCTGACCCGGATGAGCCGCGATGGCCGCTTCGCGCGGCTCTATCTCAAGCACTTCCCGGTGCCGTTCTACTGAAAGCCGAATCGCTCCCTGGTTGACGGTTTGAAGCGCGAGCCGTAACGAACCGGCTTCTCCTTTACCGGAAAAGCCGCCTCCATGACCGATCTTTCCCGTTATCGCGACGCTGCCCAGACCTCTGCCGCCTGGCCTTTCGAAGAGGCCCGCAAGCTGGTCGCGCGCATCGAGAAATCGGGCAAGAGGAAGGTGCTGTTCGAAACAGGTTATGGCCCCTCGGGCCTGCCGCATATCGGCACCTTCGGCGAGGTGGCGCGCACCACGATGGTGCGCCGCGCCTTCGAGGCGCTGACCGGCGGGGAAATCCCGACCCGGCTCGTCTGCTTCTCGGATGACATGGATGGCATGAGGAAAATTCCGGACAATGTGCCGGATCGCGCCTTTCTCGAGCCGCATCTCCAGAAGCCGCTGACCTCCGTTCCGAACCCCTTCGGTGGCGATTACGAGAGCTTCGGGCATCACAACAACGCGATGCTCCGCCGCTTTCTCGATACTTTCGGCTTCGAATACGAGTTCATGAGCGCGACCGAGTGCTATCGCAACGGCACCTTCGACACGGTGCTCCTGCGTGCGGCCGAGCGCTATCAGGCGATCATGGACGTCATGCTGCCCACGCTTGGTCCGGAGCGGCAGGCGACCTATTCGCCCTTCCTGCCGATCTCGCCGAAATCCGGCCGCGTGCTCTATGTGCCGATGAAGCATGTCGATGCGAAGGCGGGCACGGTCACCTTCCTCGACGAGGACGGCGCGGAGACGACTTTGCCCGTCACCGGCGGGCATGTGAAGCTGCAATGGAAGCCGGATTTCGGCATGCGCTGGGCGGCGCTCGATGTCGATTTCGAGATGTTCGGCAAGGATCACCAGACCAATGCCGGCATCTATGATCGCATCTGCGCGATCCTCGGCGGCATCCCGCCGGAGCATTATGTCTATGAGCTGTTCCTCGACGATCAGGGCCAGAAGATCTCGAAATCGAAGGGCAATGGCCTGACGATCGACGAATGGCTGACCTATGCCTCGCCCGAGAGCCTCGCGCTCTATATGTTTCACAAGCCACGCGAGGCGAAAAGGCTCTATTTCGATGTCATTCCCCGCGCGGTGGATGAATATCTCCAGTTCCTCGATGCTTTTCCCCGGCAAGACCAGAAGAACCAGCTCGGCAATCCGGTCTGGCACATTCATGGCGGCAATCCGCCGCCGCCGGAGCGTCTGGGCAAGGAGGGCGAGAACACGCCGTCCGAGAAGGTTTCTTTCTCGCTGCTCATGAACCTCGTGGCGGTCGCCAATGCCGAGGAGAAGGGCGTTCTCTGGGGGTTCCTCAAGCGCTATGCCCCTTCGGCCTCGCCCGAGAGCCATCCGCGTCTTGATGCGCTGGTCGGTTACGCGATCCGCTATTTCGAGGATTTCGTGAAGCCGAAAAAGGCCTATCGCCTGCCCGATGCAGTGGAGAAAGCGGCCTTCGCCGCGTTGGCGGACAAGCTTGCGGGGATGCCTGCGGATGCAACGGCGGAGGCTATCCAGGAAGCGGCCTATGATGTCGCGCGCGCCGTGCCGCGCTATCAGGATTTCGCGGCCAAGGGCGCCACACCCGAGCGCCCCGGCGTCTCGAATGCGTGGTTCGCGGCGATCTACAACGTGCTTCTCGGCGAGGAACGGGGACCGCGTTTCGGCTCCTTCGCGGTGATCTACGGCATCGAGAACACGGTTGCGCTCATCCGCAAGGCGATTGCCGGCGAACTCGTTGCGGCGCACGAGGCCTTCCGAAGCGCGCGCCGGATTACTGGCTGAGCCAGAGGATGCGGGCGAGCAGGCGGATATCCTTCGTCTTGTGCGCAGGCAGTTCTTCTCCCGAAAGGCCGCGCAGGCGCACCTGCATGGCCGTTTCGAGCCCGAGTTCGCCAATCATCAGGCTGCCATCCGTCGCAAGGAGCAGCACGCGATCGCCTCGGCGCCTCGGCGCGCTGGGCGAGGCGATGATCATGTCGCCCTGCTTGTAGGCCGGTGCGAAGCGGTCGCAGGCGAGCCCGATCGCGAAAGCATCCCCCCGCAGGCCCTGGAGCGGCTCGATCCGGTCCCAGCCGGCACCCTGCGGCCGCCCCTCGTCGTCGAAGGCATCGGCCGTGAGGTGATCCGCGAACTGGAAGGGCAGGTGCGATGGCCCCGGTTCGCTGGTGATGATCGCCAGGAACTCGTCCACGCCGACGCCCGTGGCCGCGAGGATCTTCGCGATGGATTCGGTCGATGGCCAACGCGGATGGCCATCCGCGCCCTGCCGCTTCGAGCGATTGAAGGTGGTCGCATCAAGGCCCGCCCGCTTGGCCAGCGCCGAGGGCGTGAGGCCATGTCGCTGCGCGAGCGTGTCGATGGCCGTCCAGATCTGCGAATGGGTCAACATGCCGCAACATCCTGCACGAAACCTGCGGCCGTCGCGAGGGGTATGCCGTGAAAAGCTGAGCTTCCGGCCGGAAAATTGCGCTTTCCAGCACCCCTGCAACCGCCTAAATCTCGCCGCGCCCGCCCAAGCCGGAGTCTGCCGCATGGCGCTTCTCTACAAGATCCTGTCTCGCTCCGAATGGGAGACCTTTCGGCGGGACAGGCGATTCGCCGGCTCCGCAATCGACCGGCAAGATGGCTTCATCCATTTCTCCCATGCCCATCAGCTCATCGAAACCGCCCGCAAGCATTTCGCCGGGCAAAGCGATCTTGTGCTGCTGGCGGTCGAGGGGGCCGAACTGGGTGATGCCCTGCGCGATGAGCCATCCCGTGGCGGAGACCTCTTTCCGCATCTTCATGCCGAGCTTCCGCTTCCTGCCGTGCGCTGGATGAAGCCCATCGGCCAGGATGCGGAGGGCTTTCCCGTTCTTCCCGCCTTCGAGGAGGCCTGATCCATGTTCGCCCGAGCCTTTCCGCTGCTACGCCCGCTGATCGGCGCGATCGATGCCGAGCAGGCGCATGATCTTTCCGTGCGGGCGCTGGAAATGCTGCCGCTCCCGGCCTGCGGGCCGGATGATCCCCGCCTTGCCGTGGAAGCCTTCGGGCTCAAGTTCCCCAACCCCGTGGGCATGGCTGCGGGTTTCGACAAGGATGCCCGCGTGCCCGATGCCGTGCTGCGGCTGGGCTTCGGCTTCGTCGAGGTCGGCGGCGTCACGCGGCAGCCCCAGCCCGGCAATCCGCGCCCACGCGTCTTCCGCCTTCCGCAGGATGAGGCCGTCATCAACCGCTACGGCCTCAATTCCAGCGGCATGGAAGCCGTTCGCCAGCGCCTGGCGAAGCGCCGGCGGGCCGGGATTGTCGGGATCAATCTCGGGGCGAACAAGGAAAGCGTCGATCGCATCGGCGATTACGTCGCGCTGCTCCAGACCCTCGGTCCGCATGCGGAATTCGTGACACTCAACATCTCCTCGCCGAACACGCCGGGCCTGCGGGATCTCCAGGGCAGGGCCTTCCTCGAGGAGTTGCTCGACCGCACGCTCGATGCCCGCGCGAAGGCAAACCTTGCGACCCGTGTTCTGCTGAAGATCGCGCCTGATCTCGACGATCTCCAGCTTGATGACATCGTGGCAGTGGCGCTGCGCCGCCCCATCGACGGGATGATCGTCTCGAACACCACCACCGCCCGGCCCGAAAGCCTGAAGGACAAGGCGCAGGCAAAGGAAGCCGGCGGCCTTTCCGGCAGGCCGATTTTCCGGCCCTCCACCGTGAAGCTCGCGAAAACATGGCTCCGCGTCGAGGGCAGGTTTCCGCTGATCGGCGTCGGCGGCATCGCCAGCGGCGCGGATGCGCTGGCCAAGATCGAGGCCGGCGCGAATCTTGTCCAGCTCTATACCGCGCTGATCTATCAGGGGCCGGCGCTGCTTCAGGAAATCAAGGACACGCTGGCCGCCGCCGCGCCGCCGGAGGGACTTTCCGCCCTCGTGGGCCGCGCTGCGCGCGACTGGGCCAGTTCGGCCTGCTGATCAGGCCGGAAGCTCGATCTTCGAGGCGGCGATCACCGCCTGTGTGCGGCTTTCGACGCCAAGCTTCATCAGGATCGCCGAGACATGCGCCTTCACGGTCGCCTCCGAGACCGAGAGTTCATACGCGATCTGCTTGTTGAGAAGACCCTCGGACAGCATGGTCAGCACGCGCATCTGCTGCGGGGTGAGGCTGGCGAGCCGCCGGACCAGATCGGCTGTCTCCTTGTCCGCCCCCACATCGAGCCGGATATGCGGTGGCGTCCATTGTCCGCCCCCGATCACTGTCGCGATCGCGCCGTGCATGGTCTCGATGGAGGAGGTCTTCGGGATATAGCCCGAGGCACCGAATTCGATGCAGGCGCGGATGGTCGCCGGGTCTTCGATGCCCGAAACCACGATGACCGGCACGGAAGGATATTGCGAACGCAGGAAGGTGAGCCCGGAAAAACCGTTCACGCCCGGCATCTTCAGGTCCAGCAGCACCAGATCGACCTCCGGCTCCTGAGAGATCGCCGCCGTTGCTTCCTCGAGCGTGCCGGCCTCGATCACGTGGAGGTGTCGGAAGATGCCGTTGACCGCCTGACGCAGCGCGCCGCGAAACAATGGATGATCGTCGGCGATGACGATGGTTCCGCGGCCATCCGCAGACAGAGGCGTGGAAAGACCTGCCGACATCCCTTTTCCCCCTTGGAATGTTGCCTGTTGATTTTTTGTAACGCTAACACGCGGATTGCGGTTGCACCATGATCCGATCCAATTACCGGCACCCTGCGACATTCTGTCAGGGTTGTTGCCCTTGAGGCAGCCATCGCTGTTTGACAGCCGCGCCCGCCCCGGCGAAAAAGCGGGTGCGCGAAGGGCGGCTTCATGGTTTCCACTCTCGTTTTCTCGATCACGACAGCCGGGTTGCTCTTTCTGGTTCTCGGGGAGTGGCTGGGCCTGCCAGCGCCGCTCGGCCTGCTGGCGCTTCAGGCGCTGCTGGCCCTCTCTTTCGGGTTGATGATCGTGCTTTCGGCGACGAATCGGCTCGATCCCTTTCTGGCGGAGCGGCCAAGGGCGCAGGCTTTCGGGCGGGTGGCGCGCCTCGCCATCCTGCTCCTTGCGGGGCTTGCCGCCAGCGGTGGCGTTGCGCTCGAAAACCCGGTCCGGGTCGGCTCTCTCATCGCCGGTTATGGGCTCGGCGCGATCGCGCTGCTCCCGCGGGAAGCGGGCTTCGGGGTTTCCGGCGGAAAAATCCTTGCCATGGGCGGCATGCTCCGGCGCCTGGCCCTCGCGATGATGTGTCTCGTGCTGATCACCCTGTGGCTGCCGCTGGCGAGCGCCGGTTTCGCCGCCATCCTCCAGCGCGAGGCCGAGGCTTTGCGCGGCCCGATCATTCTGGCATCGGTCCTTGGTGTTGCGCTGGGTGGCGCGACGGGCCTCTCGCGGCTCGCGCGGGCGATCCTCCTGCTGGGTCTTGTTCTGGCCGTGGCTCCGCTGGGGGCCGCCGCCTTCGTGGAACGCGCCTTTCCGCTGGAAAGCCTGCAGGGCACGCTGGCGACGATCCTGCGTGACGCGACAACCGCCATTCCCGCCGGCCAATGGCGAGAGGGGCTGCCCGATCTCGTCGCGGGGTTTGCCCTTGGCGGCCTTGGTTCCGCGCTGCGTCCGGCCGGCGAACGGGTGGGCCAGAGCATGCTGGTTGCCCTGCTCGCGCTCATGATCGCGCTGGCCGGTGCCTTGCTCGTGATGATGGAGGTCATTCGCCTGCACGAGATCGTCGTCATGCAGATCGCCGACCAGCCGCCGGCGCGCTGGCCGCTCTTCGTGTTTGACGAGGCCATTCTCGGCTGGCTGAAAGTGTGTGGAGAGGCGCCACGGGATGTGCTTGACGCGTTCCGCGCCTGCCGCGCTCGCGGATACTCGGTCAGCTTCCCGATTTCCGAACTTCGCCTCGAGCCGGGCCTGATCGGCCCGGCCATCGCCGCCTCGCGCGGGTTGCCCGCGGTGCTGGGGGCCGGCTGGCTGCAGGCCGCGCCCTTGATCGGCCTTGTCGCCATCGGGCTGCTGATGCATGGCGCGGCATTGCTGATCAGCGAGACCAGCCTCTACCGGCGGGCAGGCGAGAAGGCCTTGCGCTCCTCCCGGCTGCTGCTGGCGCGCTTCCTTGTGCTGGCTCCCATGGCATTGCTGTTCCTGCTGCCGGCCGAATCCGCCTTGCAGGAGCGCCCGGCCTTGTGCCTGATGCTGGGCAGCCTGCTGCTGATCCTTGTCGCAAGGCTGGCCGACCTTTTGCGCGCGGGCGTCAGGGCGTTGCAATCGCGCAAGCCCCATGCTTTGCCGATCACGCCTTCCGCAGAAGCGATCTGAGGGTTTCGATCCGATCGGCTTCTGCTGGTTTCTTGTCATTCCGGATGCGGTGGATGCGCGGGAAACGCATCGCCAGACCCGAGCGATGGCGGGTCGATTCCTGCAAGCCCTCGAAGGCGATTTCGAGCACAAGGCCGGAATCCGGCTCATGCGCCACCTCGCGCACCGGGCCGAAGCGGTTGATGGTGTTCTGCCGCACGAAGCGGTCAAGCCCCTTCAGTTCCTCGTCGGTGAAGCCGAAATAGGCCTTGCCCACCGGCACGAGCTTTTCGCCCTCCCAGACGCCGAAGGTGAAATCCGAATAGAAGCTGGAGCGTTTCCCGTGCCCGCGCTGCGCATACATCATCACGCAATCCGCGATCATCGGATCGCGCTTCCACTTGTACCAGAAGCCCTTGGGGCGGCCCGCGAGATAGGGGCTGTTGAGCCGCTTCAGCATCACGCCCTCGATGGCCGGGTTCTCCGCGGATTGCGCCCGCTTCTCGGCGAGTTCCTCCCAGGTCGCGAAGGGGATGGCCGGCGAGAGCATGAGGCGCGGATGGGCTTTCGCCTCGACCAGCGCCTTGAGCCGCGCGCGACGCGCGGGCAGGGAATGCGGGCGCAGATCCTCGCCGCCGATCTGCAGCAGGTCATAGGCCATCAGCGCGACGGGAGAATCGCGCAGCATCGCCGCCGAGACGCTCTTGCGGTTCAAGCGCTGCTGGAGGTCCGAAAAGGTCGCGACCACCGTGTCGCGCGCGACCACCAGTTCGCCGTCGATCACCGCATCCTCCGGCAAGGCCTCGATGAGGTCGGGGAAGGCGGTGGTGATGTCATCGCCGCTGCGGGAGAACAGCCGCACATCCCGTGCAAGCCCGTTGGATCGCGTCGCCGCCTGGATGCGGATGCCGTCCCATTTCCATTCGGCATGGAACTCGGACGGCGCGAGGGTCTCGAAATCCTGATCCTCGATCGGATGCGCCAGCATCGGCGAGCGGAAGGTGAGCGCGGCGGAGGGGTCTGGCCTTGGGCCGCGTCCCTCCAGCCAGGCGAAAAGATCGGTGTAAGGCGGCTCGACCCCGTGCCAGACCTCCTCGATCTCCTCCACCGGATGGCCCGAGAATTCCGCCAGGGCCTGCCTTGCGAGAAGCGCCGAAACGCCGACGCGCAAAGCGCCGGTGATGAGCTTCAGCAAGGCCCAGCGGCCGGTTTCGTCGAGTTCGTCGAGCCATCGGGCGATCAGGGCCGGTCCCTCGCGACGGCTGGCCGAAAGGAGCGTGGAAATCACCTCCGCGAGGTGGAGCGGCGCGTCTTTGCCGGTGACCTGGGCCGGCCAGATCAGCGCGATGGTCTCGGAGAGATCGCCGACGAAATCATAGGAAAGGCCGAAAAGCACCGGATCGACCCGCTCGGAGACCAAAGCGCGCAGCATGGCGGGCTTCACGGCCGGAATGTCGAGCGCACCACACAAAGCCGCCAGCGCATGGCCACGATCGGGGTCCGGCGCCTCGCGCAGATAGCGCACGATATGGCGCAGCTTTTCCGTGCGGCGCGGCTCGTGGGAGAGGCGGTCAAGAAGCGTCGAGAAAGCCTTCACGCGGCATCCTCCGCCGCTTCCTCCCCGAAGCCCACGAGATGCAGGGGCTGTGCCGCGAGGCCCTGGCCAAGGCACCAATGCACGAGCGCATCCTCTTGCCCGTGGGTGACCCAGATTTCGCTGGCTCCCGTTTCCAGAATCGTCTGGCGCAGGCTGTCCCAATCGGCATGGTCGGAAATGACGAGCGGCAGTTCCGCGCCCCTCTGGCGTGCACGGGCCCGCACGCGCATCCAGCCGCTGGCCGCGACCGTCAGCGGCTCCGCGAAGCGCCGCGACCAGATATCGCTCAGGCTCGAAGGCGGGCAGATCAGGATCTCGCCCGCGAGGCTGCCGCGCGGCAGGCCGGCCGCGCGCGCGAGCGGCCCCAATGCGATGCCCACCTCTTCGTAATAGCCGGTCACCTTTTCGAGCGCGCCATGAAGGTAAACCGGCCGGTCATACCCCGCCTCGCGCAGATGGTGGATGAGCCTCTGCGCCTTGCCCAGCGAGTATGCCCCCACAAGATGGGCGCGATGCGGGTTTTCCTGCAGGGAGGCCAGCAATTTGCCGACTTCCCGATGCGGATCGGGATGGCGGAAAACGGGAAGCCCAAATGTCGCTTCCGTCACGAAAACATCGCACGGCACGACCTCGAAGGGAGCTGCGGTGGCATCGGGCTCGCGCTTGTAATCACCGGAGACGACGATGGTCAGGCCTTTCCATCTGAGCGCGATCTGGCAGGAGCCGAGCACATGGCCGGCGGGGAAGAACGCGACCTCCACGCCGCCGATATTCAACCACTCGCCGATCGTCGCTTCCTGCCGCGTCTCGCAGAAACCTTCGCCGAGGCGCAGGCCCATGATCGCGAGCGTTTCCCGGCTCGCCATCACCGCGCCATGGCCGGGCCGGGCATGGTCGGAATGCGCATGCGTGATGAGCGCGCGCGCAACCGGGCGCATCGCATCGACGTAGAAATCGCCGGGCGGGCAATAGAGGCCTTCCGGGCGCGGATGCAGCAGTTCGGAAGGTCTCATGGTGTTGCCTGTTCTCGCCGCCCGTCAAATCGCGTAAGCACCGACATATGTCTTCCACTGCCCGTTCCGCCAGTCTCGCGCAGGGTTCCGGCGATTTGCTCGCCGATCGCCGCTTCGCTTATGCCGAAGGCGCATGGGCGGATGGCGATGCGCGAGCCGCCTTCGACCTTTACGAACAGACCCTCGAACGGGTTCCCGATTGGTTGCCCGCGCGTCTCGGCCTCGGCAAGGCGGCGCTTGCCCTGGGCCGCGAGGCGGAAGCGCGCGCGGCCTTCGAGAGGGTCGCGAGGGGTGATGAGGCGGACATGCTGGGCGCCCGCGCCTTTCTCGCCCGGATGGGTGCGGAGGGCGGTGCCGTGACGACCGGCTATGTCGCCGCGCTCTTCGATGATTACGCCCCGCGTTTCGATGCGCATCTTGGGTCCGCGCTCGATTATCGCGCGCCGGAATTGCTGGCGGGGGCTTTGGCGAGCGTCGCGGGGGCGCAGCGATGGGCGCGCGTGCTCGATCTCGGCTGCGGCACGGGGCTGATGGCGAAGGCGCTCGCCGGGCAGTTTGGCGTCATGGATGGCGTCGATCTCTCCTCGCGCATGCTGGCAATCGCGCGGGAAACGGGCCTCTACAGCCGCCTCGATTGCCTGGAAGCCGAATTGTGGCTTGCCGGCGAACCCGCGCAATCGGCCGATCTCGTGATCGCGGCGGATGTCTTCTGCTACATCGAGAACCTCGCCCCCCTTTTCCGCGAAGTCCGGCGCGTGCTCACCCGTGATGGGTTCTTCGCCTTCACGGTGCAGGATGCGGGCGAGGGGCCGAGCCGCGTGGGTGCCGATCTTCGCGTGCATCACGCCGAGGCGGACCTCCTGCGCTGGGCACGCGAATCCGGTTTCGTGATTCTCCATTGCGCGCAAGTGAGTGCCCGGCGTGACCGGGGCGAGCCGGTGCCCGGCGCGCTTTACGTGCTGTCGCGGGATGGCTGAACTCCCCGACAAGATCACGCGATGGTTCGCGGCGAAGGGTTGGTCCCTGCGCGCCCATCAGCATGCAATGATCGAGAAAGCGCAGGCAGGCCGCCCCGCCCTGCTGATCGCGCCGACGGGCGCGGGCAAGACGCTCGCCGGTTTCCTCCCGAGCCTCATCGACCTCATGGCGCCGCGCCCGGTGCGGCGGCTTCACACGCTCTACATCTCGCCCCTGAAGGCGCTGGCGGTCGATGTCGCGCGGAACCTCGAAACGCCGGCAGCGGAAATGGGTCTTCCCATCCGCATCGAGGCGCGCACGGGCGATACTCCTGCTTCCCGCCGCGCCCGGCAGATGACCAGCCCGCCGGATATCCTGCTGACGACGCCCGAGCAGCTGGCGCTGATGCTCGCGCATTCGCAGGCGGGGAAACTCTTCGGTTCGCTGAAGCGGCTGATCATTGATGAAATCCATGCGGTCGCGCCCAACAAGCGCGGCGACCTGCTCGCCCTCGGCCTCGCGCGGTTGCGGGCGCTCTCCCCCGGTCTCGTGACGGCGGGACTCTCGGCGACGGTGGCCGAGCCGGACGACCTGCGCCGCTGGCTCACGGGGCAGGGCGGCTGCGAAGCGATGGCGGATCTCGTGCTCGCGGCCCCGGAAGAGGCCGCCGAGCCCATCCTCACCATGCTCGAAACCGAGGAGCGCCTGCCCTGGGCCGGGCATTCCGCGCGCCACGCGATCAGGGAGATCTACGCCGAGATTGGCAAGGCGAAGCTCAGCCTCGTCTTCGTCAACACGCGCATGCAGGCGGAATATCTCTTCCAGCTCCTCTGGAACGAGAACGAGGCGGGAAAGCGCATCGCGCTGCATCACGGCTCGCTGGATGTGGGGCAAAGACGGCGCGTGGAAGCCGCGATGGCGGCCGGGCAGCTCGATGCCGTGGTCTGCACCTCGACCCTTGATCTCGGGATCGACTGGGGTGATGTCGATCTCGTCATCCATGTCGGGGCTCCGAAGGGCGCGAGCCGGCTTCTTCAGCGCATTGGCCGCGCCAATCACCGGCTCGATGAGCCCTCGCGCGCCTTGCTGGTGCCCTCGAACCGCTTCGAGGTGCTGGAATGTCGCGCGGCGATCGAGGCGGCCTTCGCGAAGGAACAGGACGCGGTGACGAAGCGAACCGGCGCGCTGGATGTGCTGGCCCAGCATGTGATGGGGATGCTCGTCGCCGAGCCGCGATCCGAGGCGGAGCTTCTGGCGGAAATCCGCGACGCCGCTCCCTATGCCGACCTTTCGGAAGAGGATTTCTCCAGGGTCCTCACCTTCGTCATCGATGGTGGCTACGCGCTCAGGGCCTATGAGCGCTTCGCCCGCGTGAAGCGCGACAAGGAGGGCCGTCTGCGCGTCGCGCATGCGCGCATCGCACAGAGCTACCGGATGAATGTCGGCACGATTGTCGAATCAACGATGCTCAAGGTGCATCTCGGCAAGCCCCTGGGTCACAACAAGACCGTGGGCAGCGGCAAGGCCTTGCGCTTCGGGCGCCTGCTCGGCGAGGTCGAGGAATACTTCGCGGAAGGCCTCGTGCCGGGCGATACCTTCGTGTTCGCCGGCGAGGTGCTGAAATTCGAGGGCCTCGCGGAGGATCGCGTGATCGTCAGCCGCACATCGGCGCGTGACCCCATGGTGCCATCTTACGCGGGCGGGAAATTCCCGCTCTCGACGCATCTGGCCCGAAGGGTGCGCCAGATGCTGGCTACACCGAAGGAATGGATCGCCCTGCCCGATCAGGTCTCGGCCTGGCTGGAACTCCAGCGGCAGAAATCGCGCCTGCCCGGGCCGGAGGATCTGCTGGTGGAAACCTTCCCGCGCGGCGAGCGGCATTACCTTGTGGCCTATCCCTTCGAGGGGCGGCTCGCGCATCAGACACTCGGCATGCTGCTCACGCGCCGGCTGGAGCGCGCGCGGCTGAAGCCGCTCGGTTTCGTGGCCAATGATTATGCCCTCGGCATCTGGATGCTCGGCGATGTGGCATCAGAGGCGAAGCGCCACGAATCCTTCCTGCCCGAACTTTTCGCGCCCGACATGCTCGGCGACGATCTCGAGGAATGGCTGGAGGAAAGCGCCCTGATGAAGCGCTCCTTCCGCCATTGCGCCGTGATCGCCGGGCTGATCGAGCGGCGCTTTCCGGGCATGGAGAAGAAGGCACGGGCCGTCACCATGTCGACCGACCTCATCTTCGATGTGCTGCGCCGGCACGAGCCGGATCACATCCTGCTCAAGGCCGCGCGGGCTGATGCGGCGAGCGCGCTGCTTGATCTTCGCCGCCTCTCGGACATGCTGATGCGCATCCGGGGGCGAATCATGCATCACCCGCTGAAGAGGGTCTCCCCGCTCTCGGTGCCGATCCTGCTCGAGATCGGCAAGGAGCCGGTCTATGGCGAGGCGCGCGATGCCGCGATCGGCGAGGAAGCCGCGCGGCTGATGGAGGAAATCGGGGCATGAGGGGCGCTGTGGCGGGTGCAGAAATGGAACTGGCCGGCCATGAATGCCGGATCGCGGGCCTGCGCCTCATGCTCGACTGCTCCGGAGCGGCCTTCCTGCCGGAGGAAAGCATGCTCGTCGTGGCCGACCTGCATCTCGAGAAATCCGCCGCCCTGGCGCGGTTCGGGCAGATGCTCCCGCCCTATGACAGCCTGGCAACCCTGGCGCGCCTCGAGGCCGCCGTGAAGCGGCTGCGCCCCGAAAGCCTCGTGTTGCTGGGTGACAGCTTCCATCGGGCCGATCTGGTGCCAGAGGCCGGTTCGCCGGCAGCGATGATCCTCACGCGGCTGGCGGACCGGGTGCGCTTCATCTGGATCACCGGAAACCATGATCCGCATCACCCGGCGGATTTGCCGGGCGAAAGCCTTGGGCATCTCGATCTCGGTGGCGTGCGCCTGCGCCATGAACCGGAAGCGGATGGAAGACCGGAAATCGTGGGCCACCTGCACCCGGCGGCACGGCTCGCGACGCGCGCCGGCATGCAACGGCGGCGCTGCTTTCTCGCCTCGCGTGAGAGGCTGCTGATGCCGGCCTTCGGCTGCCTCACGGGCGCTCTCGACGTGACGGATCGGCCTATCAGCGATCTCGGCTGGGGCGTGGATGCGCGCGCCTATCTCATCGCGCGTGAGGCAATCCACCCTGTGCCGTTCCACGCGCTTGCCGTGCGGCGCTAACTTTTCCCGTCAATCCCGCCGGAAAGCAAAGTTTGCGACCCAGCCGAGAAGCACGGCGATGAGCACGGTCGCCAGCGCATAAAGCGGCGCTCGGTTCTTCGCCGCATCCGCCACAGCGGCGTCGAAGCCGACCTTCCGCACCACGAAGCCAGTCTGGGAGGTGCGCAAGACCACACCCTCGGAGACCACCGAGACATTGATCACGTAAAGCCCAACCGGGGCCTTGCCCGGCACGTTCACCCTCGCGGTGAAGAGGTTGGGGCGCACCATGGTGATCGCCTTGGGGTCGATGACCAGCGCGCCTTCCTCCTGCCTAAGGCGCAGCAGCGCCTGGCGAAACTCGGCCTGTTCGGCCTGTTCCGGCGCAGGCAGGGTGTCGAGCGGCGGAAGATAATCCGTGAGGCTGAGCTTCAGCCTCTGCGCGGTTTCGTCCGTCACCATCTCGCCCACGGGGCGGGCGCTGAGCAGCGCGAAATAGGTGGGGATGCGCGCGAAGCGCTCGCGGGCCGCCGTCAGCCAGATCGGACCGAGCTGCCCCTTCTTGTGCACCACGATATCCCCCACGGGGCCCTGCACGGTGGCGATGATCTCGAAGGGCGCGGCGCGCGTCACGCTGCGCACATCGCGTTCGATGAAACCGAAGGCCGTCACATCCGCGCCGGTATAGGTCGAGGTGATCGCGACCTCACGGGTCGAAAGGGTCAGCACCAGTTCCTGCGACCGCGCAGGCAGGCTCGAAAGGCAAGCAAGCGCCAGCAACAGGAACGGGACAAGGCGATTCATCGCTCCACCTCGACGGCCGAGATCACAAAGGGATCGAGCGGGCGGCCGACGACCTCGAAAGCGAAGCGCACGCCCACGGCGAGGATGAGCATGGCCAGCAGCAGGCGGAACTGTTCGCCCTTGAGAGTCTGCCCCGTGCGCACGCCGAATTGCGCACCGATGACCCCGCCGACCACCAGAACCAGCCCCAGGATGATGTCCACCGCCTGGCTGATGGTGGCATGCAGGAAAATCGCGACGATCATCGTCATGAGAATCTGCAGCAGTGAGGTGCCGACGACCACATTCGTGGGAATCCGGAACAGATAAATCAGGGCGGGCACCACGAGAAAGCCGCCGCCGATGCCCAGCACGGCGCCCACGAAACCGATGACCGTGCCGAGGGTCACCACCGGAATGACGCTCGTGTTCAGTTTGGAGCGGACAAAATGTACATGCAGTGGAAAGCGCTGGTGCCAGGCCCTCTCCGGGGGCGGGGGCACGGGCGGAACAGGCTTGCCGCGCTGCACGCGCTTCTCGATCATGGAGCCGATGCTTTCCACGAACATCAGGCAGCCGATCGACATCAGCAATGTCACGTAGGACAGCGTGATGATGAGGTCGAGAAAGCCCAGCTGGCGCATCTGGTTGAAGAATATCACGCCCAGAAAAGCGCCCAGCACGCCGCCGGCAATCAGCACGGCACCCAGCCGCACATCCAGCGCCTGCCTTCGCCAATAGGTGAGCGCGCCGGTGACCGACGAGGCTGCGATATGCACCGATGAGGTGGCGACAGCCACCGGGGCCGGCACTCCGATGAAGATCAGGAATGGCGTGAGCAGGAAGCCTCCGCCCACGCCAAAAAGGCCGGCGATGAAGCCCACGGCCGCGCCCATGCCAAGCAGCAGGAACAGGTTCAGCGGCAACTCGGCAATGGGCAGGTAGATCTGCATCCGGTGATGGGCCTCCGGTGGCAAGGAAAAGCGGAAGGCCGCAAGCTCTCGCCGTGCGGCCTTTTCTCGATCCTCAGCTCCGGCTCGTCAACCGACCAGAGGCTGTTACTGTGCCGGTGCTCCCGGCCGCCCGATGGGCGGGAAGGGCAGGGCGGCGGTCCTGTCCCAGTTTCCGGGTTCGTTGGCATTCACGTTCGGTACGGTCGTCTTGAAAGACTTCAGGCGGTCACGCTCCTTGGCGAGCTGTTCCTTGGTGAGCCGCGCCGCGATGTCATCGCGCTTCTTGCCGGCATCTGGATCGCCCTGCATCGCGGCGAGCGAGAACCAGCGATAGGACTCGCCGAGATCCTGGTTCACGCCAAGCCCGCGGGCGAAGAGGATGGCCACGTTGAACTGGCTATCCTTCACGCCGTGCTCGGCGGCGCGGCGGAACCAGAGTGCCGCACCGGCATAATCCGGCGCGCCATGCACACCCTCGGCCAGCAGCACGCCGGCATTGTGCATGGCCAGCACATGGCCCTGCGCTGCCGCGCGATCGAACCACTGGAAAGCCAGCGCGGCGTCCTTTGCCACACCGCGCCCTTCACGATAGAGGCTCGCGAGGCGATATTGCGAGGGGGCATGCCCCTGTGCCGCCGCCTGCTCGAACCAGCGTGCCGCAAGCTTCGGATCGCGCGCCACGCCGCGTCCATCCGCAAGCCTTGAGCCCAGATCAAAGATGGCTGCGGCATTGCCGCCGGTTGCGGTGTCAAGCAGGCGATCCTGCCCGACGATCTTCGTTTCACGACCGAGTTCTGCGAGCACCTCGCGACCGGTCTCGATCGGGCGGGCCGTGCCTTGTGCGGTGATGGAGCCCACGGTCATCGGATCAGCCTGCGCGATGGGGACTGAATCGGTAAGCCGCGTCGTGCGTTTGCCCAAGGGCTCGACCGTCGGGGTCGCGATCGAGCCGGTGCGCTCCGGCGCCGATTGGGGCTTCGCGGGCTCGGTTCTTTCGGCGGCAGGGCGCTCGATCGCGGGTGGCGCGGGTGGAGCAGGCGCCTTGCCGCTGTCTCGCGTCAGCAGGAACTTCATGGCACCGAGGGTGAGGACGAGTGCGGCCAGGCCGAGCAGGATCGGCCTGCGGGCGCGGGCCAGGAACGAGGCCTGGGGGGCTCCGTCTGTTCCGGCCGCTGCCGCCTTCGCCGCCTTTCGGGCGGCCTTGGCGGCTTTCCGGTCGGTCTTCTCGTCGGCGAGAACCTGCTGGCTCTGGTCTGCCGCCGCCTGGGCGGCACGACGGGCAGCCGCGATGAAATTCGCACGTGGATCGGCCGCCGCCGGCGCTTGCGCGCCGGTTGTCCCCGGCATGCTGTCAGCCGGGCGCGGCTGTCCTGGACGCAGGCCGGGTTCCAGCGGCAGATCCGGGGGATTTTCCGGCACATCTGCCGAGGAGTTCACGCGGGAGGCCATCGTCGAGGGGGGCGATTTCTGGGCGGTTTCCGGCATCCGCATCGGAGTTGCCGGCGGCAGGGCCGGAGCCGGGATATCCGCGCGTGGCATCCCCGAAGCAGAAGCGGGTGCAGGGGCGGGTATAGGGGCGGTTGCGTGAGCCGGGGCAGATGGTGGCCTGGGCGCCGCACGTGGCGCAGGGACCGGAAGGCCGGTCTCCATGCCGCCGAGGCGGTTTGCGAGGCCCTCAAGCGTGCCATGCAAAGCTTCCAGCGTCTGGCGTGTCCGGCGATCGGCTTCGGTCTGGGCGGTCTTGAAGTCGCCGAGATCGCGCTTGAGCAGAAGCAGGCCCTCCGCCGCGAGCGTATCGGTAGTCTCGTCGCGCGCGATCGAGCGGATGGCCTCGCGCGCGGCGCGTTCGGCGGCCTCGGCTGCGGCTTCGCGCAGATCGGTGCGGGCCGTATCGAACTGGTTCATCAGCGTCTCGACGGCCTTCTGGAGGCCTTCAAGGCCGGCCGGCACGCCGGCGGGCATGTCGAGTTTCTTGCCAAGACGGGAAATCTCATGCTGGAGCGCATCCAGCGTATGCGTGTCCGAGCGTGTTTCGGCTTCCGCCATGCGGGCCGAGAGGCGCTCGAGCATGTCCATCAGCTCATCGCTGACAGCAGGTGCCTGCGCCCGGTCGAGCGAGGTTCCAAGCTTCTCGATCTTCTCGGCGAGGCTGCCGAAGGCCGCCAGCGGCTGGCCTCGCGTGTCGCCGAGCACGCGGTCAATGCGCTCCAGCCGTTCTGCGATGGAATCAAGGTGCGGCAAAGGCTGCTGTGCCTTGGCGATCCGGCTGACGTCGCGTGCAATTTCATCGAGGCGGCGCTCAATGCCCGTGAGGGCACCAAGGCGATGTTCGATGGCCGCGATGGCGGAGAGACGCTGCTCGAGTGACTGGAAAGCGGCCTTGGGGTCAAGCCGTTCCACGCGGTCGCGGATTTCCTGGACGGCATCCATCACCGCGCGCTCGGCGCGGCGATCCGGATCGGAGCGGAAATTCTCGAGCTGCTTGCCGAGCGTTTCCATCTGGAAGACGAGGCCCTCCAGCGGCTGGGACCGCACGACCTGTCCGATGAGGCTCTTGATCGCGTTGGTCTCGCGCAGCACATCCTCGATGCGCTCGGCGTCGGTGGATTGGCGGCTGATCTCATCGAGCCGCCGCGCGATGAGATGGACTTCCTGGCTCAGCCGGTCCGACGAGCGGGATGAAGCAAGTTCGCCGAGGATGTCGCGGATTTCCTGCTGGACCTCAAGAATCGGCGCGAGAAGCCGCTCGGGCAGCGGGCTGCGATGCTGGCCGAAGGATTTCTCGGCCACGCTCGCAACGGCATTTTCCACCATGCCAAGGATGCGCTGGGGCGAGAGCGTTTCGATGGTTGCGGCGAGGCTCGCGAGGTCGCGCCGAATGAGCGCGGTGTCCTCATGCGGACGATCATGCCAGCTTTCGAGGCGACCGGCGATCTGGTCGATGCGCTCCTGCAACGGCACGGTCTCGCGGCCGGCCTGGCCGCGCATATCCTCGATGCGCTCGAGCAGGATATCGAGTTGCTGGCGCATGGCGTCGATGGCGTTGTTGTTGGCCCCCCGCGCCGGTCGGCTCGGGGCGGCTTCGTCGAGCATGCGGTGCCGCTCGTCAATCTCGGAACCGGCACGATGGAACTCGGTGTCCTCGATCCGGCCCGGCTGCAGGAAGGCCGCCGGACGGCCGCTCGGCGTGCGCTGGGGAATTTCGAGGCGACGCTCCAGTTCATCGACGACGCGGTTGAGATCGGATGATTCGCGCGAAGCGGCCGGGGAAGGCCCGCCGGTCTTGCGCTCCAGGCGCTCGATTGCCTGCAAGGCGGATTCGATCAGATCGAGGACGCGGCCATTTTCCGGCTCGGAATCGCGCATGCGATGCGCGGCGGTGGCGGTGCGGTTGCGTCCGAGGCGCTCCAGTCGGTCGTTCAGCGGTTCCCCGCGGGAGGACTTGCGCCGACGGCCGCGCAAAGGCGCGGGCTCGTCATCCTCGTCATCGAGGTTGCCGGCCAGGACATGGTTCAGCCATTCGCCGACTGAAAGGCCGGAGCGGTGGGCAGCTTCCACGGCCTGTTCGCGGATTTCAGGGTCGATTCCCCGCACGCTCCACGGCATTGCATTCGCCATTGTCCGATCCGCATCCCGATGTTCGATGCAGCGGCCGACGCCGCCGACGGGAAGGTGCGAATCAGAGCTTGATCCGGCCGTTTTCCCCCCGTGCAGACAGCTTTTCCTGTTATGGTAAACACTTCGTTAAAAAACAGGCGAAATTTGCCTGGTTCTGCTGCCTGAGGTTGTAAAAAATGGGGACGGCTTGCGCAGGCGAAGCCATCAGGGACGGCGCGATTCCTGCCCGGGGCCTGGCTCCGTTCATCGGATTGTTTGATCAGGTTGATCCGAAGCGTTGTTCGCCTTCGGAGGAAGTGGAATCACCGGAAGAGGCGTTCATTTCCTCAAGAACATCCTCCGCTTCCATGATCATGATGTTCATGATGGATCGAAGCATCTCGGTATTTTCAGAGTAAAGCTGTGCCTTTATGATGAATCCAAAATCAATGATTCGACGAACCAGTTCTTTTTCGTTCATGACTTGCCCCCGCCGCCTGGCACGATGAAATCTGTTCTTGCCGATCCCGAAAGGCCAACCGCTTTGAGGGAAGCAAAAAGGGGCCGAATCGCAGGAAGCGCGAACAATTCAAGCGTGTATCAATTCGTTCTTGCAACCTCAACGATTATTTAGGAATCTACAACCTAAGGTCGTATTACCGGGCGATGGGCCCGGGTTACTCCTGGCCAGAAAGGTGCCATCATGGCTGATATCACTCTCTCCGTCGGCGTCCGTCAGTCCCTCGCCGCGATCAAGTCGACAACCGCTTCCCAGCAGCAGCAACAGCTCAAACTGGCGACCGGCAAGCGCGTGAATTCCGCGCTGGACAACCCTGTCAACTTCTTCACCTCATCGAGCCTCTCGAACCGCGCGCGGGACCTTTCCTCGCTGCTGGACTCGATTGGTCAGGGCGTGAAAGTCATCGAGGCGGCCGACAAGGGCATCAAGGCCTTGACGAAGCTGGTCGAGTCCGCCCAGGCCTCCGCACGCCAGGCGCTGCAATCCACCTCGTCGACACCGAAGGTGACGGGTACGAACACCACGGCGCTCACCGGCAGCACGGTTCTTTCGACCGCTGGCGCTGGCGGCTTCGCGGTGGGTGACACGATCACCGTCAACGGCACGGCCGCCTTCACCTTTGCCGCGGGTGACGATGTCGATGATGTGATTTCCGCCATCAACAGCAACGCCACGCTGAACCCCAGCACGGGCCCGCAGAAGATTCAGGCCTCGCTCAACGGCCAGGGCCAGCTTGTTGTCGAATCGCTCGATGGCTCCAGCCTGGCCGTCTCCGGCTCGGCTGCAGCGAAGGTCGGCACCCTTTTCGGCGGCGCAACCTTGACCGCCAGCGCCGCCACCAACTCGACCCGCAAGGATCTCGCGGCGCAGTTCGATGCGCTCCGCAGCCAGATCGACCAGCTGGCTTCGGATTCGGGCTACAATGGTGTGAATCTGCTCGATAACGGCTTGCTGAAAGTGCAGTTCAACGAAGCCAATACGGCGTCCATCACCATTTCGGGCGTGAAGTTCAACGCAACGGGCCTCGGTATCGCGGCCTCGACCAACAACTTCCAGTCCGACAAGGACATCAACGACGCCATCGGCAACCTCACCAATGGCCTTACCAAGCTGCGCAACCAGGCCTCGACCTTCGGCTCGAACCTCTCGGTCGTGCAGACCCGGCAGGACTTCACCAACAGCATGATCGAGACGCTCGAGACCGGCTCGGATCTCCTCGTGCTGGCCGATCAGAACGAGGAAGCGGCAAAGCTTGTCACGCTCAACACGCGCCAGCAGCTTGCCTCCACGGCTCTCTCGCTCGCGACCCAGGCCGAGCAGAGCGTGCTCCGCCTGTTCTGATTTTCTCGGCAAAATCCGGTCATTTTGGAGGGCGGCGCCTGGCGTCGCCCTTTTCTTTTGTCGCGGCGATGCAGATCATCGTTGTCTTTTGCCGACTTCCTGCGACCTTTGTTGAGAACGGGGCTTTACAAGGCGGGTGATAGTTCATATGTAAACGATCAAGTTTCGTCCTCTACGAGGCTAGCAAGGTTTTACCGGGAGGAATTTCCATGCCGAGCTATCGCGCGCCGACCGACGAGGTGTCCTTCCTGCTCAATGATGTGCTCGGCATTGAGAAATATGGCAACCTGCCGGGCTTCTCCGATCTTTCGCCGGACATGCTGGAGGCGATCCTCACGGAAGGCGCGAAACTCTGCGAAGAGGTGCTCCAGCCGGTGAACCGCTCGGGCGATCAGCAGGGCTGCACCCGCCATGCCGATGGCCGCGTGACCACGCCGAAGGGCTTCAGGGAAGCCTATGATGCCTATACCGGCGGCGGCTGGGTGGGGCTCTCGGCTGATCCGGAATATGGTGGGCAGGGCCTGCCCTACACGGTTGGCGCGATCATGAACGAGTTCGCCTCCTCCGCGAACATGGCTTTCTCGATGTATCCGGGCCTGACCATGGGTGCGATCGCCGCACTGCACACCCATGCCTCGGAGGAGATCAGGCGCATCTACCTGCCGAAGATGATCGAGGGGCCGTGGTCGGGCACGATGAACCTCACCGAGCCGCATTGCGGCACCGATCTCGGCCTCATCAAGACCAGGGCCGTGCCGCAGGGCGATGGCTCCTACCAGATCTTCGGCACGAAGATCTTCATCTCGGCCGGCGAGCATGACCTGACCGAGAACATCATCCATCTTGTTCTGGCCCGAATCGAAGGTGCGCCGGAGGGCGTGAAGGGCATCTCGCTCTTCGTGGTGCCGAAGTTCTTGGTCAATGCCGATGGCAGCCTCGGCGCGCGCAATGCCGTTTCCTGCGGCTCGATCGAGCACAAGATGGGCATTCATGGCAATGCGACCTGCGTGATGAACTATGATGGCGCGATCGGCTGGCTCGTCGGCGCGGAGAACAAGGGGCTCAACGCCATGTTCGTGATGATGAACGAGGCGCGGCTCGGTGTGGCCATTCAGGGCCTCGCGCAGTCGGAAGTCGCCTATCAGAACGCGGTCGCCTATGCGAAGGACCGCCTCCAGGGCCGCGCGCTGACCGGCGCGAAGGAGCCCGCGAAGGCGGCTGATCCGATCATCGTTCACCCGGATGTGCGCCGCACGCTGCTCACCATCCGCGCCTTCAACGAGGCGGCCCGCGCGCTGGTGCTCTGGACCGCGCTGAAGAGCGATGTCGCCCATCGCTCGGATGACGAGAAGGCCCGCCAGGAGGCTGATGACCATCTCGGCCTGATGACGCCGGTGCTCAAGGGCGTGCTGACCGATCTCGGTTTCGACAATGCCGTGAAGGCCCAGCAGATGTTCGGCGGCCATGGTTATGTGGAAGAATGGGGCATGAGCCAGTTCGTGCGCGATGCCCGCATCGCCATGATCTATGAAGGGGCGAACGGCATTCAGGCGATGGATCTCGTCGGTCGCAAGCTGCCGCGCGATGGCGGCCGCGCCGTGATGAGCTTCTTCAACGAGGTGCAGGGCTTCATCAAGGCGAATGAGGCGAACGAGGTGCTGAAGCCGCTGCTCGCCCCGCTCGGCAAGTCGCTGGGGCATCTCCAGCAGGCGACCATGTGGTTCATGCAGAACGCGCTTGCCAAGCCGGACAATGCCGGCGCGGGCGCGACCGATTACATGCACCTTTTCGGCCTCGTGGCCATGGGTTACATGTGGGCGATGCAGGCGAAGGTTGCGACCGAGAAGCTCGCGGCGGGTGCGAATGGTTCAACCGGGCGCATGAACACCAAGCTCGTCACCGCCCGTTTCTTCATGGAGCGGATGCTGCCCGAAACGGCAGCGCATCTCGCCCGCATCTCCTCCGGTTCGGATGCCATCATGGCTTTGCCGGCGGAAGCCTTCTGAAATCCGGCGGCACGCGACGGGCGCGCCGCTTTCCCGAGTTTCAAGAATAGCACGTCAGAACGGGAGGCCCCCATGGCCGACGCATTCGTCTACGATCACGTCCGCACGCCGCGCGGCAAGGGCAAGGCCGATGGCTCGCTGCATGAGGTGACGGCGGTCCGCCTCGCCGAAACCGCTCTGCGCGCGATCGCGACCCGCAACAAGCTCGAAAAGGGCTCGGTCGAGGATGTGATCCTCGGCTGCGTCGACCCGGTGGGCGAAGCTTCAGGCGACATTGCCCGTTCGGCGGCGATCGCGGCGGATTACGGCTTCCAGGTGCCGGGCATCCAGATCAACCGCTTCTGCGCCTCGGGCCTCGATGCGGTGGCGGCTGGTGCGGCGCAGGTCATGGCGGGCCAGAAGGATCTCGTGGTCGGCGGCGGTGTCGAGAGCATGAGCCGCGTGGGCATGGGTGCCTCGGGCATGCTGCCGGCGGTGGACCCCAGCGTGGCGATCCCTTCGTATTTCTCGCCGCAGGGCGTGGCGGCGGATTTGATCGCCACGAAATACGGCTTCACCCGCGATGATTGCGATGCCTTCGCCGTCTCCTCGCACAGACGCGCCGCCGCCGCCTGGGAAGAGGGCCGTTTCGCGAAATCGGTCGTGCCGGTGAAGGATGTGAACGGCCTCACCATTCTCGCCAAGGATGAAACCATCCGCCCGAATACCGATATGCAGGCGCTTGGCGGCCTCAAGGCTTCCTTCGCGATGATGGGTGAGCAGGGCGGCTTCAACGCGGTGGCCATTCAGGGCCACCCTGAGGTCGAGAAGATCAATCATGTCCATCATGCCGGCAATTCCTCAGGGATCGTGGATGGTGCGGCGGCGGTTCTCGTCGGCAGCAAGGCGGCGGGCCGCAAGGCCGGTCTGAAGCCCCGCGCCCGCATCCGCGGTTTTGCGACCATCGGCTCTGATCTCGCGCTGGTGCTGACCGGCCCGGTGGATGTGACGCGGCGCCTCTTCGAGCGCACGGGCATGGTGATGAAGGACATCGACCTCATCGAGATCAATGAAGCCTTTTCGTCCGTCGTGCTGCGCTACATCCAGGCCTTCGACATCGACCCCGGGAAGGTCAACGTGAATGGTGGCGCCATCGCCATGGGCCATCCGCTGGGCGCGACCGGCGCGATGATCCTCGGCACCATCATCGATGAACTCGAGCGCCGCGACCTTAATACCGGCCTCGTCACGCTCTGCGTCGCCCATGGCATGGGCACGGCGATGATCGTCGAGCGCGTCTAACTCTGGCGGAACGGAGAATTCCCATGAACCTCACCCATTTCCGCCTTGAAACCGACGCTGACGGCATTGCGCTGGCGACCTGGGACAGCCCGGCCAAGTCGATGAACGTCATCGACCAGAACGTGATGGCCGAGTTGAACCAGATCATCGATCACGTGGTCGGCACGGAAGCCATCAGGGGCTGCGTCATCACCTCGGGCAAGGAAGCCTTCTCGGGCGGCGCCGACCTCACCATGCTCCAGGGCCTCGGCATGGAATATGCCAGGCTTGCGAAGACCAGGGGCGAAGAGCCCGCCATGGCCTTCTTCTTCGAGGCCACCGCGCGCCTCAGCCTGCTCTATCGCAAGCTCGAGACCTGCGGGAAGCCCTTCGCGGCGGCGGTGCATGGCACCTGCCTCGGCGGGGCGTTCGAACTCGCGCTCTCCTGCCATTTCCGGATCTTGTCGGATAGCGACAAGACCCGCATCGGCCTGCCGGAGATCAAGGTCGGGCTTTTCCCCGGCGCCGGCGGCACGCAACGCGTCGCCCGCCTGATGCAGACCGGCGATGCCCTGCAGATGCTGTTCAGGGGCGACCAGATCAAGCCGGCGGCGGCCCGCTCCATGGGCCTCGTGCATGCCGTTGGCCCGCGTGACGGAATCATCCAGGCCGCGAAGGACTGGATCAAGGCGAACCCCAACGCCAAGGCGCCGTGGGACATGGAAGGCTACAAGCTGCCCTCCAGCAAGGTGCATTCGCCCGCGGGCATGATGATCTGGCCGCCGGCCAACGCGATCTATCGCCGCGAGACCTCCGACAACTATCCGGCCGCGAAGGCCATCCTGAAGGCGGTCTATGAAGGCCTCCAACTCCCCATGGATCTCGCACTCCGTGTCGAGAGCCGCTATTTCGCGCAAATCCTGCGCAGCCCGGAAGCCGCCGCGATGATCCGCTCGCTGTTCCTCTCCAAGGGCGAACTCGAGAAGGGCGCGCGCCGCCCGGCGGATATCCCGCCGACGAAATTCAAGCGGATCGGCGTCGTCGGAGCGGGCTTCATGGGCGCGGGCATCACCTATGTGGCGGCGCAGGCCGGCATCAATGTGGTGCTGATCGACCGCGACATGGAAGCGGCGGAGAAGGGCAAGGCCTATTCGCACAAGCTGATGAGCGATCAGATCATGAAGGGCCGCGCCAAGTCGGCCGACCGCGATGCCCTGCTTGCCCGCATCACGCCCTCGGCGGATTATTCGCTGCTCAAGGGCTGCGACCTCGTGATCGAGGCCGTGTTCGAGGACCGCGCCGTCAAGGAAACGGTCATCCGGAAGATCGCCGGGAACATTGGCCGCAAGACGATCCTCGCTTCCAACACCTCGACCCTGCCGATCTCCTCGCTCTCGGAATATTTCGAGCGCCCGAGCCAGTTCATCGGCATTCACTTCTTCTCGCCGGTCGAGAAGATGCTGCTGGTCGAACTCATCCTCGGCAAGCGCACGAAGGACCGCGCTTTGGCGGTGGCGCTCGATTTCGTGCGCGCGATCAGGAAGACGCCGATTGTCGTGAATGATTGCCGCGGCTTTTTCGCAAATCGCTGCGTGCTGAACTACATCCGCGAGGGGCATCTCATGCTGGCGGAAGGCGTTCCGCCGGCGATGATCGAGAATGTCGCGAAGATGGCGGGCATGCCCGTCGGGCCGCTCTCGCTCAACGATGAAGTGGCGCTGGACCTCGGCTGGAAGATCCTGCAGGCGACCAAGCAAGACCTGGGCGAAGCCGCGATCGATGCCCGCCAGGAAGCCCTGCTGAAAACGATGGTGGTCGATCTGCAGCGCCTGGGACGCAAGAACGGCAAGGGCTTCTATGATTATGCCGAGAAGGGCAAGGCGCTCTGGCCCGGCCTCGCCGACCTGCAGAAGGTGAAGCTCGACGCCGATACGCTCGATGTGCAGGAGCTGAAGGATCGCTTCCTCGCGATCCAGGCACTTGAGGCCGCGCGCACGGTGGAGGAGAAGGTCATCGTCGATGTGCGCGAGGCGGATGTCGGTTCGATCCTCGGTTTCGGTTTCGCGCCCTATACCGGCGGCACGCTCTCCTATATCGACCGCATGGGCACGAAGGCCTTCGTGGCGCTCTGCAACAAGCTCGCGAAGAAGCATGGCGACCGCTTCCAGCCGAACCGCCTGCTGAAGCAGATGGCCAAGACCAACGAATCCTTCTACGGCCGCTTCGCACCGAAGAAGATGGCGGCGTAAGCCGGTTGCCCGGAGCCTGCGGCATGAAACTCTGGCCCCGGCTCCTCCCGCTCTTCGTCAATGCGCCCTTCCGGGCACCGTTTCCGGCTGTGTCATGATGCGCATCCCAGCCGGCCGCGAGGTCTGGTGGGAGACCTTGACCCGATCGAGACGCGCGAGACGGAACAGCGAGAGCAGCCATTCGTTGAGCGGGCGCCGGAACCGCCATTCCGCAAGGAAGGAGAAAAACCACGCGAAGAGGACAACGCTGGCGAAGCCGGCAATGGTCGCAAGGTTGATACGCCATACCGGCGTCAGCTCCTTGATGATAGCGAGACCCGGCAACTGGTGGAAGAGATAGAGCGCGTAGCTGTAGCGGCCGAACCAGAACAGGATGCCGCCCCTGAAAAGCACATGGTCCAGCACGAAAAAGCTCGCGGAGACCAGCAGGAACAGAGCCATGCGGCGGACATCGAACCTGTCATCATCGGCAATCGCGATCAGGAACACAAAGCAGGCCATCAGCAGCAGCGCATTGAAGATGGAGTCGAATTTCCCCCGATGGAGCGCCATGCCGAGCGCAAAGAAAGGCAGATAATTCGCGATCAGCACCCCGTGCAGAATGCGCGATGCGGATTTCTGCCATTGTCCGGCATCAAGCCCCGCCGTGATCGGATGCGAGACATAGACCAGAATGCCATCGATCAGCGAAAGAACGATTGCGAAAACGCAAAAAACCTCGATGTAGCGGTTGCGAAAGAACGCCGCGAAAAGTCCGGCGAAAAAATAGAATTTCAGTTCCACGAGGATCGACCAGAACACGCCATCGACCCAGCGGAAGCCGAAATCCGCCAGAAAGAAGCTTGTCATCACCAGATCGACGAAACCCGCCTGCTCACGGTTGAAGCTGATCAGCTCGGAATCCACGCTTGGCGGCGGGAGGATTCGGACAAAGACGAAGATGAAGATCCCCGCCACGACGAAGAGCGGCCAGATGCGCGAGATGCGCTTGGCATAGAAATCGGCAAGGCTGCGCGACATCGACAGGGATTGTGCGATCAGGTTAGCCGGAAATCACAAAGAAGATGTAGACGCCGATCTTCCCGATATCGTTGCCGAACGATGCCGGTGTGGCCGAGCCGAGGGCCTCGGAGGGAAGGCGACCCGTAAAATGAAAATGAACCACCACGAGAACGGCGATTCCCCGCCATATCTCGATAAATCGGTTCTTTTCGCTCGCATCGAGCATCGCAACTTCCTCGCATACACCCTCCAGGGTCTTGCCCCGGAGCTTGGATGCGGGATTGTAGTATTCTGGTTGTACAGAGAGGTTAATCACCTGCCAGTGAACCGCCCGATGATTGTTACGCTGCTTTTCGCCACTCTTCACCAAACAGACCGCCGTCTCCAGCCAAACGGCCAATTTTCGAGCCTCGAACAAACCTGGGGCTGCAAGGACAATGGGCGGTAAACGGGTCGGAAACCTGCGATCAACCCGCCTCAGGACAACCGTCGCGCGATTTTTCTGACGCGGGCGCGATCCCGCGCCGAGGCTGCGGATCAGGGCCCCGGTGCAGTTTATGCCCGGCTTCTTGCTCACCTCTAGAATGCCTCGTCTGAATTCTGGAGGATGTCATGGTTGCTCTTGCCGAAGGTCACGCCAACCCATTTTGCCCTGTCGAGGTCCGAGCCTCTGCCATTCTTGCCGAATGGCCAGGCGGCTGTTCGTTCAATGCCCCAACCAAGGGGGCTATTCCAGGTCGGGGGCAAGGCTGATGCCGGTCGTTGGTCTCCATATGGGCGTCGGCCGCCGTTCGCGTCGATCGAGATCGCCCGTCAATCCTCCCGTGAACACGGTTTTGCCCGTCATCTCGGGTAATGCACAGATCGGAGTCAGCCTCGGGGCCAGCACCGGAAGCTGGTCCGGGCAGGCTCCGATCAGCTTTGCCTTCCAGTGGTGTCGTGGCGGCATCGCGATACCCGGCGCGACCGGCGCGAGCTATCTGCTGGCCAGCGCCGATGCCGGTGCCCTCATCACCTGCGTGATCACCGCCACCAATGCCGGCGGCAGCGCGAGCGCCACCAGTGCAGCGCTCGGCCCGGTCGCCCTCCCCAGGGCTCCCTCGGGTGCCCTCATCACCTTCTGGGGCGATGGCGTGAACTCCGAAGGTGCCGCCCCCGGCATGCGCAACTGGCCCACCTGGGCGCTGGCGAGCTTCAACGGGCGGGTCATGCCGTCCGAAGGCTGGATGCAGTGCAAGAGCGGCGAGACGCTGGACAGCGTTTTCGCCCGCCGGGACGCGGCGGTGAAGCAGGCCCCGGAAATCTTCGTCTATGCCTCGGACGGGCACAATGACGGGCTTTATTCGTCAGGCTATGCCACGCAGCTCACGAAATGGGTGCGCAACGCGCAATTTGCGATCGACAACCTGCCATCGACCACGCGCATCGTGATGACGATCCCGCTGACTTCCGCTGTCGCGGGCGAGAGCACGGGTGGGGACTGGCGCATGATCGTCTCGAACCTGATCCGCGAACAGGTCGCGACGTGGCAAGCCATCCATGGCGCGCGCATCATCCTGTTCGACACGCTGGCGGCGATCGGCGGCTTCGGCCCTTGGGATCACACCACGATGTCGAACGATGCAGACCGCACGCATCCGAACGCGCTCGGCGGCTGGACGCTCGGGAAAATGTTCTTCGCGCTGATGGACGGCCAGGTCGCGGCTGCAACGGTCGAGGACATTCTTGCCGCGACGACGGCGACCACGCGGCGCGGGGCGAACCTTCACCCGGATCGGCTGCTTTCCGGCACCACGGGCACGCGCTCGGGCGCGATCGCGCCGACCGGCTCCTATGCGACCGGCCAGCGCATCACCAACAACCTCGCGAACGGCACGGGCATTGCGGTGGCCTGCTCGAAATCCGCGCAGACCGGATACGAGCAGCAGCTCGCCGCCGTCAGCGGCACGCCTGCCGCCACGCAGACCATCGTGCAGGACGATACCGCCAACATCACGCTGACCGGCATAGGCCCGGGCGATTACTGCGCCTTCATGGTCCGCGCGCGCATGGATAACGGGACAACCGGCTTCCCGGCCGGGCTGAACAATTTCGGCTTCGCGCTCGGTTCGATCGGCAACCTGTCCACGACTTCTGATCTTGCCGCGGCGGGCCTTCCCTCCTCCATCGGCGCGGTGGATCAGGTCTGGGTCTGCGCTCCGAAGGCATCCTTCGCCAACAATACAGCCGTGGCAAACCCGGTCTTCACCACGCGCTATTCCGCGGTGGCCATCAACACCCGCATCACCTTCGAGCGCCCGCAGCTTTTCAAGCTCTACCTCAACGCGCGCACGGCGCCGTGGTATTTCGGAAACGACACGATCCTCGGTACGAATTACCGCATCCGGCTCACCGGAACGGGCGTTTCCGGCGAAGGCTTCGCCTCGAACGGCACCATCACGGCGGCGACGGTCGGAACCGTCCGCGTCGAGCCGGGCTCATGGTCGGGCGGCGGCCTCACCTTCACGCGCGTGATGCGGCGCAATGGCGCGGTTGTTTCGGGCGCGTTCTCGACCGGCTGGACCTACGCCATGGCCGGGCAGGTTCTCGCCGGCGATGTCATCGCGATCGATGTCATCGCCACGAACAGCCTTGGCTCCGCGACGCGGACGATCACCTTCAACGTGGTTTAGCGCCATTCAGAACGAGAGAAGGGTGACCCGCAGCTCAGGCTGCGGGTTCACCGGACGAAGCCAGAGTTCAGGCGCGGTGGCTGACTGGATTTTCTCGATCCGATGCGCAACGGTTTTCAGCGGGCGGATGCTGTTCGCAAGGTTGTCGAGCACGAAGCTCCCCCCCGATGTCCGCACGACCAGCACGAGATGCGATTCCTCGGCCGTGTGGGAGAACTGGGCCAGAAGCAGGCTGCTGGACGGCCAGCCCAGTTCGAGCAAGCGCGCCCGCTTCGAGACGGCATAATCATCGCAATCGCCGGCCTTCGGAAACAGGGTCCAGCGATCGTTGAACGGACCACCCGGATCAGGCTGCGCCACGATCGAAGCGTTAACGCTTCGATTGATGCCCTCAAGCTCCGCGAGACGCTGTTGTGTCATCGCCACTTTAGGCTTGCGAAGCGAAACGCGCTGGCGGGAACATTGGGTGGGATGCTGCATGCAGAACCGCACATGCGCAAAGGGCGACATGACCGGCCTTGCAGCCAGGGTGAGGACAAGGCTCTTGGAGTTTTTCTGAGGCTCGAACAGCGCTTCCGGAAGGCTGGCCAGCGCGATACCCGGCAAAAACACCAAGCTCATCGCAACGATTTTCAGTAATCCCCTCATGGACGCCTCGAGGTTTTTTGATTTTTACTGAGGCGTTTGTCGCATACTCGCCTTAACTTGACGCGCAGCGCGACATATCAAACTTTTCTATTGTTTAAGTGGATTTTTAATGCTGTTTTGTAACCTTGGATAAATCTCCTGATCCCATCGGGGCGCCTCGCTTCATGCCGAATCCCATGCCGAGCTACCAAATCCCGGAGGGCCATCGCCTCTATGTCGTGGGTGATATCCACGGCATGGCCGGGCTGCTGGAGCGGAGGTTCGCGGCCATCGACGCGGATCAGTCCGCTTCGCCCGGCTACATCAACCGGGAGATCTATCTCGGGGATTATGTGGATCGCGGGCCGGATTCCCGGCGCGTGCTGCACCTGCTCATGGAGCGTCATCGGCAGCGCGATGTGGTGGCCATCACGGGCAACCATGAAATCTACATGCTGCGCGCCCAGCAGGACCCGGAGACCTTCGAACGCTGGATGCGGTTCGGTGGTCGTGAAACGCTTGTCTCCTTTGGCGTGCGCCCGCCGGATGGGCCCCCGAGCGAACGCCACATGGCCGAATGGCGCGAGGCAATGAGCCCCGAGGAGAAGAACTTTCTCGGCTCGCTGCAGCTCTGGCATCGCTTCGGCGACTATGCCTTCGTGCATGCCGGATTCCGGCCGGGAATTGCGCTCGAAGACCAGACAATCGAGGATATGACCACCATTCGCGAGCCGTTCCTCAGCAACTCGTCCGATTTCGGCTTCAGGGTCGTGCACGGGCACACACCGAGAGCGGATGTGGAATTCCGCCCTGGGCGCATCAATCTCGATACCGGGGCCTTCATGTCGGGCAGGTTGTCCTGCCTCGTGATCGAGCCGGCCCGGCTAAGGTTATTGTGAAGCCGGAATCGACAATGCGCTGCAACCTTGGCAAGGAGCACGAGGCTGTGGCGATGCGGCAGGGTCAATCATCGGAGCGGCGTTATGCGTTATCTGGTTACCGGGGATGCCGGTTTCATCGGTTTTCATGTGTCGCGGCGGTTGTTGAGCCAAGGGCATGAGGTTCTCGGCATCGACGCCCTGACGGATTACTACGATGTGGACCTCAAACATCGCCGGCTTGCCATTCTCGGCGCGGAGCCTGGCTTTCGGCATGAAACCCTGATGCTGGAAGACCATGCGAGGCTGTTGAAACTCTTCGGCGAATTCCGGCCGGATTACGTCATCCATCTCGCGGCGCAGGCCGGTGTGCGCTATTCGATCGAGAATCCGCGCGCCTATATCAACGCGAACGTGGTCGGCACATTCAACCTGCTGGAAGCCTGCCGGGCCTTTCCGATGCGCCATTTGCTGCTGGCCTCGACCAGCTCCGCCTATGGCGCCAACGACAAGTATCCTTTCGAGGAAACCGATCCGGCGGTGCATCCCATCACGCTTTACGCCGCCACAAAAGGCTCCACGGAACTGATGGCGCATTGCTATGCCCATCTCTTCCACAACCCGACCACGGCCTTTCGCTTCTTCACGGTCTATGGTCCGTGGGGTCGGCCGGACATGGCTTATTTCCTGTTCACCCGAAAGATCCTCACGGGCCAGCCCATCGAGATCTTCAACCATGGCGAAAGCTGGCGCGATTTCACCTTCATCGATGATCTCGTGACCTCGATCCTGCTGCTGGCGGCCGCGCCGCCGCCGCCTGCCGATGCGCGCGAGGGCCTGAAGCCCATTCCGGGCGACACATTGAGCCCGGTCGCACCCTATCGGCTTGTCAATATCGGGGGCGGGCAGCCGGCCAAGCTCAGCGAACTTGTCGGCGAACTGGAAAAGGCGCTCGGGGTGGAAGCCGTGAAGGTGTTCAAGCCCTTGCCACCGGGCGATGTGGTGAAGACCTTCGCCAGCGCCGCACTTCTGGAAGGTGTCACGGGCCAGAAGCCCTCGACGCCACTCTCGGAGGGCATTCCGCAATTCGTTCGATGGTATCGCACCCACTACAATTGAGGCGAGCCCCGCGAGACGATACGGATCGCAGCGCCGGCGATCACCGCGACGGGGATGGCATAGCCTGGAATCTGCGTCGGGTAGTCGACAAGCGAATGCAGGATGGGCATCAGCAATGCGCCCGTGGCAAAGATCGTCGCGAGCCGGTTCGGCCCATCCCGCAGGCTGGGCCGGGCGATCCGCGTGTAGAGCCAGAGCACCAGCAAAGTCAGGGCTGCAAGGAAGGGCAGACCGCCTTCCGCCGCCAGTTGAAGATAGGTGTTATGCGCCCGATCCCAAATCCCCGAACTCTGCATCTCGGCACTGCGATAGATCGGGAAGACCAGTTCGAAGGTTCCGAACCCGGTGCCGATCCACGGGTGATCCAGCGCCATGCGCCAGGTCGTGGCATAGACAACCAGGCGGCTCTCGTCGACGCGCGCATTCGCATCCAGACGCACACCAAGCATCTGGACCACCAGCGCAAGGCTCGCAAGGCCCAGCAGCGCACAGGTCGCCAGGATCAGGCGACGTGCCGGCCGATGTGACCAGATCCGATGGGCGTGAACATTCAGCGTCACCACCAAGGCGGCCCCGACCAGCCCGAGGCCGAGGCCGGCGCGGGAGCGCGTCAGCAGCATCGCGACGAGGCAGATGAGCATCACGACGAGATCGACAAGGTCGCGCCGCCGCAACCTCAGACCCGATGTCGTGCCGCCCCGGGCCGCGATGGACCCGAGGAGGCGATCCGAGATCAAGGCGATGGCCGCCACGAAGCCAAAGGCCGCAAGGGCGCAGGCCATGTTGCGATTGAAGAAGGTCCCTGTCAGCACGTCGCGGTGATGCGTCTTTGCGTGGTGGAAGATCATTCCGGGGTCCTGCAGGAACTGGAAAAGCCACAGCAGCGCGAGGCAGGCAAGGCTGCGGCTCACGATTCGCAGCAGGGTCCTGCTCGGAAATCGCTCTGCGGGGAGGGCAAGACCGGCAAGAAAGGCAAGGCTCGCGGCGAGTCCAGGCAGAAGGGCGGTATCGGGCGGAACGGCAGACAGGCCACGGCGCGATGTGACTGGTATTTCCAGGAGTTTGGCCGCCCGGTGCCAAAGGTCTGACCCACCCGATTCAAGCGGCTCGATCTGCAGGAAGACCAGAACTCCGATCGCAAGCCACAGGCCCAGCACAGCAAGCAGCGCGCGCCGCTCAAGCCTGCCCGCCAGGGACCAGGGCGCGACAAGGATCGCGGCCCCAAGCGGAAGCAGCCAGATCGCATTCCAGAAAATCGGCTGTGATCCAAACGGAACGGTTGCGAGAATCGCCGTTCCCAGAGTCAAAGCTGCGGAAAGACGATAGCGCCACTCCCGCAGCATGACGATTGCGAACTAGAACGACTGACCGAGCTCGACACCGTCCCGGCCCGAATTGATCCCGAGGCGAATGAACTGGAGGATCTTTGCCAGATCCACGGTCGTCGTATTGCCCACGAAGATCACGTCATGGTGCTGCAATTCGATGTTCTGAGCCAGAAAGAAGCCCGACGGATCACGCAGATTGATCGCGTAGACCGTTGGAATGACTTTGCCCTGAGGGGGTAGATCCATCCCGTATCGCTCCAGGTTCTGACGCGGCTCGACGCGGTAGATGAAAACCGCTCCCGGCTCGGCACGCTCGTCCAGCAGGCCACCGGCCTTGCCCATCGCATAGGCAAGGGTCACGCGTTCGCTGTCAAAGAAGAAGACGCCATTCTGTCCCGAGGCGCCCAGAGCCACGAAATGCCGCTGCTCGCGCGAGACGAAAACCGTATCCCCCGGGCGCAGGAGGATGTTGTTGGCAGGCTGACGGACCAGTTCGGCCAAGCCGATCTGAGCCTTGCGGCCAGCGCGCTGCAGGGCAATGATCGTTTCATAGGCGGGGTATTTCGGACCACCGGCGCGGGCCAGCGCGTCGAGCACGCGATCTCCCTGCGGATTGAGCGAGAACCGCGTGGGCGCGTTGACTTCACCGAGGACGCTCGCCTGCGCCGAACGCTGCTCGCGGACGGTCAGCACGACGCGGGGCTCGATCGCGCGACGCTGCAGAAGTTGCTGAACCTCGTTCTCGACCATGCGCGGTGTGCGGCCAGAAACCAGAATCTCGCCCGCGTAGGGAACGTTAATCTTGCCTTCGCGATCAATGGTCTGCGGCGGCAACTCCACGAAGTTCCCCGGACGGGCACCTGCAACCTGCGATGGCGTGAAGAGACCGCCCGGTGCGGATTCGAAAATCGTCAGGGAGATCACGTCGCCAGGGCCGAGGATCAGCCCGAAAGGCGTCGGGTTCCGATCATTCAGCGTGCCCGAAAAGGCGGTGGGAACGACCGTGCGGATCTTCGAGAGAATATCGCTGTTCACATTCACAAGAACGTAGCTCAGGGCAGGGCCATCAGAAACCGTGCCGCCTTGCGCCACCGAACCCGTAACAATCGCGTTCGACGCGGGCCCATGCGAAGGCATCGCCGAACAGCCCGCGCAGGTCAAGACAATCAAAAAAGAAAAGATTCTGTCAACCAAGCGCCTACTCCCCGCAAATCCCCATCCGTCTTGAGCGCGAGCTCAGCATTTTAGTGGGTGACATGCCTTGATAATCGACGGAAGAGACGCAGGCTTGTTTTCCACTGACGTAGGCTTGTTTTCCACTACTGATCGGCATTTGAAGCGAATGCGAGTGAAGAGTGTTGTAATTATGCCACCAGTTCGCGACGGAAACGCCACTTCATGGTCCAGTTTCGGGCACAGGAATCAGTGATGATGTCAGATTCAAGAATCAGTCCGGGCCAAGAATGATTGTCAGAAAGGCCGAATTTGAGATAGAAAATACCAACAATTGAAGCTTCAGCGGGTGGTGAAACATCCCGAGGCGAGGAGCCATCATGATGCTCGGGACGCGATGCCTGCAGGGCGCGTTGCGTGTTGCCTTTGCAAGCGCGGTTCTCTCGCTGTTCGCGGGAGAAGGAGTGGCCCAGCAGGGCACGCCGCAAAAACGTTCGAAAGATCCCACCTTCGGCAGCGGCGTCTTCCAGCCAAACTGGTCGACCCAGCGCCCCTTCGATGCCAATAAGGCAGCCCGCCCGTACCGGGATCCGTCTCGGCTTGATCGCGGGCGCGATCCGGAATACTGCGCGCCACCGCGTCGCCGCGACTCGCGGGGCGATTGCCGCTGAAAAGGCCTGCGCATTCAGGCCGCGACGGGGTGTCCCACAGGCTCCGGTCCCCTTAGACGCATCTCCTCGAGATAGCCCTCGATGGCTTTGTCCCAAGTGAGGAAGCGGCTGACGTCGACGACGAAATCCTGCGGTTGATCAAGGGCTTTCAGAATGAGAGCGCCAAGCTCATCGGGGTCGGTCGGCTGGAAATAATGATGGTCCGGCAGCATGAAATCCCGGTTGGCCTCATTGTCGGAAAGGATCACGGCGATCCCTTCCTGAATGGCCTCCAGCACGGCATTCGACATGCCCTCATGCAGCGAGCAGTTGACGAAGAGGCTGGCGCCCCTCAGGCGCTCCAGAACTTCCTGGCGGGAGAGGCGTCCGGCCAGTCTCGCCCTGCCACCGGCCTCGCGGCATTGCTCCTCGAGGGCCGTGGCTTCTGGCGAAAGATCGGCGCCACCGATGATCATGACATCCGGCGCATGGTCGCCGAGGCGTTTCACAGCCTCGATCAGCACGCCATAATTCTTCTGCGCCGTCACACGACCGATGGCGAGGACCTTGCCATCCCGGTTCCTGATGTCCGGGGCGGGGCCCTTCTTCTCAAGCCCGTTCGGCAGCAGGCGGGACGCAATCCCGCGCGCCTCAAGATGGGCGACCAGGCTCGGAGCCACCGCCATCACGCGGTCGGCATGGCGCATCATGCTTTCCGAAAAACGCATGATCCAGCGCATGGGGCGGCTCCATTTCGGCAGCACGTAGTCGATCGAACCCGTTCGGACATAGATCTGGGAGCGCCTCCAGAACATCAGGCGCATGAAGGGCACGAGGATCGCGAAATTCATGCCGAGGATGAAGATACGATCATAGCGTCGCGCAGCATGAAGCCACAGCGCATAAAGCAGATAGAAGGCCTTGTCCGTGCGGAAAAAGCGCGAACGCGGCACCTGCACCACCACCACGTTCGGCGGAAGCGGACGGCTGGCCGCGACAAGGCACAGGGCGTCGATCCGGGTGGAGGGCGCGGCACGCGGAACGAATTCCTCGGCGAATTTCTCGACTCCGCCCTCGTGGCCGACAATGCTGCGCGGGCCGATGATCAGCAACCGCGGAAGGGAATCAGCGGCCATGTCCGAGAACTCTCCGTAGATTGCGAAGCCAGCCCGGAATCATCAGAAGCCGAGCGTAGCCGAGGATGGTGCCCCAGGGCTTTCCATCCGTATACGCGTGGTGCACGAGCCGTGCCGCGAACGAGAACATGATTTGCCGACGCCGCCGCGCGACAGTGGTGGATTGAGGATGATAAAGCCGTGTAACCAGCGGCTCGGGGATGGCCCCGAAGCGCAAGCCCGCGCGGATGGAAGCGAGATAGAGCGCGTAATCCTGCGCGAAAAGGAAGGTGGGATCGTAGAATTCGATTTCGGCCAGCCGCGCCTTGCGGAAGGCGAGGGTGGAATGCACGATGAAGTTCTGTTCCAGCAGCCGTGCCTTGATGGCGTCCTCTTCGGTCGGCCCCTCGATCCGCCATTCCCTGCCCGAGGCCATTTCCCGCCCGATGGCGAAGCCAAAGACGATATCCGCGTCGGGATGCGCCTCGAAATAGGCGAGGGTCTTGGCCAGACGATCCGAGACTGGTGGATCATCGTCATCGTTGCGCACGATGATTTCACCGCGCGCCGCAGCAATCGCGCGGTTCAGCGTGCGCGGCAGGCCGAGGTTCCGGCTGTTCCGAACCAGCACGAAACGTGGATCGGAGGCGAAGCGCGCCTCCAGCTCCGAGCAATCAAGATCAGCCCTGTCGACCGCCACGATCACCTCGGCCGGGATAGGCTCGGCCAGGAAGGACGCTACGATCTCACCAAGATGCCCGTTCCCGGTCGTGGGAATGACAACACTGAGACGGATGGGAGATGGGGTCACGCCGCCTCGCTTTCCGGCCCGCGCATCAGCAGGATGGCGAGTGTCACCGCGTGGCGCACAAAGTAATGGGCTGCAAACATAGCAAGAGCGATATCCACGGGAAACAGGATCGCAAGCGCGAAAATCAGCAGGCAGGCGCCGCTGGCCCACAAGCCTGCATGCAGAAGCCGGCTCGATCGCGCCTTCCTGTTGATCGCGAAGGCTTGCGAATAGACCGCATCGGCCATGGCGACCCCGTAGGACAGGAAGATGATGACGGTCACGACTTCCGTGCCCTTGAAGCGGTTGAGCGCCGGCACGTTCTGCACGGCCAGATAGAACAATGCGGCGCAAACCATGCCAAATGCCGTGAAGAAAAGCCCGACCGACAGCACAATCCTGCCCGAGGGAAGGTGCTCCACGAACCGGCGATAGAACACGTAGATCGCAGGTTTCAGCGTGTTGTAGATGAAGCGACCCGTGGAGAACCCGAGAGTGTAGAGGCCGAGGGCATCCAGCCCGAACAGGGCGCCGATGATCAGTTTATCGATGTGTTCCAGCGAGTTGGGCAGCGCGTTCGCGACGCTGATGGTCATGCTTTCGCGCGCGCCGGGCCGCCGCATGGCAGAGAAGGGCCCGAAGGAAACGCCGGAGAAATCAAGCCGCGAATAGACCACCATCGCGAAGAACAGCGCGTGGAAAGCCGTCATGACGCCCAGTTGGACGAGCGTCGTGGTGAGCACGGAAGTGCCCATGGCGAGCAGAACCACGAAGGCCAGGAAAGCCACGGAGTATTTCGCGAAAGCGAAAAGAAAGAAACGCAGGAACTCCTGCCGAGCCTGCAGCAGCGGCGCGTAGAAATCGAAAACGCCGTAATGGAAAGCGGCAAACACCACGATGGCGATCGTGGTGGGGGTCAGATTGGCGGATGGCCAACCCATCCAGAACCAGAGCGCGGCGACAAACCCGGCCAGCGCAAAACAGAGGCCCGAAAGATAGACGCGGCCGATGAAGAGTTCGGCCATCCCATGCGAATCATTCTCGGCCACCGCGCGCACGAAAACCTTCGAGCTGTCGAGGAAGGTCAGGATCGCCGCCAGAGAAAAAATCGCAAGAACGAGCCTGTAGAGGCCCGCATCGGCCGTTTTTCCGCTATAGACCAGCAACAGGATGATCGCGTAGTTGACGAGCCCCGGCAGCGACGAGGCGAGGATGGAAAGCGGGCCACGCAAGAGCAGGTCTTTGAAATGGTTTCGCATCGCTGCTCTTCGAACCGGTCGTTACTCGCGCAATGCCCGCGATCGCCAAGGCGACAGCAGGTCCGGCTCCAGACGGGTCAGGACGATACGACGCCAGGACAATCTTGGCGAGATTCCGCCTCCCCAGTGCCGCATGGCCATTGCGGCCAGGATTTCGATACGTTCCGCGAGCGGAGACGCCTGACTTTACCTTTCACAGCATGATGTGCATTGCAAGGTTCGCACGCAAAGGGGAGCCATGAAAAAATCCGGATGGTTATCGCCCCTGAATTCTGTGCAACCGGATGTGCTTTCCGGTGCGTGGTTGCTGGTTGCCGCATTGCTCTGCTTCAGCGTGACTGCTGCAAGCGCAGAAATTCGACCGGCCGGAGGGCTGGTGAACGGCGCGAAAATCATCCCGGTCACCAATCTTGACGATTCCGGTCCCGGCTCGCTGCGCGCCGCCCTGGAGGCGCGGGGGCCGCGCATCGTGGTATTCGAGGTGGCGGGGCTCATCCGCCTTCAATCGAACCTCACGCTGATCGAACCGCAGGTGACCATCGCGGGCGAAACGGCTCCGGCGCCAGGCATTGTCCTCACGAGGGGCAGCTTCAACATCCGCACGAAGGACGCGATCATCAGCCATATCGCCGTCTATCCCGGCAGCACCGATGATCTGGCGGTGGGTGAAAATCGCGATGCCATGTCCTTCAACGGCTCTGATGCGACGGGCAAGCATCGGCAGCAGAACATCGTTCTGCGGAATGTAAGCCTCGGCTGGGGTGTCGATGAAAACCTGGGCATCCAGGGGCTGACGAGCGATGTCCTGATCGAGCGCGCGCTCATCGCGCAGCCGCTCTATAGGGGCGGCCACCCCAAGGGCAGGCGGGCCATGAACCTGCTGCTCGGCAATCCCGTCGGCCGGGTGGTCATCGCGGGTTCCGTCCTGGCCTCGGCCAACCAGCGCAGCGCGCGTTTCACCCAGGGAAACCGGGTAAGCTTCGTCAACAACCTGATTTATGGTCCCGGCCGCGTGGCGACCCACCTTGATTCCAGCCAGGAAATCCTCAATCCCGGCGCGATCGATATCATCGGGAATGTCTATGTCCCCAATGCGGATACCGCGTGCAAGGGGTCGTTCATCCGCATCGATCCCGCCTTTTTTTATCGGCAGCCGCTGACCTCCGTCTACATTCAAGACAACATGTCGATCGGCCCCCGCGCCAATTGCCTGCAAGGGGTTGATCGCGGTGAGGCCGGCCTCACCGCCTCTCCCGCTCATCGGCTGACGGATTGGAGCATTCTTCCCGCGACAGCCGTCTATCCGGAGATCCTTCGGCAGGTCGGATCGCACCCGGCCGCACGAAACCCTGTCGATCGACGCGTGATCGCGGGCATCCGCGACAACAGCCTGCGCATCATCGATCGAGAGAGCGATGTCGGCGGCATGCCCGATATCGCGCCGGTCCGACATGTCCTGCGTCTGCCGGTCAGCTCCGCATTGCTCGGCGATGAAAGCGCGGTCAGCCGTATGAAGGCCTATCTTTGCGAGCGGCACCGGCTGGTGACGGGCGGCTTGCCCTGTTCACCGTGAAAACCGGCTTCAGAGCCCGATGGCGCGGCGCATCTCGCTGTTTTCGCGGGTGGCGTAGGTGTCGAGCGAGTGCCGGGCGAGGATGCGCGCCCGGGCCGCGGCCGAAATCGCGGGATGCGACGCCTGATCAGCCATCGCCCGGCGGATGGCTTCCGCGAGGTCTTCGGCGGCCACGCTCCTCGCAAGATATCCGGTGCGCTGATCCTCGACCAGTTCGACAATGCCGGGAATCGGCGACCCGATGGCGACCATGCCGGCTGACATCGCCTCGATCAGCACTTTCGGCAGGCCCTCATGCAGGCTGCCCAGCAGAAACAGGCGATGCTGCCGGAACAGGGCGCTGATCTCCATGTTCTGCATGCGCGGGATGATGGTGACGCGGGCACCCGTGCGCTGGATGATGGCCTCTACCGCCGGGCGTTCCGAGCCATCGCCGACCATGATCAGCGCCATGCCGGTCTGTGCGACCGCCTCGGCAATCGCGCGCACATTCTTCTGTGGCTCAAGGCGCCCCACGAAGACGAGCGTGCCGGGTTCGGGGACATGATCCGGATCGGGCGCGAAGAGTTCGGTATCGACATAGGTTGGCGCGACAAAAACCTTGCCCTTGCGCCAGAGGATCAGCCGTGAAATCTCCGCCTTCGCGCTTTCGGTCGTCACGGAAACAAGCCGTGCCCCGTTGAACAGCACGGCTTCGATGAGCAGCGCCACGGTGCCGCGCAGGGCCTGCCGGTTCTTGAAGAGGCGCCGCGAGAGAAGGTAGCCGCAGCGGGCAAAGAGCGGAACGCCGAAGAGCCGCAGGATCAGCGCCGGCCAGCTTCCGCTGATCTGGTTGGTCTTGGACAGGGATACGCCGCTCCGCGAAAGCTTCCACAGCAGCCCGAGATTGAGCGAATGCAGCAGGCCGGAGAGATTGCCGGTCGCTTTCGTGCGGGGCGTCACCAGCCGGAAACGCGCCCGGATATCCGGGCGGCAATCCACCAGTGCCAATGCCTCATGATCGGCGGGGTCGTAGCTGAAGATCACGACCTCATCGCAATATCCGCGTTCGAGATGCCGCACATAGATCTGGATTTCCCGCGAAAGGATGCCTTCCCGGTGCCATTTGGTCAGGGAAGCCTTGAAGGACAGGAACAGAGCGAGGCGCATGCGGGAGACCAGAACCGGATCGGTTGGCTTCGGTTGGCCGGCACTCTAGCCAGCTTTGCCCGCATGACCAGCCCGAGACCGATATTCGGTTGCAGGAACCCCACGCCGAAACTGCTCGCTGGCCCGGGCTGCCGAAAATGGCGGCACAATTCCAGCCTATCCTGCCCCGGCCGCCTCAGGTCGAGAAAAGCCGGGGGGTGCCGGCCCTGTTCGAGGGGGCGCTCCATCCCGAAGGCATCGCACGCGGTTTGGATCGAAAAGCCATGGTTCTCCGGAAGCGGGCAAGCCGCGTCCGGCGCTCGCGGTCGTCATCAACGATCAGGATCGACGCCACGCCCTTGCCCTGTGCGATGCTCTGCCGGAAGGTCCGGCGGCTGCCCGGCAACACGATTCGTGGAAGAGCGCGCCGGGCGACAGCAAAAGCCAGGGCTCAGGCCGGCATGTTCACCTGGCCCAGCGCCTGGGCAAGATCGGCCATCAGGTCATCCGCATTCTCGATGCCGATGGAGAGACGAATGGTGGTTTCCAGGACCCCGATCCGGGCGCGCACTTCCTGCGGCACGCCGGAATGCGTCATCGCCGCGGGGTGGCTCGCGAGCGATTCCGTGCCGCCCAGGCTCACGGCCAGCTTGAAGATCTGCAGGGAATCCAGGAACTGGAACGCCTCCTTTTGTCCGCCCATGATGTCGAACGAAAAGGTTGAGCCCGCGCCGGTGCATTGGCGCGCATAGGTAGCCTTGCCCGCTTCACTCTCGAGGAAATCGAGGTGATGCACCTTCGAGACTTTCGGATGCACGCGAAGGAATTCCGCGATCACGCGCGCATTGTCGTTTGCCCGCTCCATGCGCAGGCCCAGCGTTTCCAGCGAGCGGCCGAGCATCCAGCAGGAATGCGGATCGAGCTGGGTGCCGATCGCCCCGCGCAAGGCCTTCACCGGGCCGATCTTTTCGGCTGAGCCCATCGCGGCCCCCGCGATGAGGTCGGAATGCCCGCCCACATATTTCGTGAGGGAATAGACCGAGAGATCCGCGCCATGCTCCAGGGGGTGCTGGAAAACCGGTCCAAGCAGCGTATTGTCGCAGATGATGACCGCGCGATGGCCCTGCCTTGCGCCCAATTCATCCGCGATCCGCCGCACCAGGGCGATATCGACCAGCGTGTTGGTGGGGTTCGATGGCGTCTCGATCAGCACGACGGAGACACGGCCCTTCTTGCTTGCTTCCTCGAAGGCTGCCCGGATCGAGGCTTCGTCTACGCCATTGATGAAGCTCGCCTGCGCAATGCCGAAGGGCGCGAGGGTTTTCGTCACCAGCGTTTCGGTGCCGCCATAGAGCGGCTGGGAGAGCACGATGGAATCGCCCGGCCTGGCATAGGCGAGAATGCTCGTGGCAATCGCCGACATGCCGGAGGAGAACAGCACGGCCGCTTCGGCCCGCTCATAGACCGCAAGGCGATCCTCGACGATCTCGCTGTTGGGGTGGTTGAAGCGCGAATAGACAAGCCCCGGCCGCATGCCTTCCGGCGGTTTCCTGCGACCGGAGACGTAATCGAAGAAATCCTTCCCCTCCTGCGCCGAGCGGAACACGAAGGTGGAGGTGAGGAAGACCGGCGGCTTAACCGACCCTTCGGACAGGAAAGGGTCGTAGCCATAGCTGAGCATCAGCGTTTCCGGCTTCAGCGCATGATTGGCGAGCGTGGTTTTCGAGGCGCGTGGCGCTGTCATGATGCTTCACCTCCGGCAAATCACGAGATGCGCATTTATATGCCGCGAAGGGCACGATTATCTTGTCGTTTTCAGCGCGATTGGGGCAAGTTCACTCTCAAAATGGTGCAATCAGCCGAATTTTCTGCTTGATGGAACCGATCACTGGTTCCTGCGGGAGTTGATGCGCCATCCGCGCTCCATCCACGCTCCCACCGCGCGCGAGGCGTCACGAGCAGGCCGAGCGGATCGGATTCTCGCTATCGCCACCTCGGCCGCGATCATAACGTGCGATCGATCTCCGCCAGCACGCTGAGCACGATGCCGCGGGTCATCATCTCGGCGCGGAAGGGGCGGGCGCTGATCGCGACATCGCGGGCGAGGCCCGGAATCGCGTAACGCTTCAGGCCTTCCGAAAGCCCTCGTTCGAGATGCGGCCAGGCCCGCATGCCGGGCCCGCAGAAGACGATGGCGCGCGGCTGGAAAAGATGAATCAATGTCGCCACGCCCTGCGAGAGAACCCGCCCGGCATTTTCCAGAAGCCCCGCGATTGTCCGCTCACCCTCATCGGCGCGCGCCGTGAGCGCGCGCATCTCCCGCTCGCCGGGATAGAATTGGCGGATGGGCTCGGCAAAGGCCGTGATGGCCATGGCATCGCGCAACAATGCGTAATCCGCCAGGTAGCTCTCGACGCAGCCCCGCGAGCCGCAGCGGCATTGCGGCCCATCGGGATCAAGCGGGATATGCCCGAACTCGATGCCGCCGCCGCGCCGGCCGCGCAAGGGCTCTCCATCGATGAAGACTCCGAGCCCCACGCCATCGCCGATCATCACGCAGGCCGTGACGCCCACGCGCAATTCCTTTTCCGCGAGAAGGATCGCATGCGCCATGGCGCTGGCATCGTTGTCGATCACCACCATCAGGCCCGTCGCCTGCTCCAGCGCGCGCGCCAGAGGCAGGTCGGCATGGGGGGTCACCGGGCTCCAGGCCACGATGCCCTGTTCACGATCCACGAAGCCCTGAAAGGCAATGGCGATGGCGAGCACGGGACCGGTCGGCGCATGATTTCGCCGGAAGGCCTCGATGCATTCCGCCAGCGTGTCAACGAGCGCTGCGGGCGAGAGCCGCGAGATCGAGACGGCCTGCTCGGCGAGTGCCAGCGTGCCGCCTGCGAAATCCGCGAGATGCAGCGCGATGCGATCGAGTCCGACCCACAGGCCGATGATGAGCCCTCGCCCCGGGTTGAAACCGATCAGCGCGCCGGGCCGGCCCGGGCCAGTCTGAGGGTCGGCTCCGTCGGTGCCGATATCCTCCAGCAGCCCCTCCTCGATGAGTTTGCCGGTGAGCACGGAAATCGAGGACGGGCTCATGCCCAGCAATCGTCCGATGGTCGCCCGGCTCTGCGATCCATTGCGCCGAAGAGCCTCGAGAAGCCGGGCGCGCGCTTCGTCGCGCCTGGGAGATCGATTGTCACGGGAAGAGGGTGATATGTTCATAAACTGAAAGAATAGACAGCATTGATCAGGTCTGCAATGGCTGATTTGACGCCTGTTCGCGCGTTTTTGCATATGCGAAGAAGGGGGACCGAAGTATTTTTTTCGGAAAATAAATTTATTCCGGTTGACTCTTGGGGCGCATCGCGGTGTTCTCATGGCAAGCAACCGGGAAAGGCATGGGAGCGGGATGACGTCCTTTCCCCGCCCGGAGGCAGATCGGGAGGATGATATGAACAAGTTGCTTGGCGCGGCGGCCCTGGCCGCTTTCGTGTCCTTTTCGCCCGCGGTGCTCGCGCAGGCGAGGGGCCCGGTGATCGGTGTGAGCTGGTCGAATTTCCAGGAAGAGCGTTGGAAGACCGACGAGGCCGCCATCAAGGCCGCCATCGAGAAGGCCGGCGGAACCTATCTCTCGGCGGATGCGCAATCCTCGCCCGCCAAGCAGCTGGCGGATGTCGAAAGCCTCATCGCGCGCGGCGCCAAGGCGCTGATCGTTCTCGCGCAGGACGCGAATGCCATCCGCCCGGCCATCGACAAGGCCGTGAACGAGGGGGTGGCCGTGGTGGGCTATGACCGCCTGATCGAGAATCCCAAGGCCTTCTACCTCACCTTCGACAATATCGAGGTGGGCCGGATGATGGCCCGCGAGATCCAGAAGGCGAAGCCGGAAGGCAACTATGTCTTCATCAAGGGCTCGGGCGCGGATCCGAATGCGGGCTTCCTGTTCCAGGGTTCGATGGAAGTGCTGAAGCCGGCGATCGACGCGGGCAGGATCAAGAATGTCGGCGAGGCCTTCACCGATGGCTGGCTGCCCGCCAATGCCCAGCGGAACATGGAGCAGTTTCTCACCCGCAACAACAACAGGGTGGATGCGGTGGTGGCCGCGAATGACGGTACGGCCGGCGGTTCCATCGCCGCGCTGGCCGCGCAGGGCCTCGCCGGCTCGGTGCCGGTTTCAGGCCAGGACGCGGATCGCGCCGCGCTGAACCGCATCGCGCTCGGGACCCAGACCATGACCGTGTGGAAAGACGCGCGCGACCTCGGCAAGGCGGCGGCTGAAATCGCCATCCAGCTCGCGGGCGGCAAGAAGCTCGAGGAAGTGGCCGGCGCGGTGAAGTGGAACCAGGGTCCGGCCAAGGCCGAGATGAACGCCATCTTCCTCAAGCCGGTCGCCATTACCAAGGACAACCTGAACCTCGTGATCGAGGCCGGCTGGGCTCCGAAATCGGCGGTTTGCCAGGGTGTTCCTGCCGGCAAGGTCGCGGCCTGCAACTGAACGGATCAGGCGCTCCTCCCGGAAGGCCTGCCGCGCGGCCGCGCGGCAGGTGCCCGGATGGCGGCCCGAGCGCCGCTTCGAGGTTCCTTTTCTGAATTGGCCATGCCTGCGGGAGATTGTCGTGGAGCTTTTGCGCAAGCTTGAGATCGATGCCCGCCTGATCGGCATGCTCACGGCCCTGGCCATCATCTGGCTCGGATTTCACGTCCTCTCGCAGGGCGCCTTCCTCACCCCCCGCAACCTGTGGAACCTCTCGGTCCAGACCTCGGCCATAGCCGTCATGGCCTGCGGCATGGTGCTGGTGATCGTCACGCGGAACATCGATCTGTCCGTGGGCTCTGTGCTCGGTTTTGTCGGCATGGCGATCGGCGTTTTCCAGGCGCGCTGGCTTCCGGAAATCTGGGGCCTCGAAAACCCGCTGACCATGCCCGCGACGCTTCTCTTCGCGATGCTCTGCGGCGGGCTGATCGGCCTCTTCCATGGCGCGCTGATTGCCTATCTCGCGATCCCCTCCTTCATCGTCACGCTCGGCGGGCTTCTCGTCTGGCGCGGAGCCGCCTGGTGGGTCACGACCGGGCAGACCGTCGCGCCGATGGATGGCCGTTTCCGCGCCCTTGGCGGCGGCATCGAGGGCGCGATCGGCGCGGCGGCGAGCTGGATGATTGCCGTCATCGCCATCCTCGCCATCGTGATTTCCATGCTGATGCGCCGGCGCCGCCGGGCCGAATTCGGCTTCAGCCTGCGTCCTCTCTGGGTGGAAGTGCTGGTGATCGGCCTTGCCGCGGCGAGCGTCGTCGCGGTCACGCTGATCGTGAATGCCTATCCGCTGCCGCCGGGCATTGCGAGGCGCATCGTCGAGGCGCAGGGCCAGGTCTGGCCGCAGGGCGGGGTGTTCATCGCCCATGGATTCGCGGTGCCGGTGCTGATCGCGGTGCTGGTCGGCGTGGTGATGAGCTTCGTGGCAACGCGCATGCGCTTCGGGCGCTACGTGTTCTCGATCGGCGGCAATCCGGAGGCAGCCTCGCTCTCCGGCATCAAGACCAGGGCCGTGACGATGCAGGTCTTCGGGCTCATGGGCCTGCTCACGGGCCTCGCCGCCTGCATCACCACCGCGCGCCTCAACGCCGCGACGAATTCTGCCGGCACGCTCGATGAACTCTATGTCATCGCTGCAGCGGTGATCGGCGGCACGAGCCTCGCGGGCGGTGTCGGCACGATTGTTGGCGCGATGCTCGGCGCGCTCATCATGCAATCCCTGCAATCCGGCATGGTGCTGCTGGGGGTGGATACGCCCTTGCAGAACATCGTGGTGGGCATCGTGCTGGTCATGGCGATCTGGCTCGACGGCCTCTATCGCCGCCGCATCCGCTGAGGGGGGGAGCATGGCTGAAACCCGAACACCGCTCGTCGAGATGCGTTCCATCTCCCTTGCCTTCGGCGGCATCAGGGCCGTGGAAGAGGCAAGCCTCGATCTCTATCCCGGTGAGGTCGTGGGCCTGCTCGGCCATAACGGCGCAGGTAAATCCACGCTGATCAAGATCCTCTCCGGTGCCTATCGCGCGGATTCCGGCGAGATCCATGTCGATGGCCAGAAGGCCGAGATCAATTCCCCGCGCGACGCGAAGGCGCTGGGCATCGAGACGATCTACCAGACGCTGGCACTCGCGGATAACGTCGATGCGGCCGCGAACATCTTCCTCGGCCGCGAGAAGCTCACGCGCTGGGGCACGCTCGACGATGCCGCGATGGAAAGCGAGACGCGCAGGGTGATGGCGCGTCTGAACCCGCATTTCCGCCGTTTCAACGAGCCGGTCAGCGCGCTTTCGGGCGGGCAGCGCCAATCCGTGGCGATTGCCCGCGCCATCCACTTCAACGCGCGCGTGCTCATCATGGACGAACCCACCGCGGCCCTCGGCCCGGCCGAGACCGCGCAGGTGGGTGAACTCACCAGGCAGCTCAAGGCCGAGGGGATCGGCATCTTCCTCATCAGCCACGATTTGCATGATGTGTTCGATCTCGCGGATCGCATCGCGGTGATGAAGAACGGCAAGGTGGTGGGCACGGCGCGCATTGGCGACGTGACGCGCGACGAGGTGCTTGGCATGATCATCGGTGGCAAATGCCCGCCCGGTGCCATTCCCGGCCCCGGCGCTAGCCCGTGAGGATGACATGATCCGATTTCCCGATCTCCAGGGCAAGGCCGTGCTGGTCACCGGCGGCGCGAGCGGCATTGGCGAAGCGCTGGTGCGCGCCTTCCATCGCGAGGGGGCGAAAGTGGGTTTCCTCGACCTCGACCGCATGAAGGGCGAGCGTCTCATGGCCGAACTCGGAGAGCGTGCGGCTTTCCAGACCGCAGACTTGCGTGATCTCGACGCCTTGCCCGGTGCGATTGACCGGCTGCGCGAGAGGACCGGGCCCTTCAGCGTGCTCGTCAACAATGCCGCGCGGGATGATCGCCACAGTATCGACGATGTGACGCCTGCCTATTGGCGCGAGCGTTTCGCCACGAATATCGACCACCAGTTCTTTTCCGCGCAGGCGGTCCACAAGGACATGATCGGGCTTGGCGGCGGCGCGATCATCTGCATGGGTTCGACGAGCTACATGCAATCCAGGGATTCGTTCGCAGCTTACAAGACCGCGAAAAGCGCGGTGGTGGGCCTCATGCGGGCTTTGGCGCGCGAGCTTGGTGAGCACAACATTCGCGTCAATTGCCTCATCCCCGGCTGGATCATGACCGGGCGGCAGATGGAGATGTGGCTCACGCCGGAGAGCGAGGCGGAACTCCTGCGCCAGCAATGCATCAAGCGCCGCCTCGTGCCGGAGGACATGGCCGGGCCGGCGCTTTTCCTTGCCTCCGATCTCAGCGCGGCCATGACGGCGCAGACGATGATTGTCGATGGCGGCTGGGTGTGAGGTGGTGCGATGAGCGTCGTTCGCATTCATGATCCGCGCTTTGCGCGCCTGATGATCGGCCACGCCAATCTCGAAAAGCTCTGGACGGGTGGTCGCTGGCTCGAAGGCCCGGCCTATTTTCCTGCCGGGCGATACCTCGTTTTCTCCGATATCCCGAATGATCGCCTGCTGCGCTTTGACGAGATGAGCGGGCAGGTCTCCGTCTTCTGGCCGGGCTGCGGCTTTCACAATGGCCATGCGCGCGACCAACAAGGGCGGCTTGTTTGCTGCGAGCATCTCGCCCGTGTCGTCAGCCGCATCGAGCATGACGGTTCGCGGCGTGTGCTCGCGAGCCATTGGCAAGGCAAGCGCTTCAATTCGCCGAATGACGTGATCGTGGCGCCCGATGGTGCGATCTGGTTCTCGGACCCGACCTACGGCATCGATGGAGATTATGAGGGTGAGAAGGCCGAAAGCGAGATCGGCGCTTCGAATGTCTACCGGCTCGACCCGGAAACGGGTGCGGTGGAGGCTGTGGTGACGGATCGCGTGAAGCCCAATGGCCTTGCGCTCGCGCCCGGCGGGCAATTCCTCGTGGTGGCGGATACGGGCAGGACACACCGGCCCGAACTCGATGCCACGCTCACGCGCTACCGCCTTGATGCGGAAGGTCGACCCATCCAGCCCGGCGAGACCTTCGCGACCCTGGCGGATGGCTTCTTCGACGGCTTCCGTTTCGATGCCGAGGGCAACCTCTGGAGCTCCGCCGGGCGATTCGTGCATTGCCATGGGCCGGATGGCGCACTGGGCCTGACGATCGAGATCGGCGAGATCGTCGGCAATCTCTGCTTTGGCGGGGCGAAGGGCAACCGCCTTTTCATCTGCGCGCAGACCTCGCTTTACAGCCTTTTCGTCAATGCGCGCGGTGCGACCTGAGGGCCGTGGCGGCTTGCTCGCCAAGAGCTACCTTTCGAGGCCGCAGCGGCGGCGCTCCAGCGCCGAGACCAAATGAAAGCCGAGCCTGCGGAACGGTTCCGGCGCGATACGGTTCGCGCTGCCATAGGCGCTGGTGACATCCGCCTGCGGGTCGCCGGTGATTATCGTCTCGGCGAGCCTCTTGCCGAGGATCGTGCCCTTCACCACGCCAGAGCCGTTGCAGCCGGCCGAGCCATAGAGGTTCTCGTCCAGCTTCCCCCAGCGCGGCGAACCGTTCATCGTCAGCGCGGTGGTGCCACCCCAGACATGTTCGAGCGCCACGTGCTTCAGCGCGGGGAAGCGGCGGTGGAAATTGTCCGTTAGCACGCGACGCGCCTCCGCGCGCGCCACTGGCTTCTCGTAGGAATAGAGCGAGCGGACGAGAAAGCGGTCCTTCTCCACCCGCCGCAGGGTGGAGCCGAGGCGATGCGCCGGCAGCAAACCCCAGGCCGGTTCGCCGAGCTTCGCGGCATCGGCTTCCGACATCGCCTCGGTGATCCCCGCAAAGGTGTAGATGGTCACGATCCCATCGCGCCAATAGCCGAAATGCTTGATGGCCGGGTTGGTCGCGAGGATGACGGTTTCGGCTGTGATCGTCGCTTCAGGCGTTTTCAGCATCCAGAGCCTGCCGCGTTCAAGGCTCATCACGGTGGAATTCTCGAAGAGCCGCACATTGCCTGGCAGGCTGTCGGCGAGGCCGCGCACGAGTTTCGCAGGCTGGAGGAGGTAGCCCTCGGCGGTGCGGATGCCGCAGCGATAGTAGCCGCTGCCGGTGACGGCCTCCATGCCCTTGGCATCAAGCGCCACGTGCTCGAAGCCATGAGCTGCGGCGCCCTCGATCATGCCGCGCACCTTCTTTGCCCCCGGTTCCGTCGCTGCGCCGGTGATGCGTCCGACCCGTTCCAGATCGCAATCAAAGCCGTGGGTTTCCATCGCCGAGAGAAGCGTCGCGAAGCCCTCGGCCGTCAGTGCATTCACGCGCTCGGCGCGATCCATCTGCGCGAGCGAGAGCCCGATCTTGCTGTCGCGCGGATTGGCGAAACCGGAATTTCGTCCCGAGGAGCCTTCGCCCACCTCCGTGCCTTCGAGCACGATGATTTCCGCCTGCGGCGCGAGTTCCGCGAGGCGGCGCGCGGCGGCCAGACCCGTATAGCCCGCGCCGACCACCACATGGCGCGCCGAGAGCGTGCCACGCGCCGGAGGCTTCGGCGCGCGGGTTGGCAGCATGCGATTCCAGCCGCAGGGCTCGTGGTGGATGGGAAGAGGAGAGCGGGGCATCGGGCGGGGCATATCCATGGCGGGCCGGCACTCGATCATATTCGGGACCGGCTGAAAACTGCCGTTTCCCTGAATGAACCGATCACAACTTTTGATATGACGTCGGCAAATCGTTTGATAGCCTCATGCGGCCTGGGGGAATCTGGCGGGAGGGGACGTGCCGATCTCGATGGAAGCCTTTGCGCCCTCGCCTTCGTTGCCGGAGGCGGTGGAAGTTGCGATCATTGGCGGGGGAATCATCGGCATCACCGCCGCGCTGGAACTCGCCGAGCGGGGCATTTCCGTCGCCGTCTGCGAAAAGGGTGATGTCGGGCACGAGCAATCCGGCCGCAACTGGGGCTGGGTGCGCGTGATGGGGCGCGACCCTGGTGAAATTCCCATGGCGATCGAATCCCAGCGCCTCTGGGAATCCATGGAGAGACGCATCGGCGCGGATGTCGGCTTCAGGCGTTCGGGTATCGTCTACCTTGCGGATACCGAAGCGGGAATGGCAAAGCACGAGGAATGGCTGGGCCATGCCGCGCCCTACCAGCTCGGCACCCGTTTGCTGCGCGGCGCGGAGCTTGCGAGCGTTGTGCCGGGCATGAAGCGCGCCTTCGCGGGCGGGATTTATACCCCGCTCGACGCGCGCGCCGAACCCTTCCGCGCCGTGCCGGCGATTGCGAAGCGCGTGGTGGAACTTGGCGGGTATGTGCTCACGGGCTGCGCCGTGCGCGGGCTCGATATCGAGGGCGGGCGCGTCGCGGGCGTCATCACGGAGAAGGGCCGCATCCGCTGCCAGCGCGCGGTGCTCGCGGGCGGGGCGTGGAGCCGGCTTTTCCTTGGCAATCTCGGGATTGATTTCCCGCAGCTCAAGGTGCGCGGCTCGGTGATGCGCACGAAGCCGATGAGCGGCACGCCGGAATTCGCCGTCGGCACGAGCGATTTCGCCTTCCGCAAGCGCGCGGATGGCGGCTATTCCATCGCGCATCGCGGGGCGAGCGTGGCCGAGATCGTGCCCGACAGTTTCCGTCTTTTCGGCGATTTTGTCCCCGCGCTCGTCCGGCAGCGGCACGAATTGCGCCTGCGGGCGCGCCGCCAGTTCCTCGATGAGTGGAACACGCCGCGGCGCTGGTCGCTGGACGAGAAAACGCCATTCGAGGCCGTGCGCGTGCTCGATCCCGCGCCGGACCAGCACATTCTCGACGAGGCGAAGCGCAATCTCGTCGCGGCTTTCCCGGCTTTCGCAGGCGCGGAGATTGCCGCGAGCTGGGCCGGCTTCATGGATGCCACGCCCGATGCCGTGCCGGTGATCGGCGAGGTGCCGCGCCTGCCGGGCTTCATCATTGCCACGGGCTTTTCCGGCCACGGCTTCGGCATCGGTCCGGGCGCGGGCCGGGCGGTGGCGGCACTGGCGACGGGTGCCGCACCGGGCCTCGACATGCGGCCCTTCCGGCTCGACCGGTTCGCCCGCCTCCAGCGCACCACCCATTGACGCGATGGAAACGGGCCACCCCATGAAAGAGATCGCGGCATGACGAGGATCGCGATTGTGGGTGGGGGCATCACAGGGCTGGCGACGGCCCATGCCCTTGCCGCGCGCGGCGCTTCGGTCTCGCTGTTCGAGGCACGGCGGCTCGGCGCGATGGCCTCGACCTGGACGCTCGGCGGCGTGCGCCAATCCGGTCGCGACCCCGCCGAATTGCCGCTGGCGCGCGCCGCGATCGAACGCTGGTCGCGGCTGGATGATGTGCTCGGCGCGCCGACCGGCTATCGTCGCAGGGGCAACCTGCGCCTTGCCCGAACCGAGGCCGAGATCGAGGGCATCCGCGCGATGGTCGCCACGCAGCGGGCGAGGGGCCTCTCGCTGGAATTTCTGGAGAGCCGCGCGGAGATCCGTGCCATCGCGCCCGCCATGGGCGAGGCCGTGCTGGCCGCGAGCTTCTGCCCGAGCGATGGCCATGCCGATCCCGAGATGACGATCGCCGCCTATGCAACCGCGCTGAGCCGCGCGGGCGTGACGATCGGGGAGGGCGCGCCGGTCCAGCGGCTCGTCACGGCGAAGGGCCGCGTGACTGGCGTCCAAACAGTGGCGGGTATCGTGGAGGCCGATGCGGTGGTGCTCGCGGCGGGAATCCATGCGCCGGCCCTGCTCGCGCCGCTCGGGATTGATCTGCCGATGGCGGCGAAGCGCGTCTGCGTGCTGCGGACGGTGGCGGCAGCGCCGGCCTTCGAGCAGGTTTTCGGTGTCGCGAATGCGGATTGCGCCGGCCGGCAGGAGATCGGTGGCGCGTTCCGGATCACCACGGGCATCGGCGACTGGCCGGGCGACCCCGCGCGCTGGACCGAGGATGCCCTGCGCCCGCCGCTTTCGACAATCACGGAACTGATCGACCGCACCGTGCCCCTGCTGCCATTGCTGGCAGGGCTCGGCCTCGAAAGATGCTGGGGCGGGCTCATCGATCTTACGCCCGATGCGCTGCCGGTGCTGGATGCGCCGGCCGAATGGCCGGGCCTTGTCATCGGCGCGGGCTTTTCCGGCCATGGATTCGGCATCGGGCCGGTGAGCGGGGAGATCCTCGCCGCGCTGGCCTTGCGGGAGGCGACACCCTTCGCGCTCGAACCTTTCCGCCTTGCGCGCTTCGCGAGCCTTTCGGGGCAGGCGCCACTGACCTTGCACGGATGAAAGCCATGCCGCACCCCGCCGGACGTGTCATTCTGGTTTCCGGTGCGAGCCGCGGCATCGGCCGCGCCATTGCTGAAGAACTCTATGCGCAGGGCTATTCGCTGAGCCTTGGCGTGCGGGACCCTGCGAAGCTCGCGGGCGAACTCGCGGGCCGGGATCAGATGCGGCTCCACTTCGCGCGCTTCATCGCGGAGGACTGGGCGACGCACAGGGGCTGGATCGACGCAGCGGCGGCGCGCTTCGGTCGGATCGACGGGCTCGTGAACAATGCCGGCACGCATTCGAAAATGACGCTCCGCGCGCCGGACGAGGCGGAGCTGGATCGCGTCTGGGCCATCAACTGCAAGGCGCCGCTCAACCTCATCCATTGCGCATTGCCGCATCTGGAGGCGGGTGGAGCCGGGCGGATCGTCAACATCGCCTCGCTCTCGGGCAAGCGCGTGCGCAACGACATGGTGGCCTACAACATGTCGAAATTCGCGCTCATCGCGCTCAACCACGCGGCGCGCCGCATCGGCTGGGAAAATGGCGTGCGGGCCACCGCGATCTGCCCGTCTTTCGTATCCACGGACATGTCGATCGGCGCGGCCTTCCCCTTTGACGAGATGACGACCCCGCAGGAGATCGCGCGGCTCGCGGCCACGGCCATCAGCCTGCCGAACAACGCGGTCGTCGCGGAAATGCTTGTGAACTGCCGGCTTGAGGATACGCTGTAACCCACGGGCGGCGCGAGACTGCCAGGAACAAGGAGAGACAGGATGAGGAAATCATGGCTTCTGGGGAGCGCGATCGCGGCTCTCCTGTGCGCGGGGCCCGCGCTGGCGCAGAAAACCACGCTGGTCGTCGGCATGCAGACGCAGGATGCGGGCGTGCTCGATCCGCATCTCAATTCCGGCACGCCCGGCAAGGCGCTGATGAACTGGATGTTCAACGGCCTGGTGCGGATCAAGCCGGGTCAGGCCTCGCCGGACCAAATCGAGCCCGATATCGCCGAGAGCTGGACCTCCTCGCCCGATGGAAAGGAATGGACCTTCAAGCTGCGCCAGGGCGTGCAATGCCACCATGATGGCGGCGAATTCACCTCGGAGGATGCGGTCTATTCACTGAACCGCGCCGCCACCAAGGACACGTCCACCTTCTCCTCGGATTACGCCGCCTTCGACAAGGTGGAGGCGGTGGACAAATACACCGTCAAGATCACGCTGAAAAACGCCATTCCGAGCCTGCTGGGGCAGGTGATGAACTACCATGGCGGCAACATGATCTGCAAAAAGGCCGCGGAAGCCCTGGGCAAGGATGGCTTCGGCAAGAAGCCGGCCGGCACCGGCCCCTTCATGTTCGCGGAATACGTGCCGCAGCAATATGTGAAGCTCGTGGCGAACCCGAAATACTTCCGCGGCGAGCCCAAGCTGAAGGAGATCATCTATCGCTTCATCCCGTCCGATGCCGCGCGTGACCTCGCGCTGCAGGCCGGCGAGATCGACCTGATGATCGGCCGGCAGGAGCAGGCCTGGGTGGATCGTGTCAGCCGCACCCCTGGATTGAAGGTGATCACCTTCGGACCGGCGGAGATGTCGGTGATTCATCTCAACATGATGCAGCCACCGCTCGACAATCTGAAGGTGCGCCAGGCCGTGGCGCATGCCATCGATCGCGCGGGCATCCATCGTTTCCGCGGCGTTTCGATCTCCCGGCCGGCGGTGTCTGTGGTGCCCTCGGGCTATTTCGGCACGCATGAAACGGCGCCGCTGCTGCCGCATGACATCAACAGGGCGAAGGCGCTTCTCACCGAAGCCGGCTTCCCCAACGGCATCACGCTGAAGGCGATCCACACCACGCTGCCGGGCATGATGGGTTTCATGGAGGCAACCCAGGCCCAGCTGAAGCGCGCAGGCATCACGCTGGACATCACTCCGGTGGAGCACCCGACCTTCCACCAGCAGATCCGGCAGGATCTTTCGCAGGTCGTGCATTTCCAGGCGGCGCGCTTCCCGATCGCGGATGTCTATCTCACGCAGTTCTTCCATTCGCGCTCGATCGTGAAAACGCCGACGGCCGTGACGAACTTCTCGCATTGCAGGGTCGCGGATGCGGAAATCGATGCCGCCCGCACCGAGCAGGACCAGGCGAAGCAGGTTGCCCTCTGGAAGGCTGCGCAGGAGAAGATCATCGCCGAGGTCTGCGCCGTTCCGGTGAACGAGATGCTGATGAACTGGGCGCATCGCGACAATCTCGAACTCGGCTATGAACTGAAGGGCTCGCTCAACCTCGGTCCGCCGATCACCGAGAACACGCGCTTCACGCGGTGATGCATATCCGGGCGGGCCAAGCGGCCCGCCCTTTCTTTCCCGGGGGTTCAGGGCCGGAATGGGCGCCTTTCTCGTCAAGCGTTTGATGTTTGCGGTTGTCACGCTGTTTGCCGTGCTGACGCTGGTCTTCATCGTCATCCGCATCGTGCCGGGTGATCCGGCTCTGGTCATCCTCGGCGATCAGGCGGATGCCGCCGCGATCGCCGCCCTGCAGAAGCGCCTGGGGATCGACCGGCCGCTCTTCGAGCAATATTTCTCCTTCCTCGCCGGTGCCGTGCGCGGAGACTGGGGCACGTCGCTGGTCACCGGGCGGCCGGTTCTGGTCGAGGTGATGGCGGTTCTGCCCTGGACGCTTGAACTCACGGCGGTGTCGCTGGTTCTCGGCGCGGCCATCGGCGTGCCGCTCGGGGCATGGGCGGCGATCAACCGCAATCGCATGCCCGATTATTTCACCCGCATTCTTTCGCTGATCGGGCTTTCTTTTCCGCCCTTCGTGTCCGCGATCCTGCTGCTGATCGGCTTCGCGCTGGCGCTGCGCTGGTTCCCGGTCATCAGTTCCAATCGTGGCACGCCATGGGAATGGTTCCAGTCCATCGCGCTGCCGGCGATCAATCTCGGGCTGATCATGGCGGCCTACATCACGCGTGTGACGCGTTCGGCCATGCTGGAGGTGATGCAGGAGGATTATGTCCGCACCGCCCGCGCCAAGGGCGTTCCATGGCGGGTGATCGTATGGCGACACGCCCTGCGCAACGCGCTGATCCCGGTGGTGACGATCGTCGGGCTCTATCTCTCGATCCTCATCGGCAATTCGGTGCTGACGGAGATCGTCTTCAACCGCCCCGGCCTCGGAAAGCTGATCATCGGGGCCTTGAGCCAGCGCGATTACATGATGCTGCAGGGCATGATGGTGATCTACACGCTGATCGTGGTGGTGGTGAACATGCTGACGGACATCGTTTATGCGATCGTCGATCCAAGGGTGAAGCTCGCATGAGCAACTCGATCCACGACTCCCCCGCCGCAGCACCCAGCCGCTATCGCTGGCTTGCGACAACCATCCGCGCCTTCAACGCCAACAAGACCTCGTGGCTCGGCCTCGTGGTGTTCGTGGTCGTCGTTCTGCTTGCGATCCTCGCGCCCTGGATCTCGCCGCATGATCCGGTGGAGCAGGATGTCTTCTCGAAGCTGAAGCCGCCCTTCGACACTTACTATCTCGGCACGGATTATTTCGGCCGCGATATCCTCTCGCGGGTGCTTTATGGGGCGCGCATCTCGCTGGTGATCGGCATCGCCTCCACGGGGATAGCACTGGTCATCGGCTCGGCCATCGGCATCATCGCCGGCTGGTATGGCGGGCGGCTCGACATCATCGTGATGCAGACGATGGACATGCTGCTCGCATTCCCCTCGCTGATCCTCGGGCTCATCCTCGTGGCGATGCTCGGCCCCTCGGTGACGAATATCGTGATCGCGATCGCCATCACCTCCATCCCCTCCTTCGCGCGCATCGCCCGCGCCCCGACCATCGCCATCAAGGAGCGCGAATTCATTGATGCCGGCCGTTCGCTGGGCTTCTCCGATGCGCGGCTGATGCTCCGGCATGTCCTGCCGAACATCTTCCCGGAAATCCTCGTGATGGGCTCGCTCTGGCTCGCCAGCGCCATCCGCACGGAGGCATCGCTGGCCTTTGTCGGTCTCGGCGTGAAGCCGCCGATTCCCACCTGGGGCGGAATGATCCGCGAGGGCTTCGAGAACATCCTCGACAGCTACTGGCTCGTGCTCGCGCCGAGCATCGCGATCCTTGTCGTGGTCTTCGCGCTGAACATCCTGGGCGACGGCCTGCGCGACGCCATCGACCCCAAGCTGAAGGGCGAGCGATGAGCACGCCCCTTCTTTCGGTCGAGAACCTGCGCACCTCCTTCCGCGTGGGCCGCGAATGGCGCGATGCCGTGGATGATGTGAGCTTCGCCGTGAGCGCGGGCGAGACGCTCGCCATCGTGGGCGAAAGCGGCTCGGGCAAGAGCGTCACCGCGCTCTCGATCATGCGGTTGATCTCGCCCATCAATGGCCGGATTTCCGGCTCGATCCACCTCGAGGGGCGCGACCTGCTCGCGCTGCCCGAGGAGGAGATGCGCGCCGTGCGCGGCAATGCGATCTCCATGATCTTCCAGGAGCCGATGACAAGCCTGAACCCGGTGCTGACGATCGGAAAGCAGATTTGCGAAGCGTTGCAATATCACCGCGCGATGGGTTCATCCGACGCGAGGGCCGAGGCGATCCGCATTCTCGATCGCGTGCGCATTCCTGCCGCCGCCCAGCGCTTCGGGGAATATCCGCATCGGCTCTCGGGTGGCATGCGCCAGCGCGTGATGATCGCCATGGCCTTGGCCTGCCGGCCGAAAATCCTGATCGCGGATGAACCGACCACCGCGCTCGACGTGACCATCCAGGCGCAGATCCTCGATCTCATCAAGGCGCTGCAGGATGAGGAGGGGATGGCCGTCATCTTCATCACGCATGACATGGCGGTGGTCGCCGAGATCGCCGATCGCGTCGCGGTGATGTGGAAGGGCAAGAAGCTCGAGGATCGCCCGGCGGCGGAACTCTTCGTGAGCCCCCGCCATGGCTATACCAAGGCCTTGCTGGCCGCCGTGCCGAAGCTCGGCGAGATGGATGCCCATCCCCGCCCCCTGCGCTTCGCCGTGATCGACCCGAATACCGGCGATACCCGCGTGCCGCCGGAACTGGCAGCCGATACCGTGAGTGCCGAGCCTGCGCCACTCCTCGAAGTGAAGGGCCTGACCACGCGCTTTCCCATCCGCAAGGGGGTGTTCGGCCGGCTCGCGGGCCGCGTCCATGCGGTGGAGAATGTCTCGTTCCAGCTGAGGAAGGGCGAGACATTGGCGCTGGTGGGCGAATCCGGTTGCGGGAAATCCACCACGGGGCGCTCGATCCTCCGGCTGGTGGAACCCACGGGGGGCGTGGTGCGCTTCGCCGGCGAGAATGTGAGCGCGCTGGATCGCTCCGGCCTGCAGGTGATGCGCCGGCGCATGCAGATGATCTTCCAGGACCCGTTCGCGAGCCTCAACCCGCGCAAGACGGTGGGCGCGGCCATCGCGGAGCCGATGATGGTCCACGGGCTTTCGAGCGCGAAGGAAGCGGAGGAGCGCACGGCCTCGTTGCTGAAGCGCGTCGGCCTGCTGCCGGATATGGGCCAACGCTATCCGCATGAATTCTCGGGCGGGCAGCGCCAGCGCATCGCGATTGCCCGCGCGCTCGCGCTTTCGCCGGAAATGGTGGTAGCGGATGAGGCGGTCTCCGCGCTCGATGTCTCGGTGAAGGCGCAGGTGCTGAACCTGATGCTCGATCTTCAGGCTGAACTCGGCCTCGCCTATCTCTTCATCAGCCACGACATGGCGGTGGTGGAGCGGGTAGCCCATCGCATCGCGGTGATGTATCTCGGGGAGATCGTGGAAATCGGCCCGCGCGCTGAAGTGATGCGCAACTCCGCGCATCCCTATACCCGCAAGTTGCTCTCGGCGGTGCCCGTGCCTGATCCGGCGCGGCGGCGCAAGCGCGGCGGCGTTTGCGTGGAGGAACTGCCGAGCCCCATCCGCGCGCCGGATTGGCATGCGCCACGCGCGCGCATGGAAGAGGTTGGCCCCGGTCATTTCGTGCAGGTGGTGCTGGATTGAGGAACAGGCTAGAGCGCAAACCGATCTGATTGATTCAGACCGTTCGTTGTCATTTCTTGTTGTTTCACGCATTTTCTTTGCGCGAACCGGTTCCCACCCCCGCCTTCGCAGGGGCATGCTTCGCTTGAAAATGCTCTATTCCACACTCAGCCTTTCACGCTGCGCGCAATCTGGTCTGCGATCAGCCGCGCAGAGGCTGCCGGCTGCTCGACGGCCAGGAGATGGGCGGCGGGATCCAGCACGACGAGGCGCGCGTTCGGGATCTGGTCACATAGAAATTCAGACATCGAAACGGGCGTCGCAGGGTCCTGCTGTCCGGCGACAACAAGGGTCTGAACCGAGATATCCGGCAACAGCGCGCGAAGGTCCATCCGCGCAATCGCCTCGCAGCAGGCGGCATAGCCCTCCGCGTCATTCGTGGCGAAATCTCGTGAAATGACGCCAATCGCAGGCGGATTGGCTTCGAGATAACCTGGGGTGAACCAGCGCTGGAGTGTAGCCGCGAGAATGGCCCCGGTGCTCTCGCGCCGGACCAGCGCGGCGCGATCGAGCCAGGCTTGCGCGAGCGGCATATGCGCCGTCGTCGCCATCAGTGTCAACGCGTTCAGGCGCCGTGGATGCCGCGCGGCCAAAGCCTGCCCGGTCATGCCTCCGAGCGACAACCCCGCGAAATACACGCGCTCCAGCCCGAGATTGTCGAGGATCGCGATCGCATCCTCCGCAAGATCGGCAATTTCGAATGCCGCCCGGCTCTTCCTGCGGGAGGCGCCGTGGCCGCGTGTGTCGTAGCGGATGCAGCGAAAATCCGGCGCAAGTTCCTCCACGACAGCGTCCCACATGCGGTGGGTGGTGCCGAGCGAATTCGAGAACAGGATAGCCGGCCGGTCAGCCGGCCCCGCTTCCGTAACGAAGAGCGTAGCCGAGGGTGTTTCAATGAAGGGCATGGTTCAGACGCCAAGATGCTTTTCGAGGATCTCGGGGCGCGCCGCCAAGGCCGCCGGTGCATCATCGAAAACGATCTCACCCTTGGCCATGATGACCATGCGGTCCGCCACCTTGGCCAGGGAGCGGTGATCCTTGTCGACCACGATGGTCGCGATCCCCTCGTTGCGAATGATACCGAGGGTTTTCCAGATTTCCTGCGCGATCAGCGGCGCGAGGCCTTCCGTCGCCTCGTCCAGAAGGATGAGATCCGGATTGGTCATCAGCGCGCGGCCGATGGAAAGCATCTGCTGCTCGCCCCCCGAGAGCTGATGGCCACCATTCATGCGGCGCTGGTGCAGGCGCGGGAAGACTTCGAAGACGCGGTCCAGCGTCCAGCGCCGCTGCCCGGAAATCCCGGCGCGCGCGGACATCGTCAGGTTTTCGACCACCGAGAGCGAACCGAACACGCCGCGCCCCTCCGGCACGTAGGCCACGCCGGCGCGGGCGATGTCCTCCGGCGCGCTGCGCAAGGTGCTGGAACCGGCAAGGAGGATCTCGCCGCGCCTGTCCGCGATGAAACCCATGATGGATTTCATGAGCGTCGTCTTGCCCATGCCGTTGCGGCCGATGAGCGCGATCTGCTCGCCGCGCCGCACTTCGAGATCGAGGCCATAGAGCGCCTGGCTGACCCCGTAGAAACTCTGAAGCCCACTGATGGAGAGAAGCATGCTCATGCCGCCACCTCATGATCCCCGAGATAGGCCGCGCGAACGGCCGGATGATTGCGCACGTCATCTGGCAGGCCGGAGGCGATCACCTTGCCGTCGGCCATCACGGTGAGGCGGTCGGCAAGTGCGAAGACGGCGTCCATGTCATGCTCGACCAGCAGCACGCCCCTGTCCTGTTTCAGCGAGCGGATGAGCGCGATCATCCTGAGCGCCTCCGCCTGGCCCATTCCGGCCAGCGGCTCATCGAGCAGGATGACCTTGGGGTCGGTCGCGAGCACCATCGCGATCTCGAGCTGGCGTTGCTCGCCATGGCTCATGAAGCGGGCAATCGTCCCCGATCGCGCCTGGAGCCCCGTGGCGACAATGGCCGCGCGCGCCGCCTCGTTCACCGCATCATCGTGCTGAACAGCGCCAAGCATCCGCAAGGCATGGCCGGATTTCGCCTGCGCGGCGAGACGCACATTCTCGAACACGGTGGAGCCCATGAAGATGGTGGTCTTCTGGTAGGAGCGCCCCACACCCGCCATGGCACGCAGATTAGGCTTCAGACCCGTGATCTCGCGATCGCCGAGGCGCACCTCGCCCTCCGAGACCGGGATATCACCGGAAAGCAGGTTGATGAGCGTGGATTTGCCGGCACCGTTCGGGCCGATCACCGCATGCACCTCGTTCCGGTAGATCGCGAGCGAAACATCCGAAACCGCCCTCAGCCCACCGAAGCGCCGGTGGAGCGAGCGGGCCTCCATCATCATCTCAGACATGCTGGAATTCTCCCCTGGTTTGGGCCTGCGGATTGGTGCCCGGCGCTTCAGCGCGCCGGTTAGCGGGATCGGGCGTGCCATCGGCCGGAGTAACCGCCGCAGGTGGCCCCTCATCCCCCCGGCGCGGCAGGACAAGCTCCGCCAGTTGGCGAATGCCGCCCGGCAGCGCGAAGACGATCGCGATGATGATCAGCCCCTTGATCAGCTTCCAGTGCTCGAAGCTGCTCTTGAGAATCTCCTCGAGGCCGATCAGCGCGAAGGCGCCGATCACCGGGCCAAGCACGGAACTCATTCCGCCGAGCACCACCATCACGAGCACGGTCGCGGAGAGGTGCCATCCCAGCATCTGCGGCGCGACGAAGCCGAATTGCGCCGCCGAGAGATAGCCTGCGAGCCCGGCGATCATCGCGGAGACCACGAAGGCGACAAGCCGCAGGCGGAAGACCGGGAAACCCAAGGAGAGCGCCCGCTTCTCGTTGTCGCGCGCGGCCTGCAAGGCATGGCCGAAGGGGGATTTCACGATCGCCGTCATCAGCAGGATGGCGCCGACCAGCATCGCCAGCACCAGCCAATAGAAGTTGCTGGACTTCTCAAGATCGATCAGCGCAAAGCCGGCAAGAGCGATCTCGGGCTTGAAGTAGATGTACATGCCATCCGAGCCGCCGCCGATCTTGGTGTCGTGGAAGAGGTAGAAAAGCATCTCGCCGAAAGCGAGCGTCACCATGATGAAGTAGATGCCCCGCGTGCGCAGCGAGAGCGCCCCGATGATCGTCGCAACCACCGCAACCGCGAGAAGCGCCACCGGCAGCGAGAGCCAGAACGAGGCTCCTCCGCTCTCGGGCGTCATGAAGCCGAGCATGTAGCCGGCAAGCCCGAAGAACGCGGCATGGCACAGGCTGACAAGGCCGCCATAGCCCACGACGAGGTTGAGCGAGAGCGCCACCATGCCCATCAGCATCGCCTTGCTTGCGAACTGGACATAGTAGTTGGGCGCAAGGAGCGGCAGGGCCGCAGCGGCGATCAAGGTGAGCGCGACAAGCCCGCGCAGCATGGTCGGATGAAGCCGGATCATCTCAGTTTCCCTTTCCCATCAAGCCGTTGGGGCGCCAGAGCAGGATGCCCGCCATCAGCACGTAGATGAGGATCGACGAGAATTGCGGGAAGAAGACCTTCCCGAACGTATCGGTGAGGCCAATCATCAGCGCGCCGATCGCGGCGCCCGCGACCGAGCCAATGCCACCCAGAACAACCACGACGAAGGAGAGGATGAGCATGCCGTCGCCCATGCCAGGGAACACGGTCGAGATCGGGGAAACAAGAATGCCTCCCAAAGCCGCCAGCGCGATGCCGCCGGCGAAGACGTAGCGGTTCACCTTGTCGAAGGGGATGCCGAGCGCGCGCGTCATGTCGCGATTCTCGGCACCGGCGCGGATGATCATGCCGAGGCGAGTGCGCTGGATCACGAAGAAGATCAGCGCGGCCAGAACGAGGCAAACCACGCAGAGCGCGATGCGGTAGACCGGGTAGGAGAGAATGTCGGTGAGCTGGATGGAGCCCTTCAGCCAGGCGGGCGGCGCCACGGAATGCACATCCTTGCCGAACAGGATCTGCCGCACTTCGTCGATCACGAGGATCAGCCCGAAGCTCAGAAGCACCTGCGCGAGGTGATCGCGCCCGATCATCCGCTTGACGAAGATCTCCTCCAGCAGGAGGCCGAGCACGAAGGAAATCGCCACGCCGCCGATCAGCGCCAGCATGAAGCTGCCGGTATAGGCCGCAATCCACCAGGCGAGATAGGCGCCGAGCATGTAGAAGGCGCCATGGGCGAGGTTGATGACGCCGAGAATCCCGAAAACAAGCGTCAGTCCGCTGGCGACCAGAAACAGCACAAGCCCGTATTGCAGGCCGTTCAGCAACTGAACGGCAAAGGTCAGCGCATCCATGGCGCGGCTCCTTGCATGCGAGGAAGGGAACCGGGGGCGCGGGGAGAGCGCGCCCCCGTCAAGAGGCCGGGGAGAACGGCCTCAGCTGACGCGGCAGCCCCGTGCCGGATCGTTCACCGCCTGCCCGGCGATGGAGACGAGTTCATTCCGGCCGTTGCGAACCTCCCGCAGGTAGATGTTCTGGATCGGGTTGCCGGCGGCGTTGAAGCTCAACGGGCCGCGCGGGCTGTCGATCCTCGCGGCGCGCATGGAGCGGACCACATCGTTGCGGGCCGACCAATCCCCCTTGACGGCCTTGAGGCCTTCATGCAGCAGCGCGCCGGCATCATAGCCCTGCACGGCATAGATATCGCCATCCGCGCCGCTCTTCGCCTTGAAATCCGCGAGGAATTTGCGGTTGGCAGGGTTGTCGAGGTCATCGGCGTAATGGAGCGTCGTGCGAAGGCCATTGGCGCTCTCGCCCTGCGCGGGAATGGTGCCATCGGTGAGGAAGCCCGCGCCATAGAGCGGGATTGCCTTGTTGAGCCCGGCGGCCGCGTAATCCTTCACGAACTTCACCGCACCGCCACCTGCAAAGAAGGCGAAAACGGCATCCGGCTTCAGCGTCGCGATGCGCGTGATCAGCGCCTGGAATTCCACCTCCGGGAAGGGCAGGGCGAGATCTTCGATCACCGTGCCGCCAACCTTCTTGAAGCCCTCCCCGAAGGCGCCGACCATCTGCTGGCCTGCCGCATAGCGCCAGGTGATGGTGGCCACCTTGCGATGGCCCGCATCGAACATCACCTTGCCCATCGGCTCGCAGACCTGCCAGTTCGAGAACGAGGTGCGGAAGATATTCGGCGCGCACATCGGGCCGGTCGCCTCGTTCACGCCTGCATTGGGGATGACCAGCATCGTGTTGGTGTCCCGCGCGACCTTCACCATGGCCATGGCGACGCCGGAATGCACGGTGCCCACCACGACATCGACCTTCTCGCGGCCGACGAGGCGGTTCATGTTGTCGGTCGCGGTCTCGGGTTTTGATTCATCATCGACCTGCACGAATTCGATCCGCCGGCCACCGAGCGCGCCACCCTGCTGCTCGACGTAAAGGCGGAAGCCGTCGTCAATGAACTTGCCCAGCTTCGCGAAGGTACCCGAATAGGGGAGCATGAAGCCCACCTTCAGCGGCGCTCCTTGCGCGATTGCCGGCGTCGGAAAGCGAAAGGCCGAGGCCGCCGTCACCAGCCCCGCCGTGCCCAGAAGCAGCGAGCGGCGGTTCAGCGACGAGCCTGAGGAAATCATACGTGACATGGCAGTCCCTCCTGCAATCTGGCGAGCAGTTTTCGTGACCGGGACCGGCTGATTTGCACATTGTGGCCCCTCCCGTTTGGGCGTTTTCCCGAGGAACACGCTAGAAGCGGAGAGCCGGAAACAACAGGATCGATTGGGTGTATCTTCATACTTCAAAGGTATCAATATTCTGGAGATCCCTGAAAACAGGCTCCAGAAGACAAAAAAAACGCGCCAACGGGCGCGCTTTAAGGACATGCCTTGCTTGCGAGGTATGCGATCAGGCCGCGCGAAGCCCCAGGATCGCGCGCGCCTCGGCCGGCGTCGCGGGGGCCCGGCCATGGCGGCGGATGGCCTCCACAGCCACAGAGACCAGCTCGGCATTGCCGTTGGCGAGGCGATCCTTCGTGATGCGGATATTGTCCTCCAGGCCGGTGCGCACAGCATCGGCACCGCGCGCCAGCGCCCATTCCATCACGCTCGCCTGATACCGGCCGATGCCGGCTGCGGTCCAGGTCGCTCCAGGAATGACGCGACGGGTTTCCGCGAGCAGGATATCGAGAAGGTGCTCGTCTGCGGGCATGGCGTTCTGCACGCCCATGACGAATTGCACATGCGGCCGCGCCGACATCAAACCGGCCTCGATGAGGCTCTTCGCGCCATGGATATGCGAAAGATCGAAGATCTCGATCTCCGGCGCGATGTCATGGGTCTTCATCCGGGTCGCGAGATCGGTCACGAGTGTCGTGTGGTTCTCGTAGACGATCGTCGGGAAATTGACCGAGCCTGTCGAAAGCGAGGCCATGTCCGGCCGGTGCACGAGGCTGAGGCCGCGCGCGGCGGGGTCGCGCCCGCGCCCGCCGGTCGAAAACTGCACGATCATGCCGGGGCAATGCTTGCGCACGCCAGCCTGCACCTCGGCGAAGCGCGCGGGATCGGATGACGGGCTCTCGTCATCGTTGCGCACATGGATATGCACCAGGGTCGCGCCCGCCTCATAGGCCGCATGGGTCGATTCGATCTGCTCTGGCGGCAGAACCGGCAGGGTCGGATTATCCTTCTTGCGCGGCACCGAGCCCGTGATGGCGACCGCAACGACAACCGGTTTCGTGGTCATGGCTTACCCCTGGTCGCCGCCGCCGACGGGCAGCACGGTTCCGGTGATGTAGGATGCCGCATCGGAAGCCAGAAACAGGATCGCGGCAGACATCTCGCGCAGCAATCCGTATCGCTTCATGTGGCTGGAGCGGATGGTCTGGTCGACCACCTCCTGCATCCAGGCCTTGTCCTGCGGGGTCTGTTTCGCGGCATTGCGCGGAACTTTCCGGGGCGGGGCGGTCGTTCCGCCCGGTGCCACGGCATTGATACGGATGTTGCGCGCGCCGATCTCGAAGGCCATCGAGGCCGTCAGCGCATTCACGGCACCCTTCGCGGCGGAATAGGGGATGCGGTTGATGCCCTTGGTCGCAATCGACGAGACATTCACGATCGCGCCGCGATTCTGCTCATACATGTAGGGCAGAACGGCACGGCAGCCCCAGAGCGTGGGATAAAGCGAGCGGTTGATCTCCGCCAGGATCTCGCTTTCGCCAAATTCTTCGAAGGGCTTCATCCAGATGGCCCCGCCGACATTGGTGATGAGCACATCAATGGCGCCGTAGGTGCGGAAGGCCTTCGCCATGGCCTGTTCGTTGCCCGACCAGGTCTCGAGATCGGCCTCGAGAGACTGGGCCTGCCCCTGACCATGCGCCTTGTTGATCTCCGCTGCCACCTCATGCACGAGTGGCGAGCGATCGACCAGCGTGAGACAGGCCCCATCGGCGGCGGCTTCCAGCGCCACCTGCTTGCCGATGCCTTGCGCCGCCCCGGTGACGACCATGCTCTTGCCGTGAAAACGCGCGGACATCACTTGGCCTCCGAGGGGTTGAACTTCTCGAAATGGAAGTTGGCGGGCTTCACGCCCCTTTCCGCGAGAGTGCCGCGCACGGCATCGACCATCGGCGGCGGGCCGCAGAGATAGAGATCGAGATTGCCGCCATGGAGGGCCGCATCCGGCAGGTGATGGGTCACATAGCCCTTGCGCTCATGCGTCGAAGCCGGGTCTGCCACAACGGTCACATAGGTGAAGCCGGGAATGGCCGCCGCGAAGGCCGCCAGCTTGTCGAGTTCGACAAGATCAGCGTCATTGGTGACACCATAGATCATGTGGATCGGCTGCCCGGTTTCCTTATGCCGGAGCGATTCCAGCATGGCCAGGAAGGGCGCGAGTCCCGTGCCGCCTGCCAGGAACAGCAGCGGGCGTGTCACGTCGCGCAGGTAGAAGCTGCCGATCGGCCCCGTCAGCGTGAGTGCGTCACCTGGCCTGGCGCTGCCGGCGAGGTAGCTCGACATCAACCCGTTGGGGATGTTGCGGACCAGAAACTCCACGACGCCCTCCCTCGGCATGGACGAGAAGGAATAGGAGCGGGTCTGGCTCGTGCCCGGCACCGAGACGTTCACATATTGCCCCGGCAGGTAGGAAAGTTGGCCGGCATCCTTCACCCGCACGGCAAAGCCGATGCTGGTGGGAGAAAGCTGGCGAACCTCCACCATCTCGGCGGCCATGGCGGCAGGCTTGACCTTGCAGGCCGTGGACGCCGCGGGAATGCGGATCACGCAATCGGATTTTGCCTTCATCTGGCAGGTGAGAACGAAGCCCTCGCGGGCCTCGTCCTCGGTCATCGCGTCCTCGATATAGGAGCCGAGGGAGTAATCCCCGCTTTCGCATTGGCATTTGCAGGTGCCGCAGGCGCCATCCCGGCAATCCATGGGAATGTTCACGCCCACGCGATAGGCCGCGTCGGCCACGAGTTCGTCGGCGCGCGCCTCGATGAAGCGCGTCACGCCGTCCTCAAAGTTCAAGGCGATGCGATGCATGGCGGCGCCCTCCCGGCACCCCGCTCTTCCGGCGGTTCAGATGTGATAGATATCGATGACGTGGTGGATGTAGTCGTTCTTCAGAACGATCTTCTTTGCCGTGATCAGCGGCCGCTCGCCCGAGACATCGAGCGTGTAAAAGGACGTTCCGAAATAGCTGTCGGTCGTCTTGTAGCGGAAGCTCAGGGTGAACCAGTTGAAGCGCAGCTTCACGACACCCTCCGCCCGTTCGAGGATCTCGACATTCGAGATGTTGTGCGAGGTGCGCGGCTCGGGAAGCGAAGTGGCCGAGGAGCGCTCGGTGCGAATGCGGAAAACACGATCCTCGAGGCCCTGCTTCGAGCCGTAATAGATCAGCGAGATCTCGCTCTGCGGGTCTTCGGTCAGCAGATCGTCATCGTCCCAGGCCGGCATGTGGAAGGTTGCGTTCGGCGCGTAATGCGCGAGCCAGCCGTCCCAGTCGCGGTCGTCGAGGCAGCGTGCCTCGGCATAAAGGAAGGCCTGGATTTCTTCGATGGTCACTTCGCGCGCCTGGGGCACGGCCTTGAGAACGGCAGACATGACGTCTCTCCTTGAGCGTTTCCTGAAAGGTGGGATGGGGCGGGCTGCTTTTCGTGGCAGCCCGCTTGCCCGTCATTCGGCGGCAATGGCGTTGGCGGCGTCGGCGGCGCGCTGGTCCTTGCGCAGGCCGTCGATCAGCGCCTGCTTCCAGTAGGCGTGCTGCACCACGAACAGACCTTCATCCTCGGTCTTCTTGCCGGAGAGCAGCGGCTTCATCCCGATCGATTCCGCATCGGCATCCGCACCCTTGATCCAGTGCGTCGCTCCGCGGGAAAGGTCGTTCCACTGGGCGTGGCGCGCGCCATAGCCGATCTGGCAGGAGCGGAACTCCTCGAGATCATCCGGCGTCGCCATGCCCGAGGCGTTGAAGAAATCCTCATACTGCCGGATGCGGCGGGCACGTGCTTCCGCGCTTTCACCCTTGGGCGCGATGCAATAGATCGTCACTTCCGTCTTGTCGACCGAAATGGGGCGATACATGCGGATCTGCGACGAGAACTGATCCATCAGGAACACGTTCGGGTAGAGGCAGAGGTTGCGGCTCTTCTCGATCATCCAGTCCGCGCGGGCCTGGCCATAGGCCTGGGTCAGCTCCTCGCGGCGCTCCCAGTTCGGTCGATCCTGCGGGTTCGACCAGTTGGTCCAGAGCAGGAGGTGGCCGTATTCGTAGGAATAGAAGCCGCCGCCCTGCTTGGCCCAGCCGCCGGCATCCATGGCGCGGATGTCATCCTTGCCCGCCGCGGCTTCCGCCGCCGCCTTGCGCTGCTGGGTGGTCGCGGCATAGTTCCAGTGCACCGACGAGACATGGTAGCCATCGGCGCCATTCTCGGCCTGGAGCTTCCAGTTGCCGTCATAGATGTACTGCGAATTGCCGCGCAGCACTTCCAGGCCTTCCGGCGACTGGTCGACGATCAGGTCGATGATCTTCCTTGCTTCACCGAGGTGCTCTTCCAGCGAGACCACGTCATCGCTGAGCGAGCCGAACAGGAAGCCGCGATAATTCTCGAAGCGCGCAAGCTTCTGGAGATCATGGCTGCCGTTCTTGTTGAAGCTCTCGGGATAGCCCGCGCCATCCGGGTCTTTCGCCTTCAGCAGCTTGCCGGTGTTGTTGAAGGTCCAGCCATGGAAGGGGCAGGTATAGGTCGACTTGTTGCCCCGCTTGTGCCGGCAGATCATCGCACCGCGATGCGAGCAGGCATTGAGGAAGGCGTGGAGCTTTCCGGTGCGATCCCGCGAGATCACGATCGGCTGGCGGCCGATATACCCTGTGATATAATCGTTGTTGTTGGGGATCTGGCTTTCATGGGCGAGATAGACCCAATTCCCTTCCCAGATATACTTCATTTCCAATTCGAAATATTCCGGATCGGTGAAGATTTCCCGCTTGCAGCGGAAGTTGCCGGTGGCCTCGTTGTGTTCCACCGAAGCTTCGAGCCGTGCGATCATCGCCTCAGACATGGTCGTTCTCCCTTGGGAATGGCTTGGAGCGGGAGCCGCTTCGGGCGGCTCCACGGGTTTCGCGTCACGCGGCGATCACATGCTGGCGCTCGACGATCGTCGTCGGCGCGCCGGCCTTCTCGCGCACCAGCGCGATGTCGAACCTGGCGCGGGCGAAGGGGCGGTTCACGCCCGCCTTGCGGATCTCGTCTGCATCGGTCACGCGCTCGAGCGTCACGATGAGTTCGTCACGGGTGCCGAAGGCGAAATCGGTGTGGAGATACTTGTCGCCCGTGAAGTTGAACTGCGTGGTCAGCTTGCGGAAGCCCGGCGCGGTCACGAAGAAATGCACATGGGCGGGGGGCTCGGCGTGGCGTCCCAGCGCGTTCATCAGCGTGCGCGTGCAGCTTTCCGGCGGGCAGCCATAGCCATTCGGCACGATGGTGCGGGCGAGGTAGCGGCCCTGCGCATCGGTCTCGATGCGGCGGCGCAGATTGTAGGGCGCCTGCTCGCCATCGATGAAGGAATACCCGCCCTTGGAGTTCGCGTGCCAAAGATCCACGATGGCGCCCGGCACCACGTTGCCGTTCTCGTCGCGCACCTGGCCCGAGATGAACATCACCTCGCCGGGATCGGTTCCGTCATCCATGCGGGCCTCGCCCTTGGTAAGCGGCGCGCCGGCGACATAGAGCGGGCCTTCGATGGTGCGCATCGTGCCGCCCTTGATGCCCGCGAGGCGTTCGGCCTCATCGAGCCTGAGGTCGAGGAAATGCTCCAGGGCGACGCCGGGGACCATGAGGCCCGGCTCATTGTTCTTCGCGGTCTGGCTGAGGAAGCCGACAGCGGCCCAGAACTCATCCATGGAGACATCGCATTCGTCGATCACCTGCATCAGGCGATAGAGAAGGCGGTTGGTCACTTCCTTCACGCGCGGCTGGCCGCCCGGGAGATTGATGCCCGAGGCTTCGGCCGCGAGCTTCTTCATGTCGGCTTTGGAGATCAGGTTGGCAGGCATGGGCGTTTCCTCCGATTTTGTTGATTGAGGCGGGATCAGCGATCGTCGTCGCGGATCGAAGAGGGGTGGCGGCAGAGCGGGGTGACGCTGATCTCCATGAAGGGGAACAGCGGCAGCGTGCTCAAGAGGTCGTGGAGTTCCTGCGTACTGCCAACATCGAAGATGCTCGTGTTGGCGTAGCGGCCGGCATGGCGCCACAGGTGGCGCCAGATGCCCTGCTGCTGGAGCGCTTGCGCGCGTTCGCGCTCGGCCTTCTTGAGCGTTTCAGCTCGCTCGGCGGGCAGATCATGGGGGATGCGCACATCCATCTGGACCTGGAAAAGCATGGTCACGATCCTGTCTTGAGTTGCGGCAGCACATGCAGGCTGCGCTCGGCGCGGTCCCGCCGGAAGCGGCCGACCTGGCCCTCATCCAGCCGGATGCCGAGACCGGGCTCGGTCGGCACCTTCAGGCTGAAATCGGAGTAATCGAGCGGCTCCGCGAGGATTTCCTCGGTGAGCAGCAGCGGACCGAACAGCTCCGTGCCCCATTCGAGCTTGGCGAAGGTCGAGAAGAGATGGGCGGAAGCCGCCGTGCCGATGGCCCCCTCGAGCATGGTGCCGCCATAAAGGCCGATGCCCGCGGCTTCCGCGATGGCCCCGACCTTGGCGCCCGCAAAGAGCCCGCCGGATTGCGCGATCTTGAGCGCGAACACATCCGCTCCTTCGCTCTGCGCCACCTGGAAGGCCGTTTCCGGCCCGTTCAGCGCCTCATCCGCCATGATGGCGACGGAGGTTTCACGGGCAAGCCGCGCCATGCCGCGAATGTTCTTCAGCGCGATCGGCTGTTCGATGAGATCGACACCGGCATCGCGCAGCATGGGCAGGCAGGCCGAGGCGGTCGCCTCGCTCCAGGCCTGGTTGATATCCACGCGGACCGAGGCGCGATCGCCCAGAGCCGCCTTGATCGCCGCGACATGCGCGATGTTCTTCCTTGCGTCCCCGCGCCCGATCTTGAGCTTGAAGATGTTGTGGCGGCGCCTGGCGAGCATGTCTTCCGCCTCGGCGATATCCCGCGCGGTATCCCCGCTCGCGAGCGTCCAGGCCACGGGCAGGCGATCATGATGGCGCCCACCGAGAAGCTCCGAGGCCGGCAGCCCCACCCGCTTGCCGAGCGCGTCGATCAGCGCCGTTTCCACAGCGCATTTCGCGAAATGGTTGCCCTGCACGGTCTTGGCGATGAGCGCCATCGTGACGCCGATACGGCTTGCATCCGACTGAAGCAGGATCGGGGCGATGTAGGTATCAATCGCGAGCTTCATGCCCTCGGGGCTCTCCGGCCCATAGGCAAGGCCGCCGATCGTCGTTCCCTCGCCGATGCCGATGATCCCGTCCGCCATGCGCAGCCGCACGATCATCAGGGTCTGGCCCTTCATGGTCGTCATCGCGAGCTGGTGGGGCCGGATGGTCGGCAGATCCACCAGAAAGGTCTCGACCTCAACGATCCGTGCCGCGCTCAGTGCCATCGTGTTCAACTCCGCTTGAAGCCATTGGACGATAGCGTTGCCATCCCTTGCAGCACAGGATCGATTGCGTCTATTTTCATACCTCACGGGTATAGTCTCGGGAGCGGGAGCATCATGGAACTACGGCATCTGCGTTATTTCACCACCGTCGCGGCGGAGGGTTCCTTCAGCCGAGCGGCCGAAAAACTGCATATCGCGCAGCCCCCGCTCTCCCGGCAGATCCAGCAACTGGAAGAAGAGCTGGGCGTGCGGCTTCTGGATCGCGGGCGGCCGCTCACCCTCACCGAACCTGGTCGATACCTGTTCGAGCAGTCCCGACAGATCCTTCAGCGCGTGGAAGATGTCCGCGCGATGACCCGGCGCATCGCCAAGGGCATGGTGCTGCAATTCAATATCGGCTTCGTTGCGTCCACGCTTTATGATGATTTGCCGGAACTGATCCGACGCTTCCGCATCGCGGTGCCCGGTATCGAGGTGCAACTGCTGGAAATGACGACGCTCGAGCAGGTCGCCGCGCTGAAGGACGGGCGCATTGATATCGGCTTCGGGCGTCTGCGCTTTGATGATCCGCTGATCATCCGCAAGGTCATCCGCGAGGAGAGGCTCTGCATCGCGGCACCCAAGGGTCACCCGCTGGTGGCGCGCGGCACGGCCCTGTGCCTGAAAGATACGGCGGGCGAGCCGCTGATCCTCTATCCCCGTGCGCCGCGGCCGGGTTATGCCGACCAGGTGCTGAGCTTCTTTCATGATGCGGAGATCGATCCGGTTATCGCCACGGAGGCGCGTGAGTTGCAGACAGCTTTGGGCCTGGTCGCGTCCGGCGGGGGCATCACCATCGTGCCGGCCTCCGTTCGCCGCCTTGGGCGGGATGACGTGGCCTATATCGATCTCGACGAGCCGAAGATGACCTCTCCGATCATCATGAGCTACCGCAAGAACGACAGCTCCCGCCTCCTTACTCAACTGGTCGATCTTGTTCGAATGTTCGACAGTTGGGACACCGCCGTGGAGACGACACGCCCAGGCCCCTGAAGGCGGTGCCACGCGGGCGCCGCCTTCCTGGCCAGGTTCACTGGATCTTGAATTCCATGTCCTTGGTCATGCCGTTGAGTTTCGCCACCTCGGCTTCGAAAAAGCTTTGTGCGATCGCGAGCGATGTCGTGTCGACCGGAATCGAGCCCATCTTTTCGAGCGCCGCGCGCACTTCCGGGGTCTTCATCGTCTCCGCGATGGCGGCATTGATCTTGGTCGCGATGTCATCCGGCGTTTCCGCCCGTACAAACAGACCAGCCCAGATCGCGTGATCGAATTTCGGCAAGCCCTTGCTTTCGCCGAAAGCGACGAGTTCCGGAATGAAATTGTCGCGCTTTTCCGATACCCAGCCGAGCATCTTCAGCTTCTTCTGTTCCTGGAGCCCCTTGTAGGAGGCCTGATAGGGCAGGATCGCGAAATCGACGGCACCACCGGCCAGATCCTGGAACATCGGCGCCGCGCCGCGATAGGGCACATGCGTGACCTCGATGCCTGCCTGCTTGGCGAGATCCTCCGACAGGATGTGATAGAGCGAGCCGACGCCGACGCTGCCATAGGGCGTGGGCTTGCCGAGCTTCTTCGAATACTCGATCAGTTCATCGATGTTGTTCGCAGGCAGATCCGGCCGCGCGAGCAGGATCAGCGGGTTCTTCGTGATCTGCGTGACGTGGCGGAACTGGTTCGGCTTGAACTTGATATCCGGGTTCGTCAACGGCGACAGGATCAATTCGTTCGGCGAGCCCTGGAAAATCATCCGGCCGTCAGCGGGTGTTTGCAGCAGCTTCATGGCCGCGAGACCACCGCTTGCTCCGCCCAGATTCTCGATCAGAACGGTCTGGCCCAGCACCTGCTGGAGGCGGGGCGCGATGATGCGCGCGATGGCATCCGACGGCCCGCCGGCGGGATAGGGCACCATCAGCGTGATGGTCTTTCCCGGACCAAGCTGGGCCTGGGCCGAGGCGCTCATGGCAAGACCTGCCAGAAGACCGAGAACAAGACTGCGCCGTTTCATCATGGGGTGTTCCTCCTGTTTGGCCTTGGCCTCTTCGCGGCTCAGGCTTCCTTGAATGCGACATCGCGGGTTCGGCTGAAGGCCGGCAGCAGCACCATCGCCAGCACGGCCACGGCGAGCGCGAGCAGCACGGCGCTCAGCGGCCGGGTGACAAAGACGGTGGGATCGCCCTGCGAGAGGAGCAGCGACCGGCGCAGGAATTCCTCCATCAGCGGGCCGAGAATGAAGCCCAGCAGCAGCGGCGCGGGCTCGCAATCGAGCTTCTTCAGGATGTATCCGAGCAGGCCGAAACCCACCATGATCTGCAGATCGAAGGCGTTGTTCGAGAGCGAGAACACGCCAATGGCACAGAAGACGATGATCATCGGGAACAGGAAATGGTAGGGCACCATGATCATGCGCACCCACAGCCCGATCAGCGGCAGGTTCAGCACCAGCAGCATCACATTGCCGACCCACATTGAAGCAATCAGGCCCCAGAAGAGCCGCGGCTGCTCGGCCATCACGCCGGGACCGGGCTGGATGCCCTGCATGATCATCGCGCCGATCATCAGCGCCATCACCGGATTGGCCGGAAAGCCGAGCGTGAGCATGGGGATGAAGGACATCTGCGCGCCGGCATTATTCGCAGCCTCGGGGGCAGCGATGCCCTCGATAGCGCCCTTGCCGAGCTCATCCGCGTGTTTCGAGACACGCTTTTCCAGCGCATAGGCCCCGAAGGAGGCGAGCGCGGCGCCACCGCCCGGCAGGATGCCCAATATCGCGCCGAGGCTTGTGCCGCGCAGGATCGGTGCGAACATCCGCCGCCAATCCTCGCGGGTGGGCATCAGGCTCTTCACGGACTTCACGCCCAGATCGCGCCGGGATTCATCCTCGAGATTGGCGATGATCTCGCCGATTCCGAACATGCCCATCGCGACGATGACGAAATTGAAGCCATCAGCCAGTTCCGGCAGACCAAAGGCGTAGCGCTGGGCGCCGGAATTCACATCCGTGCCGACGAGCCCGAGCAGCAGGCCGAGCACGATCATGGCCAGCGCATGAATGATCGAGCCGCTCGCGAGCACCACCGAGGCGGCAAGCCCCAGCACCATCAGTGAGAAATACTCCGCCGGCCCGAACTTGAAGGCGAGATCCGTCAGCGGCGGCGCGAACAGCGCGATCAGCACCGTGCATACCGTCCCGGCAAAGAAAGAGGACAACGCAGCCGCCGCAAGCGCCCGGCCCGCGGCCCCCTTGCGGGCCATCTGGTAGCCATCGAGCGCGGTCACAACCGAGGTCGCCTCGCCCGGCAGGTTGATCAGGATCGCGGTCGTGGAGCCGCCATATTGCGCGCCGTAGAAGATGCCGGCCATCATGATGAGGGCCGAGACGGGCTCGAGGCCGAAGGTCGCCGGCAACAGCATCGCGATCGTCGCCGATGGGCCAAGACCCGGAAGAACGCCGATGGCCGTTCCGAGGAAGACTCCGACGAGGCACCACCAGAGATTGATCGGCGTGATGGCGACGGAGAGTCCAAGCCAGAGATTGTCGAGCATTTCCATGGCTGGCCTCACCCATTCCCGAGAAGGGCAATCAGCCAGTCACCGACCAGCGGCATCTGCACCGAAAGACCCTTGATGAAGACCAGCGCGCAGATCGCAACCATGCCCAGCGCGCCGGCCAGGGCGCGCGGGTCCCAGCGGAATTCGCGGCTCGCCATGGCGCAGCACAGGATGAGGATGAACAGCGCGATCGGCATGCCCAGCGGTTGCAGCAACACGCCGAAGAGCGAGCAGCCCGCGAGGATGAGAACCAGCGGCTTCCAGCGGATGGCGCCAACAGGACTGCCCTCGACACGCAGGGCGCGGATGATCGCGAGAAGCCCGAGCAAAACCAGCAAGCCCGAGAGCACTCTCGGGAAATAGCCCGCGCCCATGCGCCCGGCCGTCCCCATGGAATAGGCGGCGCCAAACCAGAGCCCGGCCACGCCAAAGCCCAGATAGATCAACCCTGCAAAGAAATCCTTGGGACTGCGCACGATGTGCATCTGCCCCTCCCCTGGGTTCGCTTCCTCACCGATGCACTGCTTTGACCCTTGCGGATCTTTTCTGTTGGCCATCGCCCCGGACTCAGGCGTTCGGAGCGGACGGAAAACCGGATCGCATTGTCAGTTGTAATTTGCAACTATTTTTTTTAGCAACGATATGGGCGCATGATTTCCGGCGCCGGCGAGCGATGCCGTTGCATGTCACAATTGTTGAAAAATGAGATCAGACCGTTCAGAATTCCCGAGGCTTCACACCGGGACAGGCTGAACATGCTGCATCGTTCGCTGACCTATCACCTCGCCACCATCTCGGAGGATGGGATCGGCCATGCCGGGCGCATCTTCGAAACGCGTTTCGGCTGGAACGTGCGGGAAATTCGCGTGCTGCGGCTCATCCGGTCCAACCCGGGCATCACCTTCACGGAACTGGCGCGGCAGACGAAATTCGAGCGCAGCCTCACTTCGCGCATTCTCGCAAAGCTCATGAAGGCAGGCCTGGTCGCGCGGACCAACTCGACGAAAGATGCGCGCGTCTTCACGTTGACGGCCACGAAACCCGGCCTCGCTCTCTGTGACCAGGCAGACCCCCTGAGCATTGAGCTCGAGGCCATGATGCTTGAGCCCCTCACCGAAGAGCAGCGCGCAGCCTTTCTCGAGATGATCGATACGGTGCGCCGCTGGGTTCAGACGGGCTATCGCGAAAAGGTCGCGGCTCGCTTTCCCGAGGCTGTTGCAGGCAAGGCGTCAAAGCGCGCCGTCAAGATAGTTGCAAAATGAAACCATCTTGACGGATGCCCGTCCTGTGCTAGGTTGATGTTAGCGGAAGAGTTCAGCCGGTTCGCCGGTTGACGCCGAAGGAGCAACCGCCCCGGAAACTCTCAGGCCCAGGAACCGCAGTCGTTTTTGAACTCTGAAAAGTGGAGCAGCCGCTCCCGCCGATGGTGTAAGCCGATCCCCTGATGAACAGGAGCGGTGATGCTCTCAGGCCAATGACAGAGGGGGCTCCATCTCGCGCGGAGCGCGCGAGACAAGAGGGGGCCTGTCGCATGTCTGTCACTTCAAATTCCTCTTCCCGTCCCGAAACCGTTGCCGTCATCGGCGCGGGCATTACCGGCATCACGACGGCCTATAATCTGATGAAGCGCGGCTGCCGCGTGACCGTCTTCGATCGCCAGCCCTATGCGGCGATGGAAACCTCCTTCGCCAATGGCGGCCAGCTCTCGGCCTCCAATGCAGAGGTCTGGAACAGCTGGGCCACGGTGCTGAAGGGCATCAAGTGGATGATGGAGCCCGGCGCGCCGCTGCTCGTCAATCCCAAGCCCTCCTGGCACAAGATCTCCTGGATGGGCGAGTTCATCGCCTCCATTCCGAAATACGAGCAGAACACGGTGACGACCGCGCGCCTCGCCATCGAGGCGCGCGGCTATCTCCAGGCGATGGCCGAGGCCGAGGGCATCGATTTCGACTGCGAGACACGCGGCATCCTGCATTTCTACGAGACGAAGAAGGATTTCGAGGCAGCCCAGCGCGTGAGCAACCTGCTCGCGAAGGGCGGGCTTGAGCGTCGCGCCGTGACGCCTTCGGAGATCCAGTCGATCGAGCCGGCCTTGCGCGGCAATTACTATGGCGGCTTCTACACACCCTCGGATTTCACCGGAGACATCCACAAATTCACCATCGGACTTGCGAGGGCCTGCGAGCGCCATGGCGTTTCGATGCGCTTCTCGACCGAGATCCTTTCCACCGCTGCCGGCGAGAACGACGTGACCCTCGTCACGCGCTCCACCGAGCCGACGCTCGACGACAGCCTTCAGCCGCAGCAGGTCGAGACCTTTGACAAGGTCATCGTCTGCGGCGGCGTGATGTCCCGCGCGATTGCCAGCGGCTTCGGCGACCGGGTGAATGTCTATCCCGTGAAGGGCTATTCCATCACCGTGAGCCTCGCCGAAAAGGCCGATCAGGACGCCGCCCCCTGGGTCAGCCTGCTCGACGACAAGGCGAAGATCGTCACCAGCCGCCTCGGGCCGACACGCTTCCGCGTGGCGGGCACGGCGGAATTCAACGGCTATAACCGCGACATCCGCGCCGCGCGCATTGCACCGCTCATCGCATGGTGCCGGGTGCATTTTCCCGGCATGAGCACGCGGCAGAGCGTGCCCTGGGCCGGCCTTCGTCCGATGATGCCGGACATGATGCCCCGCGTGATGCGCGGCCGGAACCCGCGCGTCTTCTACAATACGGGCCATGGCCATCTCGGATGGACGCTTTCCGCCGCCACGGCCGATGCGGTCGGCGCGCTGGTCACGGCACGCTCCAACGTGGCGTGAGCCGCTTTTTGCGCCAACCGCTTCGACTGGATGCCCAGCTCCTGTCATCCTGGCCCGCAATCACCCTCCAAGCCTCGTGTCGAAACTTTCATTGGCCGGCCATGGGGGGTATTGCTCCGCGGGGCACCCCCCCTCTTGCACGGCGATGGGCGGCTCAGGCGTAACCACGCAAGCCGGTGGCTGTGGTGCCGGTGGCCTTCACCTGATGGATGCGCCAATCCAGAAAATCTCCGGCACTGACAGGCTCGACGCTTTCTTCGCCCGAGGCCCAGACGACGGCGATCGTGCCGGCCGCGCCCGTCACGCGCAACTGGCGCGTGACGGCCGGCAGCGGGTCTGTATCGCTTGGCGTGATGGCAAAGCCGCGCGTCAGGGGCCCCAGCGGCGACTGGGCATGGGTCTCGAAAACATCAGGCATCTCTCGTCTCCTCGGGAAGTGTCGGGCGGGAGACGATAGGCCCGGTTTGGCAAGGCGGGGATAAACCGGCGCAGGCCTCAGGGCAGGATGGTCCAGTCTCCGTTCCACAGCCCGCGCTTCGCGAACTGGGCCTCCATCATGGCAGCCCTTTGCGCGGTGACGCCCAGCGTCCCGCTTCGCGCAAATCCTGCACGAACAATCTCGGTCGCGAGGTCGTCGCCTGCAATCTCGCAACGGGCCAGCCGCATGGGCGGGTCATCCGGCTCGGCGGGAGCAGTGCTGCCGCCACAGGTCAGTGTCGCTTCGCGAATGAGATTGTAGAGCGCTGCCCGCCCCTGCCGGCCGCATCCCCAGCGCAAGTGCTCGGCATCAAGGCACACGGCATCGGCAGATGGTCCTTCGAGATCGGCGAGCTGGATCCTGACATCGCCGCTGCGAAAGCGGATTGCATCCAGCGGTTCAAAGGGCGGCTCCAGTCGCATCTGGCGCATCAGGCTCACGCGCGGGCCAATGGGTGCCGGCGCGAAGGGTGCGAAGGTGCCGCGATCCATGGGCCGGTCCGGCTCGGATCGGGTCACGGTCGCGACAGCCCGCTCCCGCGGCGAGGATTGCCAGCGCAGGCTGGCCAGATGTCCCATTGCAGCAAGAAAACCGAACAGCCCTCCAACCACGATCAGCACCAGCGCGACCTGTTCGGGTCTGCGGGCTTTCTGGAAGGCCTCGCTGGCCTGCAGGAAGGCCGCCCGGAAGCCGCTTGTCTCGGCTGGTCCTGTCAAAGCTTGCCGGGTCCTCTGGCCATCTTCTCCCTGGCGCGTGATCAGCGGCGTGACAAACCACCCCTCCAAGCTTTATCCGCAGAAAGCTCCCCTGGGCAAGGTTTGGCGGCTTTCCGGTTCAGCCCGCGCGTCCGATGCTCGCATAGGTGAGGCCGGCGGCCCTTGCCTCCTCGGGGCGGAAGATGTTGCGCAGGTCGATGAGGACGGGCGCGCCGAGGCGACGGGCGATGTCCTTGAGGTCGAGCGCGCGGAACTCGTCCCATTCGGTGATGATGCAGGCCGCATCCGCGCCATCGAGGCAGGCCAGCGCGGATGGCGCGTAGTCGATGCCGGTCAGCACATGTCTTGCCTGCTCCACACCCTCCGGATCATAGGCCCGGATCCGCGCGCCGGCATCCTGCAATGCCTGGATCACCGCGATCGACGGCGCATCGCGCATGTCATCCGTGTTCGGCTTGAAGGTGAGGCCGAGGATCGCGATCGTCTTGCCGCGCACATTCCCATCCAGCGCCGTGATCACGCGGCGCGCCATCGCGCGCTTGCGCTTGTCATTCGCGGTTATGACCGATTCCACGATCGAGAGCGGAACCGCATGGTCATTCGCGGTGCGGATCAGCGCCAGCGTGTCCTTCGGGAAGCACGAGCCGCCATAGCCCGGGCCGGCATGCAGGAACTTCGAGCCGATGCGGTTGTCGAGGCCGATGCCGCGCGCCACCTCCTGCACATTGGCCCCCACGGCCTCGCAGAGATCGGCCATCTCGTTGATGAAGGTGATCTTGGTCGCCAGGAAGGCGTTCGCCGCATATTTGATCAGTTCCGAGGTGCGCCGCCCCGTGAAGACCAGCGGCGCCTGGTTGAGATAGAGCGGGCGATAGATCGCCGCGAGCACATCGCGCCCGCGCTGGTCCTCTGCCCCCACCACAATGCGGTCGGGCCGCTTGAAATCGTTGATCGCCGCGCCCTCGCGCAGGAATTCCGGGTTGGAGACCACCGAAACCTCGAGCTCCGGGCGCTCCTCCTTCAGGATGCGCTCCACCTCGTCGCCCGTGCCCACCGGCACCGTCGACTTGGTGATGACGACGCAGGGGCCATCCAGCGCACGGGCGATCTCGCGGGTGGCATCGAACACATATTGCAGGTCGGCATGGCCATCCCCGCGCCGCGAGGGCGTGCCCACCGCGATGAAAACCGCCTCCACCCCCTTTACCGAGGCCTCGAGATCGGTCGAGAAGAACAGACGATTGTCACGGCGGTTCTTCGCCACGAGTTCGGCGAGGCCGGGCTCGAAGATCGGCATGATCCCCTGCTCAAGGCGCGCGATCTTGCCGGCATCCTTGTCGATGCAGATCACCGTGTGCCCGAAATCCGCAAGGCAGGCCCCCGAGACAAGGCCCACATATCCCGATCCAACCACCGCGATGCGCATTACACATTCCTGTTCCGTCTTCCCGCGACAAAGGCGCGGATTTGAAAAGATCCGGATCGGTCCGGAAACCAATCATCCGGACCAATGACCTTAGGCGGCGCTATTTCTGCCCCAGCGCCTTGATCAGCTCGCGGTGACGGCGCTCCTGGTTGTCGTTGTTGATGACCATGACTGCCCAGATCGCCGCAGGGATCCAGCCGATCAGCGTGAGTTGCAAGAAGAGGCAGATGATGCCCTGGAAGATGCGCCCGCGCAGCATCAACGCGAGCCATGGGATGAGAATGGCGACGGCAATCACGGCTTTCTCCCCTGGGAGCGGAAAGGATCGCGATCAGAGATAAGCAGGATCAACCCGCAATCAAGGTGAAGCTTGCGCCGATCAATGCAATGTCACGGCGAAGGGCTTCACCTCCACCGCCACCCCGCCATGCGCGGTGAGGAAAGAGCCCTGCGGCACGGCATTCCAATGCTCGCGGGTTTCATCCAGCGGCTCGGAGACGATCTGCACGCCATGGCCGTCCCGCCGCCAGTAGAGTGTGGGAGCCTTCTCGTCGCAGGCCCAGCGGAAGGCGTGCAGCGTCTCGCCATCCGTGAAGCAGGCGGCGAAGCGCAAGGCATCGTTGATGCCAGCCGCGCGCATCATCCCGCAGATCTCGGCCAACACGGAGCCGAAGGCCTCGGCCGGATCATCCTTCGCGCCGCGCCCGAGGGCCGCAAGGAAGATCGCTTCGCTGTCGGTCGTGCCGGAGCGATGCTGGTAGAATTCATCCGGGATCATCGCCTCGACCTGCCGGCGGATCCTGCCGAAGCCGCCGATCTGGCCATTATGCATGAAAAGCGAGCTTCCATGCGCGAAGGGGTGGCAATTGGCGCGCGCAGTCGCCGTTCCCGTGGCGGCGCGGACATGGGCGAAGAAGAGCGGCGAGCGTACCTGCATGCAGATGGAAAGCAGGTTGTCATCCGACCAGGCCGGGCGCAGATCGCGGTAAAGGCCCGGCTCCGGGCGCTCCCCGTACCAGCCAAGGCCGAAGCCATCACCATTCGTGGCGGTCTTGCACTCGGTCGCCCGCATGCTCTGCTGGATCAGCGAATGGCAGGGTTTGCTGACCACGGAGTCGAGGAAAACAGGTTCACCCTGATAAGCGAGGAATCGGCACATCGATTTTCTGATCTCGAGTTCGATCTTGGAATTATCTCCTTCTTCTGGTGAATGGAAGATGAAGAGCGAAGAAGACGTTGCAAAACGCCGTTTGCATGCCCTAGAGCGGGCGGGAATTCTCCGGTTTTCGGCAGGGGAGGCTTTCCAGAGCCGGGCCATCGGGGGAGATCGGCTGGTCTTCGGGAGGAATATGCGATGCGTTTGATGATCACTCTGCCGGCGATGGTTCTGACCTCTCCGGCCCTTGCGGCGGAAGGCTTCGACGGGAAAGGGCTTTCCTTCTGGTGGGCCTTGCCCTTTGCCGGATTGCTGCTCTGCATCGCGACCGGTCCCGTGCTCTACCATCGCACCTGGGAGCACCATTATGGCAAGATCACCGCGCTCTGGGCGGCGCTGATCATCCTGCCGCTCGTGCTGTTCAAGGGCGCGGGCGTGGCGCTGGAAGCCGTGCTGCACACGATGCTGCTCGAATACATGAGCTTCATCATCCTGCTCTTCGCGCTGTTCACCGTGGCCGGCGGCATTCTCGTGACCGGCAACCTGCGCGGCACGCCGGCGGTGAATACCGGTCTTCTCGCTATCGGCACGGCGCTCGCGAGCGTGGTGGGCACCACCGGCGCCTCGATGATCCTCATCCGGCCGATCATCCGCGCCAATGACAATCGCCGCCATAACGTGCATGTGGTGATCTTCTTCATCTTCCTCGTCTCGAATATCGGCGGCTCGCTCACGCCGCTGGGTGATCCGCCGCTGTTCCTCGGCTTCCTGCGCGGGGTGGATTTCTTCTGGACGACCTCGCACATGTTCGGCGAGTTCCTGTTCCTGTCGATCGCGCTGCTGGTGATCTTCTATATCTGGGACACTGTCCTGCATGCGAAGGATGACAAGCTGCCTCCGCTGCCGGACAAGACAGCCGATCGCGGCATCAAACTCTATGGCACCGTGAATTTCGCGCTGCTCGGCGCGATCATCGTGATGATCCTGATCTCGGCCTCGTGGAAGCCGGGGGTGAGCATCAGGTTCCCGGGCGGTGCGGTGGAACTCCAGAACCTCGTGCGCGACATCGCGCTGGTGCTCATCGCGCTCATCTCGCTCAAGATCACGCCGAAGCCGGTGCGTTCGGGCAACGAGTTCAGCTGGGGGCCGATCCTGGAAGTGGCGAAGCTCTTCGCCGGCATCTTCATCTGCATGATTCCCGTGCTGGCCATGCTCAAGGCCGGCAAGGACGGCGCTTTCGCGCCGCTCGTCGCGCTGGTCTCGAACCCGGATGGCAGCCCGAACAACGTGGCCTATTTCTGGCTCACGGGCACGCTCTCCTCCTTCCTCGACAATGCGCCGACCTACCTCGTCTTCTTCGAACTCGCAGGGGGTGACCCGAAGGTGCTGATGACCCAAGGCGCGCTGACGCTCGCAGCCATCTCCTGCGGCGCGGTGTTCATGGGGGCCAACAGCTATATCGGCAATGCCCCGAATTTCATGGTCTATGCCATCGCGAAGGATATGGGTGTGAAGATGCCCTCGTTCTTCGGCTACATGGTGTGGAGCGTGGGAATCCTCATTCCCCTGTTCATTGCGGTCACATTCATCTTCTTCCGTTGAGGAGACATCATGGCAGAAGTTCAGCACGGAGCCGGTTTCCGCGACGCGCTGATCTTCCTTGCCATGGCCGGTGTGATCGTTCCGGTCTTCCACCGGCTGAAGGTGAGCCCGGTGATCGGGTTCCTGCTGGGCGGCCTGTGCCTCGGGCCGCACGGCCTCGCCCGCTTCGCCGATCACGTGCCGTGGCTCGGTTATGTCACCATCACGGATATCGCCTCCGTGCTGCCCCTGGCCGAGCTGGGCGTGGTCTTCCTGCTCTTCACCATCGGGCTGGAGCTTTCCTTCGAGCGCCTGAAGCTGATGCATCGGCTGGTCTTTGGCCTGGGCACGGCGCAACTCATCGCGACCGCGACCGTTCTCGTCGGCATCGCCTGGAGCCTGGGCCTGCCGATGGTCGCGGCGATCATCATCGCCTTCGCGCTCTCGCTGTCCTCGACCGCCATCGTGCTGCCGGTGATGGCCGAGAGGAAGCGCCTCGCCACCACCGCCGGGCGAACGAGTTTCGCGATCCTGATCCTGCAGGATCTTGCCGTCGCGCCGATCCTCATCACGATCACGGCGATGGCGAATCCTTCCGGTGGATCGGCGGTTCTGAGCTTCTCGAAGGCCTTCGCCTCGGGCATCGCGGTGATCGCGGTGCTGGTGATCGGCGGGCGCCTGCTGCTGCGGCCGCTGATGAAGCTCGTCGCGCGCTCCGGTAGCCAGGAGCTGTTTCTCGCCGCCTGTCTTCTCATTGCCATGGGGTCGGGCCTCATCGCCTCGGCGGCCGGGCATTCCATGGCGCTTGGCGCCTTCCTCGCGGGGCTGTTGCTCGCGGAAACCGAATATCGCCACGAGATCGAGGTGACGATCGGCCCCTTCAAGGGCCTGCTGCTGGGTCTGTTCTTCACCACGGCCGGTGCCCAGCTGGATCTGGTGGCGCTGGTCCAGAAGCCGGCGCTGCTGCTTGGTCTCGCGCTGGGTCTGATCGTGGTGAAGACGATCCTCCTTCTGGCTCTGTTGCGCGCGTTCCGGATTGCGGCCAGTGCGCATGCCGAAGTGGCCCTGTCGCTCGCGCCCGCAGGCGAACTCGGCCTTGTCCTGATCGCCGCAGGCGGCGCGATGGGTGTGATCCGCCCGGAGATCGCGGCTCTCGCGTCCATCCTCGTGCTGCTCACGATGTTCGTCACGCCCTTCCTGCATTCGGCGGGCATGCACCTCAGCCAACGCCAGCGGGTGGGGGCGCTGCCTAACGAAGCGCGCCGGCCAGAACAGGGCATGGGGGAGGGCAAGGTGATCGTGGTGGGCTTCGGGCGCGTGGGCCAGGTCGTGGCCGACATGCTGAAGCGCAACCGCATTGCCTACATCGCGGTGGATGTCGAACCGGCGGTCATCGCCAATGCCCGCAAGGCGGGTGTCGATGCGCTGTTCGGCGATGCGAGCCGCAGGGAATTTCTCCAGCGCATCGGCATCGCGCAGGCGCGCGCGCTGGTGGCGACCTCATCCGATCCCGATGCGGTCGAGCGCCTCGTGCGTGTGGCGCGGGCCGAGCGGCCGGATCTCATCATCATCGCCCGCGCGCGGGATGCGGACCACGCGGCGAAGCTCTATGCCCTCGGTGCGTCGGATGTCGTGCCGGAAACGGTGGAGGCCAGCCTGCAACTGGCCGAGAATGTCCTCGTCGATATCGGCGTGCCGATGGGGCTTGTCATCGCCTCGGTGCATGAGCGGCGCGACGAATTCCGCGCGGCACTGCAGAAAAGTGGCGCGACGCCGCGCCCCTCGCGCCTGGCTCGCCGTCCGGGCCTGAGGCGCGATGCACCCGAGCCGAAGGATGGCGATGCCGACGAGGCCGGGCGCTAGAGCATTTTCCGACCAAGTGGATACCGGTTGGTCGAAGAAAATGCGTGAAACAATAAGGAATTAGAGCGGATTCTGATCTGACAGAAAGAGATCTGGCGCTCACTCTTGTTGTTTTCGCATCCGCTTTTTTGCGCCAACCGGCATCCAACTGGCGGGCGGATACTCTAGCCGGCCTTTTCGCCGGCCAGAGCCGCCGGCTTCTCGCCGCCGAGCGCCCAATCCACGAGTTCGATCGTGTGGAGGATGGGCGTCGCCTCGCCGCGCTCTCTCATGCCCAGGCCGATCTGCGTGATGCAGCCGAGATTGCCCGTGGCGATCACATCCGGTTTCAGCCGCGCGATGTTGCGGGTTTTCCGCGCGCGAAGACGGCCGGAAATCTCCGGCTGGAGCATGTTGTAGGTGCCGGCGGAGCCACAGCAGATATGCCCTTCCGGCACATCCTTCACCGTGAAACCGAGGGAACGCAGGATCGTCTTCGGCGCATCCGTGACCTTCTGGCCATGCTGCATCGAGCAGGCGGAATGATAGGCGACCGTGAGGCCGGTTTCCCGCGCGGGGGCAAGGTTGAGCGTCGCGAGAAACTCCGTAATGTCCCGGGCCAGGGCCGAAACCCGCGCCGCCTTTTCGGCATAGGCGGAATTGTTGCGGAACATGAAGCCATAATCCTTGATGGTCGTGCCGCAGCCCGAGGCCGTGATGATGATCGCATCGAGGCCCTTTCCCTCGATCTCGGCGATCCAGGCATCGATCAGCTTCTCGGCCTGGTGGTGCGCGGTCTCCTCCTGGCCCATATGGTGCACGAGCGCGCCGCAGCAGCCCTCGCCCTTGGGCAGCACCACCTCGATTCCGAGGCGCGTGAGCACGCGGATGGCCGCCTCGTTGATGCCCGGCGCGAGCACCGGCTGCGCGCAGCCCGAGAGCATCGCCACGCGACCCTTGCGCGCGGTTTTCGGCGCGAACACGGCCGGGCCGTCCATCGCGGAGCGCGAAGGGAGGGAGGAAGGCGCGAGGCCGAGCATCGCGCCCATCTGCTTGCCCACCACCGGCAGCTTCTCTACGATGGGCCGGAAGGGTTTCGCAATCGCCGAGGCCAGCAGCGCCAGGCGGAAGCGGTTGGGGTAGGGCAGCACATGCGCCAGAATGCCGCGCATCAGGCGCTCGTTCCACGGGCGCCTGTAGGTCTTCTCGATATGCGCGCGGGCATGGTCCACGAGGTGCATGTAATGCACGCCCGAGGGGCAGGTCGTCATGCAGGAGAGGCAGGAAAGGCAGCGATCGATATGGGTCACCACCTCTTTCGTGGCGGGCTCGCCGCTCTCGAACATCTTCTTGATGAGATAGATGCGCCCGCGCGGGCTATCGAGTTCATCGCCGAGTTCGAGATAGGTCGGGCAGGTGGCGGTGCAGAAACCGCAATGGACGCAGGTCCGGAGGATCTTCTCCGAGGCCTGCATGGCGGGATCGGCGAGTGCCGCGAGCGAAAAACTGGTTTGCATGGCAACCCTCAACAGCTCGCGTGCATGCGGCCGGGATTGATCAATCCGGCGGGATCGAAGCTCGCCTTGATCCGCGCCGAAAGTGCCGCCACCGGCGCGGGTTCCGGCTGGAAGACCGGCACGGCGGCGCGAATGGAATCGGGGGCGCGGACAAGCGTCGCATGCCCCTTTCCGCCAAGCGCGGCGCGGATGGCGCTCGCACCGGCATCGCCGCTTGCGGGCGTCGCGAGCCAGAGGAGGCCGCCGCCCCAATCGAGGAAGAGCCTCGCTCCGGAACTGGCCTCGCGCAAGGCTTGCGCCAGGCCCGGCGCGTGCGACGGCTTCATGGAGATGCGCCAGAGCGCCGTGTCGCGCGGCGCGGCGAGCAGTCTGCAATCGCGGATCGCGACCCAGATCTGTTCGGATTCCGCCTTGTCGATCCGCTTTGGCGTGCCGAAACGCTGGAGCCTCTCGGCCAGGGCGGGGAACCGATAATCGATCGAGGCCGGAAAATTCTCGAAGCGCAGCAGCGTGCGCGCCCTCTCCGCTCCCATCCCTGCCGGGAGATGCGCCGCGCCGGTCACCTCGAATGGCGAGCCGAGCGCGGCCGACATCGCGGCCACGGCATCGGCTTCCGAAAGCCCTTCGAAAAGCATTGTCGCAGTTGCTTCGGGGCGCGGCAGCACCTTGAAGGTGACTTCCGTGAGAATGCCGAGCGTGCCATGCGCCCCGGCCTGAAGCTTCACGAGGTCGAGGCCCGTGACATTCTTCATCACGCGGCCGCCGGAACGGATGATCTCGCCGCGTCCGTTCACGAAACGCACGCCGATGAGATGATCGCGGCAGGCCCCGACGACCACGCGACGCGGGCCGGAGACATTGGCCGCCACCACGCCGCCGATGGTCGGCTCGCCATTCGTGCCATAGATGGCGCGGTGGTCCATCGGTTCGAAGGGCAGCATCTGGCCCTTTTCGGCGAGGGTTTCCTCCACCACGCGCAAGGGTGTGCCGGCGCGTGCCGAGATCACCATCTCGGCGGGCTCATGCAGCGTCACGCCCGAAAGGTCGGCCGTGGAGATCGTGACAGCGTTGTTTCCGGGGCGCCCGAGGCCGGCGCGCGTGCCCCCGCCCTGCACATTCAGCGATGCGCCGAGACCTTCCACCTCGCGCACGATTCCCGCCGCCTCGCGCACGATTCCCGCGAGTTCATCCTCGTTCCGGGGCCGTCGAAGCGTGATCATCAGACACGTCCCTCCAGCGGGAAAACCTTGGCGGGGTTGAGAAGCCAGCCGGCATCGAAGGCCGCGCGCACGCGCATCTGCTGATCGAGTTCAGGCGGCTTGAACTGGTGGCGCATCAGGTCGCGCTTCTCGATTCCCACGCCATGCTCGCCGGTGAGGCAGCCGCCGACTTCCACGCAAAGTTTCAGGATGTCATTGCCCGCTTCCTCCGCCTTCATGGCCTCGGCGGGGTCGTTCACGTTATAGAGGATCAGCGGATGCAGGTTGCCATCACCCGCATGGAACACATTCGCGACGCGCAGGCCGTAATGCTTCACGATTTCATCAATCCGGCGAAGCACATGGGGCAGTTGACCGGTGGGGATGGTGCCATCCATGCAGATGTAATCGGCGATGCGGCCCGTGGCGCCGAAGGCGGATTTCCGGCCCTTCCAGATCGCCGCAGTCTCCATCGCGGACCTTGACTCCTTCACGCGTTTCACGCCGTGCTTCCTGGCAATCTCCACGATCTTCGCCAGCGTGGCGTCCATCTCCGCATCCGAGCCTTCGACCTCGATGATGAGCAGGGCTTCCACATCCATGGGATAGCCCGCCTTTGCGAAAGCCTCGCAGATGTCGATCGCCGGCTTGTCCATGAATTCCATCGCGACGGGCACGATGCCCGCCCCGATGATCGCCGCGACCGCCTTTCCTGCCTCCTCGCTCGTCCCGAAGCCGAAGAGCACGGGGCGCGCGCCTTCCGCGGAGGGGAGAATGCGCACAATCGCCTCGGTCATGATGCCGAGCTGGCCTTCCGAGCCGCAGACGAGCCCAAGCAGGTCGTAGCCCGGCGCATCCATGGCCTCGCCGCCGATCTCGATCACCGTGCCATCGACCAGCACGAGCGTGACGCCGAGAATGTTGTTGGTGGTCACTCCATATTTCAGGCAGTGCGCGCCGCCGGAATTCATGCCGATATTGCCGCCGATGGTGCAGGCAAGCTGGCTGGAGGGGTCGGGCGCATAGAAGAAGCCATCCGCAGAGACGGCATGGGTGATGGCGAGATTCGTCACTCCAGCCTGCACCCTCGCGAGGCGATCCGGGTAGTTCACCTCGAGGATTCGGCTCATCTTGGAGAGGCCGATCACCACGGCGTCTTCCTGCGGAATGGCGCCGCCGCAGAGCGAGGTACCCGCGCCGCGTGGCACGACCGGCACCCGATGCTGGTGGCAGAAGGCGAGGACGGCCGAGACCTCGGCGGTCGTTTCGGGCAGTACCACGGCGAGCGGCACGCGCCGATAGGCGGTGAAGGCATCCGTCTCGAAGGCGCGGCGCTCATCCTCGCTGGTCACGAGGCAGGCGGGCGGCACCAGACCGGACAGTCCCGCGATCAGGAAATCGCGGCGTGCGAGCACGTCCGCCCTTGGTTCGGGGAATGGAATCGCAGTCATCGGACCTCCCTTGCACGATGCCGGCCCCATGGACGGACCCTTCTTCATCATAGTTCATCCGATGCCGTCTGACAGCACCGATGGTGACACATGGGTTCTGTTCCAAATCTGCATGAATGCCCTAAATTGTCGCCATGGACAAAAGGCGGCAGCCTGCGCTGCGCCGGATGGGCGGGGCAACATGGACCGGCTGGGCGATCTCGAAATCTTCGCGCGCGTCGCCTCCACCGGCTCGATGTCGCAGGCGGCGCGCGAACTGGGTCTGTCCCCGCCGGTCATTTCCAAGCGCATCAAGCGCCTGGAAGAGCGGCTCGGCACGCGTCTGCTCCAGCGCACCACGCGGCAGATCGTGCTGACCGATTCGGGGCGTGGCTTCCAGGAGCGGGTTGTCGCGATTCTCGGCTCGGTGGACGAGGCGGAGGCCTGGGTTTCCCAGCGCGCCCATGTGGCGCGCGGGCCCCTGCGCATATCCGCGCCTTCCACCTTCGGGCGCCTGCATGTCGCCCCGCATCTCGTGCGCTTTCTCGAGAAGTATCCGGAAATCTCCGTCGATCTCTCCCTGTCGGATTCCTTCGTCGATGTCGTGGGTGACGGCTTCGATGTGGCTTTGCGCATCGCCGATCTCGGCGATACGAGCCTTGTTGCCCGCAAGCTTGCGCCGAACCATCGCCTGCTCTGTGCCTCGCCGGCCTATCTCGCCCGCAACGGCACGCCGCAGGTCCTCTCGGACCTCGCGCGCCACAAACTGCTTGTGCACAATAGCGACCATTGGCGGCTGGAAGGGCCAGAGGGACCGGTGACCGTGCCAGTGCCTTCGATTGTGGTGACGAACTCCTCCGAAGTGATCCGCGAGGCGGTGCTGGCCGGCCTCGGTATCGCATTGCGCTCCACCTGGGATATCGGGCCCGAACTCAAGTCGGGCCAGTTGGTGCAAATCCTGCCGCGCTATCGCGGCGGCCATCGCGTGGCGATCCATGCCATCTACCCCTCGCGGCGGCATCTGCCGCAACGCACGCGGGTCTTCATTGATTTCCTGGCGGAGCTTTATGGTCCCGTGCCCAGCTGGGACCAGGGACTCGAACTGCCTTCCCCCTGAGGGCGGCGGCGATAACCCTTTGCCTGTCCGCTTGCCTTGTCCGCTTGTGCCGATGGCGGAAACCGGTATCTTCGGTTGGGAAAATTTTCATGACGAGGATCGCGATGCTTCGTGCCGTTGCCCTTTCCGCCTTATTGGCCCTGCCTGCCGCCTCTGCTTTCGCGCAGGATGCGGAAGCCGGCAAGAGTGTCTTCAACCAATGCCGCGCCTGCCACCAGGTGGGCGAGACCGCCCGGAATGGCGCGGGGCCGGTGCTGAACGGCCTGTTCGGCCGCAAGGCCGGCACGGTGCCCGGCTACAATTATTCGGAAGCCAACAAGAATTCGGGCATCATCTGGGACGAGACGAATTTCGCGGCCTATATCAAGGATCCGAAGGCGTTCATGCCGGGCAACAAGATGGCCTATGCCGGCCTGAAGGACGACAGGCGCATCGCGGACCTCATCGCCTATCTCAAGACCTTCGGGCCGGACGGCAAGCCCAGATAAGCCGGCTGTGGCGGCTGCATCCTCGCAAGGCGGGCGCCGGGACGGGGCTCCGCCTTTTCTCTCTCTTGACGGCCGCGTGCAGGCAGTCCTTCATCGTGGGGAAATCAGGGGGAGTGCGCCATGGACATGCAGGACAGCCGCAGGATCGCCGCGCCTCGCGAGGTAGTCTGGGCCGCGCTCAATGATCCCGAAGTGCTGAAGGCAGCGATCCCCGGCTGTGATTCGGTCGAGAAGACCGGCGATAACGAACTCGCGGCGCAGGTCACGCTGAAGATCGGCCCGGTGAAGGCCTCGTTCTCGGGCAAGGTCACGCTCTCGAATATCGATCCGCCCAATGGCTATACGATCAGCGGTGAAGGGCAGGGCGGCGCCGCCGGCCACGCGCGCGGCGGCGCGGATGTGCGCCTTGAGGCCGATGGCGAGGAAACAATCCTGCACTACACCGTGCGTGCAGAAGTCGGCGGCAAGATCGCGCAACTCGGCTCGCGGCTGATCGACGCCACCGCCAAGAAACTCGCGGGCGAATTCTTCGAGCGCTTCGCGGCGGAAGTCGCCCCGCCGACACCGGAAGAAGCCGCGTCGAACACTCCGAAGAAGAAGTGGTGGAAGCTTGGCTTGGGCTGAATCTCAGGTCTCCACCGCCAGCACGGCATGCAACGGAACATCATGCGCCTCGCGGGGCACGCGATCCATGCGCTGGGCGGCGAAGGCGAGGCCCACGCGCTTCGCCTGGGGGTGCGCGGCAAAGGCGCGATCGTAATAGGCCTTCCCATAGCCGAGCCTGTAGCCCTCATCATCGAAGGCGAGAAGCGGCGCGAGGAAGAGATCCGGCTTCAGAATGGGTGCCGAGGCCTTGGGCTGGCGGGTGCCGAAGGGGCCTTCCTCCAGCTCCGCCGCATTCTTCACCTGGTGGAAGGCAAGCCCCTCCCTCGTGATGCGCGGCACGGCAATCCGGTATCCGAGATTGACGAGCCGCATCACCAGGAGGCCGGGATCGAATTCGGAGCGCATCGCCACATAGGTCGCGATGACCCCGCCCGGCTTCGGCAGATTCGCGCTGAGAATTGGCCAATAAGGATCGCCCATCACGGCATGGCCGGCCAGCAGGCGCATGGGCGCGGGGATGGCATCGCGTTTGTTCATCTGTGCCTGTCGCAAGGCGGCCTTCTCGGCGGTGATCGCGTTGTCTTCGCTCATTCCGGGTTCCTCTTGCACGGGCGGAAAACCACCCCCATATTCCGCAGTGTCACGCCGCAACGGGTGACGCAGAATACCGGCCGCTTCGTCTGGAGGGCTCGCCTCGAATGTCCCGCGTTCTCAATCTCTCTGCGCCTTTCCTGCTCGGCTTCGATGAAATCGAGCGGACGATGGACCGTCTCGCCAAGGCGGCTTCGGATGGCTACCCCCCCTATAACATCGAACGGATCGAGCGCGATGACAATCGCCCCGAACGCTATCGGATCACGCTCGCCGTCGCCGGCTTCACGCGGGAAGAACTCGATATCACGCTGGAGGAAAACCAGTTGATCATCCGCGGCCGCCAGCTGGATGACAAGAGCCGGCAATATCTCCATCGCGGCATTGCCGCGCGCCAGTTCCAGCGGGTCTTCCTGCTCGCCGATGGCATGGAAGTGGCCGGCGCGGAGCTTCAGAACGGCCTTCTTTCGGTCGATCTCGCCCGCCCGGAGCCCGAGCGGATCATCCGCCGGATCGATATCCAGGCTCGCGACTGACGCCTTCTTCCCGGTTGCCCTTCGTTAACCCTGTTGCCAAGCGGGCGGCGGGAAAAACCCCGGCCGCGTCGCGGCACGGCTTATGCAAGAGTTCGTCAACGCCTTCGGGCGTTTCATGTAAGAACTGGAGGTCATCATGGCCATGAAGAGATCCTCGACGACCAAGTCCGCCCCAGGGCGCCCGGCTGTTCTGGCTTCGGGAGGCTCGCCGGTGAATGACAGCCACCGGGCGCTGGAGGAACTGATGGCGATGGGAGATGGCGAAACAGCCTACCTGCGCAAATTCCGGGCAGGCGACCTGCGCAAGCTTTTCCCCCAGACCGCCGAGCTGCACCCCTCCGTGGAGCTTTTCGCGCTGTTCGGGGCGGATGGCACGCCGCTGATCCTCGCCGATACCCGCGATGCGGTGCTCTCCGGCGCCTGGGATCAAAAGCTGACCCTTTCCGCCCTGCACTGACCGGGCAACGGCCGGCCGCGCGCCATTTCAGCTCGCGGCTCGCAGGCTTTGGACCAATTCGCGCGTGATGCGCACGAGCGTCGCGATATCCTCGGGGCGCGAAAGGCGGTGATCGCCATCAGGGATGATGGTCATGGATACATCATCCTTCGACAACGAACTCACGAATTGATCGACATACTGGATCGGCACATCCGGGTCCTTCGCGCCCTGCAGGATGTGGATCGGCACACCGACATGGATTGGATGGTCCAGGATCAGGTGCTGGCGCGCATCCTCGATCAGGCTTCGTGTGATGGGGTAGGGCTCCGGCGAATAGGCCGAGGGGCGATACCAGACGCCATCCTTCAGGATCTTCTGGCGGATCTCCTCCGGAAAACGTGCCCACATCAGGCGTTCTGTGAAATCCACCGCCGGAGCGATGAGCACGAGGCCCGAAGGCGCACATCCCTCCGCCTTCAGGCGCGCAGTCGCCAGCAGCGCGATCCAGCCGCCCATGGAGGAGCCAACCAGAACCGGCGCGGGGCCACCGAAGCGGCGGATCATCTCCAGCGCATCATCGAGCCAGATCGAGAGATTGGCGGCGTGGAAATCGCCCGCGCTTTCGCCATGCGCGTGGTAATCGAAGCGCAGCATCGCGCGGCCATCGGCCGCGCAGGCCTCATCCAGCGCAGTCGCCTTGGTGGAACTCATGTCCGAGCGGAAGCCGCCGAGCCAGACCACGGCTGGGGCATCACCGGCGCGCTTGCGATAGGCGAGTTGGCGGGCCGGAAGCTGTCGACGGGCATCGACCGGCAGTCCGAGCAATTGCGTCTCCACGCTCATGGCTCTATTGCTCCCTTGCCGCTGCTTCGCCCATGCGGCCTTGTCTACCTGTCATATTCGCTTGTGCGGTTGAAGCCCCCGGATGGTGTTTTCGCAACAGATGGTTCAGCCCCTTTCAGGCAAGACGATTCTCCAGATCATCCCCATGCTGGATGCGGGGGGCGCCGAACGCACGACGATCGATATCGCCGAGGGAATCGCGCAGGCCGGCGCGCGATCACTCGTGGCGACCGAGGGCGGGCGGCTGGTGGGCGAATTGCAGGCCAAGGGCGGATTGTGGATTCCCTTCCCGGCCGCCACGAAAAACCCGCTCGCGATGGCGCTGAATGTCGGCAGGCTCGCGCAGATTCTGAAAGCGGAGAAGGTTGATCTGGTCCATGCCCGCTCGCGCGCCCCGGCCTGGGTGGCGCTGGCCGCCTGCCGCCTTACCGGCACGGGTTTCATGACGACCTATCACGGTGCTTATTCGGGTCTTTCCGCGCCGAAGCTGCTCTACAATTCGGTGATGGCGCGCGGCGAGGTGGTGATCGCCAATTCGCATTTCACGGCCGAGCGCATCCAGGCCCAGTTCCGCATGAATCCCACATGCCTGCGCGTCATCCATCGCGGCACGAATTTCGAGACCTTTTCGCCAGACAGGGTCTCGCCCGCGCGCATCGAGAAGATCCGCCGCGGCTGGCTGGTCGCTCCGGAGGAGCGCGTGGTGCTGCTCGCGGGGCGCCTCACGCCCTGGAAGGGGCAGATGGTGCTGATCCGCGCGGCTCAGGTGCTGCGCGAGCGGGGCTATCGCGATCTCGTCTTCATCCTCGCGGGCGATCCGCAGGGCCGGGACGGGTATGTCAGGGAGATCGACCAGCTGATCAGCGAGAACCAGCTGGGCGGCGTGGTGCGCCGCGTGGGGCATGTCTCGGACATGCCGGCGGCGCTTGCGGCCTCCGCTTTGGTCGCGGTGCCCTCCACTGCCCCGGAAGCCTTCGGCAGGGTGGCGGTGGAAGCGCAGGCGATGGGTGTGCCGGTGGTGGTCTCGAATCTCGGCGCCGTGCCTGAAACGGTGCTCGCGCCCCCGCAGGTTCGGCCCGACCAGCGCACGGGCTGGCGTGTTGCGCCCGACAACCCGGAAGAACTCGCCGATGCCATTGCCGAGGCCATCGACCTGATGCCCAGCGCCTTCCAGCAACTCGCGGATCGCGCCCGCACGCATGTCATGGCGCGCTTCTCGCTGGAACGGATGGTGAGCGAAACGCTCGATTGCTATGCGGCGCTGCTCGCGGATCGCGGGAACCGTTGACAAAACGGGCAAACACAACGAATTTCGCATGCATTCCGGAGAATTTGGTGGCATGGAATCGCGATCCCTTTCCGGATGCGCGCCGGCCATGGCGCGACTTGTTGCAACAGAGCCAGGAGAAGACCCATTCGCAGGCCCATGAGAACCGCTCCCGTCCCCGCAAAGGATGGTCCGAGAATCAACCGCGATATCCGCGTGCGCGAAGTGCAGGTGATTGACGCCGACGGCTCGAACAAGGGCGTTCTGAACGTCTTCGATGCCATCCAGATCGCCGAGGAACAGGGGCTCGATCTGGTCGAGGTCGCCCCGAACGCCACGCCCCCGGTCTGCAAGATCATGGATTACGGCCGCTTCCGCTTCCAGGAGCAGAAGAAGGCCGCCGAGGCGCGCAAGAAGCAGAAAGTGATCGAAATCAAGGAGATCAAGCTTCGCCCGGCCATCGACGACCACGATTACGGCGTGAAGATGAAGGCGATGAAGGGCTTCTTCGAGGAAGGCAACAAGGTGAAGATCACCCTGCGCTTCCGCGGCCGCGAAATGGCCCACCAGGATATCGGCATGAAGGTGCTGGACCGGGTGAAGCAGGATATCGTGGACATCGCCAAGGTGGAGCAGGAGCCGAGCTTCGAAGGCCGCCAGGTGGTGATGGTGCTCGCGCCCAAGTGAGGCGGGGGCTGAAGCTGGGCTTGCGCCCCTGTTTTCGCTTGAACTTTCGGGCGCGCTGGCTTAAGGACGCTCCTTCATTCGAACCGCCCGGCCGGTAAGGGCTGCCGTGGCGGTTCTTTCATGCGTTCCGAATTCCGGCTTGCCGGAGGGGCGCCTCCATAAGAAGACGGAGATCCGAAATGCCCAAGCTGAAGACCAAGTCCGGCGCGAAGAAGCGCTTCAAGATCACGGGCACCGGCAAGGTGAAATACGCCCAGTCCGGCAAGCGCCATGGCATGATCAAGCGCTCGACGAAGCAGATCCGCGAGCATCGCGGCACGGCCGTCCTGTTCAAGACCGACGGCGACAACATCAAGAAGTATTTCCTCCCGAACGGCTAACGGGAGCATTTGCAAGCGAAGTGGACCCCGGTTCGCGTGAAGCAAATGCGACCCAGATCAGAAATCAGAGCGCCGCGCGCTCTCGTTTGAGAAAACGATCAGCCAAACAGAGGATTTTGACATGTCTCGTGTGAAGAGGGGCGTGACGTCTCACGCCAAGCACAAGAAAACCTACAAGGCCGCCAAGGGCTTCTATGGCCGCCGCAAGAACACCATCCGCACCGCGAAGGCCGCTGTCGATCGCGCGATGCAATATGCGACGCGTGACCGTCGCACCAAGAAGCGCACCTTCCGCGCGCTCTGGATCCAGCGCATCAACGCCGCCGTTCGCGAATTCGGCCTGACCTACAGCCGCTTCATCGATGGCCTCGCCAAGGCCGGCGTCGAGGTGGATCGCAAGGTGCTCTCCGAACTCGCCATCCATGAGCCCGAGGCCTTCAAGGCCATCGTGGAGAAGGCGAAGGGCGCGCTGCCGGCCGCGGCCTGAGGCATTTGCCGCAGCCTTCGGAACTGAAATGGCGGCCCTTCGCGGGGCCGTTTTTTTGTTGCCTCGATCGCCTGTTGCAAGGCCCTTTTCCGCTCGCTTTCTTCTCTGGAACGCTGCGAGCGCTTGACGAGCCTCCCCACGGCCATCAGAAGCAAGCCCAGCAACGGAACGGGGTCACCATGTCGGATCTGGCGCAACTTGAAACGGAACTCCTCGGCGAGATCGCCCAGGCCGCGAATGAAGAGGCGCTTGAAGCCCTGCGTGTGAAGGCGCTGGGCAAGAAGGGCTCGATCTCCGGCCTGCTCGCAACGCTCGGCAGTCTCGCGCCCGAGGATCGCAAGAGCTTCGGTGCCAGCATCAATGCCGTGAAGGACCGCGTGACGGAAGCGCTCGGCACCCGACGCATCACCCTGAAAGATGCCGCGCTTGATGCGCGCCTTGCCGCCGAGCGTGCCGATGTCACGCTGCCGGTGCGCGAAAGCGGGCTCGAGGCCGGACGCATTCACCCCATCAGCCAGGTGATGGATGAGCTCACGGCCATCTTCGCCGATCTCGGCTTCGCGGTTGCCGAAGGCCCGGATATCGAAAGCGACGACTACAACTTCACCAAGCTGAACTTCCCCCTGGGCCACCCCGCTCGCGAGATGCACGACACCTTCTTCTTCGCAGCCGATCAGAAGGGCGAGCGGAAGCTGCTGCGCACCCATACCTCCCCCGTGCAGGTGCGGACGATGCTGCGGGAGAAGCCGCCGATCCGCGTGATCTGCCCCGGCCGCACCTATCGCTGCGATTCCGACCAGACCCATACCCCGATGTTCCATCAGGTCGAGGGGCTGGTGATCGACCGGCACGCCAATCTCGGCCAGCTGAAATGGGTGCTGGAGGAGTTCTGCAAGGCGTTCTTCGAGGTGCCGCATGTGAAGATGCGCTTCCGCCCCTCGTTCTTCCCCTTCACCGAGCCGTCGATGGAGGTGGATATCCAGTGCTCGCGCAAGGGTGGCGAGATCCGCTTCGGCGAGGGCGAGGATTGGCTCGAAATCCTGGGCTGCGGCATGGTGCACCCCAATGTGCTGAAGAATTGCGGGCTCGATCCCGATGCCGTGCAGGGCTATGCCTGGGGCATGGGCATCGACCGCATCGCCATGCTGAAATACGGCATGCCCGACCTGCGCCCGTTCTTCGAGGCGGATATCCGCTGGCTGAAGCATTACGGCTTTCGCCCGCTGGATCTGCCGAGCCTCGCGGCCGGCCTTTCGGCTTGAAGCGCGATATCGCGATCCTCATCTATAGCCGCGGGCGGGAAAGCCTTCTCGCCCGGCTGATCGATGATCTCGACCGTTCATACATGCCGGCTCTGGAAGCAGGCGATCTCAGCGCCTGCGCCTTCATCTACGCGCAGAACTATTCCGGCGCCTATCTCGATGGGCTGAGGCAGCGTCATGCGGCGGCCATCGAGGCCGGACGGCTTATCCTTTGCGAGGCCGAGCGTCCCCATTCCTGCATTGGCGAGGTCTTCGTGGCCGCGGCCGATGCGATGCATGCGAGGGTCGATTATCGGCTCGCTATGCTGATGGATGATGACAGCCTCTATCGCGCGGATGCTCAGGTCGATGCCAATCTCCGCGACACGGCTCGCCTGTTCCTGCAGAAGGGAGATCGTGCCTATTCCCTGAAGCTCGGCCCGGCGCGGGTGGTGGAATACTGGCCCTTCATCGATTCCGCCGGGCCAATCATGCCCTTCAAGGAAAAGATGCTCTGGGTGAGCCGCGCGGTGATGGAGGAGGCGCTGGCCTTCCCGGCCTTCGCCGCGCTCGCCGTGGGCGAGGATGTGGTTCTGGCGGCCATTGCCTGGCGGGGCGGGGCGGAGAAGTGCTTTGGTGTTTTCGGCCTTGGCACCTTCCTGCATCTCGGCTTCGAGCCGGATGAGGAAAGCGCCGGCCTCGCCATGGGCGGAGGCTATGGCGAACTCGTGGGCTATGACGAGACGAAACAAGCCGATCCCGAACTCGGCAAATACGGCGCGGCCTTTCGCGGCGGAATCGTGCCGCACACGGTGCTGCCCGAGATCTTCGTTGGCCCTGAACATCCGCATCACACAATCAGCGGCATCAAGCCCGAGGCGGTCGCACATTACGGCGCTCGCGACACGGGCTTCAGTCGGATCGACCGCAAAGCGGCGATTGGGAAAACGCTGGAAGCCGGTTGACATCCCGGCCCGGCTGACCATGCTTGCTGCGCATTCCGAGGGGTGTCGCAACCGGCGGCTGAGATCAGGGGAATGGACCTGAGCACTCTTTGAACCTGATCCGGGTCATGCCGGCGAAGGGACAGGGCCGTGTTTCGCGACAAGATTTCCTCCACTGCTTCTTGCCTGCCGGTGCCGATGACGCCGTTTCCGCTTGATGAGGCGCGGCGCCTGGCCCGCGCCGTGGCCATGCGCCGGCCTCGCATTCATGTCCTCACCAATCCGGTGGCGCAGGCGCTGAGCGCGCATGCGCTCGTGGCGCTCGGGGCCGAGCCATCGATGTCCGCGCATCCGCGTGACATCCTCGCGCTCGCGCGCGGCGCGGATGCCCTCGTCGTCAATCTCGGCATGCTCGAACCCGCGCGCGAGGCGGCGATCGAGGCGCTTCTCGCGGAGGGCGCGGCTTTGGCGACGCCCGTCGTGCTCGACCCCGTGATGGCCGATCGCGTGCCCTTCCGTCGTGAACTGGCGGAACGGTTTTCGCCTTTCCCGCGTCTCCTCGTGAAGGGGAATGCGGCAGAGATGGCCGCCTTGCGCGGCGCGTTTCCGGCCGGGACGGTTCTCGTCACCACCGGCGGGACCGATCATGTCGAGGGCAGCGCCGCCTGCGAGATCACGGGCGGCCACCCGCTCATGGCGCGGTTCTCGGGCTCGGGTTGCCTTGCGGGCGCGGTGATCGCGGCTTTCGCGAGCGTCGAGCCTGAGCCGGCGCGCGCCGCGGCCGCCGCGCTGACAGCCTTGCGACACGCCGCAGCCGAGGCCGGCGCGGCCGCGCAGGGCCCCGGCACCTTCGTGCCGCTTCTTCTCGATTCCCTCGCCCGTTTTTCGGAAGGATGACATGACGTTGGACATCACCCTCTATGGCATCGTCGACCCGCAGATCGCGAGGGGCCGCAGCCTCGCGCGGCTCGCGCGTACGGCGGCCGATGGCGGCACGACCATCATCCAGTATCGCGCGAAGGAGGCGGTTACCCGCGCGATGATTGCCGAAGCGCGGGGCATCGTCGCAGCGCTTTCGGGCACGAATGTGCCGCTGCTCATCAATGATCGCGTGGATGTCGCCCTCGCCAGCGGCGCGCAGGGCGTGCATCTCGGGCGCGAGGACATGCACCCGGCGGATGCCCGCGCGCTTCTCGGCCCGCAAGCGATCATCGGCGCGACGCTGAAGAACCGCGACGATCTGCTCGCCCTGCGCGGCCAGCCGATCGATTACGCCTGCATTGGTGGTGTGTTTGCGACAAGCCACAAGGACAATCCCGATCCGCCCTTGGGAATTCATGGCTTCCGGGCCCTGCGCGCCGAGGCGCGGGAATTGCTCGGCCATATCCCGGTCGGTGCCATCGCGGGTATCACGGTCGAGAATGCGGGCTCGCTCATGGAAGCGGGCGCGGATGGCGTCGCGGTGATCGGCGCGCTTTTCGCGGGCGAGGATCCGTGCAGGGCGGCGAAAGCCTTCTCGCCCGTTCTGAGGAGGGCGGCATGATCCCCGTCGCGCTCACGATTGCGGGCTCGGATTCCGGCGGGGGAGCGGGCATTCAGGCGGATCTGAAAACCTTCTCGGCCTTGGGCGTGTTCGGCACCAGCGCGCTCACGGCACTCACGGCGCAGAATACGCTGGGCGTTTCCGCCGTGCACGCTCCGCCGCCGGATTTCGTGGCGGCGCAGATCGCGGCCGTGCTCACGGATTTCCGTGTCGGCGCGGCGAAGACCGGCATGCTCCATTCCGCCGAGATCATCACGGCGGTGGCGGAGGCCCTGGCCGAGGCGCCCGATCTCCCGCTCGTCGTCGATCCCGTGATGATCGCGACCTCCGGGGATCCCCTCATCCGGCCAGAGGCGGTCATGGTGATGGTGAAAAAGCTCTTCCCCCGCGCCGCGCTCGTCACGCCCAATCTCGCGGAGGCCGCCGCGCTCACCCATGCGCCAATCGCGCAGGATCTCGACGCCATGCAGCGGCAGGGGGAGGCGATCCGCGCCATGGGCGCGCGCTCGGTGCTGATGAAGGGCGGTCATGCGGAAGGCGCCGAGGCCATCGATCTGCTGGTGAGCGACGAGGGGTCACGCGTCTTCTCCGCGCCACGCATTGAGACGCGTCATACCCACGGCACGGGCTGCACGCTCTCGGCGGCGATCGCGGCCGGCCTCGCCAGGGGCCAGCCGATGGAAGAGGCGATCGGAGAGGCCAAGGCCTATCTCACCGCGGCTCTGGTTGCGGGCCGCGAGCTCGGCCTTGGGCACGGCAACGGGCCGGTCCATCATTTTCATGCCCTCCGGGCGCGCTGATTTCAGGAGTTTGCCATGGCCGTGACCCGCCGCCTCGCGCTTGCCGGAGCCGCGAGCCTTGCGCCCTCCGCGATTGCGCGCGCCGATGCGCCACGCCGCTGGCGCATGGTCACGAGCTGGGGGAAGAATCTCGTCGGGCCGGGTGTTACGGCCGCCCGGCTCGCGAGGCGCATCACCGCCATGAGCGGCGGTGCCCTGGAGGTGCAGCTCTTCGCGGCCGGCGAGATCGTGCCGGCGCTGAACGTGCTCGATGCCGTCTCCACCGGCACGGTGGAGATGGGCCACACCGCCGCCTTGTTCTGGCAGGGAAAGATGCCGGCGGCCTCGCTCTTCACCACGGTGCCCTTCGGCCTTTCGCCCGTGGCGCATGCCGCTTGGATCGATGCGGAAGGGCAGGGGCTCTGGGATGAACTTTACGGTCAATTCAACGTGAAGCCCTTCCTTGCCGGGAATACCGGGCCTTCAAGCGCGGGCTGGTTCCGCAAGCCCGTACAGATGCTCGCCGATATTGCCGGTCTGCGCATCCGCGCGAGCGGCATTGGCGGCGAACTCTATCGTCGTTTGGGCGCGACGGCGGTGACGATCTCGCCCGGCGAGACCTATGCCGCGCTCGAACGCGGCACGATCGATGCGGCGGAATTCTTGGCCCCCGCGAATGATCTCGCCCTTGGCCTCAACCGCATCGCGCCACATCTCGTTTTCCCCGGTTTCAACAAGCCGAATGGCGCGAGCGAATTGCTGATCGCGCGCCCGCTCTGGGAAGGCCTGCCGGAACATCTCAAGGCCATCATCGAAGCGGCTGCCCGCATGGAGCACGATATCGGCCTCGCGGAGGCGCATCGCCTCAATGCCGAGGCGCTCCGCACGCTGATCGAGGGCGGCACGCAGGTGCATCGCCTGCCGGAGGAGGTGCTCGCGAAGGGCGCGATTCTGGCCGAGGAAATCCTCTCCGGCCTCGCCGCAAAGGATGCGCTCACCGCACGGATCGTCGCGAGCTATCGGGGCGCGCGCCATTCCTCGGCGCGGGCCTGGGAGGCGCTGGCGCGGAGCTGATGCTCAGCGATTGAAGCGCACCAGACCCGCTTCTGCCACGCGATAGCCCGTGAGCGCCTCGGCGCGGCGGGCGAAATCCGGGCTGCGCATGAGCGCGAACAGCTTCTGCGGCCCCGGCTCGAAATAGGTGCGGCGACGCATGGCAAGATCGAATTTCTCCCAGGCCAGCGAGAGAAAATCGAGGCCCTGCGCCTTCGCCGCCGCGCGTGTGGCGATGCCGCAATCAACCTCACCGGCGCGAATGGCATAGGCGAGATCATCCCCTGTGGGGTAGACCGGCATGCCCGCCGTGAGGCGCGCGAAATCCAGCCCGGCATCAGCGAAAAGCTGCTCCGCCAGTTGTTGCGCGCCCGCTCCCGGCTGGCGCAGGCCGAGTCGCGCCTGCTGAGCCGCGAGATCGGGCAAGCTCGCGATGCCTTTGGGGTTTCCGGGCGGCAGAAGCAGACCCTGCTCGCGTTCCGCAAAAGCGATCAGCACGCCATCCGTCAGCGCGCGGGAATCGCGGAGGGCAGCCACATTGGCCGCTTCCTCCGGGTTGTGGAGATGGATGGCCGCGAGGCCCGCGGCATTCGCCTCGAGCTTGCGGAAGCCGGAAAGCGAGCCCTCGCTGAGCAATGCGAGCCCCGAACCGGATTGCCGCAACGCCCATTCCAGCAGGGGATCATGGCTGCCGCCGACGATCGGTGGCGCGGCTTCGAGCGCCAGACCAATCGGCCGCGCGAGGCCGGATTCCACCCAGCGATCGAGCGCCGCGCGCGGGAAAATCCATTTGCCGGTGACCTTGGAGCAGGGCACGGCACCCTCGGCCACGAGTTCATAGAGCTTGCGTTCCTTGATGCCGAGATAGGCCGCAGCCTGCTCCGTACTCAGATAAATTTCCATGACTTGTCCTGCGTTTGAATGCGCATATATGCACAAATTACAAAACTTGAAAACCAGGCAGATCACGGCCTATCACGCAGGCAGAAACTGGAAGCGGTCACGCTCGCGATGGATGTCACGACAGCCTTTTCGGAAGCCCTTGGCCTGATCTTCGGGGCCGATCCCAAATTCCTGCAGATCGTGGGTTTGTCGCTCCGCGTCACGCTCACGGCCGTGCTGCTCGCGGCGATGATCGGCCTGCCGCTTGGCGCGTGGCTTGCGGTCTCCCGCTTTCCGGGCCGGAACCTGGTGATCATCTTCATCAACGGCATGATGGGCCTGCCGCCGGTGGTTGCGGGGCTGATGGTGTTCCTGCTCCTGTCGCGCTCCGGGCCGCTCGGTGCCTGGGGCCTGCTCTTCACGCCCGCCGCGATGGTCATCGCGCAGGCCCTTCTCGTGCTGCCCATCGTCATCGCGCTCACGCGCGGCACAACCGAGGAACTCTGGCTCGAATATCGCGAGCATCTCACCTCGCTCGGCGTCAGCGGTTTGCGCGCCGTTCCCACATTGCTGTGGGATGGGCGGTTCGCGCTGGCGACCGGCCTGCTCGCCGGATTCGGCCGTGCCAGCGCCGAGGTCGGCGCGGTGCTCATCGTGGGCGGTAACATCGCGAATTACACGCGCACCATGACCACGACCATCGCACTGGAAACCTCGAAAGGTGATCTTCCGCTCGCCCTCGGCCTTGGCATCGTGCTGATGGGGCTGACCTTTCTGATCAATGGCCTCGCCTTCGGCGCGAGCCGCATCGGCGCGCGGTTCGCGGGGTGAGCATGCGCGCTCCTGCCTCCATTCTGCCGCTGCGGGTCGAGAACCTCGCTTTCGAGGCTGAAGGCAAGAGCCTGCTCGGCCCGCTGAGTTTCGAGCTGCCCAGGGGCGGGATCACCGCGATCATCGGCCCGAATGGCGCAGGGAAATCCCTGCTGCTGCGCCTTTGCCACGGGCTCATCGCGCCGGCTTCGGGCCGCGTGAACTGGGCGGTGGAGGAGGGCATGCTCGCGGGCCGCAAGCGCCACGCCATGGTTTTCCAGCGCCCGGTCATGCTGCGCCGATCCGCCCGCGCGAATCTGCAGCACGCCGCCTCGGTGACGCATGCAGGGCGGCGCGTGGAGGATGCGCTGGAACGCTTCGGCCTTGCGAGCCTGGCGGAACGGCCCGCGCGGCTCCTCTCCGGCGGCGAGCAGCAGCGCCTCGCGCTGGCCCGGGCATGGCTGCTCGAACCGGAGGTGCTCTTCCTCGATGAGCCGACCTCCCAGCTTGATCCCGGCGCGACGCGGCAGATCGAGGCCAGCCTCGAACGCCTCGCGGCCGAGGGTGTGACCCTGCTGATGACCACGCATGATCTCGGGCAGGCACGCCGCCTCGCGCGACGCGTGCTTTTCCTCAATCGAGGGGCGCTGGTGGAAGACGCCGAGGCCAGCGCCTTCTTCACCGCGCCCCGCAGCGAGAAAGCCCGCAGCTTTCTCGCCGGCGACCTGCTCTGGTGATGGATTCCGAAAAAAGCACGCGCCGGAAAGGGAGAGGTGTGGGGATGATCGCGGCCTGACCCCTGGCTCCGCCAATGGCTCCACGTCGTCGCGGGCCCCGGGAAACCAGCGCCGGTCGAGGAACCAAACCGCCCCGTATTTCAATCATCGGTTGGGACGGGCGCCAGTTGCCCATCCACCACGTGCAGCCGCCGCGAGGCGCGCCGCGCGAGATGCGGATCATGCGTCACGATGATCACCGAGCGCCCGGCCTCGCCCACGAGGGTCTGGATGATGCCGAAAACCTGCTCGGTCGAGGCGGTGTCGAGATTGCCGGTGGGCTCGTCCGCGAGGATCACCTGCGGGTCGTTTGCAAGCGCGCGGGCAATCGCCACGCGCTGGCGCTGGCCGCCGGAGAGCTGGTCCGGCCGCTTGTGTGAATGTTCCTTCAGGCCGAGCCGCGCGAGAAGATCCAGGCCGCGCGCCCGCATTTCCTTGTCGCTGAGATTCCCCAGAGCGCGCATCGGCAGCGTCACGTTGTCGAGGGCGGAGAATTCGGCGAGCAGGAAATGGAACTGGAAGACGAAGCCGAGCGTCTCGAGCCGAAGCTTCGCGCGGGCATCCTCGTCCATCTTCGCGGTGGATTGGCCGAGGATGAGAACATCGCCGGAGGTGGGCGTATCCAGCAGGCCCAGAAGATACATCAGCGAGGATTTGCCCGAGCCCGAGGGGCCGGTGATGGCCACGAACTCGCCGGGATGGATCGCAAGGTCGATGTCGCGCACGAGGGTGGTGTCGATCTCCCCGCGCAGCACGCGGGTCGCCTGCCGCGTCTCGATGAGGGGCGTCATGAGGCCCCCCGGATGATCTCGACCGGGTTCACGCTCGCGGCCTTCCGTGCCGGCAGCCAGGCTGCGATGAGCGAGGCCCCGAGCGCGATCAGCCCCGCGAGGCCGTAATGGAGCGGCGAATAGATCACGGGCAGGCGCGTGGCATCGCCAAAAGGCGATTTGAACTCCACCGCGCCCAGGCCTTTCGTCATCAGGAATCCCAGCAGGAAGCCCGCGAACATGCCGATCAGGCCGATCAGCAGTGCCTCCAGCACGAAGATGCGCCGCACGAGCGCCGCGCGAAGGCCCAGCGACTTCAGGATCGCGATGTCACGCGTCTTCTCATGCGTGATGGTCGAGATGATGTTGTAGGTGCCGAAGGACGCGACCAGCAGGATCGCGCCCACCACCGTATACATGATGAAATTGCGGATGTTGAAGGCGTTGAGCAGATCCTCATGCGCCTCCTGCCAGGAGACGGCCTTGTAGCCTGTCTCAGCCTCGATGCGGCTCGCGAGTTCGCGCGCGGACAGGGCGTCATTGGCCTTCAGGCGCAATTCGTTGATGAGGCCGGTCTGTCCCGCGAGGATCTGCGCAGAGCGGGTCAGCGCAAAGATCTGGCTGTCATCGATCTGCGCCACGCCCGTGCGGAAAATCCCGACGGCGGTCGCTGTCATCGTCTTCCCGCCCGAGGAGGAAATGGAGACCGTGTTGCCCACGCGGATGCCCAGCCTCTCGGCCATGCGCGCGCCCAGCAGAATCGCGTTCGAGGCCTTCAAGAGGTTGTCGAGGCCGCCCTCGACCATCTTGCTCGCGATGTTCGAGACCTCCGCCTCGCGCTTGGGATCGATGCCGAGCATCACCGCCCCGACATCGCGTCCTGCCTGCCGCACGAGGATGTTCACGCGCACGGAAGGCGCGACCTTCGCGGGTGCCCAGCTCTCGATCTCGGCCATCACCGCGAGCGGGTTCTTGATGCCGCGACGGCGATCCACCGTGGAGAGGTTCGAGATTTCCACCTCGTCGTAGATCAACGCGGCAGGCTGCCGGGGCGGGGTGCGCCGCTCGTCGCTCACCGTGATATGGGGAAGGGAATCCACGAGTTGCGCGATGAAATCGCGCTGCGACCCCTCCATCAGCGAGGCCATCATCACGGAGAAGCCCACGCCCGTCGCCACGCCCAGCACGCCCACCAGCGTCTGCCGCAGGCGTGAACGGATATGGGTGATGGCGATGTCGATCGCGAGGCCCATGCGCCCCCCTATCGCGCGACGCGTACGGATTGGCCATCGCGGAATTCCGCCTTCACCGGCGAGGCGACCACGCCGCCCTCCGCGAGGCCGGATGTCACTTCCACCAGGCGGCTGCCCCGAATGCCCGTCTCCACCGGCATCTGCTTCAGCTTCCCGTTCTCCACTGCGAAGACACTGGCCTTGCCGCCGGCATTGCGGATGGCCTCGGCGGGCACCAGCAGCACGGCCCTCTTCTCGCGGATGATGATGTTCGCTTCCACGCTCATCCCGATCCGCAGCGGGCTCTCCTCCGGCAGGGCAAGGTAGGCGCGGAAGGTCTTGGTCACGGGATCGCCCTTGGGCGTGATGGAGGAAACCGTGGCGCGCAAGGTGCCATTGGGGAAGCCATCATTGCGCAGAAGCGCGGTCTGCCCGACCACGACCTTCGCGATATCCTCCTCGTTCACATCCGCGATCACCTGCAGCGGTTTCGGCTGGCCCACCCAGAAGAGCACGTCGGTGGTCACGGGAATGTCGCCGACCTGTCCATCCGCGCGCAGCACGATGCCTTCCTTGGGTGCCACGAGAAGGTAATCCGTGAGGCGCGCGCGCAAGGCCGCGATCTGGCTGTCGAGCTGGCGGAGTTCGGTTTCGGCGCGCTCGAGTGTGAGCCGCGTGGTGGCGCCGGTGGCGATGAGGTTCGCAAGCCGCCTCACATCGCTCTCGGCGAAATCGCGCTTGGTCTGGACCTGCGCGAGTTCGGCCTGGGCCGCGGTATCGTCGAGTTTCGCGAGCACCTGGCCCTTCTGAACGAACTGCCCCTCGCAGCGGCAATGCTCGACGATGCGGGCACGCAGGAGCGGCAGCACCTTGGACCAGGTGAGCGGTTCGACCGCGCCGGTCGCGTAGACCACCTCGGCCACGTCGCCGCGCTGGGCGCTGGCGACGGTCACGATCGGCCCGCGCAGCCAGAGCGAGGCCCCGTAGCCGAGACCGCCGAGAACCAGCAGGCCTGCGAGCAGTTTCTTCCAGTTCACCGCGAACACTCCACCTCGTCCGTTCCGGGTCACAGATACCCCGGCCTCCCGGATGCTGCATAGCGCTTCCTCGAGGCTTTGGACTTTAACTCCACCAGCGCAAGCCCTGTCTTGATGCGGCACAAAGCACGAGAAACGGACGGCATGGCGCCGACAGGCCGGCTCGCATGGCTTCGCCTCCCCATGGAGGACGTCCTGCCGGATCGGAACGCTGCTTCGCGCGGTGCGCTCAAGGGAGCCTCAGGCGCACCAGCACCCTATGCGAGCCGATATTGCCCGCGCCCCCCCCCCCCGTCAGCAGAACCGTCATGCAGATTCCCGCGTTTACCCTTTTTTTTGCGTTGGATGAATGTCTTAAACCCGTCGCGGTTCATGGAGCATTAAGTGGCGGGGCTCGAGAAGTGGGTCAAGGCAGCGGCCTGGCGGTCATGCCGTTGAAAACAGGTGTCGAATGAATCGAATTCGCAAAGCGGTGATCCCGGTCGCGGGCCTTGGCACGCGTTTCCTGCCGGCGACGAAGGCCATGCCGAAGGAAATGCTCACGGTCGTGGATCGCCCCGTGATCCAGCACGTGGTGGATGAAGCGCGCAAGGCCGGCATTGAGCATGTGGTCTTCGTGACCGGGCGCAACAAGAACGTCATCGAGGATCATTTCGATCGTCAGTATGAATTGGAAGACACCCTGAAGAGCCGTGGAAAGGTGAAGGAACTGGCAGCTCTCGAGGCGGATACGCCCGGCGCGGGCGCGACGAGCTTCACCCGCCAGCAGGCGCCGCTCGGCCTCGGGCACGCGGTATGGTGCGCGCGCGACATCATCGGCAATGAGCCGTTCGCGCTGCTTCTCCCGGATATGCTGCATCTTGGCGAGACGGCCTTTCTCGGCGACATGATCGAGGCTTATGGCCAGACTGGAGGAAATCTCATCGGTGTCTACCCGGTTGCGGATGAAGAAACGCATCAATACGGCATCGTGGATGTGGCGGGTTCGGCGGAAAAGGTCGCGAAGATCGCCCGCATGGTCGAGAAGCCGGCCAGGGGAACGGCCCCTTCGAACCTCGCGATTTCCGGCCGCTACATTCTCCAGCCCACGATCTTCGAGCTTCTGTCCAGGCAGGAGCGCGGGGCGGGCGGCGAGATACAGCTCACGGATTCCATGCTGACGCTTGCGAAGACTGAGCCCTTCCATGCCGTGCGCTTCGATGGCCAGGTCTATGATACCGGCTCGAAGCTCGGCTTTCTGGCGGCCAACGTGGCCTATGCGCTGGCCAATCCGGAGCTGGGCAAGGATTTCCGTGGCATTCTCAAGTCATTGGCAGGTTGAACGCACGTTCCCTGCCTATCCATCATCCCCTCATTGCTGTTCTTGATCTGGTTTTTCCCGGCCGTCGGCGGTATGGGAGCCGGACCTCACGCGAAGCGAGCGCCTCATGACGTCCTTTCCGAAAGCCCGTGCGGACCTGAAGCCCAATACGGCTGCCTTCGAGCTCAACCCGCTCGTGAAGCCCACCGGCTTCCGCGAATATGATGCGCGCTGGTGGTTCGGGCATCCGGTTTCGGAAAAGGCGCCGGAACTGAACCTGATGGGCGTGCAGGCCCTTGGCCTCGGCATCGGTACTTATCTTGCCGAAACCGGCGTGAAGCAGCGCGTGGTCGTCGGCCATGATTTCCGCAGCTATTCGAACGCCATCAAGCTGGCGCTGGTCGCCGGCCTCATGGGTTCGGGCTGCGAGGTGGTGGATATCGGCCTCGCCATGTCGCCCATGGCCTATTTCGCGCAGTTCGCGCTCGATGTGCCGGCCGTGGCGATGGTCACCGCCTCGCATAACGACAATGGCTGGACCGGCGTGAAGATGGGCTCGAACCGCCCGGTGACCTTCGGCCCCACCGAGATCAACCGCATCAGGGAAATCGTGCTCAACGCGCAATATCGCTACGGGCAGGGCAGCTATTCCTTCGTCGAGAACTTCTTCGAGAGCCACTATTTCAAGGAACTGGCCGACCGCCCGAAGCTCAAGCGCAAGCTCAAGGTCATCTGCGCCTGCGGCAACGGCACGGCCGGCGCCTTCGCCCCGCAGGTGCTCGAAGCGCTCGGCGCGGAGGTGATCCGCCTCGATTGCGAACTCGATCATACCTTTCCGCGCTACAACCCGAACCCCGAGGACATGGAAATGCTCCATGCCATGGCCCATGCCGTGAAGGAGCATGGCGCGGATGTGGCACTCGGCTTCGACGGCGATGGCGATCGCTGCGGCGTGGTGGATAACGAGGGCCATGAGATCTTCGCGGACAAGATCGGCGTGATGCTGGCGCGCGATCTCGCGGCGCTGAACCCCAATGCGCTTTTCGTGGCGGATGTGAAATCCACCGGCCTTTTCGCGACCGACCCGGAACTCCGGCGCCTCGGCGCCAAGACCGATTACTGGAAGACCGGCCATTCCTATATCAAGAAGCGCGTGGCCGAACTCGGTGCGCTCGCGGGCTTCGAGAAGAGCGGGCACTTCTTCTTCAACCCGCCGGTAGGGCGTGGCTATGATGACGGGCTCGTGACGGCGATTGCGGTGCTCGACATGCTCGATCGCAACCCCGGCAAGTCCATGGCCGATCTTTATCGTGCGCTGCCGAAGACCTGGGCCACGCCCACCATGGCGCCGCATTGCGAGGACGAGGTGAAATATGGCATTGTCGAGAAGGTCGTGGCGCGTATTGAGGCGATGCAGAAGGCCGGTGCTTCCATCGCGGGCCATCCGATTCGTGATGTGGTGACCGTGAATGGTGTGCGCGTGACGGTTGATGACGGCACCTGGGGCCTCATCCGTGCCTCGTCCAACAAGCCGGAACTGGTCGTCGTCATCGAGAGCCCGGTCTCCGAAGCCCGCATGCGCGAGATGTTCAAGGCGATGGATGCGATCCTGCGCGAGCACAGGGAAGTCGGTGCCTATAACCAGACGATCTGACGGAGCTTCTCATGTCGCAGCCGATCATCCGGCCCGTCATCCTCTGCGGCGGCTCCGGCACGCGGCTCTGGCCGCTCTCGCGCGAGGCCTTTCCGAAGCAGTTCGCGCCCATCATCGGCAAGCGCTCCACCTTTCAGGAAACGCTATTGCGCGTGAAGGACCCGGCTGTTTTTGGAAAGCCGCTCGTCATCACCAACCGGTCGCATCGCTTCATGGTCGAGCGCCAGCTGGCCGAGATCGGCATCGCGGCGGATATCCTGCTTGAGCCGATGGCGCGGGATTCGGGCCCGGCCGTGCTGGCTGCGGCGCTCTACCTTCATCGCCAAACCCCCGATGCGCTTGCCCTGATGCTGGCGGCGGATCACCTCGTGCTGAAGCCCAAAGCCTTTGTCGAAGCGGTGGTTGCCGGTCGGGCCGTGGCCGCTGCCGGCGGCATCGTCACCTTCGGCATCCTCCCCACCTCGCCCGCCACCGGCTATGGCTATATCGATCCGGGCGAGGAAAGCGGCGCGGGCCTGCGCGCCGTGCGGCGTTTCGTCGAGAAGCCGGATGCCCGGCGCGCGCTGGAATATGTCGCCTCGGGTTATCTTTGGAACTCGGGCAACTTCCTCTTCGCTCCTTCCACCGTGATCGGCGAATACCGTGACAGCCAGCCCGAATGCGTGAACCATGTCGAGGCGGCGCTGGCTGAGGCCAGCGTCGATCTCGAGGTTCCCACGCTTAACGAGGAGCACTTCGCCAAGGCGCGCAAGATCGCCTTCGATATCGCGGTGATGGAAAAGACCCGCCATGCCCATGTCGTTGCCGGAGATTTCGGCTGGTCCGATATCGGGGATTGGAACGCGCTCTGGGAGGTTTCCGAAAAGGATAATGCCGGCAATGCAGGGCAGGGGCCTGTGCTGATGGTGGAGACCGAGGGCAGCTATGTCTCGACCGAGGATCAGCTTGTCGCGACCCTCGGCGTGAAGGATCTCGTGGTCGTCGCCACACGGGATGCCGTTCTCGTTGCGGATCGGCACAAGGTCGGGCAGGTGAAGCAGCTGGTCGAGCGCCTGAAGCAGGATGGCCGGCCGGAAGCCTCCCACCACGCGCGCGTCTTCCGCCCCTGGGGCTGGTACCAGACGCTCGTCCTGCAGGATCGCTCGCAGGTGAAGCGCATTGTCGTCTATCCGGGCGGAAAACTGTCACTGCAGAAGCATTTCCATCGCTCCGAGCATTGGGTCGTCGTGCGCGGTACGGCGCGCGTCACCATTGGCGACAAGACAGAAGATCTCATCGAGAACCAGTCCGCCTATATCCCCAGTGGGGTCGTGCATCGGCTCGAGAATCCCGGCCGGATCGATGTTGAGATCATCGAGGTGCAGACTGGCAGCTATCTCGGCGAGGATGACATCGTGCGGCTTCAGGATATCTACAGCCGCGCGGGCACCGCCTGAGCCCAAGCCGATGGCTTGCAAAGCCTCGCCATTCCTGAATTTTGCGATGGCGTTCCGCTGACCTGCCATCGGGAATCTCTTGTCGCTCCGCGCGCCATCGCCGACCATCTGCCGCAGTTCATTCTCGCCGCGACGCGCACCACACCCGCGCGGCGTGGCGTTCGTCGGTCGCGGCGACGGGTCAGGCATCCCGCGCGATTGCAAGCCGCTCCTTGAGCGCGCGCAATTCGTTGCGCGTCTCCTTCAATGCGGCCCAGAGCACGGGGATCAGCTGGTCCGGCCGGAGCCATTGGCGGCTCTCGTGATCAGCGGAATCCTCGAGGCCCCAGACGCCAAAATCGAGCCCGGCGCCATCAAGCGCCGCCTTGATGTCCTGCGCGAGGAAACCGGCCTGAAGCCGTGAATCGCCCTCCGCATCCTGCTTCCAGCGGAACAGCACGGGTTCGACCGCGTCGAGCAGGGCGAGGGCAGAGGCCTTGCGCAAGGGCGATTCCACGATTTTCTCTCGCGCATCCGAGGTCTGGATGGTGCCGGTCGCCGACCAGATTGCCTGGAACCGGGCACCCGCGCCCCCAAGCCGGGAGACATTGTCAGCCAGAGGCATGAAATGCCCCGCACTGTCGAGCGCCACGCGCTCGGTTCCGCCGGTGCCGAAACGCAGGCTTCCCGTTCCATTGGTCATCAGCCGGAGGTTGCCGGTTGTCACGCTCTGGATGGTCACCTGCGTCGGTGAAACGCTCATGGCATCATGCCAGGCCGTGCCATCGGCGCTCACCTTCACCTGGAAGGCATCGCTGCCCGTGAGGCCGAATTCCGCGCGGCCTGAATAGCCGGTCTGGAACACGAGGCTCGCGGTATTGGCCGGCGCCGTCTTGTTGACGACCATCCGGTGATTGCCACCCTCCTGGTCGAAACGGCTCACCGCCGAGTTCACGGCGAAGCGGGTTGTCGCATCCGCCATCGTCCCGATTCCGAGCCGCGTCATGTTCTGCAGTTCGGTCACCGCCGAACGCCATGTGCCGCCTTTGAAGATCTGGACCGCATCCACCGCATCGACCCAGGCAAGCCAGCCCTCGCGCGGCGTGAAGAACTGCCAGCCGCCATCGAACCAGCCGGCAATCTGCCCTGCCTTCGAGGTCCATGCGCCGCCGGCCCCCGCGGGCACCGCATAGCAATCTCCCTCCGTCGGGGTAGGGGGCGGAGTGGTGGTCGCCGTCGATTTCAGCACGAGCTGGCATAGGGCATCGAGTGCTCGCAGCGCCTCGTTCAACGTCACGTGCTTCTGCGCCTGGCCGGCAGCGAGATAGGGCAATTGAAGGCGGGGCGTGAGGCTCATCAGGGGCTCCTCCGGGGAAAATGCGATGGAGCCAAGCTAGGCGCTCCCCGAAAGGGGGGGATAAGTGCCGAACCCACGCAGACCGGCGCGATTGACTTTACAGACTCCTTGCTGGCAGGCTCTGGTCATTCAAGGCTTGAACCGCTATCGCACCCGTCGAGCAGGAACAGCCCCGGCGAAGGCGATCGATCGGAATGACCAAAACAGCACTCATCACCGGCATCACGGGCCAGGACGGCGCCTATCTCGCTGAATTGCTGCTTGGCAAGGGCTACCGGGTGCATGGCGTGAAGCGTCGCTCCTCGTCCTTCAATACCGGGCGGATTGATCATCTCTATCAGGATCCGCATGAGCGCGACATTCGCCTGAAGCTGCATTACGGCGACATGACCGATGCGACGAACCTCATCCGCATCGTGCAGGAGACGCAGCCCGACGAGATCTACAATCTCGCGGCGCAATCCCATGTGCAGGTGAGCTTCGAAACCGCCGAATACACAGCCAATGCCGATGCCATCGGCACGCTTCGCCTGCTGGAAGCGATCCGCATCCTGAAGCTCGAGGGCAAGACACGCTTCTACCAGGCCTCGACCTCGGAACTCTATGGCAAGGCCCAGGAAGTGCCGCAGAGCGAGAAGACACCGTTCTATCCTCGCAGCCCTTACGCCGCCGCCAAACTCTATGCCTACTGGATTACCGTGAATTATCGCGAGGCCTATGGCATCCATGCCTCGAACGGAATTCTCTTCAACCATGAGAGCCCTTTGCGCGGCGAAACCTTCGTCACGCGGAAGATCACCCGCGCCGTGGCTTCCATCCATCACGGCCTGCAGGATGTGCTCTATCTCGGCAATCTCGACGCCATGCGCGACTGGGGCCATGCGCGCGATTATGTCGAGGGCATGTGGCGCATTCTCCAGCAGCCGCAGGGCGATGATTACGTGCTTGCGACCGGTGAAGCCCACACCGTGCGCGAATTCGTGGAGCGCGCCTTCGCGGAAACCGGCGTCGCCATCACGTGGGAAGGCTCGGGCGTGACGGAGATCGGTCGCGATGCGAAAACCGGCGCGGTGCGCGTTGAGATCGACCCGCGCTATTTCCGCCCGACGGAGGTGGATCTCCTGCTGGGCGATCCCTCGAAGGCCCATCATGTGCTGGGATGGAAGCACAAGACCACCTTCCCCGACCTGGTGAAGGACATGATGCGTTCCGATCTCGATGTGGTTCTCCGCGAGCACAACCGGCAGGATCGCGATGCCTGAGGCGCTGTTCCCGCTGGCTGGAAAAAGCGTCTTTGTCGCGGGCCATCGCGGCATGGTGGGGCAGGCGCTGGTGCGCGCGCTGAAGGCACGCGGCATCGAGCCGATTGTCGCGAACCGCGCCGAACTCGATCTTGAAAATCAGGCTGAGACCGAACGCTGGTTCGCAAGAAACCGCCCGCAGGTTGTTCTGCTCGCGGCGGCCCATGTCGGGGGCATTCTGGCGAATAACAGCTTTCCGCGCGATTTCCTTTACAGGAACGTGATGATCGCCGCGAATGTCATTGAGGCCGCGCATCGCCATGGCGTGGAGAAACTCGTCAATCTCGGCTCTTCCTGCATCTACCCGAAATTCGCGGAACAGCCCATCCGCGAGGAAAGCCTGCTCACCGGCAGCCTCGAACCCACCAACGAGTGGTATGCGATTGCAAAGATCACCGCGATCAAGCTGGCGCAGAGCTATCGCCGGCAATTCGGCGCGGACATGATCTCGCTGATGCCCTCGAACCTCTATGGTCCCGGCGACAATTACCACCCCGAGAACAGCCATGTGCTGCCCGCGCTCATCCGCCGTTTCCACGAGGCGAAGGAGGCGGGCGCGAAATCCGTCACGCTCTGGGGCAGCGGCACGCCGCGCCGGGAATTCCTGTTCGTGGATGATCTCGCGGAGGGCACCCTCTTCGCGACCGAACATTATTCCGGCGAGGGGCATCTCAATGTCGGCACCGGCACGGATGTGACCATCACGGAACTGGCGGGCCTCATCGCGACGGTCGTGGGCTTCGAAGGCGCGGTCGACCATGACCAATCGAAACCGGACGGCACCCCGCGCAAGCTGATGGATGTCTCGAAGCTCGCCGAACTCGGCTGGCACGCGAAAACCTCTCTCCAGAAGGGTATTCGGCTGGCCTATGCCGATTTCCTCGCGGGCGGCGGGCGCAACCGACAAGGGGCAGGACCCTAACCCGCGGACCCTAGCCCGCGATGAGCTTCTCGCGCTTCAGGATCAGCGAGGCCGTGACGACGAGCGCCGCGACACCGGCGATGAGCAAGGTCGAGATCGCGTTGATCTCCGGGCTCACGCCAAGGCGCACGGCGGAATAGATGCGCATGGGCAGCGTCGTGGCACCCGGCCCGGTCGCGAAGCTCGCGATCACGAGATCATCGAGCGAGAGCGTGAAGGCCAGGAGCCACCCGGCGATGATTGCCGGCAGCGCGAGCGGCAGGGTGATGGTCATGGTCACGCGCCACGGGCTCGCGCCGAGATCCTGCGCGGCTTCCTCGAGGCTGCGATCGAGCGTCGCAAGCCGCGCCTGCACGATCATGGTCACGAAGCAGAGCGTCAGCGTCGCATGCGCCAGCGTCACCGTCGCGAAGCCGCGCTCCACATTCAGCGCCACGAAGAGCAGCAGCAGCGAGAGGCCGGTGATCACCTCGGGCATGACCATCGGCGCGGCGATCAGCCCGCCGAAGAGCAGTTTCGCGCGGCCCGGTCGCGCCCGCTCCAGCGCCAGAGCGGCCAGGGTGCCAAGCACGGTCGCGATGGTCGCCGAAGCAATGGCCATGGCCAGAGAAAGCAAGGCTGCGTCCTTCAGCGCCTGATTTTGCCACAGGCTCGCATACCATTGCGTGGAAAAACCGCCCCAGACCGTCACCAGTCGCGAGGCGTTGAAGGAATAGAGAATGAGAATGCCGATCGGCACATAGAGGAACAGCAGCCCGGCAATCAGCGCGAGCGCATGGACGAGACGGAAGCCTTTCATCGGCTCGTCTCCTTCCGTTGGGTGATACTGCGGAGCATCATCATCGGCAGGATGATGAAGGCAAGAAGGCTCACGGCCACGGCGGAAGCCAGAGGCCAATCGCGGTTCGAGAAGAACTCGGTCCAGAGCACGCGGCCGATCATCAGGGTCTCCGAGCCACCAAGCAGGTCGGGGATCACGAATTCGCCGATTCCGGGAACGAAGACGAGGAAGCAACCGGCAAGAATGCCGGGCTTTGCCAGCGGCACGGTGATGGTGAAAAAGCGCGTGAGCGGCTTCGCCCCGAGATCCGCCGCGGCCTCGATCAGGCTGCGATCCATCTTTTCGAGAACCGCGTAGATCGGCAGCACCATGAAGGGCAGGTAGGAATAGACCATGCCGATCAGCACGGCGGTTTCGGTATTGAGCAGACGCAGCGGCTCGCCGGTGAGGCCAATGCCCATCAGCACGCGGTCCAGCACGCCTTCGGGCCGGAGGATCGCCATCCACGCATAGACGCGGATGAGAAACGAGGTCCAGAACGGCAGGATGATCAGCAGAACCAGCAGGTTCTGCCAGCGTTTCGGGGCGCGTGTGATGGCATAGGCGAGGGGGAAGCCGATCAGAAGCGCGATGAGCGTTGCCATCCCTGCGATGCGGAGCGCGGTGAGAAACGCATCAAGATAAAGGCTGTCCTCCCAGAGCGTGCCGAACGCCTCGAAATCGAGCTGCGCCAGGAACTCGCCGATCTGCCCGAAGCCCGGCCAATGCGGTGCATAGGGCGGCACCGCGCGCGCAGCATCCGACAGCGATATCCGCAGCACCATCAGGAAGGGCAGCACGAAGAACGCCCCGAGCCAAAGGATCGGCGCGAGCGCGGCAAGCCATGCGCGCTGGTCGCCCTTCACGTCGCGCCATCCAGCAGGATCGGCGCCTCGATATCCCACGAGAGCCAGACGGGATCATCCCAGCCGATCGGGCGCTCCGAGCGGCGTGTGCGATTGGTGACGCCCACGCGGACAATCGCGCCATCGGCAAGTTTCACCTGCACCATGGTCATGTCGCCGAGATAGCCGATATCCCAGACGATGCCCTCGACGCGGTTCACGCCTTCATGCGGCGGGGTGAAGCCGAGGGTGATCTTCTCGGGGCGCAGGCCGACATCCACGCGGGTGCCGGGCGCGGGTTTCTCGCCCTCGTCATCGAGTTCGATGGTGCCGATGGTGGGGTGCAGCAGCGTCACCACCTCGCCCTCGACCTTCGTGACGGTCGCCTCGAAGATGGTGATGTCGCCCACGAATTCGGCCACCGCGCGCGTCTGTGGCGCTTCATAGATCTCCGCCGGTGTGCCGACCTGCGCGAGGCGACCCTTTCCCATCACGCCGATGCGATGGGCCATGGTCATGGCCTCGTCCTGGTCATGCGTGACCATCAGGAAGGCGAGGCCGAGCTTCTCCTGCAGGGCCACGAGTTCGAATTGCGTCTCCTCGCGCAGCTTGCGGTCCAGTGCGCCGAGAGGTTCGTCGAGCAGCAGCACGCGCGGCCGCTTGGCGATGGCGCGCGCGAGCGCCACGCGCTGCTTCTGCCCGCCGGAGAGTTGATCCGGTCGGCGCCTGCCGAAATCCGCGAGGCGCACCAGGCTCAGCACTTCCTCCACCCGCGCCGCGATCTCTGCCCTGGGCAGCCCCTCCTGCTTCAGGCCATAGGCGATGTTCTCCGCCACATTCATGTGCGGAAACAGCGCGTAGGATTGGAACATGAGGTTCGTGGGCCGCTGATGGGCGGGCACGCCGAGCACGCTTCGGCCATCCAGCAGGATATCGCCCGAGGTCGGCTCCTCGAAGCCCGCGAGCATGCGCATCAACGTTGTCTTCCCGCAGCCGGAGGGACCCAGAAGGGCGAAGAACTCGCGCGGGTAGAGATCGAGATCCACCCCCGCCACGGCTTCCACCGCGCCGAAGGATTTCCGCACATTGCAAAACGAGACGAGCGGTTTCGCGCCCGGATCAAGCCACGGCGCGAAACTCGATCGCACCGGGCCTGCGGCGCGCTCAATGCTCATGATGCGGGAAACCGACCGGTGAGGAAGCGCATCATCGGCCCGTCTTCACGCGCGTCCAGAGGCGGTTCACCACCCGCTGGGTTTTCTCGTCAAACGGCGTGATGGTGTAGAGCCGCGCCAGCGTCTCCGCACTCGGGTAGATGCCGGGGTCCTTGAGGATCTCCGGCGGGATATGCTTCTGCGCCGAGAGGTTCGGCGAGGCATATTGGATGAAGACCGAGTTGCTGGCCGAGACTTCCGGGCGGTTCAGGTAGTCGATCAGCTTGTAGGCTGCTTCCTTGTTCGCGGCATCCGCCGGGATCACGAAGCTGTCGAACCACATCAGCGCGCCCTCTCTCGGAATGGAATAGCCGATCTCGACGCCATTCCTGGCTTCCGCCGCGCGCTTCTTTGCCTGAAGCACGTCACCCGAATAGCCCACCGCGAGGCAGATATCGCCATTGGCGAGCGCGGTGATGTATTCGGAGGAATGGAATTTCTGGATATGCGGCTTGATCTTCGCCAGAAGGTCCGCGGCCTTGCGCAGGTCACCTTCGGCCTTTGAATCCGGGTCGAGGCCGAGATAACGGAGCGCCGCCGGGAACATTTCCTCCGTCGCATCGAGCACGTGCACGCCGCAGGAAGCGAGTTTCGAGACCTTGGCGGGATCGAACAGGATCGACCAGCTATCGACCTGCGCTTGCGGGCCGAGCTTCTCGCGCACCTTCTTCAGATTGTAACCGAGGCCCGTGGTGCCCCACATGTAATTGACCGCGAACCTGTTGCCGGGATCATATCTGGCGAGGCGGCCCACGATATCCGGCCAGAGATGCGAGAGGTTCGGGAGCCTCGATTTGTCGAGTTCGGTGTAGAGCTTCAGCGGGATGTGCCGCGGCAGGAACGAGGCGGTGACCACCACGAGGTCATAACCGCTCTTGCCGGTGACAAGCTTCGTCTCCACCGTCTCCATCTGGTCGAAGGTATCGTAGATCACCTTGATGCCGGTTTCGCGCGTGAAGGCGTCGAGAACGGCGGGGTTGATGTAATCCGACCAGTTATAGACGCGCACCTCGCCCTGCGCCTTCGCGGCCAGGGCTGACAGCATGAAGGCCAGACCGGCCACCAGCCCGCGTCCAATCGAGAACCCGTTCATCGCGCCGCACCTCCGAGGGAAAGACGTGGCGAGAGCGCCACCGTCCGGGAAGAATAGCGCCTCGCGCCCGGCTGAAAAGGGCGTTCGGGTTATGCCAGAGGGAAAAATGCCGGGATCGCGATGCGAGACGCGCCGGAATTGACGGATCGGTTGCGCGCCACTATCTCTTTTCGGAGCCTAGGGGAGCCCTGGCCAGCCGCATCACGCGGCCTTCGGGGCTGAGAAGACCGCGAGATCCGGAAAACCGGAGGCGCGGCGACCCTTCGAACCTGATCCGGATCATGCCGGCGAAGGGATGGCGCGCATGGCCCGTCAGGTCGTCGCACTCTCAAGCCCTCAATCCGGATCTCTGACCCGAACGGAGATCCGCCATGATGTTTCTGAACAATCTCACGCGCCGTGCTTTCCCGCCGCTGATCGCGGTCCTGCTGGCCCTGCCGGCCTTCGCGCAAGCGCCGAAGACGCAGTTGCAGGTCTATACGACCCTGCTTCCGGAGAGCCTCGCCGAGTTCAAGAGCGCATTCGAGGCCGAGAACCCGAATATCGAGATCGTCTGGCGCCGCGAATCCACGGGCACGCTGACCGCGCGCATCATCGCGGAAGCCGAGCAGGCGCGCGGCGATGTCATCTGGGGTCTCGCCGTCACCTCGATGCTCGATTTCAAGCGGCGCGGCATTCTTGAGCCCTATGCGCCGAAGAACCTCGCGGCCTTGCGGCCGAATTTCCGCGACAGCGAGGCCGTGCCGCACTGGATCGGCATGGAAGCCTGGGTGGCGGCGATCTGCTTCAACACCATCGAGGCCGAGAAGCAGAACCTTCCGCGTCCGCAGAGCTGGTTCGACCTGCTGAACCCTGTTTACAAGGGCAAGATCGTCTTCTCCGATCCTGCGGCCTCGGGCACGGGCTATTTCCATGTCTCGGCCTTCCTGCAGCTCTTCGGCGAGGCGAAGGGGTGGGAATTCATGGAGGGGCTGCACAGGAACATCGCGGTCTACGAGCCCTCGGGCACGCGGCCCTGCCGCCATGCCGCGACGGGCGAATACCCGATCGGCATCTCCTATGAGCTCGCGGGCATGATGGAGAAGGACAAGGGCGCCCCCATCGACATCCTGGTGATGAAGGAGGGCGGCGGCTGGGACATGGATACCGCCGCGATCCTCAAGGGCACGAAGAACCTCGAAGCCGCCAAGGCGCTGATGGATTTTGCCGCGAGCCGGAAGGCCAACGAACTCTACGCCAGGTGGGTGCCGCTCACCGCCATCGAGGGCGTCGCCCCGCCGCCCAGGAACTATCCGGCGGGGGTCGCGGCTTCGATGATCCGAAACGATTTCGCCTGGGCGATGGAGAACCGCGATCGCATTCTTGGCGAGTGGCAGAAGCGCTTCGCAAAGCGCTGAGGCTCATTCCTTCTCGGGCAGATCACGCAGGAAACCGAGCCCCAGGAAATAGATGCCGCCGGCTAGCAACACCGCTTTGGTGGCGAGGCCGGGGGCAAGCCGATCCACGATGATCGACCACACCGCCGCCACGCTCCATGTCGCGAGCGCGGCCATGGTCATGGGGCGCCAGCGCTTCACGCGCACGGGGTGCACGAACACCACGGGCAGGAACATCATCGCCGTGAGAATGATCACGATGACCAGCGCCAGCCAGGCCGGCGGCAGAAACACCACGATATAGAAAACCACCACGTTCCACACGGCCGGAAAGCCGAGAAACCACCAATCATGCGTCTTCATCTTGGTGTCGGCGAAATAGAGCGCCGAGCCGATGGTGATGATCAGGCCCATCGCGAGGCCATAGGGCTGCGGCATGATTTCCGGGCGCAGCAGGATCGCCGCCGGCACGAAGACGTAAGTGATGAAATCCACCACGAGATCGAGCACCGCGCCATCATAGCGCGAGGCGGTCTCGATCACGTTCAGTCGCCGCGCCATCGGGCCATCTGCGGCATCGACGATCAGCGCCACGGCCAGCCAGCCGAAACATGCCACGATATGCCCGGAAATCGCGGCCTCCAGCGCGAGAAAACCAAGCGCCGCTCCGAGTGCCGTGAAAACGTGCACGCCATAGGCCATGACATGGACCGGACCTTTCTTCCCGGCCTTGTCCCGCTCTCTTGTCGCCACGCCCCCAACTCCGTCACTGAAAATCTCGTATAATCGCATAACACCCTTGTCACCACCCGCCAATCCTGGGGGCTTCAGGTTCCGAACCCGCCCCCCGGCGAAAAATGCGAGACGATCTGATGGCGCGCGGCCGGATAATGCAGCGTCACGGCGGTGACGATCACGCCGCCTTGCCATGTGCGCCGGTCAATCACGAGGCAGGCCGCCCCCTTGGGCATGGCGAGCTGCCGCGCCAGCGAGGGTGAGGCGATATCCGCCCGGATGATGTGCTCGGCATCGGTCCAGGGCACTTCGTTGAGGAGCCAGGTGCCGGGCGGGGTCTCGGAGAAATCGGCGCTTGCCGCATCCGGCACGATCGCGAGGTTCATCAGCCGGTATTCGACCGCGTAAGGAAGGTCATCGGCGTAATGCACGAGCTGGAGCGCGAGGATTTCCGTCACTGGTTCGCCCAGCCGTGCGAGGTCGGCGGCATCGGGTGCGCGCCTTGCCCGGGAGAGTATCTCGCAGCGATAGGCGCGACCGGAGGCAGCGATCTCCGCCTTGAGATCGTGGATCTTCAGCACGGTCTGCGCCGTGCGCGGCATTGCCACCTGCGAACCCGCGCGCCGGCGGCGCTGGATCAGCCCCTCGCTCGCCAGCGCCGAGAGCGCCTTGCTCACGGTCATGCGCGAGCAACCATAGAGTTCCTTGAGTTCATGCTCGGAGGGGATGGCATCGCCCGGCCGCAATTCGCCCGAAGCGATGCGATTCTGGATATCGCGCCGGATCTCCAGGTAGCGGGGGAGGGCGATGTCGTCCAATGGTCCGCTCCGATGATGCGCGTCAGATCATGCCGGCCAGACGGTGGATGACCTTCCGGTAGGCCTCCGCGACAGCCTCATGCCTGTGATGACGACCCCTGTCCACGACCGGTTTTCCAGCCGCATAAACGCGGTCGATCAGCGCATGGCCGCCCGCGAAAATGTAGGAATCGAGCGCGAAATCGCCATCGCGGCCCGCGAGATCGGGGGCCTCCGGGTCGAGCGTCACGAAGTCGGCCCGCGCTCCGGGCGTGATCCCCATCGGCCGCCCGAGCGCCTGCGCGCCGCCTGCGAGCGCGCGATCATGCAGGAGGCGGCCGGTGGAAAGCCCCGGCAGGCTCATCGCATTGCGCACCCGGCGTGCAAGACGCTGGCTGTATTCCAGCATGCGCAACTCGCCGGCCGCGCTGATCTCGACATTCGAATCCGTGCCGACGCCGAAACGCCCGCCGCTCGCGAGGAAATCCATGCCGGGAAAGGTTCCATCACCGAGATTGGCCTCGGTGATGGGGCAGAGACCCGCCACCGCGCCGGAGCGGGCGAGGGCCTGCATTTCGCCCTCGGTGAGATGCGTCGCATGGATCAGGCACCAGCGCTCATCCACGGGCTGGTTGGCGAGAAGCCATTCCACCGGGCGTTTCCCGCTCCAGGCGAGGCAATCCTGCACTTCCTTCATCTGCTCGGCGACATGGATATGCGCCGGCCCCGTTGGAAAGGCAGCGACCAGGGCGTCCAGCTCATCCGGCATCGCGGCGCGCAGGGAATGGGGTGCGAAGCCGAGCACCGCCTGCGGCAGGCCGGAAATCGCCCGCCCGCTCGCCTCCATGAGGCGCGCGAAACCCCTGAGGTCCGAGATGAAGCGCCGCTGGCCGGAATTCGGAGCCTGCCCGCCGAATCCGCCATGGGCATAGAAGACCGGCAGAAGCGTGAGCGCGATGCCCGTTTCAGACGCCGCTGCGGCGATCCGCTCGGCATTTTCCGCAGGGTTGGCATAGGGCGTCCCATCCGGCTGGTGATGCAGGTAGTGGAACTCGCCCACCGCCGTGAACCCGCGCTCCAGCATCTCCATGAAAGCGAAGGCGGCGATGGTCTCGACATCCTCGGCCGTGATTGCGCCGAGGAAGCGATACATCACCTCGCGCCAGGTCCAGAAGCTGTCATCCGATTGGCCGCGCCGCTCCGCGAGCCCCGCCATGCCGCGCTGGAAGCTGTGCGAATGCAGGCTTGCAAGGCCGGGCAGGGCGATCCGCCCATCGGTTGCAGCGGCCTCCAGTCCGGTCTCGACCCGCGTGATGAGGCCCGCCTCGTGATGAACAGCCACCCCGTTCGCCCAACCCGTCGGCAGCAGCGCCTGGCCGAAATGGAGCACCGGCATTCGTTCAATCTCCGCCTCGCAAAATCCGCTGGACTCTAGCGCGAGCGCCTCATTATGTATAGACAAAAGAGGGGGATTTCGTGACAGCGGATCCTGTGTTTCGCAACGCCCGCCTGGTGACCATGGCTGGGGAGGGCATGGGGATCATCGAACGCGGCGCGGTTGTCGTGGCCGGCGGGCGGATCGTCTTCGCCGGGGCGGAAAACGACCTGCCGACCGGCCTTGCGGCAAATGAAATCATTGACTGCGAAGGCCGCATTGTCACGCCCGGCCTCATCGATTGCCACACGCATCTCGTCTTCGGGGGAAATCGCGCCCGCGAATTCGAGATGCGGCTCGATGGTGCGGGCTACGAGGAAATCGCCCGCGCGGGGGGCGGCATTCTCTCCACGGTGCGCGCCACGCGCGCCGCGAGCGAGGATGAGCTCGTCGCCTCTGCGCTTCCCCGCCTCGATGCCCTCATGAGCGAGGGTGTGACCACGGTCGAGATCAAGTCGGGCTATGGGCTGACGGTCGCGGATGAAGCGAAAACCCTGCGCGCGGCGCGCCGCCTCGGCACGCTGCGGTCTGTTTCGGTGTTGACGACGGCGCTTGGCGCGCATGCCGTCCCGCCGGAATTCGCGGGCCGCTCCGGCGATTACATCGATCACGTCATCGCCGAGCAATTGCCGGCGCTCGTCGCGGAAAACCTCGCGGATGCGGTCGATGCCTTCTCCGAGGGCATCGCCTTCTCGCCCGAGGAGGTGGATCGCCTCTTCACCGCCGCGCGCCGCATGGGCCTGCCAGTGAAGCTCCATGCCGATCAGCTCTCGAACCTGCATGGGGCGGCACTCGCGGCAAGGCACGGCGCGCTTTCGGCGGATCACCTCGAATACACCGATGCCGAGGGTGCGGCCGCGATGGCCAGGGCCGGAACGGTCGCCGTGCTGCTGCCCGGGGCGTTCTATTTCCTGCGCGAGAAGCAATTGCCGCCCATCTCCGCCTTCCGTGCGGCGGGGACGCGCATGGCGCTCGCGACCGATTGCAATCCCGGTTCCTCGCCGCTCACCTCGCCGCTGCTGACCATGAACATGGCGGCGACGCTCTTCCGCATGACCGTCAGGGAGTGCCTCGCCGGCTTCACGCGCGAGGCTGCGCGCGCTTTGGGGAAACTCGGGGAGGTCGGCACGCTGGAGGCCGGCAAATGGGCCGATCTTGCGATCTGGTCGGTCGAGAGCCCGGCGGAACTGGTCTATCGCATGGGGTTCAACCCGCTCCATCAACGCATCCGGAGGGGCCAATGAGCGTCATGCTCACGCCTGGAAAAGCAGGATATCCGGCGTTTCGAGCCATTCTGGATGGTGCGGCGGCGCGACTTGATCCTGCAGCCTTGCCGCGCATCGAAGCCGCCGCGGCGATTGTCGCGAAGGCCGCAGCGAGTGATGCGGCGGTCTACGGCATCAATACCGGCTTCGGCAAACTCGCCTCGAAGCGCATTCCTGCGCAGGATACGGCAACGCTGCAACGCAATCTCATCCTGTCGCATTGCTGCGGCATGGGAGAGCCCACGCCAGCGCCGGTCGTGCGCCTCATGATGGCGCTGAAACTCCTCAGCCTCGGGCGTGGTGCCTCGGGTGTCCGTCCCCTGGTCATCCGCCAGATCGAGGCGTTTCTGGAGGCTGGAATCGTGCCGCTGGTGCCCGCTCAGGGCTCCGTGGGTGCCTCGGGCGATCTCGCTCCGCTGGCGCATTTCACCGCCGCCATGATGGGCGAGGGCGAGGCCTTTCTGGGCGACAAGCGGATGCCCGCCGCCGAAGCCCTGGCGAAGACGGGCCTCACTCCGCTGGTTCTCGGCCCGAAGGAAGGGCTCGCGCTGATCAACGGCACACAGTTTTCCACCGCCCATGCCATCGCCGCGGCCCTGCAAGCGGAACGGCTTGCCCTTTCGGCGCTGGTCACCGGCGCGCTCTCGACCGATGCCGCCATGGCTTCCACCACGCCGTTCCGGCCGGAGATTCATGCCCTGCGCGGCCTTCCGGGCCAGATCGAAGCGGCGGAAACGCTGATGCTGCTGCTGGAGGGCAGCGAAATCCGCGAGGCGCATCTTGAAGGCGACGAGCGCGTGCAGGACCCCTATTGCCTGCGCTGCCAGCCGCAGGTGACGGGCGCTGCGCTGGGCCTCATCCGCGAGGCCATGCGCACGCTGGTTGTCGAAGCCAATGCGGCGACCGACAACCCCCTCGTGCTGGTGGAAACGGGAGAGATCGTTTCCGGCGGCAATTTTCATGCCGAGCCCGTGGCCTTCGCCGCCGATCAGATCGCGCTGGCGATTTCCGAAATCGGTGCGATCTCCGAGCGCCGCATCGCGACCCTCGTGGACCCGGCGCTGAATTTCGGCCTGCCGCCGTTCCTCACGCCGGCACCGGGACTGAACTCCGGCTTCATGATTGCGGAGGTCACGGCGGCGGCGATCTTCGCCGAGAACAAGCAGCGCGCAACGCCGGCTTCGATCGATTCCACGCCCACCTCCGCCAATCAGGAGGACCATGTCTCCATGGCCGCGCATGGGGCGCGTCGGCTCCATGAGATGAACGCCAATCTCGCGCGGATTCTGGGCATCGAAATGCTCGTTGCCGTGCAGGGCATCGACCTGAGGAAACGGGGCGCGGGGCTGGAGGGCCTGAAGGGCGGTGCTGCCTCCGCGCATGTGTTGCGCACGGGTCCGCGACTGGAGCGCGTGGTCGAGGAGCTCCGTGCCCATGTGCCCGCGCTGGCCGAGGACCGCTTCATGGCCGATGACCTTGCTCTCTCCGCCCATCTGATCGCCTGTGGCGCGACACTTCATGCCGCCGGGCTTGCGACGATCGAGAGCGAAGGCTGAGCCATGTTCACGCTGCCGGATCACTGGCTGACGGTGCGACAGGGAAACGCGCCGCTTGTCATCAGCCTGCCGCATACCGGCCGCGACCTGCCGCCGGAACTCGCGGCCCGCGTCGTCTCGCCCTGGCTCGCGCGGAAGGATTGCGACTGGTGGATCGATGATCTCTACGCCTTCGCGGCCGGGCTCGATGCCACGATCATTCATACTTCCCTTTCACGCACGCTGATCGACGTGAACCGCGACCCCTCCGGCGTCTCCCTCTATCCCGGACAGGCGACAACCGAGCTCTGCCCGTCGACCACCTTCGATGGCGAGCCGCTCTACAAACCGGGCCAGGCGCCGGATGCGGCGGAAATCGAAACGCGCCGCAAGCTCGCCTTCGATCCCTATCACGCGGCGCTTGCGGGCGAGCTTCAGCGCCTGCGCGCGCAGCACGCCAGCGTCGTGCTCTATGATTGCCACTCGATCCGCTCGGTGATCCCCCGGCTGTTCGAAGGGGAATTGCCACAGTTCAACATCGGCACGCATTCGGGTGCCGCCTGCGATCCGCGCCTTGCGGGCGAGATCGAACGACTCTGCGATCAGAGCGGCAGGAGCCGCGTCACCAACGGACGGTTCAAGGGTGGCTATATCACGCGCAATTATGGCAAGCCCGAAGCCGGTATCCATGCCGTGCAGATGGAACTCGCCTGCCGTGGCTACATGCGCGAACCGATGCCCGAGGTGAGCGAGGCCAACTGGCCCGGCGCCTATGATCCCGCTTATGCCGCGCCGATCCGCGCGACGCTTTCCTCGATCCTCCAAGCCTGCCTTGCCTTCGCGAAAGGGGCCTCGACATGACCCGTCTCGACAATTCCCGCGTGATCCGCGCGCCGCGCGGCCTCGATCTCTCGGCCAAGAGCTGGCTCACCGAAGCGCCCATGCGCATGCTCATGAACAATCTCGACCCCGATGTGGCCGAGAAGCCCGGCGAACTCGTGGTCTATGGCGGCATCGGCCGTGCCGCGCGCGACTGGGACAGCTTCGACAGGATCGTCGCCGCGCTGAAGAAGCTCGAGGCGGATGAGACGCTGCTCGTGCAATCGGGCAAGCCGGTGGGCGTGTTCCGCACGCAGCCGGACGCGCCGCGCGTGCTCATCGCCAATTCGAACCTCGTGCCGCGCTGGGCGACCTGGGAGCATTTCAACGCGCTCGATCGGAAGGGCCTCATGATGTATGGCCAGATGACCGCCGGCTCGTGGATCTATATCGGCACGCAGGGCATCGTTCAGGGCACCTACGAGACCTTCGTGGAAATGGGCCGCCAGCATTATGGCGGCGATCTCTCGGGCCGTTGGATCCTCACCGCCGGCCTCGGCGGCATGGGCGGCGCGCAGCCCCTCGCGGCCACGATGGCCGGGGCTTCCTGCCTTGCGGTGGAATGCCGCCCCTCCTCCATCGAATTCCGCCTGCGCACCGGCTATCTCGACGTGAAGGCCGACACGCTGGATGATGCGCTGGAGATCATCCGCCGGGCTTGCGCGGAAAAGAAGGCGATCTCGGTTGGTCTCCTCGGCAATGCGGCGGATCTCTTCCCCGAACTCGTCAGACGCGGCATCCGCCCGGATTGCGTGACCGACCAGACCTCCGCGCATGATCCCGTGCACGGCTATCTGCCGCAGGGCTGGACGCTCGCGGATTGGGAAGCCAGGCAGGCGAGTGATCCCGGGGGCGTGACGGCCGCAGCGAAGAAGAGCATGGCGGCGCATGTCCGCGCCATGCTCGATTTCCACAGGATGGGTGTCCCCACGGTCGATTACGGCAACAACATCCGCCAGATGGCGCTCGAAGAGGGTGTCGCGGATGCCTTCGATTTTCCGGGCTTCGTGCCGGCCTATATTCGCCCGCTCTTCTGCAAGGGGATTGGCCCCTTCCGCTGGTGCGCGCTCTCCGGCGACCCGGAAGACATCTATCGCACCGACGAGAAGGTGAAGGAGCTGCTGCCCGACAACAAGCATCTCCACAACTGGCTCGACATGGCGAGGAAGCGCATCAAGTTCCAGGGATTGCCGGCGCGCATCTGCTGGGTGGGGCTGGGCGATCGTCACCGGCTCGGCCTCGCCTTCAACGAGATGGTTGCGAAGGGCGAACTCAAGGCACCGATCGTGATCGGGCGCGATCACCTCGATTCCGGTTCGGTCGCCTCGCCCAATCGCGAGACGGAAGCGATGCGCGACGGCTCGGATGCGGTGTCCGATTGGCCGCTCCTCAACGCGCTGCTCAATTGCGCAAGTGGTGCCACCTGGGTGTCGCTGCACCATGGCGGCGGCGTCGGCATGGGGTTTTCGCAGCATTCGGGCATGGTGATCTGCTGCGACGGCACCGAGGATGCCGCGCGCCGCATCGCCCGCGTGCTCTGGAACGACCCCGCGACGGGCGTGATGCGCCATGCCGATGCCGGTTATGACACCGCGCTTCAATGCGCCCGCGAGCATCAATTGAACCTGCCGGGTATCCTTTGATGCGCTTGCTCAAGGCTTCGGAACGCGCGGCTCGCCCCTGGAAGAACGGGGGAGGGGTGACATTCGATGTCGCGAGCTTTCCGGAAGGTTCGAGCCTCGATACCTTCGCGTGGCGCATCTCCATCGCGGAGGTGGCCGGCGATGGCCCGTTCTCGCGCTTCGAGGGAATCGACCGCTCGACGGCCATTCTCGCGGGGGAGGGCTTCCGCCTCACCTTCGGCGATGGCCGCGTGGAAGACCTGCGTCTCGATGCGCCCGCGCTCGCCTATCCCGGCGATGTCGATGCGCAATGCACCCTTCTCGGCGGGCCTGTGCGCGATCTCAACGTGATGACCCGGCGCGGGGTCTATCGCCATCGCCTCAGGCGGGTGAGCGGGGATTGCGTGGTGGAAGGCGAGGCGGTGCTCATCTGCCCGCGCGGTGCGGCGCGGATCACCACCGCAGGGCGCGCGACCATCACCCTGCATGATGGCGACGCGCTGGTTCTCTCAAGCCAGCGGTTCCACGGCGATGAACCGGTCTGGCTCGTGGAGCTGATACCGGTTTAGAGCGGCCTCCGATCTGATCGAATCAGATCCTGCGCTCACTCTTCTTGTTTTCGCATCCGCTTTTTTACGCCAACCGGTATCCACTTGGCGGGCGGATGCTCTAATGCGCCGCCGCGAGCACGGCCTCGCTGCGGATTTCCTCGGTCAGCCGGGCCTTGAGCGCGGAGAATTCCGGCGCGGTCTTCAGCGTGTAATGCCGGGGATGCGGCAGGGTGATCGGCAGATCGGCCTTGATGCGTCCGGGACGCGCGCTCATCACCAGGCAGCGCGTTGCGAGGAAGATCGCCTCCTCGATGTCATGGGTCACGAAGATCACGGTTTTCTGCTCGCGCTCCCAGATGCCGAGCAGCAATTCCTGCATCAGCGCGCGGGTCTGGTTGTCGAGCGCGCCGAAGGGTTCGTCGAGCAGCAAAACGCCGGGATCATTGGCGAGCGCGCGGGCAATCGCCGTGCGCTGCTGCATGCCGCCGGAAAGCTGCTTCGGATAATGGTTCTCGAAGCCCTTGAGGCCCACTTTGTCGATGTAGCTCGCGACGATCGCGCGGCTCTCGCGCTCGGGCATGCCCTTCTCGTTGAGGCCGAAGGCGATGTTCTGCGACACCGTGAGCCACGGAAACAGCGTGTAGCTCTGGAAGACCATCCCCCGATCCGCACCCGGCCCCTCGACCTTGCGGCCATCGAGCAGGACCTGCCCGGAAGTGGGTCGATCAAGCCCCGCGACCATGCGCAACAGCGTGGATTTCCCGCAGCCCGAGGGGCCGAGAAGCGTCACGAATTCATTGTTGCCGATCACGAGATCGGTCGGCTGCAGCGCGGTCACCGGCTTGCCCCCGCGCACGCCCGGGAAAATGCGCCCCAGCCCCTCGACTACCAGCTTGCTCACGCCAGCCTCTCTTCTTGCACTGGCCTGCTCATGCAAGCCTCTCTTCTTGCACTGGCTTGCTCATGCAAGCCTCTCTTCTTGCGCTGGCTTGCTCATGCAAGCCTCTCTTCTTGCACTGGCTTGCTCATGCAAGCCTCCAGGGAAACAGCTTCGCGTTCAGGAACTTGAACAGGAAGTCGGAAATGAGCCCGATGATGCCGATGATGATGATGCCGAAGATCATCTGGCCCGTCGCGAGCAGGGCCTGGCTGTCGATGATCATGTGGCCGATGCCGCTGGAGGAACCGATCAGTTCCGCCACGATCACATAGGTCCAGGCCCAGCCGAGCACGAGGCGGAGGATTTCCGCGATTTCCGGCGCATTCATCGGGATCATCACCCGGCCCACGATGCCGGCATCCTTGGCACCGAGCGTATAGGCCGCCTCCACGAGGTCGCGGCGGGTGTTGCCCACCACCACGGCGACCATCAGGATGATCTGGAACACCGAGCCAATGAAGATCACCAGCAACTTCTGCGTCTCCCCGATGCCCGCCCAGAGGATCAGCAGCGGCACGAAGGCCGAGGCCGGCAGGTAGCGCGCGAAGGAGACGAAGGGTTCGAGAAACGCCTCCACCGGCTTGTAGGCCCCCATCAGGATGCCGAGTGGCACCGCGACGATCGCCGCGAGCACGAAGCCGCCGAAAACACGCCAGATGGTGATGGCGATATCCTCCGCGAAACCGAATTTCGTCAGCAGCAGCCAGCCATCCTTCACCATGGTGATGGGATCGGCGAGGAACGTCTTCGACACATATCCGCCAAGCGTGGCGACGGCCCAGGCCGCGAAGAACAGCACGAAGAAGGCGAGACCGAGCAGGATCTTGCGTCCTTCGGAGATGGGTTCAAGCGGCCGCATGGCGCTTCTCTTCCTTCACGCGCCGGGCAAGGGCCTGCCACGGCGCGATGTCCCAGTGGGATGTGGCGAGCCCCGAAGTCGAGGGCAGCACATGGGTTTCGATGCCGCAGAACCGCTCATCAAGCAGGCCGAAGCGCAGGTTCCGGCGCCCAAGGGCCAGCTCAGCAGCGTTCTTGCTGGTGAAGGCGAGGCATTGCGGCCGATGGCGTTCGAGGCTTGCCCTGAGCCGGTCGATGTGGAGTTCAGCCGCCGAAAGCGTGGAATCCTGTCCCGCCGAGGTTTTCGCCAGATCGGTCAGCCCGATTCCGAGGGGCAGCAGAAGCCGGTATTCATCGGCGGCGAAGAGGCGGGGCGTGAGCCCGACCTCGTGCAGGGTGCGCCAGAAGCGGTTGCCCGGCTTCGCGTAATAGGCCTGCCGGGCGGCGGAGGCGATGCCGGGGCGGGTGCCGCAGAAGACGATGCGAAGGCCATCGGCAAGAAGGTCTTCGAGAACGTCTGCCATGGCGCGCCCCGCTTCCGAACCTTACTGGATGAAGCGCGTATCCGCGAGCTTCGTGATATCCGGAACCGACTTGATGATGCCGAGTTCCAGCAGCAGTTCGGCCGCTTCCTTCGAGAATTCCGCATGCGGGCCGGCGAAGAACGCCTTGTTCGCGGCCCTATCCTGCCAGCGCAGATACTTCGCGCTATCCGCGAATTGCTGCGCGGTCTGGCGCACATCGGCACCCATGATGGTGAAGGCCTTTTCCTGCTCCTTCGCGATCATCTCGAGGGCCTCGAAATAGCTGTCCACGAGGGCTCTCACGGCCTTCTCGTTCTCCGCGATGAATTTCGGCGTGCAGCCGAAGGTGTCCATCACCATCGGGTAATCGAGCGTGGTCGCGATGATCTTTCCGGCCTGTGGCGCGTTCCGCACCGCCGAGAGGAAGGGCTCATAGGTCATGGCGACATCATTCTGCCCGGCGATGAAGGCCTGCGCGGCTGGTCCGGGCTCCATGTTGACGACCGTGACGTCCTTCACCGAAAGCCCGTTCTTCTTCAGGAACCAGGCGAGAGTGAAATAGGGCGCGGTGCCGGGCGCGGAAGCCGCGACTGTCTTTCCCTTGATCTCCTTGATCGAATTGATGTTGTTGCGCACGGCCATGCCATCCGCGCCATAGCTCTTGTCAAGCTGGAACAGTTGTGTCGTCGCCACGCCATTGGCGTTCCAGACAATCCAGGTCTCCACGGTGGTTGCCGCGCACTGGATGTCGCCCGAGGCAATGGCCAGATGACGCGAGGCCTGCGGGATCTTCTTGATGGTCACGTCGAGGCCGTTCCTGGCGAAGATGCCGGCCTCCTTCGCGAGCGTGAGCGGAGCGAACCCGGTCCAGCCGGAGATGCCGATCGAAACCTTGGTCTGGGCCGAAGCCGGAGCCGCGAGCCCGGCGGCGAGGAGGAGGGCGGCAAGGCGAAGCTTGTTCATGACGGTCTCCCTGATGCTGATCTGCATTCTGGCGCGAAATGAAGCATTCCGGTTTTTTATTGTCTAGACATAATTTCCCAGTGCAGGGGAATGCGAGTGCAGGAGAATGCGTCTGGCCGGCTTGACCGGCCGTTCTTGATGCTCTCAGGCCAGCCCCTCCGAGACGAGATCGAGAAAGCTCCGGACCATGGCGACGCGCTCGCGGGCGGCGAGGCAGGCCACGTATTCCGCGACATCGAGGGGCACATCCGCAATCGCCATGGCGCGAAAACTGTCACCCTGGGGCATTTCGCTCTCGAACACGATGCCGAGGCCGAACCCCGCCGCCACGGCCTCTCGCACGCTCTCGCGACCCTCGACCTCGATCAGCATGCCTGGCGTGATGCCGCGCTCGGCCAGCGCGGTCTCGAACACCTCGCGTGTCACCGAGCCGCGTTCGCGGATCACCAGATCCTCGCCCGCGAGTTCCGAGAGAGGCACCGTCCGTCGATGCGCCAGCCGATGCCCCGTCGGCGCAAAGAGCACCACGCGGTCGCGCCGCAAGAGCCGGATCGCGAAACGCGGATCGGAACTCGGGCGCGCGGTGATCGCGATATCCGCGCGATAATCCAGGAGGTCATCGAGCACCGTGGAGGAGTTGCCGATTCTCAGGCTGAAGGTCAGGCCCGAGGCCCTCTCGCGCATCCGAGCCAGCAGCGGCATCGCGTGGGTCGCACTGTCCGCCGCGATTCTCAGATGGCCCTGCCGCACGGTGCGCACGCCTTCGAGCAGGGCCTTCGCCTCGTCCTCCGCTGCAAAGAGGCGCGTGGTGATGTCGAGCAGTTTCTGCCCCAAAGGCGTCAAGGCCACGCCGCGCCCCTTGCGATCGAAAAGTGCTGCGTCGTGCCTTTCTTCCAGCAGGCGCACCTGGCTCGAGAGGGTCGGCTGACTGATGCCGGCCGCCTCCGCAGCGCGGGTGAAGCTGCCCGCGCGTGCCACGGCATGAAAGGCACGGAGTCCGGAAATCGACATGATGCACCTTCAAAGAAAATATCGAAAAAATCTATGACTGTCATCCAAAACACATATTGGACGAATAGAAGAAAGCTCGGCTAGCTTGCCTGCAATGCTTGCCCGGAGCCTTCCATGCCTGCTTCCCGCCTGAACCGCGCCGCCTCCGAAACCGGCGATCCCCTGCTGCTTACCCCCGGCCCTCTGACCACCGCGAAAAGCGTGAAGGAGGTGATGGTTCATGATTGGGGAAGCCGCGACGCGACCTTCCTCAAGATCAACCGCGAGGTTCTCGAGCGACTGCCGGAGATCGTGAACGGCACGAGGAATTTCGTCACGGTGCCGGTGCAGGGCTCGGGTACCTTCGCCGTGGAGGCGATGCTCACGAGCCTCGTGCCGCCGAAGGGCCGCGTGCTCGTGCTGATCAATGGCGCCTATGGTCATCGCGCCAAGCGCATCCTCGACATCGCGAAGCGGAAATCGGTGGTCTACGAGACGCCGGAAGATACCCCGCCGGACCTCAAGAAGATCGAGGGCATCCTCAAGCGCTCAAAGAGCATCACCCACATCTTCACGGTGCATTGCGAGACGACGAGCGGCATCCTGAATCCGGTCCACGAGATCGGCGCGCTGGCGAAGAAGTATGGCAAGACCTACCTCATCGATTCCATGAGCGCTTTCGGCGCCTTGCCGCTGGATGCGGAAAAGGCCCATGCGGATGCGATTGCGGCATCCTCCAACAAGTGCATCGAGGGCGTGCCGGGCCTCGGCTTCGTGCTCTGCCGGAAATCGACCCTCGCGGGGGCCAAGGGCAATGCCACGACCCTCGTGCTCGACCTCTATGATCAGGCCGCGAATTTCGAAAGGACCGGGCAGTATCGCTTCACGCCGCCGATCCATGTGATCGTTTCCTTTCATCAGGCGCTGATGGAATTCTTTGCGGAAGGCGGCCAGCCGGGACGCGGCGGACGCTATTCCCGCAATGGTAAGGTGCTGATCGACGGCATGCGCAAGCTTGGTTTCCGCACGCTGCTGCCCGATTCGCTTCAGGCGCCGATCATCGTCACGTTCCACATGCCGAAAGACCCCAAATTCGTGTTCCAGACCTTCTATGACGCGCTCAAGGACCGGGGCTACGTGATCTATCCGGGCAAGCTCACGGTGGCGGATTCCTTCCGCATCGGCTGCATTGGCCGGCTCTACGAGAAGGATATGGAAGGCGCGGTTTCCGCCGTTTGTGATGTGCTCGCCGAGATGGGCGTGCCGGTTCCGGTGAAGTGAGGGGATGATGGCAGCAGTTTCCGTCAATGGCCGTGACTATGCCGCTCCGAAAAATCCCACGGTCGTCATCTGCATCGATGGCTCCGAGCCGGGCTATATCGAGAAGGCGATCGAGGCCGGCGTCGCCCCGAATTTCGCGCGGATGATGCGCGAGGGTTCGAGCATGATCGCCGAATGCGTGATCCCCTCGTTCACGAACCCCAACAATCTCTCGATCATCACGGGCCGCCCTCCGGAAGTGCATGGCATCGCGGGCAATTTCTTCTACGATCCCGCGACCGGCACCGAAGTGATGATGAACGACCCCTCCTTCCTGCGGGTGCCGACGATTCTTGCCGGCGTGCAGCAGGCCGGCTTCAAGGTCGCGATGGTGACGGCGAAGGACAAGCTGCGGCTCCTGCTCTCGAAAGGGCTCGATTATTCGAGGGGCACGGCCATCGCGTTCTCCTCGGAAAAGGCGGAGAAGGCCAACAAGGGCGAGAACGGCATCGAGAAGGTCTGTGATTTCGTTGGCATGGGCGTGCCGGATGTCTATTCGGCGAGCCTTTCGGAGTTTGTCTTCGCGGCGGGCGTGAAGCTGGCCGAGACATTCAAGCCCGACCTCATGTATCTCTCGACGACCGACTACATCCAGCACAAGGCAGCCCCAGGCACGAAAATCGCCAATGATTTCTATGCGATGATCGATCGTTATCTTGGCCTGCTCGACGCTCTGGGATGGACGATCCTCGCGACCGCCGATCATGGCATGAACGACAAGCACCTCGCGGATAAATCGCCCAGCGTGGTCTATCTCGAGCCGCTGTTCGAAAGCTGGCTGGGCAAGGGCAGGGCGCGTGTCATCCTGCCGATCACCGATCCTTATGTGGTCCATCACGGCGCGTTGGGCTCGTTCGCGACGGTCTATCTCCCGGAAGGCGCGGATCGCGCGGCGCTGATTGCCCGGCTGAAGCTCATTTCGGGCGTGCAGGTGGCCATGACGCGTGAGGCGGCTTGCGCCGAGTTCGAATTGCCGCCCGATCGCCTCGGCGATCTCGTGGTGATCTCGACACGCCATGTCACGCTCGGCACGGCGCCGGAGAAGCACGATCTTTCGGGCCTGACCGAGCCGTTGCGCAGCCATGGCGGCCTGACCGAGCAGCGAGTCCCGATGATCTCGAACCGGAAGCTCAAGATTCCCGCAGGGCATCGCCTGCGCAGTTTTGATGCCTTCTGGGTCGCGCTCAACTGCGTGGAGGCCTGAGACATGCCGATCCTGCCGAAACTGCCGGCGCGCAAGGAAGCCATGCGCATCGCGGGCAAGCTCGTCTCCACCGATGACGTGATCGAGGTGAAGAACCCCTTTGATGGCTCACTCGTCGGCAGCGTGCCGATGGCGCGGCCCGAGCATGTGCGCGAGGCCTTCCGGAAGGCGAAGGATTTCAAGCCGAAGCTTTCGCGCTACGAGCGCCAGCAGATCCTGCAGAAAACCGCGCAATTGCTGGCTGACCGGCGAGAGGAATTCGCGCGGCTCATTTCGGCGGAATCGGGCCTTTGCTGGAAGGATGCGATCTACGAATCCACCCGCGCCTATGATGTCTGGTCCTTCGCGGGCCAGCTCGCCATCAAGGATGATGGCGAGCAATTCTCCTGCGACATCTCCCCCAACGGCAAGGCGCGGAAGATCTTCACCACCCGCGTGCCGCTGCTGGGCGTGATTTCGGCCATCACCCCGTTCAACCATCCGCTGAACATGGTCAGCCACAAGCTCGCCCCGGCGATCGCCACCAATAATCGCCTCGTGCTGAAGCCGACCGAACTCACCCCGCTTACGGCGCTGGCGCTGGCGGATGTGCTCTATGAGGCCGGCCTGCCGCCGGAAATGCTCTCGGTCGTCACCGGCAATCCGCGCACGATGGGCGACGCGATGATCACCGATCCGGCGGCGGATCTCATCACCTTCACCGGTTCGGTGCGCGTCGGCAAATACATCGCGGAGAAGGCGGGCTATCGGCGCATCGTGCTCGAACTTGGTGGAAATGACCCGCTGATCATCATGGAGGATGCCGACCTCGACAAGGCCGCAGAGCTGGCGGTGCAGGGTGCCACGAAGAATTCCGGCCAGCGCTGCACGGCCGTGAAGCGCATTCTCTGTGTGGAAAGCGTCGCCGATGAATTCGTGAAACGCGTCGTCGAGAAGGCATCGAGGTTGAAATGCGGCAACCCCGCCGATACCGAGGTCGATCTCGGCACGGTGATCAACGAGGGTGCCGCGAAACTCTTCGAAGCGCGGGTGAAGGATGCCGAAAGCCAGGGTGCGGAGGTGCTCTATGGCCACCCGCGCGAGGGCGCGCTGTTTCCCCCGACCGTGGTGGACAAGGTGCCCTTCATGGCCGAACTCGTGCACGAGGAGACCTTCGGCCCGGTCATCCCGATCATCCGCGTGCCGGACAACATGGATGAGATCATCCGCATCTCGAATTCCACAGCCTATGGCCTATCTTCCGGCCTGTGCACGAACCGCATCGATTACATCCAGCGCTTCATCGCGGAACTTGATGTCGGCACGGTCAATGTCTGGGAGGTGCCGGGCTATCGCATCGAGATGAGTCCGTTCGGCGGCATCAAGGATTCTGGCCTCGGCTACAAGGAGGGCGTGTGGGAAGCGATGAAGAGCTTCACCAATGTTCGCACCTGGTCGATGCCCTGGAGCGCATGAGAAGCCTGAATAACCAGGCGCAGATACCGTTTCGGCTTGTCATGGAACGGTCTTTGCGCTGCAATGAACAACGGAGCCCGAGGAGCGGGGAGCGCTCTTCAAGAGGACAGGGAGAATACAATGAAACAGGGTTGGCTGGCCGGCGTGGCGATGGGCCTCGTTCTGGCCATGGGATGGAGCAGCGCGGCAGACGCGCAGGGTCGCACCCGTGTGACGGTTTATACGGCGTTGGAGAACGACCAGCTCCAGCCGTTCAAGCAGGCGATCGAGGCCGATGTGCCGGATGTGGAAATTTCCTGGGTGCGTGACTCCACCGGCGTGATCACCTCGCGCTTCCTCGCCGAGAAGGACAATCCCCGCGCCGATATGGTGCTGGGTCTTGCCGCCACTTCGCTGCTGCTCTTCGAGAAGATGAACCTTCTCGAGGAATACAAGCCTGCCGGTGCCGATGCGCTGAAGGCGTCCTATCGCGACAATTCCGGCCCCTATACCTGGACCGGCATGGATGCCTTTCTCGCGGTCGTCTGCTTCAACACGGCGGAAGCCGCGAAGGAAAAGGTCGCAGCGCCCACCTCGTGGATGGATCTCACCAAGCCCGAGTTCAAGGGCAAGATCGTGATGCCGCACCCGGCCTCCTCGGGCACGGGCTATCTCAAGGTCGCGGCCTGGCTGCAGATCATGGGTGAGCAGGCCGGCTGGGCCTTCATGGACAAGCTGCACGACAACATCGCCGTCTACACCCATTCGGGTTCGGCGCCTTGCGTGCAGGCCGCCAAGGGCGAACGCATGGTGGGCATCGGCTTCGACATGCGCGGTGCCCGCGAGAAGACGCAGGGCGCGCCGATCGACCTCATCCTGCCGAAGGAAGGCGCGGGCTGGGACATGGAAGCCACGGCCATCGTGAAGGGCACCAAAAACCTCGCCGCCGCGAAGAAGGTGGCGGATTGGGTGGCCACGAGGAAGGCGAACGAGCTTTATGGCCGCTACTATGCCCTCGTCGCCCATCCCGATGTGAAGAGCGCCCCGCCGAACTACCCGGCCGATGCCGAGGCCAAGATGGCGAAGAACGACTTCACCTGGATGGCCGAGAACCGCGAGCGCATCCTCGCGGAATGGACCAAGCGCTACGACAGCAAGGCAGCGCCGCGCTAAGCGAAACGGACTGGGGCCGGCATGCCTCCTGCATGCCGGCCATTCCAGTTCTCGCGCCTCCGGGGGGCTCATGCCGAACCATGCCGCAATGACATCCGAGGCGCCCCGCGCGCCCGAACGGTCTTTCCTGTCCATCCGCAGCCTCACGAAGAGTTTCGGACAATTCCAGGCCTTGAAGTCCATCGATCTCGAGATCAGGGAGGGGGAGTTCGTCTGCTTTCTCGGCCCTTCGGGCTGCGGAAAAACCACGCTCCTGCGGGCCATTGCGGGCCTCGACCGGCAATCGAGCGGCAATATCAGCTTGCGCGGGAAGGATGTCTCGAACGCGCCGCCCTCGGCGCGCGATTTCGGCATCGTGTTCCAGTCCTATGCCCTTTTCCCCAACCTCACGGTTGCGGACAATGTGGGCTATGGCCTCGTGAACCAGAAGAAGCCGCGCGAGGTGATCGCCGCGCGCATCTCCGAACTGCTGGCGCTTGTGGGCCTGCCCGATCAGGCCGGGAAATATCCCGCGCAACTCTCGGGCGGCCAGCAGCAGCGCGTGGCGCTCGCCCGTGCGCTCGCGACCTCGCCCGGTCTGCTGCTGCTTGATGAACCGCTTTCCGCGCTGGATGCGCGCGTGCGCCTGCGCCTTCGCGAGGAAATCCGCGCGCTCCAGCGGCGTCTCGGTGTCACCACCATCATGGTCACGCATGATCAGGAGGAGGCGCTCTCCATGGCCGAGCGCATCGTGGTGATGAATCACGGCGTGATCGAGCAGGTCGGCACCCCGGAGGAGGTTTATGCCCGGCCGAAAACCGCCTTCGTCGCGGATTTCGTGGGCCGGATGACCTTCCTCTCCGGCGTGAGGGAGGGGCAGGCCCTCGTGCGCGTCGGCGATCAGGCCCTGCGCGTCGCCGATGCGCCGGGCTTCGCTCCAGGAGAGAAGGTGGAAATCGGCCTCAGGCCCGAGGCCGTGCGTTTCACGGAAAGCGCTGCCGGGGAGAACCGGCTGGCGATGCGCATCACCGATCTTGAATATCTCGGTTCCTTCGTGCGCGCGAAGCTGCAAGGCGAGGGCGCCTCGCCGCTCATCCTGCTCGCGGATCTGCCTTTCAACGTGATGCAGGATCGCGCCTACGAGCCGGGGCAGGCGGTGATCGCCGAATTGCCGGCCAGCGCCCTTCGCATCTTTCCTGCCCGGCCATTCTTTCCTGCCCGGCCATGAGCGCGAATTCCGCCTTTCTCACGCGGGATCGCGAGGCGTGGGTCGCAACAGCGTTGCTCGCTGGTCTGGCCTTCGTGCTGGTGCTGCTGATTGCGGTGCCGCTATGGTCGCTGCTGTCGAAATCCGTGCAGAACAGCAACGGGCAGTTTGTCGGTCTTGCCAATTTCGCGCGCTACATCGCCACGCCCGCGCTTGTGGTCTCCTTGTGGAACTCCATCTGGGTCTCGGGTCTCGTCGCGCTGATCGTGGTGCCGCTGGCCTTCCTCTATGCCTATGCGCTCACGCGCAGCCGCATGCCCGGGCGCGGGCTTTTCATGGCCGTGGCAATGACGCCGTTATTTGCGCCCTCGCTCCTTTCGGCCATCTCGCTCATCTACATCTTCGGCAATCAGGGCTTTCTGAAGAGCTGGCTCTTCGGTGCGAGCATCTACGGCCCGGTGGGCATCGTGCTGGCGGAGGCGGTCTATTGCTTCCCTCACGCGCTGATGATCCTCGTGACAGCCCTGCGCCTCGCCGATGGACGCCTCTATGAGGTGGCGGAAGCGTTGGACACCTCGAAATCCCGCGTGTTCTTCACGGTCACGCTGCCTGGGGCGCGTTATGGCCTGATCAGCGCGATTTTCGTGGTGTTCACGCTGGTCATCACCGATTTCGGCATCCCCAAGGTGATCGGCGGGCAGTTCAACGTGCTGGCGACAGACGCCTACAAGCAGATCGTGGGGCAGCAGAATTTCGAGATGGGCGCGGTGGTGGGCCTTATCCTTCTCCTGCCCGCGATCTTCGCCTTCCTCGTGGACCGGCAGGTGCAGAAGAAGCAGGTGGCCTTGCTCTCGGCGCGCGCCGTGCCCTATGAGCCGAAGGCCAATGCCAGGCGCGACTTCATCCTGCTCGCCTTCTGCCTTGTGATCGGCGGGTTGCTGATCGGAATGCTCGGCACGGCGATCTGGGCGAGCTTCATCCGCTACTGGCCCTACAATCTCACCTTCACGCTGAACAACTACAACTTCGCCAATTTCGATCCGCAGGGCTGGGGCGCCTATCTCACCTCGCTGAAGATGGCGGGCCTCACCGCGATTTTCGGCACGGCGATCGTGTTCACCGGCGCCTATCTGGTGGAAAAGACCAAACCCGCGCCAGCGCTTCGCGGCTTCGTGCATTTCCTGGCGATGCTGCCCATGGCCGTGCCAGGGCTGGTGCTGGGCCTTGGCTATGTGTTCTTCGTGAATGCTCCCTGGAACCCGCTGAACATCTTCTATGGCACGCTGACGGTGCTTGTGGCCAACACGGTCGCGCATTTCTATACGGTTGCGCATATCACCGCCGTGACCCAGCTGAAGCAGATCGACGCCGAATTCGAGAGCGTTTCCGCCTCGCTGAAGGTGCCTTTCTGGATGACCTTCCGCCGCGTGACTTTGCCCATTTCGACGCCTGCGGTGCTTGATATCGCTGTTTATCTCTTCGTGAACGCGCTGACGACCGTCTCCGCCGTGATCTTCCTCTATGGCCCGACGACGAAGCTCGCTTCCATCGCCATCGTCCATATGGACGAGATGGGTGCCGTGGCTGCCGCCGCCGCGATGGCCACCTGCATCGTGTTCACCGCCATGGCGGTGAAGCTGCTGCATCTCGCGCTCGATCGGCTGGTCTTCGCGCGCTACCAGGCATGGCGGAAGCGATGAGCGTCGGGCAATCCGAGAGCGATACCAACCTTACCTCGCGTCGGGCGCGCTGGCAGGCCGCGCGGCTGGATGCCGAAACGCAGGCGATGCTGGCGAAGGATACGCGCCATTTCCTGCGCCAATCCGTCTCCACCCCTTGCCTCAACGTCATCGGACGCGCCGAGGGCATCCACATCTGGGATGGGCAGGGGCGGCGTTACATGGATTTCCATGGCAACAATGTCCACCATATCGGCTATGGCCATCCCCGCGTGAAGGCCGCGATCACGCGGGCGATGGATGAACTGCCCTTCGCGCCGCGCCGCTATACCTGCGAGCGCTCTATCCAGCTTGCGGAAAAGCTCGGGCAGATCGCGCCGGGCCGGCTCTCGAAATGCCTCTTCACCACCGGCGGGTCGGATGCGGTGGAGGTGGCCGTGCGGCTCGCGCGCGCTGCGACCGGGCGGTTCAAGACGCTATCCTTCTGGGATGCCTTCCATGGTGCCGGAACAGGCGCCTCCGCGCTCTCCGGCGAAATGCTGTTTCGCTCCGGCCCCGCCGCGCCGATGGTCGCGGGGGCAGAGCATGTCGCGCCCTTCGCATGCTACCGTTGCGCCTATGGCTACAAGACAGACGCAAATGGCAAGCCGCCGCTCGAACTCTGCAACACGGCCTGCGCGCGGATGGTGGATTACGTGCTCGCGCGCGAGGGCGATGTGGCCTGCGTGGTGGCCGAGCCCGCTCGCGCCGTGCCCTATATTCCGCCGCCCGGCTTCTGGGCAATCGTGCGCGAGGCCTGCCACAGACGCGGCGCGCTGCTGATCTTCGATGAAATCCCCACCGGCCTTGGCAAGACCGGCCGAATGTTCGCCTCCGAACATGATGGCGTGGAGCCGGATATCCTCGTGATGGGCAAGGCGCTGGGCGGGGGCATCCTGCCCATTGCTGCGGTGATCGCGCGCGAGAATCTCGATGTCGCGCAGGACTGGGCCTTCGGGCATTACACGCATGAGAAGAACCCCGTGACTGCCGCCGCCGCGCTCGAGACCATCGCGGTCATCGAGGAAGAGGGGCTTGTCGAGAATGCCGCACGCGTCGGTCACGTAGCTCTGGAGCGCATGGCTGCGATGAAGGCGAAGCACGAATGCATCGGCGATGTGCGCGGCCGCGGGCTTCTCCTCGGCCTCGAACTCGTGACGAATCGCGAGAGCCGGGAACCTGCGGGCGACCTCGCGGAAGCCGTGCTCTACCGCGCACTGGATGCGGGACTTTCGTTCAAGACAACCATGGGTAATGTCTTGACGCTCACGCCGCCGCTCACAATCACGGAAAGCCAGATGCTCGCAGCACTGGACATTATCGATGCCGCGCTGGGCGCTGAGCAGTCAACCTGAAGGTTTGCCGAATAAACGACCTCTGGTTGCGCTAGGCGAGCGAGGAAATTTCAGCCAAGTCCGTTGTCAGATCGTCGACTTTCGCGTAGGCCAAGCTGATCTGTTCGGAAACATTCAGATAAATATTTCCAATATCCTCGAATATCGCGCCCAGTTTCAGTAAATCTTCCCGGTCTTTTGGTGGATACTCCAAATTGATAAAAAGGATTTCGAGCGACTGAGCCTGAATCAGGCCCGAGGTTGCCAGAATTTGAGCCAGTCCATTTTTTGGAGCTTCGTTTTTCATTTTTCGGATTCTTAACTTCACGCTCTTTTTCGGATTCGACAAACATCCGAAAAATACTATTTGATGAGTGAGGCGGAAGTGCAAAAGTGATACAGGACCTGTGCGCAGGGAGCACAGCCATCATGAAGAATTCTGTTCCGCTGGATGAGATCAAGGCGTTTGTCGATGTTGCGGAGGCCGGCTCGTTCAACGGTGCCGCCGCCAGGCTGAATGTCGCCCACTCCTCGCTCAGCCGAAAAGTTAACTTTTTAGAACAATGGCTTGGTGAGCGGTTGTTCCAGCGCACGCCCAGCGGAGTGGTGCTCACGGCTGCTGGCGCGCGGCATCTCCAGCACTTCGGGAACGCGCTCGAACTCATCCGTGGTTCGATCGGCACGGCAAGCCGTTACGGCTCGCTCAGGCCTGTGCAAATCTCGGCCGTCCCCGGCGTTTGCATGGCCCTGTTGCTGCCCCACCACACAGAGTTGTGCGAAAGCATCGACGGCCTCGCCATCCGTTACAATCTGGAGCGGCGGCTCACGGATTTCTCGGATGGCTCCGAATTGGCCGTTCGCTCTGGCGGTGGCTCCTGGCATGGCGCGAAATCCGCCCTGATTCTCGAAAGTTGGGTTCAGCCCTTTGCAAACCGGCGGTTGGCCACCATGCTTGGCCCGGATCCGGAACCGGCGCGCCTGCTGGATTATCCGCTCGTGCATCTCGCGGTTGAAACCGCCTGGCGCAACTGGTTCAGCCGGCGGGGCGTGAACTATGCGCTCCGGGACATTGACCACGTAATCGGGGACGTTACGGTTTCCAATCATGCCGTCCATCATGGGCTGGGAATTGGTCTGCATCGCCGGGGGATTGACCCGGAGCCTGCACCCGACAAGGTCCGCCTCGTGGGACAAGCGTCGATGGTGCCCGATTTCGGGTATTTTCTCGTTCGCCCGCTCGACAAGCCACTGAGACCCATCGCGCAGCGCTATGCGCGTGGTCTCATGCAGCGCCTCGGGTGCACGACGGCGGAAATCGAGCGTTTCCTCGGCTGATCAATTCCTGGCAAATCTCGCGAAAGCCTTCGCCATCTTCGCGTAATTCCGCCGTTTGTACGGCATCACGCCGGCCACGGCTTCTTCCAGCCTGGCCCAGCGCCATTCGGAGAATTCCGGCGAAAAATCCGCGCCGGTCGCGGCGAGATCAATCGCATTCTCCGTGCCCGTGAACCGGAACGCCGCCCAGCGCTGCTGCTGGCCGCGATAGGCTTCGAGCCGGTGGCCTGTGGGCGCATAGGGCTGGGGGAAATCATAGGCCCACCACTCATCCGTCACGGCGAGGAATTCGGCCTCGGTCACGCCGGTTTCCTCGGCGAGTTCGCGGCGCGCCGCGGCGATGATGTCCTCGGCGGGGTCGATGCCGCCCTGAGGCATCTGCCATTCGAAGCCGGGCAGCACATATTCCGGCCCGTCCGGGATGGACTTGCCGAGAAACACTTGTCCCCGCGCGTTGAACAGCGCAACGCCGACATTGAAGCGATAGGGCCGGGTTTCAAAGGTCATTGCACGCGGATCATCACCAGACCGGCCAAGATGAGGCAAGCCGCGAGAATGCGGTTCCAGCGCAGGGGCTCCCCGAGAAACAGCACGGCGATGGCCGCCCCCCAGAGCACGCTTGTCTCTCGCACCGCCGCGACGAGCGGGATGGGCGCCACCGTCATGGCCCAGATCGCGATGCCATAGGAGCCGCAGGACATCGCCCCGCCCGCGAAACCCTGCGGCAGGTAGGCGAGCATGGGCCTCAGCCCGGCACGGCCCTTCCACCACAAAGCGAAAGCGCCAAGGCACAGACCGTCGAGCAGGAAGAGCGCTGCCGTGTAGCCATGGGGATCGCCCGAGACGCGTGCACCGATGCCGTCGCTGATGGTGTAGAGCGTGATGGTGACAGCCGTGAGCCCGGCAAAGAGCAGCGCCTTGCGGTCCATGTGGGTCGCATCGCGGGCGCTGCGGAGCGACATCACGAAAATGCCAAAGGCGAGGAGCCCGATGCCGATTCCACCCGTGACCGTCACCGGCTCGTTGAAGACCCAGACGCCGACGAGCCCGGTCATCAGCGGCGCCGAACCGCGCGCAATGGGGTAGACCTGCCCCATATCCGCCCGGGCATAGGCGGCCGAAAGCGCCATGTAATAGCCCAGATGGATGATGGTGGAGGCCGCGAGCCAGGGCCAGGCCTCGGCCTTCGGAAAGCCGAACCAGAACACCGCGGGCAGCGCGAGAATGGTGCCGCAGGTGTGGATCAGCACCATCGCCACGAAGGGCTCGAGTTTCAGTTTCAGCATGGCGTTCCAGCCGGCATGCATGGCAGCGGCAGCGAGAACGATGAAGAAGACCGTGAGGGACAAGGCAGGCTCGAAGCGGCGGAATGTTCAGGAATGCGGATTGTGGGTCGCGATGGAAGGCAATTTCCGCTCTCGCATCAGGCTTTTGCCTGCCGCAAGCGCGACTGGCGGATTTCGCCTCTCGCCTCGAGGATGGGGTGAGCCACCGAAGTGATATGCGCGTTGATGCGCTTGAGGTCGCGCAGGATATCGAGATGCAGCGAGGAGGTCTCGATCGAGGCGGGCGTGCCTTCGCGCAGGCGCGCGAGGTGCCGCTCCGTCGCCACCTTCTCCAGCGCGCGGATATTGTCCTTCTCGGCCACGAGATCGCGCGCCATCGTGATGTCGCGCGTCATGAAGAGTGTCATCGCGAGTTTCATCTGCTTGACGATGCGCGCGTGGAATTCGGTCAGTTCCGCCCATCCGGCATCGGAGAATGCGAGACCGAAGCGTTGCTTCTTCGCCGCCAGTTCGAGCAGGTTCTTGCAGATGATGTCGCCGACATGCTCGAGGTTGGTGGTAAACAGGATGAGGTTCACCGCCTGCTTCTGGTCGGCCTCGTCGGTCACCACGCGGGTGAGGCGGGTGAGGTAGAGCTTGATCGCCTCCTGAAGCGAATCCACCTCGTCATCGAGTTTGTGGATGGCGTTGCGGCGCGTGTCGTCGATGTCCTGAAAGGTGAGGATCGTCTCGCGCAGCATGGTCTCCACGCGCTCGGCGAGCCGGATGACCTCGCGGGACGCGGCGCCCAAGGCAAGATGCGGGCTTTCGAGCAGGGAATCATCGAGATGCAGGGGCCGCGCCGCCGCTTGTCCCTCATCCGGCAGGTCGGGCAACTGGCGCAACAGCATCCGTGCCGCGAGATCGAGCAGTGGCAGGAAGAGGATCGCGAGGCCGATGTTGAAGATCGTGTGGCTCGCGGCAATCGCGCGTTCCGGCGCCAGCGGCAGGGCAGCCACCCCCTCCTGCACCCACGGGAGGGCCAGCAGGCAGAGCAGCACCCCGGTGGCGCGGAAGACGATATTGCCGACGAGAATGCGCCGCGCAGCGCGCGGCTCGCGCCATCCCAGTCCCAGTGGAATGAGGCCCGCGCCAAGATTGGCACCGAGCAGGAATGTCACGCCCAGCGAGAGCGGGATCAGCCCCGAACCGACGAGACTCACGATCAGCAGCACCATCGCCACGGAGGAATGCAAGAGCCATGTCAGCCCCGCGCCGATGATGATCGCCAGAACGGCCTCGTTCGCCAGGCGTGACATCACCAGCACCAGCGTCGGATCGGTGCGGAGCGAGGAGGAAGCCTGCACGATCATTCCCAGCGAGAGGATCATCAGCGCGAGGCCGATCACCACGCGGCCAACCTGCCGCAGGGTCGCGTTCGAGGAGAGCATGAAGGCGCCCACGCCGCCGACCAGCAGCACGGGCACGAAAGCCTTGAGATCGAAGCTGAGCGCCTGAACCACGAAAGTCGAGCCGATATCCGCGCCGAGCGCCACCGCGAGCGCCGGTACGAGCGCGATCAGCCCGCGCCCCGCGAACGAGGTGAGCAGCAGCAGGGCCGCCGTGGAACTCTGCATGGCCAGCGCAACCAGGGCGCCGAGCCCAACAGCACGCAGGCGGTTCTCCGTGGCCTGCATCAGCCAGCCGCGCAATTCCTCGCCGAAAGCGCGGGTCACACCCGTCTTCACGAGCCGCGTGGACCAGAGAAGCAGCGCGATCGCGCCCAGGAGGTTGAGGAGAATGGAACCGCCGCCCATCAGAGGCGATCCCGGCAGGCAAACCCGATGAGCATGGTGTCTCGACCTTTTTCGCGCGCCTTTCCGGGCGCGCCTTGCCTCACGCAGAATCGCGATCATGTTATTCGCCGGCTAAAATATCAAGCGGCAAATCAGCCCGTCGGCATCCCTATCTCTTGCCGGCTTTTGGCGGTTGCCAAGCCCATTCCGGCTGTCATGATTGCAACAAGAAGAGCCGCGCGCGAAATGCGCGCAGAGCAGGCGACGGGGAGCGGGCATGGCGGGGAATCTGACCTTCGAGGCGCTGAAGGTGGCCGTGAAGGCGGGCGAGATCGACACGGTTCTCGTCTGTTTCGCGGATATGCAGGGGCGGCTCATCGGCAAGCGCTTCCACGCGGAATTCTTCGTCCAGGGCGGCCACGAGGAAACCCATGCCTGCGACTACCTTCTCGCCAACGACATCGATATGGAGCCGGTTCCCGGCTACAAGGCTTCGAGTTGGGAGAGGGGCTATGGCGATTTCGTGCTGAAGCCGGATCTCTCCACGCTTCGCCATGTGCCTTGGCTGGCAGGCACTGCCCTGGTGCTCTGTGATGTCGAGGATCACCACCATCATGATCTCTCGCATTCCCCGCGACAGATGCTGAAAAAGCAGCTCAGGCGGCTCGATGAGCGCGGCTACATGGCCCATTTCGCTTCAGAGCTGGAATTCTACCTCTTCGACGAGAGTTTCGAGGCCATCCGAGCCAAGCGCTACCATGAGCCGAAGACGGCGGGGCAATATATCGAGGATTACCATATCCTGCAGACCTCCAAGGAGGAGGAGGTGATGCGCGCGATCCGACTGGGCCTCGCCGGCGCGGGCATCGCGGTGGAAAACTCCAAGGGCGAATGGGGGCCGGGGCAGGAGGAAATCAATGTCCGCTACGCCGATGCCCTCTCGATGGCCGATAACCACACCATCCTGAAGAACGGCATCAAGGAGATCGCGTGGTCGAAGGGCAAGGCCGTGACCTTCATGTCGAAATGGCGCTACGACCTTGCGGGCTCGTCGTCGCACATCCACATGTCGCTCTGGGACAAGGCGGGGAAGACGCCGCTTTTCCTCGATCCTTCCGCCGAATTCGGCATGAGCGCGCTGATGCGCTCCTTCGTGGCCGGGCAGATCAAATATGCCCGCGACATCACGTGGTTCCTCGCGCCCTATATCAACTCCTACAAGCGCTTCATGGCCGGCACCTTCGCGCCGACCAAGACCGTGTGGAGTAGAGACAACCGCACGGCGGGCTTCCGGCTGTGCGGGGAGGGCACTAAGGCCATCCGCATCGAATGCCGCATCGGGGGCGCGGATCTCAACCCCTATCTCGCCTTCTCGGCGCTGATCGCGGCGGGGCTTGCGGGCATCGACGAGAAGCTGGAACTCGGCAAACCCCATTCCGGCGATGCCTATGGCGGGCGGAAGCTTCCCGAGATCCCCAAGACCTTGCGCGAGGCCGCCGAAGCGCTCGACAAATCGAAGCTTCTTCGATCCGCCCTCGGCGATGATGTGGTGGATCACTATGTCCACACCGCGCGCTGGGAGCAGGCGGAATATGATCGGCGCATCACCGATTGGGAATTGTTCCGCGGCTTCGAACGGTACTAAACCGGCACCAGCCGAGGACAGATCATGACCGACATCACCTGCATCTCCCCCATCGATGGCGCGGAAGTCGCGCGCCGCGCAATCGCCAGCGCGGCCGAGATTGCCGCCGCACTGGCCGCCGCACGCGCGGCGCAGGCGGAATGGCGGCATGTTCCGCTTGCCGAACGGCAGGCGATGGTCGGTCGCTTTGTCGAGGCCATGCTCGCGATGAAGGACGAGATCGGCCCCGAACTCACGCGCCAGATGGGCCGGCCGATCCGCTATGCCGCGGGCGAACTCAACGGTTTCGCGGAACGCGCGCGACACATGATCGCCATCGCCCCGCAGGCGCTCGCCGATATCGTGCCGGAAAGGCGCGAGGGCTTCACGCGGTTCATCCGCCGAAACCCGGCGGGCATCGTGTTCACGATTGCGCCATGGAACTATCCGTATCTCACGGCGGTGAACACGGTCGTGCCGGCATTGGTCGCGGGCAATGCGGTGATCCTGAAGCACGCGGCGCAGACGCTTCTTGTGGGCGAGCGCTTCCAGATGGCGGCCGATGCCGCCGGGCTGCCCAAGGGCCTGTTCCGCACGCTTGTGCTCGGCCACGAGGAGACGCTGAAGATCATCTCCTCCGGCTCGGTCAATCAGGTCTGCTTCACCGGTTCCGTGGAGGCGGGCCGGGTGATCGAGCGGGCGGCGGCCGGCACCTTCACCGGTGTGGGGCTGGAGCTCGGTGGCAAGGACCCGGCTTATGTTCGCCCCGATTGCGATTGGCAGAATGCGGTCGAAACCGTGGTGGATGCCGCCTTCTTCAATTCCGGGCAATGCTGCTGCGGCATCGAGCGGGCTTACGTGCATGCTGACATTTTCGACAGGTTCGTGGCCGACGCGAAGGCGCTTGTGAAGCAATATGTGATGGGCAACCCGCTGAGCGAGGCCGTGACGCTGGGCCCGATGGCGCAGTTGCGCCTCGCCGATGTGGTGCGCGCGCAATCCAACGCCGCGATGAAGGCGGGGGCGAAGCCGCAGCTCTGCCCGGTGGATTGGGCCGCGAACCGCGACGGCACGCCCTATCTCGCTCCGCAGATCTTCACAAACGTCACCCATGACATGGCGGTGATGAGCGAGGAGAGCTTCGGCCCCGTGCTCGGCATCATGCCCGTGCGCGATGATGACGAGGCGATCCGCCTGATGAATGACAGCAGATACGGCCTCACCGCCGCGATCTTCACGCGGGATATCGCGGCGGCCGAGCGCATCGGCGACCGGCTCGAAACAGGCACGGTCTTCGCGAACCGGGCGGATTATCTCGATCCCGGCCTCGCCTGGACCGGGTGCAAGGAAACCGGGCGCGGCGTTTCGCTCTCCGTCCTCGGCTATGATGCGCTGACCCGCCCCAGGAGCTTCCACCTGAAACATGTGTAACGCCACCGTCCTTGCGAGGAGGGCGCGCAGCCCCCGACGCGGCAATGCAGAAAAAAGGGCTGGATTGCTTCGTCGCCATAGTCCGTTTGAAGAACGGATGTTCTTGCAATCGCCCTATCGCTTCACGCAATGACGCCTATGAACGGAAAAGGTCATGATCCTTCGCGGCAACTGGAACTACCCCACCTCCGTGCGTTTCGGCGCGGGGCGCATCTCGGAACTCGCCGATGCGGTGAGGAAGGCGGGCTTTTCGCGGCCCCTGCTGGTGACCGACCCCGTGCTTGCGAAGATGCCGATGGTCGCGGCCGCCAAGGCGCAGCTGGATGCGGCGGGTTTGCCTTGCGCCATCTTCTCCGATGTGAAGCCAAACCCGGTGGCGGCGAATGTGGAAGCGGGCATCGCGGTGCTGCGCGCGGGGCAGCATGATGGCGTGGTGGCATTCGGCGGGGGCTCGGCGCTCGATGCCGGCAAGGTCATCGCCTTCATGGCCGGGCAGACCCGCCCGATGTGGGATTTCGAGGATGTCGGCGATTGGTGGACGCGCGCAGACCCGGCCGGCATTTTCCCCATCGTCGCGGTGCCCACCACGGCCGGCACAGGTTCGGAAGTGGGTCGCGCCGGCGTTATCACGGATGAGTTCACGCATACGAAGAAGGTGATCTTCCACCCGCTGATGATGCCGAAGATCACGATCTGCGATCCCGAACTCACCATCGGCATGCCCCGCTTGATCACGGTCGGCACGGGCATGGATGCCTTCGCGCATTGCCTCGAAGCCTATTGCGGGCCGTTCTACCATCCGCTGGCCGATGGCATCGCGCTCGAGGGGATGCGCCTTGTGAAGGAATATCTGCCGCGCGCGGCGAAGGACGGCGCGGATCTCGAGGCCCGCTCCCACATGATGAGTGCTGCTGCGATGGGCGCAACCGCCTTCCAGAAGGCACTTGGCGCGATCCACGCGCTCTCGCATCCCGTGGGCTCGCTCTACAACACGCATCACGGCATGACGAACGCCGTCTTCATGCCCTATGTGCTGGAATTCAATCGCCGCGCGATCGATGAGAAGCTCACGCGCGTCGCGGCCTATCTCGGGCTGCAACCGAGCTACTCTGCCTTCCTCGATTTCGTGATGAAGCTGCGCGCGGAACTCGGCGTGCCGCACACGCTGAAGGAACTCGGCGTGCAGAGCCCTGATGTCGCGCTGATGGCCACGATGTCCCCCAACGATCCCACCGCCGGCGGCAATCCCGTGCCGCTGACGGAAGAGGCCTGCGCCGACCTCTTTCGGCGGGCCATCGAGGGACGGGTGTGATTTCAACCGATTGGGGCAAGTTCATCTTTACCTTGCAACCAATAATTGTGAATCGGCGATGCATGCAACCGTGTGTCGCTATTTCCGTTTTCCGGCGCTCTCAGGGTCTGAAATGGCGTATTTGCGCGATTTTGCCGCGCATTTGAATGAAACTTCCGGGAAGTTCGCTCTCGCGGCTCCGCGATCGATTTAAAACTTTGTTCCGGTTTTGGCGCGAGCGTTCGGGCCTGAAATCCCGTTTCCACGAGGTCAGCCATGGGTCGCCAAAAGCTTTCTACCTTGACGCGTCGCTTCGCGCGAGACCGCCGCGGTCATGTCGCCATGATCTTCGCCCTGAGTTCCGTGGGATTGATCGGCGTCACCGGCCTTGCCGTGGATTATGCACGCGGCTCGCAAGCGAAATCCTCGCTTTTCTTTGCGGCCGACGCGGCCGCCCTCGCGGGAGCCCGCCTCGTCGGAACAGAGGCCGAGCGCGAGGAAGCGGCGAAGCAGGTTTTCGAGGCCAACCTCAGTCAGAGTGAAAATGATCTGACCAAGATCTCGATGAAGCCGGAGAACATCGTGAAGGATGGGCGCAACTACGGCTTTCGCGTCACGGCCTCGGCCGATATCCCAACCACGATGAGCCGCATTCTCGGCTTCCAGGAACTCGGCGTTTCCACCCTCGCGGAAGCGATCGGCGTGCTCACCACGCCTACCGAGGTGGTGCTGGCGCTTGACACGACCTTTTCGATGACCGGCTGGAAGGTCGCGACGCTCAAGGATGCCGCGACCAAGCTGATCGACGATCTGAAGCCCCTGGCGCTGGACCCGGACAAGCTGAAATTCGGCATCGTGCCCTTCGGGCAATATGTGAATATCGGCGTCTCGAACCGCAACCAGCCGTGGATGAATGTGCCGCCGGATTCCTCGACCACGACGACCAGTTGCGCGATGCAACAGAAGGTGATCGGCAATACGAACTGCAAGCAGGTCTGGGTGCCCCCGCAGCCAGCGAAGCCGCCGGGCACCTGCTATAATGACGGTGTTCCCTTTACCTGCGGAGGCTCTGCCGCCAAGGCCGGGTACTTCGAGAACAAGTGCGACGCGGTTTACGGGCCGCCGACGCAAGTCTGCAAGACCACGACCGCCACCTTGAAATGGAACGGCTGCGCCGGCTCGCGCAATTACCCTCTCGACACGCAGGACGGCAGCTACGGCACGCGCATCCCGGGCCTCATGAACATCAACTGCGGCACGGAGATTCTCGATCTGACCACCGATGCAACCTTGGCGAAGGCCCGCATCCAGGCGCTCACGCCGAATGGCGAGACCTATATCCCGGGCGGCCTGATCTGGGCCTGGCGCATGCTTTCGCCGCAGGCACCGCTCAGCAACGCCGCGACCCGCACATCGGCGAACCCCGTGCGCAAGTTCCTGATCCTGATGACGGATGGCCTGAACACCAAGTCGCCGAACTATCCCACCCATAACGGCTCGAATGGTGCGATCTCGAACCAGCTCGTCAAGGAGATCTGCAAGAACATCTCCAAGGATACGGCCAACGCCATCACCATCTATTCGGTGGCCTTCGATGTGAGCGACGTGCCCACCAAGGACCTCCTGAAGACCTGTGCCCTCGATACGGGCGGCCAGTTCTTCGATGCGAAAAATGCGGCGGACTTTCTTGCAGCCTTCTCGAAGATCGGCATGAATATTGGCGAGCTTCGCCTGACGAAGTGACGCGCCGGAGGATGGGCCCTGCCGGAGCGCGGGCCCCATCGCGAAGACCCGGCAGCGATGCCGGGTCTCTTGTTTTCAGGAACGGGCAGGCGAGGCTCAGGCCACCTTGCGATCGGCACCCGCCGCGAATTCCGGCCCGAATTGGGCTTCGGCCGAAAGCGGGCGACCAAACAGGAAGCCCTGGGCATAGCGCGCGCCTTCGAAGATCAGAATGTCGCGCTGATGGGTGGTCTCGACGCCCTCGACCACGACATCCACGCCGAGATCGTGCCCAAGGCCAAGGATCGCGCGGCGGATCGCCATGTTCATGGTGCCGTCATCGGTATCGTGCACGAAGGAGCGGTCGATCTTGATCTTGTCGAAGGGGAATTTCTGGATGTAGCTCAGTGAGGAATGGCCGATGCCGAAATCGTCAAGCGCGATCTGCACCCCTAGCAGGCGAAGCTGTCGCAGGATGTCGAGCGTGCGGTTATCGTCGATCAGCAGCACGGATTCCGTAATCTCGATGATCAGCCGATGCGGGGCGAGGCCGGCCATCGCCAGCGCGTTGATGACCGACACCGCGAGCTGGTGGTTGCGGAACTGAACCGATGAAAGGTTCACGCAGACGGACAATTCTGCCGGAAGCTTCGCGAAGGTGCGGCAGGCCTGCCGGAGAACGATTTCGCCGATCTGCAGGATGAGCCCGCTCTCCTCCGCGATTTCCACGAAATAGGCCGGCGACAGCAGGCCCTTGCGTGGATGGTTCCAGCGGATCAGCGCCTCGTAGGCAATCGGCTGGTTGCGCTCGAGATCGATGATCGGCTGGTAGTAGAGCACGAACTCGTCGTTCTGGATGGCGCGGCGCAGTTCCTGCTCCACCTCCCGCCGCGCGCGGATCGCCGCTGTCATGCCCTCATCGAAGAAGGCATAGGTGCCGCGCCCGTCGCGTTTTGCGCGATAGAGCGCGATATCTGCCTTCTTGAACAATTCATGCGGATCGGTGCCATCGGCCGGGGAGAGGGCCACGCCGACGCTGGCCCCCACGAAGACGCGCTTGCCTCGCACGCGGTAGGGCATGGAAAGCTTGCGGATGATGCTCTTGCACAGCTGCACCACCGCCTCCCTTTCCCGTAATTCCGGCAGGATCACCGCGAATTCGTCGCCGCCGAACCGCGCGGCCATCCCGGCTTGCGCCACCACGCGCGAAAGGCGTCGCGCCGCGAGCTGCAGCAGCACGTCGCCCACATCATGCCCCATCGTGTCGTTCACGTCCTTGAAGTGATCGAGGTCGAGGCAAAGGATCGCGAGCTCATTGCCGCGCCGGTTGGTGGCGATGGCATTGCCCAGTTTTTCGAGAAAGAGGGTCCGGTTCGGAAGGTTCGTCAGCACATCGTGCAGGGCGAGATGCTGGATCTCGCTCTCGGCCTTCTTGCGGTCCGTCGCGTCGATGACCATGCCCTCGTAATAGAGCGGATTGCCTTCGTCATCGCGCACGATCCAGGCCGATTCAGACACCCAGACCCGCTCGCGCGTTCGGATCCGATAGACCTCGGAAACGAAATCCGAGACACGGCCTTCCTTCTGCATGATGGCCGCGAATTCATCACGACGATTGGGGTTCACATACCAGTCGCGGGCCGGATACTCACCCGATTGCAGCATCTCTGCCTCGGAGGCAAAACCGTTGAGCCGGGCCAGCGCCGGATTGGCGCGAAGCTGCCGTCCGTCGATCGTCGACCGGTAGATCCCCACGATGGAATTTTCGAATAGTGAGCGGAATTCCGCCTCGGCCCGCTGGATGCGATCCCCGTGCTGGCGCGCATCGGTCACATCGGTGAAGGTGCGAACCGCGCCGCCATCCGCCATGGGGATGGTGCGGATGTCGAGCACGCGGCCGTTCGGTCGCTTGTGCTCATAGGCCAGGAACTTGTCCAGAACGCCGCCATTGCGCACGAAATGGACAAATTCCTCGCTCTGGCCTTCGAATTCGCTGTTGCGGAACTGGAACTCGGTCAATTCGCGGAACGGCATGCCCAGCCGGAGGATGCCCTCGGGAAGACCCAGAAGCTCCACCACGCGGGCATTGAAGAATTCGATCCGCCGGTCGGCGCTGATCTTCAGCACGCCTTGCGTCACATGCTCGATCGTTTCCTCGAGCAGGCGGCGGGCCTGCTCCACCTCGCGCTGGCGGGAGATGATATCGGTGATATCCGACAGGACGCGAACCTCGCCACCCTGTGGCAACCGGCGCGTCTGCACGCGCAACACCGTGCCATCCGGCCGGGTATGCTCAAGAATGTGATTGTCCGGTTGTTGGGCCGAGGTGTTCAACCAATGGCGGAACCCGGCTTCCGCGCGGTCGAACTCGCCCCTGGCCATCATGCGATCCAAGACCGTGCGGAAAAGCGGGCGACTGCGGCATTCCTGGTGCGTCAAACCCGCAAATTCGACGAAGCGGGAATTGTAGCTGCTGATCCGCCCCTCGCTGTCGGTCATCACGATGCCCTGGTCCACATTGTCCAGGGTCATGTTCAGTGCATCAGTCGCCTCGGCCAGCTCCGCCGTGCGGGCCGCCACCAACGCCTGGAGGCTGCGATTGAGCTGGTCGACTTCCTCGATCATCACGGCGATCGAATGTTCGTTGCGCCGCTGCTCGCGTTCGGCCTCGGCATAGGCCGCGGTCACGAGCTCCCCCAGCCGAGCGAGATCCACGCTCTGGTCGGGCCGGGTCGCTTGCGCGAGTTGCTTTTCGTAGAGACGGTGGGACATCAAGCTTCGTCGCTCGTTTCCGAGACCGTCACGACGGTCATGGTCTGGTTATGCAATTGCGCGAAGCCGGATTGGGCATGCGGTGAAATCTCGTCATAGGAATAGAAGCCGATCAGCGCATGCTGGACTGCCATGGCTTCCGCCGCGGCCTCGACCTCGTTCACCGCGCACTGGCCCATCAGCAGGCGCCGCCCAATGCAGGAGACCAGAAGCGCCAGTCCTTCCGCCTCGCTCGCCCTTGGCTGCGCCTGACGCATGGCCTCGGCGGCACTCTGGGCCATCCTTGCGGAGTTGCCACGCATCAATTGTGCGCTCCAGCCCTGCGGCATGTCTCCGGCGAAGGTCATCTCGCCGCTCGCCTGATCGATCGAGAGGATCGTCCGCACCACATCCTGCCCGGTCTGGCCTTGGGGCTCGATGCGCAACGGAAAAAGCAAGGCCGAACCGGGGAGGGCGCGTAGATCTTCCTCGTCGAGATAGCGACGATAGAGTTCGAAAGCCGGCCGGCCATCGAGTTCCTGCAGCAAATTGCCCTGTGACCGGGTGATGACGCGGCGGGGGCCGAAAGGCGTCCAGCCGCCGGCATGGCCGGTCTGGATCGAGAGATGATCGCCATAAAGGCCGATCGCCACGACGCAACCGCTTGCCGGCGGCGCGTTGGCCCCCACGAGCGTTCGTTCGAAGGCGGCTCCATCGCCGGCAAGCCCGCCGCTGATGGTCACCATGGGGCTCACGGCGTCCTGTAAGCCGGCGACAAGGGCCGTGCCGTTGACGCTCAGACCATCGGAGAAGACCAGCATCGCACGCAGGTCGAGCGCGGCCAGTTGCCGGCCAAGGGCAGCGCCGGCCTCGGCCGAGTGGCTTGGTGACCTGACCTCGACCGAGGCGAGCCGCACGCGGGATTCATGGAACCCCACCGCGACCGCCAGCACCCGATCGTCGCAGATCTGCGTCTGGTCGAACTGGCCACCGGTGGAGCAGCCAACGAGAGCCGTGTGGGGAAAGGTCTGGCGCAGGGAATCGTAGCAGGCGGGATCGGACAGCAGCGCGCGCGACCCAAAATACAGGACGAAATCGGGCTCGAAGCCCGCTTCGCCCTGCCATGAAAGGCCAATGCCGGGTTTCCAATCAAATTGGCGAGTTCGCATGAAGACACCATGTTCTATGGCTCGAGCCTTTTTACATGCGCAATTCCTAAAGAAATGCCTTCTCTCGAAGTGCTTCGCCGCAGCCTGCCACCCTTTGGGAGGAGCACGGTCTTGCTGGCGGCCGGATTGGTTTCAGGCCGCTGCCTTGCGGCGCCTCAGCCTCCAGATGATCGGAGACAGGATTGCAATCGCCGCCAGCACCAGCAGCGCGAGCGAGAGGGGCTTCTGCAGGAAGATCATCGGATCGCCGTTCGAGATGGTCATCGCACGGCGGAATTCCTGTTCCGCCATCGGCCCCAGGATCATGCCGATGATGACCGGCGATGTCGGGAAATCAAACCGGCGCATCATGAAGCCCATGAAGCCCACGATATACAGCAGGATGAGATCCACCACCGAGCGGCTGATGCCATAAGTGCCGATCGTCGCCAGGACGAGGATGCCACCGTAGAGCAGCGGCTGCGGGATTTTCAGGATCTTCACCCACAGTCCCACCAGTGGCAGGTTCAGCACCAGCAGCATCACATTCCCGATGAAGAGCGAGGCGATCAGCGTCCAGACGAGCTGCCCTTGCGTCGCGAGCAGTTGAGGCCCCGGGTTGATGCCATAGCTCTGGAAGGCCGAGAGCATGATGGCGGCGGTGGCCGAGGTCGGCAGGCCTAAAGTGAGCATCGGCACGAGCACGCCGGCGGCAGACGCGTTGTTCGCGGCTTCCGGCCCGGCCACGCCCTCGATGGCGCCATGGCCGAATTCCTCAGGGTTCTTCGCGAGCTTCTTCTCGGTGTAATAGGAGAGGAAGGTCGGAATTTCCGCACCACCCGCAGGCATTGCGCCGATGGGGAAGCCAAAGGCTGTTCCGCGCAGCCAGGGCTTCCAGGAGCGCTTCCAGTCCTCCTTCGTCATGCCCACCGGGCCCTTGATGTCGATGACTTCCTCTTCTGTCTTCCTTTGCGTCGCGAGATGCAGGGTCTCGCCCACCGCGAAGAGGCCGACGGCCACGATCAGCACGTTGATGCCATCCAGCAGTTCCACGATCCCGAAGGTGAAGCGCGGCTGGCCCGATTGCAGGTCGATGCCGATCATCCCGAAGAACAGGCCGATGGCGAGCGCGGTGAGCCCTCGCAGGGCGGATGATCCGAGCACCGCCGACACGGTGACGAAACAGAGGATCATCAGCGAGAAATATTCGGCTGGCCCGAATTTCAGCGCCAGTTCCACGACGGGTTGGGCCAGGAAGGTGATGCCCAGCGTGCCGAAGGTGCCGGCCACGAACGATCCCACGGCAGCCGTGGCGAGAGCCGCGCCGGCGCGGCCCTTCTTCGCCATCTTGTGGCCTTCCATCGCGGTGATGATGGTTGCGCTCTCGCCCGGTGTGTTGATCAGGATGGAGGTGGTCGAGCCGCCATACATCGCGCCGTAATAGATGCCGGCGAACAGGATGAAGGCCGAGGTCGGGTCCACCTTGTAGGTGATGGGCAGGAGCAGCGCGATGGTCAGCCCCGGACCGAGACCCGGCAGCACGCCGATGGCCGTGCCGACGGTGACCCCTGCGAGCGCCCATAGCAGGTTCATGGGCGTCAGCGCATTGGCGAAGCCCTGCATCAGAAGAGCGAGAGTATCCATGATGTTCCCCCCGGAACGTCGCTTCGCCGCGAGGCGAGTCCCTGCCCAGTCCCTGCCTCAGAAGAGCTTCTCGATCAGCCCGGAGCCGATCTTGTAGCCGAGAATGCGGTCGAACCCGACATAGGAAATCAGCGCCAGCCCGAAGCCGATCGCCGCATCCCGCAGGAGTTTCCGGCTGCCGAAGCCGCGCGCCACGCAGGCAAAGAGCAGCGTCGAGGACAGGATGAAGCCGATCCACTCGATGAGGACGACATTGAGCACAAGCCCGAGGGTCACCCAGCCCAGCGAACCCCATTCGCTCAGCGTGCCTTCCTGGTCGGCTGCCCAGCCGCCGCGAAACGCCGCGACGAGCAGCAGAGCGCCCAGCACCAGGAGGAAGCCCGCGACGAACCACGCGAAAACCGAAGGGCCGACCGTGGTGTAAAGAACCTGCGGAATGAGTGTTGACTGCCATGCGGCCGCAAGGCCCAGCGCGATGACGCCGAAGGCCGCGAGCTTGTGCGGCAGCGTGGATTCGATGTGTTCGGATGATGAATCGGACATGGCTCCTCCAGTTCCCCCTCTGGATGCGCGAAAGGAGCGTCGCAGCGAAGCCCGGTTCGCCACGAATTTCAATGCCTTGCTTGAATGGCTTGAAAAGAGCGCTCCAGAAAGGGACGGGGCGATCCGTCATCGCCCCGTCCGGCAGGCCTGGCCCTGTGCCTCAGCTGGCGAGGCCGAGATCCTTCAGGATCGTGGTGGTGTCGGCGACGTTCTGCTTCACATATTCGCCGAACTTGTCGCCGGTGAGGTAGATGCCTTCCCAGCCGCGCGTCTCGAGCGTCTTCTTCCAGGCCGGGCCGTTGACCATCCTGTCCATCAGCGCCACCAGCGCATCGCGCTGCGCGGTGGTGATGCCCGGAGCGCCGAACACGCCGCGCCAGTTCCAGAGCACGATATTGATGCCCTGCTCCTTGAGCGAGGGCACGTTGTGCTGTGCGGCTTCCGAGGAAACCGCCAGCGCGCGCAGCTTGCCGGCTTTCACCTGCTCCTCGAATTCGCCATAGCCCGACACGCCGGCCGAGACCTGGTTGCCAAGCAGCGCCGCCTGGGCCGGGCCGCCACCCGCGAAGGCGACGTAGCTCGTCTGGCGCGGATCGACACCATTGGCCTTGGCGATCTGGCCCACGAGGATGTGGTCGGTGCCGCCCGCCGAACCGCCGGCCCAGGAGACCGATTTCGGGTCCTTCTTGAGCTGCGCGACGAGGTCCGCCATCGTCTTGAAGGGCGAGGCCGCCGGAACCACCACCACGAGCGCCTCGCCGGTGAGGCGCGCGATCGGGGTCACGTCGAGGATGGTCATCGGGCTCTTGTTGGCGATGCCAGCGCCGACCATCACGAGGCCGCCGATCATGATCGCGTTGCCCTGGCCCCTCTTCTGGCCTGCGAAGCGCGGCAGGCCGACCATGCCGCCGGCGCCGCCGACATTCTCGATCCTGAACTCGCTCATGATGCCGTCGGCGCGCATCGCCGCTTCCATCGCGCGGCCTGTCGCATCCCAGCCACCGCCCGGTGCCGCCGGAATGAACATGTCGAGGCTGGTGATGGCCTGCGCCTGAGCCGGAATGGCCAGCGGCAGGCCAAGGCCCGCCAAGGTGGCGCCGGCTGCACCCGCCTTCAGAATTTCACGCCTGGTCGTCATCTGGTTCCTCCCTATCTGAACCGTTCGTCTTGTTCTTGTAACGGAAACGAGAAGTCCTCCATCACTCCGCCATCTGTCAACCGGCCATGTGGCGGAATCGTGAATTCGGGAAGAAAGCCTGCTTGTTCTTGGAGGGTGACGTCCCTTTGGTGGTGTAGGTCGACGGAGCCGTGTTTCCTGTGGCGCGCGGAGATCCGACAAGGCTTGGTCATCCGGGATAGGCGCGCCAGAGGCCGGACGGGTCCCGGATTTCGAGGCCCTCCGGCCCCTGGCGCAGAGAATCCGGCCCGATCGGCACCTTGCCGTGCCCGCCTGGCAGATCGAGCACATAAGCCGGGATCGCGGGGCCGGAGAGCCGACCGCGCAAGCGCCCATAGATCGCCTGACCCTCCGCAATGCCAAGACGGAAATGGCTCGTGCCCGGCGCGAGATCAGGGTGGTGGAGGTAGAGCGGCCGGATGCGGTTCACGACCATGGCGCGGAAGAGCGCCGCGAGCGTCTCGGTCTCGGCATTCACGCCCTTCAGCAGCACCGTCTGGCCCAGCAGCACGAGGCCGGCATCGGCAAGGCGGGCGATGGCGGCTTCGGCGGCGGGCGTGAATTCGCTTCGGTGGTTCGCGTGGATCGCGATGCTCACGGCCCTGCCGGGGATGGCGAGTGCGCGGACCATCTCCGCGGTCACCCGCTCCGGCGCCACCACCGGCACGCGGCTATGCCAGCGCATGAGCTTCACATGCGGAATGCGCGCGAGCCGCTCGCCCATGGCACCGATGCGCCGGGCCGAGAGCATCAGCGGATCGCCGCCGGTGACAATCACCTCGAAGATGCCGGGATGCGCCGCGATGTAATCGAAAATCATCTCCAGTTCGGCATCATCAAGCGTGCCGTCGCCGTTCGGCCCCACCATCTCGCGGCGGAAGCAGAAGCGGCAATAGACAGGGCAGGCATGGAGCGCCTTGATCAGCACGCGATCCGGGTAGCGATGCACGAGGCCCTTGACGGGCGAATGTGAATGATCGCCGATCGGGTCGGGGTTTTCCGCCGGCATGGTCACGAGTTCGCGCGCATCGGGCAGGAACTGTGCGGCGATGCCGGGCTCCCCCTGACGGATGAGCGCGGAAATCGCCGGGGTGATCGCGACGGCGTAGCGCGCCGCAACAGCCTCCAGTTCCGGTGTCGCGCCGTCTTCCAGCAGGGCCGCTGCTTCCAGGTCATCGATGCTGCGCAGCGTCTTCATCTACCCTCGCCAAAGGGAAAAGGCGTGGCAATCACCTCCTGCACGCTCTCGACCCCCGCCGCGAGCATGGCCAGCCGATCGAAACCGAGGGCCGCGCCAGAGGCGGGTGGCATATGGGCCAGGGCTGAGAGGAAATCCTCGTCGAGCGGGTAGCTCTCGCCATAGAGGCGCTGCTTCTCGGCCATGTCTGCCTCGAAACGGCGGCGCTGCTCGGTCGGATCGGTGAGTTCGCCGAAGGCATTGGCGAGTTCGATGCCGCAGACATAAAGCTCGAAGCGCTCGGCGAAGCGCGGTTCATCCCGGCAAGCGCGGGCCAAAGCGGCCTCGGAAACGGGATAGCGATCGAGGATCGTCGCGCGGCCCTGCCCGAGAAACGGCTCGATGCGCTCGGTGAGGATGCGCGAGAAGATGTCGCCCCATGTGTCGTCCGGGGCAACGCGCATGCCGATCCGCTTGGCCTCTGCCGCGAAGGCATCGCGATCTGCAAGGCAGGGCTCCAGCGCGATGGCGGCATGGCGCAAGAACGCGTCCACCAGTGACAGCCGCTCGGGTTCGGCGGTGAGGTCGCAGCGGCGATCACGGAAATGCGCCGCTCGCCGCCCGCCAATCTCGCTGGCGAGACGCAGCAGGGCCGCGCAATCGGCCATCAGGGCAGTGTAATCCTCCCCCGTCCGATACCATTCGAGCATCACGAATTCCGGCGCGTGCAGGCGCGAGGCTTCCCGCGCGCGAAAGACCGGCGCGAACTGGAAGAGGCGCTCCTCGCCCGCCGCCAGCAGCTTCTTCATCGCGAATTCGGGCGAAGTGTGAAGATAGCCGCGCGCGGCCTCGCCAGCGGCATCGACCCAATGCGCCTCGAAGGCATGGAGATGCGTCTCGTTGCCGGGCGAGACCTGCACGAGCCCCGTCTCGACCTCCCAGAAGCCCTGGCCCTCGAAATGCGCGCGGATCGCGGCCTTGAGGCGCGCGCGCAACCGCAAGGCCGGACGACGGCGCTGATGGGTTTCGCGGTGCCAGAAGGGCGTGGCGGGCATGGAAGCTCCGGATTCCTCCTGCGAAAGGGTTGGCGTTTCTCAAGGAAGCGGCTATGGAGCCGGACTTTCCGAAAAGCAATCGCGCTTCCATCAGACGGGGATATCCGTGGTCAAGGTCATCGCTTCCTCCATCCGCAAGGGCAATGTCATCGAGGTGGATGACCGGCTCTATTCCGTCATTTCCGCGGAAAGCTTCTTCCCCGGCAAGGGCACGCCCACAACCCAGATCGACGGCCGCCGCCTTTCGGATGGCGTGAAATCCACCTTCCGCTACCGCACGACGGAGCAGGTGGAGAAGGCCTTCGTGGAAGAGAAGGATTACTCCTACCTCTACCCGGATGATAACGGCTACATCTTCATGGATCAGGAAAACTATGAGCAGGTGACCGTGCCCGGCGACGTGATCGGCGATGGCGTCGCCTATCTGCAGGAGGGCATGATCGTGAAGCTCGGCGTGTTCAACGGTGCCGCCGTGACGATCACGCTGCCGCAGCGCGTCATCCTCGAGATCACAGAGACCGAGCCGGTGACCAAGGGCCAGACGGCCTCCTCCTCCTACAAGCCCGCGATCCTTTCGAACGGCGTGCGCACGGCCATCCCGCCGCATGTCACCGCCGGAACGCGCGTGGTGATCAACACGGAAGACGGCTCCTACGTGGAGCGTGCGAAGGATTAGTCCCTCGAACCCGGCGACACCCCTCCATGGCCAACCCCCTGCTGGTTGAAATCACGCGTGGCGGCATCGTCGAGAGCGGGCATCGGGGCGCGCTGGCGGTGGTCGATTCCGAAGGCCGGCTGGTCTTCGCGCTGGGCGATATCGAGCGGCCCATCTTCCCGCGCTCGGCCGTGAAGGGTTTTCAGGCCCTGCCGCTGATCGAAAGCGGCGCGGCGGATCGTTTCGGCCTGACGGATGCCGAACTCGCGCTCGCCTGCGCCAGCCATTCCGGCGAGGAGGAGCACACGAAGATGGCAGCCTCCATGCTCGCCAAGGCGGGGCGGGATGAAACCTGCCTCGAATGCGGCGCGCATTGGCCGATGCTGAACCAGCGCGCCCGTGAAGCAAAAGGACCGAATGGCGATCAGGCGCTTCAAGCCCTCGTCGCCGCCGGCCTCAAACCCTCGGCGCTGCACAACAACTGCTCCGGCAAACATGCGGGCTTTGTCTGCCTGGCGATTGCGACGGGGCACGACCCCAAGGGCTACATCCAGCCCGAGCACCCAACGATGCGGGAAATCACCGCCGCGCTTCAGGCCATGACCGGCTTTGATCTTGCGAAAGCCACGCGCGGCGTCGATGGCTGCTCGATCCCGACCTTCGCGATTCCCTTGCGGTCTCTCGCGGCGGGCTTCGCGAAATTCGCGAGCGGCACCGGGTTGTCGCCGGCTCGCGCAGAGGCGGTCGAGCGCCTTCGCAAGGCGGTCGCGGCCGCACCGTTCCACGTCGCCGGGACAGGCCGCTTCGATACGGTGGTGATGGAAACCTTGCGCGAGCGCGCCTTCATCAAGACCGGCGCCGAGGGCGTCTATTGCGGCGCGCTGCCCGAACTTGGGCTGGGGATCGCGCTGAAAATCGATGATGGCGCGACCCGCGCCTCGGAGATCGCGATGGCCGCCCTGCTCACGCGGTTCCTTGCGCTCGGCAGCGAGGCGAAGGTCGTCACCGAGCGGCTCGATCATCGCATGGCCAATTGGAATGGAATCGAGGTCGGCCGGATGCGGCCTGTCGCTGCTTTACGGGGCTAAACGGCTCGCCAGAACCAGCCGCCGCGCGATCGCCGCGCTGCCCGAGAGCAAGGGCCCGAAGGCGATGCCGCGCGGATCGCTGCTCTTCCTGACGCGCGGAACATGCACAAACACCACCGGCACCTTCGCTTTCGTGCCGCGAAGCGCGAAGCGATAGGCTGCGTTGCACAGATAGGGCCCGGCATTCCGCGACAATCGAACCGGGTTGCCCGCTTCGCGCAGCAAATCCCGCAGGCGCGGCATCGGCGCGCGCCCCTTGAGGATCGCCGGGCCGGAATCGAGGCGCGCGAGCTTCGGCAGGCGTCCCGAGGCATCCCGCGCGGTGCGGCTTGTCCTGTTCCTCGCGACGATCTCCACCGTCACCGCCTTCCGCCTGGCCGCCACCCCGAACATCAGGATCGCGCGCGGCCGCTTCTCCAGCAGGGGCGCGAGGGCCGCCTCCGTCGGGCCATAGCTCACGGGGAGGATCGCGTGACGCACCTTCCAGCCCAACCATAGCCAGCCGGGCAGCCGCGCCAGCGCTTCCACGAGGCGGGCGGACGGGTTGACCGGCACGCCCGGAAACGGGCCGAAGCCGGTGATCAGCAGGTCTGGCCGCATGTGCTTATTGCGCCGCCACCGGCGGCTGCGAATAACCAAGCTTCCGGTTGAGCCCATCGAGCAGGCTCGCGGCAGCCTCGGCAATGTTCGTGCCGGGCGGGAAGATCGCCGTCGCGCCCGCTTCCATCAGCGCGGCGAAATCCTGCGGGGGGATCACGCCGCCGACAACGATCATGATATCCGCCCCGCCCTCGGCGATCAGCGCCGCCTTCAGCGCGGGCACGAGCGTGAGATGGCCCGCCGCGAGGCTTGAAACACCCACGACATGCGCGTGGCCGGCCACGGCCTGCTTCGCGACTTCCTCGGGCGTGGCGAAAAGCGGGCCGATCTCCACTTCGAAACCGAGATCGCCAAAGGCTGAGGCCACCACCTTCTGGCCGCGATCATGTCCGTCCTGCCCGATCTTCGCGACGAGGATCTTCGGTTTGCGCCCCTCGTTCTCGGCGAAAGCCTGCACCATGCCGGAAGCGCGGGCGACCGCGGGGTTATCCTTGCCGACCGTGTCACGATAGATGCCCGAGACGACGCGGATCTCCGCCTGATGGCGGTTCCAGGCCTTCTCCAGCGCAAGGCTGATCTCGCCTACGGAGGCGCGGGCGCGGGCGGCATCGACCGCCAGCGCAAGGAGATTGCCGTTGCCGGAACGCGCCGCATTCTCAAGCGCGGCGAGCGCGGTGTTCACCCTGCCCGCATCACGGCTGGCGCGCAGCTGCTTCAGTTTCTCGATCTGCCGGGCCCGCACGGCAGCGTTGTCGACCTGCAGGATGTCGAGCGGCCTTTCATCGAGCGGCTTCAACTGGTTCACACCGATGATCGCCTGCTCGCCGGAATCGATGCGGGCCTGGGTACGGGCCGCGGCTTCCTCGATTCGCAGCTTCGGAATGCCGGCCTCGATGGCCTTCGCCATGCCGCCGAGCTTTTCGACTTCCTGGATATGGGCCCAAGCCCGCGCCGCGAGATCAGCCGTGAGCTTTTCGACCATGCGCGCGCCGCCCCAGGGGTCGATCAGGCGGCAGGTGCCGCTCTCCTGCTGGATGAGAATCTGCGTATTGCGCGCGATGCGGGCGGAGAAGTCACTGGGCAGCGCGAGGGCTTCATCCAGCGCGTTGGTATGCAGCGATTGCGTGCCCCCTTGCGTCGCGGCCAATGCCTCGACAAGCGTGCGTGGCACATTGTTGAACACGTCCTGCGCTGCAAGAGACCAGCCGGAGGTCTGGCAATGCGTGCGGAGTGCCAGGGACTTGTCGCTCTTCGGCTCGAAGCCCTTCACGATCTTCGCCCAGAGCAGGCGCGCGGCGCGCATCTTGGCGATTTCCATGAAGAAATTCATGCCGATCGCCCAGAAGAACGAGAGGCGCGGCGCAAACGCGTCGATATCGAGGCCGGCGGCCGTGCCGGCGCGGAGATATTCGAGGCCATCGGCCAGGGTATAGGCGAGTTCGAGATCCTGCGTCGCGCCCGCCTCCTGCATGTGATAGCCGGAGATCGAGATCGAGTTGAATTTCGGCATGTTCTCCGCCGTGAAGGCGAAGATGTCCGAGATGATCCGCATCGACCCCTTGGGCGGGTAGATATAGGTGTTGCGGACCATGAACTCCTTCAGGATGTCGTTCTGGATGGTGCCGGAGAGCTGCTTTGCCGGCACGCCCTGCTCCTCGCCCGCCACGATGAAGAGCGCGAGGATGGGCAGGACCGCGCCGTTCATCGTCATCGACACGCTCATGCGGTCGAGCGGGATGCCATCGAAAAGCGTGCGCATGTCGAGGATGGAATCGATCGCGACACCCGCCATGCCCACGTCACCGGCCACGCGCGGGTGATCGGAATCGTAGCCGCGATGCGTCGCGAGATCGAAGGCGACCGAAAGCCCCTTCTGCCCTGCCGCGAGGTTGCGGCGGTAGAAGGCGTTCGAATCCTCCGCCGTGGAGAAGCCCGCATATTGGCGGATGGTCCACGGGTTCGTCACATACATCGTGGGGTAGGGGCCACGCAGGAAGGGCGCTGCACCGGGCCATGTCGAGAGGAAATCGAGGCCGGCGAGGGCAACCTCATCCGTCAGCGGCTGGATGGCGATGCCTTCGGGTGTCTCCCAGGCAGAAGCGCGGGCGGCATGCTCGCGCGCGGCCTGTGACGGCGCTCGGCTCGAAGGCTTGGGGAGGTTCGAGAAATCCGGGACCATGGGCATTCTCCCGCTCACGAATTCGGCTCGATGCATGAATTTTCCAGGCCAGTCAGCAGATGATCGAGGAATGCGACCAGATCCATGCCAAAGGCAACATAACCGCTCACGCCGCTTTCCGCGAGCAGCGCTTCGAGGTCGCCAGGCTTGCCGGCCATCAGCAGGGGGGCGGCCCCGGCCGCGTGGAGGGCCTGCGCGATCGGGACGGCTTCCAGCTGATATTCCGCATCCGCCCCGACGAGGCAGGCGAGGGTGGTGCCAGAAGCCTTGAAGGCGCGGACGAGTTCATCGATATCCGTGCCGCCCGCCGAAAGCGGGAAGCCATCCGACAGAAGCGCCTCGATGCCGCCGGTCTCGAAGGCGTTCTTCGTGAAGGTCGCGCGCGGGGTGAAATCCGCGAGCCGGCCCAGGGGCGCCAGGAAGATGCGCGGTTTCGCGCCCCTTGCGGCAAGCGCATCGGCGCGGTCGCGCAGGGCTTCGAAGGGTGCGGCGAGCCGCATGCCGGGGAACTTGGTCTGGCTCGCGGAAGCGGCGGGCGCGGGCATCAGCACCGGGGTTTCCACTTCCGTGATGTTCGGGAACTCGCTCACGCCGGTCACCGGAACCGCACGGCTGGCAACAGCGCGCAGGCGGTTTTCGCGCGTGGCCGCGATCTTCCGGGCGAAGGCGCCGGTTTCAAGCGCCGCCGCCATGCCGCCGAGGCTGCCCGCGCGCTCGGCCTCGAGATGCTGGACGATGGCCCAGGCCTTCTCCTCCAGCGTCTCGGTGATCTCCTCGATCGCGCCGGAGCCGGAAGCCGGGTCGATCATGCGATGGAGGTTGGATTCACGCAGGAGGATGAGGCTCGTGTTGCGCGAGAGGCGGCGCGCATTGGAATCCGGCAGGCCGAGCGCCGCGCTATACGGAAGCAGCGTGAGCGAATCCGCCCCGCCCAGAGCCGCCGCGAGGCCGGCGATCGACACGCGCAGCATGTTGCCGTTGGGGTCGCGCCGCGTCATCATGCGGAAGGCGCTTTCGGCATGGATGAACGCGGGTGCGGGCTTCTTCACCCCGCAATGTTCGAGCACGCCGGCCCAGAGGCGGCGGAAAGCACGGATTTTCGCGAGCGTGAGGAATTGATTCTGATCCGCCGCGATGGTGAAAGCAATCAGCATCTGTGCTTTCTCCGGCGCGAATCCACCCTTGCCGAGCAGGCGCAGATAGGTGATCCCTTGCGCGATCAGGCTTGCGATTTCCTGCGCCTCGCTGGCACCTGCTTCATGGAAGGGGCGGGAATCCGCCATCAGGAACGGGCCCGTGAACCCGGCTTCAAGCAGCGCCAGAACCGCTTCGCGGATACGCGTGCAGATCGCAAGCCATGCTTTTGGAATCGCGCCAATGCGCGCCCAATCCGCCAGCGGGCGCATGCCGAACTCGACCTTCAGCGTCGCGCCCGGCAGGTTGCGGGATTTCGCATAGGTCCGGAAGAGGTCGGCCACCTCCGCCCCCGCGAAGGGCGGCGGATCAAACCTCAGGCGCACGAGATCGCAATGGATGCCCGCGAGCGCGGTCGCCAGCGCCTCCGCCCTCGGCGGCAGGCCGAAACCGCGCGCGGTGAGCGAACCCGCGAAGGCGAGGGTGAGCTGATCCGCCCCGCCCTCGAGATCGATCAGCGCGAGGCGATTGGCTTCTGCGGCATCGGGGTGATCCACCGTCGCGGCGATGCCCCAGGGGGCGGCGCCGCGCGCACCGGCGATCGGCTCGGCCTGCGCGTCACGCGGATAGATCGGCTGAAGCGCGATCCCATCCGCGGTGAGGGTCACGAGCTTCTTCTCGAAGGGCACGCCCTTCAGAACGCCATCGACCAGGCGACGCCAGTCGCCTTCGGTCACGGCCGGAAATTCAGAGGCAAGTTTCGGCGGGGTGAGATCGGGGGCATCCATGGACGGCTTCTATAACGCGAGCCTCGCCCAAGTTGAAATGGACTTTGGAAGGGGGCTGATCGCCCCCGTCAGAGGCATGAAAAAGCCTTGCGAAAAAGCCTCGCGCCCGCGCACGAGGCCTTGAAATCCGCCTGGGTCCGATGGCCTCAGACGAACTGGCTGAGGCCCGGGATGGCGCCCACCAGCGCGCCCATCGCGTCTTCGCCGGCCGTCTCGCGGCCATAGGCGAAGACTTCCTTGGAGAGAGACTGGATCTGTCCCATGCCAAGGCCCGCGCCCATCAGCTGCTGGCCCAGCGCCATCACGCCGCCACCGCCGCCCATCATGCCCATCAGCCCGCCGAGGAGACCGCCGCCGCCTTCCGAAGCGGCATGGGCCGCCGCCAGTTCGGCCGCGCCCGGCATGGCAGCGAAGGCTTCGCCCGCGGCTTCCGGCGCTTCCTTCTGCAGGAAGGCGAGGATCATCCCCACGGCCTTCTCGGCCAGAGCGGGGTCAAGCCCGACATTCTGAACCACGCGGTTGATGAGTTCCTGCATCATGATCGATCCTCCCCGGATGAGACGTTGCCGGAGCGTTACGCGATCCCGCCGGGGCAGGCAAGGCAAGATTGTTTAGATGTAAACAAGTTCGGCTGCGCCGATCCCCTCACGCCTCGCCGATGGTCACGCGCGAAGCTTTCGACCAGATGAGAATGGCGCACGAATTTCGCTCGAATGCGATCTTTCCGAAATCGGGGCGAAGCGGATATATGCGCTGGTCGCCTCATGGAAAACGGCTGGAGAAAGACCTTGGCAGACGCGAAGACCATTCTGATCGGCAAGAGCGAGACCAAGTTCGAGGAATTGACCCTCAAGCTGGCCAATCGCCACGGCCTCGTGACCGGCGCGACGGGCACCGGCAAGACCGTGACGTTGCAGAAACTGGCCGAAGGCTTTTCGGCCAATGGCGTGCCGGTCTTCACGGCGGATATCAAGGGCGACCTTTCGGGCGTCGCCGCCATGGGCAATGCGCTCCCGCCCTTCGTGAACCGCGCGAAGGAGATCGGCGTCGAATACAGGGCCGAGCAATATCCGGTCGTGTTCTGGGATCTCTTCGGGGAGCAGGGCCACCCCATCCGCACCACGGTGGCCGAGATGGGCCCGCTGCTGCTTGCGCGCCTGATGGAACTCAACGAGACGCAGGAAGGCGTGCTGAACATTCTCTTCCGCTATGCGGATGAGCATGGGCTGCTGTTGCTCGACCTGAAGGACCTCCGCGCGATGCTTGCGGAACTCGGCAACAACAAGGAATTGCAGGCCGATTTGCAGGCGACCTACGGCAATGTGTCCTCGGCCTCGGTGGGGGCGATCCAGCGTCAGCTTCTGGTGCTCGAGAACCAGGGTGGCGCGAATTTCTTCGGCGAGCCTGCGTTGGAGCTCGCGGATTTCATGCGCACGGATGAGGATGGCAAGGGCCACATCAACATTCTCGCCGCCGACAAGCTGATGAAGTCGCCGCGCCTTTACGCGACCTTCCTGCTGTGGATGCTCTCCGAACTCTTCGAGCAGCTGCCGGAAGTGGGTGATCCCGAGAAACCCAAGCTCGTCTTCTTCTTCGATGAAGCGCATCTCCTTTTTGATAACGCGCCCGCCGCGCTGATCGACGCGATCGAGCAGGTCGTGCGCCTCATCCGCTCGAAGGGCGTGGGCGTGTATTTCGTGACGCAGAACCCGCTCGACGTGCCGGACAAGGTCGGCGCGCAGCTCGGCAATCGTGTGCAGCATGCCCTTCGCGCCTTCACCCCGCGCGAGCAGAAGGCCTTGAAGGCCGCAGCCGAAACCTTCCGCCCGAACCCGAAATTCAGGACCGCCGAGGTCATCACCAATCTCGGCGTGGGGGAGGCGCTGGTCTCGGTGCTCGAGGGCAAGGGCGCGCCCTCGATGGTGGAACGCACGCTTGTAGCCCCGCCGGGCGGGCGCGTGGGGCCAATCACGCCGCAGGAGCGTGCGGCCCTGATGCGCGAGAGCCCGTTCCGCAACAAGTATACCGAGACGGCCGATCGCGAGAGCGCCTTCGAGATGCTGGCGGCGAAAGCCGAGGCAGCCGCCAGGGCTGCGCAGGGCGGCGGCGGCCTTTTCGACAATGTGCTCGGCGGCCTTTTTGGCGGCAGCGCGCCGGCGCCGGCGCCCACGGGACGAGGTCGCGCCGCGCCCCGCCCGCAACCGAGCATGGCCGAGAAGATCGCGACCTCCGCCGCGCGCTCCGTGGCAAACACGGTCGGCCGGCAGATCGGCACGGCCATCGTGCGCGGCGTGCTGGGTAGCCTGCTGGGCGAGAGGCGTTGAGCGCCTGCCAGCCTCAGTAGATTGTCATATCGACGTTGTAGCGCCGCGTTGACCCGTCGCTATAGACGAGCTGGAAACTGAACCTGTCCGAACCGCGATAGCCTTCCGTCGCCCGGTAAATGACCGTAATGCCGGGCGTGCGGCGTTCAGAGCATTTCCTGAACGCCCCTTTATTGCCAAATTCGACGAAATCAGCTTTCTGAATGGCCTCTACCTTGCCGTTCTGCGGCGGTACAGGCAGGACCATGCGGATCTGACCGATGGGCTCGCAATTCTTTCGGACATGCCCCGCATGCAGGAAGTTCAGGGGTTGGGTCCCAACGGCATAGCGCAACCAGTTATAGGTCTCGTTTCGCGCCTGCGCGGCAGCGACCGAAGGAAGAATGGCAAGCGCAAAGAGCAAAGCAACAGCAAATTTCATTGCGCTTTCCCTCCTCGCAAGACCGTGACCTTAACATCGAAATGTTTCGCCTTGCCGTCGAAGTAGACAATCGCGAAGCGGAATGCGTCGTCTCCCTGAAAATCGTCCCGCGCCTTGTAGGTGGCATATGTCGCCATGATCTTCTGGCTGTTGCAGGCCGAACGTGGATTGTCCTTCGGGTAGTTCGGGAAAGTTTCCAGCGATTTTTCCGTCAGTTCGCCTGATTTGGGAGCTGTGATCACCGCGATCCGATTTGGTTCTCTGACAGTGCAATCCCGCGCTAAGGCATAGCCGCGCCTCACCAGGATTTCTTGCCCGGCCACCGCCGTGATCGTCACGGCTTCATATTGGATTTTTTCGGGAGGTGGTTCCGCTCCGCGCTTTTTCTGGGCAAGAGCGGGTGATATTGTCAGGAGGATCGCCGATAGCAAAAGCAGGAAATGTTGGCGCATAAATAGTCCCCCCTTATGACAATGGCCACAGAAAACCATAACGGCGCTTTTGAGCGCAAGGGCTTGTTTTAGAATGCTCCTGCCTTTCGTCACCGGGTTTGCCATTGGCGGATCGCTCATCGTGGCGATCGGCGCGCAGAACGCCTTCGTGCTGCGGCAGGGCATCAAGCGCGAGCATGTCTTCGCGGTCTCGCTGTTCTGCGCACTCTCGGATGCGACGCTGATCGCGCTGGGCGTCGCGGGGCTCGGCTTCCTGATCGAGAAGGTGCCGGGGCTGATCACGGCCGTCACGATTTTCGGTATCGTGTTCCTGCTGGCTTATGGCGTCATGGCAGCGCGCCGCGCGATGACTCCCGGTGCCATGGCCGTGGGGCAGGGCGCACCCCTCACGCTCAAGGCCGCGCTCTCGGCTTGCGCGGCTTTCACCTTCCTCAACCCGCATGTCTATCTCGATACGGTCATCCTCGTCGGCAGCCTCGCGGCGGGCTATGCGGGGCAGGAGCGCTGGGCTTATGGCATGGGTGCCGCAAGCGCGTCCTTCGTCTGGTTTTTCGGGCTTGGCTATGGCGCGCGGGTGCTCACCCCGTTATTTGCAAAGCCGATGGCCTGGCGCATTCTCGATGCGATCATCGCATGCATCATGGGGATGATTGCGCTGAAACTCGGGCTGTGGATGATCAGGGGCTGAAGCTCTCTACCCCGCGAAGGCCGAATCATGTCCCTCCCTGCCGTTCTCTCGCGCCTGGATGCCAGCCACGAGAACACCCTCGCCCGCCTGAAAGCCTGGCTGGCGATCCCCTCCATTTCCACCGATCCGGCCTACAGGGCCGAGGTGCGGCGCGCGGGCGCGCATCTCGTGGCGGACCTCACGACCATGGGCTTCGAGGCTTCCTTGCGCGAAACGCCCGGTCATCCCGTGGTGGTGGGCCATCGCCGCCGGCCCGGCAAGCCGCACATCCTCTTCTACGGCCATTACGACGTGCAGCCCGTCGACCCGCTGGAATTGTGGGAACAGCCCCCCTTCGAGCCGGTGGTGAAGGAGGTTTCACCCGGCGGGCCGGCGATCTGCGCGCGTGGCGCCTCGGATGACAAGGGCCAGATCATGACCTTCCTGGAGGCGTGCCGCGCCATCATCGCCGAGACGGGCGACCTGCCGGTATCGCTCTCGGTGATGATCGAGGGCGAGGAGGAGAATGGTTCCATCAACCTGCCGGAATTCCTCGAGAAGAATGCGGCGGAGTTCAAGGCGGATATCTGCCTTGTCTGCGATACCGGCATGTGGGATCGCGGCCGGCCGCAGATCACCTCGTCGCTGCGGGGCCTGCTCTATGAGGAGATCATCGTGCGGGCCGCGAATCGCGACCTGCATTCCGGCCATTTCGGCGGCACGGCGCAGAACCCCCTCCACATCCTGGCGCGCATCATCGCCGCCATGCATGATGCCGAGGGACGGGTGGCCGTCCCCCATTTCTATGAGGGTGTTCACGAGACGGGCGACAACCGCAAGGCCTCGTGGGAGGCGCTCGGCCTCACGGAGGCGGATTTCCTCGGCACGGTCGGCCTGAAATTCGCCGCCGGCGAGAGGGGCCGGACGCTGATCGAGAAGATCCAGGCGCGCCCGACCTGCGATTGCAACGGCATCTGGGGCGGCTATACCGAAGCCGGCACCAAGACCGTGATCGCGGCGCAGGCGCGTGCGAAGATTTCGTTCCGCCTCGTTCACGACCAGGACCCCAAGGCCATCCAGAAGAACTTCCGCGAATATGTCGCAGGCATGATCCCGCCGGATTGTTCGGTGGAGTTCATCGGCTACAAGGGCAGCCGCGCGGTGCAGGTGAGCGAGGACAGCCCCGATATGCGCCTTGCGGTTCAGGCCCTGCGCGACGAATGGGGCACGGAACCCGTGGTGCTCGGCCATGGCGGTTCGATCCCCGTCGTGGGGGATTTCAAGCGCCTGCTGGGGCTCGATGCGCTGCTGATCGGCTGGAGCCTCGACGATGATCGCATCCATTCGCCGAACGAGAAATACGATCTCGAGAACTTCTATCGCGGACAGAAAAGCTGGGCGCGCATCCTTCTCGCGCTGGCGAACCGCTGAGGCTCAATCCACCCCGTGAAGGTCGGGAACGATCTTGAGGGGCGGAAGGCCGGGATATTCATCCGGCAGGCCGGTGCGATTGACCCAGATGGGCGTGAAGCCGGCCGCGAAGGCGCCGGCAATGTCCCAGCGGTTCGAGGAGACGAAGGTGATATCCGAAGGGTGGTCCGCCAGCGCAAGCCGGCTTGCGACGGCATAGACCGGCATGGCCGGCTTGAAATGGCCGGTCTGCTCGACCGAGATCACCTGATCGATGTATCCGCCCAGTCGGCTCGCGGCGATCGCATTCTTCACCATGGCATGCGTGCCATTGGTGAAGACCACCGTGCGGTGACGCGCGGATTTCAGCCGCCCCAGGACCTTCGCCACATCCGGAAAGGCATCGAGCACGCGATAGGCGTCGAGCAAGGCGTTGCGCAGGGCCGGATCGCCAAGCCCGAAGCGTGCCATCGCGAAATCCAGCGCGCGTTCGGTCAGCGTCCAGAAATCGGCGCTGCCGCCGCGCCCCATCGCGGTCAGAACCCAGCTGTATTCGAGCTGCTTCTGCCGCCACAGGGCGGAGAGTTCCTGCGCCTTGTCGCCCAGCGGCGCGCCGGCGCGAATCACTGCGGAGTGAACATCGAAGAGAGTGCCATAGGCGTCAAACATGAAGATGCGAGCCAAGGTTCCTCCGCGTGATGCCAGGCCGAAGCCGATCATGGCTTTTGATCGGTTGATGATTTGTTCGAATAGCGCGGCCTGTAAAGCCCGGAGTGATTGACCTTCCCCTGGCCTGCCGCTCGTATGGGGAAGTTTTATCCCGGAGGGCATGATGGCGTGGTCTGAAACCTGGACGTTTTTCGAGGGGCGCTGGCTGGAGGGGAACCCGCCGCTGATGGGGCCGCGCAGCCATGCCTTCTGGCTCGCTTCCACCGTGTTCGATGGCGCCCGTGTCTTCGAAGGGGTCTATCCCGATCTCGATCGCCATGCGGATCGCCTCGTGCGCTCGGCGAGCAATCTCGGCCTCAAGGCCGGGGTCAGCCCGGAAGAGATCGTGGCGCTCACGAAAGAGGGCACGAAGAAATTCGCCGCCGATGCGCCGCTCTACGTGAAGCCCATGGTGTGGGCGGAAGGCGAGGGTGCCTCCACCATCCTGCCGAACCCGGATGATTGCCGCTTCGCCCTCTGCCTGTTCGTGGCGCCGATGCCCGAGCCGCGTGGCATGAGCCTGACGCTCTCGCCGTTCCGGCGCCCCTCGCTTGAATGCATGCCGACAGATGCGAAGGCGGGTTGCCTTTACCCCAACAATGCGCGCTGCCTCTCGGAAGCGAAGTCGCGCGGCTTCGACAATTGCCTCGTGCGGGATCTGCTCGGCAACATCGCCGAGACCGCGACGGCCAACATCTTCATGGTGAAGGACGGCGTCGTCTTCACGCCCGCTCCCAATGGCGCCTTCCTCAACGGCATCACCCGCCAGCGCGTCATCCAGCTGATGCGCGATACGGGTATGCAGGTGGTGGAACAGGCGCTGGGCTACGAGGATTTCGCCCGCGCGGACGAGGTTTTCATCTCGGGCAATTATTCGAAGGTGATGCCGGTCACCCGCCTGGACGGGCGGGAATATCAGGCCGGTCCGGCCTACCGGAAGGCGCGAGAACTCTACTGGGAGTTCGCCCATGCCGCCTGATCACAGGCTCGTGTCTCAATTCGGGATATTGCCACAATCCTGGCCTGACGATTCCATAAAGGGGAATCATGCTTTGCAGATACAACGGATTTCACGTCTGTGAGCCCCCAGACGTCAGACGTGGTGTCCTCAAGAAGGTTCGAGACCCCTTCCGAAATCGGCCGCGGCAGAAACCGCGGCCTTTTCGTTGGTGCAGCCGCTCACTGGCCCTTCTTCTTCAGCCAATCGCGCATGAAGGCGATCTCCTTCTCCTGCGCGGCGATGACCTCCTCGGCGAGCTTCCTCACTTCCGGGTCCTTGCCATGCTGGAGCACCACGCGCGCCATGTCGATCGCGCCCTGGTGATGCGGGATCATGCCCTTGAAGAAATCGATATCGGCATCGCCGGTAAAAGGGATGTCCATATCCTTGTGCATCTTGTCATTCGCGGCACGGAAGGCCTTTGTTGCGGCCGTCTCCGCCTTCGCGGTCGGCGCGGCGTGGGAGCCATGCGCATTGTGCCCGCCATGATGCCCGGAATGCTGCGCCTCGGCCGAAAACGCGCAAGCCGCGAGAACCGTTCCGGCCAGGATGATCCGCTTCATTGCCGATGTCCTTTCCTCGTCATGAACCGTGACGGAAGATAGTCCAGCATTGTTTCAGCGGTGTTTCAATGGCATTGCCGACCGTGACGGTCGCCGGTGAAGCGCGATCACCCGCTCTTCCGCTCGCAGGTCGAGACGCCGAGAATGGAATAGGCCGGGCAAGTGCCGAGAAATGCGGTGAGAAGCGGGACCACACCGATCCAGCCCACCCAGTTCCAGCCGGTCTGTGAAAAGCCCAGCGGAATGGCATAAGCGATCAGCACGAGGCCGACCATCACGCGCAAGGCCCGGTCGATCGTTCCAACATTGCGGACCATGATTACCCTCCATCCAGTTCCATGGAATGACAGACATATATGATTGCATGAATTTGTTTGCAAGCAAGCCTTGAGCTATCTGGCGAATTCCTTTCCGGTGAGGCGCGAATCGCTCGGGTCGTGCCTGGTCAACCAGCTTCATGGAGGCGGCGCATGCGCAATCTTGCTTTGGCCGGTGTTCTGCTCGGCGTCGTTCTCGTGGCCTCGCCGGCCCTTGCCTGGACCCCGCCGCCCGTTGGCGTTCCCTGTCATTCCGCGCGCCATTTCAAGGCCGATACGCTGGTGATCGCCGGGAATTACCTCGGGGGACGCGCAGTTCGCGATGGCGTGGTGGACTGGAAGTCCTTCCAGGCCTGTTTCCATGATGTCGCGAGCTGCGAGCAATGGCTGGTCCGCCAGGCTTCCGTCTATCCGCTGCGGCCGGGTTTCGCGCGCTGCACGCCCCTCCGCGTGGGCTACAAGCGCTGAGTGGCCAGAGCGTTTTCCGACCAAACAGGCATCGAGATCGGATGCGTTATCTCTTTTCTTGATCGCATTTTCTTGACGCGAACCGGTGCCCACTTCGCTTGAAAATGCTTCTCTCTTTTCCTGATCGCATTTTCTTGGCGCGAACCGGAAACCACTTCGCTTGAAAATGCTCCAGAGCGCAAACCGATCTAACAATATTAGATCTGGCGCTCACTCTTCTTGTTTTCGCATCCGCTTTTTCCGCCAACCGGTATCCACTTGGCGGGCGGATGCTCTAGCGGAAGCGCAGCGAAAGCCGCGCGATCCGCGCGCAGATCAGCACGATCGCGCCATAGGCCAAGGCGCCCGCAACCGCATAGACCCCGAGCTTCAGATAGGCCGGGAGCGCGCTGAACGCCGCGCCATAAAACTCCCGCACCAGAAGCAGCGCCGCAACCAGCCAGATCGTGCCGATCAGCGCGACCCAGAGCTGCAAGGCGAGTTCGCCATCCGGCCTGGCCTTCTTCTGGCGGATGGCCAGCGCGGCGAGGATCAGCGCATTGGCGATCGCGCCCATCGCGGTGGCGAAAGCGAGGCCGGCCGCGCCATAATCGCGCCAGAGCAGCAGCTTCAGGCCGAGGTTCAGCGCGATCGCGGTGAGGGAAGCATAGAGCGGGGTGCGCGTATCACCGCGCGCATGGAAGCTGCCGACAAGCGAGCGGATCGCCACCACGGCGGGCAGGCCCCAGGCATAGGCCGCGAGAACGGCGGCAGAGCTTCGCACGGCCTCCTCGCCGAACGCCCCATAACCGAAAAAGCCGGCGATGATCGCCTCGGGGATGAACAGGAAGGCGGCCGTGAAGGGAAGGGCCAGCATCAGCGAGATCGCCAGGCTCTGGTTCTGCGCCTTGTGCGCGCCGGGTTCGTCACCGGCCGCGAGGCGCTTCGACATTTCCGGCAGCAGCACCGTGCCGGCGGCCACCGCGATGACCCCGATGGGCAATTGATAGAGGCGATCGGCATAGTAAAGCGAGGAAGCTCCGCCCGGCGGCAGGAACGTGACGATGATCGTATCGGCGAGCATCGCAATCTGCACTCCGGCCGAGCCGATCACCGCAGGCCCGAAGGCGCGGAAGAATCGCGCCAGCTCGCCGTTCCATCGCGGCCAGACGGGCGGCGCGAGCAGGCCGGCGCGGAAGGCGGCGATCATCAGCAGGCCCGCTTCCAGCACGCCCGCGATCAGCACGCCCCAGGCGGCGGCATGCGCGCCGCTCGCGAAGAAGCCGGCGAGGAGCAGGGTGGAAATCATCGCCAGATTGAGGAGCACGGGCGCTGCGGCGCCGGCCGCGAAGCGCTTCTCGGCATTCAGAACGCCTGTCCACAGGACCACAAGCGAGACCAGGGCGAGATAGGGGAAGGTGATGCGCGTGAGTTCCACCGCCAGCCCCATCGCCGCGCCGGAAGCGGCGAAGCCCGGCGCGAGCAGGCGGATGAAGCCCGGCGTGAAGGCCAGCACCAGGACCAGCAGCAGGCCCTGCGCCAGCAGCATCAGGGCAAGCACCTCGCCCTGGAAGCGGCGGCTTGCAAGGTCGCCCGCTTGCGTGCGGATGCGGGTATAGGCCGGCACGAAGGCCGAGGAAAAGGCGCCTTCGCCGAAAATGGCGCGAAAGTGGTTCGGCAGGCGGAAGGCGACGGCGAAGGCATCCATCATCAGGCCCGCGCCCAGCAACCGGGCCAGAAGGATATCCCTCAGAAATCCGGTGATGCGGGAGATCAGGGTCCAGAGGCTGACGGAGACGAAACCCCGGATCATGGATGGGCGCGGGCTCTCGGCTTGGCGCGCAAGGGCACGGCCTCGGGCTTCTCGATCGGCTCGCCGCCGATTTCCTCCGCCACGATGTAGAGCGGCCGGCGCTTCACCTCCGCGAAGATGCGGCCGATATACTCGCCGATGATGCCGAGGAACACGAGCTGGATGCCCGAGAAGAACATCACCGACACCACGAGGGTCGGGAAGCCCGGCACATCCGAGCCCCAGATCAGCGTGCGCAGGGCGATGCTCACCGCATAGGTCATCGCGAAGATCGAGATGCCGATGCCGAGATAGGTCGCGAGCCTCAACGGCAGGGTGGAGAAGGAGGAAAGGCCATCAAAGGCGAAGCGTGTCAGCTTCTTGAGGCCCCATTTGGATGTGCCATGCAGGCGTTCCCGCACCTCGAAGGGCACGCCGATGGAGCGAAATCCCACCCAGGCATAGAGGCCTTTCGAGAAGCGCGCGCGCTCTCCCAACTGGCGAAGGGCCTCCACCACCTTGCGATCCATGAGGCGGAAATCGCCCGCCCCCTCGGGCAGCGGAATTTCGCCGAACTTGCGGAAGAGGCGGTAGAAGCGATCGGTCAGCCAGCGGCGGATCGCGCCATCGGTCGAGCGGTCGATGCGCTGCCCGTAGACCATCTCGTAACCCTCCCGCCAGCGCGCAACGAAGGTCTTCAGGATTTCCGGCGGATGCTGGAGATCGGCGTCAATCAGCGCCACGGCCTCGCCCCGCGCGTGATCGAGCCCGGCGGCCAGCGCGATTTCCTTGCCGAAATTGCGGCTGAAGCGCAGCGCACGGATGCGACCATCCGCCTCGGCAAAACGATTGATGCGAGAGAGCGTATCGTCGCAGGAGCCGTCATCCACGAAGAGGATTTCGAAAGAGGCGACACATTCCTCCAGCACCGGCACCAGATTGCCGATCAGCGCATCAATGTTCTCGCCCTCGTTGAAGGCTGGCACGACCACGCTCAACTCCGGCCTCAGCGGCCGCGATGCAGTGCCTGGACCCGTGGCAGGGCTCATGATTTCCTCCTCCCTCGCCGCGCGTTTCCACGCCGCTCCCCCGTTCTGTTTCTGAACGATCTGCGCCATAACGGAAAGCCCTTGCTGCCGGGTCCAAATCACATTTGCCGGTTGATAGTGTCCGGCGCATGAATGGAAGCCCAATGCCGAACGCTACCCATTTCGTGCTGACCGCCGATGATTTCGCGCTGACGCCCGGTGTCAGCGCCGGCATCCTCGAACTTCTGGAGGAAGGGCGGATCAAGGCGGCGGGGGCGATGACGAACCGCCCTCATTGGCGGAGCGGTGCGGCGCTATTCGGCCAGTTTTCGGGCGCGGCCGATCTGGGCCTGCATTTCAACCTGACCTGCGGGGTGCCTCTGACGCGCATGAAGCGCCTCGCGCCGGCCGGAGAACTGCCGAAGCTGCCGGCCCTGCTGCGCGGCGGCGTTGCGGGCCTGCTGCCATCGGCAGAAATCGCTGCGGAATTCGAGGCGCAGATCGACGCCTTCGAGCAGGCGATGGGCCGACCCCCGGATTTCATCGATGGCCACCAGCATGTCCATGCCCTGCCGGGCGTGCGCCGCGTGCTCGCGGATATCTTGCCGCGCCGCTTCCCGGATGCGAAGCCCTATCTGCGCAATCCGGCCGACCGGCTCGCCTCGATCCGCGCGCGCGGGCGTCATGCGGCCAAGGCCATCTTGCTCGCAAGCCTTGCCGGGCCATTTGCCCCGCAGATGCAGGCGCTGGGCTTTGCCCTGAATGACGGCTTTTCCGGCTATTCGCGTTTTGATGCGAGGGCCGATTATGCAAGCGATTTCGCAAGCTACCTCGTCGCGCCCGGCCCGCGCCCCCTCGTGATGTGCCATCCCGGCTTCGTGGATGACGAATTGCGCGGCCTCGACCCGGCCACCGAAAGCCGCGAGGCCGAGATGGCCTTTTTCCTCTCCCCCCGCTTCACCGAGATCTGCGCGGCGGCGGGCATGCGACCCTCGCGCTTTTCTGAACTCGCCGAATGAAGGTTCTCCCATGTCGCTGACTTCCGCCCACTGGATGCCGATTGCGCTGCTGCTCGCCTCCAACGTGTTCATGACGCTCGCCTGGTATGGCCACCTGAAATTCAAGGAGACCGCCCTGCCGGTGGTGATCCTTGTCAGCTGGGGCATCGCCTTCGTCGAATATTGCCTCGCCGTGCCCGCGAACCGCATGGGACATCAGGTCTATTCGGCGGTGGAACTCAAGACAATCCAGGAGGTGATCACGCTTCTGGTTTTCGCCGGCTTTTCCGTGCTTTACCTCGGCGAGAAGATCACGCTGAACCATCTCGTCGGCTTTTCCTTCATCTGCACAGGCGCATGGTTCGTTTTCCGCGGCTAGGAAGTCCAGTCCTGAACGGAGGGCGGATTGACGCGGGCGCACCCGCGCTGCAAAACGGTTCCAGATCTCAAGGGAACGGGGAAGGCCACCATGACCAATTCAAGCTTCGAGCGTCCGCGCGAAATCATCACCTTCTGCCTCAAGCCCTTCGAGGACCAGAAGGGCACGACGGCTTATGAAGAAGCCTTCCGTCGCCTCGAACACGTGATCCGCACCTACCAGTCGCAGCTGATCAAGGCGAAGACCCCGGTGGCCGTGGATTTCTCCAATATGCCGACCGTGACCATCAACGAGGATGCCCACGGGCATTGAGGGGAACGCGGGCGGGCAAGCGCCGGTCTTTTTACCTCTCGGGAGAACAAAAAACGCCGGGTTGCCCCGGCGTTTTGCATTCTTGCAGATCATGGCATGCTTACTTCACCGCCGCTTCGTACATCTCGGTGACGTATTCCCAGTTCACGAGATGATCGACGAAGGCCTTGAGATAATCCGGCCGGCGGTTGCGGTAATCGATGTAGTAGGAATGCTCCCAGACATCGCAGCCGAGGATCGGCTTCGCGCCCATCACCAGCGGGCTCTCGCCATTGGGGGATTTCATCACGACGATTCGGCCCTCCTTCACGGCGAGCCAGTTCCAGCCCGAGCCGAACTGCGTGATTCCGGCCTGGATGAAGTCCTCCTTCATCTTCTCGACGGAACCGAGATCCTCGATGATCTTCTTCTCGAGCTTGCCGGGGATCTTGCCGCCGCCATTCGGCTTCATCCACTTCCAGAAATGGATGTGGTTGTAATGCTGCCCGGCATTGTTGAAGAGGCCGGCATTCTTGCCATGCGAGCCGGTTACGATCTCCTCGAGGGTCTTGCCCTCGAATTCAGAGCCCTTCAGCAGGTTGTTGCCGTTGTTCACATAAGCCAGGTGATGCTTGTCGTGATGATATTCGAGCGTCTCCTTCGACATATAGGGCTGGAGCGCATCATGCGCGTAGGGGAGATCCGGCAGCGTGAAGGACATGGTTTGAAACCTCAGGAATGACGGGCCGCGAGGCGCGGCGGATGCACCGGCGAAAACGCCAGACGGCGAGAGAAATAGGCCCGCGCCAGCCCCAAGGCAATGCGCGCGAGCGGGGTTTCGTTCCACCATTTTGCCGAACGCAAGGAATAATTTACCCTGATGATCGAAATTAGTCTGATTTTTCAAGGACACGTCGTTCTGGTTTGGGGAGAAAAGGCATCATGAAGCTCATTCATGCCGGGGCTGGATTGCTGGTTCTTCTGGCGGCCACCGCGTTCTGGCTGGCCTTGCAGCTTATCCCCACCGATCTCGGAAACAGCTACCTGGTGGCCGCGTGCATTCTGTTCACGGGCGCTCTGGTCCTCGTTGCGTTGGCGTCGGTCGGCCGCGCGATTGTCCATGAAATCCACGCTTTGCAACTTGCCGTGATGCTGCCGCCGGCTGCACCGGAAGCGGCGATCCCGCCCTTGGTGGTGGCGCCGCCAGCAGCGCCCGAGCGCCCGGTCACCCCCGTTCCCGCCCAGGTTGGGGCTGGTGAGGCGCTTGGCGGGATGATGCGCGCCGACCGGTCTCCGGTATCCGAATCCAGGATCCTCGGAGATCTCGAGCGTGACCTCTTCGCCAAACTGAAATCACCTCCGCTCAAGATTTCCCCGCTGCCGGATGAGCCAGCGCCGGCTCCCGTGATCGAGGGTGAGCCCAGGGCTTCCGGCCTGTCCGGTGCCATGCGGGCGAACAAGGCCGATACCGGCAAGAAGGATGATCCCATCCTTCCGCCCCTTCCGAAGTTGCCCGATTTCGAAGGCGGGCCTCCGACGCCCGGCCTCATCCATGACGAGGATCTCGCACGGCTTTCAGAAGCCAAAGCCGAACTCGCGCCGCTGGAGACGCTCGATATTGTCGGTGCTTATGACAGTGCCGGCACGCGGTTCACCATGTATTCCGACGGCTCGGTGACCGCGAAAGGCGAGGGGGTGGATCGCCGTTTCCGGAGCCTCGATGATCTGCGCGCCTTCATCGATAGCGGCATGAGGGTCTGAGGGAATTCGCGATCGCGGGCCACGTGACGCGGCTCTCTGCGCTTCCGGCGCTCGCGGGACCGTCAAGGTCCGCTCCGGTTCCCGGAAGCCCGGCGCCGGCTCCCACGGGCGAATTCCTGGCCCTTGCTTTCCAGCGCCGGGACCGTCCCCGTCACTTCCAGCGCAAAGGCATAGACCCGCGCGACATCATCGAGCTGGCGATAGCGGCCCGAGGCGCCGTCATGCCCCGCGCCCATATTGGTGCGGAACAGGATGGGCCCGCCGCCTGTCATGGTCGCGCGCAACTTCGCCACGAATTTTGCCGGTTCCCAATAGGTGACGCGCGGATCGGTGAGGCCACCGACGATGAACATCGGCGGGTATTCCTTCGCCGCGATGTTGTCGTAGGGCGAATAGGCCCGCATGGCCTCGAAAGCCTTCACATCCTCGATCGGGTTGCCCCATTCCACCCATTCGGGCGGGGTGAGGGGCAAATTTGGATCAAGGATGGTGTTGAGGCTGTCGACGAACGGCACTTCGGCCACGATGCCCGCGAAACGATCGCCCGCCATGTTGGCGATGCCGCCCATCAGCATGCCGCCGGCCGAGACACCATGCGCCACGAGGCGCCTTGGCGCGACATGGCCCTTCTGCACGAGGAAATCCGCTGCCGCGAGGAAATCCCGGAACGAGTTGATCTTCTTCTCGCGCTTGCCCTCGCGATACCAGCGGAACCCCTTCTCCATGCCGCCGCGGATATGCGCGATGGCATAGATGAACCCGCGATCGACGAGGCTCAGCCGGTCGGTCTCGAAATCGGCATCCATCGCATAGCCATAGGCGCCATAGCCGTAGAGCAGGCAGGGCGCAGAGCCGTTGAGCGGCGTCGAGGCCAGACGCAGGATGGTGATCGGCACGGTCTCACCATCCGGGGTCGGCGCATGGGCGCGTTCCACCGTATAGCGCGCGGCATCATGGCCCGACGGCACTTCCTGCCGCTTGAGGATCAACTCTTCGCCTGAATCCAGATTGTGGTCGAGCGTCACTTCCGGCTCGGCCGGCGAGGAGAAGGTGAGGCGCACGATCGCGCTATCATATTCCGGGCCGATGGCGCCGGAGATATCGCCGATGACGGCGCGCGGGCGGAACAGCTTCTCGGTGCCGTCGCGCCAGTTCCGCGCATGGATGGCCGGACCATCTTCCCCGAGGGTGGACCAGATTAGCCAGTTCTTCAGCACATTCACCGACTGGATCGCGCGGCCCGGCATCTCATCCACCAGAACCTCAGCCTTCTCGGTGTCCGTCTCGCCGACCGGCAGGGCCAGAATGCGATAATCCTCGGGCTTCCGGCCGTTCTTGTCCGCATGGTTGGTGCGGATGATCAGCCGGCCTTCATGGTGGTCGATCTCGTATTCGATGCCGGCCTCGCGCGGGAAGACGGGAACCGGCACCTCGCGCGGATCATCCAGATCGAGCAGAAGGACCTCGGTGGTTTCATGGTCGTGGATGTCGATGAAGGCATAGCGGTCATCCTGCGTGCGATCGAGGCCGACGAACCAGCCGGAATCGGCCTCACGATAGATCTCGGCATCCGCTTCCTGCGGCTCGCCAAGCCGGTGGCGCATCACGCGATAGGGACGCTGGGAGGCATCCAGCTCGATATAGTAGAAGAAGCGCCCGTCACGCCCCCAGACGATATCGCCGGAGGTGCGCTCGAGCCGGTCATGGTCAATGCCCGTGCCGAGTTCGCGCACGCGGATGACATAGCTCTCCGACCCGGTGAGATCCGCCGCCCAGGCCATCAGCCTGTGATCGGGCGAGACGACGATGCCGCCGATATCGAAGTAATCAAGCCCGCGCGCCTCCTTCGGGCCATCGAGCATGATCTGCTCCCGACCGCCTTCCACGGGCTTTCGGCAGCAAAGCGTATATTGCGCGCCCTTGCGGTAGCGCTCGTAATAGAGGAACGGTCCGTCACGCCAGGGCGGGGCGCTTTCATCCTCCACCATCCGGCCGCGCATTTCGGCGATCAATTGCTTCTGCAGCGCTTTCATCGGGCGGAAGCCCGCCGCCGCATAACGGTTCTCGGCGCGGAGGTAGCGCGCGATGTCTGCGGGAACCTTTTCCGGGTCCTCGATCACCGCCTGCCAGTTCTTCGCGCGCAACCAGGCGTAGTCGTCATGCAGCGTTACGCCATGCACCATGCGGCGCGTGGGCTTGCGGGCCGCGCGCGGCGCGCGGTGATGGGCAAGGGCGGCAAAGGGGGGCATCGGCTTGTTCATTCCGTTCGGGCGAAAGCGTTCAGCATGCCGCCCGATGCCGGAAGAGCCTCTCAGCCCTCGTCCTCCAGCGGCTCGAAGCGGAGCGCGTGGCCGTTCATGCAATATCTCAGGCCGGTCGGTCGAGGCCCATCGGGAAAAACATGTCCGAGATGCCCGTCACACGAGGCGCAGCGGATTTCCGTTCGGCGCATCCCGAAGGAGCGATCCTCGAGCTCGCGCACGGCATCCGGCCCGATGGTCTGGAAGAAACTCGGCCAGCCGCACCCGGCATCGAATTTCGTGTCGGCCAAGAAGAGCGGGTTCTCGCATGCTGCACAGCGGTAAAGTCCGGCACGTTCTTCATAGAGATGAGGACCTGTGCCGGGACGCTCCGTGCCGTGCTCTCTCAAGATATGATATTGTTCGGGCGTGAGAAGGTTGCGCCATTCGGCATTGGATCGCTGGACCTTCATCAGTATCACTCCGTCTTGGTTCGCCTTGGCGTTGTTCTGGATATGGTTGCAATGCATCAAACGAGCAAGTGGCCGACGATGCAAAAATGCCATTCTTGCGCCTGAGGCCTGGAATTCGACACAAATTTTTCGATTTCATCACGTGATTCCTATAAATTTCTCAAGATGAACACCTGTTTTAGTTGCGTGACAGCATTTTCTCACGTATCTGCTGATTTCCATGGGTATGCGATTCACGATGCGTGTTCGATTTTCGTGATATCCCTCCCCAATTGCTTGATGTGGCGCCTTGTTTTTCTGCGGCAATGCAAGGAGAACACCCCGAAGGCTGTCGCATAATGCGCTGGCGGAAAGAGCCGCCAGACAAAAACCGAGGAAGGAAAGAGAGTGATGTTGGACAACAACGAATTGATCGAGCTGGCGGCCGAAATAGTCTCCGCCTATGTCAGCAACAATTCGGTCCCGGCCGCGGATCTGCCCGCGCTGATCAACGACGTCTACAACGCGCTGACGAAGGTCGGCACTGTTCCGGCAGAAATCGTGGTTGAGCCCGCAAAGCCGGCCGTTTCCCCCAAGAAGTCCGTATTTCCCGACTACATCATCTGTCTCGAAGACGGCAAGAAGTTCAAGTCACTCAAGCGGCATCTGCGCACGCAGTACAACATGTCTCCCGAACAATATCGCGAGAAATGGGGCCTCGCCGCCGAGTATCCGATGGTCGCGCCGAACTATGCCGCGGCCCGTTCGCGCCTAGCAAAGGAAATGGGCCTGGGACAGAAGCGCAAGCGGGGTCGCTGATTGGCTCGCCCCATCCATGAAAAGGCGCCCTCGCGGCGTCTTTTTTTTGTGTGCCCTCACCGCTGCCCGACGCCCATGCGCGCGGAATCCTGCTCCCGAATGCGTCAAAGGCAGTGCAATAAAGTAAGAATATAATCATATTAAAAGACCAAATTGCGGGGATTTTCGGAATAAATTCTTATAAAAATGCGATTTTCCAGTTTACCGATCCTTAGCTTCTTCCTAACTTTCGCCATGAGGTGCGGCGGGCCGTTTCAGTCCTGAGCATCTGGGGCCGGGTTCGGGAGAAGGCGGGATGGTTCGGCAGCAGAAGCAGTACTTTCCGGTGACGGAACCGGTCACAATCACCCTTGCTCGGCGTTCGCGCGGCAGACCTCGAAAGGTGCCGCCCCCGCGCCGCTTTTCCGCGATCGAGTTGCAAGCGCGGCTTGGGCCGCGTCTTGCCGAAGCAGTTGCCGCCAACTGGCAGGGCTGTTCGTTGCGGGAATTGCGCGCTGGAACCCGTTCTGCGGCTCACGTCGCCGAAGCCCGCCAGGTGGGAATGTATCTTGCCCACACGCTGTTTCATCTGTCGATGACCCGGACCGGCGCTGTGTTCGGGCGGGATCGCACCACGGTGCGGCATGCCTGCCAACTGATCGAGGATCAGCGCGATCGCCCCTTGCTCGATGAGCCTCTTCTGATGCTTGAGGCCGCGCTCGCCCGCTGGGCCGCGGATTTTGCCCGCGTGCTGACGGAGGACGAACCATGAGGCCCGCCTCGGAAGCCAAGGCTGGCGCGAAGGGGCGGGACGAGGATCGCCTGCTGGTCCTGCTCGCGGAGCCGGGTGCCCATGCGCGGCGCGATGAGGGGATCGTGCAGGTGGTCGTGTCGCGGAAGGGTGTCCCGCTGGTGCGCGGGCGCTTTCCCATGGCAGCGCTCGCGCCGCTGCTCTCGTCCGGCGCCGTGCGCTGCGACCAGGTGGCGGGATTGCCCCGCTATCAGCTCACGGCCGAAGGGCGCGCCGCCGCCTTTCGCCGCCAATCGGGCGAGGATGCCTTCGGCGACCAGCATCGCCTGCTGGAACAAGGGGCAGGCCCGGAAGGCGTGCCGGTGAAGCGCAACCTCCGGGAAGACCCCCTGGCTCTCCTCGCCCGGCAGCAGATCGGAAGCTTCGCGGTCGATGAAGCGAGCCACGAGGCCGGCGAGCGCCTGCGCCGCGACATTGAGATGGCCTGCCTGCCGCCGAAGGTGACGATCAACTGGGATCGCCTCGTGGTCGACGGTGCCGGGCCTGGTGCCGGCCTCACGATGACGGAGGCTCAGGCGCAGGCCAGGAAGCGCGTGCAGAAGGCCATGCTCGCGGTCGGGCCGGATTTTTCAGGGCCTCTGATGGATCTTTGCGGCTTCGGGCGCTCGGTCGGCGAGATCGAGCAGGGGCTCGGCCTGCCGGTGCGCTCGGGCAAGGTCGTGCTTTCGCTCGGTCTCCGGTCGCTGGCCCGCCACTATGGCCTCTCGAGCATGGCACAGGGCACGGCCTGCCAGCCCATCCGTCATTGGGGAACGGCTGATTCGCGGCCGGCCTTCCCGAAAACGGCGTGATCAGCCTTTGGCGGCTTCCGCCTTGATGCGCGCGACCATCGAGGCGAGCCCGTTCGCACGCTGCGAAGTGAGGTGATCCTTGAGCCCGATGGTGGCGAAGAAGCCCGCTGCATCGAGCCCTGCGACTTCCGCCAGGGGGCGTCCATCAAACATGGCCAGCACAAGGGCGACGAGGCCCTTCACGATCAGAGCGTCGCTGTCGCCCTTGATCGAGAGAGAGCCATCGGCGTTCCGGCTCATGAGCAGCCAGACCTGGCTCGCGCAGCCGGGAACGCGATTGGCATCGGAATAGGCCTCGTTCGGAAGGGGGGCGAGCCGGCGGCCGAGATCGATCAGGTAGCGATAGCGTTCGTCCCAATCATCGAGGAAATCGAGATCGGTCACGATGCTCCGGAGGCGCGCATTGCCGGGGGGAAGGGTGAAGGTCATGGCTGTGGCGCTTCGCTCCGGGCCCATTGGTTCCAGCCCCGCAGATGGGGCGAGCGGATGCGTCGGGTCAAGCCCCGGCAGGCGTGGAGCGGCGGCGCGGCGGCAGCGGCAGATGCGGGGCGGGCTCGCCCGGCGCAGCCGCCTGAAGGCCAGCCGGCGGAGCCGGTCTGACCGAAGCGGGCGAGGGCAGGCTGCCGGCCGATTTCACCACGCTCCCGGCGGCCTCTGCGCAAGTCTTGCGATGGGTGAGGCAGAAATCGAGCGCCTGCTTCGCGAGCCCGGCCTGGGCGGAGGGAGGATCACTTCCAGCCAGCGGGCCGGATTCGGGTGCGAGCCCGTTCCCGTTCCTGCCCCCACCGGAGACGAGAGAGAGCGCCAGCAGGGCCACCACGAGGCGAGTGATCATCATTCTGCTCCTATCCGTCTTCGGAATAACGGAAGGCCTTGAGACAAGCGTTCGGAAATTGATTCAAATTTGATCGATCCTCCGCTTGGGGCGGGAAAGCAGCACCGGAATCGCAAACGCCGAGCGAGTTCGGAAGGTTGTTGTTCACCATAGGAATCGAAAGCCTTGCCTGCTGCCCTCCAGGAGCCTGATTTGGGCCAGCCGGGGCTTCCGGTTTCACGCGCGTTTAAGAAGCGCCGCGCGAGGTTCCGTCCAGCGGGGCGCTCCGGCGTCTCCGGATTCCCTTGCCGGAATGGCCGGCCCGGATTGAAAGGTTCGCCAAAGCCACCATGCGAATCGACTGGACCCAGACGCTGCTTGGGCAGGATGGCCGGATTGCTGCTGCCGCCCTGCGGAGTGAGAATGCTGAATCGCGCGCCTGGTCGACTGCCCTGGCCGGCCGCATGGCGGGCCTTCTCGGCGCGGTGGTCTTCCTCGCCCTCGTGGTCGTTTTGGCACCGCTGCGACCTGAACTGGGCTGGCGCGTGGAAAATCTCGTCGCGCTGTCGGGCCTGCTCGTGCTGCAGGTGGTCGCATTCGCGCTGATGCGGCAAGGCCCCCGCCCGGCCTTGCTGCTGTTCGGCCCGATTTCCGCGGTGCAGATTCTGCTCGTGGCCGGGCTCGGTTCTCCGGTTGCCGCGCTTCTCTGCGCCATCTTGCTGGCGACGGCGGAATTCTTTGGCCTGCGCCTGCTCTTCCAGGGCCATGGCCGGATCGCGCGCATCCTCTTCTCCGCTGGTCTGGGTGCCGCGGCTGCCGGGTTGATCCTCGCATCCGCGCATGGGCCGACGGTGCTGATGATGATCGGCATGGCCGTTCCCACGCTGACGATGCTGGCGCTGGCACCCACCCGTTCGCCGCTGCTCGACGCGCTGGAACCGGCGCCGCGCAGCATTCCGTTCGGCAAGGAGCCCTTCCGCGAGCACAAGGGGTTGGTGCTTTGTGTCGATTCGACCGGTCTGCTCGCAAGCGATCTCGAGCGCGCGCGCTTCGGCTGGCTCGCCTCGGCCGTGGAATGGCCTTATCCCTCGATCATTGACGCGGTGCTGGTCATCGACCGTCCGGCCCTTTTGCAGGCTTTGTCCTGCGCCATTCATCAGGGCGAGGCCACCCCGAAGCTCGCCTTGCGGCTGCGCCAGGATTCGAGCCAGGGCGGTGGGCGTTTCGTGGAGCGTGAATTGTCGGTCGCGCCGGCGCCGGATCTTCCGGGTCTTGCGCTGGTGGCCCTGGGGCAGGAGGTCGGGTCACTCCCGAACGCGCCCGAGGCCGAACCGCGCGCGAGCGCCGATCCGTCGCTGGTGCAGCGTGCGATGCATGATGCCGTCGCGCCGTTCAATGCGAGCCTGGGCTATCTTGAGCTCATCGCCGATCCGAAGCTCGCCCCGCGTGATCTCGCGAGCTATCGCCATTATGCCGAGGAAGCGCGCGGCGCGATGCTCGAGGCGCATCGCAACACGGCGCTGATGGGCCGCTGGCTGAAGCTGCTCGCCGGGCCAGCCGCCCCGGTGCGCGAGCGGGTGGACGTGGTGCGCCTCACGCAGGATGCCCTGCGCTTCATCCTCGCGGCTGAAGGTGGCGAGGGGGCGGCGATCCTGCCGGGTGAACCGGACGAGGCGCCTGCGGAGCTGCCCGGCGATGCCGCGCGTTTTGCGATCGGCGTGATGCTGCGCGGCGCGCTTCAGGATCATCCGGGCGTGGCACTGGAACTGTCCGTCGCCACCATTGGGTCGGATGTGCAGGTGGTCCTGCGCCGTGGCGATGGGGGCTCGCTCGCCGGTGGCCGCGAGGACGTGTTCCAGATGGCGCTGGAACAGGCCGCGATGGGCGCCTGCCGCGCTGTGTTCTCGGCCGATGCGGCGCAGCGCCGCGTGAGCTTCCGGGGCGTGGCCACGGTCGGAAAGACTGCGCGCCGCCGGGAACAGCCGCAACCTCTCGCATCGGGGAGGCTGGCTTCATGAGTGAACGGGTTTCTTCGGAGCGCAGGATGACACCCCGACGACAGGATGGGCGGATTTCCGTTCCGCCGCGAAAAGGCAGGCGGCATTCCCTTTTCACCCCCATGCGCCTTGCGGCTGCCGCCGCGACGGTCACCGGTCTCGTGATCGTGCTGAATGCCGTGATGTTCCAGACCGAGCGACATCCCGAGCCTTTGTTCCGCCCTGTCGCGAAGACCGATATCTTCGTGCCGCCCCTGCGGCAGGACATGGCCAAGGCGGCGTTCGAGGCCCGCCCGTCGACGGGTGGCAAGCCCGTTCCGGTCGCGCCGCCGAACGCAGCCCCGGTTCCAGCTGCTGCCATCCCCGCGCCGAAGGCCGGGGAAAGGGCAAAGGCCGGCGAGACGACCGAAGCGCTGAATTTCGAAATCCAGCGGGAGCTTGCCAAGCGTGGATTCTTCAAGGGCGAGCCCGATGGCAAAGCCGGCCCGCGCATGATGCAGGCGATCCGCGATTTCCAGTTCGCGCAGCGCGTCCCTGTCGATGGGCGGCCGAGCGAGGCGCTCCTGAAGGATATCGTCGCCACCCGGACCACGATGAAGGATGAGCTTCTCGACCTCGTGAAGCGCGCTTCCGGCGATGAAACCTCTCCCCGCACCGTGAAGGATATCCAGCGCGCGCTGAACAAGGCCGGCTATGGCCCGCTGACCGAGGATGGCCAGTGGGGGCCGACCACGCGGCAGGCGCTGACGCGATTCGAACAGGATAATCGCCTTCCGGCCAAAGGTGAGCCGCGCGGCTCGAACCTGCGCATTCTGGCGCAGGTCACCGGCGTGCCAATCGCGCAGTAATGCGGCTCACAAGCGAGTTCTTTGTTTCGGCCACCATCCGCCGGGCGGAACTCGGCGGTGCCTTCGCGGCTCTGCGCCGACGCGGGAGCGCGCAATCCGGGACGGTCTTCGTGGTGGTCGACCGGCTCGACGGCACCTGCATCCTGTTCGGTCCGGCGCCGCAATCGCTTTACGAGGGTGGGGACAGTGAACGCGCCTTCACCCGCCTCCACAAGGATGAAGCCGTAGCCAGGGATGAGGTGGAAGCGCGCCTCGAGAAGGAAATCCGCTTCGACCCCGACATCTGGATTGTCGAAATCGAGGCCCGGGACGGTCAAGCTTTTCTTGACCGTATCCTGTGAAACGTGGACCGCGCCGCCTCAACCCAGAGTTTTCCTGCTCCGAAACCGGACGATTTTTAGGAGAGGTTTAACACTTCTCACCGAGTTTGGGTTCGACGAGGTGATTCGGAACTGCAACCTGATCCGACTCGCCTGCCAGAAGGAGCATGGGTCATGGGCGAGATCATTCGCTTGCGGCCCCGACAGGAAGTCCGTTCCCGCCCGAAATCCGATGCAGAACTCGGCGGTGAGGGTGGAGGCGGAGCGGAGATACTCCTCTTCCTGGGCGTTCGTTACGAGCGCCATGACGGGCCAGACGCGGTCGCGGCCAAGGGGCACGCGAAACGCGGCAAGAACAGAAAAAGAGCCTGACGCGGCGTTTCGCGGCGGGTCAACACATTTGAACGGAGACCGGCGATGGCAAGTCCTTTCGCTGGCCGTGACAAGTTCCGCGTTTTCAACCACGGCACAATATCGTTTTTCGCCGGGGCCATGTGCCTCGCGCTCTCGGGCTGCTATTCGGCCACGGGGGATTTCGGTCGCCCGCAGCAGGGCGTGTGGGAGAACTCCATCCTTCCCACCATGGGCATCCTGGCCGCGACCGCGCGCGGCGAGCCCGCCTCCTGGTATGCGCTGACGGAAGACGAGAAGGAATTGCGCGCCCGCGCCTGGAACTTCCTGATGCCGGAAACCGACGCTCCGGTTCTGACCCGGATGGAGGATCACTTCGCCTATCATCGCCTTCTGCCGCCGCGCGAAAGTGACATCACGCTTTTCCACCGCACGATCATGGGTGGGCCGCAGCTCGGTGCCGGGGTTGGCTACTCGCCCACCCTGCGGGTTCTCACCGGCGGGCAGAATTTCACCTCGCTCACCTCGCGCTACAACCGTGTGCGGGATGTCATCACCGCCGATCACGCCCTCGTCCCGCATTTCAAGCTGATTTCCGCGCAGGTCGTGCAGGCTGATCATGTGCGGGCGCGGAGCCTCGGCCATGTGGCCAATCTCACCGAGGTGCAGCACGAGCAGGCGATCAGGCGGATCTGCGAGAATGCGCTGATCATCGCCCGCGTGCACTGGGCGTATCATGATCGTGCGGGGCAATATCGCTATTCCCTCGAGCACCTGCTCGTGGAGGGCCCGGAACGCGAGGCGATCCCCGCCGAACGGGCCTTGATGGCCTTCGAGGCGGATATCAGCCGTTTCCGGAAGGATACCGTGCTGCCGCCGGTCTGCACCGCGCCGGTCGCCTTGCCCGAACCGCTGGTACCGCGTCCGCTCGTCCGGAAAGGGTAATGCGCTATCCGGGGAGAGCCTCGCTGCCGCATTGCACGGCCCGCAGCACATTCTCGGCATTCGCGCGGCCGGAGGGGCGATCCACCAGCACCTTGATGATCGCGATGCCTGTGCGATAGGGGGAAGGCACGCGGATTTCCTCGATCGCCTCACCCGATTCATCGAGCTCGGCGATGCGCCGCAACTGCTCGGGCGTCGCCAGCACGACATCGAGCGCGCCGCCCGTCGCCGCGCGATCCGAGACGGATGTGATGATCCCGCTTTGCTCGCGCGCGAAAACCACCGCGAGGAAGGTTTCCGAAAGGCCCGTGCGCACGCGGAACGGGCCGGCCGCGAGATCGAACCGGCAGACACCGATCGCGACATTCGGATCCACGAACCGCAACTGACGCACCCGCTCTTCGGGCATGAGAATGATGCCGTTGCCAGTCACCCAGCGCGAAAGGGTGGAGAACACATCGTCCGTCGTGGTGCGCGGCAGGGCGAAAAGCCCCCCGAGATGCACGAGGCCGGCCACGACCAGTGCAATGAAGAGATGCAGCAAGAAGGTCATGCGGCGCATCCCAGCCGCTCGACTCGCGGCAGCTTTGCGCGATCCAGCACGGTAGCGGTTGCGGAAAGTGGCGTTTCATAGAGCCGCAGGGTGAGGATGAACGCGCCGTTGGCGGGAGCGGGAAGCCAGTTGCCGGCAAGCGGGCGCGAGCCGACTTCAATCGCGACGGCTTCACCTGCGAAGCGCAGGATTTCCGCCGAGGTGAAGCTCGAACGGCCGAGGGGGGTATCGAGCAACTGTCCGTCCGGCGTGGTGATCGTGAGGGTCCAGAACCGCGCGGCGGGCAGGGGCCCGCTGACGCGATAGGTGCAGCGGGCGCTAAGCTTCTCTCCCTGATCATCCACGCTGGCGACAAGGCTGAAGCCTTCGCCATTGGCCAGCGGCAATTCGCCGGAAACGAGCATGCGGGCGCGGGCATAGGGGTCGATGTTTTCGCTGCCGATCCGCGCTGCGAAGCTCCAGGCCCCGAGCTGCTGCCGATCGAAGACGACACCATCGCGTGCGACCAGGGCCGTGAGGCCGAGGCCGGCCACAAGCCCGGCGAGCAGCGCGGCGATGAGGCTCAAAAAACGCATCGGACAATCACGAACGGCCGGGCAGGGCCGGGGCTTGCGAAAGCGGGCGATCCGGCTTTTCGGACGGGTCCTCGGCGAGCGCCTCGATTTCCTTCAGCAGGTTGCGACCCGCCGGCGTGAGACGCAGCTTCAGCGCGCCCTCGCCCCTCGCCAGATCGGCCGTGCCCGCAACCTCCAAAAGCTTCGGGTCGCGCTGGGGCATCTCGTGTTCGAGGCCGAAGAGCGGCTTCAGCTCGGTATCGAGATGCGCGAAGGCCATCACGCGGGCAAAGGCCATGGCGGGCAGGGAGCCGCCTGTCATGTTGTTGGTTGGGCTGAAATCGTCATTGCCGAACCAGACCACGGAAGTGAAGGTGCCGGAAAAGCCGCCATACCAGGCATTGCGATATTCATCCGTGGTGCCCGTCTTGCCGCCGGTCGGAACGCCGGGCAGGAAGGCGCGGCGGCCCGTGCCCTCGGTCGGCACTTTGGACATCATGTAGACGAGATCCTTCGCGGCCTGCGGCGGCATGACCTGATCATGGCGGATTTCCGGCGGATCAGGCCGGTAGATGACCTGTCCCTGCGCGTTCAGCACCTCGCGTGCCGCGTAGGGCTTCGCAAGCTTCCCGCCATTCGCGAAGGTGTTGAAGCCCGCGACCATGTCGATGACCGTCGCCTCGGAGGAACCGATGGGCAGGGAGGTCATGTCACGCAGGTCATTCTGGAATCCGACGGCCTTGGTGAAGGCGATGATCTTCTCGCGCCCCAGCTTGTTGTTCCCCTTGCCGATGGATGTGGTGAGTTGCACCGGAATCGTGTTGATCGACTTCGCGAAGGCCACCGTGGCGCTCATCGAGCCGGCATAGGAGCGGCCATAATTCGCGGGGCACCAGTTGCCAACGCAGGTGGGACGATCGGTCACGATGGTGTCTGGCTTCACGACACCTTCGGCGAGCGCTGCCGCATACACGAAGGTCTTGAAGGAGGAGCCTGTCTGCCGCATTGCCTGCGTCGCGCGGTTGAATTGGCTCTGGCCGTAATCTCGGCCACCGATCATCGCGCGCAAGCCGCCATCATGGTCGAGCACGACCATCGCGGCCTGCGAGACGCCGTATTTCGGGCCCTGCTCGCGCAGGATCGCCTCCAGAGAGCGCTCGGCATGGCGCTGGAGATTACGGTCGATCGGGGTGCGCACGGTCAGCACGCGCTCGTTGCCGAGCTTGCCGGCGGCTGCAAGCTGCCTGATCTGTTCGAAGGCGAAATCGAGCGCGTAATCCGCGACCGTATCGGTGTTGCGCTCGATGGGAGTCGCGGGGTTGCGAAGTGCGGCCGCGACCTGACCCGGCGTGAGGAACTTCGCCTCCACCATGTTCGAAAGCACATCCGCCGCGCGTGCGCGGGCGGCCGGCAGGTTCACGGTGGGCGAAAAGCGCGAGGGCGCCTTGAAGAGGCCGGCGATCATCGCCGCCTCGGCGAGGGTGATATCACGCACATTCTTGCCGAAGTAATGCTCGGCCGCGGATTGCACGCCGAAGACGCCGTTTCCGAGATAGGCGCGGTCGAGATAAAGCCGCAGGATCTCGTTCTTCGGCAGGCGCGCTTCCAGCCAGAAGGACAGGAAGGCTTCCTTGATCTTGCGATCGAGCGTGCGCTCGTTGTTGAGGAAGAGATTCTTCGCAAGCTGCTGCGTGATGGTCGAGCCGCCCTGCACCACGCCGCCGGCGCGCGCATTCGACATCATGGCGCGGAAGAGACCGCCGATATCGATGCCGAAATGCTCGTAGAAGCGGCGATCCTCCGTGCCGAGGGCCGCCTTCACGAGGTGCTCCGGCAATTGCTCGACCGCGACGGATTCAAGATGAAGGATGCCGCGCTTGCCCAGGACCTGCCCGCCGCTATCGAGGAAGGTGACGGCGAGATCGGTCTGCTTCAGCCAATTCTCCTCGTTCACGGCACGAAACGCCGGCTTCGCCAGGGCCGTGAGCAGAACCGCGCCGATCGTCGCATAGGTCAGCGCCTCGCAGGCGACCGTCACCATCACGCGGCCGAAAGGGGAGGGTTCCAGGCGGTCGGATGCGTGGCGGATACGCCAAAGCGCTTCGCCAAGGCGACGACCCAGCTGAAAAAGGCCGTGTTCCAGCGCCGCGTCCCAATCACGAAGACGACGCCGGAATCGCTCGGACCAGGTGACGCGGTGAAAATCCATGCGCCCGAAATCGCGTTGAGAGCGGCAATCTTCTAGCCCCTTCGTGGCCTGAAAGCCAGTGGCGGCAATTGACCGGCCCAAGTCATCTGGCGCAGGAGGGTAGAATGAGCGATCCGCCAAGGCCCTTCTGGCAAACCAAATCCCTCGCCGAGATGAGCGAGGCGGAATGGGAAAGCCTGTGCGATGGCTGCGGGCGCTGCTGCCTTGTCAAGCTCGAGGACGAGGATACGGGGCGCATCCATTTCACGGATGTCGGCTGCCGGTTGCTCGATGGCGAAAGCTGCCGGTGCCGCGATTATCCCAACCGTTCATCCGTGGTGCCGGATTGCGTGACATTGCGGCCGGAGAGCATCGCCGATCTTCACTGGATGCCTCCAACCTGCGCCTATCGTCTGCTCGCGGATGGGCAGGATCTGCCGGCGTGGCACCCGCTGGTTTCGGGCCGCCCGGAAAGCGTGGTCGAGGCCGGCATCAGCGTGAAGGGCCGTCTCTCGGGCCAAGAGGAGGACTTTTCCGTCCCCGAACTGGTCGAACGCATCCGCGCCTGGCCCGGGCGCTGGCCCAAGGGCGCGCGGCCGGCCCGGAAGGCGAAGGCAGACAGCAATCCCCGCAGTTAAGGTTAATATTCCTAGCATAGGAATTTAGTCATTGACACCGTCACGCTGATCGGGCATCCTCTCTTCACGCTCCCGAATTGTGACCAGGACGCCCGAGGCGTTTCAGCAGCGGGGGCTTCTCAGAGACCTTTTCATGATTGTCCTCCGGCCCGTTGCCGCGACGGGGCGGCATTTCGCGTTCTGCACGGAAATCATCCGGGCGGATGGTGCGCCGTGCTTCGCCCCTGATGCCGAACAGGACGGCGCTGTTCCTTGTGGGGGAAACCGAATGAACTCCAATGGATCCCATGCACCATCCACCGCATCGCGCGGCAAGCGGCCGGGCCATGCCCGGCGACGGCGCATCGTCTCCCGCCTCTGGCAGACGGCGGAGAAGCAGGTGGATGAGGTGGAAAATCGCCTCGCCGCCCTGCGCGACGATCCGCAGGCCATGGAGCGCGAAGCCAAGACGCTCGCGATCATCGCACGCACGGTGCGCGATCTCGTGGCCATCGACGACGAGGCCGGGGTTTCCCGCCTGGCGGAGAATCGGAATGAAAGCGACAACGCCGCGCCGGCCCGCGCCCTTGCCGAGTTCCGTCGCGAACTTGCGGAGCGCCTTGAGCAGCTGCGTCACGAGCGGGCAGGGCCCGGCGCTCCTTGAGGGCCTTTCGCCGGCCGCCCTGCGCGCCTTCGCGACCGACTGGACGCTCTTCGCCCGCGAGGACCAGTTGCCCCCGGCGCGAGCACGGGATGGCGGAGCCTGGACGACCTGGCTGATCCTGGGTGGGCGAGGCGCGGGCAAGACCCGGACAGGTGCGGAATGGGTGAGGGGCCTCGCCCTGGGGTTGCCGCCCTTCAGCGCGAAGCCCGTGGGGCGGATCGCCATCGTGGCCGAGACGCAGAATGACCTGCGCGAGGTGATGGTCGAGGGTGTTTCCGGCCTGCGCGCGGTGCATCCGCCGGATGAACGCCCCGTCTGGAACACCAGCCGGAGGCGGCTTGAATGGCCGAACGGGGCTGTTGCCCAAGGTTTTTCGGCGGAAGATCCCGAATCCCTGCGCGGGCCTCAGTTCGAGGCCGCGTGGTGCGATGAACTGGCGAAATGGCGCTATGCCGAAGCGGCCTTCGACATGCTGCAATTCGGCTTGCGCCTCGGGGATCAGCCGCGGCAGATCGTCACGACAACGCCACGGCCGACACCCCTGCTGAAGCGGCTCGCCAATGACCCGCATGCGGCGGTGACGCGCGCTTCCACCCGGGCCAACGCGGCCAATCTCGCGCCGGCCTTCCTGGCGCAGGTGGTCGATCGTTATGCCGGCACGGCTCTGGGCCGGCAGGAACTCGAGGGCCTCTTCGTCGAGGAGAACCCCGATGCGCTGTTCCGGCGCGAAACGATTGAACGCGGCCGGGTGGCCGAAGCGCCCGATCTCGAGCGGATCGTGGTGGCGGTTGACCCTCCTGCCGGCGGAAAGCGCGGCGGACGCAGCGGCATCGTGGTGGCGGGGCGGGCCGCTGATGGCGCGATCTATGTGCTGGAAGATGCTTCGCTGGAGGCAGCCAAGCCCGAGGCGTGGGCGGCGCGGGCCATCGCGGCCTTCCGCACGCATGAAGCGGACCAGCTTCTGGCCGAGATCAACCAGGGCGGCGACATGGTGGCCAGCGTGATTGCGGCCCTCGACGATGGCGTGCCGGTGACGACGGTGCGCGCGACACGCGGCAAGCGCCTGCGCGCCGAGCCCGTCGCCGCCTTCTATGCGCAGGGAAGGGTGCACCATGTGGGGGCCTTCCCGGCGCTTGAAGACGAAATGACGGCTTTCGGGCCTGATGGCCTTGCGGATGGACGATCGCCGGACCGGCTCGACGCGCTGGTCTGGGCGGTCACCGCGCTTGTTTCACAGAATGATGGTGCCGCCCCGCGCGTGCGCCGCCTGAGCTGACTTTCTCGCCCTGGAGGCTTTCATGACATCGATCCTCTCCCGTCTCCTCGGCCGGCAGCCGGGGCCGGAGATGCGTGCGCCCGAACGCAAGCAGGGCTTGCCCATGCTGGCTTTCCACCATCCCGGTCGCGGGCTGTTCGGCGAGGCGAGCGGCGTGGCGCTGGTGCGCGCGGGGTTCCATCGCAACCCGGTGGTGCATCGCTGCGTCCGGCTGATCGCCGAATCGGCGGCCAATGTGCCGCTCGCGCTCACGGTTGATGGCGCGGAGGTGACGGATCACCCGCTCGAAAAGCTGCTGGAGCGGCCGAACCCGCGCGAGAGCGGAATTTCGCTGCTCGATGGCGTCTTCACGCATCTGCTGCTCTTCGGGAATGCCTATCTGCATCTCCTGACCGATGGCGAGACGGCCCCGCTCGAGATCCATGCCCTGCGGCCGGATCGGGTGCGGGTGGTGGCGGGGCCGGATGGCTGGCCGCGGGGCCATGAATACAGCCTCGGCGCGGCCCGCTCGCTGATCGCGATCGAGCCGGAAGGCTTGCAGCCGATCCTGCATCTCAGGCTTGCCGATCCGCTCGATGACCACCAGGGCTACGCGCCGCTCTGCGCCGCACAGGTGCCGCTGGAAATGCATGAGGCGGCAAGCCGCTGGAACAAGGCGCTGCTCGACAATTCCGCCCGGCCCTCCGGCGCGCTGGTCTATGCCTCGCCGGAGAACCTGACCGATCTGCAGTTCGATCGCCTCAAGGCCGAGCTGGAACAGGCCTTCTCGGGCCAGAGCAATGCGGGCCGGCCGATCCTGCTGGAAGGCGGGCTCGACTGGAAGCCTTTGGCGCTGACGCCCAAGGACATGGATTTCCAGGAAGCGCGGAATGGCGCCGCGCGGGAAATCGCGCTCGCTTTCGGAGTGCCGCCCCTGCTGCTGGGCTTGCCCGGCGACAACACCTATTCGAACTATGCCGAGGCCAATCGCGCCTTCTGGCGGCAGACCATTGTGCCGCTGGTCCGGCGGGTATCGGGCGCCATGGCGCAATGGCTTCAGCCAGCCTATGCGGGACGCATCACCCTCCTGCCCGATCTGGACCAGATCGAGGCGATTGCCGAGGACCGCAGCGCGCTCTGGAAGCGCGTGGCCGAAGCCAGCTTCCTGACCGACCAGGAAAAGCGCAACGCCCTCGGCTACGGTGCCAAGGCCAAACCGCGTGCGCCACGCCCATGAGCGCGGTGACGGAAAGCATCCTCGCACGCGGCGATCTCGCTCATCTCGTCCTGTTCCTCTGGGCGGGGGCGAGCTCGGGTGCCTGCATTCACCTGCTCAAGGAAAACGCGGCGGCCAATCGCCGATTCGATGCCTTCGTGCGCGAGATCGCGCGGTTCAACCGACGCCAGGGAACCGGATCATCCGGGGGATAACCAGCCATGTGGCGATTCACACGACCGACCCTGTCCCGACGGGCCCGACGGTCGGCAGGGCCTTCTCTTGCGAATGGCATCGAGCCGGCGCGGCTCTTCAGGCGCTTTTTCGAGCTGATCGAGCGGCTGGAGCGCCCTGAGCCGCGGTTCGAGACGAAATCCGAGCCGCAGCGAAAGCTGCGCATCACGCGGCTCGACGACGATGCTGCGAGAAAGCCCTGAACCAGGCAACAGACCAAAGGAATAGCCCATGCCGAACGCCTTGCATTTCGGTCGGTCCGCCTCCCTGCCGGCCGGAAGAAGCACCCGCGCGCCCGTTCAGAAGAGCGGGGGCGCGGGTGCCGCCCCGCGCATTGACGCGGAGGGCTATTTCGACGGCTATGCATCGCTCTTCGGCGTGGCCGATCTCGGACGCGACGTGGTGATGCCAGGTGCCTTCCGGGCGAGCCTTGCGCAGCGCACGGCCATCGGCGTGAAGCAGCTCTGGCAGCATGATCCCCGAAATCCGGTCGGGGAATGGCTGGAAATCGCCGAGGATCAGCGTGGCCTGCGGGTGCTGGGTCGGCTCGACCTCGAACTCCCCAAGGCGCGCGAGTTGCACCGCCTCATCACCCGCGGAAGCGTGGACGGGCTTTCCATCGGCTTCAAGGCCGAGAGTGAGAAGCGCGACCTGGAGACCGGGCTGAGGCGGCTCGAGAAGCTCGATCTTTGGGAGATTTCCATCGTTACCTTCCCCCTGTTGCCGCAGGCGCGCATCGCCCCGCGTGGCGATGGCAGGGGCCCATTGGGCAGCGGCGCACATGCCGCCGCCTTTTCCCGGCGCCGGATGGCGCAATTCTGAACCACGAGGATCACCATGACCCATCTGCGTCACCCGGAAGCCGCGGCTCCGGAAACGAAAGCGCTTTCGCAAGCCGAGGAGTTCGACAATCTGAACCGCCTCGTCGCTGAGTATCGCAGCGAGAATGATGACCGCCGCGCGGCGGCAGACCCGCTTCAGGCGGAGAAGCTCGCCCGCATGGACCGCGCGATCGACCTGTGCATGGACCGGATCCGGACGCTGGAGACCAAGGGGCGTCGCCCGGCCCTGGGCTTCGGCGAGGAGGGTGTTTCGCTCGCGGCCCTCGAACACAAGGGCGCCTTCGAAAGCTATCTGCGCTCCGGCGAGACGCAGGCGTTGCAGCGCCTCGAAATCAAGTCGACCACCTCGATGACCGCACCGGATGGAGGCTACCTTCTCCCCATGCTCACGGAGGAGAGCGTGCTTGCGCGGATCGCCGGGCTCTCGCCGATCCGGTCGATCGCGAGCGTGCAGGCCGTTTCAGGCTCCGGCCTGCGCAAGGCGGTGACGCCGACCGGCGCGCAATCGGGCTGGACGGGGGATGCCGCCCCGGGCAATGCCGTGCAGGCCAGCGCTTTCGTGGCGCTCGATTTCCCCACGGGCGAGCTCTTCACCCAGCCGGCCGCAACCCAGGCCATGCTCGATGACGTGGCCGTGGATATCGAGGGGTGGATCTCCAGCGAGATCGTCCGCGTCTTCGCGGCGGCCGAGACCACGGCCTTCGTGAACGGCAACGGCACAAACAAGCCGAAGGGCTTCCTCACCTACCCCACCTTGGCGCAGGCCAGCTGGAGTTGGAACAATCTCGGCTTTGTCACAACCGGTGCGGCGGGTGCCTTTGCGGCTTCCAACCCCTCCGACAGCCTTGTCGACCTCGCGCATGCGCTGAAAGCGGTCTATCGCCAGAACGGCACCTTCGTGATGAACCGGAAGACGCAGGGCGCCATCCGAAAGCTGAAGGACACGACCGGCAATTTCATCTGGCAGCCGCCCAGCATGGCCGGCGCGCGTTCGACGCTGCTCAATTTCCCCGTGGTGGAAGCCGAGGACATGCCGGATATTGCCGCGAACAGCCTCTCGGTCGCCTTCGGTGATTTCCAGCGCGGCTATGTGGTGGTGGATCGCATCGGCATCCGCACGATGCGCGATCCGTTCTCCACCAAGCCCTTCGTGATCTTCTACACAACGAAGCGCGTGGGCGGCGGCGTGCAGGATTTCGATGCGATCAAGCTGCTGCGCTTCTCGGTGTGACAGCGTCATCAGCGGGTCGGGCGGGGCCGAGCCTCGCCCGACCAGCGCGCGAGATTCTGCTCGATCCATCCCGCCTGCGGCGCCAGGCGCACCGCCTGGCCGATCGTGCCGCAGGAGCGGGCATCGCCGAAGCTCTCGCGGCCATAGACCACGCCGACGATGACCTTGCTGCCGAACCCGGTAGCGAGAACCGGGCCGCCGGAATCACCGGTGCAGATCGCGAAATCGGACAGATCCGCGCTTGGTGACGTGCCGATGCGCAGGAAGCGCGGGAAAAGCCGGGGAAGAACGCTTACCGAGGCGCTGCGAAGCGTGCCCGCGCTGGCCTCGTCGCTCTCGCGCTGCATGCCATAGCCCGCGATGAGGAATGTGGCGCCGACGCGATGCTCCACCTCGCCGCGGTCGAAAGGCAGCGGCGCGAAGCGCGCGGGCAGAGGAGATTCGAGCCGGATCAGCGCGAGATCGAGCGAAACGCGCGCGCGTGCCGAAAAACCGGGATGGATCGCGCGGCTGATGACGCGCTGAAGCACATGGCTGCCATTCTCGGCATAGGCCACGACCACCTGCTTCTTGCCAGCCACGCAATGCGCGGCGGTGAGGATCACATCGCGGCCGATCACGGTTCCCGTGCAGGCACCATGCCGGGTGCCTTCACGCGAAAGCACCATGAGGACATGCGGCTGCAAGCCCGGATCGGGTTGCGACTGCGCGCCACCCAGCGCGAAAGCCGGCAAGGCCAGGATCACGAGGCTCGCGGCGCCGGCCGCCCAGGATGCAAGCCGCCGCGCGCGGCCGGATTTTCGAAACAGTTCCACAGCGCGGACCTTTGCACCGCGCCTTCCTGCCGCGCAAGTCCGATGGGCCGGCGCGGCGCGCTTCTGCGACAGAAAGGCACTGACCCATGATCCCGCTTCTGGTGGATGGGCCGCAGCTCGAGCCCGTCAGTCTCGTCGAGGCCAAGGGCTGGCTCCGCGTCGAAGGCAGCGACGAGGACAGCCTCATCCAGGCATTGATCATCGCGGCCCGCCTGACGGTGGAAAGCGAGATCGGCCTCGTTCTCCTCGCGCAGAACTGGCGGATCATCGGCGACCAATGGCCGCCGTCGGAAACACTCCCCGTGCGGATCGGCCGCGTGATCTCGGTCGCCGGCGGGCGGGTGTTTCCGGCGGCTGGCGCGCCGCAGCTGCTCGCCGCTGCAGAATTCGAAATCGTGAAGGGCCAGGAGCACGACTCCATCCGCCCGCTTCTTCGCCCGGCGCCAGGCCGCCGACGCGGTGGCATCGAGATCGATGTCCGGCTCGGCTTTGGCGAATTCGCAAGCCAGGTACCCGAGCCCCTGCGCCTCGCGGTGCGCCAGCTCGTGGCCTACTGGTTCGAGAACAGGGGCGACGCCGCCATCGTCGAACGCGGATTGCCCGGCCAGGTGCGGGCCATGCTGAAGCCGTTCCGTAGCCTGCGCCTTGGAGGACTTTCGGCATGAGCAAGGCGCGCGTTTCCATCGCCCGCCGCCGCAATCGCCTGACGATCGAGCAACTCGCGGAAACCGCGACGCCGCTCGGCGGAGCGACCCTGGGCTGGCAGAATGTCGCGACCCTTTGGGGGGCGATCGAAATGACCGGCGGCCGCGAAACGGAAGAGGGCGGGCAGGCCATCGGCCCTCGCACCGGCCGCGTCACGCTGCCCTTCCGCGAGGGCATCGATGCGCGGCATCGGTTCCGTCTCGGCACTCGGATTCTGGAAATCACGGCGGTTTTCGACCCTGACGGCAACCGCCGACAGATCGTCTGCCTCGTGCGGGAGGTGACGCCATGAGCACGACCCATCCGGTTCATGCATTGAAGACGGCTGTTCGGACGCGCCTCACGACGAACAGCGCCGTGACGGCGCTGATCGGCACGGCGGTGCATGATGCGCCCCCGCGGGGGGCCGAACCACCCTTCCTCATCCTGGGCGATTCCCAGCTTCGCGAGAACGGCACCAACGAAGCCGAGGGTGTGGTTGTCGATCTCGATCTCGTTGCGGTCACGCGCGAGCGCGGAACGGCCGAGGCGCTGGCGATCCTGCACGCGGTGCAGGTGGCCATTGGCGCTTCGCCCCTCGCGGTGGCCGAGCACCAGCTCTCGCTGATCCTGATCCGGGAGACGCTCGTTCGGCATGATGAAGCCCGGGCGCTGACCCGTGCCACGGCGCGTCTGCGCGCCTTCCTCCACATCCTCTGACATTCCGAAGGAGAGCCTCATGGCAGCCCAACGCGGCAAGGACATTCTGTTGAAGCTCGCGGATTCGATGAACGCCTTCGTGACCGTGGCGGGCCTGCGCACACGACGCTTCTCGCTCAATGCCGAGACGGTGGATGTGACCCACTCCGAATCCGCCGGGCGCTGGCGCGAATTGCTGGACGGCGCAGGCGTGCGCCGCGCCTCCATTTCCGGCTCCGGCATCTTCAAGGATGGCGCGTCGGACGAACTGGTGCGGCAGGTCTTCTTCGATGGCGCGATCCGCAACTGGAAGATCGTGCTGCCGGATTTCGGCGAGATCACCGGGCCGTTCCAGATCACCAGCCTCGATTATCGCGGCGAACACGCGGCCGAGATGACCTTCGAGATGGCGATGGAGAGCGCCGGCGCGCTCACCTTCACCGCGCTCTGAGGCCGGCCATGAAGAGCCAGCACATGACCAACCGGCACAGGGGCGAAGTCAGCCTGAACCTGGGTGCGGAACGTTTCGCGCTCCGCCTCAGCCTGCAGGCGCTGGCGGAAATTGAAGCGGCTCTCGGCGCAGGCGATCTCCAGGGGCTCGGCGAGCGTTTCGCCGGCGGGCGGATCGCGGCGCGCGATCTCGTGGCCTTGCTTGGCGCGGCGATCCGCGGGGGTGGCGCGAAGCTCGCCGATGAGGAGGTCGCAAGCCGCATTGGCGCGGAGGATCTGCCGCGCGCGGTCGCGGCACTGGCCGACCTGTTCGCAATGTCCTTCGGCACCAAGGCCAGCGAACGCCCTCCCGCGCCGTAGCAGGCAGGGCAACAGCCCGGCCGCGCGCCTTCCCCTGGGAGGAGGCGATGGCGCTCGGGTTCGGCCTGCTGCGGCTTTCGCCCGAGGCTTTCTGGTCCATGACCTTGCCCGAACTCGCCGCCGCCCTGCGCGGATTGCGTGGCGAGACCTGGCTTCCAGACGCGCCCGATGGCGAGACCTTCCACGCGCTGATGCGCCTTTTCCCCGATGAGAGGACCAACGCCCATGATGGATGAGGAAACCGATATCGGCCTCGATGTATCGGGCGCCGTGACCGGCCTGACGCGGCAGATGCGCGCGCTCGATGCGGTGACATCGCAATTCGGTCGTTCACTCTCCCGCGCGCTGGCCAGCGGCATCACGCAGGGCAAGGGCTTCGATGATGTCCTCAAGAATATCGGCCAGCGATTTCTGGAAATCGCGTTGAAATCTGCCGTCAAGCCACTGGAAAACAGCCTTGGCTCGATGTTCTCGAGCCTGTTCAGCGGATTCGGAGGGCTTGGAGGGCTGGGCGGAGGTGGCGGGCCGACGACCTTCTTCGCGGAAGGTGGCGTGATCAACACCCCGCATTTCTTCCCCATGGGGCGTGGCCTCGGCGTCGCCGGCGAGCGCGGCGCGGAGGCCATCCTGCCGCTCTCGCGTGGGCCGGATGGAAGGCTCGGCGTGGCGACAGGCGCAGGCGGGAACGGGCCGGTTCGCATCGTGATGAACATCTCCACGCCGGATGCGGAGAGCTTCCGCCGATCCGAGGCGCAGGTCAGCGCAAGCCTCGCGCGCGCCGTGGCGCGTGGCCAGCGCGCGTTGTGAGGAGAGGGCAATGGCCGGATTTCATGAAGTGCGATTCCCCGTCGAGGTCGCGCTCGGCGCGCGCGGAGGGCCGGAGCGGCGCACGGAAATCGTGACGCTGGCAAGCGGCCGGGAAGAACGCAATGCGCGCTGGGCGCTCTCGCGCCGGAAATATGATGCAGGCTATGGCGTGCGCTCCATCGAGGGGCTTTCGGCCATCGTCGCGTTCTTCGAGGAGCGGCGGGGGAGGCTTTACGGCTTTCGCTTCCGCGACCGGCTCGACTGGACCTCCGCGCCGAAGAACGCACCGCCCCTGCCGAACGACCAGCTGCTCGGTACGGGAAACGGCACGCGGGCGGCCTTCCCGCTCATCAAGCGCTACGGCGCGGTGCATTCGCCTTATGAGCGCCCGATCGCGAAGCCGGTCGAGGGCAGCGTCCGCGTGGCGGTGAACGGCGCGGAGCGTGTCGCAGGAACGCATTTCGATTGTGACGCGACAACCGGAATCGTGACCTTCCGCGCCGGGCATATCCCGCCGGCAGGGGCCTCCGTGACGGCGGGATTCGTGTTCGATGTGCCAGTGCGTTTCGACACGGATTTTCTCGAGGTCGATCTGTCGGCCTTCGAGGCCGGGGCCATTCCCAATATTCCGCTCATCGAAATCCGGGTTTGAGCCATGAGATCGCTTCCCCCGACCATCGCCCTGGCGCTCGCCTCCGGGGTAACCACCCATTGCCAATGCTGGCTCCTGACGCGCAGGGATGGCGTGGCTTTGGGCTTCACCGACCATGACCGCGCGCTGAGGATCGGCATGCAGGTCTTCGAGGCTGCAAGCGGCATCGAGGCATCCGCCGTCGAGAGCGAGACGGGGCTTGCCGCCGCGAATGGCGAGATCACCGGCGCGCTTTCGAGCGCGCGCGTAACCGCAGAGGATATCGAGGCCGGACGCTATGATGGCGCGCAGTTGCGCCGCTGGCTGGTGGATTGGAGCGCCCCGGCGCTCGATTGCCTCATCGATGTCGTCACCATCGGCGAGATACGCCGGAAGGATGGCGCCTTCATCGCCGAGACACGCAATGCGCTGCATGCGCTCGACCTCGAAAAGGGACGGCTCTACAGCTCGGCCTGTTCGGCCGAACTGGGTGATGCGGATTGCGGGGTGGATCTCAACGACCCGGCCTGGCGCATCGCGGCGAATGTGGTGACAACAGATGGCCGGCATCGCATCAGTGCCCCGCCATTTGCCACGCCAACCGCAGGGCTTTTCGCGCGCGGGCGGTTGATGGTCCTGACCGGCGCGAATGCCGGGCTCTCTCGGCCGATCCGGGTCCATGAAGGGGAGACGATCACCCTCTGGGAGGGCTTGCCGGCTGATCTTCTCCCCGGCGATTCCGTGGTTGCGATCGCGGGCTGCGACAAGCGCTTCGCCACCTGCCGCGACCGTTTTGCCAATGCACTGAATTTCCGCGGATTTCCGCTGATTCCTTCGCCGGAATTCGCCTTTGTCTATGCCCAGCCGGGCGAGGGGCGGCATCTCGGTCGCCCCCTTGTGCAATTGTGAGGTTTCCATGCCGCGAATGAGCAAGGCCGAGCGCGAGGAAGCCGCGCGCCGAGAGGAAATCGTGCGCCTCGCGCGGGAATGGATCGGCACGCCCTACCAGCATCAGGCCTCGTTGAAGGGCGTGGGCGCGGATTGCCTCGGTTTCCTGCGCGGGGTGTGGCGTGAGGCGGTGGGCGAGGAGCCCGAAGCCATTCCAGCCTACTCGCCCGCCTGGGCGGAGCTGGGTGCGCCCGATCAGCTCATCGTCGGGGCCTTCCGGCATCTTCTGCCGCGCCCGATGGATGCGGAAATCCGCCCCGGCACCGTGCTGATCTTCCGCTGGCGCGCGCATCTGCCGGCGAAACATTGCGCCATCGCGACCGGCCCCGAAACCTTCGTGCATGCGCATGACGGGGCTTCGGTCGCCGAAGTGGCGCTTCTGCCGATCTGGCGACGGAAACTGGCGGGACTCTTTGATTTTCCGGCCCGGAGGGAATGATGGCGACCATCGCATTCGAATTGCTGGGCTCGACCTTGGGACAGAGCCTCGGAGGCACTTTTGGCGCCGCCTTCGGCAAGACCGCCGGGGCGCTCGCGGGCGGGCTGATCGATCGCGCCTTTCTGGGGCAGGGTGCGCGACGTGTGCAGCAAGGCCCGCGCCTGACCGATCTCGACGGGATTTCCGCAAGCGAGGGCGCGCCGATTCCGCGCATCTACGGCCGTGTGCGGCTGGGCGGGCAGGTGATCTGGGCGACGGAATTCGAAGAGCAGCAGGTCGTCGAAAAAAGCGGGGGCGTGGGTGGCAAGTCTGCCATTGGCGCTCGACAGAAGAGCATTCGCTATGTCTATTCGGCGAATGTCGCGATTGGCCTTTGCGAGGGGCCGGTTGCCTTCGTGCGGCGCATCTGGGCTGACGGGAAGGCGGTGGATCTCTCGGCGATCACCTATCGCATCTATCGCGGCGAGGCCAACCAGCCCGCCGACCCGCTGATTGTGGCGAAGCAGGGAACGGGGCAGGTGCCCGCGTTCCGTGGGCTCGCCTATATCGTGTTCGAACGCTTTCCACTGGCGGATTACGGCAATCGCCTGCCGCAGTTCTCGTTCGAGATCGTGCGGCCGATGCCCGGTTTGCCGGATCGGCTGAAGGCCGTGAACATCTTCCCCGGCTCGACCGAATTCGGTTATGCCACGGAAGAGGTGCGCGAGGATTTCGGCTATGGCACCTCGCGCACGCTCAACCGCTCGCAATGGACGCGCGGCACCGATTGGGAGCAATCCATCGACGATCTGCAGGCGCTCTGCCCCAATCTCGAACGCGCGACGCTGATCTGCGCGTGGTTCGGGGATGATCTGCGCGTGGGCAACTGCACGATCACGCCCCGCGTGGAGAAGAAGGGCAAGATCACCACCGGCCAGAGCTGGCAGGTTTGCGGATTGACGCGCGAGACCGCTCAGGCGGTTTCCGCTTCGGAGGGGCGGCCCAATTACGGCGGCACGCCTTCGGATCTTTCGATCATCCAGGCGATCCGGGATCTGAAGGCGCGCGGGCTGAAGGTCGCGCTCCACCCCTTCATTCTGATGGATATTCCGCCCGGCAATGGCAGGCCCGATCCATATTCCAATGCAGCAGACCAGCCGGCCTTTCCCTGGCGGGGGCGGATGACCTGCAACCCCGCGCCGGAAAAGCCCGGAAGCCCTGCCGGGACGACCGGCGTGAATGCCGGGATTGCGAACTTCATCGGATCGGCGCAGGCCAGCCATTTCGTGCTTTCCGGGGACACCGTGCTCTATGCCGGACCTGCGGAATGGAGCTTCCGGCGGATGGTGCTGCATCACGCCATGCTCGCGAAGGCGGCCGGCGGGGTCGATACGTTCTTCATCGCTTCCGAGCTTGTCGGCCTCACCCATCTCTCTGCAGGCGGCGGAAGCTACCCCATGGTCGCGGCGCTCACGGGGCTTCTCGGAGAATTGCGTGGGATCCTCGGCCCCTCCACGTGCATCACCTATGCCGCCGACTGGACCGAATATGGCGCGCATGTGCGGGGCGGCGGGCAGGAGGTGCGCTTTCCGCTCGATCCCTTCTGGAGCCATCCGGAAGTCGCCGCGGTCGCGATCGATTTCTACCCTCCGGTGACGGATTGGCGCGAAGAGCCCGCGCATTTCGATGCGAGCCTTGCGGAGACACCCCATGACCCCGCCTATCTGGTCGACCGGATTGGCGCAGGCGAAGGTTTTGACTGGTTTTACGCCGATGCCGGGTCGCGCGCGAACCAGATCCGGACGCCCATCTCCGACGGCGCTTACGGCAAGCCGTGGATCTACCGGCCGAAGGACCTTGTCGGCTGGTGGTCGAACACGCATCGCGAAAGGGTTGGCGGGGTGGAGATCGCGTCCAATACGGGCTGGCAGCCGCGTTCGAAGCCCATCCTGCTGGCTGAAATCGGCTGTGGCGCGGTGGATAAGGGGACCAATCAGCCGAACATCTTTCCGGACCCGAAATCCGTCGAGAACGGGTTGCCCTATTTTTCCCGCGGCCATCGCGACGACATGATCCAGCGCCGGCTGCTGGAGGCGATGCTCGATCGGTTCGATCCGGCCAGCACCGGACATATTGCCGCGCATAACCCGGTCTCGCCGGTTTATGGCGGGCCGATGGTGATGCCGGATTTCATCGCGCCCTGGGCCTATGACGCACGTCCGTTTCCGGCCTTTCCCGCCATGCGCGACCAATGGGCGGACGGGCAGAATTTTGCGCGCGGTCATTGGCTCAACGGCCGGCTCGAGATTGCGCCGCTTCCCGAATTGATTGCAACGGTGATCGCCGACCACGCGGCCGATCAGGGATCGGTTCAGCCAATCGGCGAGGCAATCGAAGGATTCGTCGTGGACCGCCCCATGACGGCGCGGGCCGTGCTGGAGCCTCTGCTGGACAGCTTTGGCCTCCTTGCTTCGGGCGATGGCGCTGAACTCTCGGTCAAGCCGCGTGCTGCCTTTCCGGTGGCGCTGATCGCGCGGGATGATCTCGTGGCACCGACGGGTCGGAATGGCGCGGAAATTGAAATCGCGCGGCTGGAAGAGCGCGACCTGCCCCGCAGCTTCCGGCTGGGCTTCGTCGATCCGGATCGCGATTTCCGCAAGACGATGGTCGAGGCACGTCGCGATGGCAGCGCCGCCCAAAGGGAGGTCAGCGAGGACGTCGCGATGATCCTGCCCAAGGGGCGCGCGCGTCGACTCGCCGAGCAGCGTCTGGCCGAGGCCTGGGCCGCCCGCGAGGTCTTTCGTTTTGCCCTGCCGCCCAGTGCCCGTGCCATCGAGGCGGGCGATCTTGTTGCGATCGAGACCGAGGCGGGGATCAGGCTGGTGCGCCTCACCCGCATCTCCGACCAGCGCGAACGGGTCTGCGAGGCTGTATCGCATGATCCGGAAACCATGGGTTTTGCGCCGATCGACGATGATGTGACCGAGCTGCCTGTGACCCCGGCGCTGCCCGGTGCGCCCTATGCCCGGCTCCTCGAATTGCCAATCCTGCGCTCCGAGAGTGCAAGCCCGTTGCATCTGGCCATGCGTGCGGAGCCCTGGCGCGGGCCCTATGCATTGACACGGACGGATCAGGGCGGAACCGTTCTGGGCGAGGCCGTGGCAGCAGCCCGCTTCGGCACCCTGATGACCGCGCTTGCGCCCGGGCCGCTCTGGCGGTGGGATCACGCCTCAAGTTGCGAGATCCTGCTCGTATCGGGTGCCCTTGCAAGCGTGGACGAGGCCGCCGTGCTCGCGGGCAACAACGCGCTGGCGCTGATGGGGCCGGATGGCGAGATCGAGATCGTCCTTTTCCGGCAGGCGACGCTTGTCGCCGACCGGCGATACAGGCTCTCGGGTCTGTTGCGCGGGGTGGGCCTTTCGGAGAGGGCGGCCCTGCGCATACTCGCGCCGGGCGCGCAAGCGATCGTCCTGGACGATGCCGTGGTTGATCTCGGCCTTGGCGTCGAGCATGTCGGGCAGAGAGTCGAACTCGCGATCATCCCGGCAGGGCGAGACATCGGTGATCCCGCCGTAGCCCGGACCGTTCAAGCAATCGCCGGCAAGACCTATCGTCCGCTTTCGCCGGTCCATGCAAGGGCGCGACGTGAGGCGGGTGGAATCCGTCTGACTTTCATCCGGCGTGCGCGGTTTGGCGGCGATAACTGGGAACTTTACGAGGTTCCCCTCGCCGAGGAACGCGAGGAATACCGGATCGAGATCCGAGACGGGGCAACAGTGAAGCGAAGCGTCACGGTTGCGACGCCGGAATATCTCTACGGGACCGCCGAGGAAACGGCCGATTTCGGCGCGCCCCGGGGAAGTCTCGACGTCACCATTGTCCAGCTTTCCACCAGGATTGGCGCCGGCGATCCGCTGGTGACAACGCTCCGCGTGCAATGAAGCCATCCAATTGGAGAATGCCATGGCTGCCGCCAACTTCGAGCGGGCGCTTGCGCTCGTTCTTCGACATGAAGGTGGTTTTTCCGACCATCCATCCGACCCCGGTGGCGCCACCATGATGGGGATCACGCAGGCCACGCTTGGCGCATGGCGCGGACAGCCTGTGACCAGAGCGGATATTCGCGAGCTTTCGCGACAGGAAGCCACGTCAATTTACCGGGTTCGATACTGGAACGCCGTGGCCGGCGATGAACTCCCCGCCGGGATCGATCTCGCGGCTTTCGATTACGCCGTGAATTCCGGGCCACAGCGGGTTATCCGCACCCTTCAGGGTCTGGTGGCCGTTGAGGTTGATGGTTGGATGGGGCCGCAAACCCTCGGTGCCATCCGTGCTGCCGATCCCCGATCTCTGATCGAGGCGCTTTGCGCCGCGCGCCTGCGCTTTCTCCGGCAATTGCACACCTTTCCGATCTTCGGCCGGGGCTGGATGAGGCGCGTGGCCGAAATCGAGCGCGAAAGCCTCCGCCTCACCCTTTCCAGCCGGCCCGCCGGGACGGCAAACCAAAAGGAGAAGACCATGTTCGATACCAAGACGCTTCTGCAGAGCCGCACGGTCTGGGCCAATGTCGTTGGTTTCGGTTCGATCGCCCTTTCGCTCATGGGCTTCCAGACCATGGGGCTGGATCAGGGGCTCCTTACGGATCGGTTGCTCGAACTCGTGGCGGCTGGCAGCTTCGTGGCCTCGACAGTGTTTCGTGTCATCGCCACCAAGCGCCTGATCTGATGGGAAAACCGTTCCAACGGGAATCGGTTGGTCTCGAAATTCCCTCAAAGCGGTGTATGAAGCAGAAGAACAAGCGGAGCAGGAATTGCCTGCCCGCCCGCACCGCCTTGGGGAGTTCGTTCGAATGCGTCTGCTTGTGATCGAGGATGATCGCGACATCAACCGCCAGTTGACCTCGGCGCTGGAACATGCGGGCTATGCGGTTGACAGCGCCTTCGATGGCGAGGAGGGGCATTTCCTCGGCGATACGGAGCCCTACGATGGGGTGATCCTCGATATGGGCCTGCCGAAGATGGATGGCATTCGTGTGCTGGAGAAATGGCGACGCGAAGGCCGCAAGATGCCCGTTCTGATCCTCACGGCGCGCGACCGCTGGAGCGAGAAGGTGCAGGGCTTCGATGCTGGCGCCGATGACTACGTGACAAAGCCTTTCCATATGGAAGAGGTGCTTGCGCGCCTGCGGGCGCTGCTGCGGCGCGCAGCCGGCCACGCCACGAGCGAATTGACCTGTGGCCCGGTCATTCTCGATACGCGCTCGAGCCGCGTGGTGGTGGACGGCAACCCGATCCGGCTGACGAGCCACGAATATCGCTTGCTGGCCTATCTCATGCATCACCAGGGCCGCGTGGTGTCGCGGACCGAATTGGTCGAGCATCTCTATGATCAGGATTTCGACCGCGATTCCAACACGATCGAGGTGTTTGTCGGTCGCCTGCGCAAGAAGCTCGGCGTGGATGTGATCGAAACTGTCCGAGGTCTGGGCTATATCGCGCAGGCTCCGCGCCTGCCGGCCCCGAAACCGAAGTGAAACCATGCGCTTCACGCTTCCCGGCCCCACCGATCCACGCTCGCTGGCCGGGCGATTGTTCCTCACGGCCATCCTGCTCTCTGCCCTCGTGCTGGTATCGACCGGCACGATCCTGTCGGCCATCAACCGCCGATCCGTAGAGGCGGCCTTTGATGAACGCCTGAAGCTCTATCTGAAGGTGCTTGTGGCGGATGTAGCCGCATTGACCGATGGCAACAATGTCGAGCCCGGGAATCTCGGCGAGCCGCAGTTCCAGATTCCGTTATCCGGCTGGTACTGGCAGATCATGCGGATCGACATGGAGAGCAGCACGGCCGCAATCCTCCGCACCTCGCGATCGCTTTTCAACCAGCGGCTTCCTCCGCTTGTCGAACCCGGGATGCCATCGTTGCGCGGAGACTTCCGCGATGGCTACCGCACGGGACCGGAGGGGAGGCGCATTCGAATTGTCGAGCAGGAAATCGACCTGGGCGAGCAGAATCGATTCCTGATTTCAGTGGCGGGGAATGCCGAAGAGATCGTGGAAGAGCGGCGACGCTTCGACTTCGCGGTGCTCACATTGTTGAGCCTGCTCGGCCTTGCGCTCGGAATCTCCGCCTATGTGCAGGTTCGCTACGGTCTGCGGCCGCTGCGCGAACTGAGCCAATCACTGGCCCAGGTGCGCAACGGCGAGCGCGAGCGCGTGGAGGGCGAATTCCCCGTGGAGGTCGCGCCTTTGGCCGGAGAACTCAACCAGCTGCTGGACATGAACCGCGAGATCGTGAGCCGCGCCCGTGCTCAGGTCGGCAATCTCGCGCATGCGCTGAAGACGCCGCTTTCAGTACTCCTGAATGAAGCCGGGGGTGATTCCGGGCCATTGGGGGAGAAGATACGCGAACAATCCGCCATCATGCGCGATCAGTTGCAATATTATCTGGACCGGGCTCGCGCCGCCGCACGCGCCGCAGCGATCGGCAATTTCACCGAGGTCGAGCCGGTCCTCGCGGCCTTCACGCGCACATTCGAGAAGATCTACCGCGACCGGGATATCCGTTTTTCCCTCGAGATCGAGACGCCGCTGCGCTTCCGGGGCGAGAAGCAGGACCTCGAGGAGATGGTGGGCAATCTCATCGACAATGCCGGAAAATGGGCGGCAAGCGAGGTTCGCATCCGCGTGCATGCAGCACCACAATTCGACCATGCGTCCAACCAGATCGATCTCATCGTCGATGACGATGGACCGGGCCTGCCTGACGAAAAGCGAATCGAGGCCACAAAGCGCGGCCGGCGCCTTGATGAAACCAAGCCCGGCTCCGGCCTGGGCCTGTCGATCGTGGTCGACCTTGCCGGCCTTTACGGGGGCAGCTTCGTGCTGGAAGATTCACCACTCGGCGGTCTTCGCGCGCGCCTCACCCTTCCCGCTTTGTGACAACCGATTGCGTCTCCCATCGCTGCTCTGTAGCAAAGCGGCCACATGAGGCAGGCCAATTGCGCCATGTCATGGAATGGCCCCGATTGCGGCCTAGTTGAGCAGTACGATGACTCTCTGGCTCGGAATTGTGGTTTTGACCTTTGGTGCGGCCGCGCTAGCCTTGCGCCCGCTCCTTCGTCCGCCGAAGGACAAGTCCAGCCTCGACCACGCGATCCATTTCTATGAAGCGCGGCGATTGGAACTGGACCGGCAGGTGAGCGCCGGCCTGATTTCCGAAAGCGAACGCACGGCTTCCGAGGCCGAGCAGGCGCGTCGTCTGCTTGCGCTCGCGCGACAACAGCAAGTCGAGGAAGAACAAAAGGCCGGCAGCGCCCGCCGCAGCAAGATCGCAGCCCTCCTGCTCTTGGTCGGACTCCCCGTGCTCTCCATTCCCCTCTACCTTCGCACCGGCACGCCCGACATGCCGGACCAGCCCATCGCGAGCCGGGTGACGCCCGGCAGCGATGCGGAGATGCAGAAGGCCCTTCAGCGCATCGAATTGCATCTCGCGAGCAATCCCAATGATGCGCGCGGCTTCGAGGTCATCGCGCCAGCCTATATGCGCCTCGGGCGATATCAGGACGCAGCTTTCGCGTTTCGCAGGGTGATCGCGATTTCGGGTGAAACACCGGATCGGCTGGCCAATCTTGGCGAGGCCCTGATTGCCAGCCAGAACGGCATCGTGAATGCCGAGGCCAGGGAGGCCTTCCAGAAGGCCGTCGCTCTCGATCCTGATCTTGGCAAGGCGCGGTTCTATCTGGCGATTGCCACCGAGCAGGACGGTGATATTCCAGGTGCCATTCGGAAACTCTCCGAATTGTCAGCCTCGCTCCCGGAAGGCCCTGGCAAGATGCGGGTTGAATCCGAACTCGACCGTTTCCGCGCCGAGGGCAAGGCGCCGCCGCGCCCAACGGGCGATCCGCAAAGCGAAGCGGGCAAGGCATTATCGGAACTGCCGCCGGATGAGCGCGCCCGCGCGATCGAAGGCATGGTCGATGGGCTTGCCGCCCGACTTGCTCAGCAAGGTGGGAGCCTTGATGAATGGCAGCGTCTCATCCAGGCGCGCGTGGTGCTGAACCAGCGTGAGAAGGCTGCGGAATCTCTCGCCAAAGCCCGCAAGGCCCTGGGCGAAAGCGCCGCAGTCGAACTTGACCGGCTTGCCGCCGCGCTTGATCTGAAGGCTGCGAATCCGTGACCATGATCCCGACCTGCTGGACCTTCTTCCCATGACCCGCAAACAGAAGCGTCTCATGATTCTTGGCGGGTTTGGCCTCGTGCTGGTTTCGGCATTGGCCATGATTCTCGTGGGCCTGCGCGATCAGATCGTCTTCTTCCGCTCTCCCAGCGAAGTGATGGCGGGCAAGGTGAAGCCCGGCGAGGCTTTCCGGCTCGGCGGTCTTGTCGAAAAGGGCAGTGTGCTGCGTGAGCCCAACCAGATGGTGCGCTTCCGCGTGACCGACGGTTCCAATGCCATTGCGGTCACCTATCGGGGATTGCTCCCGGACCTGTTCCGAGAAGGGCAGGGTGTGGTGACGGAAGGTCGCCTTGACGCCTCAGGCGCCTTCACGGCATCCACGGTACTGGCGCGCCACGATGAAAACTACATGCCGCGCGAAGTTGCCGATGCCCTGAAACAGCAGGGGCACTGGCAGCCGGGCAAGGGAGACGGACCACCCAAACCATGAGCAGGGCGAAATGATTGTTGAGATCGGCCATTACGCGCTGGTTCTGGCGCTGGTTCTGACCCTGTTTCAGGCCACCTTTCCGCTTTGGGGTGCGATCCGGCGCGATGCGGCGCTGGTCGCGCTCGGGCCGTATGCAGCAATCGCGCAATTCCTGCTGATCAGCGTATCCTTCGCGGCGCTGACCTATGCCTATCTCGTGTCGGATTTCTCGGTCTCGAATGTCTACGAGAACTCGCATACCCTGAAGCCGCTGATCTACAAATGGAGCGGCGTCTGGGGCAACCATGAGGGCTCGATGCTGCTCTGGGTGCTGATCCTCGCCCTGTTCGGCGCCGGCGTCGCGGTGTTCTCCCGCAATCTTCCCAATGACCTGCTAGGCGCGACTCTCGCCGTTCAGGCGATGATCGCCGCGGCCTTCCTCGCCTTTGTTCTGTTCGCGTCCAATCCGTTCCTGCGCCTCGGCCCGGCTCCGTTCGAGGGGCGCGATCTGAACCCGATCCTGCAGGACCCCGGCCTCGCGATCCATCCGCCGCTGCTCTATCTCGGCTATGTCGGCTACTCGATCGTGTTTTCCTTCGCGGCCGGCGCGTTGATCGTCGGTCGGATCGATGCGGCCTTCGCGCGCATGTTGCGTCCATGGAACCTCGTGGCCTGGATTACGCTGACCCTGGGCATCGCGATGGGCTCCTACTGGGCCTATTACGAGCTTGGCTGGGGCGGCTACTGGTTCTGGGACCCGGTGGAGAACGCCTCCCTGATGCCGTGGCTCACCGGAACGGCGCTCCTGCATTCCGCGATCGTGATGGAGAAGCGCGAGGCGCTGAAGATCTGGACCATCCTGCTCGCGATCATCACCTTCTCGCTCTCGCTTCTCGGAACATTCCTGGTGCGTTCCGGCGTGCTGACCTCGGTGCATGCCTTCGCGGTGGACCCGGAGCGCGGATTGTTCATTCTCATCATCCTCATTGCCTTCATCGGCGGCTCCTTCACGTTGTTCGCATTCCGTGCCCGGGCGATGGAATCCGGCGGGCTCTTCGCGCCGGTCAGCCGGGAGGGTGCTCTGGTGCTGAACAACCTGTTCCTCGCCGTGGCGGCGCTGGCAGTGTTGGTGGGGACGCTTTATCCGCTCGCGCTCGAGGGTGTAACCGGCCAGAAGATCTCGGTGGGCCCGCCCTTCTTCAACCTTACCATCGTGCCGCTGATGTTGCCGCTCTTCGTGGCCATTCCCTTCGGCCAGCGCCTCGCCTGGAAGCGAGGGGATCTGCTGGGTGTCGCCCAGCGCATGGTCTTTGCGATGGGGCTGAGCCTGCTCGCGACACTCGTTGTTGCCTACCACATTGGACGTGGTCCGGCTCTGGCGATCATTGCGATCGGTCTCGGGATCTTCATCCTGCTGGCTTCGCTCGACGAGATCCGCGAACGCGTCATGCGCGGCGGCACCGCTGGTGCCTTGCACCGTCTCATCGGCCTGCCGCGCACCTTCCTTGCCACTGCACTGGCCCATGCCGGTGTGGGTATCATGGTGATTGGTATCGCCTTCACCGCTTTCGAGAAGGAGGCGATCGTCTCGATGAAGCCGGGCGAGACGGTGAAGCTGGGTGAATACTCGCTCACCCTTCGTGGCATCGCGCCATATTCCGGCCCGAACTACACATCCACCGTGGCGCATTTCGTGGTGCATGACGGAACGCGGCAGGTGGCCGAACTGCGCCCGGCGAAACGCGTCTATATCGGTCGCCAGATGCCAACCTCCGAGGTCGGTCGCCATCGCGTCGGCTTCTCGGAGGTCTATGTCGCGATTGGCGAGACCTCGGATGGCAACCATGTCGATCTGCGCGCCTACTGGAAGCCTTTCGTGACGCTCATCTGGATCGGGCCTGTGCTGATGGCGCTGGCCGGCCTCCTCTCGCTCTCGGATCGTCGCCTGCGGGTTGGCGCTCCGCGGGTTGCTGCCCGCCGTCCCGAGCGTCTGGAGCCGGCCGAATGAGCGCGCTTTCCCGCCGGGCGCTGGTTTTCGGGTCGCTCGTCCTGTCGGGCACGGCGATGGCCGTGCAGCCCGGCGAGCAGCTGAAGGATGCCGCGCAGGAAGCGCGCGCCCGCAAGCTCTCGGCGGAGCTGCGTTGCCTGGTCTGTCAGAACCAGTCGATCGACGATTCGGACGCCGAACTCGCGCGCGACTTGCGCCGCCTCGTGCGGGAGCGGATCTCGGCCGGCGACAGCGACAGCGCCATCCGCCAGTTTCTTGTCGCGCGCTATGGCGAATTCGTGCTGCTCCGGCCGCCGTTTTCCCTCTCGACCGCGCTGCTCTGGAGCCTTCCGGCCATTGCGCTGGCGGGAGGCATCTTCGCTGCGCGTTCGCTGTTCGGGCGGCCCGCCGAGGCTGTCGCCACGCCCGAGTCCGCCCCCTTGGCCGAAGCCGAGAAGCAGGCGCTCGAAGCACTGCTGGCCAGGCGCGACCAGGCCTGACTTCCTTACCGAAATGTCATGCGCCCGAAAGCTTCGGGCCAGTTGCGGGCAGGCATTGTTGGCATCGAGGTCCTGTGGCTGGCCGTAGCACTCTCCGTCGCCCCCCGCTTCACTGCCGGACGCAGGACCGAACCCACCTTCGCCTTGACGGCGCTGGCTCGCGCATGGCGTTGTAACCGGGCAGCTGAGTGAGCCATGTCCGCATGAAAATCCTCGTCGTCGAAGATGATTCCGAAGCCGGTCGCTATCTGGCCCGCGCGCTGAACGAGGCCGGTCACGTCGCTGACCTCGCGGCGGATGGCGAGACTGGCCTCGAGATGGCGCTCGCCGGCACTTATGATGTTTTGGTCGTCGATCGCATGCTGCCAAAGCGCGATGGTCTTTCGCTCATCATGGCCCTTCGCGCCGAGCAGCGCACAACGCCGGTCCTCATTCTCTCCGCGCTCGGGCAGGTGGATGATCGCGTGCTCGGCTTGCGCGCCGGTGGCGACGATTACCTGACCAAGCCCTATGCCTTCACCGAATGCCTCGCGCGTGTCGAGGCGCTCGCGCGCCGCCAGAACCCGCAAAGCGCGCAGCTGACCTACAAGGTGGGCGATCTCGTGCTTGATCGCCTTGCCCATCGGGTGAGCCGGGCAGGGGAGGACATTCCCCTCCAGCCGCGTGAATTCCGCCTGCTCGAATATCTGATGCGCCATGCCGGGCAGGTGGTGACGCGCACGATGCTGCTCGAGAATGTTTGGGATTACCATTTCGACCCCCAGACCAATGTCATTGACGTCCATGTCTCGCGCCTGCGCGGCAAGATCGAGCGCAAGGGGCAGGCGACGTTGCTCCATACCATTCGAGGTGCGGGCTACATGATCCGCGATCCCGGCCGCTGAGGCATGGCTCCGGCTTCGCCCTCCACAGGAAACCAGGGAGGCTGGCTGGGCGGGCTGGGCCGCATGGCGCGCACCACGGCCTTCAAGCTGTCCGCCTTCTACCTTCTCATCTTCGCGCTCTTCTCGGGCATCATCCTCGGATACATTGCCTGGAACACGCGTCGCCTGCTCGATGCGCAGATCACCGAGACCATCGAGACCGAGATCAACGCGCTGGCCGAGCAATACCGGCAGGGCGGCTTGCGGCGCCTCGTGGCGGTGATCGAGCGGCGCGGGCGCCAGAGCGGGTCGTTTCTTTATCTGCTGGTTGATGGGCGTGGCGATGCGATGACCGGTAACGCGATCCTCCGCGTGCCCGTGCAATCGGTCAGCCCCGGATGGGGCGAGATTCGCTACAACTGGCCGGACGAGGCGGAGGAGGTTGCACGCCTTGCCAAGGTGCGCACCTTCATCCTGCCCTCCGGCCTGCGCCTTTTCGTGGGGCGAGATCTCGAAGAGCAGGATCGCTTGCGCGTCACCATCCGCCGCGCGCGCGGGCTCTCCCTGCTCCTGGTGGTGCTGATGGGTGGCTTCGGGGCGTGGTTTGTCACACGCCGCGTGCTCTCGCGCGTCGAGGGCGTGGCGACGACCTCCGCTGCGATCATGGCCGGCAATCTCGCCGAACGCCTGCCGGTGACCAATACCAACGACGAATTCGATCGTCTCGCGCTCCATCTCAACGCCATGCTCGATCGCATCGGCGAGTTGATGACCGGTCTGCGTGACCTCTCGGACAATGTCGCGCATGACCTGCGAACACCGCTCACGCGCCTGCGCAATGGCGCGGAAGACGCTCTTCGCAAGGCCGAAACGCTGGAGGACGCCAAGACTGCGCTGGAGCGCGCCATCGAGGAAAGCGACAACCTGCTTCGCATCTTTGATGCGCTGCAAATGATCGCGCGCGCCGAGAGCGGCAACCTTGCGACTTCCCTCAAGCCGCAGAAGCTCGAAGAGATCGTCTCAAGCCTCGCCGAGCTTTACGAACCGCTCGCGGAAGAGGCAGGTCTCGCATTTCAAACGAAGCTCGGCACCGGTCTCGTGGCGAATGCCAATCGGGAATTGATTGGGCAGGCGCTTTCGAACCTCATCGACAATGCGCTGAAATATGGCCTGAACCCGGAAGGCGGTGGCTCGCTTTCCATCACGGCGGAAAAATCCGGCGGGCAGATCCGCATCGCGGTCGCCGATCGCGGCAAGGGCATTCCGGAAGACAAGCGTCAGGCGGTGGTGGAACGTTTCGTGCGCCTTGATGCCAGCCGCGCCAAGCCCGGCCTTGGCCTCGGGCTGTCGCTCGTTGCAGCCATCGCCCGGCTCCATGGCGGCGAATTGCGGCTGGAGGACAACGCGCCGGGCCTCAAGGCCGTGCTCGTGCTGCCGGAAGCCGGGGGTTCCGCCGGAAGGAGCCTTGCATCAGGCCCTGCACTGCCCGAAAAAGAGGCATGAACGTTCCCGCCTCGCTCCTCTCCCGCCTTGTCTCCGCCCCGAAATCCGGAAAGCCCGGCACCTCCCGCCTTGCGGATATGCTGGCTGAGGAGGAGGCTCGTCCGCTCGCCGCCCTCCTCGAAGGGCAGGAGATGGCGAAGTTGCTGCTTGCAGGCATTTCCGAAGGTTCGCCCTTCCTCTGGCGCCTGGTGCGGCGTGACCCGGCCGCGGTGGCGGATTTCTTGGCGACCTCGCCCGAAGCCAGCCTCGAAACCATTTTCGAAGGGATGCGCGCCGCCGGCCGCGCGGGCGATCTTCAGGCCGGCATGAAGGCCCTGCGGCAGGCCCGGAACCGTCATGCGCTTCTCGTCGCGATGGCTGATCTCGGTGGCGTGTTCGATATCGTTGCTGTCACGCGCGCGCTGTCCGATCTCGCGGATGAGGCCACGCGCGCCGCGCTCCGGATCGCGATTCACCATCATGGGAACGACCTCGCGATTCCGGATCGCCAGAAGCCTTTCGAGGGCCTCGGCCTCTTCGTGCTCGCCCTCGGCAAGCATGGCGCGCGCGAACTGAACTACTCCTCCGATATCGATCTCGGCTGCTTTTATGATCCGCAAGCGCCTGCCTTGCGCGACCATTCGGATCATCTCGATCGCTGCGTCGCGATCATCAAGGCGATGGCCAGCATTCTCTCGCAGCGCACGGCGGATGGATATGTTCTCCGCGTGGACCTGCGCCTCCGGCCCGATCCTGGCACCACGCCCATCGCCATGCCCGTCAATGCCGCGCTCGCCTATTATGAGACCGTGGGCCAGAACTGGGAACGCGCGGCGATGATCAAGGCCCGCGTGGTCGCGGGCGACGAGGCCGCAGGCAAGGCCTATCTCCAGGAATTGCAGCCTTTCATCTGGCGGAAATACTTCGATTATGGCGCGATTGCCGATATCCACGCGATGAAGCGGCAGATCTACGCCGTGAAGGGCCACGACCAGATCGCGATTTCCGGCCACGATCTCAAGCTTGGCCGTGGCGGCATCCGCGAAATCGAGTTTTTTGTGCAGACCCAGCAACTGGTCTATGGCGGGCGACGGCCCTCCTTGCGCGGCTCCCGCACGCTCGACATGCTCGATGCCCTCTGCCGCGAGACCTGGATCACGCCGGAGGCCGCCAGGGACCTGACAGAGGCATATGGTGTTTTGCGCACGCTCGAGCATCGGGTGCAGATGATCAACGACGAGCAAACGCAGAAACTGCCGAAAACCGAGGAGGAACTCGCCAGTTTCGCCCGGTTCTGCGGCATGACGCGGGCGCAGTTCGACAAACACCTGACGCGCGCGCTGCGGCGTGTGGAGCACCATTACGCGCGCCTGTTCGAAGGCGGCCCGGCGCTCGCCTCTGGTGCGGGCAGCCTTGTTTTCACGGGTGTCGACACAGACCCCGAGACGCGCGAAACGCTGAAGCGCCTGGGCTTCAAGCAGCCAGAAAGAGTGGCGGAAACCGTGCGCGGCTGGCATTTCGGCCGCCGCCCGGCGGTGACGACGCCGCGCGCGCGGGAGGTGCTGACGGAACTCGTGCCAGGCCTGCTCGAAAGCTTCGGCCGCGCCTCCGATCCCGATGGCGCGATTCTGGCGCTGGATGGCGCGCTCCAGCGCATGCCGGCGGCGGTGGAACTCTTCACGATCCTCAATTCCAATGCGAGCCTGCGCCAGCTTTTTGCGGAATGCCTCGGGACTGCGCCGCGTCTCTCGCAGATGGTGGCGCAATCTCCGCATGTGCTCGATGTGCTGATCGACCCGGATTTCGCCAATCTCGGGCCAGATCCGGAAACGCGCCTCGGTCCGCGCCTCGAACGCGAGACGGATTACGAGATGGCGCTGGAGCGTGTGCGCCACCTCCTGCGCGGCGAGCGCTTCCTCATCGGCACGCGCGCGCTGTCCCGCCTCATCCCGGTGGGGGATCTCGGTGAGGTGCATACCGTGCTGGCAGAGGCCATCCTGCGGCTTGTTCTTGCTCGCGTGCGACGCGAATTCGCCGATCGCCATGGAGAAATTCCGGGCGGGCAGGTTGCCATCATCGGTTATGGGAAGGCCGGTTCGCGCGAACTCACGGCCAATTCCGATCTCGACCTTGTCGTTGTCTACGAGGCGCCCGGCGATGCGTGGTCGGATGGCGACAAGCCGCTGATGACCAGCGAATACTACGCCAAGCTCACCCAGCGCCTCGTTGCGGCGCTCTCCGCGCCGATGCGCGCGGGCACGCTTTACGAGGTGGATCTGCGCCTGCGGCCCTCGGGCAAGAAGGGGCCGGTGGCGGCCTCGCTCTCGGCCTTCCAGGAGTACTTCGCCTCGGAAGAGAGCGATCTCTGGGAGCATCTCGCATTGTCCCGTGCGCGCGTGCTGACGGGGGATGCCGGACTCTCGCGCGTCCTGACGGACAGCATTCGTGCGCTCGTTGCCCTGAAGCGCGACGAGGTCCGGGTCAAGCGCGAAACCGCCGCCATGCGCGCGCTGATGCATACGGAAAAGCCGGGCCGCGACCGCTTCGACGTGAAGGATCGTCCTGGCGGGCTCGTCGATCTCGAATTCATCACGCAGGCCTTCGCGCTGCTGCACGCGGCGGAACATCCTGCCTTGACGGAAGGCAACACCCGCTCCCGTTTGGCGCTTGCGGGAGAGGTTGGCCTGCTGACGGCGGAGGAAACGGAGACGCTGCTCGTCGCCTGGGACCTTCAGATCGGCTTCCAGCAGGTGGCGCGGCTGGTATTGCCGGGCGCATTTGCCGAAAACGAGACCAGCATCACCTTACGTCGGCAGATCGCGCGTCTGCTCGATTACCCGGATTTCCCGCCGCTTTCGGCGGATCTCGATCGCCTTCAGCACGAGGTGCGCGCCATCTTCTCCCGGCGGATCGGTCCTGTGAAGTAACTCAGGCCATCGGCAGGTCGAGCTGGTGCGGGCGCTGCACAATCGGCAGGTGCAGCATCATGATGGCACCGAGCTCCGGCGCGGAGCGGATGCGCAATGTGCCGCCCTGCAGTTCGATGAGCCCGCGCGCGATGGCGACGCTGAGGCCGGAGCCCTTGCAGCCATCATGCAGCATGCCGTCGATATGCCCGAAGGGCTTCGTGAGCGTGCCGATATCGCTCTGCGAGAGATGGCAACCCCTGTCCGAGATGAAGATGTTGATGTAGTCGCCCTGCCGGCGCGCGCGCATCGTGACCGTTCCATGCGTGGGCGAGAGGCGGATGGCATTGCGGGTGAGGTGGATGAGGGCCTGCGTCGTCGCGCGGATATCGAGTTCCACGGGCAGGAGGCCTTCCGGCCTGGCCGAAGTCGGATCGATCTCGATGCGCACATGCTTCTTGGCGGCATCGAGTGCCACGCCTGTCGCCGCATCCTCGAGCAGGTTGGCGATGGCGCTGGAGGAGCGCTCGATCTTCACGCGGCCGGCCTCGATATGGGCCATCTCGAGGATGTCATCGATGATGGTGAGCAGGTTTCCGCCGGAAATCCGGATATGTGCGGCGTAATCGCGGTATTTCGCGCAGGTAACAGGGCCAAGAACCTCGTTCTCGATCACTTCCGCAAAGCCGAGGATGGCGTTCAGCGGTGTCCGGATCTCGTGGTTCATATTGGCCAGGAACTCGGCCTTCAGCTTCGTGGCGCTCAACACCTCGGCCTTCTGGTCGCGGTAAAGATTGGCAAGATCGGCAAGCTCCTGCGCCTGCTTGCGCAAGGCTTCACGCGAGGCCGCGAGATCGGCGATGGTGATGCGCAGCTGGCGTTCGTTTTCCAGCAGTCGGTCTTCCTGTGCCTTTCGCGTGGTGATGTCGGTGCCCACCGAAACGAAGCCGCCGGCGCGAGTCGGGCGCTCGCTGATCAGCAGCCAGCGTCCATCCTCGAATTGCGCCTCATAGGCACAGGATTTGTTGTCGTCATCGGTTTCCCGGTCGATCTCGATCATGATGCGCGGCTCCTGCGCCTCGGCCATCACGTTCTGGTAGCGCGTGCCGCGACGGGTGGCCGTGTCGCTGAGCTGGTGGAAGGAACGGTACTTCGAGTTGCAGAGCACAAGCTGGTTGTTCTCGTCCCAGAGGACGAAGGCTTCGGAAATGCTCTCGATGGCATCGCGCAGGCGCATTTCCGCCCGCTCGCTCTCGGCGGCGGCCTCGCGCTCGGCGGTCACATCCATCACCACGCCCAGCAGGCGCTGCGGCTGCGAGTTGTTTTCCGCAAGGCGCGCGGCGCGCATATGCAGCCACACCCAATGGCCCTTGGCATGCTGCATCCGGAAGATATGGTCGATCTCGCCCGCCTGGAACGCGCTCTTCTCCACCGCATCAAGCGGGGAGAGATCGGCCGGATGGATCAGCGCTTCGATGCCACTGCGCGATACCATGCGCTCGCGCGGCTCCAGCCCGAGAAGACGAAACATGGAATTCGACAGCCAGAGATGGCTTGCGCCGATCCGGCAATCCCACAGGCCGACATTCCCACGGTCGAGAGCCAGCTCGAACCGGTTGAAGAGGCGCTGGGCACTCTGCTCGGTGTCTCTTGCGCGGGAGCGCTGCTTGTAGAAGGCGAGGCAGAAGGCGATCGTGACGGCGCCGAAGGCCAGCAGCAAGGCGGAGATGACCGAGGCATGATGCTGCCAGTTGGTGAGTTCATCCTCGACCGGCTGATAGGCGACAAGGGTCTGGCCGGTCACGATTTCGCGGGTAATCAGGCTCGCAGGTCGACCATCCGCCAGCGTTATCTGGCGCATCTCGCCAAGCGCGCGCGGCGAGAGCACATCCTCGCCCGCCGCGAACAGACTCACGGCCATCCGACCATAGGTGATGTCGAGGCGACTGGAACGGTGCACCCGGCCCTCACGCCCGATGATGAGGAAGGCCCGGCCCGGAAGATCGGCGCCCGGTGGCACATGGAGAACGGAATCGGCGGCATCTCCGCCCGAATGATGGCGCGCGGCGGCTTCCGACACGAACATCTGCGCCGCGACGGCAAGAGCCTGCTCGCTGGTGACGAGCATGTCACGCCGGCTGGTCGTGTATTGGGCGAACATGCTGTAGCCCGCGATGATCAGGAAGGTGACAACCAGCGCTGGCACCACCCGGTCCAGCAGCGGATCGGTGGCTTCGGGGAGATCATTCCGGACAGCCCGACCCGGATTGTGCGACTGGCCTGAACCAAGAAACTTGGAAAATGGACGCAATAAGCCCCAGCTGGCCGCGAAATCCCGCACCATTCCTGCCCCCTCGACGATCCTATTGAATCAGGAGAATGTGCCGCATCGCCCCCGAATCACCTGCAGTTGAATCGACGTTCGACTCGCTGTCCAGAGGAGGGGGGCGGCCGTTCGGTGCACCTTTGGGTTGGAAAAAACGCATCGCATCTTGCGGTTGCGCCAAGGGCGCAAAAATGGATTCCTTGCGGACTCTATCTGTTCTTTTTATGTTCGGGCCGAGTCATGGCAATCGCGGAGATGCTTGCAATAACTTCACCCAAAAGTTGCATTAAAAATTTTTTAACTTTTGTCGAGCGTGCAGCCCGGCCACCGATGGCGACCGGGCCGATTTCGGCCTCAGGCGAGGGACCGCTCGAGGATGTCCGACAGATCGCGTGATCGGTCCGGGGCCACCAGCCCGCGCAGCGCCTTTTCTGCTTCCGCTCGACGGCCGGCTTCCAGCGCCTTCCAGGTGCGGAATGCCGTCGCCAGCCGCGCGGCGATCTGCGGGTTCTTGCCATCCACCTCGCCGATCACGTTGGCCACGAGGCGGTAGCCCGCGCCATCCGCCGCATGGAAGCCACGCGGGTTTCCGTTGGCGAAGGCGCCCACCAGAGCGCGCACGCGGTTGGGGTTGCCGAGCGTAAATTTCGGGTGCCTCAGCAGCGCCTCCACCCGCTCTCGGCCCGCCTTGCCGGGAATGCTGGCATTGAGCGTGAACCAGAGGTCAAGCAGCAGCGGATCATCGCGGAACCGCGCTTCCGCCGCCGCGAAAGCCTGATCGCGCTCCGGGCGATCCGCCGTCACCAGCGCCCAGAGGGCATTGGCGCGGTCGCTCATGTTGTTTGCGCGCTCGAACTGGGCGAGAGCAAGGCCTGCCCCTTCGGCCGGATTGGCGGCAATCAGGTAATTCAGCAGCCGAAGGGCCAGAGCGCGCTTGCCTGCGCTCGCCGCATCGGGGCTGAACGGCACGGGCTTCGATAAGGCGTCGTAGCGCTCGCGCGCGAGACTGCCGACGCTCTGGCCGATGGACTTCCAGAGCGCTGTGACCGCCGTGCCGATGGCATCGGGGTCCACATCCTGCCCGATCTCGCGGGCCATCTCTGTTTCGCGCGGCAGCGCGATGGCGAGCGCCGCAAAGGCAGGATCGGCATCCGAGTGACGGATGAGGCGCTCCAGCGCTGCTGCGAGCGTCGGATCGGCCAGCGGTGCTTCGCCCTTGCGGATGCCCGCGATCGAACGCTTCAGCAGGTCGATCTCGACATCCTGCAAAGCCTGCCAGCGGTTGAACGGGTCCGGATCATGCCCCGCGAGCACGAGCAGGTCGCCCGGCTGCCGGTTGATCTCCACACGCACCGGCGCGGAGAAGCCGCGGAACAGCGACGGGATGGGCCGCGCGGGCATGTTATCCCAGGTCTTTTGCCCTTCCGCGCCATCGAGCACGAAAAGATCGTCGGAAACGAGGCTTTGGCCTTGCGGATCAAGCAGGCCGAGCCTTACGGGGATCACCTGCGGGTGCTTTTCGGGTTGGCCTGGCGTGGGTTTCGTCGTCTGCTGGAAATGCAGCGTGTAGCGCCCCGTGGCTGCGTCAAACGCGTCGCGCACGGTCACCAGCGGCGTGCCGGCCTGATCGTACCAGCGCATGAACGGCGTGAAATCTCGGCCCGAGACATCGGCAAAGCAGCGGATGAACTGTTCCACCGTGCAGGCCTCGCCATCGTGGCGTTCGAAATAGAGATCCATGCCCTCGCGGAACTTCGCCGGCCCGATCAGGAGCCGGAGCATCTGGATCACCTCGGACCCCTTGTTATAGACCGTAGCCGTATAGAAGTTGTTGATTTCCTTGTATTGATGCGGCCGGACCGGATGCGCCAGCGGTCCCGCATCCTCCACGAACTGTGCCGCGCGCAGGGTCTGCACATTCGCGATCCGCTCCACCGGGCGAGAGCGCTCGTCGGAGGAAAATTCCTGGTCACGGAAAACGGTCAGCCCTTCCTTCAGGCAGAGCTGGAACCAGTCGCGGCAGGTGATGCGATTACCCGTCCAGTTGTGAAAGTATTCATGCGCCACAATGGCTTCGATGTTGTGGTAATCCTGATCGGTGGCGGTCTCCGGCGTCGCGAGAATGTAGCGATCGTTGAAGATGTTCAGGCCCTTGTTCTCCATCGCGCCCATGTTGAAATCCGATACGGCGACGATGTTGAACAGGTCGAGATCATATTCGCGCCCGAACTTCTCCTCGTCCCACTTCATGGAGCGGATGAGGCTGTCCATCGCATAGGCCGCGCGGTTCCCCTTGCCCTTCTCGACATAGACATTGAGCGTCACGCGACGGCCGGAGGGTGTTGTGTGAGTGTCGGTTACCCGATCGAGATCACCGGCGACCAGCGCAAAAAGATAGGCCGGCTTCCGGTGCGGGTCTTCCCACAGCGCGAAATGGCGCGTGGTGCCGGGAATGTCGCCAGCGCCCACGGGGTTGCCGTTCGAAAGCAACAGCGGCGCTTCCGCCTTTTCCGCCTCGATGCGCACGGAATAGGTCGACATCACATCGGGTCGGTCGAGGAAGTATGTGATGCGCCGGAAGGCATCCGCCTCGCATTGCGTGCAATAGACGCCATTCGAGCGGTAAAGGCCCATCAGGCGGGTATTCGTGGCCGGGTTGATCTCGGTTTTCAGCGCCAGCGTGAAAGCATCGGGAACATCCGGAATGACGAGTTTCTCCGGGCTCACCTCATAGGCCGAGGCCGTGAGTTCCTTTCCTTCCAGCGCCACGGAGAGCAGCGTCAGGTCCTCGCCATCGAGCGACAGGGCCGCGCCGGCGCGGCCCTTGGGGTTGCGGCGAAGCGTGAGCACCGCGTCCACCACCGTCCCGGATGGATGCAGCCGGAAATCGAGCGCGACGTGGTCGATCAGGAAATCCGGCGGACGGTATTCCGAAAGACGGATGACGGGCGATTGATCGGGGCGCATGGCTACTCCGCGAGGGGTGGGAACGAGGCTCTGCAAGCCCTGGGACAAAGATGGCAGGCGGCTTGTCGCATCGCAACCCGCATCACAACCTGCATCGCGATCACGCGACGGCGTGCCGGTTGCAATGGCGCGAGAGAAGCACCATCAGGCTCATCGCGAGGAAGCCCATCGCCATGAAGGCGATCGTGATGCCCGAGGCGCCCGATCGGTCGATGATCAGCCCGCCGAGCACCGGCGCGACGGTCGCGGCCACGCTGGGCAGCAAGGTCACCTTGCCGAGCCGTTCCCCATAGCCTTGCGAGCCGAAGAGTGCGAGGGTCAGTGTGCCCTTCACGATGGTGTTGAGGCCGTTCGCGATGCCATAGGCTGCCGCGAACAGGATGCCGCCGAGAAGCACGCCCTTCGACAGCGCGAGCAGCACGAAGCTGATGGCAAAGAGCGTGTTGGAGACCTGCGCCGTGCGCAAGGCCGTGTGCCTTTGTGCTGTGGCCATCTCACCCAGCCGTCCCAGCACCTGAAAGACTCCAACAAGGCTCGCGACCAGCACGGCTTCGGAGAAGGTGAAGCCCAGCCCCTCCAGCACGGGAAAGGCGAGCATCGACCAGCCATTGCCCACGAGCGCGATGCAGGCGAGCATCACGGTCATCAGCAGGAAGGCCATCCTCTGTCCCTCGGGCTTCAGGCCCGCGGGCACGGGTTGAGGCAGGGGCGCGCCATCGAGTTGTTGTTCGCGCCCGTCCAGCAGCCAGGCATGAAGCGGCGCGCAGGTCAGGATATTCACCACGCCAAAGATCAGCACGAGGCTGCGCCATTCGAGCACATTCAGCAGCGCCGCAGTCACCGGCCAGACGATCGAGGAGGCGAGCCCGCCGATCAGCGTCAGCAGCACGATGGCGCGGCGGGCGTTCTGGCCGGACATCCGCGCCAGCGAGGTGAAGGAGGCGTTGTAGAGCGAGAGCGGCGAGCCCAGGGCCACGATGCCCCAGCCCACGAAATAGAGCACCGGCCCCTTGGCGATCGCGATCACTAGCAGGCCAAGCCCCATCAGCACCGACCCCAGGGCCATCACCACGCGCGAGCCCTGGCGATCCTGGAAGCGGCCGACCAGCGGCCCGGCGAGGCCAGAGGTCAGCAGCGTGAGCGATACGCCCGCGAGCATCACGGATTTGGACAGGCCGAGATCGCGCATCATCAGCGTGCCCATGAGCCCCAGCAGGTAATAGGTGGTTCCGTAGCCGATGATCTGCGTGAAGCCGAGGCCCCAGATGGCTTTCCGAACGCGCGGAGACAGAGGCGGCAGGGAAGGCTGTTCGGTGGGGGCGGTCATGTCGCACCACGGTTAGGCTCGGCCGCGGAAAAAGGAAAGGCCGCGCCTCGCAGGGAGACGCGGCCGTGACTGTTCCGGGAAGAACAGGCCTTACTGTTTCACACGCTCCTTCAGCAGCGCCACCCAGCGGGTGTTTTCCGAGCGCACGAGTTCCGCCAGCGCTTCCGGCGAAGCGCCCCTGGCATCCGGCACCACGCCGCCGAGATCCTCGAGTTTCTTCCTGGTGCCGGGATCGGTCACGGCCTTCACCAACGCGTCGCGGAGCTTGGCGAGCACATCCGGCGGGGTGCCCTTCGGCGCGAAGACCGCGTTCCAGGCCGAGACCTGGAATTCCGGCAGGCCGCCTTCGATGGTGGTCGGCACATCGGGCAGCGACGGGCTGCGGGCGGGCGTCGCGATGCCATAGGCCCTGATCGTGCCGCCCTTCACCTGCTCGGAGACGCTCACGATCTGATCGCAGACATAATCGACCTTGCCGGCCACGAGATCGTTGATGGCCGGACCCGTGCCGCGATACGGGATCTCGTTCACATCGACCTTCAGCATGGAATGCAGCAATACGCAGGTGATATGCGAGACCGAGCCGACGCCGGCATGGGCGGCATTCAGCGTCTTCTGGTTCGCCTGCACGTATTTCATGAATTCCTGCAGGTTATTGGCCGGGAAATCCTTGCGCGCCACGATCACGATCGGCGTGCCGGCTGCGAGCCCAATCGGCTCGAAGTCCTTTTGCGGGTCATAGCCCAGGTTCGGGTAGAGGCCCGCGGCCGCGCCATGCGTGCCCATATGGCCCATGGCAATGGTATAGCCGTCGGGCGTGGATTTTGCCGCGCGGGTGATGCCGGTGGTGCCGCCGGCGCCGGCAACGTTCTCGATCACGATGGTCTGGCCCAGCGTGCGGGACATATGTTCGCCCACGATGCGGGCGATGGTATCCGTCGGGCCACCGGCCGCGAAGGGAACGATCATGGTGATCGGCTTGTTGGGGAAGGCCTGCGCAGCCGCGCTGGCAATACCCAGCAGCAGCGCCGAACCGGCCATGAATAGGCGACGAGTAAACGACATCAGTTTCTCCCTCGTTTTTGTGTCGTGATCTTTCTTCCCCTTGAACGGTAGCGCGAAGCGCGGTTCCGGCAAGTCCGTGGAATCCACATCCGGCTCTCGCCGGCGGGGCGCAAAAAACCGAAAGGGCGGGAAAGACCCGCCCTTTCCAGATCAATCCTCGACGAAGACCTCATCGCGCTTTCTTCGCAGGGCCGGTGTGATGGCCAGCGCCAGCAACGCCACGGAGACCACGATCAGCACGGTCGAGATCGGATGGCGCGAGAAATCCACGAAGGTCCATGGATCGCCACGCGAGAGCAGCATTGCCTGGCGCAGCTTCTCTTCCATGATCTTGCCGAGCACGAAGGCCACGAGCATGGGCGCCGGCTCGAAGCCCAGCTTGATCAGCAGGTAGCCCATCAGCCCGAAAAAGGCTGTGAGCACCACATCGAAGGGCTGGTTGTTGATCGAATAGACGCCGATCGCGCAGAAGAACAGGATGGCCGGGAAGAGCATGCGGTAGGGCACGCGCAACAGGCGCACCCACAGGCCCACCAGCGGCAGGTTGATGATGACAAGCATCAGGTTGCCGATCCACATCGAGGCGATCAGGCCCCAGAAGAGATCGGGCTGCTTCGTCATGATCTGCGGACCGGGCACGATGCCGTGGATGGTCATCGCGCCGACCATCACGGCCATCACGGCATTCGGCGGAATGCCGAGCGTGAGGAGCGGGATGAACGAGGTCTGCGCAGCGGCATTATTGGCCGATTCCGGCCCCGCGACACCGGCAATGGCTCCCTTCCCAAATTCCTGAGGCTTCTTCGAGAGCTTCTTCTCGAGCGTATAGGCACCGAAGGCCGCCAGAACCGCGCCGCCGCCCGGCAGGATGCCCAGGATCGAACCGAGCAGCGTGCCGCGTGCCATGGCAGGCGCGGCTTCCGCCATGTCCGCTTTTGTCGGCATCAGGTTCGTCACCTTCTGCTGCACGAGATCGCGGCTCTCCTGATTCTCGAGGTTGCGGAGAATCTCGGCAAAGCCGAACATGCCCATCGCGAGCGTCACGAACTCGATGCCATCCGCCAGCGGCAGGAAGCCGAAGGTCATGCGCTGCTCGCCCGTCTCGAGATCGGTGCCGATGGTCGAGAGCAGGAGGCCGAGAAAGATCATCGCGATCGCCTTGAGCACCGAGCCCGAGGCCAGCACGATGGCGCAGACAAGGCCGAGCACCATCAGCGAGAAATAATCCGCCGGGCCGAAAGCCTGCGCCACGGCGGTCAGCGGCTTGCCCAGAGCCGCCACGAGAATCGTGCCGAAGGTGCCGGCGATGAACGAACCGATGGCCGCGATGGCGAGCGCCGCGCCGGCCCGGCCCTTCTTCGCCATCTGGTGGCCGTCGATCGCGGTCACGACCGATGAGCTTTCCCCTGGCAGGTTTACGAGGATGGCCGTGGTGGAGCCGCCATATTGCGCACCATAATAGATGCCGGCGAGCATGATGAGCGCGCCGGTGGGGTCGAGCTTGTAGGTGATCGGCAACAGCATCGCGATGGTCGCGATCGGACCGATGCCGGGGAGAACGCCGATCAGCGTGCCGACCAGCGCGCCGATCAGGCAGAGCAGGATGTTCGTGGGCGTGACGGCAACGGCAAAACCGTGGCCAAGGTTGGCAAGAAGTTCCATCGTCACTTGCCCTTCCTGCCCTGCACGACACGCCGCGCGACATAAATCAGGGCGGCCAGAACCACGCCCCCCGCGATGGCCTGGACGATGATCGCCGTGGGCTTGCCGGGCGTCATGTCAAGGAAAGGCGGCCAGAGCGGGATCGGCTGGCCCAGGACCGTGGGGAAGAGCAGGCCGCAGAACGCCGTCATTCCCACACCGAAATAGAGCGATTCCACCGCCCGGAACTGCTTGTCGGCCAGAGAGGCCAGCACCACCATCGGCACGCCGATGAGCGCGAGCCCGACAACCCGGATGCCGACCGCAAAAACCAGCACCGAGCCAAGAATGGTGGCGAGGCCACGCCAGTTCAGGCTGCCGATCGAGGGGCCTTCCCTGAAGATGCCCGCGATCATGATCCAGGCACCCAGTGCCATCAGCCCATAGGCGAAGAGGCGCGGTGCCGTTCCCGAGGCGAAGCCGACCCGGCCGGAGGCGGGCAGATGGTTGACGAGATACAGGGCCAAAGCCGCGATCGCGACAAGAAATACCCCTCCCAGGATGTCCTGCATCGATCGGGCGCTCCCGCCCGGCGGTTTCGCAATCATGCGCTGCCCCCTATATCGTTCCCCGCAATGCCAAACCGGCTCGCGGCGCTCCCGTTGTTTTCTGGCCGCCAGCAGCTTTGCTTCAGAGTGTAAAGTTCACGATTTGCAGCGAATTGCAAGCACTCAATCCGCCACAGGAAAATGTATATTAGAGCATTAGAAAGCAATTCAAAAAGACAAATAACAGAAAAAATGGACGTTTTTCAAAAAATAGAGAGAACATATAATGCCTATCCACCCGAAAAAAGGTAGAATTAAACTGGCAATTCATTGAATTATTACTTGTAATAATCAGAATATAGGCAGGATATCAGGCAATAATTCATGAAAGATGTGGGCGTGGCGGAGCGGATTTGGCCGCGTTTCTCTCAGGTGTCCTGCCGTTCGATTTGCGCCGGACCTGCGCCTGCGTTACAGCCGTTCCGCATCCATTCCCATCGGAAATCCACATCATGCTCGGAATCCCCCTCGGCGACCTCGTTCCGCTGGTCCTCGCGCTGCTCGCCGCAGGTGTCGTGACAGGGCTTCTCGCCGGCATGTTCGGGGTGGGCGGCGGCGCGGTCATCGTGCCCGTGCTCTACCAGATTTTCGGCTTTCTCGGGGTGCCGGAAGATGTGCGGATGCATCTCTGTGTCGGCACTTCGCTGGCCATCATCATCCCGACATCCGTGCAATCCTACCGGGCGCATCGCGCGAAGGGGAAGGTGCTGGAGGATGTGCTGAAGGTCTGGGCCGTTCCGGTGGCGCTCTCGGTGCTGGCGGGAGGGGCGATTGCCGCTTTTGCGCCACCCCTGGTCCTGAAACTCGTCTTCGTGCTGGTCGCCGCCTCGAATGCGACGAAGCTGCTCGCGGGCCGGGATGACTGGCGCATCGCGCCGGAACTGCCGGGGAAGGTCGGCATGCGGGCCTATGGCGTGCTGATCGGTCTTGCCTCGTCTCTCATGGGCATCGGCGGCGGAGCCATTTCGAACATGATCCTCACGTTGCATGGAAAGGCGATCCACAATGCCGTGGCGACCTCTTCCGGCCTCGGCGTGCTGATCTCCATTCCCGGGGCGATCAGCTACATTCTCGCAGGCTGGTCGAAGATGCCGGTGCTGCCGCCGCTTTCGGTGGGTTATGTTTCCATTCTCGGATTCGCGCTCATCGCGCCGGTTTCGGCCTATTTCGCGCCCTTCGGCGCGCGCCTGGCGCACCGGATGCAGAAGCGCACGCTGGAAGTGGCGTTCGGCCTGTTCCTCGTGGTGGTGTCGGCCCGGTTCATCTGGGGCATTTTCTTCTAGCCAGCGGCGCATGCCCGGCTATCCTCTCGCAGGAAGCGGGGAGAAGCCATGGTCGCGGCGGATACCATCAGCCGTCTTTTCGCGCGGATCGATGCCTCGCGCGCGGCCCTTGTGAGCCTCACGCAGGATCTGCTTCGTTTTCCCACCATCAACCCGCCGGGCGCGGATTATCGCGCGATCTGCGCCTATCTCGGGGAGTGGCTGGAAGCGCGGGGCGGCGCGGTGCGCCATATCCGGGCGCTGGGGGAGCCGGATGACAGCGAAGCCTTCCCGCGCTGGAACGTGATCGGCCGCTTCGAAGGCGCGGAGGCCGGTCCTTGCGTGCATTTCAACGGTCATATCGATGTCGTCGAGGTTGGCCTGGGCTGGACCGTCCCGCCCTTCGAGGGCGTGGTGAAGGATGGCCGCGTCTATGGCCGCGGCGCCTGTGACATGAAGGGCGGCATCGCCGCGAGCCTCATCGCGATCGATGCATTGCTCGCCTGCGGGCTTCTCACCCGCGGCGCGCTCGAATTCTCCGGCACGGCGGACGAGGAATCCGGCGGTTTCGGAGGCGCGGGCTATCTTGCGCGGCAGGGTTTTTTTGATCGCTCGCGCGTTGATCACGTGATCATCCCCGAGCCGCTGAACCCGGATCGAATCTGCCTCGGCCATCGCGGCGTGTGGTGGGCGGAGGTGGAGATCACCGGCGCCATCGGGCATGGCGCGATGCCCTTCCTCGGTGTCAACGCGATCGCCGGGATGGGCGACCTGCTGGCGCTGATCGAGAAGGACCTGATGCCCCGTCTGGGCAATCGGGTCACGGCCATGCCCTGCATGCCGGAGGGCGCGCGACGCGCGACGCTGAATTTCAACTCGATCCATGGCGGCCAGCCCGAGCCCGGCGATGGCCGCCCCGCCCCTGTCGTGGCGGATCGCTGCCGTCTGGTGCTCGACCGGCGCTACCTCGTCGAGGAGGATTTCGCCGCCGTCAAGGGCGAGATCGTCGAACTGCTCGGGCGCGTGAAGGCCGCGCGCGCCGGGATCGACTATTCGATCCGCGAGATCATGAGTTTCGAGCCGACGATGACCGCACCCGATGCGCCGCTCGTGCAGAGCCTGGAGCACTGGATCGAGAAGCTCTTCGACCGGCCGGCGAGCCTCGTCGCCTCGCCCGGAACCTACGACCAGAAGCACATCACCCGGCACGGTTCGGTGCAGGCATGCGTGGCCTATGGGCCGGGAATCCTCGATCTCGCCCACCAGCCGGATGAATGGATCGGAATTGATGATATGCTCGCTTCCGCCAAGGTCATGGCGGCCGCCGCGCTCACGCTGTTGCACGAGCGCACGGAGAATGCATAAGTCCGGTTGCGCGAAAGCGCATCGCATGTCTGGGGAGGATCGTCGCATGCAACATTCATCCTGCCGCCTGGCGCTTTCCCTGAGGCTTGCCGCCCTCGCCCTGCCGCTCGCCCTGCCCGCCTTGGCGCAGGCACCGAGGGACTCCGTGGTGGTTTGCCAGACCCTGGAACCGCCGATCCTCGATCCCGCCGGTGGTGCGGCAGCAGCCATTCGCGAAGTCACCTATGACAATGTGTTCGAGACGCTGCTCGCCTTCAACGCCGAGGGGCGCATCGAGCCGCGCCTCGCCGAGAAGATCGAATCAAGCGCCGACGGCCTGATCCACACCATCACTCTGCGTTCCGGCGTGACCTTCCATGATGGCGCGGCGCTGACGGCGGAGGATGTGAAATTCTCCTTCGAGCGTGCGATGGCGCCCGATTCCAAGAACAGCCAGAAATGGATTTTCGCACCCATCGACCGCATCGAGGCGCGTGATACCCGCACGGTCATCATCACGCTCAAGAGCTATGTGGGCGATTTCCTTGATGGACTGGCCTGGGCGGATGCCACGATCTTTTCGGCGAAATCCGCCGACAAGGCCGCCACCGAGCCGGTGGGCACGGGCCCCTACCAGCTCGTGCGCTGGAACCGGGGCGACCGCCTCGTGCTGAAGCGCAACGAGAATTACTGGGGCAGGAAGCCGGCGATCGCCAATGCCACCTTCCGCTTCATCTCCGATCCGCAGGCGCAGGTCGCGGCGCTCACGGCCGGCGATTGCGACGCGCATACCAATCTGAGCGCGCCGGAAGCCGTGCCTCAACTGCGCGCCAATCCGAACCTGCGCGTCAGCATCGGGCGTACCGAGGGCGAGACGATCGTCGCCATGAACAACGGCAAGGCGCCTTTCAACAATCCGAAGGTGCGCGAGGCGATCTCCAAGGCCATCGACCGCGCGCAGGTGAATGAAGGGGCGATATCGGGCTTCGGCACGCTGATCGGCACGCATTTCTCGCCGAACCATCCGGCTTATGTCGATCTCACGGGCGCGGTGAAACATGATCCCGCCGCCGCGAAGAAGCTGCTCGCCGAAGCCGGTTACCCCAACGGCTTCTCTGTCACCCTGCGCCTGCCGCCGCCGGCTTATGCCCAGCGCGGCGGCGAGATCGTCGCGGCGATGCTCGGGCAGGTGGGGATCAAGGTTTCGATCGAGCCGGTGCAATGGGCCCAGTGGCTGGAACGCGTTTTTCGCCAGCGTGATTACGATCTCACCATCATTGCCCATGTCGAGCCGCTCGACATCAACATCTATGCGCGGGACGGCTATTATTTCGGCTATGTCTCCGAGGCTGTGAAGGCTGCCGTGGCGCGCACGAAATCGGCGAAGACCGAGGCGGAGCGGATCGCGGCCTACCAGGAGGCCCAGCGCCTGATCACCGCGGACCATGTCAATGTCTATCTCTTCATGCTGCCGAAGATCACGGTCAGCCGCGCCGGCCTCAAGGGCATGTGGAACAACTGGCCGGTGCCCGCCAATCCGCTGGCTCAACTGAGCTGGGAGTGAGCGCCTGAGGCGGCCGCGCAGCTTCCTGTCATGTTCGCCTTCCTCGCGCGCCGGCTGGCGACGCTGCTGACCACCCTTGCGGTGGCGGCGATCCTGATCTTCGCCGTCACGGAAATCCTGCCGGGCGATCCCGCTGCCGCGATGCTGGGGCTCACGGCCACTCCGGAAACGGTGGCTGCCTTGCGCGCCGAACTCGGGCTTGATGCCCCGGCATTCGTTCGGTTTTTCGGCTGGATCGCCGGTTTCTTCACGGGCGATCTCGGCATCTCCTATGCGTATCGCGTGCCGGTGGCGGGCCTGATCGCCGAGCGCCTGCCAGTCACGCTGCCTCTGGCAATCATGGCGAGCCTCTTCGCTTCCATTCTGGGCATCACGCTCGGGGCGCTGGCTGCCAGCCGCGCGAACAGCCTTGTCGATTCCGCGCTGATGGCCGGAGCGCAGGTGGGGCTCGCCATCCCGAATTTCTGGTTCGGAATCCTCATGGTCCTGCTCTTATCGATCACCCTCGGCTGGTTTCCGGCGGGGGGCTTTCCGGGCTGGGAGACCGGTTTTTTCAAGGGGCTTCAGGCGCTTTTCCTTCCGGCGATCGCGCTGGCCCTGCCGCAGGGCGCCGTGCTCGCGCGCCTGACGCGAACGGCCGTGCTGGAAGCCCTGGGGGAGGATTTCGTGCGCACCGCACGCGCCAAGGGGCTGACACGAGGGCAGACCTTGCGCCGGCATGTGCTGCGCAACGCCATGGTGCCGGTCATCACCATGCTGGCCCTGCAATTCTCCTTCCTGATCACCGGGACGATCATCATCGAGAATGTCTTCGCGCTGCCCGGCCTCGGGCGGCTGATTTTTCAGTCGGTCGGCGGGCATGACCTCGTGACCGTGAAGAGCCTTGTGATGATCTATGTCGGCGCGGTCATTCTCGTGAACGCGCTGGTGGATATCGCCTATGGGCTGATTGATCCGCGCCTGCGCTTCGGGCGAGGGGTCGGTCGATGATCGGCCGGGCTTTGCGCCATCCGAGCTTCGTTTTGGGCCTCGCCATCACGCTGCTGGTGCTGGGCGTCGCCTTCCTCGCGACGTTCTGGACTCCCCATGACGCCACCGCGATGCGGATTTCGGCCCGTCTGCGTCCGCCTTCCGCCACGAACTGGCTTGGCACGGATCAGTTCGGCCGGGATGTTCTCTCGATGCTGATGATGGGCGCGCGCAACGCCCTGCTCGTGGGCGTGGTCGCGGTGGGAATCGGTCTTTCGATCGGCGTGGCGCTGGGCATGATGGCCGCGACTCGCGAAGGCAGCCTCGCGGATGAGGCGATCATGCGTCTCTGCGATTTCACCTTCGCTTTTCCGGCCGTGCTGACCGCGATCCTGATCCTCACCTTTCTCGGTCCGGGATTGGTGAATGCGATCCTTGCCATCGGCATCTTCAACATCCCGGTTTTCGCCCGCATCGCGCGGGGCGCGTCCCTGCAGGTGATGGCGCGCGACTATATCCGCGCCGCGCAGGCGGCAGGGCGTTCCACCTTCGGCATCCTGCATCGCCATGTCCTGCCGAACATCAGGGGCATCCTCATCGTGCAGGCCAGCGTGCAATTCGCGCTGGCGATCCTTGCGGAAGCAGGGCTTTCCTATCTCGGCATCGGCACGCAGCCGCCGAACCCTTCCTGGGGGCGGATGCTGAATGACAGCCAGACCTTCCTCGCGCAGGCACCCTATCTCGCGATCTTTCCCGGCGCGGCGATCGCGCTGGCCGTGCTCGGCTTCAACCTGCTGGGCGACGGATTGCGCGACGTGCTCGATCCGAAATCGAAGGAACGCTGAACCATGCTCCGGGTCGAGCATCTGCGCATCCGCTTCCGGGGCACGCCGATCCTGCGGGACCTGTCCTTCGCCATCGACCGGGGCGAGGCGCTGGGACTCGTGGGCGAAAGCGGTTCGGGCAAGTCCATGGCGGCGCTGGCCATCATGGGGCTCCTGCCGCCGGGCATGGAGGCCAGCGGGCGGATCTTGCTGGATGGCGAAGATCTCCTCGCCCTGGACGAGGCGAGTCTCTGCAGCATCCGCGGCCGCCGCATCGGCATGATCTTCCAGGAGCCGATGACGGCACTCAACCCCGTGCATCGCATCGGCGAGCAGATCGCCGAACCCCTCGTTCTGCATGGCGTCATGGAACATGCCGAAGCCTTGCGGGAGGCCGAAAGCCTGCTCGAGCGGGTGGGGATCGAGGAGCCCTGCCGCCGGCTCCACTCCTATCCGCATGAATTGTCCGGCGGGCAGCGCCAGCGCGTGATGATCGCCATGGCCATGGCCTGCAAGCCCGCCCTGCTGATCGCCGATGAGCCCACTTCCGCGCTGGATGTCACCGTGCAGAGCGAGATTCTCGACCTGTTGCGCGACCTTCGCCTGCAAGAGGGCATGGCCACGCTCTTCATCAGCCATGATCTCGCGGTGATCGCGCGCGTCGCCCGGCATACCCTTGTTCTCTATGGCGGCGCGGCGATGGAAACCGGCGACACGATCGCCCTGCTGCGCCAGCCGCGCCACCCCTATACGCAAGGCTTGCTCGCCGCGCTGCCGCATGGGCGCTCAAAGGGAACGCGTCTCCAGCCCATCCCGGGCTTCGTGCCCCCTGCGCGGCTGCTCGCGGAAGGCTGTCCCTTCCACGGCCGCTGCCCGCGCGGAGATGCGCGATGCGCGGCCGAGCAGCCACCGCTCACCGTCGAGCATACGCGCGCCTGGTGCTTCCATCCCGGGAGGGTGGAATGACCCGCGTGCTGGAAGCCCGAAACCTCCACAAATCCTACATCCTGCCGCGGGCCTCATGGCTGGAGCAGCGCGCGCGAATCGAGGCGGTGCGTGATGTCTCGCTCCATGTCGATGCGGGCGAAACCCTGGGAATCGTGGGTGAGAGCGGTTCCGGAAAATCGACGCTCGCGCGCCTGCTGATGGCCTTGGAGCGGCCCGATTCCGGCAGGCTGTTCTGGCAGGGCGAAGAGATCACGGCGCTTTCGGCGGCTGAATTGCGTGCGCGGCGCCACGGCATCCAGATGGTGTTTCAGGACCCCTATGGCTCGCTCGACCCGCGCATGCGCATCCTCGACACCGTCGCGGAGCCGCTTGATGTTGCCGAGCCCGGCCTCGCGCGGGAGCAACGCCGGGCGCGCGTGGCCGAGATGCTGGAACGCGTGGGCCTCAATGCCGATATGCTGGTCCGCTACCCTCACCAGTTTTCCGGCGGGCAACGGCAGAGGATCGCCATTGCCCGCGCGCTCATCACGCGGCCGCGCATCCTCGTGGCGGATGAGCCGGCCTCCGCGCTCGATGTCTCGATCCAGGCGCAGATCCTGAACCTGTTGAGCGATTTGAAGCTCGAATTCGGGTTGGCCATGGTTTTCATCAGCCATGATCTTGGCATCGTGCGCTATCTCTCGGATCGCATGATGGTGATGCAGCACGGCCTTGTCGTGGAAGAGGGCGAGACCGAGCGCGTCTTCACGGTGCCCGGGCACCCCTATACCCGCGCGCTGATCGCCGCGATGCCCAAGCTCGCAACGGAATAAGCGCGGTTGCCCTCTCGGCTGCGATTTGGCCTTTTCGCGCATCCGCGCTATGTCCGGTCCATGCTTTCGCCTGAAGACATTCGCTTTTCCGTCGCGCCGATGATGGATTGGACCGACCGGCACTGCCGGTTTTTCCACCGGCTCCTGAGCCGTCGCGCGCGCCTCTACACGGAAATGGTCACCACCGGCGCCGTGCTCCACGGCGATCGCCGGCGCCTGCTGGGCTTCTCGCCACAGGAGCAACCCGTCGCGTTGCAACTCGGCGGCTCCGACCCCGAGGATTTGGCCCGCGCCGCGCGGATCGGCGAGGAACATGGCTATGTCGAGATCAACCTGAATTGCGGCTGCCCGTCGGACCGCGTGCAGAACGGCCGCTTCGGCGCCTGCCTCATGCGCGAGCCGCAGCTAGTCGCCGAATGCGTCGCGGCGATGAAGAGCGCGGTTTCCATCCCCGTCACCGTGAAGTGCCGGCTCGGCGTGGATGATCAGGATACGGAAGAGGCGCTTGATGCGCTGGCCGATGCCGTGGTCGTGGCGGGCTGCGATGCGCTGTTCGTTCATGCCCGGAAAGCGTGGCTGCAGGGCCTTTCCCCCAAGGAGAACCGCGACATCCCGCCGCTGGATCATGCGCGCGTGAGGCGTCTCAAGGCGCGGCTTCCCACGGTGCCCATCGCCATCAATGGCGGCATCGCGAGCATCGCAGAAGCACAGGTGCTTCTTGCCGCCGATGGCGAACTTCCCGGCCTCGATGGCGTGATGCTCGGCCGCGCGGCCTATCACAATCCCGGCCTGCTGCTGGAGGTCGATCCGCGACTGTTCGGCGAGCGAGCACCGGCGGGGGATCTGTTCGAGGCGCTGGAGCGGCTGATGCCTTATCTCGAAAGCCTCGTGCTGGCCGGGCATTCGCCCCATGCCCTCACGCGGCACCTTCTCGGCCTGTTTCATGGCCAGCCCGGTGCGCGGGGCTTTCGCCGTCACCTTTCCACGGAAGCGGTGAAGGCCGGCGCGGGTGCCGAGGTGCTGCGCGAGGCGCTCGGCCATCTCCGTCGCAGGCCGGGTGGCGCACGGGAGATTGCCGCATGAACGAGGATGCCGTCTTTGCCCGCGTGTTCGAGAGTTTCTCCCGGCAAGGGCTGATGGCGACTTTGGGTGCTGTCCTGGATCACGCAAGCCCCGGGCGGATCGTGATCGGCCTGCCATCCTCCCCGGCCATCACCCAGCAGCACGGGTTCGGCCATGCCGGGGCAATCGCTTCCATCCTCGACAGCGCCTGCGGCTATGCCGCGCTGACGCTGATGCCCGAGGGCAAGGCCGTGCTGACGAGCGAGTTCAAGATCAACCTGCTCGCTCCCGCCGCCGGCGAGCGTTTCGAGGCGGAGGGGCGCATCATCCGCGCCGGCAAGCGCCAGCATGTGGCGATGGGCGAGGCTTTCGCCATCCGGAATGGCCTGCGCAAATCCGTCGCCGTGATGCTCGCGACCCTCGTGGTGGTCGATGGCGAGGGCGGATTGTCGAACTGAAACAATCAGCTCGCGAAGCCGAGCATCGCCTTGTTCTGGTAGCCGAAGACCAGAATGAGCAAGACCACGCCCCAGATGAGCAGGTTCCTGAGGCTCTCGCCCATATTGCCGCGGATTTCCGCGAGGGCCCATGTGCCCATCATCGTCAGCACGATACCGAAGGCGACGATGCTGGCCATGTCGTCGCCGGAGAGGCTGGGAAGGCCACCGCTGACGGCCAGAACCAGAGCGACGCCGAGGGCAAGCAGGATCAGCAGGGTCACGCGGGGCGAATTCATGTTTCCTCCTCAAAACGGGCCGCGCGCGGCGCTCGCGCCCGCAATGGCCAGAAGCAAAGCGATTTCGGTGAGCTGCTGGGTTGCGCCCAGAAGATCGCCGGTGAAACCGCCAATCTTGTGACGCATGAGCCGCACGGCAAGCCCCAACACAGGGAGAACGGACAGAATCGCCACCCAGATCGCGCCTGGCAGTTCCAGCAGCAGCATGCTGCCGGCAAAGAGCAGGGCGCCAATCCCGATCGCGGCGAAGAGGCCGCTCCGGCCCGGCATCAGTGTCGCCGCCGCAATCCCCCCGGTCCGTGCCGGAGGCAGGACAAGCGTCGGGAGCAGCGAAAGAGCGCGCGACAGGCCGCCAACCGGTGCAATGGCGATGGCCGCGAAGGGCCCCATCAGGCGGAACAGTTCGGCGAGGATCGCGAAGCGCAACAGCAGGTTCAGCGCGAGGCCTGCCGCACCATAGGCGCCGACGCGGCTGTCGCGCATGATCTCGAGGCGCCGCTCGACCGTCATGCCGCCCCAAAGGCCGTCGCAGGCATCGGCAAAGCCATCCTCGTGGAAACATCCGGTGATGATGACGATGGTGCAGAGGGTGAGGGCGGCGGCGATGCCTGGCGAGAGGCCGAAAATCATGGCGCCCGCCCCCACCAAGGCACCAATGCCGCCAAGGATGGTGCCGGCCACGGGCACCGCCGGTGCAATCGCCGTGAAATTCGGCATCCCATGCGGGTTCGCCTCGAAGGGCAGGCGAGGAACCGGCAGGCGGGAATAGAATCGCAGCGCCTGCGCCAGCCGGATCGGCGGCTTCGCGAGAAGGGGAATTCCGGTCTTGCCCCGGGGCTGCTCATTCATCCGATATGCCTTTCGGCTCGCCCCTTGCCTTTGGCAATAGGCGCGGGAATCGCCGCCTTGCCGCGGGCCTCCCGCGCATGGTAGCGACCCCGAGTTCCCTCCGCCAGTTCAGGAAATCGTCCCGTGCCTCCCACCGGCCTGCCCTTCGACGACATTCGCGCCCTGCTGCGTGCGCTTCCCGGCCCGGACGAGACCTCGCGGGCGCAGGTGCTGGCGCGCGAGGCTGAGCTCATCAAGCCGGCGGGCGCACTCGGGCGGTTGGAAGAAATCGTCGCGCATCTCGCGGCCTGGCAGCACCGGGCGCCGCCGCGCATCAACCGGCCGCTGGTGGCGATTTTTGCCGGCGCGCATGGCGTGGCGAAGAAGGGCGTCTCGGCCTATCCGTCCGAGGTGAACAAGGCGATGCTCGCGAGCTTCTCGAACGGGCAGGCCGCCATCAACCAGATCTGCAAGGCGCATGATCTGGGCCTGAAGGTCTTCGATCTCGCGATCGAGTTGCCCACGGTGGATTTCACGGAGGGACCGGCGCTCGAGGAGGCGGCCTGCGCCGCCACCATCGCCTTCGGCATGGAAGCCATCGCCAATGGCACGGATCTCCTCTGCCTGGGCGAGATGGGCATCGGCAACACCACGGCCGCCGCAGCGATCCATGCCGCGCTCTATGGCGGGCCGGTCGTGCAATGGGTGGGGCGTGGCACGGGGGTGGATGATGCCGGCCATGCCCGCAAGGTGGCGGCGGTCGAGGCCGGGCTCGCGCTCCACCGTGGCGCCCTGAAGGACCCTCTGGAGGTGCTGCGCCGGCTCGGCGGTCGCGAGATCGCGGCCATTGCCGGGGCGATCCTTGCCGCGCGCATCGAGCGCGTGCCGGTCATTCTCGACGGCTATGTCGCGACCTCGGCCGCGGCGGTCTTGCACGCGCTGGAGCCCTCAAGCATCGCGCATTGCCTTGCGGGCCATGTCGCGGCCGAAGGCGCGCATGCCGAAGTGCTGAAGCGGCTTGGCCTCGCGCCCATCCTCGATCTCGGCCTGCGGCTGGGGGAGGGGAGCGGAGCGGCCTTGGCCTGCGCGATCGTGAAGACGGCACTGGCATGCCATGCCGGCATGGCGACCTTTGCCGAAGCCGGCGTGCCGGAAAAGGTTTAGGCCGCGCGGATCGCGCCTGGCAGGTTCTGCTGCAGGCTGGAGGCCGCTGGCCTGGGGCTGTCGGGATCGATGGCGGCCATCGCGGTCATCACGCGCGTCGCGGGGAAGATGGCGATCACCTCCGTGCCCTCGCGCAGCTTGGAGGTGAGGCGGAACGCGCCGCCATGCAGTTCCACGAGGCTTTTCACGATCGACAGACCAAGGCCTGAGCCGGGATCGGCATTTTTCAGTGCCTGCGAGCCACGCCCGAAGGTCGAGAGCACGGTCTCGATCTCCTCTTCGGGAATGCCCATTCCGTTGTCGCGCACCGAGAAATACTGGCCACCCGAGGCCGTCCAGCCCGCCTTCACGATGATTTCGGCGCCTTGCGGTGTAAACTTGATGGCGTTCGAGAGCAGGTTCAGCGCCACCTGACGCACGGCGCGCTCATCCGCCCAGAGGCGCGGCATGTTCTCCGTATAGGCGGTGCGGATGATCAGCCCGCGACCTTTGGCGCGCAGATCGAGCATATGCACGCAGGCAGCGACCGTGGAGACGAGGTCGATCGCTTCCTCCTGCAGTTCATGCTTGCCGGCCTCGATGCGCGAGAGGTCCAGAACCTCGTTGATGAGTTCCAGCAGGTGCGAGCCGCTCGAATGGATGTCGTTCACATAGGACTTGTAGTGTTCGTTCCCGATCGGACCGAACATCTCGCCCCGGATGACCTCCGAGAAACCGAGGATGGCGTTGAGTGGCGTGCGCAGTTCATGGCTCATGGTGGCCAGGAATTTCGATTTCGCGGCATTCGCGTTTTCCGCGTGCTTCGTCGCTTCCTTGAGGCGGATATTGGCCTGCTCGACCTCGTGGATCAATTCGTCTTTCTCGGCGCGCGCCTGCAGGCCGTCGAGGGTCATCTGGTAAAGGCGGCTCGCCAGCACAACGAAGAGCAGCACAGCGCCGAAGCTCAATCCGGCGATCATCCAGCGCTCGGTCGGCTGGCGGTCCACCATGAGGAAAACGATCGCCGCGCCAATCGGAAGGATGGCACCATAGACCGCCGCCGGCAACGGATGCGACAGAACCGCCGAAAGTGCCGCGAAAAGCAGGATCGAGAACAGCAGGAAGAGTTTCAGCCCTTCCGATTCCGGCACCCCCACGACAACCGGAAGCAAGGCCCAGCAAAAGACAAGCGCCACCTCGCTCAGCATCAGGCGGATCATCCAGGCCCGCAGCGCGGAGGCCGGATTCTCGAGCTTCAGAAAGGCACGGCAGACCATCCATTGCGCGGCAATCGCCAGAATTGTGATGGTGAGCCACACGAGCGAGCGGCCAGGGGCGGTCCAGGTGAGTGTTGCCGCGGCAATCACCATGGCGAAAGCATGGACAATCACAACGGCGTCGAGATGCGATCTGGCAAAAAGCCGCGCCAGTTCAATCTCGAAGATACGCCGCAGGCCGGAGAGGGAGGTGATCTTCTCGCGCGTGTCCCGCACCGCGCGTGTCAGATCGCGCCGGCGCGCATCGGCCTTCTCGGCCTGCGCCTGCCTGCGTTCGATCTCGGCAGCCGTTTGAATGTGCGGACGCATCGGAAAGTTTGGGAAAACGGATCGCTCTCGTCGACCAGAATGCCTGACAAATCGTTAATCGAAGCTTGGCGGAATGGCGCAAGGGGCAAGAAATTTGTGATCTATTCCGGCTTTGCCGGGGAATCAGCTAGGCCATGCCAATGTTTCGCCCCCGCTTTCTCTCTGCGGCCCTGTTCATCGCGGCCTGCGTGATGTTTGCCGCCGCCCTCAACCGCAAGGCGGAGGAAATGGTTGTCGGCAGCGCCCGCGCGCTGGATGGCGACAGTCTCGTCGTTGAAGGTCGCGAGATGCGCCTGCAAGGCATCGATGCGCCGGAATCCCGCCAGCTCTGCAATCTGGGCGGTCAATCCGTGCCCTGCGGTCGACATGCCACGCAAGCGCTGCAGCGCTGGCTCACGCGCGGGCCGGTGGCCTGCACGGGCCACGAATCCGATCATTATGGACGTCTGCTCGTCACCTGCCGCGTTCATGGCACGGATATCAACGCCGATCTCGTACGGAATGGCTTCGCGGTGGATTTCGGCCGCTACCCTGCCGAGGAGAAGGAAGCGCGCGCAGCCTTTCGCGGTCTCTGGGCCGGAACTTTCGAGCCGCCGGCCGAATATCGCCGCCGCATGCGCGCCGAGGCCGAGGCGAGGCGCGAGAACCCACCGCAACCTTGACCCGCCGCGCCGGGCGTGATCCCGTTCCGGGGTTGTGATTTGCAGGGAGACGAAGATGCGCCTCTTCGATGGCGGACGGGTGCCCAATGCCCGGCGCGTGCGGATCTACCTCGCCGAGAAGGGGATCGACATCCCGAAAGTGCCGGTCGATCTCGGCAGGATGGATCACCGCACAGCCGAATTCACCGCGCGCAACCCCTTGCAGCGCGTGCCGGTGCTCGAACTGGATGATGGCAGCCACCTCAGCGAATCGATCGCGATCTGCCGCTATTTCGAGGAGTTGCACCCCGCGCCGCCGCTCTTCGGGACCGGAGCGCGGGAGCGCGCCTTTGTGGAAATGTGGCAGAGGCGGGTGGAGTTCGAGCTCTATCAGGCGGTTCAGGCCGCTTTTCGCCATACCCATCCCGGCATGGTGGAGTACGAGGTTCCGCAGATTCCGGCCTGGGGTGAGGCCAATCGCCCGCGCGCGCTCGCCATGATGGCGCTGCTGGATCGCGAACTGGCGGACAAGCCTTTCCTCGTCGGCTCCCGTTTCACCGTTGCGGATATCACCCTGCTGGTGACCCTGGATTTCCTCAAGCCCGCGAAGATCGCCCTGCCGGAGCAGCTCTCAAACCTCGGTCGCTGGCTTGGCGAGGTTTCCAGCCGGCCGAGTGCCACCGCGTGAGACGCCCGCTCATCCTGCTCCTGTTGGTCCTCGCATTCCCGGCCATGGCGGGCGAGAAGCTCTCCGGCGAGGCCATTCGTGAGGCTTTTCAGGGGAATACCGTCGCCGGAGCCTACAGCAATGGCGGGCTTTTCAGCGAATATCACGCGCCGGACGGACGTGCGCTGGGTGATAACGGGCTCACGCTCAATGTCGATGCCTGCTGGAACATCGATGGCGATGCGATCTGCTATCATTACGGCCCGCCCAAGGATCGTCGCACCTATTGCTTCACGGTGGAGAAGCAGGGCGAGGAATACCGGCTCTCGGTGCGCGATGATGGTCGGCTCAACGCCATCGCGCGTATCTTCAAGGGCAACCCGGAAAATCATGATGATGGCGGCAGGCGCTGGTCTTGCGACGATCTGCTCGCGGGGCTTGCTTCCCCTTCGGCTCTTGCGCGGTCGTCTCTTGCAGGGCCGTCTTTTGCAGGGCCGTCTTTTGCACGGCGTTGAGGCACGGCAGGGAAGCGCGGTCGCAGCGGCCCAATCTGACCATGTTCCCGACATCGTTCGGGCGTCCAATGCCGTTGCCCGAGGTTCATCCGGGAACCATTAGCCTGAAACCTGCTTTCTCACGCGTGGAAGGAGATGATCCATGCAACGGATTTCTGCCATGCAACCCCAGCGCTTGTTCTGCCGGCTGATGGCGACCGGGTTGATGGCCCTCGCCATGCTGGTCGTGGTGCTCCAGCCGGGCTTCGCGCAGTCGGGCAAGCGCCTCGCCTTCGTGGTGGGCCTCGCGGATTACGGCGCGACGCAGCACCCCACGGCGCTGGGCGATGCCGGCCTTGTCGCGCAGACCCTGAAAGGCGCGGGATTCGAGGTCACAGAGGCGGCGAACCTCAACCAGGGGGAATTCCGAACCCTGTTCCGCGACTTCTCCGACAAGGCCATGGAGGCCGGCGCGGATGTGGTGATCGCGGTCTATGTCTCCGGTCTCGCCCTGCAGGATGATGGCGACAACATTCTCATTCCCGTCGATGCCCGCCTGCGCCAGCGCAACGACCTTGCGACCGAGGGCCTGCGCATAGCCGATTTCCTGCGCGGCATTTCGGGCCTGCCCGCCCGCGCGCGCTTCGTGTTTCTCGATGCCGCCTACCAGCATCCCGTCTTGCAGCTCGTGGCCGATGGCGGTCGCGGCCTCTCGCTGGCGGATCGCGCCGGAGGCACGCTCATCGGCTTCAATCAATCGCCGGGGCGGGCGGCGCCGCTGCCCACGACCAGCTACGGCCCTTTCGCGATGGCGCTGGCGGAGGTCCTGATCGAACCGGGCCTGCCGGTCGAGGGGATGATGGAGCGCCTGCGCCTGCGTGTGCATGATCTCACCCAGGGCGTCGTCACGCCGTGGTTGCTGAACGGCATCGCGCCGGGTTTCGCGCTCAATCCGGGCGCTCCGGGTGTCGCGGCGGCAGTGGCGCCGGAGGCCAATCTCCTGCGCGAGCGCCCCATGGCGCAACTCACCCCCGAACAGGGCTATGCCCGTGCCGTGGAGATCGACACGATCGCCGCTTACGAGGAATTCATCCGCGCCTTCCCCGGCCATGTCCTGGCCCGTCGCGCGCGCGCCACCGTGGCGGCCCGGCGCGAGGCGGCCTACTGGCAGCGCACCCGTCGCGCCAATACCGAGCGCGCCTACTGGACCTATCTCAAGCGCTACCCCAGAGGCGCCCATGCGGCCGAGGCCGAAGATCGGTTGATCCGGCTCTCGGCACCCGTGGCACCGCCGCCCTCCTTCGAAGAGGTCATTTATGACGACCTTCCGCCGCCGCTGGTCGATGAGGTGGTGATTTACGAGGAGGTCGTTCTGGCTGAACGCTGGGAGCGCCTGCCGCCGCCCTGGGCCGGGCCGGTGGGCTTCCTGCCGCCCCCACCGCTCGCGATCATCGAGTTGCCGCCCCCGCCGCCGCCGCGCCTCGAGGAGCGCGGTCTGCCGGTTGTGGCCATCGCGGCCGGTGTCGCGGGGATCACCGCAGCCGCCATCCTCGCCAACCGCGCCTGGCGTCGACCGCCTCGGATTCGCGAAACAACTTTCGTTCCGCCGCCGCGCCCGCCGCGCGAGCCCGGTTTCGGGCGTCGGCCGGTGGTTCTCCCGGCCGGCCTTGACCCGCGCGGGCTGACCGCGCCACAGGTGACGAACCGGCCACCGCTGGTTCGGCCCAATGTGCCGCCGCCCGCTCCCGGAAGCATTCCCGGTGTGCTGAACCCGACGCGTCCCGGCACCATTCCCCAGCCGGTTCCGCCTGTGACAAGGCCCGAGACGAGTGTCGTCCAGCCTCCTGCGCAGAGGCCCACCACGCTGCCGCCCCCGCCCAATGGTCGGCCGGTTCCGCCAACCGCGCCGGGCATCCGGCCGGATGTCGCGCCGGCTCCTCCCGGCCAGCCCGGTCGCGGGGGCCTGCCGGGCATTGCCAATCCGTCGCCCGGAACGGTTGGTCCGGCGCAGCGGCCGGCAATCGGCACTCCGCCAGCAAATCCGCCCGCCGTCAATCCGCCAACGCAGAGGCCGGCGGCCGTCAGCCCGCCTCCAGGACCCACCGGTCCGGCGATACGCCCCCAGGGGCTCACGCCGCCCACGGCACCCGCAGTCAATCCACCGCGTCCGCCGGGCTGGCGCGATCCCGCCATGGCCAATCCGGATGATCGGCGGCCCGTCAATCGTGATCCCCTTTTGCGCCAGCGGCAGATCGAACTCCGGCCGCCGCCGCCGCAGGGGCGCCCCATGCCGCAGCAGAACGGGCTTGGCGTGAACCCCATGCCGCGCATGCCGCCCCGCGAGGCTCAACCGCAGATGCGAACGCCACAGCCGCAAGCGCGGCCAATGCCTCCGATGACGCGCCCGGCCCAGCCGGCACCTCCGCCGCCACAGCCGCAAGCGCGGCCGTCGCCGCCCATGGCACAGCCAACACCGCCGACGCCGCCGCCGGCCGTGCGTCCGGTGGCGCCCCCGCCCGTGGCGCGGCCAGCGCCGCAGGCGCCCCCGCCAACAGGCCGACCGGTTGATTGCACGCCGCAGAGACGGGCAGCGGGCCAGTGCTGAGACAACAAGAGGCCGGGGCGACCCGGCCTTTCTCATCCGCGAGGGGCAGGTGGCCTTCCGCAACGGCTATGGGTGGCTAAATTCCCGCAGATTTATTCCCCATTCCCGAGGGTTTATTCTCCGCCCTCAGCGAAAAGTGGCACGGTCTCGGGTGCCCGGCAGGGCCGCGCCCCCGAAACCGGGTCCTGACCCTAGAGCGGCTCCGATCTGATTGAATGAGGCCGTCCGCTCTCATTTCTGGTTTTTCACGCATTTTCTTCGACCAAGCGCTGTCCACACGGTCGGACAATGCTCTAGCGTTCGAGCCGCGCGACAAGGCTGGACGTATCCCAGCGGCTGCCACCCATCTTCTGCACCTCGGAATAGAACTGATCCACCAGGGCAGTCACCGGCAGATGAGCGCCATTCTTGCGGGCTTCATCGAGCACGATGCCAAGATCCTTGCGCATCCAGTCCACCGCAAAGCCGAAATCGAACTTGCCCTGGTTCATCGTCCTGCCGCGATTCTCCATCTGCCAGGAGCCGGCCGCGCCCTTGGAGATCACCTCCAGCACCGCTTCGATATCGAGGCCCGCGCGCTTGCCGAAATGAATCGCCTCGGAAAGGCCTTGCACGAGGCCCGCGATGCAGATCTGGTTCATCATCTTGGTGAGCTGCCCCGCGCCGGAGGGGCCGAGCAGGCGGCAGGCGCGTGCAAAGCTCATGATCACCGGCTCGGCCTTCGCATAGGGCTCGGCATCGCCGCCGCACATCACGGTGAGAACGCCGTTTTCGGCCCCGGCCTGGCCACCGGAAACCGGGGCATCGATGAAGGCGCAGCCCTTCTTCCGCGCCGCGACATGCAGTTCGCGCGCGACTTCCGCGCTGGCCGTGGTGTTGTCGACGAAGATCGCCCCCGCCTTCGCCCCATGGAATGCGCCGTCCGGCCCGGCCATCACGGCGCGGAGATCGTCGTCATTGCCCACGCAGGCGAAGATGAAATCCTGCCCCTCGGCGGCCTCCTTCGGCGTGCGCGCGACCTTGCCGCCATGCTGGGCCGCCCATTTCTCGGCTTTCGCGGGTGTGCGGTTGTAGACCGTCACCTCGTGCCCGCCCTTGTTCGCAAGGTGGCCGGCCATGGGGTAGCCCATCACGCCCAGCCCGAGGAATGCGACCTTCGCCATCGTTTTCTCCGTTGTTCCTGTTCCGGCGGGGATGGCTCAGCGCAGCGCGAGATGGCGCGTGAGCCGCGTTTCCATGAGGCCCCAGACCCGCCGGATGATCTCCACCAGCGCGAGATAGATCAGCGCCGTCCAGAGGTAAATGGACAGGTCGAAACTTCGCGCGAAGGCGAGGCGTGTCGCGCCCATCAGGTCGAAGAGGGTCACCAGCGAGGCAATCGCACTCACCTTGATCATGGTGATCAGCTCGTTGCCCAGCGGGCGCAGGCCGATGATCAGGGCTTGCGGCATCTCGATCTTCAGGAAGATGGCCTGAGCGCGCATCCCCAGCGCGCGCCCGGCCTCCACCTGTCCCTTCGGCAGCGCCTGAAGGGAGCCGCGCAGGATCTCGGCCTGGTAGGCCGCGGTGTTGAGGGTGAAGGCGAGCAGGCAGCAATAGATGGGCTCGCGGAAGAACCACCACAATCCGATTTCCTGCCAGAACGGCCGGAAGGCTCCGAGCCCGTAATAGATCAGGAAGAGCTGGCAGAGCAGCGGCGTGCCTCGGAAAAGGGTGGTGTAGCCGGCAACCGCATAGCGCGCCGGCGCCGGCCCGTGCAGGCGCAGCAGCGCCAGACCAATCGCGAAGACAAAGCCGAGCGCGGAGGAAATGCCCACCAGTTGCAGCGTGAGCACAAGGCCATCGGCCATGCGGCAGCCATAGCGCTGCAGCACCTCATGGCCGAGATAGAAACCGGGAGCCTCGCACCAGGTCATCGGGCATATCCCCGGTTGGCGCGCATTTCCATGCGGCCGATGCCCCATGCCGAGAGCACGGAGAAGATGAGGTAGATGAAAAGCGCGGCGGAGAAGAACAGGAAGGGCTCCTTCGTCGCCACATTCGCGCGGGTGGCGATGAACATCAGGTCCTGCAGGGTGATGACCGAGACGAGCGAGGTCTCCTTCAGCAGCACCATCCAGTTATTGCCGAGGCCGGGCAGGGCCACGCGGAAGAGCTGTGGCAACACCACCAGCCGGAAGGCCTGCCCGCGCGTGAGGCCGAGCGCCGCCGCGCCCTCGCGCTGCCCCTTCGGAATGGAATTGAGTGCCCCCACCCAAACCTCGGAGGAGAAGGCGGCGAGAACCAGGCCGAGCGCCACCATGCCGGCGATGAAGGGCGAGATCGACAGCGAACCCGGGAAGCCCATTCCTGTCCAGAGTTTCTGGATGAGGATCTGCCCGCCGAAATAGATGATGTAGAGCGTGAGAAGCTCCGGCACGCCGCGAAACACCGTGGTGTAGAGCGTTGCGAGCCCGGAAACGATCTTCGATTGCGAGCGGCTCGCCAGCGCGACCAGCAATCCCAGCGCCAGCCCGAAGGGCAGGGTGGCAATCGCGATGGAAATGGTGACAAGAGCACCCTGCAGCAGTTCGTCGCCCCAGCCTGTATCGCCGAAGGAGAGCAGGGAGAGATATTTTTCCATGCGGGGAGAGGCCTCGCCGGCGGGCCGTCACAGGGGGAAGGCGGGGCCGGTTCCAGCCCCGCCTCGCGGGTTCAGGCGAAAGGCCGATCCTTACTGGATGGCCTTTTTGCCCAGCCACTTCATGGCATGCTTGTCGAGCGTGCCATCGGCTTTGGATTCCGCGATCGCCTTGTTCAGCATCGCCTTGAGCGCCGCATCTTCCTTGCGGATCGCCATGCCGACGCCCGGGCCGTGGATCGCCGGATCGCGCTTCACCTCGGCGATCACCTTGCAGCAATCCTTGCCCTTGTCCTTGATGAAGCTCTCGAGTGCCTCGAGGTCAGCCACGATGTAGTCGAGGCGACCATTCAGCAGGTCGAGGTTGGCCTCCTCCTGGGTGGGGTAGGGGCGGATCGTCGAGTTCTTGTAATAGGCCTCGAGGAAGTTCATGTGAATGGTCGAGCCCTGCGCGCCGATGGCCTTGCCCCTCAGCGCTGCGGGCGAAATGTCCGTCGAGGTGATCGACTTCGCGCCCACCATGGCGATCGGCGTGGAGGTGTAGACATCCGTGAAATCCACGCGCTTCTGGCGCTCCGGCGTGGCGTTCATGCCGGCGACGATCACGTCATATTTCTTCGAGAGCAGCGCGGGGATGATGCCATCCCAATCCTGCACCACCCAGGTGCACTTCACCTTCATCTTCGCGCAGAGATCGTTCATGTAATCGATCTCGAAGCCCTCAAGCTCCTTCTTGGCGTTCAGGTTGTTGTAGGGCGGGTAGGCCCCCTCGGTGCCGATCTTGATCTCGGTGATGGCCTGGGCCTGCGCGCCCGTGGCAAATCCCGCCATGGCAAGAGCGGCCGCCGCGAGAAGAACGCGTTTGGTGGTCATGGATCAACTCTCCCTGTTTTCGTTTGGGCATCGGCAGCTTTCGGCCACCGCTCCTGAACGCGAGACTGCCAAGGAATAATCGGCTTGGCAATCGAAGCGGATTGCCAATCTGCATGACGATTTGCCCAAGATGCAGCGCATGCTGCGGTGGCGACTGGAGCGGGCTCGCCGCCGATGATGCCTTCGCTGCAGGCCCGCGAGGCATCATCCGCGCTTCCCAAGGGTCGGCCATGTGCTGTCAGGCGCTGGAGGAATGACGCAGATTGCCAAAAGTCGCGCCCAAACCGGGGCAGATCACCCTTCGCGACCCCTGAGCCCGATGCTCCGGCGCATGAGTTCCGGATGCGGAAGCATTGACCTCGTGCGCTTTCCGCCCATAACCGGAACAACGAGTCGATCCGAGCTGACAAACAGAAGAAAAGCTGAAATGTCCGATAAAGCCGCCATTCTCAAAGCACTCGAACAGGTCTCGATGCCCGGTGGCGGCACTCTTGCGGCCAGTGGCGCGCTGTCAGACATCATCGTGCATCAGGGAAAGGCCTATTTCTCCCTTTCCGTGGCGGCCGATCAGGTCGCCAATTCCGAACCTCTGCGGAAGGCGGCGGAGGAGGCCGCAAAGGCCGTGCCGGGCATTGCCTCCGCGCTGGTGACGCTGACGGCCGAGAAGGCACCTTCGCGCGCCGCGCCTGCCTCAGCGCAGGAAAAGCCCGCCGCCCCTGCCGCATCCGGCCCCATGAATCCCGCCCGCATCGCCGTTCAGGGCGTGAAGCACATCATCGCCGTCGCGAGCGGCAAGGGCGGGGTGGGCAAATCCACGACATCCTGCAATCTCGCGCTCGCCTTCGCCGCGCGCGGGCTGAAGGTCGGCGTGCTGGATGCCGACATCTACGGCCCCTCGATGCCGAAGCTTTTCGCGATTCATGGCAAGCCGACGCTCGCGGGAGGGCGCACGCTGAACCCGATGCAGAATTATGGCGTGAAGGTCATGTCGATCGGCTTTCTCGTGGATGAGGAAGCCGCGATGATCTGGCGCGGGCCCATGGTCATCTCCGCCATCCAGCAGATGCTGCGCGAGGTCGCCTGGGGCGAACTCGACATCCTCGTGGTCGACATGCCGCCGGGAACCGGTGATGCGCAGTTGACCATGGCGCAGAACGTGCCGCTCGCCGGTGCGGTGATCGTCTCGACCCCGCAGGATCTCGCGCTGATCGATGCGCGGCGCGGCGTGGCGATGTTCCGCAAGGTCGAGGTGCCGATCCTCGGCGTCATCGAGAACATGAGCTATTTCATCGCGCCCGATACGGGCAAGCGCTACGATATCTTCGGCCATGGCGGCGCGCAGGCAGAAGCGGTTCGACAGGGCGTGCCGTTCCTCGGCGAAATCCCGCTCGCGATGAATATTCGCGAGCGCTCGGATTCCGGCCTGCCGGTGGTCGTCACCGAGCCGGATGGCCCTCATGCCGCCGCGTATCTCGCCATTGCCGACCGCGTGTGGGGGCTGCTGGAGAGGGACAGCGCCCGGAAAGCCGCCCCGCGCATTGTCTTCGATTGAAGTGCCGCACACTTGCAGCTGCCTCATGGATCACATGCAAAAAACGCATGGTGTGCTGTCTGTTCCTGGCACAAAAACGGTTGCGTAAAGCGCAGGCTTGCCTACAAGTCTCGCCGTGAATTTGAAGCTCCGGGAGAGAACCGTCTTTAAGTTCGCGCGAAAAAGGGAGAAAATGAATGAAGCGCCGTCAGTTTCTGACTGCCGCAGGGGCCGGCCTTGCCGTCGGCGCCATTGCGAAACCCGCCATTGCCCAGTCCATGCCTGAGGTGAAGTGGCGTCTGACCTCGAGCTTCCCCAAGTCGCTCGACACCATCTATGGCGCCGCCGAGACCTTCTCGAAAGCCGTCGCCGAAATGACGGACAACAAGTTCCAGATCCAGGTCTTCGCGGCCGGTGAAATCGTGCCGGCGCTTCAGGCGCAGGACGCCATCACCAATGGCACGGTCGAAGTCGCGCATACCGCTTCCTATTACTATGTCGGCAAGGACCCCACCTTCGCGCTCGGCACGGCGGTTCCCTTCGGCCTGAACTCGCGCATGCAGGACGCGTGGTTCATGCATGCCAACGGGATGGACCTCCTGAACGAGTTCTATGCGGGCTTCAACATCCATGCCTTGCTGGGCGGCAATACAGGCTGCCAGATGGGCGGTTGGTTCCGCAAGGAAATCAAGAATGTGGCCGACCTCAACGGTCTCAAGATGCGGATCGGCGGCTTCGCTGGCCGCGTGCTGACGAAGCTCGGCTCCGTGCCGCAGCAGATCGGCGGCGGCGATATCTACCCGGCGCTCGAGAAGGGCACCATCGATGCGGCGGAGTGGGTCGGTCCCTATGATGACCAGAAGCTCGGCTTCAACAAGGTGGCACCGGTCTATCACTTCCCGGGCTGGTGGGAAGGCGGCGCTGCGCTGCACTTCTTCATCAACAAGGCGAAGTGGGAAGGCCTGCCGAAGGTCTACAAGGCGATCCTCGAGAACGCTTCACACCACGCCAATACCGACATGCAGGCGAAGTATGACGCCCGGAACCCGGCGGCGATGAAGGCTCTCTTTGCGGCCGGCACGCAGTTCAAGCCGTTCCCGCCGGATGTCATGCAGGCCTGCTGGAAGGCGTCGAACGAGATCTACGCCGAGACCGTTGCCGCCAACCCGAAGTTCAAGAAGGTCTATGACAACATGGTCGCCTTCCGGAACGACGAGTATCTCTGGTGGCAGGTGGCCGAAATGACCTACGACCAGTACATGATCAACTTCGTGACGCGCGGCTGATTGGCCCACGCCACGCAAGATCAGGAACGGCGGCCTTCGGGTCGCCGTTTTTTGTTGTGATCGGGCCCGCCCGTGACGCGCAAAAAAAAGCCCGGTCGCAAGACCGGGCTTTCGTCTTTCGGAAAGTGCCTGGCCCTTACGGCGCCTTGGGCTGGGGCATGCCCGGCATGATGATGCCGCCCGGCGCGCCGCCACCCGGGCCGCCGAGGCCCGGAATGCCGCCCCCGAATCCTGGCGGGGGGCCGAAGCCGCCACCCGGAATGGTGAGGTTGCGCATCTGCTCTTCCACCTTTTTCGGGTCGATGGTGACCTGCTGGCCCTTGTAGACCATGACCATCTGCGGAAAGGCGATGACGAGGCCGACCATGATGCACTGGATGACCACGAATGGCACCGCGCCCCAGTAGATCTGCCCGGTTGTCACCGGCTCCATCGACTTGCCGGTCACCTTGTCGGTGTAGGGCAGCTTCGGTGCCACGGATCGCAGATAGAAGAGCGCGAAGCCGAAGGGCGGATGCATGAAGCTCGTCTGCATGTTCACCGCGAGGATGACACCGAACCAGATCAGGTCGATCCCCAGCTTCTCCGCCGGCGGGCCGAGCAACGGCACGACGATGAAGGCGAGCTCGAAGAAGTCGAGGAAGAAGGCGAGCAGGAAGACCATCACGTTCACGACGATCAGGAAGCCCGTCTGGCCACCCGGCAGCGAGATCAGCAGATCCTCCACCCAGCGATGGCCGTTCACCCCGTAGAAGGTGAGCGAGAACACGCGCGCGCCGACCAGGATGAACACCACGAAAGCCGAGAGCTTCGCGGTGGAATCCAGCGCCTGGCTCATCAGGCTGAGGTTCAGGCGGCGCTTGGCCAGAGCGATGATCATGGCACCGGCGGCACCCATCGCGCCACCTTCCGTCGGGGTTGCGAGCCCGATGAAGATGGTGCCGAGCACGAGGAAGATGAGGCCCAGCGGCGGCATCAGCACCACGATGACCTCGGTCGCCAGACGCGAGAGCAGGTTCAGCTTCAACGCCTTGTTCGCCACCGCGATCGCGTAGGCCACGATCATGGCCGCAAACCCGGCGATGATGCCTTCTGACCCCTTCTGCACATAGCCGACGAGCAGGTTGGACTTCCAGAAGGCGAGGCCGAAGGTCAACAGCGCCACCACGGCCAGCGAGGTCACGCCGCCGCCGAGAGTCCGCGCCTCGCTCGGCAAGGCCGGGCAGGATTTCGGATAGAGGACCGACATCAGGAACACGTAGCCGGCATAGAGGCAGGCCAGCACGATGCCCGGGATGAAGGCGCCCTCATACATGTCACCCACCGAACGGCCGAGCTGGTCGGCCATGACGATGAGAACGAGCGAGGGCGGGATGATCTGCGCCAGCGTGCCGGAGGCCGCGATGACGCCCGAGGCGAGACGGCGATCATAGCCGTAGCGCAGCATGATCGGCAGCGAGATCAGGCCCATCGAGATGACCGAGGCCGCGACAACGCCCGTGGTGGCCGCGAGCAGCGCGCCCACGAAGATGACCGCATAGGCAAGGCCGCCGCGGATCGGGCCGAAGAGCTGGCCGATCGTGTCCAGCAGGTCTTCCGCCATGCCCGAGCGCTCAAGGATGAGACCCATGAAGGTGAAGAACGGGATCGCGAGCAGCACGTCGTTGTTCATCGTGCCATAAACGCGTTCCGGCAGGGCCTGCAGGAAGTTGGGCACGAAGAGGCCCATCTCGATGCCCACCACGGCGTAGAAGAGGCCGCAGGCGGCGAGCGCGAAGGCCACGGGGTAGCCCAGCAGCAGGAAGATCACCAGCGAGGTGAACATGATGGGCGCCATGTAATACTCGACCCATCCGAGGAAACCCGGCTTTTTCACCACGGGCAAGCCAGAGGCAAGAGCGGGGTCGGAAAGGAGCAGCGCCACGATTGCCACGGCGATCAGCGCGCCCGCGATACGAACAAAGCGATTGAACATGGGACTGATCCTGACCGTTACTTCTTGACGATGCCGGCTTCTTCGGCGGCCTTCAGCAGGCGCTCGGCTTCGGCTTCCGCCGCAGCACCATGGCCCACCACCGCGTGCACATCCTCAAGGTCGCCGCGGATGATGGCGACGCGCTTGATGAGTTCCGAGAAGGCCTGCAGCAGCAGCAGCGCGAAGCCGAGCGGCACGAGGATCTTCGCCGGCCAGACCGTGAGGCCGCCGGCATTCATCGATTGCTCGTTGATCTGGAACGAACGCAGGAAGAACGGCCAGCCGTGCCAGATCATGATCCAGCAGAAGGGGATCAGGAAAAAGACATGGCCGAAAACATCGATCCAGTCGCGTGTGCGCTTGGCGAAATGGCTGGTCACCACATCGATGCGGATATGCTCGTTTTTCAGGAAGGTATAGGCCGCACCCAGCATGAACACGGCGCCGAACAGATACCACTGGGCTTCCAGCCAGGCATTCGACGAGACGTTGAACAACTTGCGGACCACTGCATTGACGGTGGAAATAACCACGGCGGCGAGGATCGCCCATTTGATGACCTGGCCGACGCGCGTGTTCAACGCATCGATGATCCCACTGATTTTCAGAAGATTTTGCACGCCCTTCTCCCTTCGGACCTGTCCCGCGCGTTGCTTCGCGCGGCATCTTCATCTTTGCTCTGGCTGCATCTTGAGAAAGCTGCGGCCACTTCTTTCGTGACTTTTGCGTGGTGCTCCGCATCACGCGCCGGACCATGAATGGCCGGAGCTATTCGCATGGCAGATGGCCCGCCCCCGCACAACCGCCCCTCTCCTGCGGTTTCGGCATGCGCTCCCTGCGCCCCCGGTATGGTGGACAAGGTGCTAACGCAGCGCGTTGTGCCTGACAAGCGCCTTCGTCCTCCGCGCACAGGCTCAGGCGGGCGGGCCTGCCGCGCGTTCGCCGCGCCGGCGCACGCGCTCCCGGTGGATCATGTAGACGCCGCTCGCGAGGATGAGCATCAGCCCCGCCATCGCCACAGGGCTCGGCACATCGCCGAACATCAGGAAACCGACAATCACCGCCCAGACGATCACGCTGTAGCGGAAGGGCGCGACGGCTGAGAGATCGGCCTCGCGATGCGCCTCGATGATCGCGTAATTGCCGATGAGGACCAGCACGGCCGCCGCCGCCAACGCCATCAGAATGTCGGGCGGAACGGGTTTCCAGACACCCTCCTGCAAGGTGAGAATGGCACCGGCCACCAGCGTGCCGCAGGAGGCCGCCAGCGTCAGCATCAGGCTGGGCAAATGGTCCGGCATCCACCGCGTGAGGGTATCGCGCAGGGCAATCAGCACGGTGCAGCCGAATACCATCGCCACGGCCCAGATCGGCACGACGCGCCCCTCGGGTCGCAGCACCAGCAGAATGCCGATGAATCCGACCGTGATCGCGCTCCAGCGGCGCCAGCCCACCTTCTCGCCCAGGAACAGCGTCGAAGCCGCCGTGATGAAGAACGGCGCGAGCATGGTGATGGCGATCGCTTCCGCAAGCCCGATGCCCGCCAGCGCGCCGATATAGAGCGTGGCGATGACGCCCTCGAGGCCCGCTCGCATCAGCGCGAATCGGCTGACCGCATGGCGAAGATCGCTGAAGCGGCGTGTGATGAACACGACGATCACCAGAGCCGAGAGGCTGAACAGGCCACGGATGATCAGCGCCTGCCCGGTATCTAGCATGGTCCGGGCATATTTCATGAAGGCATCATTGCCGGTGAAAACCAGCATGGCCAGCATCATCGCGAGAATGCTGCTGAGGTTGGTGTGGCTGTGCGGCATCTTTCCCGGCCGATCTCGAACGACGCCGCCCGGAAGGCGGTCTGGTGCAGGGAAGCCCTCGAGGGCCCAGCGCGAGGTGCCTGTGGTAGCGGATGCATTCCTGCAGGGCAATCAAGAGAGGATTGAGCCGATGGCGGCCTCTGGCTTTAACCCCGGCTTAAACTGCGGCAATTATAATAAAAAGATCGCCAGTTCATGCAGAAGGCAACGTTTGAGGCGAGGCGGAACCTCCCAACTTCCTGTTCGAGAGCCTGTGCATGACCTCCGGATTACGTCTTTTCTCCCGACGCAATTCGCCGCCTGCGGCGCTCCCTGATGCCATTGACACGGCACTCCCCGGCGAGCGGGTGACGGCAGCGAAATCTGCCGATGCTGCCATGATGCCTGCACTGGACCTTTTCGAGGAGGATATCCTTCGCCTCTCCGGTGACCTGTCGCGCGAGAGCAGCGATGCCTCCGCGCTACTCGGGCAGAGCATCACACGACTTGATGCGGTGAAGACGGCCATCGATCGTCTGCGCCATCACAGTGAATCCGTCAGCGACCAGGTCGCGGGTGTCACGCAATCGACCGATCTTTTGGCGGGAGCTGCCAGCGAGATCGTCGGCACCATCGAGCAGGTCCATCGCTGCAGCGCCTCCGCGCAGAACCGCGCCGAAGCCTCCTCGCGCGATTTCCAGAGCCTCGGCGAAGCGGTCCAGGAGATCGGCAACCAGCTGAGCGCCATCGGCGAGATCGCCTCCCGCACCAACCTGCTGGCGCTCAATGCCACCATCGAGGCGGCACGCGCCGGCGAGGCCGGTCGTGGCTTCTCGGTCGTGGCACAGGAGGTGAAGGCCTTGTCCGTCGCATCCGCGCAGGCCGTTTCCGCCATCCGCGATCGCATGGGGGCACTGGAAGCCGTGACCCGGCGCGCCATTGCCGGGATGGCCGGCATTTCCGCCGATATCGCCGACCTCGCCCCGATCTGCGCTGGCATTTCCGATGCCGTGCAGGAGCAGCGCACGACCATCGAGAGCCTGCGCCAGCAGATGGAAAGCGCGCAGGTCGCGGTGGAGGGCGTTGCCCGCGAGGTCAGCTCCATCGCCGATGTCGCCGCTGAAGCGCGACAGAACAGCCTTGATGCGAACGAGATCAGCCGCCAGGCCGCGGGCGAAGCCTCGCAGCTCGGCCGCCGTGTCGTGACGGTGCTGCGCTCGATGCCGATCGCCAATCGCCGGCGGCATGAGCGCTTTCCCATCGATCTCGCGCTGCGCATTCGCAATGGTGTCGCCACGCTCAGCGCTCACAGCTTCGATGTCAGCGAAGGCGGCATGCTCATCCGCCGGATTGAAGGTTTCGCGCCCGTCATCGGCACGGTTCTGGATGTCGAGGCGACGCGCCTTGGCGCCATGCGTCTCAGGGTGGTGAATGTCTCGTCCCTTGGCATTCATTGCGCCTTCGCCGATCCGCCCGCGACGCTCCTGGAAGCGATCAGCCGCGAGATCGGAGCGTTCCGGGAAGTCCACCAGCCGCTTGTCGAGCGTGCGGTGAATTTCGCGGCAGAGATCACCCAGGCCTTCGAGCGCGCACTGACATCCGGCAAGCTCAGCATGCCGAACCTGTTCGATGTGAATTACCGGCCCATCGCCGGAACGGATCCCGTGCAATACGAGACGCAATATCTCTCCTGCTTCGATGCCGAATTGCCGCCCATTCTTGAAAAAGCGCTGGCCGCCGACAGCCAGATGGTTTTCGCGCTGGCGATCGACCGCAACGGCTACATTCCGGTGCATAACCGCAAGTTCAGCCAGCCGCAGCGGCCGGGTGATCGCGCCTGGAACATCGCGAATTGCCGCAACCGCCGGATTTTCGACGATCGTGCCGGCCTTCTGGCCGCGCGTGTCATCGGCGATTCCCTGATCCAGACCTACAATCGGGATATGGGCAATGGCGCGGTCGTGCAGATGAAGGAAGTGGATGCGCCCATCCGCATCCGCGGCCAGCATTGGGGCGGCGTGCGGATGGCCTATCGCCTCTGATCAGCCGCCGGTCATGCTCATGTGACGGCCCACGGCCGGAATGTTCGTCTTCCGGTCAATCACGAAATCATGCCCCTTGGGCTTGCGGGAAATCGCCGCCTCGATCGCGCGCATGAGCGCGTCATCACTCTCGCTTTGCCGCAAGGGCTTGCGCAGGTCAGCGGCATCTTCCTGGCCGAGGCACATGAAGAGCGTGCCGGTGCAGGTGAGGCGCACGCGGTTGCAGCTCTCGCAGAAATTATGCGTGAGCGGCGTGATGAAGCCGATGCGCCCGCCCGTTTCCTTCGCGGTGAAATAGCGGGCCGGGCCCCCGGTGCGGTGGCTCGATTCCTCGAGCGTGAGGTGATCCATCAGGCCCGCGCGCATCTGGCTCAGCGGGAGGTATTGATCGGCACGATGGCCATCGACCTCGCCCAGCGGCATCACCTCGATGAAGGTGATATCCATGCCGCGCCCATGCGCCCAGCGGATCATGGGCAGGAATTCATCCTCGTTGAAATCCTTCAGCGCCACCGCGTTGATCTTCACCTTGAGGCCGGCCTCCTGGGCGGCATCAATGCCCGCAAGCACCTTGTCGAGCGCGCCCCAGCGGGTAATGGCGCGGAATTTCTCGGCATCGAGCGTGTCGAGCGAGACATTGATGCGCTTCACGCCATATTCGGCGAGTTCACGCGAGAAGCGCTGGAGCTGCGAGCCATTCGTGGTGAGGGTGAGTTCCTGCAATGCGCCCGAATCGAGATGGCGCGAGAGCGAGCGGAAGAGGGTCATGATGTCCCGCCGCACGAGGGGCTCGCCGCCGGTGATGCGCAGCTTCCGCACGCCGCGCCGCACGAAAGCGGAGCAGAGGCGATCGAGTTCCTCAAGCGTCAGAAGATCCTGCTTGGGCAGGAAGCTCATATGCTCGCTCATGCAATAGACACAGCGGAAATCGCAACGATCCGTCACCGAAACGCGCAGATACTCGATGCCGCGACCGAATGGATCGACCAGTTCAAAAGCCGGGGCAGGGGATTTCTCGGGCGTGGTCATGAACCAGAACTCATCCTCTGGCGGGTTGCGGTCAGTCCGCTCCCTTCCTATCTGTCCATAAACTGCCGCGTCCATCGGCTTTGGCAAGAGGCGATTTGTTGGCAAGAGGCGATGTGTTGGCAAGAGCTTTTCTGTGCCCTAACTCGACGTCGCGCCTCTCGCCGAAGCCAAGTGCGAGATTGCTTGAAACCACAAGGCCTCCGAGATGACCGACAACACAGCCTGGCCCACCGAGCTGCGCGTCGCGCAGGATCGCAAATCGCTGATCGTCGCCTTCGATGACGGATATTCCGGAACAATTTCGGCCGAATTGCTGCGCGTGCGCTCGCCTTCGGCAGAAGTGCAGGGGCATTCGCCCTCCGAGCGCAAGACCGTGCCCGGCAAGATCCACGTGATGATCCTCGGCGTCGAGCCCGTGGGAAACTACGCCATCCGCATCCGTTTCGATGACATGCATGACAGCGGCATCTATGGCTGGCCGCTTCTGCGCCACTTCGCAAGCCAGGGCGAGGCCGTCATGGCGGAATACGAGGCGGAACTTTCCGAGAAGGGCCTGAGCCGCGAGCCGAAGTTCCCGCCTCGTCGCTGAAGGAAGAGGGGCTGAAACAAAAGGGCCGGTCCCGCAAGGACAGGCCCCTCAAGGACAGGCCCCTCAAGAACAGGCCCCTCAAGAACAGGCCCCGAAATCGGCTGCGGCGCTCGCGCTCAGCGCAGCACGACCACGCGGGTGCCGACGCGGACGCGCTCGTAGAGATCGATCACATCGGAATTGAGCATGCGGATGCAGCCCGACGACACCGCCTGTCCGATCGTCTCCGGCTCGTTCGAGCCGTGGATGCGGTAGAGCGAGGTGCCGAGATAGAGCGCGCGGGCGCCCATCGGGTTGCCCTCGCCACCGGGCATGAAGCGCGGCAGATCAGGGCGCCGCCGCAGCATCTGGGCCGGCGGAGTCCAGGACGGCCACTCAGCCTTGCGGGTGATGGTCTTGGTGCCAGCCCACGAGAAGCCGGGGCGGCCCACGCCCACGCCATATTTCATGGCGCGGCCATTCGGCAACACGAGGTAGAGGCGCTTCTCGTTCGTATCCACCACGATGGTGCCCGGCGCATGGCGACCCTTATACTCCACCTCCTGGCGGGGAATGGGCGAGGCAAAGAAACGGACATCATCCGCCATATGGAGCGGCTGGCGGGTCACGGGGTCTATTTCGGCAGAGGCATGCGACAAGGTCGAAAGACCGGCGAGACCGGCAAGGACAAGCGAGCGGATGAGGCGCATGGGCCAACTCCCGAAGATTCGGCACTGGAAAAGATGCATCAAGGCTGCTCTATGCCGAGCTAACGGTCAACAAGGCAAGTCCCCTCACGGAAGCGTGAGCACGCGTAAGCCGATGGCGCGCAAGCCGCAGCGGCTGTGTTGTATTTTTGCGACGATGGTCGACGCCCCTGCAAGAGTGTCTTGCACGGCCGGCAAGCTTCCCCGCACCCTGCGCTTGACGGGCGCCGTCCTTCTCGCGTATCCCCCGAAGATCGGGCGCGTAGCTCAGCGGGAGAGCATTCGCTTCACACGCGAAGGGTCACAGGTTCAATCCCTGTCGCGCCCACCATTCGGCGAGGTTTCTGGGCAAGGTTTCTGGGCAGTCCTGGATTTCGGCAATCCCGGATTTCGGCGCTGATACAAAAGGCTTGGAAAAGCTTCTTGTCAGTTGAACGGCCACAGGTGCCGGAATCTGCTTCTTCCAAGCTTCCATCTTCAGGTTTTGCGGCTGTTTTTGGCGAGCTTTCCGGTCATCGCCCCGGCGAAACGCGAAACGGCCCGAGTTTCTTCGGCGGCTTCGCGCGGTCCAAGCACGACCCTTCTCAGTGGGATCGGCGCTTGTGAGGAGGGTTCCTGCATGTGGTCGCTGTTTTGGCGCGCGGATGCCGCCGCATGCCCCTCCATGAACAGCATCTCGAACGACATACCGGTCAACCCGTTTCGGAAGCGGGTGCACCTCGCTTTCACCGCATGCTGATCCGCAACGAGCAGGGCAAGGGACGCAGGTCGGCGTTTGATGCGGTCCGGGTCACCTTCCTCATGCCGGATGGAACCTGAGCGGCGCGATTGTAAACCGGCAAAGTAGATGTCTTGAACCTGTCACGCGAATGCGCTTTAAACTGCTTTGATGAGAAAAACGGTCGCCTGAACGACCGACGGGGAAGCAGCGGAACCGGCGTCGGCGCCGCAGGAATGAGGCGGGACACATGGCGGCCGTTGAATTGCGGAGCGTCACCAAGCTATGGGGCGAGACGCGCGCGGTCGATGGCATCAGCTTTCGTGTCGAGCCCGGCCATCTCGTCGCGCTGCTCGGGCCCTCCGGCTGCGGCAAGTCCACGACACTGCGCTTGATCGCCGGGCTTGAGGAAGCCAGCGAAGGTGTAATCCACATTGCCGGTCGCGACGTCACGCATGCTCCACCGGCGAACCGGGGGATCGCCATGGTTTTCCAGAACTATGCGCTGTTTCCCCATCTGACCGTGGCCGAGAACATCATCTTCGGTTTGCGCGTGCGCGCGCTCGACAAGGCGGAGCGCGATGCGCGGCTCCAGGAGGCGGCGGCGATCCTCGGCCTCGGAAAGCTGCTGGAGCGCAAGCCCTCGCAATTATCCGGAGGGCAGCAGCAGCGCGTGGCTTTGGGCCGCGCGATCGTGGCTCGAGCCCCTGTCTGCCTGATGGATGAGCCGCTCTCCAATCTCGATGCCCAGTTGCGCGTCGAGATGCGCCGCGAAATCCGCGATCTCCAGCGTCGGCTCGGGATCACCATGGTCTATGTCACGCATGATCAGGTCGAGGCCATGACCATGGCCGATCAGGTGATCCTGATGCGCGAGGGGAGGATTGAGCAGGATGGCTCGCCCGCCGACCTCTATGAACGGCCCGAGACCATCTTCGTCGCCCGCTTCGTCGGCGCGCCGCCCATGAACGTCACTCCGCTCGCGGGGCTCGCGGCGGCGGAGCAGGCATGGCCGGCGCCGCCGGATAGCCTCCCGCGTGAGCGCGCAGCTTTGGGTGTGCGCGCCGAACACCTCGATATCGGGGAGGGCGGCCTGCCCGCCGATATCGTGGCGGTGGAATATCTCGGCGCAGAGACGCTCGTCGAAGCGAGCATCGGCACGCAGCACGTCATCGCTCGGCGCCCGGGCAAGATCGCCGCGCGGCAGGGCGAGCGCATCGGGCTGCATGTTCCCGAAGGGGCCGCCCACTGGTTTGATGTATCGAGCGGCCGGCGTGTGTCCGGCCCGTCGTGAAATGAAGCAAACGGCTCCGCACGGAAGCGGCGGCCATGGAAAGGGGAGGTTGACATGACAAAGCATGGTCAGACGAGCCGGCGCGAATTGCTGGCGGGTGGCGTGGCCTTGGCCGGCATGGCTGCAGCGGGGCCGGCGATGGCGCAGGCTGCGGAAGTTTCGTTCTTCTATCCGGTGGCGGTGGGTGGTCCGATCACCAAGCTGATCGACAGCTATGCCGCGGATTTCGAGAAGGAAAACCCGAATATCAAGGTCCGCCCGATCTATGCGGGCACCTATCAGGAGACGATCGTCAAGGCGCTGACCGCCCACAAGAGCGGCACCCCGCCGGTCACGTCGGTCCTGCTCTCCACCGACATGTTCACGCTGATCGACGAGGATGCGATCGTTCCCTTCGACGAATTCATCTCCACCGATGCGGATCGCGAGTGGCTCAAGAGCTTCTTCCCGGCCTTCATGGAAAACAGCCAGACCGGCGGCAAGACCTGGGGTATCCCCTTCCAGCGCTCCACGGTGGTGCTCTACTGGAACAAGGAGATGTTCCGCGAGGCCGGGCTTGACCCGGAGAAGGCGCCGCAGAACTGGGCCGAGCAGGTCGAATTCGCGCAGAAGCTGACCAAGCGCGACGCATCCGGCGCGGTCACGCAATGGGGTATGCAGATCCCGTCCTCGGGCTTCCCCTACTGGCTGTTCCAGGGGCTTTCGACGCAGGCTGGCGCCATCCTTGCCAATTCCGCGGGCAACCGCACCGATTTCACCAATCCGGCCGTGCTCGAGGCGCTGCAATACTGGATCGACCTCGCGCAGAAGCACAGGGTCCACCCGACCGGAATCGTGGAATGGGGCACCACGCCGCGTGACTTTTTCGAGCGCAAGGTCGCGATGATGTGGACCACGACCGGCAACCTCACCAATGTGCGAAGCAATGCCCGCTTCCCGTTCGGCGTGGCCATGCTGCCCGCAGGCAAGCGCCGGGGCAGCCCGACGGGCGGCGGCAATTTCTACATTTCCAAAAAGGCTGCCCGCGCGCAGCAGGAGGCGGCCTTCCGCTTCATCCGGTGGATCACCACGCCGGAGCGTGCGGCGCAATGGGGCATCGACACCGGCTATGTCGCAGTGTCGCCTGCCGCCTATGAGACCCCGGCGATGAAGGCCTACGCGGCCGATTTCCCGGCCGCACTCGTGGCGCGCGATCAGCTCCCCCATGCTGTCGCGGAGTTCTCGACCCATGAGAACCAGCGCGTGACCAAGGCCTTCAACGACGCCCTGCAGGCCGCGATTCTCGGCACCAAGCCACCGGCACAAGCCCTTGCCGAGGCGCAGGCCGAGGCAGAGCGCATCCTGCGGCCCTACCGCTGATCATCAGGTTCGCCGGATGACCGCATATCAGCGCGCGACCGTGCATGGCTGGCTGCTTCTGCTGCCGGCCATGAGCTGTCTCGCGTTGTTCACCCATTGGCCGGCAGTGGCGTCGATCATCGACAGTTTCTACTCGACGCCGCGTCCCCGTCGGCCGTCCCGGTTCATCGGGCTCGAGAATTACGAGGCGATGATCGCTGATCCGATCTTCTGGCGGGCGCTCGTCAACAATTTCTGGTTCGCGGTCGGCACCATTCCGCTTTCGATCGGGCTCGCCATCCTGATGGCGATCTGGGTGAATGACCGGATCAAGGGCCAGGCCTGGGTGCGGATGGCCTATTTCACGCCCACCATCCTGCCGATGATCGCGGTTGCGAATATCTGGCTGTTCTTCTTCACGCCCCAATACGGGCTGATCGAGCAGGTCGTGCAGTTCTTTGGCGGCTCTGCCACGAACTGGCTCGGCTCCGGCGATACCGCTCTCTTCGCTGTCATCGTGGTGGCGGTCTGGAAGGAGGCGGGCTTCTTCATGATCTTCTACCTTGCAGCCTTGCAGGGGATTTCCCCAAGCCTCGGGGAGGCGGCCGCGATCGAGGGGGCCTCGCGCTGGTATTACTTCCGGCGCGTGCTCTTTCCGCTCCTCATGCCGACGACGCTTTTCGTGCTTATCAATGCCATGATCAACGCCTTTCGCATGGTTGACCATATCGTCGTCATGACGAGGGGTGGCCCGGACAATGCGACCATGCTTCTGCTTTTCTACATCTACCAGGTCGGCTTCAGCTTCTGGGATACGGGCTATGCCGCGACGCTGACCTGCGTGCTGCTGGCGATCCTCGCGATCATCGCCTTTGTTCAATATGGCTGGCTCGAGCGACGGATTCATTATCGATGAGCGCAGCCCCCAAACCCGGAGCGGTGCCCGCGAGGCGCGACCCCTATGCGCCGCGTGGGCGCGCACTGACGCTCGAATCCGCAGGCGCGATCCTGCTCGCGATCCTGTGGGTGTTGCCGCTTGCCTATGCGGTGTGGGCCGCGATCCACCCCTCGGAATACACCACGCGCTTTGAACTTTTCGCTCCGCTGACCCTCGACAACTTCACCCGGGCCTGGGCGGCAGCACCCTTCGCACGCTATTTCGTGAACACCTTCCTTCTGGTGACCTTCATCCTCGCCTTCCAGCTCGTCCTCGGCACGCTCGCGGCCTATGCTTTGGCGCGGCAGGATTTCTGGGGGCGGGATGTCGCTTTCGCGCTGATCCTCGCGCAGCTCATGATCATGCCCGACGCGCTGATCGTCGAGAATTACCGCACCATGACGCGGCTGGGGCTGGTCGATACCATTCCCGCCATCGCGCTGCCCTATATCGCGTCGGCCTTTGGCATCTTCCTCCTGCGCCAGACCTTCAAGACCGTGCCCAAGGAACTGGATGATGCCGCGCGCGTGGAGGGTGCCAGCCCGCTTCAGGTGCTGATGAAGGTCTATGTGCCGCTCGCCCGCCCCACCTACATCGCCTATGGCCTTGTCTCGGTCAGCTACCACTGGAACAATTTCCTCTGGCCGCTCATCATCACGAACTCTGTGGAGTCTCGGCCCCTCACGGTCGGGCTGCAGATTTTCTCGTCGCCCGATCAGGGGGTCGACTGGGCTGTGATCTGCGCGGCGACGCTCATGACCTCCGCCCCGTTGCTGATCGCCTTCCTCCTCTTCCAGCGCCAGTTCGTGCAGAGCTTCATGCGCGCCGGCATTCGCTGAACCATCCTTATCGGGGTCCGCCGATGAACCTGATCACCTGGAACGTGCAATGGTGCCTCGGCGCGGATGGCGTGCTCGATCCGGCGCGCATCGTGGACCATGCACGCGCCATGGCCGATTTCGACGTGCTTTGCCTTCAGGAAGTGGCGGATAACTTCCCCGAGCTGAACGAAACCCCGAGGGGCGACCAGTTCCGCAAGTTCGCCGATTTGCTTCCGGGCTTCCAGGCCATCGAGGGCGTGGCGCTGGAGACGCGCGACGCGGAAGGACGGCCCAAGCGCTTCGGCAACATGATTCTCACGCGCTTGCCGGTGATCCAGGTTTTGCGTCACACGCTGCCCTGGGGCGCGCGCGAGAACCGCAACATGCCGCGCGGATTGCTGGAAGTCATCGTCGATGGCCCGTTCGGACCGTTGCGGGTGATGACCACCCATCTCGAGTATTCGCACCCCGATCTGCGCCGCCCGCAGATCGAGGCCATCCGCTCGATCCATGAACAGGCGGCCGCCCGCGCCGCCGCACCGCGAGAGGACGGCCCGCACACCTATCGTCGCACCGCCCAGCCGGCCTCCGCGATCCTCTGCGGCGATTTCAACATGCTGCCGGACGACCCCATGAAGCATGCCCTTGAGGCGACTTTCGCAAGCTCCGCGCCGGCCTTCGTCGATGGCTGGACTCACCTCAACGGATCAACTCCGCATCCGATGTCAGCTTGCGTGCAGCAGCCCAGCTACGCTTCGCCCCATTGCTGCGACTATGTCTTTGTGACGGACGACATGCTGCCGCGGCTCGCCATGGTCAGTTATGATGCCGAAACCCGGGCCTCCGACCACCAGCCTGTGCTCGCCCGCTTCGCCTGATGCGGTAATTTATCGCGGGTGCCGTCGCGCACCAAAAGCCGGGAATGCCTCCGGACGAGGCGAGGCAATACCGCGGGCCCAACCATCGAAGCGGCCCGATTGTGTTTTGCCGGCAGATCACCGTCCCGGAGCAATTCCGGCGAGCATGCCAGGTGGGCCTGGCCAAGGAATACAGCCTTTGCGCATCTGGCGAGCGCCCCCCGCAGCCGCTCAGTGTCGCAATCAGCGCCCGGCAGTTTGTGTTGCCGTGGCGCCGCGCGGGCCATTCAGCTGCAGGAGACGAAAATTCAGCAGAGCAGCAATGGTCACCCATGCCAGATAGGGAACCAGCAGAAGCGCCGCCAGCGCGCTGAATGGATAAAATGCCACAAGAACCATGACGATCATGGCCCAAAGGCAGATCACCTCGATCATCGCCCAATCCAGACGCTTCAACCCGAAGAACAGGAATGACCACGCCGCATTCACAAGCAGGTGGAGCGCGTAAAGGACCAGGGCTGGCCAAGCCGACAGCCCGGCAGCCTCCCAAACAAGCCAGCCTGAGACAGCGATCGCGCAGAACAACACGGACCACACGATCGGAAACGCCCAATTGGGAGGTGTCCAGCTTGGTTTGCGCAGGTTCGCATACCACAGATCCGGGCGAAAAAACGCGCCACTGGAAGCAGCGGCAAAGTTCAGCAAGAGAAACACGCCCAGAGCAGATATCGAGGACAGGGCCAAATTCGCTCCTTCCGATTGTGTCCGTTCGAAAAACAGACCTGTGCTCAGATTGCACGCCCTGTTCAGGCACTGAACACAGCGGGAGAGGCCGATCATATAGTGGAAGATGGCGATTTCGAACAGGCCCGATCGTATGCCTTCAATCGTTGCCGATTGTGCTGACCGGATGCGGCAGCCGGCAAGTTGGAGCATTTTCCGATCCATCGGATACCGTTTGGTCGAAGAAAACGCGATCAAACAATCAGGAATGAGAGCGGACCGCCTCTTTCAATCAGATCGGAGTCCGCTCTGGGGTCGAGAATTCGTTCAGGACGAGCGCGGCAACAGCGGATATGCACCATCGCCGCGAGGCGGATGATCTCGAGGCTCGTTTTGAACGAGCGAAAGATGCCGGCATGACAGATCCCGCCCGGCCAGCGGCCCTCCCTGCCAGCCAATAGCCGGTTTTCCTCTGACAATGCTCAACCTTCAGGGGGCCAGCATCACGCCGCGAGGAACAGGGCGCGGGAATGGTCGAGGTCTACCGCAATCGGCGCGCCTGTTGGCAGTGGCGCATTGCCGGCCTGATGCGGCACATCGACAAGCACCTCATTCGCGCCGATCGCCACGCCATAGCGCAAGGATGCGCCGAGGAACTCGACATGGGTGATGCGGCCATCAAGGCGCGTCATGCCCGGTGCCTTCGGCGCATCATGCGGGGCGATGCGCGCATTCTGCGGCCGGAAGACGAGTTTTGCGCCCGGCTGCACATTCTCCTTCGCCGGGAAGGGCAGCCGGCCGCCGCCAGTAATCGCGAATTCCGCACCAGCCGTTTCGGCGGTGCCATCGAGGATGTTCGCCGTGCCGAGGAAGTTCGCGACGAAGAGGTTCGCCGGCCGATCATAAAGCGCCATCGGCGTGCCGACCTGCTGCACCACACCGTCGTTCATCACGGCGATGCGGTCGCAGATGGTGTTCGCCTCTTCCTGATCATGCGTCACGAAGATCGTGGTGATGCCCAGTTCCTGCTGCAGATCGCGCAATTCGCGGCGCACCTGCACGCGCATCTTCGCATCAAGGTTCGAGAGCGGCTCATCGAGCAGCAGAACCTTCGGCCGCACCGCGATGGTGCGGGCAAGCGCCACGCGCTGCTGCTGGCCGCCGGAGAGTTGCGAGGGCTTGCGATCCTTGAGGTGCTTCAGGTTCACGAGATCGAGCGCCTGATCGACGCGGGCGGCGATCTTGACCTTCGGGAGTTTCCGCTCCTCGAGACCGAAGGCAACGTTCTTCGCAACACTCATATGCGGCCAGAGCGCGTAGGACTGGAAGACCATGCCCACATCGCGCTTCCACGGCGGGAGGCTCGAAATATCCTGTCCGCCCACCATCACACGCCCGGTTTGCGCGATGTTGAAGCCGGCGATGAGGCGCAGAAGCGTCGTCTTCCCGCAACCCGAGGGGCCGAGGAAGGCGAAGAACTCGCCCGGCTCGATCTTGAGGTTCACGTCCTTCAGCACGTGGGTCGCGCCATAGGAAAGGTTGACGCCGGCAACGTCGATCCCCGCAGCATTGCGGCGGATTTCCGCGCCGAGATCCGAGGTGATGCTCATCAGAATTGCTCCCGAATTGAAAAGAATCAGCTCCCCGCCCTGGTGGAGCGGTCGCGCTCCGCAAGCAACTGGGACAGGTAGGTGGAGATGCCGACGATCAGCACGGCGATGATGCCCAGGGCCGCGCCCGCGCCACGCCCGGCGGGTGATTGCATGAAGACGTAGAGGCCATAGGCGAGGGGGGCGTCGGAGGTGTTCTGCACCAGCATCATCGTCGCGGAGAGTTCCACGGACGCCGTGGCGAAGCTCGTGACGAAGCCCGCGAGAATGCCGCCGGTCATCAAAGGCACCATGATCTTGCGAATGGTCGAAGCCTTGTTCGCACCGAGATTTTCGGCGGCCTCCTCCAGCGAGACGCTGATCTGCTGCATCGCCGCCATGCAGGCCCGCAGCGCATAGGGCAGGCGGCGCACGGCGAGCGCGATCACGATGATGATCCAGAGGCTCGTGACCGATTGGCCCGAGGGCAGGCTCACCCCATAATAGGCGCGAAGATAGCCGATGCCGAGCACCACGCCGGGCACGGCCAATGCCGCGCTCGCGAGGTAATCCAGCCATTGCCGGCCCGGCACCTTGGTGCGCAGCACGATGTAGGAGATCGCCGTGCCGATGATGATGCCGATGAAACCGGCGATCGTGGCATAAAGCAGCGTGTTCCAGATGTATTGGCCGCTTTCCAGCACCACGCGGGTGTAATGGGCGGTGGTATAGCCGTCGGGGAGCACGCTGAAGGACCAGACGGTCGAGAAGGAGAGCAGCAGCAGGCCGAGATGGGGGGCCAGCACCAGCGCGAGGATCAGCCCGATCGTGCCCCAGGCCATCACGAGATCGAGCCCGCCGATGGGCCGCTTCGCAAGGCCGCCACCGCCTCGCTGCACGGTCGCGTAATCGCGGTTGCGCATGGTCGAGGTCGCGATGAACAGCGAGAGCACCGAGAAGACGATCAGCACGACCGAGATCACATAGCCCATCGGATCTTTGAGGCCGATCGAGGTGATGCGCAGATAGGCCTGCGGCGCGAGCATGTCCTTCACGTTCAGCAGGAGCGGTGTCGCGAGGTCATCGAAGACCTTGATGAAGACCAGGCTCGCGCCCGCCACATAGCCGGGCATGGCGAGCGGAAACACGATGCGCCGGAAGAGCCGGCCGCCGGAGCAGCCCAGATTCTGGGCGGCTTCCTCCATCGAGCGGTCGATGTTGCGCAGCGAGGCCGTGAGATTGATGAGAATGAACGGGAAATAGTGCACGCTCTGCACGAAGATCACGCCGTTCAGCCCCTCCATGAACGGGATGTTGATCCCGAACCAGTCACCCAGCAGCAGGTTCACCGAGCCGTTGCGGCCGAAGAACAACTGCATCGCGACGGCACCCGCAAAGGGCGGCATGATCAGCGGAATGACGCCAAGCGTCTGAATGATCGCCGCGCCACGGAACTCGAAGCGTGTCGTGAAATAGGCGAGCGGCAAGGCGAAGATGGTTGCCCAGACCACGGACATCGCCGAGACATAGAGTGAATTGGCAAACGAGCGCAGGAACATCTCGTTACGCGCGAAATCCGCGAAATTCACCAGCGTGAAGGCACCGCTATTCGGGTCCTGGAAGGCAACGAGGATCACCATCGCCACAGGGATGAGCAGGAACAGGGCGAGGAAGGCGACAATCGCGCCGATCGTCAGCCATTGGCCGGGTGTGGCAACGGCCTGCCGCGCGGCGGGGGCAGCCTTTTCGCTGGAGAAACCGGTCGCGACCGTCATGGGCGGGTCCATTTTTCATCAGGCGCACGGCACCGGGCCTCGCGCGGGGGAGACTGAACCTGGACGAATGAGTTCGGGGTAAGTCCCGGCGGCAAGGAGAGCTTGCCGCCGGGGGCTCGTCCGGAGAGCCGCGGGAACCTCAGCGGGCGAGTTTCACGGCTTCCTCGGCCTTGGCTTTCGCCTTGGCATAGTTCTCCTTGGAGAAGGCAGCCCAGCGGCGCTCGAACTCGGCCTGGCGGGTCTTCGCATCGGCGCCGCCACGGAAGGCGCCGACAATCTCGGTGTCGCTGCTCGCCTGCGATTCCGTGATCGGCACGGCGCTGACAAGCTTGCGCGCCTCGTCCAGCGCGGCCCTGGCCTGCGGATTGGCTTTCTTCGCAAGCAGGCCCTCGGCCTCGTGCATCAGCTTCGTCACGGCTTTCAGGTCCGCGAGCTGGAAGGTGATCATCTGGTCGAAGAGCGTGTCGACCACCGCCGTGCGGCGCTCCGACTTGTCCACGTCGAAATGCAGCATCTTCTGGAAGTTCGCATCCTTGAAGGGGTTGGGGAAGCCCGGAGGCGCCTTCGCATAGGTCTCGGGGTTGACCGGCAGGCGGCGGATGGTGGGTTCGAGCAGCACTTCCTGCCCGGCGGGGGAGAGCAGGAACTCGATGAAGGCTTCCGCGCCCGCCCGGTTCGGCGCGCCGGCGATGATGCCGACATTCGCCGGGACCACGGTCGTGACGCTGGGATAGACGAATTTCACCGGAAAGCCCGCGCCCTGCGCCGAGAAGGCGAAGAAATCGATGACGATGCCGATGCCGACCTGGCCGGAATTCACCGCATCCGGCACGCCGAACGAACGTTCGGCAATAGTATTGAAGTTGCCGGCCATGGCCTTGATCGTGGCCCAGCCCTTCTCCCAGCCCTCACCCTGAAGGATCGTCTCCAGCGTGAGATGCGTCGTGCCCGAGCGGGCGGGCGAGGCGATGGACACATGGTCATGGTAGACGGGCCTGGCGAGATCCGACCATTCCTTCGGCTCGGGGATGCGGTTCGCGCGCAGATAGCGCTCGTTCCACATGATGCCGTAGCCCGAGGCCGCGAAGCCGAAATAGAACCCATCCGGATCGTTGATCGGATAGGAGCCGACCTTCGCCGGAATGCCTTTCACCTTGAGGTCGTATTTCTGCAGCAGGTTCTTGCCCTTCAGCACCTCGAAGGCATCAGGAGCCGAGGCCCAGAACAGGTCGCTCTGCGGGTTGGAACGGGTCTCCTCGACGAATTTCACGCCCGCATTGGTGTTGCGGTTCTGCACTTCGAGGGTGAGACCCGGATTGGCCTTCTCGAAGGCTTTCTTGATCGGGTCGGTCACGTCCTTCGAGAAAGAGGTGACGACGGTCACCTTGCCCGACGGCGCCTGTGCGAAGGCAGGGCCTGCCCCTACCAGCACGACGCTGGCAGCAAGGGCATGGAGCCAGTGGCGACGGTTCAACATGGGTGTTTCTCCCTTCCGTGGAATGGTCTTTTGCCGCCGGTTCCATGCCTGCGGACGTCGAGGGGCTGCACCCGCCATGCCAAGAGGGCGCGGCGGGAAAAGGCGCGGAAATGCAAGGACTTCTTGCGGTCGCGAAGGAAAATGCGCGTTACCGTTCTTACCCATGGGCCTGAATTCCGCGGGTCGCGCGGGTAACGCGAGGCGCCTTCTCAGGTCTCCTGCGCCTCCTCCGGGCGACCCAGGCCATGGGCGCGCAGCTTGAGGTAGAGCGTCTTGCGCGTGATCTCGAGTCGGCGTGCGATTTCCTCATAGGTCCCGCCTTCGGCGAGCGCGGCGATGAGTTCGCGCTTCTCATGCGCGGCCATGCGCGCTTCGAGGCTTGCGCCATGCTCGCGGGCGCTGGCCTGCGCCACCGGGCCGGGGCCGAGGGGCGGGAAGCCAAGCGCCGCCCGCTCGGCCGCATTGCGGAGTTCGCGGATATTGCCCGGCCAATCATGCGCGAGAAGGCTCCCGAGATCGCCTTCGGGCGGGAGCGGACGGCGCAGGCGGGCTGCCGCTTCTGCCACGAAATGCCGGAAGAGCAGCAGCACATCCTCGCCGCGCAGGCGCAAGGGCGGCGATTCAATCGGCAGGACAGCAAGCCGATAGACCAGATCTTCGCGGAACTGCCCGATTCTCGCGAGGGCCGCGAGATCGGCCTTGGTTGCGGCGATCACCCGGAGATCGACGGGGATTTCCTTTCCCCCGCCGAGGCGTTCCAGCCGCCTTTCCTGAAGCACGCGCAGCAGCCTTGTCTGCGCATCCATGGGCATGCTCTCGATCTCGTCGAGGAACAGCGTGCCCTGATGTGCCTGCTCGATTCGGCCGATCCGTCGGTCCTTCGCTCCCGTGAAGGCGCCGGGCTCGTGGCCGAAAAGCTCGGATTCAATGAGGGTCGCGGGAAGCGCCGCGCAATTGATCGCCACGAAAGGCCCGCGCGCCCGGGGACCGAGATCATGCAGCGCGCGCGCAACCAGTTCCTTGCCCGTGCCCGTCTCGCCATGGATCAGCACCGTGCTGTCCACCTCCGCCAGCGCCAGCACGATCTCGCGCATCCGCCTGATAGCCGCGGATTGCCCGAGGATGCGCTGCTCGATGGCCCGGCTCTGGATGTTCCCGGCCATGCGGCGATGATCGAGCACAAGGCCGCGCAAGCTGCTCGCGCGGCGCAGCAGTTCCAGCACATAGGCCGGGTCGGCAGGCTTCTCGACGAAATCATGCGCACCCTGCCGCATGGCAGAGACCGCCATCGGCACATCGGCATGGCCTGAAATGAGGATGACCGGGATATCCGGGTCGATGGCTTTCACCTCCGAAAGCACGGCGAAACCGTCCCGCGCGGGCATGCGCACATCGGTGACGACCACGATATCCGCCTCGCGCTTGAGGTGTTCGCGCGCGGCCATCAGCGAGGCGCAGGGCTCCACCGCATAACCGCCGAGGCGGAAAGTTTCGGCGAGCGCCTCCAGCACTTCCTCGTCATCGTCGATCAGCACAATCGTGCTCGGCATTCTCGTCTCCAAGTCAGGCTTTCCGGTCAGTTTTCAGGCACTGCGCGCAGTTCCAGCGCGAAATGCGCACCGCGTTCGGCCGGCAGCAGGCGAAGCGCGCCGCCGAAATCGCGAATGATGCTGAAGGAGATCGTGAGCCCCAGACCCACGCCCTCGCCGGGCGGTTTCGAGGTCACGAAGGGGTCGAAAATCGTGGCGCGCACCGCTTCCGGCACGCCGGGACCGTTATCCAGCACCTCGATCCGCACGAGGTTGTTGCGTGGCTCGGCGCGGATGGTGATCACCGGCTCCGGCGTGCCCGCCAGCGCATCCAGCGCATTGGCGAGGAGGTTCACGAAAACCTGTTCGAGCCGGATATCCTCGGCCTCGACCATGAGGCCTTCGGGAATGTCGCGTTCGAGGCGCGTATCGCTCTCCCGCAGGCGGCTTTGAAGGATAAGCACCGCGCCTTCCACCACCTCGTTGAGGTGCACGGGGCGCAAGGCGAGGTCCGGCCTGCGCGCGAAACGCCGGAGATGTCCAACGACATGCGCGGCACGCGCGGTCAGGTCCTGCACCTTCTTCAGCGCGTGCCTCACGCCGTCCGTATCGCCGCGCTCCTGCAGCAGGCTTGCATTGTAGGCATGCGAGCGGATGGCGTTGAGCGGCTGGTTGAGTTCATGCGCGATACCCGCCGAGAGGTGCCCCAACGCCGCGAGCTTCGCGGATTGAACAAGGTCACTCTGCGCGCGGCGGAATCCCTCCATGGCGCGGGCCATGTCACTGAGTTCATCGCGGCCGGAAATCTCGATGGGCGGCGGAATGCGCCCGTCACCCAGCATGCGCGCGGCATCCGCGAGGTGGCGGATGCGCCGGATGAGGTTCGAGCGCACATAGAAAATCCCCACGCCCAGCGAGGCCACCACGGCGGCAATGCCCACAAGCAGCAGCAGGTTGCGGCCGAGTGCGATCGCCGCTTCCGCGCTGCGCCGCGTCTCCCCCGCCTGAAGCGAGGCGCGCGAGACCATCCCGGCAATCTCGCCATCGAAGGCGCCGACCAAGGTGCGGTTTTCTGCCAGCAGCAGCGCGAGCTTCCGCTGCTGCGCGAGTTCCAGCCGCCGCAGCGCGGGGAGACCATTCTCGGCGGTCGAAAGTTCCACGAGACGCTGCACGATCTGCCGAAGCGTGAGGGTATCCTGCGCTTCCTCCAGTGGCGGCACCTGCTGGCCGATGAGATCGACCGCTTCCGCCAGGAAATGACTGTCGAGGGTCAGCTGTTCGAGGCTGTCCACCGCCGCGATGCGGCTGATGAGGCCGATCGCGAGGTTGGCATGCGAGGAGAGCTGCAAAATCGCCTCGGCCTTGCGGATCTGACGGCGGATTTCCGCCACCTGCCGGGCATCAACGCGCGCCCTCGTTTCGAGTTCCTCGAGCTGCCCCTGCACGATGATGCGCGCATCATCGACGAGCGGCTCGGCTTCCTCCACGAAATCCGAGTGCAGGCTGCGGACCTCGCGCAGCAGCGTCTCGTTCTGCCGCCGCATGGTGAGGGCGGCGAGGGTTTCGGCGCGGATGGCATCGAGGTTTTCCTCAAGATCGTCGATCAGCCGGCCCATTCCCTCCGGTGCCGTGGCGCGCTCGCGCGAGACGAGCTGGCGCAGGGCGCCGGCGCGTTCACGCAGGCGGTTGCCGATCTCCTCCACCTCCGCGCTGCTCTCGGCGCGGGAAAGCAGCGGCGCACCGGCGGTGATCGCACCGCCCAATTGTGCGAGTTGCCCCGCCGAGATGACCACCGGCAACTGTCCTTCGCCGATCGTGCGGATCGAGCCGCTGACGCGCTCGAAGGCGAGCCACGAAATCACCCCGGCGAGCACCGCGAACAGCGCCGAGAGCCCGAAGGCAAGGCCCAGCCTGCCGCCGATGCCGAGGCGCGCGCGCGGAGTTTCCGGCAACAGGCTCTCACTCATGGCCGTGCGCTCCCCGCCTCCGGGTTGAGCCGCCGCGCGAGCGCTTCCAGGCGCGCTTCTGCCGTCGCGAGGCTCGCTTCCGCCCCCTGCCGGATGCGTTCGACCAGGGCAGCCTGAACCGGTGGCGGCGGCACGCCACGTGGCACGCGCTTCAGTTCGGTCGAGGCTGGATCATTTTCCAATGCAGCGAGAGCTTCCGGCAAGCTCGCGGCGAGATCACCCACAGCCTGCCATTCTCGGGCCAGCGCGGCATCGGCATGCGCCTTCTCGCGGATCTCCGCATGGAGGCGCCAGAATTTCTGCAGGCGCACGATCCGCTCGGTGATGAGTTCGTCGAACAGGATGTTCACGAGTTCGTAGCGCCGGCCTGACTTTGCGGCATCGAACACGAAGCCGGACTGACCGGCTTCCGCCAGCGCGAAAAGGTCCTCGCGATCGGGCGCCGCCATGCCCGATGCGACCGGGTGCCGGTTGATGCGCGGCTCGGTGAGCAGCCTCTGCCCCGCCTCGGAGAGCACGAAAGCCGCGAAACGCCGCGCGCCCTCGGGGTTTCGCGCGGTGGAGAGCACGGCGATGCTCGCGGGCAGGAAGACATTCTCCGCCGGATAGGCGAAACCGAGATCATCCGTGCCCGAACGGCCCAGAAAATCAATCGACAGTCCAACAGCGAAACGCCCCTGCGCCACGCCGCTCGGCACGGAGAAGGAGCGGGCCGTCACCGTCGCGAGATTGCCGGCGAGCCGCTGCCAGATCTCCCAGCCTTTCCGCCAGCCATAAAGCTGCAGCACCGTCTCGACCATGAGATGCGTCGTGCCGGAGCGCGAGGGCGCGGACATGGCGATGAGCCCGCGATAACGCGGATCGGTGAGGTCCGCGATGGCCCTGGGCGGCGCGAGGCCCGCGCGCGTGAGGCTCGGCTGATGCCACATCATGCCGTAGCCCGAGACTGAGAAGCCCCGGAACATGCCATCCGGCGCATCGACGGGAAACCCGCCGATCCGGGGTGAGACCGGGCGCAGGCCGGCTGGAATCGGCAGCAACTTGCCGGCCTCGCGCAGAACCTCGAAAGCATCGGGTGCCGAGGCCCAGAACACATCTGCCTCGAAGCGCCCGCCCGCCACCATGGCAATGGCCGCAGTGGTCTTCCGGTTCATGATGCGAAGGCGAAAATCCGATTCCCTCGCCTCGAAGGCCCGGCGGAACGGCTCGTAGAGCGAAGCGGGGAAGGATGTGATCACCACCACCTCCTCGCGCGCGAACCCCGGCCTTGTGAGCGCCAGCAGCAGGCTCAAGAGCAGCAGGGGGCGGAGAAGGAGGAGCGCTCTCATGCGCGCGATTGAGGCGGATTTGCCGGAGCCATGCAAGCTTTGCCGGCTCATTCCACGCGGATGCTCACACGTCGCGTTTCACCGAGGCGGTCGATCACCGCGATCTCGGCGAAACCCCGCCCGGGCGCGGGCAGGGAAATGGAGCGGCGCATCTGGCTTTCGGAAGCCGGAACACCATTCAGCAGCAGGGTGAAGGGCGGCGAACCGCCCTGCAACTTCACCATCAGGGCTGCTTCCGTGCCGTCCCGCAGGCTGTCGCTGTCGAGTCTCGCGCCATCCGGCGGGTAGGCGATCTGAAGGGCCGGTTTCGTCGCGGCGGAAATGGTCTTGGCGACATCCTGCCGGAGATGCCGCAGGGGCGGTGGCAGGGCCGAGGTGCGCGCCACGATCGCCTCTGGCGGGCGGGGTGGAATGCCGGGCTGCAATCCCGCGCGCTGGAACGCTTCGAAGAGGATCGGCGCCGCACTGCGCCGGCCGACTAGGCCCGGGACCGGCGCGTTATCCGCCCGGCCCACCCACACGCCGATGGCGTGGCGCCTGTCGAATCCAACCGCGAAAGCATCGCGATAGCCGAAGGAGGTGCCGGTCTTGAAGGCGATGCGCCCCGGCGGGCCATTGTCGGGCGGTGGCGCACCGAGCAGAATATCCGCGACATACCAGCTCGCGACCGGGCTCGCGAGCGTGACGATGGCGGGCGTATCCTCCGGCTGCTCGCGGGCCAGGACGAGTTCGCCCCCGCGCCCGATGGCGGCGGTCAGCACCGTGAGGTCCTCCAGCGAAATTCCCAATCCGCCCAGAGCGATGGCGAGACCGGGGCTGGTCTCGTCCGGCATGAGGAGGCGCACGCCGCTCTGGCGGATTCGGCTCAGGAATTTCTGTGGCCCCAGGGCATTCAGCAGTTCCACCGCCGGCAGGTTGAGGGATTGCTGAAGCGCTGAGCGCGCGGTCACCAGCCCCTGGAATCCGGTTTCGAAATTCTCCGGCGCATAAAGGCCGAAGCGCAAAGCGCGATCCTCCAGCAGGGTTTCGGGGTGGGCGATCCCCTCGTCGAAGGCAAACGCATAGACGAAGGGCTTCAGCGCCGAACCGGGCGAGCGCACCGCGCGCGTCAGATCGATGCCGCCGGCGCGCGCCGCGTCGAAATAATCCGCGCCACCCACGGCTGCGCGGAGTTCTCCACTCGCGAGATCGATGGCGACAAGGGCCACCGAGACATTGGGGCCGAAGGGCTCGGCCCGCTCGCGGGCGAGTTGTTCGAGGCTCACCTGCAGCGCGCGATCATAGGTCGTGACGATGCGGCGCTGATCCGGGTTCGACGCCGCCAGCGCCTCCGCCCGATGCGCGGCATGGCGCGGAAAGGCACGCCGCAGGGTGGGGACGGGTTCATCCGTGCCGCGCGCCAGATCCGCTTCGGGCAGGATCCTGGCCTCGCGGATGCGGTTCAGCACGCGCTCGCGCGCGGCAGTCGCGGCCTCCGGGAAGCGATCCGGGCGGCGCGTTTCCGGTGCCTGTGGCAGCGCCACGAGCAAGGCAGCTTCCGCCATCGAAAGGCGCTTCGGCTCGCGGCCGAACCAGCCGAGGGTTGCGGCGCGAATGCCCTCCACATTGCCGCCAAAGGGCGCAAGGGCCAGATAAAGCTCGAGGATTTCGCGCTTGGAGAAGCGCCGCTCCAGCTCGATCGCGCGCAAGGCCTGCCGGGCCTTCGCGCCCAGGGATCGCGCCTCACGCGGCTCCAGCAGGCGCGCGACCTGCATCGTCAGTGTCGAACCCCCGGAGACGACGCGACCATTGCGGGCCATCTGCAAGCCCGCACGGAGAAGTGCCAAAGGGTCCACACCGGCATGCCGGTAGAAGCGCCGGTCCTCATAGGCCACGAGCATCTCGATATAGCGCGGATCGACCTCGTCGAGGCTCACGGGCATTCGCCAGCGGCCATCGGCCATCATGAAGGGGCGCAGGAGCTGCCCCTCGCGATCGAGCACGACGGTGGAGCGCTCTGCGGCGCGCGTCATGTCGAGTTTCGGCAATTGCCGGATCGCGAGTTCCAGCGCCCCCCAGCCGATCAGCGGCAGGGCAAGGATTGTTGCGGCGGCAAGCCGCCAGTTTTTCCTTGCCCGGAGCCGATCAAGCAAGGCCATTCACGGCCTCGCGGCATTTGTGAACGGCGCGATCTCAGCTTCACCGAAGCCGGTGCGGCCGAAATTCTCGGGCGCATACATGTCCTCGATGATGGCGGCCGGGTGGGTATAGGTGCCCGGCGTCACGGCACGCACCACATAGGCCAGCGTGAGGGCCGGGCGCCTGTCGTTCGGCGTGTAGTCCAGCGCCGCGACGAAACGATCATCGCGCGCTTCCGAGTTCTCGGGGCTGAACAATTCGCCCAGGAAGGCGAAACCTTCCGTGTTTGCTGCCCCACCGATCGCCGCGTTCTCGATCTCGAGGCCAGCGGGCAGGGGATCGACCACGAGCAGGCGCGCCTGCCGCTTGAGATGGTCCTTGAGCGAGAGTTTCACGATATAGCGCTCGTTCTGGCGGAACTGGTCGGGCCGGATTTCCTGCCCCTTCAGCGTGAAATAGCGCCGCTCGATGCCATAACCCTTCTCGATCGGGGGTTCGGGCCTGAGCGGAATGCCCGATACGTTGAGAATCACGCGCATATCCGCGCCGCTCTCGTTTCTCAGCGACAGCGGCTTCCGGTCGAGCGCCGCGCTCGTGAGCGACCGATGGAACGGCCCGCGACGGCTCTGGCCATCGACTTCAAGCGTGAAGGCCTCCATCTCCTTCTGCAGGGCCTGCGCGGCGAGCAGCAAGAAGCTCTGCTCCTGTGTGGAGAGGGAGCGGCGGCGGCCGCGCATCTCCTCGAGGCTGGCCGAAATGCGCTGCGCCAGGGCCCTGTCACCCTCGCTCTCGCCGATCAGCGCGAGAATCCCCGCGCCATCGCGCAGTTTCGAGCCGTAATCCGATCGATAGCCCTCGGTCTCGCTCAGAGCCGTGAAGGCCTGCCCGGCGGCAGCAAAGGCGGTGTTCGCGCGGGCGCGATCACCGAGAGAGGCCAGCGCGGCCGCAATCTGCGCCCTGGCGAGCGGGGAGGGGAAGGCGTTGAGCCTGTTATCCGCAAGATAGCGCAGGTCACCCATCACCGGGCGGCCATTGCGCGCCAGGACATAGAGCGCATAGGCCGTGCCGGCGGCTTCCTCGGCGCGCACCTCGCCGGCATTCACCACCTGGTTCCGCAGGCGATCCAGCGCAAGAGCGAAGGCACTGGCCGGCACCGCGAAGTTGCGCTCGCGGGCGCGCGTCAGGAAATCCGCGACGTAGGCATCGAGCCAGAGATCGTTGCCGCCGATGCTCCAGAGCCCGAAGGAGCCAGAGCCGGATTGCCGCGCAAGCACGCGCTCGATCGCATCGTTGATGCGGCCATCCAGCGAACCATCCAGCGCCAGATTTTCCTGGGTCGCCAGACGATTCACATAGAGCAGCGGCATGGCCCGCGAGGTGATCTGCTCGGTGCAGCCATAGGGGTAGCGATCAAGGCTCGCCAGCAATCCCGCCGCATCCAGCGCGGTGTAGGGCGAGGCGGAAACGCCGACCGAACCGGAGCCCGGCACCATTTCGCTCAGCAGGTCGCGCGAGATTTCCAGCGTCTGCCCGCCGGGGATAGGCCGCGCGATGCGATTGACCACACTTGGCGCGGAGGATTTCACCGGCAGGCGAAGCGTTTGCACAAGGTCAAGCCCGCCGCCGGCGAAGGTGAGTTCGATCTCGGCCATGCCGAGGCCCGCGCCGGTGAGCGGCAGCACGAGATCGGTCTTCCTGCCTTTCTCGATGCGGATGTTCTGCCAGGCCGGGTCGAACGTGGCGGTGACGGGACCCTTCAGGTTCACGTCGAGCTTGTAGGTGCCGGTTTCGGCTTCAATCGGGTTGATCTCGATATGAAGTTTCGAGCGATCCCCCAGCGCGAGGAAGCGCGGAATCGTCGCCTGCACCACCACGGGATCGCGGATCGTGACATCCGTGGAAGCTTCACCGGTGCGGCTCTTCGACCAGACCACGGCCATTACCTTCACCGAGCCGTTGAAGGCGGGGATGTCGAAGGTGACGTTCGCGGTGCCGTCCGGCCCGATCTTCACCACGCCGGAGAAGCGCGCGAGCGGCTCCTGCGTCGGCCTCTCGCCCACGAGCGGAGCCGCGCCATCGCCGCCCGATCGGATCGCGCCGCGCGTGCCCTGCATGCCGTCGATCAGCGCGCCATAGAGGTCGCGGATTTCGCCCGCGAGTTGCCGCTGGCCGAAGAAATGCGCGGTGGCGTTCGGCGGCTGGTAGCGCGTGAGGTTGAGGATGCCGTTATCGACAGCCGCGACCGTGACGAAGGCTTCCTCGCCGGCCGGAATGTTCCCGACCCTGATCGGCAGGCTCAGCGTGCCGCGCGGGCGGATGAGTGGCGGCGCGCCGAGATCGAGCGCGAGCTTGCGCTGCTCCGCGCCGATGGAGAACCACGAGAGGCCCAGCGCGCGGCCGGGCATGCGCTTCTGCCGGGCATCAAGCGGGCGATGCGCGAGCGCGACGAGATAGGCGCCGGGCCCCCAATCCGCCGAGACTTTCAGCCGGATATTCGTGCCTTCCGCGGGCAGATCCACCGTTTCGAGATGCGCCAGTCGATCGGAGATCACCGCGATCGTCGCCTTGCCGGCCGCGCGCGGGGTGAGGCGGATATTCATCGTGTCGCCATCGGCATAGGCCGCTCGATCGAGCACGACATCGAGCAGATCGGGCGTGTCCGCCCTGGCTTCCGCCACATGGCCGATGGTGAAATCGAAGGCGGTTTCGGCCGTCTCCGAACCCACACTCCGCACCTCGATGCGATGCTTGCCCCAGCCGACCTGCGCCGAGATTTCAGCCAGATCCGTTTCGCTGGTCGCAAGATCACCATCCGCCACGCGGCGGGTGGTGGAGATCGCCTCATAGGTCCAGCGGCCCTCCTTGAAGAACCATTGGTAGGTTTTCGTGATGCGCGAGAGCTGCCATTTGAGTCCGGTGCGCGCAAGGCGCTTGCCCTGTCCGGTGGCGAGGATGATACCGAATTTCGCCGTGCCGCCGGCCTGCATTTCCTCCGGGTTGAAAAGCGGCTTCACGCCGATCGCCACGCCTTTCGGCAGGATGGGCAGGACAAGGTTGCGCGTGACGCCGCGCCCGCCATTCTCGTTGGCGGTGAGGATGAACTCTGCCTCCAGCGGCAGGCTGGTTTCCGGCTCGATGACGGGGATGACGAGCTTCGCCTTGCCCCGCGCATCGGAGCGGGCCGTCTCCTCGATCGGGGTGCGCACGGGCTCCACCGGCTCATCCGCGAGGCCCACCTTGAAGCCCGCAAAGCCGGGGATGGCGCTCTCCTTCGCCACGCGGAGGAGGGTTTCGCCGGTGACCGCGAGATCCGCGCCCGGCGCGCCGTAGAGAAAGCGGATATCGGCCTCGATCTCGGCATTCTGCCCGGATTGCAGCACGGGTGCCGCGGCCTTCAGCGTCAGTTCGAGCCGCTCCGGCACGTAATCCTCGACGAGGAAGGTCGTCTCGCCGATCGCCGGGCGCTTGGGGTCCGAGAAGACCTGCGCGCGCCAGGTGCCAATCGCCGCATTCGAGAGCAGCGGCACGGAGAGCGCGCGACCGCCCGCACCCTGATCCGCCACCAGCGCGCGGCGATATTCCATGCCGTCCGGGCGCTTGATCACCATGGTCAGCGGCAGGCCGGAAACAGTTGCGCCGCGTGAATCGCGCAGCAGCGTCGTGAGATATACCGTCTCGCCCGGCCGATAGACCCCGCGCTCGGCATAGGTGAAAGCATCGAGGCCCACCGGCGCGATGCGGCCTCTCACGCCGCGATCCGTGAGATCGAAGGCGGTCTGGCTCAGGTCAAGGAAGCCGTAATCACCGGCGATTTCCGCCGTCACGAGGCCGGGCTGCAACCCGCCCGTGCCGCGCGAGAGGCCCGCCTCGAATTTCGCGACGCCTTGCGCGTTGCTGCGCGCCACGGCCAGAACTTCGTTGTTCTTGGCAATGAGCCGCAACTCGGCATTGGCCACCGGCCCGGCATTGGCCAGCGAGCGCATCAGCACGGTCAGACCATCGCCGCCCGAAAAGGCGGTGAGGCCGAGATCCGACACCACGAACCACTGGGTCGCGAGTGTTTCGTAATCCTCAGCCCCATCGCCTTCGGAGGAGGCATTGCCCTGGCGAAATTCGCCGGGCCTGGCCACCAGCAGATAGATGCCGGTCTTCAGCTCACCCACCGCTTCCTGCACGGGGAAGGCGGTCGTCACGTCCTTGTTGAGTTCGCTTGTCACACCCATCGTGCCGGACCAGACCTGCTGTCCGGTCTTCTCGATGATCTCGCGCATCCGGTAGGGCTCGATCGCGTCAAGGAAGCCACCATCGCGCACGGCCGAGACGAGGTTGCGATCGCCGATCCGCAGGATCTTCACGCCGAGTTGCGTGGTATTGACGGAGATGACGGGAATGCCCTGCTGGCCGGTTTTCGGCAGCACATAGGCTCGGCCCGAACCGCGCGCGGAGGGTTTCCGGTCCCGCACATAGATGTCGTAATCGGCGTTCCTCAGCAGGTTCTCGCCGGGAATCGTCGAGGGAATGCCGGCGCGCAGCACGATGCCGTAGCGCTCGCCATGGCGCAGGCCCTCGACGCAGATCTGACTATCCTCGGCCTCCACCGCGAAATCGCCGCGCCCGGTGATCGCGACGAACGGCGCGAAATCCACGCGGCCCCGCGCCAGAGGCTCGGAGAAGGTGAAGCAGGCACGCGGATTGGCGGAATCGGAGTCCACTTCGTTGCTGGTGAGGCGGAAGCCGCGTGCTTCACGCAAGGTTTCATAAGCCTGGCGCACCTCGTCCCTGGGTTCGGCCTCGTGGCTGAGGCGATAGGCCGTCAATGCCGGGCGCCACATCTCGCGCCATTCGAATACCTGACCGAGGAGATGGAGCGAGGCTGCCTCCTCCGGTCGCGTCGGGCTGCGCTGGTAGGCGAGATAGGCGGCGGCGAGGGCACGCTCCTGCATCTCGTAACGCTCGCGCCAGTCGCGCGGGTTCAGGGCCTTCGCCGCACGGGCGAGAAGCCGCCAGGCGCCGGGGTTGCGCGGGGCGAGCACCACCGCCTGATTGGCGAGAGGCAGGGCGGCACGGGCATTGTCGCGGCCGAGCGCGGCATTTCCCTCGCGCAGAAGGCGGGCGATGTCGGCATTGGCGGGCGGGCTCACCTCGCGGCGCAGGCGTTCTTCCGCCTGTGCCGCCTGCGCGGCGAGGTCATCACGGGTGAAGGCCTTCTGTGGCGCCTGCGCCTGGGCTGGCAGGGCCAGAAACGCCAGAAGAGCCGCCAGCACGGACCAGCGGGTTGCTGCTTGCGAGACCATGGAATCCTCCCCCGAGGAATTGGATGCCTCACCCTATCACCCAGGGGCGGGCGCGCAATGCAGGGCTTGCGGGGGAGGACCCGCCGCTTCATGCTGACAAAAAGCCAGCTCGGAGGGCGGAAGGTGGGGAAAAACACAAATACCGGCCGGATTGCCGGCTTCCTTCTCATGCTGGGCCTTGGATGTGCCGGGCCGGCTTTTCCCCAGGCATCGCCGAACGCCAACGCGCCGAGGGTCGATCCCGCGCAGGCAGCGGCCGCCAGGGCTTTCGAAGCTCTCGATCTCGCGGAGCGCCGCGCCATCCAGCGCGATCTCATTTGGGCCGCGAAATTCACCGGCGCGGCGACGGGCGAATTCGGACCCCTGACCTTCGCCGCGGTAAAGCGCTTCGAGGCAGAGCTGAAGCGCCCGCAGGATGGCATTCTTGCGCCCGAGGAGCGGCGCCTGCTGACGGAATTCGCCAATATCGGCCGCAAGGCCCTCGATTTCGTGATCGAGACCGATCCGGCCTCGAAGATGCGCATCGGCGTGCCGCGCGAGATCCTGAAGAAGCGATCGACTGGCCCCGCCGGCCTCTCCCGCTGGCAGGATGTGGCGGATCTCGTGACGCTCGATCTCGGCCTCGGCAAGCCGGAGGATACGCTGGAGAACCTGTTCGAGCGCGGCACCAGCGCGAGTGTCGTGGGCCGCAAGATCACTTACAAGCTGCTGCGGCCCGATTTTTTCGTAATTTCCGGCGAAACGCAGACGGGCAGGTTCTATCGCCGGCTGGAAAAGGGGCCGGATGGCAGCTTGCGCGGCTTCGCCATCGGCTTCGACAAGCGCCTCTCGCCCGAATTCGATCATCTCGTCATCGCCATCGCTTCTACCTTCGAGGCGATGCCGGGCGCGCCCATTGCCTCCTTCGCTTTGGCTCCGGGCTCTTCCGCACCGAACACCGCCGCCACGCGGCCCATCGCACCGGAGGCGAAGCGCGTGAGCGCGGTGGAAATCGCGCCTGGAAAGTTCATCACCGCCGCGAGCGCCGCGATATGCAGGAGCCTCACGCTGGGAAGCGCGCCCGTCACCATCGAGAAGCGCGGCGATGCCCTGCTCCTGCTCGCGATCACCCGAGAGGGTGGCAAGCCACTGGCGCTCGCCGCGAATCCCGGGAGCGAGGCGATCCTCCTCCAGCGCGATCGCAACGGCGCGCTGCAGACGGCGAATGCCCTGCTGAGCGGCGGGCTTGCGGAAGCGCCGCTTCAGTCCGGTGGCGTTGGTGCCGCCCTGCTGGATCGCGCCGGGCGGCTGGTGGGGCTCGTGGTGGAGGAGCCTCGGCTCGTCACGCAGGTCGCGGGCGTGGTTCCCGCGAGCCGCTATCGCTATGCCGATGCAAAGGCGCTCGCGGATTTCGCGGGCCTCACCCCTGCCCCAGCCGCCACGCCCCGGGCGATGAGCGCGGTTGCGGCGGAAGCGGGGCGTTCGGTGGTCAGCCTCGCTTGCGGCGAGTGATCAGGACAGCAGGCTGTCCACGGCCTCGTCCAGCGCATTGAAATGGTGGATCAGCCGGTCGGGCGCGAGTTCCGCCATGGGGACATTGGTGTAACCGAAGCTGACGCCGATGGTCGGCACCCCGAGATTGCGCGCGGTTTCAAGGTCCGTGATGCTGTCGCCCACCATGATCGCGCGCTCCTTCGTGCCGCCGCAGGCGCGGATCGTTTCGGCCAGCACGCGCGGGTCGGGCTTGAAGAACGGGAAGGTCTCGCGGCCGACGATCGCGCGGAAGCGGTTCTTCACGCCCAGCGCTTCCACGAGGGCCAATGAGTGCCGCTCCGGCTTGTTCGTGCAGATCGCGAGCGTGAAACCCTTCATGGCAAGGCGATCGAGTGCTGCTTCCACGCCATCGAAAAGGTGGCTCTCCTCTGCGATGCGGTCGAGATAGATCGGCAGGAATTCCGCGAAGAGCTGCTCGAGCTTCGCGGGGAGCAGGGGCATGCCGGAAGCCTTGAAGCCCCGCTCGATCAGGGCTTTCGCGCCGGCACCGACGAGTTCACGCGCTTTCGCGGTGGGAAGCGCGGGCAAGCCCTCGCGGGTGAGCAGGATGTTCAGCGTCGCCATGATATCGGGCGCGGTCTCGGCCAGCGTGCCATCGAGATCGAAAACCAGCGTGCCGCGCATCGGGGCGAACCTTCCTGTCGTGAAAAAGCCGATCGGGCCGGGGCGGATTTTCCGCAGGCGATCGGTTAGCGTTCCGTAGCGGAGAGAGGCGATTCGCTTCAAGTGGACGTTCGTCATCCGGTTACGGGGAGGGGATCATGCTCCATCGCAGCCTTTTGCCTGTCATGGTCGTTCTGGCATGCGTCGGGTCTGTCCGGGCCGAGAATTTCATGTTCGCGCCAGCCCCGCACCAGGAATTGAACCGCATCTTCCGGGTCGATCGCGCCACCGGCGAGATGGGGGCCTGCAACTACGCGATCAAGGACGAGAATTCGGTTGGCCTCACCCTCTGCTACCCGGCCGGCGAGGGGGCGAAGGCCGGCGAGGCCGGAGATTACGCGCTCGTGCCCTCGAACCACCGGGCGGAGGCCGGCATCTATCGCGTCAATCGCCGAACGGGGGATGTCAGCGTCTGCTTCGTGCGCGGCGATCAGGAAGTCGTCTGCACACCTCCGGCGCGATGATCGGCCGGGCAAGGTGCCGGTGCGGCCTCTGTTCCGCCGCATATCTCGCTTCCCATCAGGGGGTTGTCGTCCTCGCCGGAAGGCCGTAAGGGCGAGGCTGAAGGTTTTGTGGCGCAAGGCGCCTGTTTTTCTGCCAGCCTGGCGTTGATCAGGCTTCGAACAATCCCGGCCTGACTGAGCCAGGCCAGCAAGAGACGGGTGGTCCATGATCGGTTTTTCTCGCGCGTTTTCCGTTCGCGCCCTTGCGCTGGCTGGCGCCCTTGCGCTGGCTGGCGCGCTGGTGATGTCTGGCGCGGCCTTCGCGCAGACGGCTCCGGCTCCCGCCGCGCCCCAGCCACCGCCGGCCAACTTCCCGGCTTCGCATATCGCGATCGCGGCCGAGGTGCTGAAGACCTCCGGCCTGATGCGCACCTTCGAGGCCAGCACGCCGAATGTCGTGCAGATGCTGCGCGCCAACGTGAGCCGGACGCGCCCGGAACTCGTTCGTCAGATCGAGGAATCTCTCAAGGTCGTCGAAGGCAAGATGATCGAAATGACCAATGATGGCCTGAAGGGTGCTGCCGGCTACCTCGCCAGCCGCATGACCGAGGCGGAACTGAAGGAAGTGAACACCTTCCTCACGAGCCCCGTCGGCAGGAAATATGTCGAGACGCTTCCCGCCTTCATGGAAGACATCTTGCCCTATCTCGAGCAGTGGACGCAGGTGGTGGGCCAGGAAGCCATGGTGATCTTCCGCGCCGAGATGGCGAAGCGCGGCGCCCCGCTCTGATCGGTCCTCACGCGATTGTGTGATGTGGCGCGGGTGAAAGCCATCCGCGCCGTTTTTATGTCGGTTGTCGCGGCTGGGCTTGCCGCGTCGAGAACGGGTCGGGGGCGGTTATGGAATTCGACGTCGATCTCTTCGTCATCGGGGGTGGTTCGGGCGGCGTTCGCGCGGCACGGATCGCGGCAGGCCATGGCGCAAGGGTGATGCTCGCGGAAGAATTCCGCATGGGCGGCACCTGCGTCATCCGCGGCTGCGTGCCGAAGAAGCTCTATGTGCTTGCCGGCCGCTTCGCCCGTGATTTCCGCGAGGCCAGGGGCTTCGGCTGGCAGGTTGGCGAAACCTCCCATGACTGGAATGCGCTGGTTTCGGCCAAGGAGGCCGAGATCACCCGCCTTGAAGGCCTCTATGCCAAGGGGCAGGCGAGCGCGGGCGTCACCGTGGTGAAATCCCGCGCGGTGCTCGAGGGCCCGCACGAGGTTCGGATCGTCAACGAGAACCGCGTCGTGCATGCGCGGAACATTCTCCTCGCCACCGGCGGAAGGCCCAATCTCGATCACGGCCTGCCGGGCATCGAGCATGTCGTGACCTCTGATGAAGTCTTTGACCTTAAGGAATTTCCCAGGCGCATTCTCATTGCTGGCGGCGGCTATATCGCTCTGGAATTCGCCGGCATCTTCCGCGATCTCGGCGCGGAAGTGGCCGTAATCTACCGTGGCGAGAAGCCCCTGCGCGGCTTCGATGTAGACCTCCGCGATGGCCTGATCGACGCCTATTCCAAAGCGGGCATCCGCTTCCTGTTCAAAGATACCTTCATCCGCATCGAGAAGACGGCAGAGGGCCTCATCGGCCATACCAGGGCCGGCGAGAAACTCGCGGCCGACCAGATCCTTTTCGCCATCGGCCGCGCGCCGAATGTGGAAGGCCTTGGCCTCGAAAAGGCGGGGGTCGCGCTCGGCAAGGATGGGGCGATCGCGGTTGATTCCGCCTCGCGCACGAATCTGTCGCACATCTTCGCGGTGGGAGACGTGACGAACCGCGTGAACCTCACGCCCGTGGCCATCCGCGAGGGGCACGCCGTGGCCGATAGCCTGTTCGGGGGTCCGAAGGGCATCCAGCCCTGGCAGGTCGATCACTCGAACATCCCCACGGCGGTGTTCACAACACCGGAACTGGGAACCGTGGGCCTCACGGAAGCGGATGCGCGCGCGGCTTTCCCGGTTGTCGATCTCTACAAAACCTCGTTCCGCGCCATGAAGGCGACACTCTCCGGCGCGGATGACCGTGTGATGATGAAGCTGCTCGTCAATCCCGAGACCGACCGAATCCTCGGCTGCCACATCCTCGGCGAGGGCGCGGCCGAGATGATCCAGCTCGTGGGCATCGCGGTGAAGATGGGCGCGACCAAGCGCGATTTCGATTCCACCATGGCGCTTCACCCCAGCGCGGCCGAGGAACTGGTGACCATGCGCACGCGCACAGCGCGTTTCGAGCGCGCAAGCTGACAGACCCGCGTTTCGAGCGCGCAAGCTGACAGACCCGCGTTTCGAGCGCGATGAGGCACAAGACGCGTCGAGCGGGCCAAAAGGCATTTCCTCTCGCCATAACGGGCATTTGCGGTTAAAGAGCCTCTCCGTCCTCGGGGGAGGGCGATCTTTCGAAACAAGGTGCTGTTATGACCTCGCATCCGCTCGATCCCGTTGCAAGGAAGCCCTGGACCCCGACGTCCTGGCGCTCTTTCCCGATCGCGCAGGTTCCAAGCTATCCGGATACTGCCCTTCTGGAAGCAACCGAGAAGCAGCTCCGGAGCTTTCCTCCGCTGGTTTTCGCGGGCGAGGCGCGCAAGCTCAAGCGGGCGTTGGCCAAGGTCGCGGCCGGCGAGGCCTTCCTGCTGCAGGGCGGGGATTGTGCCGAGAGCTTCGCGGAGCATTCGGCGAACCACATCCGCGATTTCTTTCGTGTTTTCCTGCAGATGGCGGTGGTTCTCACCTATGCCGGCTCCTCACCGGTGGTGAAGGTCGGCCGCGTCGCGGGCCAATTCGCGAAGCCGCGTTCCTCGCCGGTCGAGAAGCATGACGGCGTGGAACTGCCGAGTTATCGCGGCGACATCATCAACGGCATCGAATTCACGCCCGAAGCGCGCATCCCCGATCCGCGCCGGCAGGTGGAGGCCTATCGCCAGTCGGCCGCCACGCTGAACCTCATCCGCGCTTTCGCGACCGGCGGTTATGCCAGCCTCGACAACGCCCAGAAATGGGTGCTCGATTTCGTGCAGAACAGTCCGGCCTCGCATCGTTATCTCGATCTCATCGGGCGCATCACCGAAGCGCTGCAATTCATGCGCGCCATCGGCATCAATTCCGAGACACACCCGGAAATGCGCCTGACCGAGTTCTACACCAGCCACGAGGCGCTGCTGCTCGGCTATGAAGAGGCGATGACCCGCGAGGATTCGACCCATCCCGGCGATCATGTCGCGACTTCCGGCCACATGCTCTGGATCGGCGATCGCACGCGCCAGCCGGACCATGCGCATGTCGAGTTCTTCCGCGGCATCCTCAACCCGATCGGCCTCAAATGCGGCCCCTCGCTCACGCCGGACGGCCTGCTCGAGCTGATCGACATCCTGAACCCGGATAACGAGGCGGGCCGCCTCACGCTCATCTGCCGCTTCGGCTCGGACAAGGTGGGCAATCATCTGCCGGATCTGATCCGCGCGGTGAAGCGCGAGGGCAGGAACGTTGTCTGGTCCTGCGACCCGATGCATGGCAACACCATCTCGCTCGGCGCCTACAAGACCCGGCCCTTCGATCGCATCACGCAGGAAGTGAAGAGCTTCTTCCAGATCCACCGATCCGAGGGCACCTATGCCGGCGGCATCCACCTCGAAATGACCGGCAAGAACGTCACGGAATGCACCGGGGGTGCCAAGACCGTGACCAACGAGATGATCGCCGACCGCTATGACACCTTCTGCGATCCGCGCCTCAACGCGGAGCAGGCGATCGAGCTCGCCTTCATGGTCGCGGACCTGATCAAGAAGGAAAAGAGCGAATTGGGCACGCTGGTGCCGGCCGCTGCGGAGTAAAGCTCCCTTTCCGCCAATGACAGAGGAGGGCGGGTCTTCTGACCCGCCCTTCTTAATGCCTTGTTTCCCATGTTTTGCCTTCGTGGCGGAGTGTTTCCCGCGCCACGGGATTGCCGCGATTTCGAGAGGTTTTCTTAAGGTTTCGGCAGGAAACCTGACGTTCTCAGAACGGGGAACGGTCATGCGTTATCATCTCTCTGCCGTGGGCGCCGGCTTTGCCGCGGCGCTCGTTGTTCTCTTCCACACGCCATCCTATGCTGCTCAGGGCCGCAACGCCGCCGCGGCCGCGGGCCTCGCCGTGGGTGCCGCCGGCTTGTACATGCTCATGCAAGGGCGATCCCAGGCCGAGCCGATCGTCGAGGAAGAGGTGATCGTCGAACGCCGTCGCCCGCGTTATGTCCCGACCTGCCACCTGGAACGCAGGAAGGTGTGGCTGGACGATGAAACCTACACCTATCGCCGCGTCGAGGTGTGCGAGTAACCGCTCCCCCGGAACCTGAACGGCAGGCAACAATGCCGTTCAGGTTGGGGCCAAGGTTAAGGCCGTAATCTTCGCAGCATGAAGACCGGATGCGAGCGGATCGCGTTCGCCAGGTCTTCCGGTTCGGAGACAGAGCCATGAAGGCATCGATTCCCTTCGGCAAGAAGATTGCCGCCGTCGCGTTCGCCGCCCTCGCGATGGGCGCTGGCCTCACGATGAATGCCGGCGAGGCAGAGGCCCGCAACGGCCGCAAGGGTGCGCTGATCGCGGCGGGTATTCTTGGTGCTCTGGCTGTGGGTGCCATCGCCGCCCAGGCGAACGAGACACGTCACGGCGGCCATTATGTCGATGACGTTGAAACTTTCGACGACATCCATGCCCCCGCCTATCATCGGCAGCGCAGCTTCTTCCGGCATCCTGAGCAGTATCATCCCGTTTACCATCCCTATCGGGGGCATGGCTATCGGCACCATCGCCGCTATCATGGCTATTCGGAGACGGGCTATGCCTATCGCGGGCCGGTCTGCACGCTGAGGAAGCAGCAGGTCTGGGATGGCTATGGCTGGCGCTTCCAGCGGGTGCAGATCTGCCGCTGACGCCGCGATCAGCCGCAAAAACAGAAAGCCCGGCTCATCGAGCCGGGCTTTTTATGTGATCGCCGTGGGGGCCCGGCGATCCGTCAGAACTTCACGCCACCGCCCATCCGTGCCGTGTTGATGCTGACTTCGGGCCGTAGCCCGCCGGAGGCAAACTGGATATACTGCCATTCCGCGCGTAGGAAGGCGTTCGAGAACAGGTTCATGTCCACGCCCGCGCCAACCGTGCCGCCATAGGCGATTCCGCGCCGGCCGAGCGAGCCGGCGAAGGTGCCGCTGGCGGGCGGTGGCGCGCTGGTATCGTCGCGCGTCCATGAACCTGTCGTGCTCGTGCGGCCATCGATGTTGCCGAACGCGATACCGGCCGTGAGATAGGGCATGAAATATCCGGCAGCCCAGCCCACGCGGCCGCGAAGGGTGCTCCATTCCCGCACCCTGGCCCTGGCGGTTGTCGTGCTGGTCACCGTTTCCGTCACGGTGCCCGTAACGCGAGAGAGACCGTAAGGGCCCGCTGTGGTGGAAGAATTGAAGGAAGAGCGCGTATAATCGACTTCGAACCCCAGCACCACGTCGTCCCAGAGAGTGTTGACGCCGGCGAAGCCCCCGAAGGCGGCCTCGGCCTGGTTGGTCTTCCGCAGGTTGATCGTGCTCTCGAGCAGATCGGTATAGGTCGAATTCGGCAGCGCCTCGCGCGCGAGGCTGCCCCGCAGCGTCGACGCATCCATCTGCGCGCTGGAATAGCCGACATAGCCGCCTGCATAGGCGCCGGCCCAATCGATGCCGTCGCTTCTTTGCAACGAATCCTTTGCATAGGCACCGCGCAGGTAGTCGGCCGCCTGGCTCGCGCCGGTGCCCGCGAGGGCGGCGATCGTGAGGCTCCCGAGCAGAAGACGAACCGACATGACTGCACTCCTTTAACCCGGCCACCCTTGATGGAACCTGCCATTCCGGCACGAGGCAGGGGGCGCCAGCACCTGGAGAATAAAAAAGTAACCTTACTGCCCCGTTAAGTGCTTCCTGTGCGTCAAGCCCCGATTTGGAACGCTCCCGCAGGGCTGTCGCCAACCCCACGATTGTCAGGGCAGGCGGAGGGGATTACATGCGAAGCCATGAACTCCGCTCCTGCCCGCCGCTCCCTCGCGCTAGCCCAGTTGAACCCCGTGCTCGGCGATGTCGCCGGCAATCTCTCGCGGGCGCGGGAGGCACGCGCGAAGGCCGCGCTTGCGGGCGCGGATGTCGTGATGTTCCCGGAATTGTTCCTCATCGGCTATCCGCCCGAAGATCTCGTGCTGAAACCGGCCGTGCAGGATGCCTGCCGGCAGGCGCTCGATGAACTCGCCCGCGACACCGCCGATGGCGGCCCCGCCGTGCTGATCGGCCTGCCCTGGAAAGAGGGCGACAGGCTCTTCAATGCGATCGCCGCGCTCGACCGGGGGCGGATTACCGGCGTGCGCTTCAAGGTCGACCTGCCGAATTACGGTGTGTTCGACGAGAAACGCCTGTTCGATTCCGGCCCCATGCCCGGCCCGCTGCCGTTGCGCGGCCTGCGCCTCGGCCTGCCGATCTGCGAGGATATCTGGAGGGCTGAGGTGGTCGAATGCCTCTCCGAGACCGGCGCGGAAATCCTGCTCGTGCCCAATGGCTCGCCCTATCGGCGCGGCGTGGTGGATGAGCGCATGAATGTCGCGGTCGCGCGCGTGGCCGAGAGCGGGCTCGCGCTGGTCTATCTCAACCAGGTCGGCGGGCAGGATGAGCTTTTCTTCGATGGCGCGAGTTTCGGGCTCAATCCCGGCGGCGCGCTGGCTTTCCAGATGCCCGGTTTTTACGAAGAATTGCAGATCGTCACGCTGGAGCAGGGCGCTTCGGGCTGGCGCATCGCCGAAGGGCCGAAAGCCTTGCTCGAAGAGCAGGACAAGTCGGATTATGCCGCCTGCATGCTGGGCCTGCGCGATTATGTCGAGAAGAATCGCTTCGCGAGCGTGGTGCTTGGCCTTTCCGGCGGAGTCGATTCCGCGATCTGCGCGGCCCTCGCGGCGGATGCGCTCGGGCCGGATCGCGTGCATGCCGTGATGCTGCCCTACCGCTACACGTCCGAAGACAGCCTGAAGGACGCCAAGGATTGCGCATCCGCGCTTTCGATCCGCTACGATATCCTGCCCATCGCCAGCGCGGTGGAGGGGCTGGAAGCAGCCTTGTCGCCGCTTTTCGCGGGCACGAAGCGTGACATCACGGAAGAGAATCTGCAGTCCCGCGTGCGCGGAACGATTCTCATGTCGATTTCCAACAAGTTCGGGCCGATGGTCGTGACCACCGGCAACAAGAGCGAGATGAGCGTGGGTTACGCCACGCTCTATGGCGACATGAATGGCGGCTTCAACCCGATCAAGGATCTTTACAAGATGGAAGTCTATCGCCTCGCGGCCCTGCGCAATCGCTGGAAGCCGCAGGGCGCCAGGGGGCCCGATGGCGTGGTGATTCCCGAGAACATCCTCACCAAGGCCCCCACCGCCGAACTGCGCGAGAATCAGAAGGATCAGGATTCGCTGCCGCCCTATCCCGTGCTGGACGATATTCTCGAATGCCTCGTGGAGCGCGAGATGCGACTGCCCGAAATCGTTGCGCGCGGGCATGAGCGGGCGACCGTCGAGCGCATCGAGCATTTGCTGGCCATCGCCGAATACAAGCGCCGGCAATCCGCCCCCGGCGTGAAGGTGACGCGCAAGAATTTCGGCCGCGACCGACGCTACCCCATCGTCAACCGCTTCCGCGACCGCTCCGAAGGGGCCTATGTGCCGGATGCGGCAATTCAGCCCGAGCCGATGAAGAATCTGGGGGAGGCCTATGATGGGTGAGCCCGTTTTTCGTTTCGCCCCTTCTCCCACGGGCTACCTGCATATCGGCAATGCCCGCACCGCCCTCTGGAACGCGCTTCTGGCGCGGAAAAGCGGCGGCACCTTCCTGCTGCGCTTCGACGATACCGATGCCGACCGCTCGAAGCCGGAATATGCCGCGGGAATTCTGGAGGACCTCGCCTGGCTCGGCATTCCGCCGGACCGGATCGAGCGGCAATCGGATCGCGCGGCTCGCTATGCGGCGGTGCTCGAGGATTTCAAGGCGCGGGGCCTGGTCTATCCGGCCTACGAGACGGCCGAGGAACTCGACCGCAAGCGCAAGCGCCAGCAGGCGCGGGGTCTCCCGCCGGTTTATGATCGCGCGGCACTTCTGCTCACCGAAGCCGAACGCGCAAAGCTGGAGGCCGAGGGGCGCCAGCCGCATTGGCGCTTCAGGCTCTCCGGCGACACCGTTCGCTGGCAGGATGGCGTGCGCGGCGAATGCCATATCGAGACGGCTTCGCTCTCCGACCCCATTCTCGCGCGCGCCGATGGGCAGGTGCTCTACACCTTCGCCAGCGTGATCGACGACGCGGATTTCGGCATCTCCGATGTGCTGCGCGGCGAGGATCACGTCGCCAATACCGCGGTGCAGATCGAGCTGTTCGGCGCGCTGGGTGCGAACCTGCCGCGGTTCGCGCATCACAACCTGATCGCCTCGGCCAATGGCGAGGAGATGTCGAAGCGCACCGGCGCGCTCTCGCTGCGCTCCTTCCGCGCGGAAGGCGTGGACCCGCTGGCGGTCGCCATCGTCGCGACACTCACCGGAACCTCCGAACCGATCCACCCGCTGGAAGGGTTGGCGGCGCTGGCAGAGCTTCTCGACCTGTCGAAGTTTTCCCGCGCGCTCACGAAATTCGATCCGTCGGAAATCACCGATCTCTCGGTCAAGCTGCTGCATGCCAGGCCCTTCGCGGCGCTTCGGGAGCCGCTCGCTGCCCTGGGTATTTCGGGCCCGAAGGCCGAGGCGTTCTGGACGGCGATCCACGGGAATATCAGCCGGCTGGAGGAAACGTGCGAATGGTGGGGCCTGCTGATGCAGCCCCAGAACTTCGCCGTGGCCGAGACGGATTTTCTTGCCGAATGCGCCAAATTGCTGCCCGCCGAGCCGCTGGGGCCCGAAAGCTGGAGCCAGTGGGTGGCTGCGATTCAGGCGAGGACCGGACGGAAGGGCAAGGCGCTGTTCATGCCCTTGCGCCTCGCGCTCACGGGGCGCGAGCAGGGGCCGGAATTGAAGGCCGTGCTGGCCCTCTTAGGGCGGGCTGAGGCTCTGGCGCGTTTGGTGCCGGCGCAACGACGCGCACCTGCCGCCTGACGCCGTCTGCTCCCACCACTTCCTGAATCTGCCCCTGCACGCCATTCAGCACACGTTCGTTGCCAAGACGAGGCCCGATACCGGCGGAGGCGCTGCCGGCCGTGGGAATGGCGCTTTCGGGAACCGGGGCAGGCTCTTCTGCGGCTCGCGCAGGAGCAGGGGCAGGCTGGTTGCGCTGCTGGCCGCGCGCATTCGCCTGCTGGCGTTGCGGAGCCGCGCCACGCAATTCCCTGGGGCGAGACATGGCCTCGGCCTGCTCGCGGGATACGACGAGGTCGCCTTTCCGCGCTTCCACGTAATCCTCCTGCCCCCTCGCGAGTTGCGCGACGGTGTAGCCCGGCGGCCGGCAGAAGCAGGCATTGTCTCGGCTCTCGCGAAACTTGAGCGCGAAGGGGAACGCCGTATAGGCCTGCCCTTCCCGCGTCGCGGCGGTCTCGATCTCGGCCCCGAGGCGCATATACATCACCACGGTCTCGGCGGCGGGGCAGAGCGCCTGGCAGACCTGGCCATGCTCGTCGCGCGCCGTCAGGCCTTCGAAGTTCACGGGGAAGAAGAAGCCATCGCAGGTGCGCACGCAAATGGGGGTGCGGCCGCCGAGGCGGGCCTTTTCCTTCAGCTCGTCCTCAAGCGCGGCATCGATTTCGGAGAAGCTCTCCCGACGCTGATCGACGGTCGCATTGGAGCCGAAGAAACGCTCGAAAATGCCGGTTTGCGGCTGGGCATAGATCACGCCGCGCTGTTGGGGCTGGGCACCGTCGCAGCCATAGCGCTGATAGGCGGCGAGAAGTTGCGCCCGGCGCGGCGCATTCGCGTCCATCGGCTCCGCCTGCCGAAGGCGCGCCTCCATCTGTTGCGCCTGCGCCCGCAGGGGCGCGCAGACCGGCGGAGGGCCACCGAAACCGAAGAAGCCGCGGTCGTCGCAATTGTTCGCGCGGATCGCATTGCGGATATTCGCGATCTCGACGCGCAGGCGCGCGGCTTCTCGCGGATTGCCGCCGATCGTATCTTGCCCGAGATTGGCGATCTCGGCCCGGATCGTGCTGCACATCGCCGGCTGGGCATGCGCTGCGCCGGCAAGGGCTGCCGCGAACAAGCCCGAAAGCACGAGACCCATGCTCCGGAAAAGGAAAATGCTCTTGCGCATCGAGCCCGCGGCCTTCGAGATCGGCTTTTGCCGTATGAATTCCATCCAACAAATTTTTTAAGGCCTGATTGTGCAGCGAGCAAGGCAGGCCGTCGCGATTCTGCATGTCAAAACCAGATAAAGCCCGAAAAGAGCGACGATCGGGCGCGGTATCCGGCTTCAGGCCTCCTCTTCGCGGTCCATGCTGCTGGCGTTCAGCCGGCCCATGAGCTGAGCCAGAACCCGATCGAGCACCGCGAGATCCTCCGGCCGGATATCCTGGGTGAGATCGCGGGCGAAGCTGCGCGCCAGCGGCACGATCTCGGCATAGATCGACTGGCCGTCCGGTGTCATCGCGAGAAAGGCCTCGCGCATGTCCTGATCGTTCGGCCTGCGCGCAAGGAGTTGGCGCTTCTCGAGCGTCGAGACGGCGCGGCTGACCGTGGTCTTGTGCATGCGCGAATGTTGGCCGATTTCGCGGGCGGTCATCTCGTTGAACTGGCCGAGGGTCGCGAGGATGCGCCATTCGGGAATCGAGATGCCGAACCGCTCGCCATAGACGCGCGCGAGGCTGTGGCTGACGAGCGTCGCCAGCACGTTCAACCGGTAGGGCAGGAAACCTTCCAGTTCCAGCACGTCGCTCTCCGTCATCGCCGGATTGCGCTTCTCCAAGAGGGAATCCATCGTGCGAGCCTTCATCGCCGGGGCAGGGCATCAAGACGCCAACCCGGGTATCCTTTTGGCACCGTTTCCCGCGCGACACAACGCAAAACCTGTTAACCCTTTGTAAGAAAAAGGATTATGGTCTCATCCTGGCCAGCCCGCCTTAAACTTGAGCCCAGTGCCGAATGTTCAAGCACCCCATGGGCCTTCCTGCCCACGGCTTGATCAATGTCGACATTCCGGGCGCGGCTCAGCCGCGCTCCCGTTGGCGTATGTTGATGGTGTCGTACGAGTATTCGCCAATCTTCCACCAGGGCATCACCTCGCCGAGATAGGCATTGACACTGTCGAGGCCCTTCGCAAAGAGCGGATTTTGCGCCGCATATTCGGCAAAGACAACCTTGGCTGCGTCAAATGCGGCATCCACCACCGGAAGCGGGAAGGCGCGAAGTTCCGTGCCGCGCGAGACAAGACGCTTCAGCGCCGGCGCATTCACCGAATCGTATTTGGCGAGCATCCAGTTGTTGGCGCTCTCGCAGGCCTGCATGAGGATCGCCTGATAATGCTTCGGCAGGCGGTTCCACTGTTCCAGGTTCACGCAGAGGTGCAGCATGGCGCCGCCCTCCCAGAAACCGGGATAGTAGTAGTATTTCGCCACCTTGTTGAAGCCGAGCTTCTCATCGTCATGGGGGCCGACGAACTCCACGGCATCCAGAGTGCCTTTCTCGAGGGCGGGATAGATGTCGCCCGGCGCGATCTGCTGTGGCACCACGCCGATGCGCGCCAGGACGGCCCCGCCGGTGCCGCCGATGCGGAACTTCAGCCCCTTGAGATCCTCCAGCGAGGTGATTTCCTTGCGGAACCAGCCGCCCATCTGTGTGCCGGAATTGCCGGCGGGGAAGGAGATGGCGTTGAACTTCGCGAGCGCTTCGTTGACGATCTTGTCACCGCCGCCGAAATGCCACCAGCTGTGCTGCTGGCGCGCATTGGGGCCAAAAGGCAGGCCGGTGCCGAGGCCGAGGGTCGGGTCCTTGCCCACGTAGAAATAGGTCGGGGTGTGGCAGCATTCTATGGCGCCGGAGGTCACCGCGTCCAGCGCCTGCAGGCCCGGCACGATTTCGCCCGCCGAGAAGGCCTGGATCTGGAACCTGCCGTCCGTCGCTTCGCCCACGAGCTTGGCCAGTTGCTGGGCGGTGCCGAAAATCGTGTCGAGCTGCCGGGGGAAGCTCGAGGTCAAGCGCCATTTCACTTCTGGCATCGCCTGCGCGATGGCCGGCTTTGCGAGGCTTGTCGCCATCGCGCCCCCGGCAAGGCCCGAAAGCAGCATGTCCCTGCGCCGCATGGTCGTCTCCCGCCTCTGCAAAAAATAGTTGCGGACGAAACTTGTTTCCCGTTCAATCCGCCTTATGGTTCACATCGAACAGGATTGCACAGGGCATCCGCCGCGTCACGTGCTTCAAGCTGGCCATGGTCATTTTTGCAGGTTCTTTTGCATGAGAAAATCCGTCCTTGCCCTTCCCGCCCGCCTTGGGCCGGGCCATGATCGCGCCAGCACAGCCGCGTCGTTGCTGTGCGAGGGAAGGAATGCCGCATGAAACTCGCCTCGTTGAAATCCGGCCGCGACGGTCGCCTGGTCGTCGTCTCGAACGATCTCACCCGCGCGACGGACGCGACCCACATCGCGCCGACCCTGCAGGCCGCGCTCGATCGCTGGGAATTGTTCTCCGGCGCGCTGTCCGATCTCGCGGAAGGGTTGGCGCATGGCTCTGTGCCCGCCTTCCGCTTCCATGAGCATGATTGCGCAAGCCCGCTTCCCCGCGCCTACCAATGGGTGGATGGCTCGGCTTACGTGAACCATGTCGAACTCGTGCGGAAGGCGCGCGGGGCGGAGCTTCCGGAGAGCTTCTGGACCGACCCGATGATGTATCAGGGCACATCCGACGCCAATATCGGCCCGCGTGACGCCGTTCGCGTCGCCTCGCTGGACCATGGCGTCGATTGCGAGGCGGAAATCGCCGTCATCACGGGCGATGTGCCTCTGGGCGCGACCCGCGAGCAGGGCCTCGCCGCCATCCGGCTGGTGATGCTCGTAAACGATGTCTCGCTGCGCAATCTCATCCCGGCAGAACTCGCGAAAGGCTTCGGATTCCTGCAATCGAAGCCGCCGAGCGCCTTCTCGCCGGTCGCCGTCACGCCCGATGAACTGGGCGATGCCTGGAGGGATGGCAAGCTGCACCTGCCGCTGATGACCGCCATCAATGGCCATGCCTTCGGCCAGCCGGAGGCAGGCGAGGAAATGACCTTCGATTTCGGCACGCTGATCGCCCATGCCGCGAAAACAAGACCGCTTTCCGCCGGCACGATCGTCGGCTCCGGCACGGTGTCGAACCGCGATCCCGATGGTTCGCCGGGGCGGCCGGTGGGGGAGGGCGGGCGCGGCTATTCCTGCATCGCCGAATTGCGCATGGTCGAGACCATCCGCCAGGGCAAGCCGAAGACGCCGTTCCTCGGCTTCGGCGACACGGTGCGCATCGAGATGCGCGACCGGAAGGGCCACTCGATCTTCGGCGCCATCGAAAATCGCATCGAGCCGGCCGTTTAAGGAGGACCTGTGAGCACGCCTGCATTCGCATCCGTCAACGACATGGCGGAAAAGACGATCACCTTCGCCGAGATCGGCAAGGACCTCTATGCCTTCACCGCCGAGGGCGACCCCAATACCGGCGTCATCATCGGCGATGACGGCGTGCTGATCGTCGATGCGCAGGCGACGCCCGCGATGGCGCGAGGCGTGATCGAGCGGGTGCGCTCGGTGACGGACAAGCCGATCACCCATGTGCTGCTCTCGCATTACCACGCGGTGCGCGTGCTCGGCGCCTCGGCCTACACCAACGCCAAGATGATCCTCGCCTCGGATGCCACGCGCGATCTCATCGTCGAGCGCGGCGAGCAGGATATGGCGAGCGAGATCGGGCGTTTTCCGCGCCTTTTCCGGGGGCAGGAGACCATTCCCGGCCTCACCTGGCCAAGCGTCACCTTCGCCACCGAGATGAGCGTGTGGCTGGGCAAGCGCGAGGTGCGCATCCGCCATCTCGGGCGGGGACATACGGCGGGCGATACCATCGCCTGGGTGCCGGATGCCGGCGTCATGTTCTCGGGCGATCTCGTGGAGTATAAATCCGCCTGCTATTGCGGCGACGCGCATTTCGCGGATTGGCCTGAGACGCTCACGAAACTCGCCGCTTACGATCCTGTCGCGCTCGTGCCGGGGCGTGGCGATGCGCTCATCGGTCGCGAGAAGGTGAAGGCGGCCATCGCCGGCACCACGGATTTCCTTCAAGCGCTCTTTGGCACGGTGCAGCAGGCCGTGGCGCGCGGGGATGACCTGAAAACCGCCTACAAGGCCGTGCGCGCGGCGATGGACGGGCCCTTCGGCGCCTATGCCATCTACGAGCATTGCCTGCCGTTCAATGTCTCCCGCGCCTACGATGAAGCGCGCGGCATCGCGCATCCCGAGATCTGGACCGCCGAGCGCGACCGCGCGATGTGGGCCGCCTTGCAGGGGTGAGGCTATGCGGCGCGCGGGCGAATGGTCGAATAATCATGCGAGGCCTCGGCCTTCGACAGATCATGCGCCGTCTGCAGGTTCAGCCAGAACTGCGCCGTCGTGCCAAAGAAGCGGGACAGCCGCAGAGCGGTATCGGCGGTCACGTCGCGCTCCTCGCGCAGGATATCGCTTATGCGATTTCCCGGCACGCCAATGGCAGCCCCGAGTTGCCGCGCACTCATGCCGAGTGGGACAAGGAACTCCTCCTTCAGAATTTCACCGGGATGGCAGTGATAAAAAGCCATGTTCTTCTGTCCCTCTAGTGGTAATCGGTGATTTCAACCTCGTCCGCACCGCCATCGCGCCAGATGAAGCACAGTCTGTATTGATCGTTGATCCGCAGGCTGTGCTGCCCGAGACGGTCTCCCTTCAGCGCCTCAAGCCGGTTACCTGGCGGCATACGCAAATCCTCCAGGGTGCTGGCCGCAGCGAGAAGGTTGAGCTTCAGGATGACCTTCTTCTCGATGGCGACGAGTGCGGTCGGGCAGCGGCCACCCTCTCGAACATAAGCCCGCAAAGCTTTGTCTCTGAACGAACGGATCATAAAATTCTCCTGTCGAAGAACCTGATTTCAGTTGTTTCATCGCAGTGCTCCTTGAATTCAGTTTCTCAGGTTCGACAGGTTCATCAGGCACAGGTGAGAAGCGCGATACATGAAACGTATCGCGTATCATCGTTCAAGTCAAGCTTGCCCTGCCTTGGTCTTTCCCCATGAACCAGCCCTATGCCACCTTCCGCTACACTCCCTCACCGGACCAGACGCGCGCCACGCCCGCGCGGCACAAGGTGGCGATCATCGGCGCGGGGCCGGTGGGGCTGAGCCTCGCGATCGACCTCGCTTTGCGCGGCCATGCGCCGGTGCTGCTCGATGATTCCGACCGCATCGGCGAGGGGAGCCGAGCAATCTGCTTTGCCAAGAAGACTTTGGAGATCTTCGATCGTCTCGGCGTTGCGGCGCCCTTGGTGGCGGAGGGGATCAGCTGGAAAAAGGGCAAGGTTTTCCAGCGTGATGCACTGCTCTACACCTTCGATCTCCTGCCCGAGGACGGGCACAAGATGCCGGCCTTCATCAACATCCAGCAATTCGTGGTGGAGAAGGCTCTGGTGGATCGGGCGGTGGAGGTCGGCGTCGATCTGCGCTGGAAGAACCGCGTCTCCGGCCTTGAGCCGCAGAATGACGGCGTGCGGCTCATGATCGAGACGCCGGATGGCGAATATCGCCTCCATGCCGATCATGTCGTGGCCTGCGACGGCGCGCGATCGCCCGCCCGCGCGATGCTCGGGCTCGATTTTCCCGGCGAAATCTTCGAGGAACAATTCCTCATTGCCGATGTGAAGATGGAGGGCGATTTCCCCACCGAGCGCTGGTTCTGGTTCGATCCGCCCTTCCATCCCGGCGGATCGGCTTTGCTGCATCGCCAGCCCGACAATATCTGGCGGATCGACCTGCAACTTCCGGCCACGGCAGATGCCAATATCGAGAAGCAGCCGGAGCGCGTGCGCCCGCGCATCGAGGCCATGCTGAAAGCATTTTCAAGCGAAGTGGCGCCCGGTTCGCGTGAAGGAAATGCGTTCACGAGAGACAGCCACTCGGATTTCTCCCTCGAATGGGTATCGATCTATCGGTTCCGCTGTCTGCGGCTGGAGCGCTTCCGCCACGGCCGCGTGATCTTCGCGGGCGATGCCGCGCATCAGGTCTCGCCGTTCGGTGCACGCGGGGCCAATTCCGGCATCCAGGATGCGGAAAACCTCGCCTGGAAACTCGCGGCCGTGCTCGATGGCGACAGCCCCGAAAGCCTGCTCGACACCTATGATCTCGAACGCGGCGAGGCGGCCGACGAGAACATTGCCCATTCCACCCGCTCCACGGATTTCATCGCCCCGCAGAGCGAGGCAGAGCGGCTTCTGCGCGATGCCGCCCTGGCGCTCGCCACCAACCACGGATTTGCCAAGCGCATGGTGAATTCCGGCCGGCTTTCCATGCCCACGGCCTATGCGGAAAGCCCGCTTTCCACCGCCGATCTTGGCGAATGGGAGCGCGGTCCCGCGCCGGGTGCTCCGATCCCCGATTCGCCGTTCGAGGGGGCCTACCTTAGCGAGCGTCTCGGGCGCGATTTCACGCTGCTCGCGGCGGATGAGGCCACGGCACGGCTTGCGCCGCCGGGCGTGGCGGTGCTTGTCGCAAACGAGGCGGTGGCCGAGCGCTTCGCGCTGTCACCCGGCAGTGGCTATCTCATCCGACCCGATGGCCATGTCGCGGCGCGTTTCCACCATGCCGAGAAGGGCGCGATCCGCGCGGCCCTGCGCCGGGCGCGTGGCAAGGCGGGGGAGGCGGCGTGATGGCGGAACTCGTCACCGAAAACCGCTTCGGCGATCCTGATCGCGCCTTTCGCCGGCTCATCGAGGCACGGCGCGGGCTCTCGCCGGTTGAAGCGGCGGCGCTCGATGCCCGCCTCGTGCTGCTGCTCGCGAACCATATCGGCGATGACCGGGTGCTCGAACAGGCCATCGCCGCCGCGAAGGCCGCGATGAAGGCCGATTGAAATCCGGGACTTTCATCCGCATCTCTCCTGCGAGCCAGAACGGCTGCGAGCCGGAACGGCTGTATTCGACCGGGAGATGCCCATGATCCGCTTCCTTGCCGCATTCACGCTGGCCGGCCTCACCGCTTTGCCCGCTGCCGCGCAAAGCCCCGATCTCATTTTCAAGAAATCGACCGTGTTCCGGCTGCTGACATGGGACGACAAGCTTGCGACCTATGCGATCGACGATCCGGATATCGAGGGCGTGGCTTGCCATTATACCGTGCCAGAGAAGGGCGGCGTGGCGGGTGGCCTTGGCCTTGCCGAGGAGGTGTCGGATATTTCGCTCGCCTGCCGGCAGATCGGGCCGATCAGGTTCAAGGTGAAGACCGGGCAGGGCGAGGTGATGTTCCGGCAGTCGCGATCGCTGCTCTTCAAGCGGATGCAGATCGTGCGCGGCTGCGATGCCAAGCGCAACGTGCTGGTTTATCTCGTCTATTCCGACAAGCTGATCGATGGCAGCCCGAAGAATTCCACGTCCACGGTGCCGATCATGCCCTGGGGGCAGGCCGAGGCGCCGCGCTGCGCGGACTGGATCAAGGACTGAAAAACAGAAAAAGCCGGCGCAAGCCGGCCTTGTCGAATCAATGATGGGCGACGCTCATTCGCGGCAGGAAATCAGGAAGCTGTCGACCGGATTCCGCGCCGTGCCAGCCGTGCCGGTGATCTCGTCCGGCGAGAGCTTGCGATAGGCGAGGGCCGCCTTGAAGCCCTTCGATTCGCACCAGGCATCCGCGACGATCCGACCGCAATCGCCCTTGCTGGCAAGGCAATCCTGCGTGCCATAGCCATCTGATCCGGCGATGACGAAATCGCGCGGCTTCGGCCGGGCCTCGCTCTCGCTGCCGGAACCGGCTGCGATGGCGACCGCGACAGCCATCATGCCGAGGCAGGCGAAAATGCTCAAGCGCTTGCGCAAGATCTGACCCCTTGCCGGAAAACGACTCAACCCAAGATAGACAAACTGAACCCCAAGACGTTAAGGCCCCGTTAACGGCTGAGACCTTTGTCCGCCAAGCCCGCGCAGCTCATGGGAGCCTTGCGTTCGCCGCATTGCAGCAAAGTGCGGGCTTCCGTGTCCCGGCCCAGCAGCGGCTTGACCGAAAAGGCTGTTTCAGGCATGAACCTTGCCATGAAACGAGCAACTTTCGCGATTTTTGCGATTATTTGTGGCCAGTAGCCCCCGGCGCTGGCCTCGTCTCGTTTACCTCCTTCACCTGAAGGTTCACGAACAGGAAGCCAGCGCCGGCGGCGCCTGCTGCAGGCTGGTCTTTGGCTGGCCGGGTGAGGGGATATGACGGCTCAATTGCGGCTCTACAACACGCTGACGCGGAAGAAGGAACCCTTCACTCCGCTCGATCCTTCCTGCGTGCGCATGTATGTCTGCGGCCCCACGGTTTATGATTTCGCCCATATCGGGAATGCGCGCCCGGTGATCGTGTTCGACGTGCTGTTCCGCCTGCTGCGGCACATCTACGGCGCGGAGAATGTCATCTACACCCGCAACATCACGGATGTGGATGACAAGATCAATGAACGCGCCGTGCGGGATTATCCGGATCTTCCGCTGAACAAGGCGATCCGCAAGGTCACGGAAGGCACGAACGCGCAATTCCAGGCGGATGTTAAGGCTCTGGGTTGCCTGATGCCCGAGGATGTCAATCTCCCCGGAAAAAGAGAAGTCTTCTTTCAGCCGCGCGCCACCGCACACATCAACGACATGGTGAAAGTAATCAACGCCCTGTTGAAGAAGGATCACGCTTATGTCGCCAGGGGCTCTGAGGGTGATGAAATTCTGTTCTCGGTCGACTCAATGCGTGATTACGGAAAGCTTTCAGGTCGAAAACTGGAGGAGCAGCAGGCTGGAGCTCGGGTCACTGTTGAAGCGCACAAGAAAAATCCGGCGGATTTTGTTCTTTGGAAACAATCAGGTGAGCGAGAGCCCGGATGGAAACGCAAATTCGTTCCTAAGCCACGACAGGGCTACGAGGCAGAGTTCACAATGTCCGAAACGAACAGGAGCGAGCTAGGCCGAAATTCTCCGCAAATAACAATTTTCGGCCGCCCCGGCTGGCATATCGAATGCTCGGCCATGTCGATGGCGACGCTGCTGGAGCCTTTCGGCGGCGGCCTTTCCTGCGATGACCCGCTGAAAAACACCTTTGATATCCATGGTGGCGGCATCGACCTCGTGTTCCCGCATCACGAGAACGAGATCGCGCAATCCTGCTGCGCCTTCGGCAGCGAGCGCATGGCGCAGATCTGGATGCATAACGGGTTTTTGCAGGTGGAAGGGCAGAAAATGTCCAAAAGCCTCGGGAATTTCCGCACCATCCGCGAGGTGCTCAACGATTGGCCGGGGGAAGTGGTGCGCCTTGCGATGCTCAAGACGCATTATCGGCAACCGATTGATTGGACAGTTGCTAATCTTCAATCTGCGTGGAGTGAGTACCTTACGCTCAGAAATGTATCAGCAAACTATTTTGCGACTGAGCCTGACCGACAGTTTCTGGAAATACTATCTGACGACCTGAATACTCATGAGGCGCTTGGTCGGTTGCTGGAACTTTCACGCGAAGCAAAAAATGGCAACATCAAAGCTGGCGGAGCGCTTCGCGCTGGTTTTGAAATGCTCGGACTAGGGAAAGATATCCCGAGAGGCTCGATTGTTTTGCTGCCCCCGGATGATCCAGAAATAATAGCTAGCGGTTTGGGCAACAGAACCCCCGATAAAGTTTTCAAGGATTGGCTCGGGATTGTTTTGAAAAACGATCCGATTGGACGCTTGAGCGCGTTGATCCGCCAAAACGTCTGGACCATCGATGTTTCGCAACAGATCGCGATATTCGAGGAGTTTGCCAAGAATATTGATCCCAACGTTGTTGTCGGCGATCTCGAACCGTTGACTGAAAAGATACCCCAGATCAACTCCCTCATCTCCGCCCGCCTCGCCGCCCGGGCGGCTAAAGATTGGAAAAAATCAGACGAAATTCGTGACCAACTCTCGAGAATGGGTATCCAATTGAAGGACGGCAAGGACGAGGCCGGCAATCCGGTGACGACATGGGAGGTGAAGCGATGAGCGCGGTGCTTCTCAACCGTCATGGCCGGACTTGTTCCGGCCATCCACGTCTTTCTTGTTCGTGTCATCCCTTCCAGTCGTGGATGCCCGGGCCAGGCCCGGGCATGACGCGGCGGGCAGGGGGTGCCGCATGACCCGGCTTTCCCCGGCCAAGGTACGCCTCTTCCTGTTCGACACCACCCTGCGTGATGGCGCGCAGACCACGGGCGTGGATTTCTCGCTCGCCGACAAGCGGAAAATCGCCGAAATGCTCGACAAGCTCGGCATCGACTATATCGAGGGCGGTTATCCCGGTGCCAATCCGGTGGATACGAAGTTCTTCGAGAAGCCCCCGCAAACGCGCGCCACTTTCACCGCCTTCGGGATGACCAAGCGCGCGGGCGTTTCCGCCTCGAATGATCCGGGCTTGCAGGCGCTCGTGCAGGCCGGCGGCAAGGCGATCTGTTTCGTGGCGAAATCCTGGGATTACCACGTGGAATTCGCGCTTGGAGCCACGCTCGCGGAAAACCTCGCGGGGCTCGCCGAGAGCGTGAAGGCCGCGCTCGTGGCGGGCAAGGAGGCGCTCGTCGATTGCGAGCATTTCTTCGATGGCTTCAAGGCCAACCGCGCCTATGCGCTGGATTGCGTGCGAACCGCGCATGAGGCCGGGGCGCGCTGGGTGGTGCTTTGCGATACCAATGGCGGCACCTTGCCCCATGAAGTCGAGGCCATCGTCGGCGCGGTGGTGAAGGCTGTCCCCGGCGTGCGGCTCGGCATCCACGCGCATGATGATACGGGGCAGGCGGTGGCGAACAGCCTCGCGGCCGTGCGCGCCGGGGCGCGGCAGATCCAGGGCACGCTGAACGGCCTCGGCGAACGCTGCGGCAATGCCAATCTCTGCACCATCATCCCCACGCTGAAGCTGAAGGCGGATTTCGCGGAAAAATTCGAGATCGGCGTGACGGATGCGGCCTTGGCCACGCTCTCGGCCGTCTCCCGCGGCTTCGATGAATTGCTGAACCGCGTGCCCAACCGGCAGGCACCCTATGTCGGCGCCTCGGCCTTCGCGACGAAGGCGGGCATCCACGCTTCAGCGCTGATCAAGGACCCCAGGACCTACGAGCATGTGCAGCCGGAAAAGCTGGGCAATCGCCGTCTCGTGCTCGTTTCCACCCAGGCCGGCCGCTCGAATGTGCTGGCGGAACTCGAACGCCTCGGCGTGATGGTCGGCAAGGATGACAGCCGGGTGAACCGCATTCTCGACGAGGTGAAGGAACGCGAGGCGCTCGGTTATTCCTATGAGGGGGCGGATGCGAGCTTCTATGTGCTCGCGCAGCGCCTGCTCGGCCGCGTGCCGGAATTCTTCAAGGTCGAGCGCTTCAAGGTGAATGTCGAGCGCCGCTACAACGCGAAAGGCGATCTCGTCACCTTCTCCGAGGCCATCGTGAAGGTGCGGATCGGTGAAACAAGCCGCATCTCGGCGGCGGAAGGCGATGGCCCTGTCAATGCGCTCGACAAGGCGCTGCGGAAGGACCTCGGGCGATACCAGAGCCATATCAAGGGCTTGAAGCTCGTGGATTTCAAGGTCCGCATCTTTCAGGGCGGCACGGATGCCGTGACGCGGGTGCTGATCGATTCGACCGACGAGACCGGCGAAAGCTGGACGACCGTGGGCGTGAGCGCGAACATCATCGACGCCTCGTTCCAGGCATTGACGGATTCGGTGGTCTACAAGCTGCTGCGCATGCACATGGCGGGCACGCTGCCGGCAGAGTGAAAGGGGGGCTTCGCTCCCTTTGCTTCCGATGCCGCCAGGCGTGGTTCAATCCACGAAGCGGATGGTCTTGTCCTTGCAGAGATCCTGTTCGGTCGGCTCGAATTCCGCCTCATCCGCAAACGATGCCGAGATGGTGAAGACGCAGCCGTTGCGCGGGCGGAACTTGAAGCTTTGCCGCTTGGCTGGCTCCAGCGCCTTCTTCAGCGTGCCGACCTTCTCACCCTTGGCCGAGGTGATTTCGAGCCCGGTGACGGCGACGCTGCGGCCGTTGACCACGAGCGCCTCGCTTGCATTCTTCGGCGCCGCGCGCGAGCCCTGCGCCATCGCGCTGCCTGCCGCAAGAACCGAACACCCGGCCAGAGCGGCCATCAAAACTTTGGAACGCATGCGGAAATCCCCATTCAATGCACCTGTCGGACAGAGCATTCGCCTGAATTGATGAGAAATCAAGAGATCGCGCGAAAGGATTTGTTCATGAAGGTCTATTCGGCGAGCTTTGCACGCAGTTGGTCGATTTCCTGCAACATCGGAATGATCTCTTCCACGCGCTCCGCGATCTGGTAGCGGACCTCGAGGCCGGCGCGGATGAACGCCGTCTCGCGCATATGGGCGAAGAGAACCATCAGCGGCTTCCAGAAGCCGGCAATGTTTGCAAGCAGAATCGGCTTCTCGTGCTGGCCGAGCTGGCTCCAGGTGAGCTGTTCGACCAGTTCCTCCAGCGTGCCGATGCCGCCCGGGAGGGCGACGAAGGCATCCGCCTTCTCGAACATCAGCATCTTCCGATCGTGCATGTTGCGGGTGACGTGCATTTCCTGCGCGCCTTCGAGCATCATCTCGCGCGCCTTCAGGAAATCCGGAATGATGCCGGTGACATGGCCGCCATGCCGCAGGACCGAGCGCGCCACGGCACCCATCAGGCCGTGGCTGCCCCCGCCATAGACCAAGCCGAGGTCGTGTTCCGCCATGAGGCGGCCGAGCGTTTCCGCTGCTGCCAGGAATCGCGGATCGGTGCCGTTGCCCGAGCCGCAGAACACGCAAATGGATCGAATCGCCATGCATTGATTCCGCCCGTTTTTCGGCAAAGTCGCAAGGGGCGGGAGCGGGAAAATCCTTCTCCGGGGCATGACAAGCCGGCGCGCCGTGCCTATCTTGGAGGAGTCGCGGCGAATGGCCGCCCTTCTGGTGTCCGGTCCGGGTTTGCCGGTTCTTTGCGGACTTCCGTTTCGAACAGGATTTCGGTCGCGTGTCGAGCCCGTCCCCGTCTTTGTCCGCCCGCGAGGGCGAGGCCTCCCTGCTTTCCACCATCCGCAGGCTCTGGCCCTTCCTCTGGCCGCATGAGCGGCCCGATCTTCAGCGCACCATCGGCCTGTCGCTGGCGCTGATCCTGGTCGCCAAGGGCTTCACGGTCATGATGCCCTATACGTTCAAATGGGCGACGGATGCGCTGGTGGCGGCCTCGGGCGGCAGAAGCGACGAGGTCGGCAGCCTTGGCTGGCTCATCGCCGCGCCGGTTCTGGCGACCGTGCTCTATGGCGCCGTGCGAATCCTGATGGTGATCTTCACGCAGCTGCGCGAAGGCCTTTTCGCGAAGGTCGCGATGAACGCCGTGCGCCAGCTGGCGCTGCGCACCTTCGCGCATATGCACCGGCTCTCGCTGCGCTTTCATCTCGAGCGCAAGACCGGCGGGCTGACCCGCGTGCTCGAGCGCGGCCGTGACGGGATCGAAGAACTCACGCGCATGACGCTGATGACGCTCATCCCCACCATCGTGGAATTCGCGCTGGTGATCGGCGTCTTCGCGATCGAGTTCGACTGGCGCTACGTTGTCACCGTGCTGGTGATGATCGTGATCTATCTCTGGTTCACGGTGAAGGCCACGCAATGGCGCATGGAAATCCGCCGCCGCATGAACGAGAGCGACACCGACGCCAACGCGAAAGCGGTGGATTCACTCCTGAATTTCGAGACCGTGAAGTATTTCGGCGCCGAAGAACGCGAGCGTGGCCGCTATGATCGCAGCCTTGCCCGATATGAGCGCGCCTCGGTGAAGACCTATACCTCGCTCGCCGTTCTCAATACCGGCCAGGCGGTGATCTTCACGCTCGCGCTGACGCTCTGCATGGCGATGTCCGCTGCCGATGTGGCGGCCGGCAAGAACTCCGTCGGCCATTTCGTGATGATCAACGCGCTGATGATCCAGCTCTACCAGCCTCTGAACTTCATGGGCATGGTCTATCGCGAGATCAAGCAGGCGATCATCGACATCGAGAAGATGTTCGACATCCTGAACAGGAATGCGGAGGTGGAGGATCGCCCGGATGCAAAGCCGCTCACGGTGAAGGAAGGGCGCATCCGCTTCGAGGATGTGAAGTTCCACTATGTGCCCGAGCGGTCGATCCTGAAGGGGGTGTCCTTCGAGGTGCCGCCGGGGCAGACGGTGGCGATTGTCGGGCCTTCGGGAGCGGGAAAATCCACGCTCTCGCGCCTGCTCTTCCGATTCTACGATGTGATCGAGGGACGCATCACCATCGACGGCCAGGATATCCGCGAGGTAACGCAGGTTTCCCTGCGGGATTCCATCGGCATTGTCCCGCAGGATACGGTGCTCTTCAACGACACCATCGCCTACAATATCGGCTATGGTCGGCATGACGCCGACAAGGCCGAGATCGAGAAGGCCGCGAGCCTCGCGCAGATCGATCCGTTCATCCGGCAATTGCCGGAGGGCTACGAATCACAGGTGGGCGAGCGCGGACTGAAACTCTCGGGCGGCGAGAAGCAGCGCGTGGCGATCGCGCGGACCATTCTCAAGGGGCCGCCGATCCTCGTGCTGGACGAGGCGACCTCCGCGCTCGACAGCTACACCGAGAAGGAAATCCAGGATGCGCTGGAGCGTGTCTCGCGCGGGCGGTCCACGCTGGTCATCGCCCATCGGCTCTCGACGGTGGTGAATGCCGACAAGATCATCGTGCTTGACAAGGGCGTGATCGCCGAAAGCGGCACGCATGAAGAGCTGCTCGCGAAGGGCGGCCTCTATGCCGGCATGTGGAATCGCCAGCGCGAGGTGGACCTCGCCCGCGAGACCCTGAAGCGTGCGGCGGAAACCGAAGAACCAAGCCTGCGCACTTCGATTCAGGCATAAGCCGCGTTCAGGCCAGAAAAGGGCTTGTGGATGCGCAACAAGCCCCGGTCTTCCACCAGAACATGGCCCCAAATCAGTGCAAATGCATCGGCCCAGCGCGCTCTGCCTCGCGCTGCAGGCGCTTGCGGATGAAGGTTCGTGTATCCTGGTCGACCCGTTCCACCCATTCAGGGTGGTCCCGGCTCATGGCCTCCACGCAGAACGCGACGGGATCGGGTTCTGCCAGGATGAGACGCGCCGGGCTCTGGGCCGGGGCAAGCGCAAAACGATGGGTCCGCAACATCCGCAACGAACCGTAACCGATGCAGGCGATGCCAAGCGAATGGTCCATGACAACCTCCCTGCCGGCCCATTCCGGGTCCCCGTTCGGGCGGAAAAGCCGGCCTCTTGCGGTGAATTCAGCGTAATGTTTTGATATTTTTCACCAATCTTCTTTGGCGATCTCAACTGATGGAAGCAGGATTCTTTGTCTTGTGCGTCAAACTAACACATCCTTCGGTTTTGACCATTGGGCAAAACGGTGCCCCGGCAAAGGTTTGCAGGAATTCTGAAGGCACTTGGCAGGCCTTTCCCCGCGCGCCCGCCGCATGTTAGGGAGCGGCGCGTTGATTGGCGGCCGCAGGGCTGTTCGGGCAGGGTCAGGCTGCCACATCAGGAAAGTTCGTTCATGTCGATTGTCGCGTCCATTCGCAAACAGATCACCCCGATCCATCCCGAGGGCTTCCTTTTCGTGGCCGGGGCGGTTGTTCTCGCGCTGGCGGCGGATTGGCTTCTGCCGCGTGTGGGCTGGATCTTCTGGCTCTTGCCCCTGTTCGTCGCCTATTTCTTCCGCGACCCGAAGCGCGTGACGCCTTTGCGGGAAGGACTCGTCGTCTCGCCGGCCGATGGCCGCGTGAGCTTCGTGGGCCATGCCGTGCCGCCGCCCGAACTGGGCCTTGGCGACCAGCCGATGCTGATGATCTCGATCTTTCTCTCGGTCTTCGATGTGCACATCAACCGCGCGCCGGTTTCGGGCCGCATCCGCCGGATCGTCTACACGCCCGGCCTGTTCCTCAACGCCGATCTCGACAAGGCCTCGAAGGACAACGAGCGCAACAGCCTCGTGATCGAATCGTCCTCCGGCCTCATCGGCTGCGTGCAGATCGCCGGGCTCATCGCGCGGCGCATCCTCTGCTTCGTGAAGGAGGGCGAGGAGATCACCGCCGGCGCGCGCTTCGGCCTCATCCGCTTTGGTTCGCGCACGGATATCTACGTTTCGGCGGATGCGCGCGCGCTCGTCACCGAGGGCCAGCGCGCCATCGGCGGCGAGACGGTTCTGGTGGACCTCAAATCTAGCGAGCCGCAGCGCAACTTCCGGCTGGATTGATCTGCCTTCATCCGCCGCTTGCGGGGTGGCGTCAAAAAGACGAATCGTAAGGCGGCAGCGCGACAACCGAGAGAGTGATGGAAACGATCTTCCCGCCCGAAAGCCCGCCGCTTGCGGGGTGGCGTCAAAAAGACGAATCGTAAGGCGGCAGCGCGACAACCGAGAGAGTGATGGAAACGATCTTCCCGCCTTACGAGCCCGAGCCGACGCCGCCGCAGCGGCGGTTCCGGCCCGTGCCGATCCGGATGCTGATTCCCAACCTCGTGACGCTTCTGGCGCTCGCGGCCGGGCTGACGGCGGTGAAGTTCGCGCTGGAGGGCCGGTACGACATGGCCTCGATCTCCATCATGGTCGCCGCGGTGCTGGATGGGCTCGACGGGAGAATCGCCCGCGCCCTCGGCGGAACCTCGCGCTTTGGCGCGGAACTTGATTCGCTCGCGGATTTCGTGAGCTTTGGCTGCGCGCCCGCGCTCGTGCTCTACATGTGGGTGATGAAGGATGTGAAGACCGCAGGCTGGATCGCCGGGCTGGTTCTCGCCTTCGCGCAGGCCCTTCGCCTCGCGCGTTTCAACGTGATGATCGACAGCCCCGCGAAGCCGGAATGGCAGAAGGCGTTTGCGGTGGGCGTGCCCGCGCCTTCCGGCGCGATGATGGCGCTTCTGCCGCTCAACCTGCATCTTGCGGGGGTGCCGAGCTTCGCGGGCGAATCAATCTTCGTGATGATCTGGACTGTTCTCACCGGCATCCTCGCGGTGAGCTGGCTGCCGACCTTTTCGGGCAAGGGGCTGAAGACACCGATTTCGCGCCAATGGGCGATTCCCCTGCTTCTTTTGGCGGGAATCGTGATTCTGCTACTGGTGAGCCACCCTTTCGAGACGGTTTCCGCGCTCACGCTGGCCTATGTCGCCTGCCTTCCGGTTTCCGCGCGCGCCTACCTGCGGCGCAAGCGGCAGGATGAGGCGCCTCACCTCGCCAATCCCGGCTGAAATCGGCCGCAAGGGGGTGGCCGGAAGGCCATTTGGCCCCCAGCGGGGGGTGCGCCGATATCCTGCTCCCGGCCGCGCGAACGCCGCGCGAAGGCGGCAAATCTGCTAACAACTTCTTAAGGACTCACGCCTTTCGGGCCGGTTGCCGGCCCGTGCCCCATGCCGGGCGTGGCGTTTGTGCAACATCGGTTTGAAAAGCCTTCCGCCGGGGCCTCTGACGGTGATTGCGCGGTTGAATGCAGGAGCAGGGTGAGTAAGGTGCGGCTTGCGACGGGAGGTTCTTGTCGCTGTCGCTTTTCATTGCCGGGGGGCCGGAAACGAAAAGCGTCGAATAGGGACACCAGGGTGAAGGCGGGCAACCGGCGACTTTCTGGAACTCCCGTGGTCTCGAAACTCTTTGGAGGTACACCATGAAGCTCGTGAAGAGCCTTCTCCTCGGTTCGGCAGCTGGCCTCGTTGCCGTTGCCGGCGCCTCGGCCGCCGATCTCGGCGTGAAGAAGCCGACGGCTGTTGAATATGTGAAGACCTGCCCGCAATACGGCGCCGGCTTCTTCGTTGTTCCGGGCACCACGTCGTGCCTGAAGATCATCGGCCGCGTTCGCGCCGATTACATTTTGAATACCTTCGGTCGGAACACCGGGAGTGCTGGCGGCGTGTCGGGCCGCGCGAATGATCGTACGACCTTCCGCGTTCGCGGCTACTTCGGCTATGATCATCGCACCTCAACCGAATATGGTCTCCTGCGCACCTATGTCCGCGGCTTTATCGGTCGTGACAATGCCAACGCCTACGCGCCGGTTATCGAGTATGCATTCATTCAGTTCGGTGGACTGACGGCTGGCCGTATCACCCCGGTCTTCGAGCATGGCTACGCCAACCTGTATAACGGCTCGAATGCATTTGGTGGCTTCTCCGATATCTCCTACATCAACTCGCTGGGCTACACCTTCCAGTTCGGCGGTGGTTTCTCTGCCACTGTCGCGCTTGATTCGGCCAACGAGCGCGTTGTTGGAGTCGGCTACACCGGCAACCGCACGACTATCCCTGCCGGTGGCCCCGGTCCGGGCACTACCACCTCTGTGTTCCAAGGCACTGGCGCCCAGGGTGGCGCGCGGATGCCCGACATTGTCGCCTCGCTGGATTATGCTGGCGCTTGGGGTAGTGTGAAGTTGGCCGGTGCGCTGCACGAGGTCAACTCGGCAGCTTTGGGTGATCGCAGCTCCCTTCAGCCGGACGGTTCCATCCGTATCGACGCTGGCAACAGGACTTCGCAGAACAGGATTGGTTTTGCTGTCACTGCAGCGACCAAGATCAATCTTCCGATGATTTCGGCCGGCTCGAATGTCTGGCTGAACGGCACCTACGCCGATGGTGCTATCAGCTATGCGGGCTTCGGTTCGACTGCTGTGATTGGCGGGGTCTCGAACACCTTCCAGGACGCTGTTGTGGTTGGTACGTCGCTTCGCTTGACGAGGGCCTGGGCGCTCGCGGGTGGTCTTGAAGTTTTTGCGACCCCGACCATTCGCGCCGGCCTCTATGGTACGTATGCCTCGATCGACCGTCACGGTTCGGGTAACAATATCGATACCTACTCCGTTTGGGGTCAGGTTGCCTGGCTTCCAGTCTCTGGCTTCCAGATCGGTGGCGAAATCGGTTACGTCGGCGCTCGCTATGGCTCCGCCTTCGCTTCGACCAATGCTGGTCGCGCCAGGGATCATTGGACGGGTCGTCTCCGCTTCCAGCGCGACTTCTAATCTCTGCAAAGAGGTTTGGAATTGGACCCGGGGCGCAAGCTCCGGGTCTTTTTTATGCCTCGGCTGGGCCGTTCTCCCGTTTGCCCGTCGTTCAGAATGTTGACGAAATCCTGAACCATGCCAGTTTCGCAAGCAGGCCACCTTTGGCGTGGCGCAGCGGCGCGTCTGTCGAGAGGTAAGCGGGATGTCATCGCCCATCCGTTGGTTTTTCGGTCTGGTCCCGGTCTTCGTGCTGCTGATCGCAGCCGGATCGATGCGCCAATCCGGCATGGAGGCGGATCTGCGCGAGGGTGGCGAGATTGCGCTGAAGGCCGCGAAACTCGAATGGGCGAGTGTCACGCTGTCGGGCCGCGATGCGGTTCTCCGGGGCGAGGCCCCGGCGCCCGAGGCGCTTCCTGCGGCCATCGCGGCCGCCGGGCAGGTGGCGGGCATCCGCCTCGTCAACAACGCGATGACGCTGCTCCCGGAGCAGCAGCCCTTCACGACCATGATTACGAGGGAACTCGACCGCGTGGTGCTGGCCGGGTTCATTCCGCCGGGGCCGTTTCGCGACATGCTGATGGAGGCGGCCCGCAAGGCGTTTCCCGGCCTGCCGATCCACGATCAACTCAAGGCTGCCCGTGGCGCATCCGCTTACTACATCAATCACCTGGAATTCGGGCTGAGGCAGCTGTCCCGGCTCGCGGAGGGCCAATTGAAGCTCGCCGGCCAGACGCTCTCGCTCACGGGGCGCGCGGCCAATGGCGAGATTTCCGATGCCGTGCGTGCTGAGCTACAGGCCTTGCCGACGGGATTGGTGCTCGGCCGCGGGCTTGGCCGCGGCGACATCACCTCGCCGGCGATCCGCCCCTATCTTTTCAATGCCGTCCGCGGCGAGCGCGACCTCACGCTCTCCGGTTTCGTGCCGGATGCGAAGGCGCAGGAGGACATTCTCGACTTCGCCCGCCGCTATTTCGAAGGCGACCGCGTGGTCGCAAGCCTGCAGATCGGTTTGGGTGCGCCTGAGGGTTTTCTCGCCACCGTGCAGGCTGGGCTGCAGGATCTGTCGCGCCTGATGCCCGGTGCCTCGCTGATCATGTCCGACAAGACGATTGCCCTGCGCGGGCTCGCGCCGCTCGAACCCGCGCGCGATCAGGTTCTCGCGGGGTTCCGTGGCCGCGTGCCCGCGAGCTTCGGCGTCACGCTCGACATCAACACGGCATCTCCGCCGCCGCTGATCCGGGTGGTCGGCGAGTGCAATTTCCTGTTCCGGGATCTGCTTTCCCGCGCGCGAATCCAGTTCGACACCGGCTCCTCGGCCATCGCGCCGGAAAGCTTCGGCCTTCTGGATCGGCTCGTGGTGGCCGTGCGCCGCTGCGAAGGCGCGAAGGTCGAGATCGCGGGACACACGGATTCCGTCGGTTCGGCCGAGAGCAACTTTGCCCTCTCGGAAGCGCGGGCGAGATCGGTGGTGGATTATCTTGCGAAATCCGGCATACCCGGCGAACGCATCGAGGCCCGGGGTTATGGTGCGAGCCGGCCCATCGCCTCCAACGAGACGGCCGAAGGGCGGGCGCAGAACCGTCGGATCGAATTCACGTTGCAGTGAGGTGCGGCCATGATCTATCTGATCGGACAATTCTGGCTCTGGCTGCTCGCGGCCTTCGTGCTGGGCCTCGCGGTGGGTTGGTTCACGTTCCGCGGGCGCGATGGCATGTTCTGGCGCGGGCTCATCCCCTGGGCGATGCTGCTGGGTGTCGGCGCGCTGGTTGCGGCGTCGCGCGTGTTTCGGGACGGGCCCGGTTTCTGGGTCGATCTCGGCATGCTGCTGACCGGATGCTATTTCATCGGCTGCTTCCTTGGCGATCTCTGGAAGGGGCGGATGGCTGAGGAAACCGCGCCGGCCGTTGCCCGGGCCGATCCGGTGGTTCCCGTCCCCGCACCGCCTCCCGTTTCCGTGCCGCTTCCAGCCGCTGAGCCGGTTTCCGCCCGGCCGAAGGAACTCGCGGTCGAGCCGATGATGGTGGATGCCGAGCCCGCCGCCGAGGCCATCGAGCAGGCCATCACGGGCCTGAGCCTTCCGAGGGGCGGGAGGCCGGATGACCTCACGCGCATTTTCGGCATTGATCCGGAGACGGAAAGGAAGCTCAACGCGCTGGGCCTCTACCATTTCGACCAGATCGCCGCGCTCACGGCCGGGCAGCGACGCTGGCTCTTCCGGCAGCTCGGATTCGAGGGCCGTTTCCCCAGCTGGTGGTGGCGCTGGAAACATGAGGCTCAGCAGATCCTGGGCCGAGCTGCTGCGGCACAGCCTGCGGCATCGGCTGGCGCGCCGGCCGAGCCGGTTCATGCAGGCGTGAAGCCGCAAGGGCTTGAGGCGCCGCGCGAGGGCAGGGCGGATGACCTCAAGCGCATTCGCGGCATCGGTCGGCAGAATGAGGCGCGGCTCCACGCGCTGGGCATCTGGCATTTCGATCAGATCGCCGGCTGGAGTGCCGAGGAAATGCAGTGGGTGGGTTCCCACCTCGCTTTCCCCGGCCGCATCGAGCGCGAGGATTGGGTGGGCCAGGCAAGGCAGCTCGCAACGGGCGCCGAGACAGAGTTCTCGAAGCGCGTCGCCAAGGGCCTCGTGCCCAGCTCCGCCGATGATGGTGACAAGGGGCGGGACAATGTCGCGAAGCCCGGCCAGCCCGTGAAGCCGCCGCCCTATAAGAAGGGCTGACCCGGCTCAGGCGGGATCGGCGCTCGCCAGAAAATCGAGAATTGCGGCGATCGTCGGCTCATCCTCCAGCAATGGCGCATGGCCCTGCTTCGGCGCGATGTGCAGCCGCGCGGGTTGGCCGAATTCCCCCTGCTGATGCCGGGCGACCATCGCCTCCGCCGTCTCCTGCGAGAGAAGATCGGAAAGTTCGCCACGAATGAGCAGGAAGGGCACGGGCTTCAGCGCATCGAATTGTGGCCAGAGCGGGGGAATGGGTTTTTCGAGGTCGAGATCCGCCAAGGTGCGCATCAGGTTGGTATCGTAGCGCGGAACCAGCTGGCCATTCTCGCTTCGCCAGACCCGGCGGGCAAAGGCGAGCCAGCTCTCGTCGCTCTCCTCGGGGAAGGAGCCACCGAAGAGGTGCTTCAGCGTGATGACGGCCTGATCTTCCGAACGGGGCGTCGGGATCTTGCCGACATAGGAACGGATGCGCGCGAGCCCCTGCGCCTCGATGATCGCGCCGATATCGTTCAGGATCGCGCCTGCCAGCACACCGGGCCGCGTGATGGCCGTGAGCATGGTGAGAAGCCCGCCGCGCGAGGTGCCGAGGAACAGCGCACGCGGGATGCCAAGGGCGGTGAGGGCGGCGTGGAGATCCTCCAGCTCCACCATGAGATCGTATTTCTTCCAGTCGGAATCATAATCCGACAGGCCCCGGCCGCGATAATCGAAGGCCAGCACGCGCCGGCCCTGATCCCGCGCGATGCGGTTGCCGACCACCTCGAAATCGAGCGCGTTGCGGGTGAGGCCGGGCAGGCAGATCACCGGCAGCCGAGCGGCATGCCGGTTGCCCGTTTCGGCGATGTGCAGGCGAAGCCTGTCCCCCGAATGGCAGAACAGGCTCTGCCAGCCCTGGAGTTCGGGATGCTTCGCGGGGGTATCAGAGGGCATCGGCTTCACGTCTCTCCTGCGCGCTTTCCCTCCGGTTTTATCGGCAGCGGTTGACGCGGCAAGCGTTTTCCGATGAAACCTTCGCTCCACCGGGCAAGAGTCCCGGCATTCGACATGGATCTTCCCGATGAGCGCTCCGGCCAATGCCCACCGTTTCCGCGGCTCTTTCACGGCTCTGGTGACGCCGTTCAAAGGCGGCGCGCTCGATGAGGCGGCTTTCCGCGAGCATGTCTCGTGGCAGATCGCCGAGGGCACGAATGGCCTCGTGCCGGTGGGCACCACGGGCGAAAGCCCGACGCTCTCCCATGACGAGCACAAGCGCGTGGTGGAATGGTGCATCGCCGAGGCCAGGGGCCGCGTTGCGGTGATCGCCGGCGCGGGTTCGAACAACACCGCCGAGGCGATCGACCTCGCGATGCATGGCGAGAAGGCAGGCGCCGATGCGCTGCTCGTCGTCACGCCCTATTACAATCGTCCGACGCAGGAAGGGCTCTACCGCCACTTCAAGGCGGTGAACGATGCCGTGGGCATTCCAATCTTCATCTACAACATTCCGCCGCGCTCCGTGGTGGATATGTCGAACGAGACGATGGCCCGGTTGTTTGAACTGAGGAACATCGCCGGCGTGAAGGATGCGACCGCCAATCTCGCGCGCGTTTCCCAGCAGCGCCACCTCCTCGGCAAGGATTTCATCCAGCTCTCGGGCGAGGACATGACAGCGCTCGCCTATAATGCGGCGGGCGGGCATGGCTGCATTTCGGTGGTTTCCAATGTCGCGCCGCGCCTTTGCGCCGAGATGCAGGCCCTGAGCCTGAAGGGCGATTTCGTCGGCGCGCTCGGAGTGCAGGACCGCCTCGTGCCGCTGCATGATGCAGTGTTCAAGGAGCCGGGCCTTGCCGGCGCGAAGCACGCGCTGAAGCTGCTGGGACGGATGAACGAGGAAATCCGCCTGCCGATGATGCCGGTGGCGCAGGAGGCGACGAAAGCCGCGCTGCGCTCGGCACTCCGGCATGCGGGCCTGCTGAACTGAGTGCATGAGAAGCAAGAAACAAGCGAAGTGACAGTCGGCTCGCGTGAGGATCTTGCGATTGGAATAGGGGAACTTCATGTATGAGCCCGCGCATTTCCGGGTCGAGGATCGTGCGGCACTCTTCGATGTGATCCGCGCTCATCCGCTCGCCCAGTTGATCACGGCGGGGCCGGGCGGGTTGATGGCCAACCCCATTCCTTTCGTGCTCACGGGTGAGCCCGGCCGTGAAGTCCTGCGAGCGCATCTCGCGCGGCCCAACCCGCAATGGCAGGAATTGAAGGCCGGCGCCGAGCCGCTCGCGATCTTCCAGAGTGTCGAGCATTACGTTTCGCCAAGCTGGTATGCCACGAAGGCCGAGACCCACAAGGTCGTGCCGACCTGGAATTACATCGTGGTGCAGGTGAGGGGACCGGCCAGGGTGGATGACAGCCGTGAATGGCTGCATGGCCAGATCGATCAGCTCACGCGGCAGCATGAGGCCGGCCGTGCCCAGCCATGGTCCGTGAATGATGCGCCGGAGCCCTTCATCGAGGCGCAGATGCGCGGCATCGTGGGCGTGGAGATCGCGATCCGCGAGATCACCGGCAAGTTCAAGCTGAGCCAGAACCGCCGGGTCGAGGATCAGCAGGGCGTCGTCGCGGGGCTCGCCGAGGATGGCGATGCGCAGGCCGAAGCGATGCGCGCGCTCATCGCGGCGCATCTTGCGCGCACGGCCCGCTGAGCCCACATACGATCCATGACCGACAATCCCCGCTTCAGAATTGCGGCCGATAACCGCAAGGCCCGCTACAATTTCGAGATCGTCGACGCGATCGAGGCCGGGCTCGTGCTGACAGGCACCGAGGTGAAGGCCCTGCGCGGCGGCAAGGCGACGATCGCCGAGAGCTACGCCACGATCGAGAATGGCGAACTCATGCTCGTGAATTCCTATATTCCGGAATATCTGCAGGCCAATCGCTTCAACCACGAGCCGAAACGGCCGCGCAAGCTGCTCGCCAGCAAGAAGCAGATCGCCCGCTTCGCGCAAGCCATCGAGCGCGAGGGCATGACGCTCATTCCGCTGAAGGTCTATTTCAACGAGAAGGGCCGGGCAAAGATCGAGGTCGCGATCGCGCGCGGCAAGAAGCTGCACGACAAGCGCGAGAGCGAGAAGGAACGCGACTGGAAGCGCGAGCAGGGGCGGCTCTTGCGCGATCGCGGTTAAGCAACCAGCGCCCTGATGCGCGCGAGCACATCGCGGAACATCGCTTGCGTCAGCACGCCGGTATTCGTGTTGTAGCGCGAGCAATGGTAGCTCGAGACCAGAGTCACCCGGCCGATCGGCACTTCCCCACCATGCCTGAACGGCACGCGGGACGCCTTTTCGCCCAGGGCACGCACCGTGCTCTGATGCGCGATCTGCCCCAGCACGAGAATGCTCGAAAGGCGGGGCATTCCGGCAATGACAGCTTCCAGGAACGGCCGGCATTGCGTGATTTCCGCCGGTTCCGGCTTGTTCTTCGGCGGCACGCAGCGCACGGCATTGGTGATGCGGCAATCCTGAAGCTGCAGCCCGTCATCGGGCCGCGCGCGGTATTCGCCGGTCGCGAAACCGAAATCGATCAATGTGCGATAGAGCAGGTCACCGGCATAATCGCCGGTGAATGGCCGGCCCGTGGCATTCGCGCCGCGCAAACCCGGCGCAAGCCCGACGATGAGCAGCCGCGCATCCGCGCTGCCGAAGGCGGGAACCGGCGCATTATGCCAACCCGGCTCGCGGCTCCGCCATTCACTGCGAAAGGCAGCGAGGCGCGGGCAAAGCGGGCAATCGCCGGAGGGCTCGCTCACTCGTCGTCACGGTCACGCGAGGGGCGGGACGGGCGCTCGATGAAGGAGGGCATGCCGGAACGGCCTTCGGCCAAGCCGGGGCTGCGCGGCTCGCGCACCGGGCGCTGGGCCGGATCGCGCCCGATCTTCGACTGAAGCTCTGCGAGTTCCACGAACTGGTCGGCCTGGCGGCGGAGATCATCCGCGATCATCGGCGGCTGGGTCTGGATGGTCGAGACTACCGAGACGCGCACGCCCTTGCGCTGGATGGCCTCCACCAGAGAGCGGAAATCGCCGTCGCCGGAGAACAGAACCATGTGGGTGATGAAGGGGGCGAGCTCCATCGCATCCACCGCGAGCTCGATATCCATGTTGCCCTTCACCTTGCGGCGCCCCTGCGCATCGGTGAATTCCTTCACCGGCTTGGTCACGACGGAATATCCATTGTAATCCAGCCAATCGATCAGCGGACGGATGGAGGAATATTCCTGATCCTCGACGAGCGCGGTGTAATAGAAGGCGCGCACGAGATACCCGCGCGAGCCGTATTCCTTGAGGAGCTGGCGATAATCGATGTCGAAGCCAAGGCTCTTCGACGTGGCGTAGAGATTTGCGCCATCGATAAACAGGGCGATGCGATCCATGGGGGTAGCGTTCCATCAAAGGTGATCGTGTTGAAATGACGATCTTCATTAACGTTGGAAATGTGCCGCAAATGATGCGGGTGGTCCATTGCGTGCGTGCAAATTTTCCGATACTTCAGCGAAAACGTCTGGTATCGATCAGTCGGACGCCTTTCCGGGCTGGCTGCGGCTTGCGGCCGGAGCCGGAAGCGTGTATGCGCAGGCTTCCCTTTAAAATTCAAGCCTCAAGGAGCGTGTCTTTCATGGCTCGCGTCACCGTCGAAGATTGCGTCGACAAGGTTGAGAACCGTTTCGAACTCGTGCTGCTTGCGAGCCACCGTGCCCGCATGCTGGCCAATGGCTCCAATCCGCTGGTCGCGCGGGATCGCGACAAGAACCCGGTTGTCGCCTTGCGCGAGATCGCCGAGGAGCGCCTTTCGCCGGGCGATCTGAAGGAAGAGTTCATCCATTCGCTGCAGAAATATGTCGAGGTGGACGAGCCCGAACCCGAGGCCGTGCCCCGCCTGCAGGCGCCCTCTGGCGGGTTTCAGCCGGCGGCGCTCTCGTCCGATGACGATTCGGCGGTGGAATTCGACCGCATGTCGGAAGAAGACCTGCTGCGAGGCCTTGATGGCCTGGTCGCGCCGACCGAGCAGGACGACGACGAATAATCCGATACTTCGCCGTTGCGCGGCGGAAATCCGGTTGTCATATTGAGAAGGGCGTCGCATTTTGCGCCGCCCTTTTTGATGTGAATGATGCGTCACGCTTTCCGTCGCGGCACGCCACAGCACGGGCAAGACAGCCGGCCATGATGCGGCAGTACGAACTCGTCGAGCGGGTGAAGCGCTACAATCCACGCGCGGATGAGGACCTGCTCAACCGGGCCTATGTCTACGCCATGAAGGCGCATGGCTCGCAGAAGCGTGCTTCCGGCGATCCCTATTTTTCGCATCCCCTCGAAGTCGCGGCCATCCTCACCGAATTGCGTGTCGATGACGAAACCATCGCCGCCGCGATGCTCCATGACACGATCGAGGATACCGAAACCACCCGCACGGATATCGAGAGCCGCTTCGGCGACGACATCGCGACCCTTGTCGAGGGTCTGACCAAGATCAAGAAGCTCGATCTCGTCTCCAAGAAGGCTGCGCAGGCTGAAAACCTGCGCAAGATGCTTCTGGCCGTCGCCGAGGATGCGCGCGTGCTGCTCGTGAAGCTGGCCGATCGCCTGCACAACATGCGCACGCTGCATTATGTGCCGCCAGACAAGCGCGCGCGCATCGCCGAGGAAACGCTCGAGATCTACGCCCCGCTCGCGGGCCGCATCGGCATGCAGGAGATGCGCGAGGAACTCGAGGAAATCTGCTTCCGCGTGCTCATGCCCGATGCGCATATGATGGTGATGCAGCGGCTGGAGGCGTTCCGGTCACGCGCAGGGCCGATCATCGCCTTCATCGAGAACGATCTGCGCGGGAAACTCGCCGCCAACGGCATCGAGGGTGATGTGAAGGGACGCGAGAAGCGGCCCTATTCCATCTGGCGGAAGATGGAGCGCAAGAGCGTCTCCTTCGAGCAATTGCCGGATATCCTGGGTTTCCGGGTATTGGTGGGCAACATCCCGGATTGCTACCGCGTGCTGGGAATCGTTCACAACGCCTGGCCCTTCGTTCCGGGGCGCTTCAAGGATTACATCTCCACGCCGAAGCAGAACGATTATCGCTCGATCCACACCACCGTCGTCGGTCCCAAGCACCAGCGCGTCGAGCTTCAGATCCGCACGCAGGCCATGGACGAGATCGCCGAATACGGTATCGCCGCGCACGCGCTCTACAAGGACCAGACCGTCGCCGAGCGCGACGCCGTGCTCGGCAAGGAGGCGCGCGCCTATAACTGGCTGCGCCGAACGATCGAGACCCTGGCTGAGGGCGACAATCCCGAAGAGTTCCTCGAGCACACGAAACTCGAGCTCTTTCATGATCAGGTGTTCTGCTTCACGCCCAAGGGCCTGCTCATCACCCTGCCGCGCAGCGCGACCCCGATCGATTTCGCCTATGCGGTGCATACCGATGTGGGCAATCACGCCGTGGGCTGCCGCATCAATGGCCGCAATGCGCCGCTGACGAGTGAATTGCGCAACGGCGACGAGGTGGAAATCCTCACCTCCGAGGCGCAGGTGCCGCCGCCGGCATGGGAGAGCCTCGTCGTGACCGGCAAGGCGCGATCCTCCATCCGCCGCGCGACGCGCGAGGCCGTGCGGAAGCAATTCGCCGGGCTTGGTCGGCGCATCATCGAGCGTGCTTTCGAGCGCATGGGCAAGCCGCAGACCGAGGAGAAGCTCGCCTCTGTCGTGCGGCGGCTGGCCCGGCCCGGCCTCGAGGATGTCTTTGCCGCCGTGGGCCGCGGCGAACTCCATTCCGGCGATGTCGTGAAGGCGGTGTTCCCCGATTTCAAGGAGGAAACGCCGAAAGCGCCCGCCGGCCTCAACGGCGCGGGCTGGTTCGGCGTGCAGGGCGCCGACGAGGTGAAATTCAAGGTGCCGGGCAAGGAAGGGGGCGCGGGCGCGCTGCCCATTCGCGGCCTTTCGGATGACCTGCCGGTGCGTTTCGCGCCGGGTGGCGGACCGGTGCCGGGCGAGCGGATCGTCGGCATCCTGACGCCAGGCGAGGGAATCACGATCTACCCCATCCAGTCGCCGAGTCTCTCGGCCTTCGACGAGGAGCCCTGGCGCTGGCTGGATGTGCGCTGGGATGTGGAGGAGGGCGAGCGCCGCCGCTACCCCGCGCGGCTCATCGTCTCGGTGATCAACGAGCCGGGCAGCCTCGCGGAAGTGGCCCGCGTGATGGCGGAGACCGATGCGAATATCGACAATATCGAGATGCGCTCGAAGACCAGGGATTTCCGCGAGATGCTGTTCGACATCGAGGTGTGGAACATCAAGCATCTCACCACCATCATCACGGATCTCAAGGCGAAACCGATGATCGCCAATGTCGACAGGGTTGTGGGCTGATGGGCCGCCTCGCAGCCTTGCCGCCGGATGTTGCCCTCACGCGAACCGGGCGCAGCCCGCCGGAGAATGCGCTCGGCGAAGCGAAACTTGTCGATTTCGCCGACAAGGTTTACGCCCACGGCTCTGAAACCTGCATGATCTTTCCGAAGGAGGGGCCGGGCGCATGACGAGAGACGAGATCCTGGCAGAGTTCCGCGCGGCCGGTGCCCTGCTGGAGGGGCATTTCATCCTGTCCTCGGGGCGGCGCTCGCCGGTCTTCATCCAGAAATTCCGGGTGTTCGAGCATCCGGGTCGCACCGAGACGCTCTGCCGCGCCCTGGCCGAAAAGCTCACGGCCGCTTTCGGCAAGGTGGATGTGGTGGTGGCCCCCGCGATCGGCGGCATCGTGCCGGGCTACGAGATCGCCCGCGCGCTGGGCGCCCGCTCCATCTTCGTCGAGCGCGAGGATGGCGTGTTCCAGCTTCGCCGCGGCTTCGAGATCCGCGAGGGCGAGCGCGTGGTGGTGGTCGAGGATATCGTGACCACGGGCCTCTCGGTGCGCGAATGCCTGAACTCGCTGGGCGACCAGCCGGGCCAGATCCTCGGCGTGGCCTGCCTCATCGACCGCTCGGGCGGCAAGGCGGATGTCGGCGCGCCACTCGTCGCTTTGTGTGAATTCGTCGTACCGGATTACGATCCGCGCGAATTGCCGCCGGAACTGGCGAAAATCCCGCCGATCAAGCCGGGTTCGCGCAGCATTCAGGGGGCAAAGGCCGGATGAGCGCAAAACTCCGCCTCGGGGTGAATATCGATCATGTCGCCACCGTTCGAAATGCGCGGGGCGGCGCACGGCCCGATCCGGTGCGTGCCGCGCTTCTCGCCATCGAAGCGGGGGCGGATGGCATCACGGCGCATCTCAGGGAGGATCGCCGCCATATCCGCGATGCGGATATTGAACGTCTCAAGGCTGAAATCTCGAAGCCGCTGAATTTCGAGATGGCCGTGACCGAGGAGATGCTCGCCATCGCAACCCGCGCGCGGCCCCATGCCTGCTGCCTCGTGCCGGAAAAGCGCGAGGAACGCACCACCGAAGGCGGGCTGGATGTGGTGGGCCAGAAGGCCGCGCTCATCCCGGCCATCGCGAAGCTGAAGGCCGCGGGCTGCCGCATCTCGCTCTTCATCGAGCCGGATGAGGCGCCGATCCGGGTTTCGAAAGAACTGGGCGCGGATATCGTGGAACTCCATACCGGCACCTGGTGCCATGCGGTGGAAGCGGGGGATGCCGCGAAAGCAGGGGCGGAATTCCAGCGCCTCAAGGCCGGTGCAGCGTTCGGGGCTTCGATTGGCATCGAAATGCATGCGGGCCACGGCCTTGATTTCGAGACGGCCGAAAAACTGGCCACCGTGCCGGAATTTGTGGAATTCAACATCGGGCATTTCCTCATTGGCGAGGCGATCTTCGTTGGTTTGCCCGAGGCGGTTCGCCGGATGCGCGCGAGCATGGATCGTGGTGTGGCGCAACGCGCATGATCATCGGGATCGGCTCCGATCTCTGCCGCATCGACCGCATCGAGCAGACGCTGAACCGTTTCGGCGAGCGGTTCATCAGCCGGGTCTTCACCGATACGGAGCGCGCGCGCTCCGAGCGCCGGGCCGAGCGCGTGGCGAGCTATGCCAAGCGCTTTGCCGCCAAGGAGGCGATGTCGAAGGCGCTGGGCACGGGCCTGCGCATGGGGATCGCCTGGCGCGACATGGGCGTGGTGAACGAGCCATCGGGCCGGCCCACCATGGTGCTCCTGGGCAAGGCAGCGGAGCGGCTCAAGGCCATCACGCCGCCGGGCCATCGCGCCGTGATCCACCTGACCATCACGGATGATGCGCCCTATGCGCTGGCCGTGGTGGTGATCGAGGCCTTGCCCGATAGCGGATGATCGCCGTTCTGCCGCCGCATTGCCCTTGCAGAGGCCCGCCTGTATACCCCTTCGAAACCTGATTTTCCCGAGGAAATCCCCACATGACGAACCAGACGCCGGGCGAGCCCGCGAAAGCCCGATCGGGCGGCTGGGGCGAAACGATCCGCGTGATCGTGGAAGCCCTGCTGATCGCCGTGGTCATCCGCACGCTTCTGTTCCAGCCCTTCTCGATTCCCTCGGGCTCGCTGATCCCGACCTTGCTGATCGGGGATTATCTGTTCGTCTCGAAATTCAGCTATGGCTTTTCGAGGCATTCCTTCCCGTTCTCGGCGGCGCCCTTCTCCGGCCGCATCTGGGCCGCCGAGCCGACGCGCGGGGACATCGCCGTCTTCAAGCTGCCGAAGGATAACGAGACCGATTACATCAAGCGTGTCATCGGTTTGCCGGGCGATCGGGTTCAGGTTCTCGATGGCCGCCTGCGCATCAATGGCCAGCCGGTGCAGAAGGTCGCGGACGGCTTTGTCGAAGACCGCGATGCCTTCGGCCGCGTGACCCGCGTGCCGCGTTTCCGTGAAACCCTGCCCAACGGCGTGAGCTACCACGTGATCGAGCGCGAGGGGGATCGCGGCTATTTCGACAATACCGTGGAATATGTCGTGCCCGCCGACCATTACTTCATGATGGGCGACAATCGCGACAATTCGACCGACAGCCGCGATCTGCAATCCGTCGGGTTCGTGCCCTTCGAGAACTTCGTGGGCAAGGCGCAGATCATCTTCTTCTCGATGGATGAGGGCACGCCGGCCTGGCAGGTCTGGCGCTGGCCGACCGATCTGCGCTGGAACCGCATCTTCCAGAAGGTGCGCTGAGCTTGGCGCGGCCGGGGCGCGACATGCTGGAAGAGCGGATCGGATATGCGTTCCGAAATGCCGAGTTGCTGGATGAGGCTTTGACCCATGTCTCCGTCTCGCTGCCGGGAGGGAAATCCTACCAGCGGCTGGAATATCTCGGTGATCGCGTGCTGGGCCTCGTGATCGCGGAGATGCTGTTCGAGGCTTTCCCGAAGGCGCCGGAAGGCGATCTCTCGCGCCGCCTTGCCGATCTCGTGCGCAAGGAGACCTGTGCAGAAATCGCGCGCGGCTGGGGCCTCGGGGATCATCTCCGGCTGGGGGAGGGGGAGCGGCGCTCGGGAGCGAGGAAGCGCGACGCCCTTCTCGGCGATGCCTGCGAGGCCGTGCTCGGCGCGGTGTTCCGCGACGGCGGTTTCGAGGCGGCGAAGGCGCTCGTCCGCACCCATTGGCAAGCGCGGATGCACGAGCCGCTGAGCGCGCCGAAAGACCCCAAGACCAGGCTTCAGGAATTCGTGCAGGCGAAAGGTCTGGCAGTGCCGCGCTATCAGGATGTCCGGCGTTCCGGCCCGGACCATGCTCCGGTCTTCGAGGTTGCGGTTCTGGTCGATGGCTATCCGCCGGCCGCTGCCCATGGCCCGTCGAAACGCGTGGCGGAGCGTGCCGCCGCCGAAACCTGGCTCGCGCGCGAGGGAGTGTTGTCATGACCGTCGAAACCGGGAATCCGGAAACGCGCTGCGGGTTCGTTGCGCTGATCGGCGCGCCGAATGCCGGCAAATCGACGCTCCTCAACGCGCTGGTTGGCGCGAAGGTGTCGATTGTATCCCGGAAAGTTCAGACCACCCGCACCCAGATGCGTGGCATCGCGATCGAGGGGCAGACCCAGATCGTCTTTGTCGATACCCCTGGAATTTTCCGTCCGAAGCGGCGGCTTGAGACCGCGATGGTCTCCTCCGCATGGGGCGGCGCGGCGGATGCCGATGTCGTCGCCGTGCTGGTGGATGTCACCCGCCACAAGGACGAGGCGCAGGAGGCCGTGCTCGCGCGGCTCGAGGAAATCCGCCAGCCGAAGATCCTGATCCTGAACAAGATCGACCTTCTGGGGCGCGAGGAATTGCTGGCCATCGCGCAATCGCTGAACCAGCGCGCGAAATTCGAGGCGACCTTCATGATTTCCGCTCTCACGGGTTCGGGCGTGAAGGATATCCTGGCCGATCTCGCGCGCCGGCTGCCGAAGGGACCATGGCTCTACCCCGAGGATGAGATTTCCGATGCGCCCTTGCGCTTTCTCGCGGCGGAAATCACCCGCGAGAAGATCTTCGAGCGCCTGCATGACGAATTGCCCTATCGCTCCACCGTGGAAACCGAAAGCTGGAAGGTTCTGAAGAATGGCGAAGTGCGCGTCGAGCAGGTGATCTATGTCGAGCGCGAGAGCCAGCGGAAGATCATGCTCGGCGAGAAGGGCCGCACCATCAAGGCGATCGGCTCGGCCGCGCGCGCGGAGATCGCCGAGGCGGCGGAAACCAGGGTGCATCTCTTCCTCTTCGTGAAAGTGCGCGAGAACTGGACCGACGATCCCGAGCGCTATCGCGAGATGGGCCTCGAATTCCCCAAAGAGCCAAAGGCGTAAAATCGGATGGAATGGCGCGACGAGGGCCTTGTTCTCGCCACGCGCCGCCACGGCGAGCGCGACTCCCTCCTCGAGGTGATGACCGAGGCGCATGGCCGGCATCTCGGCCTCGTGCGCGGCGGGCGTTCGAGCCGCATCGCCCCGATGCTCCAGCCCGGCAATCGCGTCTCGCTCGTCTGGCGCGCGCGGCTCGAGGAGCATCTTGGGCAGTTCACGGCGGAAACGCTGGAAGCACGTGCCGGGCAGGTGCTGGCTTCGCCGCTGGCGCTTCAGGCGGTGAACCACTTGGGAACGCTGCTGCGCCTGCTGCCCGAACGCGAGCCCCATGCGCAGGTCTATGCCGCGGCTGACGGCCTTTGCGGGCTTCTGGGAGAGCCGTTTCTGCTGGCCGAAACGCTGGTGCGTTTTGAACTGATGATCCTGCGCGAACTCGGTTTCGGGGTCGATCTCTCCGAATGCGCGGCCACGGGGCAGCGCGAGGATCTCATCTTCGTCTCGCCGAAATCGGGCCGCGCGGTTTCACGCGAGGCCGGCGAGCCTTATGCGCCGAAGCTCCTGGCCTTGCCCGGCTTCCTGCTCGCCGGGCCATCCCGCCCGGATGAAACGCCCGCCATGGCCGAGCTGCTCGCGGGCTTCCGGCTCAGCGGGTTCTTCCTCGCCCGCCACGTCTTCGAGCCCCGCGCCCTGCCGCCCAGCTCGGGCCGGGCCGCCTTTCTGTCGCTGCTCGAGGCACTCCCGCCCAATCGTTGAGCACGCAACATTTTCGACATTTCAGGCAAATTTTAGCGATCTTTTTCATCGAATTCTTCGTCTTTGGCGGCTTTCCTGAACGGGACCTAGGAGAGGGACCATGCGGACTGCAGAAGCAGGACGTTCATTCGCACGCGATCGCAGCGGAGCCGTCGCGCTGATGTTTGCCCTGTCGCTGCCCATGTTGCTGGGCGGAATGGGCCTTGCCGTGGATTACGCCATGGTCTCCCGCCAGCAGGCCGCGCTGCAATCCGCCTCCGACAGCGCAGCCCTGCGCGCCGCGCGCGAAATGATCATCGCCGAGCCGTCCCCGACGCGCGTGCAGGCGGTGGCGAAGCGGACCGTCGACGCTATCCTTTCCGAGGGCGGGCGCGTCGGACGTCCAAGGATCGACTGGACCGTGGCCTCGCGGCTGGATGACAGCTCCAGAAGCGTTATCGTGAATGTGTCGCGGCCGGTGAAGCCGGTTTTCGCGAAGATCTATGCCTTTCTGGGCTTCGTGCCTGATCCGTGGGTGATGGAAACCTCGTCGAAGGTCATCCTGTCCCATAATTCCAAACTTTGCATGCTTCTCACCGGTGACAACGGCACGGTGCTCGAACTGAGGAAGAATGCGCGCCTCACCGGAACGCAGTGCTCGATCCATTCGAATTCACGCTCTCCCAGCGGCATCAGGCTGGGCGAAGGCTCCCAGCTGGTCGCGGATCTCGTCTGCTCGCGGGGGGGCATCAACAATCAGGGCAGCACCATCCGGACCGACACCCTGAACGATTGCCCGCCCGTGGAAGACCCGCTGCGGGCGCGGCCGGCCCCGCCGGTCGGCTCCTGCATCTCGGCGAGCCGTCTGGTTTTGAAGAGCGGGACACACACGCTGAACCCGGGCACCTATTGCGGCGGGATCGATGCCCGGGGCACGGCCAAGATCTTCCTCAATCCGGGCATCTATGTGTTTCACGACGGGGATCTCAACGTGACCCATGATGCGGAGATCCGCGGCAAGCATGTCGGCCTCTATTTCCGCGGGGCGGCATCCTATTTCCGCTTCCGCGACAATGCTCTCGTGGATCTGACCGGCCCGAAGGACGGCCCGATGGCCGGCCTGCTGATCTGGCGCGACCGCGCGAACAACCTTTCGGACAAGGCTGCCGGACGAGATTCCTCTCAGACCAACTCGGTCAACGCCAACCGCGCGATGCGTCTTACGGGCACCATCTATCTGCCGGAAGGGCAGCTCTTCATCGGCGCGAAGGCGCCGGTCGCGCAGGTCTCGGATTACACGGTGATCCTCGCGCGAAAGCTCGAATTGCTCGACGGCCCGAACCTCGTTCTGAACACGAACTATGCCGGTTCGGACGTGCCCGTGCCGCAGGACCTCGGCCCGATCGGGCTCCGGAACATGCGCCTGACGAACTGAGTTCTCGCCAGGGTTCATACCGCCGGATTGCGAAAAAACCGCCGTTTTCTGCTCCAGGTCGTGCAGCATGGTTAAGCACCTTGCGCGGTCTTTCTTTCGCTCGTCGGCCTCAGCCCTTATCCAGAGCGTGCATCGTTCCGCCTGCGAGGAGGGCAAGGCCGTCATGAGTGCCGGAGGTTCCAACGGCCCAAACAGCACGTCGCGTTTCCTGCGCGAGGGGCTTGCCCTGTTCCGGGATCGCCGTGGCTCTACGATCACGATCTTCGCTCTCGCCCTGCCTTCGGTTCTCGCCCTCGCGGGCGGCGCGGTGGATTATGCCGCCGTCATGCGCGACCAGAGCCGTCTGCAAGCGGCAGCGGATGCCGCGGCGCTCGCAGTGGCGCGCGAAATGTCCATGGGGCCGATGAGCCCGGATCGCGTGCAGACGCTGGCCACGACCTATGCCGCAGCGCAGTTCACCGATCCGCCGCGCGTCGCCGGAACGATCGTCGAGAACGGGATGGGCGTGCAGGTGCGCATCCAGAAGCCGGCCGAAGCGCCGCTCGGCATCCTGCCGATGCTCGGTGCCTTCAGCGATCTTTCGGCCAGCGCGGTGGCGCGGATAAACGCAGATTCCAAGCCGATCAAGCTTTGCCTGCTGGCGTTGGGCGAGAAGAGAAACAGCGGCATCTTCATGCACAACAATTCGGTGATCATGGCGCCGCAATGCATGCTGCAGTCCAACGCCACCGTTCGCGAAGCGATCATCATCCAGCAGGGTTCGAAGCTCCAGTCGAACCTCACCTGCGCGAGGGGGGGAATCGCGAACCATGCGGGCATCCTCCAGACCACCCTTCTGACGGATTGCCCGCCCGTGGCGAACCCGCTCGCAAAGAAGCCAGAGCCGCCCGTGAATGGCCCGTGCATCGCCAACAAGCTGGTGATCCGCAACTGGGAGAAGCGAACGCTCGTGCCCGGAGTCTATTGCAACGGCGTCACCATCGAAGGCTCCGCCCAGGTCACGCTCGCGCCCGGCATCTTCGTGTTCCGAGGCGGGCCGCTCATCACGAGGCAGAACAGCGAGTTGCTCGGCAATGGCGTGACGCTGATGTTCTCCGGCCGGAAATCCTACTTCCGGTTCCTCGATAACAGCCTGATCCGCCTCTCGGCGCCCACCAGCGGCATCAGCGCCGGAATGCTGCTGTGGGAGTCCAGCACCTTCTTGAAAGGCGCGAATTCCTGGCTCAATGGCGGTTGCGGCGATTCCATGGGCGATGATGACGATGACAGGGGCACGTTTGGCTGTTCCTTCCGGACAGGGGGTGGGGTTGCGCCGATCAGGAAGTCCAACGAGCATCACATCAATTCGGAACGTACCCGGGAAATGACTGGCACCATCTATCTGCCCGAAGGGTTGCTCCTGGTTGACAGCCGCCGGCCCATTGCGGACCAGTCGCCCTTCACGATCATCGTGGTCAGCCGCCTCGATCTCTATGATGGACCCAGCCTGGTGCTGAACGCCAATTACGACGGTACGTCGGTTCCGGTGCCGCCCGGCCTCGGCCCGATCGGCGCGAAGAGCGTGAGGCTCGGCAATTGAGGCTCGAGGCTGGGGGAAACCCGGCTGCGGCGCTTTACGCGAATCGCCCCATCCTCTAGCCGGGTTCCATGGGAAAACCGGTAGAACCGCCGCCCGAAGGGGCCACCGAGATTGTTCCGCTGCGCGCGGCGCTGGAAGAGCGTTACCTCGCCTATGCGCTCTCGACCATCATGCATCGCGCCTTGCCCGATGCGCGCGACGGGCTGAAACCCGTGCATCGGCGTATCCTCTACGGAATGCATCTCCTGCGGCTGAACCCGGCCGCGCCCTTCAAGAAGAGCGCGAAGATCGTCGGGGACGTGATGGGCACGTTCCACCCGCATGGCGACCAGGCGATCTACGACGCCCTCGTGCGTCTGGCGCAGGATTTTTCCTCGCGCTATCCGCTCGTCGACGGGCAGGGCAATTTCGGCAATGTCGATGGCGATGGCGCCGCCGCCTATCGCTACACCGAAGCGCGGATGACCGAGGTTGCCCGCCTCCTGCTCGAAGGCATCGACGAGGATGCCGTCGTCTTCCGCCCGAACTATGACGGGCTCAACGAGGAGCCGATCGTTCTCCCCGGTGCCTTCCCCAACCTGCTCGCCAATGGCGCGCAGGGCATTGCGGTGGGCATGGCGACCTCGATCCCGCCCCATAACGCGGCCGAACTCTGCGCCGCCGCGATGGCGCTGATCGATGATCGCAATGCGTCGCTCGAAGCCCTCATGCGGCACGTGCCGGGCCCGGATTTCCCGACCGGTGGCGTGATCGTGGAGACCCCTCAGAGCCTCGCCGAGACCTATCGCACGGGGCGCGGCTCCATCCGCTGCCGGGCCCGCTGGCACAAGGAGGAGACGGGGCGGGGCACTTACGTGGTCGTCGTCACCGAGATTCCCTATCTCGTGCAGAAATCACGGCTGATCGAGAAGATCGCCGAACTTCTCAACGAGAAGAAGCTGCCGCTTCTGAACGATGTGCGCGATGAGAGCGCCGAGGATATCCGCGTCGTGCTCGAGCCCAAGAACCGGGCGGTGGAGGCGGAAATCCTCATGGAAGCGCTTTTCAAGCTCACGGAACTGGAAACGCGCTTCCCCGTGAACATCAACGTGCTGATTGATGGCAAGGTGCCGAAGGTGGTGGGTCTCGCGGAGGCCCTGCGCGCTTTCCTCGATCATCGCCGCGAGGTGCTCTTGCGCCGCTCGCGCTTCCGCCTCGGCCAGATCGAGGCCCGGCTCGAAATTCTCGGCGGCTTGCTCGTCGCCTTCCTCAATCTCGACGAGGTGATCCGCATCATCCGCGAGGAGGACGAGCCGAAGCCCGTGCTGATGAAGCGCTTCGACATCAATGATGTGCAGGCCAATGCCATCCTTGATACGCGCCTGCGTCAGCTGCGCAAGCTCGAGGAAATGGAGCTTCGCCAGGAGTTCGACGAGCTCTCCAAGGAGAAGGCGGATATCGAGGCCTTGCTGGGGTCTGAAACCAAGCAGTGGAAGACCGTGCGTTGGGAGATCGGCGAAGTCGGCAGGAAATTCTCGAAGGACACGCCCTTGGGACGCCGGCGCTCCACTTTCGGCACGGCGAGCGATGTCTCGATCGATGTGGCGGAGGCGCTGATCGAGCGCGAGCCGATCACGGTCGTGGTGACAGAGAAGGGCTGGATCCGTGCGTTGAAGGGGCACAATGTCGATCTTGCGACGCTTGCCTTCAAGGGCGACGACGCCTTGGCTTTCGCCTTTCCGACGGAGACAACCGCCAAGGTCATCCTGCTCACCACCGATGGCAAGGCCTATACGCTCGATGCCTCGAAACTGCCCGGCGGGCGCGGCTTCGGCGAACCCATCCGCCTGATGGTCGATCTTGATGCCGAAGCCGAGATCATGGCCGCCTTCCCGCATCAGCCGGGCAGGAAATGGATCATCGCGGCGAAGGATGCGCGCGGCTTCGTGGTGCCGGGCGATGATCTCCTCTCCTCCACCCGCAAGGGGCGGCAGGTGATGGTGGTGGATGATGCGCGCCTCTGGCGCATCGCGCCGGTCGAGGGCGATTGGGTCGCGATTGTCGGCGAGAACCGGAAACTGCTGGTCTTCCCCCTGGTCGAGGTGCCGGAAATGGGACGCGGCAAGGGCGTGCGCCTGCTGAAGATGAAGGATGGCGGGCTTTCCGACCTCAAGACCTTTGCTGGCGAATCCGGGCTCATCTGGAAGGACAGTTCGGGCCGCGTCTTCACCCTCAAGGGCGAGGAATTGCGCGACTGGTCGGGAGCGCGTGCTGAAGCGGGCCGGCTTGTGCCGAAAGGTTTCCCGCGTTCCGGCCGGTTTTCAGGCTGATCTTCTTTCTTGCATTTTCGAAAAGAGTCTTCGCCCCTTAAATGGTTTTCGGATGCATGGCTGCAACCTAACTCTGGTGCTGAAGCTCTATTCCGGGCATCTCCAGAGGATCATCCATGACCACGATCGCGATCGTTTATCACTCCGGCTATGGCCACACTGCCGTGGTGGCCGAGGCCGTCTCCGAGGGCGTGACGCGTGGCGGCGCCTCGCCAAGGCTTCTGAAAATCGAGAATGCCGCGCAGGATTTCGCCGCCTTCCTCGAGGAAGTGAGCCAGGCCGACGCCGTGATCTTCGGCGCTCCGACCTATATGGGCGACATTTCCGCGCCGCTGAAGGCATTCTTCGAGGCCTCCGCCGGGATCTGGATGAAGCAGGGCTGGAAGGACAAGATTGCCGCCGGCTTCACGAATGGCCTGACTTTCGCAGGCGACAAGGGCCATTCGCTCACCTCGATGGTGGTTTTGGCCATGCAGCACGGCATGATCTGGGTCGGCAGCGCGCAGCCCTTGGGCAATGTCAACGGCAACACGACCTCCGCGCCGGAAGCGGTGAACCGCCTCGGTTATTCGATGGGCGTGGTCACGCAGTCGGACAATGCCGGTCCGGATGTGACCCCGCCACCGGGTGACCGCGAGAGCGCGCGCCTGCTGGGCGAGCGCGTGGCGAAGATCACCGCGAAGTTTTCGGCCTGATGCAAGCCTGCCAAAGAATGGCATAGTGGGGGCGCGACGTGAGTCGCGCCGTTTCCTGTTCGGGAGAAGACCGATGTCCGAAGCCGCGCCGCAGCCACGCCTGCTCTGCTTTTTCGATGCGATGTGCTCATGGTGCTATGGCTTCGCGCCGGAAATGGACAAGATCGCAAACCATTTCGGCGACCGGCTGGAATATCTCACCTTTACCGGTGGGCTCCGGCCCTTCAACCGCGAGCCGGTCTCGGACGAGATGCGTGACAAGCTGCTCGAGACCTGGCGGCGGATTGAGGAACTCACCGGCCAGCCTTTCGGCGGCGAATTGATGCTCGACCAGGACTTCATCTACGACACCGAACCGGCAAGCCGCGCGATTGTCACGATGCGCCACGCCCAGCCTGGTTACGATTACTCCTATTACCTCACCATCCAGAAGGCGTTCTACGAGCGTGGCGAGGACATCACGCGCGAGGATACGCTCGCGGGCTATGCCTCGGTGTTCGGCGTGCCGGCCGAGCGCTTTCAGGAACTTTTCCACTCCGAGCCGATCAAACAGGCGGTGCTCAACGATTTCGGCGTTGCCAAGCAATTCGGCATCAAGGGCTTCCCCACGCTCATCCTGCACCGGACGGATGGCAAGAACCCGAACGCGATGCTCCTGGCGGGGCAGGGCTACACGCCGGGCCTCGAGATGATCCAGCGCATCGAGGCCGGGCTCGCGGCGGATGTGTGATTACTTATCCACCCGCTCCCAGGTGACCATTCCCAACCGCTCCTGCGGCAGGAAGCGGGCCTTGTAGTCCATTTTCTTCGACCCCTCGACCCAGTAGCCGAGATAGAGATAGGGCAGGCCGAGGGATTTGGCGCGTGCGATGTGATCGAGGATCATCATCGTGCCGAGCGAGCGGCTTTCATGGTCCGGCTCGTAGAAGGAATAGACCATCGAGAGCCCGTCCGAGAGGATATCGGTCAGCGAAACCGCGACGAGTTCGCCGGGATGCTGGCCTTCGGGAGGGCGGCGATATTCCACCAGCCGTGTCTCGACATGGCTGTCTTCCACCATCATGGCGTAATCGAGAACCGACATGTCCACCATGCCGCCATCGGCGTGTCGAGCGTCGAGATAGGCCCGGAACAGGGAATACTGCTCGGCGGCGGGGCTCGCGGGCTGCATCCGCCCGGTGATGTCGGCATTGTTGCGCATCACCCGGCGGAAACTGTCCGAGAGGCGAAACTCGTTCACCAGAACGCGCACGGAGACGCAGGCACGGCAATTCTCGCAAGCCGGCCGATAGGCGATGGATTGGCTGCGGCGGAAGCCACCCTGCGTGAGGATCTCGTTGAGCTGGATCGCCCGTTTCCCCACGAGATGGGTGAACACCTTCCGTTCCTGCCGCCCCGGCAAATAGGGGCAGGTTGTCGGAGCCGTGAGAAAGAATTGCGGCGTCGTCCGCGGCTGCTGGGTCATGGTTGAGTGAAATCCTGCTCCCGAATCTGCCTCGCTTGCAAGTAGCCCGAACACAAGTTTGCTATGGGTCAATTTTTTTATGTCAATCGGCCTGCGTCATGAGAGGGGCGGCGGGTTCCGGCGCCCACGGCATAACGACGCCATCGGGGTCGATCCGTTGCGGGTTGAGCCCTTCGGCGGCCAGCGCATCGAAGATTTCGGCCGCATGTGGCTCACCGCGCGTCTCTACCGTCACATCCAGTGACACGCCCCTGGCCGGGACCGAGAGAAAAGTGCGGCGATGGGTTACTTCGAGGATGTTCGCGCCGAGTTCGCCGAGCCGGGTGGCCACGCGGCCGAGAAAGCCGGGCCGGTCATCCGAGGTGAGGCGGAAGGAGATGATCCGCTGCTTGCGCTCGAGTTCCCGCACCATGATGGAAGCAAGGATGCGCGCGTCGATGTTCCCGCCGCAGAGGATGAGCCCGACCTTGCGGCCCCTGAACCTTTGCGGCTCGTGCAGCAATGCGGCGAGACCTGCCGCGCCCGCGCCCTCGGCCATGGAGCGCTGATGGTTCGCGAAGGCATCGACCGCGCGTTCCACCGCGCTTTCCGGCACGAGAATGGGGCCGGAGACGAGGCTTTTGGCGATCTCCAGCGTGAGCTTGCCGACATGTTTCACCGCGATGCCCTCTGCCAGCGTGGGTCCGCCGATGGAGAGGCTCGAGCCCGTCATCGCGTTGTGGAAGGAGGGGTAGCTCGCGACCTCCACGCCGACGATCTCGATTCCGGGCTTCAGCGCCTTCGCCGCAAGTGCGACGCCGGAGATCAGCCCGCCACCGCCCATAGGCACGAGGATGCAATCGAGATCGGGGAAATCGGCCAGCATTTCGATGCCGATCGTGCCCTGTCCGGCCACGATATCCGGGTCGTCATAGGGATGCACCAGCACCAGCCCGCGTTCAGCGATCAGTCGCTCCACCTCAGCCTGGCTTTCGGCCAGGGTCTCGCCCTTGAGAATCACCTCCGCGCCGAAGCGGGCGGTATTCTCCACCTTCACCTGCGGGGTAGCCTCCGGCATCACGATGGTTGCTGGGATGCCCAGACGCTGCGCGTGATAGGCCACGGCCTGCGCATGGTTGCCGGCCGACATGGCGATGACGCCCTTCTTTCGTGCCTCGCCATCAAGCCGAGACATCTTCACATAGGCCCCGCGCTCCTTGAAGGAGCCGGTGACCTGCATGTTCTCGAACTTCACCACGCAATCCGCGCCCGTCAGCGCCGAGAGGCGCGGGGCCGCAAGACAGGGCGTGCGGATGATCTGACGCTTCAGAAGGGCAGCGGCGGCTTCGATGGCCGCGAGATCCGGCCAGTGGGCGGGTGTGTTTGGCATGCGGATTCACCCCTTCAGGCCCTGCGGCGTTCGGAAGCGCCGCTCGGGTCCCTCCGGATAGCCGAAAAAGCCCCCGGGTTTCAGCACCAAAAAAGCCGCCAAAAGCGTGAAAGACGCCAGTTCCCAGTGCTCTATGGCGTGAAAAACCATCCAGAGCGTCTGCATCATGCCGATCAGCGCCCCGGCAAGCACCGCGCCGCCCAGCGAGCCCACCCCGCCGAGGATCGCCGCCATAAATCCGGCGAGGCCCATCATCGTGCCGGAGGAGAAGGTGATGCCGCCATGGAGCAGCGTGACCGAGGCGCCCGCGAGGCCCGCGAGCGCGGTCGCGATCAGGCTCGAGAGGATGAGCACGCGGCGTGGGTCGAGCCCCAGCAGCTCGGCCGCCTCCGGGTCATCGGCGATGGCCCGCCAGGCGCGGCCGAAACGGCTCCTGCGCATGACGAGGAGCAGAAGCGCGATGGCGAGCAGGTTCATCGCCACAATACCAAGCGCGCGAGGGCTGGCCATCACCTCGAAGCCACCGCCGGATGCCAGCGCGAAACTGCCTTCCCCCACCGGCGGAAGCCAGGTGTTCCGCGCGCCCTGCGCGAGGCGAAGGCCTTCCTGCACCGCGATCATCATGCCGACACCCGCGACGAGAATCGGCTGGCCCCCGCGCATCGCCAGCGGATGAAGGACGCGCTTTCCCGCGACAGCTCCCCAAAGCGCGATGGTCCCCAGGGTGACCAGCAACGCTACGGGTTCTATCGCGAGGCCCAATCGCGGAAACACGGCCGCCAGCAGCAGGATCGCGAGGCTGGCGACCATTCCACCCATGGCCGCGAATTCCCCGAAGGCGAGGTTGATGCGCCCGATCAACCCGTAGATCAGCGCGGTCGCAAGGGCGAGCAAGGCCAGCAGCGTGAGGCGCGGCAATCCGCCCAGCGCATATTGCAGCGCCGTGGCCAGCTCCCGTGAAGGCAGTTCCAACAGGCCATCGCCGCGCCGCGGGGGCCCCGGATCGGACATCACCGAGACCTGCGATTCGAGCCAGCGCTCCTTCAGGAACCAGAGTTGCGATTCGCCGAGGCCCACGCCATCGATCAGAACCGCGACGAGATCGCGTTTGGCGGCGGAATAACCCGCGCCGCCGAAACGGCAGGTCAACAGGCGCTCCGGCGCATCCTTGCCGCCGGCGCGAAAGGTGATGTGGACCGCGCGACCGCCCGCGGCCTCGCTGTCGATTACGGTGATGCCGTCATCCTGCGCGAAAAGCGCCGGAAGCAGCATGCGGCACAGGCGGCTCTGCTCAGCATCCAGCGAGCCCGCGCAGGCGGCGGTGAGCGTGAGAAAAGCCAGGGCGGCAAGACGGCAGAGAACCACCCGAAGCGGCATGGTGCCGAGGTGAGGGAAGGGGCCGGGCTTTGGCAAGTCCGGATTTCCGCGCAGTTCAGCGGCTCAATCCCGGCTGGCGAGCAGGCGCGCCGCGCGCGGAGCGAAATAGGTGAGAATGCCGTCGCAGCCCGCGCGCTTGAAGGCGAGCAGCGTTTCAAGCATCGCTTTCTCGCCATGAAGCATGCCCCGCTCGGCTGCGGCCATGATCATCGCGTATTCGCCGGAGACCTGGTAGGCGAAGGTTGGCACGCCGAAATGCTCCTTCACGCGGGTGATGATGTCGAGATACGGCATGCCCGGCTTCACCATGACGTAATCAGCCCCTTCGGCGAGATCGAGTTCCACCTCGCGAAGGGCCTCGGCCGCGTTGGCCGGGTCCATCTGGTAGGTTTTCTTGTCGCCCTTCAGCGTGCCGGAGGAGCCCACCGCGTCGCGGAACGGGCCATAGAAGGCCGAGGCATATTTCGCCGCATAGGCCATGATCGAGACATCGGCGAAGCCCGCCGCATCGAGCGCCTCGCGGATGGCGGCGACGCGGCCATCCATCATGTCCGAGGGCGCGATGACATCCGCGCCGGCATCTGCCTGGATCAGCGCCTGACGCACGAGCATCGCGACGGTTTCGTCGTTCAGGATGCGCCCCTCCGCCACCAGACCGTCATGCCCGTGGCTCGTATAGGGGTCGAGCGCGACATCGGTGATGATCCCGATCTCCGGCACGGCCGCCTTGATGGCGCGGATGGCGCGGCAGATCAGGTTGTCGGGGTTCAGCGCCTCGCTGCCGGTTTCGTCGCGCAGATGCGACGGCGTGTTCGGGAACAGCGCGAGCGCCGGAATGCCAAGGCTCGCGGCTTCGCGCGCCTGCTCCACGGCCTGGTCGACCGAATAGCGGTTGACGCCGGGCATGGTGGCGATCGCCTCGGTCACGCTGGTGCCTTCGGTGATGAAAACCGGCCAGATCAGGTCTTCCACCGTCAGCCGGTTCTCGCGCATCAGCTTGCGCGCCCATTCCGCCTTGCGGGCGCGGCGCAGACGGCGCGGCAGATCGAGCCGGGTTTCGAGGCGGTTTTCCACGGGCCAGCGCATGATGCTTCTCCTGCGCGATCCCCCGCGCGATCTGGAATTCCTCTCAACTCTACGCGCAGGTGGCGGGTGAGGGAAGAGGCCCGCCAGCCCTTTGGACGCAGCCTCTTCATCGGCCTCTTCCTTGATTGACGGGCCGCGGAACACGCCCTAGGCCAGAACAAACGAGGGTGCATGGCATGATGGTCGGACATAGCGATCTGTTGGCGGAACGGCGCGGAGCCCTGGGGTTGATCACACTCAATCGCCCGCAGGCGCTCAATGCGCTGAACGACGCGATGGTCGATGGTCTGCGCGCCGCGCTCGATGAATGGCGCGACGATGACACGATCCGCCATGTGATGATTCGTGGCACCGGCCCCAAGGCCTTCTGCGCCGGGGGGGATATCCGGCTGATCCATGATCTCGGACGCGCGGGCAAACAGGCCGTCGCGCTGGATTTCTGGGCGCGGGAATATCGGCTCAATTCCGTGATCAAGCACTATCCGAAGCCCTATATCGCGCTGATCGACGGCATCGTGATGGGCGGTGGGGTGGGTATTTCACTCCATGGTTCGCATCGCCTCGCCGGCCCGAATTATCTTTTCGCCATGCCGGAAGTGGGGATCGGCTTCTTCCCGGATGTCGGCGCGAGCCATGCGCTGCCACGCCTCACCGGGGCGGTGGGTGCCTGGCTGGCGGTGACCGGCGCGCGAATCCGCCGGGCCGACGCGATCGCGCTCGGCCTTGCGACCCATGCCGTGCCTCAGCATTGCGAGGAAGAATTGCTGATGCATCTGACGGCCGGGCTTCCGGTGGATTCCGCCGTGTCGCGGGTCGCCGAACACGAACAGCAGGCGCCGATCCTCGCCAGGCTCGATGCCATCAACCGGCATTTCTCGTTTGATTCGGTGGGCGAAATCCTCGCCTCGCTGGAGGCCGCCGGGCCGGATGACGCCTTCGCCGCCGAGACGCTCGCCGGCATGCGGGCGAAATCACCCATGTCGATGGCGATCGCGATCGAGCAGGTGAAGCGCGGTCGCACGCTCGATTTCAACGAGGCGATGGTGATGGAATACCGGATTGTCAGCCGGCTGGTGCATGATCCGGATTTCTACGAGGGGGTTCGCGCGCTGATCATCGACAAGGACAACCAACCGCGCTGGAACCCCGCGCGGATCGAGGATGTCGACCCGGCGAAGGTCGCCGCGCATTTCGAGCCGCTTCCGCGCGATCTCGACCTCCCCGGAGCCTGAGCCCATGGTGCAACCGCGCGATCGCGACAGAAACACGGATTTCGTGATCGAACCCGGCGGACGCGACGAGCCGCCCATCGGGGGCGAAATGAAGGCCGCCGGCGTGCGCTGGGACCTGATCATGACCCTTTTCCTGCGGCTCGCGGCGGCGATCTGCATGCTCAAGGGGATCGGTTTCTGGATGCTCGTCCTGGGATTGGGCGATCTGCCGCTTGCCGAGGAACCGCGCCTGAGGCAGGCCATCATTGTCGCCTTCGCATTGCTCAATTGCTCGGCGGCGGTGGGGTTGTGGCTGCTCGCCACCTGGGGCACCAGCCTCTGGCTGTTCCTCTCCACCTTCGAATTCGTGCTGGGTGTGACAGGCTATGCGCGGACAGTGGGCCTCTTCACGGCCACTGGCTCCGGCATCATGATGTTCATGTTCTTCGCGCTCACCTTTCTGTTCCGAAGGCAGAAATTCTGACGAGCAGAGGCCGCGGGCCGGCCTTCCGGCGGGCCATCCGAGTCATCGTTACCGAATTGTGAGATTCATTTCTTGAAAATACTAACAAATGCAAAGCAAGGATTTCATTTACCGCGAAGGATGAATACCAAATTTACGCTGGAATTTAAACGCATCTTCACAGGGCCGCCTTATACATACCTCTAGAACACAGGGGCAGGCCCAAGGCTGCCTCAAGTCAAACAGGGGTGCTGAACATGTCGAAGAGCAATGTTGCTGTCCGGACGGAAGGCGTAGCAGAATCCGCGCAGGTCGTTCGTCCGAAATACCTTGAAGCTCTGGCCCTCGTGGAGCGTCTTCACCGCCGTCTTCTGGATGTGATCAAGGACGAATTCGATCGCCGCGGTCGCAATGATGTGAACAGCGTGCAGGCGCTGCTCCTCTACAATATCGGCGACAACGACGTGACAGCCAGCGAATTGCGCACGCGGGGCTACTATCTCGGCTCCAACGTCTCCTACAATGTGAAGAAGCTGGTGGAACTTGGCTATCTTTCGCATCAGCGCAGCCGCGTCGATCGCCGTTCGGTCCGCATCCGCCTCGCGCCGAAGGGCCAGGAAGTTCACAAGATTGTCTCGGACCTCTACGAGAAGCATGTGCGCACCATCGAGCAGATCGGTGGCATCGGCCAGCATGATTTCGATACGCTGAACCATGCGCTGATGCGTCTCGATCGTTTCTGGACCGACCAGATCCGCTATCGGCTCTGATCTTGCGGCGAAGGCCGGCCCCGCCCTGATGCGGGCCAGAAAGCCCTCCCCCCGATTTCTGGATCGCGGCCTCACGCGATCGCCTCCGGAATCCCTCCCCCGACTGAAGGCCCGCTGCCCCCTGGCGGGCCTTGTTCTTTTTGCTGGGCCTCACGCGCTCGTGAGCGGAAATTGCGCCGGCGCGCCACAAATTCGCCCCCGTTCGCCCGCTCTAGGGGAAACAGACGGGATTGCGAGGTGCCGGCAAGCCATTGCAAACGGTTTCGCAATTCTCTTCGGTTTAAGAAACAGTTATGATGAAAGGCGCTTTGGGGACCGGAATCGGTGCTTCATCGCCGCGAACGGAACAGGTGATACGGATGTCGGGCGATCGGGCTTCACGCTTTTCAGGGATGGGAATGGACCGCCGCGCGTTCCTCTCGGGAACGGCTGGCTTGTTCGGGGCCGCCGCGGCTCTTCCCGCCTTCGCGCAGCAATCGCCGATGATCGGTGGCCAGGCCGAATGGGCCCAGACCTATGACACGGGCACCATCCGCTCCCGGAATATCCGCACCTCCTATCCCATTCTCGGCCCCGCGACGTTGCAGGCGCTCGAAGGGGCGATCGGCGTCTATCAGCAGCTTGTCGCGCGCGGCGGCCATCCGCCGCTGCCTTCCGACCAGCGCCTGAAACTCGGCACCCGCCATCCGAATGTGCAGGCCTTGCGGGCGCGCCTGATCGAGCTTGGCGATCTCTCCCCGAATGTCGGCAACAGCGACATCTTCGATTCCTTCGTCGATGGCGCGGTGAAGCGCTATCAGGCCCGCCACGGCCTGACCCCCACGGGCGTCGTGGGTGCTCAGACTTTCGCGGCGCTCAACACCCCGGCTGAAATCCGCCTTCGCCAGCTCGAGATGAACCTCGTGCGGCTGCGCGGCTATCCGGCCAATCTCGGCAACCGCTATGTCACGGTGAACATTCCGGCGGCCTATGTGGAGACGGTCGAGAACGGCCAGGTCGCGACGCGCCACGTGGCCGGCGTCGGCAAGATCGACCGCCCGTCGCCCATCATGAATGCCAGGATCGTGGAGGTGAATTTCCACCCCTTCTGGACCGTGCCGGCCTCGATCATCCGCAAGGATCTGATCCCGCTGATGCAGAAGAACCCGAATTACCTCACCGAGCAGAAGATCCGCATCTTCAACCAGCAGGGGCAGGAACTTCAGCCCGCGCAGGTGAACTGGAATTCGGACGAGGCGACGCGCTACCTGTTCCGGCAGGATCCCGGCGGCGAGCATAACAGCCTTGGCTTCGTGCGCATCAACATCCCGAATCCACACGGCGTCTACATGCATGACACGCCGGCCAAGGGCATTTTCGGCGATGATTACCGCTTCGTCTCTTCGGGCTGCGTGCGCGTGCAGAATGTGCGCGAATACATCTACTGGATCCTGCAGGATAACCCGCAATGGACCCGCGATGCGATCGACGAGGCCTTCCGTGCCGCGCGCCGCATCGATGCGCGTCCGCGCGAGCCGATTCCCGTCTACTGGACCTACATCACCGCCTGGGCGACGCCCGATGGCGTGATCCAGTTCCGCGACGACATCTACGGCAAGGATGGCGTGGGCCCCGGCGCCGTGACGCAGGCCCTGCGTGAGGGCGATGATCGGCCTGATTGATCGTTGCCGGACCGCGACTTTCTCCGGGGTGACTTTCGCCAGCTGGATCGTGCTTGTTTGCCGCTTTCGCCCCATGCTAGCCGTGGAGCATGATCCAAACTTCTTCCGTTTCGCTCGATGATATCCGCGCCGCAGCCCGGCGGATCGCGCCCCATGCGCGGCGGACGCCGGTTCTGCCGATGGAGCGGGGCGAACTCGGCGGGGATTTCCTGCCGAATTTCAAGCTGGAATTCTGCCAGCATGCCGGCTCTTTCAAGACGCGTGGCGCGTTCAACTCCCTGCTGACCCTCGAGAATCCCGATCGCGGCGTCGCCGCTGCCTCCGGCGGCAATCATGGCGCGGCTGTGGCCTATGCCGCGCGCCGTCTTGGCCTCAAGGCGCGGATTTTCGTTCCGGAAATCGCGAGCCCCGCCAAGGTGGAGGCGATCCGCCGATTCGGTGCGGAGGTGGTGATCGGCGGCGCGCGCTACGATGATGCGCAAGCCGCCTGCGACGCCCATGTGGCGGAAACCGGCGCGGCTCGCATTCACCCCTTCGGAGCAGCCCCGACCATTGCGGGGCAGGGCACGCTCGGCCTCGAATGGGCAGAGCAGGCCGACCTCGACACGGTGCTGATCGCGGTGGGTGGCGGCGGGCTGATCTCGGGCATCGCCAGCGCCTTTGCCGGCACGGGCCGGAAGGTTCTGGGCGTGGAGCCGGAAGGTTCGCGCGCGCTCCATGCTGCGCTCGAAGCGGGGAAACCCGTGGATGTGTCGGTCGATTCGATCGCGGCGGATTCGCTGGGCGCGAAAAATGTCGGACCCTTCGCGCATGCGATCTGCCGCGATCATGTGGCCGGGGTGGTGCTGGTGCCGGATGAGGCGATCCGTTCCGCGATGGCGACGCTGTGGCGCGATTTCCGCCTGGCCTGCGAGCCGGGGGGCGCGGCAGCCTTGGCAGGCCTGCTCTGCGGTGCCTATCGGCCCTCGGCGGGCGAGCGGGTGGGGGTGCTGCTCTGCGGGGGAAATGTCGATCTTGAGAAAATCCCCGCTTAGTCTCCGGCCCCCCGGGGGAGACCGGTTTCAACCGCCGGGCTTACAAAAAAGAAAGGATTGCGTCGGCCTTTCTTTTGACCATTTTCTGTGGCATACGTTAAAGATCGAGTTTTAGGCTGAATGGCTTGTCGACGATTCTTGGGCTTTGTCCCGGCGCCGTCTCTAGACCTTCCGATCAAGACATCGATAGACCCCGCGCGCGCTTTCAGTGCCCGCCTTACACCTTGTTTCTTGAAAGGAAACTACCATGCAGACCGGAACCGTGAAATGGTTCAACGCGACCAAGGGCTTTGGCTTCATCCAGCCGGACCAGGGCGGTCCCGATGTGTTCGTTCACATCACCGCGCTTGAGCGTGCCGGCATCCGCGGCCTCGCGGAAGGCCAGAAGGTCGAGTTCGTGCTCACCCCCGACCGCCGCACCGGCAAGTCGGCGGCTGACCAGCTTCGCCTCGTGAACTGAACCTTGCCGGCCAGGGCCGTATAGGTTTTCGAGACCGCGTCCTCCGGGGCGCGGTTTTTTGTTGCCGGCTCATATCCTGCGCCGGGCGGTTCTTCGCCGCGTGAGGGGCTTCTGCCCTTGTGATTGCAGGTCGTTCGCCTTAGAGAACGCTGCTCCCGGCGCCGGGCGGAATCCCGCTTTTGCAGGTCTGCCCGGCCCGGGCCCCGCCAGGGAGTTGCCAAGGAGCCAACATGACCGCCGCTGCCGCCATCCGCTCGAATTCCTTCTTCTCGGCGAGCCTCGCCGATGCCGATCCCGAAATCGCGAAGGCCGTGCAGCTCGAACTCGGTCGCCAGCGCGACGAGATTGAACTCATCGCTTCAGAGAACATCGTGAGCCGCGCCGTTCTCGAGGCGCAGGGCTCGGTGATGACGAACAAATATGCGGAAGGCTATCCCGGCAAGCGCTATTACGGCGGCTGCCAGTTTGTCGATATCGCCGAAGAATTGGCGATCTCCCGCGTGAAGCAGCTTTTCGGCTGTGATTTCGCCAATGTGCAGCCGAATTCGGGTTCGCAGGCCAACCAGGCGGTGTTTCTCGCGCTGATGAAACCGGGCGACACCTTCATGGGCCTGAACCTCGCGGCGGGCGGCCATCTCACGCATGGCGCCTCCGTGAACATGAGCGGCAAGTGGTTCAACGTGGTGCCCTACAACGTGAACCCGGAAACCCACCTCATCGACATGGAGGAGGTCGAGCGCCTCGCGATCGAGCACAAGCCGAAGATCATCGTCGCCGGGGGCTCGGGTTATGCGCGGCACTGGGATTTCGAAGCCTTCCGCCGCATCTGCGATGCCGTGGGTGCCACTTTCATGGTGGATATCGCGCATTTCGCTGGCCTCGTGGCCGGTGGCGCGCATCCCTCGCCGTTCCCGCATGCGCATGTTGTCACTTCGACCACGCACAAGACCCTGCGCGGCCCTCGCGGCGGCATCGTGCTGACCAACGATCCGGAAATCGCCAGGAAGATCAATTCGGCGGTGTTCCCCGGCCTGCAGGGCGGCCCGCTGATGCATGTGATCGCGGCCAAGGCCGTGGCCTTCAACGAGGCGCTGCAGCCGGAATTCAGGAACTACGCGCATGCCGTCGTTGCCAATGCGAAGGCGCTCGCCGAGACGCTGAAATCCAGGGGTTTCGCCATCGTCACCGGCGGCACGGACAATCACCTGATGCTGGTGGATCTGCGCCCGAAGAAGGTGACGGGCGTTGCCGCCGAAAAGGCATTGGGTCGCGCGCATATCACCTGCAACAAGAACGGCATTCCCTTCGACCCCGAGAAGCCGATGGTGACGAGCGGCATCCGCCTCGGTTCGCCGGCGACCACTTCGCGCGGCTTCGGCGTGGCGGAGTTTCAGCAGGTCGGCAATCTCATCGCCGAGGTGGTGGATGGCCTTGCCAGGAATGGCGAGGAGGGCAATAGCGCCGTGGAAGAGGCCGTGAAGGCCAAGGTCCACGCGCTCACCGCGCGGTTCCCGATCTATTGATGGGCACAGGCCGGCTTTTCATGGGAGCCGGCTTGACCTTTCCACCCCTTTCCAACAGGCGAGGATGCATTACCCGATCAATTGGATACCGGTTGATCGAAGAAAATGCGATGAGTTCAAGCAACGGAGGCTGTCATGCGATCCTTGATCGCCCGCCAAGCTCCGGCCGGGCCGACAGGGCGCGGTTTTCGTTCCGGATTGTTCCCATGCGTTGCCCCTTCTGTGGTTCCTTCGACACGCAGGTGAAGGATTCGCGCCCCGCCGATGATGGCGGCGCGATCCGTCGCCGGCGCGTCTGCACCGATTGCGGCGGGCGCTTCACGACCTTCGAGCGGGTGCAGCTGAAGGAACTGATGGTGGTCAAGCGCTCGGGCCGGCGCGTGCCGTTTGATCGCGACAAGCTCGCGCGCTCCATCGAGATCGCACTGAGGAAGCGCCCCATCGACCGCGACCGCGTGGAAAGGCTGATCAACGGCATCGTGCGCGAACTCGAGAGCCAGTCCGAGGGCGAGGTGACCAGCGAGGGCATCGGCGCGCTGGTGATGGAACGCCTGCGGCGGCTCGATCAGGTCGCCTATGTGCGCTTCGCCTCGGTCTACAAGAACTTCAACGCCGCCGAGGAATTCGGCGACATCCTCCGCGAACTCGGGCACGAGGAAGTCTCGGGCGAGACCGCCGAGGATGGCGGATGATGTTCGCCCCGCGGGACGAAGCCTTCATGCGTGCGGCGATCGCGCTCGCGCGGCGCGGGCTCGGCCGCACCTGGCCGAACCCTTCCGTCGCGGCCCTCGTGGTCAACGAGAGCGTCGATCCGCCGGTGATGCTGGGCCGGGGCCGCACATCGCCCGGCGGCCGGCCGCATGCGGAAGCGAATGCCGTGGCGGAAGCCGGAGAAGCGGCGCGCGGTGCCACGATGTATGTCACGCTGGAACCCTGCGCGCGGCGCTCGCAGCGGGTCTTCGGGCCGTCCTGCACGGAAATCATTCTCGCGAGCGGCATAGCCCGCGTGGTGATCGGTGCTGCCGATCCCTCGCCTTTCGCGAGCGGGGAGGGGACGGAGGCCCTGCGCAAGGCAGGCATCGCGGTGGTGACGGGCCTTTGCGAGCCGGAGGCGCGCGCGGTGACGCGCGGCCATTGCCTGCGCGTTTCCAGCCATCGGCCCTTCGTGACCCTCAAGCTCGCGCAGACAAAGGACGGATTCGCCGGAACCGCAGATCGCAAGCCGATCGCGATCACCGGCGAGGAGGCACGTGCTTACGTGCAACGCCTCCGCTCGATCCATGATGCCTTGATCACCGGCATCGGCACGGTGCTGGCCGATGATCCCCGGCTCGATGTGCGCCTGCCGGGCATGGCCGGCATGAGCCCGATGCGCGTGGTGCTCGATACCGAAGGCCGCCTGCCCGCCCATGCGCGGATCATCACGGAAGCGGCCAAGGCACCCGTGCTGATTCTCTCTGCCAAGGCGCGCAATCCGTTCCTTGGCGTCTCGAATCGGACTGCGAGCCAAGCGGGCCCATCGGGCGGGGAGGGCGAACAGGCTGCTGAAATCCTTGGTATTCCCAAGGCCGAGGATGGCCATCTCGATCTCGCGGCCGCCCTTGGTGCGCTCGCCGCGCAGGGCATCACACGCGTGATGGTCGAGGCCGGGCCGACGCTTTCCAACGCCTTCGCGAAAGCCGGTTTCATCGACCGCCTCGAACTCCTGACCGGCGCGAATGCCATCGGCCAGGGCCTGCCCGCCATCGGGCGGGACCTTGCCGGATGGATCGCGAAGGCCCACCTCGTGGGCGCGCGCATGCTCGGGCCGGACCGGCTCGAAATTCACGAGGGGAAGGGCTGATGTTCACCGGCATCGTCACCGATATCGGAACCGTGGAACGGGTTGAGGGCGGCACAAACCTCAAGCGATTGCGCATCGCCTGTTCCTACGACCCCGCGACGATCGCGATCGGTGCCTCCATCGCCTGTGCCGGCTGCTGCCTCACGGCCATCGCGGTTGGCGGCGAGGCCGGCGCGAGCTGGTTCGAGGTGGAAGCAGCGGCCGAGACGCTTCGCCTCACCCGTGTCGGCACCTGGCGGAAAGGCACGCGCATCAATCTCGAACGCGCGCTGAAGATCGGCGATGAACTCGGCGGGCATCTCGTGACCGGGCATGTCGATGCCCTCTCCGAGATCGTGTCCCGCGAGGAGGTCACGCCGTCGGATGTGAATTGGGGTGCCACCGCGCGCTTCATGCTTCGCGCGCCGAAACCGCTGCATCGCTTCATCGCGGCTAAGGGCTCGGTCGCGCTCGATGGCGTCTCGCTCACGGTGAACCTTGTGGAGGATGATCTCTTCTCGGTGCTGCTCATTCCGCATACCCTCGCGGTCACGACCTTCGGGACGCGGAAGGCGGGTGATCACGTTCATCTCGAGATCGACATGATGGCGCGATATGCGGCGCGGCTCGCCGAGACCGCGGCGCTTGCCGAGAGGCAGTGAAGCGCCTAAACGCAAGCGCTCAGGATTTTCAGGAGTTTGTCATGGCCGAGGCCAAGCGCCGGCAGGCGCCGATTTCAGGCGCGCGCGGTGCCCATATCGTCGTGATCGAGGGGCGTTATTACGACGACCTCAACGACATGCTGCGCGAGGGCGCGACGGCGGCGATCAGCGAGGCTGGCGCGGAATTCGAGATCATCACCGTGCCCGGCGCGCTGGAGATTCCCGTCGCCATGGCGATCCGCGCCGAACAGCAGCCGAAGCCCGATGGTTTCGTGGCGCTTGGCGTGGTCATTCGTGGCGAAACCTCGCATTATGACATCGTCTCGGTGCAGTCGAACCGCGCGCTGATCGACTATGCCACCACCAATGCCATTCCCTTCGGCAATGCCATCCTCACGGTCGAGAACGAGGCGCAGGCGGAAGCGCGCGCCAACCCGGCGAAGGGCGACAAGGGGGGAGACGCCGCCCGTGCTGTGCTCATGCTCGTGGCCTTGAAGCGGGGGTCTGGCCGATGATCGAGCAAGGCAAGAAGATCCGCTCGCGCGATCGCTCGGTCAGCCGGGGTGAGAAGCGCGCCGCCGCGCGCCTCGCGGCCGTGCAGGCGCTCTACCAGATGGAACTCGCGGGGAAAGGCCTCAACGAGGTTTTTGCCGAGTTCGAGAGTTTCTGGATGGGCCGGGAGATCGAGGGCGACCAGTACAAGCCCGCCGAGGCGGCCCTGTTCCGGCTCATCCTCGAAGGGGTGCTCGCCGACCAGGTGGCGCTCGACCAGGCGGTGGATCGCATTCTCGAGGGCTGGCCGCTGAAGCGCGTGGAAGCCATCATGCGCGCGACGCTCCGCGCCGGTGCCTTCGAGCTCAAGCATGGCAAGGATGTGCCGCCACGGGTCATCCTCTCGGAATATGTCGATATCGCCTCGGCCTTCCTCGAGAAGGACGAGGTGGGCATGGTCAATGCCGTGCTCGACAGGCTGGCGCGCGACTATCGCGCCGAGGATCTGGCAAAGCCCGCGCCCCCGCGCGAAAGCTGACGCGCCATGACCGGCGCCGCCGATACGCCCGGTGAATTCGAGCTGATCGCGCGCTTTTTCGCGCCGCTTGCCGGGCCGGGCGCCTTCGGACTTGCGGATGATGCCGCCGCGCTCGATGTGCCAGCGGGTGAAAGCCTCGTGGTCACCAAGGACATGATCGTCGAGGGCGTGCATTTCTTCGGGAACGACGCGCCTGCTTCCATCGCCCGCAAGGCGCTGGCGGTGAACCTCTCCGATCTTGCGGCCAAGGGCGCGCGTCCCTTCGGGTTTCTGCTCGGGTTCGGGCGCACGCGGGCGCAGGGCGAGGATTGGCTGGCCGGTTTCGTGGCGGGCCTCGCGGCACTCTCGCGCGAAAGCGGCTGTGCGCTGCTGGGCGGGGATACGGTCAACGCGCCGGCGCTCACGCTCTCCGTCACCGCCTTCGGAACCGTGCCCCGGGGGAGCATGGTGCCCCGCCAGGGCGGCGAGCCGGGTGATCTCGTCTATGTCTCGGGAACGATCGGCGATGCCGCATTGGGCGTGACACTGCGCCTCGCGCCCGATGCCCTCTGGGCGCACGCCCTTGAGCCGGAACACCGCGATTTCCTGCTCGACCGTTATCTTCATCCCCGACCGCGCAATGCGCTCTCGCCCGCATTGCTCGCCCATGCGCGCGGCGCGATGGATGTCTCGGATGGGCTCGTGGGCGATGCGGACAAGCTCGCGAGCCGCCTTGGCGGGCGTTTCGAGATCGGTGACGTACCGCTCTCGGATGCGGCCCGCGCGGCCTTGCTGGCTGATCCCGTGCTCATCGACACGATCCTCACCGGGGGCGATGATTACGAGATCCTTTGCGTGATCCCGCCGGATCGGGCCGTCGCCTTCGAGGCGGCGGCACGGGAGGCAGGCGTGCCCGTGGCATGCATCGGGAGGCTGGGCGAGGTGGGCGGGGTGCGTCTTTGGTGCAACCCGGATGGCCGCGAACGTCGCTTCACGCGGCGCGCCTATGCGCATAGTTTCTGAGGAAACGAGACCAAGAGGAATGTTCCATGGCCCATGATGACGCGCTCGCCCGGCGCAATGCGCTGGTGCTCTCGGGCGCGCAGGCGCTGGCCGGAGCCAATGCCTCGGTGGTGTTCGCCACGGGCGCGCTGGTCGGGGCCTCGCTCGGGCCGTCTCCGGCCTGGGCCACGGCGCCCACGACGACCTTCGTGCTCGGCACGGCGTTGGCCACCATGCCCGCGGCCTTTCTGCTGCGCAGGCTGGGGCGTCGCGCGGCCTATCAATATGGCGCTGCCATGGGGCTGCTGGCGGGTCTCATCGCGGCCTATGCCGTGCGGGAGGGGTCGTTCGCCCTGTTCATGATCGCGACGGCGATGTGCGGCTGCTACCAGGCCTTTGTCGTGAACTATCGTTTCGGCGCGACGGACAATGCGAGCCCGGGTTTCCGCCCCAAGGCGATTGCCTGGGTGCTCGCGGGCGGCATCGCGGCGGCCTTCGTGGGGCCGCAACTGGTGATCCACACCCAGGACATGATGCCGCCCTTCACCTTCATGGCGAGCTATATCGGGCAGGCGCTCGTGGCGGGCCTGAGCATTTTCCTGCTGTTCTTCTTCCGGAATGCCCCCGCGCCGGTAGCCGTCTCGCAGGAGCCCGCCCGACCCTTGCGCGAAATTCTGAAGTCTCGCCGCCTGAAGCTCGCCATCGGCATTTCGGCCATCGCGCAGGCGCTGATGAACTTCATCATGACCGCGACCCCGCTTGCGATGATCGGCTGCTTCCACACGACGACCGACGCGACCCTGGCCATCCAGTGGCATATCGTGGGGATGTTCCTGCCCGGCTTCTTCACCGGCCCGCTGATTGCCCGGTTCGGCGTCTACAAGGTGATCGCCGCGGGGCTGATCCTGCTCGCGCTCTGTGGCATCGTGGGGCTTTCCGGCATCACGATCGCGCATTTCAACACCGCGCTCATCCTGCTGGGCGTGGGCTGGAACTTCGCCTTTGTCGGCGCATCCGCCGTCGTCGCCGAGGGGCAGAAGCCATCCGAACGCAACCTGGTGCAGGGTTTCACCGATCTCGTGATCTTCTCGGTCACGGCGCTTGCCTCGCTGTCTTCCGGCAAGTTGCTGGCGGGATTCGGCTGGGCGAGCCTCAACATCGCGCTTTTCCCCTTCATCATCGCTGCTCTTGCGATGGTCGTGCTGCTGCTGCGTGAGGATCGCCGGCGCGTCGCGGCCTGATCCGGCCCTTTCCTGGTCGAAAACGCAGGCTTACCCCGAAATGGGGGCTTGGAGAAGTGGTTGAAGCTTTGTAAACCCGTGCGCAACCCGCAGGACCGGACCGTGGCAGGGGGCTTCGTTCGGGGAGCCTGCGGAGAACAAGAAAACTTCGATTGAAACGCGGAACAGGCACGACATGACACCACTTCTCGTGATCATCGCGCTGGGGGCGCTCTCCATCCTTTATGCCGTCATCACCATCAATCAGGTGATGAGCAAGGATGCCGGCAGCCAGCGCATGCAGGAAATCGCCGCCGCCGTTGCGGAAGGCGCTCAGGCCTATCTCAACCGCCAGTACAAGACGATCGCGCTCGTGGGCGTGGTGATCTTCGTCGGCACGTGGTTCCTGCTGGGCCTTCCGGTGGCCATCGGTTTCCTGATCGGCGCGGTGCTTTCGGGCGCCGCCGGCTATATCGGCATGAACGTCTCGGTGCGCGCCAATGTGCGCACGGCGCAGGCCGCGATGCAGAGCCTTGCGGGCGGCCTCGACCTCGCCTTCAAGGCGGGTGCCGTGACCGGCATGCTTGTTGCGGGCCTCGCGCTTCTTGGCGTCGCGGTCTATTACATGATCCTCACGCAGTTCATGGGCCACGCGCCTGCGAGCCGCACCGTGATCGACGCGCTGGTCGCGCTCGGCTTCGGCGCTTCGCTCATCTCGATCTTCGCGCGTCTTGGCGGCGGCATCTTCACGAAGGGTGCGGATGTGGGCGCCGACCTCGTGGGCAAGGTGGAAGCCGGCATTCCCGAGGATGACCCGCGCAACCCCGCCGTGATCGCCGACAATGTGGGCGACAATGTAGGCGACTGCGCCGGCATGGCGGCCGACCTTTTCGAGACCTATGCGGTGACGATCGTCGCGACGATGGTGCTCGCGGCGATCTTCTTTGCCGGCCAGCCGAGCCTTGCGAGCGCGATGATCTACCCGATGATGATCGGTGGCGTCTGCATTCTCACCTCGATCATCGGCACCTATTTCGTGAAGCTCGGCGCCAATGGTTCGATCATGGGCGCGCTCTACAAGGGCCTCATCGCGACCGGCGTGCTTTCCATCGGCGGCCTCTGGGTCGCGACGCAGTTCACCATCGGCTGGGGCTCGATCGGCACGGTTGGCGGCCAGAGCATCACCGGTGGCGCGCTGTTCCTCTGCGGTCTGGTCGGGCTTCTGGTGACGGCGGCCATCGTCTGGATCACTGAATATTACACCGGCACCGGCATGCGCCCGGTGAATTCGATCAGCCAGGCCTCGGTGACCGGCCATGGCACCAATGTCATCCAGGGGCTCGCGGTCAGCCTCGAATCGACGGCGCTGCCGACCCTCGTGATCGTCGCGGGCGTGATCCTCACCTACAACCTCGCGGGCCTGTTCGGCACGGCGATCGCCACGGCCTCGATGCTGGGCCTCGCCGGCATGATCGTGGCACTCGATGCCTTCGGCCCGGTGACGGACAATGCGGGCGGCATCGCCGAGATGGCGGGCCTGCCGAAGGAAGTGCGCAAGTCGACCGACGCGCTCGACGCGGTCGGCAACACCACGAAGGCCGTCACCAAGGGCTATGCGATCGGTTCGGCGGGCCTCGGCGCGCTGGTGCTCTTCGCGGCCTATAACTACGACCTGCAATATTTCATCGCGGAAGCCAACAAGGCGGGCTCGACGGCATTCCCCTACTTCAAGGGCATCGGCACGATCGATTTCGGCCTCGCCAATCCCTATGTGGTGGTGGGCCTGCTGCTCGGCGGCCTCATCCCCTACCTCTTCGGCGGCATCGCGATGACGGCCGTGGGCCGCGCGGCCGGCGACGTGGTGGTGGAAGTGCGCCGCCAGTTCAAGGAGAAGAAGGGCATCATGGAAGGCACGGAGAAGCCGGATTATGCCCGCGCGGTCGACATGCTGACCAAGGCCGCCATCCGCGAGATGATCATCCCCTCGCTGCTGCCGGTTCTGGCGCCTGTCGTCATCTTCTTCGGCGTGAACGCCATTGCCGGCAAGGCGCAGGCCTTCGCGGCGGTGGGTGCGATGCTCCTCGGTGTGATCGTGACGGGCCTGTTCGTCGCGATTTCGATGACCTCGGGTGGCGGCGCCTGGGACAACGCGAAGAAATCCTTCGAGGACGGTTTCGTGGATCAGGACGGCGTGCGCCACATGAAGGGTTCGGATGCCCACAAGGCGTCGGTGACCGGCGACACCGTCGGCGATCCCTACAAGGACACCGCCGGCCCGGCCGTGAACCCGGCCATCAAGATCACGAACATCGTGGCCCTGCTGCTGCTCGCGATCCTGGCGCATTGACTGGAACGATTGCGAAACCCTGCCTCTCGGCATGGATTCGCAATCGGCCACTTCAACAATGGCTGGTTTTGGAAACGGCGCCGCTTGCGCCGTTTTTTTTTCCGTTAGCCTCGCCCGCATCGAATATGGGGGAGGCTTATTGTTGAATAAGAAATTGATCCTGATCGCAGTGTGTTCGGGGCTTTACTTCCAGTATTCCGCCGTCCCGGCTCTTGCTTACGATCCGCTTTGCGATCAGGTGAAAAGCCGAGCAGGCAAAGCCCGCTGCCAGTGCAATTCGGACGCGGGAGGTGTCGTCCGGCGGCGCCCGAACGACAGGGGAAAGAGCGCGATTTACTGGTCGCGTCCAACGAGGCCAGCCGCCGTCGCTCAGGTCAGCGCATGCATGCGCGGCAAGGGATTTCCAACGTAATCATTCGTCGCTTCGGAGACGACGAGTTTCACGCGGCGGGAAAAATCACACCGCGCTGGCGCCGAGCCGGCGGAAGATGCCGCCGAGGAAGCTCGCTTCCTGCCCGCCGGTGGGGGTGGTGCGCGAGATGAAATCGAACACCACGCCATCCTTCAGGCCGTAATCGGCGACGCGCGTGACGCGGTTCTTGTCATCGAGGTAGAAGGCGATCACCCGCTGGTCGGTGATGCGGTCATTCAGCGCCAGGATGGGGCGCGAGACCTTCTGGGAGATGTAATAATAGGTCTGCCCGCCCACGGTGGAGGTGGTGGAGGGCGTACCCATCACCAGCAGCACCTGTTCGGCCGAGGAGCCGACCTTGATCTGCGCCAGGGCCTTCTCGTCGATCACATAGCCGCGCTGGCCGATGCTCTGATCGGCGCAGCCGGTGGTCGCAAGAAGCAGGGCCGCGATCGCCGTGGCGCCAGCCAGGCCGGGCAGGGTGCGCATCGTCATGCGTAGAACTCCATTCGGTCGGAACGGGCTGGCGGAAGATGCGGGTGGAGCCCGCACCTGCAAGCCTGACATTGGGGCCTTCGATGCCCTTTTCCGGGGCGAAAGACAATCATTCGATTGCGGAGAAATGAAGATTGAAAAACGACCCGGCCTACGCCACAAGCGGCGGCAAGGTCGGATCTTTTCCCGTTTGGTTGTCCCTTACCGCAGGTTTTCGATGTTCGGCTGGTTGTTCCGCTCCCGCTCGGTGCCTGACGTGACAGGGCTGTTCCTCGATCTCGTCGCGGCTGCGCGCAACCCCGTGGCCTATCGGGAGCATGGCGTCGCGGATAGTTTCGAGGGCCGCTTCGAGCGGCTCGCGCTGGTGACGACGCTGGTGCTGCGTCGGCTGTCGCAGCTTTCCGCCCCGGCCGAGGCCGTGGGGCAGGAGGTGGTGGACCAGCTCTTCCGGCATCTCGATGATGGTTTGCGCCGTTCCGGCGTCGGCGATCTCTCGGTCGGCAAGAAGGTGAAGGCGCTGGCGCAGGGCTTCTATGGTCGCGCAGGGGCCTATACCGCGGCGATTGAATCCGGGGATGAGGTGCAACTCCGCGCGGCGCTCGCGCGCAATCTCTACGGCTCCGAACGGATGCCGGAGGATGTTCCGGCCGGGCTGGTGGCCGAGATTCGGGACATGATCGCAACCCTTGATTCGAAGGATCTCGCCGGGCTTCTGGCCGGTGATGCTCTGGCGGGAGGCCGGACATGAGCAAATCCAAGATTCCTCCCAAGATTCCGGTCAAGCTTCCCGCCCTGCCCTATACCGAGCCGCTTTCGGTCATGACGCTGAAGGGCGAGACGCATCTCGTGCTGAAGCCCGATGCCGAAACACGGGCGCGGATCGCGCAGTTCGCGGGGCTTCACGCGCTCGACCGCTTCGAGGCGCACCTCACGCTCCACCCCCGGCATGATGGCTCGGTGGAGGTCAGCGGCCGCGTGGATGCCGAGACGCAGCCGATCTGCGTCGTCACGCTCGAGCCCTTCGCCGATCACGTCTCCGAGCCGGTGGAGGCGACCTTCGCGCCGCCGGAGGTGCTGGCGCGCCTCGCCGAGCGTGAAGTGGAGGAAGACGAGGACGCGCTGGCCGATGGCAGCCCGGAATTGCCGGATGCGATCGTCAATGGCCATATCGATCCGGCGGCTCTCGCGGTGGAATATCTGATCCTTGGGCTCGACCCCTATCCACGCAAGCCGGATGCCGATTTCGCCGAGATCAAGGTCGGTGAGGACATGATTTCGCCTTTCGCGGCGCTCAAGGCGCTGAAATCGGATGAGGGCAAGGGCTGATTGCCGCTGCTTGGCGCTTGCAAGCGGCCCCCGCGCATTCTAATCGAACCCATCGGTCTCGCGGGGCTTCCTGCCTGCCGGTTCGAAAGCCGGCGCGTCGGGCCGGTCGAGGAGTGAACACCGGATGAGCGACGAGGCCCAGGCTCACGAGCCGCGCAGAAGCGGGCGCAATCTGCGCATTTCGCTCGATGCGATGGGTGGCGATTTCGGTCCCACGGTAACTGTGCCTGGCGCGGCGCCGGCGCTGGAACGGCACCCCGATTGCGAATTCCTGCTGTTCGGCCGCGAAAGCGAGATCAACGCCGAGCTCGACAAGCATCCCAAACTCAAGGCCCGCGCGCGCGTCATCCATGCGGATATTGTGGTCCCTATGGACGAGAAGCCGAGCCAGGCGCTGCGCCACGGGCGCTATAAATCCTCGATGTGGTTGGCAATCGACGCCGTGCGCAAGGGCGAGGCGGATGTCTGCTGTTCCGCCGGCAATACCGGCGCATTGATGGTGATGGCCCGCTTCTGCCTGCGCATGATGCCGGGCATCGACCGCCCGGCGCTTGCCTGCATGTGGCCCACCGCGCGCAGCGAGAGCATCGTGCTCGATGTCGGCGCCTCCATCGGTGCCACGGCCGAGAACCTCGTGGACATGGCGATCATGGGCTCGGCCATGGCGCGGATCGTGTTCGATCTGGAGCGTCCCACGGTCGGGCTGCTGAATGTCGGCGTCGAGGAGATCAAGGGCGTGGAGCAGGTGAAGGAGGCCGGCAGCATCCTGCGCGAGGCCAACCTCCCGAACATGCACTATATCGGCTTCGTCGAGGGCGATGATATCGGCAAGGGCCGTTCGGATGTGGTCGTCACGGAAGGATTTGCCGGGAATATCGCGCTCAAGACCGCCGAGGGCACCGCGAAGCAGATCGGCGATTACCTCAGAAGCGCCATCCAGTCGTCATTCCTGGCGAAGATCGGCTATCTTCTGGCGCGCGGCGCGTTCAATTCCCTGCGCAGCAAGATGGACCCGCGCCGGGTGAATGGCGCGGTCTTCCTCGGGCTCAACGGCGTGGTGGTGAAGAGCCATGGCGGCACGGATGCCCTGGGCTTCGCAAGCGCCGTGGATGTGGCCTATGACATGGCGAAATATGATTTGATGGCGAAGATCGGCTCGGCCCTGGCCGAACGCGGCGAATGGGTTCTGCCCGGCGCTTCTTCCGCCATGGTCGAGAACCGCGCCGGCGAAGACCCGGCCGACAGGGAAACGGGATCAGCCTGATGCGTCGCTCGCGAATTGCCGGCGTGGGAAGCTATCTGCCCGCGCGGATCGTCACGAATGCCGAACTTGCCGAGCGGATGGACACATCCGACGAGTGGATCCGCCAGCGCACCGGCATCGGCCAGCGCCACATCGCGGCCGAGGGCGAAACAACGAGCATGCTCGGGCTGAAGGCGGCGGAGGCTGCGCTCGCCCATGCGGGCCTCACCGCACAGGATATCGACCTCATCGTCCTGGCGACCGCCACGCCGGATTACACCTTTCCCTCCACCGCCACACAGGTTCAGGCAGCGCTTGGCATTACCCATGGCGCCGCCTTCGATGTCGCGGCGGTGTGCTCGGGCTTTGTCTATGCGCTGACGGTCGCGGACAAGTTCATCACCTCCGGCGCGAACCAGCGCGCGCTGGTGATCGGCGCGGAAACCTTCTCGCGCATCCTCGATTGGGAAGATCGCGCCACGGCCGTGCTCTTCGGCGATGGCGCGGGCGCGGTGGTGCTTGAGGCGATCGACGGCAAGGGAGATGCCGCGGATACGGGCATTCTCACCACGCATCTGCGCTCCGATGGGCGTCATCGCGCGAAACTCTATGTCGATGGTGGCCCGTCCTCCACCGGCACCGTCGGCCATCTGCGCATGGAGGGCCGCGAGGTCTTCAAGCATGCAGTGGGCATGATCACGGATGTCATCGTCGATGCCTTCGCGGCCACGGGCTATTCGGCCGAGACGATCGACTGGTTCGTGCCGCATCAGGCGAACCAGCGCATCATCACCGCCAGCGCGGACAAGCTCGGTATCGCACCCGGCAAGGTGGTTCTGACGGTCGACATGCATGGAAATACCTCCGCCGCCTCCATTCCGCTCGCGCTGGATGTCGCGGTGAGGGATGGCCGGATCCAGCGCGGCCAGGTCGTGCTGATCGAGGCGATGGGCGGTGGTTTCACGTGGGGGGCGGCGCTTTTCCGCTTCTAGCAAAGCTTGTTGGCAGGGTTGAAGCTTGACCCTGCGACTGCTTGTCAATAGCTTCGGAAAATCAGAAGGATAGTTTTAAAGATTCTGCGCCGGTGCTGGTGCGGCCGCAAGAAGAAGAGAATGGTCGCCTTTGGCTCGGTCAATTGAGGGAGTTGAACATGGCTGGGCGCACCATCACCCGTGCCGATCTTTGTGAGGCTGTCTACCAGAAGCTTGGCCTGAGCCGGGCCGAATCGTCGGAACTCGTCGAGACCGTGCTGAAGGAAATCAGCGATACGCTGGTTTCCGGCGAGACCGTGAAGCTTTCGTCCTTCGGTTCGTTCATCGTCCGCGAGAAGGGCGAGCGCATTGGCCGCAACCCGAAAACCGGCGTTGAAGTTCCCATCACCCCGCGCCGCGTGCTGGTCTTCAAGCCGTCCAATGTGATGAAGGCAAGGATCAATGGCGACGATACCGCCGCCGAAGATTGATCTCCAACAAATTCCAGGCGTCTTTTTTCCCGATAAAGATATTCACCGGAATGCCACGCTCCCTTTCGGGCGAACGGGGCAGGCCAACAGGATTCCACGGATTTCGGCACCCTGGGGAGGGGGCTGATGGACAAGGCACCGGACGCGTACCGGACAATCAGCGAGGTGGGCGAGGATCTCGACATCGCGCAGCATGTGCTGCGTTTCTGGGAAACGCGCTTTCCGCAGATCAAGCCCCTGAAACGCGGTGGCGGTCGCCGTTACTACCGGCCCGATGATGTCGAGTTGCTCAAGGGTATCCGGCATCTGCTTTATCGCGAGGGCTACACGATCAAGGGTGTGCAACGAATCCTGAAGGAGCAGGGCGCCAGGGCCGTGCAGGCCGTGGGTCGCGCCGGTGGCCTCGTGCCTGGACTGGAACCGGCCGCGCCCGAGGATGATGTCTTCGAGGATCGTGCAGCGCCGGCGGCCCGTACGCCCCCCGCGCCCCCGCGCCCGGCGCCAGCGCCGCCGCATCCGGACCTCTTCGCGCCAGTCGTTGCTCCAACACAGCCCGCCGTGACGCCTCCCTCCCCTTCACAGGCCGTCGAGCCGTCTTCGATGGCGGCCCGCATGAAGGAGGGGCAGGTCTCGTTCACCCGTGGCGGATTGGGGGCGCGACCATCCTTCATGCCGCCGGACGAACCTTCCACGGCAGAGCAGGCTGCTTCGATCTCGCCCCAGCCCGCCAATCCCTCCGCCTCCGCCCGGCAGGCCTTTCTCGATGCCCTGAACGAACTTGAATCGGCGCGCGCCGCGATTGGCAAAGTCCTTGCCGGTCGCCCGCGCCCGGGCGATGATTGACGATATCGGCTTTGTCGTCAGCGCGGCTGGTTCAGCCCGGCAGGAAGCCCGCAGCCATCAGGAAGCGCCGCAAAACCCCGCGCAGCGGCTCGAAGCGGAAGGTCACCGTGTTGACTCCGGCCGGCAGGATGACCGCGCGGAAAATGCCGTTGGCACGCAGGACCGGGGTGGATTTTCCATCGATTTCCGCAAACCACCAGGGGTGCCAGATATCGTTCAGCAGCAGCACCCCGCCACGCTGGGCATCGGTTTCCACCGTGATCTCGGTGTTGGTGTAGCGCGTGATCCTTGCCGTTCCGCCGAAGCGCGTGCGCGGCAGCGGCAGCGAGGTGCGCTCGATATAGGCGACGCGGCGGAAATCGGTGCCCGGCCATTCGCCGAATTGCAGCAGGCGGGTTTGGTCGACGATCTGCGCCTCGTTCACCACCATCACGCGGGGCAGCGCGTCCGGGTTCTCGTAGATATAGGCGTCCTTCGTGCGCGCCACGAGCGGCAAGGGATTGGTGCGAATACGCGGGTCGACCTTGGCGATGGGCGCGCCGATCGCGATGAAGCGCAGACCCATCAGATTCGCGAAGGGCGAGCGGTAGGAGGGGAAGAGTGGCGCGAAATTGTGCTGGTCGATGCCCGCCACCTGATCGCCGGCGCCGGTGGCGGTCACGTAATGCTTGAGGCGCAGCGGGTTGTAGCCCAAGGTGTTCTCGAAGCCATGCACGAGGCCGAGATTGGGCCAATGAAAGCCGAGCCCGGCAATCTCCACCCGATCACGGCGCGTGCCATCCTCGACAATGCGCTTCCTGAGTTCCAGGATGGTGTCGTTCTGTGTATCGAGCCGCATCGCCTCATATTCGGCCATCGGCAGGCCGGTGGAATCATTGGGGCGCATGTTCCAGCCGAAATCGGCCGCGAGCAAAGCTGCGAAAGCCGCCGCCGCGAGCACCGGGCGCCGCAAGGCGATGGGTCGCACCAGCAGCACGACGATGAGCGTCGCCGCAACAAAGCCGAAGGCGATGAGGATATCGAGCATGGATTGCTGCAACTTGCCGAGCCAGATCGCCAAGCCGATGGCCGCCGCAAAGCCCGCAACCACGAGGCCACCGAGCGCGACCATCGCGCCGCGCCCGATCTCCTCGCCGCGGCGGATCAGATGATCGAGGCCGAACCCGGCGAGGAAGGCCCCGAGCGCGCCGACCAGGAAGAGTGAATCCGCCGGTCGACGGAAGAGCGAGACACCCGGAAGCGCGTGGTAGAGCACGCCGAAGAGCGGCGTGTATTTCCCCAGCGCATAGAGGATCATCAGGACGAACATGATGCCCAGCGCCATGAAGCGGTGGCCATAGGCGCGGCGCGAGGTGAGCCACAGGACGATGGCCGCGAAAGGCAGCACGCCCATGTAGAAATTCGCCATGTTCCGCGCCACAACGAGATTCACGATATAGGGCCAATGGACGCTCGGCGCGCCCCAATACCGGTCATTCGGCCCGATCGTGCCAAAGAGGTTCGCGACAAGCAGGGTCAGCAGGCTCGATGGGTGCAGCGAGCCCATTTCCGCATCGGCAATGGTGAAATGCGGTCGATTGGAATCCGCCGCGAAGTTCAGCACCATGATGGTCGGCAGCGCGATGATCGCCGAGCCCACGACCAGGCCGACCAGCAACGGCCTGAAGGTCGCCCGGAAGCGCTCGACGAAGGCGCCGCCGGTCATCCAGTAGGCGACCACATAGCCGCCCAGCGCAACAAGCGTGAGGAATGCCACCTGATCGGGGTCAAGCGCGGTCAATGCCGCGAAGAGGCCGGCAAGCGCGCCATAGCGCGCAGAGCCAAGGCGCAGGCCGCGCTCGAGCATCCACAAGGCCCAGGGAAAATAGATGAGCGAAAAAATCTGCCCGGTATGCTGGATGCGCCAGGAGGCGGCACCGCCATAGGCAAAGGCGATGGCCGCCACAAGGGCCGCTGCGGGGTGCCAGCGCCGGTCTCGCCCGAATCCCAGCACGCCGAAGGCACCGAAGAGCAGGCCGAGAAACGTTAAGCCATCCACCATCCGCATGGTTGGATCGGGGGTCAGCGAGGCCAGCAGCAGATGGGGCGGGGAGAAGATCAGCGATTGGGGATCGGCGATCTGCGGGTGCCCGCCAAACACGAAGGGCGCCCAGAAAGGGCTTTCGCCGCGATGGAGCGATTGGGCCAGAAACACCATTTGCGCGTGGAAATGCGCCTTCGCATCCCATGGAATGGTCACCTGCCCGGATAGCCAGGGCCAGGCAAGACCCGCCCAGACCAGCACCAGCAGGCCGGAAGCCGACAGCCAGACCCGCGCATCATCCCCCGGAGGAACAACCGGGGGGTAGGTGATGCGGGGCAGAGGGATCCTGGTGAGGTCCCTCCCCGGTTCAGGTAATTTCTGGAGCATGCAACCCTCTCACGCCCTCGGAACCGCCGGCCTCTCCCTGAGCGGTCAGTCCGTCAGCGGGGCATGGGCAACCATCGCATCGAAATCGATGAAATGGCCGGCGCGGTCACGCTTGGAGGCGAGATAGCGCACGTTCTCGGCCGTCGGGCGGCCATAGGCGCGGTTATCGGCCACGACCTCGAGACCCGACGCCTTCAGCGCGCCGATCTTCTCGGGGTTGTTGGTCATCACGCGGACGCTCGTCACGCCGAGCCTGCGCAGCATCTCGGCCGCGAAATCGAAGCGACGCTGGTCGAGGCCGAAGCCCAGAACCTCGTCGGCGTCATAGGTGTCCCAGCCCTGCGACTGGAGCTTGTAGGCGCGCATCTTGTTGGCGATGCCGTTCCCGCGTCCCTCCTGATCGAGGTAGAGCAGGATGCCGCCATCGGCCTGCGCCATCTTCTGCACGGTGCCGCGCAGCTGGTCGCCGCAATCGCACTTCAGTGAGCCGAACAGATCGCCCGTCAGGCAGGCGGAATGCATGCGGATGGCCACGGGCTTCGCAAAATCCGGCTTGCCGACGATGATTGCTACCTGGTCGCGCAGGCCTTCGCCGCCGCGGAATACCACGAATTCAGTCTCGGCCGCGAATTCCAGCGGAACGGGCGCGCGACCGACGATCTGGATGGCATTCACCTGTGCCGCACGATAAGCGCGGATGTCCTTCAGCGAGACGCGCACAAGATCGTCCGTCAGCGCCGAAGCCGGCAGCGGAACGGCATAGACGGCCGGGGTGAGCAGCGCGAGGCGCGCCAGCTCGATCGCGCCTTCATCCAGCGTGCCGGCCGGCGAAACCGGAGCGTCAATGCGCGCGTCGATCTTCAGGGCGAGAGTTTCCACACGCGCCGCATCCGGCACGGGAAAGGCCACGATACCGGGCTGCTGACGATCCAGACCCAGACGACGCAGGCGCGCCGCAGGGATGATGAGCCGGGCGCGGCCCGGAGCGAGTGTGTCGAGGCCTTCCGCGATCCGCTGGGTCAGAGCGTCCACCAGAAGCACGACGAGGGCTTCCCCTCCTTCCAGAACCGCCACGGGGCGGCCGGCGCGGAATTCGGCGATGGCGCGATCTACCGCGCGTTCATCCGCTGTATCGAAAAGCCCAAGAACTTCGGCAACTTTGCTCATTTCACTTCCAATCAGTCCATGTTTGCGGTCTTTTCGACGGAGGAATTCCATCGGATGGACACCGTGTTCACACTCGGTGGCGGCACTTATCACCAGGGAAGATGAACGCAGGCTGTCTGAGCGTTCACCCTGTTTAAAATTCCTTGCCTTTGGCAGCCGGGTCCCCTCAGAACGAAAAGCACTGTCCATCCGTGGGCCGCTTCCGGGCGGTGAAAGCAGCATGATTCCTCCTACGTGCCAGAACGCCGATCCGTTCCGTTTTTTTCGTGCGAAACTTCCGGATCGCCCGTTCATCGTGGCGCAGCTCGGCCAATCGCTCGACGGGCGCATCGCAACCCTCACGGGCGACAGCAAGTATATCGGCAGCCGCCCCTCGCTTGCCCATCTCCATGCCATCCGCGCCCATGTGGATGCGGTTGTGGTGGGCATCGGCACGGTTCTGGCCGATGATCCGAAACTCAATGTGCGGCTCTGCGAAGGTCCGAATCCCGCGCGCGTCGTCATTGATGCGAAGGGCCGTCTTCCGGCCGCCGCGCAATGCCTCGATGGTTCCGATGGTGCGCGGCGCATCGTGCTGCGCGGCCCGGATGCGAGAGGCGAGGCCCTGCCGGCGGGCGTGGAGGTTCATCGCCTGCCCATAAGCGCTGCGGGGCGGTTCGATCTCGTGGAACTCGCGCGGGCGTTGCGGCATCTCGGTTTTGCGCGCGTGTTGCTGGAAGGCGGTGCGGCGATGATCTCGCAGGCGATCGATGCCGGCATCGTCGATCGGCTGCACCTCATGGTCTCGCCCGTGCTGATCGGTTCCGGCCAGCCGGGTCTCGAGCTCGAACCGGTGCGGCGACTGGCCGATGCCCGGCGGCCCGCCGTGGAGGTGACTTTGCTTGGCGAGGGCGAGGTGTTATTCGATTGCGACTTAAGTTGAATGGAAGGGGATCGATCATGGCAACAGGAACCGAACCGCAATCCTATTCCGGCCCGCAGAAGCTCCTGCACTGGCTTATCACATTGATGGTGATGATGTTGGCTCCCATCGGTTTCTACATGGTCGAGCGCGGGGAGAAGACCAACTTCGACGCCCTCACCAACACGCTCTACACCAACCACAAGACCTTCGGCTTCCTCTTCCTGATGCTCGTGGCCTTGCGCATCGTCATCCGCTCCCGGCGGGGGGTTCCGGCACCGGTCCCCACCCTCACGCGCTTCGAGCGCCTTGCCTCCGAGGCGGTGCACAAGGGCTTGTATGCGTTGATGGTTCTCGTGCCGCTGCTCGGCTGGGCCGGTGTATCGGCCTTTCCGGCGCGCGGCATCCTCTTCGGGCTTTCGCTGCCGCCGATCATGCCGGTGAATGCGGATCTCGCGAAGGTCATCCTGGAGCTTCACGGCTATGCGGCCGTGGCCATGCTGGTGCTGATCGCGGCGCATTTCGCCGGTGCCATGATGCATCGCTTCGTCAGGAAGGATGGTGTGATGCGCCGGATGATGCCCGGCACGTGACGCCAGTGCGGCCGGCCTTGCCGCAAGCGCCGATCATGCCTTTGCGGCGAGGATATCCGTGTGACCGGTCTTCATGCGCGAGCCCTTCTGGTCGCCCATAGAGGTGCGCCAGAACAGCCAGTCATCCGCGCCATTGTCGGCGATGAGCCCGGTTTCCATCACCGCGCGATGCAGGCCCTTCAGAAGCTCGGTCTTGAGCGCAATGTCCGAGGGCTTCAGCACCCAGGGCGTATCCGCCGTTTCCACGCCGTAGCCCGCTTCTTTCAGCAGGCGAGCGAGCGTGGCCGCTGCCATAGGGCCTTCCGCCGGGCCAAACCCCTTGTCGCGCTTCTGGTGGATCTTGAAGGCGTTGATCATGCCCCAATCGAAGGGATGGGCGGGGATGAACTCATCCTCGCCGTTATAGGTCAGCACCGTATAGAAGATCGCGGGCGTGGACCTCAGCGCCTGCACGAAGCGGCGCATCCACGGCTCGGAGATGAGATCGAACAAGGCCGAGGCCGTGACGATGTCGATCTCGCCCGAGATCACCTTCTCGAGTTCCACATTGAGATCGGAGATGCGGAAGGTGACGCCGATATTCTTTCCATCCTTCACCAGCACGAGTTTGTCACCGATCGTCCTGGCCTCGTCCGCCCATTCGGTCAGAATCTTCGTGGCGCGCTCCAGCAGGGCCGGATCGTAATCCACGAGCGTCCATTCCTGGTTCGCCCCAAGGGCCGGCGCAGTGGCGCGGAGGTTGGAGCCCGTGCCGCAGCCGAGATCGGTGATGCGGAGGGTGTCGTGTCCCTCGACGCGCTTCGCAAGATTGGCGAGCAGCCCGGCGGAACGGGAGCGATGGTCGGCCGGCTCGCGCAGAGCCAGCCAATCGGCGGAGAAACCCATGGTCAGGGGCCTTTCGAGGCAGGGGGAACGAGGTTCGGGCCATTGCCGGAAAGGCCTTGCAGCGCGCCGGCGATGATGCGGGCCGTATCCTCCCAGGTCGGGAGGTTCTGGCCCGCGCGATGGGCGGCCTCGGCGAGGCGCGCGCGCAGGCCGGGATCGGCGAGGGCGTCATCCAGCGCCTTGCGGAGCGCCGGAACGTCGCCCGGAGGCACTTTCAGCCCCGCGCCATCCGGCACGGTCTCGGAGGCCGCGCCGCCCGTGGTGGTGACGATGGGAAGCCCGCGCTGCAAGGCTTCGCCCAGCACCATGCCATAACCCTCAAAGAGTGAGGACATCACGAAGAGGTCAGCTGTCTCAAAGAGATGGTCGAGATCTCGATCCGGCACCGCGCCCAGGAGCCGGATGTGCCCGTCGAGGCCCGAGAGGCGGATCTGGTCACGCAGGGCGTTCACGGTTTCGAGGCTGCGGGCCGTACCGGCGATGCGCAGTTTCCAGTTCCGGCGCTTCAGGCCATGCAGCGCCTCGACCAGCACGCCATAGCCCTTGCGTGGCACGATGGAACCGACCGCCAGCATGTTCACGACATCGGATTTCGAACCCATCGCGCGCGATTTCCGCGCCGTGCCGGGCTCTGCGACCGTGATCTTGTCGCGCGCCACGCCAAAATCGCCGGCCAGGATCTTCGCGGTGAGCGGCGAGGTGACGATCACGTGCTCGGCGAGCGCCAGCGCTTTCGTCTCGGAATCATGCAAAGCCACGGTGCGCTCCGGCGAGATGCCGTTCTCCAAGGCGAGCGGATGGTGGCAGAGCGCCACGATCCGGCGGTTGAAGCGACGGATCAGTTCTTCCGGCATCGCGCCATAGGCAAGCCCATCGATCAGCAGGATGCAATCGGCGGGCAGGCTCGCGATGATCGCAGCGGTATCCTCGAGATCCGCCGCGCTTGGGTTGGGGTAGCTGCCGGGCAGGGCGACGTGCAGAGCCTCCACCCCGGCCTGCGGCAGAAGGCGGATCACCGCGCGATCATAGGCATAGCCGCCCGTGGGCAGCGAGAGATCGCCGGGAATGACAAAGGCGATCCTGATCATGGAATTACGCAACCGCACCCTCGAACCAGGCGCGGGCGAGGTCCGTCTCGTGCAGGGTCACGCGGATCTTCGAGAGGCCCTTGCCATCTTCACCCAGCGCGCCGGATTTCGCCGCCTTCACCATGCCCTCGAAGATGTGACGGGCAAGGAATTCCGTGGTGGTGAGAATGCCCCTGAACTCAGGCAGCTCGTCGAGGTTCTGGTATTTCAGCGGCTTCAGCACAGCCGCGAGCGTATCGAGTGCTGCGCCGATATCGACCACCACGTTCTGCTTCGTCATCGTCTCGCGGAAGAAGGCGACATCCACCACGAAGGTCGCGCCGTGCATGTTCTGCGCCGGGCCAAAGAACGGATCGGGCAGCGAATGGCCGATCATGATGCGATCACGGACTTCAACGGCGAACATGGGGCGGTTCCTTCTTGACGTAGCCCGACGGGCGACAGATCCCGACTGGCTTTTGCGAGAAGCCTCGCGCCGCATGGCGCGAAACGAAAACAACAAGCTGGTTCAATACTGAACCAGGGTCACGAGACCTTGCGCATCCCTTGCGAGCAACCGCGGGATGGCGTCGGGCAAAGCGGGAAAGGGAAGCGTTTCGGTGAGAAGCGCGTCGAGCCTTTCGTCGCGCAATAGGCGCAAGGCTGCCTGAAGGCGCGATGAATAAGACCAGCCGCGCGATGCATGCCCCGGCGAAACCGTGCCGACCTGCGAGGAGACGAGCTTCACCCGGCCCGCATGGAAATGTCCGCCAAGCGGCACCATCAGCGGCTTTTCGCCATACCAGGAAAGTTCGATCACCGTGCCGTTGGGGGCGGTCGAGGCAATGGCGGTCGCGAGGCCCGGCTGGCTCGCGGAGGCGTGGAAGACGACATCCTGATGCCTCGGCGCTTCCGCCGGCAGGGCGAATCGCGCACCGAAGGCTTCGGCCATCGCGGCGCGAGCGGGGTTCACGTCCACCAAGGTCACCTCGGCGCCGGGAAAGCGCGCGGCGAGACAGGTCACGAGCACGCCCACAAGGCCACCGCCCACCACGGTCACACGGTCCGCGGCACTCATGCCGGAATCCCAGATCGCGTTGAGCGCGGTTTCCATATTGGCGGCGAGCGTCGCGCGCGGAGTGGGGATATCATCGGGAATGAGCTGGAGCATCGCGGTTTTCGCGTTGAACACTTCCTGATGCGGGTGGAGCACGAAGACCCGCTTGCCAACGAGTTCCTCCGGCCCTTCCTCCACCCGCGCCACGGCGCAATAGCCGTATTTCACGGGGAACGGGAAATCTCCCGCCTGATGCGGGCAGCGCATCCGCTCGCGCTCGCCTTCCGGCACGAGGCCCGAAGCGATGAGCCGCTCCGTTCCGCGCGAGAGCGCCGAAGCGAGCATCACGAGCCGCGATTCATCCGCCAATGGCGGTTCTACGCGCTCCTCGCGCAGTTCGGCCTGCAGGGGCGCAACATACCAGAGCGCGCGGGCGGTGGTGGACGTGAACATGGCTCGACCGTTCCAGTTTGCTTCTGTTCAGATTGCGCGTGGCAGGTAGCGCCCGCAAAAGCGAGGAAACCCGTTTCGCGCCGGTTTCGCAACGAACCCTTTTCATGCCAGAGAGGGACAAGCAAGGCGGGACTTTTCCGGCACTCGCCCCATTTGACTTTCGCCCGAAAGGCCGACCCGACATGACGACCTCCACCGAGCCCGCCGCCCCCCGCGCCGAGCTTTCGCTGACACCCACCGGCACCCAAAGCTCGGAAGTGCTGATGCTGCGCCGCCTCATCGTGGCGGGCCTCAACATTTTCCTCTATCTCGCGCTGGCCGCATGGGGATGGTCCATTCTCGCGGTCGAGGGCTGGTCGATCGTCGATATCCTGCTGTTCATCTGCTTCCTTTTCGGCACGCCCTGGGCGGTTCTGGGCTTCTGGAACGCCGTCATCGGCCTCATCCTGCTGCATGGTCCGCGCAACGCCATGCAGGATGTCGCGCCCTTCGCCTCGATTGCCGATCCCGCCATGCCGGTGACGCTGAAGACCGCGATCTTCATGACGCTCCGCAACGAGGACCCCTCGCGCGCCTTCCGCCGCCTGCGGCTGGTGAAGGAAAAGGTGGATGCCACGGGCCATGGCGACAAATTCGCCTATTTCCTGCTCTCCGACACCAACAAGGATGATGTCGCGGCGCAGGAGGAAGAGCTTTTCGCCACCTGGAAGGCAGAGGCTGGCGCGACCGCGCCGCTCTTCTATCGTCGGCGCACGGAGAATACCGGCTTCAAGGCCGGCAATGTGAAGGATTTCCTGAACCGCTGGGGCTCGGATTACGACCTCATGCTGCCGCTCGATGCGGACAGCCTGATGGATGGCGAGACAATCCTCCGCCATGTCCGCATCATGGAGGCGAACCCGAAGCTCGGCATCCTGCAGAGCCTCGTGGTCGGCATGCCCTCGCAGAGCCTCTTCGCGCGTATCTTTCAGTTCGGGATGCGGCAGGGCATGCGCTCCTACACGATGGGTCAGGCCTGGTGGGTGGGCGATTGCGGCCCGTTCTGGGGGCACAACGCGCTCGCGCGCATCGCGCCGTTCCGCGACCATTGCGAATTGCCGGTGCTGCCGGGCCCGCCGCCCTTTGGCGGGCATATCCTCAGCCATGATCAGGTGGAAGCCACCTTCATGCGTCGCGCGGGCTATGAAGTGCGCGTGATGCCGGAGGAAGGCGGTTCCTGGGAGGAAAACCCGCCGACCATCCTCGAATTCATGAAGCGCAATACCCGCTGGTGCCAGGGCAACCTGCAATATTTCAAGCTGCTCGACACCAAGGGCCTCTACCCGGTCAGCCGCTTCCAGCTGATCTGGGCGATCCTGATGTTCCTCGGCATCCCCGCCTGGACACTGATGTTGCCGCTGGCGGCGCTGAAGCCTTTCGATGGCGAGAGCCTCGCGGCCTTCCCCGTGGGCTCGGCGCTGGCGCTCTACATCTTCTTCACCATCATGAACCTCATGCCGAAGATCGCGGGTTTGCTGGATATTCTCCTCACCCCCGGTGGCACGAAGCGCTATGGCGGCACGGGCAAGTTCCTGTTCGCGGGTCTGAGCGAGATCGTTTTCGCCTGGATCCTCGGCGCGTCCGATACGTTCCGCACCACGGTCTTCATCGTCGGTCTCATCTTCGGAAAGTCGGTGGTCTGGGGCGGGCAGGCGCGTGACGCCCATGGCGTGCCATGGGATGTCGCGACCTCGAATCTCTGGCCGCAGACGCTGTTCGGTTTCGTCGTCGTGGGCCTGATGGCCGCGACCTCCATCCAGTTCGCGCTCTGGTCGCTGCCGCTCACGCTCGGCTTCCTCGTTGCCATCCCCTTCGCGGTGTGGAGCGCCGAACCCGCGCTCGGCGCCGCGAGCGTGCGGAGCGGGCTTTACGCGATCCCCGAGGAAATCGACACCCCGGCGATTGTCGCGAAGCTCCGCGCTCAGGAAGCGGGGCACTGACATGGCGCTCTCGACCCTGGAAATCTCGGCGCTCACGAAGAAATGGCCGCATCTCAAGCGCTCCTTCGAGGTCTATCACGGTGACCAGTCCCGCGATGACGCGATGGATGCGCTCTATGCGCGCTTTCTTTCCGCGGGCGCGCTGGCTTTCGACGTGGGCAGCCATGTCGGCGACCGGATCGGCTCCTTCCGCCGCTGCGGCGCGCGCGTGGTGGCGCTGGAACCCCAGCCGGATTGCGCAAGCGCGATCCGGCTGATCTTCGCGGGTGATGCGGGCGTGACTTTGCTCGAAAGCGCCTGCGGGCCGAAGCCCGGCGAAATCACGCTGCACGTGAACTCGGCGAACCCCACCGTCTCCACCGCCTCGGCGGATTTCCTGAAGGCGGCGGATGGCGCGGCGGGCTGGGAGGGCCAATTCTGGGATCGCGAGATCCCTGTCCCGGTCACCACGCTTGATGCGTTGATCGCGCGATATGGCATGCCCGATTTCGTGAAGATCGATGTCGAGGGTTTCGAGGCCGATGTGATCGCAGGGCTTTCCCGCGCGATCCCCGCGCTTTCCTTCGAGTTCACGACCATCCAGCGTGACGTTGCCTATCGGTGCCTCGCGCTGATCGCGAAGCGCGGCGCCTATCGCTTCAACATCGCGCTCGGCGAAAGCCAGAAGATGGATTTCGCGGAGGGCATTTCCGCCGGGGCGATGGAAGCGCATATCCGCGCCCTGCCGCATGAAGCGAATTCGGGAGACGTCTATGCGGTTCTCGATCGCTAGCCTCGCCGCCGTTCTCGCGGCTGTCGCGCCCGTTTTCGCCCAGAACCCTCCCGGAGGCCCCGTGCTCGCTCCCCCGAAAGACGAAATGACCGTCAAGGTCCAGAACCTCTCCGAACCCGAGGTCTGCGCCGAGAAGGACAATATCGACATCCGCTTCTCGAACCCGGATGTGCGGCGCTTCAAGATCCAGGCGATCCAGCCGAGTTATATCGGCATGCTGCGCGAGGATCGCTACCTGCCGGACTGGACCGCCTGCGACATGACCGGCGACCCGGCCTATGTCTCGGGCAAGCCGAGGCAGGTGACCTTGTGGGAAACGCCCTCGATGTGGGTGGTGGGACATGTCTTCCCGGCCTTCTGGCGGCCGGCCACCGTGCCGGTGAAGATCGGCGACCGGGTGGAGCACGGCCTGCATCTCATCCAGCTCTGGATGCGCGTGAACGAGCGCTCCGAGGAGATGCTCGTGGTCTATCCGCCCGATGGCTACTGGCGCATGCGGCCCCTGCCGCCGAAGCATCTGGGCTGGACCGCCTATGGCTCGAGCTTCATGGTTGGCCCGGTGACGATGGAAGGGCGCCCGGTGGTGGCGCTGAAGGAGATCGCCTTCGATCCGGAGGAGAAGAAATTCACCTTCACCTTCCGCGATGGTGGCGAGGGCGCCTTGCGCATCGTGCATCTGGATGCCGATCGCTTCGTGATCGAGGCGACGCTTGCGGGGGATTTGCCGAGGGACAAGCCCTTCGCCGCCCTCCGTTCGATGTACATTACCGAGACGAACAATGATGCGGCCCGCGTCGCCTGGCGCGAGGCGAAGAACCCGCGCTGGGGGGAGGAGCACATCCTCGATTACAAGGGCGGAGAGGCGACCGAGTTCTGGGCGGGTCGCCATGTGGCCTCGCGCCACAACACCTCGGCGCCCGACATGGTGTTCTCCCGCTTCGAGAAGTAGGTCCGCGGCCCCTCGCCGGAGAAACTGGCCGGCGGATTGGCCGCAGAGATTGGCTTTCTCCCGGTGGAGTGGAAATTTTCCCGCCTTTTCAGCAATCTAAGATTGTGTTTTTGCATTTATTTTACCGCGCCTTAACAATGGAGCGCGCAGAAACACAACCTATGGTTTATACGCTCTCCGGCCGGGATGATCGGCTCCCTGGCGGAGGGTTCGTTCAAGAGGGACTGAAATGGGCATTCTCAACAACATTCGGCTGAAGACGAAACTCTTCGCCGTCGTGATTTTCCTGGTCGCGGTTTCCGCCAGCATATCCGCCACTGTCTACTTTTCGACCAAGGGCGTGATCGAGACGACGGGCCAATTGCAGGCCATGGTCGAACGCCTCCAGAATGCCGGGCGCGGCACCGCCAACCTCCTTGCCTATGCCCGCGCCGTCGAGTTCCTCCCCCTCGAACTGGACGCTGAACAGCGTTCGCAGTTCGAGAAACTCGCGGATGACGAATTGCGGCGGTTCCGCGCCCGCATCGACCAGATCAAGCTTGCTGTTCCCGCCGATCGGGTCGATATCGACCAGATCCGTGACCAGATCGGGCGGTACGAGCCGGATATCCATCGCAAGGTGGCCAGCCTTTCCCGCGAAAAGAAGTTCGATGAGGCCACCAAGCTGGCATTCGCCGGGGATTCCGTGATCGCGGATATCCGCAAACATCTGCGCAACATCGAAGATCGAAACCAAGCCCTCTACCGCGCAGGAACGGAAAAGCTGGAAGTGCAGGAGCACGGCCTCCTCAACACCATCATCGTCATCGCCGTCGCCGGCTGCGTGCTGGGCCTTCTGGCGGCGTTCACGACGATTGTCATCGGAATCACGCAGCCGTTGCTGCGCCTGATCCATGCCATGCAATCCCTGGCGGCAGGCCGCACCGACAAGGAGATCGAAGGCACCGCGCGCAAGGACGAGATCGGCCAGATGGCGCAAACGGTTGCCGTGTTCCGCGAGAACGCGCTGGAGCGTGCCCGGCTCGAAGGCGAAATGCGCCGCGAACGGGACATGGAGAAGGCGCGGCAGAGCCGCATCGACGGGCTCATCACGCATTTCCGGGGCAGTATCGGCGATATTCGCCAGCTTCTCGATGGTCAGCTCGATATCCTGAAGAGCTCTTCCTCCACCCTCGGGCGCATTGCGGAGGAGGCCTCCCAAGGGGCCAATGTCGCGGGCTCGGCGACCTCCGAATCCTCCGAGAACGTGTCGCATGTCGCGAATGCCGCGAGTGAACTCACCTCGGCGAGCCGCGAGATCTCGACGCAGGTCCACAAGGCCAGCGAAAGCGTGACCGAGGCGATGAATGTGGCGCAGAGGGCAGATGAGGATGTCTCCAGCCTCGCGAATCTGGCGGAGCGAATCGGCGCCATCGTGGACATCATCAACTCGATCGCCGAGCAGACCAACATGCTGGCGCTGAACGCGACCATCGAGGCGGCCCGCGCCGGCGAGGCGGGGCGTTCCTTCGCGGTCGTTGCCTCGGAGGTGAAGACCCTGGCTGGCCAGACCGCCAAGGCCACGGACGAGATTTCCGCGCAGGTGCAGGCGATCCAGCAGGCCACGCAGCATGCCGTGAACTCCATCCGCACCATCTCGAACCAGGTTTCCGAGATTCAGGGCCGCACGACGGCCATCGCCGCCGCGGTGGAGGAGCAGGAGGCCTCCACGCTCGAAATCAGCCGGGCCATCGCGCTGGCTTCCGAAGGCTCCGAACAGGTCGCGGGATCGGTCTCCACCATGGTGAAATCGGTCGAGAAGACCAATGCCGAGGCCGGGCAGTTGCGCTCGATTTCCGATCTCATCGCGGATGTCAGCGGCAATCTCACCCGAACGGTCGATGGCTTCCTGCATGCCGTGGCCGAGGATGTTCAGGAGCGCCGCCGCGCGGTTCGCAAGGCCATCCGGCAGGTCGCCATCGTCACCGTGCGCGGCAAGCGCATGCAGACGATGGCGCTCGATATCTCGGAGACCGGCCTGCGGATCGAGGCTGTGCCAGGCCTTCAGGTGGGCGATGTGGTGGATATCGAATGGGTGACCGGTGAGCGCCTGCGCGGACGCCTCGTCTGGCTGCGCAACGGGCAAAGCGGTGTCGAGCTGGATGCCGCCATGCCGGCGCAGATCCTGCGCGAGGCGGCCTGAGGCTCAGCGCTCGAACATTCTTTCGAGCACGCGGATGGTGGGCCGTTGCGGCAAGGTCGCCCGGCTCAGCACCACGCTGGTGGAGCCCGCGCGCTCGATCGCGTGGGTTTCCGTCATTTTCGAAAGGAAGTTCTGCAGCACGCGCTCGGAAAAATAGTGCATCGGCACCACCATCTTGGGCCGGAGCTGTCCGATCACCTCGGCGATGCCGGAAAGATCAATCGTCCAGGAGCCGTCGACCGCCGCAAGCACCACATCCACCTGGCCGATGGCCGCGAGATGCTCCGGCGTCAGCGTGTGGTGAAGATGCCCGAGATGGGCGATGCAGAGCCCGGCGGCCTCGAAGATGAAGATCGAATTGCCGTAGAATTCCGTCCGTGCCTCGCCCCAGCCGCCGCGAATGTTGGTGGGCACGTTGCGCACGCGCAGGTCGCGTTCCTGCAGGTCATGCTTCGGCATCTCGCCGGCTCGGCCCCAGCCGCGCAGCACGTGGCGGATCGCCGGATCGGGCGCATGGGTGAAATGCGTGGAATGCGCGTGGTTCATCGTCGCCACGTCGGGCGGGGCCTCGGGGCGGACGTAATCGTTGTAATCGGTCGCGGCGGTCACGCCGCCCGGCGTCTCGATCGTGAAGGTCGCGTGGCCCACATAAGTGAGACGCACCTCGCCGGATTGCAGCGCGGCGGGAAGGATCGGCGTGCCATCGGGCGCGCGCGGCGCGTGGCGTGCGATGGGCCCGAGGCAGGCCTCGTCGGCCTTGGCGGGAATGACCCCGAGAAGGGCCGCGACGAGCCCGAGACAGAAGGCGATCCGCATGCTCGAACCTCCGCGCTTTCCTTTTCAACATGGCGCGGGAAAGCGGGGAGGGAAGAGGGCGCGAGGTCGCGCGTGAAGGAAGCCAGACTGGCCTTCGGCCTCAGGCGGGAAGGCCCGCCTTTTTGATGATCGCCTCGAGGCTGATGGCGCTGTTGATGGCGCGGAAGAAGTCGTCGAACGAGCCGTCTTCTTTGCGGTTCAGCCCGATCACCTCATAGGTCGCGCTCAGGCGGCGAGCAGTACCTCGACGGCCATCGATCCGGCCTGGTTGCGGGCGCGCAATTCCCGGATAGCCAGGAGGTGCCAGCGGTCGCACGACGGCTGGTCTGTACCCAGTGCGGGAGCCGCAAGGCCATGGTCCGACCCTGTTGGGTGCAGCTCAAAGCTCCGGGGATAGGGCGGCCGTCCGATTAGGCGAAGCCACAATGACGCTCGTCAACTCGGAGGTCAGTTGCAGCGCTCTTATGGGATATTGAAGCGCTGGCGAGAGACCGCGAGCACGCCACAAGCTACGGCTTCACGCGGGGCAAGATCAGCACCTACAACCGCAAGCATTGCGTGGCGTTTGGCCGGGTAGACAGCAACGTGCGCGTTGAGGCTTGGGACGAAAAGGGCCGGATCATCGCCGTCATCGCCCATTGCGATTCCATAAGCGTCGGTCGGGCGGCTTTTGATGCGGGGGTTAAGCGCTATCCCCGTCATGAAGTTACACTTCGCGATGGCTGTCGCGTCATCCTTCAGCAAGACGCAACGGGGCAAGCATCGAGTGGCTAGCGCTTTAGGTCACGGCAGGTGGGTCCGAATCATGTTCGTAGTTCAGCATGCCGAACCTATGGCTACGGACGTGTTTTGTTAGACCCAAGAACAGCGATAAGCACATCACGCCATAAATCAATAGGGTGACAGCTATCGCGAGCCCGACAGCAAAAAGCCCAGCTTTCCAACTTTCTCTCAAATCTATTCCGAGCAGAAACGCGGGCACGAAAACAAGGCTAAACCCTAAGACGGCGGAAGCTTGAATGAGTGCTCCGCGAATAGCTTCCCAGAGTATCCATTCGAGTCCAATCAGCGCGTTTTTCACTTCACTTTCGGACTTGGCCTCGCCTGCCAGTGTCTGGCAGACCTCGATGAAATCCGATTGATACTCACGTCCGGTGAACATGCGTGGCCTCCCGAAAAATGTCATCCGGTGACGATCCGGTGACGACCCGGCAAATGGTCAGAGATTTTCGAGGGAGAAATAAGCTAAAAAACTGATTTAAATCAATGTGTTGATATGGTCGGAGTGGCGGGATTCGAACCCACGACCCCTAGTCCCCCAGACTAGTGCGCTAACCAGGCTGCGCTACACTCCGAACCGGACGCCTCTATAGGCATTCGCTGCCGGGCTGGCAATCCGCTTCTCGCGGGGCCGGTGGCCCGGCAGGCGGTGCAATCGCTGGTCCGCGCGCCCGCCGAGACCTATGCCTTCGTGGTCATGGATGCCGGCCCGGCAGGCGGTGCCGCAGAATTCGTGACCGATGCCGCCGATTGCCTGGGCCTTGTCGCGCCGGAAGCCGCAGATGAAGGCTATCTGCAGGAGGCCATCGCGAGGCTTGAGGAAATCTCGGCCGCGCCGGTCCTTGTGATCGAAGATCAGCAGGGCCGGGCGCTTGATGCAGCGGCCTGACCCGCCTTCCATCCGAAATGGCGCACGACGCGCGCCAGGAACCGCGCCAGGAACCGCGCTAGGAACGGCGCACGGAACCGCGCCCGAAACCGCTCGTCCTGTTTCACCCGGCATTTCCGCCAAGGCGCGTCTCTCGGAGAACAGCCTCCGCCAGGGCCCGGGTTTCGCGCGCGTTCCGCTTCAGGACCTGGGCTTCTTCAGGACCTGGGCTTCGGCTTCTTCTCCATCCAGCGGATGAGCGGCATCAGCGGCAAAGCCCAGGCCAGCCCCGCGACGAGATAGAATGTCAGCTCCAGGAATTTCGAGGTTCCCGGACCAACAATCCGCGGCGCAATCGCCATCACGATCAGCGCATAGAGAATGACGAACACGACCATGACCAGCGTGCCGATGAATTTCTTCAAGCGCGGGTTCATTCCGGTTCCTTCCCGTCTCTCGCGGCGATCGGTCGCTTGCCGTTGGCGGACAAAGGTGCATATCGGGCGAAGCAAGCGGGATGCAAGAGCATGGATGCAAGAGCATGAATGGGCGTGAGTTGAAATCACGCAACGCGTCGGAGAATGAACCGTGTCGGTGATGAGCCTGTCCGAAGCCCCGGAATTCGCCAGGGCGCAAGCGCGCGGCGCGAGCGCCTTCCGCGCCTGGTTGCTGGTGCTGATCATGCTGGTGCTCATCATGGTGACGGTGGGCGGCGCGACGCGTCTTACGGGTTCCGGGCTTTCCATTACCGAATGGAAGCCGATCACCGGCGCCCTGCCGCCGCTTTCGGCCGCGGATTGGGCGAAGGAATTCGAGCTTTATCGCGCGAGCCCGCAATACCAGCTGCTGAACCGGGGCATGAGCCTCGGCGATTTCCAGTTCATCTACTGGTGGGAATGGGGGCACAGGCAATTGGGCCGCTTGATCGGCCTCGTGATGCTCGGCGGGTTCCTCGCCTTCTGGGCCGCGCGGGTCATCAAGGGACGCATGGCGATGCTCACCTTCGGGCTCGGGTTGCTGCTGGCGCTTCAGGGCACGATCGGCTGGATCATGGTCGCCTCGGGCCTCCAGCCGGGGATGATCGCTGTCGCGCCGGTGAAGCTGACGCTGCATCTCACCTTTGCCTGCCTCTTCTTCGTCGGACTTGTGGTGATGGCCGCGCATTGGGGCGCGTTCGGCGCGCAGAAGGCAGGGGGCCTGGGCCTGAGCCGGGCGGCCTGGGCTTTGGTGCTGGCGGTTCTTGCGCAGATCGCGCTCGGCGGGCTCGTCGCGGGCTCGAAGGCCGGCTTCACCTACAACACCTGGCCGCTGATGGATGGCGCGCTGGTGCCGCCGCTCGAAAATCTCGCGCGGAACCCGGTCTTCTGGGAGAATTTCGTCGATAACCCGACCCTGGTGCAGTTCAACCACCGCCTCGGCGCCTATCTGCTGCTGGCGTTCGCGATCTGGCACGCCTGGTCCTCGCGCGGCACCTCGGTTGCGAAGATGGCGCGGATGGTTGCGGCCATGGTGCTGCTGCAGGGCGTGCTCGGCATCGTCACGCTGCTGCTCGTCGTGCCGCTCTGGGCCGGCCTCGCGCATCAGGCGATGGCGATGTTCGTGCTGCTGACGGCGGTGGTGCACGCGATGCGGATTGCGCCACAAGCGGAAACGCGGCCGGCGGGCCGCGCGCCATGATGTTGTAAACGCTTGAAGCCTCAGGCTTTCAGCGCCTGATCGAGGTCCGCGATCAGGTCCTCCGCATCCTCGATGCCGATCGAGAGGCGGATCACTTCCGGGCCTGCGCCGGCCTGTTTGCGCTGCTCGTCGGTCAATTGGCGATGCGTGGTCGAGGCGGGGTGGATCACGAGGCTGCGCGTATCGCCGACATTTGCGAGATGCGAGAAGAGCTTGAGGTTCGACACCAGCCTGATGCCCGCCTCGTAGCCGCCCTTGAGGCCGAAGGTGAAGACCGCGCCCGCCCCCTTGGGCGAGTATTTCTGCTGGAGCGCGTGATATTTGTCACCCTTGAGGCCGGGATAGGAAACCCAGCTCACCTGCGCATGCCTCGAGAGGAATTCCGCCACCTTCTGCGCGTTGTCCGAATGGCGCTGCATCCGCAGCGGCAGGGTCTCGATGCCCGTGAGGAGCAGGAACGCGTTGAACGGCGAGAGCGCCGGGCCAAGATCACGCAGGCCGAGCACGCGGCAGGCGATGGCGAAAGCGAAATTGCCGAAGGTCTCGCCCAGCACGATGCCCGCATATTCCGGGCGCGGCGCGGTGAGCGAGGGGTAGCGCTTGCCGGTTTTCGACCAATCGAAATTGCCGCCATCGACGATCACGCCGCCGATCGAATTGCCGTGGCCGCCGAGGAATTTCGTGAGCGAATGCACCACGATGTTCGCGCCATGCTCGAAGGGACGAATGAGGTAGGGGGTCGCGAGCGTGTTGTCGACGATCAGCGGCACGCCGGCATCACGCGCGATTTTCCCGATTCCCGCGAGATCGGTGATCACGCCGCCCGGGTTGGCGATGGACTCCACGAAAATCGCCTTGGTCTTGGGCGTCACCGCCTTGCGGAAGCTCTCGAGATCGTCGCTATCCGCCCAGACCACGTTCCAGCCGAACTTCTTGTAGGCATGGTTGAACTGGTTGATCGAGCCGCCATAGAGCTTCTTTGCGGCAATGAATTCGTCGCCCGGCTCCAGCAGCGTGTGGAACACGAGATGCTCGGCCGCATGGCCCGAAGCCACGGCGAGCGCGGCGGTGCCGCCTTCGAGCGCCGCGACGCGCTCTTCCAGCACCGCATTGGTGGGGTTGCCGAGGCGGGTATAGATGTTGCCGAAAGCCTGCAGCCCGAACAGCGAGGCTGCATGATCCACATCATCGAAGACGAAGCTCGTCGTCTGGTAGATGGGCGTGGCACGCGCGCCGGTCGTCGGGTCGGGCTGGGCGCCGGCATGGATGGCGAGGGTGGAAAATCCGGGGGCGCGGTCGGTCATCATCATTCTCCAGGGCAAACCCGCAAGGCACGACACGGACGACATGCCGAACGAAAACTCTTTTGTCAACCATTTTGTTTGTTTTAGCGAACGACTTGGTTCAGCGTTCCAGACGGTGGCCGAAAACGGCGCGGGCTGCAACGGCGCCCAGGCCAGCACCTGCTATTTGAGCGAGAATAAAAGCGGGGACGTCCCCCGGGGCGATGCCGGAAAAGCTCGGCGTGAAGCCCCGCGCGATGGTCACGGCGGGGTTTGCGAAGGAGGTGGAGGAGGTAAACCAATAGGCGGCGGTGATGGTGAGGCCGACGAGAAGGGGAACATGCTGCGGCGCGACGCGCAACCCTCCGAAGATCACGAAGAGCAGGGTGGCCGTCGCGATCACTTCGCCGGTCCATTGCCCGATGCCCCCGCGCGCCACGACCCCGCTCGCCAGCAGCGGCTGGCCGAACATGGCATGAGCGAGAAACGTGCCCGCGATCCCGCCCATGATCTGCGCAAGCATGTAAGGCGCGGCCTCCCGCGCAGGCAGAAGGCCTCTCACCGCCATCGCGCCACTGACGACCGGATTGAAATGCGCGCCGGAGATCGGCCCGAGAAGCGTGATGAGCACCACGAGGATTGCGCCGGTGGGGATGGTGTTCCCCAGAAGCGCGATCGCGACATTCCCGCCGGCAAGCTGTTCGGCCATCATGCCGGAGCCAACAACCGTCGCCACCAGCAGGCCGGTGCCGAGCGCTTCGGCCAGAAGGCGACGCGGAAGGGGTTCGCTCATCCGCGGGTCGCGCCTTCCATGCGGCCGATTTCCTTGAGGCGCGTATCGAGCGTAAGCTTGTCCAACGTGGCGATGGGCAGCGCGATGAACGCCGAGATTCGATTCTTCAAGAGCCCGAACGCTTCCACGAAGGCGCGTTCCTTCTCGATGTCGCTGCCCTCGACGGCAGCCGGATCCTCGATGCCCCAATGGGCGGTGGTCGGGTAACCAAGCCATACCGGGCAAGCCTCCCCCGCCGCGCTGTCGCAGACCGTGAAGATGAAATCCATGGCCGGCGCATGAGGGCCGGAGAACTCGTCCCAGCTTTTCGAGCGGAAACCCTCATGCGGGTAGCCGAGGCTCTTCAACACGCGCAGCGACCAGGGGTTCACCTCGCCCTTGGGTTGGCTGCCGGCAGAGAAAGCGCGGAACTTCCCGGCACCGTCCTTCTGAAGAATTGATTCCGCGAGCACCGAACGCGCGGAGTTGCCGGTGCAAAGAAAGAGAACGTTGAAGACTCGATCGCTCATGAGGCCCCGCCATGCCGGGCCATTAACCGCGCTTCATGACAATGGCATGACGCTCATTGCCGCCGGTCGATCGTGAGCTTCTGGAAGCCCTTGGTGGAAAGGGCAGGGCGCTTCGCCGAGAGCACGCGGGAATTGATGCCCTGCCAGGAGATTTCGCCCGAGAGGCGGCCATATTCGATCTTCGGGCAGCGATTCATGATGACAGAGACGCCCTTGGCCTCGGCCAGCGCCGCCGCCGCATCGTTGCGCACGGAAAGCTGCATCCAGATCACCTTCGGCAGCGGATCAAGCTTCAGCGCCTCTTCGGTCACGCCCATGGCCGCTTCCGAATTGCGGAAGATTTCCACCATGTCGACCGGCCCCTCGATTTCCGCGAGGCTCGCGACGAAGGGCTTGCCGAGGATCAGAGCGCCGGCGCGGCCGGGATTCACCGGGATCACGTCATAGCCGCGCTCGGAGAGATACTTGTAGACGAAATAGGACGGCCGCGAGGGATTGTCGCTCGCACCCACCAGCGCGATGCGCTTGCAGGTCTTCAGGATCGAGCGGATCAATTCGTCCGGGTAGACGAGTTCTGCGGGCGCGGCGATGACGGGCATATTCGGGATCATGCCAGCAGAATGGGCAGTGCCGCGCGTTTTCGCAAGGGCGGCCGATGCACGGGCGCCCTTGCGGGTTTGACAAGCCGTGCGCGCGCCGCTTTGAACGGACCGGAACGATTGGCGGGGTGAAGTTCATGTTCCGCCATTCGCAGGATGCAATCCTGCGGCTCCTTTCCAGAAATGCAATTGGAGGGATGATCGTGAGCGTGCCGTCAAGATCCTCCCGGATCGCCCGGGTGAAGAAGGAAAACAGAAATGGCGCAGGAGCCACTGCTGACGCTGGAAGAAATGGACGCCTATCTCGATGAGATCTTCCCCGAGGTGCACCATGGGGGGCGCTCGCTTTTCCTCGAGGGTCTCGGCTATGGCACGTGCCGCGTGCGCATGAAGCACCACCCGAAGAACCTCAGGCCCGGCGGCACCATTTCCGGCCCGGCCATGATGACGCTCGCCGATTACGCGCTCTATGTCGCCGTGCTGAGCGTGGCGGGCAAGGTGCCGCTGGCGGTTACCACCAACCTCTCCATCAACTTCCTGCGCAAGCCGGAAATCGGCGATCTTGTCAGCGAAACGCGGCTTCTGAAGGCCGGAAAGCGCCTGTGCGTGGGCGAGGTGACGATCTTCTCGGAAGGGGTGGATGAGCCCGTCGCGCATGTCACCGGCACCTATTCCGTGCCGCCCGAGCGCGTTTCTGTATGAGGTAAAATGATACCTTATGTATCATCGCATTGAAACCATTGGAAAAAAGCTGGAATCGATGCGCCTTGAAGGCCGTTGACCCGGCGGAATCAATGCTTTATCGAAGCTTTGATCCCGGCGCGCTTTCGCGCCGGTTCCTTTTTTCTGATCCGAGGTTTCCATGAGGGCCCTGACATCTGCCACGAAGTCTTTCGTGGCGAAGCCCGCCGAGGTCGACAAGAAGTGGATCGTGATCGACGGCACCGGCCTCGTGGTTGGCCGCCTTGCCTCGATCATCGCGCTTCGTCTTCGCGGCAAGCACAAAGCCACGTTCACGCCGCATGTGGATATGGGCGACAACGTGATCGTGATCAACGCCGAGAAGGTGGTGTTCACGGGCAACAAGCGCAACGACAAGGTTTACTATCACCACACGGGTTATCCCGGCGGCATCAAGGAGCGCAGCGCGCGCTTCATCCTTGATGGCCGCTTCCCGGAGCGCGTGGTGGAGAAGGCCGTGGAGCGCATGCTTCCGCGAGGCCCGCTCGGCCGCAAGCAGCTCGGCAATCTGCGCGTCTACAAGGGCGCGTCTCACCCGCATGATGCGCAAGGCCCCGAGATGCTCGACGTGGCCAAGCTCAACCCGAAGAACACGAGGCACGGCTGATGGCTGAGACTCTTTCCTCGCTCGCCGATCTCGGCGGCGCCACCAGGGGCGTGCAGGCGGAAGCGCCGGTCCATGTCCAGAAGCTCGACAAGCAGGGCCGCGCCTATGCCACCGGCAAGCGCAAGGACGCGGTCGCCCGCGTCTGGATCAAGCCGGGTTCGGGCAAGGTTGTCGTGAATGGCCGCGCGATCGAAGTCTATTTCGCGCGCCCCGTTCTGCGCATGCTGCTGAACCAGCCGCTCGTCGCGGCCGGACGCGTCGACCAGTACGATGTCATGGTCTCGGTCGATGGCGGCGGCCTTTCGGGCCAGGCGGGTGCGGTGCGCCATGGCATCTCGAAAGCGCTCACGCATTACGAGCCGGATTTGCGCCCGGTGCTCAAGAAGGGCGGCTTCCTCACGCGCGACAGCCGCGTGGTCGAGCGCAAGAAGTACGGCAAGGCCAAGGCCCGCCGCAGCTTCCAGTTCTCGAAGCGCTGATGCGAAACGTCATGGCCGGACTTGTGCCGGCCACCCCGTTTTCCCGCATTGCAAAAGCCCCGGTTCGCCGGGGCTTTTTCGTTTCGCCTTGAGAAGGGCGGAATGGCTTGAAAGAAGGGCCCATGGCTCCAAACATCGCTTTGTTCCTGCTGATTCTCGCGAGTGTCGCCGCGCCCGCGCTGGCGCAGACGAATTTTCCCGGTCGCATGCCTGGCGATGTGCCCTATGCGCATGAATATGGCGCGAACCGGCCCTTTCAGCCGCCCGTCATGCCGCCGCCTCCGCCGCCGGTGATCACGCCGGTGCGGCCACCCGAACAGTCACCGGGCTACCAATCGGTTCGACCCGCGCCGAAATCCGAGCTTCGCCTGCCGGAACGCCACGCCGTGCCGCCGGAGAAGACCCCTCCGCGCGGAGGCAGCGGCCGGCTCATTGACGTGCCGGGGCCGCAGATCCGGGAGCGGTGAGCGTTCTCGACCGAAACGCACGCCGGTTCCGCTTGGCGAAAACTGAAGCGGAACCGGATGGTTCTCAATCCACCTCGGCCAAACGCGGATGCGGCGTCAGCACCACCGTGAAATGCCCCTCCACATCCGAGCCCATGGGGAACACGTTGCTGGCGAAGGTCGTGAGCAGGTCCTGCTCGTAGAGGTGAAGCGCATCCTCGCGCACCAGCACGTATTTCGCCGCCGCGACGATATCCTCACGGTCGAGGATGGCGAGGCACACCCATTCGGGGTGCGCTCGCAGCCATTTATGCACGGTCTCGACGAGGCCGGGATAGCTCGGATGCAGCATGTCATCGAGCACGATCAGCCCCTGGCGGTGCATGAGCGGCAAGGCGAGCGAGAGATCCTTCACGAGGTTCGGCTCGTCATGCTGGCCATCGATGTGGAAGAAGCGGATCGGCAGGCTGCCATCGGCCTTCACCTTCGCGGGCGCGATCACATCCGCCGGTTCCATATCGGCGGTCGAGCCCTTGATGGCGGTGTAGCGCCCGGGCTCGATGCCGTGATGCGTCAGGTTCTCGTGCAGGTGATCGAGCACCTTCTCCGAGGGCCAGGTGAAGATGTCGATGCCGATCGCATGTTCGCCCGCGGCGAGGCCATGGGCCAGCGCGATGAAGAATCGCCCCTCGAAGGTGCCGATCTCCGCGATATGGCCCCTGATGCCGAGTTCCGTCTGCCGGCGGATCATGTGGCCCGAGATCGAGGCCGCAAACACGGACGACATGCCGCGCACGCTTGAGTAACCCTTCTCCAGATAGGCATCAAGCGCGGGATTGCCGGTGGGGAGGCGCATGGATCTGTCCTTTGTCGCGAAACCTGGTCTTGCCTAGCGGCAGAAGCTCGGCTGTGCCAAGCGGTGAATGCCGCTTTTCTCCTGAACGTCGTCTGCACATCCCTTGCCATCGGGCAGCCGGTCTCTTTATCTCGCTGGGGAGGGGCCGGTCGCGCCCTGCCATCGGGTGAGCCTGCCATGCTGCGTTTCCTGCCTCTCGGGTTGATCGTGCTGCTCGTGCTGCTGCCGAGCCTGCTCATCCTGTTCGCGACGCACCGCCCGTTGAAGGCGCGCATCCCGATGGCGACCATGGCTTTCATCTCGCCGGTCTTGATGTTCGGGCTCGTGAACATGCTGCCCTACCTCACGAATGACGTGCGAAACGCTCCGCAATGGGCGCATCTTGTCGGGCTGGTCCTCTGGGGTGCCGGTTTCTTCCTGCCCTGGTTGATCTTCGCGCTGTTCCTGCATGTGGGACGCAAGGCGGGGCAGGCATGATGAAGCCGCCGGTCGACCATGCCTTCACCGGCGGGCTGCGTGGCGGCGCGCATGATCCGACCTTCGCGGGCGCGCATTCCTTCATGCGACGGCCCTACACCAAGAACCTCGCGGGCGCGGATGTGGTGATCTGGGGCGTGCCCTTCGATCTCTCGGTCACGAACCGGCCGGGCACGCGCTTCGGGCCGGCGGCCATCCGCCGCGCCAGCGCGATCTTCGATGGCGATCCGCAATATCCCTCCGGAATCGACCCCTTCGAGCACCTCGCCGCCATCGATTATGGCGATTGCGCTCTGCCGCGCGGCGATCTCGCTGCCCATCGCGCGGCGATCGAGGCGGAGGCGACGCGGCTGGTCGAAAGCGGCGCGCATCTCATGACCATGGGCGGGGATCACTTCATCACGCTGCCGCTGCTGCGCGCCCATGCGAAAAAGCATGGCCCGATGGGCCTGCTGCAATTCGATGCACATCAGGATACCTGGGACCATGGTCCCGGCGATATCTCGCACGGAACCTTCGTGGTCGAGGCGATCCGCGAGGGGCTGATTGATCCCGCGCGCTCGATTCAGGTCGGCATCCGCACCATCGCGCCGGGCGATGGCGGCATCGCGGTCATCCATGCCTATCACGCAGCGGAAATGGGCGTGACGCGCCTTGCCGAGGCCATTCGTGCCCGGTTGGGGCAGGGGCCAAGCTATCTTACCTTCGATATCGATTGCCTCGATCCCGCTTTTGCGCCGGGCACCGGCACGCCGGTTTCCGGCGGAATGAGTGCCGCCGAGGCCTTGCGTCTCGTCTGGGCCTTGCGGGATTTGCCGTTTTGCGGCATGGACGTTGTCGAAGTGTCTCCGCCCTATGACCATGCCGAGATCACCGCGATCGCGGGAGCGACGATCATGCAGCATCACCTTCAGGCCTTGGCCCTCCGACGAGCCTGATCCTGATCCCCGTGCCGGCCTCCGGCCGGCGCGATGCTGCCTGCTTCCCTTGCGCCTTCATCCGACCTTCGCGCCGAAAGCTCCGAACCATGACCTTTGCCAATTCCGATGCCGCGCTCGCCAGCGCCCAGCGGCCCGCGCTCAAGGGGGCGCACCCCGCCGTTTTCATTGATGGCGAGGCCGGCACCACCGGCCTGCAGATCCGCGAGCGGCTCGAAGGCGAGAAGGCCATCCGGCTGATCTCCATCGCGCCGGAAAAGCGCAAGGACGTGGAAGCCAAGCGCGCAGTGATGGCCGAGGCCGACGTGGTCATCCTCTGCCTGCCGGATGAGGCCGCGAAAGAGGCGGTGGCCATGGGCGAAAGCCTCGGCAAGGCCGCGCCGCGCTTCATTGATGCCTCGACCGCGCATCGCGTCGCGCCGGGCTGGGTCTACGGGTTTCCGGAACTTGCGATCGCGCAACCTCGCGCGATTGCCGAGGCGCGGAACGTCGCCAATCCCGGTTGCTACCCCACCGGCGGCATCGCCCTGCTTCGCCCGCTGGTGGATGCCGGGTTGATGCCGGCGGATCATGCTATCTCGATCAACGCGGTTTCCGGCTATTCCGGCGGCGGCAAGAGCATGATTGAGGCCTATGAAGCGGGCACCGCCCCGGATTTCGAGCTCTATGGCCTTGGCTTCAACCACAAGCACCTGCCGGAACTCACGCGCTATTCCGGCCTGTGGCACCAGCCGATCTTCGTGCCGAGCGTCGGCAATTTCCGCCAGGGCATGCTGGTTTCCGTGCCGCTGCATTTCTCGCAGCTTTCGGGCGTGAAGCATGTCGCGAGCCTGCGCGACTGCCTCGCCGCCCATTATGCGGGCGCGACCGAGGTGCGGGTGGCCAGCGCCGAGGAAACGGCCGGGCTGAAAGGCCGGCTCGAACCGGAGGCGCTCAACAACACCAACCGCATGGAGCTGTTCGTGTTCGGCGACGATGCGAAGGGGCAGGCGGTTCTGGTCGCGCGGCTCGACAATCTCGGCAAGGGCGCTTCCGGCGCGGCGGTGCAGAACCTGAAGCTGATGCTGGGCTTGTGAGCGCGATGATTGACCGGTCAGGTCAATTGATCGGGCAGGTCAAAAGACGGCGCCGGGGGCGTTCAAGCGGCTGCGCGCTCATTCCGCGCTCCAGGGCACCACGAGCTGCTTCTGCTCGCCAAGCCCCTCGATGCCGAGGCGCATGATGTCCCCGGACTTCAGGAAGACCGGCGGGTTCTTGCCCAGGCCCACGCCCGGCGGGGTGCCGGTGGTGATCACGTCCCCCGGTTCGAGGCGCATGAAGGTCGAGATGTAGTGCACAAGGAATTTCACGTCGAAGATCATCGTGGCGGTGGAGCCGGTCTGCATGCGGCGACCATTCACCTCCAGCCACATCCCCAGCTTCTGGACGTCACGCACTTCGTCCGGGGTCACCAGCCAAGGGCCGAGAGGGCCGAAGGTGGGGCAGCCCTTGCCCTTCATCCACTGGCCGGTGCCTTCGATCTGGTAGGCGCGCTCGGAAACATCGTTGCAGATGCAGAAGCCGGCGATGACATCCATCGCCTCGGATTCCGGCACGTAGGACGCGCTCTCGCCGATGACGATGGCAAGCTCGACCTCCCAGTCGGTTTTCACCGAGCCCTTCGGCAGCATCACATCGTCATTGGGCCCCACGATGCAGGAGGGCGCCTTGTTGAAGAGAATCGGCTCCTTGGGAATCGCAGCACCGGTCTCGGCAGCGTGGTCGGCATAGTTCAGGCCGACGGCAATGAAGTTGCCAACCCTCCCGACACAGGACCCGAGGCGCGGGCGCCCCCGCACCAGCGGAAGCTTCTCGGGCTTCACCCGGCGCAGCTTGGCCAGCGCCTTGCGCGACAAGGCCGTGCCGGAAAGCTCCGGCACATGCTCCGAGATGTCACGGATCTTGCCCGCGGAGTCGACGAGACCCGGTTTTTCACGGCCTGCCCGGCCAAAGCGAACGAGCTTCATCCTGCTCCCCAGCCTTCAAAAGCGGCCGGCATAGGAGCACTTCCCCCCGCGTGATTCAAGGAGACTCTCGATCGCTTCCGCGCCGGAATGCACGCTGTCACGGCCAGAATGTGACGAACATGCAACACTGCCCTGAAAACACGCATTCCGCTCAGCCTTCAGCCTGTTTGCCGCGTGAGGCCACAAGGCAAAAGACGCCGAAAGTTTAGTTTAGTCATGAACAAAAGAATTCTTGCAATCTGGTTGTCAGACTAGTCCAAAAAGGGCGCTTTTTGCCGAAAACGGCCTGAGAATGCGCAGGGGCGACATCGAATGCGGCAAAAGAGGGGCCGTTGCTTCCGCATCCGCGCTTTGCAAAATGACGAGGCAATCAAGATGCGGCCGAACGAATCATCGTCTTGCAAGCCGCCCAGAACAGGGATGAAGGAAATCGCCATGAAGGGTTTGTTCCGGCTGGCACTGGCGGCGTCGGCCTCCATGATTTCGATGCAGGCGATGGCGGGTGGTTTCATCAACACGTCGCAGAGCACCGTGTTCAACGGCATGGCCTTCGCGGGGGCTGCGGCTCCAGGCTCGACTTCCGCCGCGACGATGTTCATGAACCCGGCGACGATGACGGGCTTCCGGCGTTTCACGATGGATTCGAACTACACGTTCGGCATCCCGACCACCCGCATCACCACAACCTCGAACAATGCGGGATACAACGCCCTGTTCTCGGGTCGCTCGGGTGATGTCGGCCTCGATTATTTCGTGCCCGCCAGCTACATCGTTTTTCCCTTCAGCGAGCAGCTTTATTTCGGCGTTTCGCTGAACACGACCTACGGCAATTCGACCAAGGCCGCGGATGTCTGGCAGGGCAGTCTCTTTGCCTCGACCTCGAGGCTGCGCGTCTTAACCGCTACTCCCTCGGTCGCCTACAAGTTCAACGAGATGTGGTCGTTCGGTGTCGGCCTGCAGATCCAGTATACGACGGCCCGCCAGGTTGCTCGCTGGCCGGGTCCGCCGATCACCCCGGTGGGTGGCGGCGTGGGCATTACCAGCGCGGATGGCTGGGGCGTGGGCTTCACCGCCGGCCTCACCTTCACGCCCTGGAAGGGCACGCAGATCGGCCTCGGCTGGCGCTCCTTCATCGATCAGACCATCGAAGGCACCACCGTGTTCGGGCCTTTCACCAGCACCAATTCCAAGGGCACTCTGCACCTTCCGAACCGCGTGAATCTCTCGCTGCGCCAGACCGTGACCGAGAAGCTCGACATCCTCGCCTCGGTGGAGTGGCAGAACTGGGGCCGCATCGGCAACGCAGCGCTGACCAACCCGGCGAACCCGGCGCTCGCGGTGCTGCCGTTCAATTACCAGGATGGCTGGTTCTTCTCGCTCGGCGGTGAATACAAGGTGTCGGATGCGCTGACCTGGCGCGCGGGCATCGGCTACGAAATTTCGCCAGTCACGGATGCGGTCCGTCGTTACTCGCTGCCGGACAATGACCGTCTCTGGCTCTCGACCGGGTTCACCTATACTTGGTCGGATCGGTTCAGCCTGAACGCCTCCTATTCCTACCTGCACATCAAGAAAGCCCCGATCAGCCAGTCCCTCGGCGCGCTCACCGTCACGGGTGAATCCAAGGCCGATGCTCACCTTCTTTCGATCGGCCTCACCTCGCGCTGGGGCGAGGGCCTGAAGCGCGAAGAGCCGCTAGTGCGGAAGTTCTAGAGCGGACTCCGATCTGATTGAACGAGACCATCCGTTCTGATTTCTTGTTGTTTCACGCATTTTCTTCGACCGGCCGGTATCCGATGGATCGGAAAATGCTCTAGAGCATCCGCCCGCCAAGTGGATACCGGTTGGCGGAAAAAGCGGATGCGAAAACAAGAAGATTGAGCACCAGATCTCTTTCTATCAGATCGGTTTGCGCTCGAAGGCGCAATGCCTGCGAGAGAAGCAGAAAGGGCCGGCAGACCGGCCCTTTTTCTTTGGTCGCCAGCCCTTTTCTCTGGCTGCAAGTCCTTTTCTCTGGCTGAATTTGCGGATGGCTTGATGCCGATCGGCCTCTGCCTGCAGGGCAGGGCCTCAGGCCTTCACGCGCACATATTCGCCGGGCGCATCGCAGAGCGGCTTGCGTTTGCCACCACCAGGGACACGCGCCTGCACCTGCTCGTCGCCCTTGGTCAGCCAGGCGTGCCAATGCGGCCACCAGGTGCCAGCCGTCTCCTCGGCCTTCTGCGCCCAGTTTTCAAATTCGCCTTCCACCGGGCCGCCGGTCCAATATTGGTATTTCGGCTTCGAGACCGGGTTGACGACGCCCGCGATGTGGCCGGAACCGGCCATCACATAGGTCACGGGCCCGCCAAACAGCTTCGAGCCCACAAAAACCGATTTCGCCGGGGCGATATGATCTTCCTTGGCCGCGAGGTTGTAGATCGGGATCGTCACCTTGCCGAGGTCGAGCCGCTTGCCGCCCACCTGCATCTCGCCCTTGGCGAGTGTGTTGTGGAGGTAGCAGTTGCGCAAGTAGAAGCTGTGGTTTGCTTCCGCCATGTTCGTGGAATCGGAATTCCAGTAGAGCAGATCGAAGGGTGGCGGATTCTTGCCCTTGAGGTAGTTGTTGACCATGTAGGACCAGATGAGGTCATTCGGTCGCAACATGTTGAACGCCGAGGCCATTTTCGCGCCCGGCAGATATCCGAACCGAGCCATGAGCTGCTCGACGGCGCTGATCTGTTCCTCATCCACGAAGGTCAGCAGCTCACCGGCATGGGTGAAATCGACCTGCGTGGTGAAGAAGGTGGCGGTCTTCACGCGGTCGGGCCGATCGGATTGCGCGAGCCAGGCGAGCGTGGCCGCGAGCAGCGTGCCCCCGACGCAATAGCCGATGGCATGGGCGCTTTTCTCGCCGGTGATCGCCTCGATTTCCGCGAGGGCCGCCAGGGGACCCTTCTCCATGTAGGTGGTCCAGTCGTAATGACGATGCTTCTCGTTGGGGTTGACCCAGGAGAGCACGAAGACGGTGATACCGCCTTCCACCGCCCAGCGGATGAAGCTCTTCTCCGGGTTGAGATCCAGGATGTAGAACTTATTGATCCACGGCGGCACGATGAGCAGGGGGGTCTTGTATACGCTCTGCGTGGTTGGCGTATACTGGATCAGTTCGATGAGATCATTGCGATAAACCACCTTGCCGGGCGTTGTCGCGAGGTTCCTGCCCACCTCGAAGGCGCTGCCATCGGTCTGGCGGAGCTTCAGCTCGCCCTTGCCGGCATCGACATCCTCCGCGAGCATCCGCATGCCGCGCGCGATGTTCTCGCCCTGCTGCTCCAGTGTCGTCCGCAGCAATTCCGGATTGGTCATGACGAAATTCGACGGCGAGAGCGCGCTGGCGATCTGCCGCATGTAGAACTGCGCCTTCTTCTTCGTGTGGGGATCGAGTTCCTCCGCCTTTTCGACGAGTTGGTTGGCGAATTGCGTGCCGATGAAATAAGCCTGCTTCAGGAAGTTGAAATAGGGGTTTTCGTTCCATTCGGGATCAGCGAAGCGGTTGTCGCGCGCGGGCATCTCGACCGCCGGGGGAGCATCCGCGCCATGCACCTTGCGGACCATCGTCGACCAGAGGTTGATCATGTCGAGCGAAAGATTTTTCTGCGCCTCGACGATGCGCGCCGGGTCCTTCAGCCAGTATTCGGCCACCGCGCCCAGCGTCTTCACGGCATCCGCGCTTTCGTCGGGCACGAGCGAGGCCCTCTCACCCTTTTCCAGCGCCCGCAGATAGGCCGCGCTGAGCCTGGAGCTCTCCGCCAGGATATCGGTGGAAACGCCGGCGATCTTCTCGAGGTCAAAGGGCGGCTGCGGGATGGCCATGTCGTCAGCCGGGGCCGCGCTGGCGCGCGGCGGCTCGGCCCTCGCAGGCAAAGGGGCAGGGGCAACGGGTTGCGCGGGCGCTGCCGGAACGGGTTCGGGCGATGGCTTCGCCGCCACCTTCGCCATGCTGGCGGGGGGCGCGGGCTTTACCGATGACTTCCGCGGCGCGGCCTTCGGGGGAGGGGAAGGCCTATCGTCGGGTGGCGGTGTCGCCGGCGAAGATTTGGACGATTGTTCCTTCGGGGCAGCGGATTTAGGCGCGGGAGCACTGGAAGGAGCCCCCTTGCCCTTGATCGGCTCGGCCTTGCTTGTGGCCGTCCTCGACGGTTTTTTCGCGCTCGCGGCGCGTTTCGCCTGCGTCTTGCTTGTGGCCATGGCGTTTGGCCTCCCCGTTTGTCAGCCTTCTTCTCGTCATGCGCCTTGCGAAGACCTGGCTTGCCGCGAAACGCGCGCTTCTGTTTTGCCCATTTCCGCCGCATTAGGGAAGCAGAAACAAAGGCGCGCGACATTGGTTGCATAAGGGACCGGGTGAAACATGACATTTGGGAAAACTCACCGCTTCGGCGGCCGGCTCACGGCTAGCCTGGTCCTCGTCGCGGCTGCGCAGGGCCTCTCCGCCTGCACGGAAACGTCGCATTCCGGCCGGATGCCGCAGCTCACCGGCTTGCGCGCGGAAGTGGGGGAGCCGAAGGAATTCGTGCGCGAGACCCGCGCAGGCGCCCCGCAGGATTTCATCGCCGTGGGTGTGACGCCGCCCGAGCGGGCAATCGCCCCGCGCAATGAGGCCGGGGCAGCCGCCCTCGAGAAGGAACTGATCGCAGCCCGCCAGCGCAGCCAGAGCTTCGCGAACCGTCCGCTTCCGCGTTCGACCTACGATGGCACGGTTCCGACGCGCCCCGCCTCTCCAAGGAAGGAATTGCTGCCAGATTGAGGGCTGACCCTAGACAGGGCTCCAACTTTCCGTCATCGCGAAGACAAGCCAGCCCGAAATCTACGGCCATCCCGGCCCGAGGGAGTTCTCCATGAACGAGTTCCATCGCATCCGCCGCCTTCCGCCCTATGTCTTCGAGCAGGTCAACAAGATCAAGGCGAAGGCACGAGCCGCGGGCGCGGATATCATCGATCTGGGCATGGGAAACCCGGACCTTCCGGCGCCGAAGCATGTCATCGAGAAGCTCGTGGAAACAGCGGGCAAACCGCGCACGGATCGCTATTCCGCCTCGAAGGGCATCGGTGGGCTTCGCCGCGCCCAGGCCGGCTATTACGAGCGCCGTTTCGGCGTGAAGCTGAACCCCGATACGCAGGTCATCGCCACGCTCGGCTCGAAGGAAGGCTTCGCCAACATGGCGCAGGCCATTTGCGGGCCCGGCGATGTGGTTCTCGTGCCGAACCCGAGCTATCCCATCCACGCCTTCGGCTTCCTGATGGCCGGCGGCGTCATCCGCTCCGTTCCGGCTGAACCCACGCCCGCGATGTTCCCGGCGCTCGAGCGCGCGATGATGCATTCCGTGCCCAAGCCGATCGCGCTTGTGGTCTGCTACCCTTCGAACCCCACGGCCTATGTGGCCGATCTCGATTTCTACCGCGATCTCGTGGCCTTCGCCAAGAAGCACGAGCTGATCCTGCTCTCGGACCTGGCTTACGCGGAAGTCTATTTCGACGATGCGAAGCCGCCGCCTTCCGTTTTGCAGGTGCCCGGTGCGATGGATGTGACGGTGGAATTCACCTCCATGTCGAAAACCTTCTCCATGGCGGGCTGGCGCATGGGCTTCGCGGTGGGCAATGAGCGGCTGCTCGCGGCACTCGCGCGCGTGAAATCCTACCTCGATTACGGCGCCTATACGCCCATTCAGGTGGCCGCGACCGCCGCGCTGAACGGCCCCGAGGATTGCATCCACGAGATGCGCAGCGTTTATCGCCAGCGCCGCGACGTGATGGTCGAGAGCTTCGGCAAGGCCGGGTGGGAGATTCCACCGCCCGAAGCCTCGATGTTCGCCTGGGTGCAGATCCCGGAGAAATTCCGTCAACTCGGCAGCCTCGAATTCTCGAAGCTTTTGGTGGAGAAGGCGGATGTCGCGGTGGCGCCGGGCATCGGCTTCGGCGAGCATGGCGATGATTATGTGCGCCTTGCCCTCGTCGAGAACGAGCAGCGCATCCGCCAGGCCGCGCGCAGCCTGAAGAAATTCTTCGACACGGCGGATACAACGCTTCACAACGTGATCGACATCAAGCGGGCGGTTTGAGCCGCCTTTATCAGCATGCATTATGGATCGGATGCCTATTGGGAAGAGCGCGGCCTTTCGGATGCGACGCGAGGTCAGCGCTGGTTTCTTGCCTTACTTGCCGCCTCTCGTGCCCTGATCGAAGCCGGCCGGTTCGACGAAGCCATCGAAGCGCTGAAAGCTCTTTCCTGGGGCGATGAGACCTACGAGAACGGCGATTACGCCTTCGATCTCGCCCTTTGTTACGAGGCCAAGGGCGATTTTCCGCAGGCCCTGCGATATTTCGAGATCGCGCTGCGCGAAAATCCGCCCGTGCCGGGGCGGGCGGGAGCGGTCGAGCGCCTGAAGGCGCTCGTGCCCGAGTTGGATCGCCTGCCCATCACCCCGTGACATTCGGGTTCAGGGTGCCTAAATCTCGCGCGGGTGATTTTTCCCGCCGCGAGGTTTTCATGTCCGATGCCGAAAAGCTGGCCGCCACGGCCCATCTTCCCTCCATCCAGCTCGATCGCGGCCGCGTGGAGGCGGTGAAGCAGGAGCTCGACATCACGGATCGCGCCAACATCGTCACCTATGGCGACAAGGCGCAGGCGCGCGTCTCGGATTTCGCGGATCGCATTCTGGCCGAAACGCGCAACAAGGAGATGGGGAAGACCGGCGACCTGCTCACGGACATCCTCGCCAAGGCGAAGGGGCTCGACCCTGCTTCGGTCGGCCAGCTGAACTGGTTCCAGCGGCTTTTTACGAATATGCAGACGCGTCTCAGCCGCTTCAAGGAGCGGTTCTCGACGGTTGCCTCGCAGATCGACCGGGTGACGATCGAACTCGACAAGCACAAGGAAGGCCTGCGCCGCGATATCCATATGCTCGATGACCTGCACGAGCAGACCAAGGCTGCGATCGCCGAACTCGACACCTATATCGAGGCCGGCAAGGCCTATGGCGAGGAGTTCAAGGCCGGTCGTCTCGCGGCGCTGAAGGCTGATGCCGATGCCAAGGCCAACACCACGGAAGGGCTGATGGCCGCGCAAGCCTATCAGGATGCGCTTCAGGCGCTGGATCGGCTCGAGAAACGCGTGATGTATCTCCAGCAGGCGCGGCAGATCGGCATCCAGCAATTGCCGCAGATCCGCATCGTGCAGGCCGGTGATGAAACCCTCATCGAGAACCTGCAGGCGACGACGCAGCTCACCATCCCTGTATGGAAGCAGAAGATGATCCTGCTGCTCGGCCTCACCCGGCAGCAGGGCGCGCTCGATCTTCAGAAGACCGTCACCGACGCCACCAACGCGATGCTGAAGCAGGCTTCCGAGATGATGAAGGGGCAGGCGATCGAGATCGAGAAGCAGAGCCAGCGCGGCATCGTCGACATGGCGACGCTCGAAAAGACCAACCGCGACCTCATCGATACCATCACCCAGGTGATGAATGTGCAGAACGAGGGCCGGCGCCAGCGCGCCGAGGTGGAAAAGCGCCTCGACGAGATGAACTCCCAACTGAAGCGGCACCTCTCGGCGCTGCCTTCGCCGTAAGCCGCACCCGCAGCTCGGCCCCCGCTTTTGCGGCAGGGGTCATCCCGCCAAAACAGGATTCCCCTTTTCCGTGACATGTTCTAGAGCACCGCTTGATGGAATCGACGGGGCAGGGGGCGGAGATGGTTGAAAAGGCATTGCGGATCGGAATTGCGGGGCTTGGCACGGTCGGCGCCGCCACGATCCGCATTCTCACCCAGGCCGCGAACGAACTCGCGGAGCGCGCGGGACGCCCCATCCAGGTCGTCGCGGTTTCCGCCCGTTCCAGGGGCAAGGATCGCGGCGTCGATCTCTCGGGCTACCGCTGGTATGACGATCCGGTCGAGATGGCCTGCCGAACGGATATCGATGTCATCGTCGAGCTGATGGGGGGTGCCGAAGGGAGCGCGCGCGCGACGGTCGAGGCCGCGCTCGATCACGGCACCGCGGTGGTGACCGCGAACAAGGCGCTGCTGGCCACGCATGGGCGTGATCTGGCGCGCCGTGCGGAAAGCCATGGCGCGACCATCGCCTTCGAAGCGGCCGCCGCCGGGGGCATCCCGGTCATCAAGGCCCTGCGCGAGGCGCTCGTGGGCAACGAGATCACCCGCATCTCCGGCATCCTCAACGGCACCTGCAATTACATCCTGAGCCGGATGGAAGAGGAGGGGCTTGATTTCGCCCGATGCCTGAAGGCGGCGCAGGAACTGGGCTATGCCGAAGCCGACCCGACCTTCGATGTCGAGGGCTATGACACCGCCCACAAGCTGGCGCTTCTCACCGCGCTCGCCTTCGGAACGGAGGTCGATGGCGATGCGGTATATGTGGAAGGGATTTCGGGCGTGACACCGCTCGATCTTCTGATGGCGGAAGAACTTGGTTTCCGCATCAAGCTGCTGGGGGTCGCCGAGCGCACCGCGCAGGGCATCGAGCAGCGCGTCCATCCGACCATGGTGCCGCGCACCAGCCAGCTCGCCGGCGTGATGGGCGTGACCAACGCCGTGGAAATCCAGGCGCAACCGGTGGGCGCGATCACCCTCGTGGGGCCTGGTGCCGGTGGTGGTGCCACGGCCTCGGCTGTCGTGGGCGATATTGTCGATCTCGCGCGTGGCCATCGCGTCTCGGTCTTCGGCCGGCCATCCGGCGCGCTGGCGAAGCCGATCCGCGCGCCGATGCAGCAGCATGAGGGCGGTTATTACGTTCGCCTGCAGGTGCTCGATCGCCCCGGCGCCGCCGCGACCATCGCGAGCCGCATGGCCGAGCGCGGCATCAGCCTCGAATCCATCCTCCAGAAGGGCAGGGGCACGCCGCGCAGCGCGTCCGGCGCCGTGCCGGTGATCCTCATCACCTATGCCACGACCGAATTGCGCGTGCGTGACGCTGTCGCGGCCATCGCCGAGGAAGGCGTGCTCGATGGCCCGCCGCAAGTCATTCGCATCGAGCGGTAGGGCTACTCGACAGAAACAAACTCGACAGGGACGTTAAAGAGCGCAGCTACCTGCGCTTGCTCCCTGTCAGCTGTCAGGAGCGTTGATTTGTGACGCTTTGCATGAGCGATGTAGATGCAATCATAAATATTGAAAACAGCGCCCAATTCAGGACGCGGCCTCCCTTCGGCATTGGCTGCCCAATGCTTGGCAACGAATGACATAAGCCGCGCGTTGCGGATGAGATCATCGTCAACTGGCTCAAGAGCGCCAACATAGCGGATAGAAAATTCTGCTTCCGCCAGTTGTTCAAATGTTGCCTCTCCACGTTTGTATTTTTTTGCGATCGCGTTATGAACCTCAAGTGCAATTAAGGACGGGGCAGTGAATACGTGTTCGAAATGAAGCGAATTGCCGTTCCACTTCGGCAAGTATGAATTCGTCTGCTGGCTTCCGGGTTCTTCCACAATCCACTTCACGGCGACTGAAGTATCAAGTGTCAGAATCATCATTGTCACGCAGTTCGCGGATGATTGGGACGGAATCGATGCCTTTTACGGGGGTCATTGCACGAAGCTCGCCCAGACGATTAAGCCACGCGCGCATCTCGTCTGCCGTCTGACGTTGTGCTTTCTCCTCTAGCGCCAGCCGTGCCAGCGCCTCCACCGGCATGTTGCGTTCCTTCGCCAGTACTTTGAGCCGCTCAAGCACGGTGTCGTCGATCTTGCGCACTAGAATCTGCCCCATGAACACCTCCTCATGCCAGCCTGAATTGATATCAAAATGATATCATTGAAGGTCCATCCCTTCAAGCTGGCATGGGCGCGCAAAATCTGTATATCGGCGCCAGTCCCTCAACCCGAAGAAGCCCCCATGACCGACCTCGTTGTCACCGAAGACAAGATCATCGAACGCATCCTCACCATGGAACTTGTCCGCGTGACCGAGCGGGCGGCGGTGGCCTCGGCCAAGCTGCGCGGGCGCGGCAACGAAAAGGCGGCTGACCAGGCCGCGGTGGATGCCATGCGCCGCGAACTCAACAAGCTCCCCATCGATGGCACGATCGTGATCGGCGAGGGCGAGCGCGATGAGGCCCCGATGCTCTATATCGGCGAGAAGGTCGGCACCAAGAAGGGCCCGAAGGTCGATATCGCGGTCGATCCGCTGGAAGGCACGACGCTCTGCGCGAAGGACATGCCGGGCTCCATCGCCGTGATGGCCATGGCGCAGGCGGGCACCTTGCTCTACGCGCCGGATGTCTACATGGACAAGATCGCGATCGGCCCGGGCTATCCCAAGGGCATCATCGATCTCGATGCTTCCGTGGAAGACAACATCCATGCGCTGGCGAAGGCCAAGGGCGTGAAGGCCAATGAAATCACCGCCCTCGTGATGGATCGCCCGCGCCATGCCGATCTCATTGCGAAGCTGCGCGCGCTCGGCTGCTCCATCCGCCTCATCACCGATGGCGACGTGGTGGGCGTGATCCAGTGCGCGGAAACCGCGAAGACCGGCATCGACATCTATCTCGGCATCGGCGGCGCGCCGGAGGGCGTGCTCGCGGCCGGCGCCTTGCGCTGCGTCGGCGGCCAGATGCAGGGTCGCCTCATCCTCGATACGCCCGAGAAGATCGCGCGCGCCGCGACCATGGGCGTGAAGGACCCGAAGAAGAAATACGACCTCCTCGAACTGGCCTCGGGCGATACGGTGGTCGCCGCCACAGGGGTGACGGATGGCGCGCTGCTGAAAGGCGTGAAGTTCTCGGGCGACATCATCGAGACAGAAACCATCGTCTATCGCTCGCTCACGGGCACCGTGCGCCGCATTCATGGCGAGCACCGGGAACTCACGAAGTTCCATCTGGATTGATGATCTTGCGCTTTGTCGCCAGAATGAAAAAGGGCCGCGACGCGGCCCTTTTTCATGCGCAGACGGAATGCACTCATTCCAACAATTCGCTGGTTTCGCGAAGGGGCGGGAAACTATGGTGGCGCAACCCGCCTCGGAGAACCTGCATGCCTCTCACCATCCGCCCGCTTCAACAAGCTGATGAGAAGGAATGGCGGCAAGCTTTCGCTGCATTCTGGACGTTTTTCGGTCGAGAGCTGGATTCCGATCTTTATGATCTTACTTGGCAGCGGCTCTTCGATCCGGCGGAAAGAATGTATGCCATCGGCGCATTTGACCATGATCACCTCATTGGATTGGCACACATTGTTGCGCATCGATCATTTTCGGCAGAAGGGCTGGACCATTACATGCAACATCTTTTTGTCGAGCAGCATGCACGCAAGAAGGGCATCGGCCGGGCCTTGATCCAGTGGATTTATGCATCCGTCGAGGCAGAAGGTGGGCATAGAGTTTACTGGAATACGCCGGCTGATAATGAGCCGGCTTTGAAATTGTACGACAGTATTGCACGCGACGTCGGGTTTCGCCTCTATCGCAAAGAGTTCCTTCGCGCTCGATAAGTGACTGATGTTGCTCGGTCCATGTTTTGGAGAACCTTTATGCCGCTTGAGATCCGCCCGCTTCAGCCCGCCGATCGAGCCCATTGGGAGCCGCTCTGGCAGGGCTATCTCACCTTCTACAAAGCGAGCCTGCCGCCGGAAGTCACTGAAGCCACCTGGCAGCGCTTCATGGACCCTGCCGAGCCCATGCATGTCTGGGGTGCGTTTGAAGGCGAAAAGCTGCTGGGGATCGTGCAATGCGTCGTCCATCGCACGAGCTGGAGCGAGAAATTCACCTGTTACCTGCAAGATCTCTTCACCGTGCCGGAGGCGCGCGGCAAGGGCGTGGGCCGCGCGCTGATCGAGCATGTCTATGCCGAGGCCACCAGGCAGAACTGGTGCCGCGTCTACTGGCAGACGCACGAAACCAATGCCGAAGCGCAGGTGCTCTACAACAAGCTGGCTGACCGCTCGGGATTCATCGTCTATCGACACAATCTGTGAATCACCGGCCACCCTTCCTGAAAGTCACGCGCTCCGCCCTGCAACGGGCGTGGGCGGATCGTCTTGATGCAGAAGGCGCGCGCCGCGCCGAGGCCATCGCGGATATTCACGGCCTGCCGAACACGCTCGCGCGAATCCTCGCCGGGCGCGGCGCGGAGGTGACGAATACGGCGGATTTCCTGGAGCCGCGCCTGAAATCCGCGATGCCCGACCCGCTGGTGATGCTGGATGCGGAACGCGCGATCGCCCGGCTGGCCGAGGCCATCGTCTCGCGCGAGCCCATCGCCATCTTCGGGGATTACGATGTCGATGGTGCCTGCTCGGCGGCTTTGCTCGGCGGCTATCTCCGGCATTTCGGGCTCCGGCCCTTCATCCATATCCCGGATCGGCTGACGGAGGGTTATGGCCCGAATTCCGAGGCCATTCGCGGCCTGAAAGCGGAGGGTGCGAGCCTGCTCATCTGCGTCGATTGCGGCACGTCCGGCCATGCGCCTCTCGCGGAAGCCAAAGCGCTCGGCATGGATGTGATCGTGCTCGATCATCATCAGGCGCCGCTGGAATTGCCGGCCATCGATGCCCTCGTGAACCCCAACCGGCAGGATGATCTCTCCGGCCTCGGACATCTCTGCGCGGCGGGCGTGGTGTTCCTCGTGCTTGCGGGTTTGAACCGGGCCTTGCGCGAGCAGGGGCTCGCGGGGCCGGATCTTCTGCGTGAGCTCGATGTCGTGGCTTTGGCGACCGTGGCCGATGTCGTGCCGCTCACCGGCCTCAACCGGGCTTACGTGGCGCAAGGGCTGAAGGTGATGAAGAACCGCGAGCGCATCGGGCTTGCGGCTTTGGCTGATGTCTCCCGGCTCGATTCGGCCCCGGAGGCCTGGCATCTCGGCTATCTCCTCGGCCCGCGCATCAATGCCGGTGGCCGCATCGGCGATGCCGCCCTCGGCGCGCGCCTTCTGCTCTCCGATAACCCGGAGGAAGCGCGCCGCATCGCCGAGACGCTCGATGGCCTGAACCGCGAGCGCCAGGCGGTGGAAGAAGCCATGCTGCTGGAGGCCGAAGCGCAGGCGCTGCTCGCGCTCGGCCTCGCGGAGGAGGATCGCGAGGTGCTCGTGGTTGCCGGCGAGGGCTGGCACCCGGGCATCGTCGGCATCATCGCCGGGCGCCTGAAGGAACGTTTCCGCCGCCCGGCTTTCGCGATCGCCGCCTATGAAGGCGCGCTCACGGGCTCGGGCCGTTCCATCGTCGGAGTCGATCTCGGCGGGGCCGTGCGCGCGTCGGTGGAAGCGGGAATCGCGTTGAAGGGCGGCGGGCATCTCATGGCGGCTGGTGTCACGCTTCCTCCGGGCGGGGTCGTGGCTTTCGCGGATTTCCTGGAGCAGCGGCTCGCGCCTTCCGTGCGGATCGCACGCGCCGAGGATGCGCTCTCGATCGATGCCGCACTCTCGGCCGAGAGCCTCACACCGGATTTCGTCACCGGGATTGCCCGCGCGGGCCCGTTCGGATCAGGCAATCCCGAGCCGGTTTTCGCTTTGCCCTCGCATCGCGTGGCCGAGGTGATGGAACTCAGGGGCGGGCACCTCAAGGCCAATCTCGTGAGCACCGGCGGCACCCGCATCGAGGCCATGGCCTTCCGTGCAGCCGGCAAGCCGCTCGGTGACGCACTGCTCGCCGCGCGCGGGGAGATGGTGCATGCTGCCGGAACCGCGAGCCTCGACCAATGGGGCGGCCGCGTGAAGGTGAGCTTCCGGCTGGTCGATCTTGCGCGGCTATGAGGCCTTCGCGGCCTTTTCCTTCGCGCGGGCCTGCTCGCGCATGAAGATGTAGAGCCCCGCCGCGACGATGATCAGCGAGCCGATGAACACGTTCATCCTTGGAATGTCGCCGAAGAACAGGTAGCCGAGGATCACCGCCCAGACGATCAGCGTGTACTGATAGGGCACCACCACCGCCGCCGGCGCATATTTCAGCGCGCGATTGACACCCATATGCGCGAGGTTCGCGACAATCCCGAGCAGGCAGAGGCAGGCGAAATCGAAAAGGCTCGGCGTGACCCAGCGGAAGGGCGCGACGAGCAACCCGAAGAGAAGCGCGCTTGCCACCTGCCAGCTCACCAAGGCCACTTCGTTGGTGTTCGCGAGCATGCGCGTGAGGATGTTGAGCCCCGCAAACAGGATCGTGCCCGACAGCGCGATCAGCGCCGGCCAGGTGAAGCTCTCCCCCGTGGGGTTCACCGCCACCAGCACACCCACAAAGCCGATGACGATCGCCAGCCAGCGCCGCCAGCCCACCTGCTCCTTCAGGAACACGATGGCGAAGAGCGTGACGAAGATCGGGCAGGCGAGATAGAAGGCCACGGCATCCGCCAGCGGCAGATAGATGACCGCCCAGTAGAAAAAGGCCACCTCCGCCGTGGAGCAGATGGCGCGCGCAGCATGGAGCCAAGGCCGATCCTGGACCACCACGGCCCGCCAGCCGATCCGGCTGATCGCCGGCGCAAGCATCGCCGCCGCCGCGAAGGAGCGGATCAGCAGGATCTGCGCAACGCCATAGGTCGCGACCAGCCATTTTCCCATCACATCATTGAGGGAGAAGGCGAACATCGCCGCGAGCATCAGGCCGATGCCGGCCAGCGCGCGATCGGGGAGGGCGTCAGTCGAAAGCTTGGGATCGGACATCGAAAACGGGCTTGCGCAAGGGGCCGGCCGCGACCGGCAGGCTTCCTGATGAGCACGCGCGCATTCCGCGGGCAAGCACAATCATCGCATGATTGCATGGCACCGCATCGCAGCCGTGAAAAATGGCAGCCCTGAAAAACTTTTCGCGCCCGCTTGCCCCGCCCGCCGAACCTCGCTAATTGAGCTTCGCGGCGCCCTTCGTCTATCGGTTAGGACGACAGCCTTTCACGTTGTAAAGACGGGTTCGATTCCCGTAGGGCGCGCCACTCCCGCATCTTTCCTGTTTTCTGTTCCTTGGCAGGGACAAGCTTTGCGGGTCGGGACAAGCTTTGTGCCGTCCGGGTCGGGGTCACTTGCCTTCCTGCTCGACCAGTCGCCGGTAGAGATGCCAGGTCGTATGCCCCAGCACCGGCAGCGTGATGATGAGCCCGAGGAAGAAGGGCAGGGCTGACACAATCAGCAAGGCCACGATCGCCAGCGCCCAGGTGACGAGCGGCAGCGGGCTGGTCATCACCGCGCGCACCGAGGTGATCATCGCGGTCACGAAATCGACATCACGGTCGAGCAGCAGCGGGAAGGACACCACCGTGAGCGAGAACAGGATGACCGACAAGGCCGCGCCGATCACGTTGCCGATCATCAGGAAAACCAGTCCCTGGCTCGTGGAGAACACTACGTTGATGAATTCCGGCAGGGACGAGAAATTGATGTTGAGGCCGAAGAACAGGGCCATCAGCAGCCGCACCTGATACATCCAGATGATGAAGATGAAGAGCGTGACGAAGGCCATCCAGCCGACCTCCGCGCGGCTTCGCACCTTGCGCCAGATGCTGCCGAAGCTGATGGCCTCGCCACTCTCGATCCGCCGGCTGACTTCATAAAGCCCGACTGCGACGAAAGGTCCGATCAGCGCGAAGCCCGCGGCGAGCGGATAGGCGAGATAGGTCATCTGCAAGGCCGTGACCGAGAGCACGATTGCCATGCCGCCCAGCGCATAGATTCCGCCGAAAACCATGCCGTAGACCGGTTTTGCCTGGAAATCCCGCAGGCCCGCGCCGATGGCCTCGGCAATATCGGACTGTGTCACGGCCCGCACGACAGGGTCGCGCCGCGCAGGCAATTCGCTCACCGCCTCGTTCATGAAAACCTCCCGCCGGACCGCCGCTTTTTTCCATCATTCTGCGACGATATTCTGTGTCTGAAAAGGGGATGGGCCCTTGATGCGGATCAACCCCGATCGGTTTGGGCTGGCCTGCGGATCGGCCTGTTCTTGAAAAGGAACGCGACCGACCCGCGTGCATCTCCTCTTCCTCTGGCCGCTGCGACAGGAATTTTCCGGCCCTAGGGTCATCGAAATTTCGCATGGCATGATGGATGCGCGGCTCTCCGGCGCGTGCATCTGGCGGTTTTCGCCGCGGCCTGCCCAATCAATGGGCATGAACGGGCCTTTTTCACCGGCATCTCGACATGCAGCGTGTTCGGCGAGTTCGAAAACCTGCTCTGGCTGCAACCCAGACCACAAAGTCATTCCGGGTTGCGAGATTGGCCGCCTTCGCCTTCATGGCGTGTGCACGGACGGCTATCCAACAGGCAATCGGCCGATCGGCGCGGAAGAAGATCGGCGCATGAAGGCACGTCACCGCCGGCGGGCGGCGCACGAGCCGGGTCGCTTCTTCCGATCGGTTTGGTTCTTCTGTCGAAATCGTTTGGATGCACGATTTGCATCGGCAGTTCGTGCGGGTCCCGGCAATTCAACGATCGGAAGATTGACGCTGGAACGATCCTCCATGACAAGTCATGTTCCATGAAAATCCCGAGGCGGACGGGTTCAAGGGCGGTTTCCCGGCCTTGCCGCCAGGGGCTGCGGGCAGTATCGAACATGGCCATGGACGAGATGCCGGTTGGGGAGCGTTCCTCGCGATCGGAGGAGGCGTATCAGCGATTGCGTTCGCGCATTCGTCAGGACAACCTTTCTCCCGGCGACCGTTTGCCGGGTGAGCCGCAACTTGCCGGGGAATTGGGCGTTTCGCGCGTGACGCTTCGACGCGTGCTGGATCGGCTGATGGCGGAGGGCATTGTCGAGCGCCGCGCCGGGGCGGGCACCTTCCTGCGCGATCGCGGTTTCAACGGACCGGTCATCCTCGATCTGGCGAGCCTGCTTGGGCGCATGGAAGATCTGTCGGCCGGTCTCCAGATCGAAGGCATCGATGTGCAGGATGTGGTGCCGCCGCTGCCCGTGTTCGGTGCCTTGCGCCTGCGGCCCGGCGAAAGCGTGCGCCGGATCGCGCGGCAGCGCATGCGCGGCGGCCAGATCTTTGCGTTCGGCGTGGATTATGTGCCTGGCCGGCTGGCGGATCGTCTTTCGGAGGCGGATCTTGCGAGCGACTGGCTGCTCGGGCCGCTGATCGGCGCGGATAACCCCGTCGAACGCGGCCTGCAGGTGGCTGGAGCGGAGGCCGCGCAGGGCGAAGTGGCGCGGATGCTCGGCCTCGCGGGCGGCGACCCGGTTCTGTCGATTGCGCGCAGCTTCTATGATTCCATCGGGCGAGGCGTGCTGCATACGCAGCTTTTCTTCCGGGCGGATCGCTTCAACCTGAGCTTCGATGCGCTCAGGGCCGGGTTCGGATTGCGCCGGGTCGAGGCCTGACCGCTCGGGCGGCCTCGCCTCGACGGGGGCGACGGTCTCGCTCGTCGCTTGCCGGATGCGGCTGAAACGCGTGAGAGGCCCCCCACGGCGAAAAACAGCGCAGACGCCGAGGCAAGACGGAGCCCGTGATTCCAAGGTCGTGGCGGGGCGAGGTCAAGCCGCCATGGGCGTCGCCCGCGCATCAGACGGATACACGGTCTTTGCCAGACGGTTATCAGAGGCTCGCGGCCGAGCGGGCAGCCTGGTCATAATGCCCCGAGAGCGCGCGCATGCGCTGCGCCACGTCATGAAGCATGCTCTCCTCGAGGCCGAGAGAGCGGATGGTGCGCACCAGCAGCGCCTCGCGGATCTCGCGATAGGTGAGGCAGGCGGCTTCGCCCGCAGCGGTGATCATCACCGTCTTTTCCTTGCCCGCCTTGCCGGATTTCACCAGTTTCAGCCGTTCGAGCTTCTTGATGGCATAAGCGACGGTATGCGTGTCCTCGACGTTCAGAACGAGGCAGATATCCGCGAGCTTCTTCGAACGGCCACGGTGGTTTACCGTGTGCAGCACCAGCACGTCGAGCGCGGAGACATCCTTAACGCCGGCTGCGGCCATGCAGCGCACCATCCAGCGTTCGAAGGCGTGGCTGACGAGGATCAGCCCGAATTCGAATTCCGAAAGCGAAGGGCTCGCGCCCGAGGCAAGATGCGCGGAGGAGACAATCGGGCCGAGCGGATCGGAAGCGCGGGCGCTGATGGCATCCGGCTCCTTGCGGTTCGACATGATCGCCTCCTCTGGCTGGTTCATTTCTGCCCGAGCATCTGGTTCGGAAGCCAGGTCGCGAGATCAGGGAAGGTCACCATGATCGCCACCATTCCGAGCATTGCGAAGAAGAAGGGCAGGGCGGCGAGAGCGATATACCCAAGCGGACGGCCTGTCAGCCCCTGAATGACGAACAGGTTGAAACCCACGGGCGGGGTGATCTGCGCCATTTCCACCACCAGCACCACGAAGATGCCGAACCACACGAGATCGATGCCCGCGGCCTTCACGGCCGGAAGGACCACGGCAGCGGTGAGCACCACCATCGAGATGCCATCGATCAGGCAGCCGAGCACGATGTAGACCAAGGTCAGCGCCATGATGAGGCCAACCTGGCTCAGCCCGAGGCTGTTCACCCAATCCGCGAAGATGCGGGGCAGGCCGGAGAAGCCCATGGCGGTCGTCAGGAACGCCGCGCCCGCGAGGATGAGACCGATCATCGTGTTGGTGCGCACGGCGCCCATCACGCTGTCGTTGAACATCTTCCACGAGAAGGTGCCTGTTGCAAGGGTCAGCGCCAGCGAGCCCACGACCCCCAGCACCGCGCTCTCGGTTGGCGTGGCGATGCCGGCATAGATCGAGCCCAGCACGATGATGATGAGCAGGACGATGGGGATGAGCCGGCGGCTCTCGTTCAGCTTCTGCAGGAAGGTCATCGGCGCGTCGCGATCCGGCACCTTCTGCGGCTGGAGCGTCGCCCAGATCATCAGCACGACCGAGAAGGCAAGCATCAGCACGATGCCGGGAATCACGCCCGCAATGAAGAGCCGCGCGATGGAAACGTCCGCCGCCACGCCATAGACGATCAGGATGATCGAGGGCGGGATGAGCAGGCCCAGGGTGCCGGAGCCGGCGAGCGAGCCGAGCGACATCATGTCGTCATAGCCGCGCTTCCTGAGTTCCGGGATGGTCATGCGGCCGATCGTGGCGCAGGTCGCGGCCGAGGAGCCGGAAATCGCCGCGAAGATGCCGCAGCCGAACACATTGGTGTGCAGCAGGCGGCCCGGGAGCCGTTGCATCCAGGGTGCGAGACCCTTGAACATGTCGTCCGAAAGGCTCGACCGGAACAGGATCTCGCCCATGAAGATGAACATCGGCAGGGCGGTCAGTGTCCACGAATTGAGGCTGCCCCAGACGGTCGTGCCAAAGGAGAGCGCGGGGTCGGAATTGGTCAGTGCCGCGAAGCTGATGAAGCCCACGAGGCCGAGCGCGAGCCCGATCCACAGGCCGCAGGCCAGCGTGACGAACATCACGACAATGAGAAGGAGAGATGCGCTTGAAGGCTCCATGATGTGCCCCCGGATCAGCGTTCGACCGGCATCTCGTCGCCGGCTGCCGCGGCTGCGAGATGCGATTGCCTGCCGCCCATGAGATCGACCACGAGGTCGTCCACGAGCGCGATGAGAAAGACGAGAAAGCCGAAGGCCATGAAGAACTGCGGGATCCACATGGGAACCGCGAGCAGGCCCTGGTTCAGCTCGTTGTAGATGTAGCTTTCCCAGACGAAATGGACGCTGACATAGGCCGCCCAGCCGACGAGAACGATCGACAGCGCCGTCACCGCCCGTTCGAGGAAGGCGCGGAATGGCGTGCCGAGCGGGAACCGGTCGAGCAGCAGCGTCACGCGGATATGCGCGTTGTGCCGGTAGGTGGGGGCGAGGCCGAGGATGATGGTCGCGACCAGCGCCCAGCCGGAAATGTCATCCGCCGATCTGATCTGGCTGCCGAAGAACCGCAGGAAGACCTGAGCGAGGATCAGTGCCGCAATCATGAGCATGGCGGCCGCGGCCAGCACCCCGCAGAGCCTGTAAAGTGAATCAAGTGCGCGGCGCATGGCACCACCTCCCTGGAAAAACACGCAAACCCGCTCCCGAAACCCGGCATTCGGCCGGGTTCTCCCGAGGAAGCACGTCTGGAGCAAAGGAAGAAACCCTCGCGGGCCGCGTCGCCACGATCCCGCGAGGTCTCGGGGAGAGCCCGCGATTACTTTCGGAATTCGGCGAGGATCTTCTCGCCTTCCGCGCCGGCGCGCTTCGCCCATTCGGCGGCCATGGTCTCGCCGATCTTCTTCAATTCGGCCTTCATGGTGTCGGTGGGGGGAAGAACGTTGATGCCCTTTTCGGCCAGCGTCTTCTTGTGCGTGCCGTTGAGCTCCTCGCTCATCTTCCAGCCGCGATCCTCGGCTGCCTTGGCCGCGTTCTGGATGGCCGTCTTCACCTCATCGGGCAGGGCCGAATAGGCGCGCTTGTTCGCGATCACGATGTTCTGCGGCAGGAAGGCCTGCGTGTCGTAGAAGTATTTCAGGAAGTCCCAGGCCTGGCTGTCCACGCCCGTGGCCCCCGAGGTGATCATCGCGTCGAGCACGCCCGTGCGGAAGGCCTGCGCGATTTCCGGCACCTGGATGGTGGTTGGCACGGCCCCGATCAGTTCCGCGAAGCGCGCGGTGGCCGGGTTGAAGGAGCGGAACTTCGTGCCCTTGAGCTCCGCGAGCGCGGTGATCGGCTTCGCCGTGTAGACGCCCTGCGGCGGCCAGGCCACCGAATAAAGGAGCACGAGGCCCTGCTTGTCGAGCGTCTCCGCGAGCTGCGCGCGGGCCGCGTTGTAGAGCTTGCGGGCTTCCGCATAGGAGCCGACGAGGCCCGGCACGGAATCAAACCCGAAAATCGCATTCTCGTTCGAGAGCACCGACACCAGCATTTCGGCCATCGGGACCTGACCCGACTGCACCGAACGCTTCATTTCCGGCATCTTCACGAGCGAACCGTTGGAATGCACGGTGATCGCGAGCTTGTTGCCGGATAGGCGCGCCACGTCTTCCACGAAGCTGCGCACGTTCTGCGTCTGGAAGGTGCCGTCGGAATAGCCGGTCGGCATATCCCACTTGGTCTGGGCGAAAGCGCCGGTCGCAAGCGCGGCAAAACCGGCCGCAGCGGTCATTCGGAGCATTTGGTTCATTGTGGTCTCCCTGTTGTGATCCCCGCGCCAGGCCGAGCCCGGCACCTCTCCCCGCGGATGTCAGAAGGCCGACATCCGCGAATTTCGTTTGTCCGTGATGAGCATGGCACCCGGCGCATGCGTGATCGCGAAGGCGGGCCTCGCTGCCGCGATCACCGCCTGCGGGGTGACGCCACAGGCCCAGAACACGGGAATTTCATCATTCTTCACCTCGACCGGGTCGCCATAATCCGGCTTGGCGAGGTTCTCAATGCCGATCAGCGCCGGGTCGCCGAGATGCACCGGCGCGCCATGCACTGCCGGGAAACGCGAGGTGATCTGGATCGCGCGGATGGCATCCGCCGGCTTCAGGGGGCGCATGGAAACCACCATCGGCCCGGCAAACGGCCCGGCCGGAGCGCAGGCGATGTTCGTGCGATACATCGCGACATTCGCGCCGCACGCCACATGACGCAGCGGAATTCCATCCTCCAGCAAGGCCTCCTCGAAGGAGAAGCTGCAGCCGATGACGAAGCTCACGAGATCATCGCGCCAATCGTCGCGAATATCGGGGACTTCCGAGACGAGTTCGCCATTCTTCCACACCCGATAGCGGGGGAGGTCGGTGCGCAGGTCGATGGAGCTGCCCAGATCGGGCACGCGCGGCGAACCGGGCTCGGAAAGGCCGATCACCGGGCAGGGCCTGGGGTTCTGGTGCGCGAAGGCAAGAAAATCGCTCGCAAGGCCCTTCGGCAGGATCACGAGATTGCCCTGCACGAAACCCGGCGCGAGGCCCGATGTCGCACCCTGATACCGCCCGGAACGGATCAGCATGCGCAATTCTTCGGGCGGAAGATCGCGGCCCGGCCGCCCGTTCGCTTCGGTGGTCTGCACCTGTGCGTTCATCCTGCGCCTCCCTGGTCAGAAAGGGGACCGGCCGGGGCTCCCAACCCCATCCCGCGCCTTTCTGCCCGCGCCTTTCCACCCGCGCCTTTCCGCGCCGGCTTCACAGAAGGTAAGGCTAACTTACAAAATCATCTTGTCAATAAAATATCGACGTTTTAAATGCGAAATCGCAATACCATGAAAAGCGCAAGGGAGGCCTCCGTGGAAGCGAATGGCAGGGTCGATGGGCAGGGGGCCTGGGATTTCTGGATCGACCGGGGCGGCACCTTCACCGATGTGATCGGGCGTGACCCGGCCGGGAAACTTCATCAGAAGAAGATGTTGTCCGAGAATCCGCGCTCCTATCGCGACGCAGCCGTGCAGGGCATCCGCGAGCTGATCGGCCTCAGGCCCGGCGAGAAATTCCCGCATGGCGTGGTGCATGAAGTGCGCATGGGCACGACCGTTGCCACCAATGCGCTGCTCGAGCGGAAGGGCGAGCAGACCGTGCTCGTGACCACCAGGGGTTTCCGCGATGCCCTCGAACTCGGTTATCAGGCCCGGCCCGATATTTTCGCCAAGGAGATCGTGAAGCCCGAGCTTCTCTATTCCGATGTGATCGAGATCGACGAGCGCGTCCTCGCCGACGGCATGGTGGAAAAGCCCCTCGATGAAGCCGCCGCCATGGCGGCGCTCAAGGCTTTGAAGGACAGGGGTGTTCAGGCCATCGCCATCGTCTTCATGCATGCCTATCGCTATCCGGCGCATGAGAAGCGTGTCGCGGAAATCGCGCGCGGCATGGGCTTCCCGCAGGTATCGGTCAGCCATGAGGTCTCCCCGCTGATCAAGCTGGTGGGGCGCGGCGATACCACAGTCGTGGACGCCTATCTGTCCCCCATCCTCGCGCGCTACGTCCGTCAGGTCGCGGAAGAACTCGATCTCGAGAATTCCGGTGCGCGCCTGATGTTCATGATGTCCTCGGGGGGGCTGACGGCGGCGGATCTCTTCCAGGGCAAGGATGCGATTCTCTCCGGCCCGGCCGGCGGCGTGGTGGCACTGGCCGAGACCGGCAGGTGCGCCGGTTTCAGCCATGTCATCGGTTTCGACATGGGGGGCACCTCGACCGATGTCGCGCATTATGACGGCACCTTCGAGCGCGCCTTCGAGACGGAAGTGGCGGGCGTGCGCATGCGCGCCCCCATGATGCGCATCCACACGGTCGCGGCCGGCGGCGGTTCCATCCTGCATTATGACGGCGCGCGCTTCCGCGTCGGGCCGGATTCCGCCGGCGCCGATCCCGGCCCGGCCTGCTATCGCAATGGCGGCCCGCTCGCCGTGACGGATGCCAATGTGATGACCGGCAAGCTGATGCCGGAATTCTTCCCCGCGATCTTCGGCCCCAATCGCAGCGAGCCGCTGGATGTCGAGGCGGTGAAGAAGCGCTTCGCGGAACTCGTCGCCAAGGTTCCCGGCAAGAGTGCCGAGGAAATCGCCGATGGTTTCATTTCCATCGCGGTCGCCAATATGGCCAATGCGATCAAGAAGATATCGGTCGAGCGCGGCTATGATGTCACGCGCTATGCCTTGAATTGCTTCGGCGGCGCGGGCGGTCAGCATGCCTGCCTCGTGGCGGATCAACTCGGCATGACGAAGATCCTCATCCACCCCTATTCCGGCCTCCTCTCGGCCTACGGGATGGGCCTCGCGGCGATCCGCTCGACGCGCCAGCTTGCGGTGGAAGTGCCGCTTGGCGGCGATGTCGGCAAACATGTCGCGCGCGCGCAGGCCACCATCGGCAACGAGGCCGTGGCCGAGGTCGAGGGGCAGGGGATTGCCCGCGACGCGATCGAACTCGTGACCGCCTTGCATCTGCGCTATGCCGGCACGGATAGCCCGATCGAGGTGGAATGGCGCGCGGGGGATGGTCCGCAGGCGCTGCGGGCGCGTTTCGAGGCCGCGCATCTCGCCCGCTTCGGCTTCATGGATTCAGCCAAGCCGATCGTCGTCGAGGCGATCCATGTGGAAGCCATCGGCGGCGGCTCCGGCCATGACGAGCCGAGCTTCGCCACCGCGAAGGACATGCCGGCACCGGAAAGGCCCGCGCGCTTCTTCAGCCAGGGGGCATGGCGCGCGGCGCAGGTCTACCTGCGCGCCAATCTGAAGCCTGGCATGAAATTCATGGGCCCGGCGATCCTGATCGAGCCGAACCAGACCATCGTGGTCGAGCAGGGCTGGGAAGCGGCGATCACGCCGAAGGACCATGTCGTGCTCGCCCGCAGGGAGGCGCTCGACCGCGTGAAGGCCATCGGTACCGAGGCTGATCCCGTGCTGCTCGAGATCTTCAACAACCTCTTCATGTCCATCGCGGAGCAGATGGGCGTGGCGCTCCAGAACACGGCCTATTCCGTGAACATCAAGGAGCGGCTCGATTTCTCCTGCGCGGTCTTCGACCAGGAGGGGCGACTCGTGGCGAATGCGCCGCACATGCCGGTGCATCTCGGCTCGATGGATCGCTCCGTCGAGGCGATCATCAAGGGCAATGCCGATATCAGGCCGGGTGATGTTTACGCGATCAACGCGCCCTATAATGGCGGCACGCATCTGCCGGATATCACGGTCTGCACGCCGGTTTTCGATGATGCCGGCAAGACGCTGCTCTTCTGGGTCGCCTCGCGCGGGCATCACGCGGATATCGGCGGCATCGCGCCGGGCTCGATGTCGCCGCTCGCGGTGAATATCGAGGAGGAGGGCGTCTATATCGACAATTTCAAGCTCGTGGATGAAGGCGAGTTCCGCGAGGAGGCGCTGGTGAAGCTCCTGACCGGCGCGAAATATCCGGTGCGCAACATCGTCCAGAACATCAACGACCTGAAGGCGCAGATCGCGGCCAACGCGAAGGGTGTCGCCGAACTTGAAAAGATGATCGACGGCTTCGGTCTTTCTGTCGTGCAGGCCTATATGGGCCATGTGCAGGACAATGCCGCCGAAAGCGTGCGCCGCGTGCTGGCGCGGCTCCATGACGCCGTCTTCGAATACGAGATGGACCAGGGCTGCAAGGTGAAGGTGAAGATCACGGTGGATCGGGAAAAAAGGGAAGCGACCGTCGATTTCACCGGCACCTCGCCGCAGCGCAGCGACAATTTCAACGCGCCCGAACCGGTGACGCGCGCGGCGGTGCTCTATGTCTTCCGCGTGATGGTGGAAGACAGCATCCCGATGAATGCGGGCTGCCTCCGGCCCATCAAGGTCATCGTGCCGGAAGGCTCGATGCTCTCGCCGCGTTATCCGGCGGCGGTGGTCGCGGGCAATGTGGAGGTGAGCCAGGCCGTCACGAACTGCCTGTTCGGCGCGCTCGGCGCGATGGCGGCCGCGCAGGGCACCATGAACAATCTCACCTTCGGCAATGCGAAATACCAGTATTACGAGACGATCTGCTCCGGTTCCCCGGCCGGTCCGGGCTGGCATGGCACGCCGGGCGTGCATACCCACATGACCAATTCGCGGCTGACGGACCCGGAGATTCTCGAACTGCGGTTTCCCGTGGTGCTGGAGGATTTCCACATCCGGCGCGGCTCGGGCGGCAAGGGCCGGTTCCGGGGCGGCGACGGCACGCATCGCCAGATCCGCTTCCTCGAGGAGATGGATTGCGCGCTGCTCTCCGGGCACCGGCGCGTGCCGCCCTTCGGCCTGAACGGTGGCGAGAGCGGGCAGGTCGGCCAGAACCTCGTGCGTCGCCAGGATGGCCGGGTCGAAATCCTCAAAGGTTGCGACCAGACGGTGCTGAAGCCCGGCGAGGCGATCATCATCATCCCGCCCACGCCGGGAGGATATGGCCGGGCCTGATCCCGGGGGGCAAAGGACCGGCAATCAAAAGAGCAACCTTAAGTTGAAATTCACCAATCGGCTCCAGGGTGGGCTCCTTCCCGTTCCGGAGCCCGAACCATGACCAAGGCGCATCTTCCGCTTCCCTCCACCACCAAGGATGACCCGACCTGGAGCCTGACCTACAACCAGGTGGATGACCGGCTCCGACAGGTTCTCGGCGCGGGGAAGGCGGAAGTGATGGCCGCCCTGCAGGATGCTCTCGCTGATTTCTACACGCATATGCGCAGATTTCCGCAGACGAGCGCAGCCTTCTCGGGCGAAGACAGCATGACCCGCGCGCGCGGGGCGCAGCTGCGGCACTGGGATCTGATTACCGATGCGAAGTTCGACCATGCCTATTTCGCTTCCGCCGAGCGAATCGGTTCCACGCATTACCGTCTCGGCATTTCCGTCAGCTCCTATATCGGAGCCTACCGGCACGTGCTGATCGGCATTGTGGGCCGGCTGTTGAAGGGCTCATGGCGTGATCGCCTCCGGCGCAAGCAGCGCACGGAACTGATCGAGGCGCTGCTCACGGTGGCCTTCTTCGACATGGATCGGGTGCTGCATGCCTTCATCGGGCTGATCGAGGAGGATCGCCGCGTGGCCGCCCGCAAGATCGCCGAGAATCTCGATGCCGAGATCCAGCCGATCGTGAAGCGTCTCGCGGAAGCCGGCGAGCTTCTCACCGAGCACGCCGCCGCCATGTCCGCTCTCGCGAACGAGACCACCCATCGCTCGACCTCGATCGCGGCTTCCACCGAGCAATCCTCGCTCAATGTCCAGTCGGTCGCCTCCGCCGCCGAGGAGCTGGCCGTCTCGGTGGAGGATGTCGCGCGCCAGGCCGAGGATGCCGCGCATTCGGCGGAAAACGCCTCGGGTTCCATGGATTCCGCAGCGGATCGCGTGCGGCGCCTGCTGGCTGCGACGCGGGAGATCAACGAGGTGGTGAACCTCATCGAGCGCATCGCCAGCCAGACGAACCTGCTCGCGCTGAACGCCACCATCGAGGCCGCGCGAGCGGGCGAGGCGGGGAGGGGGTTCTCGGTGGTCGCGGCGGAGGTGAAGGAACTCTCGCGCCAGACCGCCCAGGCGACCTCGGACATCGTGACCCGGATCAACGGAATCCTGAGTTCGACAGATGATGCCGCCAATTCCATCCAGCAGGTCAGCGGTCTCATCCAGCAGCTCAGCCATACCGCCCAGACCATTTCCGCCGCAGTGGAGCAGCAGAAACTCGCCACGGACGGCATCGCGCGGAATGTGATGGAAGCCTCCAGCGGCGCCCAGGATGTGGCAAGCAACATCACGTTCATCGCCAGCCGCAACGCCGACGTGAAGAACCGGGCGGACAGCCTGCTCGACACCGCGCAGGAGCTGCAGCGCTCCACCGGAACCATGCAGGACGAGCTGCGGCGCTTTCTCGACCGGCTCCGTGCCGCCTGATCCGCCCTGCAAGAAGGCTACCCTACCCCGCGCCCGTGCCGGGTAACCCGTGGAAGAGAAGCGGATGGCGCGCGCATTCGGCATGGCCGGCGCGCTCATCGAACATTGCGGTGCCTTCGGGATGCCGGGCGCCAGCCCTTCCGTATCGGAGCGCGTGGCGGAAACCGTACCGGTCGGTTCACCAGCTGCCCGTGTTCGGCATGCTCGCCCAGGGTTCGGCGACCGGCAGGCTCTCGCCCTTCTGCAGCAGCTCGATCGAGATCCCGTCCGGGCTCTTCACGAAGGCCATGCGGCCCTCGCGCGGCGGGCGCAGGATGGTGATGCCCTGCTTCTGCAAATGCGCGCAGGTGTCGTAGATGTTGTCCACGCGATAGGCGAGATGGCCGAAATTGCGCCCGCCCCGGTATTCCTCGTCATCCCAGTTGAAGGTGAGTTCCACCTCTTTCGAGCGATGCGCCCTGGCATGCTCCACATCGCCGGGTGCCGCGAGGAAGATGAGCGTGTAGCGGCCCTTCTCGCTTTCGGTGCGCCGCGTTTCCACAAGGCCCAGACCATCGCAGAAGAATTTCAGGCTCTCCTCGATGTTGCGGATTCGGATCATCGTGTGCAGGTATTCCAATGCTGCATTCCTTTGTGGTTTATTGTTTTTTTCAATGGCTTAGATATTACTTTACCACGCATCTCCCACGCAGCAAAGAATTATCCTCGTAAGATAATTGTTGACAATAAATTAGGATTATGATCCTATTCACCAAGATTTTTTTTGCAAGAGGGGATCTGTCCGTGGCCGCTCATAAAGCGGCCATTTTTTGTTACTTTGGCGCAAACTAATAGCCCTTTAGAACGCCAGTTGCCTTATCATTAAGAAATTCTGCTACTTCTCGCTGAAGAGCCAGCTTTGCCTTTTGTTCTGGCGTTTTGGCAAAAGCATTATATTCATGGGCATTAATCATGAAAAAGAAATACTCCGCTTCTGGGACTAGCTTATTTGGTATAAGGCTTTCAAGCGTATAGCCTTTAGACAATGCATATTTCTGCCATACACTTTCACGATTAGAGTAATTATATTCCTCAACTTCGGTTATAAGCTCCCAGTCGATGTCATCATAAGTGGCCTGCCAAATTGATAGGCATGCTTCATCAAAGGCAGCGTTGATTTCATCACCGATGATAGGCCGCCCTTGATCTAGATCGTGTTGCCTTCGCGTCAGGCGCTGACAGTGGTCGACGATCTTCACAAGCGGGCGGTTCTGCATGCAGGTCGGCTCCAATTGGGAACGGCAACAGCCTTTGTTATCTCGCTTTGCAACAAAGCTCTTCAGGTCACACGCAAGTCACACGCAAATTGTGCAACGGTACGCACCGTTCTTCACTTTAGAGCCAAGTATGCGGCACAAAAAACCCCGTTTTCCCTGTTGTAGAGCGCAATCCACCGCTAAACTGCACCGTGTGGAGGTATTCCATGGCGGCGCTCCGGATGAGATTGGCTTTTTCATATGGTGCCTGACACCGCCCGGGGGCAAGGCGGCGGAGGCGACAAATGCCCTGAAACCGTAAGTAGGAAACAAAAAATATGATGATTTTTTCCTACATAGGTGCTATCCTGATTTTCGGGCGGGCTAACTCCCGCGCCCGCCCAACCGTTTTTTGCCAACCGCTTTTCTGCCAACCGCTTTCCTGCCAACCGTTTTCTTGCTGGAGTGACCATGCCGCGCCCCCTTTTCGCGCCCTTGCTCGGTGAAGCGCGCGTCATCCCGGTTCTCGCGATCGACCATCTGGAGGAGGCCGTGCCGCTGGCGCGCGCCCTGCATGCAGGTGGTCTGGGTGTCATCGAGGTCACCTTGCGCACGCCGGTCGCGCTGGCTGCCTGCGCGGCCATTGCGAGGGAATGCCCGGATGTCGTGCTCGGCATCGGCACCATTCTCACGCCCGAACAGGTGAAGCAGGCGGTGGATGTCGGCGCGCGGTTTCTCGTTACCCCCGGCACCAGCGAGAGGCTGGGCCGTGCCTTGGCGGATCAGGGCATCGCGGCGCTTCCTGGTGCTGGCACGCTTTCCGAAATGGTGGCGCTGATGGAGATGGGCTTCCGGGAGATGAAATTCTTTCCCGCCGAAGCCGCGGGCGGCCGCGATTACCTGAAATCCGTCGCGGGGCCCATTTCCGAACTGCGATTCTGCCCGACGGGCGGCATCACGCCCGCCAATGCGCCGGATTATCTCGCGCTTCCCAACGTGATGTGCGTCGGTGGTTCGTGGGTTGTGCCCAGGGCGGCGCTGGCGAACCGCGATTGGGCCGAGATCACGCGCCTCTCGACAGAAGCGGCGGCCCTGCGCGCCCGCGCCTGATGCCGGGGGCTTGAATGCCTGGCTCGCGCGATCAACAATCGGGGCATGGTCGCGCCCGCCCTCCGCCTCGCCCTGCATGATGCCGTGCTGGCCTCCCGCCGGCTCGTCATCTTCACGGGCGCGGGGCTTTCCACCGAGAGCGGCGTGCCGGATTTCCGCACGCCCGGCTCGCCCTGGACGGCGAACAAGCCCATTCCGTTCGAGGCCTTTATCGCGAGCGCCGAGGCCCGCCGCGAGGCCTGGCGGCGCAAGTTCACGATGGATGACAGTTTCGCCGGCGCGAAACCCTCGCCGGTGCATCGCCTGCTTGCGGATTTCGTGCGTGAGGGCAGGGCGATCGGCCTCGTCACGCAGAACATCGACGGGCTGCATCAGCAGGCGGGGACGCCGGCGGAGAAACTGGTGGAGCTTCATGGCAACGGCACCTATGCCACGTGCCTCGATTGCGGCATGCGCCACGAACTGCATGTGATCCGCCCGGTGTTCGAGGCCACGGGACGCGCGCCGCGCTGCGAGGATTGTGACGGGCCGGTGAAGAGCGCGACCATTTCCTTTGGCCAGCGCATGCCCGAAGCCGCGATGCGGCAGGCCGACCGATGGTCGCGGGAAGCCGATCTGTTCCTCGTCATCGGCTCCTCGCTCGTGGTGCATCCCGCCGCGCAACTGCCACTCGTGGCGAAGGCGAATGGCGCCGCGCTGGTCATTGTCAATCGCGAGCAGACCCCGCTTGATCCGGCCGCAGATCTCGTCGTGCGTGGCGAAATCGGAGAGGCCTTTGCCGGCCTTTCGTTCCAGGAGCCAAAAGACCGGGGACTTGCTCCCTCTGGCCTGTGAAATGCCGCGCGAAAGGGGATTGCGAAAGCCATCCCAATCAATGTTATGGTTAAGACCTCAGTAACAAAGATTCGTCGTGCGTCGGCTCTCCCAATCGGAAGCGACGCCGATGGAAAACGCGGGTCGGACACGTTCATGGGTGACGATTTCGGAGCCAAGGCATTCGGGAACCGCTTCATGGTTCCATCTCTCGGGCGCGATTCCGAGGGGCGCCCGGATGATCAGCCACTCGACCTTGTCGAGATTTCCGGCTCGATCAAATGGTTCGATGTCTCCAAGGGATTCGGGTTCATCGTGCCGGATAACGGCTTGGCCGATGTGCTGCTGCATGTCTCCTGTCTCCGCCGCGACGGCTACCAGACCGCGCCCGAAGGGGCGCGGATCGTGGTGGAAGCGATCGAGCGTCCGCGCGGATACCAGGCCTTCCGCATCCTCTCGATGGATCTTTCCACTGCCGTCCACCCCTCTCAATTGCCGCCGGCCCGCACGCATGTGCAGGTGACAGCGACGAGCGGGCTCGAAAAGGCCGAGGTGAAGTGGTTCAACCGGCTGCGCGGCTTCGGCTTCGTTTCGCGCGGGGAGGGGACGGAGGATATCTTCGTCCATATGGAAACCTTGCGCCGGACCGGCGTCGCCGAGCTTGTTCCGGGTGATACGGTCTATGTCCGCTTCGGCAAGGGCCCCAAGGGCCTGATGGCTTCCGAAATCCGGCTGGGTGACGAGGGCGATCCGCCGAACTCGCACTGAAGGGTTGGCGGGCGGGTTGATTCCCGCCGCGGAACATCCCATAGCGCCTCGCATGGCCGCGTGACGCGGTCGAGCCCTGATGAGTATTGCGATGCCCGGCGAATCCAAGCCTTCCGGTCTCACACGTGGCCGCGTGTTCCTGATCCTGTTCGTCAGCTTCATGCTCTCGGTGGCGGGCATTTCGGTTTTCACGAATCTCACCCGCATGGCCGAGCGCGATGCCGCGCGCGCCCGGCAGGCCGAGGGCGGCATCCGGCTCGAACCGCTCACCATCGATTCCGGCGGCAAGCGCCACAATTTCCGCATCGAGATGGCCCGCACCGATGCCGACCGTGCGAGGGGCCTGATGTTCCGGCAATCCATGCCGGCGGATCAGGGCATGCTCTTCGATTTCGAACGCGACCAGATGGTCTCGATGTGGATGCGCAACACCTTCATTCCGCTCGACATGCTCTTCATCTTCGCGGATGGCCGCATCCATCGCATCGAGCATCGCACGGAGGTTGAGAGCGAGCGGACCATTTCCTCCGGCGTGCCGGTGCGGGCCGTGCTCGAACTGAATGCCGGCACGGCCGAGCGCCTGGGCATCCGGCCCGGCGATCGCGTCGTGCACCCGATGTTCCGGTAAGGTGGTCGGGGTAGCAGGATTCGAACCTACGACCTGTAGTACCCAAAACTACCGCGCTACCAGACTGCGCTATACCCCGATGAGGATCGCGCTAGCATGTGATCATGGGCACGGCAAGGCACAGCGTCGTTTCCGATCTCACGCGCTGGAAATCAGCGCCCGCACCATCACGCCCGCCTCGGCAAACATGGCGGCGGCAGCCTCGAATTCCTCCGGTGGCATCGAGGTCACCCCATCGCCGATCACCACGCAGGCCATGCCGGCATGAATGATCGAACGGGCGCAGGCGCTGCAGGGGTGGTGCGTCACATAAATCGTGCAGCCCCTTGTCGATATGCCTTCACGTGCGGCGAAGGCCACGATGTTCTGCTCGGCATGCGAGGCGAAGAGATATTTCCGCGGCCGTTCGAAGCGGTCCGGACTGTCGACAACGCCGCGTGGAGGCCCATTGTAACCCGTCAGCCGAACTTCTCCATCGGGTCCGATCAATGCCGCGCCCACCTGCGTCGGGTCTTTCGAGCGCGACGCGGCGTGGCGGGCAAAGCCCATGAGGTAGGTCTCGAGGCTCGGGCGCTCGGCCATGCTTGTCTCCCCGTCCGCTCCATCCGTGTCAGGGGCGGGGAGGGCTGTCAATCTGCGCTTGCCCAGCGACCAAGGCCGCGGTTGCCTCGCGCGGAAAGTGCCAGTATCACGAGGCGGAAGCGGGGTGCCTCCCGCCTGATCCACCGCCCCGGAGTCCACCGATGACGGCCCGTATCTCCCGTCCCGCCAAGACCGCGATGCAGTCCGGCACTGCCAAGAGCAACCGCTGGCTTCTCGAATTCGAAGTCAGCGCCGCCCGCACGATCGAGCCCCTGATGGGCTGGACCTCTTCCTCCGACACGCTCGGCCAGGTGAAGCTGTGGTTCGACACGAAGGAGGAAGCCATCGCCTTTGCCGCGCGCAACGGGCTTGCTTATCGCCTCGAGGAGCCGAAGGAGGCCAAGCGCCGGCCGGCTGCCTATTCGGATAATTTCAAGCATAACCGCATCGGCGCCTGGACGCATTGAACCCGCCGCGCCGGCCATGTTCCTCGTGGCTTCTCGCCGGCCGCATGATTGAAATCCGCCTTTGCCGGCCCCTTAGCTCAGCTGGATAGAGCGAGTGCCTTCTAAGCACTAGGTCGCAGGTTCGAGCCCTGCAGGGGTCGCCAGAAGCTCATCCATTTCAGACGTTTGAGCTTTTTTCCCAAGGAGAATCAAGGTCCTCGACCAGATATGCAAGCCCTTCGCGGCTTGATTCCGGTTCTCGTGGAAATGATTCCAGTGCCCGAGCCGCAAGGCCACCATGCTTCAACCGGGATTCGCTTCCCGGCGAATGTGACCAGAAAGGCGAGGGATTGCAGTTCCGCGCGCCTTCTCCGGGCTTGGTCGAAATCCGGTGCCAATCGCCTGGAAACAGTCGGTAAGGTTCCAGACGAAGCCTTTCGCCGGCGCGAAATCGCTGAAGCGCCTTCATGAATCGGATCGCCCAAGGGCGACCGGAATCCGCCACGAAAAATCCGGAAGCCGTGATGAGGAGGATGAGCGAGCGGAATCGGTTCCTGCGCCACGGCCCGCAAGCGGCCGGAATGATACACGCCTTTCCGCTTGATCTTCCGCTCAGGCTCATGTCGAAAGGCAGCCGCAGAACCTCGGGAAGGCAGGAGCCACCATGCGCGCGATCGCAGGCCGCTTTGGAGTGCCGGATTGGCGGGAACGTTTCCATCGCCTCACGCTCAGCCATGCGCGGGCGCTGCTCGCGCTGACCATCGTCAGTTTCTGCTTCTTCCTGCCTGGCCAGATGTCGCTTCAGCCGATGGACCGGGACGAGCCGCGTTTCGCGCAGGCCTCGAAGCAGATGCTGGAGACGCGCGACTTTGTCGATATCCGCTTCCAGGAGGAGGCACGCCACAAGAAGCCTGTCGGCATCTACTGGCTGCAATCGGCCAGTGTGGCGATCGGCGAGGCGCTGGGCGTCGGCGATGCCCGACGGCAGATCTGGCTCTATCGCATCCCCTCGCTGCTCGGCGCGGTCGCGATGGTGCTGCTGACCTACTGGGCGGCGCTCGCCTTCCTCTCGCGCGAGGGCGCGATGCTCGCCGGCCTGATGATGGCGGCCAGCGTGCTGCTGGGTGTCGAGGCGCGCCTGGCGAAAACCGATGCGGTGCTGGGCGCGCTTTCGGTCGCGGCCATGGGGTTCCTGGCGCGGGCCTATCTCGCGGCGCGGGCGCCGGGCGTTGCACCTGTGCTCGCCAACCGTCACCTCATCCTGTTATGGGTGGCCATTGGTGCGGCCGTGCTGGTGAAGGGGCCGATCACCCCGATCGTCGCGATGCTGGCGATCGGCACGCTCGCGATCCGCGATCGCGGCGCGGGCTGGCTGAAGGGGTTGCGCCCTGGCCTCGGTCTGCTGATCGTGGCGCTGATCGTGCTGCCCTGGCTCGTGATGATCCTGATGAAGTCCGGCGGGTCCTTCCTGGAGGACTCGATTGGCAAGGACATGCTCGCGAAGGTGGGTAGCGCGCAGGAAAAGCATGGCGCGCCGCCGGGCACCTATCTCGGCGTCTTCTGGGTCACCTTCTGGCCGGCGGCACCACTGGTGCTGCTGTCGCTGGCCTTCGCATGGCGCGAGCGGCGCGATGACGGCGTGGCCTTCCTGCTGGCCTGGATCGTGCCGTTCTGGCTGATCCTCGAAGCGGTGCCGACCAAGCTCCCGCATTACGTGCTGCCGGTCTACCCGGCGATCGCCATCCTCGCGATGCTGGCGGTTGAACGCACCGGCCTCGTGCTCAATCGCGCGCTGCGCGGGGTGGCGGCGTTCCTGATGCTGCTCGTGCCGCTGGTCTTCCTCATCGGAGCGCCCGCGCTTTTCCTGATCATGGAGGAGGGGCTCGTGATCCTCCGCCTGCCGTTTCTCGCGCTGCCCTTCCTGGTGGTTGCCTTCCTGCTCGGTCTGGCAGGCGCCTATTCGCTCGTCCAGCGCCGACCGGTGCGGGCCCTGCTGCTGGGCGCCTTCGCCTCCGCCGCCCTGATCGTCGCGGCCTATCCCCTGGGCATGCCGATGCTCAAGGCGATCAACCTCTCGCCCCGCCTCGCGGAAGCCGCGCGCGCGACGGGTTGCGTGGATCCCGCCTTCGCGACCGTGGGTTATCGCGAGCCGAGCCTCGTCTTCCTCACGCGCACGGATATCCTGATGGCCGAGCCGGCCGAGGCGGCGGCTTTCCTCGAGCGGGCGGGTCCGGGCTGCCGCATCGCCTTCGTGGAGCGGCGCTTCGAGGAGGCTTTCCGTGCCGCGCTCAAGGGCGATTCCGCCCCGGCTCTGGTCACGCGGGTGCGCGGAGTGAACCTCAACGCAGCCTTCGACAAGCAGCGGCGGTTGCGCGTGCTGGATATCGCGGTGTATGTGCGGCGCTGAAACAGCGAGCCCTCCATGCCTGAAGAAGCCGGCGTGACACGCGCCGAACCCACCCTGCCGCGCATTTCCGTCATCATCCCCATGCGGAACGAGGAGGGAAATGTCGCCCCCCTCATCGCGGAGATCGCCAATGCGCTGGAAGGCGAAGCGCATGAGATCATCGCGGTGAATGACGGTTCGACCGACGAAACCGGAACGGTCCTTGTGAACCTGCGCGGCACCTATCCGCAATTGCGGGTGCTTCACCATGCCGAGAACCGGGGCCAATCCGCGGCGATCCGCGATGGCGCGCGCCTGGCGCGTGGCGAGATCCTCTGCACGCTGGATGGCGATGGCCAGAACAACCCCGCCTTCCTGCCGGCGATGATCCGCCTGCTCGAATCCGATCCGGCCATCGCGCTCGTGCAGGGCCAGCGCGTGGGCCGCACCGATACCGGCTTCAAGAAGTTCCAGTCGAAGATCGCGAACAAGGTCCGTGGCGCGATGCTGAAGGATGGCACGCGCGATTCCGGCTGCGGCCTGAAGGTGATGCGCCGCGCGGCCTATCTCCGCTTGCCGTATTTCGATGCTCTCCATCGCTTCACGCCCGCGCTGATGGTGCGCGACGGGCACAAGATCGCCCATCTCGACGTGCTGGATCGCGCGCGCGGCTCGGGTGTCTCGAACTACGCGTCCCTGGCGCGGGCGAAGGTCGCGATTGTCGATCTCATCGGCGTGTGGTGGCTCGTCCGTCGCCGCAAGCCGGATACCCCGACGCGGGAGGAAAACTGATGCTCATCCAGTTCTCCCAATCCATCGACGGCTTCCTGCATGATGTGTTCGTCACGAATTTCACGTGGTGGGCGGTGATCGGCATTTTCGGCCAGCTGCTCTTCATGGCGCGCTTCGTGGTGCAATGGATCGCGAGCGAGCGGGCCGGACGTTCCGTGGTGCCCTTGGCCTTCTGGTTTTTCTCGATCGGTGGCGCGGCCATCGTGCTGGCCTACGGCATTCACCGACGCGATCCGGTGATCATCCTGGGGCAGACCCTGTCGTTCTTCATCTATTTCCGCAATCTTGCGCTGATCGCCAAGGAACGCCGCCAGCGCGGCAAGGTCGGCATCGAGGGCGGGGAGTGACATGACCGGCCGGGCGCCTCTGCCCTCCTGGCAGGATGATCTTCCCGGCACGCTGGCCGCGTGCTGGAGCTTCCTCGCGCGCGGCGTGGTCGATCGCCGCTCGGGTTTCCACCATCCCGTGATCTCCAGCATCGGGCTCGATGGCGCGCCGCGCTCGCGGGTGATGATCCTGCGCGGGGTGGACATCGCGGCGCGCAGCCTGCGCGTCCATACCGATATGCGTTCGGAGAAGATCGCGGAATGGCGCGCCGATCCGCGTGTCTTCATTCTCGGCTATGATGCCGGGCAGAAGCTGCAGATCCGTCTCCTGGGCCGCGTGAGCCTGCACCACGATGATGCGGTGGCCGAGGCCGCCTGGCAGGCCTCGCGCGCCATGAGCCGCGTCTGTTACGGCACCGCGCCGGCGCCGGGCTCGGAGATCGAGGCCGGTGACGCCTTCGCGCTGCCGAGCCCGGATGACGCGGAGGGGCTGGAAGCGGGTCGCGCGCATTTTTCCGCCGTGGTGATGCAGATCGAGAGCCTCGAAAGCCTGTATCTCGCCTTCGCTGGGCATCGGCGCGCGCTGTTTTCATGGAATGCGGGCGGCGCACTCACCGCCCGCTGGCTCGCGCCGTGATCAACCCGCTGCGTGCATCGCCGCGAGCCCGCGATCGAGATCCGCGATGAGATCCTCCGGATCTTCGAGGCCGATCGAGAAGCGGATGCCGCGCCCGCCCGGCGCGTAGGTCGTGGCCGTGCGGAAGGGCGTGCAATCGAAGGGCACGGCAAGGCTCTCGAACCCGCCCCAGCTATAGCCCATGCCGAAGAGGCCGAGATTGTTCAGGAAGGCAGCAACCTGCCTGTCGCTCATCACGTCGAGGATGATCGAGAACATCCCCGAAGGGCCCTTGAAATCGCGCTGGAAGATCTCGTGGCCGGGGCAGGAGGGCAAAGCGGGGTGCAGCACGCGCTTCACGCCCTTGCGGGTTGCAAGCGTCTTCGCGACATGCAGCGCGTTGATGCCCTGCTCCTTCAGGCGGATATTCATGGTGCGCAGGCCGCGCAGGGTGAGGAACACGTCATCCGGCCCGAGATAGATGCCGAGATCGCCATGTGTCGCCTTGAGCGCCGGCAGATGCGCCGCGTTCGCCGCCACGAGGCCGATCAGCACATCGGAATGGCCGGAAGGATATTTCGTGGCGGCGTTGATGGAGATGTCGACCCCGAAATCGAGCGGCCGGAAGAGCAGGCCCGTCGCATAGGTGTTGTCGATCATCGTGACGATGCCGTGCCTTTTCGCGACCGCGACGATGGCCGGCACATCCTGCACCTCGAAGGTTTGCGAACCGGGGCTTTCCATCATGATGGCACGGGTATTCGGCTTGACCAGGGCCTCGATCCCGGCCCCGACGAGCGGATCATAATAGGTTGTCTCCACGCCGTAGCGCCGAAGATGGTTCTCGCAGAAGTTGCGTGTCGGGCGGTATACACTATCCAAGACGAGAACATGGTCACCCGATTTCAGGACCGAGAGCATCGCCGTGGTGACCGCCGATGCACCAGACGGACAGATCACCGTGCCGGCCGCACCCTCCAGCTCGTTCCAGAGCTCTTCGAGGGCCTCGGAGGTGGGATTGCCGCGCCGGCCATAGGTGTAGCGGTTCTTCTGCGCGAGGCAGGATTCCGCATCCGGATAGACCACGGTCGAGCCGCGGAAGGGCGGAACATTGACAAATCCGAAGGTTTCGTCCGGCCTGCGGCCCTTCATCGCGAGTTTTGTTGCCGATTTCAGGGATTCCGCGATGCGCTTTTCGAGCTTCCGCATTTCCGTTCCGCCTTTTGACTGATTTATGGCTTTGAATTCCAAAATATGAGCTATCTACAGAAAAATCATCCCGTTTTTTGATCGAATATCAGATGGAAACTCTGGTTTCGCCGGGAAGTTTTCACCTATTCGGCAATTCCAATGCAAAAGTTGCATCGTGGACCCGCTTCCCGTTCGATTTAATGCATGTAGGTCTTGACCGCTCGCCCAAACTCCCTTTGCATGCGCTTTCCAGATCGCAGACAAGGGCAGACCGGCGATCGAGCCTGCAATCGGCACGCCATTCGCTTGTGGGCGATGGACCATCAATCAACACTCGGGGAGACGAGTTCCATGAAGAAACTTCTGATGACGGTCGCGGCTGGCGCGGCTCTTGCGATCAGCGCGAGCGCAGTTTCGGCGCAGACCCTCAACCAGGTCAAGCAGCGCGGCGTTCTGCAATGCGGCTCGAATACCGGCCTCGCCGGCTTCGGCCAGCCGGATGCGCAGGGCAACTGGACGGGCCTTGACGTCGATTTCTGCCGGGCTGTCGCGGCGGCGATCTTCAATGATCCGGCCAAGGTGAAGTTCGTTCCCCTCTCCGCGAAGGATCGCTTCACGGCGCTCCAGTCGGGTGAAGTGGATCTGCTCGTCCGCAACACCACCTGGACGATGTCGCGCGATACCTCGCTCGGCCTCGAATTCGCGGTTGTGAACTATTATGACGGCCAGGGCTTCATGGTGCGCAAGAAGCTCAACGTGAAGTCCGCGATGGACCTCTCGGGCGCCTCGGTGTGCTCGCAGCAGGGCACGACGACCGAACTGAACCTCGCGGACTTCTTCCGCGCCAACAAGCTCAAATATGAGCCGGTGATCTTCGCCACCTCCGACGAGACCATCAAGGCCTATGATGCCGGCCGTTGCGACGTGTTCACCACGGACGCCTCGGGCCTCTATGCCGAGCGCCTGAAGCTCACGAACCCGGATGACCACATGATCCTGCCGGAAATCATCTCGAAGGAGCCGCTCGGCCCGTCCGTCCGCCAGGGCGACCCCCAGTGGAACGACCTCATCAAGTGGACCCACTTCGCGATGGTGAATGCCGAGGAACTCGGCGTCTCCAGGGCCAATGTCGACGAGCAGCTGAAATCCGCCAACCCGGAAATCAAGCGCCTGCTCGGCACCGAAGGCAAGTTCGGCGAAATGCTCGGCCTGACCGATGACTGGGCCTACCGGATCATCAAGCACGTGGGCAATTACGGCGAAGTGTTCGAGCGGAACGTTGGTCAGGGCTCGCGCCTGAAGATCGCCCGCGGTGTGAACGCGCTGTGGAACAAGGGCGGCCTGCAATACGCCCCGCCGATCCGCTGAGCGGCATCGCCATCATCCGGGGGCGCCCCGAGCCTGGGTGCCCCCAATTTTCGTTGATCCATCAGACCATGTCGGACATCGTTGCGAATGGTCATTTCCAGACGCGCTCCGGAGGGCAGCCGGCAGTCCGGGATCGGCGAACGAAGGGCTTAGACATTCCGGGGTGCCCCCTTGGGTGGGAGCATCTGGCGTCCGTCGCGGTTTCGGGAGAACCGTGGCCTCTGATGCCGGATCGCGGATGCGTGGTCGGGGTCGGCGCCCCCTGTGGCGCCGGATCGATGGCGGGGAGAGCCATCGTCTTGGGGAGTGAGATTCGTGGCAAGCCAGCAAGCCTCGGCGACCGTTCCGGCTGATGAGCCGCCGAAGGTCGCGTTCTGGAACGACCCTGCAAAACGGGGTTACGCCTTCCAATTTGTTCTGTTTCTGATTGTCGCCTTCCTCGTCTATGAAGCGACGACGAACGCCATCGACAACCTGACCAAGCAGAAGATCGCATCTGGTTTCGGCTTCCTGAACGTCACGGCGGGCTTCGATATCGGCCAGCGGCTGATCGAGTATTCGAACACCTCGACCTATGGCCGCGCCTTCCTGGTCGGCCTGCTGAACACCCTGCTGGTCGCCTCGATCGGCATCGTGCTGGCGACGTTTCTCGGCTTCATTGTCGGCATCGCGCGCCTGTCGAGGAACTGGCTCGTGCAGAAGATCGCGACGGTCTATGTCGAACTCATCCGCAACACGCCGCTGCTGCTGCAATTGCTCTTCTGGTACAACGCGGTTCTGAAAGCCCTGCCGGAAGTGCGCAACAGCGCGGCCCTGCCGGGCGGCGCCTTCCTGAACAATCGCGGCCTGTTCATGCCGGATCCGAGCTTCGGGTCGAGCTTCCAGTATGTGACCTACGTCTTCCTGCTGGGCTGCATCGCCTTTTTCTTCTATGGCCGCTGGGCGAAGAGGCGTCAGGATGCGACGGGCCAGCAGGCCCGCTCCCTGCCCGTGGCGATCGGGCTGATCCTCGTGCTGCCGCTGGCGGTCTACTTCCTCGCGGGGCAACCGCTGACGCTGACCTATCCCAATCTCGGGCGCTTCAACATCCAGGGCGGATTGCAGATCTTCCCGGAATTCGTGGCGCTGGTCGTCGGCCTCGTCATCTACACGGCGGCCTTCATCGCGGAAGTCGTGCGCGCCGGCATCCAGGCCGTCAGCAGGGGGCAGACCGAGGCTGCCTATGCGCTTGGACTGAGACCGGGTCCCACGCTGGATCTCGTGGTGATCCCGCAGGCGATGCGGGTGATCATCCCGCCGCTCACCTCGCAATATCTGAACCTCACGAAGAACTCCTCGCTCGCGGTCGCCATCGGCTACCCGGATCTGGTGCAGGTCTTCACCGGAACGGTGCTGAACCAGACCGGCCAGGCGGTCGAGGTGATCGCGATCACGATGCTTGTCTATCTCACGATCAGCCTTTCGACCTCGCTGTTCATGAACTGGTACAACAGCCGCAAGGCGCTGGTGGAACGCTGAGGAGGGCGCCATGTCTGAAACCGCAACCTTCTCGGGACAATCCGTTGCCTTCGTGCGCGCGACACCGGCCCAGGTCCTGCCGCCGCCCGCCAGCATGGTGGGCGTGCCGGGCTGGATGCGCCAGAACCTGTTCTCCTCGCCGGCAAACACGGTTCTGACGCTGGCCATAGCCCTGCTGACGCTCTGGGTCCTGCCCGGCTTCATCAGCTTCCTGATCACCGATGCGGTGTGGAGCGGCGCGGATCGCGAGGCCTGCATCGCCAGGAATGGCGTTGTGCCCGGCGCGTGCTGGGCTTTCGTGCGTGATCGTCTGTCCTTCTTCATCTACGGGTTCTACCCGCTCGACCAACGCTGGCGGGTGGACCTGTTCTTCCTGCTCGGCGCGATCGGCGTGGCGTGGATGCTCTGGCAGAAGGCGCCGCGTCGCGACATCGGCTTCTACTATTTCATCGTGGTGCTGCCGATCGTTTCGTTCTTCCTGCTGAGCGGCTCGTCCATCCTGGGCCTTGCGCCGGTGGATACCGCCCGCTGGGGCGGGCTGATGGTGACGCTGGTGGTCGCCGGCGTCGGCATCGTCGCTTCGCTCCCGCTCGGCATCCTGCTCGCGCTGGGGCGCCGCTCGAAGCTGCCGGTGGTGAAGTTCTTCTCGGTGCTGTTCATCGAATTCGTGCGTGGCGTGCCGCTCATCACGGTGCTCTTCATGGCAAACACGATGTTGCCCTTGTTCCTGCCGGACAACATCACGGTGGACAAGCTGCTGCGCGCGCTCGTCGGCATCGGCCTCTTCGCCTCCGCCTACATGGCGGAAGTGGTGCGCGCCGGCCTCCAGGCTCTGCCGAAGGGCCAGTATGAGGGAGCGATGGCGATGGGGCTCGGCTATTGGCAGATGATGCGTCTCATCATCCTGCCGCAGGCGCTGAAGATCACGATCCCGAATATCGTCAACACCTATATCGGGCTGTTCAAGGATACGTCTCTGCTGCTGATCGTCGGCATCTTCGACTTCCTGAAGGCCATCGAGACCGCCCGCGTCGATCCTCAATGGGCGGCGCCCACCACCTCGGCGACCGGCTATGCCTTCGCCGCGATCGTGTATTTCATCTTCTGCTACGGGATGGCCGTCTATGCGCGCTCGATGGAGCGACGGCTCTCCGTGGGCGACAAGCGTTAAGGAGCATCCCGATGGCCATTGCGAACCTGAAGCCCACCCCGCTCAAGACCGACACGGCCGTGAAGCTCACGGATGTGCACAAATGGTATGGCGAATTCCACGTGCTCAAGGATGTGAACCTCACGGTCGCCAAGGGCGAGCGCGTGGTCATCTGCGGCCCCTCGGGTTCCGGCAAGTCGACGATGATCCGCTGCATCAACCGCCTGGAGGAGCACCAGAAGGGTCACATTGTGGTGGATGGCGTGGAGCTTACCAACGATGTCAAGAAGATCGACGAGATCCGTCGCGATGTCGGCATGGTGTTCCAGCACTTCAACCTCTTCCCGCATCTCACGATCCTCGAGAACTGCACGCTCGCGCCGATCTGGGTGAAGAAGATGCCGAAGAGGGAGGCGGAAGAGGTGGCCATGCACTACCTCACCCGCGTGAAGATCCCCGAGCAGGCGAACAAATATCCCGGCCAGCTCTCGGGCGGCCAGCAGCAGCGCGTGGCGATCGCCCGCTCGCTCTGCATGAGCCCGAAGATCATGCTGTTCGACGAGCCGACCTCGGCGCTCGACCCCGAAATGGTGAAGGAAGTGCTCGACACCATGGTGAGCCTCGCGGAAGAGGGCATGACCATGCTCTGCGTGACCCACGAGATGGGCTTCGCGCGGCAGGTGGCGAACCGCGTGATCTTCATGGATCAGGGCCAGATCGTCGAGATCAACACGCCCGATGCCTTCTTCAAGAATCCGCAGCACGAGCGCACCCGGCTCTTCCTCAGCCAGATCCTGCATTGAGATATCTGCATTGAGAAATCTGGCCCTTCGGCTGCCCGCCAAAGCCGCCTGCCTCCGGCATGTCCCGACAAGGCGCGACATAAGCGCCCGGGGGGCTATCGCCCGCAAGGCGCCAGGCTCATAAGAAGAAAGGTGAAAATTGCATCGGAAGGGGGAAGCCGGTGCCTGCTCTCGACTTTGCCCGCGCGGCATTGCCGACCTTCTTCACGCTGCTCGCGCTCGTGTATGTCACGCGCATGGCGGGCGCAGAGGCACGCGCCGGTTTCTCGCTGAGCGCCAGCGCGCGGCCCGGCACGGTGCAGCATGTGACGCATTCCCTGTTCCGCACGCTGCGGCTCGCGATCTGGGGCGTGACCGTCATCCGCGTGCCATTCCCGCAATTCGATGCGCAGATCGGTGTATTCCCGGTGCTGATGCATCCGGCTTTGGTGCTCTGCGGTCTCGCCCTGCTGCTCGCCGGTTTCGTCCTGTGTTCCTACGTCCATCACTACATGGCGGGCGACTGGCGCACGGGTGTCGAGGAGCGCGCGGAGACGAACCTCATTACCTCCGGCCCTTTCGCAAGGCTTCGGCACCCGATGTTTCTGGGCGTGGTCATCTCGCAAATCGGGTTTTTCCTTGCCCTGCCTTCGGTCTTCTCGCTCATCTGCCTCGTGGCCGGAATTGTGGCGGTGATCGCGCAGGCGCGTTTCGAGGAAAAGGAACTGGCCCGCCGGTTTGGTGCGCCATACCTTGCCTATCTCGCGCTGACGCCGGGCTGGCTTCCCCGCCGCGGGGCTTAATCCGCCGGCCCGGTTGCGAGTGGCAAATCCTCGCGCGCGCCCCATTCGGCCCAGGAGCCGTCATAGATCCCCTGAACCTCCACGCCCGCGCGGCTCAGCGCCATGGCGATGATGGCCGCCGAGACGCCCGACCCGCAAGAGCAGACGACCGGCTTCGAGGGATCGATTCCGCTGGTCGCCATCGCCGCGCGAATCTCCTCCGGGGATTTCAGCGCGCCGGATTGCGTGACGACATCGAAAGGCAGGTTGCGGCTGCCGGGCATATGGCCGGAGCGCACGCCCGGGCGCGGCTCGGGCGCCTCGCCCCGGAAGCGCGGGGCGGGGCGGGCATCCACCACCTGCGCGGAACCGCTCGCCAGCGCCGCCTGCACGTCCTGCAAGGCCACGACCATGCTGCGATCGAGGCTCGCGCGGAAGCTCGCGGCCGGAGGTGAGGGGATGGCGCTCTCCAGCGGGCGATTTTCCGCCTTCCACGCGGGCAACCCGCCCTCCAGAATGCGCACATCGCGAGCACCATAGATTCGGAACATCCAGGCCACGCGCGGTGCGGTGAAGAGGCCGAGCTGATCGTAGACGACGATCGTATCGCTCTCGGACAAGCCCAGCGCGCCTGCGGCACGGGCGAAATGCTCCGCCGTCGGCAGCATGTGCGGCAAGCCGGAGGAGAGATCCGCCACCGTATCGATGTTGAAGAACACCGCACCCGGAAGATGCGCCTCGGCATATTCCTTTGGCCCGCTGCGGCCCGTGGGCGGCAGGTGCCAGCTGCCATCGACCACCTTCACCTCGGGCCGGTGATGGTTCCCGGCGAGCCAAGACGTGGAAACGAACGGGATTTCAGCGAAAAGATTGGCCATGGCGGGTGCTCCGGCTTCGTGTGATCAAGCAAACGCGATCCGCACGCGGCGGTTCAGCTTGCCCTTCTTCTCGATGGCGGTGACGGCCATCCGGCCGATCTCGCCGGTTCGCCGCACATGCGTGCCACCACAGGGCTGCAGATCGAGCGGTTTCTCACCCGAACCTGCGATTTCCACGAGCCGCACCGTGCCCGTGCCGCGCGGCGGCTGCACGGACATGGTTTTGACGAGGCCCGGATTGGCATCAAGTTCTGCCTCGGTGATGAGCCGGTCGGTCACGGCGGCGTCGGTGGCGATCAGCCGGTTGAGCTCGGCTTCGATCGCCTCGCGGTCGAGCCCCGCCTCGGGAATGTCGAAATCGAGCCGGCCATCATCGGCATTCACCGCGCCTCCGGTGACGGGATAAGGCAGGACCACGGAAAGCAGGTGCAGCGCCGTATGCACGCGCATCAGCCGGTGGCGGCGCTCCCAATCGAGCGTGAGCCGCACCTTCCGCCCCGCGAGGCCCGCCGCAACGCCCGGCGGCAGCATGTGACCGATCCGCGTCTTGGCGGGATCGAGAAAGCGCACTTCCGTGATGGGCAGAACCTCTCCGGAGGAACATGTGATTCGACCATGGTCGGCCGGCTGCCCGCCCGACGCTGCGTAGAAGAGCGTCGCATCGAGGATGAGGAAATCACCCGCAGCGCCCAATCCCGTCGCCTCTGCCTCCCGTGCATAGGCATCGTCACGGAAGATCATCTCAGTTGCCGGAAACGTGGATATCATTTCAGTCGGTTCGGGAATCATGGATCAAGCTCGCGCGGCCGCGCTGGCCGTTTTGGTCAGGCACAAGGCATGGACAAGGCATGGCATGCCAGCGGCCTGCGGCGCAAGCACCGGCCGGGGCGGGTTGCCGTGGAGCGGTTCGGCTGCTCTGCGTCAATCGGCGGAATTGAGTGGGAAAGGCTGGTCGGGTATGAAGCGTTATTGATTGTGATCCAGCGCCAAAAGTCTCGCGTAGAGCAGCGTAATCGATAATGTCTGACACCTCTTCGGAGTATAAGGGCTTGAATCAGCATTCGCCATTGCAGGTGCGGGGTTCCGCCATGGACGCGTTGCTCGCGGCCTTCGCTTCCGGCGGCCTGCCGAAATCCCTGCATGCCCTGGTTGGCTCGCATCTCGAGCTCAATCCGGATAGCCGTGTTTATGTGCATGCGCTTGAAACCGCGCTCGCTTCCTCCGTGGATGAGGTCGAGCCCGTGAGCGTGAAGAACCGTCTTGCGCGTCTTGACCAGATCTTCTCGGCCGAGCCGGTGAAAAGCCGGTTGAGCGGCGATCATCGCTCCGATGCAGCCCCGTCGGATGAGCCCAGGGCGCTGCGGCATTTCCTGGGCCGGAGCATCGAATCCCTGGAATTCCGCACGGTCCTGCCGGGCGTGAAGGAATGCCACATCGAGACCGATGACCGCACTACGGCCATCCTCTATCGCATCCGCGGGGGCAAGAAGATGCCTCAGCACACGCATGAGGGTTCGGAAGTGACACTCGTCATCCGTGGGGCGTTCCGCGACGAAACCGGGTATTATGGCCGCGGGGCGGTCGCGATCACCGATGAGCATGTCGACCATACGCCGGTTGCGGTCGAGGGCGAGGAATGCCTGTGTTTTGCGGTGATGGATGCCCCGTTGCGCCTCACCGGCCCCATCGGAAAGTATCTCAACCGCTTCATCCGGCACTGACGCCGTGAGCGTGGCGCGGCCCCAGAAGCCCTCGGATGGTCTGTTCTGGATCACCGGGGCCAGCTCCGGCATCGGGCGTGAACTGGCGCTGGAATGCGTGCGGCGTGGCTGGCGCGTGGTCGTGACCGCCCGGCGTGCGGACGAGCTCGAGGCCTTGGCCCGCACCTCGCCCGTTCCGAACGCGATCATTCCCGCCCCCTGTGACGTGACCGATGAAGTCGCCATGCGCGCTCTGGTGACGGAGATCGAGGCAAGACACGGCAGGATTGCCCGCGCCTTTCTCAATGCCGGCGTGTTCTACCCGGTGGAGATCGAGCCTTTCGATACCGCGAAATATCACAAGAGCTTCGCGGTCAATCTCGGCGGCGTCGTCAATGCGCTGGGGGCAATCGTGCCGGGTATGCTCGTGCATGGCGGGCAGATCGCGGTCAATGCCAGCGTCGCGGGCTATACCGGCATGCCGACCTCGGCGGCCTATGGCGCCACGAAGGCCGGCCTGATCAACATGGTCGAAAGCCTGAAATTCGATGGCGATCGGCGTGGAATCCTGTTCCAGCTGGTCAATCCCGGCTTCGTGGAAACGCCGGCAACGGCGCAGAACGCCTTCGAGATGCCCTATCTGATGCCCGTGGACGAGGCCGCGCGGCGCATCGCCGATGGCCTCGATGACGGGCGTTTCGAGATCTTCTTCCCCCGCCGGTTCGCCTGGCAGCTGAAGTTCCTCGCAATTCTGCCCTATCGTGTCTATTTCTGGATCATGAAGCGCTCGACTGGTGCGCATTGAGCGGCGTGGGCCGGGAAAGGCAGGGCCATGGCCCGCCCGGGTCCTTCACATCTTGCGATAGACCAACTGGTGGACGTCGATCGAGCCCGCATCGAAGCCGCCCTCGCAATAGCTGAGATAATACCGCCATAACCGGCGGAAGCGATCGTCGAAACCGAGCGGCTGCAGGCGCGGCCATGCGGAATCAAAGCTCGCGCGCCATTGCCGAAGCGTTTCCGCGTAATCATGGCGGATCGAAAGATCGGACTGGCTCGCGAAACCGTGGCTGCTTGAAAGCTCCGCGAGTTTGCCGGGCGAGGGCAGCATGCCTCCCGGAAAGATGAAACGGCGGATGAAATCGATGTTCCGCCGGTAATCCTCGAAGAACCGATCCGCGACCGTGATGATCTGCAATCCGGCCGTGCCGCCGGTCTTCAACCGGTCGCGCAGAGTGGAGAAATAGCTGTTCCAGTAGCTTTCGCCCACGGCTTCGAACATCTCGATCGAGCCGATGCGGTCATAGGTGCCGCGCTCGTCACGGTAATCCTGGAAGCGGATTTCCACCTGCTCCGAGAGGCCCGCATTCTGGATGCGCTTCTGCGCATATTCGAACTGTTCGCGACTGATGGTGAGCGCGGTGACTTTCGCGCCGCGTTCACGCGCGAGGAATTCCGCGAAGCCGCCCCAGCCGCAGCCGATTTCCAGCACATGCTCTCCGGGCTTCACACCCATGTCGTCGGCAAGGCGACGATATTTCCGCTCCTGCGCGCTGGAAAGATCGTTGTCGCCCGGCGAAAAAATCGCCGAGGAATAGGTCATCGAGCGATCGAGCCATTCCCTGTAGAAGCTGTTTCCGAGGTCGTAATGCGCGGAAATGTTGCGCTTCGAGCCGGATTTCGTGTTCCGGTTCAGGAAATGCAGCACCTGGAAGGCGAAACGTGCCAGGGGCGAGCGCGCCAGGAAATTGGCGGTGAGATCCTCGTTGATCGCGAAGATCTTCACGACTTCGGTAACATCCGGGCTGTTCCAGTCGCCATCGCCATAGCTGTCACCGAGGCCGACATCACCGGCGAACATCACGCGGCGCGCGAAACGCCAGTTTCGGATGAGAATTTCGGCCGTTGGCCCAGGCTGGCCGGTATCCACCATGAAAACCCGGCCGTCGGGCAATGTGACCGTCAGCGAGCCCACGCTCAGCCCCAGCGCGAAACGCAGCATTTCGCGGCTGGCGCGCGGCACGAAACGGGTCTCGGCGGCGAAATTGGCGTCCGTCAGGCGGATGGGCGCCTTCGTCGACTTATCCTGCATGATGCACTTTCCGTGTCGCGTCGGTCGTAACCGACAGAAATCGCCCTCCGTGAGAAGCCGCAGGTGGAGGTGCCGGCCTCGATACCAATGTGACACCCTTCACCCAAAGGCGCAACGCTTCCCAATGAATGCCAGCGAAGACCTTCAGGGTCATCAAGGGCATGGCGAAAGCCAGCCGCAGGCAGGAGCGGGCGGTGATGCGCTCGGCCTTGCCATGGAAGGTGGCCGCAAGGATCGGCCCTTCCGCATCCGTCTCATGGATGCGCACCGCGATGTCGGCCGTGCCCGGCGGCCGAACGCGGAAATGGTAGCGCTGCTCCATGGGCATGAAGGGCGAGACGTAGAAGAGCTTGTCCGCTTCCTGCCTCAGGCCGGCTTCGGTCAGTTGGCCCGGCACAACGGGCTCCACATAGGCATGGCGCTCGCCGAAAGTGTTGCGCACTTCATAATGCACCCCGATCAGCCGGCCATCCGCCGCATAGGCGAAATAGATCGAAAGGGGGTTGAACACGAAACCCAGCACGCGCGGGTAGCAGAGCAGCATCACGCGTGCAGGCTCCTCGGCGAGGCCGGCGGCCTTCAGCGCCGCCACCACATCCGCCTTCGGGTTGGGCGAGCCCCTGGCGATGCCATGCGGGCAAAGATCGAAGCCGATGAGGTTGAATTTCCCGATCGAGAAGAACGGCGAGAGCCGATGCGCTTCCTCCAGCCGGTCGAGATCGACCAGCAGAGCGAAAACCGAATAGGTGAAGCGATGCACCTTCGGTTTCATGCGCGCATGCATCACCGAGCCGACATAGAAGAGCGCGGCATCCGGGGGCGGGAGGAAGCGCGGTTCCATGGCGCTCAAAGGCGGGGTGGCGCACCCACCGCGCGCTGCGGCACGCTGGTGCCCCCCTGCAGCCCATGCGCGGCGATCAGCCGGTCTGCGGCCTCGAAGCCCGCGCGCAGGCCGTCCTCGTGGAAGCCGTAGCCGGTCCAGGCCCCGGCATAGAACAGCCCGCCGCGCCCCTGGATGCCCGGAAGCGCCTTCTGTGCCACGAGCGCCGAGGCATCATATTGCGGATGGGCATAGCAGAAGCGGCCGAACACAGTCTCCGGCGCCGGCTCGATGCTCGGGTTGAGCGTCACGAAAAGCGGGTGTCTGTCATCGATGCTCTGCAGGCGGTTCATCCAGTAGCTGACCATCACCGGACGGCCGACCTCGCCGGATTCGCGCAGCACGTTCCACGCGGCCCAGGCGCGCTTGCGCTTCGGCATGAGGCGCGGATCGCGGTGGAGGATCACCTCGTTCTCGGCATAGGCGAGGCCACCGAGCACGGCACGCTCCTCGGTTCCGGCATCGTCGAGCAAGGCCAGCGCCTGATCAGTATGGGTCGCGCAGACCACCGCATCGAACAGGCCGCGCTGGCCCCGCGTGGTGACGATCTCGACACCCTTGGCCATGCGCCGGAGGGATGCCACGCCTTCGCCGATGCGGGTGTTGAAACCCGCTGTCGCCACGAGATTCCGCACGTAGCTGCGCGAGCCTCCGGTTACCGTGCGCCAGGCCGGGCGGTTCCAGTGCAGCAGGCGATGGTTGTCGAAGAAGGCGATGAAGCTCTCCGCCGGGAAGTCCAGCACGGCTTCCGCCGACATCGACCAGATTGCCGCGCCCATCGGCAGGATGTAATCCTCGATGAGTTCGCGCGAGGCCCGCTTTTCAGCGAGATAATCACGCAAGGCCCCCTTGCCCACGCGGCCGGCGGCGCGATCCTCGATCGCCTCGGCCGAGAAACGGCGCATGCTCGAGAGCATGCGCCACAGCCGGGGGTTCAGCACATTCGAGCGCTGCGCGAAAAACGAGGAGATGACATTCGTTTCCTGCCCCGACCATTCGAACCGCCCGCCATCCAGCGAGAGCGAGAAACCCATGTTCGAACGATGCGTGGCCACCCCGAGTTCGGCGAAAAGGGCCGTCAGCAGCGGATAGTTCAGGGTGTTGAACACGATAAAGCCGGTATCGACCGAAACCGGCACGCCCGCATATTCGATATCGACCGTCGCGGAATGGCCGCCGAGGCGGTTCTCCTTCTCGAAGACCGTCACGGCTTCCGGCCCGAAATGCCGGCTCAGGCGAAAGGCCGCGCCGAGGCCGGAAATCCCGCTGCCGATGACTGCAATGCGCATGGAGCGTCCCTTCTGTCAGACGTTGGACGCTGCCGGCGGCAGCGACTTGAAGGCTTCAAGGGCCCTTTCGCGCGCATCTTCATGCGAAACGACGGGCCGGGGGTAGGTTTCGCCGAGCCGGATGCCGGCACGGGTGAGGATGGCGCCGGGCGCCTCCCAGGGGCGATGGATCAACTTCGCGGGAAGCTTAGCAATTTCCGGAACGTAAGCACGGACAAAATTCCCATCCGGATCGAATTTCTCACCTTGCGTGATGGGGTTGAAAATCCGGAAATAGGGGGCTGCGTCCGCGCCTGAACCGGCCACCCATTGCCAGCTCGCGGTGTTGTTCGCCGGGTCGGCATCGCAGAGCGTGTCCCAGAACCAGGCCTCGCCCGCCCGCCAGTCGATCAGCAGGTGCTTGATGAGAAACGAGGCGACGATCATCCGCACGCGGTTATGCATGAAGCCGGTCTGCCAGAGCTGGCGCATGCCGGCATCCACGATCGGATAGCCGGTTTGCCCCTTCTGCCAGGCGGCCAGGGCCAGCGGGTTCGTGGCCCAGGGGAAGGAATCGAATTTTGGCTGGTAGTTGACGCTCGCCAGAGTGGGGTAGTGGTAGAGAAGGTGATAGGCGAATTCGCGCCAGCCGAGTTCGGAAAAGAATTTCTCGACATCCTCGTTCGTGCCGCGCGTCTCTCCCGTCGCCAGCGCCTGCTCCGTCATCTGCCAGACGCGCCGCACGGAGATGTCGCCCACGGCCAGGTGGGGCGAGAGCATGGAGGTCGAGGGCAGGTCCGGCCGGTTCCGACCCTCGGCATAGCCATGCAAGCCGCCGCCGAGAAAGCCGAGCAGCCGCTTCAGCGCGCCGGCCTCGCCCGGCTGCCATGTCTCGCGCAATCCTTTGGCCCAGTCGGGTCGGGAGGGCAGCAGGCCGAGATCTGCGAGTTCGACCCGGCCCGGCAGGGCGGGCAGGGGAGGGAGCGCAGGAAAGGAGGCCGGCGCCGGCAAGGGCGCAGCGACCGCACGCTTCGCCCGGCAGGCCCGCCAGAACGGCGTAAAGACCCGCAAGGGCCCACCGGCCTGCGAGCGGATTTCCATCGGTTCGTAGAGGAGATGTCCGTTCCTGCTCTCGACCGCGATGTCCTGGCTGCGGAGTTCCGCCTTGATCGCGGTATCGAGTTCGCGTTCCGCGCCGCCATAGCGCCGGTTCCAGGTCACGAATCCCGCACCGACCGCGCCTGCGACCTTCGGCACGATCTCGCGGGAATTTCCGCGCAGGATGACGAGTTCCGAGCCCTTTTCGCGAAGGCTTTCAGCCAGCCGCGCCAGCGCATGGTGCAGGAACCAGCCCTGTGCGCCGCCGCGCGGACGCAGGCCCTCATCCGTTTCGTCGATGAAGATCGCGAGCATCGCCCCCGCTTCGCCCGCAAGCCGCAAGGCGGGGTTGTCGTCGAGGCGGAGATCGTTGCGGAACCAGTGGAGCGCGGGCGCCGGGAAAGAAGAAGGCATGCAAGGCAATCCGTTCTGGCTCGATCCGACATAACCCGGCGAGACCGAGCTGGTTTGCGGTCTACGCCGCGCCGCCGAAACTGGATTTCTCGGGGCGGGAGCACCTCTGTTGTGCATTTGCGATTGTCTCCCCGCGCGTGCTCGCCTAAGCGCGAGCGAACAGGAGGCGCAGCCCATGGGCCAGGCGAAGCGGAAGCGGGAAGCGGGCGCGCGCATCAGCTGGTGCAGAACCTGCACCTATTGCTGCGTGCTGCCGCAGATCATGGCGCTGGAAAAGCCGATGTACAGGGCCTGCGCCCATATCCGGGACCAGGGGTGCGGCCTGTTCGGTGATGCCCGTCGCCCGGCTGCCTGCATCAGCTACAATTGCGCCTATCTTTCCGCGAGGCTGTCCGTTAGCCCGCAGCGCAACCGCATTCCCCATCCGCTCGAGGCTGGCGCTTATTTTCACCGCGACCCGATGGAAAAGGCAGTGGTGTTGTTCATCGACCCGGATCGGCCGGAAAGCTGGAAAACCTCGGCGATTCCCGAATTGATGCGCAATGTGCTCCACGAGGGCGAAACGCTCGTGATTTTCGACCGCGGGCATCAGATGACCGTGACGCGACTGGAGCAGTTCGAGGCGATCCTCGCGCGGGATTTCGTGGCGCTGGTCGAGGCGGAGGGCCGAAAGCCGGATTTCCCTGAATTCAGGGAGTGGAAACGCGCTTGAGGGGAAGAATCGCAGCGGCGAAAAAAAACGGCTTCTCGAAGGAGCGGAGCGACGTCTGATCATCCCCTTGTCATTGATCGCCCCGATGTCATGAGGCCGTGATAAAACCGATCTATCCCGCTTCAAGAAAACGGTTACATGGCAAGTTTCTTGAGTAGGCGGCGATGACCAAGGTCGACGATCAAGGTCGACGATCAAGAACGTGGCGGAACGCGCGGGTTGCTCGATCGCAACCGTCAGCCGATTTGTGAACGGCACGGCAGTTCTCACGGCAGAGACCCGGGTGCCGATCGAAGCCGCGATTAATGCGCCGGGGTATCGACCTTCCGGGCTGGGGCGCCGCCTCCGGCGCCAGGCGCGCGAACCGTCGGCGTAATCGTGCCCAATCTGACCAATCCGGTCTTTGCCGCTTCGGTGGCAGGATTGCAGGCCCGCGCACGCGAGGCGGGCTTCGGCGTGCTGATCGCCTCGACCGAATATGACCCGGCGCAGGAAATGGTCGCAGTCGATACTCTGCTCGGCCAAAAGGTGGAGGGCTTGGCGCTGACGGCCAGCGATCCACTGACAAGCCCGGTCCTGCCTGTCCTCGACGCCGAACGGAAGCCACACGTCGTGATATTCAATGAGGCGGATCGTCCGGTCGGGTCTGTGTGACAGTGGACAATGTGGCGGCTGCCTTTGCCATGACGAATGCGATCCTGGCGGAAGGCGAGAGCAGACCTACGGATGCATGCCCAAAAACACTCCCGCCCCGGACTGACGCAAAGGTTGGCGTTCCTGTTGCGATAACAACGCGGTATGAATTCCCGCTAGCCATCCATCAACCCTCCGCCTTTTTCCCGATGAATAACCTTACAAATAATCGCACCAATAAATCAAGAACGATAAGCATGAATATTGCACAGCACATCATCCCAATAAAAATGACTATAAAAAACATACCTTTTCTATCAAATCCCCAGCTTTCACAATCCCATGTAAATAAAACATAATAAATTGATGAACACAATAGAAACATATTTATAAGAAACAATACCAATATAAATATGTTTACAATAACATTTATAACTCTGTTTTTTATTTTTACAAAGTAAAGCGCAAATGCATTGATAAATACTAATAAATAAACAATAACAATATGAATATGTTCAATATTCATCTTGATAGCAACTTGTAAAATAGATAATAAATCTTTTTGTAACACACATGATTTTATGATGCGACTTGACCAGCTTAAAAGCACGACATTAAAATAAAAAACAACAGAAAAAAATACGATTACCATTATTATAAATGGCCAATTTCTTTTTTCTGTTTCAAGAGTAGCGACCATAAAACCGGAATCTCGATTGCTTCTTGAGTTACTGGACGAATTTTGTATGGATGATCTGGACCCGATCAACAGCGATGCTCCGTGCGTTCCGCATCGGCTCACCGACTGAACTGATTGTCGCGCTCCATCGAACTTTCCTTTTTGCGGATCATCCCCTTGACGCACGTCTTAGGGAAATGGCGGGGGGCCAGGGTCAGGACTCATAACCGGAAAGAGACTGTAGCGGCAATGACGATTGCGGAGAAGAAGGTGTGTGCGCATCGGTCGTAGCGCATGGCGACGCGGCGCCAATCCTTGAGGCGAGCGAACATACGTTCGATGACATCGAGATGTTCTGTAACCCTACCCGCAAGCACGCGTGGAGCGGGATGCTTTCATCCGTCGCGTTCGAACGAAAGCACAAGGTGCAATCCGAGGGCGTCTGGAAAACGCGGGAGGGATTCAGATGTCACAAGCATCAGGACCACAAGGACTTTTTTCGCAAGTTTGATGCTGCACCCGACTGGCTTTTCAACAATTGCTGAAAGCGATCGTTGCTCAAAGCCTTTGCAAAGTAAAAACCCTGCACTTCCATGCAGCCTTCGGCGCGAAGATAGGCAAGCTGGTCGCGTGTCTCGACGCCCTCTGCCGTCGTGGTCATGCCAAGGCTTCGCCCGAGCGTGAGGATGGCGCGAATGATCGCAGCCGATTCCGGTCGCGTGGTAAGATCAGAAATAAAGGATTTGTCGATCTTGATCTTGTCGAACGGGAAGGAGCGCAGATTGCCCAGCGATGAATAGCCGGTTCCGAAGTCATCCATCGAGATGCGGACACCGAGCTGTTTCAGTTCCAGCAGCATTCGGGTATTGGCCTCGGTGTTTTGCAGCAACATGCCCTCGGTGACTTCCAGCTCTAAACGCCTGGGAGCAAGACCGGTCCTTTCAAGCGTTTCCCGCACGAAATCGACAAAATCTGAGTCGCGGAGCTGTGCCGGCGAAAGATTGACCGCGATCCGGATATCCTTATCCCAGCGCACCGCTTCCGCACATGCCTTTGCCAGGACCCAGCGCCCGATTTCGCTAATCAAACCGGAATCCTCCGCGAGCGGCACAAACTCCGACGGCGAGATATAGCCCTGCCCCGCCATGTTCCAGCGCAGCAGCGCTTCCGCGCCCATGATCTGCGAGGTTTTTGAATCCACAAGCGGTTGATAGTGCAATTCCAGCTCGTTCCGGGCAATGGCCATGCGGAGGGCAAGCTCCATCATACGGCGTGCCTGCGCCTTGAGGTCCATTTCCTGTTCGAAGAACCGGAACGTGCCACGGCCATCCAATTTAGCACGGTAGAGCGCAAGATCGGCATTCTTCAGGAGCATGTCCGGCTGGAGGCCATCGCGCCCGGAAATGGCGATACCGATGCTGGTCCCGCCCATCACGGCTTGCCCCTTGATCAGATGCGGCTGCGCCAGCACATCAAGCAGGCGCCAGGCGATGGAAGTCGCCTGTTCGGGATCGGTCAGATGCGGGCAGATCACTGCGAATTCGTCACCGCCAAGGCGGCAAGCTGTGTCGTTTTCGCCTAGAACCGAGCGAATACGCCTGGCGACTTCCTGCAGCAGGGCATCACCAAAATGGTGCCCCAGGGTGTCGTTGACCGCCTTGAAGCGGTCGAGATCGAGGCAGATCACCGCGACTTCGTCGCCGCGCTTCCGGGCGCGATCCATCGCTTCAGCCAGGCGCTCATGGAACAGCACGCGGTTCGGCAGCCCTGTCAGGGCATCGTGATGCGCGAGATGCTCGATCTTGCGCTCGCGTTGCTTGAGCTCGGTGATGTCGGTGTAAAGTACGACCGTCGCATTGTCGGGCGTGCGGTATTCGTTGATGAGCAAGTGGCGCTCGCCTGCCAATTCGCGCTCATAGAAAAGATGCGCCTCGCCGTGGCGCGCAAGACGATCACGCAGCTCGGAAGTGCCAGCGATGATGCCTGCATCCCGCGTCAGGTCCGACGCGAGCTCGTAACGAAGGAGGTCGTGATAGCTGACACCCTTCTGGGCCACTTCAGCCAATTGCGGGTAGAGCTTGATGAAGTGGCTGTTATGCAGCACCAGCCGATCATCCTGATCGAAGAGAAGCATGCCCTGCGAAAGGCTTTCGACAATCGCCTCACGCGTGCGGGTTTCAGCCTCCGCCGCGGCCATCTCGGCCAGCTTGATGCGGGTTGCATCGAGAATGACGCCCGTCCAGACGACCGAGCCATCAAGCTCGCGGCGCGGACGCGCGATCGCATGCGTGTAGCGCACCTCGCCATCCGGACGCTGGATCGTCGCCTCGACATCCCAGAGAATCATGTCCTTCGAGGCCTGGATCAGCTTCTGGCGGAAGGTTTCGCGATATTCCTTGCCATAATGGGCGAAGAGCGCTTCCGGGTCCGTCAGGATGGCTTCGGCGGTCACCCCGAAAAGCTCGAAGGCATTGTCGCTGATGTAGCTGTATCGGATCTGTCCTTCGGGCGAGACGACTCGCTGGTAAACGACACCCGGCAAAGTGGAGGCCAATTCGGCAAAGCGCGTATCGCTCTCGCTGGCCCGGCGCATCAGGCGGCGCAAGCTCACCAGAAGTTCCACGGTCTGGCCAGCCGCGCGCATCAGAGGGGCGACCCGTTCGACCTTGTCCACATGATCCGGTAGAAAAGCTGAGATCGAGCCCTGCGCAGCGCCAAGGGTTTCCGACCGCACATCGATCCGGAAGGCTTCCTTGAGCCCAGCGGCGATGGCGCGGAGAAACGGTGCGCCGCGCCCCGAATTGGCCAAAGGCTGAGCCCCTGTCCCATTGATGCGCAGGCGACGCAGTTCTTCCCATTCCTCGGCACCTGAGAAATCGATATCACGCAGATAGCACGTATCGCGCTCGTTGCCTTCGCGGCTGTAGATTGGTTCGATGTCGGCTGTGGTTGGCAACAGCGAAACGATCACGCGAGCGCCATGACCGAGACCGCCCTTCAGGGAGTCTGCGACCAGATCGAGCGCTTCTGTTGTATTGCCGCGCTCTACCATCTGCAGTAGACAGATTGGATCAATATGCAGGGGCAATTGCAGAGCTTTCTCTGTAGAATTTTTATCTATTTTGACTTTATTGCCGGTCGAAAACGTAGAAATTGCCATAGCCCAGCCCCTGTATTTTCAATCAGAGAGTGCCAGTATTTACTTTGCGCTAGCCCGACTGCTTGACTCCGACGCCATCAATTCGAACTGGATTGCCTTCATAGTCATAGATCGTACTTGCCGCCTCGAAGAAAGAGAGCGGTACGGCCATGCCGATATCCCGCGCCTTCCGGAAATTGATGGCGATGTCCGGCGGCGACACCACGCCGACCCTCATCTCGCCCACCCGCTGGCGGCCGGTGAGGATCTCGGCCGCATAAACCGCGGCAAGATGAGCGTTCGATTCAAAGCTGATGCCGATCGACAGCACCGCACTGTCGGTGCCACCGCGCACGATATCCGGAACAACGCTCAGCACGGCGGCGCGGCTCGAATATGCGTTGATTGTCGCGATCTCACGGAAGACTGATGTGCTTCCGGTTACCCAATAGATGCTGTTGGAGAGATCCGGATCATTCCGCATCATCTGAGCTGTTGCATCCTTCACCATGGCTTCGAGCTCGGCGCGCGCATTGGCCGGGTCCTGCACCGAGAGTTCCAGCGTGCGAATTCCGCGCGATTTGGCGTAATCCAACACCGGCTTGGACTGGGTCTCGATGGCGCTGACATTGCGCGAATCCACGAGGATCGCGATGTTGCGCAATTTCGGCTTCAGATCATGGACATAGGCCATCTGAACATCGATCGGCATGTTCAGCGATGTGAAGGCGAAATTGGTGTTTGAGCCGCGATTGTACCCGGGCGACTGCCCCAGAACCACCGGGTCTTTCGAGCAGACCGACACCACGGGAATGCGCCCCCCGCGATAATTTTCCCAAAGCCAGGCCGTGGTTTCGGAGCCCATTGCAAGGATCAGATCGTAATTGCCCGCCTCCGCCCGCTTCATGATCGCACGGCCACGCGCCGGATCATTCAGGAAGTTCATCGCCGTAAAGCTGGCATCGATCAGCTTGTCCTCAAAAACGTTCAGGATCTTGGTGATCGAGATATCATAGGCCGATGACGGGCGCGGATATATGACAAGCACCCGCTTGCGGACACCTGAAGCCGGGCGGCGGATCGGTTCAAGCTCCACGTGGTGGGGGTTCTCGGTCGCCTCCACAACCCATTTCTCGAGAATGCGGGGCGAGTATTTGAACCAATCCCAGTAATTCGGGTTCGGGCGTGGAGCGATGCCGGCGGGCTGCTGGGCGAGAGCTGGAAGCGGCGACGCCAATGCCGGAAGCCCCAAGGAGAGTGCCGCGGCTCCGCGAACAAAGGAGCGCCGGTCAATGGACGGGTACGGATTGCGCATGGTTCACGCCCTGGCTTGAGAGGAGAGCTGAATGCCATCCTCGTCGTCTGCATCAGAATGGGAAACGAAGATGGCGCCCAGAATGAAGATCCCGAGCCCGATTGCGCCGAGGACCATCCAGGTCGCACCGAAGATCACGAACAATTGGCCAACCAGGATGGGACCAGCCACGTGGCCAATGCGCTCGAGGAGGCGGTAACCGGCGGCGGCGCTGGTCATGCCCACCAGCTGCGAAATCTTGCTGTTCGTGACATGCGTCACGATCGGAGCATTGATGTAGCCGTGAGCGATGCCGATGGTCATGACGCCCGCGATGATCAGCGAGGTCGAGATCAGTGCCGAGCTCGCCTGGTCAAGGAAAGCCACCGCAGCGATCATCGCCAGCCCGATAGCGGTCATGGTCGAACCATTGAACAGGATCTGCGTCGTGCTGTTGTCGCGATCGGCCCGCACCGAGGCAAAATGCGAGGCAACGATGACCGAGCCTGCATAGAGCATCGTAATCTGCCCGATATCCTCGCGAGCATAGCCGTTTTGCGAGAGAAGAAGCGGCATCGCGAAGAGCACGACGCCCGTCAGCACTGCCTTGGCGGGAATGCCAACGAGGATGACCGTACGAGCGAAGATGCCGTTACGCATGAGCGTTGCCATTTCACGCCACGCCGAATGCATGGTGTCGGAGAATTCCGTGCCCGAGGTCCGCGACGGCAAGCCGATCAGGGCATAAAGCAAGGTTACCCCAGCAATCAACGCACCGAGCAGGAAGATCTTCTCGACACCAATGTAGGAGACCAGCAGCGAACCAATGGCCATGCCGGCAATCATGCCGGCCTGGAAACCGTAAACGATCGCGCCGCCAGCCTGCGTGCGCCGGCCCGGAGAAGAATTGGCGAGGATGTAAGCCTGCACACCGATGAAGAGGATGCCCTGCCCGACACCCGAGAGACCGCGGGCAAACACGGTTGTCCAGAAGTTCACACCCATCGACATCACGAAGAGCCCGGCACCGGCGAGCGCCAATCCTACGATGATGAGGTTCTTTGCCCCGAACGAGCGCTCGACCCGACCCGACGGGTAGAGCGAGACCGCAAAGGCAAGATAATAGGCGACGAATGGAAGGGATGCCCAGCCGGCGGAGAGCCCGATGGAGGCGGCCGAGGCCTTCATCAATGGCGGCAGGAACGCGTAGCTCAGATGCTCCACGAACACGGCGAGGAAGAATACGGGCTTGACGAGGTTGATGGTTGCCCGCTCCTCATCTTCCGTCCACTGGCCTTCCAGTCTGGAATCAGCAAGTTTCTTGAGTGAGCGGGCAAGGCCCATGAACAAGGCCGCGAAGAAGGCCGAGGCCACGAACAAGGCCGTGAAATTCTTAACACTGCGGAAAATCTGCTGGTAGACGATGTCTCGCGGCAACGCGACCTTCACCAGCACTTCGCGAACTGCGCTATCCGGCGAAATCTTCACCGTGTATTCGTAATCGTCCGTGCGATGATCCCATTCCGTGCCCCGGCGAGCCGGATCGGCATGAGCCCGGATTTTCCCGTCCACAATGAGAGCAGCCGAGCGGATGTCCGGGTTGAGGCGCTTGTACTCGCCAAAAAGCGGGATAATGCCGACGATATCGTCGAACTGGATGTTGTAAGTGACGATATCGTCAAGTCGCTGGCTGAGGCTGTCGGCCAATGACTTCGCGCGCGCCTGGGCACCCTGGGCATAGACAGTCACAAGCGTGCCGACCACGAAGGCCGCAACAATCAGGAATGAGGCGACAAAGCTGCCTGCCACCCAGCGGCTGCGCGCATGAGGCGTGAGGCCGTTGAAGAAGAAGAATACAAGCAGCGCGAAGCCCACTGACACGCAAGCGCCGGCATACACGACCTGTCTGAAGGCCGTTTCGACCCGCTCGGTCACTTTCTCCGAGGGCACGGTCAGAACGACGTGCCCCACCTGCTCGAAGCGGTTACGGACCGGGAGCACAACCTGGAAGGCTTCACCGGAATGGCGCACGGTCACGACGGAGTCATTGACCTTGATGCTCTCCGTCACCCGCGGGAAAATCTGTGCGATCCCCTCGCCCGACAGGAAGGTCCGTTCCCCGCTGGCTGAAAAAAAGCTGACCGAGTCGATCAGCGGGTCGCCCCTTACCATTGGATCGGAGAGCTGATTGAAACCGATGAACTGGTGAGCCGGAAGACCGGGTCGCACGAAGGCCTCCAGCGCGGTCTGAACGACCTGTCCCTGCGCGATCAGCTTCTCGATCTGGAATCGTTCGTAGTTCCGGCGTGCTTCGCCCAGCGCAACATAGATCAGCAACACCATTGAGATCGCCGCCACCACCAGCATGACGAAGGCATCAACCAGGCGCTTGCCGAGAGGAAGATCATGGGAATGGTTCATGGCTGAACGATCCTTCAGATGAGCCGCGCAAGGCGATCAGCTACACCGCGACGCTCGCTCAGAAGAACGTCGATCCGATCCGCCAAGATGGACATGATGAGGTCGTCATAGGTCATGCCGAGCTTCGGTAGCCCGATGCAGACCAGTGAGGTCACGCCAGTGCCCGGCATTTTCAGATCCGGCTTCGGGTTGGCCTCCAGAACATAGAGATTGCCAGCCTCGTCCGCGCGGATATCAGCGCGGATCAGGGTTTCGATCCCCAGTTCCAGGAAGATGCGCTGCGCGAGCTTCGTGAGGTCGTTGTGCAGCCCTGGTTCGATCGCAGGGTCGATTTCGAAGGCACGCTCACCGGTAATCGGCTTCACATCCATGGACGTGAACACCTTCTCGCTGGCATCGAGCTTGCGCTCGAGAAGCGAGAATACGAACGGTCCGTTCAGCCGCTCGATCCGGCCATGGCGATGGATGACCGGGCCGGCAGCCGCCACGCAGAATTCCCGACCCCCAAGGAAGCGCTCGATCAGCACATGGTTGCGGGTGATCTCATAGATCTCGCGCACGACATCCGCGAGGCCATCGGCATGTTCCACATAGGTCACGTGCAGCGAGGCACGGCCGCTTGTCGGCTTCACGATGAAAGGGCCGGAATAGCCCACGAAGGCGTGGCGGAAGGCCAGATCGCGTGTTGGATCGTTCGGGCTGATGCCAGGCTGCCAGACGCAGAACTGGGCAGTCGGAATGCCGACGGCACTGACCTGCCGCTTGAAGACATGTTTGCTATCGAGGATGGCCGCCGTGATCGGGTCGTGCCCGACATAGGGAATGCCGAACAGCTCGAGCATCGCGGGTGCATGCGCCACCGAACAATGCCCCTGAACGCCCCCGCTATTCAACCAGGCGAGATGCGCATCGAAAGCGCGAAGGTTTTCGCCCAGCCGCATGTCATCCGGGAAAAGCTCGATATGGCGGCAGCCAAGCCGCTTGAGGGATGCAGCAATGTCCTCCGCAACTTTCTCATAGCTCTTCCAGGATCGCGGATTCGTGGTGCTCTCGATCACGGCACCTTCACGACGCTTGTCGCCGCCAAACACCACGGCCAGGCGCAGCCGCCGAAACATCTTTTCAATCTGCGCCAGAAGCTCATCTTCGCGGCCCAAGCGACGGGCGAGCGCATCATCTACTTTGGCCTGTCTCAACGAGAACATTCTGTACTACCCAACTCAAACAGGAGTTTTCTACTCCACTGCCGATTGAGTTATTCTTCGAGTTTGTGAAAATCCCCTTAAGTGCTGAAACGGTTCAGGATTTCATTCATAACCTTGAGTTGCAGGCCCGATCGCGCCTTTGCTCGACGGGCAGTGTCCCCGCATGGAGTTGCAGCGCCCTCGCAAGCACAACAATCTGTTGTTTTCTTTCCTTTTTGCCAGCTTTGCGCCGGAACGCATTGGTCAAGCTCATGCCGAGGCTCGTCCGAAATGCTGTAGGAAAACGATTAACTGTGCTATCAATCTTCTTGGATTTGGATCATTTCACGCCCTGTTTTCATGCAGGTGCATGCCCTGAATCCGGTCAATCTGAACCGCGCTGGATTTGCCGGAGGGCTCAGCTTCCGAGAAGGATGAGCCCTGATGAGCAAGACGACGAACAAGTTTCCCCGCTTTGCGCGAGCAGGCGATCCGGCTGGTTCTGGATCGCGAGCATGAGCATCCCTCCTGATGGGCTGCGATCACTTCGATCGCCGCCAAGATCGGCTGCGCGGCGCAAACACTGAACGAATGGGTGAAGAAGGCCAAGGTCGATGCGGGCAAGCGGGCGGGCGTGCCGACCGAGATGGCCGCGCGCATGAAGGCGCCTGGACGCGAGTACCGCGAACTCCGGCAGGCCGATGAGATCAGGCCAATGAGATCAGGCCAATGAGATCCTGCGCGAGGCGAGCGGGTATTTCGCGCTTCCTGCCGGCACATGAAGTCATTCGCCTGTCGGGCAAAGGACGGAGCTCGACCGCCCGCTTCGGAAGCGACCTCCTGCATGGAGGTCCCACGTGGAGAGCGGCGGGATCGAGCCGATCCCCGCCTTCGCGGGAACAAGCGCGCAGAATTCTGCGGATCGCCCCCTCCAGCTCGCACGAATACAGGCGCCGCAAGGCCGATCCTGATCTTCAATCCACACGGGCGAAGCAGGACGAGCGGCTGTCGAAGGAGATCGTCCGGGTCCACGCCAGGCACTTCGGCGTCTATGGGGCGAAGAAGGTCCTGCGCTTTGCGCAATCCCTCCGGGATGAATTCAACCGGGAAGGCTTCAAGGTCGGTCGCGACCGCTTCGCCCGGTTGCATGGCATGATCGGCGGACCCGTTCGCCGATGACAGGCCAGACAAACAACACGGACGTTGCTGTTGGGAATGTCAGGCGACCTTCCGCTGGCGGTGCAACGCCTGATGCAGGGGGTCCGAGAAGCGGAAGAGCCCGCTGGCGGCCTGATCCATCTGGTTCAGCGCGGCGAGGTCTGGCATCCAGCGCGAGAGATCCGCTGAAACCTGCGCGTAGCTGCGATCCTTTTCGAACTGCGTCCAGGGCCAGTCGCTGCCCCAAAGCAGGCGTCGCGGTCCCAGCGTTGCCAGCAGCGCCCCGGCGAGCGGTGCCACATCCAGACCGTGGCAGCGATAGCCTGCGGAAAGCTTCACGAACGTGCGGCCGGTCTCGCCTTCGCGCAGAAGCGCACGAAAACCAGGATCGCGCAGGCCGAGCCGCGGATCGGGCAGGCCGAAATGATCAATCACGATATGCCCTTCGAAGTGCTCCATATGCCGGAGCGCGGTCGGGATCGCCGCGCCCGGTGCCTGAATTTCCACATGCCAGCCCAAATTGGCGATCCGCTTCAGGAGGGACCGGGCATCCGGCACGCCGATTTCGGCGATATCCTTGCCGATCATGTTGAAGCGGATGCCCACAACCCCGCGCTGGTTCATATCGATCAGGGCGTCGTCGGAAATATCATGCGGCACAACGACAACGCCGCGCAGCGCTTGCGAGTAGATGTCGAGGCTCTCAAGGAGGTAGCTGTTGTCGTAGCCAAGGAAAGACGGCTGAATGAGGACACCGCAGCCGACATCATGATCGCTGAGCACCCGCATGTAGCGCGCGAAGCTGGCATCATAGCCCGGCGTGTAGCGTCGATTGGCCACCATCGGCAGCGAACGCAAGAAAACATGCGCATGAGTATCGATAAAGGGCATGGCGTTCAGGAAAGCTCCGGCAACCAGTATGGTAACCAAATTCTAAACGACGTCTTGCTTCTTGCAACAAATGGCTTGAGAAATGGTTATCAGGCACCGTTATGGCACCCCGGTGCTTCTTTCTGGAGGTTTCCTATGCCTTTTCGGACCTTTTCCTGCCGCATGGCTCCTTTTCTCGCCTTGGCCTTGATGGCAGCTCCGGCTGTTGCCGAGACCTATCCCGCGCGCCCCGTGACAATGATCGTCCCTGCACCGACTGGCGGTGGCACGGATGTGTTCGCGCGCGTTCTCGCCGAAATCGTGGAGACGAAGCTCAAGCAGAAGTTTGTGGTTGAAAATCGCGCCGGCGCGGGCGGCACGCTCGGCACGACGCAGGTCGTGACCGCAAGGCCGGACGGTTATACGATCGGCTTCATCTGGAATTCGCCGCTGACCACCAGCCCACACAGCCTGAACGTGGCCTACACGCCGGATTCCTACCGTGCAGTGATGTCGATCGGCTTTTCGTCCTACGTTCTCTGCGCCCAGCCGGGTTTCCCGGCGAAGGACGTCAAGGAGATGATCGCGCAGCTCAAGGAGCCCGGGGCAAGGTTTACCTACGGGAATGATGGCGTCGGGGGCACCATGCAGCTTGCCGCCGAGCGTGTTTTCCGCGAACTCGGGATCAAGTTGCGCGGCATTCCCTTCGCGGGTGCCGGCGAAACCGCCAAGAACTTTCTCGGTGGCCATGTCGATTTCTATGGTGGCTCCATTCCGCCGATTCTCGAGCATGAGAAGGCGGGAAAGGCGAAATGCCTGCTCCTCACGTCTTCGGGCCGCAACAGCGCGCTTCCCGCCGCGGCCGGTCTTTCGGAAATTGGCATGCAGAAGGCAGAAACCGTGCTCTGGTGGGGGCTGATTGTTCCGGCAGGTGTGCCCGACGACGTTCATCAGACGCTCGAAAAGGCCTTCATCGCAGCTGCGGCATCCGACAAGTTCCGTGACACCATGGCGAAGCAGGGCGCCACCTTGCGGGTATTGCCGGGCAAGGCGACCGATGCTCTCATTCGGGATGAGCTGAAGGCTCTCGGCGAGGTGGCAGCATCGCTCGGCATCCAGCGCAAGGCTCAGTAACGGGCAGGGTTGCGGCAGGCAGGGGGAACAGCCATGGCAGGCATGACGGTGGCGCGCTGGAAAGCCGAGATTTTCGGCAGTGGCCTTCTGGCCGGGATCGGCGGTTTTTTTTTGTCTCTGCCCGGCGACTACCGCCCCCGGATGAGGCCGGAATTCCCGGTGCAGGCACTGTTCCGGCCGCTCTCGGACTCGTCGTCCTGATTTGTGGTCTTGTCCTTGCCATTGAAGCCTTCCGCAAGGCAGACCGGGCCGTCCTGGATGTCGGAGGAAAGAAGCAGGCGGTCGCGCTCGCCTGCCTCATTCTGGGCGCGGCCTTTTTCGAAGCCGCAGGCTTCATGCTCTCGACATTCCTTTTCCTCGGCGCCGGGTTCACGATGCTGGGCAATGCCCGCTGGCAGCGGGCATTGCCGGCCGCCGCGTTCGTCTCGGTGCTGTTGTGGCTGATCTTCACCAAGTTGCTCGGGGTCGGGCTCCCCTTCGGCATGATCGCGGAAATCCTGTTTCGCTGAGACCGTTTCAGCACTCCTTTCATCGGACGGCAAAGCGTCATGGATTCCTGGAATTTTCTGCTCAACGGTCTTTGGATTGCCTTGCAGCCGAAGAACCTGCTTCTTTGCTTCATCGGGTGCTTCTGGGGGTCGATTGTCGGCGTGTTGCCCGGCCTCGGCCCGCTTGCCGGCATGGCGCTGCTCCTGCCGCTGACCTTCACGCTCGACCCTTCCGGGGCCATAATCATGCTGTCCGGCATCTTTTACGGAGCGATGTATGGCGGTTCGACCACCTCCATCCTGATGCGGATTCCGGGTGAAGCAGCTTCGGTCGTCACCTGCATTGACGGCTACGAGATGGCGCGCAAGGGCCGTGCCGGTGCAGCGCTTTCGATCGCGGCGATCGGGTCGTTCGTGGGCGGTGTTGTTTCAGTTTTCGGCCTGATGCTGCTGGCACCGCGCCTCGCCAATGCCATGCTGGCAATCGGACCTGCGGCAGAATTCACCATCCTGCTCTCGGCTTTGGGTATCTCGATCTTTGCTGCGAGTGGCCCGCTCCTCAAGACATTTGCGATGATCGCGCTGGGGCTGGTTCTGGCCATGATCGGGCTCGACCCCTTGACCGCTGCGCCGCGTTTCACCTTCGGAAGTCTCAATCTCGCCGATGGCCTCAGCTTCGCTGCAATGGCGATCGGGCTGTTCGGCGTGTCCGAAATCCTGATGTCCTTAGGCCAGAGCTTTGTGCAAAGGCCCAAGGCTCCCGCCTTGCACGAAATGCTGCCCACCCGCCAGGAGTTGAAGGAAGCTGCGATGCCCACGATACGCGGGTCATTCATCGGTTTCCTGTTTGGAATTGTCCCAGGGGTCGGGCATATCGTCTCGACCTTCAGCTCCTATGCCGTGGAGAAGGCCCTGTCACGCAAGCCCGAGGAGTTCGGCAAGGGCGCAGTGGCGGGCGTAGCCGGGCCCGAGACCGCCAACAACGCAACAACGGGCGCAGCGATGATTCCCCTGCTCGTTCTTGGAATTCCTGCCATTCCGGTGACAGCGGTCCTGCTCTCGGCCCTCACTATTCATGGGGTGCAGCCAGGGCCGATGCTGATTGCCCAGCATCCACAGATCTTCTGGGGGCTCATTGCGTCCATGCTGATTGGCAACCTCATGCTGGTGGTGCTGAATCTGCCGCTCGTCGGCCTGTTCGTCTCGATGCTGCGATTGCCCCTCGGCTATCTCGCCCCAACCGTTTTGCTGATTTGCATTATTGGCGTGTATTCCATCAAGGCATCGGGCTTTGACCTCATCGTGATGGTCGTCTTCGGCATCCTTGGATACGGACTCCGGCTCTTGAGTTTCGACATAGCGCCACTTTTGCTTGCCTTCGTGCTGGGGGATCGGCTGGAAGTGAATTTCCGGCGCGCACTCATGATTTCCGAGGGCGACTACTCGATCTTCCTCAAGGGCCCTGCTGCCCAGCTGGCTGCAGCCACCGCAATTGTGGTGATGCTGGCGATCCTATTCCTGAAATGGCGTCAGGGCCGGAAGAGAGTTTGAACCGCCCGAAGTCTTTTCTAGAGCATTTTCCGATCCATCGGATACCGGTTGGTTGAAGAAAATGCGTGAAACAACAAGAAACGGGAACGGACGATCTGATTCAATCAGATCGGATGCCGCTCCAGGTCCTGGATGTCCCGGTTTATTGAATTGGGGTTGACCCGGCTTCGTGGACAAAGGTTGACGTGAGACTCGAAGACTGATTCACGGCTTGTTCTTGGAAGAAGCCTTTGGCGATCGGATCGGTCTGGCGGATGAGGAATGGGCGGTCAGCGTCCGGACCGCGCCCTTGCGTTCCCGCCCCAGCGCGAGGGCTTCGCCCGTATCACGCATGATCGCTACCACTTCCCCGGTCTCGGGCAGCACGGTTTCACGCGATGTATGTCGACTAGAAGGAGTCGCGCTGCTCGAACTCGCGCGGGACGCCCAAAGGCTGTTCGGGAAGCAGGAATTGCGCGAAAAACGCCGCCTGCTCAATATCCTGCGATCGAACCGCATTTGGGATGATGGGAAGGTGGCCGCCACTTTCCGTCAACCCTTTGACATGCTTGCGGAAAGGATCGTCGAGACCCAGAACGAAAACGCGCCTGAAGACGTTTCCGAGCGCGTTTTGGAAAAATGGCTCCTCGAGCTGGACTCGAACCAGCGACCATTCGATTAACAGTCGAACGCTCTACCAACTGAGCTATCGAGGAATGCCTTGGGAGGCGATTTAGAAAAATCGGACGCCGATTGCAATCCCTGAAATCACCTTCGTTGAGTCAAGATTTGCTGAAACCGGCCGCGCCCGTCGATAATTCGTCAGGAAAGAGGAAGTCGCGTCGCCGGGGCGCTTGCGCATTCAATCACGCGCTTGTTATAGGGGCCTCCGATCGCAGTTGGTGGCCTCGTGGCGGAGTGGTGACGCAGAGGACTGCAAATCCTTGTACGGGGGTTCGATTCCCTCCGAGGCCTCCAGAATCGCTTATCCGGGCCGGCGCCCGTGGGCCGGAACGGTTCACTCGAGGGAAATATCGCATGCCGGACCTGTCGCAATCGCGCCGCGTGATGGTCGATAACCAGATCCGCACCTTCGATGTGACGGATCGCGATGTGCTCGCGGCTTTCGATGTGGTTCCGCGCGAGCGTTTCGTGGAGCCCGCCGATCTTGCGCTCGCCTATTCCGATGCAAAGCTCTTCGTGAAGGGCGCGCATGAAAGCCGGGCGCTGCTGGTGCCGTTGGTGCTTGCTCGGCTCGTGCAGGCGCTTGCGCCGAAAGCGGGCGAATCCGCGCTCGATTGCTTCGGTGGGCTCGGCTATTCGGCCGCGATTCTGGCCGAAATCGGCCTCAGGACGACTTTCGCCGAGACCGATGCCGGCCTGGGCAGCCGCGCGGTTGAGGCGCTGGCCGGCGTGGCCGGGCCGGTGCGCATTCTGCCGGCCCAGCCGATCACGCCCGGCGTGGCGCCGCTGGATGGCCAGAAATATGATGTGATTCTGGTCAATGGCGCGGTCGAGCGCGAGCCGGCTGCCTTGCTGGATCGCCTGAAGGATGGTGGCCGACTCGGAGTTATCGTCCGGCGGGGGCGAGCGGCTGAGGCGCGCATTTACCTGCGTAGCGGCGGTGCCGTCTCGCACCGAATCGCGTTCGATGCGCAAGCGCCCGTGCTGCCGGGCTTCCAGAGAGAGCCGGGCTTCGTTTTCTGAGGTCATCCAGCTGCCGCGCTTCGCCGAGGAATTCCTCAAAGATTTCACCATCTTGTTACGCTATCGCGTAATCTGTGCCTTTTGGGAAACAGGTGAAGGCGAATCGCCGTCTGCGAGCCCAGGAAAGCTCCAAGAAGGTGTTTACAGCGGCAATTTGTAGGCTAGAACAAAAATGGTCGTCGGATTCAGAATCTTGTCCGACCCTTTTATTGATTGCCATTGAGCCTACCGGTTTCTGCGAATCGGCGCAGGTTTCTCGGGGAGTTTTCATGCGGCGCGCATCGGCTTTGGCCTTTGGATTGATGTTGGCGGTTTCCCCGCTGGCGCTGTCGTCTGCCTCCGCGCAAACGCTGGAAGCGGCGCTTTCGAGCGCCTACCGGTCAAATCCGGATCTGAATGCGACGCGGGCGAGCCTCCGTGCGGTGGACGAGGGCATCGCGAGTGCCATGTCGGGCTACCGGCCGCGCATCACCGGCTCGGCGGATTACGGCTATTCAGTCACCGATACGCGTTCGCGCGGCCAGCGGACCACGACCGATCTCAACCCGGCTGGCCTTGGCCTCTCGGTTTCCCAGACCCTCTATAATGGCGGGCGCACCGGCAACTCCGTGCGCGCGGCCGAATCGAATGTTCTCGCCTCCCGCGAGACCTTGCGGAACACCGAGCAGAACACGCTGCTCGATGCCGTTACCGCCTATATGAACGTGCTGCGCGACACGGCGATCCTCAGCCTGCGCCAGAACAACGTGAATGTGCTCGCCGAGCAGGTTCGGCAGACGAAGGACCGGTTCGCTGTGGGGGAGGTGACCCGCACTGACGTGGCCCAGGCCGAGGCCCGCCTCGCCGGTGCGCGGTCGGATCTGGCGGTCAGCCAGTCCAATCAGCGCGGCTCGGTCGCCCGCTTCAAGCAGGTGACGGGCATGGACCCGAAGAAGCTTTCACCGGTTCAGCCGGTCGCGGCTTCCCGCCTGCCGAATTCCCAGGGCGAGGCCGTGAATCGCGCGCTGCGCGATCATCCCGCCATCTCGGCGGCCCTTCATGGCGTGGATGCGCAGCAATTGCAGGTGAAGGTCGTGGAGGGTGAGTTGCTGCCCACCGTTACGCTGACGGGTTCGTTGGCGCGGCGTTTTGATTCGCAGGTTCCGGATGACCGGCGCAATTCCGCTTCGGTGGTCGGCGCTGTGTCGATCCCGATCTATGATGGTGGTTCGGCCTATGCCCGCTCGCGGCAGGCCAAGGAAACGCTCGGCGAACGGCGCATGCAGGTGGATTCGGCGCGCGATCGCGTCGTCGCTGCGGTGATCGCCTCCTGGGCGCTGATGGAAGCCACCAAGTTCCAGATCGAAGGCGCTGCCGCGCAGGTGCAGGCGGCCGAAATCGCGCTCAACGGCGTCCGCGAGGAATACAAGGTGGGCCAGCGCACCACCCTGGACGTGCTCAATGCCGAACAGGAACTGCTGAACGCGCGGGTCGCACAGGTAACGGCGCAGCGCGACCGCGTGGTCGCGAGCTATGCGGTGCTTTCCTCCATCGGCCAACTCTCGGCGCGCTCTCTCGGCTTGAAGGTCGCGACCTACGATCCGAAGGTCAATACCGAGCAGGTGCAGGACAAGTGGTTCGGCCTGCGCACGCCCTCGGGAGAATAAGCGAACTTTCCCCAGCCTTGTGATGCTTCGCATCGGCGGGGCTCTTGATCGAGAGCGCGAGAGCCGCGATTCTTCTCAGGTGATTCTAAACGTGTTGTGGAGGTCTTGTCCGCAGACGGCTTTTCGAATCGCGAGGGGGCCGCTCGGGACTCCTGACCGTAACGGAGTGATTAATGGCCAATAATGCCGCCGCCTTCCAGCCAGGCCAGCAGCCGGGCTCCGAGCCATCGATGGAGGAAATCCTTGCCTCCATCCGGCGCATCATCGCGGATGACAGCCTCGGCAAGAAGAAGGATAACACCCCCGCGGTTGCGCCGCCTCCACCCCCCCCGGCGCCCGAACCCGTCGCGGTCGAGCCCGATGAGGATCTTGATGCGGACGTGCTTGATCTTGCCGGGGTCGCGACCCTTGCCGATGAGCCTCACGAGGACGAGGTGATGATCGGCGAGGCCGAGGATGCCATGGCCGAGTCACAGGAATTCGCGGGCCGACCGGCTCCCGCGCGCGCGATGGTCATGCCGCCGCCTCCGGCCCCGGCGCCTTTGGCGACGCCGGAGCCGATGCAGCAACATATCCTGGGTCGCGAGACGAGCGGCCTCGTGGCCAATGCCTTCGCGCAACTCTCGCGCAGCACGCCCATGCCGGCGCAGGGCCGCAGCCTTGAGGATATGGTCGCCGACATGCTGCGTCCCATGCTCCGCGAATGGATGGACAACCATCTGCCGGGCATTGTCGAGCGCCTGGTGAAGGCCGAGATCGAGCGCGCGGCGCGCGGCGGCTGATTGCTGCCGAAAAGTGGTTTCCGGTTTTCGGGCCAGCAATCAGCCCCCGTGAAAGAAGCCGCGCATGGCGCGGGAATTGATTGCTGCCGAAAAGTGGTTTCCGGTTTTCGGGCCAGCAATCAGCCCCCGTGAAAGAAGCCGCGCATGGCGCGGCTCCTCATTCCCTGAGCTTGACGCACCGATCCATCGCGTTATTGCCAAAGATACGGTTCGGGCGTCCCGCCGGGGCGCCTTTTTTGTCGTGCGGGACTCTCCCGTTCGAGTGAGTGACGGATTTCGCCGAGATGATGGACAAGACCTTCGACCCCGCGCGCATTGAGGCCCGCTGGAGCGCCGCATGGGAAAAGGCCAGTGCCTTCAAGGCGGGCCGGGTGCAGGCCGAGCCCTATACCATCGTCATTCCGCCGCCAAACGTCACCGGCTCGCTGCATATGGGCCACGCGCTCAACAACACCTTGCAGGATATTCTCTGCCGCTACTGGCGCATGAAGGGCCGCGATGTGCTCTGGCAGCCGGGCACGGACCATGCGGGCATCGCCACGCAAATGGTGGTGGAGCGGCAGATGGCCGAGCGGGGTGAGCCAAGCAGGCGCGAGATCGGCCGCGCGGCCTTCCTCGACAAGGTCTGGGCCTGGAAGGAGGAGAGCGGCGGCACCATCATCAACCAGTTGAAGCGGCTCGGCGCCTCCTGCGATTGGAGCCGCGAGCGCTTCACCATGGGCAACCGCGCGGATGGCGAGGCGGGCCAGATGCAGCGCGCCGTGCTGCAATTCTTCGTGACGCTTCATGAGCGAAAAGGACCTGATGGAAAGTCCCTGCTCTACAAGGCGAAGCGCCTCGTGAACTGGGACCCCAAGCTCCTGACGGCGATCTCCGATCTCGAGGTCGAGCAGCGCGAGGTGAAGGGGAATATGTGGTATTTCCGCTATCCGCTTCACGGCGTGGAATTCAACCCCGAGGATGAGCGCACCTACATCACCATCGCCACCACGCGCCCCGAGACCATGCTCGGCGATGGCGCGGTGGCGGTGCATCCCGGGAACGAGCGCCTCAACTGGATGATCGGCCGCCAAGTGATGCTGCCGCTCGTCAACCGGCTCATTCCGGTGATCGCCGATGAATACGCCGATCCCGAGAAGGGAACCGGCGCGGTGAAGATCACGGCCGCACATGATTTCAACGATTATCAGGTGGCCAAACGCCGTGATGTGCCGCTCATCAACCTGATGACGCCAACGGCGCAGATGGTGGATGAACCGCATATGCCCGAGGCTTATCGCGGGCTGGATCGCTATGAGTGCCGCAAGCGGGTCGTGGCCGATCTCGATGCGCTGCAATTGCTCGCGAAAATCGAGCCGCATACGCATATGGTGCCGCATGGCGACCGCTCCGGCGTGGTGATCGAGCCGCGGCTCACCGACCAATGGTATGTCGATGTGAAGCCGCTGGCGGAGCAGGCCATGCAATGGGTGCGCGAGGGCAAGATGCGCATTTTCCCCGCGAACCGCGAGGCGGATTTCTTCCGCTGGCTGGAGAATATCGAGCCGTGGTGCATCTCCCGGCAATTGTGGTGGGGGCACCAGATTCCGGCGTGGTATGGACTCGGTAATCGCCAAGTTCAAAATGCAATTGAGAATATTGAACTGCAGCCAGCTCGAATATTTCGTAGTGTCGATAGTCAAGGTAGAGACAATGCGGGCTCAGGTATCGAGCCGGACGTAATTTTCGTGCTTCCGAAATTCGAACCTGATGCGAAACAATTAAGGTCAAGAATTGCAGAGCTTCCTCGCCTTCAAACTGCTCAAGATTGGCAAATCGTGGAAGTTGAGGATCGAGCTTCCGCTGCTTGGGTTCTGCAAAACTCGTTGAATCTAGGGAAACCAGTTTATCCCGTTTGGCGCGATCCCGACGTGCTCGATACGTGGTTCTCCTCCGCGCTCTGGCCGTTCTCGACCATGGGCTGGCCGGATTCCACGCCTGAACTCGCGCGCTACTATCCCGGCTCGGCGCTGGTCACGGGTTTCGACATCCTGTTCTTCTGGGTCGCGCGCATGATGATGGCCTCGGCCGCCACGGATCAGGCTCCGCCCTTCCGCGATGTCTATCTCCACGGCCTCGTGCGCGACGAGAAGGGCCGGAAGATGAGCAAATCCGTGGGCAATGTGCTCGACCCGCTGGTGGTGATCGAGGCGCTGGGGGCCGATGCCCTGCGCTTCACGCTGGCGAGCCTCGCCGCGCAGGGGCGCGACCCCAAGCTCGGCGTGAAAACCGCCGAGGGCTATCGCAATTTCTGCACCAAGCTCTGGAATGCCTCGCGCTTCGCGGAGATGAACGAATGCCGCGCCGTGGCCGGGTTCGATCCCAGCGCGGTGAAGTTGCCGCTCAATCGCTGGATCATGGCGGAGGCGGACAAGGCGCTGGCCGAGATCGAGGCGGGAATCGAAGCCTACAAGTTCAACGAGGCGGCGCTTGCGGCCTATCGCTTCACCTGGAACATCGTCTGCGACTGGTATCTCGAACTCGCCAAGCCCGTGCTTCAGGGTGAGGATGGCGCCCCCAAGGACGAAACCCGTGCTGCGGTGGCCTTCATCCTGGGGCGCATGGTGGCGATGCTCCACCCCTTCATGCCGTTCATCACGGAAGAACTGAACGCCGCCTATGGCGAGATGGCCGGCGAACAGCGCGGCCAACTCTGCACCGGCATCTGGCCCGCGCCGATCGGCGTCGCGGATGCGGCGGCAGAAGCGGAGATCGGGTTTACGGTCGATCTCATCTCCGAGATCCGCTCGGCGCGCGCGGAAATGAACGTGCCGGTGGCGACGCTGGCGCCTCTTGTTTTCGTGCAAGCCGATGCGGCGGGCGTAACACGCGCCAAGGCCGCAGAGGATGCGCTTCGGCGCATGGCGCGCGTCTCGGAAATCCAGTTCATGCACGAGGCGCCCGCACAGAGCGTGCAGATCGTCGTGCGCGGGCAGGTGGCCTGCATTCCGCTCGCGGGGATCATCGATATCGCGGCGGAGAAGAAACGCCTCACGGGTGAGCGCGAGAAGCTCGTGAAGGACATGGATGGCACGAAGCGCAAGCTCGACAACCCGGATTTCGTGGCGCGCGCGCCCGAAGAGGTGATCGAGGAAAACCGCGAGCGCCTCGCGGAGGCCGAGAACCGTATCGCTCGGATCGACGAGGCATTGAAGCGGTTGGGGTGATGCCCTGCGCCTGATCGGGAACTGAGCCGTCCGGCCTTGCCGGGCGGCTTTTTCATGCGGCGTCTTTTCGGGACGCACGCTTGCTTTTGTGATGTTTCCGCAACAGGCCGGATGGATTCGAAATGCGCCTTTTGGCGGCACGGGCTCCGCCGCTTTTGCGCCACAAAGCGCGCGCCAACCATGTTCCTGCTAACGACCTTGGAAACTTGAGCTTTTTTGGTCGGGGAGGCGGTTCGGCTGGTTAACCAAACCGTAACTCCCGACCGCCCCGGGTGATTGAGACAGGCCCGCGCCTGTGGCAATCGCTAGAGTGGGTGGAAACCGGCAAAAGAGATGCGTTTTCAGGGACGAAAAGGAACGGGCGATGACTGAATTCACGTACAACAAGGCGAAGCTCCCGAGCCGTCACGTGACGGAAGGACCGGAGCGCGCGCCGCACCGTTCCTATCTCTACGCGATGGGCCTCACGAAGACCCAGATCCACCAGCCGCTGGTGGGTGTCGCCTCGTGCTGGAACGAGGCCGCGCCCTGCAATATTTCGCTGATGCGCCAGGCGCAGGCCGTGAAGAAAGGCGTCTCGGCCGCTGGCGGCACGCCGCGCGAGTTCTGCACCATCACCGTCACCGATGGCATCGCCATGGGCCATCAGGGCATGAAATCCTCGCTGGCCTCGCGCGAGGTGATCGCCGATTCGGTGGAACTCACCATGCGCGGCCATTCCTACGATGCGCTGGTGGGCCTTGCGGGCTGCGACAAATCCCTGCCGGGCATGATGATGGCGATGGTGCGCCTCAACGTGCCGTCGGTCTTCATCTATGGCGGCTCCATCCTGCCGGGCACCTGGCGCGGCCAGCAGATCACCGTGCAGGATGTGTTCGAGGCCGTCGGCAAGCACTCGGTGGGCGCACTCGACGACCAGAGCCTCGAGGAAATCGAGCAGGCGGCCTGCCCCTCGGCGGGTGCCTGCGGCGCGCAGTTCACCGCCAACACCATGGCGACGGTTTCGGAAGCCATTGGCCTCGCATTGCCCTATTCGGCGGGTGCGCCAGCGCCTTATGAAATCCGCGACCGGTTCTGCATGACCGCTGGCGAGATGGTGATGGAACTCATCGCCAGGAATATCCGCCCGCGCGACATCGTGACCCGCAAGGCGCTGGAAAACGCGGCCGTGGTGGTCGCGGCCTCGGGTGGCTCCACCAATGCCGCGCTTCATCTTCCGGCCATCGCGCATGAATGCGGGATCGATTTCGATCTGTTCGACGTCGCGGAAATCTTCCGCAAGACCCCGTATATCGCGGACCTCAAGCCCGGAGGCAGGTATGTCGCCAAGGACATGTTCGAGGTCGGCGGCATCCCGCTGCTGATGAAGACGCTGCTCGACCATGGCTACATGCATGGCGACTGCCTGACCGTCACCGGCCGCACCATCGCCGAGAACCTCGAGAGCGTGAAATGGAACCCGAACCAGGATGTGGTTCGCCCGGCCGATAATCCGATTACCGTCACGGGTGGCGTGGTGGGCCTGAAGGGCAATCTCGCCCCCGAGGGCGCCATTGTGAAGATCGCCGGCATGGCGCAGGACAAGCTGGCCTTCACCGGCCCGGCCCGCTGCTTCGACAGCGAGGAACTCTGCTTCGAGGCCGTGAAGAACAGGCACTACAAGGAAGGCGAGGTTCTCGTCATCCGCTACGAGGGCCCGAAGGGTGGCCCGGGCATGCGCGAGATGCTCGCGACCACCGCGGCGCTCTATGGCCAGGGCATGGGCGACAAGGTTGCGCTCATCACCGATGGCCGCTTCTCTGGCGCGACGCGCGGTTTCTGCGTGGGCCATGTCGGCCCGGAAGCCGCCGTTTGCGGTCCGATTGCCCTGATCCGCGACGGTGACATCATTGAGCTCAATGCGGTCACAGGTGTGCTCAACGTTCGCCTCACCGATGCCGAATTGGAAGCGCGTCGTAAGGACTGGAAACCGCGCGAGACGGATTATCAATCCGGCGCGCTCTGGAAATATGCCCAGCAGGTTGGCTCGGCGCGCGATGGCGCCGTGACCCATCCGGGTGGCAAGGCCGAGAGGCATGTCTATGCGGATATCTGACACGTTCCGACCGTCGGCGGTGCCCTTGGCGTTCGTCGTCGCCCTTGCTCTGCAGGGGGGCGCGCTGGCTTTCGACGTGAAGGAAGGGCCGGCCCCTGCCAATCCGCCGCCGGGAATGCTGTTCAAATCCATCGGTGACTCGCTTCGGGAGGGCCTTAACGCCCTTTCCAGCGGCAATTCCGAAATGGCGGTGCAGGCGCTGGGCTATGCCGCGCGTGAGGGCAATGTGGCCGCGCAATGGAAGCTCGGCCGGATGTATCAGGATGGCGAGGGCGTTCGCCGCGATGATCTCAAGGCCTACCAGCACTTCTCCGAAATCGCGAACCGCCATGCGGATGTGAGCCCGGATTCGCCGCATGCCCGCGTGGTGGCGCAGGCCTTCGTGGCTCTTGGGGGCTATCATCTCGCGGGCATCCCGAATTCGCGTGTGAAGCGCAACCCGGTCCGCGCCACCGAGATGTTCCACTACGCCGCTTCGTATTTCGACGACGCGGATGCGCAATATCACCTGGGGCGCATCTTCTCCGAAGGGGTGGCAGGCCCGCGCGATCTGCATCAGGCGGCGCGCTGGTTCAACCTCGCGGCCGAGAAGGGGCATGTGCCGGCGCAGGCGCGTTTGGGCCAGATGCTCTTCAACGGCGATGGCGTGCCCCGGCAGGGCCCGCGCGGGCTGATGTGGATGCAGGTGGCCGCCAACAAGGCCTTCCCCGGCCGCGATGACTGGGTGGTGGAACTCAACACCCGCGCCCGTTCGGTCGCCACGGAAGACGAGCGCCGCCTCGCGGATGCCTATTTGCGAAAATACGAGCGCTCAGGCCGCTGAGGCCGTTCGGTCGCCGGACTTCGTCAACCCCTGAGCCGGCACCAGACCGGCACGTGATCCGAGGGCTTTTCCTCCGCGCGCAATTCCCGATCGATGCCCGCTTCCATCAGCCGGTCCGCCGCGCGCGGCGAGAGCAGCAGGTGATCGATGCGGATTCCGTTATCGCGCTGCCAGGCCCCGGCCTGATAATCCCAGAACGAATAGAGGCGGGGATTGTCACTCGTCGCGCGGATGGCATCCGTGAAGCCGAGAGAGACGAGACGGCGGAAATCGGCGCGCGATTCGGTCTGGAACAGCGCGTCATCCCGCCAGTTCTCCGGAAAGCGCGCATCCTCCAGCGCGGGGATGACGTTGAAATCGCCCGCGATGATCAGTGGCTCCTCGAGCGCGAGCAGGCTTTCGGCATGGTGCGTCAGCGCGGCCATGAAGGCGCGTTTGTATTCGAATTTCGGGCTGCCCACGGGATTGCCGTTGGGGAAATAGACACCCGCAATGCGCAAAACGGCACCCAGCCTATGCCCGGGCGGCAGGCTCACCACGCCCTCGATGTAGCGCGCCTGCTCATCCGGGAAGCCCGGCAGGCCGCGATGCTCGATCGCCACGCCGTGGCGGGAGAGGATGGCCACGCCGTTGAAGGTCTTCTGCCCGAAGGTCTCGACTTGATAGCCAAGGGCCTCGATCTCCTCGCGCGGGAAGGCGTCGTCGAGGCATTTCAGTTCCTGCAGGCAGACGACATCCGGCTCGCGGGATTTCAGCCAGCGCGCGAGGTGCGGAACCCGCTGGCGGATGGAGTTGACGTTGAAGGTCGCGATCAGCATGGCCTTTCTGTAGCAGCCTACGCGGGCAAAGGGCAGAGTGGGCGTGCATTGCCTCGGGGATAGCCGCATTTTCTAGAGCGGCCTCCGATCTGATTGAATCAGATCGGTTTGCGCTCTAGCGGGTGCGGAGAGGGCGGGGATGAGGTTCCTGTCACAGGCCAAGGCAAGACGTGGATGGCCGGGCCAGGCCCGGCCATGACGGTCGAGAGCCTGAAACCCCTTCAGCTTCCCTTCCACGTCATGGCCGGACTTGTTCCGGCCATCCACGACTTCACGCCAGCGTCTCGTAGAGATCGTCCCAATCGGGATTGTCCGCCATGATCAGCCGCGTTTTCCATGCACGCGGCCAATGCTTCATCGTGCTCTCACGCTGGATCGCGTCGCGGATATCCTCGTAAAACGCGAACCAGACCAGACGCTTCAGGCCCTGGCGTTTGGTGAAGCCGGGCACGAGACCCTCGCGATGCTCATGTGCGCGCCGCGCGATATCGTTGGTGACGCCGCAATAGAGCGTGCCATTGGGGCGGTTCGTCATGAGGTAGACATAGCCACCCATCTCCCCTCCGTGGTTTGCCTCGCGCCGCCGTCATGGCCGGACTTGTTCCGGCCATCCACAACTTTATGCCCTTGATTGTGCTGTGAGAAGGCAGTCGTGAGCGCGGCTGCGAAAGGCGAGAGCAAGACGTGGATGGCCGGAACAAGTCCGGCCATGACGTCGAGGATATGCTGGCCGCAAGCGTCATCCCGTCCAACACCGTCATCCCGCTCAACACCATCATCCCGCCCAACATCGTCATCCCATCCGCCACCGTCATGGCCGGACTTGTTCCGGCCATCCACGTCTTGAAACAGGAAAGGCGGAAGCTTTCGCTCCCGCCCCCCTGTTATCGGAACATCTTCACGATGGCAGCGATTGCCAAAAGGCAGGCCGCCACGTTGATGTTCACAGTGATCCGGAAAGATTTCCGCATTGCGTAATCCTCCGGGTCACGGCGCCGCGACCCAAAAGGGTTGCGTTCGTCTAGGTGATCGAACGGATTTGGCGCCGTTCATCACTGCATCGCCCCCTCTTCAGCCTTGTACTTCGGCTTCAGAAGGCCCCAAGTGGCGGCCGGTGATCCCTTGGTTGGTCTTGCGAAGCAGAGGACTCCTCGGGGCCAGCGTCTTGGGATGAGGTGGCCTGAGATCGGGTTGCCGTCCTGCCGGACGGGGCGATCGCAGGGCCTCATATTTCTTACGAACACCCCGTCGTGCTGCCACACGTATCGCACTTCAAACACGTGCCGTTGCGCACCAGCGTGAAGTTGCCGCATTCGCCGCAGGCATCGCCCACATAGCCCTTCATCTTGGCAATGGAGCGCTTGGTGGCCACGTCATCCGCCGCCCGGGCGGGGGTCGACCTGGCCGCCGCCGCTTCCGCGAAGCCAAGGCTTTCGATGGCCGCAGCGATCTCCGCATCGGCCTTCAGCGCGGTGGCACCGGAGGTGTGGAGCGCATAGACCGTGGAGGAGCCCTGAGCGGTTGTGCCGCCCCCCGCCACGGCGAGGAGGTTCGTCGAACGGCCGCGCACGAGGCCGGTGGAGATGTGCCGCGCGGCCGGCGGGCGCGCATCCTCATCCGGCAGGCCCTCGGCCTCGTTGCCGCGACCGATGGTCGTGGAGCCGAGATCCTCCGGCGTGACATGGGCGAGGTCTTCGCGGCCCAAATAGGAGACGGCGAGTTCGCGGAACACGTAATCGAGAATGGAGGTCGCGTTCTTGATCGCGTCGTTGCCCTGCACCATGCCCGCCGGCTCGAAGCGGGTGAAGGTGAAGGCATCGACATATTCCTCGAGCGGCACGCCATATTGCAGGCCGAGCGAGATGGCGATCGCGAAGTTGTTCATCATCGCGCGGAAGGCGGCGCCTTCCTTGTGCATGTCGATGAAGATCTCGCCGAGGCGGCCATCATCGAATTCGCCAGTGCGCAGATAGACCTTGTGGCCGCCCACGATCGCCTTCTGGGTGTAACCCTTGCGGCGGTTCGGGAGCTTCTCGCGCTCGCGCACCTTCTCGATTCGCTCGATGACGCGCTCGATGATCTTCTCGGTGACCTGCAGCGTGCGAGCCGCGGCCGGCTGGGCGAGCAGGGCCTCCACCGCCTCATCGGCTTCCTCGGCCTCGTCCTCGATCAAAGCCGCGTTCAGCGGCTGGCTGAGCTTGGAGCCATCCCGATAGAGGGCGTTTGCCTTCAGCGCGAGCTTCCAGGAGAGCATGTAGGCCGATTTGCAATCCTCGACCGTCGCGTCGTTCGGCATGTTGATGGTCTTCGAGATCGCGCCCGAGATGAAGGGCTGCGCCGCCGCCATCATCCGGATGTGGCTCTCCACCGAGAGGTAACGCTTGCCGAGGCGACCGCAGGGGGTCGCGCAATCGAAGACCGGGTAGTGCTCGATGCGCAGATGCGGGGCGCCTTCGAGGGTCATCGCGCCGCAGACATGGATGTTCGCGGCCTCGATCTCCTTTTTCGTAAAGCCGAGGAAAGGCAGGAGCTCGAATGCCATATCGCCCAACTGCTCGTCGGTGACACCCAACGCCTTCATCTGCCCGTCGCCGAGGGTCCAGCGGTTGAAGACGAACTTGATGTCAAAGGCGCTGGGAAGGGCCTTCTCGAGCTTTTCCAGCGTTTCAGCCGAGAAGCCCTTCGCGGCGAGCGAGGAATGGTTGATGCCCGGCGCCTGGCGCAGCGAGCCGTGGCCCACGGCATAGGCCTCGATCTCGCCGATCTGGCTCTCGGAATAGCCGAGGGTGCGCAGGGCCGGCAGAACCGCCTGGTTGATGATCTTGAAGTAACCGCCGCCGGCGAGCTTCTTGAACTTCACCAGGGCGAAATCGGGCTCGATGCCGGTGGTGTCGCAATCCATCACGAGCCCGATCGTGCCCGTGGGGGCGATGACCGAGACCTGCGCGTTGCGATAGCCATGCTTCTTGCCCAGCGCCAGCGCCTCATCCCAGGCGAGGATGGCGCGGGGGAGGAGATCGGCAATCGGGCAGTTCCTGTGGTCGAGCGGCACCGGGTTGACCGAGAGACCCTCATAGCCCGCAATCTCGCCATGCGCGGCGCGGGCGTGGTTGCGGATGACGCGGAGCATGTGGCCCGCGTTCTTCCTGTAGCCCGGGAAGGGGCCGACTTCCGAGGCGATCTCGGCCGAGGTCTTGTAGGAAATGCCGGTCATCACGGCGGTCAGCGCACCGCAGAGCGAGCGGCCCTCATCGGAATCGTAGGAGAGGCCCATGGTCATCAGCAGGCCACCAATATTGGCGTAGCCGAGGCCGAGGGTGCGGAATTCGTAAGAGAGTTCCGCGATTTCCTTCGAGGGGAACTGTGCCATCAGCACCGAGATTTCGAGCACGAGCGTCCAGAGGCGGATCGTGTGCTCATAGGCCTTGATGTCGAAGATGCGGGCTTCCGCATCGTAGAACCGCAGGAGGTTCATGGAAGCGAGGTTGCAGGCGGTGTCGTCGAGGAACATGTATTCCGAGCACGGATTCGAGGCGTTGATGCGCCCCGAGGCCGGGCAGGTATGCCAATCGTTCATCGTCGTGTTGAAGTGCAGGCCCGGATCGGCCGAGGCCCAGGCCGCATAGCCGATCTTCTCCCAGAGGTCGCGGGCCTTGAGGGTCTTGGCGACCTTGCCATCCGTGCGGCGGATCAGCTTCCACTCGCCATCGGCTTCCACCGCGCGCAGGAAATCATCCTTCAGCGAGACCGAATTGTTCGAGTTCTGGCCGGCGACCGTGAGATAGGCCTCGCTGTCCCAATCGGTGTCGTAGGTGTCAAAAGCGATGTCGGTGTAGCCCTGCTTCGCGAACTGGATGACGCGCTTGATGTAGTTATCCGGCACCATCATCTTGCGCGCGGCCTTGATCTCGCGCTTGAGGACCGGGTTCTGCTCGGGGTCGAAGCAGGCATCGCCCGGGCCATCGCAGTTCACGCAGGATCGGATGATCGCCTTGAGGTGCTTCTGGACGATCCTGGAGCCGGTCACGAGGGCCGCGACCTTCTGCTCTTCCTTCACCTTCCAGTCGATATAGGTCTCGATATCCGGGTGATCGGCATCGACCACGACCATCTTCGCCGCGCGGCGCGTGGTGCCGCCGGACTTGATCGCGCCCGCCGCGCGGTCGCCGATCTTAAGGAAGCTCATCAGGCCCGAGGAACGCCCGCCGCCCGAGAGCTTCTCGCCCTCGCCGCGCAGGGCCGAGAAGTTCGAGCCCGTGCCCGAGCCATATTTGAAGAGGCGCGCTTCACGCACCCAGAGATCCATGATGCCGCCCTCGTTCACGAGGTCGTCCTTCACGGCCTGGATGAAGCAGGCATGCGGCTGGGGGTGCTCGTAGGACGATTTCGACTTCGTAAGCTTGCCGGTCCTGTAATCGATGTAGAAATGGCCCTGTCCCGGCCCGTCGATGCCATAGGCCCAGTGCAGGCCGGTATTGAACCATTGCGGGGAGTTCGGCGCCACGCGCTGGGTCGCCAGCATGAAGCACAACTCGTCATAGAAGGCCTGGGCGTCGGCCTCGGCGGTGAAATATCCACCCTTCCAGCCCCAATAGGTCCAGCAGCCGGCGAGGCGGTTGAAGACCTGCCTGGCGCTTGTCTCGGAGCCGTAGCGCTCGTTCTCGGGCAGGGCGGCGAGGGCGGCCTCATCCGGCACCGAGCGCCAGAGGAACGAGGGGACATCGTTCTCTTCCACGCGCTTCAGCTTCGCCGGAACGCCGGCCTTGCGGAAATATTTCTGCGCCAGCACGTCGGCCGCGACCTGGCTCCAGAAATCGGGGACCTCGAGCCCTTCGAGCCGGAACACGATCGACCCATCGGGGTTCTTGATCTCCGATCTGGTCGTCTGGAAGGCGATTCCCGCATAGGGGGACTGGCCTGCCTGGGTGTGGATCCGTTCGAATTTCATCTTAGTCCCCTTGTATTCCCGATTTCTGATTTTATATAATTACTTCAAGATCTTTCTTAGTTCTTTGAAGTAATCTTGATTTTGGTCCTGTGGATTTAATTCCGCCCATTTAATTTCAGCCGCGCGCCGTGAAACATTAAAGCGCTTGTGAACATCTTCGGCGCTGAAGCATTCACGAACGAGATGCTTTGGCATCAGGAATTCAGAAGCAAACCAGTTGGCCTGGGTCTCACCGGAAAATTCAGCGGGCAGATACGGAGATTTTTGGTTAGCTGCTGCCAACCCTCTTGCTGGCGCCATTCTCATCTGAGTTGAGGGAATCCCCGTTTCAGATCGACCGCGGTGCATGACAATATGACCGAATTCATGCGCCAGCGTGAAACGTGCACGCGGATCGGGATGTTCCTGCTGAAGCCGAGCGACTAGCGAAGCCTTAACAAACAACCTCGTGCCAAGAGCCGGGATATGCTGAGTATAGGCTTCCACGCCGAGCATCTCACTATCATCACATACAACAAGCTCGCAGCCTATTAATGCGTCGAGAACGCATTCGGCAATTCCAAGAGCATCAGGCCGAAAGGAATCCTGTTCCCCCAATGCCGCGCGAAAGTTGAGAGCTTCTGCCTCAGCCATAGATTTAGTCTTTTTAGGCACCCAAAAATCTTTCAGGAGCATTGTCGATATCCATTTTTATGCTGGGCATAGCCCATTCCGAGACAGGCCCGTCGAGCCACGCTTGGTCGCGTGCGCCCCGCTTTTTGAATTGTCGCTTTGTTTAACGCCCCTCCGCCGACCTGCGGTTCCAGCCTTTTTTGTTCGTGGCCGCCGATTTTTTCCGGTCTGGCCCCGAAGCTGTTTAATCCGCACCGGTTCCGGAAAGGAGGGCGCAGGATCCGCACGTCTTTGGTCTGGGCAAGCTAGGACGTGCTTCCGAGGCGCGTCAACATCTAGTTATGCCCAGGCCTCAGGATCGCAACATCTGGTGGAGAAAGTGTGAATCTTGGGGAAAAGTCGATGATTCTCGCCAAGGCCCTCTATTCTCTCGCGGATTCGTTTCTGCCTGCTCGCGCGACCAGATCGGCCGGAAAAATCAAGACGGATTCCGCCCGGCTGCCAAGCCAGGCCGACGCGCTGGCAGAGGCACAATCCGGGGTGATCGGACGCATCTTTGAATTTCAGGTGAGGAGTTCTTCGCGTCCCGGTTGTGCCGAATCGGTTTTCCGAGCGTGCGAACCATGAGGCTCACCCGGAATCATGGCCGAAGCATGACAGCCGCCTTGCCGGCCCGACGAAGGTTCGAGGACGCTCGTGGACGGAGCGCGCGATGCGGCTTTACGCCAGCGGGCGAATTTGCGAGAAGCGCGGATGGAAGTTGCCCGGAAGGCCGGGCATCCAGATCTTCTTTCGAGGCGTGCCATGAAAAACTTCCTTCTCCAGTTCTTCACCTGGTGGAACGGGCAGACGCTTGGCACGCGCATCTATACCTGGCGCAACGGCGAGAAGGTCGGCACCGACGAGTTCGGCAACACCTATTACCGCACGCGCGGCGGCGCGAAGGACCCGGCCCTGGGCCATGAGCGCCGCTGGGTCATCTACAAGGGCGAGGCCGAAGCCTCGAAGATCCCGCCGGGCTGGTATGGCTGGATGCACCATCGCTTCGACACCACGCCCGCGCAGGAGGATTACCGCCCGCGCGAATGGGAAATGCCGCACCAGCCGAATGCCACCGGCACGGCCAATGCCTATCGTCCGGAAGGCTCGGTGCTGCGCTCCGGCGAGCGCCCGCCCGCGACCGGCGATTACGAGCCGTGGAACCCGGCGCGCTGAGCGCCGGCGACTGCCCTTTTTCCGGCACGATTTGCGTGCTAGAGCGCGCGTGCCCCGGGCAGATTGCCCGGATGCCGCAGGATTTTCGGGGCCGGATGCCGTAAGATGAGCCTTTCCTTCCGCATCACCGGTTTCGCCCTCGCGGCGGCGCTGCCCCTGCTGGCCGCGCCCGCGCTCGCCGACAAGATCAAGAACCCGACCGCCGTGTTCTCCGGTCTCGACAAGATCACCGGCCGCATCATCTCCTTCGAGGCGGCGGTGGACGAGACCGTGCAGTTCGGCTCGCTCCAGCTCACGGCGCGCGTATGCTATTCGCGGCCGGAATACGAAAACCCGCAGACCACGAGCTTCGTCGAGGTCGATGAGGTCGGCTTCGATAACAGCTACAAGCGGCTCTTCACGGGCTGGATGTTCGCCTCGAGCCCGGGCCTGAACGCCATCGAGCATCCGGTCTATGATATCTGGCTCGCCGAGTGCAAAGGCGGCAAGGACATCATCAAGACCCCGCCCGAGGTGGAGGACGAGCCGCCGCCACCGGCTCCGGCCGATCTGCGCCGCAATCCGCGTCCGGCCCAGCCGCTGCCGGGCACGCGCCCGCCGGGACCGGGCGGGGCGACCTCTGCGCCGCTGCGCCTGCCGGGTGCGCCGGGCGCGCCTCCGGGTGCTCTTCTGCCGCCGGGCAATGTGGCCCAGCCGCCGCGCCCCGCGCCGCAACAGCGCTTCTTCCCCACCAACCCCGGCATGGGCGGCATGCGCGACCCGGCCGTTCAGGGGCGCTGAGGCACGGGTTCCAGCCATTCCAGCACGGTTTCGGCCGGTGGCGTGACATCCTTCGGCCAGACCGAAAAATCCGCCGGCTGGTGGATCGCGCGTTCGAGCATCTCGCGATAGCGCAGCCGCGGGATTTCGATCGCGCCGAACTGGCGCAGGTGATCGGTCACGAACTGCGTATCGAGCAGGCGGTAGCCGCCCGCGCGCAACCGCGCCACGAGATGCGCCAGCGCGAGCTTCGAGCAATCCCGCTCGCGGTGGAACATGCTCTCGCCGAAAAAGGCGGCGCCGATCGCGACGCCATAGAGCCCGCCGACGAGTTCGCGATCCTTCCGCACCTCGATGGTGTGACAGAAGCCCTTCTCGAACAGCGCGCCATAGAGCCGGCGGATCGGGGCGTTGATCCAGGTCTCGCGCTCGGGGCCGCGCGGGGCGGCGCAGGCGGTGATGACGCCCTCGAAATCACGATCCGCCACGACTTCATAATCATGGCTGCTCACGAGCCGCGCGAGGCGCCGGGGCAGGTGGAACCCATCGAGCGGAATGACGCCGCGCAGCTTCGGCTCAATCCAGTGGAGGCCGGGATCATCCGCGCTTTCCGCCATGGGGAAGATGCCGGCCGCATAGGCGCGAAGCAGGATTTCGGGCGTGACGGGGAAGTCCTCGCTCATGCCCATGAGCCTAGATGGCCTCAGGCCGGGTTGTCCATTCCGCCATTCCGGAGGAATTTTTCCAGCCAGTGGATGTCGTAGAGGCCATCCTGGATTTCCGCGTTTCGCACGAGCGTGCGGAAGAGCGGCAGGGTGGTCTCGATGCCATCGACCACGAATTCATCGAGTGCGCGCCTCAGACGCATCAGACATTCATTGCGCGTGCGGCCGTGAACGATGAGCTTCGCCACGAGCGAATCGTAGTTCGGCGGGATGCGGTAGCCCTGATAGACAGCCGAATCGACGCGCACACCGAGGCCGCCAGGCGGGTGAAAATAGCTCACGACGCCCGGCGAGGGACGGAAGGTCGCGGGATGCTCGGCATTCACGCGGCATTCGATGGCGTGGCCGTTCACCTTCACGTCGGACTGCTTCACGGAGAGGCCCGCGCCCGCCGCCACCTTGATCTGCTCGTTCACGAGGTCGATGCCGGTGATCATCTCGGTGACGGGATGCTCCACTTGAATCCGGGTGTTCATCTCGATGAAGTAGAATTCGCCGTTCTCATAGAGGAACTCGATGGTGCCCGCGCCGCGATAGCCCAGCTTCTTCATGGCGTTGGCGACGATCATCCCGATCCTGTCGCGCGCTTCCGCGTTCAGCGCCGGCGAGGGGCCTTCCTCCCACACCTTCTGGTGGCGGCGCTGGAGCGAGCAATCGCGCTCGACGAGGTGGATGGCGTCGCCCTGGCCGTCGCCAAGCACCTGGATTTCGATGTGGCGCGGCTTTTCGAGATATTTCTCGAGATAGACAGCGTCGTCACCGAAGGCGGCTTTCGCTTCGGTCCGCGCGGTCTGCAGTGCTTCCACGAGATCATCCTCGCTGCGCGCGACCTTCATGCCACGCCCGCCGCCGCCGGCCGCGGCCTTCACCAGAACCGGATAGCCGATGCCAGCCGCGATGCGCTTCGCCTCGACATCATCCGTGATGCCGCCTTCCGAACCCGGAACGACCGGTATCCCCAAGGCCTTCGCCGTGCGCTTGGCCTCGATCTTGTCGCCCATGGTGCGGATATGTTCGGAGGTCGGGCCGATGAAGGCGATCTTGTGCTTCTCCAACACCTCGGCGAAGCGCGCATTCTCCGAGAGGAAGCCATAGCCGGGATGCACCGCATCAGCGCCCGTGATCTCGCAGGCCGCGATGATCGAGGGGATGTTGAGATAGCTGTCGCGCGGGGCGGGCGGACCGATGCAGACGCTCTCATCCGCGAGCTTCACATGCATCGCATCCGCATCGGCCGTGGAATGCACGGCAACGGTCGCGATGCCGAGTTCCTTGCAGGCGCGCAGGATGCGCAAAGCGATCTCGCCGCGATTGGCGATCAGAACCTTGTCGAACATGCGCGTAATCCCGTGACGTTATTCGATGACGACGAGGGTTTCGCCGTATTCCACCGGCTGGCCATCGTCGACGAGGATATGCGTGATGGTGCCGGCGCGGGGGGCCACGATCTCGTTGAAGGTCTTCATGGCTTCGACAAGCAGGATCTTCTCGCCGGCCTTCACCACGGCGCCGACCTCGATGAAGGGGTTCGCGCCCGGCGAGGGTCGGCGATAGGCCGTGCCGACCATGGGCGAGCGCACCGCACCGGGATGCGCCGAGAGATCAGCCGCCGCCGGGGCCGCCGTTGTCGCCGCCGGGGCCGCAACGGCCACGGGCGCGGGCGCGGCCTGAGCGGGTGCAGAAACGAATTGCTGCAAGGGCGAGGCCTGCACGGTCACCTGCCGGGCGACGCGGATGCGCAGATCGCCCTTTTCCACCTCGATCTCCGTGAGATCGGTTTGTGAAATCAGCGCCGCCATCTCGCGGACGAAATCGGGATCGATGGGCTGGTTCTTGTTCGACATGTCTTTGGACATGGGCAGTTTGACCTTCATGAACGGAACACTCGCTTGGCGCCGGTTCAACTGTTGGGCTTCATCTCGAGCAGGGCCTGGACGGCGAGGCGGTAACCCGCAATGCCGAAGCCCACGATGATGCCCGCAACAACCGGCGAAATGTAGGAATGATGGCGGAATTCCTCCCGCGCATGTACATTTGAGATATGCACCTCGATCACCCGCGCACCCGAGCCCTTGATGGCATCGCGCAGGGCCACGGAGGTATGCGTGTAGGCCCCGGCATTGAGGATGACATCGGCGCCCGAAAGGCCCGCCTCCTGAATCCAGGTGACAAGCTCGCCCTCGTGGTTCGATTGCCGGCAGGTGATGGCGACGCCGAGCTTCTCGCCCAATGCGCGCATTTCTGCCTCGACATCGGCCAGCGTGGCGGCGCCGTAGATGCCGGGCTCGCGACGACCGAGCAGATTGAGGTTCGGCCCGTTGAGAACGTGGATCTGGCGCATGGCGCGGCGTGACACTCCTCGAGACATGCGGTTCGAAATTCACGCGGGCCCGCAATCCGTGGCGCGGTGTCTAGTCGCTTCCGGAGCGAAATGCAAAGCCGGCGTTGCGATGCGGCGCCTTAATCCCCGGAAAAGGCTGTCACGGAGTGATCAGCAGTCCGCGCGTCGGCACTTGCGGTAATTGGCGATGCGCGTCGCCAGCGCCTCGTAGCCGCGCGCGCCCACCACGATATCCTCGGCCACGACGTAAGACGGCGTGCCGTTGATTCCGAGCGCGCCGGCGATCATCTTCGTCTCTTCCACCGCATCCTCGAAGCCGGGCTTCGCAAGATCCGCCTCGAGGCGCTTCATGTCCGCGCCGACATCCTTTGCGACGCCCAGCGCCTCGGCGCGGCCGATGCGGCCCTGCTGGCCCATCAGCGCGAGATGGAATTTCCAGTAGGTTTCGGGCGTCGCCTGCTTTTTCAGCGCGTATGCGATGGCCGCGGCTTCCTTCGAGCCTTCGGTCAGGATCGGCAGGTCCTTCAGGATGACGCGGAGATTCTTGTCGGTCTCGACGAGCTGCCTGATGTCGTTGAGGCCGCGCTTGCAGAAGCCGCAATTGTAATCGAAGAACTCGACGAGCGTGACATCCCCGTTCGGGTTGCCGACCACCATGTCATGCGGCGAGGAATAGAGCGGGCTTTTCGGGTCCGCCGTCACCTGCCGGATGGAGGCCGCCTGCGCTTCCGCCTGCCGGCGCTCCAGCTCCACGGCCGCTTCCTGCAGGATCTCCGGGTTCTTCACGATGTATTCGCGGATGATCGCCTCGATCTCCTCCCGCGTGAAGGCTTTCGCCGGGCCACCCTGCTGGGCGAGGGCCGGGGCGGCGAGGAGCGCGAGAGCGAGGCTCGCGGCCGCGAGGCGGGGGAGGAGGGAAGCCATGAGGCGTGTCCTTTGTTGTCGGAAGGTGGCGGGAGGGCGTGAGCCTCGCCCATCAGGAGTTGCGTTCGGGTTTCTGTTCGAAGATGTCGGTCGCGAGACGATGGCCCGGCGTGCCCGGCGGCAGCAGGCCCATCGCGCGCCGCGCCAGCCGGCGGGCTTCCTCGCCCTGCCCGGCAATGAGGGCGGCCCGGGCCGCGGCGAGCGCCGCATTGCCCTCGTCGCCCTTCCGGCCATAGGCCTGCGCGAGAAAGCGAAAGCCTTCGTAATTCTCCGGGTCGCGGCCCGTGGCATTGGCGAGTTCGCGGATCGCCTCATCCATGAAGCGGGGGTTGTCGGTCGCGACCAGCGCATGGCCGAGCATCGTGCGGATCAGCGCCTGCCCCGGCGCGAGGGATACGGCCTTGCGCAGAGGGGCGATCGCCTCGTTCGGGCGGCCCCCTTCCAGCAGTGCCTGGCCCTTCAGTTCCCAGAAAAAGGCATTGCCCGGTTGCGCCTGGATGAGCGCATCGATCTGCCGGATCGCATTGTCGAGCCGCCCGGTGCGGTATTCGATGATGGCCCGGGCATAGCGCGCAGGCAGGGAATTGTCATAGGCCGGATAGCGCCGCGCGATCTCGCTTGCGGTGCCGGTGAAGGCGTAGAGCTTCGCGCGGACCATGTCGTGCCGCAATTGCCGGGCGGGCGGGTCCTTCTGGTTGAAATGCGGGCTCTGCGGCGCGATCTCCCGCAAGGAAGCCACGCGATCCGCCGCCATCGGGTGGCTCTGAAGGTAGCGATCCATGCGCGTGGCCGCGAAGAGCTGCTCGTTCGCCATGCGCTCGAAGGTCTCGAGCATGCCCTTGGCCGATTGGCCCGTCGCGTCGAGAAATTTCAAGGCGGCGCGATCGGCCGCGGCTTCCTCCGTGCGCTGGTAGGCCAGGAGATAGCGGCGCGCGAGTTCCGAGCCGCCCATCAGCGCACCCGCCGCACCATAGCCATCGCTGCCGACCTGCCCGCTGCGCCCCCCCCCGATGAGGGCCGCGCCGCCCAGAATGGTGCCGATGATCGCGATGGCCTGCGCATTGCCGAGTTCCTGCCGCAGGCGCGCGAGATGCCCGCCCGCAATATGCCCCGTCTCATGCGCCAGCACGCCGATGATCTGGTTCGGCGTCGTCGATTCCATAATGGCGCCGATATTCACGAAGACGCGCCGGCCATCCGCCACGAAGGCGTTGAAGGAGCGATCCGCCACCAGCACGACGCGGATGAAGCCCTTGCGCAGACCCGCGGCCCCCAGAAGCGGATCGAGATATTCGCGCATCAATTGCTCGATTTCCGCATCGCGGATGAAGCTCATGCGCGGGCGGTTCGATGATTGCGCGAAGGCGGGCGCAAGGCTCTGCGCAAGCAGCGCCAGGGCCGCCAATCCGGCCACCAGCGGCCGTGCACGAGGGCTCAGCAGGGAAAGACGGGTGAAAAGGCGCATCGCGGCTCGGCCGAGGCAACAAGGACTCTGATCGGACTAGTGCAGCACGCCAATGCGGTCAATTCAGGGCGCCTCACGCCATTTGACAATCGCGTGAGGCGCGATCAAGGGAGGGCGGCCTTTTTTGAGGGATTTTTCATGTCTCGACCGCCTTTTCTTGCGCCTGCCGCATCCCGCCGTTCGAACATCGCCTCGTTCATCGCGATGGATGTGATGCGCGAGGCCAAGACGCTCGCGCGGGCCGGCGCGGAAATCGTGCATTGCGAAGTGGGCGAGCCTGGTGCCGCGCCACCGCGCCCGGTGCGGGAGGCGGCGATCGCGGCGCTCTCGGGCGGTCGCGTGAGCTACACGGAAGCCCTCGGCATCCCTTCGCTTCGCGAGGCGATCGCGCGGAACTACGCCACGAAATATGGCGTGACGGTTGATCCCGCCCGCGTGATCGTGACCACGGGTTCTTCGGGCGGTTTTGTGCTGGGCTTCCTCGCGATGCTCGATCATGGCGGGCGGATCGGCATTCCCAATCCGGGCTACCCGGCCTATCGAAATATTCTCGACGCGCTCGGCATCGAATCGGTGCCGATCGAGACCGGTCCGCAGAGCCGCTACGCGCTTTCCGCAGCGGCGATCCGCGCCGCGCATGCCGAGAAGCCGCTCGATGCCGTGCTGCTGATGAGCCCGGCCAACCCTACGGGCGTTCTCACGCCCGCTTCCGAGGTGAGGAAAATCGCGGAGGCCTGCGCCGAACTCGGGATCTGGCTTGTCTCGGACGAGATCTATCACGGCCTGACCTATGAGGGCACGAGCGCGTTTTCAGGAAAAGTGGTCGCCGGTTTTCCAACCGAAAACGCGGATATCAAGGAGGCGACGGCGCTTCGCTACACCGACGACGCGGTGATCGTGAACTCGTTCTCGAAATATTATTGCATGACCGGCTGGCGCGTGGGCTGGCTGGTGGTGCCGGAGCGGCTCATCCGCCCGATCGAATGCCTGCAGCAGAACCTCTCGATTTCCGTGCCCTATCTCAGCCAGATCGCGGCGGTGGCCGCTTTCCAGGCCACCGAGGAACTCGAAGCGATCAAGGCGGGTTATGCGAAGAACCGCGCGATCCTCATGGAGGCCTTGCCGCGCCTCGGCCTGCCGCCCCTGCCGATGGACGGGGCCTTCTACGCCTATTGCGACATCGCGCAATATTCCAACGATTCCATGGATTTCGCGCGCCGCGCCCTGCGCGAGGCCGGCCTCGCCATCACGCCCGGCCTCGATTTCGACCCCGTGGGGGGAAACCGCTTCGTGCGCTTCTCCTATGCGGGGAGCGAGGCGGACATCGTGACGGCGGTGAAACGGCTGGAAGCGTGGCTGGGGCGGTAATCACGCGTCATGGCCGGACTTGTTCCGGCCATCCACGCCTTTCCGACGCAAGACGTGGATGCACGGGCCAAGCCCGTGCATGACGCCCGAGTCGACATGCGCTAACCTCCAGCCATGAACCTCCCCCTCTCCACTGCGCTCCTGCATGCGGCGCTGACCGTTCTGCGCCTGCTCTCCTTCGCTCTTGCCGTGCTCTTGCTGTTGCTGGCGATCCGCGCGCAATTCGACGAGAACATTTCCATCGGCTGGGGGCAGGCGAGCCTCGGGGCGCTGGCTTTCGCCGCCACCGGTGCCGCTTGCGGGTGGCTGCGAAAGCGGCTCGAAGCGCGCATCAGGCGGGGTTGACGCCCGCGTTGGGTGCAGCGAAAAGGCAGACAATCCCATGCTCTCGAAATGAGGCCGGTTTCATGTCGCTCGATATCCGTTCCGCCCATCCCAAGCAGTGGATCAAGGGCGCGAAAGCCGATTGGGAAATCATCATCGGCATGGAAATCCACGCGCAGGTGAATTCCAACGCCAAGTTGTTTTCCGGCGCCTCCACCACCTTCGGCTCCGAGCCGAACGCGAATGTGAGCCTCGTGGATGCCGCGATGCCCGGCATGCTGCCCGTCATCAACCGGGAATGCGTGGCGCAGGCGGTGCGCACGGGCCTTGGCCTCAAGGCCGAGATCCACACGACCTCGCGCTTCGACCGGAAGAACTATTTCTATCCCGACCTGCCGCAAGGCTACCAGATCAGCCAGTTCGCGCACCCGATCGTGGGCGAGGGCGAGGTGATCGTGGATGTGCCCGGCGAGGCCGAGCCCATCATGGTGCGCATCGAGCGGCTGCATCTCGAACAGGATGCGGGAAAGTCGATCCATGATCAGGACCCGCTGAATTCCTTCGTTGATCTCAACCGCGCGGGTGTCGCGCTGATGGAGATCGTCTCGAAGCCGGACCTTCGCTCGGCCGAGGAGGCGCAGGCCTATGTGACGAAGCTCCGCACCATCCTGCGCTATCTCGGCACCTGCGATGGTGACATGGAGAAGGGCAATTTGCGCGCGGATGTGAATGTCTCCGTGAGGAAGCCCGGAGAGCCGTTCGGCACGCGCTGCGAGATCAAGAACGTCAACTCGATCCGCTTCATCGGGCAGGCGATCGAGGTGGAGGCGCGCCGGCAGATCGGAATCCTCGAAGATGGCGGCAGAATCGACCAGGAAACCCGCCTTTATGATCCGGGCAAGCGCGAGACGCGCTCCATGCGTTCGAAGGAAGAGGCGCATGATTACCGTTACTTCCCCGATCCCGACCTGCTGCCGCTGGTGCTGCCCGAGGGCTTCGTGGAGGAGTTGGCGCAGCACCTGCCGGAACTGCCGGATGCCAAGAAGGCCCGCTTCATCCGCCAATACGGCCTCTCGGCCTATGATGCGAGCGTGCTCGTGGCCGAGCGCGAGAGCGCGGATTATTTCGAGGCGGTTGCCAAGGGCCGCGACGGCAAGATTGCCGCGAACTGGGTCATCAACGAGCTTTTCGGCCGCCTGAACAAGGACGGGAAGTCGATCGAGACGAATCCGGTTTCGGCCAGCCAGCTCGGCGGGATCATCGATCTCATCGCCGCGGGCACCATCTCGGGCAGAATCGCCAAAGACCTGTTCGAGATCGTCTTTACCGAAGGCGGCGATCCGGGGACAATCGTCGAGCAGCGCGGCATGAAGCAGGTGACGGATACCGGCGCGATCGAAAGGATCGTGGACGAGATCATCGCCGCCAGCCCCGACAAGGTTCAGCAGGCCAAGGAAAAGCCCACCCTGCTCGGCTGGTTCGTGGGGCAGGTGATGAAGGCCTCGGGCGGCAAGGCCAATCCGGGCGCGGTGAACGACCTCCTGAAGCAGAAACTGGGGATCGAGTGATCCCGCATCTTCGTCCCGCCCGCGATGCCGATGCGCAGCACCTCTTCGGCCTGCTCACCCTCTGCTTTGCCGAATATCCCGGCTGCTGCGCCGATCCGCATGATGGTCCGCCCGATCTTGCGAAGGGCCTTTTCATTTCGGCAGCGGCAACAAGCCCTGGATCATGCCGTAGCTTTCCGCAAAATGGGTTCGGAACCATTCAGAGGATACGAGCAGGTGGCTCGGCGCGAAGAAGACGCAGATCCAGCCGATGGCACCCACGATATTCGCCGCCATGAAGGCCGCCGGCGGCATGCGCGAGAGGCCCGCAACGATGGGGATGAGCACGCGGATCGGACCCATGAAATGCCCGAAGAACACTCCTATCACGCCCCAGCGTCGCGTGAAATCCTGCGCCATTGCGACTGTTCCGCTATAGTTGCGCACTGGCCACATCGTGAGGATGCGGCCCTGCATGGTGGCGCTGATGATGTACATGAGCGAGAAGCCGAGGCTCGCCCCGAGCGCGCCCGCGAGCAGGGAGGGCAGCAGCGGCACGCCGCTCGCCGCCATCAAGCCGCCGATCGCGATCAGCAGGAAGGTGGATGGGATGAAGATCGAGACCACGACAATCGTCTCACCCAGCGCCATCAGGAAAATGATCAGCGGCGCGTAATCCTGGTTTGCGCGGATGAAGGCCAGGATGTCGTCAGTCGTAAGGTTGAACGGCATGGGGTCCTGATGGAACGAGGACGACAACGCCGCAAGCGGCAGGCATCGGTGGAATAAAGGATACCCGGTCTTTCGTCCAGTGATCTGGCGTTCTCAAGGCGAAAAGCGCCTGTGAAAAGCCGCTTTTTTGTTTCCGAGCGGTCCAGGCCTGCGGCCGCTCCGGCCTGGCCCCCGGCCGGCGTTCAGCGTCCCTGCGCTTTCAGCCGCGCGCGGCATTCCACGTTGAACACGCGCCAGGTCTTGCCCGCGGCCGTGAACTGCGCCTTGTTCTGCCGCCATTCCTGCCCGCAGGCGCGCATGCGGTTGTCATTCGCGAGCTGGGCTTCCGAGCGCTTGCGCTTGGGCTTGGGGGCCTCGGCGGCGGGCGCCTGTGTCGCCGGTGCGGTGGCGGCCGGCGCGCTGCGGGTGGTGGCGGACGGGCGCAGGGGGTTCGGCTGGGCAGGCATGGTCTGGGCCAGCGCAACGGAGGCAGGCAGGCCCAAGGCCAGGGCGAGGGTGGCGAGGCGGCAAGGCGTCATGGCGGCTTCCAATCGTCGATCCGGACAGGCTCCGGCCCATGAAGCTTAGCGCCGCACATGCTGCCCCGCCAGAGCCCGTGGGGCGGCTTTCTCACAACCGCGCGAGCAGGCCGAAAATTGCCGTCCACCCCCTGCCCATCGCCGCAAGCCAGGCTTATGCTCCGATCGCTACGGCCCGAGGGCCGTTTCCCAGTGAAGGACAGAACCGCCGATGAAACCCATCGATCTCTATTACTGGCCTACCCCGAATGGCTGGAAAATCTCCATCATGCTCGAGGAATGCGGGCTGCCCTACGAAACGCACCTGATCGATATCGGCAAGGGCGACCAGTTCAAGCCGGAATTCCTGGCGGTGTCGCCGAACAACAAGATTCCGGCCATCGTGGATTACGAGACCGTGGGTGGCGAGCCGATCTCGGTCTTCGAAAGCGGTGCCATTCTCCAGTATCTCGCGCGGAAAACGGGCAAGTTCTATCCCGTCAACGAGCGGAGCCGCGTCGAGGTGGATCAGTGGCTGTTCTGGCAGGTCGGCGGCCTCGGCCCCATGGCTGGCCAGACGCATCATTTCCGCATCTACGCGCCGGAGAAGATCGAATACGCCATCAACCGCTACACCAACGAGACCAGGCGCCTTTATGGCGTGATGAACAAGCGGCTGAAGGATCGCGAATATCTCGCGGGCGACTATTCCATCGCCGATATCGCCTGCTACAGCTGGGCCAAGCTCTGGGAGCGGCAGGGGCAGGACATCAACGAATTCCCGCACATGAAGCGCTGGCTCGACGCAATCGCCTCACGTCCGGCCGTGCAACGCGGCCTTGCGGTGGGGGCAGAGAAGCGCGATCCCTCAAGCGCGCGCATGCAGGACCCGAAGGTGCAGGAAATCCTGTTCGGCAACAAGCCGAAGGGGTGAGGCTGCTTTTCACTGCACCAAATTTCGGACCTTTGGGAGCGAGGCGGGCCCAATTCGCCAGCAGAAAGACCGATTTCCGCACGGGGCGAGCCAGATCGGAAATCGCGCTCTTTCCTGCCACGTTTATTCCGAACAACCGGGATCAGCCCTGATCGACCCCTGCCCGATTTCGGGCCCGGATGGTTCTGCATCCGTCTTTTGATTTTTGGCATCCAACCGTTCTGCAACTACCGAATTTGCCACGGCATCGATCGTCGTGTTCACGAGAACCGACCTATTCGAGGAGACCAAATCAGCGGACGCATCGGCCAAACCCCCAAGGGCTTCGAGAGCGGTCTGAGCGACCGATAACGAGCTTTCGACGGCGGCTTCGATGACCGCTCCAACCACTTCGTCGATCATTCAGTCCACTCCAATCCCGTGTCACACGCGATCACAGCCAAAACTGGAGCACCGGAGCCGGAGATCCAGGGCGATAACCCGATCTCCGGACAATCTCCCCTGTCACTGGGGCGAATGCATGGCAAGCCCTCGGTTCTGCGGCCTGCGCCTCAATTCGTGCGCGACCAGCTCACGGAGCGGCAGATCCAGCCGCCGGCGATGCATCCCGCCGTGGTGAGCGCATTGCCCGAGAGTGTCATCTTGCCGGAATAGGTCTTGCCGTCTTCCGGGTTGAAGGCCTGCCCGGCCCAGCTGTTCGTGCCATTCGGCCTCATGTCATAAAACACGCGCTGGCCGACACTGGATTTCGATTCGGCCGGGTTCCTCAGCCAAACCACCGTGCCGCAAATCGCCTCGCCGCATTTGGCGAAGCGGACTCGCGATTCGCCATTTTCACGCAGCCATGTGCCCAGAACCTCCTGCGCGGATGCCATGCCCGGCAGGACGAATGCGCCGGCAAGGCCTGCGCCGAGCGCGAGAATGGTTGTCTTGACGCGAGCCATGGTTTCCTCTCCCCTCCCGGGTTTTTCGCGGTCGGGCCGAACCCCAGGGTCGACCCCTGAAGCGGAAGAATAGTTCATTCCTAAACAATGTCCAGCCGGAGGCATCCTGCCGGCAATTGGCCTGGAATGGTTTCGGGAAGCTTCTGTTCACCTTGAGGGATGAACTTGAATGCCGTTGAAAGAATTGTGAAAATCGAGTTTTCAGCCTCAATGGAATGTGAATCGCCTCCCGGGCGGCAGAGTTTGGTAACGACACTTTTTCAGCGGTTTTTCGAGAATTTTCTTCAAATTCGAGCCATCCGATCGGGGCCAGGGCAAAGAGCCACCGAGGAATGACAGGTCACAGGCAAGGGAACAGACCGATGGCGATGATGGGCTTGAATGGATCCGGCGAACCGGTCGCGAACCTCTTCGAGAAGGCGGTGGATTTTGCCACGGGGCGCTCCGGCGCTCTCGATTTCGTCGAGGCGCACAAGTGGTTCAATCTCGCGGCGATGCGCGGGGATGCCGAGGCGGCGCGCCGACGGCAGGAACTCGCGGCCGAAATGGCACCGGTGGAGGTCGCCCAGGCCCTGCGGCTCGCCCGGGAGTGGATTTCAACGCACTGAGCAGGGGCCTCGGCCTCAGGCTCTGCCTTCCCGGCCCGGGCATGGCGCAGCCCGACCGGAAAAGCTCGCCGTTCGGGGCTTGTAACCGTGGCTTCGCTCGGGCATAGACGTGGCATGCCGGTTCATCGGCGTCGGAGACGTGGCCGAGAGGCTGAAGGCACTCGTTTGCTAAATGAGCATACCTCGAAAGGGGTATCATGGGTTCGAATCCCATCGTCTCCGCCATAAAATATTGATTTTATTGCTATTTCTGAATTGACCCGCCATTGTTCCCGCCAATAAGCAGCGGACAGGGCCGCGATCTGTGCCGGACAATTACGACGCATTCGGCCGATTTTTCGCCATTTCTCATTGTGGTTCAGTTCAACGCAACGCCGCTTCTGGCGTTCGGAGACACCACCATGATCGATACCGCACCGGAAACGTTGCGCGACAAGCTGCTCGACGCCACTGCCGCGCCGCAGAAAATTCCTTCCCCTTCTTCCGAACCGCGTGGACCGCGCGAGCTTCTCGAAAAAGAAGAGCTTCTGACCGTCGAAGAGATCTGCCGCGTAACCCGCCTGTCTCGCCCGACTATCTATCGGCACCTGGCGGCGGGAACACTCACGGCCTTCAAGCTGGGTGCTCGCACCGTTTTCCGTGCGGAGGATGTGCGCCGGTTCATGGCGCAGAAGGTCTGGGGAGGGCGCAATGCAGCCTAACCCCCTATCGCCATCTCACGGGAAATTCGCTGCCGTGTTTGCAAGGCGGACTTATACTCCGGTTGAGGAAATTCCGCCCGCGCTAACGTCGAACATGAAATCCTTACAGCGGCACGGCCGCCATGGATGGGACGATCAGCCCCTACCGCAGCGTCACTTTGCAGAATTGAGCACCGTAGAGCAGCTGCAGCACGCGGCAGTCCCCTGGCCGATGTGGGTGAGGCAGCGTCAGGCGGGCGAGATCGACCGGCTGCATACCTGTCTCTGGTGCGCGCCGGACGAAGCAACGTTCAATGCGACAAAACATGGCGACGCGGCCCCGCCAGGTGATCAGTTGCTCGCCATTGGCTGGCGCCCGGCCGGCGGACAGCCTCTTCAACAAGGTAGCGACGCGGCCGAATGAGCCGCGTCGCAAATCGATCCCGTTTTTCTCGAAAGCTCGCGTATGGCCTGCCCGCCAAAACGCGCGATCGGAGTGCTGTATCATGCCCCAAGACGGCATTGACCTCAATCCAGGTGACCCCTTCGGCGTATTCGGGCGCAACGCAGAAGCCGAAACGGGGCGCGAAGCCGATGAAACCGAAGCAGTAGAGCTGAACGGAGGTAGCGCCCCGCCCGTTGAGCCGCCGCCGGACAGTGCCCCACCCAACAGCCCGTCTCCGCCCGATAGCGCGTCAGCACCCGCGACCGGCCCGCCGCAAGCCATCCTGGACCATGCCCTGGCGTGGGCCGCGCGCGGCTTCCGCATATTTCCGGTTCAGCCCGGCGCCAAGGTTCCACCCAAAGGAATGTTCTGGCGCAACGAGGCGACCAGCGACCCGGCCAAGATCCGGGCGTGGTGGGCGTTCAACCCGAACTACAACTACGGCGTGGCGGGTGGTGACGGCTGGCTGATCGTCGATGTGGATGCCGGCAAGAACGGGTTCGCGTCGCTGCTGGACGTGGACCTGCCGGACACGTTGACCGTCAAGACACCCGGCGGCGGGCTGCACCTGTACTATCGCGGGCCGGACGTGGCGAACAGCGTGGATCGCGTGGCGCCCGGTATCGACATTCGGTCGAAGGGTGGCTACGTGATCGGCCCCGGGTCGGTGTTCGACGACGCCGACGGAGCCAAGGGCTACCGCGGCGCCTACAAGCTGATCGACGACCGCCCGGCCGCCGATGCGCCGGCCGGGTTCCTGCTGCAATGCGGGGAACCGAAGCAGCGCGACCGCGCGGCAGCCGTCAGCGTGGACGATCCGGACGACATCGTGTTCGCGATCCACTATCTTGAAAAGGACGCGCCGGCTGCGGTCGAGGGACGCGGCGGGAACAACACGACCTACGCCGTGGCTGCCCGGCTGATCGAGATCGGCGTGTCAGGCGAGCGCGCGGCCGAGCTGATGGCCGAGCACTGGAACGCCCGCTGCTCGCCGCCGTGGGATGTCGCCGAGCTTGTGACGATCTGCGGCAATGCGGCCAACTATGCACTGGCCCGGCAGGGCTCGGGCGGCGTGTCGGCGCTGAAGGACGAAGCCGGCGCGCCGGTCGCGCTGCCTGCTTCTGAAGCCGACACGCCGCCACTGTTCGATCCGTGGCGAGAGTTCATCGTGCCGGACGTTCCGACGGGTATTCTCCCCGATATCATCGAGCGGTTCGCGACCGGCCAAAGCAGCATCATGGGCGCGTGTCGTAACGCCTTGGCGATGGCGGCCTTCGCGGCGCTATCCGGCGCGGTGGACCATCGCACGTCGCTTCGCCTGATGCGCAATGGTGAGTGGACTGCAAGCCCCCGCCTGTGGACGCTACTAGCAGGGCCGCCCTCCAGCAAAAAGACGCCGATCATGAGCGCGGCGCTTGCGCCGCTGAAGCGCCTTGAAGCTCGAAGGCAAAAAGCATGGCGGGATGAATGCGCCCGCGTGCCGGAGGGCGTGCAAAAGCCGAAGCAGCCTGAACGTTACCTTGCCGGCAATACGACAACGGAAGCGCTTGCAGCCATCCTCGCGCGGCAGGACCGGGGCATTCTTGTCGAGCACGATGAAATCGCCGCCTGGATCGGCGGCATGGAGAAATACAATAATGGGGGCGGAGGCGCAGCGGATCGTGCGTTCTGGCTGGAGGCATTCAATGGCGCGTCCTTCAGCGTGGACCGCGTAACGCGCCCAAGCATCAGCGTGGAAAACCTTTCGGCTTCGATCATTGGCGGCATTCAGCCGGCCCGTCTTGCTGAGCTTCAGGGGTTGCAGTCGGACGGATTGTTGCAGCGCTTCATCCCTGCGTTCGTCGGACCGGGGCGCATCGCGCAGGATCGCGCGATGCCGCCAGACGGGTATCACGAGATGATCGAGCAAGCCGCGTCGATCGCGCCGATGGAATTCAGGTTCGATGATGGCGCGCTGACCGTCGCGGAGCCGTTTCGCCAGCGTACGCACGATCTGCAAACGGCGACCGAAAACGCACTCCCCGGCTTCGCGCAATTCGTTGGAAAGCTGGACGGCCTTTTCGGAACGTTTTGCCTGCTCTTTCATGTTGCGGAGGGGCTCGAGCCCGGCAACTGGGTAATGGAGCGCATCAGCGCGTGCACGGCCGCGCGGGTCGAACGGCTGTTCTCGGATTTCCTTCTGCCGCACGCTTTCGAATTCTATGGAGTTGCCGATCACGCGGTTACCGACAAGCTGCGCAAGATCGCGTCTTGGATCTTAACGCAAGGGAGCTTGCGCATTACGGCCCGCGACCTGATGCGAGAAGTCTCCTGCCTTCGCGGTATGGATGCCTGGGCGATCGGCCGGGCACTCGGGCCCTTGATCGCCGGAGGATGGCTGGAGCCGGAGAAGCCCGGACCGGACAACCGCGCATGGCACGTGAGCCCGGCGGTCGCATTCCAATTCGAGCAGCGCCGCGAAGATGAGGAACGCCGGAAGCAGGAGCTTGCGCGACTGATGAACGGGCCGCGTCGCGCGGCGGGCGCGCCCTGAAGCGACCCGCGATCGGCAAGCCGAAACATCCATGAAAGGCCGCCAGGCCGCTGTTACGCCTTCGTGACAGCGGTCTTTCGGCGCGCCTGTAAATTCTGCGTATTCAAGCGCTATTGTAACCTTTGCGTCTAAGACTGCCGTGGGCCTGGTTGCAGGCATACTGTGTCAGCATTTGTCGATACGCGGGCGCGAACAGAGTTAGTCCCTTCCTCTTTTCCCCATTATAGATTTCTCTCTCTCTGAGTGTGCTCACGCCCGCGTATCGACAAATGCTGACAGCAAGCGGGGGAGGCGATTTCATCGATATCGGACCGATGGCAGCAAAACCGTCGCGATACGGGCAGGAAAATCGCTGCATCGCCGCTTCTGAGATTTGAGGCTTGCCTGCGCTTCGCGCGTGCGCGCTACAGCGATCTGCCGAGTTGGCCCGCGAAAGCCGGGCCCGTGGCCACAACGCAGCCGTAGCATTTATGTCCGCTCCCGGTCCCGTGGTTGCGCCGCCCCGCGTTCCCTTGGCCACGGCAAGAACGTTTCGCGTTCCTCTGGCCGCGGCAAGCACGTTTCGCGTTGCCCTGTCCGGTCCGGTCTGGCCCGTCCGGCCGATCCGGCGACCGGGCTTTTTCCCGTGAGGGGCACCCTGCCCGTGGCAGCACCGGCCGTCGCTATGGCGCGCCTGGAGCGGCCGCTTTTTCCGGCTCGCAAAAATCCTGGCCCGCTCAACCACGAGTGCCTGCCGAGACAGCGCCAAGGCGAGGCGGAGGCCGGACCGATGGGGTTCAGGAAAGCAGCGACCGAAGGGCAGCAGGGCCATGGATCCCGGCTTGCGGCTTGCCGGCCCGCGCTCGAGTAACGCCGGTTCCGTTCGCTTGTACCGGGGAAGATACACGGCTGAAGCGCGCAGCGTCGGGGTGCGGCGCTCCACCAATTGATCTGCGGTACGCCTGGTGAGCAAAGGGCGTCAAAGCCCCATGGCCGTTCACAACCGCCACGACCCGTCGCGGCTTACGGGCGAAGCGCGAGCCATGCTCCTTTATCATGCCCATTGCCAGCACTTCCGATCTGGACGCGGCACGCTAGCCCGCTACGGTGCCAAGCATGGCCAAACAGAACCGAACCTTGTCGACGGAAGAAGCGGTGCGCCGCGTGAAGCTCATCGTCGACCTGTTACTGGTTGACGTGCGTATGGCGGTGACGGCGCATGTCACCATGGAGACCCTGAACGATAGGATCCCCCCTCTTGGGGACCAGCCAACAGATCCAGCCTACACCGTCAAAGCTATTCAGGACGCCCTGGCGTTAAAAGTTGCAATGGACGCTGCGCGCATCTTCGACGTAACGGAGAACGCGCAATATCCGGTCGAGAAACAGGACAAGGCATCTATTCCGGTGCTCGCGGCCTTGCTCGCGCGCGAGGATGTGGAGGGCGTTCTTGTCGAAGAAGCGCGTCACTGGTTTCCGATCATCGCAGAAGAGCAGATGGCCGCATGCAGGCGCGCCGTGGCGGGCTTCATTCACACTGCGCAGTTAGTTCAGGCTGACGGGACGAAAGAGCGGGGGGCATTCATTCGGATACGGGAGTTTCGAACAAAGCGACTGGCGCATCATCTGTTCGATCAGAAGCCGGACGCCCCGCCGATCTGTGACGATCTGACGCTTTTGATCAGCGTCGCCACGAAAGCCGTGAAGCTCGCGGCATTGGGGATCAACGGCAAGGACATTGATCCACAAAGATGGATCGAGCGCGACCGCGAGCAGGCTTTGCAGTTCTGCCGTTGCTTGATCGCAGGTGTCGACAGGGAAGCCAGTGCCGGTTGAGCTGCCCGGTCAGGCGTGCGCCGGGCGAAGCGGCGCAATGGGTTTACGCCGCTCCCGACCAGGACGCCGGATGCGCGGCTCTTCCGTCTCGCCAAGGCCGTCTAGCGCCACGGGCTTTCTGTCAGGAAATTCGACCATTAGCTTCAGCTTGCCGCCCATCGCTTCGACATAGCTGGCAATCGTCGAAATCAGCAAGTCGCTCTGGCGCTCATACTTGGCTACGGTCGCTTGCTGGACGCCAAGCGCTTCCGCCAGTTGAACTTGCGTCAGTTCCTTTGCCTTCCGCAATTCCTGAAGGGTCAAATATTCCGCGTGTAGGCGATCGGCTTCCGCCTCAATCCGAGCGCGGCGGCCGGCATCGATCGTGGCCATTTTGTCCCGCAAAGTGCGTGCCATGGTCATCATCCTTCCCGTTGCGCCAAATGGCGATCGAAACGCTCATCGGCACGGGCGATCAACTGCTTATAGAAGCGTTTCTCGCTCACGCCCGACTTGTCCCCGCCGACAAGCAGGATCGCTTGCCGGGCGGGATCGAATGCGAAGGCAACGCGCCACACCCCGTCATCGGCGTTGCAGCGTAGTTCCTTCATGTTGGCGTGCCGTGAGCCGACAAGCGTATCGGCGTGCGGCCTGCCCAAAAACGGACCTTCCCTCTCGAGAAAAACCAAACGCACGAGAATGGCATCCTGCACCGCTTCAGGCAGCGCGTCGAACTCCGGTTCGAATTCATCCGCGAATGCGACAGTCCAGGGCATCATCCGCCTATGCGTTGGAAGCTATATAACCAGGAAGCACTATTTTGACAAGACCTGCTTGTTGAAGGTCATCCGCTCACGATGCAAGCGGTGCTGAGGCGATACGCTTTGCCAGCCGCGCCAGCGTTGACCGCGACGCGCCGGTCGACGCCACGATTTGCGACCACGGCACGCCCCGCTTCAGCATGGCCACGATGCCGGCATTGCGCTCCGCATCCTCCTTCCGGCCGCGATAGGCGCCGCCCGCCTTGGCCTTCGCGATGCCCTGGGATTGGCGCCGCCGGCGATCCTCATAATCCTTGCGCGCGACGGCCGCGAGCATGTCCAGCATCATGCCATTGATCGCGTCGAACATGCGGGCAGTGAAGGCGTCATGGTCCTTGCCGGCCATCATCCATGACGTCGGTAGGTCAAGCGCCACGACCCGCACCTGGCGTTCGCCAAGCTCGCGCTTCAGCCGTTCCCAATCTGCGGCGTTGAGGCGCGAGAGCCGGTCGACCTGTTCGATCAAAAGCACGTCGCCGGGCTTCGCATCGGCAAGCAGGCGGAACAGCTCCGGGCGCTTCAACGACGCGCCGCTTTCGTTCTCGACATACCAGGCCGCAACGGCAAGCCCGCGCTCGGCTGCGAAGCGCTCGAGATCCGCCCGCGCGCGGCTGGCGTCCTGTTCGTCGGTGGAAGCGCGAAGATAGGCACGGACAAACATGGCGAACTCCATCAGTTCGATTAGAATGGTTCGCTTATTATCGGTTCGCTTTGAATTGTCAAGCTTGCATAATCGAACCGGATTTGCCGGGCTCCGCAATAGTTCGGCTGGAGCATACCTTAATCGAACCAGTCGACAGGCGTATTCGCACCGGCTTTGCCGGGCTGTTCGCCTTTGCCGCGCAGTCCCTCGATACGCTTCGCCAGGGGAGGGAGAAGCAGCGCCAGAAGCCTCGCGCCATGCGCCGGCGGGATTGGACAGGCTTTGCTCTCGCGGCGTCTGGCGAGCTTCCCCGCCTTCCCGTGATAGCGCCGGGGATGGGCGGTCCGGCCGTGGCCATGACCTGGCGCCTTTCGATGATCGCTCGGGCGAGCCGCGCCGATCGGTGACGCACCCGCACGGATCCGGCAGCGCGCGGCCTGCTACGCCAGCGCCATCGATCACCATCGGGCGCGACGATTGTTGCAGGGCTTCGATTGCCCCGCCCATTGGCCAAGCGATGGATACGCATCCGAAACGACGCGCCGTGCCTGTCCGGCAAGGCGGGCGCGGCGGGCGATGCGAGATCCACACGCGAGTGCGAGGCGCCAAGACGGGGGGCGGGACCCCCATCGAGCCGCCACGCCGCCGCGCGGGTCCTGACCCACGTTTTTCCGGCTCGTCGAAATCCCGTAACGCCCCAGTTACAGGACAGGCCGGAACGCCGATCCCATGCCAATGCACAAAACGGGCGGCGTTGTTGCTGCCCGATGCGGCTCCAAGCGCAGCGGACGGTCTGCCAAATCGGCCGCCTTGCCATGGCCACCCAGCCGAACCGCGATCCCCAAGAAAAAATGTGCGCTTCCGTCACTGTCTCGCTACGTCCAGCAACGTCGCACACTGTCTTGCAACGTCTCGCAATGTCTAAATTCACAAATGAAATCATGAATTTAGTTCTTGGAGCGCTCCGGCTGATGCGCTAGATTCGGCGCTGATCAGAAGGAGCGAAATTATGGCCGCTGTTCCCAAGAAGTCCGCCGATATCCGTGACGAACTCACCCTGCAGCGCGATGCGCTCCGGCAGCAGGCGGGGCGATTGGCGTCCGATCTGGACGAGGCCACCGCGGCCCGCAACCGGGCCGTTGCCGCTGCCGCGCGCGATAACAGCAAGGCCAGCCAATCGGCGCGCGATACGGCAACCGGCGCCGTCGTGCGCCTTGAAGCGGAGCTGGCCGCCACGCGCTCCGCGCTGGCGCAGATCGACATGGACTTTGCGCAGCTTGCGGACGAACAGCGCATCACAGCCGAGGCCGCGCGGATGAAGCGTTGTGCCGATGCGCTCGAGGAAGCCGCGAGGCTGGCCGGTGTGGCCGATCAGGCGGCCGCGGCCTTCGTCGAAAGTTACCTCGCATTCTCAAAGCAGGTCGACAAGGTTTACCGCGAGCTGCCGGCCTCGCACCGCGAGGCCGTGTTCGGCAGCGGCCTGCTTCTCGGCGGAACTGCTATGAACGCGACCGCCAACTATCTCCTTTCGGGGTCTGGCGTGGTGCCGCGCCCGATCTTCGAACCGAACCCGCACCGCCAATCGCTTCAGGCGCTGGTTCGGTATTTCGGCATTCCGGTTTTTGAAGCCGCGAACCGGCTTTCTGGCGATGACCTCATGAAGGCCGGCCTCACGACACCCAAGGGGAAGCCGCATGGGCACGGTTCGCCTGATCAAAAACGACGGCCCGGCCACGGCTGCAGGCACGATCCTCGGTTCGCAAAACCCGGTGGAAACCAACGTATGGGCGGAAGTCACCGGGCTCGGCACGATCCCGCCCGGCGGTTCGCATATCGAGATTACCGCCAATACGGGCGCGGTGCGCGTGGCGATCCTTCCGCCGGGGCATAACGTCACCATGCCACTCGACAATGGCCATCTGATCCCGTCGGGCGCGGTCTACCGGAATGCGCTCGCGGCCGGTTCGCGGGTCTTCACCAAGCTCCCCTGAGGATTGCGATCATGTCGGCTCGCCTGCCTGTCGAAAACATCCCGCCTCCGGCTGCCGAGGCCCGTGGCATCATCTCTCGCGTCACAAAGGAGTTCGACCGATGATCGATCCGCATCCCGCGCCGCTTCCGACAAGCAGCCCGACCGAAAAACAAATCGACCGACTTATGGCCGATCCGGCTTTCATGGCGCGTTACACCCATTTTGATCTGCGGATCCGCGCCCAGGCCATGGAAGAAATGGAAAACCTCTCGAGGCGCGTGCTTGCCGAAAAGGCCGCTGCTGGTGCGCCGCGATGATGATACCAGCCCTTGAAACAGGGATGGGAAGTCCCGGCGCCGAACAGCATTCCCGAGCGGTTGATCGCGGCCTGACCCCGGCTGAAGCGGCGCTTTATCGATGCGAGGAAGCGCGCTCCGGCGCGACAATGGAACTCACGCTGTCGCCGGGGGAGGCGCTAGCACTGTCTTCGCATCGCGCGCTTCACCTCAACGATGATGAGGAAGCCGTAACGATCGCGCCGGCGCGCGGCGGTTGCATCCTTGCGCGCCTTCGCGAGACAAAGCACGGCGCGGACACGGCGCCGCTACAGGTCAAGCTCCCGCCGGATGTTGCATTGATCGTCCTTCGCCCTGCCGCCGGCGAGCCGGCCCTTGCCGCGCTCGAGATCCGGCAGGAGGGCGTAAAGCGGATCGCCTTCCATCTGCCCGGCACCGCGCCGGACCGGCCGAAGGCATCGGCCCGGCTTAACGCGCTGTCCTATCTCGCCAGCAACAGCAGGGCCGCTCCCGCGTAAGCGGCGCACGGGAGCGCGCCGTCACACCTTTGGGCCGTTGCGTTCAAGCTTTGGGCCTTCTGCGACGGGGTATTATTGGTAGATCGATGCCGTTCGCTTGCAGCGTAGATCCAAGTTCTCCCATGGCTGCGGTCCGCTTTGCCGCCTCCCGTGCCCGCGTGCCGGCCTTGCTCTTCATCTTGCGCATAATTTTGTCCATCAGCGAACGTTCTTTGCTGCTATTGCGCTCGGCACGAGCCGCCAGGAGTTCGGGCACTTCATCCCCGCAATCGCGTGCGTTCTCCAACGGCGAGACAGGACGCGCTTTTCCGGTTGCCGGATCAAAGTCCCATATCGTCACGGTTGCGATGTAAACACGGCCGCCGATCGGTTTGAGCTTCTCCATTCGGGCCTGAGTTTTAGGGTCTTGCAAATACTTCAAGGCCTCGACGGCTTCCCGCGCGGCTTCCCGCGCGGCTTCCCGCCTCGCTTCTTTCTCTGGAACGCCGCCCCGAATGAACTGTGCCTCCCGCTCAGCGGCCACGTTCAGCGCATATGCGATGCCGGGTTCAAGTGGCCGCTCCTTCGCCGGTGTCTTCTTCCCGCCTTCCTGCTTCCTTAGCCTGCCTACATACGGCGATTGCGACCGCTCACCTAGATGTTCGCCAGCTTCTACCAATGCTCGATATTCTGCTCGTGTGAGCTTAGGCTTACTGCCGTCTCGCAGCACGCCGTCCCGCTTCGCGCGAGCATCATCCAAGGTCTTGCGCGACCGGCCTCTCTTGCGCTTCTCGTCCTCAACCATGGCAGTCATTCCGCAGCCCAAAGCGCCGGGGCAACCGGCTCACAATAATCAGCCCAAGCCTGCATCATGGGGCGGCGCTTGTCGAACAAATCGCCGCGTCGGTACGCCTTTTCGACTTTGTTTTGGATCGTGTGCGCCAACGCCATTTCGCACACTTCGTTCGGAAAGCTCGAAACCTCACCGGCCCAGTCGCGGAAGGTCGACCGGAAGCCGTGAACCGTGATATCCTCCCGCTTCATGCGCTTCAGGACCGCAGCCATGGCCATGTTGGACAGCGCGCCGCTTGCGGACTGGCCGGGGAAGACGAAGCCGTCATCCGCACGTTTCAGCTTCGCGACTGCCTCGAGGATTGCCACGGCCCGTTCGGGCAGGGGAACGCGATGTTCCTTGCCGGCCTTCATGCGGCTGGCGGGAACGGTCCAGACCTTCGCCCCAAGGTCGATTTCCGGCCATCGCGCCCCAATCACTTCGCCGGTTCGCGCCGCCGTCAGAATGGTGAATTCCAGTGCGAGCGCCGCGACGCCTTGGCTTGACCGCAGCGCGCCAACGAAGCCGCGTATATCCGTGTAGGCAAGCGCTCCGTGATGGCCGCGCGTCAACCGCTTCCGCTTTCCGAATATCGGCTGGAGGTTATCGCGCCAAGCCGCCGGGTTTTCTCCACTGCGCAGCTTTCGTGCCTTGGCGACACTGAAGACCCGTTCCATCCGGCCGCGCAATCGCGCCGCGGTTTCGGGCTTCTCTGACCAGATCGGCCGCAGGATTGCCGCCACGTCGTCCGTCGTGATGGCGTCAATGGGTCGGTTATGGAGCGGCTTGGCGTAGGTCATCAGCGTGTTGCGCCACTGCTGCCGGTGCTTCGCGTTTTTCCACTCCGCTTCTGCGGTGGCGAGCATGTCTTCCGTGACTTGCCAGAACGTCTTGGATCCACTCGTCGCGCCCGCCCGTTCATCAAGGGGATCGCGGCCGGCGTTCAGCAGCTTCCTCGCTTCGCGTGCCTTTTCCCGCGCATCGGCAAGGCCTACGTCGTCAAAACTGCCAAGGCCCATTTCGCGCCGCTTCACTTTGCCGTCGACAGCGATCGAATAGCGAAGCAACCACGAGCGCGAGACCGCGGCCTTTCCCGTGCGTGCCGGCGTCACGGCGAGGTATAATCCATCGACACCACCGACAGCATAAACCCCTGGCATCTTCAGGGCATCGACTGCTTTCGATCCCAGTTCCTTGGCTTTGCGCGGCATGAACCTTCCCGCCTATCCCAACAATGTTCCCGCCAATCGGCGCGAGAAACAGCGATACACGGCGCACCGTTCGGAAACAAGGAAATTCAATAAATATTTGAATATACGTCACTAACCGCAACTGCGTGATGCGTCCTGACACACCTGTAAACAGTAGTTTGTTTCCCATCGTCTCCGCCACCTATTTTTGGAAACTGTTTTTCGGGCAGTTTTTGGCGATAAGAAAAACTTTAGGTTTTCTGCGCCTCACGCAAATATCTCCTGACTTGAGAATGCAAAAATTCTGTTCATTTATTCTAAAGTGCGGAGGGTTGAGAGTGCCTCATTATATTTTTTTGGGAAAAGTACGGTTTTTATTTAGTCAAGACAATCCAATGACTTGCTTGTATGCTGAGTAAGAGTTGCTATAAAACTACGTTAGGCACATACAGAAAAAAACCGAAGGTACGGGGATAATATGGACACCTTAATCACTGGCTTCTTGTCATTACCAAACATAGTTATCTATGCAATTTTTGGAGCGATTGGAGGTGTCTTAGGCGCATTAATTGGGGCTGGTTTTTCGAAGGCCTTCAAGAAAGAGAAGCTGTCACGAATTATTACAATCATATGTGTGGTACTAGCGATCCAGTTGCCTAATCATATTATCCCTCAGTTAAAAAAAGATGCCGCCCCTTCTCAGGTTATGAATGAGTTGAAGCAGCAAAGACTTTTCTCTGTGATATTTAGACTGCATCCCGAAGCAGAACATGACTTGAAGAGAAAAATGACAGAGATAATAAATAATTCACCAAGCGATCAGGTATTTTATAAGGCTCAGGCGGCATCTGCGGAGATTGTTGCCAAGTATCTTAACAAGCATATGGTGTCCGCATCAGACGAGATGAACTTCAAAAAAATTCAGCGAGAGGCGAAGGTTATGGCTAGTTTTCAAAACAAGCCGCAACTTTGTGTATCCTTTTATCTCGGCAACCCGCAATTATCTAAAGATGACATTACTCCAGAGTTTCTGGCAGAAGAATCAAGCCTGAAAGCAGACCTAATCGAAAGTTCTATAAATAATCCTTCCTTGCCGCCTAAAGCAGCTAGTATTGATGATGTTATTAATATTATTGCTCAATCTTATCAGAAGAATGGGTACGATCTGCAAAGGTTGGCAAAAATTGATCAAGTAGCTAATTTGCCTCCAGCAGAAGGCTGTAAAATCGCAATCGAATTTAGTAAAGCACTGGCCTCAATGGGACAAAAAAAGCAAGCATCATATGTATTTAAAAACTTACTTTATCTCTCAAGTCAACAGCAATAAAAGTTTCCTAGATTTTTCCAACACTATGCGTTGTATTCGTGGCGGAGGGTACGGGTTTTTGTAAGCTGTTGATTTTCTGATGGTGCAAACTGAGTGGGTTGCGAACCAGTAATCCTTTTCACCGCCACCCACCCCCTCAAGAATTCTCAGTTTGCGGGCCGGTGCGACAAGCCGCGGGAATGACGCGGCGTTCCGCGGCGATTCCGTTCGGTGGCGGTCAATAGCCGCGCTTTTCCGAGGCGATTGCGCAGGAGGTGGAACAGGGCGCCGCGGCTGAAGACGACGCCACCGCGGATGCTGCCATCCCTGCGCTGTGTCTCCTTGGTGCGGAGGCCGCGTGCCGCCAGATCGCGTTCGAGCGCATGGACCGAGCCAAGCTCCAGATAGCGCGCGAACATCTGGCGCACGAGCACGGCCTCCGGCGCGTTGACCCGGAGTACGCGCAAACCCGGATCGGGCAGGTCGTAGCCAAGCGGGATGGTCCCACCCATCCAGAGGCCCTTCTTCTTCGAGGCCGCAATCTTGTCGCGGATGCGCTCGCCCGTGACCTCGCGTTCGAACTGGGCAAAGGAGAGCAGCACATTGAGCGTGAGCCTCCCCATGCTGGTCGTGGTCGAGAAGGCCTGCGTGACCGAGACGAAGCTGACCGCGTGGCGCTCGAAGAGCTCGACCATGCGCGCGAAGTCGGCGAGGGAGCGGGTGAGGCGGTCGATCTTGTAGACGACGACCACATCGATCTGCCCGGTGGCGATATCCGCCATGAGGCGCTTGAGACCAGGACGCTCCATGGAGCCCCCGGAGAAGCCGCCATCGTCATCGCGGGAAGCGCCTTCCAGCCCTCGGCCTTCTGGCTGGTGATATAGGCGGCACAGGCCTCGCGCTGGGCATCGACAAGCGCGAGGTTGGCCGGTGGATCAACAACCGCGTTGAGGATTCCCACCAGCCATTTCGACGACGGGAGCGGGCCATGCTCCGGTTCCGGCGGATGCGAACCGGAGGTCCGCGTAGCGAATTTTGCAAAAATTCGCCGCAGTCCACGGCTCGGTTCATAACCAATCCGCTTCGCGGACCTTCGGTTCAACCAGGAACGACACCTCTCATCCATGCCAGCATTCAAGGAACGACGCGCCCCTGCTCTCAACGAATGGCGTCAGCTTTGTGCGGCCTGATCCATGCCGGGGCAGGGGAAATTCCGAGACTTTTTTGGTTCGTCTGACAGCACCAATAATAGGGTGAAAATACCGTGAACCTCGCTTGACCGAGAGGGGGAGAAACACTTAGCATGACCGCCGCTTGTCAAAAATTAAACTTCTTGACGCTTTTGATGAAAATTCTCAGCAAAAATATAGCGATTATCTGGGCTCAACTGAAGCCATCGTCCAAAGATGTCCGAAATTTTTTGATTATGTTGGTCATCGTTGTTTTTGGACTGAGGTATATGAGTTTATTGATTTATTTGCAGTTGTATTTGGTAATTTTTGTTCCGCCATTGATATGGCTTGCCTATCGCTTCCCGAAGCCATTCGTAATGCTGGCAATATCCATCGTTATTGAACAGTCATTACTTTATGGCATTACAGAACATTTGAAATACCGTATCAATCGTGATGATAAGATTTTATTCAGATACATTAATACACTACCAAAGCCTTTGGTAGGTGATTTTTATGAGGGTTTTTGCCGATGGTATCAATATGCTCTTATTTATCACTATCAGATGTGTACTTATAGAATAGGACTACGCGAAGTCAAGAAATACAGTATAAGGTTACAATACCCGCCAGCATATATCACTTTTCTTTCACCTTATTATGGTGATAGAATTATGATGTATGGAACAAGTTTAGCAGCTATCGACGGCAATCACAATATCACTTCAGACTACAGGGTGAAAAAATGAACGACGGAAATCTTTACCCCTTCGCAAAATTGGCGGATATCGCTTATAAAGCGCCTCTTGTAACTGCCGATACGATCGCTGAAAAAGTTCCTGGCTACACGCTGCTCCAGCAGCCTGCCGACCGAGCGCTCGTGATAATCGACGCCGAACTCCGCCGCGATGACGCGCTTGAGGTCCACCCTGCGCCAGCGCACCACGCCGTGCACGCTCTTGTCCGGACCGGTCTCGACGAGTGTGGACAGGCGCGCAAGCTGAGCCGCCGACAGCCGCGAAGGAACATCCCGCCGCCAATTGTCCTTGAGACCGTCCGGCCCGCGTTCATTGAACCGGTGCACCCAGTCCCGCAGCGTCTGGCGGTCCATGCCGCCGATCTTCGCCGCCGCCGTCCGGTTCATGCCGTCACGCACCGCGGCCAGCGATAAAAGCCGCCTGCTCTGGTTCGCATCCTTCGATCATGAAGCCAATCGACGAAGGTCGATAGCCGAATAGTCCGTCCGAACCTCTCATGCTGATGCCATGGCGCGAATCCTCCGCGTCTCAATGAATCATCAGATCGATGCCTTGGGAATCCCAAACGAGTCACAGCCGATGGCCGTTGGTATAATACTTCCGGTTGCTCGAATTAGAATTCAAACTGACTCACTACCGAATACGGCGAGGGTTTGCACTGAATTGAACATAGCGATCTGCGGGAAGCCTTCCGGCCCAGTAGCACAGTCGCCGCCGTGCCCAAGCTGCAAGCGATTGACGCATAACTGGATGCGTCCGGCCCTCTTCTCGTCGGGCAGAAGCCCGGGAAGGTCGCGGGGCGCGGCCCCATCCGCGACGGCTAGTTGCTTGGGCAGTGATCGGGATACGGGCAAGGCCAGCCATCCCTGAACTCTTCAGACGCTTCAGACCAGATCGCGCTGACAGGGCGTCAGAAGTTTACCTTGTCCGAGCCCTTGAGCTGGAGCATCGCGCGGGCATCATCCGGCGTGGCGATCTCGAGCCCCATCGCCTCGACGATCTGCCGTGCCGCGCGCACCTGATCGGCGTTGGAGGGCGCGAGCTTCCCCGGACCGAGCCAGAGCGAATCCTCAAGGCCGACGCGGATATTGCCCCCCATCGACACCGCCTGCGCGGCAATCGCGAGCTGGTTCCGCCCTGCACCCAACACGGACCAATGATAATCATCGCCGAAGAGGCGGTCAGCCGTGCGCTTCATATGCGAAACATCCTCCGGGTGCGGGCCAATGCCACCGAGGATGCCAAAGACGGACTGGACGAAGAACGGTGGCTTCACCAGTCCGCGATCCGCGAAATGCGCGAGCGTGTAGAGATGGCCGATATCGTAGCACTCGATCTCGAAGCGGGTGCCATTCTCGGCGCAAGTGGTCAGGATATTCTCGATATCCGTAAAGGTGTTCTTGAAGATGCGGTCATGCGAGCCTTCAAGATAGGGGCGCTCCCAGGCGTGCTTGAACTCCTTGAAGCGGTTCAGCATGGGGTAGAGGCCGAAATTCATCGAACCCATGTTCAGCGAAGCCACCTCCGGCTTGAATACGGCGCAGGGCTGGAGCCGCTCCTCGACTAGCATGGTCGGCGCACCGCCGGTCGTGATGTTGATCACCGCCTTGGTGCGCTGCTTGATGACCTTGAGGAAGGGCTCGAAGGCCTCGGGCGATTGATCTGGCTGGCCGGTCACGGGGTTGCGGGCATGAACATGCACCAGAGCCGCTCCGGCTTCCGCCGCCCCGATCGCCGCATCGGCGATTTCCTGCGGCGTCACCGGCAGGTAAGGCGACATCGACGGCGTGTGGATCGCGCCGGTGACGGCGCACGTAATCATGACTTTGCGGTTCTTGCTCATGATCGGGCTCCTCAGTTGGGTTTGCGGGTCTGACGGCGTTTATGCGCCTTGAGTGCCGCCAGCCGGCGGTCGCGCCAGTCGGAGAGACGCTTCACGCGCTCGGGATTCTGCGGTTCTGCCCATTCCGCCATGATTTTCGCGGTGGCATCCGGTGTGAAGGCGGGCACGCCCTCGCTCTGCTTCACCATGGCTTCCAGCGATGGGGCATAGCGCGCGGCGTAATCGGGAATTCCGCCCGGCGCGTTGAGTTCGATGGTCTCGAAAGGCCCCATGAAAGACCAGCGCAGGCCGAGACCATCACGGATGGTCTTGTCGAGGTCCTTCGGCGAGCAGATCCCCGCGCCGACAATGCGGAAGGCCTCAGCCAGCAGCACCGCCTGCAAGCGGTTCAGCACGAAACCCGGGCTTTCCTTGCGCAGGGTGATCGGCACCTGGCCAGCCTTCTCGTAGAGCTTGCGCGCGCGCTCGACGACCTTCGGATCGGTCCAGGAGGCGGGCGCGAGTTCCACGATGGGAACGAGGTGCGGCGGGTTGACGGGGTGCGCCACAAGGCAGCGATGGCGGCCGGGCAAACCTTCGGAGAAGACCGAGGCCACGATGAAGGAGGTGGAGGAGGCGAGGATGCAGGATTTCGGTGCGAGGCGATCCATCTCCGCAAAGAGAGCGCGTTTTGTTTCCACCGTTTCCGGCCCGCTCTCCTGCGCGAGTGCCGCCCCGGCAAGGGCATCGGCCAGACCGCTCGCGAGGCGAATGCGCTTCAGCGCGGCGGCGGGATCATCCACAAGGCCGTGGCCTGCCAGTTCCCGGAGGTTCCGGCCGATATGCGCGCGCGCCGCCTTCGCGACATCCGGAACGGGGTCATGCATCGCGACCTCAAAGCCGTGGCTTGCGAAAATCGTGGCCCAGGCCCGGCCGATGAGGCCCGAGCCGATGATGGCGATTTTGGTCATGTCCGTTCCGTCAACTGGTGGGGCAGGGGGGAGCGCGGGTAAACTAGAGCCACAGGACCTTCCTCCGGAGCTCCAGATCACGCGAGAGGATATCCGACGGGCCGGTATGCTGCACCGCGCCGCGCTCCAGCACGACGGCGCGATCCGACAGGGCCAGCGCAAGATCCAGATGGTGATCGACGATCAGGATGGAAATCTGCTGCCTGAGCTTATCGAAAGCCTCGAACAGTTCTTCCACGATGGCCGGTGCAAGCCCCTCGAAGGGCTCGTCCAGCAGAAGCACGCGGGTATCGCCCGAAAGCGCGCGCGCCACCGCCACCATCTGCTGCTCGCCGCCCGAGAGGTAATCGGCGGGGGAGGACCACCTCTCCTTGATGCGCGGGAAGAAGGTGAAGATCTTCTCCTCGTCCCAGTGGCTGCCCGCGCCGGTGATGCGCTTCAGGCGGCCGAGTTCCATGTTTTCCTTCACCGACATGCCGGCGAAGAGGCCGCGCCCCTGCGGCACATAGGAGACGCCGCGGCGCGTGATGAGCGAGGAGGGCTGGCGCGCAAGTTCCTCGTCCGCAAGCGTGATCGTGCCGTTTGCAGGTGGCGCAATGCCGACAATGGTCTTGAGCAGGGTCGATTTGCCCGCGCCATTGCGCCCGAGCAGCGCGACGATCTCGTTCTGTCGGACTTCGAAGGAGACATCGCGGAGGATGTGGCTCTTGCCGTAAAAGGTATCGACGCCCTGAACCTTCAGCAGCACCTCTTCGCGTGCCGCGCTGGGGCGGGGCTTGGCCGCGAGCGCATGGCTGCCCGAGCCGATATAGACCTCCTGCACTTTGGGTGAGTAGCGCGCGACCTCGACGTCACCATCCACGAGCACCTGACCGTCGTTCATCACGGTGACATGGTCGGCGATCTGGAAGACGCGGTCGATGTCGTGCTCCACGAGCAGCACGGGCATGTCGCGCGAGATCACCTTGATGAGGTTGCCGACGCGCTCGCGCTCCGCCGCCGCGAGACCCGCAAGCGGCTCGTCGAGCAGCAGCACGCGCGGGCGGGTTGCGAGCGCGAGGCTCATGTCGAGCAGGCGCTGGCCGCCATAGCTGAGTGATCCGGCTTCGCTCGCCTCCAGTCCGCCAAGGCCCATGGTCCGGATGACCGCCGAGGTGCGCTGGTTGACCTCGGTGAGGCCCTTCGCATCGCGCCAGGGGTTGAACGCCTCCGGCGCGCGCGCTTGCGTTGCGAGGCGAACATTTTCCTCGATGGTCAGGGTGGGGAAGAGGTTGGTGATCTGGAACGAGCGGCCGATGCCGGCCTGCGTGATCACCTCCGCCGGCTTGCCGCCGATGGCCGAGCCCGCAAGCGTCACGCTCCCGCGGTCGGGCGCGAACATGCCGGAAATGAGGTTGAAAGCGGTGGTCTTGCCCGCTCCATTCGGGCCGATCAGGGCATGAAGCGTGCGATCCCGCATGCGGATATCGACACCCTGAACCGCCTTGATCCCGCCGAAGGACTTCACAATGCCTTCCGAAACCAGCACATGGCCATCGCCCATGGGCGGGTGCTTCAGGAAATCCGGCAATTCGGTCGTGCCGGCCTTGCGGGCGGACATCGCCGCATCCTCGACCACCACCTTGCGGAAGGGACGCAGCAGGCGCTCGGCCACGCCCACGAGGCCAGTCGGTGAGAACAGGATGAAGCCCACGAAGAGAAGCCCGAACCAGAGAAGCCAGTTCTCGGTAATGCTCGAGAGATAATCGCGGAAGATCACGAAGAAGAGCGCACCCAGGGCCGGGCCGAGGAAGGAGCGCATGCCGCCGATCACGACCATCGCCAGCAACTCACCCGAGAAGGCGACCGAGATCGGCTCGGCGGAGGTCATGCGGTTGTTGAAGAGGAGCAGCGTGCCGGCAAGCCCGGTAATGGCAGCCGAAACGGTGAAGGCCACGAGCTTGTAGCGATCGGTCGCATAGCCGATGAACTTCGCGCGCTGCTCGTTCTCGCGGATGGCCACGAGCACGGTGCCGACCGGCGAGCGGTGAAACCGCCAGAGCAGGTAGACGACGATGAACGCGATGGTGGCGACCAGTCCGTAATAGGGCTCGGCCGTATCGAAGCTCACCGAGCCGAAGACGGGCCGTTTGATGCCGCCGAGGCCATCCTCGCCACCGGTCACCGCCGTCCAGCGGAAGGCGATGGTGTAGAGCATCGCCGCCAGTGCCAAAGTCAGCAGCGAGAAATAGACGCCCTTCCGCCTGAGGATCAGCGCTCCGAATATGATGGCGACCACCGTGACGAGCGCCACCGCGAAGAGTATGGGAATGAGGAAATGCCCCGGCAGCACTTCACGCTGCATCAGCCCGGCGGCATAGGCCGCAAGGCCGAACCAGGCGCCATGCCCGAAGGAGACGAGGCCCGTGTAGCCCACGAGAATGTTCAGCGCCATGCAGGCGATCGCGAAGATCACGACCTCGGTAGCCGAGGTCACGCCGAGGCCGATCCCGCGCATGGCGAAGGGCAACAGCACCAGTGCCAGAGCGGCAATCAGGAGGGGGAGGCGGTCCTTGAGAAGCGGGGGCATGGATTCACTCGAACCGCTGGATGCGCTCGCCAAAAAGGCCACGCGGGCGGAAAAGGAGAACAAGCAGCATCATTAGGTAGATGACGGCGGTGGAGAATTGCGGAAAGCCCAGCCCGATCGTGGCGCCCTTCACAAACCCCACCAGCAAGGCCGCGACCACGACACCCCAGAACGAGCCGAGCCCGCCAATCACCACCACGACGAAGGCCGGCGTGATGATCTCCTGCCCCATGGCCGGGTGGATCGAGTAGATCGGTGCGAGCAGCACGCCCGCAAGGCCCGCAAGGCCGATTCCGATGCCGGCCACCGCCATCATGTAGGGATTGAGCGAAATGCCGAGCGCGCCGACCATATCCGGGTTCTGCACGCCCGCCTTCACTACCCGTCCGAAGGCGGTGCGGTTCAGCAGGAACCACAGGCCGATCACGCAGAGCGCGGCGATGCCGATCAGCGTGGCACGGTAGCGGGAATAGATGAAATCCCCCAGGAAGATCTGCCCGCGCAGCCAGGTGGGGATGGAATAGGAGAGTGGCGGCGCGCCGAAGATCATGCGCAAGGCCTGCTCCGCCACCAGCGCGAGGCCGAAGGTCAGCAGCAGCGAGAGGATTGGGTCAGCCCGGTAGAAGCGCTGGAACAGCAATCGCTCGAAGACGATGCCGAGCAGGGCCACCGCCAGCGGCGAGACAATCAGTGCGCCGCCGAAGCCGATATGCGGCCCGAGCAGCACCGTGAGATAGGCGCCAATCGCATAAAACGCGCCATGCGCGAGGTTCACGATGCCGCCGAGCGAGAAGATCAGCGACAGGCCCAGCGCGATCAGCAGGTAATAGACGCCATCGAGAAGGCCATTCGCGATCTGCTGAAGGAAGAGCGTGGACACAACAGGTTCCCCTTGGCCGGAGCAGAGGCCGGCAAGCTGGCTGTGATGCAGGATGCGCGGCCATCCCCGGCACGCGCCGATTGCAAGGCAGCCCAGTTGGCATGCCGGGCGGCCTCGCTCGAGCAGGCGGCATCTACCGCCCGCCGATGACCTCAGGGGAGGATCATGCCATCTTGCACTCGTTCTCCTCGGGCGTCGTTGCGATGATCTCGAGATCCTCGTTCGGGCCGGGCACGGGAGCGGAAGAGGAAAAGATGTCGTACTGGTTCTTGGCCGATTTCCCGAGCGCCTGAACGGTGTACATCTCGTGCATGAGCTGGTGATCCCGGGCCCGGAAATAGCCCTGCCGGGTCTTGAGTACGTCGAATTTCGCGCCCTTTTCCCAATGCTCGATCAGTTTAGCGGAATCCGTGGATTTCAGCTCGTTCATCGACTGGGCGAAGATCTTCACCGCGATGTAGTCGCCCCAGGCCTGGTTCTCCGGCGGCTTGCCGTATTTCTTGGTGAAATCGGCGACGAACTTCTTCGTGCCCGGGGTGTCAATGAGGTGATGCCAGACCACCGGCCAGGTGCCGCCGAAATTGTCCTTGCCCGCCGCCCAGGCCAGCGCGGTGTCGAAGCCGAATCCGGCCACCGGGAAGGTGAGGCCGAATTCCGCATATTGCTTCAGGAAGTTCGTGATCTGGTTGCCCGCGAGGTTCGAAATCACGAGATCGGGCTTGGCATTGCGGATCTCGATCAGCATGGCCGAGAAGTCGGTGAGGTCTGTCGGAACCAGCTTGTCCGCCGCGAACTGGCCGCCATTCGCTTCCATGAAGCGCTTCGCGACCTTCAGCAGATCATGGCCGAAAGCGTAGTCGGCCGTGAGCGAGAACCATTTCTTGCCCTTCACCAGTCCCTGCTGCAGCAGCGAGCGGCCACAGGTTTTCACATACATCGAGTTCTGGCTCTCGACGTGGAACATGTACCTGTTGCAATTCGCCCCCCGCAGGGCGTCGGAATTGCCGCCGGTATTGACGAAGAGCGTCTTCGTGCGCTGCGCAACTTGCGCGATGGTGAGGCAGGAGGCCGAGGAAATCTCGCCGATGATGCATGCGACCTTGTCGCGCTCGACCATGCGCTCGGCCTTGGTGGAGGCGGTCTGCGGGTTGACCGAGTCTTCCTTCAGGATTTCCAGCTTGCGGCCCATCACGCCGCCCGCAGCATTGATTTCCTCCACCGCGAGATCGGCAGCCATCACCGCGAATTCCCCGAGCGGGCCGAGGAAGCCTGTGCGCGGCGTGAGGTGGCCGAAGCGGATGGCATCCGCCGTTTGGGCCAGGATAACTGCAGGCTTGGCGATCAGTGCTGTTGCGGCCGCTCCACCCAGAAGGGTACGGCGGGACAGGTTGAACGTGTCCTTCATGGCATTCCTCCCTTGCGGCCCGTTGCTCTTCGGCTCCGTGGCCTTGCTGTCGAACGGCAGCTTGTGACGTCTTGCCGTGATCTGTGATCACGGTTAGGCTAACTCAAATCGCTGGGCTGTCCAGCGGAAACTTCAGGAGGCGGAAAGAGCGGCATGTCGGCGATGGAGGCCATTTCCCTGGTTGAGCCCTTTGAGCGCCAGACGCTCGGCGATAAGGTCTATGCGCATATCCGCCGCCTGCTGATCTCCGGTCGTCTTGCACCGGGCGACCGGATGTCTTTGCGGCAGGTCGCCGATGTGCTCGGTGTCTCAATGATGCCCGTGCGCGAGGCCGTGAGTCGGCTTGTCGCGGATCGCGCCATTGAGGTCACGCCGAACCGGGCCTTGCGTGTGCCGGTGATGCGCCGGCGCCAGTTCGGAGAACTTGCGGTGATCCGCTCGGAAATCGAGGGGATGGCGGCTGAAATGGCAGCCCGCAACCGGAGCGAGGCACAACTCGTTGCCATTCGCGAGGCCGAAAGGCGCTTTCGTGCGCTGGCCGAGGAGGATGCTCCTGATCTTCCTGCAGCGGTCGAAGCCAACCAGGCCTTCCATTTCGCGGTTTATGAGGCTTCCGGCTTGCCGGATCTCGTGGAAATCATCGGCGGGCTCTGGCTCAAGGTTGGCCCGGTCATCAATCTCGACCTCAGGGAAAACCCGGAACGCCTCCGCGCGGGGAGTGCTGCGCCGCTCCATGCCGCCGCTGCCGCGGCCATCGCGGCCGGTGACGGCAAGACGGCGCGCGCAGCCATCGCTGCGGATATTCGCGGGGCCGCCGAGTTCATCCTTTCGCGCGGGCGGCTGCCCGACTGAAACTGACGGAGAAGACCACGATGGATATGGGACTGATGGGCGCGCGCGTATTGGTGACAGCCGGGGCAGGCGGCATCGGGCTGGAAATCGCCCGCTCCTTCGTGCGTGAGGGCGCGAGGGTCCATGTCTGTGATGTGGATGATGCAGCACTCGCGGCCCTGAGGACGACCGATCCGACCGTGACTGCCAGCCGCTGCGACGTGGCGGATCGCGAGCAGGTGGCCAAGCTCTTCGATGACGCTCTTGGCATTCTCGGCGGGCTTGATGTGCTCGTGAACAATGCCGGGATTGCGGGCCCCACGGGCAAGGTCGAGGAGATTAACCCGGAGGATTGGGATCGCTGCGTGCAGGTCTGCCTGACGGCGCAGTTCAATTGCGCGCGCCTCGCGATCCCGTATCTGCGCCAGAGCCGCAACGCTTCGATCGTCAACCTCTCCTCGGCGGCGGGCAAGCTGGGCTTCCCACTCCGCAGCCCCTATTCGGCGGCGAAATGGGGCGTGATCGGCTTCACCAAATCACTCGCCATCGAACTTGGGCCGGATGGCATCCGCTGCAATGCGATCCTTCCGGGCATCGTGACCGGTGATCGCATCCGGCGGGTCTTCGAGGCTAAGGCGCAGCAGCGAGGAATCTCGTTCGCCGAGATGGAAAAGACCATGCTGCAATACACCTCGATGAAATCCTACGTGACTCCGCAGCAGATTGCCGACCAGATCGTGTTCATCTGCTCCGATCGGGGGCGGACGATCTCCGGGCAGGCGATTTCGGTCTGTTCCGATACGCAGATGCTGGGTTGAGCATTGCTCCGAGCAGCACTGTCAGAGGAAAATCGGCTTGCCGCTGACGGGGAGGGCGGCTAGCCGGGCGGCATGAGCGATGCGCGCATTTTCCGCTACTTCAAGACCTCACCGGAGATCATCCGCCTGGCGGTGATGCTCTACATCCGCTACCCGCTTTCGTTGCGGAACGTCGAAGACCTTCTGCATGAGCGGGGCATCGATATCACGCATGAGACGGTGCGGTTCTGGTGGAACCGGTTTGGCACCATTTTCGCAGCGGATTTCGCAGCGGAGATCCGTCGCAACCGTATTCAGGCGATGCGGTCGTTCCGGCATCGGCGCTGGCACCTCGACGAGATGTTCGTGAAGATCAACGGCGTGAAGCACTGAACCGCCCCCGGTTTGTCGGATGCCATTTGGGTTAAGTTATGCGGCCATGGCTGGCTGGTCCAGCATGGCGTAGTAGCGCTCCTCGGCTTCGGCAGGCGGAATGTCGCCGATAGGCCGCATCAGGCGGCGGTGATTGAACCAGTCCACCCATTCGAGTGTGGCGAACTCGACAACCTCGAAGGAGCGCCAAGGCCCACGCCGATGGATAACCTCGGCCTTGTAGAGCCCGTTGATGGTCTCAGCGAGGGCGTTATCGTAACTGTCGCCAACACTGCCGACGGAAGGCTCTGACCTTGCCCCCTGATTGCCCCCGTTCATAACCAGACTCTGTTCTGGTTGTGGTCCTGCCTGGACCGGGTTGCGAACTCGTCGGGGGTCAGCCCGCCGAGGCTCGTGTGAGGGCGGCGGGTGTTGTAGTCGACCCGCCAAGCTTCGATGATCCGCCGGGCCATGTGCAAGCCCCGGAAGCTGTGCTCGTTCAGGCACTCGTCGCGGAAGCGTCCGTTCAGGCTCTCGACGAAGGCGTTCTGCACCGGCTTGCCCGGCGCGATGTAGTGCCACTCCACGCCGCGCTCCTCCTGCCAGGCGAGAATCGCCCGGCTGGTCAACTCCGTGCCGTTGTCGCTGACGATCATCAGCGGCAGGCTCCGCAACTCGGCGATGCGGTCGAGTTCGCGCGCGAGGCGGACGCCCGAGAGCGACGTGTCGACCACGAGCGCCAGGCACTCGCGGGTGAAGTCGTCAACGACGACCAACACCCGGAAGCGCCGTCCGTCCGCCAGCACGTCGGAGACGAAGTCCAGGCTCCAGCGCTGGTTCGGACCCTGCGGGATCGCCATCGGTGCCCTGGTTCCCAAAGCGCGCTTGCGCCCGCCGCGACGCCGCACCGTCAAGCGCTCCTCCCGATAGAGCCGGAAGAGCTTCTTGTGGTTGAGCGCTACGCCCTCGCGCCTGAGCAGGATGTGCAGCCGCCGATAGCCGAAGCGTCGGCGTTCGTTCGCCAACGCACGCAGCCTGGCGCGCGTCCCGGCGTCGTCCGGCCGCAGCGAGGCATAGCGATAAGTCTTCGGCTCCATGCCGACGAGACCGCAAGCGCGCCGCTGCGAGTAACCCTTCTCTTCGATCGCCCAGTTCACGAAGCCTCTCCGCGCTCTGGGCGTCAGAAGTTTTTTCCAAGCGCCTCGCGAAGCGTGGCCACGTCGAGCATCGACTCGGCCAGCAGCTTCTTGAGCTTGCGGTTCTCCTCATCGAGCGCCTTTAGCTTCTTGGCGTCGGAGACCTCCATTCCGCCGAACCGCGTCCGCCAGGTGTAGAAGGTCGCGTCGCTGATCCCGTGCTTGCGGCAGATGTCCGCCACAGGGATACCGGCTGCGTGCTCCTTCAAGATCCCGATGACCTGGTCGTCCGAGAACCTGCTCTTCCTCATCGCTCTGCTCCTTCGTCAGGAGTCTAGCTCAGAGCGAGGGCATTTCAGGGGGCAAGGTCAATAGGCCTCTGGATTGAGGCCGTTGAGCTTCGCGGTTTCGATCAGAGACAGGATGCCCGCGGCCCGCTCCCCGCCTTTGTCGGATCCGGCGAAGAGCCAGTTCTTGCGGCCGAGCGCGATTGGCCGGATGCTCCGTTCGGC
>JADCBP010000006.1 GCA_020253445.1 Methylobacterium sp.
CTCGGAAGAGCAGCGCATGAAGTATCTGCCGAAGCTCGCGACCGGCGAGTTCATCGGCTGCTTCGGCCTCACCGAGCCCGATGCCGGCTCCGATCCTGCCGGCATGAAGACCCGCGCCGAGAAGACCGCAAACGGCTATCGGCTGACCGGCTCCAAGATGTGGATTTCCAACAGCCCGATCGCCGATGTCTTCGTCGTCTGGGCGAAGAGCGCAGCGCATGACAACGCGATCCGCGGCTTCATCCTCGAAAAGGGCATGAAGGGCCTTTCCGCGCCGAAGATCGGCGGCAAGCTCTCCTTGCGCGCCTCCATCACCGGCGAGATTGTCATGGATGGTGTGGAAGTGGGCGAGGATGCGCTGCTTCCGAATGTTGCCGGCCTCAAGGGGCCGTTCGGCTGCCTCAACCGCGCCCGTTATGGCATTTCCTGGGGGGTGATGGGCGCGGCGGAGGATTGCTTCCACCGCGCGCGGCAATACGGGTTGGATCGCAAGCAGTTCAATAAGCCGCTGGCGCAGACCCAGCTCTTCCAGAAGAAGCTCGCGGACATGATGACCGAGATTTCGCTGGGCCTTCAGGGTTCCTTGCGCGCGGGGCGCCTGATGGATGCCGGCCAGCTGGCACCCGAGATGATCTCGATCGTGAAGCGCAACAATTGCGGCAAGGCGCTCGATATCGCCCGCGCCGCGCGCGACATGCATGGCGGCAACGGCATCCAGGCTGAATACCACGTGATGCGCCATGCCCAGAACCTCGAAACCGTGAACACCTATGAGGGCACGCATGATGTGCATGCGCTGATCCTGGGACGCGCGATCACGGGCCTTCAGGCCTTCTTCTGATCCATGGAACGCGGCGAGATCAGCTTCGCGCGGGTGCTGGCGCTGGGCACTGGCTATTTCGGACTGGTCTTTGCCGCGGGCTTCGCTCTGGGCGCCCTTCGCGTGGGGCTGCTCCAGCCCCATCTGGGCCCGGATGCGAGCCGGCTGCTCGAACTGCCCTTCATGGTGGCCATCAGCTTCGGCGCGGCGCTGCTCATCATGCGACGCGCCGGAGCGGCGGGGCGCATGGATGCCCTGACCATCGGGTTCCTTGCCTTCATCCTGCTGCTGCTGGCGGAGATGCTGATCGGAAGCTGGCTCTTCCAGCTGCCCTATTCCGCCCTCCTTACCGATGCGATGACGCCGATCGGCTTCCTGAACCTTCTCGCCCAATCCCTGCTGATCGTTTTCCCGGTGCTCGTTGCCGGAAAGGAGCGCATCCGCGCATGACCAAGCCCGATCCTCGCGCCGAGCTCGCCGAACTCGCCACCTTGCGTGATTGCCTGCGCTATGCGGTCAGCGCCTTTCGGCAGGCGAACCTGCACCACGGCCATGGCGCGACCAGCGCGCTGGATGAAGCGGCCTTCCTCATCCTCGAAAGCCTGCATCTGCCGGTGGATGATTTCAACGCCTTCGCCGATGCGCGCCTCACGGCCCGCGAGAAGGCGATGCTCGGCGATCGCATCGCCACGCGCATCGAGAAGCGCATCCCCTCCGCCTATATCACGGGCCGCACCTATCTCCATGGTTTCTCGTTCCGCTGCGATCCGCGCGCGATCATCCCCCGCTCCTTCCTGGCGGATCTCCTGTTCTCGCCGCTTTTCGATGGCTCGGATGGTTCGGGCCTGATCGATGATCCGAATGAGATCACCTCCGTGCTTGATCTGTGCACGGGCGGCGGCAGCCTCGCGATCCTCGCGGCGCATGCCTTCCCGAATGCGCAAGTGCATGCGGTCGATCTCTCGGCCGATGCGCTTGATCTCGCGGCCGAGAATGTCGCGGATTACGGCCTCGAGCATCGCATCACGCTCCACAAGGGCGATCTTTTCGCGCCCCTGAAGGGCACGCGGTTCGACCTCATCCTTTCAAACCCGCCCTATGTCGATCAGGCGACGATTGCGATGATGCCGGAAGAATTCCGCCACGAGCCGGCGATCGCGCTTGATGGTGGCCCCGATGGGTTCGATCTCGTGCGGCGCATCCTCCGCGAGGCGGCAAAGCATCTCCATGCCGGGGGCGGCATGCTCTGCGAGATCGGGCTTGATCGCGAAGTGCTCGATGTCGAATTCCCGCATCTCGCCTTCACCTGGCTCGATACGGAGGAGAGCGCGGGCGAGGTGTTCTGGCTGCCGGCCAGTGCCCTGCGCTGAGGCTCAGGCCGCGCTTGCTGCGTCCTCGGTCGTGAACTCGTTCTCGGCCTGAAGCCGCGCGATGGCGGCGTAGGCCTCGTCGAGATGGCTGGCCGTGAGTTCGCGCAGGCCGGGATAGAGCCTCGCCTGATCCTGCCGGCCAGCCTTTTCCAGTTCGCCCGCGAAGCCGGCCACGCGCACCGCGCCCAGCGAGAGTGACATCGATTTCAGCGCATGGGCCGCGCGTGCCACCCGGGGTGCGTCACCGGCCGCAATCGCCGCGTCGATCTCCGCGAGGGCCGGTGGCCCGTTCTCGAGATAGAGGCGATAGATGCGCGCGACTGCCGCACCGCCGCCACCCTTCACCATGCCGAGAAGCTGGCCGGTGGTGGTGGGGTCCAGCACGGGAACATCCTCTTTCGCCTGTGTGGCGAGCGCAGGCGAGGGCGGTTTCGGGCTCGGCTCAGGCAGAACGGGCGTCATCGGGAGCGGGGTCGCGACCTGCGGCGCGGGGGCGACAAGGAGGCGCTCATGCCGCGCGGCGGAAGAGGTGGCAGCGCCAGCCGCGATGCGGCGGTCGGCATGCGGGGTGCGCCCCATGAGGTGCGTCTCCAGCATGCGCCCCATGGCGGAGAGCGTGAAGGGCTTGTGCAGCACTCCGTTCATGCCGGAAGTTTTCCAGGCATCGGCGTGGCTGCCGACAACATGCGCCGTGAGCGCGATGATCGGCAGGGCGGGCTGCCCGGTTTTCTTTTCCCAGGCACGGATGGCGCGCGTGCTCTCGAAACCGTCCATCTCCGGCATGGAGCCGTCCATGAACACGAGATCGTAGCGCTTGGCCTGCACGGCCTGCAGGGCCTGCCGGCCATCGGCCACCGTGTCGCAAGCGAGGTCGAAGCGGCGCAAGGTCTCGATGATGACCTCGCGGTTGACCGGGTTGTCATCCGCAACCAGCACGAGATGGCGCGGGAATTTCGGCAGGTCATGCTCGGCTTGGGCATCGGCGCGGGCGCGCTGGGCCGGGCTCACGCCGCTCAGCACGTCGCTCACGGTCTGGAAAAGGTCGCGCCGCGCGATCGGCCTCACGAGGCCGGCCATCGCCTTGCCTTCGCCAATGAGGCGATCCGTTTCGGAATCGCCGAAATGTCCCAACGCGATGGTGGGGGCCCGTCGCATCAGGCGCGCGGTCGCGGGATCGCTCAAGAGCACGGAATCGGCGATGATGAGACGGCGTTCGCCACCATCGCGGCCGAGGGTGTCGCTGATCGCATCGACCACCTCGAAGCCGAATTCCTCAAGGTAGCGCGCGAGATTGGCCTGTGTCGCCTGGCCGGAAACCGCGAGCAGAACCTTGCCGGAGCCGATGCGCCGGACCTGGCGCTCGCTGTCGAGCCGGTCGACGTGGATGATCGGCACGATGACATGGAAGACCGTGCCCACCCCGACTTCGCTCTCGATGGTGATCTGTCCCTTCATCGCCTCGACGAGGCGGCGGCAAATGGCAAGGCCGAGGCCTGTGCCGCCGAACTTGCGCGTGGTGGTCTGATCCGCCTGCGAGAAGGCATCGAAGACCGTGGCGAGCTTGTCCCTGGCAATGCCGATGCCGGTATCGCGCACCGAGAAGCGCAGGTTGCCGGGGTTTTCCGGGTCGCGATCGACGGTGAGGTTCACCGAGCCGGATTCGGTGAATTTCAGCGCGTTGTTGACAAGGTTCGACAGCACCTGGTTGAGGCGCGTCGGGTCGGTCCCGATGCGGCCCGGCACGGTGGGCGCAAGATAGGTCGAGAGGTCGAGGCCCTTCGAACGGGCCTTTTCCTCGAAGAGCTGCGCCACCGTCTCGACGATGTCCTCCACCGTCACCGGAATGGTCTCAAGCTCGATCTTGCCGGCCTCGATCTTCGAGAAATCGAGGATGTCATTGATGATCGCGAGCAGCGAGCCGCCGGAGCGCGCGATCACATCCGCGAAGCGCTTCTGCTTCGGTTGCAGGTCGGATGCCGCGAGCAATTCCGCCATCACGAGGATGCCGTTCATCGGCGTGCGGATTTCGTGGCTCATGGTCGCGAGGAATTCGCTCTTGGCGGCATTGGCGGCGTCGGCGGCCTCCTTCGCGAGGCGATAATCGCGGGTGCGCTCCTCGACCTCCACCTCCAGCGCGGCGCGATGGCGGGCGAGCTTGTCGTCACGGGTGCGGATTTCGTCGAGCATCGCGTTGAAGCCGGTCGCGATGCGCGCCAGCTCGTCGCGGCCGCTCTCGGGCAGGCGCTGGGAGTAATCGTGCCGCTTCTGCACCTGCCCCATGCCGTCCACGATCGCATTGATCCGCCGCACGATGGAACGTTGCAACAGGTAAACCAGCATGAAACCGATCAGGATGGCTGCCAAGCCTGCCAGCGCGGCATCCTGCATCATGCCCAAGGCATTGGTCCACAGGCTGGATGTATCGGCCAGGAGGACCAGCTGGCCAACCTCTTCCCCCGAGGAGATGATCGGCACGCTGACCGACATCGTGTCGCGCATCAGCAGGGTCAGCGCGGCAAAGGGACCGGGTGCCGGCGCCTCGCGCACGAGTTGGATGTTGAGGCCCAGTTCGGCGAGTGTGCTGCCGTCGATACGCTGGATTCCGGAATAGTTGATGCCCGGAATCCGCGCCATCGCGCGCAGGACCCGCAAGGCTTCGCCGCGATTGCTGTTTGTGACCGCCTCTGCGGCGGCGGAAGCGAAGACCTGCGCGGTTGCCTCGAGTTCCGTCTGCTTGGCCTGGGTGAATCGCAACACCTCGCGACGCACCGATGCGATGCTGACGATCAGCGTCGCCGAGGTGATCGCCAGCACAATCAACAGAAGGAGCCGGGCGCGGATCGTCACGGAATCTCAGGACTTTCTATTGCGATACGGCCGCAGCGGAGACCGCGCATTGCGCTGATAGCGAACAAGATCGCTGAAAAGCCTGAGTGTCCGGTTAATGCCGTAACCGAGGGGAAAGGTTTGGCTCGTTAAGCTTGGATTGAAAGGCTCTCTCTCCATGATGCCCGTTCCCGACATCCTTCCCCGAGGCCCGGCGCAGCCCGCTGCAGCCGGAACCGGGAAGCTGCGGGTGCTCGTCGTCGACGACGATCCGATCTACCGCGAGACCTCGCGCATGTTCCTGATGATGCAGGGACGCGACGTGACCCTGGCAGAGAATGGGAATGCCGGCTTGCGCAAGCTCGCCGAGGGATGTTTCGACATCCTCATCGTGGATATGGAAATGCCGGACATGTCGGGGCTCGAGGTGATCTCGCATGTGCGCGCCTGCCCCGAGACGGCGGATCTGCCGATCATCATGGTGACCTCGCGCGATGATGCCATGGCGATCGACCGCGCCTATGAGCTCGGCGCCTCGTCCTTCGTGGTGAAGCCGGTCAACTGGACCCTTCTCGACCACTACCTGCGCTTCGTCTGCCGCGCGGCCCGCAACGAGACGCTGGCCCGGCAGGCGCAGAAGGAGGCCGAGCTGCTCGGCCGGACCAAGGACAATCTCATGAGCGTGCTGCGCCACGAGATGAAGACGCCGCTCAATGCGATCATCGGCTTCACGCGGCTGGCCGCCGAGGCGCGCGAAAGTGGCGATCTCGTCGCCATGCGAGAGCATCTCGAGGCTGTGCAGGGATCCGGCAAGCGTTTGCTGCAGAGCTTCGCGGACATGGCGACCTATTCGGACATGCTCTCGGGGCGCATTGTTCCAGCCTTCGAGCCGATCGCGCCCGGCTGGCTTTTCGATGACATGCAGGAACTTCATGGCCCCGCGCTCGCCAAGGCGGGCATCCGTGTCGAGCGGCGCGAGGAGGAGGGCAATCTGCATTTCGAGGGCGACCAGACGCTGCTCGCTTCCGCGCTCTCCCGCCTGATCCAGAATGTGCTGGAACACGCCAAGGGCGCGACCACGTTGCGCCTCATTTCGGCGCGGGAAGGCGAGGGGCTGAAGCTCACCGTCGAGGATGACGGCGAAGGCATTCCGCCCGAGGATATCGCGCGCTGCCTCGAACCCTTCGCGCAGGCCGATATGTCCCTCTCCCGCGCCCATCAGGGCCTCGGCATGGGGCTTCCCATCGCCGGCAGCATTGCCGCCCTGCATGGCGGCGAGCTGAAATCCGAGAGCATCCGGGGCGCGGGCCTGCGGGTTTCCCTGCGCCTGCCCATCGCGCGCTGAGCTGCTGCACGAAAACTGGCGCCAAGGAAAACGCGCGCCAGCACGGCGCGCGTCCTGTTTCGCCCGGGACCGGATTCTCAGCCGAACATGTCCTCAATTATGCCGGCATACCAGCCCATGTTCTCGGCCTGCGTCTGCTTGCGCAATTCGGCCGTCTCGCCGGTCCTGGAGATGAAGGTGGAGGAGGCGGTGATCTTGCCGTCCTTGGCCTCGTAGGCACCGCCGACCTTCACGGTGTCCTCGGTCTCGATCAGGCTCCAGCAGGTATTGGCGTAGCGCGCCGGGAAGGTGCGCGCGCCGATCAATTCGCCGCGGATCGTCATGGCTGCGACCTTCGCCTGCGAATTGGCGGAGAAGGCGGATTTCGGCATGTCGCCCGCAATGGTGGAATCGCCCAGCACGAAGACATTCGCATCAAGCGCGCTCTTCATGCTCTCGGGCAGGATCGGACAATAGCCGGTCTGGTTGGCAAGGCCGGAATCCCGAGCGATCGCGCCGGCCATCTGGGCCGGAATCACATTCACCAGCGCACAGTTCTTGTAGGTTTCGAAGCCGGTGACGACCGTCCCGGTCTTCGAATCGACCGATTTCACGCCATCATGCACCTTGGGGCCGAGCCATTCGACGAGGCCCTTGTAGTGCTTGTCCCAGCCCTCCTGGAACAGGGCCTGCTTGGAGAAGGACTCCTTGGGGTCGATGATGAAGATCTTCGATTTCGTCTTGCCCGTGCGCTTCAGCACATGCGCGAACATCGAGATTCGCTCATAGGGTCCCGGCGGGCAGCGGAAGGGGTTCGGAGGCGCGATCATCACGATGACGCCGCCATTCGGCACCGCATCGAGCCTGCGCTTCAGCAGGCGGGTCTGCGCGCCCGGCTTCCAGGCATGCGGCATGCGCTCTTCATGTTCCTTCCCCCAGCCGGGAACGGAATCGTATTTCAGGTCGATGCCGGGCGAGACGACGACGCGATCATAGGCGATGCGCCGGCCATCGGCGAGAACCACCTGCTTCTTGTCGCGGTCGATCACCTGCGCGCGGGCGCGCGCCACGTCAACGCCATGGCCGGGCAGTTTCGCGTAATCATGCAGGATCGAGGCATAGTCGCGGAAGCCGCCGAGGAAGAGGTTCGAGTGGAAGCAGGTCTGGTAATTCGGGTTTTCCTCGATGAGAGTTACAGCGATCTTCTTCTCGCTGTCCCTGGCGATATACTTCGCAGCGGTGACACCGCCGGCACCGCCGCCGATGACGACAACCCGGGGCTTGGCCTGGCCCAGCACGGCAGGCGCAGGCAATGTGCTCGCGGCGGCGATTGCGCCGGAGCCGATCAGAATGTCTCGACGTGTCGTCATGGTTTCCCCTCGATTGTCAGCGTTGTGGCTTGAGCGAGCCAAAATAGGCGGCAAGAGCAAGGAGCTCGTCTTCCTTGAACTGCCCCGCAATGGTTCGCATGATCGGGTTTTCCCGGTCACCTTTCTGGTAGGCATGCATCACGGCGAGAAACTGGTCCTCCGGCCAGCCGACGATGGCTGGAACGCCGCCGACCTGCCGCCCGGATTTCTGGTGGCAGGTGACGCATTCACTGGCGAGATATTCCCCGAGAGCCTTGTCGCCGCGAAAAGTACCGGTGAAAGCCCGGCCGGGCCAGCCGGCCAGGATGAAAAAGGCAAGAAGGGCGGCGGAGGCCGACGCGATCCTTTTCCCGTCCCTCATCAATCATTCCACCTTGATGCTCTTGTCGCCGCCATCGGGCGTCACGTCCAGAACCGCGGCGCGTCCTGTGATCTTTGTGTCAGGCTTGCAGTTGGTCATGCAAGGGGGGCGGTTCCAAAAATGTCTTTCCGCCTGTTCGCGGTCATCATCGTAGAAGGCCGTGGCATTCGGCATCTTCACCGAAAGAAAGTTTTCCCGGCTCAGCACAAAATCCTCGTTCACGATGTTGTTCATGTTGAGCAGGAACGCGACGATCGCATAGGTCTCGTCTGCCGTCAGTGATTGCGCGTTGCCGTAAGGCATGGCCCGGCGAATGTAGTCGAATGCGGTGGAGAGATCGGGCCAGAACGAGCCGATCGTCTTTTCCGGCCGGTCATCCTTCATCGTGCCCTGTCCGCCCGCGAGAACCGGCCAACGGCCAACGCCCTCGGCGAATTCACCATGGCAGGCGGCGCAACGCTCGATGAAGAGCGTCTCGCCATCCTTCACGCTGCCCTTGCCGGGCGGAAGGCCCTTGCCGTCGGCGCGGATATCAATGTCCCAGGCCTCGATTTCGGCCGGCAGGGCGGCGCGCCCGAGCCCGGTCTTTCCCGCCTGCGCGAAAGCCGGGAAGCCGAGCGCGACCGCGAGGGCAATACCCAGCAAGGCCCTAGAGGATCTCGACATTTTCGGTCTCCCCGTTCGGCTTTACATGCCAGGTCTGGATGCCGTTGTTGTGATAGATGGAATTCACGCCGCGCACCTTGCGCAGCTCATCCTTGGTGGGCTGCACATAGCCGGTCTCATCCATCGCGCGGGACTGGATGAGCAGGTCTTCGCCCTGCCAATCGAAATCGACATAGAACCGCGTAAGCGACATGGGCAGCACCGGTCCGTCGATGCGCGCATTGCGCCAGTTCCTGCCGCCATCGATGGAGACATCCACCCGGGTGATCGCGCCGCGGCCCGACCAGGCGAGGCCCGAGAGCACGTTCGGGCCCTTCTGGCGCAAGGGCGCCTGCGGTGAGGGGTTCGTCACCACGCTCTTCGCATCCATGACGAAGGTGAAGCGGCGCGAGCGGCCATCGGCGAGGAGGTCGGTATATTTCGAGGTTTCCTCGCGCTGCTGCCAGGGCTGGTCGCCGATCTCGAGGCGCCTCAGCCACTTGATCCACATATTGCCTTCCCAGCCGGGCACCACGAGGCGCAGGGGATAACCCTGCTCCGGCCGGAGCGCCTCGCCATTCATCGCCCAGACGACGAGGCAATCCTTCATCGCCTTCTCGATGGGGATGGAGCGTGTCATCAGCGAGGCATCGGCCCCCTCCGCCAGCAGCCACTTGGCATGGTTGCGCATGCCGGCTTCATCCAGCAGCGTCTTCAGCGGAATGCCCGTATACCACACATTATGGATCATCCCGTGCGTGAACTGGCAGCCATTGAGCTGCGCGCCGCGCCATTCCATGCCGCCATTGGCCGCGCATTCGAGGAAGTAGAGCTTGTTCACCCGGCCCGGAAAGCGCTTGAGGTCGTCCATGGTGAAGACCAGCGGCTTCTCGACAAGGCCATGGACCATCAGCCGATGATTGCCGGGCTCGATCTCGGCCACGCCCGCATGGTGGCGCTCGAAGCACAGGCCGTTCGGTGTCACGATGCCGTCGAGCTGGTGCAGCGGTGTGAAGTTGATCGAGGAGATCGTATCCGCCGTGAGCCATCCCACATGGCGGCGCACGACACCGGCCTCGAACTTCGATGGTTTGCCATAGGGGGCGGCATCGACGCCGGGACCGAGGAAGCGGTTCCAGTCCTGCGGCTCGGTGATCAGCGGGTCGGGCTTCCGGCCCTGCGCCCGGGCGCCGCCGGCGGCGGCCAGAGCGCCCGCGCCGGCCGCGGCCACCAGAAAGCCGCGGCGGCTGGTCGGTCTGTCCTTTCGCGCATCGGACATGTGCTTCTCCTTCAAAGGCCCACGACCTTCACGGCGCTTTCGTTGCGCGGCGTGATCGTCTTCCTGGCGGTGAGATATTGGCTGACCACATCCCAGATGGGCGGCCCTTGCGTGCCCTCATTGATGGAGGCCCAGCCCGCGACCACATAATCGCGGCTGGCATCGATGGGCGCTCCGGTCTTGAGGAAGGTCATGTTCGAGACGCGGTTTCCGACCGTGCCGAACGGGTTGATCGAAAAACCCATGCCGCCGACGCGCACCATGTCGCCGCCCCCCTGATAATAGGGGTCGGGGTTGAAGATGTTGTCGCCGATATCCTCGAGGATGGCCTTCAGCATCGAGCCCTTCATCGTCGTGCGGTAGCATTGCGGGTAGGTCATCGCGGAGGCGTTGGCGATGTCCTCGAAGGTGATGTCCTGCCCCGGCAGGAGGCTTCCGCCCCAGCGCATGCCGGGCGAGAGCGAGATTTCCGCATCGCGCACTTCCAGCATCGCATCGGTGAAGACGTCGTCAAGTGAACCCTGGAAATTGCCACGGCGATAGAGCAGCCCCTCGGTGCGTCCGAGGACGCGCTTGAGGTCTTGCCCGTAGGGCGCGCGATGCCTGGCGATGAGGGCTGCCATTTCCGCATCGGGCTCGATCGCATCCGAGAAGATCGGGATCAGCCGGTGGCGGAAACCCTGCACGCGCTTTTCCCGCACATCAAGATCGAGCCGGGAGATGAACTTGCCATTGGCACCGGTGGCGATGAGCAGCGTCTGGCCCACTGTCACCGGCGCGGGCAGCGCATCATGCGTGTGCGAGGTGAGGATGACGTCGATGCCCTTCACGCGGCCCGCCATCTTGTGGTCGATGTCGAAGCCGTTATGCGAGAGCAGCACGACGAGATCGGCGCCCTCGCCGCGCGCTTCCTCCACCTGCCGCTGGAGTTCATCCTCCCGCAGGCCGAAGGCCCATTTCGGGAACATCCAGCGGGGATTGGCGATGGCCGTGTAGGGATAGGCCTGCCCGATGACGGCGATCCTCACGCCGCCCTTCTCGAACATCTGGCGCGGCTCGAAAACCCTGTCCTCGAATTCGGTGTCGCGGATGTTCTGCGCGAGAAGCGGGAAGGGCAGGCTCCTGGTGATCTCCTCCACGCGTTCCGCGCCGAGCGTGAATTCCCAATGCGCGGTCATGGCATCGGGCTTCAACAGGTTCATGCAATCCACGATATCCTGCGCCTTCGTTTGCAGCGACGTCCAGGAATTGGTCCAGGTATCCCCGCAATCGAGCAGCAGGCAGCGATTATCGCCGCGTTCCGCGCGGATCGCCTTGATGATTGTCGCAAGGCGATCAAGCCCGCCCATCCGGCCGTAATTCTTGGCAAGCGAAGCGAAATCCTCGCTCGTGAGCGCATAGGCCATGGGGGAGCCGGCGGAAATCTTGTAGAGGTCGAGGAAATCCTTCCCCGTGATATGCGGCACCCGGCCCTTCGCCTCGCCGACGCCAAGATTGATCGAGGGCTCGCGGAACCAGGTCGGCACGAGCTGGGCATGGATATCCGCGACATGCAGCAGCGTGACATTGCCCAGCGGCTCGAAACGCAGGATATCGCCTTGCGTCAGCTTCTGTTGCGCGAAGGCGCGCCCCGCGCTCAGGCCGGAGCCGGCCAGAAGCGCAGAGGCCGCAAGACCTCCCTGCACCAGCTCTCGCCGTGAGACCATGGCCGTCTCTCCCCTTTTTCAGCCGCGCTTTCCCCTTCATGACCAGGTGAGGGGCGGTGGGGTCGGGTTTCGCGTTCTGACGTGCTTCTCCGCAGCCGCCGTTGCCTCAGGCGACCGTCAGCTTCGCCTTCGTTTCGTAGACGGAGCCGTCATCATCCTTCCACTGAAAGTTGAATTCGCCGCTCTCCGCCGCCTTGTAGAAGAACGACTGATAGGGATTCGCGGAGATGGCCGGATGCCAGATCGCCTCGAACACCGTCTTGCCGTTGAAACTGGCGGTGAAGGTGTTGATGATCTTGCGCGGAATGGTGGCGCCCGCGGCATCCTTGCGCTGGCCGCTTTCCATCTCGTGGCTGATGAGGGTCTTGATCTCGATCAGCTCGTCCTTCCTTGCATTCGCGGGAACACGGACGCGGGGCACGGGTTTGCTGGACATGTCTGAACTCCTTGCCTCTCTTCTCAGCCGCCGCAGCCGCCAATGGTGACCTTCACTTCACTCTTCGTGGAGAAGAGCGACCCGTCGGCCATCTCCGCGATGGCGACGATATTCTGCGTCTGCGCGAGGCGCATGCGGGTCGAGGCCGCCGCCCTGCCGCAGGCCGGCGTGAAACGGAAGCTCGCAATGCCAGGCAGCGGGTTGCCATCCGCGAAGACATGGACCGTCTTCACGTGGTCCTTCTCCGTCATCGGGCTTTCAACCTCGACGCTGATCGGCACCACGAGGCCGTTCTCCGCGATCTGCGGCACATCGAGCCTGATCTTGCCGGAGCCCGGCTTCTTGTCGCCGTAGAGCTTCCTCAGTTCGGCTTCCACCGCCGCCGCATCGGCGCGGGCAAGGCCGGGGGCGAGCGCGAGAGCAGCCGCCGTGAGGCAGAGCGCATCGCGGCGCGAGACAGTGGTCAGCGACGTCATGCCGGGAATCCTCCTCGGGTTTCAGCCATGATCTGGCGTGGAAAGTCCTGCCATGCCAGCCCTGTTCTTCTATTTTGTGAGCAACGGTATATAGGTTTTCTTGAATGTAAAGCGTCGAGCCCGCCATTTTTCGATCGGGAAAGCCTTCGCGCCAAGTAGCCATCTGCTTCCGAATTCGGCATAAGAAGACACCGGCGCGCTTGCCGGGGCCTTTCGCTCGAGTCGAAGAATCCATGGCCAAGGTTGCATCCACCCCGCCTTTCGAGCCGCATCCCGCGCGCGATTCGGTCCTGCTCGAAGCCCATTCCCGCCCGTTCTTCCCGTTCTCCGCGCCCGCCCGCCTCATCGGTCTCGCCTTCCTGCGCGGCAGCGAATCGGCCGAAGTGCTGCGCGAGCGGCTCGACAATTTTGCCCGCTCGCATGGGCGCTCTCCCGCCCCGGAAGGCGCGAAGCACCATCGTCACGAGTTGCCCCAAGGCCTTTTCCGCTGGGAAGAGCATACGGAATTCACCACCTTCGTGTTCCTGCTCTCGGGCGAGCATGCGAGGTTCGAATCGCCTGCCGCCGACATCATGCGCAACCTGCCGCTGCCGGAGCAGCCAGGGCCGCATCTCGTCTCGATCGACATCGCCTTCGTGGAAGATCCCGAAGGCGATGCCGCGATCGGGCGCCTGCGCCAGTCCATCCTCTCGCATTCGATCGTCGAGGATGGCATGGCCGAGATGGCCTCGGATTTCGCGCCCGATGAAGGCGGTTTCGTGCGCTTTGTCGTCATCAATCGCGGCATGACCGATCGTCGTCTCGGGGCGCTGGCGCGTGACATCACGGAGGTCGAGTTCTACCGCACCATGGCTCTTCTGGGCCTGCCCGAGGCGCAGCGAATCGGGCCGGTGATCCGGGAAGTGGAGCAGGGGCTCGCGAAACTCACCGCCGAACTCGTGCATCGTCAGCGGCTCGACGAGGGCGATGCGCTGCTCGCGCGCCTGACCATGATGACCGCGAAGGTGGAGAGCGAGATCGCCCGCACCACTTTCCGCTTCGGGGCCACGCGCGCCTATGCCGCGATCCTCAACGAGCGGCTCGAGGGCATGGGCGACCCGGCGGGTGTCACCGCGCCGGCCATCTCGAGCTTCCTGCAAAGGCGAAACGCCCCCGCGTTCCGCACCTGCGAGCGCATGGAAGCGAATCTCGCAAGCCTTGCCGCTCGCCTCACGCGCGCTTCGGGCCTGTTGCGCACCCGCATCGACGTGGAACTCGCCAAGCAGAATAACGGGCTGCTCGGGGCCATGAACGAACGCACGCAGTTGCAGCTTCGCCTGCAGCAAACCGTGGAAGGCCTCTCGATCGCGGCCATCAGTTATTACGTGGTCGGGCTGGTCAGCTTCCTGCTGAAAGGGCTGAAGGATCGCGGCCTGCTGCCGGTCTCCACCGATGTCGCGACGGCGCTCTCGGTGCCGGTCGTCGTGCTTGCCATGGCCTTCGTCATCCGACGCATCCGCCGGAAAAACTTGAGGAACAATCCGCCGGATGGCACGCCCCGCTTGTGAGCGGGATCGTCTTCGCCTATTTCCGTGCGATGCGGATGTCCCTTCCCCTTGCCCGCTTCCGGCGCGGATGGACTGCGGCTATGCTTGCCGCTATGGCGCTTGGCTGGAGTGCCGCGCCCGCCGCCTCTGCCGAACTCGTGCTTTTCGAGCGCGCGGGCTGCCCCTGGTGCCGGAACTGGGACCGGGAGATCGGACCGATCTATCCGAAGACGCAGGAGGGCGCGAAAGCCCCCTTGCGCCGCGTGAGCCTTGACAAGCCGCTTGCACCGGAATGGAAACTGGAACCTCCGATCTATTTTTCACCAACCTTCGTATTGATGGAAAATGGTCGCGAAATCGGGCGGATCACAGGCTACATGAATGCGGAAAGCTTCTGGGGCCTGCTGTCTGTCCTTCTTTCCAAGGCGGGCACGGCGCCGCCTCCCTAACATCGCGCTTGCGATCTGGAAAATCCCATGAGCCAACTGGTCACCCTTGCGAAGGACGAGATGAACGCCGCCGATGGAGGCGGCCATGACCTCGACATGCTGATGCGCAAGGCGCGCAAGGCCAGCGATTTCCTCAAGGCGCTGAGCCACGAGAGCCGCCTGCTGCTGCTGTGCCTGCTCGCCGAGCGCGAGCGTTCCGTCTCCGAACTCGAGCAGATCCTTTCGCTGCGCCAGCCCACCGTTTCGCAGCAGCTTGCGCGCCTGCGGCTCGATGGCCTTGTCTCCACGCGCCGCGAGGGCAAGTCGATCCTCTACAGCCTCGCCGACGAGGATGTGCGGCGGGTCATCACGGTTCTGTATTCGATTTTCTGCGCACCCTCCGGTAGCGCGGCAGGCGATTGACCTTATCGGAACCGGCGCGCTACGACCCGCCGAGGCCGGATGGAGAACGGGCCGGGAGTGAATATGCTGAAAGGCCTGGGACAGGAAACGGAGGCGGCCGAGGAAACCGCCGCGCGGCTGCGTCGCGCCCGGTGGTTCAAGCTGCTTGGCACCCTGGCCAGCGCGACCCTTTTCGCGCTTTCGCTGACGGTCCTGTATTTCGTCATCGGTGAACTCGACAGCGCGCAGGTGAAGGCCGCCTTCGCCCGGGCCAGCGGCGAGCAGATCATGCTGGCGATCTTCTTCACCGCCATCTCCTACCTGATGCTCACCGGCTATGACTGGGTGGCCCTGCGGGAGGTGACCATCCAGAAGATATCCTATCGCATTGCGGCGCTCGCATCCTTCACGAGCTATGCCGTGAGCTTCACGCTCGGCTTTCCGCTGCTGACGGCGGCCACCGTGCGCTACTGGATCTATTCCTCGGTCGGCCTTGGCGCGAGCGCCATTGCGAGCCTGACGCTGATTGCCGGCATCACGTTCTGGCTCGGCATGGGGGTGGTTTTCGGATTGGTGATGATCTTCCAGCCGGCATCGGCGGGCACGTTCACGCGGCTGCCTGTTTCCATGAACCTGCTGATCGGCGTTGCGGTCTTCGCCGCCATCCTGTTCTATCTCTTCCTCGTCCGGAACAATCGTCGCCGGTTCATGGTGCGGGGCTGGCGTCTGCGACTGCCGAGTTTTCCTGTCACGCTGAAGCAGATGATTCTCGGCGCGATCGATGTCTGCGCCGGTGCCGCAGTTCTCTGGGTGCTGCTGCCACCCGATGCGCATGTGCCTTTCGCGACCATGCTGGCGGCCTATGTGTTCGCCGTCGTGCTCGGCATCGCCAGCCATGCACCGGGAGGGATCGGGGTGTTCGAGGCGACCATGCTCCTGGCGCTGCCCGGGGTGCCGCGCGGCGAATTGCTGGGCGCGCTGCTCGTTTATCGCCTTGTCTATTATCTGCTGCCTTTCATCCTGGCGCTGATCCTGCTCGGCACCCGAGAGATCATGCTGCGTGCCGGCATGCTGCGGCGCCAGCTTGAAAGTCAGCCCGCCTCCGAGCGGGAATAACAGACGATGGCGGATGGGCCGGGCGGGCGATCCGGGGATTGGCCCCATCGGGTGAGCTTCATCCTCGCTCTGGCGATTCCCCTGCTGGCCATTGCCCTTGGCTCACCGATTCCCGTCGTGCTCCTGCTTCTCGCGCAGGCGGCCCTGCTGGTCTGGCCGCGTCTTCGGAGCGGGGAGGGCCCGCGCGAGACATTCGTCGTCGCCGGCGCGACAGACGCCTCGCCGGATTTGCGTGCGGCGCTCGATGCGCTGCCGTCCCCCACCATCCTCGTCGATCGCCGGGCCATAGTTCAGCATGCGAACCGGGCGGCCTTTGGCGCCTTTCCGGGGTTAAGGAAGGGCTTCCCGCTTTCGAACATCCTGCGCGACCCGACGATGACCCAGGCCCTCGATTCGGTGCTGCGCGGCGCGGAGGGCGAGCGTGCGGAACTGATTGAACGGGTGCCGGTGGAACGCAGCTTCGAGGTTTCCATCCGCCGGCTCGCGAGCGGCGAGCGGACGAGCGCGGCCGTGCTGCATTTCCAGGACACGACGCAAAGCCGCCGCGTGGAGCAGATGCGCGCGGATTTCGTGGCCAATGCCAGCCATGAACTGCGCACGCCGCTCGCTTCCGTGCTGGGATTCGTCGAGACTTTGCAGGGCCCCGCGAAGAATGATGCCGCCGCGCGCGAGCGCTTCCTCGGCATCATCGCCGAGCAGGCGCGGCGCATGACGAGGCTCATCAACGACCTGCTCTCGCTTTCGCGTATCGAGATGCGGGCGCATATTCCGCCATCGGAGCCGGTCGATCTGCGCCCGCTGGTGCTGCATCTTTTCGATCTGCTGGGGGGGCTTGCCGCCGAGCGGAAGGTGAAGCTCGAAGGCGACCTGCCGGAGGATGGCGACTTCGTCGTGCCGGGGGAACGCGACGAACTCGTGCGCCTCTTCGAGAATCTGATCGAGAACGCCATCAAGTATGGCAGCGCAGGCGGCCAGGTTCGGGTGACGCTTGCGCGCCGCGAAGGGGAGGTGGTGCTGGAAGTGCGCGATTTCGGCCCCGGAATTGCCGCCGAACACCTGCCGCGCCTGACCGAACGCTTCTACCGCATCAGCGCGGCCGAGAGCCGGGAGCAGGGCGGCACCGGGCTTGGCCTCGCCATCTGCAAGCATATCGTCACGCGGCATCGCGGCCGGCTGGAGCTTGCGAGCCCCGAAAGGGCCGGATTGATCGTCACTGTCCTGCTGCCTTCTTATAAAGCCGCCTAAATTCAAGCGCTAAGCCTGTCATCTTTCTGTCGTCGCGGTTTGCTAGAAGGTCGCTAACTCGCCGGGAGCTTTCGGGTTGGTCGGCACTGTCCTTGATGTCCGAACGATGGAGATTTCCTCATGACGTCCTTCCGTTCCACCGCCCTTCTGGCCTTGGCGCTTCTCTCGTCGACCGGCCTGGCCGCTGCCCGCGACCAGATCCGCATTGTCGGTTCGTCGACTGTCTATCCCTTCACCACGGTGGTGGCTGAACAGCTCGGCAAGACCGCCGGGGTGAAGACGCCGGTTGTCGAATCCACCGGCACTGGCGGTGGCATGAAGCTGTTCTGCGATGGTGTCGGCGTGCAGTTCCCGGATGCCACCAATGCCTCGCGCCGCATGAAGGCGGGCGAGTTCGAGCTGTGCCAGAAAAACGGCGTGAAGGACATCATGGAGCTGATGATCGGCTATGATGGACTAACCCTCGCTTTCTCGAAGAAGAACCCGCCGCTGTCGCTCACCCGCGCGCAGGTGTTCCTGGCCCTCGCCAAGAACGTGCCGGGCCCGGATGGCAAGCTGATCCCCAATCCTTACAAGACCTGGAACCAGGTCGACCCCTCGCTGCCGAACCGCCCGATCGAGGTGCTCGGCCCGCCGCCGACCTCCGGCACGCGTGATTCGTTCCACGAACTTGTCCTGGAGCCGGGCGCCGAGCAGATCCCGGCCATGAAGGCGCTGAAGGCGGCGGACCGCAAGGCTTTCGATGCCGCCTGGAAGTCGATCCGCGAAGATGGCGTCTATGTGGAAGCGGGCGAGAACGACAACGTGATCGTGCAGAAGCTCGAAGCCAATCCGGGCGCGATCGGCATCTTCGGCTATTCCTTCCTCGAGGAGAATGTCTCGAAGGTGCAGGGCGTGAAGCTCGATGGCGTGGAGCCGAACGAGGAAACCATTTCCACGCTGAAATATCCGGCGGCGCGCGAGATGTTCGTTTATGTGAAGAAGGCCCATATCGGAGTGGTGCCGGGCCTTGACAAGTTCGCGCAGGAATTTGTTTCCAATCGTGCGGCTGGCGATGGCGGCTACCTCGAAAAGAAAGGCCTCGTGCCGGTTCCCAAGGACAGGCTCGCCAACTCGCAGGCCAATGTTGCGAACCTCAAGGTCATGACGGGCGAAGGCCTTCCGAAGTAAGCCTGGTGCGGGAGTAAGCCTTGCGCAAGAGCGCAGCAATCCGGCCGGCCCTCGTTTCGAGCGGCCGGCCTTGATGTGACAGGACGAGCGGGGAAGCAAACGTGAGCCTCATCTATTTCTCGCTGCTGCTCCTGATGTCGGGCTTTGCCTATGTTCTGGCCCGCGGGCGTGCGGCCGAGGGGGCGCGTGGCGCGACCTTCCATTCGCGGCCGGCCTATCATGGCCTGCTCGCCGGGGCGATCGTGGCCCTGCCGATGTTCGCGGTCTTCGCGATCGGTTCCTTCCTCACCGGCTTCGCGGCGGAGAGGCAGGCGCTGGCAGCACTCGACCCGGCTCTGGTGGCTGATCCGCTGCGGCGCGGCGCGGCCCTGCGGCAGATCGCCGATCTGGCGGCGGGAAGGCCGGTCGCCGGCGATCTTTCCGCGCTGACCGCTGCGGTGGAAACCTGGCGCAGCGTGCGCCAGATCGCCATCGCCGCCATTTACGCCCTGGGCCTCGCTTCGGGCGTGGCCGGTCTGCTTTTCGCGTTGCGGCGCATCGCGCCGGATTTCAAGGCACGCAACCGGTTCGAGCGTCTTGTCTCCATCTTCCTGATGCTCTGCGCGGGTATCGCCGTGCTGACCACGGTCGGCATCGTGTTCTCGGTGGTGTTCGAGACCTTCCGCTTCTTCCAGCGCGTGTCGCCGGTGGAATTCCTGACCGGCACGCATTGGTCGCCGCAGACGGCGATCCGCGCCGATCAGGGCGGTTCGTCGGGTGCCTTCGGCATCGTGCCGCTGCTCACGGGCACCTTGCTGATCTCGACCATCGCCATGCTGGTTGCAGGCCCGATCGGTCTTTTCGCGGCAATCTACATGGCGGAATATGCGTCGCCTCGCTTCCGCGCCATCGCGAAGCCGGTTCTCGAAATCCTTGCCGGCATTCCCACCGTTGTGCTCGGCTTCTTCGCGGCCCTCACGATCGCCCCGTTGATCCGCGTCACCGGGCAGGCCCTCGGCCTCGATGTCGCCTCGGAAAGCGCGCTCGCGGCGGGTCTCGTGATGGGGATGATGATCATCCCCTTCGTCTCCTCGCTGTCGGATGACGTGATCACCGCCGTGCCGCAATCCCTGCGTGACGGCTCCTTGGGGCTTGGGGCCACGAAATCCGAGACCATCAAGCGCGTCATCCTGCCGGCGGCCCTGCCGGGCATCGTTTCGGCCTTCATGCTCGCGATTTCCCGCGCGGTGGGCGAGACGATGATCGTGGTGATGGCGGCGGGCCTTGCGGCCAATCTCACCTTCAACCCGCTCGATGCGGTGACGACCTTCACCGTGCAGATCAAGACCATCCTCGTCGGCGACCAGGAATTCGACAGCGCGAAAACGCTGGCGGCCTTCGCGCTCGGCTTCGTGCTCTTCTTCTTCACGCTGACGCTCAATGTCATCGCGCTCGCGATCATCCGGAAATATCGGGAACAATATGACTGATCCGGCTCTCCCCCCCGTGATGAACCGCGCCGCCGCCGGCGTCGATTTCGACAGCGCGGAAGCGCGTGCGCGCCTCAAGAAGCGTTATCGCGCCGAAGCGCGGTTCAAGGCGCTGGGCCTCCTGGCGGTGCTGGTGACGGCGGCCTTCCTGGGCTTCCTTCTGGTCGATATCCTGCGCAAGGGCATCCCCTCGTTCTTCGAGTACCGCGCCACGCTGCAGATCACGTTCGACCCGGCGGTCGTCGATCCGAAAGGCACGCGTGATGTCGCGGATCTGCGCGGCGCCGATTACCAGGCGCTGGTGCGCGCGGCCCTGCAGGCGCAATTCCCGGAAGCCACGGATCGCCGCGCGCGCCGCGCGCTCGACAGCATGATCTCCTCCGGCGCCGTGGATGATCTGCGCAAGGCGGTGCTCGCCGATCCCGGCATCATCGGCCAGACGCGCGTGATGCCGCTGCTGCTCGCGTCGGATGCCGATCTGTTCCTGCGCCAGCGCGAGACGCTGATCACGCGCCTCAAGGGGAGCGGGCCGTTGCAAGTGCAAGGCGAGGGTTCCAACATCACCCTGCGCAATGGCGGGGCGGCCTTCCGGGTCGCGCTGGCCGGGACCAAGTCTTTCCTTGCCGAACGCCGTCGTGCTCTGCTCGCTGAACTTGCGACCCTGCCGCCGGCTGGCGGCAATGCCAGCGTGGACGCCAAGCGCAACGAACTCGAACAGGCGGCTAACGCCATCCAGGCGCGCATCACCGACGCGAATGCGCCCGAAACGCTGACGGATCGCGAGCCGAGCCTGCTCGTATCCATCGGCGGCGGCATCCTGAAAATCACGGAGATCGGCCCGAATGATGCGAAGGCGACAACCCTTGTCGCGCCGAGGCCCGGCTCGCTCATCACGGATTGGTCGGTGCTGACCCTGCGCGTTCCGGAGACGAACCGCCGCGTGAATGATGCCGTGAGCGCCTGGCTCGAAACCCTCGCGCAGCGCGGCATGACCGAAAAAGCCTTCAATGCGCGCTTCTTCACGAATGGCGACAGCCGCGAGCCGGAACTCGCGGGCATTCGCGGCGCGCTGATCGGCTCGGCGCTCACCTTGCTCGTCACGCTGCTGCTCTGCGTGCCGATCGGTGTCGCGGCGGCGATCTATCTCGAGGAATTCGCCCCGAAGAACCGTTTCACGGATCTTCTGGAAGTGAACATCAACAACCTCGCCGCCGTGCCCTCCATCGTGTTCGGCCTGCTGGGTCTCGCGGTGTTCCTCAATGCCTTCAACCTGCCGCGCTCGGCACCGCTGGTGGGTGGTCTGGTGCTGGCGCTGCTTGTGCTTCCCACCATCATCATCGCGAGCCGCGCGGCACTGAAGGCCGTGCCGCCCTCCATCAAGGAGGCCGCGCTCGGCATCGGTGCCTCTCATCAGCAGGCGGTGTTCCACCATGTGCTGCCGCTCGCCATGCCCGGCATCATGACCGGCACCATCATCGGCATGGCGCATGCGCTGGGCGAGACCGCGCCGCTGCTGATGATCGGCATGGTGGCCTTCATCGTCGATATTCCCGGCGCGATCACCGAGGCCGCAACGGTCCTGCCGGTGCAGATCTTCCTGTGGTCCGATCTGCCGGAACTCGCCTTCCAGTCCCGCACGGCGGGCGCGATCATCGTGCTCTTGGGCTTCCTGCTCGTGATGAACGCGGCGGCGGTCATCCTGCGGCGGATGTTCGAGCGCCGCTGGTAAGCCGGCCTTTCCCCTTTTCGCGTTTCGAGGACGCCCCATGAACGAGACAGCCAACCCTCCAGCCACGCCCGAGACAAGCGAAGGCCCGCGGGCAAAGATCACCGCGCGCAACGTCAACGTCCATTACGGCGACAAGCACGCGCTGAAGGACGTGTCGGTCGATGTGCCGGAAAAGGGCGTGATGGCGTTCATCGGCCCTTCGGGCTGCGGCAAATCCACCTTCCTGCGCTGCATCAACCGCATGAACGACACGATCCCCATTTGCCGGGTCACGGGTGACCTGCGCATGGATGGCCGCGACATCTACGAGCCCGGCCTCGACCCCGTGCTTCTGCGCGCGCGGGTGGGCATGGTGTTCCAGAAGCCGAACCCCTTCCCGAAATCCATCTACGAGAACGTCGCCTATGGACCGCGCCTGCACGGTCTTGCGCGGGACAGGACCGAACTCGACGAGATCGTCCTCGGCGCGCTCAAGAAGGCGAGCCTCTTCGACGAGGTGAAGGACCGTCTGAAGGACAGCGGCACCTCGCTCTCCGGCGGCCAGCAGCAGCGCCTCTGCATTGCCCGCGCCATCGCCGTGCGGCCCGAAGTGATCCTCATGGACGAACCCTGCTCGGCGCTCGACCCGATCGCCACGGCGAAGATCGAGGAACTGATCGACGAGCTGCGCTCGAACTTCACTATCGTCATCGTCACGCATTCGATGCAGCAGGCCGCGCGCGTCTCGCAGCGCACGGCCTTCTTCCATCTTGGCAAGCTGATCGAGGACGGTGTGACCGACCAGATCTTCATGAACCCGCGCCAGGAACTGACGCGCAACTACATCACCGGCCGCTTCGGCTGATCGGACGGGAGAGCCCCATGACCAATCACACTGTCAAGGCGTTCGACGAGGAGCTTGGCGTCCTCTCGCGCAAGATCAACGAAATGGGCGGCATTGCCGAGGCGATGCTGGTCGAATCCATCGATGCGCTCGTGAAGGGCGACAAGACCCGCGCCGAGGCCGTGGTGCAGCGCGACAAGGCCCTCGATGCCCTCCAGCAGGAGATCGAGGATCTCGCGGTGGTCTTCATCGCGAAGCGCCAGCCCATGGCCAATGACTTGCGCGCCGTGATGGGCACGGTGCGCATCGCCGGGGACATCGAGCGCATCGGCGATCTGTTCAAGAACATCGGCAAGCGTGTCCGCGCCATGGATTCGACCATGATCGGCACGCGCACGCTTTCCGGCATCCAGAACATGGCGCGCATGGTGCAGGAGCAATTGAAGCTCGTGCTGGACAGCTATTCCCAGAACCGGCCGGATCTCGCCCGCGAGGTCTGGCTGCGGGATGGCGAGATCGATGCGCTGCATAACTCGCTGTTCCGTGAATTGCTGACCTACATGATGGAAGACCCCCGCGCTATCACCTATTGCGCGCATCTCCTGTTCATCGCCAAGAACGTGGAGCGCGTGGGCGACCATGCCACCAACATTGCCGAGACCGTGCACCTGGTCGAGACCGGCGAGCCGCTGGCGGGGCCACGCCCCAAGGCGGAGGATACGCATTATACCAAGGGCCTGAAGGCGGAGTGACGCCATGACCCTGCGCGTGCTGATCGCCGAGGACGAAGAGGCGCTGGCGGTTCTCCTGCGCTACAATCTTGAGGCAGAAGGCTTCGTCGTGGAGCATGTGGCGCGCGGCGACGAAGCCGATCTGCGTCTCAAGGAAGACCCGCCGGATCTTCTCCTGCTCGACTGGATGATGCCCGGACTCTCGGGCATCGAGATCTGCCGCAGGCTGCGCGCCCGCAAGGAAACCGCGCGGCTGCCGGTCATCATGCTCACCGCGCGCGGCGAGGAACCTGATCGCGTCCGCGGCCTCGAAACGGGTGCGGACGATTATATCGTGAAGCCCTTCTCCGTGCCGGAGCTGATGGCGCGGGTGAACGCGCTTCTGCGTCGCACCAAGCCGGATCATCTCTCGGATCGGCTGGAACTCGGCGATCTGCTGGTGGATCGCCGCGCGAAACGCGTGCATCGCGCCGGGAAGGAACTGCATCTCGGGCCCACCGAATTCCGCCTGCTGGAATTCCTGATGCAGAATCCGGGGCGGGTCTATTCGCGCAGCCAGCTGCTCGACGGCGTCTGGGGCCGCGACACCTATATCGACGAGCGCACGGTGGATGTGCATGTCGGTCGCCTGCGGAAAGCCGTGACGCGACGGGGCCAGAAGGACCCGATCCGCACCGTGCGCGGCACGGGTTACGCCTTCGACGAGACCTTCGGCGGATAGAGCTTCCTGCGACAAGGAAGGGGGCTTGCGCTCCCCTTTGAAATTCCAGCGATGTCGCGCGCTTCAGCCCGAGCGGCGGCGATCGTTCTGCGGCTGGTAGGCGATGCGGCAATGCGCGTCGCAATAGACCTTGCCCATGCCCGAATCCGCGCCGCAATAGGCGAAACCACCATCCAGCGGATCGCCCATCGGCCATTTGCACAGGCCTTCGCGCAGCTCCATGATCGAGATGCGCCGCGAGAGCGGGATCATCAGCACCTCGGCCGGCTTCCGGATCACCTCCACCTCGGTCTCGACCATCTCGATCACCGCGAGATTGCCGCGCGTGGTGGCGACGGGAATGCGCGCCTGCTTCACGGTGGTCTTCACCCGCGGACGGGCTACCGTCGCCGGCTTCGATTTGGCGCGGCCGGAAAGGCCGAGGCGATGCACCTTGCCGATGACCGCATTGCGCGTGACACCGCCGAGTTCCGCCGCGATCTGGCTGGCACTCAACCCGTCCGACCACAGCTTCTTCAGCCGTTCGATCCGACCGTCATCCCAGGACATCCATGCCTCCTCGCCTTCCAGGGCGAATCCTCCGCCGACCTCGCGCATGCCGCCTTGCGAGGTGACGAAAACTCCGCCTGAACGTGACTGATACTCGTGAACCCGATGGGGCATGGGCCGTTCAGAACGCCCCGCTCTCCCCATCAGTCGTTGACAACACCCTAGACGCTTCCGGGTCCCCTTGTTGAGCACCTGAAGGCAGAACTTCTCCGTTTTCAACAGCGATCTGGTGCGGCGGGAACATCAGCCCCGCCTCTCCATGCCGGCAGGATGCCATGAGCGGGACGGCGGAAAGCTCAGCGTTATGGGGGCGAATCTTGACTTTTCTAGGGAAATCGCTGAGACAGGCTCAGAGGAAAGCCGCCCGAGCCGGGCGGCGTTCTTTTTTCGCACAAGCCTCCCGACATCAACTTCAGGAGAGAGGACCTCCGGTCAGGATCGCCATGAACACTTCCCTCGAAAACGCCCCGGGTGGCGTCCCCAAGGTCGAACCGAACACGCAATCGGCATTGCTGCCGACCTATGCGCGCGCGGAACTGGCCTTCGAGCGAGGGAACGGAGCGTGGCTGACTGCGACCGATGGTCGACGCTTCCTCGACTTTGCGGCGGGCATCGCGGTGAATGTCGCGGGTCATGCGCATCCGCATCTCGTGAGCGCGCTGACCGAGCAGGCCGGCAAGCTCTGGCATGTCTCGAATATCTACCGGATTCCCGAAGGCGAGCGGCTCGCGAAGCGTTTGACGGAGCTCACCTTCGCGGATGTGGTTTTCTTCACCAATTCCGGCGCGGAAGCGCTGGAATGCGCGATCAAGATGGCGCGGAAATACCATGCGGCGAACGGAAACCCCGAGCGCTATCGGCTCATCACCTTCGAGGGGGCTTTCCATGGCCGCACGCTCGCGACCATCGCGGCGGGCGGGCAGAAGAAGTATCTCGAAGGCTTCGGCCCGCCGGTCGAGGGCTTCGATCAGGTGGCATTCGGGGATCACAAGGCGCTTGAAGCCGCCATCGGCCCCGAGACCGCCGGCATTCTGATCGAGCCGGTGCAGGGCGAGGGCGGTGTGCGCCCCGTGCCGCCGCAATGCATGCGGGGCTTGCGCGAACTCTGCGACAAGCACGGCATCCTGCTCGTGCTGGATGAAGTGCAGAGCGGGGTCGGCCGTTCGGGCAAGCTCTTCGCGCATGAATGGTCGGGCATCACGCCCGACATCATGGCTGTCGCGAAGGGCATCGGCGGCGGCTTCCCGATGGGCGCCTGCCTCGCCACGCGGGAAGCAGGCAAGGGCATGGTCGCCGGCACGCATGGCTCCACCTATGGCGGCAACCCGCTCGCCATGGCCGTGGGCAATGCGGTGCTCGATGTCGTCACCGCGCCTGGGTTCCTCGAGAATGTGCAGCATATGTCGCTGCGCCTCTCGCAGCGCCTCGCGGAGTTGAAGGATCGTTTCCCCGGCGTGATCGCCGAGGTGCGCGGCTCCGGCCTGCTGATGGGCCTCAAGATGCAGGTGCCGAACACGGAATTCGTGGCGGCCTTGCGCAACGAGGGCCTCCTGACCGTGGGCGCGGGCGACAACGTGGTGCGCCTGCTTCCGCCGCTCATCATCGGCGAGGAGGAAGTGCGATACGCGACCGAGGCCATCGAGCGCGCGGCCGCCACCTTTGCGCAGAAATCCAGCAACGCGGCCTGAGGGCTGGCGTCCGGGCCTCCGTCATCATGCGGGGGCCGATCCCCCCTTTCTCGTGATCCCATGACACAAACCAAGCTTCCTTCCGGCTTCCGGCATTTCATTGATCTTTCCGATCTCGATTCGAGCACCATCCGCGCGCTTGTGGAGCAGGCCAAGGCCCTGAAGGCCCGTCGCCGCAACCCGCGTGACAGTGACAAGATCCTCAAGGGCCGGAAGATCGCGATGATCTTCGAGCAGCCCTCCTTGCGCACGCGCATGAGCTTCGATGTGGGGATCCGTGAACTCGGCGGGCAGTCCATCATGGTCACGGGCAAGGAGATCGAACTCGGCGAGCGCGAGACCATCGCCGATACCGCCCGCGTGCTCTCCCGCTATGTCGATGGTATCATGATCCGCATTCTCAGCCACGCCCAGCTGAAGGAACTCGCGGAACACGCGACCGTGCCCGTGATCAACGGGCTCACGAAGACCTCGCATCCCTGCCAGGTTCTGGCGGATGTGCTGACCTTCGAGGAGCATCGCGGGCCGATTGCCGGGCGCATGATCGCCTGGACGGGCGACATGAACAACGTGCTGCGCTCGTGGATTCACGCCGCGGCGCGGCTCGGTTTTTCGATGCGGATCGCAACCCCGGCCGAGCTTTCCCCGCCGGATGACCTGATCGAATGGGGCAGGGCCCATGGTGCCAAACTCGCGCTCCTGCGCGATCCCGCCGAGGCGGTGAAGGGCGCGGATTGCGTTGTCACCGATAGCTGGGTGTCGCTGGGCGATACCGATGGCGGCCGCCGCCATAACCTGCTGAAGCCCTATCAGGTGAACAGCCGCCTGATGGCAGAGGCGCCGGAGGCGGTCTTCATGCATTGCCTGCCGGCGAAACGCGGCGAGGAAGTCACCAACGAGGTGATCGACGGGCCGCAATCCGTGGTATTCGACGAGGCCGAGAACCGCCTGCATGCGCAGAAGAGCGTGCTCGCCTGGTGCTACGGCGCGAGCCTCGGCTGATGGGAGGAGAGGGCCAGCCCTTTTCCTTGCCGCTTGGCTCGGATGACATCGTCCTGCCCTTCCGGGTGGAGGCGCTGGATACGCGCGGCCGCTCGGTGCGCTTGGGCAAGGTGCTCGATGAAATCCTCGCGCGCCATGCCTACCCGCCGAAGGTAGAGCACCTTCTCGCGCAAGCCATCGCTCTGACGGCCTTGATGGGCTCTTCGCTGAAATTCGACGGCCGCTTCCAGTTGCAGACAAAGAGCGAAGGCCCGGTTTCCATGCTTGTCGTGGATTTCTCCACGCCCGCCGATATGCGCGCCTATGCGCGTTTCGATGCGGAAGCGGTGGAGAAGCTGCCGGCAAATGCCCGCGATGGGCAATTGCTCGGGCCGGGCTATCTCGGCTTCACCATCGAGCAGACAGCCTTGCAATCGCGCTATCAGGGCATTGTCAGCCTGGACGGGCAGGGGCTTGAAGCCGCCGCGATGCAGTATTTCCGGCAATCCGAGCAGATACCTTCCGTTGTCCGCCTCGCGGTGGCCGAGGAGCAGGTGATGATCGACGGTGCCCGTCGTCAGCGCTGGCGCGCGGGCGGCATTCTCGCCCAGTTCCTGCCGCAGGCACCGGAGCGGATGCGCGTGGCCGATCTCGATCCCGGCGATGCGCCGGCCGGCACGCCGAAGCACGAGGTGGCGGAGGATGATGCCTGGGTGGAGGCGCGGAGCCTGGTGGAAACCACCGAGGATCTCGAACTCGTGGACCCCGCGCTCGGCCTCGACCGGCTGCTCTATCGCCTCTTCAACGAGCGCGGCGTGACCGTCCAGAACCCGCTGGCGATCGCCGACCAGTGCCGCTGTTCGGAGGCGAAGATCCGCCAGATGCTCGCGCAATTCCCGCCCGAGGATCTCGCGGATATGCGCGAGGATGATGGGCAGATCGGCATCACCTGCGAATTCTGCTCGCGCAAATACCGGCTCGGAGCATTTTCAAGCGAGGTGGAAGCCGGTTCGCGTTGAGAAATGCGACCGGGAAAAATGCATGCCGCTCGCTTCCTAATGCATGACTCGCCGGGAATCCGGCATGTCCAGCGAGAAGGCGGGGATCTCGACCATCAGCCGGCGACCATCGCTCGCCACCATTTCGTAGCGGCCGACCATCATGCCTTGGCTGGTGGTGAGCGGGCAGCCGGACGAATAATTGAAGCTTTCGCCCGGTTTCAGGATCGGCTGTTCCCCCACCACGCCCGGACCGCGGACATGCTCCACGCGGCCATTGGCGTCGGTGATCTCCCAGTGGCGTGTGCGCAACTGCACCGTGACCTCGCCGAGGTTGCGGATGCGGATGGCGTAGGACCAGAAAAAACTGCCTTCCTCCGGGTTCGACCGCTCCGGCTCGAATGCCGGGTGGACGATAACCTCGATGCCTTCGGTAACGGCGCGATACACCGCGTGAGCACTCCTCTCGATGCGGGCGAGGCTGCAGGATGGGGCCAGCCGCCGCGAAGGTCAATGAATTCCGTGGACAATCCCGGCCTCGGATTGCCGCGCAGGCGCGCATCCTCTAGCCGTTGAGGCCTTGATGGAGGAGGAGCCCTTGGCGGCGCAGGCTTCGGCGGGCAATGCGGTTCCGGCCCCGGCGTATCGACCCGGCATCTATTCCGACGGGATGATCGAGGCGCTTCTCGCCGAGGGCGCGATCCGGTCCGCCCTTCCGCTGGCCGAGGGACAGATCCAGCCCGCGAGCCTCGATCTTCGGCTGGGCAGAAGGGCCTGGCGCATTCGCGCGAGCTTCCTGCCGGGCGCGAATGGCTCTGTGGCCGAACGCATCGCCCATTATGCGCTCCATGAGATCGACCTGACGGCTGGCGCGGTGCTGGAAACAGGCTGCGTCTATATCGCCGAGGTGCTGGAGAGCCTCGCCTTGCCAGAGAAGGTATCCGCCAGCGCAAACCCCAAGAGTTCCACCGGCCGCCTTGATGTCTTCACGCGCGTCATCGTCGACCGTGCCGCCGCTTTCGATGCCATCGCAGCGGGTTATGCTGGCCCGGTCTTCGCGGAGATCTCGCCGCGCACCTTCCCGGTTCTTGTCCGCACGGGCTCGCGCCTGTCGCAGATCCGCTTCCGGCGTGGTGACGCGCGGGTGGATGATCGGGCGTTGCTGGCCCTTCACCAGCGCGCGCGGCTGGTCGATCAGGATACCGCGCTGATCCAGGATGGCGTGGCGCTCTCGGTCGACCTCTCCGGCTTCGATGTGAATGGTCTCGTGGGCTATCGCGGCAAGCGCCATACGGGCCTCGTGGATGTCGACAAGCCTGGCGCCTATCGCAAGGCGGAATTCTGGGAGCCGATCCATCTCTCCGGGCGCCGCGAACTCATCCTCGACCCCAACGAGTTCTACATTCTCGCCTCGAAGGAGGCCGTGCATGTCCCTCCGGACCACGCGGCGGAAATGGTGCCGTTCGATGCGCAGGTGGGCGAGTTTCGCGTGCATTATGCGGGCTTTTTCGATCCCGGTTTCGGCCATGCCGAGGCAGGCGGGGCGGGCGCGCGCGGTGTGCTGGAAGTGCGCTCACGCGATGTGCCGTTCATCCTGGAGGACGGGCAGGTGGTCGGACGGCTGATCTATGAGCGCATGGCCGAATTGCCGCGCGCTCTCTATGGCCGCGAGAAGGCCTCGAACTACCAGGCGCAAGGCCTGAAGCTCTCGAAGCATTTCATCGACTAGAGCATTTTCAAGCGAAGTGGTTTCCGGTTCGCGTAAAGAAAATGCGAAATAAGAAAGAGAGACAGCATTTTCAAGCGAAGTGGTTTCCGGTTCGCGTAAAGAAAATCCGATCAAACAAAGAGATAACGCATCCGATCTGAATCTGATCAGGGCGAAAATGCTCTAGCTCCCGGACCTCTCCCGCCGCAATTCGGCGATTTCCGCCCGGAGCGCGCGCAGTTCTTCGGCCACCCGCGCCATCTCGCGCGGATCATGCAGAAGCGTGCGCGGATCAGCGGCTGTTTTCTCGTCATCGAGGGCGCTGACCACGACCCCGATGAAGAGATTGAGCATCATGAAGGCCGAGAGCAGGATGAAAGTCACGATATAGACCATCGCATAGCCGTGCTTTTCGAGCAGGGGCTTGGCGATACCGCCCGACCAGTCATCGAAGGTCATGATCTGGAAGAGGGTGTAGGTCGAGGCCCCGAGCGAGCCGAACTGCTCCGGTGAAGTTGCGCCGAAGAGCTTCGTGCCCATCACGGCATAGATGTAATAGACGAGTGCCGTCAGCAGGATGATCGACCCCATGCCGGGGATGGCGCCGATGAGGCCGCTCACCACCCGCTTCAGCGAGGGGATGGCGGTGACAAGGCGAAGCAGACGCAGAACGCGCAAGGAGCGCAGCACTGAGAGCGCGCCGGTGGCCGGCAGCAGCGCGATGCCGACGACGATCGCATCGAAGACGTTCCAGGGGTCGCGGAAAAAGGCCCCGCGCCGCACGGCAAAGCGCGCGGCAAGTTCTGCCACGAAGATCCAGAGGAAGATCGTGTCGAGCATGTGCAACAGGCGACCATAATCTTCCATCACGGCCGAACTGGTCTCCAGCCCGAGAGTGATCGCGTTCAGCACGATGAGCACGACCACGACGCGCTCGGTCATCGGGTGATCGACGAGAGTTTTCAGAAGGTTCATGGCGGATCGCTCGCTAGCTGGGCTTTTGTGCGAGAGTTAAGGCCGCGATCCGGCACTGTCGAGACAGCTACCAGCGGTTTCCCCGGCGAAAACGGAAGCGCCGCAGGTCTTGAAATCCAATGCGCTCCCGGCCTATGAGGGAGCTGAGCGCGGGTATGATGTAATGGTAGCCTGTCAGCTTCCCAAGCTGAACGCGCGGGTTCGATTCCCGCTACCCGCTCCATATTTCCCGTAAGTCGCTGTTTTCGCAAAAATTTCTTGTTTGGTCATGGCGGTTCCGCCATGTGGTAGCCAAGACGGCAATAATTCTGGCGATCATGGACGCCTTTCATGGCTCGCTGTTCGAACTCCGGCTTATCCTCTCTTGTCCGCGCCATGAGAGCGGCGCATGGAATGATCACTGCGCTTTTGCGGTCGAGATCGTGTCCTTCCTCAGCTTGGGAATGCGCAGTTCGACTGTGCCGTCCCGCGTTTTCCAGCCCGGTCACGTCACCGTCATGCAGGGCGAGGCGCAGCGCGCTCTTCCCGCCATGGGCTGCGCCGGTCAACACTGCACCTCCAGCTCCATCAGCCGGCCGGCGGCGAAGATGATCATCCCGCGCAGGATATCGGCGTCAGGGGTCTTCTTCACGAGCGTGCGCAGGTTCATCCTCGCATCGTTCATTCGTCGTCCTCGGCATCAAGGTTGGCTGTCGCAAACCCGACACTCTCCCGAAGGCCGATCAATGGCCACCGGCATCAGCCCGCCTGCCACAGCGCTCTGAACGGCGCGCCGCCGGGATGATGGCTCTATCGAGCTACACCGCCACCTGGCACGTCCCCCTCCTCGGTTCAGCTCCCGTTCTGCCAGTTGCGCGGATGGACGGCATTCGACACGAGCGGAATGATCAACTGGAGCGGAGTCCGAGCTGATTGAAAGAGGCCGTCCGCTCTCATTCCTGATTGTTTGATCGCATTTTCTTTGACCAACCGGTATCCGATGGATGGGAAAATGCTCTCGCCGCGTCAGATAACAGCCAGTCGAAGCCGCTGGCACATGTTGTTGCAATAACCTCGCGGATTCCAGCGCGGCTCGAGCGGTTGCTGACGCCCATTCGCATCCGTTGCGCGAATGACAAGCGCCAGTTCTCCGGTCACAGGAACAACCAGGGGAAGTGAGAAACGGGTCCACGAATAGGAGCCTTCCGGCGCGGTCAGCGACGCCGGCTGCCAATGCGCGCCCTGATCCATCGAGATCGCGACTTCGGCGATCGGAGTCCCGTGGGCCCAGGCCCAGCCTTCGATCCTTGTTGCTTGGCCCCCCTGAACAACATCGCCATTTTCATGGCTGGTCACGATGGCGCGGACCGGCATTTCCCGGATGATCTCGAAGCGCGCGGGGTCAATCGGATCACCAGGCCGAAGCGGATCGATCGGCAGCCTATAATCCAGCCCGGACATTCCCGGACCCTCATGGACATGGTCGAGCACCTCGATGCCGGTCAGCCATTTCTGCCAGGCTGAACCGGGATAGCCCGGTGCGACGATCCGCAACGGCGCCCCATGATCTGGCGTCAGCGGTTCGCCATTCATCGCGAAGGCCAGCAGGCATTCCGGCTGCAAGGCCTTTTCCAGCGGCAATCCGCGCGAAAAGGCTGCGCCGCGCCGGTTGATCGCCTGATCCGCCCCATGATGCCGGATATGGCTGGCACCTTCGGAAATGCCTGCCGCGCGCAGGACTTCCGCAAGCCGGACGCCTGTGAAGGTTACACAGCCCACCGCACCAAGCCCCCAGGGAATGCCTTCCGTGGGGTAGGCATTCAGCGAGCGGCCATTCCCGGCGCATTCGATGACCGTGGTGATAGACACAACCGGGAAGCGGCGTTCCAGTTCCATGACCGTCAGGCTCAAGGGCTCGCGCACCAATCCCGTGACCGATAACGGCCACGTTTCCGCGTCGAACGGCCCATCCGGGAGATGACCATTGTTGCGAATGAAAAGCTGTCCGACCGGCGTGATCGGTGGATCAAGCAAGGAAAGCGGGCTCTCGGCATTGGTGGCCTGATGGTCATGTCTGCGCAGAAGAGTCAGGATCGACCTCCTTTACGAATGCGAGGCAGCCAGTTGAACCCATGCCTTCTTCCGGGCCAAGCGGTTTCTTGGCCCCATCTATCCGCATGTAGCCGCCATCAGGGTATCCGCCATCAGGGCCATTGACGTCAGGATCCGGATTCGTGATCAGATTGCGATGGATGATGCGATGCAGTTCCGCCTGCTGCCGGTTTTACGACGGGGCAATCAGCCGATGAGTGGACCATTTCCAGGTTCAGGACTGATGGATCACAACCCGAAGACGATTGCCGCCGCAAAGCAGATTGTGGAGAAGATCGCGTGGGCGGAGCGGTCGCAGCGGGTTGCGATGCGCCCCAGGATGAGCCTCGCGCCCTTGTGGCCGCTCATCTGGCGCTCGCTCAGCAAAAACAACCCGATCATCAGAACCTCCTCGAAAGGGATTCTGAATCACATTCGCGGGCCTGTTCTGAGATCGTAATCACCTGACAGTTGAAGCTCGCATCGCACGAGACCTTCTCAATCCGGTCCGGCGCATGTCACGCCCCCGGCTGCGTCGCGTTGGGGAAGAACAGCGATTGCCCGCCGATCTTGTAGTCCGAGATGGCCTTCTGGCCTTGCGGCGAGACGAGCCAATCGATGAAGGCCTGGCCATCCGCCTTCTTCACATGCGGGTGCTTCGCGGGGTTCACGAGCATCACGCCATATTGGTTGAAGAGGCGGCGATCCCCCTCGACCACGATATCAAGATCACCGCGGTTCCTGAAATTGAGCCAGGTCGCGCGATCTGACAGCACATAGCCGTTCTGCGCGGAGGCCATGTTGAGCGCCGCCCCCATGCCCTGGCCGATCTCGCGATACCACGGGCCTTTCACTTTCTCGATATCGATCTCGGCCGTCTTCCAGAGGTTGAGTTCAGCTGAATGCGTGCCGGATTTGTCGCCGCGCGAGATGAAGAGCGCGCCCTTGGCCTGCACATTTTTCAGCGCAGCCACGATATCCTTCCCGCCCTTGATGCCGGCGGGGTCAGCCTTGGGGCCGATCAGCACGAAATCATTGTACATCACCGGCTTGCGCTCGACGCCGAAGCCATCCTCCACGAATTTCAATTCTTGCGCGCGGGCATGCACGAAAACCACGTCGGCATCGCCCCGGCGACCCGTATCGAGCGCCTGCCCCGTTCCCTGGCTCACCACGCGCACCTCGATACCGGTCTTCGCCTGAAAGATCGGCAGGAGATGCGTGAAGAGCCCGGAATCGGTGGTCGAGGTGGTGGACGACACCGTGATGAAGCGCCCGGATGGCGCCTGCGCGAGAGCCGGACCAGCCAGCAGCACGGCGACAGCGAGGCCGAGGACGATACGACGGTTGAGCATGAATTCCTCCCGGATTGCGCTGCCAGCCTCGCCATATTTCGAGCCCGTTTCCGCACATGGTCCAAAGACTTTGAGCGAAGAAAAAGGGGACCGGCGAGCCAGCATTCCTGCCTCTGATATGCAAATCTGGCCTTTACTTTCAAGAATTGTAATTCATGCATATCAATGCACTTTTATGCAGGATAGAGGCCCGCATTTGCTGGCCTTTTTTTCAGATGCGTGCAGAAAAGCGGCAATTTCGCACAAAGGGACATCATGGATACCGTGACCCGGCGATGCCGCCTTTGCCCGCGTTCCAACTTTCTGCGGTTGGGCGGCTCATGGATCGTCCAAGATATTCGCGCTCTTGCCGGCCTCACGAGGTGGCGGGCGCGAGATCTTGCTTCTCCTTGGGCTTCTTCGCGGATGGCTGCGCCTTCAAGGCCAGCAGCCGGGCGGAATTGAGGATGAAGGCCAGTTCGGAGCCGACATGGATCGCCGCCGCCACAAGCGGGTTCAGCAGGCCGAAAGCGGCAAGCCCGATGCCCACGGCATCGATCACCAGCGTGCCGGTGAAATTCTGCCAGATGATCCGGCGAGTCTGCCGCGCGATCAGAACCGTTTCGACCAGCTTGTTGAGATCATTGCCGATCAGCACGATATCCGCGCTTTCCTGCGCGATATCCGTGCCCGAACCCATGGCGACGCCAACACTGGCGGCCGTCAGCGCCGGCGCATCATTGACACCATCCCCGATCATCGCGACGATCCGCTTCCGGGCGGTCATGGCGCGCACGAGGCGGTGCTTGTCCTCGGGCATCAGGTCCGATTTCACTTCCGCGATGCCCAGCCGCGCGCCCACCTTCTGGCCAACGCGTGCGACATCCCCCGTGAGCAGCACCGTGCGCAGGCCCAGATCATTGAGCCGCGCGACTGCATGCGTGGCTTCCGGCCGAAGGGGATCGGCGACCGTGACCGCGCCCATGTAACGACCATCGGCGGCAACGAGAATCTCCGAGCCCTCCTGCGAACCGCCATCCTCAGGCACCGCCACCCCTGCTTCTGCAAGAAGCTTGCGATTGCCCACGAGGATCATGCGACCGGCATGGGTCGCGTTGATGCCGCGCGCCACGGTGTAGCGGAAATCATCCGGTTCAGTCGCAGCGATGCCCCGCGCCTCGGCCTCACGGATGACGGCGCGCGCGAGCGGATGCTCGGAATGGAACTCTGCGATGGCCGCGAGTCGCAGCAATTCGGTTTCATCGATTCCCGCCGCTGCATCGAGGCGTGTCACCACGGGTTCGCCGATCGTCAGCGTGCCGGTCTTGTCGAAGACAATCGTGTCGACCTTGCCGAGGGTTTCGAGATGGATGCCGCCCTTGATGATTGATCCAAGCCGTGCGGCTCTTCCGATGCCGCCGAGAATGGCGAGCGGCGTGCCCGCCGCGATGCCGCATGCCCCGGCCACGATGATCACCGAGATCGTGTCGCGAATATCGCGCGTGATCAGGAAGGTCAGCGCAGCACAGACAAGCGCGACATAGACAAGATAGCCGGCGAGCTGATCGGCCAGCTTCTGCACCGGCGCGCGCGTATGCTCCGCCGCTTCCACCGCCTGGATGATCCTGCCATAGCTCGTATCCGGGCCGACCTGCCGCGTGGCAATCTCCAGAAGGCCCAACTGGTTGATGGAGCCGGCAAAAACGGCCGCACCAACATCTTTCGCGGCCGGCATGGATTCACCCGTGAGGCGCGATTGATCGACATAGGAATGCCCGGAAACCACCTCGCCATCGACCGGCACCTTCTCGCCGGGGCTGACCACCACGATGTCGCCGGGCACGACCTCGGCGAGCGGCAGGGTCACCACCTCGCCATCCCGCCGAACGCGCGCCTCGCGCGGCACGAAATTCACGAGATCGAGGATCGCCATGCGCCCGCGCGCGATCGTCATGTGCTCCAGCTCCTCCGCCAGCAGCACGAAAAGCGTGACCACAAGCGCCGTGAACCATTCGGAGATCGCCGCCGCCGCGACAATCGCGATGGTCATGGAGAGTTCCATCGTCATCCGGCGGGCGAGAAGATTGGCGAAGGCCTCGCGGAAGATGGGCCAGCCCGCAAAGGCCAGAGCCAGCGCCCCGATGACGCTGACAGCCGGGAAGGGCTCCCAGAGCCGGAACCATACAGCGGCGGCAGCCAATACCGCGATGCCGATCCTGAGCACCGCGCGGCGTTCGAAGGCCGAATGCTGGTGAATGGAATCGGGCACAGCCTTGTTTGGCACGAAATCAACCTCCTGCCGCCGGTCCTCACAGGAGACGGGACATTATTAGATCCACTCTAGCGCGGACTCCGATCTGATTGAATGAGACTATCCGTTCTCGTTTCTTGTGGTTTCACGCATTTTCTTCGACCAACCGGTATCCAATGGATCGGACAACGCTTCAGGCTAGTAGAATTCCGGCCCGCATTTGTTGTGGCGGATCAAACGCTGCAACGGATCAGCAGGCAGTGATGGCGCCATGCGCGCGGCGCGAGGCCGCGACAAGATCGCGCGTATAGGCTTCATGGATGTCACCGGAGCGAATGGCATCGAGTGTGGCCTCCTCCACGATCTGCCCTTCCTTCATCACGGCGACGCGGCCGCAGAGATGGCCGACAACCGCGAGATTGTGGCTGACCAGCACGAGAGTCAGCCCGCGCGCGCCCTTCAAATCCGAGAGAAGGTTCAGAACTTCCGCCTGAATGGAGACATCCAGCGCGGAGGTGGGCTCATCCAGCAGCAGGATCGAGGGTTCGAGAATGAGCGCCCGGGCAATCGCCACCCGCTGGCGCTGGCCACCCGAGAGCTGGTGCGGATAGCGGAAGCGAAAGCCGCCATCGAGGCCCACATCCGCCAATGCGCGGTTGATCCGGTTGTCGGCATCGCCGAGACCGTGGATCGCCACCGGCTCGGCGAGCGTCGCATCCACGGTCATGCGCGGATGGAGCGAACCGTAGGGATCCTGGAAGACCATCTGCACCTGCCGGTAGAAGGCGGGCGGGCGTTTGGCCTTCTGCGGCTCGCCGGCAATGGTGATGCTGCCGCTCCACTCACGGTTCAGCCCGGAAAGCGCGCGCAGGATGGTGGATTTGCCCGAACCCGATTCCCCCACGATGCCGTAGCTCTCGCCCTCGCCCACCGTGAAGCGGACATCCTTCACGACATGCGAGGCGCCGAAGCGGACATCAAGGCCGGAGACCGTGATGGCGTCGTTCATGTCCCGGCCCCATTCGCCCAGGCGGGGTCGCGCTTCAGCGTGGCGAGGCGATCCTTCGGGTGGTCGAGATCGGGCAGGCAGCCGAGCAGGCCCCGGGTATAGGGGTGCTTGCCTTTCGAAAGCGCCCTCGCATCGAGCGTTTCCATCACGCGGCCCGCATACATCACCACCACCCGGTCGCAGAACGAGGCGACCAGCGGCAGATCGTGGCTGATGAAGATCAGGCCCATGCCGCGATCGGTCACCAGCCGCTCGAGAATATCCAGCACCTGCGCCTGAACCGTGACATCGAGCGCTGAAGTGGGCTCGTCCGCGATCAGGATATCCGGCTCGCCGATCAGCATCATCGCGATCATCACGCGCTGGCCCATGCCGCCGGAAACCTCATGCGGATAAAGATCATGGACGCGCGCGGGCTCGCGGATCTGAACGGCTTCGAGCATGGCGAGCGCGCGTTCGCGAGCCTCGGAGCGGCTCGCTTTCGTATGCACGCGATAGGCCTCGCCGATCTGCTGGCCCACGGTCATCACCGGGTTCAGGGAGAATTTCGGGTCCTGCATCACCATGGAGATGCGCTTGCCGCGGATGGCGCGACGGCCATGCCTGTCGAGGCCCATCATCTCCTGTCCGCGGAATTCCATGCGGTCGGCACTCACCTCGCCGGGCCAGGGCACGAGATCGAGGATCGCGCGGCCGGTCATGGATTTGCCCGAGCCGGATTCGCCCACGATGGCGAGTTTCTCGCGCCCCAGCGTGAAGGAGAGACCCCGCACGGCTTCCACGATGCGCGTCGGCGTGTGGAAGCGCACGCGCAGGTTCTCGACCGCGAGGAGGGGTGTTTCAACACGCATCAGCGGGCATCCAGCACATCGCGCAGGCCATCGCCCAGCAGGTTGAAGCCGAGCGCCACAAGGCAGATCGCGAGGCCCGGGAAGGTCGCGACCCACCATTGGTCGAAGATGTATTCGCGGCCATTGGCGATCATCGCCCCCCATTCCGGCATGGGCGGCTGCGCGCCAAGGCCCAGGAAGCCGAGGCCGGCGGCCGTGAGGATGATGCCCGCCATGTCGAGCGTGGTGCGCACGATGAGCGAGGGAATGCAGACCGGCATGATGTGCTTGAGCACGATGCGGGTATTCGAGGCGCCCTGCAGCCGAACGGCGGCGATGTAATCGGAATTCCTGACCACCATCGTTTCGGCGCGGGCGACGCGCGCGTAAGGAGGCCAGGCCGTGAGCGCGATGGCGATGCAGGCATTCTCGATGCCCGGCCCCAGCACGGCCACGAAGGCCAAGGCCAGCACAAGGCGCGGGAAGGCCAGGAAAATATCGGTGACGCGCATCAGTACGCGGTCGGTCCAGCCGCCGAAATAGCCCGAGACGGTGCCGATCAGGAGCCCGATCGGGCCGACCGAGATCACGACCAGCAGCACAATGACGAGCGTGACGCGCGTGCCATGCACAATGCGCGAGAAGATGTCCCGGCCCAGCGCATCCGTTCCGAACCAGTTCTTCGCCGAAGGCGCGAGCAGGCGCTGGTCGAGGTTCTGCGCGAGCGGATCATGCGTCGCGATGAGCGGTGCAAAGGCTGCGGCCAGCAGCAGTATCACCACGATCGCAAGGCCAGTCAGAGCCAGCGGATTGGCCTTCAGCGCGAGCCAGCGGCGATAGGCCTGCGCAAGGCGCGCCTGTCCGCGCGAGGCGGGCGCTTCGGAGGTCAGGTAGGCGTAAAGGCCGCTCATGCCACGCTCCTCACCGCGCTCGCGGGTCTAGGATGCGCGCCAGCAGGTCTGTCAGCAGGTTGATTCCGACAAAAACCGCGCCCACCACGATGGTGCCGCCGAGCACCGCGTTCATATCCGCGCTCAGCAAGGAATTGGTGATGTATCGCCCCAGCCCCGGCCAGGCAAAGACCGTCTCGGTGAGAACCGAGCCCTCGAGCAGGGTCGCATAGGAAAGCGCGATGACGGTCAGCAGCGGCACCATCGCGTTCCTGAGGCCATGCCGCCAGATCACCCGCGTTTCCGACATGCCCTTCACCCGCGCCGTGATGATGTATTGCTGCTGCAATTCCTGGATCATGAAAGAGCGCGTCATGCGGCTGATATAGGCGGTCGAGAACAGCCCGAGGCAGGAGGAGGGCAGGATGAGATGCGAAGCCGCGTTGCGGAAGGCATCCCAATCGCCCTGCAGCGCGCAATCCAGCAGCATCACGCCGGTGATCGGCTCGATGAAATCCTGGTAGCTGATGCCGATCCGCCCGGGACCGGACACCCAGCCGAGCTTCGCGTAAAAGAGCAGCAGGCCCATCAGGCCCAGCCAGAAGATCGGCACGGAATAGCCGAAGAGCCCGATAAACCGGGCAAGATGATCCGGCCAGCGGCCCTGCTTCGTGGCGGCCAGCACACCCAGCGGAATGCCCAGCGTGATGCCGATCAGCGTGCCAAGCGTCGCGAGTTCGAGCGTTGCGGGGAAAACGCGGCGGATATCCTCGATCACCGGGTTCGAGGTGAGGACGGATTTGCCGAAATCGCCGGAAAACACCTTCTGGAGGTAGATCCAGAACTGCACGATCAGCGGCTTGTCGAGGCCGAGCTCCAGCCGCGCGCGCTCATAGACATCCGCCGGCGCACGATCCCCCACCACCGCCAGAACCGGGTCCACCGGCATCACGCGGGCGATGAAGAAGGTGACCGCGAGCAGGCCAAGAAGCGTGATGGCGACCGTCGAGAGTTCGCGCCCGACCGTTCCTGCGAGGCTCAGGGCCTGCTTGCTCGCCATACCGTGGTGATCCCAATGAATGATGCGCAAGAACGGAGCGGCGGGCTCATGCCGCCGCTCCCGATTGGCCTCAGCCTTTCACGATGTTCCAGTAATAGTTGCCGCTGGAAGACGGGCCGATGCGGAAGCCGGTGACATTCTTGCGCGAGGCCGCAACCTCGATCTGCTGCGAGATGATCACGAAGGGCGAGGTCTTCTGGTGCTCGCGCTGGAGTTCCTCGTAGACCGCCTTGCGCTTCTCGGTGTCGCGCTCGAGCACGTTCGCCAGGGTCTTCCTGGTCATCTCGGGGATGTCCCAGGCATTGCGCCAGGCGAGCGTCTTGGAGCGTGCGTCATCCGCATTGCTCTCGTTGATCGCGAAGGTCTCGGCATTGGTGTGCGGATCGAGATAATCCGGGCCCCACTGGCCGATGAAGATGTCATGCGTGCGGGCGCGATACTTGGTCAGTGTCGCACGGCCTTCGCCCGGCAGGAGTTCGAGCTTGATGCCGGCCGCCGCCCATTGCGCCTGCAGCGCCTGTGCGATGTCGGTAAAGGGCGAGGTATTGCGCACATCCATGGTGATGGAGAAGCCATCCTTCAGCCCGGCCTTCTCAAGCAGCGCCTTAGCCTTCGCGACATCATATTTGTAGGGCTTGTCGGAAATCGCACCGAGGAACCCCTTCGGCAGGAAGCTCTGATGCGTCGCGTAGGTGCCCTGCGTGATGTTGCGCTCGATGGCCTCGTAATCCGTGAGCCATTTCAGCGCCTCGCGCACCTCGGGCTTGGCAAGGTTCGGGTTCTTGGTGTTCAGCCCGAGATAGAGAATGTAGCCCTTGTCGCCCTGATCGATCTTGAGGTCCTTGTTCTGCGAGACCGGCGTCAGCTGGTCCTTCAGCAGGTTGCGGGCGAAATCCACATCCCCCTTTTCGAGCAGCAGGCGCTGGGAGGCGAGCTCCGGCACGTGCCGCACGATAACGCGGCGGGTCTTCGGCGTGCCCCCGATCCAGTTCGGATTGGCTTCGAGCGCATATTGCTCGTTGGCGCGCCAGCCGCGCAGGATATAGGCGCCCGAGCCGGCCGAGTTGCGCTTCATCCATTCATTGCCGAAATCATTGTCCTTCACATTGGCCTGAACGAGCTTGGAATCGACGATTCCCGCGACATCCGAGGTCATGCAATTGAGGAAGAACGAGGTCGCGTAGGGCTTGTTGACCGTGATGGTCACCGTTTGCGGGTCCACCGCCTTCACGACATCCAGCACGTTGTCCTTGTTGATGCCGAACTGCGTGATGATGAAGCCCGGCGACTTGTTCAGCGTCACAGCGCGCTGGAACGAGTAGACCACATCCGCCGAGGTGATCGGGTTGCCCGAATGGAACTTCAGGTTGGGCTTCAGCTTGAAAGTGTAGGTCATGCCATCGGCCGAAGCACTCCAGCTCTCGGCGAGCTGACCGACGATCCTGGAAGGGTCTTTCACGTCGTAGTTCACGAGCCGGTCATAGATGTTTCCCGTGACTTCCGAGCCCGAGAATTCAAATACCTCCGCCGGATCGAGCGAGATGATGTCGTCGATCTGCTTTGCCATCACCACCGTGTCACGCGGGGTCTGCGCAAAGGACGGAGTGATCGAAACAATTGCCGTGGTCGCGAACAATGCCGCGCCGGCCGCCATTGCAAGCCGCCTGTTCATACGCATCGAGATGGTCTCCCCTCATGTTGGAGGCGGATCATCGCCCTTCCGCCGAAGGCCCCCGATCACCGCCCTGAGATTCCCCTCGCCGGGGCTTGTCAATTGGCACCTCTCGCCACGAAGCTCGGCGCGCCTCAGGCTTCGAAATCCGGCTGGTTCTGCGGTGCGGCACGCGCGAAGGCCGGCAGCGCCAATGCGGCGGCCTCCGCCTCGAGCAGACGCGGATAGGCGCTCACATCCACCTTGAAGCGCCGCGCATTGCCCAGCTGCGGCACGAGGCAGAGATCCGCGAGGGTCGGCCGATCGCCGAAGACGAACGGCCCGGCTTCTGAGCGCGCCAGCGTTTCGCAGGCGGCGAGCCCCTCGCGGTTGACCCAGGCGGCCCAAACCTCGACGCCCGAATCATCCTGCCCCAGGCTGCGCAAGCGATTCAGCACCTTCAGGTTCTGCACCGGATGAATGTCGCAGGCGATGGCCAGCGCGAAGGCCAGAATACGGGCCCGGCGGGTGGCATTGCCCGGCCGCAGCGGCGGTTCGGGGAAAGTCTCGTCGAGCCACTCGATGACGGCCAGCGACTGCGTGAGCACGGTCCCGTCATCGAGCTCGAAGGCAGGCACCAGGCCCTGCGGATTGAGGTGGAGGAATTCCGGCGCGTTCTGCGCATTGTGGCGCAGGTGATGGAACACGTGTTCGGCGCTCAAGCCCTTGAGATTGAGTGCGATTCGCACCCGGAAAGCCGCCGATGAACGGAAATAGCCATGAAGCCGCATCAAGCCACCTTTGCAATCCTGCAGTTTATCGCGCATCTCATTCGCCACAAGGCAAGTTCTTCGCCCGAACGCACTGGCGCGTCGCTTTCCCAGGCCCTATACCTCACACGATCCGGCCCCGAAAAGCGAGCGATGTCGAGGGCCGAACCTGGGAGGATTGTCCATGAAGCTCACTCGGCGCGGTTTCGGCCTCGGCGCGGCGACCCTGATCGCCAGCCCGGCCATCGTCACTTCGGCCCGCGCGCAGGCCGTCACCTTGCGCATGCATCATTTTCTGCCGCCGCTTTCGAATGCGCACAGCAAGCTGCTGGCGCCCTGGGCGAAGAAGGTGGAGGCCGACAGCCAGGGCCAGCTGAAGATCGACATCTTCCCCAGCATGCAACTCGGCGGCACGCCGCCCCAGCTCTTCGACCAGGCGCGCGATGGCGTGGCCGACATCATCTGGACCCTGCCGGGCAACACGCCGGGTCGCTTCCCGCGGACGGAAGTGTTCGAGCTGCCTTTCATCGCCGCGAACCGCGCCATCGTGAATGCACGCGCCGCCAACGAATTCACCGGCAAGCACCTGATGGAGGAAACGAGGGAAGTGAAGCTTCTCGCCTTCTGGGCGCATGATGCCGGGGTGATCCATGCCAACAGGCAGGTCCGCACCATGGATGACCTGAAGGGCCTGAAGCTGCGCAACCCAACCCGTCTCGCGGGCGAGGCGCTGAAGGCTCTGGGCGCGACCTCGGTTGGCATGCCGGTTCCGCAGGTGCCCGAGAGTCTTGCGCAGAAGGTCATCGATGGCGCGGTCATCCCGTGGGAAGTCGTGCCGGCGGTGAAAGTGCACGAGCTTACCCGCTTCCACACGGAGATTCCGGGCTCCCCGACGCTCTACACCGCGACCTTCTTCCTTGCGATGAACCGGGCGAAATATGATAGCCTTTCGGCTGATCTCCGCGCGGTCCTCGACAAGAATCTCGGCATGGTCTTCGCCGACATGGCGGGCAACATGTGGGACAGCGAGGCCAAGACCATCTCCAACGTTGTCCGCAGCCGCGGCAACACCATCACCGTCATCTCCGAAGAGGAAAAGGACAGGTGGATCAAGGCCACGGAGCCCGTTCACGCGGCCTGGATCGAGCAGATGAAGGCCAGGAACATTGATGGCGCCGCCCTGATCGCGGAGGTGAAATCGCTGATCGCAAAATACGAGAAAATGGCCTGATGATCTTTGCGGATGCGCAGAATCTTGGCCCGGCAGCCCCTGTGCCTGCCGGGCTGTTCCGCTTCTGAAACCGCCTCCTCCCCCCGATGGCCGAACGTTTCCATGTCCGATGATCCGACCGCGCCCGGAACGCTCTGGCAGGCCCAGCCGGCGATCGATCGTGCGATCGGCTGGGTCGCGATCAGCGGCGGATTGCTCGCACTCGGCGTGGCAGCGCTGGTCAGCATCAGTGTGCTCGGCCGCTGGCTTTTCTCGAGCCCGATCGAGGGTGATTTCGAGTTCGTGAAAATGGCGACCGCGCTCGCGGTCTTCTGCTGCCTGCCCTACACGCAGGTGCAGCGCGGGAACATCATGGTCGACAGCCTGACAACCCGCCTGCCCGCGCGAGGGCGCGCCCTGCTCGATGCCCTTTGGGATCTGGTCTATGCCGGTGTCGCGGCCTTGATGGCGCATGGCCTTGCGACCGGCGCGCTCGAAGCGCTGAACAGCCGCGAGACGACCATGCAGCTGCAATTGCTGGTCTGGCCGGCCATCTTCCTCTGCGCGTTGCTCGCATTGCTGCTCGTTCTTTCCGCGCTGATCTCGGCGGCGCGCCTTATCCGGAGCGGGACATGACCAGCCTGCAGATCGCCCTTGCGGGCTTTGCCGCAATGCTCGCGCTGATGGCGCTGCGCATGCCCGTCGGCCTCTCGATGCTCGTTGTCGGGGGGGTTGGCTATTCGATGCTCAATGGCGTGGGGCCGTTCCTCGCCTACATGAAGACCAACACTTATCACCAGTTCTCGAACTACACGCTGTCGGTCATTCCGCTCTTCATCCTCATGGGCGCGCTGGCCGAGCGCGCCGGCATCGCTCGGGCCCTGTTCAAGGCAGCCGAGCGCGGCTTTGGGCAGACTCGCGGCGGCCTCGGCATGGCGGTGATCGGCGCCTGCACGGCTTTCGGGGCGATCTGCGGTTCCTCGGTCGCGACGACCGCGACCTTCGGGCGTGCCGCGCTGCCGGAACTGCGCCGCTACCGCTATGATGGCGGGTTCGCGACCGGCACGATTGCGGTGGGCGGCACTTTGGGTATCCTCATCCCACCCTCGGTGATCCTCGTGGTCTATGCGATCACCACCGAGCAGAACATCGCGAAGCTGTTCCAGGCCGCGCTGATACCCGGTTTGATGGCGGCGTTGTTCTATTGCATCGTCATCGCGCTGGTGGTGCGGCGGAACCCCGACCTCGCGCCCGTTATGCCTGCGCCCGAGGAGTTGCCGCCGGCCCGCCGGCCCGTCTGGCTGCGCGCACTCGGCGCGCTGTTTGCGGCTCTCGTGCTCTATGTCGGCCTCACCGAAGCCCTGCCGACCACGCTGGTGGTGGTTGGCCTGCTCGTGGCGCTGACGCTCGCCTTTGCGGAAATCTCCATCGTGCCGGCCCTTGTCATCGCGCTGATCGTGGTGGGCGGCATCTATGGTGGCGTCTTCACCCCCACGGAAGGCGCGGCGGTCGGCACCATCGCGATGCTCGCCGCAGGCCTGATGCAGCGCAGCCTCTCGCTCGTCGATATCCGCGAGGCCCTGCGGCAGACGGCCGTGACCTCCGGGATGATCTTCATCATCCTGCTCGGGGCAGAGGTGTTCGGAGCCTTCCTCGCGCTCTCGCGCCTGCCGACCGTTGCCGGGGAATGGGTCGGCGGGCTCGGCTATTCCCCCTATCTCGTGCTGATCGCGATGCTCGCCTTCTACATCCTGCTCGGCGCGGTGATGGACGAGCTCGCGATGATCCTGCTGACGCTGCCGGTTTTCTTCCCCATCGTCCAGGGGCTCGATTTCGGCATGTTCCAGGATGATGTGGCGATCTGGTTCGGCATTCTCGTGCTGATCGTTGTGGGCATTGGTCTCACGGCCCCGCCCATCGGGCTCAATGTGTTCGTGATCCATCAGATCGCGAAGGATGTGCCGCTCCTTGCGACCTATCGTGGTGTGCTGCCGTTTCTCGCAGCGGATCTCCTGCGATTGGGCCTCGTTCTCGTGTTCCCGACCCTGGCGCTCTGGCTGGTTCGCATCCTTTCCTGAGCGAATTCAGGAATTTGTGATATACCTTCGCTCCGCCGGCCAGAGCCGTCCAGAACTTCGGTTTCATGCCCGAAAATCGAGCTTGACGCGCTCATAGATCGTATCATACGATCATTGGTATGAGGAAAGTCACCAGCATTCACGCCGATTGCGTGGCGGCGATCGCCGGCTGGATCACGGGCGGAACCTATCCGCCCGGGACCACCCTGCCCATCGAGCCGGCTCTGTGCTCGGAGCTTGGCGTGAGCCGCACCGTGGTGCGCGAAGCCGTGAAGACCCTTGTGGCGAAGGGGCTCCTCACCACGGGGCCACGGGTCGGCACGCGTGTCCAGCCGAAATCGAGCTGGAACCTCTACGATCCGGATGTGATCGACTGGCGCTTCGCCGCCGGCGTGGACGAGGACCTGCTGCGCGACGTGATCGACCTGCGCCTCACCTTCGAGCCCGCGGGATGCGAATTCGCCGCGCGCCGCGCGACGTCGGATGACCTCGCGCGGATCGAGGCGGCCTATGCCGACATGGCGGCAGCGGTGGACGGGCAGGGCCGCTATTTCGTGGCGGATATCGACTTCCACACGAGCATTCTGGCGGCGGCGCACAACCAGTTCTTCGCGGCCTTGTCGCCGTTGATCACGGCGATCCTGAAGGTGTCAATCCGGCTTTCCGTGCGCAATCGTGACGGGGCGGCGGCCTCGCTGCCGCTTCATCGTGTGGTGGCGGACCGGATCGCGGCGCGCGACCCCGAGGGCGCGCGGCTCGGGATGCGGCGGCTCATTCTGGGGGCTCGCGAGGATATCGACCGAGGTGGGCCGGTCGATCCGGGATTCATTGCGGGGGTGGGGGGATGATGGCGCTGGAGCGGATGTTTTTCCGGGCGCTGGAGGCCCTGCTGGTCTTCCTTCTGGCCGGCATGGTGGTGATGGTCTTCGGCAATGTCATGCTGCGCTGGTTCGCGGATAGCGGCCTCACCTTCTCGGAGGAGATGAGCCGGTTCTTCTTCGTCTGGCTCACCTTCATCGGCGCCGTCGTGGTGATGCGCGAACATGCGCATCTGGGCGTGGATGCGCTGGTGCGGGTGCTGGGCCCGCGCGGGCGCTGGGTCTGCATGGTCCTGAGCGACATTCTCGTTCTGGGCTGCTGCGCGCTCTTTTTCTGGGGCACCTGGAAGCAGGCGCCGCTGAACTACACCAATCTCGCGCCGGTCACCGGCATCAACATGTTATGGGTGTTCGGCGTGGGGATTTTCACCTCCTTCGGCATTGGCCTGATGGTCGCGGCACGGCTTGTCCGCGCGCTGACCGGCCGTTTGCGCCCCGGCGAGCTCGATCTCTTCGCAGGCGAAATGAGCGATGAAGCCGCGGCCCATTCCCTCAAGGGGCGGCTCGAATGACCGTTATCGTTTTCCTTGTCTCGCTCTGCGGGGCGATGGCTCTGGGCATGCCTTGCGCCTTCGCGCTGATGGTCTGCGGCGTGGCCCTGATGGGCTGGATGGTCGCGATCGGCATCTATCCGGCCTTCGATGCGCAGGTCATCGCCCAGAAGATGCTGGATGGCGCGGACAGCTTCATCCTGCTCGCCATTCCCTTCTTCATGCTCGCCGGCGAGCTGATGAATGCCGGTGGCCTCTCGAAGCGCATCGTGAATTTCGCGCTGGCGCTGATTGGTCATCGCCATGGCGGCCTCGGCTATGTGGCGATCATCGCGGCGGTGATCATGGCCTCGCTCTCGGGCTCGGCTGCGGCCGATACGGCGGCGCTGGCCGCGATCCTCATCCCGATGATGCGCGATGCCGGCTACAACGTGCCGCGTTCGGCCGGGCTGATCGCTTCGGGCGGCATCATCGCGCCGGTCATCCCGCCGTCGATCGGCTTCGTGATCTTCGGAGTCGCGGCGAACGTTTCCATTCCGCAGCTCTTTCTCGCGGGCGTTTTCCCAGGCATCCTCATGGGCGCAAGCCTCGTCTTCGCCTGGTGGTGGGTGGCCCGGAAGGAAACGCTCAAGGCCTATCCCAGGCGTAGCTGGGGTGAGCGCTGGCAGGCCACGAAGGACGGCGCCTGGGCACTCGCCATGCCGGTTTTCATCCTCGGCTCCATCCGCTTCGGCTTCGCCACGCCGACCGAAGCGGCCGTGGTGGCAACCGTCTACGCGCTGTTCGTCGGCATGTTCATCTACAAGGAATTAAAGCCCAGCCAGCTCTACGGGCTGTTCCTGGCCGCGGCGAAGATGACCAGCATCATCATGTTTCTGGTGGCTGCGGCGCTGATTTCCTCTTGGCTCATCACGGCCGCCAACATTCCCGGCGAGATCGGCAAGATGCTGGAGGTGTTCACCGGCAACAAGATGCTGCTGATGTTCGTCCTGATGGTCCTGGTGCTTGTCGTGGGCACGGCGCTGGATTTCGCGCCCACTGTCCTCATCCTCACGCCGGTTCTCATGCCGATCGTGAAACAGGCGGGTATTGATCCGATCTATTTCGGTGTGCTCTTCATTATGAACAACGCGATCGGGTTGATCACGCCGCCGGTCGGCATCGTGCTCAATGTGGTGGCTGGCGTGGCCAGGGTCTCGATGACGGATGTCATCCGCGGGATCAACCCGTTCCTCATCGCGCAGAGCATCGTGCTGTTCCTGCTGGTGCTCTGGCCGCCGCTCGTGATGGCGCCCTTCCGGCTTCTGCAGGGGCGCATCGACTTCGTGCAATTTGTCCAGATGTTGCTGGGCTACTAACCCGCGGGCTCCAAGATCCGCGAATTCAAGGGAGGAAGACCATGATCAAGAAGACACTCCTCGCAGCAGTCGGGGCGCTCGCCCTGATGACGGCTGGAGCGCAGGCTCAGTTCGCCGAACGCACCATCCGTGTCTCGAACGGCGTGAACGCGGAGCATCCGGTCGGCAACGGCATCAAGGTGATGACCGAGTGCCTGGCCAAGAAATCCGGTGACAAGATGAAGCTTCAGGCCTTCTGGGGCGGCGCGCTCGGCGGTGACCTGCAGGCGACACAGGCCTTGCGCTCGGGCACGCAGGAAATGGTGGTGACCTCCACCTCGCCGCTGATCGGCATCCTGCCCGATCTCGGCGTGTTCGACCTGCCGTTCCTCTTCGCCAACGAGAAGGAAGCCGATGGCATTCTTGATGGCGAACTCGGCAAGTATATTTCCGACAAGATGCCGGGCGTGGGCCTGATCAACCTCTCCTATTGGGAGAACGGCTTCCGCAACCTGACCAACTCGAAGAAGCCGGTGGAGAAGCCGGAGGATTTCGCGGGCCTCAAGGTTCGCGTGATGCAGAACAACATCTTCCTCGATACGTTCAAGACTGTGGGCGCGAACGCCATTCCCATGGCCTTCCAGGAAGTGTTCGCGGCACTGGAAACCAAGGCGATCGATGGGCAGGAAAACCCGTTTGTCACCATCGACACCTCGAAGTTCTACGAAGTGCAGCGCTTCCTCTCCGTGACGCGTCACGCCTATACGCCCTTCATGGTGCTCTATTCGAAGACGCTTTTCGATCGCCTCTCGGGCGAGGAGCAGAAGGCGCTCTTCGATTGTGCCGCCGAGGGCCAGAAGGAGCAGCGCAAGGTCTCGCGCGCGCTGGGCGAGCAGTCGCTCGCCAACCTGCAGAAGCAGGGCATGCGCATCAACCTGATCTCGCCGGAGCAGCAGGCCCGCATGCGTGAAGCCGTGAAGCCGGTTTACGAGCGTGCGAAGCCCGTGGTGGGCGCCGAGACCGTGGACAGGATGAACGCGGCGCTCGCCAAGATCCGTGGCACCAACTGAGTCCATCTTTTTTCTCGCAAGGGAGGTTCCGCACCGCAACGGCGCGGAACTTCCATTCCGAGGGGCAGGCCTTCCATGCGCATTCATTCGGTTGAACCGTTCATCCTGCACATTCCGGTGACCGGGGGCTCGATCTCCGATTCGACCCATCAGGTCAGCCATTGGGGCGTGGTCGGCTGCCGCATCGAGACCGAGGATGGCCTTTCGGGCTTCGGCTATGCCGGCACCCATGCCCATCTGCCGTCCGATCGGCTCATCACATCCTGCATCCGCGATTGCTATGCGCCGCTGCTCATCGGCGAGGATGCAAGCGAAATCTCCCGGCTTTGGCTGAAACTGCTGCGCTATCCGCCACTGCAATGGGTGGGGCGCGCGGGAATCACGCATCTCGCGCTGGCGGCGGTGGATGTCGCGCTCTGGGATCTCAAGGCCAAGAAGGCAGGCCAACCGCTCTGGCACCTGCTCGGGGGGGCGACCAAGCCCCGGCTCGAAGCCTATAACACCGATATCGGCTGGCTCTCGCTCAGCGTCCCCGCGATCATCGATGGCGCGAAGCGCGCCATCGAGGTTGATGGCTTCAGGCGCATCAAGGTGAAGGTCGGCCATGCCGATCCGATGGTGGATGTCGCCAGGCTCGAAGCGATCCGCGCGACCATCGGCCCGAACATCACGCTTGCCATCGACGGCAACGGCAAATGGGATCTGCCCACCTGCAAGCGCTTCTGCGCCAAGGCCGAGCCGCTCGACATCTTCTGGTTCGAGGAGCCGCTCTGGTATGATGATGTCGGCTCCCATGCCGAACTCGCGCGTGCCACTTCCATTCCCGTCGCCTTGGGCGAGCAGCTCTACACGCTCGATGCCTTCCGCGCTTTCGTGCAGGCCGGGGCCCTGCATTGGGTGCAGCCGGATGTGACCCGCCTCGCCGGAATCACGGAGACCATTCAGGTCGCCGATCTCGCCCTCGCGCATCGCCTGCCGGTGGCGCCGCATGCCGGCGAGATGAGCCAGGTGCATGTCCACCTCGCCTACTGGCACGAGGCGATCCCGGTGCTCGAATACATCCCGTGGATCAAGAATGCCTTCCTCGAACCCGCTGACGTGAAGGACGGGCATTTCCTCAAGCCGCAACAGCCCGGCGCCTCCAGCGAGCCCTCGGCGGAAGCCTTCCGCCATTACTCCCGCCCGCTTTCGGATTGATTTCATGAGGATCACCGCGCTTGAAACCTTGCGCATCGAGGAATTCGGCAACATCATCTTCGTGCTGCTGCACACCGATGAAGGGCTTGTCGGCCTCGGCGAGACCTTCCTCGGGCCCAAGGCCGTCGAGGCCTATCTGCACGAGACGGTCGCGCCGAAGATCCTCGGCAAGGACCCGCTCCAGATCGAGCGCATCAATGCCGAACTCGCGGGCCACTATCTCGGCTGGCGCTCCGCCGGCGCCGAGACGCGCGGCAATTCCGCGATCGACATTGCCCTTTGGGATCTTTTCGGCAAGGCGCATGGCAAGCCGCTCTGCGACATGCTCGGCGGGCGATGCCGCGATTCCATCCGCGTCTACAACACCTGTGCCGGCTACAGGTACATCCGTGATGCGCGCGCCCAATCCGTGGCGAACTGGCATGTCGGCGCGCAGGGCGGACCCTATGAGGATCTCGACGCCTTCCTGAACCGGGCAGATGAGCTCGCGCATTCCCTGCTGGAGCAGGGCATTACCGGCATGAAGATCTGGCCCTTCGATATCGCGGCCGAGCGGACCGGCGGGTGGGACATCACCGCAGAGGAGCTGAACCGCGCGCTCGAACCCTTCCGCCTCATCCGCAACGCCGTGGGCGACCGGATGGATATCATGGTGGAATTCCACTCGCTCTGGTCCTTGCCGATGGCGAAGAAGCTCGCGGAGCGCCTCGCGGAATTCGACACCTACTGGCACGAAGACCCCTTCCGGCTCGACAATATCCGCGACCTTGGCGAATATGCCGCCCATTCCAAGGCATGGGTCTGCGCCTCGGAGACCCTGTCCTACACCCATGCCTTCCGCGAATATCTCGAGACCGGCGCGGCCGGGGTGGTGATGCTCGATCTCTCCTGGTGCGGCGGTGTTTCGGAGGCAAGGAAGATCGCCGGCATGGCCGAGGCATGGCATACGCCCGTGGCCCCGCATGATTGCACGGGCCCGGTGGTCTATGCGGCCTCCTGCCATTTCTCGCTTCATGCCCGCAACGCGCTCATCCAGGAAAGCGTGCGCGCTTTCTACACGGGCTGGTACAACGAACTCGCGACCGGGCTGCCGATCGTCAGGGACGGGAAAGTGACGGTCGATTTCACCAGACCCGGGCATGGAATCGCGCTCCTGCCGGATCTCGCGCGCCGGCCCGATGCGGTTTCGCGCCGTTCCGTCGCAGAATGACAATGGGCATTTGACAAACTAACCACATCGTACAATTCTGATCATCCCAAGGCGGGCCTTGCGCTTCAAGGCCGGGCTGTCAGGATAAGGATGAGCCGCCGGCGAGAGCGGCCGTCGGGAATTCGAACCGGGAGGAACGCATGACGATGAAACTCGATCGCCGCACCCTGTTGCGGAATGCCGCGCTGGCTGGCGCGGCCGGTGCCGCCTTCGGGGCCGGCATGACGCCGGCACTGGCGCAAGGCGTGACCCTGCGCCTTTCGGCACCCATGACACCGACGGACCAGCGCGCCGTGGCGATGACCGAAATCTTCGGCCCGGCCGTGAAGGATTTCGCGACGCTGCAGCCGCACTGGAACGCCACGCTCTTCAAGCAGGGCACCGAGCTTGAGGCGATTGCCCGCGGCAACCTCGAAATGTCGATCACCTCGCCGCAGGAACTGGCGACTTTGATCCCCGCCTGGTCGATCTTTACCGCCGGCTACCTGCTGCGCGATGCCGAGCACCAGAAGAAGGTTTTCGCCGATCCCCTGATGAACGACCTGAAGAAGACCACCGAGGATCGTCTCGGCGTGAAGCTTCTCTCGGTCATGTATCTCGGTCGTCGCCAGGTGAACCTGCGCACCGACAAGGAGATCAGGACCCCGGCTGACATGGCCGGCATCAAGCTGCGCATGCCGAATACGGAAGCGTGGCTCTTCCTTGGCCAGGCGCTGGGCGCAAACCCGGTTCCGGTGGCCTTCACCGAAATCTACACGGCCTTGCAGAGTGGCGCGGTGGATGGGCAGGACAACCCCCTGCCGACCGTGCGCGATTCCAAGTTCTTCGAGGTTACGAAGCAGATCGTGCTCACGAGCCACCTCGTGGACCAGAACTACATCGCGCTGTCGAAGAAGGTGTGGGACCGCTTCACCCCGGCCCAGCAGGCGATCGTGCAGAAGGCGGCGGATGATGCTGCTGAAAGCGGCCGCAGGAAGCAGCTCGCGCTCGAGGCTGAACTCGAAGGCTTCTTCAAGGAGCGGGGTCTCAAGGTCTACACGCCGGATATCGACGCCTTCCGCAAGAAGGTGCAGGCCGATTACCTCGCCTCCAAATTCGCCAAGGATTGGCCACCGGGCATGATCGACAAGATCAACGCCGTGAAGTGATGACGGGAGGCCGGCTTCGGCCGGCCAACCGCCTTGCTTGGGGGAGGCAGGATGTCCCGTCTGGTGAAACTCGCCCGATCGGTCGCGATGGACATTGCGGCCCTCATGCTGGGCGGGCTTTTCGTGGTCTTCCTCATCCAGATCGTGGCGCGCTACATCTTCAACGCGCCGGTATCCTGGACACTCGAGGCGTGTCTCACGCTCTGGCTCTGGCTGGTCTTCTGGGGCGGCGCCTTCGTGCTGACCGAGAAGGATCATGTCCGGTTCGACATCCTCTATGATTCCGTGCGCGCCCGCACGCGCCGGATTTTCGCGATCGTATCGGCCGTGGCGATCGGCGGGGGCTTCCTCGCAGCGCTGCCCGCGACCTGGAGCTATATCGATTTCTACCAGATCAAGCGCAGCGCGGTTCTGGGCATCCGCCTTGATATCGTGTTCTCGATCTACGGCGTTTTCGCGGTGATGATGGTGCTGCGCTATTTCTGGCGCAGCGCCCTGCTCCTGCGCGGGGCAGATCCCCATGTGCTTGATGGCCGTGAGGCGCAGGACGGGTATCACGTTCAATGAGCTTCCCGCTGCTCAGCTGCCTTTCCGTCCTGATCTTGCTCGCGACGATCGGCGCGCCGATCCCCTATGCGATGATCATCTCGGCCATCGTCTATCTCGCGGTGAAGGGGCAGGATCTGGGTCTTGCGGCCGAGCAGATCATCCAGGGCCTCTATGACAGCTTCGTGATCCTCGCGATCCCGCTTTTCATCGTGGCGGCGAATTTCATGAATGCCGGCTCGATCTCGGATCGCCTCACCGCCTTCTGCCTGGCTCTGGTCGGGCGCCTGCGCGGCGGCCTCGGCCACGTGAATGTGGTGCTGAGCCTCATCTTCGCGGGCATGTCCGGCTCGGCGGTCGCCGATATCGTCGGCACAGGCAAGATGCAGATCGCGATGATGATCAAGGACAACCGCTACCCCCTGGGCTATGCGGCGGCGATCACGGCGGCGACCTCGGTGATCGGCCCGATCATTCCGCCCTCGATCCCGATGGTGCTCTATTCCATCGTTTCCGACGCCTCGATCGGCTATCTCTTTCTCGGTGGCGTCATCCCCGGCTTGATGATGACGGCGGTGATGATGGCGCTGAATTCCTACATGGCGCATCGGCTCAACGTGCCGCTCGAAGAGCCGGTGCCCTTGCGGGAAATTCCCCGGATTACCTTCCGGGCCTTCCCCGCGCTGCTGATGCCGATCATCCTGCTGGGCGGAATTTATGGCGGTGCCACCACGCCCACCGAGGCCGCGGCAATCGCGGCGGCCTATGCCTTCCTGGTGGCGGCCGTCTTCTACCGCGCGCTCAATTTCGCGACGGTGCGCGCGGTGATGCATGACAGCGTGCGCTCCAGCGCCTCCGTCGGCCTCATCATCGGCTCGGCGCTGATCTTCAACTACATCGTCGCGAGCGAGAACATCCCGGCGCAAGTTTCGGAGCTGATGAGGGGCGTGGAAGTTTCCCCGCTCATGTTCCTCCTGATGCTCAACCTGCTGTTCCTGGTTCTCGGCTGTTTTCTCGATGCCGCGACGATCATCCTCGTCATCCTCCCGGTCTTCATCCCCACGGTGAAGGCGCTCGGCATCGATCTCGTGCATTTCGGAATCGTCGCGGTGGTGAACTGCATGATCGGGCTCATCACGCCGCCCTATGGCGTGGTGCTCTTCGTGCTCAATGCCATCACCGGCATTCCGCTGAAGACCATCATCGAATCGATTTGGCCATGGCTGATCGTGCTCATCGCCACGCTGCTGGTGATGATCGTGTTCCCCGAAACCGTGCTATGGCTGCCCCGCCAGTTCGGCTATCAGGGAAGCTGATGCAGTGACCCCTGCCATGTCCTCCAGATGAGGGTAGATTCCGGACCGAAGGAAGGACCGGACCATGAAGCGATCGAGGTTCAGCGAGGAGCAGATCATCGCCGTGTTGCGTGAGCAGGAGGCGGGCGTTTCGACTGCCGATATTCACTTCCACTTGAAGATCTGGATCAGCGCCGGGGTGAGAATGACGATGAAGAGGGCCGGCATGAAGAACACGATCATCGGCACCGTGAGCTTCGGCGGCAGCCCGGCGGCCTTCTTCTCGGCCGCAATCATGCGCTGGTCGCGGCTTTCCTGCGCAAGAACGCGCAGGGCATGGCCAAGCGGAGTGCCATAGCGTTCGGCCTGGATCAGCACGGTCGTGACCGACCTCACCGAATCGAGATTGGTGCGCTTGGCGAGGTTATCATAGGCCATGCGGCGATCCGGCAGGTAGGATAGCTCGGCATTGGTCAGCGCCAGTTCCTCGGCCATGGGCACGGAGGCCGAGCCGATCTCGCTCGCGACCTTCCTGAAGGCCATCTCGATCGACATGCCCGATTCGACGCAGATCAGCAGCAGGTCGAGCGAATCCGGGAAGGCCTTTCGCATCGAGGCCTGACGCTTCGCCGTGATGTTCGACAGATAGAGCTCCGGCAGCTTGACGCCGAAATAGAGCGCGGCCAGCACGATCATCGCCTGCGCTCCGAAAGGCAGGCCGAAGCCCTTGTTGATCAGCATGTAGAACGACGCGAAGGCGAGCGTGCCGAGCGGCGCGAAGAGGCGGGCGACAAGGAAGGTCGTTTCGGCCTTGGGGCCACGGAAGCCCGCGCGCATCAGGCGCTCCGCCGCGACTTCCGTCGAGAGCCAGGAGCGCAGGCTGAAGCGGTCCACGACGCGCTTGGCAAATTCACCGGGGGTGGAGCGCAGGGTCGGCTTCGCGCCACCGCGCCCGCTCTGTTGCAGGCGCTCGCGCTCGCGGGCACGGATGCGGTCGCGCTCCAGCGCGACGGATTTCATCTTCCTCTTGATCTCGTTGCGCTCGAGAATGGGCATGCCGATGGCGATCACCGTCGCAGCCACGGCAATGGCCGTGGCGCAGGAGGCCAGGAAGGAGACATCGGTCAGGCGTTCGATGATCGAGGCCATGTGCTTCTCCTCAGATCTCGAAGTTGATCATCTTCTTCATGACGAAGACGCCGAATGCCATGATGGTGACGCAGATGCCGAGGCCGACGAGGCCGGCTTTGGTGGTCCACATGAGCTGGATGTATTCGGGCGAGCCCAGCCAGGTGAGCCCCCCCACCAGCGCGGGCAGCGCGCCGATGATGCCAGCGGAGGATTTCGCCTCCTGGCTCATCGCATCCACCTTGTCGCGCAGCCGCTTGCGGTCACGGATGACCTTCGACAGGTTCAGAAGGATTTCGCCGAGGTTTCCGCCTGATTTCACCTGGATCTGGATGACGATCGCGAAGAAGTTCACTTCCGAGAGCGGAATGCGCTCGTAGATCTTCATGATGCTGTCCGCGATGGACACGCCCATCTGCTGTGCTTCAACGATGTAACGGAATTCCGCCTTCAGCGGCTCCTTCGCCTCGTTCGCGATGAGCCGGAGGCAATCATTCAGCGGCAGGCCGGACTTGATGCCGCGCACGATGGCTTCGATGGCGTTTGGAAATTCTTCGAGGAATTTTTTCTGGCGCTTCTTGGCCCAGCGATTGAGCAGAAAGTTCGGGATGCCGAAGACACCCACGAACATGCCCCCGAGGGCCAGAATTGGCTGGCCCAGCAGGACCAGCATCAGGAAGCCCACGCCGAGGCCGCAACCGATGCTGATCAACCAGTAGGTCTTGCGCGACCAGTTGACGCCGGCCTGCAGAAAGCGCTGTTCCAGCGTCACGCGCTTCCTGGCTTTCTGGCGCTCCTCGAGTTCCTTCAGCGCATCGGCAACCTGCCTGCGGCGGTTGCCCGATTCCTCGATCGCGCGCTTGCGGATCGTGCCGCCGACCACGGCCTCATGCCGCTTTTCGGCGCGGGCCCCCCCGGTCATCAGCGGCTCGATCAGCACGATTCCGATCGTCACCACCGAGAAGGTGGTAAGCAGGGCAACGAGGATGGATTGCGTGTCCATGCGTCAGGCCACCCGTTCCTCGCGCAGCTCCGCGGCATCGAGCGCGGCGGCGAGGCGCTTTTCCTCGCCGTAATAGCGCGCGCGATCCCAGAAACGAGGCTTGCCGATGCCGGTGGAGCGATGCTTGCCGATGATGCGGCCATTCGCATCTTCGCCGGTCATGTCATAGATGAAGACATCCTGCGTCACGATCACGTCGCCTTCCATTCCCATCACCTCGGTGACATGCGTGATGCGGCGGGAACCATCGCGGAGGCGCTGAGCCTGCACGATGACATCGACCGAAGAGCAGATCATCTCGCGCACGGTCTTCGGCAGCAGGGTATAGCCGCCCATCGCGATCATCGCTTCCATGCGGGCCAGGCATTCACGCGGGGAGTTGGCGTGGATGGTGCCCATGGAGCCGTCATGGCCCGTGTTCATCGCCTGCAGCAGATCGAACACTTCGGGGCCGCGGACTTCGCCGACGATGATGCGTTCGGGGCGCATGCGCAGGCAGTTCTTCACGAGGTCGCGCATGGTCACCTGCCCGGTGCCTTCGAGGTTCGGCGGGCGGGTTTCGAGGCGTACCACATGCGGCTGCTGGAGCTGCAATTCGGCCGCGTCCTCGCAAGTGATGATCCGCTCGTCGTTGTCGATATAGCGCGTGAGGCAGTTGAGCAGGGTCGTCTTGCCCGAACCCGTGCCGCCCGAGATGACGACGTTGCAGCGCACGCGACCGATGATCTTGAGGACCTCGGCGCCCTCGACCGAGATGGAACCGAACTTCACCAGCTGCTCGAGGGTCAGCTTGTCCTTCTTGAACTTGCGGATGGTGAGCGCGGCGCCGTCGATGGCGAGCGGCGGGGCGATGACGTTCACGCGGGAGCCGTCGGGCAGGCGCGCGTCGCAGATCGGCGAGGCTTCGTCGACGCGTCGGCCGACCTGGCTCACGATTCGCTGGCAGATGTTCATCAGCTGCGCATTGTCACGGAAGCGCACATTCGTGAGCTGGATCTTGCCGCTGACTTCAATATAGGTCTTGTCGGCGCCGTTGACCATGATGTCCGCGATGTCATCGCGGGCGAGCAACGGCTCCAGCGGACCGTAGCCGAGCACGTCGTTGCAGATATCCTCGAGCAGTTCTTCCTGCTCGGAGATCGACATCGCGACGCTCTTGAGCGTCAGGATTTCCGTGATCACATCGCGCAGTTCGTCACGCGCGGAAGCAGCATCGAGCTTCGAGAGCTGCGACAGATCGATGGCTTCGATCATCGCACCGAAGATGAGGCTCTTCGTTTGAAAATACTGATCGGATTTCTGGCGCGCTGCCTCCAGCGGCGGCGGGGGAGCCGGCGTGCGGCTCGCCGGCGTGGCACTGGACATCGGCTGCGAAGGTGGTGCGGAAGCGGGCGCGGGCGCCGGAATGGCGGGCCGCGCGGGCGTCGTCCCCTGTCCGATTGTCGTGCGTTTGCCGAACATGCCTGCCTCATCCTGGTCTCATATCGGGCCCTCGCCTCCTGCAGGAGGCATGGGCGTTCAGGCTGCCTTGCCGCCTCGCAAGCTCGAAATGCGGTCGATCAGCGGTGAAAGCAGCGATTTCCTGGTGGCCTTGGCGGCCTCGCGGCCCATCAGCGCCTTGGCCATCTCGAGCATCGCGTCGTTCACCTTCGATTTCGGCTGCACCTCCACGAGCATCTGCCCGTTATTGGTCGCGGTACCGAAATGGCCGGGATCGAAGGCGATGGTGCAGAGCGGCACGCAATCCAGCGCGCGGGCGAATTCCGACGCCGCAATCTCCGGGCGCTTGGGAATGCCGACCTTGTTCATCACCAGCCGGGGCCTCGGATCATTCGGGCGGGCGGCGGCCAGGGTGTCGATCAGGTTCTTGGCATTGCGCAGATTGGCGAGATCGGGTTCGGCCACGACCACCACCTCGTCCGCCCGCACGAGCGCGGTGCGCGCCCAGCCGGTCCAGACATGGGGGACATCGAGCACGATGGCGGGAATCGTCGAACGCAGCGCATCGAAGAGCGGATCGAAGGTTTCGGGCTGGAAATCATACAGCCTTTCGAGGCTCGAAGGCGCCGCCATGAGCTGCAGCCGTTCGCCGCAGCGTGAGAGCAGGCGCTCGATCATGTTGCTGTCGACGCGAGCCGGATCGAAGGCCGCTTCCATGATGCCCTGCGGCGGGTCCTGGTTGAAATCGAGCCCGGCCGTGCCATAGGGCAGATCCATGTCGGTGATGACCGTCTCGACCTTCATCTGCCGGGCAATCGTGTGGGCGAGGTTGTGCGCGAGGGTGGAAGCCCCCACGCCGCCCTTCGCGCCGATCATCGCGATCACGCGGCCGAGCGGCTTTGAGGAATTGTTCGCATAGATATCCGACAGGGCGCGCACGAAGCCGACGACATTGATCGGTGCCACGAGATAATCGCTCACGCCGCGGCGCATCAATTCGCGGTAGAGTTGCACGTCATTCACGTGGCCGATCACCATCACGCGGGTGCCCTCGTCGCAGAAGCCCGCGAGTTCATCGAGCTGCTCCAGAAGGCCGCGGCTGTCGCTCACGGTCTCGATGACGATGACATTGGGCGTCGGCGCGTCGCGATAGGCTTCGACGGCAGCGGCGGCTCCACCGGCCTGAATGCGCAGATGGGCTTTCGCCATGCGCCGATCGTGGCTCGCCTCCTCGATCACGGCCACAACCTGGCTCGTTTCCGAGAAGACCTGCACCGCCACATGTGGCAGCGGCGCGATCGTGATCTCCGGGTTCATGGGCCCTCCGACCTCATTACCTTCAACCTGCCGCGGCGGGCGCGGCGGATGGATGGGGCTGCCCCACCGAGGCGAGGCGGCCCGGGATTATTGTTGCGCTTCCTTGATTGTCGCATCGTCCTTCGCCCACTTGGTCGAGGGATCCTCGTTCTTGCGAAGCGCCTCGATGTCCGAAGTGCGTTTCTTCACGTCGATCATGCCCTCGGCACGCGGCCGGACCAGATCGATCGGGTTCGCGACCTGCGCGGCCATCATCGTCTGATAGGCACAGCCGAGATTATGGTAGGGCCGGTTTTGCCAGGTATCGGTGCTGCTGCCGCTCGCAAGATCCTGCGGCCAGAGCCCGCATTTGCTGGCCACGGTCGCCTGGAGGCGCTGGAAGGAGAGGCGCACCGGTGCCGCACCCATGGCGGGGTCGGCCTGATAGGGCACGACCTGAAGCCCCGCGCGGGTACCGGACGCGCCGAGCGCATGGCGGATGTTGGACAGGGCATGGTGGCCGGCCGGACCCTGCGGCACGGCTGCGACCATCGGGCCGGAACCATGCGCGGCATGTTCACGGGCGAAAGCCACGACATCCTCCTGCTGGCGACGATCGAGGCTGCGGCCATTGGGGAAGACATCGAGATGCCGTTCGCCCTGCGCCAGCTTGATCGGGTGGCGCATCTCGTATTCGTCCGGCGCGAAGGCCTTCTGGGTCGGTTTCATCGAGGAGGCGCAGGCAGCAAGACCCAGCCCGAGCAGGGCGACGCCGGCGAGCGACCGGAATTTGGGAAAGTGAACCCGGGACATGGTGAACTCCTTGGCGCGAGCGCCCTCAATCGTTGATGAAGCCGACCGGACCCAGCCCGCCCTTGCGGCGCAGATCGGCGGCGGCCGTGCCAAAGGTCTGGTTCAGGCGGCCCATGAAGATGGTCGAGGGATCCGTGGCATCCGCGAAGCCGTCATTCGGACGGGCGATCTGGCCCGGAGCGGAAGGTTTCGCGATGAAGGGTTGAACCAGCACGAGCAATTCGGTTTCGTAGCGCTGGTAATCGCGCGAACGGAACAGCGTGCCAAGGATCGGGATGTTCATGGCGCCCGGCAGGCCGTTGATCTGCTGGCGCGTCTGCTGCTGGATGATGCCCGCAGTGGCCAGAACACCACCGGATGGCAATTCCACGGTCGTTTCGGCCTTGCGGCTGCGGAAGCCCGGCATGCGCGTTGTGGTGAGCTGCACCGAGTTATCGGCATCGATCTCGGTGACCTCGGTCGCAAGGCGGATGCTAATCCGGCCCTCGGAGAGCACGACCGGCGTGAAGTTCAGTGTGACGCCAACGGGCTTGTAGGAGAAGGTGGCCGAACAGATCCGCCGGCCGGTGGAGAAATCGCAGCTTTCGGACTGGGGCACGGCGATCTCGCCGCCTGCAAGGAACTTGGCGCTTTCGCCCGAGATGGCGGTCAGCGTCGGCTCGGCCAAGGTGCGCAGCACGCCCTGCCGCTCCATCGCACGCAGCGTGCCAAGCTTGTTGCCCGATTGCAGCGTGGCCTGGGTGTCAGAGAGCAGTTCTCGGTTCACGGAGAACGGCATGTCGGTGCTGAGGCCGAAGACGGTGGAGGCCACCCGCCATTGGCCATCGAAATTGATGCCGAGCTGCTTGAGCACCGAACGCTGGATTTCAGCGATCGTCACCTTCAGCATCACCTGGTCCTTGCCGCGCACCTGCAGGGCATTGACCACCTTGCCCGAGGTCGATGGGCCAAGGCCGAGGAAACCGCCAGAGGACTGCCCCACCAGATTGTTGGCGATATCGATCGCCGACTGCGCCTCGAGTGCCGAATCGACCGTGCCGGACAGCACGAAGCTGTCGCCGACGCTCGACACCTTGATATCGGCATTCGGATGCGCCTTCTTGAGAACCTCGCGCAGCACATTGAGTTCGCGGGCGAGTTCCTTGGCGACACCGATATCGAGCGCGGCGATCTGCGCGCCTGTCTTGTCCATCACGAAGACACTCGTGGTGCCGGCACCCGTGCCGATGATGAAGATCTTGCGGCTGGTGCGCACCACCGCATTCGCGACCTTCGGTTCGGCCACGAACACCTCCCCGGCATCGCGGGGCAAGTCGATGATGATCGACTTGCCGACCGAGAGATCGATGCGGCGGGCCATGACCTGGTCATTGGCGTTGGGCTGCAGGCGTGGGGTCGGGATCGTCTCGAAAGGCACGCCGCCGAAGGATTTCGGCGCATCGCGCCCGAAGGCCGGCGCGGCAAGGATGGCGGCGAGCATCACGCCCGGAACCATGCGGTTCAGCATCGGCATCGCGATCTTCTTTTTTCCCGAACGAACACAAGAAATCTCGGAGGCGGGTGTCATCGGCTGACCTCCTGCGCAATGCCGAAGCGGACCACCGTCAGGGCGTTGCTGCCAGTGCGGGATCGCTTCTCCTCGGGCTTGTTGATGTCCACCATGCTGCGAAGGCTCAGCGCCAGCGTGCCTGTGCGCTGGTTGAGCGCGATCATTTCCGCCTGCGAGGGGTCCAGTTCGAGCGTGGCGGTTTCGCCCACGACCACGCGCTCGCCGTTCTTTTCCTGGATGTTCTGGCCAATCGCCAGGACGCGGATATTCGTCAGCAGGGTGCTTGACTGATAAATGTCCGTGCCAGCCTTCGCGGAGGCATCGGTATCGCGCCGGGTCACGATCACGTCCACGTGGTCGTTCGGGAGAATGAAGCCGCCCGCGCTGGAAGCGCCGCGGCTGTCGATCGAGATGGCAATGGCGCGCATCCCCGAGGGCAGGATGGCCGAAAGGAAGCCCGATCCGTTCCCCTTGATGATCTTCTCCTCGCGGATCGGCTCATTCGCGAAGAAAGGCTGGCGGGTGATCCCGCCCTTGAACTCCTCCATCGCGTTGGGGCGGGCGGATTTCTGGATGAGGGCGCTGGATGCAAGATCACGCGGCCATTTCGCCCAGGCAAGTTCCGCCTCGCCAAGGGCCGTGCCCATCGGAATATCGCCCTTGGCGACCAGCACTTCGGTCGTGTTGGGCGGGAGGACTGGTGCCGGTGCCTGCACGACGACGGTTTCGGGGCCGCGGCCCGACAACATAAGAGCCAGGAGACCGGCCAAACCGGCCAGACCGACAATGATCAGGCGTGACGCTTTCATCCGCTCACCCACTCAACCAGAGCGCGAGTGCTCCGTTCAAAGAGCATTTATGGGCATGCAAACCTCAAATTATGGTTAACTCCGACTTGTCATTTTTGCTTTATGAAAACTTGAAAATCGCTTCAAACACCCGCAATTCGGGTCCAGATCGCGGTGTTGGGATAGACAAAAAGCCCCGCAGCGGCCAGTGCTATGCCATAGGGAATTCCGGTTTTCGCATGGTGCAAGCGGGTGATCCAGGTCACCTTCAGGGCAAATTCCGGCAACAACAGGTTGCGCCACGAGAGAATCAGCAGCGTCAGCAGGCCGCCCAGCATCGAGGCCACCAGCGCATATTCCAGCAGCATTCCGAAGCCGCACCACAAGCCGGTCGCGGCTGCGAGTTTCGCGTCACCGCCGCCGATCCAGCCTGCGGCGAAAAGCCCGAAAGTAATCACCAGAACCAGCATGCCGGCCGCGAGATGCATGCCGATGATCGACCATTCCATCCCGGTCAGCAGAGCCATGGCCAGGAAGCCGGCAAGGAGCAGCAGCGACACGCGGTTCGGGATGGTCATGGTCAGGAGGTCGCTCATCGCCGCGAAAGCCATGAGGGCCGGAAAAACAAGGAGCAGAAGCGTATCGAGCGTGCTCATGAACGATATCCTCGAAAGGCTCAGGATATGGCCTCGCCTTGGCGGTCAGGGCTCCTCTCGCCTATATACGGATGGGAGTCGCGAATCCGTTAATTCCGCCGCCGACGCGCTGCCCGTGGAGGGGCCCATGACCGGGGATGCCGGCCGCAAACCTGCCCGCCCTTTCCTGCGCGAGGGGATCGCGGAGTTGCGCTTCACACGCGCCAGCGGGCCGGGCGGACAGAACGTCAACAAGGTCTCGACGGCCGTGGAACTGCGTTACCCGCTGGCTTTGGCGGGGCTCGCGGAGGATCATCTCCAAAGATTGCGGAAACTTGCCGGCGATCGGGTGACGCAGGAGGATGTGCTGATCCTGAAGGCGGATCGATTCCGCTCGCAACTTCTCAATCGCGAGGACGCGCTGGACCGGCTCGAGGAGATGCTCGCCAAGTCCGCGATCCGGCCGCAGAAGCGCATCGCGACGAAGCCAACCTGGTCCTCGCAGCAAAAGCGCCTCGAGGGGAAGACCAAGCGCTCCGGCATCAAGGCCGGGCGTGGTGCGGTGAAGTTCGATTAGAGCATTTTCAAGCGAAGTGGTTCCCGGTTGGTCGAAGAAAATGCTCTAGCGGCGCTGCTCGATCTCGGCCCGCAGGCCGGCCTGCACCACCCCATCGACCGGAAATCGCCAGATCAAAGCCGTCGCCGCCAGCTTCAGCGCCACGGGCAGCCCGGCATAGAGGAAGGCCAGCATGGCCAGCCCGCTCTCGGTCTTCTGGCCATTGGCCGGGTCGAAGCCCGCCAGGGCGAGAAGCGGAAAAGCGATGCCCACGGCAATCGCCAGCGCGGCCTTCTGCGCCAGCGCCCAGAGCGCGAAATAGAAGCCCGAGCGCTGCTCGCCGGAAGCTGCCGTGTCGACATCCACCACATCGGCCTGAATGGAGGGCGGCAGCATCAGGTCCGCGCCCAGCGCGAAGCCTGTGAGCACGCAGATGATGCCATAGGCGAGCAGTGCTCCCGCCGGCAGCGCGGCGGCGGCAACGAACGCGACACTGGCCATCAGCATCGCCCAGGCCCAGACGCGATGTTTCGAGCTGCGCCCCGCGAGCTTCAGCCAGAACGGCACGGAGAGCACGGCGCAAAAGAAATAGATCAGCAGGAACAAAGGCTCCTGACCCGCCGCGCCCAAGCGCTCCGCGACGAAAAACAGGAAGAGGCTCGCAGGCAGGCCATTCGCAAGCCCGTTCAGGAAGAACGCCGCGATCAGCCGCAGGAAGGGCTGGTTCGCGAGGAGATGGTGGAACCCCTCGCGCCAATCGAGCCGCGCGACGGAGCGATCCTCCGGCTCGGGCACGGTGAGGATCGCCAGCAACCCGAAGAGCGGCAGCAGCAGGGCAATGGCAATCGCGATGGCCCAGAGGACATCCATCTGCCGGGTGAAGCCAAGGGCGGGGAGAAGCGCCGGCGTTGCCGTCACCAGCACCGTGCCAACCACGGTCACGGTTTCTCGAAAGGCGGTCACGCGGTTGCGCTCGGCATAATCCGGCGTGAGTTCCGCGCCCCACGCGGCATAGGCGAGGCCCGTCGCCGTGGTGCCGATGGAGAGGACCAGGCCCCAGATCGCGAGGTGCCAGGCGCCGGCGCCGGCCGGCGGCACGAGGATCATCCAGGCTCCGGCCAGGATCAGCGGGATGCCCGCGGCGAACCAGATCTTGCGCCGCATTGCCCCGCCGGTGCGATCGGCCCAATAGCCCACCACCGGATCGATCAGCGCGTCGAAGAGGCGCACCACGAGCAGGGCGAGACCCACCGCCGCGATGGGCACTCCCAGTTCCTTGGCATAAGCCGAAGGCACGATGACCGTCAGTGGCAGGGACAACGCCGCCAGCGGCACCGCAGGCAGGGCATAGGCGAAAAGGCGGGCGGGGTTTGGCAACATGCCAACCCTTACGGATGGCTGCGCCAAACCGATCAGATATCGAGGTTCGAGACCGAGAGTGCGTTTTCCTGGATGAAGGCGCGGCGCGGCTCCACCACGTCGCCCATCAGGCGCACGAAGATATCCTCTGCCTCGGTCACGTCCTTCAGCTTCACCTGCAGCAGCGAGCGCACATTGCGGTCGAGCGTCGTCTCCCAGAGCTGTCCGGCGGTCATCTCGCCAAGGCCCTTGTAGCGCTGCATGGTCAGGCCCTTGCGGGCGATGGTGCTGATGGCGTCAAACAGCGTCAGCGGCCCATGAACAGCGATGTCATCGTTCCGGCGCAGGAAGCGCGCGGGCAAGGCGTAATTCTCCTGCAAGAAGGCGGCGCGCTCGTCGAGCTTGCGCGCCTCGGCCGAACCCACAAGCCCGGCATCGAGCGTGACGGCTTCGGTGACACCGCGCAAGGTGCGCCGGAACACATAACCGCCGCCCTCGACCGAACCGCTCCAGCCGCGTTCGAGATCATCGGAGATGGCATCCAGCCGCTTCGCGACATATTCGGCGGCGGCCTGCGCGCGGCTGGAATCCGCCAGAACCGCGAGGTTCAGGGCTCCGGCAATCGCCGCCTGCTCGACAATCTTCCTGTCGTAGCGCGAATGGAGCGAACCCATCACGGCGCGCACGCCGCGCGCTTCATCCACGGCCCGGCGCAGTTGCTCGCCGGCGATGTCGATCCCATCGCCGCGTTTCAGCACCGCGCCATCGAGGCCCACACCGACAAGGTAATCCTCCAGCGCGCGCTCGTCCTTGAGGTAGGTCTCGCTCTTGCCGCGCATCGCCTTGTAGAGCGGCGGCTGGGCAATATAGATATGCCCGCGCTCGATGAGTTCCGGCATCTGCCGGAAGAAGAATGTCAGCAACAACGTGCGGATATGCGAACCGTCGACATCCGCGTCCGTCATGATGATGATCTTGTGATAGCGAAGCTTGTCGGGGTTGAATTCCTCGCGCCCGATGCCCGTGCCGAGCGCTGTGATGAGCGTGCCGATTTCCTGGCTCGACAGCATCTTGTCGAAGCGCGCGCGCTCGACGTTCAGGATCTTGCCGCGCAAGGGAAGCACGGCCTGATAGAGGCGGTCGCGACCCTGCTTCGCGGAGCCACCGGCCGAGTCACCCTCGACCAGCAGAAGTTCGCATTTCGAGGGATCGCGTTCCTGGCAATCCGCGAGCTTGCCCGGCAGCGAGGCGATATCCAGCGCACCCTTGCGCCGCGTGAGTTCGCGCGCCTTGCGGGCGGCTTCACGCGCGGCGGCGGCTTCCACCACCTTGCCGACAACCGTGCGAGCCTCGCCGGGGTTTTCCTCCAGCCAAACGGCAAGCGCCTCGTTCAGCACGCTTTCGACCACGGGGCGGACTTCGGACGAGACCAGCTTGTCCTTGGTCTGGCTCGAGAATTTGGGGTCGGGCACCTTGACGGAAAGAACGGCGGTCAGGCCCTCGCGGCAATCATCGCCGGTGAGGGAGACCTTCTCCTTCTTCGAGATGCCGCTTGAATCGGCATAGGAGACAAGCTGGCGGGTGAGCGCGCCGCGGAAGCCCGCGAGATGGGTGCCGCCATCGCGCTGCGGAATGTTGTTCGTGAAGCAGAGCACGCTCTCGTGGTAGCTGTCATTCCACCACAGGGCGGCCTCGACCGTGATGCCCTCGTGCTCTTTCTTCACCATCACGGGCCTGGGGATGAGCGGCGATTTCGCGCGATCGAGATAGCGCACAAAGGCTTCCAACCCGCCTTCGTAATAGAGTTCCACCCCCTTCGCCTCGGCATGGCGATTGTCCGAGAAGATGATGCGCACGCCGGAATTCAGGAAGGCCAGCTCGCGCAGGCGATGTTCGAGCGTGGAATAGTCGAACTCGACCATGGTGAAGGTTTCGGTCGAGGGCAGGAAGGTGATCTCCGAGCCCGAACGGCCTTCGAAGCGGCCCGGCTGGCGATCCTGCCCATAGGTGCCCACCACCTTCAGCGGCGCATCCGCATCGCCATGGGTGAAGCTCATCTCGTGGATCTGGCCATCGCGATGGATGCGCAGCTTCAGCCATTTCGAGAGCGCGTTCACCACCGAAACGCCGACGCCATGCAGGCCACCCGAGACCTTGTAGGAGTTCTGGTCGAATTTGCCGCCCGCATGGAGCTGGGTCATGATGACCTCGGCCGCCGAGACTCCCTCTTCCTTGTGGATGTCCGTGGGGATGCCACGGCCGTTGTCGCGCACGGTGCAGGAACCGTCGGCATTGAGCGTGACCGTCACGAGATCGGCATGTCCCGCCAGCGCCTCGTCAATGGCGTTGTCCACCACCTCGTAGACCATGTGATGCAGGCCCGAGCCGTCATCGGTGTCGCCGATATACATGCCCGGCCGCTTGCGCACGGCATCGAGGCCCTTGAGCACCTTGATGCTGTCCGCGCCATAGGCTTGCGAGGCATCAGAGATCTCGGGCGTTTCAGGGCTGGTCATCGAAGGGGAGGCCTTTCCACGAATCGGATGGGCAACCATAGCCCCTCGCGTGCGCGCATGCACGCGCGAAGACCCTCATTTTCCTTAACGACTCACCTGTTCAGAACCTATCGCGTGGCGATCAAGGCCGCCGCCCCCGCGAGCACACCGGCATTGGCTTTCTGAATGACGGAAATCGCCTTTTTCGAGCGGAACATCCGCCGCGCGCGGTTCGCGAGCAGCATGTAGCCGAGCATGATGCCGGAGATCACCAATCCGATCGTGACCGCGAGTTCCACGCCGACGACCAGCGAGATCTCCTCCGGTTTCACCACCAGCGGCATGATCGAGAGAAAGAAGACCATCACCTTCGGGTTCCCGAGCGTGAGGAACAGCGAGCCGAGAAAGGCCGCGAGCGCGCTTTCCGCCGAGGGTGCGGCGCCCGCTTCCGGCAGGACCGGCTCCGAACGCCAGAGCTGGATCGCGATCCAGACGAGATAGGCGCAGCCCGCAACTTTCAGCACCACAAAGAGCGGCGCATAGGTCTTGGCCAGCACGGAAAGCCCCGCCGCGGCCGCGACGAACCAGAGGAGATCGCCCACCACGAAGCCGAGCACGAAGGGCAAAGCGCCATTCATGCCGCGCCCCAGGGTGCGGGCCACCACGGCCGCGACGCCGGGACCGGGGGTCGCCACCGCGATGGCATAGACCGAGACGAAAACGAGAAGGGCGGTGAGGGACATGATGGCCATTCCGAAGTTCAGCGCAGGGGCTCCAGCTTGCCATCCTGGACCGCGCAGCACAAACCGCCCGGCGGCAAGGCCTCGAACAGGGCGCGATCCGTTCCGGTCATGAAGGCCTGCGTGCCAAGGCCGTCGAGCATGGCGAAAAGTGCTGCGCGGCGGCTTTCATCGAGATGCGCGGCGATTTCATCAAGCAGAAGGATCGGCGGCTCGCCCCGGACCTGCGCGATCAGCCGGGACTGCGCCAGAATGAGCCCGATGAGCAACGCCTTCTGCTCACCCGTGGAGCAGAAAACGGCTTCCTCGCCTTTCGGGCCATGCGACACCACGAGATCGCTCGCCTGCGGGCCGATCAATGTGCGCCCGGCCTGCCGGTCGCGCCAGCGATTGTCACGCAGGGCAGCCCGGAACCAATCCTCGACCGCGCCGGCCTTCTCCTGCGCGAGGCGTTCCTCGACATCGCCCTCAAGGCGGAGGATCGCGAAAGGGAAAGGCGCGATGATCGCGGCATCCGCGCGGCCCATCGCATCGAGGCGGATCACGGTTTCGCGCCGCGCGGCCGCAAGAGCGGTGCCGATTTCCGCGATTTCGCGCTCGATGGCATCGAGCCATTGCGCATCGGCGCGCTCATCCTCGAGCAGGCGATTGCGATGGCGCAGCGCGTTCTCATAAGCGCTCGCGCGGCTCGCATGGTCAGGGTCGATCGCGAGCACGAGGCGATCGAGAAAACGCCGCCGATCCCCCGCCGATCCCCGGAACAGGCCGTCCTGATCCGGCGTGAGCCAGAGAAGGCCGAGATGATCGAGGAAGCGGTTGGCGCCGGGCACCGGCTCGCGATCGATGCGACAGATCCGCCCCGGCTCGCCCGGCTGCATCGCCGTGCCGAGCGCGACATCGCCCAGCCGCCCCTCGCCCTCGGCATGGATGGCGAAGGCACCCGAGCCAGATTTCCGCGCCATGCTGGTGAGTTGCGCGCGGCGCAATCCACGGCCCGGACCGAACAGCGACAGGGCCTCGAGGATATTGGTCTTGCCCGCGCCATTGGGCCCCGCCAGTGCCAGCAGCCGCGCGGGCGAGGCGAAATCGAGGCTGGCATAGCAGCGGAAATCCGTGAGGCGCAGGCGGCGGATGAGCGGGCCTGGCTTGCGCCCGGGCATCTCGACGCGAAAAGCGGGCGCGCTCACACGCGCATGGGCATCAGCACATAGAGGCTGGCGGCGCCCTCCCGATCCTGGATCAAGGTCGGCGAGCCGGAATCAAACAGCTTCACCAAAGCAGTGTCGCCCTCGAGCTGGCTCACGATATCAAGCAGATAGCGTGCATTGAAACCGATCTCGAGCGGGCTCGCCTCGTAATCGACCAGGAGCTCTTCCGTCGCCTGCCCCGCATCCGGATTGTGCACGGAAAGCGTCAGCTTTCCATCGCCAAGGGCAAATTTCACCGCGCGACCGCGCTCGCTGGAGATGGTGGAGACGCGATCCACCGAGCGCGCGAATTCGTCGCGCTCCACGATCATCAGCTTGTCGTTCCGTTGCGGAATGACGCGCTGGTAATCCGGGAAGGTGCCGTCGATCAGCTTCGAGGTAAGCACGACCGCGCCGGTGCTGACGCGGATCTTCACGCTGGAGAGTTCGACCGTGACGGCTTCGCTGGCCTCCGAGACAAGCTTGAGCAGTTCCGACACGGTCTTGCGCGGCACGATCACGCCCGGCATGCCAGAAGCGCCAGCCGGCGCGGCAACATCCGCCAGGGCGAGACGATGGCCATCGGTCGCAACCGCGCGCAGCTTGCCGTCGATGACATGCAGATAGATGCCGTTGAGGTAATAGCGGGTTTCCTCGGTCGAGATGGCGAACTGCGTCTTTTCGATCAGCAGGCGCAGATCAGCCGCCGCCACATCGAATCTGTGGCTCATCTCACCCGGCGCAAGATCGGGGAAATCGCTTTCCGGCAGGGTCTGCAGGCTGAAGCGCGAACGACCCGAGCGCAAGGTCACCTGACCGGCCTGCCCATCCTGCTCGAGGCTGACCTGCGCGCCATCGGCCAGCTTGCGCACGATGTCATGCAGCACATGCGCCGGCACGGAGGTGGTGCCTTCCTGCGTCACATTCGCCGCGATGGTTTCAACGATATCGATATCAAGGTCGGTGGCCTTCAGCGCGAGCTGGCCATCCGAGGCACGCAGCAGCACATTGGCCAGGATCGGAATGGTGTTCCGCCGCTCCACCACGCGGTGGACGTGACCGAGGGCCTTGAGCAACGCGGCCTGTTCAACCGTAACCTTCATCGCAAACGTATCCGTCGGGTTCCATCGTCCGGACGAATCGCCGCCATGCGGCCCGCCCGGCTGTCGAGACTGCGTGAAACGATGGACGGTTGGCGCCAAAAGCGCAAGCGCGGGCGCTGTATGCCCGCAGGGCTTCCCCAGCAAATGCGGGTTATTCCTGCAGCATGCGCTTGAGATGATCGATCTCGGTCGCGAGTTCCTGATCCTTGACCACCATGCCCTCGATCTTGCGCACGGCATGCAGGACCGTGGTATGATCGCGCCCGCCGAAGCGCCGGCCGATCTCCGGCAGCGAGCGCAATGTGAGCGATTTCGCAAGATACATCGCGATCTGGCGCGGGCGCACCACGGTCGCCGTGCGGCGGGACGAGAGGATATCCGCGCGGCTCACATTGTAGTGATTGGCGACGAGGCGCTGGATATCCTCGATCTTCACGCGTTTCGGCTCGCGATGGCGCACAAGATCACGGATCGCCTCATCGGCGGTCGCGACATCCAGCATGCCGCCGGTGAGAGTCGCGCGGGCCAGAAGCCGGTTCACCGCGCCTTCGAGATCGCGCCCGTTGGTGGTGATGAGGCGGGCGACATGGGCCACGACCTCCGGCAACACCTCGAAACCCGGGTGCAGAAGCTTCGCTGCGGCAATGCGTGCCTCGAGAATGTTCACGCGCAAGGCTTCATCCAGCGCGCCGATCTCCACGACGAGCCCGCCCGCAAGGCGCGATTGAACCCGCTCCTCCAGGCCTTCGAGATCGGTCGGCGGACGATCCGCCGCCACGACGACCTGCTTGCCGCTGTCGATCAGGGCATTGAGCGTGTGGCAGAATTCCTGCTGGCTCTTGGGGCCGTGCAGGAACTGCGCATCGTCGATCACCAGCACGTCGATGCCACGCAGCTGTTCCTTGAAGGCCAGGGCCGTCTGCGCCTTCAGCGAGGCGGCAAAGCCATACATGAAGCGCTCGGCCGTGAGATAGAGCACGCGACGCCCCGAGGCCTCGATCGCCTGCGCCGCGCCTTGCAGCAGATGCGTTTTGCCCAGGCCCACATTGGCATGCACGAAAAGCGGGTTGAACACCGGCATCTCGGCGGGTTTCGCCTGCACGATCTGCATCGCGGCGGCATGCGCCATGACGTTCGATCGGCCGACCTGGAAACTGGAGAGCACAAGGCGGCGATCCAGCGGCGAGCCCACCTGGTTGTCGGACTCAGGCGCGACTGGTGCCTCCTCGCGGCGTGCAATGGCCATCGCCGGCTTCGGCTGCGGCTCGGCTGCCGGTTTGCGCGCCGCCGGCGCCGGGGACGCCATGTCCTGACGGGCGGCACCCGCCGCGCTGCCGGTCGCCCGCATCACGATGGAGATGCGGGCAATGCCTGGCATTTCCTGCGCGATATGCGAGGCAATGCGCTCGAGGTAATGCTGCTGGATCCAGTTTTTCAGGAATTTGGTCGGAACCGAAAGCTGAATCTGGTCGGCCGAGCCTCCCGAAAGCTCAAGGCACTTGAACCAACTGGCGAACACATCTTCGCCGAGTTCCGCCCGCAGGCGGCGCTGGACGCGATCCCAGCCGAGGGCAAGCGAAGACAGTGCGATCGACGGGACAGGCGATGCATCCCGGCCGCAACGTCCATCTTCCGTTGGCTTGAACATGGTATTCTCCACTGCTTTTCCGCAGGGTTATCAGGAAGACAAACCCGCCATTCCGGTTTTCAGAAAAACCGGGGGTCCAGACGATCTTTTAAGAGAAGCGAAGCGCTTTCGGACCTCAAGACTGCGTCAAGGGACAGATGAGCTGCCAGGATAGGCGTGGGATAATTCCAGCCGCGTTCCGAACAGGACTATCGATCGGTTCGCCACAGTCTTCCCCCTACCTTTATTCTTCGCGCAGTTTGCCGGACATTCCTTGGAGTTGCTCCTCGAAATTCAACTCCAGCCCGACGTTAAGGTTTGATTAACCGGCTCAGCGGTGGCTTGGCAAGCGTCTTCCAGCGGGTTGTGGGGCGCCTCGATCGACCCGGATCAATGGCCGCCGCACGGGGCAACTTCCGGGCGGTGACAAGTGTTTGATTCCCGCCTTTGAATCCCCTGATTAACCATGAACCATACGTTTCATTTCGATGTCGAAACATTATTGTGCCGCAGTTGGCCGGCTGGAGGCTTCCAGCATGCGGAAATTGGTCTTACCCTCTAACCCTTTGTAAAAAAACATCTTCTCATGCGCGGCCGGAAGATGGCTGGAAAGGCAGGGGACCGAGCGCAAGCGAAAACGAATACCAAAAAGCCCGAAAATCGCGGACGAGAGCACAGCACTCAACCCAGACCTGCAGGCACGCGCGAAACAACAAAAAACGCGCCCCAGAGAGCGCGCTTCAAAGGCATGAATGCAAGGAAGGATCAGGCTTCGAGAGCCTTGATCCTCTTCGAGAGGCGCGAGATCTTCCGGGCCGCCATATTCTTGTGAACGATGCCCTTCTGGGCGGCCTTCATCAGTTGTGACTGAGCCGCCACGAGCGCCTCGAGAGCCACGTTGGCGTCAGCCCCGGTGATCGCTTCCTCGGCCTTGCGGATCGCGGTGCGCATGCGGGTGCGGCGCGACTTGTTGACTTCCGTACGGCGAAGCGCCTGACGCGCCGCCTTCTTGGCCGACTTGGTATTCGCCATGGATACTCGGTCTCCGGTTTCGTGAGGCGCGGTCCCAGCCACACCCGAGAAAGATGATCCCATCCCGGACCGGGAGGCCATCGCCTCGACGTCTCGGAAGGAACGAAAAAAGCTTTCGCGCTCAGGCAACTCCGCCGCGAAGAGCGGGTCCCATGCCACGATCGGCGCAATGGGTCAACCGGAATCCGCTGCCTTGCCCGATCAGAATCCGAGGGCGCCCCGGACCGCCCCCGCCAAAGGATGGAGAGGGTCCAGCAGCAGCCGCAGCGCCATGGCGAGCGACACGAGAATGACCAGCGGCCGGATCAGCCGCGCGCCATGTTTCAGGCCGGTCCGCGCACCAATATAGGCCCCGGCGGCGGCGGCCACGCCCATGGCGAGGCCCGGCACGATGAGCACATGCCCCGCCGAGAGAAAAAAGCCGAGCGCGCCAAGATTGCTCGCCGCATTCATGAGCTTCGTATGTGCGGTGGCCTTCAGGAGCGGGAAGCCACAGAGCAGGATGAGCCCGATGAGATAGAAAGTGCCGGCGCCAGGGCCGAACACCCCATCATAAATGCCGATGGTGGCACCCACCGAGCCCGCGAAGGCCGGCGGCGAGAGCCGAGACTTCGCGTCTGCATCCCCAAACTTCGGGGTAAGCAGCATATAGATGGCGATGGCGATCAGGATGAAGGGGATGATCGTGCGCAGCACGCCGACAGGCGCGAGCGTGGCCACCACCGCGCCCGCCACCCCTCCCCCGAAGGCCGCGCCGGCCAGCGGCAGCACGAGGCGCTTATCAATCGCGCCGGCGCGCAGGAAGGTCGCGGTGGAAGAGAGCACCCCGAACGTGCCCTGCAGCTTGTTCGTGGCGATGGCCTGAACCGGCGGCACGCCCGCAATGAGAAGTGCCGGCACGGTGATCAGCCCGCCCCCGCCGGCGATGGCATCGAGGAAACCGGCCGCGAAAGCCACTGCGGTGAGAAGCGCGAGGACCTCGAGCGCCAGGCCGGGATCGGGCACGCGTCAATCCTTGTGGAACTGGGCTTTGCGCTTCTCGATAAAGGCCACCATCCCTTCCTTCTGGGCTTCCGTGCCAAAGAGCGGCTGGAAGAGTCGGCGCTCCATATGGATTCCCTCGGCGAGCGTGCTTTCGAAGACGGCGTTCACCGCCTCCTTGTTCAGCATCGCCACATAGGGCGCGAAATCGCTGATCGTGGCTGCGGCCGCGAGCGCCTCCTCGACGAGCTTGTCCACAGGCACGATGCGCGAGACGAGGCCGGAACGCTCGGCCTCCGCCGCATCCATCATGCGGCCGGTGAGGCAGAGATCCATCGCCTTCGCCTTGCCCACCGCGCGTGTGAGGCGCTGGGAGCCGCCAAAGCCCGGCATGACGCCAAGCTTGATCTCGGGCTGGCCGAATTTCGCGTTCTCGCCGGCAATGATGAAATCGCACATCATGGCAAGCTCGCAGCCGCCGCCCAGAGCGAAGCCGGCCACCGCCGCGATGACGGGTTTGCGCACCTTCGCAAGACGATCCGACGAAGCGCCGAAATCCATGAGATAGCTGTCGGGATAGGTGTAATGCGCCATCTCGCGGATATCCGCGCCGGCCGCGAAGGCCTTCTCGTTGCCGGTGATGACGAGGGCGCCGATCTTCGGATCACGCTCGAAACCCTCGAGCGCGCAGGCGAGATCCGCAAGAAGCTGCCGGTTGATCGCGTTCAGCGCCTGGGGACGGTTGAAGCGGATGAGGCCAACCCGGCCATGTGTCTCGACAAGAATGGTTTCGTATCCCAACGGCTCCGCGGACATGGTCGGCTCCCTTTCCGGTTCTGGTAGTTTCTTGGGATAGCGCGCGCGCGCCGAGCGCGCCAGAGGGGCAGAAGGGGCTGCATTCAGATCTGGCAAATCGCACAGAAAAAGGTGGAGCGGCCGGATTGCACCTGCCGCTCGATCGCGCCGCCGCAGCCCGGCATCGGGCAGGCCTCGCCTTCACGGCCATAGACGCGGAAACTGTGCTGGAAATAGCCAAGCGAACCATCCTCATGGCGGAAATCGCGCAAGGTCGAACCTCCGGCGGCGATCGCCTCTCTCAGCACGGCGCGGATTTCACTCACGAGGCGCGTGGCTTCCGATGCCGTGAGGCTGCGTGCGGCGCGATAAGGCGAGAGGCCGGAGCGATTCAGCGCCTCGCAGACATAGATATTGCCGAGGCCCGCGACCTTCTTCTGGTCGAGGAGTGCAGATTTCAGCGGCACGGCACGACCCGCGAACACCTTCAGAAGGTGCTCCGCATGGAAGGCATTGCCGAGCGGTTCCGGCCCCAATTCCGCGATGAAGGGGTCGGTTTCGAGCGCATCCGTCGGTGCCAGTCGCATGAAGCCGAACCGGCGCACATCATGATAGATCACCCGCACCCCGCCGGAGAGCTGGAGCAAGACGTGGTCATGCGCCGCGAGGCGGCCCTGCTCGTGATGGAATTCGCCGAGCTGCTCGCGTTCGCCGCCGGTCTCGATCAGAACGCGACCACTCATGCCGAGATGGAGGATCAGTGTCTCGCCGGTGGCGAGCGGCAGCAGCAGATATTTCGCGCGACGCCCGAGCGGGCCAATCGTCGCGCCCGTGAGGCGCTGGGCAAAGCGATCGGGAAACGGAAACCGCAAATCCGGCCGGCGCAGTTCCACCGTATCGATGGTCCGGCCCTCGATCACGGGCGCCAGCCCGCGACGGACCGTTTCGACCTCCGGCAATTCGGGCATGGGTTCGTTTGCTCCGCTTGACGCTTTGCCGCGTTTGATCGAACGCCATAGCGCGGCGCACAAAGCTCCGCTATGGCTTTGCCCAAGATCCGCTATGGCTTTGGCCAAGATGAGAGCACGGCATGTCAATTCAATCCGCGGGGCGACAATCCATGCACGTCCCTTCGCGCGCGTGAGGACAGGACCATGAGCCAGCAGGCCAGCGAAACCACGCATTTCGGCTTCACCACCGTACCGCTCGGCGAGAAGCAGGCGAAGGTGGATGATGTGTTCCACAAGGTCGCCTCGCGCTACGACCTGATGAACGACCTGATGTCCGCCGGCCTGCATCGGGCCTGGAAGGCGACGCTGATCGCCATGCTGCGACCGCCAAAAACGGCGCCATTCAGGCATCTCGATGTCGCGGGCGGCACGGGTGACGTGGCCTTCCGCATCCTCGATGCGGGCGGGCCGGCGACTTCCGTGACCATCCTCGACATCAACGCCTCCATGCTCGGCGTCGGCGAGGAGCGCGCGGCGAAGGGCGGCTATTCCGATCGCTGCGCCTTCGTGGAAGGCAATGCCGAGGAACTGCCCTTCGAGGATCGCAGCTTTGACGGCTACACCATCGCGTTCGGCATCCGGAACGTGCCGCGCATCCAGGTGGCGCTGCACGAGGCCTATCGCGTGCTGAAGCGCGGCGGGCGTTTCCTCTGCCTCGAATTCGCGCCGGTGGAGATGCCGGTGCTCGATCGGCTCTATGATGCCTATTCGTTCAACGTCATCCCGCCCCTGGGTGCGCTGGTCACGGGCGATGGCGAGCCCTATCGCTATCTGGTGGAATCGATCCGCCAGTTTCCGCGGCCCGATGCCTTCTCGGAGATGATCCGCGAGGCGGGTTTCGCGCGCGTCTCGCATCGTTCGCTCACGGGCGGAATCGCAAACATCCATTCCGGCTGGAAGCTTTGAGGCCGGCGTGTTCGGAGCTTTCGGTCACCTCCTGCATCTTGCGCGCGTCGGCTATGTGCTGACGCGCGAGGGCGTGGTGGCGCTTGTGCCGTCCGAGCGCGTGCCGGCGCTGGCCCGCCCCGGTCTCTGGGTCGCGCGCCTGCTCACGCGGCGTGCCGATGCCGGCCGCGCCGAGCGCATCATGGCCGCGCTGACGCGCCTCGGCCCTTCCTACGTGAAGCTCGGACAATTTCTCGCAACGCGGCCGGATATCGTGGGTGTCTCTCTCGCCCGGGACCTCGAAGGCCTGCAGGATCGCATGCCTGCCTTCCCGCAGACCATTGCGGAAACCGAGATCGAAACCGCGCTCGGCAAGCCGGTCTCGCAGCTTTTCACCCGATTCGGGCCGGCCGTCGCGGCCGCCTCGATCGCGCAGGTGCATGAGGGCGAGATCCGGCTGGAGGATGGCTCGCTGCGTCGCGTGGCGGTGAAGGTGTTGCGTCCGGGCATCCCCGCGCTGTTCCAGCGCGACATCGCCGCGCAGGCCTTCGTCGCGAAGCTGATCGAGCGCCTCGTGCCCTCCGCGCGCCGTCTCAAGCCCTATGATGTGGTGCTGACGCTGAGGCGCACGGTCGAACTCGAGATGGATCTGCGCTTCGAGGCCGCGGCACTCTCGGAGATGGCCGAGGCCACCGCGAACGATCCCGAATTTTCCGTGCCGCGCGTGGATTGGGCGAATTCCGCCCGCACCGTCCTCACGATGGACTGGATCGACGGCATCAAGCTCACGGATATCAAGGCGATAGAGGCCGCCGGCATCGACCGGGTCGATCTTGCGCGCATCGTGATGCAGAACTTCCTGCGCCATGCCCTGCGCGACGGCTTTTTCCATGCCGACATGCATCAGGGAAACCTGTTCACGACGCGCGACGGCAAGCTGGTCGCGGTGGATCTCGGCATCATGGGCCGCCTCGGCCAGAACGAGCGGCGCTTCCTCGCGGAAATCCTGTTCGGCTTCATCACGCGCGATTACCGGCGTATCGCGGAAGTGCATTTCGAGGCGGGTTATGTGCCGCGTTACCATTCGGTCGAGGCCTTCGCGCAGGCCCTGCGGGCCGTGGGCGAGAAGATCCACGGCCGCAATGCCGCGGAAATCTCCATGGCGGAGCTTCTGAGCCTCCTCTTCGAAATCACCGGCCTGTTCGACATGGCGACTCGCACGGAACTCGTGCTGCTCCAGAAAACGCTCGTCGTGGTCGAGGGCGTGTCGCGTTCGCTCGATCCCTCCTTCAACATGTGGACGACGGCCGAGCCGGTCATCCGCGACTGGATCGAGCGTCATCTCGGTCCCGTGGGGCGCATCGAAGCGCTGGCGCGCGATGCCGGTGCGATCCTGCAATCGGCCCGTCGCCTGCCGGAACTCACCGAGCGGGCCGAGCGCGTGCTCATCGCGATGGAAACACCGCGGGAAAATCCGCCCGCGCGCGCCCCCCTCATGCTGCCGCTGACCATCGCCGCCTGGACCGGCGCGCTGGCGCTGCTTGCCATCGCGTTGGCGCGGTTTTCGGTCTAGTCTCGCCCCGGAGGCCTGAGCATGTTGAATGGCAAGCGCGTTCTTCTGATCGTCGGCGGCGGAATCGCGGCCTGCAAGACCCCCGAGCTGGTGCGCCTCATCCGCAAGGCCGGGGGCCATGTCCGTGTCATCCTCACCAAGGCCGGCGCGGAATTCGTGACGCCGCTGACGCTCGCGAGCCTGACGGGCGAGAAGGTGCATGATGCCCTGTTCTCGCTGACGGAGGAGATCGAGATGGGGCATATCGAGCTTTCCCGCTCGGCCGATCTCGTGGTCGTCGCACCGGCGACGGCCGATCTGATGGCGAAGGCGGCCCATGGCCTCGCGAATGATCTCGCCTCCACCGCGCTGCTCGCCACCGACAAGCCCGTGCTGATGGCCCCGGCGATGAATGTGCGGATGTGGCTCAACCCGGCGGCCCAGCGCAATCTCGCGACCTTGCGCGCCGATCGCATCTCTTTCGTCGGCCCCGACGAGGGCGAGATGGCCTGCGGGGAATATGGTCCGGGCCGCATGGCCGAGCCGGCGGCGATCTTGGCGACCATCGAAGCGCATTTCGCGCGAGAGGTCGCCCCGAAACCGCTCGCGGGCAAGCACGTGCTGATCACCGCAGGACCGACCCATGAGCCGATCGACCCGGTGCGCTACATCGCCAATCGCTCCAGTGGCAAGCAGGGCTATGCGCTGGCCGAAGCGGCGCGGGATGCCGGCGCGCGCGTCACCCTCGTTTCCGGCCCCGTGACGCTTCCCGCGCCTCAGGGCATCCGCACCATTCGCGTGGAAACCGCCCGCGAGATGGATGAAGCCGTGGAGCAGGCGCTTCCGGCCGACATCGCGATCTTCGCGGCGGCGGTCGCGGATTGGCGCGTCGCGGATGAATCGGCCGAGAAGCGCAAGAAGGATGGCAATGCCATTCCGCCACTTCAGTTGACCGAGAACCCGGATATCCTCGCGCGCATCTCGCGCCATCGTTCGAATCGGCCGCGCCTCGTCGTGGGTTTCGCGGCGGAAACCGAGAAAGTGCTGGAGCACGCGAAAGCCAAGTTCGCCCGGAAAGGCTGCGACCTTCTCGTGGCGAATGATGTCTCCCCCGCTTCCGGCGTGATGGGGGGAGAACGAAACAGAGTGCATCTCGTCTCGCCCGAGGGCGTCGAGAGCCTGCCGGAAATGGGCAAGGGCGAGGTGGCGATGGCGCTCATCGCGCGTTTCGCGGAAACACTGGCGAGGCCCGCATGAAGGGGAGGCGCACATGAACGCGCTCACACTCGCGATCACCCAGCTTCCCCATGCGGAAGGCCTGCCCCTGCCCGGCTACCAGAGCGCGGAGGCCGCAGGCTTCGATCTCGCGGCGGCCGTGGCCGAGGATGAGCCGGTTGTTCTTCCGCCCGGCGGGCGCGCGCTCATCCCCACGGGCCTTGTTTTCGAGTTGCCGTCCGGCACGGAGGCGCAGGTGCGCCCGCGCTCGGGCCTGGCGCTTTCCGCCGGCATCACCGTGCTCAACAGCCCGGGCACGATCGACAGCGATTATCGCGGCGAGGTGAAGGTGATGCTCGTGAACCACGGCGGCGAGGCCTTCACGGTGAAGCGCGGCATGCGCATCGCGCAATGCGTGGTGGCGCCGGTGACGCAGTTGCGGATCGTGCCGGCGCTGGAAATCCGCGCAACAGGGCGCGGCAGCGGGGGATTCGGCTCCACCGGGGTCTGATTTCCGTTTCGACCGTGTTCTTGAGGGAAATTCCCTCCATCTCCGCGCAAAATAGCAAAACCGCTCGCGTTGCGACGCTCCTTCTCCATGCCTAGTTTTGGCGCAGAAAGAGGAGAATTTTCCATGGCGACGAGCAAGCCGGGCCGCGGCCGCATCTACAAGGGCATCACCGAGACGATCGGAGATACGCCGCTGGTGGAACTTTCCCGCCTCGCGAAGGACCAGGGCGTGAAAGCGCGTCTCGTCGCGAAGCTCGAATTCTTCAACCCCATCGCCTCGGTCAAGGATCGCATCGGCGTGTCGATGATCGAGGCTCTGGAGGCCGAGGGCCGCATCGCACCGGGCAAGACTGTTCTCATCGAGCCGACCTCCGGCAATACCGGGATCGCGCTCGCCTTCGTCGCAGCCTCGAAGGGCTATCGCCTGATCCTGACCATGCCGGAGACCATGTCGGTCGAACGGCGCAAGATGCTGGGCTTCCTCGGCGCGGAACTGGTGCTCACCGAGGGTGCAAAGGGCATGAAAGGCGCCATCGCCCGGGCCGAGGAACTGGCGGCGGAGATTCCCGGCGCCATCATCCCGCAGCAGTTCAGGAATCCGGCGAACCCGGCCATCCACCGCCGCACGACCGCCGAGGAGATCTGGAACGACACGCAGGGCGAGATCGATCTCTTCGTCGCGGGCGTGGGCACGGGCGGCACGATCACCGGTGTCGGGCAGGTGCTGAAACCCCGCAAGCCGGAGCTGAAAGTGGTGGCTGTGGAGCCGGTCGAGAGCCCGGTCCTCTCGGGCGGGCAGCCTGGACCGCACAAGATACAGGGCATCGGCGCGGGTTTCGTGCCGGACATCCTCGATACCGGGATCATCGACGAGATCATCCAGGTGGATAGCACAACCGCGATCGCCACCGCGCGCCTGCTCGCGCGGCTCGAGGGCGTGCCGGGCGGCATCTCTTCGGGCGCTGCGACGGCGGCGGCGATCGAACTCGGCAAGCGGCCGGAAAATGCGGGGAAGACCATCGTCTTCATCATTCCCTCTTTCGCCGAGCGCTATATTTCGAGCCTGCTCTTCGAGGGGCTGTGAGGTGGCGCGATGGAAATTTCATCGCGCCGTCTCGCCCTGCGTTGCAGGCGGCGCGTTGATCCGCTAAACGAGTTCTGCACTGCACCCGTAGCTCAGCTGGATAGAGTGTTGGATTCCGAATCCAAAGGTCACAGGTTCGAATCCTGTCGGGTGCGCCATTTTTTCAAGTAGCTGGAGCGCCTTCGGTTTTGTCCGGTTCATGCCGGGCCGCGGCGAAGAAGTTTGTGGCCTCTTGCGGCGTGATGAGGTCGATCAGGCTGCCAATGGCGTCCCACAGTGCCGGGACTGAACAATGCCCGTACTGCGCAAGCCGCGCCTACTCGCACCTCACTGAGGCACATCACTTCTACGACAGTAATCCCCGGATTACGGAGGGGGAAAGCGGGCCGCCGCTGGCGGCGAGGTAACCTCGGCGAGCGCGTTCGAGCGCGATTTGTCGGAGCAAAAAACGCCCGCCTTAGGCCGCTGCCGCCATTCGCGGCAAGGAGGAACAAAAATCCTTCATGTCTTCCTCCCGGAACGAGGCAGGTTATTCACCTGCATGAGCCTTGAGGGAGCCTGAAATCACCGTCTTGCGAAGAAGAAAAGATGGGGATGATCCCATTTTATTGATCAAGCGTAACCATGCGTGTTCGACGTGAGTTTTCCCTTGCCGCAACATCGGAGATTTTTGTTGCAGAGAAAAAATCAAGCTGGACGGGTCTTGAAATTTCTCAATTCGATTTCAAATTCTCGTCTAACCCCTGATCCGGGCCCCTCTGGCGTGTGCGCCGGCGTGCACGCGATGTCGGATCGTTCTTACATCACGCGCCGGCTCATGGGTCCCTTGTCATGGAATTCCCGTTTCTTTTCGTGGAATGGCTAAGCAAGCCGCTCTGGATGTGGCTTGCCTTTCTGGCAATCGTCATCGCGCTGCTCGTCTTCGATCTTGGCATCCTTCACAAGGAGAACCGCGAGATCGAGGTGCGTGAAAGCCTCATCCTCTCGGTTGGCTATATCGGGATGGGCGTGGCGTTTGGTGCCTGGGTCTGGTGGTATCTGGGTCCCCAGAGCGGCATGGAATACATGACCGGCTTCGCGGTCGAGAAAACGCTCGCGATGGACAATGTCTTCGTCATCGCGATGATCTTCAGCTATTTCGCCATCCCACGGCTCTACCAGCACCGGGTGCTGTTCTGGGGCATTCTGGGCGTCATCGTGCTCCGCGCGATCATGATCGCCATTGGCGCGCCGATCGTCGAGAACTTCTCCTGGGTGCTCTACATCTTCGCGGTCTTCCTCATCCTCACCGGCGTGAAGATGATCTGGATGGGCGACCAGAAGCCCGATCTCTCGGAAAATCCGGCCTTGCGTTTCATGAAACGACGCTTCCACGTCACGGAAGAGCTGCACGGCGAGAAGTTCTTCGTGAAGCAGCCTGATCCGAAGGCGCCGCCGGGCTCGGGCCGCATGGCGACTTTCATGACCCCGCTCTTCGTCGCGCTCGTTCTGATCGAGATTGCGGATGTCATCTTCGCAGTCGACAGCGTCCCTGCGATCTTCCTGATCACGACCGATCCGTTCATCGTCTACACTTCGAACATCTTCGCGATCCTTGGCTTGCGCGCGCTCTATTTCGCGCTGGCAGCGATGGTGCATCGCTTCGCCTACCTGAAATACGCGCTCTCCGTGCTGCTGATCTTCATCGGTTCGAAGATCTTCATCGCCTGGGCGATGGGTTGGGAGAAGTTCCCGCCGGTCTGGGGTCTTGGCATCACGCTGGCCATCCTGTCTGCCGGCATCGTCTTCAGCCTCTGGAAGACCAAAGAGCCGCAGATGCGTGACTTGGCCGCCTGAGCCCCGGCCAAGAGCACAAACGGCCCGGCACCAGAGCCGGGCCGTTACGCTGACGAGATCTTCGGAGGAAAATTCCAATCTTGGTCAAGCCAGCATCATGAGGGGGGCCGATTGCGGTCTCACCTTGTTCCAAGCAGGCAAGCGACGATTGACGCGCCGGCAGACGCAGCGCGACGAGTAATCCGCCGAGGCCGCTGGCGCTGAGGGCGAGTTCGCCATGACTTGCCCCTCGGAACTAGGCTTCGTGGACAAAGAGTAGCCAGAGTTTGACTGCGGCGATTGTGACGAAGCCGAGGTAGGATTCCTTGCTTTTGTCTTATCGGCTGGCGACGCGTCGCCAATTCTTGAGCGTGCTGAACAGGCGCTCGATGAGATTACGCCACTTGTACTTCTCGGCATCGTGCGGCGCCGGGTTCTTGCGGTTTCGTTTGGCCGGGATGACGGCCTCGATCTCGGCTTTTTCCAGTTCCTCGCGGATCGCATCGGCGTCGTAGCCTTTGTCGGCCAGGAGGGCCTCGATCCTGTCGGCGATCATGCGCAGCAGCGGCACGAAGCCCTTGATATCGTGCGCTTCTCCACCCGTCAGGACGAAACCGGGCGGGCGGCCCTTGGCGTCGCAGCGGGCATGGAGTTTGGTGGTAAAACCGCCGCGCGATCGGCCAAGCGTCTCGGTTTGTTGATGAGACTTGTGCGCGTGTGTCGAATTCTCTCGTGAATTTCGAAACTTGACGCGATTTCATGGCATCGCCGTTGAGTTTTGTTGCGCCGGCGGATTTCGGCTTCCGGCCGGCAGTCAGGCGATCTGTCGGCTTATTGAGAGGCTGCGTTTGAGATTGTAGGCGATTGCGGTGAGGCGAACCTGTGCGCTGGCTTTCGCCAGCTCCCGCCATCCTGGGCGACCAGCCGCAGGCCCTGTTCTTCTTCAAGAACCTTGCCATCACCGGCGGTCTCATGGCGATCGTGGGTGCGGGCGCGGGCACCTGGTCGGTGGATGAGTGGAAGACTAAGAGCGATACGCGCCTCGCGCCCGGCTTCGGAAGCTGATTTCAGCTCCGCACGGCGAAGCGGATGCCTGCACCTTTCCGCTTCGCCCCCGTGTCGTTTTGCATCGGGAAGCGCACGAAAAAGGAATCCTTCCCCTGGAAGCTCTGGCGCGCGGTGTAGATCAGGGCAGAACCCTGCACAGCGAGCGCCCCATGTTTCGGCTCCCGGACCACTTGGATGCCACTTATCGAGACGCGGCCCGACCCGCCGAGATAAACGGAGATCGTGCACGGTTCCCCTACCCGAACTCCGGTCACCAATCCGTCGCTGCGGGTACCGGCTTGCCCGTGAAAATGCGCGTTGCAGGTGGCCTGTGCCGCCCCGAGGCTCCCCAAAAGCATCAACCCTGCCAAACCGATCAAACGCATTTCAATTCCTCCTTCGCGCCCTGAGCGCCGATGGCAAGCATGCGCCGAACCCTTGCTTTCATGCAAGTCGCCACACGCTGGTGCGCTTGATCTCGTTGTCCTCCAGTGCGCCAACGGTCTGAACCTCGTAGGTCGCCAGTGACACCAATCGATCCTTCGGCAGATAGGCCCGCCCGGGATCACCAATCAGCACCGTGACGCCACGCGATTGTTCAGCGGCCAGCCAGTCAATCACCCGCGCGGCCAGCGCCTGCTCGTAGCAGATATCGCCCGCGAGGATCACGTCCCACTCCCCCGCCTCACCGAGCTGATTTTCGCCCGTGACAGTCACAGAAACGCCATTCGCTTCCGCATTGATCGCGATGGCCTCGAGCGCGAATTCATCGAGATCAGCGCAGAGCACGCTTGCGGCACCCGCCTTCGCCGCCGCAAGACCAACCAGCCCCGAACCGCTCGCAAAATCGAGAACGCGACGCCCCGCCACTGTTTCAGGATGATCGAGCACGTAGCGCGCCAAGGCCTGACCTCCGGCCCAGGCAAAGGCCCAGAAAGGCGGCGGCAAGCCCATTTCCGCGAGCTCCTCCTCCGTGCGCTGCCAGAGCGCGATTGCCTCATGAGCCAGATGAAGACGGATTTCCGGAACATGGGGCACGGACATCAAGGCTGTTTCGGCAAGGATGAAAGCCTGGCGATCGGACACGAGACACCCTCCTCCGGATTGCGAAAGACCACGAATTCGCGCGGAAGGTGACGCGGCAATCGGTCACTCGTCCCATGTTCACACCGACCCGTATCTCAGCGAGCGGTTACCATGCCGTCGCAAGGCCCGTTGCATCCGGTGGCAGCCCGGCCTATCCCGTAACGTCCGGTTTTTCGAGCGTGATTGCATTTTTCCCATGAAGTTCGCCCGCCTCACAGCCGTTGGCGTCATCCTGTTCACTGCGCTGTGGATCGGCTCGGGATATCTTCGCTCGTCGACCCCGACGCCGCCGCCCGCCCGGATGAGCGAAGCGGAACGGCCGCCCTTCCGTGTGCTGGTGGAGATCGTGAAGGTGGAAACGCATGCGCGCCGCCTTGCGCTGACCGGGCGCACGCAGAGCGACCAGCGCGTGCTGGTGAGCGCGCGCACCAACGGCATTGTGAAGCGCCTCGCGGTGAAGCGCGGAGCCGTGGTGCAGCCCGGCGACCTCATCGCCGAATTGTCCGATGAAGCGCGCGAGGCGAAGGTCGCCGAAGCAAAGGCGAGGCTGTCGCAACGCGCGGCCGAACTCGATGCCCGCCAGCAACTGGCGCAGCGCGGCAACTTTCCCACGCTCAACCTCGAGCAGTTGCGCGCCGAGAAGGAGGCGGCCGAAGCCTCGCTGGCATCGGCCGAGGCCGAGCTTGCGCGCACGCGCATCACCGCGCCGATCTCCGGCATCGTCAACGAACTTCCGGTCGAGATGGGCCAGGGCGTGCAGATGGGCGCGACGATCGCGGATCTCATCGCGCCCGACCCCATGCTCGCGGTGACCGAGGTCCCGGAGCGTCGTCTTGCCGGGTTGCGCCTTGGCGACCCCGCCACCCTGAAGCTCGTGACCGGCGAAACGCGCGAGGGCAGGATCAGCTTCATCGCCCGCCGGCCGAGCGGGCAGACCCGCACTTATCGCGTGGATGTCACCTTCGCGAATGGCGATGGCGCGATCGCCGACGGCATTGCTGCGGAAGTGCTGCTGACGCTTGCGCCGGTGGCTGCCAGCCGCGTGCCGCGCTCGGCTCTCACCTTCTCCCCGGAGGGGCAACTGGGGCTGCGCATCGTGGATGAAGGCGACATCGTCCGTTTCCGCCCGGTGGAACTCGTCGATGACGAGACGACCCATCTCTGGGTAACCGGCCTCGAACAGGGCATGCGCCTCATCACACGCGGGCAGGATTTCATCCGCGAGGGCCAGAAGGTCGAGCCCGTCACCAGCGTCGAGGCTCTGGCCAAGCCATGAGACCCCCAAGATGAGCGCGCTGATCCGCTATGCCATCACACGTGGCCGGCTCACGATCTCGGTCATGCTTTTCCTGCTCGTCGCCGGCATTTCCTCCTATCTCACGATTCCGAAGGAGGCGGAGCCGGATGTGGCGATCCCCATCATCTATGTCTCGGTCACCCAGCGCGGGATTTCGCCTGAAGATGCCGAAAGGCTGATCCTCCGGCCGCTGGAAACGCAGCTGAAATCCGTTCCGAACATCGAGGAGATGCGCTCCTCGGCCTTCGAGGGCGGAGGGTTCGTGCTGCTGGAATTCCGTGCGGGCCAGGATGCGCGCCGCGCCATTGCCGATGTGCGCGCCAAGGTGGAGGACGCCAAGCGCGATCTTCCGCGTGACGCCGATGAACCGAAAGTGACCGAGGTGAGCCTCGCGCTCTTCCCCGTCATCATCGTGGGACTCAAGGGCCAGGTGCCGGAGCAGACGCTTGTGCGGCTGTCACGCCAGTTGCGCACGGCCATCGAGCAAGTGCCAGGCGTGCTGGCAGCCGAACTCAAGGGCGCGCGCGACGAGGTGGTGGAAATCCTCGTCGAGCCCACGCTTCTTGCCGCCTATGGCGTGTCGCTGGATGATCTCATCCGCGCGGTGGGGGCGGGCAATACGCTCATTGCCGCGGGCGCATTGGAAGGCGAGCAGGGCCGCTTCTCGGTGAAGGTGCCGAGCCTGCTGGAAAAGCCGGAGGATATCCTGAAGCTGCCGATTCTCGCCAATGCGGGCGCGGTGGTGCGGCTCGGCGATGTGGCCGAAGTGCGCCCCACCTTCAAGGATGCCACGAGCATCACCCGCGTTGACGGCAAGCCCGCCATCACGATCGAGATCTCGAAGCGCACCGGTGCGAACCTCGTCGATACGGTCGATGCCGTGAAGATGGTGCTGGAGCGCGCGAAGCCGCTGCTGCCGCCCACGGTCGAGCTCGTCACCACGCAGGACCGCTCGGTGAATATCCGCACCATGCTGGGCGACCTGCAGAATTCGGTGATCACCGGCGTGCTGCTGGTCGCGACCGTCATTCTCGCGACCCTCGGCTTCCGTGCCTCGCTGATCATCGGGCTCGCGGTGCCGTTTTCGTTCCTTGCGGGGATCATGGGGCTGCAGCTCTCGGGCCTCACGGTGAACATCGTGGTGCTGTTCTCGCTCATCCTCGCAGTGGGCGAACTGGTCGACGATGCGATCATCGTGACCGAATATGCCGAACGCCGCATGGCTGAAGGCATGGACCCGCGCGAGGCCTACGAGCTTGCCGCGAACAGGATGGCTGGCCCCGTGGTGGCCGCCACCATCACGCGCATCGCCGCCTTCTCCCCGCTGATGTTCTGGCCCGATATCGTCGGCGAATTCATGAAATACCTGCCGATCACGCTGATCGCCACGCTCTTCGCGAGCCTCATCTTCGCGCTGTTCTTCGTGCCGGCGCTCGGCGGAATTCTGGGGCGCTCGACGCCCGGGGGAGGCGAGGCCGCACTGAAGCAGGACGGCCTCTACATGAGAAGCGTGCGCCTTGCGCTGAAGCACCCGGGCAAGACCCTTCTCGCGGCCCTCGGCCTGCTGATTGCCATCCCCATGGTGCATGCGCATTACGGCAAGGGGGTGGAATTCTTCCCCGATGTCGAGCCGGATTACGCGCTGGTGCAGGTGCGCGCCCGCGGCAACCTGAGCCTTGCCGAAAAGGATCAGCTCACCCGCATTGTCGAACAGCGCCTCTTCGCCATGCCGGAAATCGCGACGATCTACACCCGGGTCGGAGAGCGCCCGCGCGGCAATGACGAACTCTCCGAGGATACGGTCGGCATCGTGCAGTTCGAGTTTGTGGATTGGCAGAAGCGCCGCAAGGCTTCCGCCATCATGGCCGAGATCCGCGAGATGATGGCCGACATTCCTGGCATTGAGGTGGCCGTCTCGAAACCGCGCGCAGGGCCTCCGACAGGCAAGCCGATCCGCATCGAGCTTTCGGCTCTGGACCCGGAATTGCTGGAACCCGCCGCAAAGAAGGTCGTGCAATTTCTCGAAAGCGATCCCCGGTTCAAGGATATCGACAATGGCCTGCCGCTGCCGGGCATCGACTGGACCCTGCGCATCGACCGGGGCGAGGCCGCAAAGGTGGGTGCGGCCGCCGGCACGGTCGGCACGGCGGTCCAGCTCGTGACCAATGGCGTGAAGCTCACCGAGTATCGCCCGGCCACGACCGACAAATCGGTCGAGGTGCTGCTGCGCTTCCCCAAGGAGAAGCGTTCCATCGACGTGCTTGACGAGATGCTCGTGAACACGCTCGTGGGCCCGGTGCCGATCTCGACGCTGGTGACGCGCGAGGCCACGCGCTCCGTCGGCACGCTGAACCGCGTGAATGCCACGCGCGTGATCAACATCGCCTCAAACCTGGGCGAGGGCGTGCCGAGTGCTCAGGCGCAGGCCGATGTCGCAAAAGCGATTGCGGGCATGGGCTTTGCCGAGAAGGGCATCCTCGTGCGCCTCAAGGGCGAGGACGAGGAGCGCTCGAAAGCCGGTGCCTTCCTCACCAAGGCCTTCACTGCGGCCATGTTCCTGATCTTCGCGGTGCTGCTGGCGCAGTTCAACAGCTTCACCCATGTCGGCCTGATTCTCTCTTCGGTGATCCTCTCGACCATCGGCGTTTTCATCGGCCTCGTGGTGATGCAGCAGCCCTTCGGCGTTGTGATGACCGGGCTCGGGATCATCAGTCTCGCGGGCGTGATCGTGAACAACAACATCGTGCTGATCGACACCTATGCCGAGTTCCGGCGCGAGGGCATGGCTGCGACCGATGCCATCCTGAAAACCTGCGCCGAACGCGCGCGCCCTGTGGTGATGACCGCCATGAGTTCGGTGCTGGGCGTTGCGCCCATCGCCTTCGGCATGAATATCGAGTTCCTGAACCGCGAAGTGACCTTCGGCGCGCCGGCCACGCAATGGTGGGTGCAGCTCTCGACCGCGATGCTCTTCGGGCTGACCTTCGCGACGATCCTCACGCTCATCGTCACGCCGGCTTCGCTGCAGATGGTCGCGAATATCTCGGAATGGCGGAAACGGCGCAAAGCCGCCCGCCTCAAGCCTCAGCCGGCGGCGGGCTGACCAGGGCGGCGAGATCGGGCAGCCCGCGCGCCGCCACCCTGAAGCGCGAGCGAAACGGGGCGAGCGGCCACCAGTCGCGCCTTACTGCGCCGTCCAGCCGCCATCGATCGAATGGGTCGCGCCCGTCATGGCCGATGCCGCGTCCGTGCACAGATAGACCGCGAGGCTCGCGACCTGCTCGATCGACACGAATTCCTTCGTGGGCTGGGCCGCGAGGAGGACATTCTTCTTCACCTCCTCCTCGGTCATGTTGCGGGCCTTCATCGTGCCCGGGATCTGCCGCTCCACGAGCGGGGTCCAGACATAGCCCGGTGCGATGGCGTTCACGGTGATCTTCGCGGTCGCGACCTCGAGCGCGACCGTCTTCGTCAGGCCAGCCACGCCATGTTTCGCGGCGACATAGGCGCTCTTGAAGGGCGAGGCAACGAGGCTATGCGCCGAGGAAATATTGATGATGCGACCCCAGCCGCGTCTCTTCATGACGGGAATGACAGCCTTGATGCCAAAAAACGCGGCCGAGAGATTGATGCGGATGATCTGGTCCCATTTCTCGTCCGGGAAATCCTCGACCGGCGAGACGAACTGGATGCCTGCATTGTTGACGAGGATATCGACCGAGCCGAAGGCGGCCTCGGCCTTCGCCACCATGTCGCGGATCTCGGCCGGCTCAAGCATGTCGGCGGGGTGGTAGAGCGCCTTCACGCCGAATTCCCGCGCAAGGCCGGCACGAAGCTTCTCGATCTCGGCCGCATCGCCGAGGCCATTGAGCATCACGTTGACGCCCTCGGCGGCCAAAGCCCTCGCAATGCCAAGACCGATGCCGCTGGTGGACCCCGTGATGACCGCGTTCCTGCCCTTCAACGCCATGCCTGTTTCTCCTCTGCCGCTATTGTGCAGTGCACTCTAGCGGGAACAGGGGCGCCACGCCAGTTTCCCGACAGATTTGCCAGCATGACAATCTCGCCAACTGCGCTTGGAAGCTCTATAAACCATCGCATGAGCTTGCTGGACCGTCCTTCCTCCTGCTGCGGGCATGATCATGAAGCCTCCATCCTTCGCCTGCTGGCGGAGGCGGAGACTGCCTGCAAGGCGCGTGGCGCGCGCCTGACGGAACAGCGCCGCGATGTGCTGCGCGCGCTGCTGGAGCATGGGCACCCGCTCGGCGCCTATGACCTCATCGAGAAATTGCGGCCCGAAACCGGCCGCAGCCCCGCGCCGATCACCATCTACCGCGCGCTGGATTTCCTGCAGCAGCATGGGCTGATCCATCGCCTCGAAATGCTCAACGCCTTCGTCGCCTGCCCGCACAGCCACCGCGCGGGCGAGCGGATCACCTTCCTTATCTGCGAGCAATGCAACCATGTGGAAGAAGTGTTGACGAAGGAGATCGATCAGGCCCTGCAGGGCCTTGCGGCACGCCATGGCTTTACGCCCGATCGCATCGTCTTCGAAGTGGCCGGCACTTGCCGCGCCTGCCGCACGGCCAGAGAGGCCCGCGCGTCATGAATATCTCGACCGCGCAGATCGCGCCGCCCCATGGCCCGCGCAACCGCCACATGACCGTTCCGGTGAAAGTGGGAAACGTGACCGTCGGCGGTGGCGCTCCCATCGTCGTGCAATCCATGACGAACACGGATACCGCCGATATCGCGGGCACCATCGCGCAGGTCGCGGCCCTTGCGCGTGCAGGTTCGGAGATCGTGCGCATCACGGTCGACCGCGATGAGGCCGCCGCCGCCGTGCCGCATATCCGCGATGGCCTCGCGCGGAAGGGCCTCGATGTGCCGCTGGTGGGCGATTTCCACTATATCGGCCACAAGCTGCTCGCCGACCATCCGGCCTGCGCCGAGGCGCTTGCGAAATACCGCATCAACCCCGGCAATGTCGGCTTCAAGGACAAGAAGGACCGACAGTTCGCGGCCATCGTCGAGATGGCGATCCGCCACGACAAGGCCGTGCGCATCGGCGCGAACTGGGGTTCGCTCGATCAGGAATTGCTCACCGTCCTGATGGACGGGAATGCCCGGAATGGCAGCCCGCTCGATGCGGGCGCCGTGATGCGCGAGGCGATGGTGCAATCGGCGCTTCTTTCGGCCGAGCGCGCCGAGGAGATCGGCCTGAGGCGCAACCAGATCGTGCTCTCGGCGAAGGTTTCCGCCGTGCAGGATCTCGTCACCACCTACCGCATGCTCGCCGCGCGATCCGAATACGCCATCCATCTCGGCCTCACGGAAGCCGGCATGGGCTCGAAGGGGCTCGTCGCCTCCTCGGCTGCCTTGGGTGTCCTGCTGCAGGAGGGCATCGGGGACACGATCCGCTTTTCGCTGACGCCCGAACCGGGCGGGGATCGCACCCTGGAAGTGAAGGCCGCGCAGGAATTGCTGCAGACCATGGGCTTCCGCACCTTCGTGCCGCTGGTGGCCGCCTGCCCCGGCTGCGGCCGCACCACTTCCACGGTGTTCCAGGAACTGGCCCGGGATATCCAGAACTGGATTTCCACCTCCATGCCGGAATGGAAGACGCGGTATCCGGGGGTGGAGGGCCTGAAGGTCGCGGTGATGGGCTGCATCGTGAACGGCCCGGGTGAATCCAAGCACGCGGATATCGGCATTTCGCTGCCGGGAACGGGTGAAACGCCTGCCGCTCCCGTCTTCATCGACGGGCAGAAGGCGGTGACCCTGCGCGGGGCCGCCATCGCCGCCGATTTCAAGTTGCTGGTGAGCGATTACATCGAGAAGCGCTTCGGATTTCCGCGTTGAGGATTTCGCGGCGCTGAGCCCGGTTCAGGCTGCCTTCACCAGGCTCTGGAACAGGCCGAGGCCATCCGTGCCGCCGACGAGGCTTTCGATCAGGTTTTCCGGGTGCGGCATCATGCCCAGCACGCGGAGGTTTTCCGAATAGACCCCGGCAATCGCGTTGCGCGACCCGTTCGGGTTGCGCTTCGTCACGTCGCCATCGGCATCGCAATAGCGGAAGGCCACGCGGCCCTCGCCCTCAAGGCGGGCCAGTGTCTCATCATCGGTGACGTAGTTGCCTTCGCCATGGGCGATGCAGACCTCGATGACCTGCCCCTTGCTGTAGAGGCCGGCAAACGCCGTATCGTTGCGCTCGACGCGCAGATGCTGCATGCGGCAGACGAATTTCAGCCCGGCATTGCGCATCAGCACGCCCGGCAGCAGCCCGGCCTCGCAGGCGATCTGGAAGCCGTTGCACACCGCGAGCACATAGCCGCCCTTGGCCGCATGGTTCCGCACGGCCTCCATGATCGGCGCGCGCGCCGCGATGGCCCCGCAGCGCAGGTAATCGCCATAGGAGAAGCCGCCCGGCAGCACAACGACATCCGTGCCGGTGGGCAGAGCCGAATCCGCGTGCCAGGCATGCACCGCCTCGCCACCCGCCAGCGTGAAGGCCCGGGCGATATCCTCCTGGCGATTGATTCCGGGGAAGGTGACGACGGCGGCGCGCATGGAATTTCGTTTTCCTCACGAGCGGGGTCTAGGACCACCGTCCTTGATTTCGACTGCGTTCAGGAACAGTTCGAGGTTACGGCGAGCCACGTCACTGTTCGCGGAACGCGAACTGATCGAGAAAGCCAGATTGCCGGGGAATACCGCCGTGTAGTGGGAGTATTCCATCTTGCCGTCGATTTCTTTGCGCAGCACATGATGCGTGCTGGGGAAGCCTCTATGTGTCGAGACACGCGCTGCGGAAACGATGGCCCAGCCATCCGCCTTCATACTATCCGTATTGGCAATCGCTAAAGCCTGAAGAGCCTCCCGATCCGGCTTCCTCGTGGGGCTTACGATGCGGGCATATGTGACGACAGAAGGCGCAGCGCAGGCCAAGGGCCTGCAGATGAAAACGGTCCGAGCAGTTGAACCGGAATCGAGCCGGTGGACCGTCCATTTCTCGGTATCGGGATTTTCGAGAGCCAATCTTGTTTGCCCCGGTCGGATGGGGGCATCGAACTGTTCTCGCGTGAGTGTGCCGGGCTTCGGACCCCCGGTTTGGCAGCCAGCCAGAAACAAGGCAGCCAGACAAACTCCAAAAATCGCCTTCATCGCACTCCCCCTTACAAAAAATGGCGGCGACCCCCGTCAGGCCAGAACCTCAACCTTGTAGTTCTCAACCACCGTGTTCGCGAGCAGCTTCTCGCAGGCCTGCTTCAGGAGCGCCTCGGCGCGAGCCTTGTCCGCCGTCTCGACCTCGATATCGAACACCTTACCCTGTCGCACGGAGCCGATGCCCTCGAGGCCGAACGATTTCAGCGCGCCTTCAATGGCCTTGCCCTGCGGATCGAGAACGCCGTTCTTGAGGGTGACGGTGACTTTAGCCTTCATGATCTTGGGCTTTCATGGGACGGCGCTCTCTGTCGAACAAAAGAAAAAGCGGGGAACGAACGCGCCCCGCTTAAGGAATTTCAGCCGTTGGCGCAACCGAAAGCGGCGCTCACTGCACCAGCCTCGGCCCTTCCGCCTTGGGGTTCTCCCCCTCGGTGAGGATGCCGAGGCGGCGCGCCACTTCCGAATAGGCCTCGATCAGCCCGCCCATGTCGCGGCGGAAGCGATCCTTGTCCATCTTGTCGTTGGATTTGATGTCCCAGAGGCGGCACGAATCGGGGGAGATTTCATCCGCCACCACGATGCGCATCATGTCGCCTTCGTAGAGCCGGCCGCATTCCATCTTGAAATCGACGAGGCGGATGCCAACGCCAAGGAACAGGCCGGTGAGGAAATCATTGACGCGAATGGCCAATGCCATGATGTCGTCGATTTCCTGCGGGGTCGCCCAGCCAAAGGCGGTGATGTGCTCTTCGGAAACCATCGGATCGTTCAGCGCGTCGTTCTTGTAATAGAACTCGATGATCGAACGCGGCAGTGGCGTGCCTTCATCGAGGCCAAGCCGCTGGGCCAGCGAGCCCGCCGCCACGTTGCGCACCACCACTTCCAGCGGGATGATTTCCACCTCGCGGATCAACTGCTCGCGCATGTTGAGCCGCTTGATGAAATGCGTCGGAACGCCGATCGAGTTCAGCTGGTTGAAGATGTATTCCGAGATGCGATTGTTCAGAACGCCCTTGCCATCGATCACATCATGCTTCTTGGCGTTGAACGCGGTGGCGTCATCCTTGAAGTGCTGCACGAGCGTTCCCGGCTCCGGTCCCTCGAACAGGACCTTTGCCTTGCCTTCATAAATGCGGCGGCGACGATTCATCGGGTTGTACCGGGCTTTCAGAAAATCCATGGGTGCCGTGGCTCCTTCACGCGCGAGAAGCGCCGGCGTTCGCGGGTTCGGGCCGGAACCGGCGCGGAAGGCAGAAGCTCCGCGCAGGGGCCCGACCGGGCCTTCCTCTCCATCCCTAGCCCATCCGGAACCGAGATACAATGTTGCCATGCCAATTGGCGGGGGATACCCCCGGAACCAGGGCGCGCATCGCCCATTGATTTCGCTTCGTTCGGCCCCTATTCCCACAGGGAAACCCTCGCGACCTTCCCCAAGCGGAGACCAGACATGACCACTTTCGACGAACGCAAGGATGCCGCCGAAAAGAAGTTCGCGCATGATGCCGAACTCGAATTCAAGGCCAATGCCCGCCGCAACAAGCTGCTGGGCCTCTGGGTCGCCGAGAAGCTCGGCAAGTCCGGCGCGGATGCGGAAGCCTATGCCAGAAGCGTGGTGATGGCCGATTTCGAGGAGGCCGGCGATGACGACGTGCTGCGCAAGGTGAAGAAGGATCTGGACGCCGGCGGCGTGGCCATCGATGATACGGCCATCCGCAAGGCCATGACGGACCTTCTCGCCCGCGCCATCGACGAGATCAAGGCGGGCCGCTGAGCCCGTTTTTTCCGGCCGATTCAGCCGGAAGACCGGGGCAGCCGGAACACGAGAGCGAGACACGATCATGAGCGACCATCTGACCGGGTTCCGGGCCCGTCTTCAGGCCGGGCCCACCGCCTTTGCCGCCTGGTGCGCCATGCGGGAACCGGCCGTGGCCGAGACCATTCTCAAGGAAGGCTTCGATTGCGCGGTTCTCGATTGGCAGCATGGCTACCATGACCAGGCCTCGATCGAAGCCGGCATCCTGATCGCGCAAGCCTATCGCAAGCCTGCCATGGTTCGCATCGGCGTCGGCGATTTCGCCGGTGCCGCCCGCTTTCTTGATTGGGGCGCGGTCGGTATCATCGCGCCGATGATCAATTCCGCAGCCGATGCAAAGGCGCTCGTCGATTTCCTGAAATATCCGCCGCTCGGCAGCCGTTCCTGGGGGCCGATGCGCGCCATGGGGCTGACGGGCCTTTCCAATGGCGAGCAGCTCGAGCGCGCGAATGATTCCAGCATCGTGATCGCGATGATCGAGACGCGCGAGGGCTTCGCCGCTCTGGACGAGATTCTGGCCGTGCCGGGTCTCGATGGCGTGTTCGTCGGGCCCAGCGACCTTTCCATCGCGCTCACGAACGGGGCGACCATCGACCCGCTCTACGCGGAAGTGGACGCTGCCGTGCAGCTGATCGCGCGGAAGACACGCGCGGCGGGCAAGATCGTCTCGGCGTTCTGCCCGGATGGCAAGCGCGCGAATGAGCTCGCGAAGCTCGGCTACACGCTGCTCTCCGTCGGCACGGATGGCTTCCTTCTCCGATCCGCGGCACGTGCGGAACTGGCCCGGGCAAAGGGCTGAGCGCCCTCAGCGCCGCAGGTTCTGGGCGATGAACTCGCCCCCGTGGCGCAGGCCATCGGGGTCGATCCCATGACCGACACCGACCGAGAGATGCCACTGGCAGGGAATTTCCGCCTTGCCGAAGCTCGCCATCGCATCGAACAGCGCATCGACCGGGATCACATTGTCCTGGTCGCCATGCACCAGCAGGATCGGCGGCTTGCCGGTTGCCTGTTCCTTGAGGTGCTCGCCCCCGACAAGATGGCCGGAATAGCCGATGATCGCGGCGGGCGGCACCCGACGCCGCAAACCCACATGCAACGCCGTCATCGCGCCCTGGCTGAAGCCGACGAGCGCCAGCCGATCCGGCCCGAGGCCGTGGCGCACAAGTTCGGCATCGAGGAAGGCATCCACATCCGCATGCACCTGGTTCACCCCGCGCCAGCGCTCGCCGGGATCGCGGAAGGTCAATTCCCACCATTGCCGGCCCATGGGCGACATGCCGCAGGGCTCCGGCGCATGGGGCGAAACAAACGCGGCATCGGGCAGCAATTCCTGCCATCTCCGCCCGAGATCGATCAGGTCGTTCCCGTCCGCGCCATAGCCGTGCATGAACACCACGAGCGCGCGCGCCTGGCCGGAGGCCGGCTGCAGGCGGGGACCATCTAGCGGACGCGGCATCTCTTCCTCCGACACTTTTCATCGGCATCTTCTTCACGCGAACCGGCGACCGCCCCCGCCCTCGCAGGGGCATGCTTCGCTTGAAGATGCATTTCAGGCCGCGCGCAAGGCCTCGACCGGGTCGAGCCGCGCGGCCCGGAAAGCGGGATAGAAGCCCGAGACGATCCCGACAAGCCCCGAGAAGACAAAAGCCGTGACCACCACGAGGGGATCGACAAGCAACGGCCAGCCCGCCTTCATCGCCGTGATGATGGCAATCCCGATGCCGATCCCGATGCCGATCAACCCGCCGATCAGCGCGATGGTCGTCGCCTCGATCAGGAACTGGCCCATCACATCGAGCGGACGCGCGCCCACGGCCATCCTGAGGCCGATCTCCTTCGTGCGCTCGGTGACCGATACCAGCATGATGTTCATGATGCCGATGCCCCCCACCACGAGGCTCACGGCCGCCACCGAGAGCAGGAGCATCGCCATGGTGCGGGCACTTTCCTCGCGCGTCGCCTGGATCTCGGCCATGTTCCTGAGCGAGAAATCATCGTCGCGGCCATCCTGGATGCGATGGCGCTGGCGCAGCAGGCGCCTCATCTCCTCCTCGGCGGCGGAGAGATCCTCGCCTTCCCTGATCTTGACCATGATCTGGTTGACCGAGCGGTTCTTGGCCCGGTTGGTGCCCACCACACGCTGCCGCGCGGTCTGCAGCGGCAGGAGGATCACGTCGTCCTGGTCCTGCCCGAACATGCTCTGCCCCTTGGGGCTCATCACGCCGATCACCTCGAAGGGCACGTTGCGCACGCGGATCTGCGCACCGACGGGATCATTCCCCCCGAAAAGCTCGCGCTGCACGGTCTGGCCGATCAGCGCCACCTGCCCGCCGCGGCGGGTCTCCTCCTCGGAGAATTCGCGCCCGCGCTCCACCACCCAGTCGCGTGCGACGAAGTAATCGAGATCGACGCCGATGGCGCTCGTCGCCCAGTTCTGCCCGCCGGAAACCACCTGCACGCCGCCGCGCACCAAAGGCGCCGCCGCCTGCACGGCGGGGATCTCGGTCTTGAGGGCCTGCGCATCGGCATCGGTCAGCGTCGAGGCATTTCCGGTGCCGAGCCGCGCGCCGCCCTGGGTGATATTGCCGGGAATGACGATGATGAGATTGGCGCCGAGCGACTGGATCTGTGCATTCACGCGTTCGCGCGCGCCATTGCCCACGGCGACCATGGCGATGACCGCCGCGACGCCGATCACGATGCCGAGCATGGTGAGCACCGAGCGCAGGGCATGCGCGCGAATGGCCGAGAGCGAGGAAAGGATGGCATCCAGAAAGCTCATGGCCGGAAACTCATGCCGCTTCCGACCATTCCGCGAGCGCGGCCGCTGCATCGCGCGGGGCCTGTTCGGCATCGGAGACAATTTTCCCATCGCGGAAGCGGATGACCCGAGAGGCGAACGCCGCCACATCCGGCTCATGCGTCACCACGATCACCGTCACGCCGTCGCGGTTCAGCGCCTGGAACAAGGCCATGATGTCGAGCGAGGTGCGGCTGTCGAGCGCGCCGGTCGGCTCATCCGCGAGCAGGCAGGCGGGCCGGTTCACCAGCGCGCGGGCAATGGCCACGCGCTGCTGCTGGCCGCCGGAGAGCTGGAGCGGCAGATGCCGCATGCGATCGGCGAGGCCCACACGAGCCAGGGCCGCTTCCGCACGGGCACGACGCTCGCGTTTGGGCAGACCGGCATAGAGCATCGGGAGTTCGACATTGCCGAGCGCATCGACGCGCTGCAGCAGGTTGAACTGCTGGAAGACAAAGCCGATCTCGCGGTTTCGCGTGCGCGCGAGCTCGGTCGGGGACAGGCGTCCCACTTCCACGCCCTTGAGGCGATAGGAGCCGGCACTCGGCTGGTCGAGACAGCCCAGCACATTCATGAAGGTCGATTTGCCGGAGCCTGAGGGACCCATCACCGCGACGAAAGACCCCTGCCGGATCTCGGTCGTCACGCCCGCCAGCGCGACCACGCGCTCCTCGCCCATCTGGTAGATGCGCTCGAGGTTCTCGACCGCGATCAGGGCGGGGGAGATGTCCGCTCCCATGGCTCAGAACCCGAAACGGAAGCCGGTGGAGGCCCGGTTGCGCGGCGTGCTGACCACGCCATTGATGACCGCATCGCCCGGCTTGATCTCGCCGGAAAGCACCTCTGTCCAGGTGCCGTCGGTCGCGCCGATGCGCAGGTTCACCGGCTTGGGATTGCCTTGGGAATCCAGCACATGCACCCGGCCCGGCACGCCCGCCTCCGCCACAGGCGGGGCACCCGCGCGCCCCTGCGCATCCTGGCCACGCGGCACCCGCGCCTCGCGGAAGGCGCGATATTTCTCACGCTGCTCCGGTGTCAGGATGGCCTCGAACTCGCGCGAAAAGCGCTGGCGTTCCTTGCGCGCCAACTCGCGGCGCTCCTCCGGATTGCCTGCGCGTTGCAGGGCCTCGCCCATGGCGCGCGCCAGCTTCTGCGCCTCGGCGAATTGCCTGTTGTCCAGCGCGAGTTCGGCCTTGAGGCTATCGAGAAGGGCTGTTGCCTGCCGCGCCGGGCCGCCGCCACCGCCGGCGGGCGGAGAGAAGGGTGCTGCGGCATCATCAGCTGGAGCCGGCGCGCTGACCCCACCCTCTCCGGGAGCGCCGGATGCGGCGCGAGGCACGCCGGGCGGCTGCCAGCGCAAGGCGGCATTGGAGACACGCAGCACATCCGCCTTCCGCTCGGTGAAGATGCGGGCATTGGCGGTCATGCCCGGAAGCAGCGCAAGATCGTCGTTCTTCACGGTGACGATGGTGGTGTAGATGACGACATTCTGCACGGTCTGGGAGCCGAGCCGGACGAGCCGCACCGTGCCGGTGAAGGTGCGCGCGGGATAGGCATTGACGGTGAACTCCACCGTCTGGCCCGGCTTCACGCGGCCGACATCGGTTTCATCGAGGTTGATGTTGACCTCGATGGTCTTGAGGTTCTGGGCCACGAGGAACAGCGTCGGTGCCTGCAGCGAGGCGGCCACGGTCTGCCCCAGCTCGACATTCCGCTGCACCACCACCCCATCCACGGAGGAGCGGATCTCGCTGTTCGCAAGGTCCACCTCGATCTGCCGCACCACGGCCTCGGCCTTGGCGATCTGCGCCTCGGAGGAAGCCTTCTGGGCCTCGACAACCTTCAGATCCGCCTCCAGCGCCACGATCTGAGCGCGGGCCGATGCCACCTGCGCCTCCGCGGAGAGGGCGGCGGAACGCAGGGCATCGCGTTGCGTCGTGGCATTCTGCAGGGCGACATCCGTTGCGATGCCCCGCTCCTTCAGGCTGGACTGGCGCTCGAAAGTCGCCTCGGCATCGCGAAAAAGCGTGCGCGCCCGCTCGGCCTGGGCCTGCACATCGCGCAGAACCGCGTCGACGCGCTGGAGATCGGCGCGGGTCTTCTCGGCTTGCGCATCATTGAGCTGGCGGGCGGCGCGCGCCTGCTGGAGATCGGCCATCGAACCATCGCGGCGCGCGAGCAGGGTGTCTCGATTGAGGCGCGCGAGCACCTGGCCGGCCTTCACCTCGTCATTGTGGTCGGCGAGGATCTCCACCACCTGCCCGGAGAGCTGCGAGCCGACGATCACCGTCGTGGTCGCCAGCACGGTGCCCGTGGCGGAGACGGTCGCGATGATCGGCCCGCGCGAGATGTTATCGGTGCGATAGCGCGCAGCCTCGCCGCCTTCGCCGCCCGTGCGGGAAAGGAGAGCCCAGATTCCGAGACCGCCCGCGAGAACCAGAAGAATGAGGAACGCCTTGCGCATGGCCCTTCATACCACCCGGTATTCGGACCTGTCACATAAAGGCTTTGTCATGTGCGCTCACCGGTCGCGATCGCGATTGAAGATCAGCACATCGACCAGTGGTTCGGCGCTAGAACCGAAGGCGGAATCGAGCGCGGCAATCGCCTCCTCCGTCACCGCGGCGAGCCGCATGCGGGCGCCTTCGAGGCCCATCAGGCTCACCAGAGTCGCCTTGCCGGCTCTGGCATCCTTCGCCACCGCCTTGCCCACCACGGCCGCCTCGCCCTCGATATCGAGCAGGTCGTCGCGGATCTGGAAGGCGAAGCCAAGGGCCTCGCCGTAGGATTTCAAGGCGCGGCGTTCGGCCATCGGCACCGGCGCGGCGAGCAGGCCGCCGGCTTCCGCCGCGAAACGGATCAGCGCGCCGGTTTTCAGCGCCTGCAGATGGCGGATGGAGGAAAGCCCCTGCCGGGGTGGCCGGCCGTTCTTGGAGAAGCGGCCCTCCGCCGCCAGATCCAGCATCTGGCCGCCAACCATGCCATCAAGCCCCGCCGCCTCGGCAAGCGCCGCGACCAGCTTCGACCGCGTGGAAGCACGCGGAGCGGTTCGGCGATCGGCGAGGATCGCGAAGGCCATGGTCAACAGGGCGTCGCCCGCAAGAATCGCGGTGGCCTCGTCGAAGGCGATATGCGCGGTAGGCTGGCCCCGGCGCAGATCATCATTGTCCATCGCGGGCAGATCGTCATGCACCAGCGAGTAGCAATGCACGGCCTCGAGTGCGGCCGCCACCCGCAGGGGGCCTTCGCCATCAAGGCCGAAGAGCCGGGCAGTTTCAAGGACGAGATAAGGCCTGAGCCGCTTCCCGCCTGTGAACACCGCATGCCGCATGGCTGCCACCAGCCGCTCGGGCCTGCCACGTTCCGAAAGGAGGCCGCCGAGGCAACCCTCCACTGCCGAGGCATGGCGCTCCAGCCGCGCCCGAAACTCCATCCGCATCACCAATCCCCCTGCCGGTCGCGCCGGCTCCTGATCGCAGGGGAAGCCGCCTCCAAGGGAAAATCAAGTCAAGTCGTGCGCTTCTCCAAAACGAGCGCGTTTCGCGCTGGCTTTTGGCCATTGATGCGTGTATAGCGCCACAACTTCCGTTTCGGCCGGGATCGCGACAGGCTTCGATGAGGCCTGCGAGATCGGCTTTCGCCGCGGGGCAAGGCCTCGCGAACCTTTGGAGTATCACGATGGCCGTTCCCAAGAAGAAGGTCTCGCGCTCGAAGCAGGGCATGCGCCGTTCGGCCGATGCGCTCTCCGCGCCGACCTATGTCGAAGACAAGAACACTGGCGAATTGCGCCGCCCGCACCATGTGGACCTGAAGACCGGCCTCTATAATGGCCGCCAGGTCCTGACGCCGAAAATCGCCGAGTAAAGGCGCTTCCGCGCCGGGTTGCGGCTTTTCATTCCTGAAAAACCCCGGGCGGTTCCTCCGTCCGGGGTTTTCTTGTCAGGCCGGGTGAATGCACCCGAATCCCACCCTGTCCAACCGTGATGCGCCTCAGGCGCGGAATTCGGAGGGCGTCGTCTTCTCGGCAAGGCGAGAAGACTTGTGCGCGGCGGCAAAGGCATAGGCCCGCTCGCGGGCCGTCGCGACATCGTGCCGCCCCAGCACCTTGCCCAGATCCGGATCGCCGGTGGCGATGATCTGCACCAGGAATTCCGGCGCGCGGGCCTGTTTCTGTCCTGGAGCGGCCCTGGAATCCGGCATCGCCCGGGCGGGCCGATCATCCCGGGACGATTTCTGCCGGAAGCCCGAGGAAAATGTTTCAGTCTGGTACAGAATGGGGACACTGATCTTGCTCATGCCGACAAGGCGGCAAGGTCCGTGCCGCAAGCGGGTTTACCGCCTGTTATGTCTTCAAGAACCCAATTCTCCGCCTCTACAGGACCAAAAACAACTTCTGCGCTCATCAAGTCTTAACGTCTTGGCTCCAGTCTGGACTCACCAGTCGAAACAGGTCCCTGTCCGCCCGCGCGCAGAAAGTCACGGTCGACGGCCCCATTAAAGAACGATGACGATGATGACTCAAGGCAGCGGGACGATCATCTCCTTCACGGGGCAGCCGGACACGGAACATGTGCCAGCAGACATGCTGCTCGACGGAACGCGCGACCTCGGCGAGGCAACCTATGCCTGGAACATCGAGACGGATGTGATGACCTGGGGCCTGGAGGCCACCCACATTTTCGGCGTGCGGGAAATGGCGGTGCTCAGTTCCGGCACGGCCTTCGCGACGCTCATCGACCAGGCGAGCCCGCATTCCCGCCATGCCGAGGTTTTCGAGAGCGAGCGCTGCGACCAGGGAACGGGCGTTTCCTTCTCGACGCGTTATCTCGTGAATCCTGCCCCCGGATTGCGTTTCTGGATCGAGGATACCGGCCGATGGTTCGCCAATGAAAAGGGCCGGCCGCGGCTGGTTCATGGCGTCTGCCGGCGTGTGCTGGCGCCGACCTCCGAGGAAATCGCACTCGTCACCAAGCGCCATTTCGACCCGACCACCGGCGCTCTGACGCGTGCCGATTTCTGCAACGCGCTCGGCGATGCCATCGTCACGAGCGCCCGGGATCCGCGCGGCCTCGTGCTGATGATGGTCGCGGTGGATGATCTCGCCCAGCTCAACAAGACCTATGGCTATCATATCGGCGACGAGATCATCGCCGCGATCGTGCGCCGCCTGCGCGGGCTGGTCCGCCGTCGTGACATTCTCGGCCGCTATGCAACGAACAAGATCGGCATCGTGCTGGCACCGAGCCTCGCGGACCATATGGAATTCGTGGCAAACCGCCTGGCCTCGGCCATCCGCGGCGTTCCGATCGATACCAGCGCCGGGCCGATCCCCGCTTCGGTGCATATCGGCGGCGTGGCTGTTCCGCGCGATGCCAAGACGGCCATCGAGGCGCTCCATGCCTGCGAGGAAGCGCTGACCGATGCGCAGGATCGCACGGATCAGGCGTTCCTCGCCTTCAGCGGCGACCCGGAAACGCGCGCCAAGCGCAGTTCCAACCGCGCATCCACCGATACGGTTCTCACCGCGCTCAACGACCGGCGCATTGAACTCGCCTTCCAGCCGATCGTGCGATCGGGCAGCGGCGAAGTGGCGATGCATGAAGCACTCGTCCGGATGACCTCGCCGGAAGGCGAACTGATGGGAGCCGGCACCATCGTGCCGGTGGCCGAGCGGCTTGGCTTCCTGCATCTCATCGATCATCGGGTGATGGAGCTGGCGCTCGAAACCCTGCGCAGGCGCCGCGACATCCAGCTCACGGTGAATGTGGGCGTGGACACGGCCCTGCATCCGGACTGGATGGCAGCCTTCCGGGCCCATCTCGCCATCGACAAGAGCGTTGCCCAGCGCCTCGTCGTGGAGATCACCGAAACCTCGCTCATCGAGGACGTTCAGGGCGCCCAGCGCCTGATCGAGGCGATCAAGGATTGCGGCGCACGCGTCGCGATCGACGATTTCGGGGCGGGGCACACCTCGTTCCGCAACATGCGCCTTCTGCCGATCGACATCCTGAAGATCGACGGGACCTTCATCAAGAACCTGGCACGCTCGGAGGATGACCGCTTCTTCGTGCAGACCCTGCTGCAGCTCGCGCGCCACCTGCGCATCGAGACGGTGGCCGAATGGGTGCAGGACGAGGAAACGGCCAGCCTGCTCACCTCGTGGCGGGTGGAATATCTGCAGGGCGATTTCGTGGGCGTCGCCACGCAGGATCTACCAGAACCGAAATCATCGTTTCGCGCCATAGCCTGACCAAGGCCCTCCGCGCTCTGCTGCCCGGAGACCGCGTTCTCGAAAGCCCTTATTTGTCCTTCTTGGGCTCACTGCCTGGCTTGGATGGCGGGAAACCGCCGAAAGAGAATGCGCGCATCGCCTCCTCGAACATTGCCATGTTGGCGCGCACCTGCTCATCCATCGCAGCCATGGCCTGCTGGCCCAAGGCTGCGGGATTGAACGCCGTGCCACCGAAACCCTTGGTCATCTGCTCGCGCAGCTTGTCCTGATCGGACATGAACCGCGTCAGCGACATTTCGAGATAGCGCGGCACAAGGGCCTGCATGTGGTCGCCGTAGAACTGGATCAGCTGGCGCAGGAAGGTGATCGGAAGGAGGAACTGGCCCTTGTTTTCCTGTTCGAAGATGATCTGCGTCAAAACCGACCGCGTGATGTCCTCGCCGGTCTTGGCATCGGTCACGACGAAATCCTCGCCGGCCCGCACCATCTGCGCGAGATCTTCCAGCGTCACATAAGAGCTCGTGCCCGTGTGATAGAGGCGACGATTGGCGTATTTCTTGATGATCGTCGCGGCTTTGGCGCCTTGTTCGGCCATGAACTCCACCATTCCCTCTTCTGGCGAGCGACCAATGCTGGCCGCCATTCGGTGATTGAAACCCCGCCCTCGACCATCGTCGTCATCCGGTTTTCCGTCTTGACGATGGTTGCTTGTCCCGTCTCATAGCATTTAGGGTCAGGTCCTACAAATTCGTGTCATGCGGCCGGCCGCAGGAGGAAAACATGGCTTCTCAATCGATCGTCATCGCGAGTGCGGCCCGCACCGCCGTCGGGGCCTTCAGCGGCGCTTTCGCCGATGTGGCGGCGCATGAACTGGGCGCCACGGCCATCAAGGGTGCCCTCGAGCGCGCCGGCGTCTCGCCGGCCGAGGTCGACGAAGTGATCTTGGGCCAGGTGCTCACGGCCAATACCGGACAGAACCCGGCGCGTCAGGCCGCGATGGCGGCTGGCATCCCGCAGGAAAAGACTGCCTGGGGACTGAACCAGCTCTGCGGCTCGGGCCTGCGCACGGTGGCGATCGGCATGCAGCAGATCGCGAATGGCGATGCCAGGATCATCGTGGCCGGCGGCCAGGAATCGATGACGCTCGCTCCGCACGTCGCCTATCTCCGCTCCGGCACCAAGATGGGCGAGATGAAAATGGTCGACACCATGCTGCGTGACGGCCTCTGGGACGCCTTCCAGGGCTATCATATGGGCCAGACCGCCGAGAACGTCGCCGCCAAGTGGCAATTGACGCGGGACGAGCAGGACCAGTTTGCCGTCGCCTCGCAGAACAAGGCGGAGGCGGCGCAGAAGGCCGGCAAGTTCAAGGACGAGATCGTCTCGCATACCGTGAAGACCCGGAAGGGTGATGTGCTGGTTGATTCGGATGAATATCCCCGGCACGGCTCCACGCTCGATGCCATGGCGAAGCTGCGCCCGGCCTTCATCAAGGACGGCACCGTGACCGCCGGCAACGCATCGGGCATCAATGACGGCGCGGCCGCGGCCGTGCTGATGACCGAAGCCGAGGCCGCGAAGCGCGGCATCACGCCGCTGGCCCGCATCGTTTCCTGGGCCACCTGCGGCGTCGATCCTTCGATCATGGGCACGGGCCCGATCCCGGCCTCCCGCCGCGCGCTCGAGAAGGCCGGCTGGAAGGTCTCGGATCTCGATCTCGTGGAGGCGAACGAGGCCTTCGCCGCTCAGGCCCTTGCCGTGAACAAGGATATGGGCTGGGATCCCTCGATCGTGAATGTCAATGGCGGCGCAATCGCCATCGGCCATCCCATCGGCGCCTCGGGTGCCCGCATCCTCAACACGCTGCTCTTCGAAATGAAGCGCCGCGGTGCGAAGAAGGGCCTCGCCACGCTCTGCATCGGCGGTGGCATGGGCGTGGCGCTCTGCGTCGAGCGCTGATCCTTCCCGAAATAGGCCCCGCGCGCCGGCCGGAACGAGCGCGCGGGTCAAAACCGAAGACCGGAAACGCCAGATAACGAGGGGATCGAACAATGGCACGCGTCGCATTGGTGACTGGTGGCTCGCGCGGCATCGGCGCAGCGATTTCGAAGGGGCTGAAGGCCGCCGGCTACAAGGTAGCGGCTTCCTATGCCGGGAATGACGAGGCTGCCGCCGCCTTCACGAAGGAAACCGGCATCCCGACCTACAAGTGGGATGTTTCGGATTACGATGCCTGCGCCGCGGGCATCGCCAAGGTGGAAAGCGAACTCGGCCCGATCGACGTGCTGGTGAACAATGCCGGCATCACGAAGGACGGCATGTTCCACAAGATGACGAAAGACCAGTGGTATGGCGTCATCAATACCAACCTCAATTCGCTCTTCAACATGACCCGCCCGGTCTGGGAAGGCATGCGCGCCCGCAAGTTCGGCCGTGTCATCTGCATTTCCTCGGTCAACGGGCAGAAGGGCCAGATGGGCCAGGTGAACTATTCCGCCGCCAAGGCGGGTGATATCGGCTTTGTGAAGGCGCTGGCGCAGGAAGGCGCGCGCGCCGGCATCACCGTCAACGCCATCTGCCCGGGCTATATCGGCACGGACATGGTGCGCGCGATCGCGCAGGACGTGCTCGAAAAGGCGATCCTGCCGCAGATCCCGGTCGGCCGCCTCGGCGAGCCGGAGGAAATCGCCCGCGCGGTGGTGTTCCTCGCGGCGGATGAAGCCGGCTTCATCACCGGCTCGACGCTCTCGGCCAATGGCGGTCAATACATGATCTGAGCCCGGTTTTTCGGGGATTATCACCGGAAGGGCCGGGAATCCGGCCCTTTTCCTTTGCCCTCGCGGGTCTTAGACTTTTAATTTGATGCACGCTCTTTCCCGCCCCACCTTCATCGGCATTGGCGCCATTGCCATCTGGGCCACGCTGGCGCTGTTCACGGCGATGACGGGCAAGATGCCGCCGTTCCTCACCACCGCAATCTGCTTCGCTCTCGGCGGGCTCGTGATCATCAGTCCGGCCGTATGGCGGCGCGACTGGCCGAAGCTGAAACCCACTCTGCCGGCCTTCCTGCTGGGGCTCTACGGCCCGTTCGGCGACACGGTGATCTATTTCGCCGCGCTGAAGCTCGCGCCACCGGCTGAAGCGAACCTGATCCACTATCTGTGGCCGCTGCTGATCGTGCTCTTTGCGGCGATGCTGCCAGGTGGAGGTCTGCGGCCGCGCCATCTCATCGGCGCGCTGATGGGGCTTGCCGCGCTCATCCTCCTCGTTGGCGGCAAGCTTGGCAGCGGCGCGACCGAAGCCGCCTGGTGGGGCTATGGCCTGGCACTTCTGGGCGCTGTCGTATGGTCGAGCTATTCGGTGCTCTCGCGCCTCGTCGCCTCCTCCTCCACGGAGAGCCTCGGCGTGACCATCCTGATCGCGAGCGTAATGGCCTACCTGCTGCATCGCCTGCTCGAAGCGCCCTATACCGACTGGAGTTGGGAGAATGCGATCGGCCTGCTCGGCCTCGGGCTCGGCTCGCAGGGCCTCGCGCTGATCTGCTGGGATATCGGCATGAAGCGCGGCGATGTGAGCTTCCTCGGCGTCGCCTCCTATGCGACGCCCGTGCTCTCCACCGTGCTGCTCGTGGTGTTCGGCTTTGCGCCGGCGAGCCTTGCTCTGGCGGCGGCCTGCGCGCTGATCGTGACCGGCGCGATGGTGGCGCGCAAGGGCTGACCCTTTCAGCCCTTCAACCAGATCGTCTCGTAATGGTAGAGATCGCGATAGCCGAGCTTCTGGTAGAGCGCCCTCGCAATGCGATTGTTCGATTCAACCTGCAGGAAGCCCCTTGTCGCACCCGCCGCCGCCGCTTCCGCGAGCAGGGTCTCCACCATGCCCCGCCCGATACCCTGCCCGCGCGCGGCGGGATCGAGCATCACCGACGCGATTTCCGCATAACCGCGATCCACGGCCGTGTAGCCAAAGCCGATGGCCCGGCTTCCCTGTCGCGCGGTCGCGAAGAAAGCAGGCACGCGGATCGCTCCGACGATTGCCTCGAGATGCGCGGGCGAACGCTTTTCCGGTGTCTGGAATCGCGAGATGCCTTCGAGCCATTCCGGGCCGGGTTTGAGCGCGATTTCAACGCCCGTGCGGCGCGGGAAGGTGACGCCCGTGAAATCCGCGATCATGCCGAAGCTCGCATCCTTCAGCACATATCCGCGCCGGTCGAGCCGCTTGCGCATGGCGCGGCTCATCAGGGGCGTATCGCGAAAGGTCGGCGGAAGGCCAGCCTCGCGATAGAGTTGCTCGATCACCGCAATATCCGCTTCGCCCAGATGCGCCCTGGTTTGGATGGCGGAAGCTGAATTTGCCCGGCCGGAATAGCCATGGGCAAAGCGCACGGCGAAACCGCCGAAGATCAGCGTGCTCCGCGCGGGCCAGCAATTCACGATGCGCTGCTCGCAAGCCCGCACCTCCGCGAGATCACCGTAGAGTTCGGAGCTCACGCACCACCTTTGCGCGGCGTGGGGCGCCAGTTCTCCGGCGCCATTTCGAAGCCGGCAAACTCGAAACCCGGCGAGACCGTGCAGCCGACAAGCGTCCAGGCGCCGAGGCTTGTCGCACTTTGCCAATGGTTCTTCGGCACGAGGATCTGCGGCCGCTGGCCGGTGGCGAGGTTCGGGCCAAGGTGATGCGCGGCGGCATCATGCCCGTTGGGGCTGATGGTGATGACCATGGGAGCACCGGCATAATAGTGCCAGAGCTCGCTCGCATCGCAGCGATGCCATTCGGAAACCTCGCCCGCTTCCAAGAGGTAATAGATGGCCGTGCCGACCGAGCGGCCCGCCGCGTCTGTCTCCGGGTCGCGGAAGGTCTCGCGGAAATGCCCGCCTTCGGGATGCGGCTGCAGCCCGAGCAGGCGGATGATCTCGCGGGCGGAGAGGCTGGAATCAGACATCGGAAAATTCTCGAAAACCGGAGGCGGAAGACGGATCAGAACCTGTTCTTGGCCTCTCGTCGGGCCGCGAATTCCGCCAAGTCTTTCGCGCGCAGGAAGACATTCGTCGCGCGCTCTTCCCGCACCGTCGTGGGCACGGTCGGGAGGCCGCCGGCACGCATCGCCTCTATCGTGCGAAGCCGCGCCCGGATCAAGCCATTCTCCGGCTCGGTCGCAGCCGCGAATCGCGCATTCGAGAGCGTGTATTCATGGCCGGAGAAGATGCGGGTCGTTTCCGGCAGGCTGCCGATGCGCCGGAGGGAAGCAAAGAGCAGATCGGGTGGCAGGTTGAAGATGCGTCCGCATCCCATCGTGAACATGGTATCGCCGACAAAGATCATTTCATCAGCCGGCAAATGATAGCTGATATGATCGAGACAATGTCCGGGCGTATCCCAGACCTCCACCGCGATCTCGCCAATGCTGAACCGGTCGCCCTCCCTCACGAAGCGATCGGCTTTCGGCAACATATCGGCCGCGAGCGCCGGCGCGATCACCTTGGCGCCGGAGCGCGCCACCAAAGCCGGCACGCCCGCGATGTGGTCGTGATGACCGTGCGTGATGAGGATGAGATCGAGCCCCCAGCCACGCTTCTCCAGCTCCGTCATCACGGGTTCGGCGGCCGGCGCATCGACGAGCGCGACCATGCCCGTCGCCTCATCGCGCAGCAGAACGGCGTAGTTATCGGCAAGACAGGTGAAAAGCGCGATCTCCATCGCTATTCTTTCTCAGTGTGGGGATTATCCATCCTTGCGCGCCCCATGCGCCTTGTCCAGTGAAAGAGCCAGCAGCGTGCAACCCGATGTCATCGATCTCCGGTCCTTCTATGCGAGCCCGCTGGGACGGGTGGCGCAACGGATGATCCTGCGGGCCATCCGCACGCGCTGGACGAGCCTGCAAGGGCTGGCGCTGCTCGGACATGGTTATGCGATCCCCTATCTCGATGACCTGCGGGAAGGCACCGAGCGCACCATCGCCTTCATGCCCGCCCGGCAGGGCGTGGCCCCCTGGCCGCGCGGCATGCTCTCGGCCGTGAGCCTCGTCGAAGGCTCCGAACTGCCCTTGCGCGATTCCGTGATGGACCGGGTGGTGCTTGTCCACTCGCTGGAAGTATCCGACGACCCCTCCGCGCTGATGAGCGAGATCTGGCGCATTCTCGCGCCGGGTGGTCATGTGATGATCATCGTGCCGAACCGTCGCGGGCCTTGGGCGCGGATGGACACCACCCCCTTCGGCGCCGGCCAGCCCTTCTCGCGGCGTCAGGTTACCGCGCTTTTGCGCCACGCGCTCTTCACGCCCACGCATTGGAGCGAGGCGCTTTACATGCCGCCGATCCGCCGGCGCTTCATCCTGCAGACCGCCATGGGGTGGGAACGCATCGGGGCGAGCCTGTCGCTGCCCTTCGCCGGGCTTCACGTGATCGAGGCGACCAAGCAGGTCTATCGCCCGGCCCTGGCGGGCAAGATGGCCCGCGTGCGCGGGCTGCTTCAACCGGTGCTCGTGCCGACGGGCGGTGCCGCAGCCGGGCGCGAGGGTGACGGCCTAACCCGCTGATTTCCGGGCGAGCCAGAAGATCCCCTGCTCGCCGACAAGGTTCCAGAACCACCACGGCATGGTCACGGCCACGTGGTTGCCAGAGGCATCGAGCGCGCCGGCCCGCACGATCTTCGCATTCACCTTGTCCGCGAGTTCCACGAAGTCGCGGATGGTGCAGAAATGGATGTTCGGCGTGTCATACCAGTTATCGGGCAGGTTCTCGTTTACCGGCATGCGCCCCTGGAACATCAGGCTCGCGCGGATGCGCCAATGCCCGAAATTCGGGAAAGAGACGATGGCGTTCCGCCCGATGCGCAGCATCTGCTCCACCACCACCTTCGGGCGGCGTGTGGCCTGAAGCGTCTGCGAGAGGATGACATAATCGAAGCAATCATCGGGGTAATCGAAGAGATCGGTATCGGCGTCGCCCTGGATGACCGCGAGGCCCTTGGCGACACAGGCCGCCACGCCATCCCGCGAGAGTTCGATGCCGCGCGCGTCGACCCCCTTGGCCGCGGCGAGATAGGCGAGAAGATCGCCATCCCCGCAGCCCACATCGAGCACGCGCGCGCCTGCGCTCACCATGTCGGCGAGCAGGCGATGGTCGGATCGAATGGCCGGCAGCTGCCTCGCTTCGCCCATCTCAGCCCCTCCCTCCGATGCTCGATGCGGCCGCGTCGAGAAATCCCCGCGTCGTTCGGTAGAGCACCGGCTCATCGAGCAGGAAGGCGTCATGACCCTTGTCGCTCTCGATCTCGACGAATGACACCGACGCTCCATTCGCGTTCAGCGCATGCACGATCTGCCGGCTCTCGGCGGTGGTGAACAGCCAGTCCGACGTGAAGGAGACAAGGCAGAAGCGCGTCTTCGAGCCCTTGAAGGCCGCCGCCAGCGAGCCGCCATTATCCGCCGCGAGATCGAAGTAATCCATGGCGCGGGTGAGATAGAGGTAGGAATTGGCGTCAAAGCGCTCGACAAAGCTGATGCCCTGGTAGCGAAGGTAGGATTCCACCTGGAAATCCGCATCGAAGGAGAAGGTCGGCGCCGAGCGATCCTGGAACTTGCGGCCGAATTTCCGCTGCAATGCGCTTTCCGAAAGGTAGGTGATGTGCGCGCCCATTCGGGCGACCGAAAGGCCTTTCACCGGCCGCAGGCCCGCCTCGAAATAGCGGCCGCTGCGCCAGTCCGGGTCAGCCATCACGGCCTGTCGCCCTACCTCGTGAAAGGCGATGTTCTGCGCCGAATGCTTCGCCGCGCAGGCAATCGGCATGGCCGCGAAAACGCGATCCGGGAAAAGCGAGGCCCAGGCCAGAACCTGCATGCCGCCCATCGAACCACCGATGACCGCGAGCAACCGGGAAATCCCGAGATGATCGATCAGCCTCGCCTGCGCCCGCACCATGTCGGAAATCGTGATGACCGGGAATTCCGTGCCATAGGCATGCCCCTTGGCGGGGTTGGTGTTCGCCGGGCCGGATGTGCCCATGCAACCGCCAAGCACATTGGAGCAGATGACGAAATAGCGGTTGGTATCCACCGGCTTGCCCGGCCCGATCAGGTTGCTCCACCAGCCGGCCTTGCGCGTCACCGGGTGTTCGTTCGCCACATGCTGGTCACCTGTCAGCGCGTGGCAGATGAGCACGGCATTGCTCTTTTCGGCGTTGAGTGCGCCATAGGTCTGGTAGGCGATCTGAAGCGGGGCGAGATCGAGCCCGCTCTCGAGGGCGAGAGGCTGGTCTGCCGGGATGCGCAGGACTTGCGAATGCGGTTCATCGGCCTCGGATGACGGCTTCGTCATGGTCACGCTTCGCCGCTGGCCGAGCCGGCGGCGCCCTTCTCAAGGTGTCCTCTTTTGCGGACGAGTTCTTTTCGTTGTCTAGACTCGTTCGACAAAACGAACAAGTGAGTTCTTCTCTGGCATCAGTCCGCAAGAGAAAACCTTGTCTGGGGCGCAAACTGCCTCGTATCAAGTGGCATGGCCGCACAAGCGTGTGGCGCCCGCCGAGGAACAATCCCGATGTCCAGTCCGCTGCTTGCCCTGCGCCACGAAATCGACCGCATCGACGACGCGATGCACGCGCTGCTCGTGGAGCGCGGCGACGTGGTCGCCCGCGTCATCGAGGCGAAGCGCGCGGCGGGCGATGTCGGCTCCGCCTTCCGGCCCGATCGCGAGGCGGAACTCATGCGCCGCATCGTGCACAAGCCGGCGGGACGATGGCCGGTGGATGCGCCGGAGAATATTTGGCGCGTGATCCTCGCGACCTCCACCTACACCCAGGTGCCCTATCGGGTTCACGCGGATGTCTCGGGCGGCGAAACGCCGATCCGCGAGAGCATGCGTTTCCATTTCGGCTTCACGGTGCCCTTCACGCCTGCCAGCGACGCGAAGGCGGTGATCCGCGCCGTGGATGAGGCGAAAGGCGATCTCGGCATGTTCCTCATCGCGCAGGCACCCGGTTCCGGGGCCTGGTGGGAGGGCCTCGCCGCGCCCGGCGCGCCGAAGATCATCGCGCGCCTGCCATTTGCGGAACGGCCCGACCATCCGACCGGGCTGCCGGTCTATGTCATCGCGAAACCGCAGAACGAGGGGCTCGCCCGTGAGACGATCATCGCCTCGCTGCAGCTCGAACGCTGGCGCCCGGAGGCGCGCGCCGCCTTGGCCGAAATCGGCGCGCAGCTCGTCGCCTCGGCCGGAAATGCACAGGGCGCCCAAATTTTAGTTGCTTACGAAACCAATTTGACGCCGGACCGGTTGACTGCGGCTCTCAATGCGGCGAAATGCGAGCCATCGCGCTATGCGGAGCTCGGGTGCCATGCCCGGCGCCTCGCACTCGCGCCCGAAAACGAAGCCTAGCGCCGGCGCCTCGCCCGGCCGCCCATTCCAGAAGGCCGCCCTCATGTCTTCCTCTGCTACCAGACCGGTTCCGCGCCCCGGAACGCTCCAGATCGATGCCTATGTGCCGGGCAAATCCAAGGCGCCGCCGGGTGTGAAGCTCTACAAGCTTTCCTCGAACGAGACTCCGCTCGGCCCCTCGCCCAAGGCGATCGCCGCCTTCAAGGCGAGCGCCGATGGCCTCGAACTCTATCCGGATGGCTCTTCCACTGCCCTGCGCGAGGCGATTGCCGGTCGCTACGGCCTCGATCCGAAGCGGATCGTCTGCGGCGCGGGCTCGGATGAACTGCTCTCGCTTCTTTGCCAGGCTTATCTCGGGCCGGGCGATGAAGGCGTTTTTTCCCAGCATGGGTTCCTCGTCTACAAGATCGGCATTCTCGCGGCCGGCGCGACGCCGGTCGTCGCGAAGGAGAAGAACCTCTCCACCGATGCCGATGCCGTGCTCGCGGCCATCACGCCGCGCACGAAGATCGTGTTCATTGCGAACCCGAACAATCCAACCGGCACCTACCTCCCCTTCGACGAGATGAAGCGCCTGCATGCGGGCCTGCGCCCCGATATCCTGCTCGTGCTTGATGCGGCCTATGCGGAATATGTCCGCCATAACGATTACGCCTCGGGCCTCGAACTCGTGGCTTCCGCCGAGAATGTCGTGATGACGCGCACCTTTTCGAAGATCCACGGTCTCGCGAGCCTGCGCATCGGCTGGCTCTATGGGCCGGAGGGCGTGGTGGATGTGCTGAACCGCATCCGCGGCCCCTTCAACATGAACGGCCCGGCCATCGCGGCAGGCGTCGCCGCGATCACCGATCGCGATCACGAGGAAAAGGCGCTGCAGCACAATGAGAAATGGCTTCAAGTGATGTCGGAGGGCCTCGCCGCCCTTGGCCTGGAGGTCACGCCATCCGTGGGCAATTTCGTGCTGCTGCATTTCCCGGATCAGGATGGCAGGCGCGCGCCGGATGCCGATGCCTACCTCACCTCGAAGGGCATCATCCTGCGCCGCATGGAGGCCTATGGCCTGCCGAACGCCCTGCGTCTCACCATCGGCAGCGCGGAAGCGAACGAGGCGGTGCTGGCCCAGCTCAAGGCCTTCCTCGCCGGGGGCAAGGCATGATGGCGGGCTTCACGCCGTTCCGACGGCTTGCGATCATCGGAATCGGCCTCATCGGCTCCTCCATCGCGCGGGCCTGCCGCCAGCATGGCCTCGCGGAGGAGATCGTCGCGATCGACCGGGATGCCGGGGTGCGGGACAGGGTGGTCGCGCTTGGCCTCGCTGATGTAGTGACGGGTGATGCGGCAGAGGGCGTGGCCGGTGCCGATCACGTCATCCTCTGCGTGCCGGTGATGGCGAATGCCGCACTTGCCGCGATCATCAGCCCGTATCTCGCGCCGGGCACAATCGTGTCGGATGTCGGCTCGGTGAAAGGCGCGGTGGTGAAGGATGTCGCCCCGCACCTGCCGGAAGGCGTTTTCTTCGTGCCGGCGCATCCGGTCGCGGGCACGGAACATTCCGGGCCCGATGCCGGCTTCGCCGCTTTGTTCGTCAATCGCTGGTCGATCCTCACCCCGCCCGAGGGAACGCCGGAGGAGGCCACCCGGCGCATCCGCGCCTTCTGGGAGGCGATGGGAGCCAATGTCGAGATCATGACGCCGGAGCATCATGATCTCGTTCTGGCGATCACCAGCCATGTGCCGCATCTCATCGCCTACAACATCGTGGGCACCGCGGCCGACATGGAGAGGGTGACGCAGAGCGAGGTCATCAAGTTCTCGGCGGGCGGTTTTCGCGATTTCACGCGCATCGCCGCTTCCGATCCCACGATGTGGCGCGACGTGTTCCTCACCAACAAGGATGCGGTGCTGGAAATGCTCGGCCGGTTCAACGAGGATCTTCTCGCGCTCCAGCGCATGATCCGCTGGGGTGACGGCGACGAACTGCACAAGCTCTTCACCCGCACCCGCGCCATCCGTCGCGGCATCATCGCGCAGGGACAGGAAACGGCGGCGCCCGATTTCGGCCGCACGCCCGCGCCCCTTCCGCCGGTGAAGGCCGATCCCGCCTGATCGGCCTCAATAGAGCGGAGTGAGTTGCGCCAGAGGGAACGGCCCGAATCGCATGCGGCCGTTCTCGAAGACGAGCGCGATCGGCATGCCCTGCGTGCCGCCGAGCCGGCCCAGAAGCCCGCCCATCTCAAGACCCATGCGTCGCGTGACGCCGTTGAGCATCTGATCGACACCGCGCGCCCGACCCTGCAGATTGCCTTCAAGCCGTCTTTCGGCATCGAGCCCCAGAACGCCGGAGACATCCACCATTGCCTGCCCCTTCGTCGCCTTGGCGAGAATGACCCGGGCCTGCCCGCGCGCGAGGCGCCAGTCATCGAGGCTTTCCTCGATGCGACGGGTCGGATCAAGCAGCAGGCCCGGCGCGGTCGACTGCAATTCGAGCGTCATCGGCTCCGGGCTCCCCACGAATCGATCCACGAAGGGATGGCTGATCTCGCCGATGCGCAGCAGGAGATCGCTGCCGGGCTTCTCACCCGGCGAGCGCCGCAGATGCAGCGAGAAATCCTTCGCGTTCACCCGTTGATCCGGTGTTTCGCCGAGCCCCAGCTGCACCAGCGGCTGGATGACCTCGACCGACAATTCCGAAAAGCCGGCCGCGCCGCCGCGGAAGCTGGCACGGGCGCTCTTCCAGTTCAGCGTCACCTCGCGATCGGCATCGATGCGCATGGTGAAAGGCGCATCAAGCAGCGCGATGTAATGCCCGGGCGAGGTGATGCGGCCGTGAAGGGTGAGCCCGCCGAGGGTTGCCGCCCGCGTGAGGCCGTTCGGCCCCTTCTCGATCACCTGCGGCTTCGCACAATCGAGTTGCAGCCGGAAGGGGAAGCCGGTGATCGAGCGTTCCGGGCAGATCCAGTCGCGCCCGCGCATCGCCTCGCGCGCGACGAAGCCATCCATCACTTCGCCCACGCGCCGCGCGCCAAAGGCCCAGATGCCGGACCAGAGGGCCGCAAAAAGCGCGAGAATCGCAAAAGGCAGGTAGAGCCCGAGACGGGAAAAGCGCGAGGAAGACGCAGAAGGCATGCTCATGTGGGATTCCCTGGGTTGTTCCTTGCGCCGAAACACGAAATCCGCGAGAAGCGGTTCCATCCCGCCTCCTGCCCGAAAAACCATGTCGAAGCCCGAGCCCGTTGCGGATAGCGCCAGAAAACGCCGGTCGTCAATTGCCGCCCCCTTGCTGCACGACAGCGAATTCTGGGTGTTCGGCTATGCCTCCCTGATGTGGAAGCCGGGTTTCGAGTTCGAGGAGCGGCGGCGCGGAATCCTGCGCGGGTTCCATCGCTCGCTCTGCGTCTATTCCAACCGCCACCGGGGCACGGCCGAAAAACCCGGCCTGGTGATGGGGCTGGATCGGGGTGGATCCTGCCGGGGCATGGCCTTCCGCATCGCGCCGGAGAAGATCGAAGCGACCCACGCCTATCTCACCGAGCGGGAGCAGATCAACCGCGTCTATTTCGAGGTTTATCCCAAGGTGCGACTGGAGGATGGGCGTGTCATCCGCGCGCTTGCCTATGTGGTGGATCGCAGCCATGTCCAGTATGCCGGGCGCCTTGCCCATGTGGAAATCCTCAGGCTCATCGAGCAGGGGCATGGCCAATCGGGTGCCTGCCGCGATTATGTGCTCAACACGCTCCGCAGCATGGCGGAGATCGGCATGACCGATCACGCGCTCGACTGGCTGGAGCGCGAACTTTCGGCGCGGTAGCCCGCCTCCGCCGCAAGCCGGCCCGATATGTCCTCGATGCTTTCCTTCATGCGCGCGAAGAAGGTCTCTCCGGAGAGCCCGGCCGGAATGGGCGGCGGGAATTCCATGATGATCCGGCGCGGGTAATGCAGAAGCGTGTTGCGCGGCCAGGCAAGGCCCGAGACCAGCGCGACCGGCTGGCAGGGCACGTCGCCAAGGGATTCATAGATCCGGGCAACGCCATAGCGATAGGAGGGGGGCGCCCCAACCTTGCGGCGCGTGCCTTCGGGGAAAATGAGGATATGCCGCCCCTGCCGGGTCGCGCGGCGCACGCCCTCCGTCATGGAGTTGAGAGCCTTCTGCCGGTCGCCGCGATTGATGGGCACCTGGCCTGCCTTCAGAAGATGCCAGCCGAAGAGCGGCAGCCAGATGAGTTCCCGCTTCAGGATGTAGGTCGGCTTGGGAAAGAACAGCACGATCGCCATGGTCTCCCAGGCGCTTTGGTGCTTCGCCGCCACCAGGGCCGGGCCACGGATCACGTTCTCCTCGCCGCGGATCTCCACGCGCGAGCCGACGATGATCTCGTGCAGGAACAACCCGCCCGCCGACCACCAGCGCGCGAAGGTCAGCATCGCCTGTTGCGGCAGCACCCAGCCGACAATGGCCATGATGAACCAGATTGTGCAATGCGCATGATAGGCGATCTGGAAGAGCGCCGAGCGGAGGATGATGAGAGCCATCGGGCGGAATGCGTCCTTCTTTGAATCCCTCTTGCCAAAGACCGGGGAGGCAAACAAGCCTCGATGGCCCGACCCTAGCGGTCGATCACCGCCGCGCGCAGCCAGGTTAAGAGAAACTTCGTGTATTCGGAGGCGAGCAGCCGCACCAGCGCCGGCGCGCGCCACCAATCCTCGATGCGCGAGCGTTCCGGAACCACAGGATAGGGCTCGATCGTCACGCCGGGCAGCACCTCGGCGAATTCCAGCCGCGCGCGCGGCATATGGTAACTCGCCGTGACCAGCAAAATGGCCCCGAACCCGTTCTTGCGCACCCATCGCGCGCTTTCCCGCGCGTTCTCGATGGTGTTCCGGGCGCGGAAATCGAGATCGATACAGCATTCGAAGGCCGCTTCATGCCCCGGCCAGATCTTGCGCAGCTGCTCGCTCGTCACCTGGATGTTGACGCCGGAGATCAGGAGCCGTCGGCCATGCCCGGCCTCCAGCAGGCGGATTCCATCCTCGATGCGGTCCGCGCCACCCGTGAGCACGATGATGCCATCGGCACGGGACGTGCTGGCCGGCGGCGCGGATTCCAGCGTCTCGACAAACCAGACGAAGCCGGCAAGCCAGGCGAGCACGACGAGCAAGCCCGGCAGAAGGATCGAGCGGATGGCGCGGGCAAGGCCCTTCATGGCGCCTGCCTCCTCATTGCGCCTGCTCCATGCCGCGCAGCGTGCGATAGACCGTCACGCGCGACACGACACCCGTGACAAACGCGACCAGCACGCCGATGACCAGCACGGAGAGAAAGCCCCGGAAAGGCAGGCTGAATCGGCCGAAAAGGGCCTCCACCTGTTCCAGCGCCGTGCCTTGCGCACCGCGCCCGAAAATCAGCCCCCCCACGAGGAAGAAGGCCGAGGCCGCCAGCGCGCCGGCCGCGCCGCCCTTGAGGCCGAGGCGCAGGAAATGGCCCTGGAACTGCCGCGCGATATAGGTATCCTCGGCCCCCACGAGATGCAGAACGTCGATGATTTGCGCCGTGCCGGCCATCGCGCCGCGCGTGGCAAAGGCCACGGCGAGCGCGGTCGCCAGCAGCACCAGCGTGAGGATCAGCAGTCCGATTCCCACGAGCGTATCCGCCATAGCCTTCAGGCGGCCGAGCCAGAGCTTGTGATCGTCAAGGATCGCATTGGGCACCCTTTCCGCCAGGGCCGCGCGCAGGCTTGCAAGATCGGGCGCGGGCCCATTCGCGAGCCGAAGCACGATGAGGCGCGGCACGGGGAGATCGCCGAGATCAAGGCCTGTCCCGAGCCAGGGTTCGAGCAGCTTCTCGCCCTCGCGCCGGTCCATCACGCGGACCTCCTCGATGACGCGCTGGCGCCGCGCGAGATCGGCCGCGGCAGCCACATCCGCCTCGAGATTGCGCCCGGGCGCGGGGCGAACCTGGATGGTCATCTCGCGGGCGATGGCGCGAGACCAGTCCCGCGAGGCATCCGCCACGAGATGCACGGCACCGGCCGTCAGCCCTGCGAGAAACGTCATGATCGCGATGACCAGCATCAGGGCTGCGCCGGAGCGCGATTTCGCCGGCAGAACCGGTGCCAGCACGCGATCCCGCGGAATGAGCAGCGGCTTGAGCAGGAAGTCCTGCATTGCCTGCGCCGCAGGCTGCATCCTGGCGAAGCGCAATCCGGCCCGGGCGCGGAACGCCACGAACCATGCACCGAACCGCGCCTGAGCACCGATGGGCGGTTCATTCATAGACATGGATATGCCCTTCGGCGAGCACGAGACGGCGCGCATCGACCATGTCCATCAAGGCAAGGTCGTGCGTCGCGATCACCACGGCCGTTCCGGACTTGTTGAGTTCGATGAAGAGCCGCAGCAGGCGGCGCGCGAGACCGGGATCGACATTGCCGGTGGGCTCGTCGGCGAGCAGCAGGGCGGGCTGGCCGATCAGCGCCCGCGCGATCGCCGCGCGCTGCTTCTCGCCGCCCGAAAGGATGACCGGCGGCACATGCATGCGATCGCCAAGGCCCACCCAGCGCAGCAGTTCGATCACCTCGGCGCGATAGCTTGACTCCTCGCGGCCCTGCACGAGCAGGGGCAGCGCGACATTCTCGTAGGTGGTAAGATGGTCGAGCAGGCGGAAATCCTGGAAGACGACGCCGATCTTGCGCCGGAGGCGCGCGAGTTCGGCCTGGCTGTGCTGGCTCACATTCTCGCCGAACAGGGTCACGCGGCCGCGCGTCGGCTTCAGCGTCTGCATCACCAGCTTCATCAGGGTTGTCTTGCCGGCACCCGAAGGGCCGGTCAGGAACTGGAAACTCTGGGGCGGGATCGAAAAGTCGATATCGCGGAGAATTTCCGGCCCGATGCCATAGCGCAAGCCGACATTCTCGAAACGCACGAGGTCGGGCTCGGCCGGTTCCGGCCAGAGCGGAAGGGTGCTCTCGTCTCTTTCCGGGAAATTCGCCACTGGCTTTACCGGCCTTTAACTGTCCATGGTGAGAGATAGCAGCCTGACGCGCCTGTCGTGAACCCCTTTGGAACGGGCCTGAGCGGAAGAACCCTCGCGATGATGCGCATTCGCTGCCCGAACTGCGATTCCATGCATGAAGTGCCGCCTTCCATGCTGGGGGGCAGGGCGCGCAAAGTGCGATGCGCCTTGTGCCGCACGGTTTTCCAGGCAGACGAAGCAACTGATTCGCCCGTGCCGCCCGGCAATCCTGCCGAGAATGCCGGTGCCGTCGCCGCGCAGATCGACTGGCCCGAGGGCGGCGATGCATTGATCGGGGATCCCGAGGAGCCCCCGGTCGTGCCCGCCTCCGGGATGGAAGAGGCGATGGGCGCGGATGCCGATGTCGACGTGAATGCCGCCATGGGGCAGGACGACCTCGACGCGCTTTTCGCCGACGCGCCCGCCGAGCCCAGGCCGCAGCCGGCCATCGCGGATGCGGCTGACCTCGCATCCTCCAAAAGCGCATCCATGAATTCCACGGCAGATCCGCTCGATGGCGGGCAGGATGCGGCAATGATCGCCGCTGTCGCGGTGGCCGGCGCTTCAGCGATAGCGAACGCGGCAGAGCCGCAGGGCCGCAAGCATTCCAATCCGGCACGGCCGGCCTTCCGGCTGGGTCCGGCCCTTGGCGTGGTCGCGGCCACCGGCATTGGCACGCTCATGGCGCTTACGATCTTCCGGCATGAGACAGTCCGGATCGCACCGGGGCTTGCGCCCTATTTCGAGATGGTGGGCCTCGAGGTGAATTCCACCGGCCTCGAGATCCGCAATGTCCGCAGCCAGATCGTGATGGAAGACCATCGCGAGATGCTCGAAATCTCGGGCCAGATCTTCAACATCACCCGCGCCCGGCAACCCGTGCCGGTCATCCGCCTCTCGCTGCTCAACGCGGAGGGACAGCAGATCTATGTCTGGACCGGCGCGGCGGATCACGCCGAGTTGGCCGCCGGCGAGAAGACGCAATTCCGCCGGCGCCTCGCGAGTCCGCCGAAAGATGCGACGCAAGTGATGGTGCGCTTCGTCGCAAGAGACGATATCGTCGCGTCCATTCGCTGATCCCTTCACGCGTCCGGACGGCCCGCAGGCGCCCTTCGGCAGAGGCAGGAACCCGCCTTGACCGCTCAAGCCAAATCCGACCACGTCACCATCGATGCCTGGCGCATCCGCGTCCTGTTCTCGGAGGAGGCGATCGCCAGACGCAACCGCGAGCTGGCGGCGGAGATCGTGAAATCCGCGCCGCGGAACCTGCTGGTCATCGCCATCCTGCGCGGCAGCTTCATCTTCGCGGCCGATCTCGTGCGCCAGCTGCATGAGGCCGGGCTCGCGCCCTCCATCGAATTCATGCAGCTCGCGAGCTACCATTCCGGCACCGTCTCCTCCGGCCAGGTGACCGTGGTGAAGGACATCGACAACAAGGTCGATGACCGCGATGTATTGCTGATCGACGACATTCTCGAATCAGGCCGCACGCTCGCCTTCGCCAAGGACCTGCTGATCGCGCGCGGCGCAAGGCGCGTGCTCACGGCCGTGCTGGTCGAGAAACCCATGAAGCGCGTGGTGCAGTTCGAGGCCGATTTCGTGGGTTTTGACGCGCCGGACCTTTTTCTGGTGGGCTACGGGATGGACGTCGCCCATCAATTGCGCCAATTGCCCTTCATTGGCGTTGTGGAAGGCGAGGCCTGAAGGTTCGTTAGCATGGTGCGCATTCTTCTGGTGGATGATGACGAGGCGGTGCGCGCGCCGCTGGCCCGCGCGCTGGCACTCGATGGCCATGCCGTGACGGAGGCGAGCGATGGCGCCCATGCGCTCGAGACCTTCACGGAAGACGAGACCGGCTTTGACCTGATGGTCAGCGATATCCGCATGCCGGTGATGGATGGCATCCAGCTGGCCCTCGCGGTCGCCGCGAAGAGACCGGGCTTTCCCATCGTGCTGATGACCGGCTACGCCGAGCAGCGCGAACGCGCGAAAGAGCTCGAGGGCCTCGTCGATGACGTGCTCATCAAGCCCTTCCCGCTGGGGGATTTCCGCCGCGTCATGCGCGAGGTGATCGCCCGGCGCATTCCCGGCAGCTGATCAGGTTCCCGGATTGAGCCAGACGATCGCGGCGTTCAGCACGGTCGCGAAGACGACCCATGCGAAATAGGGGTAGAGCGCGATCCCCGCCGCGCGGTCGAGCCGCTGGAAAAGGCGGATCGTGAAGCCGATCGCGATGATCATGGCGCTCGAGACCACGAGCCCGCCCAGGGCGGATCGCAGGCCGAAGAACATATAGGACCAGCCGATATTCAGCACCATCTGCCCGAGATAGGCGAGGATGGCCGCATTCTTCGGTCCTGCCTCCGGTCTCGCCCGCAGGATGCGCCAGAAGGCCACGGCCATCAGCGCATAAAGAAAGGTCCAGACGATCGGGAACGCCATGTCCGGCGGGTTGAAGAACGGCTTCTGCAAGGTGCGATACCAGCTCACCATCCCCACGGCCGTGAAGAGCTGGCCGATCACGCTCGCGAAAAGCGACGGCAGGATCGCGACCGGCAGCAGCGCCAGCCCGCGCCAGGACATGGCCGGATGAAGCGGCGGGCTGGTGGTCGCGGAAGGCTGAGGGGGCATCGTCATGAGAGGGTCCTTGCCGTCTGTCAGGCCGGCCTGGCGGGCCGGGTGGCGAGATACACACCAAAAGCGGTCAGCGCCATGAATGCGATCTGCAGAACGGTAAGGGTTTCACCGAACATCAGATAGGCCTCGATCGCCGCCGTGGGCGGGATGAGGTAGATCAGCGCTGCGACCCTCGATACCGCACCACGGCGGATCATCATCAGCATCAGGCTGATCGCACCCAGCGAAAGCGGGATCACCGACCAGGCGAGCGCCGCCCAGGTCTCCCAACGGCTCTCGAAGCGCAAGGGTTCCAGCAGGAGCGCGAGCGGCAGCAGCGCGAGGAACGCGCCGGCATATTGCAGGCTGGACACCACGCGCAGGTCGCCGGAGGCGATATAGCGCTTCTGGTAGAAGGTCCCGAGCGTCACCGCGATCATCGCGATCACGTTCACGAGAACCGGTCCGGCGAGGCTCTCGAGTGTCCCGGCCGAAAGCCCCGCGAGCTTCGGCGCAATCACCCCCATCACGCCGAGGAACCCGATTGCGATGCCCGAAAGCTGCAGGGCGCCGAGCCTTTCGCCGCCAAGGCGGGCCGCGAGCGCCGCCGTGATCAGCGGCTGGATGGCCGCAATGAGTGCCGAGACGCCCACCGGCAGCCCGTGGGCCACGGCCCACCACACCCCGCCGAGATAGATGGCATGCAGCAGAACGCCGCTCAGCATGCCATGGCCATAGGCCGCGCGGTTGCGCGGCCATTCTGCCCGGAAGGCGAGGGCGATCAGCGCCATGAGCACGAAAGCACAGGCGAAGCGGATGACCAGGAAGAACAGCGGATCGGCAAAGGACGCCGCGTATTTCGCGACGATCCAGCCGGTGGACCAGATGAGAACGAAAAGCGCCGGCGCGACCGTGACAAGCGACATGGCTCCCCCTGTAGAGGAAGCCTGTCGCCAAGGGAATGGGTCATGAGCCGTGATGGCCGGACATGGCCCGGCCATCACGGCGCTGACTTCTCAGTTCAGCTTCGCCCGCGGCGGCGGGGCTTCGTCGCCCAAACCCAGGAATTCGCCCACGCGCAGGGCACCCGTCTCCACATCGATCGGCACGGTCTCGCCGTCCATCACCTTGCCGGCGAGGATGAGGCCCGCGAGCGGATCCTGCACGTTCTTCTGGATGACGCGCTTCAGCGGCCTTGCGCCATAGGCGGGATCGTAGCCTTTCTCGGCGAGCCAGTTGCGCGCGGCGGGCGAGAGATCGAGCGTGATCTTCCGATCTTCCACGAGCTGGCGCAGCCGGCCCATCTGGATATCGACGATGGCGCCCATATCCGCGCGCTTCAGGCGCTGAAACAGCACGATCTCGTCGATTCGGTTCAGGAATTCCGGTCGGAAGGCTGCCCGCAGGGCAGCCATCACCATGCCGCGCGCCTGATCCACCCCCTCCTCCTCGCCGAGGCTGACGAGATATTCCGCGCCGAGGTTCGAGGTCATGATGATCAGCGTGTTGCGGAAATCCACCGTCCGGCCCTGGCCATCGGTCAGGCGGCCATCATCGAGCACCTGCAGGAGCACGTTGAACACATCGGGATGCGCCTTCTCCACCTCGTCGAAGAGCACGACCTGATAGGGCCTGCGCCGCACGGCCTCGGTGAGGGCGCCGCCCTCCTCGTAGCCGACATAGCCCGGAGGCGCACCGATGAGCCGGGAGACCGAGTGCTTCTCCATGTATTCGCTCATGTCGATCCGCACGAGGGCATGTTCGTCATCGAACAGGAACGAGGCGAGCGCCTTGGTCAGTTCGGTCTTGCCCACACCCGTGGGGCCGAGGAAAATGAAGGAGCCGATCGGCCGGTTCGGGTCCTGAAGGCCCGCGCGCGCCCGGCGCACGGCGGTCGAGACCGCCTCCACCGCTTCGCGCTGGCCCACGACACGCTTGCCGAGTTCCTCCTCCATGCTGAGCAGCTTCTCGCGCTCGCCGGCGAGCATCCGGTCGACCGGAATGCCCGTCCAGCGCGAGACGACCTGCGCGATGGAATCCGGCGTCACGCTCTCGGAAATCAGTGCGCCGGCCTTGGCGGCCTCTTCCAGAGCCGCCAGCTTCTTCTCGAGTTGGGGAATGGTGGAATAGGCGAGTTCACCCGCCTTCGCGAATTCACCCTGCCTCTGCGCGCGCTCGAGTTCCGCACGCTTCTGGTCGAGCTCGCCCTTGATGCGCTGCGCCTCGCCGAGCTTGTCCTTCTCCGCCCGCCATGCCGTGGTGAGCGAGGCGGATTTCTCCTCGAGTTCGGCGAGTTCGGCCGAAAGTTTCGTCAGGCGATCCTGGGAGGCCTGATCCTTTTCCCGGCGCAGGGCCTCCTGCTCGATCCGGAGGCGGATGATCTCGCGATCGAGCGAATCGAGGTCCTCGGGCTTGGAATCGACCTGCATCCTGAGTCGCGCCGCCGCCTCGTCCACGAGGTCGATGGCCTTGTCGGGCAGGAAGCGATCCGTGATGTAGCGGTTCGAGAGCGTCGCCGCCGCCACGAGCGCCGAATCCGTGATGCGCACGCCATGATGAAGCTCGTATTTCTCGCGGATGCCGCGCAGGATCGAGATTGCATCCTCGACATTGGGCTCCGACACGAAAACCGGCTGGAAGCGCCGCGCCAGCGCCGCATCCTTCTCCACATGCTTGCGGTATTCATCAAGCGTGGTGGCGCCCACACAGTGCAGTTCGCCGCGCGCGAGCGCGGGCTTCAAGAGATTCGAGGCATCCATCGCGCCATCGGCCTTGCCCGCGCCCACCAGCGTGTGCATCTCGTCGATGAAGAGGATGACCCCGCCATCGGACGCCGTGACTTCCGCGAGCACGGCCTTCAGCCGCTCCTCGAACTCGCCGCGATATTTCGCGCCGGCGATGAGCGAGCCCATATCGAGCGCGAGCAAAGCCTTGTCCTTCAGGCTTTCGGGCACGTCGCCGTTGATGATGCGCAGGGCGAGGCCTTCGACGATGGCCGTCTTGCCCACGCCCGGCTCGCCGATCAGCACCGGGTTGTTCTTCGTGCGGCGCGAGAGCACCTGAATGGTGCGGCGGATTTCCTCGTCGCGGCCGATAACGGGATCGAGCTTGCCCGAACGTGCCGCTTCCGTGAGGTCGCGGGCATATTTCTTCAGCGCGTCATACTGGTTCTCGGCCGTGGCGCTGTCCGCCTTCCGGCCCTTGCGGATGGTCTCGATGGCGGCGTTCAGCTTCTGCGGCGTCACGCCCGCGCTGGCGAGCGCCTTGCCGGCGGCGTTCTCCTTCTCGAGCGCGAGGGCGAGCAGCAGACGCTCCACCGTCACGAAGCTGTCGCCGGCCTTTTCCGCGGCCTTCTCGGCGGTTTCGAACACGCGGGCCAGCGGCGGCGTGAGGTAGAGCCCACCCGAGCCACCCTCCACCTTCGGGGTCTTGGCCAGCACGGCCTCGACCGCGCGCCGCGCCTCGGCGGAACGGCCGCCCGCGGCATCGATCAGCCCGGCCGCGAGGCCCTGATCGTCATCGAGAAGCGCCTTCAGCACATGTTCGGGGGCGAATTGCTGGTGCCCCTCGCGCAGGGCGATGGTTTGCGCGGCCTGCAGGAAGCCTCTGGCGCGCTCGGTATATTTCTCGGTATTCATGCTCTTCCCTCATCCGGCGAAGTGGCGGTCGCCCCGTTTTGGCAACGATCGATCTTGCGCAATGTAGGTGTGGCCAATCCGCAACAAAAGGGGCAGGATCAAAGGAATGTCGGAAATCACCCAATCGCGGCTCGGCGCGCGCCAAGATAGTATAGCGCGCCTCGCCGCGCTTCATCGCTACCCCGTGAAAGGCCTCTCGCCGGAGGCGATGTCCGAGGCGCAACTCACGGAAGGCGAGCATTTTCCCGGTGACCGCCTGATGGCGATCGAGAACGGCCCCTCGGGGTTCGATCCCGCCGCGCCCGAGCATCTGCCGAAGCAGAAATTCCTGATGCTCATGCGCAACGAGAAGCTGGCGCGCATCGCGGCACGCTTCGAGGATGCCACGCGCCGGCTCACCCTCAGCCAGGGCGGCGGGGTGGTCGCGAGCGGCGTGGTGGATGAGGAAACGGGCCGCGCGGCCATCGAGCGCTTTTTCGAAAGCTATATGGGCGATGAGATGCGCGGCCCGGCACGCCTGCTCGTCGCACCGCCGGGCCACCGCTTCATGGATTCGCGGCACGGCTTCCTCTCGATCATCAACCGCGCCAGCGTGGAGGCCATCGCCAGGCTCGCGAACCGAGCGAGCATCGATCCGCTGCGCTTTCGCGGCAACCTGCTGGTGGAGGGGCTTGCGCCCTGGGCCGAGTTCGATCTCGTGGGCCAGCGGGTGAAAATCGGAGAGGCCGAACTCGAAATCACCCGGCGCATCGACCGATGCGCCGCCATCGATGTCGACCCGCGCGCAGGCCTGCGTGACCTGCGCATGGTGTCGCTGCTGGAGCAGAATCTCGCGCACCATGATTGCGGGGTCTATGCCCGCATCCTTCGCTCGGGTCTCATCCGGCCGGGCGATGCGCTGACCGTGCCCTGAGACGAAAAAGGGCGACTGGAGCCGCCCTCAATTCCTTGATTTTTCGAGTTATTCAGGCCTCGTTTTCACCTTCGCCGGCCAGCGCGCCCTCGGGGCGACCAGTCCGGCCGCGACGGCGGCGACGATGGCGGAACGGCCCGCGGCCGTCATCCCCCTCGCCCGCCTCGGGCGGACCATCGACATCGCCTTCCGGGCCGACCGCGCGCGCGGGCATGGTGAGGAAAGCCGGCAGATCGGGCTGATCGCCGGTGCCCTCGACCTCGACCGGCGGACGGCGCGGTTGCTGGAAGCGATCATTGTCGCGGAACCGGTTGCGATCGCGGTCGCGATCATGGCGGCCACCGCGACGATCCTCACGCGGAGGACGTGGCTGGAACCCACCCTCGCCAACCATGCGCGGCTGGGGCTGGCCTTCGCCGCCCTCACCTTCGGCCGGCTGTTCGCCGGAAGCGAATTCGCCGCTCTGGCGCTCACCGCCGGAACCGTAGGAGGTGCCGCCATTCTGCTGTTGCATCGCCTGTGGCGAGCGGAAGGTGAAACGGTCCGAGGACGGGTCGAAATCGTCATCATCATCGTCGCGATCATCCGCCTGGCCGGAAAGCGCAGCCTGCTGGGCCTGCACGGCCGCGGCGATGAGGCGGTAATAATGCTCGGCATGCTGCAGATAGCTCTCCGCGGCCACCGGATCGCCGGAGAGATGCGCATCGCGGGCGAGCTGGGTGTATTTCTCGGCGATGTGCTGGGCCGTGCCGCGGACTTTCACATCCGGACCGTTCGATTCATACGAACGCGTCAACGGGTTGGGCCCGCGACGGTTGCGACCCCGCATGCGCTTGTTCTGTCCTGGTCTCATCCGTGTTTTTCTCGGCTGGCTCGGTTTACGGGCGGGCTTGGCGTTGCCTGGAGGCTGTCATCCGGGGAACAAATCCCCGCTCGTCGCGTCCGGCGCCCCGGAGGGAGCGCGGGCCTTGCGACAGGTCTTTCGGTCAAGGATCCCGGCGCCGCCGGCTCAATCAACGTGACGGAAAGAGGCGATGCTTGTCCCAGCTGCGTCGAGTCCAACCCCTGGATGACCCTGACGCGTGCACCACACGCTGCTTCCTTAGCGGCTCTTTCGCAGGGTTGCAAGCAAAGGCATCGGGCCCCTTCGTTTCATCCCCGGCCAAGGAGATGTCGCGCATGCCCGGCAAGGTCATACCGGATCGCCATATCCTGGAAACCAGCCGCCTCCATCAGGGCAATCACGCTTTCGGATTGCCCCGCTCCCAGTTCGACGCCCAGCCAGCCGCCGGGCATGAGAAAGGCGCGCGCCTCACCCGCGATGCGCCGGTAGAAGGCGAGGCCATCCGGCCCCCCATCGAGCGCGAGGGGAGGATCGAAATCCCGCACCGCCAGCTCAAGACCCGCGAGATCGGCGCTGGGGATGTAGGGTGGGTTGGAGAGGATGGCGTCGAACGGCCCGGCGAGCCCCGCGAACAGATCACCGTGATGGAAAGCCACCCGGCCAGCCACGCCCAAGGCTTCCGCATTCCCCCCCGCCACCGCAAGCGCTGCGGGCGAGAGATCCACCGCCACGCCGGTCGCCTCGGGGATTTCGGCCAGCAATGTGAGGATGATCGCGCCCGAACCCGTGCCAAGATCGAGCAGGCGCGGTGCCCGCTGCCCCGCCAGGCGCTTCAGCATCTCCTCCACCAGCAATTCGGTCTCGGGCCGGGGGTCGAGCACATCCGGCGTCACGCGGAAATCGCGACCGCAGAAGCTGCGTCGCCCCGCGATTCGTGTCAGCGGTTCGCCCTTGAGCGCCCGCGACAGGGCCGGACCGAGACGCTCCGCCGTTTCGCCGATCAGGCGATCCGGGTGAAGAAAGAGTTCACCGGGCTCCACGCGGAGGGCATCCGCCAGAAGCCGGCGCGCCATGAGGCGGCAATCCTCGAAACCCGCCTTGCCGAAGGCGGTCGCGAGCAAATCCCCCGCTTCAGCGCGCCGCATGTCGGGCCGGAACGCCCCGCTCATGCCTCTTCCCCGGCGAGCAGACGCGCCTGATGCTCGGTGATCAGCGCCTCGATCAGTTCCTCAAGCCCGCTGCCTTCCAGGATCGCCTCGATCTTGTAGAGCGTGAGGTTGATGCGGTGGTCGGTCACGCGACCTTGCGGGAAATTGTAGGTGCGGATGCGCTCGGAACGATCACCCGAGCCGATCTGGTCCTTGCGGGCAGCCGCGCGAGCCTTGGCGAGGCGCTGGCGCTCCATGTCGAAGAGGCGCGTGCGCAGGATATCCATGGCCCGCGCCCGGTTTTTATGCTGGGAGCGCTCCTCCTGCACCAGAACCGCAAGGCCGGACGGGATATGCGTGATGCGGATGGCCGATTCGGTCTTGTTGACGTGCTGGCCGCCGGCCCCCTGCGAGCGCATGGTCTCGATGCGAAGGTCTGCCTCGTTGATCGAGACATCCACCTCTTCGGCGAGCGGCAGCACGGCGACCGTGGCGGCGGAAGTGTGGATGCGTCCCTGCGCTTCGGTTTCGGGCACGCGCTGCACGCGATGCACGCCGGATTCGAATTTCAGCCGGGCGAAGACACCCTCGCCATGGATTTCCGCGACGATTTCCTTGAAGCCGCCCATCGCGCCTTCATTGGCCGAAAGCACCTCGACCTTCCAGCCCTTCAATTCGGCATAGCGCTGGTACATGCGGAAGAGATTGCCGGCGAAGAGCGAGGCTTCATCGCCGCCCGTGCCCGCACGCACCTCCAGGATGACCGAGCGGTCATCGGCGGAATCGCGCGGCAGCAGGCCAAGGCGGATCACCTGCACGATTCGCTCGTGCTCGGCCACCAGCATGGCCAGTTCCTCCTCGGCCATCGCGCGCATCCCGGCATCGATCGCGGCATCGGCGAGCATCTCGCGGGTGGCGGCGAGATCGGCCGCGACACGCCGCTCGGCGGCGATCGCCTGCACGAGGGGGCCAAGTGCTGCGAGCTCCTTCGAGAGCGCGACGATGCTCGTGGCGTCGGCGGTGGCGGCGAGCCGCGCTTCCAGATCGGCATGCTTGGCCGAAATGGCATCGAGCTTCTCGCGGGGGAGAACGTTGTCGCTCATGGAAAAGGCCGGCTACGAGGCCAGCTCGCCTTTCGGCACGAAGGGTTTCAGCTTCTGGCGCAGCGCCGGCGCATCGAGCCCCGCCGCCAATGCCTCGCGCACCAGCGGTTCCACCGCCGTGATCTCCAACCCCTGCAACATGGCCTTGAACGGCCCGATGCCCGAGGGTGAGACCGAGAACGACCGGAAGCCCAGCGCGATCAGCGCCAAAGCCTCCGCTGGTCGCCCCGCGATTTCGCCGCAGATCGAAACCGGCATGCCCGTGGCCTTCGCCTTGTCTGCCACCTTGCAAAGCGCGCGCAGGAAGGAGGGGTGCAGCGCATCAAACCGATTTGAGACCATCGCATTATCACGATCGACCGCGAACATGAACTGCATCAGGTCATTCGTGCCGATGGAGATGAAATCGGCTTTCTCGAAGACGCGATCAAGATCGAAGAGCAGCGAGGGCACTTCGAGCATCACGCCGAGTTGAACGGTCTTCGGCCCCGGCTGGCCGAGGCGGCGCTGCCGTTCGCGCTCGCGGCCGAGCATGGCCTTGGCGGCATCAAGCTCCTCCACCACCGAAACCATCGGCAGCATGATCCGCAGGTCGCGATCCTTCGCGGCGGCGAGCAGCGCGCGAAGCTGCGTGCGCAGCAAAGCGGGCCGATCCAGCCCGATGCGTACCGCGCGCCAGCCAAGCGCGGGGTTCTCTTCCTCGAGTTGCTTCAGGTAGGGCAGCACCTTGTCGCCGCCGATATCGAGCGTGCGGAAAGTGACCGGGCGCCGCCCGGCAATATCGATGATCGAACGATAGAGTGCTTCCTGTGCCTGCGCACGCGGCAGCGAAGACGCGACCATGAACAGGATTTCCGTGCGGAAAAGCCCGATGCCGCTGGCGCCCGTCTCATCGAGATTCGCCATGTCGATCAGGAGGCCGGCATTCATCTGCAGGTCGATCGAAACGCCGTCCTTCGTGCGCGCGGGCTGATTGCGCAGGGCCCGATACTGCTCCTGACGGCGCGCGCGCAGGCGGGCCTTCTCGGCATAGGCGGATTGCACATCGGGCGAAGGGCGCAACTGCACCTCGCCCGCGGTCCCATCGACGATGATCGCGTCGCCCTGCTCCACAAGGCCGACAATCCGTTCGACGCGACCGACCGTAGGGATACCGAGAGCGCGCGCGACAATCGCCACATGGCTCGTGGAGCCGCCCTCCTCCAGCACGAGGCCCCGCAGGCGCTGGCGCTGGTAATCGAGAAGCGCGGCCGGGCCCATCGCACGCGCCACGAGAATGGCATTCTCCGGCAACTTGTCCGCCGGCAGGGTGAAGGCGGCGCCCGTGAGTTCATGCAGCAGGCGGTTCGCGAGATCATCGAGATCGTGAAGGCGCTCGCGCAGATAGGGGTCGGTCTGGCGCAGCAGGCGCGCGCGGGCATCGGATTGCACGCGCTCCACCGCCGCTTCCGCCGTGAGGCCGGTATTGATCGCCTCCTGCAGCCGCCGGATCCAGCCGCGATCATGCGCGAACATCCGGAAGGTTTCGAGCACATCGCGATGCTCGCCCGCTCCACCCAGCGAACCGCCCTCCATCAGGTCGTCGATGGAAGCGCGCATCTTCTCCATCGCGGCATGGAGGCGGCGTAGCTCCTCCTGCGGATCATCCGCGACGAGGTTCCTGATCTCGATGCGCGGCTCGTGGAGCACCGCATGGCCCAGGCCCACGCCTTCCGCGATGGATTGGCCGGAGAGCGTCAGCGCCCGGCGAATGGCCGTGCCGCCCGAGCCGGGGCGCGCGAGCGCTTCGAGTTCACCGCCCGCCACCAATTCCGCAAGGATCATCGCGGTCGTCTGCAGCGCTTCCATTTCCTCTTCGGAATAGGCGCGCTTGGCGCGGTTCTGCACCACGAGAACGCCGAGCGTGTTGCCCGCCCGCAGGATGGGCACACCCGCGAAGGAGGCGTAGTTTTCCTCGCCCGTTTCCGGCTTGTAGGAGAAGGCAGGGTGGTTCTGCGCATCGGCCAGCGCCAGTGGCTCCGCTTCGCGGGCGATCAGGCCGACAAGGCCCTCATCCGCGCGCATGGTGGTGAGGTGAACCGCCTCGCGATTGAGGCCCTCGGTCGCGTAGAGTTCAAGCGCGCCATCCGCCCGCTTCACATAGACCGAGCACACCTCTGCCACCATGTTGGAGGCGATGAGGACGACGATCTTGTCGAGCCGCGCCTGCGCGCTCATCTGCTCCGACATCACCTCGCGGAGGCGACGCAGCAGCAGGCGAGGTCCGCCGAGCGCTTGACGCATGTCTCACGATCTCCCTGCCGGATCGGAAGGCGGCACGCGATTCCGCCCGACCCCTGAAACGAGCTACAACGCCCGGGCCAAGGCATGCAAGCTTTCCCGCGCCCCGGGGACGGAAAAGGCCAGGATAGCGGGGCTTCAGGCCGCGTCGAGGCCGTAAAGCGAGTGTAAGGTGCGCACCGCCAGTTCTGTATAGGCTTGATCGATCAGCACCGAGAACTTGATCTCGCTGGTGGTGATGGCCCGGATATTGATGCCACGATCGGCGAGCGCCTTGAAGGCCTTCGCGGCGACGCCCGCATGCGAACGCATGCCGACACCAATTGCCGAGACTTTCGCCACATCCTGCGCGCCCTCGATGGAGGGGTAGCCGATCGTATCCTTCTGCTTGGCGAGAACCGCCATCGCGCGGGTGTAATCCGCCGATGGCACGGTGAAGGTGATGTCGGTGGTTTTCCCATCGGGCGAGATGTTCTGGACGATCATGTCCACGACGACATTCGCATCGGCGAGCGGGGTGAAGACGGCCGCCGCCACGCCGGGCTTGTCCGGCACGTTGCGGAGCGTGATCTGCGCCTCATCCTTCGAATAGGCGATACCGGTAACGACTTGGCTTTCCACGATTTCCTCCTCGCCGCAGATCAGCGTGCCAGGCTTGGGATTGTTCGGATCATCAAAGGACGAGCGGACGAATGTGCGCACATTATGCACCATCGCCACTTCCACGGAACGGACTTGCAGCACCTTCGCGCCGGCGGAAGCGAGTTCCAGCATCTCCTCGAAGGAGACGCGATCCAGCCTCTGCGCCTTCGGCACGATGCGCGGATCAGTGGTGTAGACCCCGTCGACATCGGTGTAGATATCGCAGCGATCAGCCCCGATGCCAGCGGCCAAGGCCACCGCCGAGGTATCCGAGCCGCCGCGGCCAAGCGTGGTGAGCCGCCCCGTGGGCGGATGGATGCCCTGGAAGCCCGCGACCACCGCCACTTCCCTGCGCTCCTCGAAACCCTTCAGGATGCCCGCGCCGCCAATGCCGGTAATGCGTGCGGCGCCATGGGCGGCATCGGTTTCCACCGGAACCTGCCAGCCCTGCCACGACCGGGCGGGAATGCCGATTTCCTGAAGCGCGATCGCCAGGAGGCCGGTTGTCACCTGCTCGCCCGAGGCGACCACAGCATCATATTCGCGCTGGTCGTGAAGGGGCGCGGCTTCCTTGCACCAGGCCACAAGCTCGTTCGTCTTGCCGGACATGGCGGAGACCACGACGGCCACGTGGAATCCCGCCTCGACCTCGCGTTTCACGTGGCGAGCGACATTCTTGATGCGCTCCACATTGGCGACCGAGGTGCCGCCGAATTTCATGACAAGACGAGGCATAGGCTTGAACCCGCACCTTCGCGAAATGGTTTCAACAAGGGTTGGCCGGGGCTATAGAGAGGGGGTGCGGCGAGGTCAATGCAGGCAGGAGGGAAAGCACTCAGCCGGTCACATTCCCCTCGCCCCGGAAAGAAGGACACAGGACATGAGCCGCGACGCCGCCTGGCGCGACGAAAGCGAGATCGCCCGTTTCAATGCCATGGCCCGGCAATGGTGGGACCCCAACGGCCCCATGAAGCCCTTGCATCGGCTGAACCCGACGCGCCTCGCTTTCTTCCGCGCCGAAGCCGCGCGCCATTTCGGCCGAGATGCGCGCAGCCTGCGCCCCTTCGAGGGGCTGAGCCTGCTCGATATCGGCTGCGGGGCGGGCCTGGTGACCGAGCCAATGGCCCGCATGGGCTTTGATGTCTCCGGCATCGACCCGGCGGAGGAGAACATCGCCATCGCCGGGGATCACGCCGCGAAAGGCGGGCTCTCCATCCGCTACCGCACGATGACCGTGGAAGCGCTGCCGGCCGATGAACGCCATGATGTCGTGACTTTGCTCGAAGTGGTGGAGCATGTGCCCGATGTTGGCGCCATGGTGGCGGCGGCGGCAAAGCACCTGAAGCCCGGCGGACTTTTCATCGGTTCCACGATCAACCGCACGCTGAAGGCCTTCGGGCTCGCCATTCTCGGTGCGGAATATGTGCTGCGCTGGGTGCCCAGGGGCACGCATTCCTACGAGAAATTCGTGACCCCCGACGAGTTCGAGGATCACCTCGCGGCAGCCGGGCTGGAGCCGATGACGCGGCAGGGCATGGTGTTCAACCCGCTCACGAACCAGTGGCTGCTCGCGAACGACACGGATGTGAATTACTTCGTGACCGCGCGGAAGCCGGGCTAGGGCGTCATGGCCGGATGTGTTCCGGCCATCCACGTCTTCAAGAAGCGTCGCAAATTCGTGGATGCAAGGGCCAAGCCCGTGCATGACAGCGCGCGGCTCAATTCCGCTCGTCCGGCAGCACGGGGATCGGCGCGATCTCGATGCCCTCCTCCGCGAGTTCCTTCACTTCGGAAAAGGTGGCCTCGCCATAGATCGCGCGCTCTTCGGTCTCGCCATAATGGATCTTCCGCGCCTCCTCGGCGAATTTGTCGCCCACGGCTTCGGCATTCTCCTCGATGAACTGGCGATAGGCACGGAACATCTGGCGCATGGCCGCATCGCGCGGGTCCGCGAGCGCGACCGGGCGCTTCGCCTGGGGCTCCTCGCGCACGCGAACCGCCGGCGCCATGATCTGCTTTTCGACCTTCGCCGAGCCGCAATGCGGGCAGACAACGAAGCCGCGCTTGGCTTGGCTGTCGAAATCCCCGGACGAGCGGAACCAGCTTTCGAAAGCATGCCCCGCCTCGCAGGCCAAAGCGTAGCGGATCATTCCGCCGCCTCCCTTGCTCCCTCCCCGACCGTGGTGACGGTGATGGCGCGCGTATGCTTCAGCGTGGGGATGCGCCCGCGCGCATCGGCCACCCTCGCAAGGTCGATCTCGGCGAGGATCACGCCCGGCGCATCTTCCGCCTCCGCGAGCACCCGGCCCCACGGATCGATGATGATCGAATGGCCATAGGTCTCGCGGCCATCCTCATGCGTGCCGCCTTGCGCGGCGGATATCATGAAGGAGCCGGTCTCGATGGCGCGCGCGCGTTGCAGCACCACCCAATGCGCCTCGCCGGTCTGCTTCGTGAAGCAGGCCGGAGCAGTGAGAATATCCGCGCCCGCTTCGGCCATCGCGCGGAAAAGGTAGGGGAAACGCAAATCGTAGCAGATGCCCATGCCGAGTTTCGCGCCGTTTACCGGTGCCACAACCGCACAGGCGCCCGCCGTGTAGGTGGCACTCTCGCGCCAGGTCTCGCCATTGGGCAGGTCCACATCGAAGAGGTGAAGCTTGTCGTAGCGCGCGACGAGCCCGCCATCCGGCCCGATCAGGAAGGCGCGGTTCGCGATCTTCTCGCCTTCGCGGATGGCGAGCGAACCCAGATGGATCGTCACCTTCGCTTCCGCCGCGAGCTTGCGCGCCGCCGCGAGAAACGGATCGGCCTCCTCGGTTGCGATCTTCGCGAAGAGGTCGGCGCGCGACCGCTCGACGAGGTTCGACATTTCCGGGCTTTGCAGGAAGCTCGCCCCCTTCGAGACGGCCTCGCCGGCAAGCGCAAGAAAATCCGTGATGTTCCGCTCCACCGAGCGGGTGGAACGCATCTGCAGGCAGGCGGCGACAAAACTCATGGCATCACCCCTGAAGCAGCGGGTCGAGCCCACCCCTGTCATCCAGCGCGTGGAGATCATCGCAGCCGCCGACATGCTTCCCGCCGATGAAGATCTGCGGCACGGTGGAGCGCCCGGCCTTCTGGGCCATGGCACGCTGGTCGGCGGGGTTGCTCACGTCGATTTCGGTGAAGCGCGCGCCCTTCCGCGTCAGCAGCGCCTTCGCACGGATGCAATACGGGCAGGTCGGCTTCGTGTAGATGGTGATCTCGGGCATCATCACTCCATGGCCTCACGCGCCTTCCGGCACGAGTGTGAAGGTCAGAACATCAATGCGGGCAGCACCCGCCTGCCGCAAGATATGGGCGCAGGCGTTCAAAGTCGAACCCGTCGTGCGCACATCGTCGATCACGAGACAGTGACGGCCTTCCACAACCGCCTTTTGCCCCGGCTCGATGAGGAAGGCCCCCGCAAGATTGCTGCGGCGTTCGTTGCGCGAAAGGCCCACCTGAGGCGGCGTCCGCTTCACGCGGCGCAGCGTATCGGGAAGAACGGGTTTTGCAGCCAGAGCACCGATCTCGTTCGCGAGCAGCGCCGCCTGATTGTAGCGCCGCTGCCAGAGCCGCCCGCGATGCATCGGCACGGGAACCAGCACATCGGCGCAGGCGAGAAGCGGCCCGCCTGCATGCACCATCATCCGCGCCATGGCGCGGGCGAGATCGAGCCGCTCGCCATATTTCAGACGCGCGACCATGGCCTTCGCGGCACCCTCGTGGATCGCCACCGCGCGGGCGCAATCAAAGCGCGGCGGATCGGCGATCGCTGCGGGCGAAAGCATGCCCGGCCCGAAATCATGCGCGAAGGGCGTGCCGAGCCGGGCGCAAACGGGGTCGGAAATGAAGGGAATGCCCGCCCAGCAGGTGGAGCAGAGCGCATGCGGCTCTCCGGTCGCGCTGTTGCAGGCGATGCATTGCGGCGGATAGACGATACCCAGGGCGCCGCGGCCGAACCGTGCGAGCAGGCGCGTCATGCCGCGGAACGCGCGCGGAGGCGCTTCTGTGCTATCTCCAGGGGAATCAGATTCAGGAGCAGTCACGCGCATGGCCTCATCGAATGCCGAGGTTCCGCAACTCTTCGACGAGGTCAAGGCTCGCATGGCGATCCAGCGTGCGGCAAGGCAGGGCGCGGCCACTTTCCTGCTGGAACGCGCGCAGATCGACCTGATCGAGCGGCTCGAGACCGTTCTTCGCAGCTTCGATCCTGCGCTGGATCTCGGCACGCCCGGCGGGCTCTTCGCCACGGCGCTGAAGCGCGCGGAGCGGGTTTGCGGGATCGACCATGTGGGCGAAGTGGCGCCGGGCGATCCATCCATCGCCTATCGCAGGATCGACGGGCCGGATCTGAAGCTGGAGGCAGGCCGCTATGGGCTCATCGTCTCCGGCCTCTGGCTTCAGCGTGTGAATGATGTGCCGGGCATTCTCGCGCAGGTCAGGCGCGCGCTGAAGCCCGATGGCCTGTTTCTCGCGGCCTTTGTGGGCGGCGACAGCCTCGCGGAACTGCGTGATTGCCTGCTGACGGCTGAAAGCGAAATCACCGGCTCGGCCGCGCTCCGGGTCTTTCCCTTCGTGGATGTGCGCGCGGCCGGGCAATTGCTTCAGCGCGCCGGCCTCGCGCTTCCCGTCACCGACAGCGAGAAGCTGACGATCCGCTATGGCAGCTTCTTCGCGCTGGCCGCGGAATGGCGCGCCATGGCCTCCAGTGCGAGCCTGCTCCGGCGACCGGGCACGCCACCTCTGACGCGCCGGGTCCTGTTGCGTGCCGCCGAACTCTATGCCGAGCGCCATGCCGACGCGGATGGTCGCCTTCGGGCAAATGTAGAGATTGTCTGGATGTCGGGCTGGGCGCCGCATGAAAGCCAGCAGAAACCGTTGAAACCAGGCTCCGCAAAGGCGCGATTGGAAGATGCGCTGGCCGATATCGCCAGCAGCAAGAAGTTCGACTGACAATCTTCAGGTCACGGCGCCTTCACGGCATTCTGGATGACCTCGCCGGCATTCGTCCAGGAGGCCATGAAACCTCCATAAAAGCTCGGCCACCCCGCCAGCAATGCGGTGCAGAGCATCACGGCGATGAGCGTATACTCGATTGCGGTCGCTCCCCGCTCGTCTTGCACAAAGGCTTTAAGAACCTGCTTCATTGTCCTGCGATTCCCGATCCGGCCACCCCGCTACATCGGGAGGGGACGCCTAAAGAAGATCACGAAGCATCGGGATCAGCGGCTCATCGGCCGCGGGCATCGGAAATTCCCGAAGCCGCATCGGCTCGACCCATCGCAAGGCCTGGTGCTCCATCGCCTGCGGAACTCCTTCCCATCTGCGACAGATGAACAATGGCATGAGCAGGTGAAAATCCGGATAACGATAGCTGGAAAATGTGAGTGGTGCGAGGCATGGCTCCTTGACGCTGATCGCCAGCTCCTCGCGGAGTTCGCGGATCAATGTCTCCTCCGGCCGCTCGCCGGGCTCCACCTTGCCGCCAGGGAATTCCCACAGGCCCGGCAGCTGCTTGCCCTCCGGCCGCTGCGCGATCAGCACGCGGCGATCCGCATCGACCAGCGCGACGGCCGCGACGAGCAGCAGCTTCACGAGCGGTAATCCCCGTTGATCTCGACATAAGCCTTGGTGAGATCGCAGGTATAGGCAACGGCCTTGCCGCGCCCCATGCCCAGCGACACCGTGATGTCGATCGCCTCGCCCTTCATATAGGCCGAGGTCGCCGCCTCGCTGTAAGAGGGGTCTCGCGCGCCCTCATGGGCCACCCGGATATCGCCGAAGGAAATCGAGATGCGATCGCGATCGGCCGGCTCGCCCGCCTTGCCGACGGCCATCACGATGCGACCCCAATTCGCATCCTCGCCGGCAACCGCCGTCTTCACGAGGGGGGAATTGGCGATGGACATCGCGATTTTCCTCGCCGAGCGGGCGGAAACCGCGCCTTCCACCTTCACGGTGATCAGCTTGCGCGCGCCTTCGCCATCGCGCGCGACCTGCACCGCGAGATCGAGCAGCAGCGCATTCAGCGCCCGCCTGAAGCTCGAGAGCCTGGGATCCTTCGCATCCGTGATTTCCGACTGGCCCCGGGCGGCAGCCTTGCCGGTGGCGAATAGCAGCAGGGTGTCGGAAGTGGATGTGTCGCTATCAACCGTCACGGCGTTGAAGCTCGGCCCCACGCCCTTCGAAAGCAGGGCCTGCAACGCCTTCGGCGCAATCGCGGCATCGGTGAAGACGAAGGAGAGCATCGTCGCCATGTCCGGCGCGATCATGCCCGCGCCCTTGGCGATGCCTGAGATGGTCACGGGCAACCCGTCGATCTTCGCCTTGCGGGTCGCGACCTTGGGGAAGGTGTCGGTGGTCATGATGGCCCTTGCGGCCTCGAGGAAGGCGGTTGCGCTCACGCGGCCCGCGCAATCCGCCAGCACGCCTTCGAATTTCGTGGCATCGAGTGGCTCGCCGATCACGCCGGTCGAGGCGAGCGCCACTTCCTCCGGCTTGCAGCCCAGGGCCTTCGCCGCGATCCTCGCCGTCAGCGCCACGGCCTCACGGCCCTTGAGGCCCGTAAAGGCATTGGCATTGCCGGAATTGACGACGAGCCCCTGCGCGCGACCTCCTGCAAGGATCGAGCGGCACCAATCCACGGGCGCCGAAGGGCATTTCGAACGGGTGAAGACACCGGCCATGGCCGTGCCTTTTTCGAGGCGCGCGAGCAGCACATCCGTGCGGCCCCTGTAGCGGATTCCGGCTTCCGCCGTGGCGAAGGCCACGCCATCCACCGCCGGCATCTTCGGATATTTCTTCGGCGCGAGCGGGGAAACGGGGACGGATTTGCCGGCCATGGGGCATGCCTCTTCACAAGCGGAAACGAGGTTTCGGCTCTGCCTGAAAGGCCGGCTTCTGGCAAGACCGGCGCGGGTTGGCGCCGCGCTTACTTCTTCTCCGTTCCGGGCCGGTCGATCTTGGCTTCCTTGCGGAGATTCTCGAGAAGTTCCGCCTGGGCACGCTCGGCGAGGGCCTGCGAGAGGCGCTCGCGCACATCGGCAAAGGCCGGCGCCGGGCGGTTGCGGCGATCCTCCAGCTTGATGACGTGCCAGCCGAACTGGCTCTTCACCGGCGCGGAAATCTCGCCGGCCTTCAGCGCGAAGGCAGCCTCGGCGAATTCAGGCACCATGCGATCCTTCGAGAAATAGCCAAGATCGCCGCCACCCTTGCCCGAACCGGGGTCCTTCGAGGTCTCGGTCGCGACCTTCGCGAAATCCTCGCCGCCCTTGACCCGGGCATGGATCTTCTTCGCTTCCTCCTCGCTTTCGACGAGGATATGGCGCGCGCGCACTTCTTCCACCGGGGCGAGCTTGGCCACCTGCTCATCGTAGAACTTTTTCACGGCTGCCTCGCCCGTGGCCTTGCTGCCCTCGACCGCGAAGAGCCGCTCCATCAGGATGCGATCCCGAGCGTAGCTCATCTTGAGGGTGAAATCCGGTGACTGGTCGATCTTCGCCTTCCTTGCGGCCTGCGCTGCAAGCTTGACCTCGACGAGGAAATCGACCGCGACTTCCAGTCGCTTGTCTTCCGGCACATTGGGGAGCTGCGTGAGCAGGTCCTCCAGCGCGACCTTGGCCTCGGCTTCCGTAATGGCCTCGCCATTCACGGTCGCAAGCACTTTCGAATTCTGCGCGACAACCGGCCCGGCCGTCAGCACGAAGAGGGCAAGCGCGGAAGCAAGAAGACGCACGGGCATGGAGGATCTCCGGAGAAAATCAATTGCCGCGAGGGTTAGCGGAAAGCGCAAGCTTTGGCGAGCACAACCTTGCCATCCACCCTTCACGCTGCCGCGAGCACGGCACGAATTGGCGAAAAGCCCGAATTCGCCAAAGGATTCGGGCGGCGAACGTTGACAATCCCGGCGCGCAATTCTTATCTCCCGCTCGCGTTATTCGGCCCCTCGCACGGGGCTCATTGCTTCGCCCCCGGCTCCCGCCGGGCCGAGGCCAGGGCGTTCCGCGATTCCTGCGCGGAAGCCAGGGAAAGAGACATCCATGCTCGGCGGACTTTTGCGCACCGTTTTCGGCTCATCGAACGAGCGGCGGCTGAAGGGCTACAAACCGCGCATCGCCGCGATCAACGCGCTCGAAGCCGAACTGTCCGGCCTGTCGGATGAGGCGCTCGCACAACGCACCGTGGCTTTCCGCGAACAGCTTGCCGCCGGCAAGACCCTCGATGACGTGCTCGTTCCGGCCTTCGCCACCGTGCGCGAAGCCGCCAAGCGTGTGCTCGGCCAGCGGCATTTCGATGTGCAGCTCATCGGCGGCATGGTGCTGCATGAAGGCGGCATCGCCGAGATGCGCACCGGCGAAGGCAAGACGCTTGTTGCGACCCTTCCCGTCTATCTCAATGCGCTCGCCGGGAATGGCGTGCATGTCGTGACCGTGAACGATTACCTCGCCCGCCGCGACGCGGAATGGATGGGGCAGGTCTATCGCTTCCTCGGGCTCAGCGTGGGTGTCATCGTGCATGGCCTGGACGACATGCAGCGCAAGGAGGCCTATGCCGCCGACATCACCTACGGGACCAACAACGAGTTCGGCTTCGACTATCTGCGCGACAACATGAAATACGAATTTGCGCAGATGACCCAGCGCGGCCATGCCTATGCGATCGTGGACGAGGTGGATTCGATCCTGATCGACGAGGCGCGCACGCCGCTGATCATCTCCGGCCCGACGGAGGATCGTTCCGATCTCTACATGACGATCGATGCGCTGATCCCCCGCCTTGTCGCGGCGGATTACGAGGTCGACGAGAAGCAGCGCACCGTGCACCTCACGGAAGCGGGAAACGAGCATGTGGAAGAGCTGCTCACCGAAGCCGGAATCCTGAAGGATGGAGCCTCGCTCTATGAGGCGATCAACTCCTCGCTCGTCCATCATGTGAACTCGGCGCTCCGCGCGCACAAGCTCTTCACGAAGGACAAGGATTACATCACCCGCTACAACCCGGAAACGCGGCAGAGCGAGGTCGTCATCATCGACGAATTCACCGGCCGCATGATGCCGGGCCGGCGCTATTCGGAAGGCCTGCACCAGGCGCTGGAAGCCAAGGAAAAGGTGGCGATCCAGCCCGAGAACGTCACGCTCGCCTCCATCACCTTCCAGAACTATTTCCGCCTCTACAGGAAGCTCGCGGGCATGACCGGCACGGCCGCGACCGAGGCCGAGGAATTCCAGCAGATCTACAATCTCGAAGTGGTGGAAATTCCCACCAACGTGCCGGTGGCACGCCTCGACCAGGATGACGAGGTTTATCGCACCGCCGCCGAGAAGGAAGAGGCGATCGCCGCCGAGATCGAGCGCGCGAAGGAACGCGGCCAGCCGGTTCTGGTCGGCACGACCTCGATCGAGAAGAGCGAGCAGCTCGCGGCGCTCCTGAAGAAGCGCGGCTTCCGGCAGGTCGATCTCTCCGATCCCAACCCCTTCAAGCCGCTCATGGATGGCGACCAGGGCACGAAGGAAGAGAAGCTCTTCGCGGTGCTGAATGCCCGCTACCACGAGCAGGAAGCCTTCATCGTGGCCGAAGCCGGCGTGCCCGGCGCCATCACCATCGCCACGAACATGGCCGGCCGCGGCACGGATATCCAGCTTGGCGGCAACCTCAAGATGCGGATCGAGCACGAATGCGCCGGACTTGAGGGCGCGGCGCGCGAGGCCGCGATCGAGAAGATCAAGGCCGAGATCGCGAAGAACCGCGAGACGGTGATGAATTCCGGCGAGCTGGTCGTGCTCGAGCCGGCCAAGGGCTCGAAGCCCGCCAAGACGATGCAGGCCCCCGGCGGCCTCTATGTCATCGCGGCGGAACGCCATGAAAGCCGCCGCATCGACAACCAGCTGCGCGGTCGCTCAGGACGGCAGGGCGATCCGGGCCGCTCGAAATTCTTCCTCTCGCTCGAAGACGACCTGATGCGCATCTTCGGCTCGGACCGGATGGACAACATCCTCCAGAAGCTGGGCCTGCAGGAAGGCGAGGCCATCGCCCATCCCTGGGTGAACAAGGCGCTGGAGACCGCGCAGAAGAAGGTCGAGGCGCGCAACTTCGAGATCCGCAAGAACATCCTGAAATACGACGACGTGATGAACGACCAGCGCAAGGTGGTGTTCGAGCAGCGTCGAGAATTGATGGCCGCGCCCGATCTCATCGCTACCGTCACGGATATGCGTCATGCCGTGGTGGAGGAGATCGTTTCGCGCAACATCCCCGAAGGCGCCTATCCCGAGGCCTGGAATGTCGAGGGGCTGAAGGAAGAGACCGCGCGCTACCTCGCACTGGACCTGCCGGTGGATGAATGGGCACGCGAGGAGGGCATCGCGGATGAGGAAATCCGCGAGCGCCTGACGAAAGCCGCAGACGAGGCCTATGCCGGGCGCGAGCAGAAGAACACGCCCGATCTGATGCGCTACATCGAGCGGCAGGTCGTGCTGCAGACGCTCGATCATCTCTGGCGCGAGCATCTCGTGACGCTCGATCACCTGCGTCAGGTGATCGGCTGGCGCGGCTATGCCCAGCGCGATCCGCTGAACGAATTCAAGAGCGAGGCCTTCGAACTTTATGATCGCCTGCTGGTGAGCCTCCGCGAGACCGTGACCGGCCAGCTGATGCGGGTGGAAGTGGTGTTTGACCAGCCGGCCGAAGGCGAGAACCCCCCGGGCCTTGCCGGGCAGGAGCCGATGCCGCTGCCGGCCCATGTTTCCCCGATTGATCGCGCGGCCGCAGCCTATGGCGTGCAGGGGCAGACGGAGATCACTTCCGACGACCCCACCGGCCCGCGCGATTCCGGCGACCCCGCCACCTGGGGCAAGGTCGGCCGCAACGAGCCCTGCCCCTGCGGCTCGGGCAAGAAGTTCAAGCATTGCCACGGTCGCTTCGCCTGAGGTGCCGAGGCGGCGATGACAACCAATCCGTTCGCGATCCTGCGGCAGAATGCGCAAATCCTCGGCTGGGTCAGCCAGGGTTGCCCTGTTCCGCCGCCGCCTGCCGTCAAGCGCCGGCTGCTGCGAGCCTTCCAGCGCAAGCACAATCTCCCGGTTTTCATCGAGACCGGCACCTTCAAGGGTGACACGCTGGAAGACATGGCCAGCCACGTGAAGCGCGCGGTTTCGATCGAGCTGGCCGCCGAATTCCATGCCCGCGCCAAGAAGCGCTTTGCGAGCCGCCAGCATGTCGAGGTGCTCCATGGCGATTCGGGGCAGGTTCTGCCACCGCTGGTCGCCGCCCTGACCGAGCCCGCCCTGTTCTGGCTCGATGGTCATTATTCCGGCGGGGATACCGCCCATGGCGAGAATGCCTCGCCGATCAGCCGCGAGCTTGATGCGATTCTCGCCTCACCCGTTCCCGGCCATGTCATCCTCATCGATGACGTGCACGAATTCACAGGCGCAGGCGGCTATCCGCCGATCGGGCGGCTCCTCACCACGCTGGCGAACGAGCCGCGTTTCGCCTGCCGGATCGAGGCGAATATCCTCATTCTTGAGCCGCGCAACCGGGCGTGACGAAACAGGAACGGCCGGTGCGGAATGCCGCCCGGCCCCTTCTGTGTCATTTTCCGTTTGATCAGCGGCGCTGCGGCGGGGTCGGCAGATCGGCTGCCGGCGTGCCCGGGTTCGATTCCGTGGCACCCGTGGCACTCGCGGTCAGCCCCGAGAGCGAGCCCAGCCAGCGCTCGTAGAAGGCCGGCTTCTCACCCTTCTTCTCCTCGGCCACCAGAGCCGTGGCCTGCACGGCCGGAGGCGTGCCCGACGGGCGCGCGACCGTCTGCGCCGGCGTCGTGCGAGCATTGGGCGCGCCCGATATGGCGGCCACAGCCGTGGCGCTGGCGGGGCTCGCGGCCGGATCGGCGGCGAAGCGCTCGCGATGGGCGAGGGCCAGAAGCTGCTGGCGGTTCAGGCCGCGCGCCTTTTCGGCTGGGACATCCACCGGCCCGATATCGAGCGCATCCGGCTGGGAAACGTCGGCCACGCGCGAGATGCCCTGCGGAACGGTCGCGGCCCGCGAGACATCCTCTGTCCCGACCGACGCATGCAGTGTGTGCTTAAAGGAATGGTGCTGGTCGCCATCCTGATAGATACGCTTCAGCGCCTTGTGGCCGGCCTTGCTGAGTTCCGCCACGCGGATCTCGTCCTTCTTCGCCTTCTCGCGCGCAGCCAGGGAGATCGGATCATCGGCGGCCGGGTTCGTGCAGAGCGCGTTCGGGTCCTGCGCGCCCGAGCCGAAGCGATACTTGCCGTTGCAGGCCGCGACCTGCACCTCGCGCTTCGAGACCTCGAAGCGATCCGCGCCTTCCTTCAGGTTCTTCCAGAAGGGAAGATTGTCATCCGCGCGATATTTCGCGAGGTTTTCCGGCGTGAAGCGGAAAGGGAAGCTGTGCATCTGGATGGCCTTCTGGCCACCCGCAAAGCTCTCGCGCGCCAGAGCGTAAATATCGGCAATCTGCTTGTCGGTCATCGAGAAGCAGCCGCGCGACGTGCAGGCGCCATGCACCATGATGTTCGAGCCATTGCGGCCCAGCTGGCGGTCGAAGGTGTTCGGGTAGCCCACGTTGAAAGACAGGTAGAACGAGGAATTCGGGTTCATCATCTGTGGGGTGATGGAATAGAACCCTTCCGGCACCTGGCGGTCGCCTTCCACCTTCTTCGGCCCGAGCTGGCCGGACCAGCGGCAGATGGGAAAGGTTTTCAGGAGCTTGTATTCTCCCGCATTGTCCGCCTTCCAGACCTCGAGTTCGCTTTCCTTCTTGTAGGCGCGAATCAGGATGGGCGAGGCCTTTGAAAGGCCCATTTCGCTCATCTTGCTCTGGATTTCAGGAGACAGGGCAACCCAGTGGCGGGAATCGCGCGGCAGATAGCTGTTATCGTTGCAGCCGGCGAGCAGGAGAGCCGCGACCAGCGCCCCGCCCATCCCCATCGCACGCCCGGAAATCGAATGCTTCATGCCTCAACCTGTTCTTTATCCGGGATAACGGCCCGAACATCTCAGCGCAAAACGCGACGCCTTTGTGGCATACTAGCCAGGCGCCGGTTTGAGTTCTACAATTTCTGCCATTAGCATCAAGGCTTCGTTAACTGCGATCCCCTGCTGCTCAAAGTTTCCGGCCGATGGCGAGGAATTTTTCCGCGCGGTTCTCGCGCAACTGTTCCGGCGACATCCCCGCGAGGTCGGAGAGGGCATGTGCGATCGCATCGCCCGCCGACAGGATCGCCGCTTCCGGCGCGCGATGGGCACCGCCCACGGGCTCGGAAATGATCATGTCGATCACTTTCAGCCGAAGAAGGTCCTGCGCCGTGATTCGCATGGTCGAGGCTGCTTCCTGCGCGCGGCTCGAATCGCGCCAGAGGATCGAGGCCGCCGCTTCCGGCGAGATCACCGAATAGATCGCATGTTCCAGCATCAGCACGCGATTGGCCGTGGCAATGGCGATCGCGCCGCCCGAGCCACCTTCGCCGAGGATCAGCGCGACATTCGGCACGCCGAGCGCGAGGCAGGCATCGGTGGATCGGGCGATGGCTTCGGCCTGCCCGCGCTCTTCCGCCCCGATGCCGGGATAGGCACCGGCGGTATCCACGAGGCTGACCACCGGCAGGCCGAAGCGATCCGCCAGTTCCATCAGGCGCACAGCCTTGCGATAACCTTCTGGCCGGGCCATGCCGAAATTGTGCTTCAGCCGCGTTTCCGTATCCTGTCCCTTTTCCTGCCCGATCACGCAGACGGATTGTCCCCGGAAGCGGCCGAACCCGCCGATGATGGCGGAATCCTCGCCGAAATAGCGGTCGCCCGCGAGCGGGGTGAAATCCGTGATGAGCCGGGAGATGTAATGCACGCAATGCGGACGCTCGGGATGGCGCGCCACTTGCGTCTTCTGCCAGGGCGTCAGGGCGGCATAAACGTCGCGCAGGGCCTGTTGGGCCTTGCCTTCGAGCCGTGTGACCTCATCGGTGATCGCAGCACCCGATTGCCCATCGGTCAGGGCCCGGAGTTCGGCGATCTTCGCCTCGAGTTCCGCGACAGGCTTTTCGAAATCGAGATAGGCGCGCATGATTCCCTTTTCGGGTTGCCTCTAGGGGTTCTTGTCCCGCAAAGGGGGAGCGGAAGGGCGCCGCAAACTGGCGATGCGAGGCCCCCGCGTCAAGCAAAAAGCCGTGGCGGGGCTTATCCCTCGTCGTTCAGCGGGTGCAGATCGCGCACCATGGAACGGGCGCGCTCATCCAGAACATGGGTATAGATCTGCGTGGTCGCGATGTCGGCATGGCCGAGAAGCTGTTGCACGATCCGCAGATCCGCGCCGTTCTGCAGCAGATGCGTCGCGAAGGCGTGGCGCATGCCATGCGGCGTGAGGCTCTCCGCTGCGATGCCCGCGCGGCCCGCGAGGCGCTTCAGGTCGCGCGCGAAAACCTGCCGGGCCAGATGCCCGGCCTCGCCATCGGCGGGGAACAGGAAGCGCGAGTTTTCACCGCCCTTGCTCTCGTTCAACGCCGCCCGATAGCGCGAAACCGCATTCCGCGCGGCCTCGGTCAGCAGCACGATGCGCTCCTTGTTGCCCTTGCCGCGCACCACGAGATGATCCCGCTTCGCATTGATGCTGGCAGCGGGAAGCGCGAGCAACTCGCTCACGCGGAGCCCCGTGGCATAGAGCAGTTCCACCTGCGCCGCGAGCCGCAGGGCCGCGCGGCGCGCGGCGGGGGTCCTCGCTTCGGCTATGCCGGATTCCGCCGTCTTCAGCAGGCGATCGACATCCTCGAGCGTGAGCACATGCGGAACGCGCATGGTCTTGCGCGGGCCCTGCAAGGTGACGGTGGGGTCATCCCCGCGATGCCCCTCGGTGTAGAGAAAGCCGTGGAACTGCCTGAGAGCCGAGAGACGCCGGGCAATGGTCGCCGGCGCAAGCCCGGCCTCCGAGAGGCTCTGGAGATAGGCGCGGATCGCCGCGACATCCGCGCTGAGCGGGTCGAGATTCCGGGCGGCGAGCGCGCTCATATAATCCTCGAGATCGCGCTCATAGCCGGCGATGGTGTTCGCAGCCGCACCCCGTTCGGCCGAGAGCATCGCCAGAAAGGCACGGACGGGGCGCGAGGCCATGGCTCAGCCGCCAGGATTGCCGGCCGGGGCCCGCGGCATGGGAACGGGAACCACGATGTCGCGCGGTTCGGGCTCCACCAGGGTGCCGAGCGCGTGGAGCACGCCATAGAGAAGCCCGGCCATCAGCGCCAATCCAACCAGCACGCGAAGCAGCAGACCCATCGAGCCGGCCTCCCTTCCGCCGCGCCAACCCTTCCACCTTATCGGCGGCGAACCGATTCGCAGCAAGCCCCGGCGACCCCGCTCGGGCCGCCGCAGGCGAATTGAAGGGTAGCCTTTGCAGGAATTTTCTGCTTGAGGTGCGAACCGGGAGACCGGGGTTTGGCAATCGACATGGCCGATGAAGCGACAATCCTGCGCGGAACGGAGGAGCGTGACGGCCCCGCCGAGTCCGCGCTGCTCGCGCTCTTGAACGGTCGCCACATTGTGCTCGTGGGCCTGATGGGCGCGGGCAAGACCTCCGTCGGCAAGCGGCTGGCCCAGCGGCTACACCTTCCGTTCGTCGACAGCGACCACGCGATCGAGGAATCGGCGAACATGACGATTCCTGAAATCTTCAAGCTGCGAGGCGAGGCGGAGTTCCGATCCGGCGAGCGCCGTGTGATCGCGCGCCTGCTTGGCGAGCCGCAGCAGGTGATCGCCACCGGCGGCGGCGCCTATATGGATGCCGAAACGCGGCTGCGCATCCGCGAACGCGGCATCGCCGTATGGCTCAAGGCCGATTTGCCGGTGCTGATGCGGCGCGTGCAGCGCCGGCATGATCGGCCGCTCCTCGCCAATGCCGACCCGGAAGCCACGATGCGCGACCTGATGGCGAAGCGCTATCCGGTCTATGCCGAGGCGGATCTCTGCATCCTCTCCGACGAGCAGCCCCATGAAGCCATGGTGACCCGCGTGATCGATGCGCTTTCGGCCCATCTCGAACCGGCATCGGACCGCCCTTCCAGGGACAGACCCGCGTGAGCCTTCCTGCCGAGAACCCTAGAGTGCGGGTCGATCTCGCCGGCCGCAGCTATGACATCCTGATCGGCCGCCACCTCCTTGCCGAGGCGGGCCGGCATCTTGCGCCGCTGCTTCCGCGCCGGCGGGTTCTGGTCGTGACCGACGAGAATGTTGCCGGCCGGCATCTGCCCGCGCTCATGACAAGCCTCGCGGCGACCGGCATTCCCGCGGCAAGCCTCACGCTGCCAGCCGGCGAGAAGACCAAGAGCTGGCCGTTCCTCGAGCAGGTGGTGGAGCGCATCCTCTCCGAGAAGCTCGAGCGCGGCGATGCCGTCATCGCGCTGGGGGGCGGGGTGATCGGCGATCTCACGGGCTTCGCCTCGGCAATCGCCCGCCGCGGCATGAAATTCGTGCAGATCCCCACGACGCTGCTCGCGCAATCGGATTCGAGCGTCGGCGGCAAGACCGGCATCAATTCGCCGGCGGGGAAGAACCTTGTCGGGGCATTCTATCAGCCGATCCTCGTGCTGTGCGATACCGGCGCGCTGGATACGCTGCCGATCCGGGAAATGCGCGCGGGCTATGCCGAGGTGGTCAAATACGGGCTGATCGACCGGCCCGATTTCTTCGAGTGGCTGGAGGCCGGCGCCTGGCGCGGGCTGTTTTCCGGCGGGCCGGAGCGCGAGGAGGCGGTGCGCGCGGCCTGTGCCGCGAAAGCGGCGATCGTCGCGCGCGACGAGCATGAAACGGGCGACCGCGCGCTGCTGAACCTCGGGCATACCTTCGGCCATGCGCTCGAGGCGATCACGCATTATGATTCCGCCCGCCTCGTGCATGGCGAGGCCGTGGCCATCGGCATGGCCATGGCGCATCGCTTCTCGGTGGTGGCAGGTTTGTGCAGCGGGCAGGATGCGACGCGCGTGGAGCGTCACCTCGCGGCGGTCGGATTGCCGACAGAACTTTCGGCCATTCCCGGCTGGAACGCCATGCCCGACGCGATGATCGAAGCGATGAGGCAGGACAAGAAGGTCAGCCAGGGCTCGCTCACCTTCATCCTCACGCGCGGCATCGGCCGGAGCTTCATCGCCAGGGGCGTGGAGGAGGCACCGATCCGCGCCTTCCTTGAAGCGGAGAGCCGGCGCGGCTGAATGTTCCCGATTAATCCGCCGGCAGGGTTTCGCTGTCGGACCCGGCCATGAACTGGGCGCGCGCCAGGGCCGCGAACCGGCCATTGAGGGCCACGAGCTGGTCGAACGTTCCCTGTTCGACAATCCGGCCCTTTTCCAGCATCACGATGTGATCGGCATTGCGGATGGTCGCGAGGCGATGCGCGATGACGAAGGTGGTGCGTCCCTTCATCACCTCTTCCAGCGCCAGCTGGAGCTTCTGCTCGGTGCCGGCATCGAGCGCGGAGGTCGCCTCGTCAAGAATGAGGATCGGCGGGTCCTTCAGCAGGGCGCGCGCGATGGACAGGCGCTGGCGCTCGCCGCCCGATAGCGAACGGCCGCGTTCGCCCACAATCGTATCGAGCCCGTTCGACTGCCGCTCGATGAATTCGAGCGCCTGCGCGCGCTCCAGGGCGGCCATCATTTCCTCGTTGGACGCACCCGACCGGCCGACCTCGAGGTTCTCGCGGATGGTTCGGGCAAAGAGCATCGGCTCCTGGAACACCACCGCGATGTTGCGGCGGAGCGATTGCAGGGTGAAATCGCGGATGTCCTTTCCGTCGATGCGGATCGCGCCGGATTGCGGGTCGAAGGCGCGATGCAGCAGGCCGAGGGTCGTCGATTTGCCCGAACCCGTGGAACCCACCAGCGCGATGGTCTGGCCCTGCTTCGCGACGAGCGAAAGATCAAGGATCGCCGGGCGCTTCCCATCATAGGAGAAGCTCACGCCGTCGAAGGCGACTTCGCCGGTCAGGCGGCCGGCATCGGTCGCATTCGGGCGATCCTGCACCTGTGGAACGGTGTCGATCACCTCGAAGAACTCCTTCAGCTTCGGCGCCTGCATGAAAAGCTGGTTGATGAAGCCCACGGCGGCTTCGAGCTTGCCGATCAGCAGTGTGGAATAGCCAACGAAGGTGACGATATCGCCAATCGTCGCGAGATCGTTGAGATGAAGATAGGTGCCGAGCAGGAAGATGGCGGTTACGGTGATCGTCGAGGAGGCGCGCGTCGCGACCGAAACCAGCGCCCACCAGGCGAGAACCGGCAATTGCGCGGAGAGCAGGCGGTCGATCACCGATCGAAGATGCTGCAACTCGGCCTGCACGCGGGTGAAACTCTGGATCACCGGGATGTTGCCGATCGCATCGGATGTGTGCTCCGCGAGCTCCGAATGATAGCCCTCGACGCTGTCCTGCATCCGGGCCGTGCGGTTGACGACGATCGCCATCATCACCGCGAAGAACACCACCAGCACCACCAGCAGCAGGCCGAGCCGCCAGTTGATGAGCAGGGTCAGCGGCAACAGCACCAGCAGCGCCACCAAAGCCGCGCAATGATCGCGAAGGAACCCGAGCCAAAGCCAGAACATGCCGTTCGCGCCATCCAGCATCACCTTCAGCGTGCGGCCCGAATGGGTGGAGGTGTGGTAGGAGAGGGGCAGCGTCAGCACATGCTCGAAATAATTGGCCATCATCTGGAGGCGCTGGCGATGCGAGAGCCGGTCGGCATGCATCGCGATCAGCACGCCTGCCCCGATGGTGAAGAGCCCGAAGATGAGCCAGGCGCCGATGAGCGGAAAGAGTTGTTCCACCTTCGGCTTCCCGCCCGTGCCTTGCGCGGCGGTGAGCACGTTGATGATCTGCCCGAAAAGCCAGGGCTCCACGAACTGCGCCACGGCCAGCAGGAGATTCGCGAGCACCAGGAGCAACGCCAGACGCATCTCCGGCCCCAGTTGGAGCAGCACCCGGATGTAGAGCCTTGCAAGCGCCATGCGCGCCTCACCTTTCAAGAATGCCGGTTTGTCGCGCCCGGCTTATCGCCAAGGGCCGATGAACGCCACGTGAGCAGGAAAATGTTTAACGCTTAACCGTTCCTTTAGCTCGTTCGACCTAGTCTTGCGCTCGACGAGGATGCCACCCGCGAGGTCGGGCCGGCACGGTTTCACGTGACGAGGACGGCGAGATGGATATCGCAACCGCAATCGGGCTGTTCATGGGATGCATGACCGTCGCCGTGCTCGTGTTGATGGATGGCAGTTTCGGAATCTACCTCGACAAGCACGCCTTCATCGTCATCTTCGGCGGCGCCATCTCGGCCACGCTGATTCGCTACCCCATGTCGATGATGCTGCACGGCCTGCCGATGGGTCTGCGCTTCGCTTTCCAGATGCGCAAGCTCGATCCGCGCGGGCTGATCGAGGAAATCACCAGGATCGCCGAGATCATGCGCAAATCCGGCCCGATGGCGCTTGAAACCTATCAGGTCGATGATCCGTTCCTCGCCCAGGGCATCCGCTACGTGGTCGATGGTTACGACGCGGATTTCATCAAGTCCACGATGGAACAGGATCGCGACACCTTCCTCATGCATCTCGACGAGGGCCAGAAGATCTACCGCGCCATCGGCGACTGCGCCCCGGCCTGGGGCATGATCGGCACCCTTATCGGCATGGTGAACATGTTCGCGAACATGGAGGATCCCTCCAAGCTCGGCCCCTTCATGGCCATCGCGCTGCTGGCAACCCTCTACGGAGCGGTGGTGGCGAACCTCTTCTGCCTGCCCATCGCCGACAAGCTGCACGTGAAGCTCGAGGAGGAGGATGTCTCGCGCAGCCTCATCATTGATGGCGTATTGCAGATTCGTCAGGCCAAGAGCCCGTCGATCATCCGCGAAATGCTGATTTCCTATCTGCCCGACCATCACAAGGTGCAGTTCCTCGAAGCGGAAGCAGCGGCCTGACGCATCAGTCGAGTTGAGGAGGCGTTCATGGCGCGAAAACGAGGTGGAGGCGGGCATGCCGGCGGCGGTCACGGCTGGTTCGTGACCTTCGCGGATCTGATGGCGTTGCTGATGAGCTTCTTCGTGATGCTCGTCGCCTTCTCCTCGCCCAACCAGAAGAAGATGCAGGTGGTGGCGGGCTCCATGCGCGACGCGTTCGGCGTGCAGGCGCATTCCCGCCAGACCGCCGTGATCGAGGCCGATGGCGTCCCGACCCGCTCGGCATTGAAGAACGTCACCAAGACCACCCCGGATTATGCCTCCGACCAGACAACCCCGCTGACCCATATCCAGCGCGACACGATGGGCAGCGGCACCTTCTATTCGGATCGGGGGTTCACCACTGCGGCCGCCTCGCTGCGCCAGGCCTTGCAGGAACTGCCGGAACTGACCGAAGTTTCGCGCAATGTCATCGTCGAGGAGACGAAAGACGGTCTCCACATCCAGATCACCGATCAGGAAGGACGCTCGATGTTCGCGGAAGGGTCGGCCTGGCCCTATGAGCGCATGCGCAGGACCATTGCCGGTATCGCTCCCACCCTGCGCCGCATGCCGAACCGCCTGCGCATCACCGGCCATACCAGCGCCGGCCGGGGCGAGGGCCGCGATCGCAGCGAATTCTGGCGCCTCTCCAGCGAGCGCGCGCTGGGCGTGCGCGACCTGCTCTCGAACAATGGCATGCCCGATGAGCGCTTCGAAGCGGTCATCGGCAAGGCCGATACCGAGCCGCTCTTCCCGGACGATCCCTATATCGCGCCGAACCGTCGCATCTCGATTCTCGTCATGCGCGAGGCCCCGCCGCTGCCGCCGGGGCGCTGATCAGCCATCTCGCTCCTCATCGTGACGAGGCAGGCCGCGCGGATCGACCATGGGCGGGAGATTCATGATCTCCAGCTTGCGGGTGGGTGCGGAGAGCAGCACGCCGGCCTGCTGCAGGCGGCGATAGATGTCGAAAAGAAGGTCTGACCGGGTCGTGGCCATCGAATCGACATCCGTGAAGCAGCGCAACTCGAAATCGAGCCCGTTCTCGCCGAGATTCTTGAAGATCACCATCGGCTTCGGCTCGCTCATCACCTCGATATGCGCAAGCGCCGCATCCATCAGGAGCTTCTGAACCTGTGCCGGGTCGGCGCTGTGGTCGACGCCCACCGGTATCATGATCCGGGCCGTGCGGTCGGAATGCACCCAGTTCTTCACCCGGCCGGAGATGAATTCCGAGTTGGGGATGATAACGCTCGCGCGGTCGAAGGTGAGGATCTCGGTCGAGCGCACATTGATGCGCTTCACCGTCCCCTGTTCGTCACCGACCACGATCCAGTCGCCCACGCGAATCGGCCTCTCCCAGAGCAGGATGAGGCCGGAAATGAAATTCTCCACGATGGATTTAAGCCCGAAACCGATACCCACCGAGAGGGCGCCGGCCACGATGGTGATCTTGTCGAGGGAAAGCCCGAGCTGGGACAGCGCAACCATCGCGGCGATGACGATGCCGATATAGCCCAGAATGGTGCGGATGGAATTCTGCAGGCCAGGGTCCAGCGTGGTGCGCGGCAGGTAGTGGGTATCAAGCCAGTTCTGCACCGCGCGCGTCGCGCCATATCCGAGGGTGAACAGCAGGATCGCGACCGCGATGGTTGAAAGCGAGATCGTGACGCCCCCGACCTGGAAGCCGAAGAAGGCGGCGCGGATGTTGTAGAGGAAGGATTGCGAATCCACGCCCCATGGAGCCAGCAGCAGCATGCCGAAGGCGATGAACAGCATGAGGCGCAGCAGGCCGGAACCCAGCACGCTCGCCTGATCAAGCGAAGAAGCTGCCATGCCTGTCGCCTCGCGAACGCGGCGGCCGAGGAAGCCATTGGCCGAAAGGCCGGTGCTGATGACCTCCTCGATGATCGTGAGCAGCAGCACCAGCGCCAGCGTGAGCGTGATGATCCAGGTGAGCTGCGTCACCAGGAAGGTCGCGAGCGGCACGAAACCGAGCAAGGCTGCGCCGAGAACGATCAACGCCACCGTCCAGCCGAAAATGCGCAGGGGCAGCATGGGCTGGTTATGCTCGGCCGGGCGTTCGCGCTCGGCCTCCGCATGGGCGCGTTGCCCGAAAGCCCGGCGCAGGCCGCTCGTCATCGTGAGACTGACCATGATGGCGAAGACGCCGCGCATCGCGACGGTAAGCGGGAAAGACGCCACAATCGCCGCCAGAACGGCATCCACCACCCGCCCGATCACAACGATAACCGCGATGGTCAGGATGGTGCCGGCGAAGACGGTGGCCTGCTCATCCGAAAGTTCCACCATGCGCCAGCTGGGCCGGCCCGGCGCCAGCACCGCATGGGCGAGCCCGCGCAGGAAGATGATGAAGATCAGCCCGTAGATCATGGCATCCGCAACCTGGGAGGCTCGCCCGGGCAGAAGCTCGAAGCGGTCCAGCAGCAGATCAAGCAGGAGCAGCGCGCCGCCAGGAACGATCGTGACCAGAACCACGCGCCGCAACGCACGGAGAATCTTCTGGATCGGATCCGGCCGGTCGCCCTCGAAAAGCGCAACCCGAAGGAAGGAGCCGGTTTCCACCCAACCTTTCGCGCGCGGAAAGAGGATCACCATCCCGACCGCCATCATCGCCAGCACGAAGGCCTCATACCATTCGAGATTGGCAAAGATGGCCGAGGCCCATTGCTGGCCCAGGAAATGCAGCGCCGCCGCATCTGCGGGGAGGGCCCTGGCGACATCGAGCCATAGCCAGGGGCTCGCCACCGCCGCATGCTGGGCGAGGATCTCGCGGGTAAAATTCTGTCGGCGGCGATCCGCGATGGTCTGCGCGGTCTGTTCGATGCGAAGCGCGAGCGCGCGCGCGCTGCGGAGTGTTTCGTCGGCCTCCTTCCAGAGCCGGCTCTGTTCGGCACGGTCACGCGCGACTTCCGGGCTTTCGGTCTGCCCCTTGGCGGCATCCGGTGCCGGCCCGAGCTGATCGAGCCGGGCCTTGATTTCATCCGCTGCCGGCTGCTCCTTCGCGATCACGCCATCGACGCTCTGCGCCAGCGGCACAAGCCTCTGCCGGAGATCGGCGAGGCGCCGATCATCCAGCGAATCCCGCTGGAATGCCGCCTCCACCTGTTGCAGCTCCAGGCGCGTGCTTTCCAGCACACCGCGCGAGCCGCCCGGCGCCGGGCTTTGCGCGAGCCCGATGCCGGAAAGGCAAAGCCCGAAAAGCCCCATGGCAAGCCAGGCTCGAAAGCCAGCCTTGATACCCGGCGTCAACGTTTTCGTCCGCATCCTGATCCGCCCTGGCAAGAACGCTCGAATCAGCTGCGAGAATGGCAGAAGGCCGGCCAGCTGTCCGCCACGGCCAACCCGTCCGCCTGCATTTGCCTGGGAGAACCGGGCGTTGGGCGAAAAAAAGCACGCCCGAAGGCGCGTTCCGCGCCGGTTGCCATGCCGGCCCTCAGTGTTCCGTGCCCGACATCCCGCCGCCATTGCCGCCGCCACCATCGCCGATGCCTTCGCATCCGCATCCACAGGTTGCGCCGCTGCCGCAGCCACAGCCAGCCGTGCCACAACTTCCGCCACCGCAGCCGCAGCCGCAATCTGCCGCGTTCATGGCCGCGATCGCCTCCGTCATGCGGCCCATTACGGCTTGAACGGCAGCATCCTCCATCCGGATCGACACCCGGCTCAGTGAAATCGTCATCCCTGACACCCCTTGAGTTGTGATAACACCGTCATGATGTTTAAAATGGTTAACGGGTCAAGAAAAAAGTTTACCTTTTGTCCCTTGACAGGCAAATGGAATTTATGACAAGCTTTTAGAAATTCATCCGGGGTGTAATTTCTTCCAAAAGTTGTGTCGTGAGAACGCAACTTATGCTGTTTATTGGGGAGGGTATTTGAATGAGCAGTGTTTCTGATCAGGCAAATGAATCTTCATTGTTTGAGAGATTCTTTTCGCCAAGTCTCTACACTTATTTCCGTGTCAAGCGGCCCGAGATCGATGCCAACGAAATGCGCGTTCGGCTGACCGAGCTTCTGAAATTCCTGATCCTTTCCCATGAGTTTCCAGGAAATATTCTCTTCGGAGAGGAATTGGATGACCTTTGGCATCTCTGGATCATGCAAACGCGTGAATATGAAAAACTCTGCCGTTCATTGCCGGGCGGCCGGTTTATTCATCATGACTCCAGGGATCAGCCCGCCGATACTGTGGTTTGGGCAGAGGTGGAGCACCTCGTCGCGCGAATGATCGCTGAAAAGAAAGCGAAGGGCGTCGCGCTGGCCGGCGCTGATCTCAGCCCTCAAAAGCTTCGGGAGAATGCGGAGAGGCTCCTGTCATTCTTTGCAAGTTACGTTGAGAACTTCGGACAAATACAATCTGAAGTTGTTCATTGCTGGCCGCCGCTCCAGCGGCTCATGCGACGCATGGACTGGAGCACCGATGAACTGAACGCGTTTCTGACCGAGCATTCCGTTCCAAGCGCGCCGCCGCCTGGCTCGCCGCCTCTTGGCCACGCTTCTCCGGCCTGAGAGCGGCACCATGGCATGGGCCGAACAGCTGGGCGGGTCGGTCCATGCGAGCGGGCTTGGCCGGCTGGAAGCCGAATTGCTGCGCGCGGCGCTGCTCGTTCTTGCAGCGGGCATCCTCGCAGCCTCCGGCGCGCTCTTTGTCATCCTGCTTTATGGCTGGCTCATTCCATCCGGGTCCGTCGTCCAACTGGCCTTTGCGGCCGGCGCAGCGCTGCTGCTGCTCGCTGTTCAGTTTCTTGCGCGCGCCCGGGCCGGCTCCATGGCCGACCGGGCGAGCCAGAAGCTTCTCGCCCGCCTCGATCAGCAGGGCGAGGCTGCGCGCCTCGCCGGCCAGCCGCTGATACGCGCCTTGCGCGGCCGCAGCTTCCTTCTTGCCGCCGATTGCGGCTGGGTGCCGATATTCCTCATGGTCGTGCTGGTACTCCACCCGCTCCTCGGTGCCACCACCGCCGTGGCCTTGCTTCTCCTGATCCGCTTTGGCGCAGCACCGGAGCCGCCTCCATCGAAACCCGATGCCTCCTTCCGCGCGGGCGAACGCAGGCGGCGGCTTGCGGTTGCGGGTCTGCGCGATACCCTGCAGATCCTGCTGTTGTCGCTCGGGGGAGCGCTGGCCATGGCAGGTACGCTGCAAATCGGGGAGATTGTGGCTGCGACCCTCCTCAGCCTGCGAGCACTGGGCGCCCTTGGCGCCGCCCTCGAAGATGCGCCGACGCTGAAAGCGGCGCATCGCAGCTGGCAAGGCCTGCGATCCCGCGAGGGGATCGGCTGAATCAGCCGATCCGCCGGCCCGTTTCGGGGTTGAAGAAATGCAATTGCGCGGCGGCGGCGGTGGCCTTCAAGCGTTGGCCCGGCGCATGGGCCGCCCGACCCGGAACGCGGACGATAAGCTCCGGCCCATCCCCGTTCAGCGCGCCATAGAGATAGGTCTCCGCGCCCACCGCTTCGACCGCGCTCACCACGATATCGATCGCGAGTTCGGATGAGTCGCTGCCGTCCTCGTGGAGATGTTCGGGGCGCACACCCAGAACCACCACCCCGGCCGGCCTTTGCCGCAGGGTGAGGCCGGGCATTCCGCCATCCGGCACGGTGATGAGGTTCATCGGCGGAGCCCCGATGAACCCTGCGACAAAGATGGTCTGCGGCTTTTCGTAGAGTTCCAGCGGCGCGCCCGCCTGCTCCACCTGACCCTTGTTCATCACCACGAGCTGATCCGCGAGCGTCATCGCCTCCAGTTGGTCGTGCGTCACGTAGATGGAAGTGGTCTTGAGTGCGCGCTGGAGCTTCCTGATCTCAACCCGCATCTGGATGCGCAGCTTCGCGTCGAGGTTCGAGAGCGGTTCGTCGAACAGGAAGACTTTCGGCTTGCGCACGATGGCGCGGCCCATGGCCACCCGCTGCCGCTGGCCGCCCGAGAGCGCCTTGGGTTTGCGCTGAAGGAAGGGCTCGACCTCGAGAATTCGCGCGGCTTCCTTCACGCGGGCATCGATTTCTTCCTTGGGCGTGCCGCGATTGCGCAAGCCATAGGCCATGTTGTCATAGACCGACATATGCGGATAGAGCGCGTAGTTCTGGAAGACCATGGCGATATCGCGGTCGGCCGGCTCGATCTCGTTCACGACACGGCCATCAATGGCGCAGGTTCCGCCGGAAATCGTCTCGAGCCCGGCCACCATGCGCAAAAGCGTGGATTTCCCGCAGCCCGAAGGCCCGACAAGCACACAGAACTGGCCATCGGCGATTTCGAGGCTGACGCCGTTCACCGCCTCCACCCCGCCTGCATAGACCTTGCGAACGGTATCGAGCCTCACGTCACTCATTTTTCGGTCTCCACGAGGCCCTTCACGAAGAGTTTCTGCATCACCACCACCACGATCACCGGCGGCAGCATGGCGAGGATGGCGGTGGCCATGGCAAGCTGCCATTCGGTCAGCGCATCCTGGGTCACGATCATCTTCTTGATGCCGATGACAATCGTTTGCATGTTGTCCTTGGTGGTGATGAGCAGCGGCCAGAGATACTGGTTCCAGCCATAGATGAACTGCACCACGAACATCGCCGCGACCGAGGTGATCGAGAGCGGTACGAGCGTGTCGAAGAAGAATTTCATCGGCCCCGCGCCATCGATCTTCGACGCCTCGACCAGCTCATCGGGCACGGTCATGAAGAACTGGCGGAAGAGCAGCGTCGCGGTCGCCGAGGCGATGAGCGGAATCGTAAGCCCCGCGAAGGTGTCGAGCAGCCTGAGGTCCGCCACGATCTTGTAGGTGGGGAAAATGCGCACTTCCACCGGCAGCATCAGGGTCATGAAGATGATCCAGAACGCCGCCATGCGGAACGGAAAGCGGAAATAGACCACCGCGAAGGCCGAGATCAGCGAGATCGCAATTTTGCCGAGCGCGATGCATATCGCCATGATGAGGGAATTGAGCATCATCGTGCCCACCGGCTCGCGCGTCGAGGACGAGGTGCCGATGAAGATCGTGCGGTAATAGTTCTCGAGAAAATGCGGGCCCGGCCGCAACGGCATCTGGCCGTTCGAGATCGTCGCGGCATCCCAGGTGGAGGCCACGAAGGCCACATAGACCGGGAAGGCCACGATCGCTATGCCGAGCAGCAGCACCAGATGCGGCACGAAATCGAGGAGGCGCCTGCGTTCGACCATCAGCTCCGGCCCTCGGGTCCCGAAATCCAGCTGGCGAGCGCCTCTGCGCAGGCCGCAACGAGTTTCTCGCCCTTCTCGCGCGTGGCGACGCGGGCATCCCCGATCACGCCGGAGGGGGTCATTTCCATGAAAGGCCGGTAACGGGCGACCACGGGGCGCATGAGCGCGCCGGATTCCGCTTCCAGCATGCCATAAGCCCCGGCGAGCCGATCCGCGCGCACCTCATCGGGCCGCAAGGCCATCATCATCGAGGTTTCCACCTCGCAGGCATGCATCGTGCCATCCTGCTTCTCGATCAAGGGAGTGATCGCGGGTTTGGCGAGTTCGAAATAGGTCACGGTGCGGATGGAGAGCGTGGTCTCCCGTGCGAAATCCGGCAGAAAGGCCCCAAGCGCCGCGATGTTCCCGCCATGGCCGTTGACGATCAGCACGCGCTTGAAACCGTGCCGCTCGATGCTCTTCAGCAGGCAGATCAGCACCGCGCGATAGGTCGGGATATCGAGCGTGAAGGTGCCACCCAGGGCCATGTGATGCTCAGCCATGCCGACCCAGAGCGTCGGCGCGACGATGCACGCACCTCCGGCCACCTGTTCGGCAGCCAGACGGCAAACGCTTTCGCAGAGATAGGTATCGACCCCCACCGCCAGATGCGGACCGTGCTGCTCCATCGAGGCCACGGGCAGGATGACCAGCGCGCCCGCCTTGGCGAGGGCATTGAGTTCGGGTGCCGTGCGCTGCTTCCACATCACGGATGCCATCAATATTGCACCTTTCGCTCGACATAGCGGAACTGGATCGCGGTCAGCGCGATGACGATCGCCATGAGGATGACCGATTGCGCGGCCGAGCCGCCGAGATCGCCGCCACTCTTGCCATCGGAAAAAACCTTGTAGACGAGCGTCTCGGTTGCCCTCGCGGGGCCGCCTTGCGTCGCCGCATCGATGATGCCGAAAGTGTCGAAGAAGACATAGACGATGTTCACGACCAGCAGGAAGAACGTGGTTGGAGAGAGCAGCGGGAAGATGATGGTCCAGAAGCGCCGCATGGGCGTTGCGCCGTCAATCGCGGCGGCCTCGATCACCGATTTCGGGATCGCCTGCAGCCCGGCGAGGAAGAACAGGAAATTGTAGGAGATCTGCTTCCAGGTCGCCGCCATCACCACCAGAGTCATCGCATGATTCTGGTTGAGCAGCGGGTTCCATTCGAAGCCGGCCGCGCGCAGGGCCTGGCTGACAAGGCCCAGCGAGGGCTGGAACATGAAGAGCCAGAGCACGCCGGCAATGGCTGGAGCCACCGCATAGGGCCAGATCAGCAGCGTCTTGTAGCCGGTCGCGAACTTGAGGTGCTTGTCCGCCTGAACCGCGAAGAGCAGCGCGATGGAGAGCGAGAAGAACGCCACCAGCGACGAGAAGATCGCCGTCGTCAGCATGGTGCGGTAGTAATCCGGCTTCGAGAGCAGGATCTGGTAATTCTCGAACCAGACGAATTCGGTGGAAAGCCCGAAAGCATCCTGCACAAGGAAGCTCTGCCACACCGCCTGTCCGGCCGGCAGGTAGAAGAAGACCAGCGTGACCAGCAATTGCGGCGCGAGCAGAATAAACGGCAGCAGCTTGCCATGGAACACCACGCGCTTTTCCATGACGGCCCCTCCCGCAACAAGAAACAGCCGGGCGCTGCTGTCGCCCGGCCGCCGGTTTTCGGAGTTCAGCGCGAAACCGTGCGCTCGAACTGGCGCAGCATCTCGTTGCCGCGGCTTACGGCAGCATCCATCGCTTCCTTGGCGGTCTTCTTGCCCGTCAGCGCGGCTTCATATTCCTCCGCCCAGATGTCACGGATCTGCACGAGGCTGCCGAAACGCAGTCCGCGCGAATTCTCCGTCGGCTCCTTGTTGTTGAGCTGCAGGAGCGGCGTCTCGAGATGCGGATTCTGCTTGTAGAAGCCCGAGGCCTTCACCTTCTCGTAGGCCGCCTTGGTGATCGGGAGATAGCCCGATTCCGTGTGCAGCTTCACCTGGCGATCGACATCCGAGAGGAAGGTGAAGAATTTCGCGACACCCTTGTATTCATCCGCCTTCTTGCCGCCCATGACCCAGAGCGAGGCTCCGCCGATGATCGAGTTCTGCGGGGCACCGGCGACATCCGGGTAATACGGCATCACCGCATTCGACCACTCGAATTTCGCATTCGCGCGGACATTGCCGAAGAAGGCCGAGGAGGTGAGGAAGAGCGGGCATTCACCCGAGGTGAAGCGGCCTTCACCCGTGTTCGTGCGGCCGGAATAATCGAAGGTCTTGTCCTTCTGCAGGTCCATCAGGTTCTGCAGGTGGCGGACATGCAGCGGCGAGTTGATCTGGAAGGTCGTGTCGAACCCGTCCATGCCATTGGCCCTGGTGCCGATCGGCACGTTGTGCCAGGCCGAGAACTGCTCGATGTTGAGCCAGGTGATCCAGGCGGTCGAGAAGCCGCAGGTCGGGCTCACGGTCTTGAGCTTCCGGGCGGCATCGAACACTTCCGGCCAGGTCTTCGGCGGCTTTTCGGGGTCAAGGCCGGCCTTGCGGAACTGGTCCTTGTTGATCCACATCACCGCCGAGGACGAATTGAACGGGAAGGAGAGCATCTCGCCCTTCGATGTCGAGTAATAGCCGGTGATCGCCGGCAGGTAGCTTTTCGGGTCGAAATTCTCGCCCGCTTCCTTCATCAGGTCCTGCACCGGCTTGATCGCGCCCTTGGCGCCCATCATCGTGGCGGTGCCCACCTCGAAGACCTGCAGGATATGCGGCGCATTGCCCGCGCGGAAGGCGGCGATGCCGGCATTCAGCGTATCCGGGTAGGAGCCCTTGTAGGTCGGGACGACCTTGTATTCCTTCTGGCTCTGGTTGAACTCTTCGGCGAGCCGCACGATGACGTCGTTGTTGGCGCCCGTCATGGCGTGCCACCATTGCAGCTCGACCTGGGCGAAAGCCGGCGTGGCGCCGAGGGCCGACAGCGCGAAAGCCGCTCCGCACAGGAGACGACGATTGATGTTCATGAAGCAATCCTCCCTGGCCGCCCTGTCTCGTATCGCTGCGCGGCACTGCAAGGCCGCGCTTATCCGCAGGGTCAGCGACAGGTTCATGAAAGAACAATGTCAGGGCAATGACAAGGGGGCATTCTTCGCCGGCAATATACCGGAGAATGGGTCCCGCCCCACTCCCCACGGGCAAAGAACGCCAGTCCGCTCGGGCGCTCATCCCTGCCAGAATCTTGAAAAGGCGAGAGGATTGGCGGAAGAAGCGCACAATCCCCGGCCCGGCTACAGGGCGATGGCTGGTGATCCCGACAGGATTCGAACCACCCGTCGAGCCTTGGCGAAGACGGGCAAGATCGATTGCAGGTTCGAAGGAGCCGTCGCGATAGCTGGTGATCCCGACAGGATTCGAACCTGTGACCTACAGTTTAGGAAACTGCCGCTCTATCCTGCTGAGCTACGGGACCTTTCCGGCAAAGGGCTTCTAGCAGCTTTTCGGCGCTTGTGCATCCCTCTCCTGTTCGCGGGGGCGGCGCTTCTCGCCTCATCCGGCCTTGCGCATGCGCAGATTCCCGCGAGCCGGGCCTGCGCGCCCGAGGGTGCCCTTCCCGCCGACGTGCGGCGAATCGAGCCGGATGGCACGATCATGCTCAAGGAGGGGCCAACGCTTCGGCTCGCCAATATCGTCTGGCCGGATCATCTGGAGCCCAACCTGCGCGCGAAGCTCGCCAAGGGGCTCGTCGAATCACTCCAGGAGCAGAGAGTAAGCTGGAAGGCGGTCGCGCCGCCGGATCGCTGGGGCGCCATACCCGCCTTCATCTTCGTGCAGGAGCCCCATTCGCCATCGGCTGCGGCCTTGCCGCCTTTCTGGCTGCAGGCCGGAATGGTCGAGGCGGGGCTCGTGCCGGCCTGGCCGGAGATCACCGGCGGGTGCTGGGACGAACTTGTGACCCATGAGGCTGTGGCAATCGACCAGAGGCGCGGGCACTGGGCGCCGCGCTTGCAAGCCCGGAGACTGGCCGGCATCGAGGCCGATCCCTCCCGCCAGGCCGGCCGGCGGATGGCGGTGATCTGGACGGTATCCGAAGTGCGGCGTTGGCGGGAAATCTTCTTCCTCAACATCCGGAATGCCGCACGCGGTGGGCCGGCCCTTTCGGCCAGTGCGGCGACGATTTCCGCGCTCACCCGGCGCGGGCTTCCGCCCGAATCGCTCGTCAACCGGCGGGTTGTCGTGCGGTTCATTGTCGCGCGGGAAGGCCTGAGCCGCTCCCGGCTCGAGAGTGCAGACCACCTCACCGTGCTCGAAAAGGCCGGCGCAGCATCACAGCGATGACACAATCGCCGCATCAGGATAGAAAGATCCGGTCATTCCGGGCGCCTTGCCGATCCATGCTCCTGACAACCTTGCTTTTTCCCGCAACCCTCCCGCCGCTCTGGCGCATCCTTGCGCCTGCCCTGCTCGCGGGGGCGCTCGCGGGCTGCGTCAGCGACACGATCCCCATTTCGATGGATGAGCCGCAACGGGTGGAATTGCCGGGCACAATGCCGATGCTCGAACCCGGCACGGCCCTCGAGCGCGAGCACCAGCGTCTCATCCACAGCTTCGGCGGCGAATATCGCGCCCCGCGGCTCCAGGCGCTGCTGAGCGAGATCGCCAACCGGCTGCGCCTTGTCTCGGATCGGCCCAACGAGACCTACCGCGTCACCATTCTGAACTCACCGAGCGTGAATGCCTTCGCGCTGCCAAATGGCTATGTCTATGTCACGCGTGGGTTGCTCGCGCTTGCAAACGACACGGCGGAGGCCGCTTCGGTGATCGCGCACGAGATTGCGCATGTCACCGGTCGGCACGCAATGGAGCGCGCGGAACTCGAAAGCCGGTCGGTGCTGGTGAGCCGCGTGCATCAGGAAGTGCTCGCCAATCCCGGCGCGAGCCGGCTGATGCGCGACCAGAGCCGCGTCGCGCTCGCGAACTTCTCGCGCCAGCAGGAAATGGACGCCGACGAACTGGGCGTGCGCGCCATCGCCAAGGCCGGCTATGAGGCGCATGGCGCGGTGCGCTTTCTCGTGGCGCTCGATCGTACGAGCCGGATGCGCAACAGCGTCGATGATCCGAACGTGACCGAGAAGAACGACATTCTCGCAACCCATCCGACCACGCCGGAGCGCCTGGAAAAGGCCATCGCCGTTGCGCGCCAGTTCGGGGCGCCCGGTGTCGGCGAGGCCAATCGCATGCAATGGCTGCAGGCGATCAACGGCATTGCCTATGGCGAGGATGTCAACCAGGGCCTCATCCGCGGCCAAAGTTTCCTGCATCCGCGCCTGCGCTTCACCTTCGATGCGCCCGAGGGTTTCACGCTGGAAAACTCGCCGCATGCCGTTCTGGGTGTCTCGCCCGGTGGCAACGAAGCCTTGCGGCTTGATTCCTCGCGCGGAGAGCCTGAGCGCTCGCTGACGGCGCTGCTCGCGCTGAACCCGATCGAAGGCATCGCGATTACCGATCTCAACGAGACGACAATCGGCAACCTGCCGGGCGCCCTGGGCCTCGCGCGCGGGCCGGACTGGACCTTCCGGGTTGTGCTGATCCGCATGGGTGAGATTGTCTTCCGCTTCATCTTTGCCGCGCAGAACTTCAGCGCGGAAGCCGATCAGCGTTTTCTCGCCGTGGCCAGGAGCTTCCGGGAACTGAGCGAGGACGAGGTGAAGCGCCTCCGGGGCCAACGAATCGGCCTCGTCATGGCGCGCGCGGGAGATCGGCCCGAAGATCTGGTCGTGAGCCACATGGCGAATGTGGCGCAAGGTCTGGAACGCTTCTATGTGCTGAACGGGCTGACGCCGGACGACATGCTCGTTCCCGGGCAGCACTACAAGATCATCACCGGCGGCTGATCACCCGGAGATCGCCACCGCCTCCGCATAGCGCGGATTGCGTTCGATCAGCGCCTTCTTGAGCTTTTCCAGTGCGCGATTCTCGATCTGGCGCACGCGCTCCTTCGAGATGCCGAGCTTGGAACCGAGAGCTTCCAGCGTCTCCCCCTCTTCCGAAAGGCGGCGCTCGCGCAGGATGCGCAGCTCTCGCTCGGAGAGCACGGTGAGAGCTGAGCGAAGCCAGTCATGGCGGCGTTCGGTATCGATCTGGTCGCCCACGATCTCATCCGGCAGCGGCTTGTCATCGGCGAAGAAATCGAGGCGAACGGAATCGGAGGCACCTTCTTCCGAAACAGGAGCATGAAGCGACATGTCCGGCGCGGAGAGCCTCGCTTCCATTGCCATGACATCCGCCTTCTGCACGCCGACAGCCGCCGCGATTTCGGCATGCACATCGACATTCGGGTCGCCATCGGCCTTCTGGAGGATGCGCAGGCGCAGCCGGCGAAGGTTGAAGAACAGGGCCTTCTGGGCGGAGCTGGTGCCGCCGCGCACAATGGACCAGTTGCGCAGCACGAAATCCTGGATGGAGGCGCGGATCCACCAGGTCGCATAGGTGGAAAAGCGCACTTCGCGATCGGGCTCGAAGCGGGCGGCTGCTTCCAGCAGGCCCACATGGCCTTCCTGGATCAGATCGGAAACGGGCAGGCCATAATTGCGGAAACGCGCCGCGATGGAGATCACGAGGCGCATATGCGCGGTTGTAAGCTGGTGGAGAGCATCCTTGTCCTGATGATCCCGCCAGCGAACGGCGAGGGCATGCTCATCCTCGCGAGTGAGAAAGGGGGCATCCATTGCCGCCCGGACAAAGGACCGACGAACTCCAGCGAGCTGCGCCATGCGTGACCTCCCCGTGTCACTTGTTTGGAAAGGCTACGCGGCGCGAAGATGGTCGGATCACAGCGGTTAAATGATTCTTTTCAAACGCGATTTGTATAATTGGCGAATCCTTCTGGAAATGAGCATGAAAAAGGCCCGCCGGTGAGGGCGGGCCTTGAGGGCCTGAAGAGAGTGCCTGCGCAAATCAGGCCGCTTCGTCGCTCGCATCGTCGTTGTCGGCATCGCCGGCATCCGCCCCGCGCGAGCGGCGCGGGCTCTTGGCGAGGCTCGTCTCGACACGCTTCATGGCTTCCGTCTCGGTGGAGCCATCGACGGCGGCGATCTCGTCCACGAGGCGTGCGAGGGCCGTTTCGAAAAGCTGGCGCTCCGAATAGGACTGCTCCGGCTGGGCTTCCGAGCGATAGAGATCACGCACGACTTCGGCGACCGCGATGAGATCACCCGAATTGATCTTTGCTTCGTATTCCTGGGCGCGGCGGCTCCACATCGTGCGCTTGATGCGCGCGCGACCGGTGAGAACGTCCAGCGCCTTGGAAATGGCCGAGCTTTCGGAAAGCTTGCGCATGCCCACGCTCGCGGCTTTCGCCACCGGAACGCGAAGGGTCATCTTCTCTTTCGTGAAGTTCACCACGAACAGTTCGAGCTTGAAGCCCGCGATCTCCTGCTCCTCGATCGCCGTCACCTGGCCCACGCCATGGGCTGGATAGACGATGAATTCACCCGGCTTGAACACATCCCGCTGCGTCGTCTTTTTGGTGCTCATTTCATCCTCTTGTCGCCGCGCGCCGCTTTCGCGATGCGTGCGAGAGTGGCGTGCCTGACGCACGCGAAACCAAAGACCGGCCCTGGACCAATAGTCCTGGAGCCGGGGGCTCAACAGACCCAATCGAGGCTGCGCCTCTCCACAAAACAGAAAGCCAGCCCAAGCGCCCGAAGAACGCTGGAGCCGGATCAACCCGTTCAATGTGAAAGAAGTGGGCGCAAAGACAGTGCCACCGAATTCGACTGTTGGAAATGACTAGCACGAAAAGCGGGGAAAATCAAAGGAAGTGCTCGTTGCCGCTCCCCCGTTAAGGCGAATGGTTAACAGCTTCAGTCGCCCTCGCCGGGATTCGGCGAGAAATGCGCCTCGAATTTGCCGGGCTTGCCGTCCCATTCCTTCGCATCGCCCGGCGCCTCGCGCTTGATGGTGATGTTCGGCCATTGGCTCGCATATTCGGAATTGAGCTTCAGCCAGCTTTCGAGGCCCGGCTCGGTATCCGGCTTGATGGCTTCCGCCGGGCATTCCGGTTCGCAAACGCCGCAATCGATGCACTCATCGGGATGGATGACGAGCATGTTCTCGCCCTCGTAGAAGCAATCCACCGGGCAGACTTCCACGCAATCCATGTATTTGCACTTGATGCAGTTTTCGGTGACGACATAGGTCATCATCGTTCTCCGTCAGGAACCGCGGGTTCAAGGCCCGGGTGAAACATTCGAGGCGCTTTCTGCTTCGCTAATGCCGATTGGCCTTCGGGGCAAGTGCCCGCCGATCAAAGGCCGCCCGCCCAAGGTCGATGCAGGTTTCGTCAGCCTGCGCTTCTGCCTCAGCACCATCAAGCCGGGTGTAGAGTGTCCGGCCCAACTCCGCCGGCCCGCGACGCTCGGAAAAGGCTTCGACCCGCACGATCCAAGTGCGACCGGGCAGTGCGAGGGTTAGAACATCGCCAGGCTTCAACGCATAGCCGGGTTGCGTCACGCGCAGCGAATTCACGCGGGCATGACCTTCCCGCACCAGTTCAGCCGCCGCCGAACGGGTGCGCAGAAGGCGTGCATGCCAGATGAAAAGGTCGATGCGCTGGCGCGCGGGAAGCAATGAGCCCGGAGGTTCGGCACTGTCCCGCTTTCGCGCCATGCGGTCTCAATTCTTGCCTTCGAGCTGGGCCTTGAGGGCGGCGAGCTTCGCGAAGGGCGAATCCGGATCTGCCGCCTTCTCGCCCTTGCGGCCAGGCTGCGGGCCGCTGGTGGCGAAGACCCGATGTTCCGGCCCGCGCTCGCGGTTCTCGCGATCCGGGCGGCCAGCCTTGTGGAAGGGCTTGCCGCCGCGCTCGCTCCGGTCGCCCTGCGGGCGATTCTCGCGCTTGCCGAATTTCTCGAACGTCTCGCGCCGGTCGCGGCGCTGGTCATCGTGGCGGCGCGGCGCCTCGCCACTTCCGGCCGGCGCGCTCTCAGCCGGACGCGGCTGCTCGCCGGGTTTCGGACCGCGCTTCCAAGGCGGCGGGCCACGACGCTGTTCACCTGGACGCTGTTCACCTGGTCTCTGCCCACCTGGACGCTGCTCGCCGCTGCGGTCTCCGGGCGCGCCCTCCGCCTGCCGATCCGGACGATTGGCGCGGTTGGGCCTGCGATCGCCCCGATGCTGCGGTCGCTCGCTGCGACCCATGCGCCAGACTTCGACCGTGACCGGCTCGGCAGGAGCCGCCGCTTCCGCGGCAGGCGCCTCAACGGCGTCGGATGCAGGCTCGGCCGCGACTTCCACCAGCGCTTCGGCAGGCGCCTCGGCCTCGGCGGGAGCCGCTTCCGGCTCCGCCACGGCTATCCCGGGTGCATCGGCCTCCACCGCTTCCGCCACGGCCTCGCCCCCGGGTTCGGCGGGCTTGAAGGGTTCCATCGGCGCAACCACCGCGCGCTTGATCGGAACGGTGATCGCCGGCCCCTGACGCGTTTCTGAACGATAGCCGAGCGCCTTCAGAACTTCGGCGAAATCGGCACCCGCCGCACCCACGAGCGAGGTCATCGCGCCGGTCACGACGAAGGCGTCGCCATCGGCGGCGCCCGCCGGCGGCTCGCCCTCGGTCACGCCGGGGCGATAGGCGATCGCCGGGCGGATGAGATCCGCGAGGCGCTCGAGAATGTCGATGCGGATCGCGCGCGGCCCAGCCACACGATAACCCGCGATGCGATAAAGCTCGGCCGGGATCGCGGGATCGACCGGAATCGAGGTGCGGCCGGAATAGGCGAGATGGCTCACTTCCTTCAGGCCGGAATTATCGCCGCCGGTAAAAAGCACATGAAGCTGCGCCGCGAGACTGCGCGGGCCGGGCTTCATCAGCACCGGCAGGAAGAGGTGATGCGCACCAAAGCGCACGCCGAGCTTGCGGAGTTCGCCGCGCGCGTTCTGGTCGAGCGCGCGGACGTCATTCGAAACCGCATTGCGGTCGAGCACGCCAAGATTTTCGGCAAGCCGGAAGGCAATCCCGCGCGCGATGCCCGTGGTGCCCTCACCGCTTTCCAGCGCAAAGAGCGGGCCCAGATGCTTCGCGACATGCGCCTTCAGCCAGAGGCCGAGGCGCGTTTCGGCCATCTCGCGATGGAGGCCCGCGAGTTCCTCGTCGGCCAGCAGCAGGAAGCGCGGCTCCAGCGCCTTCGCACCCGCCTGCAGCACCGCGATCGGCTCGCCGATGAAGCGGATGATGCCATCGAGGGACAAGGTCATCTGGTCGTCATTCGCCGTGGAGAGCCGCGTCGCGCGCGCCTCGATCTCGCCGGCCAAAGCCTTGGAGGCGGCGGCGCGCAGGGCCTTCGCCTCCTGCCCCTCGGCATTCGGATCGGGCGTGAAGCGGAAACCGGCGAGGCGACCGATATTCTGGCCCGCGACGATGACCTCTCCGGTCGGGCTCACGTCTGCATCCATGATCGCATTCTCTTTCAAGCGTCGCATCAGAACCGAGGTGCGCCGATCCACGAAACGTTGCATCAGCTTTTCGTGAAGCGCATCGGAAAGCCTGTCCTCTAGCGCGCGCGTCACGTTCTGCCAATGCGCTGGATCACCGAGCCAGTCCGGCCGGTTCGCACAATAGCTCCAGGTGCGCATGTAGGCGAGCCGCCAGGCGAGCGTATCGATATCGCCATCCAGCCGGTCGCAGGAGCGGATCTCGCGGGCGAACCAATCGCTGTCGATGGCCCCCTTCCGCATGATCGGCTCATAAAGCGAAACCACGAGATCTGCATGAATATTCGGGGAAACCTTGCGATAATCCGGCAATTGGCAGAGGTCCCACAGACGGCGCACGCCATCCCGCGTGGAAGCCAGCGAGCGCACACCCGGCCTTGCGCTGGCGATATCCAGCGTCACCTCATCCTCGGCCTTGCCCGCGCGAATGAGGTCGATTTGCGGAGAGTTGCGCGAAAGGCTCGCTTCAAGTTTTTCAATCGAGGCGAAGTCGAGAACCCCGTTTCGCCACCAGGCGAAGGGGAGGGGGTCGAAGACGTGCTCCTCGATCGCCTCGACGAGTTCCTCCTCGAGAGGCGCGCAGCGGCCCGTCGTGCCAAAGGTGCCATCCTCCTGCGCGCGGCCCGCGCGGCCCGCCACCTGCGCCATCTCGGCCGGGGTCAGGCGGCGATGTCTTTTCCCGTCGAATTTGCGGTCGGAGGCGAAGGCGACATGCCCGATCTCGAGGTTGAGACCCATCCCGATCGCATCGGTCGCGACAATATGATCGACTTCGCCGGCCTGGAACATCGCGACCTGCGCGTTTCTCGTGCGCGGCGAGAGCGAGCCCATGACCACGGCAGCCCCGCCCCGCTGGCGACGCACCAGCTCGGCAATCGCGTAAACCTCCTCGGCCGAGAACGCGATGACAGCCGAGCGAGCGGGCAATCGCGTGATTTTCTTTTCGCCCGCGAAGCTGAGTTTGGAGAGCCGCGGTCGCGTCGCGATCTGCACGCCCGGCAGAAGCCGCTCGATCAGCGCCCGCGCCGTGCCGGCTCCGAGCAGCATGGTCTCGCTGCGCCCGCGTCGGTTCAGAACCGCATCCGTGAAGACATGACCGCGATCCGCATCGGCAATGAGCTGCACCTCGTCGATCGCAACGAAGCTCACCACGAGGTCGCGCGGCATGGCCTCGACGGTCGAGACCCAGTAGCGTGGATTCGGCGGCTTGATCTTCTCCTCGCCGGTGACGAGCGCGACCGCATGAATCCCGGCCCGCGACACGAGCCGATGATAGACCTCGCGGGCCAGCAGGCGAAGCGGCAGGCCGATGAGCCCTGTATCGTGACCCAGCATCCGCTCGATCGCGAGATGCGTCTTGCCGGTATTGGTCGGGCCGAGAACAGCCGTGACGCCGCGCCCGCTGCCGACGGGGCCGGAATGCGCGGGGGAAGGCGGACGCGTCACAACCGTCTCCGGAATGGGCCGGGCGGAATCCGGCTGCCCGCTGACGGGCCGTTCAAGGTCAACGAGATGTGGCGCGCGGCATGCCGTTTCGCAAGGCTTGCGCCAGCGGAGCGCCGCCATGCTGTGCCGTTTGCGAACAGAAATCGCTCCTGCTGAGAGTCTTCGGAAAGATTTCGAACGGGACTGGAACGAATCACAATCGAATCGGCGACTCTCCCTGAGTCACGGTTTGTTCACGCACAAGATGTGGCTGAGTCATTCTGCATCTCTCCCAGATCTTGTGATTCGGCTCGACTCTGCGCAAGACTCGCCAAGGTGCCGCTCGACTCTTGCGTCGAGTCGGACGGAATCTCCTGTCAAGTGAAACATGCGCGAAATCATGGTTAATACTTGGTCGCGAGGCCAACGCATCTTCTGGCATGGCTGTATTAGGAATTGGTGCGGATGCGGAACGAACCATCGACGAATCAGATTTCCGCATCCGCGGATCTTTTCCGGCAAAATGCGACGAATCGTATTTTAATCATTAATCACAAGGGCTTAGATGATCAGAAGAGCAGGAAAGCGCGCAGCCTGCTGCCCCTGCGGATCTCAAACGCCCGCGCGCAAAACGCATGCACGGCGTTAAAGCCTTGTGCCGATTTGGAGCGTTATCGCGGGCTCGACTGGAAGCGCCGGGCTTCGATGACCGAGGTTCCGACCATGGTGCGCACCGAGATGCGATAGGGCATCAGCGCCCGCCCGCCATTCACCGGCGCGAGCCAGGTATCGATGTTGCGATTCTCGGTCATGAATTTTACCGCCCGCCGATCCGGCCGGTGGCCTGCCACGGGCACGTAGCGCGCGGTGCACACGAGCACCGGGCCGACATAGCCATCCTCGGACTGCACGTTGCGAATGCCCGCGAAGCTCAGCACCACGTCGAAGCGCTGCGTGCCATCGAAAACCGGGAGGCGACGCTCGCAATTTGCCTGGTCGAGCGGGTTGCCATTCAGCACGGGCATCACCAGCGCGCTGATGGGATCGATCACGCCCTGCCTGTGCTGATCGCGCAGGGGGATGCGCCCCTCCATTGGCAATGCGAGCGGCGGTGCGATGATCACGCCCCGCACATTGCCACCGGAAGCCCCGATCTGGATGGTGCGCGAGGCGCTGCCATTCGTCGCAGTCACCGCGAAACCATTGGAGAGCGGCAGCGCGCCGCCAAGCCCGCCCCGGGCGGTGCCGGAACCGGAGCCATTCATCAGGGCGCCCACGAGGCCCGTGAGCGCGGCGCTGATATTGATGTTGTAGGAACCATTCTCCACCACGCCGGAAAGGCTGGCCCTTCCGATCGTGAGGCCGGCCAGCGTGATGGAATAGGTGGCATCCACTGTCCCGGCCCGCGTCTGGCTGGCGGCCAAACCCAGTAGCAGCCCGGCCAGGGCGATCGGCGTGGAGCGCTTTCGCAAGGCGTTCATTCGTTCTGCCTGCCCCTGCATCGCGCCCATGGGCGCGGGTGGACGCCCCCCGCGCCCGCTCATCCGCTGCGCTGCCCGAAAACGGGCTGAAACGCGAAAAGAGATCTTCCTTTTGAACGCAAGCGTGATTCGGCGCAACTCGGCGCTTTCGTCACGCCTCGCGCTTCGCGGTTGACCCGGGGAATGGCTTCGACTATACGCCCTTTCTCGATTTCCCGAACCCATGCGTCGGAAGGCGGGTGCGACAGCACGGCCCCCCGCGTTTGGGTTGTCCTCCGCCCCTGGGGCGAGACCCGAAGGATCAAGACCATGTCGCGTCGTTGCGAACTCACGGGCAAGGGTGCCCTGGTTGGCCACAAGGTCAGCCACTCCAACCGGAAGACGAAGCGCCGCTTCCTGCCGAACCTCGTCAACGTCACCCTGATGTCGGATGCGCTGAACCGTTCGGTGCGCCTTCGCATTTCAGCCAACGGCCTGCGCACCGTGGAGCATCGCGGCGGTCTTGATGCCTTCCTGCTCAAGGCGGGCGAGGCCGAACTGTCGCCGACCGCCCTCGGTCTCAAGCGCGAGATCACCAGGAAGCTGAACGGCTGAGGCCTGTTTCACGGGCGAAGGATCAGGGCGGCTCCGGCCGCCCTTTTTGTTGCCTGGAGCATTTTCCGATCCATTGGATACCGGTTGGTCGAAGAAAGTGCTTCTCTCTTTGCTTTATCGCATTTTCTTCACGCGAACCGGTTCGCACCCCCGCCTTCGCAGGGGCATGCTTCGCTTGAAAATGCTTCTCTCTTTGCTTTATCGCATTTTCGTGGCGCGAACCGGTGCCCACTTCGCTTGAAAATGCTCTATTCGCGATAGGCGAAGCGCAGCGCGATGTTGCGCTGCAGGATCGAGAAATTATTGTCGGACATCAGCGTGAGGATCGCCCTGCCATCGCTGGCGCGGTGGATCATCAGCACCTCCATGTTGTCGATGTGATAGGCCATGTTGGCCTCGATCAGCGTTTCGCCGTCGAGCACGGCGCCAGGCACGATGCGCGCGAGCGGTATCCGGCGGATGCGGAACGCGACACCCCAAAAGGGCGAGAAACGCCGCTCGAGAATGAGCATGTCTCCACCCGGCAGGAAGTTCAGGTCCGTGATGTCGAAATCACCGCTGCGCTGGACAGAAAAGGCGCTGGATTGCGTTCCGCTGATGATCCAGCCGGGAATGCGCTCCGAAGGCTGTCCATCTGGCGCCCGCTCGGCGACCGCGATGAGAGAACCGGCATGGTGCGAACGGGAAGGGAGGGTGCCCAGAGCCTCGATGCCCTGGTTCACGCCCAGCCGCCGGATCTCGTCCGGCGTCGGCACGAGCGTTCCCCGCCCCTGCGGCCCGTTCGGGCCGATCTCGAACCGCAGGATCTGGTGCACGCGCTCCACGCTCACGAAAAGCCGGTTGCCGATCCGCGTCATGCCTTCCGTGTCGAAGGAGCGCGTGCGCTTCATCCTGCGCCCGTCCGGCGCCATCATCGGTGCCAGGCGGACATTCTCGATCCCCAGAAGGCGCTCGGCGGAATCCGAGACGAAGCGACCGGCGATCCAGTGAGCCTGATCGGAAGCCGCGATGAAGCCCTTGCCATCCGGATCGATCACGCCGGAGGAAATGCCTCCGAATTCACGGAGATCCCCCTGCAATTCGAGGCCACCCAGAAAGACAAGCGGGCCGAATTCGCGCCGCTCCGGCTCCGACACCGAAAAGCCGGAGAGGGAATGTGCCGTGACCCGCGTGGGTTGCCACGCGAAGCTTTCCGCCCCTTCCGCCCGCTGGGCCAAGGCAGCGCGCGGAAACACCGCCAGGGCCGGCAGGGTGGCCAGCAGGCCACGGCGCGAGAGCTTCGGCATCAGGCCGCGCGCCGGCCGCCGCCGCCCGCATCCTCGCTGAAAAGTTCGGCGAGCTTCTCGGTCATCACGCCGCCCAGTTCCTCCGCATCGACGATGGTTACCGCACGCCGATAATAGCGCGTGACATCATGCCCGATGCCGATGGCGATGAGTTCCACCGGCGAGCGGGTCTCGATCGCCTCGATGACCTGCCGGAGGTGCCGTTCGAGGTAATTGCCGGAATTGACCGAGAGCGTGGTGTCATCCACCGGCGCGCCATCGGAGATCATCATCAGGATCTTGCGCTGCTCGGGCCGCGCAAGCAGGCGGTTATGCGCCCAATCGAGCGCCTCCCCGTCGATATTCTCCTTCAGCAGCCCCTCGCGCATCATCAGGCCGAGATTGCGCCGCGCGCGCCGCCACGGAGCGTCCGCGCTCTTGTAGATGACATGGCGCAGATCGTTGAGACGTCCGGGATTGGCCGGCTTTCCGGCCTGAAGCCAGGCCTCGCGGCTCTGGCCCCCCTTCCATGCCTTGGTGGTGAAGCCGAGAATCTCGACCTTCACGCCGCAGCGCTCAAGCGTGCGCGCGAGAATATCGGCGCAGGTGGCCGCGACCGTGATGGGCCGGCCACGCATCGAGCCGGAATTGTCGATCAGCAGCGTGACCACGGTATCGCGGAAATTCGTGTCCTTCTCGCGCTTGAAGGAGAGCGGCGCGAAGGTGCCGCGCATGTCATCGATGATGACGCGCGTGAGGCGCGCAGGATCGAGCGTGCCTTCCTCCAGGTCGAATTCCCAGGCGCGGCTCTGCTGGGCCAGCAGCTTGCGCTGGAGGCGGTTGGCGAGCCGCGAGACCACGCCCTGGAGCGAGGAGAGCTGCTTGTCGAGATAGGCGCGCAACCGCTCGAGTTCCTCGGCGTCGCAGAGTTCCTCGGCTTCGATGGTCTCATCGAATTTGTTCGTGAAGGCCTTGTACTCGCTTGCCGCACGGCTGTTATCCGGCTTCTGCGGCTGGCGGGCGGCCTCGGCCGGCTCTTCCGCATCCACCATCTCGCTTTCATCAGGGTATTCGCCCGGCGGAGCATCGGCGGCTTCCTGCGCACCTTCCGCGCTTTCCTCGGAAAGCGCTTCGGTTTCCTGCATGTCGAAACCGTCCTGCTCCTCGGCCTCGCCGCTTTCTCCCTCCTGCGGCTCCTGCTCGCCGGCATCGTCCTGATCGTCGGATTGCTGATCCTCGTCGTCCGAGCCGAGCGGATCGCCTTCCTCAAGGCCCATCTGCACGAGCATCTGGTGCACGAGCTTCGAGAAGGCCTGCTGGTCCTGCACCTGCCCGGCGAGCTGGTCGAGTGTGGTGCCCGCCTTCTCCTCGATCCGCTCTCGCCAGAGATTGGTGAGCCTCTCGGCGGAGGGCGGCGGGGCGAGGCCGGTGAGCCGCTCGCGCACGAGCATCGCCATGGCGTCCTCGATCGGGGCATCGCCGATCTCCGAGACAGCCGCGAGATTGGCGCGGGCGTAACGATCTTCCAGCATCGCGCCGATATTGGTGCCCACCCCCATCATGCGCCGGGCGCCGATGGCATCGCAGCGCGCCTGCTCCACCGCATCAAACACCTTGCGTGCTTCCGGAGGCTCTGGCGCCACCTTCCGGTGCAGCTTCTGATCATGCAGAGCGAGTTTCAGCGCGAAGCTGTCCGCATGGCCGCGCAGGATGGCGACATCCTTCGCGGAAGGCTTGCGCGGCGGCTCCGGCAGGCGGGCACGGGCCATCTCGCCGGCATCAATCAGCGAGGGGCGATCCGCCGCGAACTGCACCTCCACCTCCTCCTTGCCCGCCATGGCGCGCAGGGCCGAGGAGACCGCCTTCTTGAGCGGTTCCGTGGGGGAGTTCTCGGGCTGGCCCGGCTTGCGGTTGGAAATGAGGGTCATAATGTCTTGCTCAGCCAGTAGCAGGCATGCCCTTCGGGATAAGGCGAAATCTCCCCGAAAACCCGGTAGCCGCGCTTCTCGTAGAACGGGCGCGCCTGCCATGAATAGGTGGTGAGGTGCACGCCACGCGCTCCGAGCGAGCAGGCATGCCCCTCAAGCTCATCCATGACCCGCGATCCGATATCGCGGCCGCGCAGGTCATCTCTCACCCAGAAGAGATCGACATAGACCCAGCCGTGCCAGTAACGGCCCACGGCCCCGCCGACGATCACATCCCCGTCACGCACGCTGATCGAGACCGGCTGCCGGCCGCCATCTCCGCCCATTGCGGCGGTGTTGAAGGCGACGAGGCCGTCGAGCACCGCCTTGTGGACTTCTTCATGCCGGGTGTCGACTGCAACCGTGACCAAGGGCTGCACCTCAGCTCAGCGCGACATTCACCGCGCTTTCCTTCAGTTCCACGCCGAAGGAGCGCTGGTAGAATTCCGCCACCAATTGGCGCTCCAGCTCGTCGCATTTGTTGAGGAAGGTGAGGCGGAAGGCCATGCCGAGATCGCCGAAGATCGCTGCGTTCTCTGCCCAGGTGATCACCGTGCGGGGCGACATGACGGTGGAGAGTTCGCCATTCATGAAGGCCTGGCGGGTGAGATCCGCCACGCGCACCATGCGGTTCACGATCTCGCGCCCTTCCTTGTTCTGGTAATGCTTCGCCTTGGAGAGGACGATATCCACCTCCTTGTCATGGGCGAGGTAGTTCAGCACCGTCACGATGGACCAGCGGTCCATCTGCGCCTGGTTGATCTGCTGCGTGCCGTGATAGAGGCCGGAGGTATCCCCCAGGCCCACCGTGTTGGCGGTCGCGAACAGCCGGAAGGCCTTGTGCGGGCGGATGACGCGGGATTGATCGAGCAGCGTGAGACGGCCCGAGGATTCCAGCACGCGCTGGATCACGAACATCACGTCCGGGCGTCCCGCATCATACTCGTCAAAGACGAGCGCGATGTTGCGCTGGTAGGCCCAGGGCAGGATGCCGTCCCTGAACTCGGTGATCTGCTTGCCTTCCTTGAGCACGATCGCATCCTTGCCGACAAGATCGATGCGGCTCACATGGCTGTCGAGATTCACGCGGATGCAGGGCCAGTTGAGGCGCGCCGCCACCTGCTCGATATGCGTCGATTTGCCCGTGCCGTGATAGCCGGTGACCATCACGCGGCGATTGAAGGCAAAGCCCGCGAGGATCGCGAGCGTGGTGTCGCGGTCGAACAGGTAATCGGGGTCGATCTCCGGCACGTGCTCGGAGGTCTTGGAATAGGCTGGAACCTGCATCTCGGTATCGATGCCGAACAGCGCCTTGGCGCTGACCTTGGTATCCGGCTCGGCAGGGATCGCATCCGCCGGGTTCGCGCTCGCAAGGGCCGTCACAGACATTCATCACCTCCGGCTACCCCGATGGATTCGCCGTGTTCGTGGAAACGTTAGAATCAGCCTTCAGGCGAGGCCGACTGACTTCAAGTAATTATAGGCGTCGATGATGGCGCGCAATTTGTCCTCGCGCGACCTGTCCCCCTCATTAAGGTCGGGATGGAGGCGCTTGGCCATTTCCTTGAAGCGTCGTCGCACCAACGCCTTGTCGGCGGTTTCGTCAAGCCCCAACAATTCCAGAGCCTTCATCGCGGCCTTGCCGACGCGCACCCGTTTGCTTTCGGCCGCGGCTTCCTGGCGCATCCGGCGCAATCTCTCGATGCGCTCGCGCAGAAGCGCGGCGGAATCGATCTTCGAGGCCGCGCCGGGATCGGGAGCACCATTCACGCCGCTCTGCCAGGTCGGGCGATGGCCGGTCAGCGCGTCCTTCATGTAGGCCTGAACGGCGGCATCGGACATGCCGTTGAAATAATTGTAGGTCTGATTGTATTCGCGCACATGGTCGAGGCAGAAGAACAGGTACTGCCCCTCGTAGTCCCGGCCCCGCGGCGCGCGATACTCGCCCTTTCGCGCACAAGCCGGATGCTGGCATTGCAACGCATCCTCCGGCCGGGCTTCCTCTGCCACAGGCCGGGTTCGAACCTTGTCGAAAAGGGGCGAGTTGAGATTCATGAACCTCCATCAATACGAGCAACCCACCCCCTCCGGCAAGCCAACGTTGCGAGCGTGAGTGTCTTGGCGGCAAGTGCCGGTGACGCCTCCTTTGGGTGGCGTAGCTTTTGGTCACCACTGCTCTTGCTCGGCTTTGGCCCGGGCGGTTTCGTCAGGCCGGCACCTCCGACAGGTTCACTCGCGGATTGTCGCTCATCGGCGCGATGATTTCCGGCGTCATGGATCGGGCGCTCCGGTCGGCGCGCCCTGGGGCGTTACCGTCCCGAAGCGGCTTCAGCAGAACCGCAGCGGATGTCGCTGCCGCCGATTGGCAGCAGGCCCCCGATATTCCCTAATCGAGCGTGGTTGGCGGATTTCTGGCATCCCTGCCTGAAGGATGATCTGCGGACCGGCCTTCAGGGACCGGGAGAGGCGGGCGCCGCTCGTTTTCGCCCAACGCTTTCGCAATGGTGCGTGCTCGACCCGGATTGCGGAAGGCTTCATAAGACCAACCCGCGACTCCGACCGAACAGGATCATCGAATGTGACCGCGACGATGATTTCCCGCCGGTTGGGGCGTCCACGAAGTCGCAATCATCATCATCGTCACCATGAATGAGGGGGCGGGCTCCATGTCGTCGGCAGTCATGCAACTGGATGGCACATATGATTATATCGTGGTGGGTGCAGGCTCAGCGGGCTGTGTCGTTGCGAACCGCTTGTCAGCAGACCCGAATGTGCGGGTTCTCGTGCTCGAGGCAGGCGGACAGGATAACTGGATCTGGTTTCACATTCCCGTGGGCTATCTCTTTGCTATCGGCAACCCGCGCTCGGACTGGATGTTCGAGACCGAAAGCGAGCCCGGCCTCAATGGTCGCTCGCTCCGATATCCGCGCGGCAAGGTGATTGGCGGGTCTTCAGCCATCAATGCCATGATTTCGATGCGCGGGCAGTCTGCCGATTATGACGGCTGGCGCGACTGCGGACTTACCGGTTGGGGCTGGAATGATGTCCTCCCGATCTTCCGGCAACTGGATGATCATTTCCTCGGCGAAACGCCGCATCATGGCGTGGGTGGCGAATGGCGCGTTGAAGCGCCTCGTCTGTCCTGGGAGGTTCTGGATGCGGTCTCGCGGGCGGCAATTGAAATGGGCATCCCGGCAACGCCTGATTTCAACACCGGCGACAACACGGGTGTCGGCTATTTCCATGTCAACCAGAAACGCGGCCTCCGTTGGTCGGCGGCGCGTGGCTTCCTGAAGCCGGCGCTGAAACGCCCGAACCTGAGGCTGCTCACTGGCGTATTGGTCGAGCGCATCCTCATGGAGGGGAAGCGCGCGGTCGGCGTCCGGTTTCGTGACCGCGAAAGGATATTCGAAGCGCGCGCCTCGCGCGAGGTCATCCTGTCTGCCGGCGCGATCGGCTCGCCGCATTTGCTGCAGCTCTCCGGCATCGGACCCGCCGCCGAACTGGCTGCATTGGGCATCATGCCGGCGCTCGATGCGCCCGGCATCGGCCGCAATCTCCAGGACCATCTCCAGCAGCGGGCCATCTATCGCGTCGATGGTGTCAGGACCTTGAACGAGACCTATCACTCCTGGCTCGGAAAGTTGGGCATCGGACTCGATTTCGCCCTCCGCCGACGCGGCCCGATGACAATGGCGCCCTCGCAACTTGGCATTTTCACCTCGTCCTCGCCGGATATCGCGCGCCCAAACCTGCAATTCCATGTCCAGCCGCTCAGTCTCGACAAGTTCGGCGATCCGCTGCACCGGTTTCCCGCCATCACCGTGAGCGCCTGCAATCTCCGCCCGACCTCGCGCGGGGAGGTGCGCCTCCGGTCGCCGGACCCCGCCGCCAAACCGATCATCGCACCGGCCTATCTTTCGACCGAGGATGACAGGCAGGTCGCCGCCGATGCGATCCGCGTGACGCGCCGGCTGATGGGCCAGCCCGCGCTCGCGCGCTACAATCCCCGCGAGCATGTGCCGGGCCCTTCCGTTGGCGACGCGCCCGACGAGCTCGCCAAGGCAGCCGGAGACATCGGAACGACCATCTTCCACCCGGTGGGCACGGCAAAAATGGGGTTGCCGTCCGATCCCATGGCGGTGGTCGACCATCGGCTCAAGGTCATCGGCCTTGATGGATTGCGTGTCATCGATGCTTCGGTGATGCCCACCATCACCTCCGGCAACACCAACACCCCGACAATCATGATCGGGCACAAGGGCGCGGAAATGGTGATCCGGAATTCCTGATGCACAAAGCCGGGTCAGGAAACGGAAGGCCGTGTTGCGGGAAGCAGTTGCGGACGCGCTTCGTGAACCCATCCGAGCATCTCGTCGATGACGGTCCGAATGCGGAGCAGATGTGCCAGGCCATTGCTGAAGCTGAGGTAATAGGATCGGACGATCCTGATTCCGGGGGCAACGCGCACGAGGCTTTCTTCCTGCGCGGCCATGTAGTCCGGCAGGACCGCGACGCCATGGCCCGCGAGCGTCATCATGTACTGGGCGACGATGTTGGTGCTGGTCAGCCGCGGTTGCAGATGCTCGGAAATCTCGTTCAGATAATCGAGTTCCTGGACGTACAGGAGATCCTTGATATAGCCGATGAAAGGGACACGCTGCAGGTCGTCGACCGACTCGATTGCGCCGTGCCGATCAAGGAAGGCCTTCGACGCATAGACGCTGAGCGAATAGTCGGTGAGCTTCCGGCAGGTCAGGTGCCCCTGCGAGGGGAGCGTGAAGCCGATGGCGATGTCCGCCTCGCGCTTGGAGGGATTGAGGACCTGCGGCATCGCGACAAGTTCGATATCGAGATCGGGATAGCGTGTCGAAAAGGCCCCCAAACGGCTGGCCAGAAAGAACATTCCCAGCCCATCCGGGGCTCCGATCCGGACGCTGCCGGACAAGCGAACATCGGCGCCGGAGACCGCGCTTGCAGCGACCAGCCAGCGTGACTCGATGTCCTCGGCAAAGGGCAGCAGTTCCTGCCCTTTGCCGGTCAGCTGGAAGCCGGTGGGTGGCCGCTCGAAGAGCTTGGCCGCAAGCGCCTTCTCGAGCGCGGTGATCCGCCGCTCCACCGTCGAGTGGTTCACCCCCAGATGCTTCGCTGCCGCTGTAAGCCGCCCACTGCGCGCCACCGCGAGGAAATATCGCAGGTCATTCCAGTCACCGCCCTTGCCGCCGCTCATTCTTGCGCAACCACTTCGCGATTTGACTAAGTTCCCACGCGTAAAGCGTCCGTGCAGAATTATCTTTGTCAAGGTCGGTGCAAGAACCCGCAATCTGGAAATGGCCCGATCGACCAAGAGAACCACAGCGCCCTTCGGCGTTGAACGGAACAAGGGGAGAATTGGATGTCTGCTTGGAAAAAGAGGGCGATTGCGGTCGCGTTCGGCGGCGCACTGGCCGCATCAGCCGGATTGGCAAGGGCTCAGGAGATTGACACCGTTCGCTGGGGAATCCCCATGGCGTTCGGATCGAACTTGGTGGCGCTGGGCGACACCATGCCGTGGGTGAGCCAGCAACTTGAGCGGGTATCGAGCGGGCGCATCCGGCTGCAGGTCTTCGAACCGGGCAAGCTGATTCCAGCGCTCGCGGTGTTTGACTCCGTCAGCCAGGGCAAGGTCGAGGCGGGCTACAGCTGGATGGGCTACGAGATCGGCAAGGTGCCGGCCTCGGCCCTGTTTGGCGCCGTGCCATTCGGCATGGAGAGCCCGCAATTCGCAGCCTGGATGTACTATGGCGGCGGTGATCAGCTGCTGAAGGAGGTGTTCCGCCCCCACAAGGTCCATCCGATCTTCTGTGGCACGATCAGCCCCGAGGCTGCCGGGTGGTTCCGCAAGGAGATCAATACCGTCGCCGATCTTCAGGGATTGAAGTTCCGCGCCGCCGGTCTTGGCGGGCGCGTCTATCAGAAAGTGGGTGCCTCGGTGACGCTGATACCGGGGGGCGAGCTGTTCCAGGCGCTGGAAAAGGGCGTGCTGGATGGCACGGAGTTCTCTCTGCCGACGGTGGACGAACAGCTCGGCTTCCACAAGGTCGCCAAGTACTACTACCTGCCGGGATGGCATCAGCCGTCGACCAACCAGTTCCTGTATGTCAACCTCGACCAGTGGAACCGGCTGAAGCCTGCGACGCAGGCGATGATCGAGATGAGTTGCACGGCAGGTGTCGCCATGGCCCTGGCCAAGGCCGAGGCCCTGCAGGGCGCCATGCTCGAAAAATTCGAGAAGGATGGTGTCAACGCCCGCAAGGTCAGCCCTGAACTCCTGGCTGCCTTCAAGAAGGCGTCAGACGAGGTGCTGGCCGAGGAAGCCGCCAAGGACCCGATGTTCAAGAAGGTCCTCGACAGCATGGTCGCCTTCCAGCGCCAGAACGCCAAATGGCATGAGTTCGGCTTCCTGCCGCGCGACTTCAAGCGTTGAGGTGGGCGGGTCCATGGCGCAGGCTCAACATACAGACGGTCCCGCGGTGGCCGGATCCTCCGGCCTTGTCCTGCCGAGCACCCCATTCTCGCGCAGAGCGGACCGCGTCATCGCCTGGATGGGCGAAGCAGCGTCGTGGCTCTGGACCATCCTGATGTTGCTGATCGTAGCGCAGGTGATCCTGCGCTACGTCTTCTCGATCGGCTCGATCAAGATGGAAGAGATGCAATGGCATATCTTTGCCGTCGGGTTCATGTTGGGTCTGGCCTTCACGGAGATCGCGGAGCGGCATGTGCGTATTGACGTGCTGGCCGAACACTGGCCGCAGCGGCGGCGTCTCTGGGTCGAACTCTTCGGGATCCTGTGTTTCCTGCTGCCGATGTGCGCGATCATCCTGTGGTTCGCGGTGCCTTTCGTCATCACGTCCTGGCAGCTCAATGAAGTCTCGGCCGCGCCCGACGGGCTGCCGTTCCGATGGCTGCTGAAGTCCTTCATCGTCTCGAGCTTCGCGCTTCTTGCGCTTGCGGGGCTTTCGCGGCTCAGCCGCGTCCGCGCCGCGCTGCGCCCGGGCCATTGATCGCGCTTTCGCCGTCGAGCGTCTCATTCATCATCTGTTCGGGGGGGGCGGAACGTGCCCGTTTACGAGATCATCGTCATCGTTTTCCTCGTTGCCTTTATCGGATCGCTTTTCACGGGCTATCCGATCGCCTGGCTGCTGGGCGGGCTTTCCCTGCTGGTTGGTGCGGCGGCCCTGGTGCTCAATGCCTTCGGCGTCGACACGTTCCTGCTGACCAGCTGGCCGAAATTCGGCGCCATCATCGACCGTATCGATGCGGTGATGTCGAACTGGGTGCTCGTGTCGCTTCCGATGTTCGTTTACATGGGCCTGATGCTCGACCGATCGGGCGTCGCCGAACTGATGATGACGAATTTCGTCAAGGTCTTCGGTCGACTTCGCGGCGGTCTGGCCATCACAGTCATCCTGATCGGGATCATCCTCGCGGCTTCGACGGGGATCGTGGGCGCGTCAGTGGTCCTGCTTGCGACGCTGTCGCTGCCGATCATGATGCAGAGCCGCTATTCCAAAGAGCTGTCGGCCGGCGTTGTCGCCGCTTCCGGTACGCTCGGCATCCTGATCCCGCCATCGATCATGCTCGTCCTGATGGCGGACCAGATCTCGGTCTCGGTCGGCGATCTGTTCATGGGCGCGCTGATCCCGGGCGTCATGCTGGGCATCATGTACATCATCTACGTTATTCTTGTCGGCATCCTGACGCCGTCAAAGGTTCCCCCGCCGCCCGCCGCGCCACCCTTGACCGGCAAGGAAATCTGGGCGGCCATCCTTGCAACGGTGCCGACCGGTGGCCTGATCCTTGCGGTACTCGGGGCCATCTTCTTCGGCATCGCCACGCCCACCGAGGCCTCGGGCATCGGCGCCTTCGGTGCGACGCTGCTCGCGGCTGCCAACCGCAAGCTTGACCTTCAGGTGATCCGACGCGTCGGAATTGAGACCACGCTGACGACCTGCTTCATTTTCGGCATCTTTATCGGGGCGACGATCTTCGCCTTCGTGCTGCGCATGCTCGGCGGCGACGAATTGATTGCTGATGCACTGAAAAGCCTGCCCTTCGGACCGACCGGCATCGTCATCTTCATCCTGTTCGTGGCCTTCGTCGCCGGCTTCTTCCTCGACTGGCTGGAGATCGTGCTGATCATCCTTCCGCTCGTCGCGCCGGTCATCAAGGCGCTGGGCTTTGACATGGTCTGGTTTCTGGTGGTGCTTGCGGTGATGCTCCAGACCTCCTTCCTGACGCCGCCGGTCGGCTTCTCGCTCTTCTACCTGAAGGGCGTCGTGCCGAAGGAGATAACAACGCGACATATCTATGTCGGCATTATCCCGTTCGTGATCATCCAGCTGATCGCCGTGTTGCTGTGTTTCCTGTTCCCCGAGATCATCACCTGGTTGCCGAAAAAAATGTACGGCTCTTGAGGGGATTCATCAGGCTGGCCCCGGAGGAGAACAGGGTCTCAGGTCGTCATCGGTCGAAAATCGAGTTTGCTCGACGCCGTGAATGGCCGTTCTTCTTTACCGCGAAAAGTTCGTGGTTCTGACCGTGAATGGCGCTCCCAAGGGGATTCGAACCCCTGTTACCCACGTGAGAGGCGGGTGTCCTGGGCCTCTAGACGATGGGAGCACGAGACGCGTTGCTATAGGGGCTGGCGCGGGATATCGCAAGGCCTTCGATGCGGGGCCGTCTTGCCGCCGCGATGAGAGCGCCATGGCACGCCGTGAATTCCGTTTCGAGCCTCAGGATGCCGGAAAGCGCCTCGACAAGGCGCTGGCCGGGCGGCTCGACGGTTTTTCGCGCGGGCGTATCCAGCAGATGATCGCGGAATCCCGTGTGCAGTTGAACGGCACGATCGAGATCAACGCTACGAAAAAGCTCGCGGGCAATGAGGCGGTGATCCTCGATGAGCCCCCGCCGGTGGCGGCAACGCCGGTTCCCCAGGCCATTCCGCTGACGATTCTCCATGAGGATGCGCATCTCATCGTCATCGACAAGCCGGCGGGGCTCGTGGTCCACCCCGCCGCGGGCCACGAAACCGGTACGCTGGTGAATGCGCTGCTCGCCCATTGTGGCGAGAGCCTCTCGGGCATCAATGGCGTCTTGCGCCCCGGCATTGTCCATCGGCTCGACAAGGATACATCGGGCGTCATGGTCGTCGCGAAATCGGATCGTGCCCACAGGGGCCTTGCCGAGCAATTTGCCGATCACGGCCGCACGGGGCCGCTGGATCGCGCCTACCGCGCCATTTGCTGGGGTGCCTTCGAGCGGAAAGCGGGCTGCATCGACGCGGCGATTGCCCGCTCGCGCCAGAACCGCGAGAAGATGGTGGTCAGCCGTGCCGAGGAAGCGCGCTTCGCCATCACGCATTATCAGGTTCTCGACGAGAGCGCGGGCGAGGCGAGGGCGGTGGCAAGCCTCGTCTCCTGCCGCCTTGAAACGGGGCGCACGCACCAGATCCGCGTGCATCTCGCCCATATCGGGCACCCGCTGCTGGGCGATGCGCTCTATGGCTCGGGCTTCCGAACGCGCGAGCCGCATCTCGCGCCCGGCGCGCGATCCGCGTTGGCGGATCTTGCCCGGCAGGCGCTTCACGCCGAGTTGCTCGCCTTCGAGCACCCGGTCACCGGTGAGGAAATGCGCTTCGAGACAAGGCCACCACCGGATTTTGCGGCCCTGGAGCGGGAACTTTTCGGCCCTTGAGACATCGCTTGAGGTGGGTGGCGGAGGCGGCGAACGCAAGGCCGATCGCGCAAGCGTGATTTCTGCCTTGCTTTTGCCACGAGCGCGATGTGCTATAAACAATGTGCCGTCGTGGGTGTTTCACCGCGATGATCTGGGTCGCCATTCTGGGGCCCGAAGGAGGAAAAATGTCCAACGTCGCTTTGCCCGTCCTGTCGGGTGAGGGTGGTCTTTCCCGATACATCACCGAAGTGCGCCGTTTTCCGGTTCTCAAGCCGGAAGAGGAATTCATGCTCGCCAAGCGCTATCAGGAGCATGAGGACCCGCGCGCCGCGCACCGGCTCGTTACCTCTCATCTTCGTCTCGTGGTCAAGGTCGCGATGAGCTATCGCGGCTATGGCCTGCCCATGGGGGATGTCGTTTCCGAAGGCAATATCGGCCTGATGCAGGCCGTGAAGCGCTTCGACCCGGACAAGGGCTTCCGCCTCGCGACCTACGCGATCTGGTGGATCAAGGCGTCGATCCAGGAATACATCCTGCGTTCGTGGTCGCTCGTGAAGATGGGCACCACCGCGAACCAGAAGAAGCTGTTCTTCAACCTGCGCAAGGCCAAGAGCAAGCTTTCGGCCCTGGGCGAGGGCGATCTGCGCCCCGATCAGGTGAAGCTCATCGCCACCCGTCTCGGCGTGGAAGAGCACGAGGTGGTGGAGATGAACCGCCGTCTCGGCGGCGATTCCTCGCTCAATGTCTCCATGAAGGAGGATTCGACCTCCGAATGGCAGGACATGCTGGTGGACGAGAGCGACAACCAGGAAATGCTGGTTGCCCGTTCCGAAGAGAACGAGAACCGCCATCTGGCCCTGGGGCAGGCGCTCTCCGCGCTCAATGCACGCGAGCGTCGCATCTTCGAGGCGCGTCGCCTGCTCGACGAGCCGCTGACGCTGGAGGCGCTTTCGGAGGAGTTCGGCATCTCCCGCGAGCGTGTGCGTCAGATCGAGGCCCGCGCCTTCGAGAAGGTGCAGCAGGCGGTGATGAAGAACATCCGCGAGATCGAATCCGTGCACTGAACCTCATGCCGGTTTTCGCCATGAGAAGAGCGCCGCAAGGCGCTCTTCTCGTTTCAGGAGCAAGGCACGGCCAAGTGGTTCGAGCATTTTCAAATCTGATCCAATCAGCTCGGATGCTTGATCTCCTGGCTTGATCTCTTGGCTTGATCGTATTTTCTTGGCGCGAACCGGTTCCCGTTTCGCTTGAAAATGCTTCTTTGTCTGGTCGCATTTTCTTGGCGCGAACCGGTTCCCGTTTCGCTTGAAAATGCGATGCGAGCGGGCGTCACTTCCAGGCCGCAAGCGCCTCGTTCACCGCGCGTTCGCCGGGCGGGCCCTTCTCGATCAGGAAGGCTGCGCGACGCCCCGTGGCGAGGCGCACGTCAAACACCATCCAGCGCTGGAAGCGGAGCAGGTTCAGGTTCCGCTGGATGGCGGCCTCGCTGTTGTCGAGGCCCATCAGGAACACATTGTCCTGGATCGGCACCAGCGGCCCGGCGAGGGTTGGTCCGGTCTGACTTTCAAGCTCGCGCCACTCGATCGGGCTCATTTCGCGCACCGGCGGCATTGCGTTGCGTGGATTGAAGGTAACGAAGAAGGTATGCGAGGCCGGGATTGTCTTGTCGGTGTTGCGCGAGAGAATCATGTCGATGGAGAGGCCCGCAGCGGCATATTCCACCTGCACGCGCAGTATCTTTTCGCCTGATCGGGAAGCCGGATCGACCGCGAAGCTCCAGTTGGCGACGCCTTCGAACTGGCTCGGTGCCGTCCCTTGCGTCTCCAGCACCATGAAGGCGCGGCTCGCGACAGCAGCCGGCGGGCGCGCCTCGACGGGAGAGGAAGCCGAGCCGCCGGTGGCTGGCGGAGGGTTCGCGGGCGGCGTTTGCGGAATGCGGGCAGGCGGCGTTTCGGACGGAGCCGAGGAAAGCCGTCCCTCGCGCTTCGCGGCGTCGCTCTCGTTGGACTGCGGGGCTTCCATCGGGCGAATGCCGCCCTGCCTGTATGGCGCCAGGTCTTCCTTCTTGAGATAGGCGAAGGTGCCCATGACGGCGATGGCCACGCCACCGGCGACAGCCCAGAAGCCGAGCTTTCTCCGGCCCTTTTCGGTCTCCTCGCGGCTGGCGATCCGCGGCCGTTCCGGCCCGCGCGAACGCGGGGGCTGCAAGGCCATCGCCGCCTCATCGGCTTCTGCCACCCCCGACAGTCGCGCGGCGTTTGCGGGTCCCTCCACCGATGGGCCCGGCCGTTCCAGCGGCGCCCCGGCGAGGAGCGGCTGAGACGGCACTTCCGTGAAATCCGCCTCGATGCGCAGGATCACGTCATCAAGCGCGAGGGTCTCCCTGAGGATTTCCTCCTCGCTCAGCGGGGGAACGAGGCTGCGCAACTGCCGTTCCAGCGCTTCTCTCGCCCGCAGATAGATGGCTTGCCGCCTGGCCGGATCGCGATCCGGCAGCGTGGCGATGGCGCGGGTGAGAAGGGGAAAATAATCGGCCATGGACGCTTTCTGATCAGCCCTCGAACGGATTTTTCATCAGAATCGTATCATCCCGCTCGGGGCTTGTGGAAAGCAGGGTCACGGGCGCCCCGATGAGCTCCTCGATGCGACGCACATATTTTACGGCCTCCGCCGGAAGATCCGCCCACGAACGGGCCCCCGCCGTGGAACCAGACCAGCCCGGAATGGTCTCATAGACCGGTTCCACCCGCTTCTGTGCCGATTCGCTTGCCGGAAGATGCTCGATCACCTGGCCATCGAGGCGATAGCCTGTGCAGACCTTGAGCTCCGGCAGGCCGTCCAGCACGTCGAGCTTGGTCAGCGCGATGCCGTTGATCCCGTTGATCTTGATCATCTGCCGCGCAATCACCGCATCGAACCAGCCGCAGCGACGCGGGCGGCCTGTCACCGTGCCGAATTCGCGGCCGCGCGTGCCGATCTGCTTGCCGGTCTCGTCGAAGAGTTCGGTGGGGAAGGGGCCCTCGCCGACACGGGTCGTATAGGCCTTCAGAATGCCGAGAACATAACCGATCGAGGAAGGTCCCATCCCCGAGCCCGCCGAGGCCTGGCCCGCCACCGTATTCGATGAGGTGACATAGGGGTAGGTGCCGTGATCAATATCGAGCAGGGCACCCTGCGCGCCCTCGAACAGGATGCGCTTACCCTCGCGGCGGGCATGGTCGAGCACATCCCAGACGCGATCCATGTAGGGCAGGATCTTCGGCGCGATCTCCATGAGCATGCCGCGCAGGGTTTCCGGCGCGATCTCTTCGAGGCCGAGGCCGCGGCGCAGGGCATTGTGATGCGCGAGCAGGCGCTCGATCTTCGGCATCAGCGCATCGGGTTCTGCGAGGTCCTGCACGCGGATGGCGCGGCGGCCCACCTTGTCCTCATAGGCCGGGCCGATACCACGCTTCGTGGTGCCGATCTTCGTGCCCGTATTGGCATTCTCGCGGAATCCATCGAGTTCGCGATGCAGCGGCAGGATCAGCACGGCATTATCCGCGAGCTTCAGGTTCGCGGGCGTCACCGCCACGCCCTGTGAACGCAGGCGCTCGATCTCGTCGATCAGCGCGGTGGGGTCCACCACCACGCCATTGCCGATCACCGAGAGCTTGCCGCCCCGCACGATGCCCGAGGGCAGAAGGCTCAGCTTGTAGACCACGCCATCGATGACGAGGGTGTGGCCTGCATTGTGGCCGCCCTGATAGCGCACCACGATGTCGGCCTGTTCGGACAGCCAATCGACGATCTTGCCCTTGCCCTCGTCGCCCCACTGGGCGCCGACCACGACCACATTGGCCATGCTGACCTCGAATTCTCATGGGCCGACCGATGACGACCCTTCTTTTTCAGGAGTCGCGATAAAGGAAGGCGGAGCCGGGGTAAAGGCGAAAGCCCGCTTCCACGGCCAGGGGATTGAGAGGCGATGCCTTTTCAGCGCGGCAGCGGCTGCGGCCTCAAAGTCTTTCCTTGCGGCCAGCGCACCCGCCAGGCCGTGACGATGGCCTTCGCCTCCTGCGGGGCGAGCGCCAGGTTCCACGCCACCACGCCGCGCCGATCCTCGACATTCTCGACATCCGGCCTCGTCATTTCCGGCAGGCGCTCGATGCTGATGGCCTGATCCTCGCTGATCGGCAGGCGATCGAGCAGTTGCAAAGCCACCGGGAAGGCGTGGAGATTGCGGATATCCGTGCGGAAACGATGATCTTCCGTGCGGTTGGAGCCGAAAATGCCGGGGTCGCGCGCCTCCCTCTGCAGGGGCACGCGGGTGATCTTCACGCGCTCATCCGCACCGAAGCCGAGTTCGACCCTGTCGCCGCCGGCAATGGCATGGACACGGGCGCGCCCGATGAACGCGCCATCGCGGGAGAGCAACACCTCGCCCGGCAGAAGGGGCGCGTCGCCCTTCAGGGTGAAGCTGGCTTCGAGATAGGCCGTGGGATCAAGCAAGGGCGCGGCCTTGTGCTGAAGCTTCGGCTCGAACACTTCGCCCGCGAGCCGCAGGCTGCGCTCCTCATTGCCCGAGGGAAGTGTGATGTTGCCGGGCACCATGAATTCGGCATGGAAGGGGCTGGTCGCAAGCTGCGCCTGCTGTTCCTCGGCAGGCTCCATCCGTTCAGCGGCTATTCTCTGCCGACGCTCCTCCCGTTCGCCCATCGCGAGCTGATCAGAAGCCGGTGCGGCGGCCATGGGCAGCGGGCGGGGCGGGGGCGGTTCGTGGAAGCCGAGCCGCTCGCTCCCCGGAACGGGTGCCGCCGTGCCGCGCTGGACGCGCAGGGTGGAGAGCACCACCTTCGCCTCGCGCCAATCCTCGCCGGTGCGCTGGCGGATGAGCGCGCGGCGCGTGAGTTCCAGCGCGGGCTTCGCGCCGCGCGTATCGAGCCGGGCATCGTAAACCGGCCGCCAGGAAGCACCCGCCACGCGATAGGACACCGTGAGCGTTGCCCTGAGCGCTTCCGGCGCTTCCACGGCGATGGCGGCCACCCGGCGCGGGTTCCGGGCGCCGGGCTCGCCGATCGCGGCTTCGAGCGCGGCGATTTCCTCGACGATCCTCGCTTCCTCGATGCGCAACCCGCGGATTTCGTCATTCAGGGCCTGCGTGGTCTTGCCGACCGCATCGACCGCGTTGAGCCAGCTCTCGAGATCGAGCGGCCTGCCGTCCTTCGGCGCGGGATCACCCTGGGCCAGGCGCTGCACCATGGCCTTGCGGGTTTCCGCGCTGTCCATGCGATCTGCGTTTCGATCGCGCGCCTCGCGCTTGGCCTTCAGGCGCGCCTCAAGCTCGGCATCGGCCCTGGCTTCCGCGACGCCCATGCGCAGGTCGATGCCGCCCAGCATCAGCCGGCCATTGCCGCTCGCCTCCACCCGGAGCGAGGCCGGGTCGGCGGTCATCGGCAAATCGGGCAGGAGAACATCATGGCTGCCGGCCGGCAGGTCGATCGAGAGACTGCGCGTGACAATTGCGGCATCGGGATAGAGCGTGACCCGCTCGATGCGCGAGCGCGCCTCGATCGTCGCCGCATGGGCCGGGACCGCCGCCAGACCAAGGGGCGCGATCAGACCAAGGGGCGCGATCAGACCGAGCGCGCGGCCGAGCCGCGGAAGGCTGGAAGCCGGTCGAGCTGTGGCCATGGTTCGGATACCCCCGGGAGAAGAAGTCGCAGGTTGCGGCAACCCATTCTCGATCGCTCAATGCCGGCAAAGCTGTGGCGTTACGCGGGCGCTTTCACGCCGCATCGCTCTGGCTGGCTTCTGCCTTGCACCACGCGACGAAATTCGCGATCTCCGTCCGCCGCTGGATCGGGTCCACCACATCCGCATTCAGGCCAAGGCGCCAGCAGATATCCCGGCGCGGCTCGGCATCGAGCGCCACGAGATCGGCCGAATAGGCGCTGCTCTGGGCCTTGTCCACGAAGAAGCCTTCCGCCACGAGATCACCCGCGCGCTGGTCGAGAATATAGGCCAGCACCGAATGGACATATTCCGGGTGATATTGCACGCCCCAGAAAGTGCCGCCCTGATAGCGGATTTCCGCCGCCTGGACGCGGCTGACGGCGTTCGAGGCCAGCAATGTGGAATCCGCTGGCAAGGCCGTGACCTCGTCGAGATGCGAGCAAGGCGCATCGAAAAGGGCCGGCCGGCCCGCGAGGAGCGCATGGCGCGCGCCATCGGCCGTCGGCGCGATGCGACGGGCATAGCCGAACTCGCGGCCGCGCGGGTTCTTCTGCACATGGCCGCCCGCCGCCACCGCCGCCACCTGCAAGCCCCAGCACGAGCCAAAGAACGGCACGCCGCTGCGGAAGACCTCCCGCGCAAGCTCGATCTGGCGGATTGATTCCGGTTCGCGCTTCCAGATATGCAGCGGCGAGCCAGTGATGGCGACTCCATCGTAATCGGCGAGGATCGCGCCTTCGGGCAGTTTGCCGCCGGGATCCGCCGGGCAGACGATATCGAAACTGCCCCCGCCCGCCACCTGAACGAGTACATCACCATAATGCTGCGCGGGCGTGCGGCCGAGCGCCTCACGATAGCGTTCGCGGGCCGGAGCGGGGCTGCCTTCCATCACAAGGAAGCGAAGGGACATGAAAGAGCCTTTCGGAAAGCGCGGGAAACCGATACCGATCTTATCTTCCCTCTTTGATTACGCTTCGCAATCCCCGAATAAAGACATGCCCCACGCTTTCCGCGCCCTTTATGCGAATGCCTATGTCATGCTCGGCCTCACCATGTTCTTCTGGGGCGCGCATGCGGTCGTGGCGCGCTTCTCGGTGGGGCATGTTTCGCCCATGGTGCTGACGGCCGGGCGTTGGCTGGGCGTGGCGATCCTGCTGTTCACCTTCTACCGGCCGGATGTGCGGGAGGGGATCAAGGCGCTGAAGCGCTATCCCCGCTTCATGATCCTGATGGGCACATTGGGTTACACCGTCTTCAATGTGATGATGTACCAGGCCGCGCAATTCACCACGGCGGTGAACATGTCGCTGTTGCAGGGTGCCATTCCCATCTGCGTTCTGCTCGGAGCCTTCCTGCTCTACCGGACTCCCGTAAGCGGCGTGCAGATCATCGGCGTCGCGATCACGATCCTTGGCGTGGTTCTGGTGGCGACGAATGGCCATCCCGAGCGGCTGCGTGAACTGCAATTCAATGCGGGCGATGTTCTGATGATCATCGCCTGCGCCTTCTATGCGGGTTACACCGTGAAGCTGAAGGAGCGCCCGGCCATGAGCGGTCCGGTTTTCTTCGCGGCCCTGGCGATGGTGGCGGGCGTGGCCTCCATTCCCTTCCTGATCGGCGAGATCATCGCCGGCAAGTCGCAATTGCCGACCCTGCAGGGCTGGGCGGTGCTGGCTTTCGTGGCGGTTTTCCCGAGCTTCCTTTCGCAGATTTTCTTCATGCGCGGGGTGGAGCTGATCGGTCCGGGCCGCGCGGGCATCTTCGCCAATCTCGTGCCGGTGATTGGCGCGGGGCTCGCGGTGCTCTTTCTGGGCGAGCCTTTCGGCTGGCACCATGCGGCGGCGCTCGTGATGGTGCTCGGCGGCATCGCGATCGCCGAGCGTGCCAGGCGGGCGTGAATCGAGGGCCAAAAAAGGCGGCCTTGCGGGCCGCCTTCGGACTTGGATGGCAAGGCGTGGAATTCAGAACATCAGCCGGTTCGCTCGCTTCACATGCGGGATGGCCTTGATGGCTGTGAGCACTTCATCCGAGATCGAATCGTCCACCGCGACGAAGCAGATGGCATCACCGCCCGGCTTGTCGCGCCCCAGATTGAAGGTCGCGATGTTGATGGCCTTCTCGCCCAAGAGCGAGCCGAACCGGCCGATGAAGCCCGGCTTGTCGTCGTTGCGCACATAGAGCATGTGGGGCGCGAATTCCGCATCCATCTTGATGTCGCGGATCTCGACGATGCGCGGCAGGCCATCCGAGAGCACCGTGCCGGCGGCATGGCGGATGGTGTCCTCCGCCTCGACATAGATCTTCACGCGGCTCTCGAGGTTCTCCGGCGCGTCGCGGGTGATGGCTTCCACCGCGATGCCCTTGTCCTTCGCGATCGCTTGCGCGTTGACCATGTTGATGCCCGGCATGAAGGGGCGCAGCACGCCTGCCACCGCCGCTGCCGTGATGGGCCGGGTGTTGAGTTCGCCCACCTTGCCTTCATAGGCGATGCGGATGCCCTTGATATGCGCTTCGGTCAGCTGACCGATGAACGAGCCGAGTTTCTCGCCCAAAGCCACGAAGGGCTTCAGTTTCGGGGCATCTTCCGCTGTGATCGAGGGAAAGTTCACCGCATTGGTGATGGCGCCGGCGAGCAGATAATCCGACATCTGCTCGGCCACCTGCAGGGCGACGTTCTCCTGCGCTTCGGAGGTCGAGGCACCGAGATGCGGCGTGCAGATCACGTTCTCGAGGCCGAAGAGCGGGTTGGTCTCGGCCGGCTCGACCGAAAACACGTCGAAGGCCGCGCCCGCGACATGGCCGGACTTGATGGCTTCCGCCAGCGCTTCCTCGTCGACAAGGCCGCCGCGCGCGCAGTTGATGATCCGCACACCCTTCTTCGTCTTCGCGAGCGCCTCGCGGGAGAGGATGTTCCTGGTCTGCTCGGTCATCGGCACGTGAAGCGTGATGATGTCCGCGCGGGCGAGCAGCTTGTCGAGTTCAACCTTCTCCACGCCCATCGCGACGGCGCGCTCCGGGGTGAGATAGGGATCATAGGCAATGACCTTCATGCCGACGCCGATCGCCTTGCGGGCGACGATGGAGCCGATATTGCCTGCGCCGACGAGGCCGAGGGTCTTGGCTTCCAGTTCCACGCCCATGAAGCGGTTCTTTTCCCACTTGCCGCCCTGCGTCGAGATATCCGCCGCCGGGATCTGGCGGGCCAGCGCGAACATCAGCGCGATCGCGTGTTCGGCGGTGGTGATGGAATTGCCGAAGGGCGTGTTCATCACGATCACGCCCCGTGCCGTGGCGGCGGGAATGTCCACATTGTCAACGCCGATGCCGGCGCGGCCGATCACCTTGAGATTTTTCGCATTTTCGAGAAGTTTCGCCGTCACCTTGGTCGCCGAACGGATGGCGAGGCCATCAAAGTCACCGATCATGGCGGCGAGCTTGTCCTTGTCCTTGCCGAGATTGGCATCGAAGGTCACGTCGATGCCGCGATCCTTGAAGATCTGCACGGCGGCGGGAGAGAGGGCGTCGGAAATCAGAACGCGGGGTTTGGGCATGGGATCACCTCGAGGTGTCGTTCCCGACGGGCCGCAGGACCCGGGCGGGAATCCAAATGGAAAGATGGGGAAGAATAGGTTCCCGTTCGCGCCTTTCGGCGCGCCGGGAAATTCAGCGTCGGCTCAGCTGAGCTTCGCGAGTTCGGTGGCGAAGGCGTATTCGATCCAGGGCATCAGCGCCTTCACGTCGCGCGCCTGCACGGTCGCGCCGCACCAGATCCGGAGTCCCGGAGGCGCATCGCGATAGGCGCCGAGATCGAGGCCGGCGCCGGCCTTCTCGATGATGCCCACCACGGCCTTGGCGAAAGCTGCCTGCTGCTCCGCCGACAGAGCCGTCACCTTCGGATGCGTGAACTTCAGGCACACGCTCGTGTTGGAGCGGGTCTTCGGCTTCGCGGCCAGGAAGTCGATCCAGTCATTGGCCTTCACGAAATTCGCGATCACGCGGGCATTGGCGTTGGCGCGCTTCATCAGGCCTTCGAGGCCGCCCACCTTCTTTGCCCAGAGGAGCGCGTCGATGTAATCCTCGACGCAGAGCATGGAGGGAGTATTGATCGTCTCGCCCTCGAAGATGCCCTCGATCAGCTTGCCGTTCGAGGTGAGGCGGAAGATCTTCGGCAGCGGCCAGGCCGGCTTGTAGCTTTCGAGGCGGGCAACCGCGCGCGGGGAGAGGATCAGCATGCCATGCGCCGCTTCGCCGCCCAGCACCTTCTGCCAGGAGAAGGTGGTGACATCGAGCTTCGGCCAATCGAGATCCTGCGCGAAGGCAGCCGAGGTGGCGTCACAGATCGAGAGCCCCTCGCGGTCGGCGGCGATCCACTCGGCATCCGGCACGCGCACGCCCGAGGTGGTGCCGTTCCAGGTGAAGACGATGTCGCGCTTCCTGGTGTCGACCTTCCTGAGGTTCGGCAATTCGCCATAGCCGGCGGTCACGACTTCCGCGTCGGCGAGCTTCAGCTGCTTCACCGCATCGGTCACCCAGCCATCGCCGAAGGATTCCCAGGCGAGCAGCGTTACCGGGCGGGCGCCCAGCATCGTCCACATCGCCATTTCCACGGCACCGGTATCCGAGGCCGGAACGATGCCGATCTTGTAATCGGCCGGAACCTTCAGGATTTCGCGCGTCAGGTCGATGGCGCGCTTCAGCTTCGCCTTGCCGATCTTCGCACGATGCGAGCGGCCAAGCGGAGCATCATTCAGGGCCTTGAGGGACCAGCCGGGGCGCTTGGCGCAGGGACCGGAAGAAAAATTCGCAACGCGCGGAAGCGCGGCAGGCGCGGTCTTCGTCATCAGCAATGTCTCCATCCTTGCAGATGGGTGTCTTCCGTTGGGGGAAGATGACCCGCGCCGGAGCTACGCCTGTTTTGCGACAAATACAACCGCTTCTCGGCAAAAAGGGAAAATCTTTCTGCCATGCCTGCTCGCACTCCAACGAGAAAGGCGCGGATTTCTCCGCGCCTTCGGGATGGTCGAAAGGGTGGCGCCGCTCAGTATCTGCGAGCCAGCGGCCCCGGCGCATAGGCGATCGGCGCATCCGCAAAGACATAGCGCAGACCAACCTTGAGGTCGTGGCTCTCGAGGTTCCTGATCTTGGCGTTGAGGTTTGCGCAGGGCCCCGTACAGACGATGCGGCCGGTGGTGACGTCGCCGATATGGAGGTAGCGATAGGCCGCCTCGGCCTTGATGTTCGTAGTCAAATCATAGCCGAGGCCGGCATGGATCGCCCAGGCGAAGCGGGTCTCGGTCCTGTTCGAAGCCGAACCCGAGCCGCCGGCGAAGGCACCGAAGCCGGCCTCCCGCACGTTCGACATCATCATCGTCGCGAAGCCGATGCCGCCACCAACGAAAGGCGTGATGCGATTCCAGGTGCCGAGATCGACATAGGCGTTGGCGAGACCGACGACACCCGACAGGTTGCCCCTGGTGATGTTCCAGCCGACCGGGTTGGGCGCCGGCAGGCCGGTGACCTCTCTCGTCGTCGAGAACCGTGACGATGCGCGATACTCGATCGTGGCATCCGTTCGGAAGAACGGGTTGAACTGGTAACCGACGCCGACACCGACGAAAGCGACCGATTTCAGCGAGCTTTGCAGCGTTGAGGAATTGGCGACAGGGGGAACCAGATCCAGCCTGCTGTAGTCCTGCAAGGCGGCACCCACATCGCCGCGCAGATAGAAGCCGCTGCCGACATCAATCTGGGCTGGCGGGGGGGCCAGCATCGGGGGCGGCGGCGGATGACCGAGCATGTCGGCCGCGAAAGCCGTTCCGCCCGAAAGCGCGGCAGCCAGGCCTGCGAGGCGGAGCGTCGTGAGGCGCAGCATGGTACTTTCCTTCGTTTTCGATCCGCCACGCGATGCGCACAGACGTGGCCACAGGAATCAGACGAGGAAAAATTGCCGGAAAACGGTTAAGGGCCGATTAACCCTAAAAATTAGGCGATTATATACTTGACGCACCACACATGGCGTGATTCAATGATTCCACAAACGGAATCAGAGAGTTATGTCATGTCTGTCCTTTCCAGCCGCTGTTTTCACTGTGAGGAAGCCGCATTCGAGCACCTTGAGTCCATCGTTTGGGCTAATGGTGTGACGTGCCCCCACTGTGGTTCCATGTCTGGAAAGCACTACGACCTGCGCAAGACCCGCACGGGCCTTCGCAAGTGCTCTGATTGCCGTAAGCAGTTCACTGTGAAGGTCGGCACGGTCTTTGAGAGCGCCCATATCCCGCTCAACAAGATGCTGCAGGCGGTCTATCTGATGTGCGCCTCCAAGAAGGGCATCAGCGCGCATCAGCTTCACCGCGTTCTTGGTATTACCTACAAGAGCGCGTGGTTCCTTTGCCATCGCATCCGCGAGGCAATGCGCTCCGGTGACCTTGCTCCGATGGGCGGCAACGGTGGCGCTGTTGAGGTTGACGAGACTTTCATTGGCCGCGAGCCGGGCAAGGAAAAGAAGCGTGCCTATCATCACAAGATGAAGGTGCTTTCCCTCGTTGATCGCGAAACCGGCAAGGCGCGTTCCATGGTGGTGGACAATCTCCACCCCAAGACGCTCGTGCCGATCCTGAAAGAGAATATCGACCGCGAAAGCCGCATTATGACGGACGAAGCCGGTCAGTATCACCACTTGAAGAACGATTTTGCGGATCACGCGTTCACCCGTCACGGCGCGGGCGAATACGTCTCCATGACGGATCGCACGATCCACACGAACACGATTGAGGGCTATTTCTCGATCTTCAAACGCGGCATGAAGGGCGTCTACCAGCACTGTGCGAAGCACCATCTGCACCGCTACCTTGCCGAATTTGATTTCCGCTACAACAACCGCTCGGCGCTTGGCATTGAAGATGGCGCTCGCCATGCCAGTGCGCTCGGTGGTATCATCGGCAAACGACTGACATACCGGTCAGTTAATTGCCCATAGGGCGAAGTGACATGGCTAAAACTGGGTTCGTATTCCACATTCATGCATACTCCCCAGAGACCATCCCAATGGAGCGGCTCGGGGAGTATATTGCAGATTTGGGTGCGCTTCTCGGCGAAGCGGAGCGCGTGCATTTTGTTGAATTGGTTCCGGGCAGCACTGGAATTGCTCACGCAATTGATGAGGAGGCTGTCCATATTGTTTCCGAGAGGCTTGCAGAGGTCCGGAGCGGAATTGGTGCGACCGCTCATCTCCGCGCATACGAGTCTCTGAATAAGCGGTTGCGGGAAGACAACGCAGACGCGGAATACAGGGAAATAGGTAGTGGGGCCGTGATTTTGCAGTTCCCCGGCAAGCGCCAAATGCAGCCAGAGACTATTGGCCCAATTGATCGCCAGTGCGCCATTGAGGGGATTGTCATTTCCTTGGGCGGAAGGGACGCAACCGTCCCAGTGAAATTGCAAGACGAGTCCACCATTTATGACTGCAACGCTACGCGTGAACTCGCGAAGCAGATTGCTCCGTATATATTTGGTCAAGCCCTGCGGTTCTACGGCATCGGCAAGTGGTTTCGAAACGAGGAAACCGGCTGGCATATGAAGAGCTTCAAGATTGAAAGTTTTATCGTCTTGAAAGAGACCGATATCATGAACGATGTTCAAAATATGCGCTCTATTTCTGCTACATGGAGCAGCGAAGCTGTATAAAATGGTTATATTTGACGCCACGACTTTGATCGCTGTTGTAGCACCTCACGCTGCCATTGTTCCGGATGGCAAAGGAGGGAATCTTACTCTTGTAAAAGAGCGCGTCGATGGTCTTTTGGCTGAACTAAGGAAACAAAAAGTCAAAATTATTCTTCCGACACCCGCAATTGCAGAAGCGTTTGTTAGAACCGACGCAAAAGCGGCACTAGAATATATTGCAACTCTCAAAAAATCTCGTCACTTCTTGATTGAGAATTTTTGCGAAGCGGCCGCTTTTGAAGTTTCTCAAATGACCGCAAAGGCAAAATCCGCTGGTGACAAAAAGGATGGCAGCGACGAAGTGTGGGCAAAGATCAAGTATGATCGTCAGATTGTAGCTATCGGGTTGGTCAACCGCGCCTCAAGAATTTATACGGATGATGGTGGTCTTGCCGCCACGGCGCAGAAGAGTGGAATAACCCCAATTGCAGTAGCATCTCTGCCAGTTCCTACGGAAAAGGCGCAGATTGATTGGGTGAGAGATGCCGAAACGGAAGCATGATAACTCTGCGCAAGCGGAGGTGTTTGTTGAAGCCGCCCGCGCCCTGGAATGCGACGAAAGCGAGCAGCGTTTCAATGAGGCGCTAGGGAAGATCGCGCGGCACAAGCCCAAGCCAGACAAGCCGCCTGAGAAGGCACCCGAAATGGAAGACAAGAAGCCCGCCAGATAGGCGGGTTTTTCTATGGAGGAATTGCGTGGAACATTGGTCAGATTGCACCGTCCATTTGGGCGAGCATCAAGCGTGTTCGTGTGGCGGGTTAAACTTGACACTGGATATGCTGGAAACCGCTCGCGTTGCGTTTATAC
>JADCBP010000007.1 GCA_020253445.1 Methylobacterium sp.
CATGGACGAGGATCGCGATATCCTGCGCGACACCTTTCTCTCGGCGATCTTCCCGACCCTGACACCGCTCGCGATCGACCCTGCGCATCCCTTTCCGTTCATTCCCAATCTCGGCTTTTCCCTCGCGCTGTCGCTGCACAAGCAGAGCGACGGCAAGATGCTGAAGGCGCTGATCCGCCTGCCGCAGAAGCTCGAACGCTTCATCCGCCTGCCGGACCGCCTGGGGAAGTCGCGCTTCGTCCTGCTCGAACACGCGATCACGCTTTTCGCGCCGAAGCTTTTCCCTGGCTATGCGCTCAAGGGCATCGGGGCCTTTCGCGTCATCCGCGACAGCGACATCGAGATCGAGGAAGAGGCGGAGGATCTCGTCCGCACCTTCGAGACCATGCTGAAGCGGCGCAAGCGCGGTGTGGTGATCCGCCTTGAGATCGAGGCGGCGATGCCGGAGGACCTTCGCGCCTTCGTCGCACGGGAATTGCGCGTGAAGGCGCGCGAAGTCTTCATCATCGACGGCATGCTCGCATTGAATGATCTCTCGCAGCTCGTCTCGGTCGAGCGGCCCGACCTGAAATTCGAGCCGCATACGCCGCGTTTCCCCGAGCGCGTGCGCGAGCATGGCGGGGATTGCTTCGCCGCCATCCGCCAGAAGGATCTGATCGTCCACCACCCCTATGAAAGCTTCGACGTGGTGGTGAATTTCCTCGAGCAGGCCGCGCGCGACCCCAACGTGATCGCGATCAAGCAGACGCTCTACCGCACGAGCGCCAACAGCCCGATCGTGCGGGCCTTGTCGGAGGCCGCGGAGGCGGGGAAGAGCGTCACCGCCCTCGTCGAGCTGAAGGCGCGCTTCGACGAGGAAGCGAATATCCGCTGGGCGCGCGACCTCGAACGCGCGGGCGTGCAGGTGGTCTACGGATTCATTGAACTCAAGACCCACGCGAAGCTGAGCCTCGTCGTGCGGCGCGAGGCGGCGGGCCTCGTCACCTATTGCCATGTGGGCACGGGCAACTACCACCCGATCACGGCGAAGATCTACACCGATCTGTCCTATTTCACTGCGGACCCGGTGCTGGGCCGCGATGTTGCGCGCATCTTCAATTTCATCACCGGCTATGCGGAACCCGCAGAGCTGGAGCAGATGGCGGTCTCGCCGGTCACGCTCAAACGCAAGTTGCTGGATCACATCGCGGCGGAAATCGCCCATGTGAAGGCGGGAAAGCCCGGCGCGATCTGGGGAAAATGCAACAGCCTCGTCGATCCGGTGATCATCGACGCGCTCTATGAGGCGAGCCGCGCGGGTGTGCAGGTCGATCTCGTCGTGCGTGGAATCTGTTGCCTCAGGCCGGGGATTCCCGGCTTTTCGGACAATATCCGCGTAAAGTCCATCGTCGGGCGCTTTCTGGAGCATGCGCGCATCTATGCCTTCGGCAATGGCCATGGCCTGCCGCACGAGAAGGCGACGGTTTACATCGCTTCGGCCGATCTGATGCCGCGTAATCTTGACCGGCGGGTGGAGGCGCTGTGCCCCATCATCAACCCCACGGTGCATGAGCAGGTTCTCGGCCAGATCATGCAGGCCAATCTTCTCGACAACGAACAGAGCTGGCGGGTCTTGCCTGATGGCTCGTCCTCGCGCATGAGTGCCGCGCAAGGCGAGGAGCCCTTCAACGCTCACCGCTATTTCATGACGAATCCGAGCTTGTCTGGTCGTGGCGCCTCTCTCAAACTTTCGAGCCCCCGCACCCTTGCCAAACGGCGCGCCGGCACCGGGTAGGCCGCCCGCCGGTTCGCTGACCTCGGGACCGGTCGCCGTCATCGATATCGGCTCGAATTCGGTGCGCCTCGTGGCGTATGATCTCCACTCGCGCGCGCCGGTGCCGATGTTCAACGAGAAATCGCTGTGCGGCCTGGGACGCGAGGTCGCCGTCACCGGGTTCCTGCCGAAAGACGGGCTGGAACAGGCGATTGCCGCGCTGAAGCGGTTTCGCGTCCTCTGCGACCTCATGCGGGTCGAGAAGCTTTATGTGCTGGCAACCGCCGCGGCCCGCCGCGCGCTGAACGGCCCGGCCTTCATCGCCGAGGTGCGCGACATTCTCGGCGCGGAAGTCACGGTGCTCACCGGTGCGGAGGAAGCGCGTCTCGCCGCGCTCGGCGTTCTCGCCGGTCTTGACGAGCCCGATGGCCTTGCCGGCGATCTCGGGGGCGGCAGTCTCGAACTGATCGATGTGAGGAACGGGGCGGCCGGGGAGGGGGTGAGCCTGGAACTCGGTGGCCTCGCCCTGCGCGATGCCTCCGGCAAGAACCTCAAGAAGGCCGGCAGGATCGTGCAGGATGCACTTTCCGCCGTGCCGGTCATCCGGCAGGGCGAGGGGCGCGATATCATCGCGATCGGTGGGACATGGCGCGCCATCGCGCGGCTGCACATGGCCAAGACGAACTATCCGCTGAACGTTCTGCATGGCTATGTCGCGGATGCGAAATCCATGATCGAATTCTGCCAGGACCTGCAGAAGGTCGATCTCGACACCATGCCGGCCATCTCCGAGATCTCGAAGGAGCGCCGGCCGCTGATCGCCTATGGCGCACTCGTGCTGGAGCATTTGCTGCGGCTGAGTGGCGCGGCCCGGCTCCAGGTCTCCACCTCCGGCGTGCGCGAGGGCATGCTGCATGCGCTGTTGCCGCCGGAATTGCAGGCGCAGGACCCGCTGATCGTCGGCGCGCGGGCCTTGTCGGATCTCCATGCCCGCGACCCGGCCCATGCGGATGATCTCATCGCCTGGACGGATGAATTCGCCCGCTCGGCCTTTCTGGACGAGCGGCGCGAAAGCCGCCGGATGCGTCATGCCGCCTGCCTCATCTCCGAAGTCGCATGGCGCGCAAACCCCGATTACCGGGCCGAAGAGGCGAGCCGCATGATCGCCTATGCCGCCTTGGGGGCCATCTCTCATCGCGAGCGCGCCTTCCTCGCGAGCGTGCAGCATGCCCGCTACGAGGGTCTCACCGAGAATGTCGTGCCACCCTTGCGCTCGCTGCTGTCTTTGCGCGAGATCGAGAATGCCCGCGCGCTGGGTTGTCTGATCCGGGTTGCCTACAACATTTCGGCCGGGCAGCGCGGCATCCTGCCGATGACGCCGATCCGGGTGGAAAATGGCAGGATCGTCCAGCACCTTCCGGAAGCTTTCGCAAACCTCAACAACGAGCGCCTGACCGGGCGTTTGAAGCAGACCGCGAAGATGCTCAATCTGGGCTTCGAGGTCAGGACTGCAATCTGAGATTGTGTTTAATTCCTTTCGCTTTTGCCAATTTTTAACAAGTTACAGTCACGATTGTCTTACTACTCGTTGGAGTCGCTGATGAAATTCGTTCGGTCTCTGTTTTCCCTCCAAACCATCCGCAATCAGTGGTTGTTTTGTTCCGCCGGCCTGGTTGCCGTCGCCATCGTGGCCACGACGATCATCGGCCTCTCGCGCATGAACAGCAAGATCATGGAGGATATCGATCACGAGACGCGTTGGTCGATCCGCGTGGCCACGACGGTTCTCAATGATCGCGTGCCGATTTTCCAGGTGGAGAACAACAGTGCCGGCGAGCCCGAAATTCTGAAGGTCACCAATTCTGCCAGCCAGCTCGACAACATGTCGATCCTGGAGCTGACGCAGATCGTTGATGTGATTTCGGCCGTGAACAAGGGCACGGCGACCTTGTTCCGTTGGGATTCGGCGAAAAAAGATTACATCCGCGTCGCAACCACCGTGAAGAAGCCGGATGGCACGCGCGCCACGGGAACCTTCCTCGGGCAGAATGGCGTGGTCTATCCTTTCATGCAGCGCAAAGAGGCCTATCGGGGCGTCGCGCAGATCCTGGGCGAGCCCTATCAGACCGGATATCTGCCGATTGTTGGCAGCAAAGGCGAGCCCATTGGCATTCTTTTCATCGGCGTGGGCAAACTCAGTGAGCTGATGGATGCCTCTGACGCCCTGCTGAAGGAGCTGATCGCGGCCGGGCTCGCGGTTCTGGCTTTGAGCATCGGGATCATCTTCCTGCTGTCGGGGCGGCTGCTGCGGCCGATCGCGGATATCGCCTCGGCCACCAAGGCGATGGCGGCAGGGCAGGATAACGTGACCGTTCCGCATGGCCACCGACCGGACGAAATCGGCGTGATCGCCAGGGCGGTGGGTGCCTTCGGCGAGGCCGTGAGCGCCCAGCGCAAGCTGGAATCCGAGCAGGCCTCCGCAGCGCGCCGCGTGGCTGAGCGCAAGGCGGAGATGGATCGGCTCGTTACGAATTTCCGCAATGCCATTTCGGCCAATTTCCAGCGCCTGCGCAGCGGTGCCGAACAGGTGCGCGCGACCTCTGCGAATATCCGATCGGTCGTGACGATGGCCGGCAATCGCGTGGCTTCCGGTACCGAAGCTGCGGAAACCGGCGCGGAGGCGATCGCGGAGGTGGCGACCGCCACGCACCAGTTCGCGGGATCGATCGCCGAAATCGCCAACCGTTCGAACAACGCGGCCAGTGTCGTGCGCCGGGCCTCGGATTCCGGCCGTCGCGCCGAGATGGTCTCGGGCGAGCTCTCCTCGGTGGTCGAGCGCATCTCGGAAGCGGTATCGGTGATCTCCTCGATTGCCTCGCAAACCAATCTGCTGGCGCTGAACGCGACCATCGAGGCTGCGCGGGCCGGGGAGGCCGGCCGCGGCTTCGCGGTGGTGGCGAGCGAAGTGAAGGAGCTGTCGCAGGGCACCTCGAAGGCCGCGACCGAGATCGCGGAACTCGTGAAATCCATCGAGGGCGTGACCAGTGCCGTCACGAATGCGACGCGCGAGATCGGGGATGGCCTGAGCTCGATCAACGAGACGACCATGGCCATCGCGGCGGCCGTGACCGAGCAGGAGCAGGTGACGCGCGGCATCGCCGACAATGCCGGCGCGGCGTCGCAGCGTTCGGACACGATCCGCTCGGGCTTCGCGGATGTGCGCCGCGCCATCGACGAGACCGCGCATGCGGCCACGGCGCTCGATAGCCTGTCGCATGAATTCGCCGCGTCCTCGGATGCGCTGATCCGAGAATTCGAGACCTTCCTCGAGAGGATGGCGGCCTAGAGCATTTTCCGATCCATTGGATGCCGGTTGGTCGAAGAAAATGCGTGAAACAACAAGAAATCAGAACGGAAAGTCTGATTCAGTCCGATCGGAGTCCGCTCTGGTCGCGGGCGGGATCGGGCCTCGGGACAGCAACCACGCGGCCCTTTTCCAGACCGAGCGTGACTTCACCACGGATGAGCTTCACGGCGAGGTCGCCATAGATCTCGCCCTTCCAGCCCTGCAGGATGGGGTGCGGATCATCCGGGCGGGCAGCGAGCTGCTCCACCTCATCCGCCGCGCCGATGAGGCGCGAGGCGACCTGATGACGATCCGCCACGGCCTGCAGCAACACCTTCAGCAATTGCACGAGAGCGCCGGAGACATTCGGGCGATCCGGCTCCGGCGGGGGGAGAATCGACGGATCGAGCGAGCGGGCCCGTTCCAGCGCCTCCAGAATGTCGCCACCGGCGCGGCTGCGCTCGAAACCATTGGGCACGGCGCGCAATTGCCCGAGTTCGGCCACCGATTTCGGGTTGGCCATGGCGATTTCAACCAGCGCATCGTCCTTCAGCACGCGCCCGCGGGGAACATCCCGCGTCATCGCCTCGCGCTCGCGCCAGGCCGCGAGTTCCATCAGGGCAAGCTTCTCGGCGGGCTTGCGCAAACGGGCCTTGATGCGCAGCCAGGCTTCCTGCGGCGGTGTTTCATAGTTGCGGGGATTGGCCAGGGCGGCCATTTCGCCCGCGACCCAATCCTCGCGCCTGTTCCGCGCGATGCGGGCCGAGAGCTTCTCGTAGACCACGCGCAGATGCGTGACGTCTGCGGCGGCATAGACCAGCTGAGCGGCGGAAAGCGGCCGGCGCGACCAATCCGTGAAACGCGAGGACTTGTCGATCTTCGCATGTGCCAATCCGCTTGCGAGGCTCTCATAGCCGATCTGCTCGCCATAGCCGCAGACCATGGCGGAGATCTGCGTATCGACCAGCGGGGAGGGGATGACGCCGCCCTTCTGCCAGATGATTTCCAGATCTTGCCGGGCGGCATGGAACACCTTGATGACGGCCGGGTTGGTCATCAGCGCGAAAAAGGGGGCGAGATCGAGCTCCGGCGCCTGGGTATCCACGAGGACGATCTCGTTCTCGCCGGCCATCTGGATCAGGCAGAGCCTGGGGTAGTAGGTCGTCTCCCGCATGAATTCGGTGTCGACCGTGACAAAGCTTTCCTTCGCGAGCCGTTCGCAGGCTTCCGCCAGCGCGCGCGTGGAGGTGATGAGCTGGGGGAGGTGCGAAGCGTCGACCGGAGACATCAAAACGGGCCTTAACGCAAAAAAACCGGCCTGTCGCCTCTCATTTCGGTCATGTCCGGGCTGAGCTTCGGGCCTGCGGGCGGCATTCCTGGCTTTCCATGGGGGCAAGCCTTGACAACGGGTGCTGTCGCCGCTTCTGTCCGCCCCGGTTTTCATGAGAGAGGAATTCGCTTTGCGGATTCGCTCGGCCTTCCTGTCAACGAGCCTTTCCGATGCATCGCTACCGTTCCCACACCTGCGGCGGGCTTTCTGCCTCCGATATCGGCATGATCGCCCGGCTCTCCGGCTGGTGCCATCGTATCCGCGATCATGGCGGCGTGCTCTTCATCGACCTGCGCGATCATTACGGCATGACGCAGATCGTGGTCGATCCGGATAGTCCCGCCTTCAAGGCCGCCGAGAAGCTGCGCTCGGAATGGGTGATCCGGGTGGATGGCAAGGTGCGGGCGAGGCCCCCCGGCACGGAGAACGCCAATCTCGCGACCGGGCAGGTCGAGATGTTCGTGACCGATCTCGAGGTTTTGGGCGAAGCCAAGGAACTGCCGGTTCCGGTTTTCGGCGATATCGAATACCCGGAAGATCAGCGCCTGAAGTATCGCTTCCTCGATCTGAGGCGCGAGAAGCTCCACAACAACATCATGACCCGCGTGAAGGTCATCGATTCCATGCGCCGACGCATGAAGGAAGCGGGCTTCAACGAGTTCTCGACGCCCATTCTCACGGCTTCCTCACCCGAGGGCGCGCGCGACTTCCTCGTGCCGAGCCGCATCCATCCCGGTTCGTTCTATGCGCTGCCGCAGGCGCCGCAGCAATACAAGCAGCTCCTGATGATGGCGGGCTTCGACCGGTATTTCCAGATTGCTCCGTGTTTCCGGGATGAAGACCCGCGCGCGGATCGCCTGCCGGGCGAGTTCTACCAGCTCGATGTGGAAATGAGCTTCGTGGAGCAGGAGGATGTTTTCTCCACCATGGAGCCGGTGATCCGCGGCCTGTTCGAGGAATTCGCGGGCGGCCGGCCGGTGACGCCGTCGCCCTGGCCGCGCATCCCCTATGCCGAAGCACTCGCGAAATACGGCTCGGACAAGCCGGATTTGCGCAACCGGATTCAGATGCAGGATGTTTCCGAGCATTTCCGCGGCTCGGGCTTCAAGATCTTCGCGCGGATGCTGGAAGACCCCAAGAACCGCGTCTGGGCCATCCCGGCGAAGACCGGTGGCTCCCGCGCCTTCTGCGATCGCATGAATTCCTGGGCGCAGGGCGAAGGCCAGCCGGGCCTCGGCTACGTGATGTGGGCCAAGGAAAAAGGACCCGAGCCCGGCTCAACTGACGAGAGCATGATGAAGGCAACACAAGGAACGTCATATGATGACGTGTCCAAGATGATTGCCTTGAAGGATAACGTTGTTGGGCGTGGCCCCATCGCCAACAACATCGGGCCTGAGCGCACGGAGGCCATTCGCGCGCAACTCGGCCTTGCCGATGGCGATGCCGCCTTCTTCGTGGCGGGAGACCCGGAAAAGTTCGTGAAATTCGCCGGTGCCGCGCGCCTGAAGGTGGGCGAAGACCTCGGCCTCACCGACAAGGCCCGTTTTGAATTCGCGTGGATCACCGATTTCCCGTTCTTCGAGTGGAACGAGGAAGAGAGGAAAATCGACTTCTCCCACAACCCCTTCTCCATGCCGCAGGGCGGGCTTGAGGCGCTGCAGACGCAGGACCCGCTCTCCATCAAGGCGTTCCAGTATGACATCGCCTGCAACGGCTTCGAACTGGCCTCAGGCGGCATCCGCAACCACAGGCCCGAGGCGATGGTGAAGGCCTTCGAACTCGCCGGCTACGGCGAGGAGACCGTGGTGGAGCGCTTCGGCGGCATGTATCGCGCCTTCCAGTATGGCGCGCCGCCGCATGGCGGCATGGCCGCGGGCGTGGATCGCATCATCATGCTGTTGTGTGACGCGCAAAACCTGCGTGAAGTCGCGCTTTTCCCGATGAACCAGTCGGCGCTCGATCTCCTGATGGGCGCGCCCGCGGCACCTTCCGCCAAGCAGCTGCGCGAACTGCACCTGCGGCTGAACCTTCCGGAGAAATAAAACCCGTCCATGGACGCTGAGGAGAAACGCCGGCGCCGAGACGATCTCCGGCGGCTCATCACCGAAACGGGCAGCCGTTTCGTGGGTCTCTATGCGCTCGCGTTTCTGATGCTCGGCGTGGTCTCCGCGACCACCGCCGCGACCGCCTGGCTGATGAAGGATGTCATCAACGAGGTCTTCATCGCCAAGAGCCAGCAGGCCCTGTTCTTCGTCGCCGGCGCGGTGCTGGTGATTTACGTCGCGCGCGGTGCCGCCTCCTACGGGCAGGGCGTCATTCTCGCGCGGATCGGCAATGCGATTGTCGCGGATGGCCAGAAGCGGCTCGTCGCCTCGCTGCTTGCGCAGGAGGTGAGGGGAATCCAGAGCCGAACCTCCTCGGAGGTCATTCAGAAGCAGGTCTTTTCCGCCGATGCCGCGCGGCAGATCCTGCAATTGCTGGTGACGGTGGTCGGCCGCGACATTCTCACGCTTGTCGGGCTGGTTTTCGTGATGATCGTGCAGGACCCGCTGGTTTCCAGCGCGGTTCTGCTCACCCTGCCCATCGCGGCAGTGCTCATCGCCGGCCTCGGCATCCGCATCAACAAGGTGCAGAAGCGGCAGGTGATCATCGGCGTGACCCTCGCCGACCAGCTCCGCCAGATCATCCAGGGTTTCCGCGTGGTGAAGGCCTTCGGGGCGGAGGAGCGGCTCGGCGTGCGCCTCACGGGCGTGATCGAGGATCAGCGGGGGAACGCCGATCGCGCCGCAGTGCTGATGGCGCGCACGCAGCCCATCGTCGAGACGCTCGCCGGGATCGCCGTGGCGCTCGTCATCCTCTATGGCGGCTGGCGCGTCATCGCCCATGGTGCGACGCCCGGCGCGTTCTTCTCGTTCATCACGGCCCTGCTGCTGGCCTATGACCCCGCGCGACGCCTCGCCAGCGCGCGTCTGCTGCTCGAACAGCATCGCGTGGGGCTGCGCCTCTTCTTCGAGATGATCGACGAGAAGCCGGAGGCACCGAAAGGGATGCTCGCGCCCTACAAGCCCGGCGCGGGAGAAATCCGCTTCCAGGATGTCTCCTTCCACTATGCCGAGGGATCGCCCGTCCTCAGGCATGTCTCGATGGTTTTCGAGGCGGGCAAGACCACCGCGCTCGTCGGCGGCTCGGGTTCGGGCAAATCCACCGCTCTCAGCCTCATCCTGCGCTTCTGGGACCCGGTGACGGGACGCATCCTGGTCGATGGGCAGGAAACGGTGACGCTCGATCCCGCATCCCTGCGCGACGCGATCGCCTATGTCGGGCAGGACAGCTTCCTGTTCGATGGCTCGGTGCGGGAGAATATCGCCATGGGCTTGCCCGAGGCATCGGAAGAACAGATCATCGCTGCGGCGGAAGCAGCGCAGGCCGATTCCTTCATCCGCGCCTTGCCGCAGGGCTATGAGACGCCTGTCGGGGAATTGGCGGGGCGTCTCTCCGG
>JADCBP010000008.1 GCA_020253445.1 Methylobacterium sp.
CGCCACAAAGTGGCTGTCGCTTGTCCCGTCTCGACCGCGATTTTCGCGAACATGGCGGCGAGAGCCGCCGAAGAGCGTCGACAGCGGGGCGTTCCTCAGGCCGAGTTGACGCCTTGGTGGCGGGTTCTGCGCAAGGGCGGCTTTCTCAATCCGAAGGTCCCGGGCGGGGTCGAGAGGCAAGCGGCGCTGTTGCAGAACGAGGGCGTCAGGGTCTCGCCCTTGCGCAAGCAGCTGGCCGTCTACGACTACGAGACGCGTCGCCCCGATCGGCACATCGAGGAGGTGTAAACGATGAAAACGCTCATCGTGATTGGCGGCGTCGTACTCGCCATCGCCGGGCTCGCCGTGATTGCAGGCTTGCTTCTGCCCAAGACGACCGAGGCGAAGCGAACGGTCATGATCCCTCAACCGGTTGACCGCGTTTTCAGCGCAGTGGCTGATGTTGGACGACAGTCCGAGTGGCGCACCGACATTGGCAAAGTCGAGCTTGCCGAAGACGGACGAAGCTGGGTCGAACACACCAGGGCCGGTGACCGCATCGTTTTTCAGCTCGAGGACAGCCGCCCTAACGAGCTCTTTGCGATCTCCTATGTCGCCGCGCGTGGCTTTAGCGGCGAGTGGGTCGGTCGATTCACTGCCTCGAGCGAAGGCAGCCGGCTCGATGTCACCGAACGCGTGACCATCCCGAATCCGCTCGTCCGGTTAGTTGGCCGGATCATCGCCCCACCTGGGTCACATACTGACCTATATCTCGCCGACTTGCAGAAGGCCATGACGTCGCGCCGTGCGCCTTGATCGCAGGTTGCGCCAACCGCATTCGGCTCCATCCGCCGTTTCCGCTGGTCGGTCGTGGGGAAGGATGGTCCGCGAGCCTGCCGGTCGGCGGCAGGCTGTCCATGACCGGCCCGCGCCAGTCCCGCCGGGGCGGGACCCGTGTGGGTCAGGACATCCCGCCTTTTGGCCAACCGGCCTTTCGTTCGCGTCCTTCGGGACGACCAACCAACGAAAGGAAACGACGATGGGCCTCGATATGTACGCCTTCGCAACCCGCACCGCGCCGGCCACGCCGGTCGACTTCAACGCCGGCGAGAGCCAAGAGCTCGCCTACTGGCGCAAGCATCCGAACCTCCATGGCTGGATGGAGCATCTCTACCGCGCCAAGGGCGGCACGGCCGAGGACTTCAACTGCGTGAACCTCCAGCTCGACGCGGCCGATCTCGACGCGCTGGAACACGCCGTCCGCTCGCGGACCTTGCCGCCGACAACGGGCTTCTTCTTCGGCCAGACCGATGGTTCGGAGTACGACGATGACCTCGCCTTCATCGTCCGAGCCCGCGCCGCGCTCGCCCGGGGCGAAGCCGTCTACTACACCTCGTGGTGGTAGCCGCTGGAAGCCGAGGGCCTCGCTCGGTGTCGCGGGCGGGGCCCTTCGCCTCTCTCACGATTTCTCCGACCGTCGGCGCCTCCTTCACCGTCATCGCCGTGTCCCCCTTAGTGTCCCTTCGCTTGTTCGTGCGTTCGCCCGATGCTGCGTCCGTCTGGGCTCGATCATCGTCGCGGTTCTCGCGGGCCGAGCGAGCGGCGGAGGCGCATCGCTTCAGGCGTCAGATGCGCGGCCGGTCGTCGGCAATCGGCTCGGCGTCTCCAGCGGGCGAGGCAGGCCTTGCGCGTTACCGGGTGTCGGGCGCGCCCATCCTTTTCCGGGGGCACTCAGCCGACGCCATCGACGTCCTTCCTCTGCGTGGCAAACCCTGGCAGCCGCGACGGCGCGCGCAACGGCGTCTTCGCAGTTTTTTGTCCGCCGGCTGACGCCGGCTGCTTCGCTCCAAAAAACAGCGCCGCCGCCGTCCTCCACTTCGTTGCGGCCCTCCGGGTGCGCCCCCCGTCTTCATCGGCTGCCGGTCGGGTTGCCAACGGAAGGCCGCGATGGGCGCGGACTTCCAAAACCGGAAAAGGAGGACACTCCCATGACCCTGATCGAAACGCTTCTGCCCGTCGCCTACGCCTACCTGGTGGTCGCGACCCTCGCCGTGCAGATGGACCTCGCGCGCCGTATCTATCGCCACATCCGCTTCCGCCGCTTCGTGGCGGCCAAGGCGCGCTGAGGAGGCCGGCCATGATGATGAACAACGAACGCTTCCGCGAGCTCGCCCTCAAGGCCGACGAACGCGCCGGGACCACAGGCGAGAACCACTACGTCATCGACGACGAATGGGGCCTCGAGCTCATCAGCCACGATGAGCTGATGGACGGCATCTACGCCGCGACGCCGCGCAACGCGATCCTCTACACCGCCCGCGGCTACTGACGCGGACGCTCATCGACAGTCCCTGCCGGGTGACCGGCGGGGGCTTCGTCGTGTTTCCATTCCGCCCTTGCTCGACAGGCGATTATAAACCGGAATCTGGTTCATTCATGCCGGTCCATCGAGCCGGCATCCCTGTCTTCGGGGGAGGAAAGCCCGAGCCCCGCGCGGGGTCTTTCCGGGGTGGGCGGGCATCGGCGCGAGCCGCCGTGGATGGTCTTCGGTCCGGCCATCGGCGGCGCGCCCTATTGCGTCATAGGCGCCGCAAAAGCACTTTTCACAAGCTTATTGGCAAATGTTGGCGCCTATGGCAGTATCCGCACGTGGGCAGACGTCATTCCTGACGGTTTCTTCAATGCGCGCCTTGAAAAGTATCTCGCCAAATGCTGGCGCAGTGCCCATATCTCCATGACGGATGCTGAGTGCGGGAGCGAGGACTGTTTTCAGTTACGCGAAACCTTCCGGTTTCGGTCCTGAAAACGCGCTTCCAGACCCCCTCCGGGGTCATTCCGCGCCCTCGGCGACACCGGGTGGTGTCGCGTGCCATTCGCCCCTTCGGGCTCAAGGCGATTCGGCTATGCTCGCCATCCGCAAACGGAGGTGATGATTCCGCATGGCGCGGCCGAAGAAACCCGTCCCCCAGAAACGTGTCCGACACGTCATGCTCCGCCTGACGGTGGACGAGTTCGACGCGCTGACGGGCGAGGCCCGGGCGCGCGGCCGGCCCGTCGCCGCCCATGTCCGGGACCGGCTCTTCAAGCGCTCTGCCGCGCAGCGCCGGGAGCTCCTCGTCGACGAGGCGCACCGGCAGATCATGGCCGTGATGAACAACCTCCATCAGCTCGCCGTCGTCGCGGAAATCGGCGCGCCCTGTGGACCGGATATCGGGCATGCCCTGCGCCATGTCGTGTCGATCTACCGGCGGCTCGGAAGCCGCGACCAGGCGGGGCTGATGCTGACCGCCGACATCCTCCTGAAGCTTCGCGCGGAGGGCGTCATCCTGAACGCCGTCACCCGGCAATGGAACCGCAAGCAACCGGAGCTCTGGAACCGGACCGAGCTCCTGACCGCCATGGCCGGCGTTCTGAAGACGTTGCGGCTCCTGGAGGCCGCCCCCCAACCGGTCACCCCTCAGAAAGCATCCAGCGCGCCGGCCAAGGCCATTCTCAAGCCGTCTGGCAAGCAGGTCCCTAAGGCGGGGGTCAAGCCGAACTTGCGGCCGAAGCCCCTGCCGCCCGGCGGCCGGCGGTGACCCATGATCGGCAAGCCCATCTACGGCAAAGGCTTCAAGGGGCTCGCCGCCTATCTCGCGCAAGGCGCGCTACCGACCAAGGAGCGGGCCAAGGACGAGCGCATCGTCGAGGAGCGGCGCGTCGCCTGGAGCTATTCGCGGAACCTCGCCGGGCTTGATCCGGAGACGGATTGGAAGCTCGCGACCCGCACCATGAAGGCGACGGCCGCCATGAGCGCGCGGACCGAAAAGCCGGTCCTGCACCTGCCGCTGTCATGGCCGGCCGCCGACACCGAGCGGCTGTCTCCGGAGGCCATGCGCTATGTGGCCGATCGGCTCATCGAGGAGCTCGGTCTTGGCGAGCATCAGGCGATGGTCATCGCCCATGACGACACCGAGCACAAACATCTCCACCTCGTCATCAACCGGGTCCACCCGGAGACCGGCAAGGCCTGGTCCACCTCCCGCGATTGGGAGCGGATCAATTTGAGCCTCGCCAAGATGGAGAAGGAGTTCGAGTTCACCCCCGTCGACCATTGGGGCGTCGAGAAGGGGATGGAGCGCGAGCTCGCCCGCGAGAAGGACCGCCGCAAGCGCCGCGAGCCGGAGATTGGCGAGAAGCAGCGGGCGCTCCGGGAGAAAGACAAGCCGCTCATCCCCTTCGGCGTCGAGGACCGCGCCCCGAAGATCCGGGAGCTCAGCGCCATCGTCCGCGCCGCGACCTCCTGGAAGGGCCTCGACAAGGCGCTGGGCGATGTCGGCTTCTCGCTCCGGATCAAGGGCCAGGGCCTGATCCTGACCGACGGCTCCCACTACCTGAAGCTCTCGCAGCTCGGGAAGGACATCCGGCTCGAGCGGCTCGAGGAGCGCTTCGATCAGGCCTTCGAATCCTTCGATCTCGAAAAGGCCCGCGCCCTGGAGAAGGATCGCCGCGTCCGCATGCCCAAGGCGCCGGAACCGCCCAACACCGATGGCATGACGCCCTATGACCGGCGGCGCGCGCTGGAAATGTACGAGCGGGCGAAGGAGGTCTTCGAGGCCCGGGCGCGGCGCATCGGCATGACCGACGATCCCATCAGCGACCTCGACATCGCCGATGGCGAGCTCCGGATGTGGATCGACGCCGAGGCGACCCACAAAGGCGCGCGCCGGCGCATGCGCCAGCTCGAACGCGAGGAGTTTGGCCTGGTCGCCCGGAGCGACCGCAGCCGCGACGGGATGGAGCGCAAGAAGGACCGCTTCGTCGAGACCATGGGCAAGGTGTTCACAGACCCGCTCGCCGCCGCCGAGCGCTGGAGCCGGATCGAAAAAGCCCGCGGCCGGGACGAGGCCGAGAAGCTCATGATGCAACAGCCCGCCGCCTTCGGGGACCTCAAGGGCTGGAACCTGTCGGGCCTCAAGACGCCCGAGCGCCGGCAGGCCGAGAGGGCCTGGCGCAAGCTCATCGAGCGCCGCCGCGCCTATCAGTTCGCGATCCACGAACAAGAGGCCTATTGGAACCTCTTGCGCGACACCCGTGCCCGCCTGACCGCCGCCCGCCAGCGCTACGAGATGCTGACCTTCCGGGACAATGCCCTGGAGCCGCTGCCGCAGATCATCACGAGCCTCATCCGCAAGCGCATGGTTGCGCTCGAACGCGTCACCGAGGAGATGATCTGGCGCAGTAACCTCGCCAGCGACCGCAAGGAGCAACTCGAAGCCGCGCTCCGGAAGCACAAGGAGAAGAAGCGCGACCTTGCCCGCTCACGCGAGCTGGAGCGGGAGACGGGGGTCTACCGGGATTTCTTCCGGGCGAAGAAGCCCGAGAGGCATCTGGAGCTTGGGAAACGGCGGGATCGGGACAGGGAGCGGGATATAGATGACTGATATGCGTGCCATATATGACGACGTATCCTGGACGGTCCTATATCCTCAACCAACGGCCCCCTATCGGTTGCCCAACTTTTTCGCAAAGATGAGGACGCGTGCTTCGAACAAGACCTGATCTGGACGACAGCATGAATGCGGCTACAATAATGATTGAGCTTTAAAAATGAGCACGAAAATTACTCTGACGACTCCGAACAGCCTTGCCGATCCTCAAGCGCAACGCCTTGTGGATTTTTTACGCGAAGTCGGTCTGCCCCACGAAAACGTGTTGGCCGATCCTTCTGAGCGGGCCATTATTGCCAGCAATCTTCCTGGATATTTGAGTTCGCTGCCGCCCGATGTCAAAAAAGATGCCAGATACTTATCAAAATTCGTAATTGGAGCAGGTACTGGTTTATTCGACTACGCTCTCAACGCAATCTGGAACGAGGTCGTGCTTGACCTTCGAAAGAAAGCTGTACTTTACGGAATTGACATTTTCTTTGACGCCGCAGTCGGAGGCAGCAAAACACGCGACTTTTACTCATCCGAAGACGATCTGGCGGCTCTGAAGGACTCCGTCCTTTTGGACACATGCCGCAAGCTTGAGTTGATATCCGATACGACTTACAAGAAACTAAAGCATATACTCGATATGCGTAATGATATCGGCATATCTCACCCGACAAATTACAGTATAAACGCATTTGAGCTGATGGGTTGGCTACAAACTTGCGTTCAAGATGTTTTGAACGATCGACCGACCGAGGCGGCTCTTCAGGTTCAAGCCTTTATCTCAAATCTTAAGGGCTATACCAATCCTATAGATATTAGTACAAAGCAAACTATTGAGCGCCGTTTCAGAGAACTCCCGACTCATTTGTGTGGGAGCCTGCTGCGGACAGTTTTTGGTATATACGTCGCACCAGACACAGATCCTGGAGTGCGAAAAAACATCTCAGAATTGGCGCCCGCGCTTTGGGCAGTCTGTCGTGATGAGCCTCGCTATAGGCTTGGGATAGTCCTTGAGGGATATAATAGCAATCTATACAAAGACAAGTATGCTCTCGGCGAGCAGTTCTTCAATTTTGTCGGCGGAAACGCATACCGCTCGGCGTCAGAACGCCTAGTTATCGTTGATACGCTAATTACGGAGCTTCATGATAAGCATAATGGCTGGGATAATTTTCATCATGAGGCGCCTGTAGCCGCTAGTTTGTGGTCTTACATCCCTGATCAGGCTTCTATAATAGATAATTTGGCAGATAAATTGTTTAAAACAATCCTTCTTTGTCGGATCGGCAGGGGTGTGTCCTATAACAACGGCGTCTCTCCTGGCGGAAAACGTTACTACGATGCGATTCTAAACAATGCTGGCGATAAATTTGCGCCGCACGTTATGGCTGCATTGACTCATTACGAGATAGCAGGCCAATTGAGCCGCTCAGTTTGCAGAACTCAGGCCAAACAGGCCCTAGAAGCTGTTCGTAAAAACGTGATCAATCAGCGGCTCAGCGAGTGCCTAACTTATCTTATTGAAAATATCGAGAAAGTACCGAACTGCACAAGCAACGCTGAGTTCAAGAGATTATCAGCAGACTACATCAATTGGAATTGAATGTAGTTTGGACCATCATAGAATACTGGAGCATTTCATCAATAAAATACTGCTAAATTTAGAGTAGTTACAATGAGCCTCAGTTTTTCATTTCATGTTTCCTTATCTCCCACGTTGAAACTAAGAAGGTGGCCATCGTCCCAGAAAGGTTAACAGCAAGCTGAGCGTGCCGCGCAGCTGGTTTGATTCGCTTGGGGCCAGGGCTGTGAGCATCGCCAATCTTGTTCCGCAGCGATCCTAGGGACTCTACGACTGATTGGCAGCTCCCGAGAATCTGTTTGAATACAGGTTCTGTGTGAGCATCGGGGGCAAGATTTAGTATTTTGGCCAGCTTTCTATATAAAACCGGCAGATCATCTTTCTCCTCAAATGCTTCGCCGGCCTCCGTGATGATCCATTTACAGACGTCTTCGAGCAGAGTTCTAGCAAGAGTAATGGCTCCTGCAGGGTCTGTATCTCGTCGGTCTAACGCCTGCGCCCACCTGGAATGCACGGTGTCTTGGTCAAGGTTGGCGAGCGTTTGCGAGATTTCGTTGTCGGCAGGACTTCCAACAGTGACGGGTTGAATCTCGTAGACGGGGCTCCCCGAAAGACGCTTAACAGTAACCAGTCTGAATCCATCATGGCGTAAATGAGCATTGATTGCCGCAGCTAGCGTGCCTTGGGTATTTGGCGATTGCACAAGAGGGTTTGTTAGTTCTTCTAGGAACCGAAACAACTGCTTTTGTGAGCAATTGAGGTAACCCAAGGCCTCCAAAACCTCTTTGTTACTCCAATCGGAATTGCGTACTATTGCGTTAAACAAATCATCGTCTAAGCTAGCTTCGGAGGAAGCGTTAGAAAAGACTGATGGCATTCGGCTTGTTGGCCATACCCTGCGTATGAAATCCAAGTCGTCGAGTTCTGTGCTGAATGCCCTCTTTTCAAAGATAGCCATAATCCGGCGTCGAGTAAGTTCTGTGACGGTATTCTGTCCAGCCTCCTGAATCTTGGCCAAGGCCTCAGAAAGGTCATACGAGTCAACTTCTTCCAGAAGTCGTTTTGCTATAGATATCAGATCTATTGGCGCTTTTTCTATTATTCGACGCTCCGCATACTTCAATTTGCTCTTAAATGCCTCTTCGCGATCGCCGCTTCGCAGACCGAGTCGGTCACAGAGAGAAGGAACTTCGTTCGCGCTGAAGTCAGAAATCACCTTGGCCAAGGCGTCCCCCAGCTGCCTTACGACAGTCGCGGAATACTGCTGGGCATTCAACTGCTTCAACGCTAAATCCTTTTCCTATTAGTCTACACCGCTCACACCAAAACAAAATAGCGGATGCGGACTTTGATCTTTGCCCTCGTCCCTTCGGGTTAATACCCCGGTTTCCTCATCAGGGTAAACGCACAGCGCCGCCCGAAGGCGGCGCGTGGTGCTGCATGGATCAGTTCGATTAGGCCGCGAGCCGGTCGGCCCGCTGACGCAGGCGCAATTCGCGCCAGCTGTAGAAGCGGAGCTTGGTGGCGCGGATGCCGCGGAGCCCCTGGACGAAGATCAGCTGGTCGTCCTGCGACATCGTCATGATCTCATCGGGCGTCATCAGCGGGCGGGCGCCGTCGCTTTGACCGGCCGAGAAGCTCGTGCCGAACAGGCTGATCGGCAGCGGGCTGGTCGAGCCGGCCGATTGGGCGCGAACCGTCTTGGTTCCGAGCATCTCCGAGAGCATCTTGGCCGTGACCGGGTCCTGAACGTTGAACGCCTGACGAACCGCGCAGTTTGCGATCATCGAGCGGGCCTTCGGGTAGGTCTTCTCCAGCTGGTCGAGGTCCTGGACGAACATCCAGAGCTTCACGTTGTAGCCTGCCAGATAGCCGATCCCTTCCTCGATCGGGCGCATGTAGCCGAGCGCAGGCATCTCATCCAGCATGGCGAGAATCGGCGTCTTCGAGCGGCCCTGACGCGTGACTGTCGCCAGCGCGAGCCCCGTCATCAGCCGCAGGAACGGCTTGTAGACGCCCAGCATTTCCGGGGGGATGACGAGGTAGAGGGTCGTCGGCTTCTCGACGAGTTCAGCCAGCTGGAACGTCGACGACGACGTCATCGCCGAGAGGCGGTCACTGTCGAACAGATCCGTCCGCGCCTGCGCCGTCGACACCACATAGGAGCGCTCCTTCGGCTCCTTCTGTTGGAAACCGGCCGCGATGCGGGCCACGCTCACATTGCGCGAGGCGGCCATGGCTTCGAGCACCTCGTCGAACTTCTCGCGGGTTTGCATCAGAAGCGCGCGAACATGACTGAGGGTCGCATATTGCTCGGGGCGGTCCACGATGGCGTGAAGGATCAGACCCGTCAGCAGCGTGCGCGCCTCGCGGTCCCAATGGTTCGGCTCATGGCCCGGCGTATCGATCAGCATTTCCGCGATCAGGCGGGCATCGTCGAGTTCGAACGGCGTGTGGCGGCGCACAAAATCGAGCGGGTTGAACCGGGCGCTCGGAATCGAAGGGTCGAACGGCGCGAAAGCGACGACGCGGCCGATCTGCCGGCGGTAGCCGGCCGAGATCTTGTAGTTCTCGCCCTTGATATCGACGACGATGGCCGAACCCTTGAAATCCAGGAGGTTCGGGATGACACAGCCGACGCCCTTCCCCGAGCGGGTCGGCGCAAACGTGATGAGGTGCCCATCACCGGCATAGCGGATCATATCGCCGTCGAGGCGGCCGAGCATGAGGCCCTTGTCGCTGAACGGGCCGGCGATCAGGCCTTTCGCAGCGACCTGGTTGCGGCTGGCCAGCGCAGCCGTGCCGTAAGTGTCCGGCCCGCCGAAATAGGCCATGAACTGGTCGGCGAAGTGATGGATCATGCAGCCGACAAAAGCCCAGAGACCGCCGAGGATGGCGGCTTCAAGCGGCGTCTTGGCGATCACGAGCGTGGCCGTCAGGCCCAGCCACAAAGGCAGGAAGTGCCAGACGATCTTCGACAGGATGAGGGTGAAACGGAAGGTGGGCATCGCAGATGTCTCCCTTGAGGTTCAAGACCGGGAGGCCACCTGTCAGTTGCTTGTCAGCTTCCGAAGGCACGCAGTCACATAAGTCACTACCAGGATCGATTGCGCTGTGACGGGCCTCGCGCTCTGGAGCCCCTCACTCCGCGCAACCGATGTCTAGAAGGTGTTGTCATCCCTCGATGCGGTTTCAAGTCGTCGGGATCGATCTTTTCTCGCACACGCACAATCGACCGTTTTCGCAACGCTCATCCCCTGTCAGGCATCGCGCCTCGTTCGGGCTTGCATAAACCCGTTGCCAAATCCGGGTTCATGGCAATGCGTTTGTGCGAGGTGAAGGATGCTGATCGGCTACGCGCGCGTTTCGAAGAGCGAGGGGCAGGATACGTCCGCCCAGGTCGCAGCTCTGAAGAAGGCGGGCGCGAAACGCATCTTCGAGGACAAGGCCTCCGGGGCGCGCTGGGATCGACCGGAGCTTCAGCGGCTCCTCGACCATCTTCGGCCAGGTGACGTGCTCATCGTCTGGAAACTCGACCGCCTGTCCCGCTCCCTGCGCGACCTCATTCACATCATGGAGCAGGTCCACGCCGCTGGTGCGGCCTTTCGAAGCCTGACCGAGGCGATCGACACAACGACCGCTGCCGGCCGCATGCTGATGCAGATGCTCGGCAGCATCGCCGAGTTCGAGCGCGAGATCATCCGGGAGCGGACACGGGCCGGGCTCGCCGAGGCGCGGCGGCATGGCCGCGTCGGGGGTCGGCGGCATAAGCTCTCGCCGGAAGCCCGAGCCGAGGCGGTGGAGGACATCCTTTCCGGCCGCAAGACCATCGCCCGCGTAGCGCGGGCCTATGGCGTGCATCCGTCAACGATTTCCAGGCTGATCCAGAAGGAACCGCCGAAGCGGCCTATTCGTCGCTGAAACCCGTCGAATCCGCCTTGAACTTCAGTTGCCGGGCATTGTCGCGAACGACGCCGACGTCTCCGTCATCGAAGCCCTCGGGCGCTTCGGCTTCGATCTCGACGGTGATCTTGACCTTGGCTCCCTTGGCGCGCTGCAGCTCCATGACGACCGCGTTCAAGACCGCGTCGAAGGCTTTCACGGGGCGGACCATGTCGAGCTCGACAGTCCCGTAAAAACGCTTCGGCTTCCGCGGCCCTGCCGGCTTGCCGGCAGCGGGCTCGCCCCCGTTCGAGGTTGGAGCCGAGCCGGATGTCGACGCGCCACCAAGACCCGTTGCGGACGACTTCGGGGTGGCTGCGATCTGCGCGCCGGCCACGTCCACCCGAACAACGACTGCGGTCGCGGGAAAGATATCCGGAGGCGTGCGCGCCAGGGCAAGGCCGAGATATCGTCCCGACCCGGTGTCGACATCGTCGGCATAGGCGAAAGCGGCATCAAGCTTGCCGACGGCGTCGCGAATGGCCGTATCCAGCACGACCCGGTCCCGGATCTTCGGCAGATAGACATACGAGGCGAACCAGTCCGCCAGTTCAGACACGGGCAGATGCGGCCGATCATCCGGCCACAACGGCTTCAGGTGAAGCCACAGGGCGTCGGGGCCTAATCGCTCCTTTGCAATGCCATCCGCCTTCAGCTTGTCGTATACGGCAGCTGGGATCAGACCGCGCTCCTTGGAGACAATCGAGAGGTGCTCCAGCGAGAAAGCCGACCCGGTAACGGACGATGCGTCCTTCTCAGGATACAGCACGTGAGCCCAGGCCGCGCGGATCGCCTTCAGAGCGCCGTCCTTACTTGTCTTCGCCTTGTCGACGGCATCCGCCGTTTGCGCCTTGGTCATCTGTTGCTGAAGGCGCCCGTCGCTGACGATTTCCGCCCAGGCGAGCGCCTTGCGGACCACCTCGCGGACTGTTCCGAGTTGCGCTTCGTCGGCCGCGACGAATACGAGCGTATTGCGGTAGCGGCGCTGCGACGACCGGCACCGCATCAACGTGTCCGTCACGCTATCCGTTGCGGCGGACTTTCCGGCACCTTTGCCGCTGTGCGCGGTCGAAGGTCCGAGGATGACCAGCGAAAGAGCCTGGGCTTCATCGATAGAGACTGGATCGTCTGGCGCCGAGAAGACCCGGCTGAAACCCGCCTTCGTGCTGGCGCCATCCTCGCGCAAAACCCGGACAATCTCTTCGTCGACCTTGTACTCCGGCAGCGCTTTCGCCCGCTCGTCGGCAAGGCGGTTGAGGGTCGGCTGCGTCGAAAACCAGTACCGACCGGCCTCTTCGTAGAGATAGGTCGCCTTTTCGGCCACCTCCTGGAGCGCTTCACGGAAGATCGCCAGCTGTTCGCCAGGTTCGGCGCAAGCGAGTCGCAAGCCCGGCCCGGTCAGTCCGGCATTCGGCTGGCCGACGAGCGGCGCCGAGCACAGGAAGACAGCACGAGAGGCTCGCGTGGCGGCCCTCAACTGCGAAATGCGTCTGGAGGGGTTGGCTTCCAGCCGGGACGGCAGCGCGCCATCTCCATCGACTTCCTTGTCGACCACGGCGCCGAAGGCGGAATCGAGCGGATATAGGACGCTTGCGCGGATGCGTTCATGGGCGATCGGCACGCGTCCCGGCGTGATCAGCGGATCGCGGACCTGCGCATGCCAAAGCACCCCAACGACGTTCGCCATGAATCGGAGAACGCCACGCGTGCGCTGGAACTTCTCGAGGCTCGCCCAATCCTTCGAGAGCCGGTCAAACAGCTCCGGATGGATCGGGTATGAGAGCCGCAGCAGCTCGAAATAGCGTGCCTCCTTGGCCTCCGGCGGAAACTCGGCAGGGTTCTTCTTGTAGAGCTCGTGAAAGGCCTTAGCCGTTTCCTCACGCGCCTTCTCGCCTTCACTGTCGAACGCCTGGAAGAGGCGGCGGCGGATAATCTCATAAGTCTCGTTGCCGGCCGCGGGCAGCCAGGTCGAATGGACACGGCCAAAGACCGCCTGAAGGCGGCGCAGCGCCTGAACGCCCTTGTCGCCACCGGCTTCCAAATCGCTTTCCGGCAGCGAGCCGACGATCAGAATGCCGGGCACCATCTTGGCGGCTTCCGTCAGCGATTGGATAAACGACAAGAAGGCTTCGAACCGATCATCGGGAAGCTGGCGCGCATAGGCAACGAGCTCATCGAGCAGGATGACGCTCGGCCCGGCCAGCCGAAAAACCTCGACCATCAGTTCCGAGCCGGGATTGGTGCGAGCTGTTTCTGCATCCGCCACCAGCTTGAGGCCGGCCTCGCCCGCGATGCGCCATGCGATATAGCCCCAGAGAGTATGGACCTTGGGGCCATCCTTGAGGTTCAGCGACATATCGGTGCCCTTCGACGATCCGACGAAAACCGCCACCTTCGGCTTAGTCCAGCCCTTAAGACCAGCCTGCGCCACAAGCGGCGCAACGCCTTCGAGCAGTGACAGGTCATTGGCCTTGGCGAGATGCAAGACGGCCAGCATCGTGTGCGTCTTGCCGCCGCCAAAGGCTGTCTGAAGGCCGATGACCGGGTCGCCGCCGACCTTGCCGAGACGCTGGAGCGCCGACAGGAGAACGCGCTTCAGCCCTTCCGTCAAAAAGGTGATGCGGAAGAAATTCTCTGGGGTGGCGTAATCTTCCGTCGCGTTGCCGGAATCGACGGCGAAGAGGTCAGCGGCGAATTCCGCCTCTTTGAACCGGTTCGCCAGCACGTCGGGGTGCGGCAGCGCGACTTCGATCCACGGCTTCAAGGCTCGCGCCGGACCATCGACTGTAGACGCAGGCTCAATGGCCAGTGTCGGTGCGGGTGCAGCCGAAGCGGGCATGGCAGCCTTCGCGAGGCCAGACGATCGCTGGGTCTCGTAAAGCGACTTGAGTTCGGCCACCTCCTTCTCGGACGCCTTCACCAGCCGCAGGAGCTGATGCATGGCGTCGAGGTACCGCAGGGCCTCGTCATCCTGGATCGGAAAGGCGAGATGGGAGGTGGCGTTCCGCGCCTCCAGCGCCATCGACGCGAAGTTGCGCGCCTTATGCTTGTCGTTCCGGCCAAAGGCGTCGTCGAACACTTCCCGCCACCGGTCGAGCATCGTCTTGACGAGCCCGTAGGTGTCGAGAGGCGTGTTCGGCGATGAGCCATGTGCCCGGCTGGCGTAATGGAGCCAGTTCGCGCCGTGCACACCCTTCATCCGGGTCTCGACGAACGGCGTCAGCCCCCTCTGGAGGTGAAAGAGCCCGTCCTGAACGCGGCGGAGTGCTTCCTTTTCCATGAACATCGTGCGCCCCCGTCGCGTCAGAAGAGGCTCGCCTGAGCCGGCGTGCGGTCGGGGTTCGACCGGCTCGACAAGGCGAGATCCTCGAGTTTCGGCCATTCCTGAGCCAGTTCGTTGTAGACGAGCGCTTCCTGCGACCAACCCTTTTGCGTGGCAATCTCAAACAGGCGATAGGCGAGCGTCCGCGCATCGGCCGCCTTGGAGCCCATTTGTGCCACGAGTTTCGCCGCCGCTTCACCGCCGCCGTCTTCGGCGTTCAGGACGCGCGCCGTGTGCTGGACGCACTCCCAGACCGTCAGGTGCCGGTCTCCGGCAGGAGTCCAATCAGCCCGGAGCTTGTCCCGGGGCGTGAGGGATGTCTTGCCTTTGAGGTCTTGGAAGACTTCCGACGCGAACAGCGCGCCCGTCCCGATGTTTTTCGCGTTCGCGAGCGTGATCAGCTCACCTGAGGGCTGCGGCCTACTATCAGACCCCATCCCATAGGTCGCGTACCAGGCGAGCGCGACTTGTGTTTCCGGGTCGAAATTGGTGTCGAGCTCCTGGTCAATTTCTTCCCAGACGCGATTGATCAATGAAAGCGCGGTCTTCACTGGCATCGCGCTATCATCATCTTCGAGCACCTTGGCATGCCTCGAAAAGATGCCCATGCCCGGCCCGATGACAGACTGCTGCATATCGACAGGACCGACGCCAGCCTTGCGGATATCATCAATCGCCTCAGGTAGCTCCTTTCGCAGGAACCGGACGAAGTCGGCGCGGGTGATGACAGAGGCATCAGCCGACCTCTTGCGGCATACAAGGACAATGGAAGACGCGAGGGCGTTGGCATCCAAACCGATTGTGCGTGCCGCGCGTTCGGTTCGCACCGGCCATGTGCCATCCACAACGAGGCCGGCGTCGACGATAGCCTGAAGAAAACTCGCCCAGCCGGCAGAAGTAATGCCGTCCTGTGCCACTTCTGATTGCTTGAAAGCGTAGTAGATGGCGAGGGGCTCATCATCGGTCGCCGCCTTGCGCATCGCAGTTAGAGCTTCGCCCATGCCCTGCATGAAGAACGCTTCAGCTGCGTCACGTCCGCCGTGACGGTAAGCTGTGGCAACAAGTTCTTCCGTCTTTGGCGTCGTCAAACGGCGAAACAGATCTGGCCATGTGCCAGACAGCGAACGCCGCAGCCAGACGTAAAAGAAATCAGATAAATCAGCGTAGCCAATATTGTCATAATAAGGAGGATCTGTAGAAATTATGATAGGCTTAACAGGAAATGAGTTCGTCGTTGCGTTTATATTTCCGATGTTACCCAGATTAATAGCGGGAACATCTGCGAGTGTCCTCGAAATTCCTGCAATTGAAGTTCCATAATCTCCCGCCGCATCAGCGAAGCAGTTAACTTCCGCAAAATCCCAGGTCATGGGGAGCGCCTGCCTTGCGAAAGTGGATTTGGCCTGATCTCTCGTGGGGCTCCAGAGCACAACCGTCGAACAATAATCCGCCAACTTAGTAGTACCCATCGCCAAATACGTCGCCACTGCATCCGCATAGGCCTCGGCACCGGTACCGCCTTTGGCAATGCAGGCAGAGGAGGAAATGCCGATTGCGCGCGCATCAGCTAAAGCCTTTTCACGTGCCTCGCCCACTAAATCGCAAAACGTCGTAAGTGCCACCAACTGTCGCGCGGTGAATAGCTTGTCGAAGCTGGTTAGGCCGTAGGCGAAACAAGTTCCGCCTGTAAGCCGTGACGGCACTGGCTGGCTTAGGCTGCTGTCGCTGGCTTCGGCAACACGCCCATCTTTTTTTGCCTGCCTCGCTTTCTCCTCCTGTGTGTGCTCGGGACTGAGATAAACGCGCTGACGATTTCCCTCCGCGACGATGGCTATAAGCCGGGCATCCATCCGGCCGGCCATGCCCTCTGCTTTGATGTAGTCTCCCTGAACGACTGAGCCCGTTAGTACGCAATTAAAGGAAGATCCGCGCCCCTCACCTTTGGTGCCCTTTTTGAGCTTATCTTCTTCCGATTTACTCAAGCTGCCAGTCCTAACCTCGAACCGCCAACCGTCTTCTGCGCTCGCGTCAATTATTGGCTCGACCCATGTCTTCTTCCCCTCCTTGTTGGAGACCATGAAGGACGAGACGAGCGGCACCATTGCGCCCTTTGCGGCTGGATCGGGGGAGCGCACCGTGCGCGCCCAAAGCCAGGCGATGACGGTCGCTTCGGAGCCGTCGGGCAACTTTGCCTTGGGGTAGAGATGACCGATGCGCCTTTCGGCTTCATCGCGCATCCATTGCCCGTAGTAGCGAACGTCTTCGGCAAGGCCCTGCGCGCCTTTCCAGGAACGCAACTGGCCGTGCTTCGCCTCTTCCCTTGCTTTCGGGTTGATGGGCGGTCGGCCAGCGAATTTCGGCGGGATCTCGACCAGCGCCTTGCCAATGAGCACGGCTACGGGATTCAGGTCCGAACCATACGCGCGCAAGCCCAGGCGCTGCGCTTCAAGCGGGATCGAGCCGCCGCCCGAGAACGGGTCATAGACCGGCGGAGCCTTTGTCTGGAGATAGTCGAGGATGGCCTTGCCATCGTCTTTCGAAGGCGGCTCTTCACCGAGACCCCAGGCGACGGAGCGGGCGATCTCCCAGCGGGCCTCATTCAGGATGCGCTCGTCGTTCGACGCCTCCCACGGCACCATCGCCTCGATGACCCTGTGCAGGCGCCGCCGTTCGGCGTCCTGCGCTTCTTCCGTCGGAAAGCGGTCGGGCCACGCGCTCGGATCATCGACGAGTTGGGCGAACAGCACGGCGCGGCAGGCCGCGAGAGGCCGACGCGCCCACCAGAGGTGCAGGGTCGACGGGTGCCCGTGACGGATCGATTTCTCGCGCGCGGAGGCCGCGTTGATGGCCTCCAGCGGGATCGAGACTTCGATCAGTTTCTTGCGGGGTTTCCCCGTCATGCTTGCCCCCCGAGCGAGATCAGTTCGTTGATGTTGAAGACGACAGCCGTCTCCGCGAAACCCAGCTCGCGCTTGAAGAAGCGGCGGACGTAGATCGGCTGATGCGCGAAGCCGTTCGAGACGCGCACGAGCGCCAGGATGAAAGCATCCGGCGCATTCAGCGATGCCAGGATTTCGTTCTTCGTCAGAATAACATCACGAGCATCGGCATGTCTGCCTTTGACTTCCAAAAACCGTAAGTGTCCTGTGGAGTTATCCCGGCTTTCGATGTCGTAGCCTTTGTTTTCTGCCGAAACATCGCGCGGGCTGTGCCCAAGACTGCGCTCATGCGCCATGACCGATTCCATGGCGAGCCGCTCGACCTCGGCCCTAGCGAGCGGGTCCTCGGAAAACCCAGTCGGCTTCGCGGCTTCCGCCGGTGCCAGCTGCGCCAACAAGCCACGCGGAATGATCAGCGCCGCGCCCTTGAGCACGGGGGGCAGCGCTGTGATCTGACGCTCCCTGTCGAGCTCGGTCTGGCGGCGATGCAGACGCTCGACGAGCCGCGCCGCCGTCGCCTCGGCGTTCTGCGCGTTGATGCGCTGCTCCTTGCCCGCCCGCTCTTCCTCGCGCAGGCGCGCTGCACGCGCATCCCAGTAGTTGATCTCCCGATTGAGTCGTGCCCGGACCTCCCGCTCGACCTTGTCGATCTCGGTGAGGCGGCGCGTGCGCACCTCGTTCAGGTGATCGGGCACCAGTTTGCCGATCGCGTAGCCGAAAGCCTGGTCCTCGACCTTGCCGGAGAGCCAGGGCGAGTTCATCGCCGGCACGATGAGCGGCCGCTCATCCTCGGTAATCGGCCGGTAATCGAGATACGGCGCCGGTCCGCCATCCATGGCGCGGCCACCATCTTTCAGCTCGATGAATTGGAGGCGTTGGGAGACGACGCGCGGCTCGCCGCTCTTGACCGTCCGGCCGTCCCGGATCGCGTGTTCCAGATAGACGAGAAGACGCGGCTCCGTGCCGGCATCCCCTTCGTCGACCAAGACGCCGCCCTGCTTGAGGAGCGGCTGGTAGCGTTCGAGGACGATATCGACCGTGGCGTCCAGAAGCGGATGCCCAGGTGCCAGCAACTCCGCTTGCGGCTGGCCGGCGATGAGGTTCTTCTCAAAAGTGACGCGCGCATAGCGGTCGAGCACCGGATCGCTCCGGCCGATAAGACGGTCGCGTTCCTTCAGGATCGGCGGGACCCGGCTGATCTCAAAGCGGCCCTTCTCCCGCTCTGAAATCTTGCCCCCCAGCAGGGTGAATGCCTCGCGGAAGAAGCCCGCAATGAAATGCGGCTGAAGCCGGCGGGCCTGAGCCCGCTCCATCTGTTCGCGAATGGCCGAGACCGCGTTGGGGTCCATGCCTTCGGACGTCAGCTTGCGTTCCGCGACGAGCTTCTCGATCGCGCCGACATCGACCGCGCCATCGACCTTCCGGAAGAGTTCCGCCTTCTTCTCGGGTCGATCGCCGTAGCGGATCGCGTCCACGAGAAGGTCTCGCAGGGCCTGGCCTTCGAAGAGCTCGCCCAGCACGTCATAGACCTTGCCGCCGAGCGCGACACGGGCCTCCTCCAGCTTTTCGAGGAGACGGCGGTAAACCTCGCCTTCGCGCGTGTTCGCGGCGCAGAGGTTCCACAAATGGCAGACCTCGGTCTGGCCGATGCGGTGGATGCGGCCGAAACGCTGTTCGAGCCGGTTCGGGTTCCAGGGCAGGTCATAGTTGACCATCAGGTGCGCGCCGCGCTGGAGGTTCACACCTTCGCCAGCGGCGTCGTTCGCGATCATGACCCGGACCAACGGGTCCGAGTTGAAGGCCGCGATGGCGGCACGGCGCGCTTCACGCGCAATGCCACCGTGGATGACAACCACGGACGCCGGATCGCCGGCCTTCGCCGCGATCTTCTGCTGAAGATACTCCAGCGTGTCCTTGGGCTCCGTGAAGATGAGGATCTTGCGGCGAAGCCCCGTTGCCGGGTCCATCATCATCGGCTCGTCGAGGATGGATTCGAGCTCGCGCCATTTCGCATCCTTGCCGGACAGCTTCAGGCGCAGCGCCCGCTCTTCGAGATCGCGAAGGATCGCAATCTCGGCTTCGAGCTCGAGGAGTGTTTGGGCGGCCGTCGCCTGATCGACAATCGCCTCTTCGGCCGCTTCAGCCTCGGCTCCCGGAACCTCCTCGATATCGTCCGGATCGTAGCTCGGCAGCGCCGGAGGCCGATGCAGCGAGGTGCCGCTACCCTCGCGCATCAGCTTTTCTTCGCGAAGCCGGTCTTCCAGCCGCTTGCGGCGGCGTTCGAGCGAGCGGTGGATGGCGGCGGGCGAGGATGCCAGTCGGCGTTGAAGGATCTGAAGCGCGAAGCCGACGCTCATCCGCCGCTTGTCATCGCCCGTCCGGTCCGCACGATTCATCTCCTCGCGGACATAGGTCGTGACCGCCTGATAGAGGTCCGTCTCTTCAGGGCTCAGCGCATAGCTCGCCGTATAGGCGCGGCGCTCCGGAAAGAGCGGCGTTCCGTCGAAGCGGTATAGCTCTTCCTTGGTCAGGCGGCGCATAAGGTCGGACACGTCCGCCTTGTGCACGCCCTCGCGGAAGCGGCCTTCGAACCGATCCGCATCGAGTAGCCCCATGAACAGCTGGAAATCCGCTTCCTTGCCGTTATGCGGCGTCGCTGACATCAATAGAAGGTTGCGAGTCCGGGTTCCTAGCAGCTTGCCCAGCTTGTGGCGCTGCGTTTCCTTCACCTCGCCGCCGAAATACGAGGCGGCCATCCGGTGGGCTTCGTCGCAGATGATCAAATCCCAGTCCGGCGCGGCCTCGAACTTCGCTTTCAGCTCGTCTGAGCGCGCCGCCATGTCGAGACGCACGATCATCCGGTGCTTGTCGATGAACGGGTTTCCCGTCACCGACGCTTCGATCTGGTCGCGCGTCAGGAGGTCGAAGGATAAACCGAACTTCTCGGCAAGCTCGTCCTGCCATTGTTCGACGAGGCTTCCCGGCGCGACGATCAGACAGCGCTCCAGGTCTCCCCGGATGAGAAGCTCCTTGATCAGAAGGCCCGCCATCACGGTCTTGCCGGCGCCCGGGTCATCCGCAAGCAGAAAGCGCAACGGTTGACGCGGCAGCATCTCGCCGTAAACGGCCGTGATCTGGTGCGGCAGCGCTTCGATCTGCGAGGCGCTGACGGCCAGATACGGATCGAAGAGATGCGCCAATCGGATGCGATAGGCTTCGGAGGCCAACCGGAGCAGGCCCGCATCGGCGTCGAAACCGTAAGCGCGCCCAGCTTCAACGAACTCGAAACCCACCTCTTCGCCGCGATAAACAAGGCGCTCGCCCACGCGCCCGTCGACCCGGAAGACAAGATTCAAGGCATCGGGCCCAAAGCGGGATACAGAAACGACTTCCGCCACCGCGGGGCCATCGAGACCCTTGAGCCGAGTGCCCGGCTTGATGTCATCGAAACCGGGCATCGTTCGTCTCCAATCCCTCGCGTTCAAAATGGTTTTGCAACATCATGACAATGCGCTCCCCGCAAGGGACCGCTTCTCATACACGTCCCGGACCTTTTCCCCATCCCAGACGTAGCAGAGATGTCGCTCCTGCCGGCAGTTGGCGAGGAGCTTCGGGCGGAAGACGGCGACGCATTCGCCAGCCAGGCGGCGGACGCTCGTATAGGCGATGCCGTTCGAGCCGGCGGCCCTTAGCGTCCGGGCCAGATGTTGCCCCGGGGGGTAATTCTCGTTGTCGTAGACGAGCTGATAGGTCGCTTGCTGGCCCCGGATGTCGTGGAGCTCGCCGTCGAGATCGACGAGGTAGACGCGCCGGTCGAGCTCCTGGGCGGCTTCCTTGGTCCGGCGCATGAAACGCGCGGCGTGATAGACCGTCTCGGCAATCGCCGTCTCGAGGTCGTTCGCGGCGTAGAACACGCCGTAGCTGCCATCTGTGAAGCGGCTGCCTTCCGGGTTCAGATGCGTGAAGGCCGCCATGATGATGCTGGTGCCCGGCCCGCTGATGCGCTCATCGCGGGGAACGAGCTGGATTTCGCCGATCTCATCGCGCAGGCGCGGATTGGTCATGGATTCGAGCTCGATAACCGCTTCGAGGTCCTCCGGCGCCGCCACGCGGTCGAAGAGCCCGATCGGCGGAAACCGGCTCGGAATGATCCGGAAACACGGCTTCCAGTCGATATGCGTAAGCGGCGGCGCTCCCGTCATGCGAGGCCGCCGCGTTGCGCATCGAGGTATTGCCGCACGACGAAAAGGTCTGCGACCTGGCCGGAGAGCATGCGTTGAAGCGCCGAGCGCCCGTTGAAGAGCGGCGCCTCGTTCGGCTTCTTCACCCAGGCATCGGCTGAGGCTTCGTTTGGCAGCAGGATCTGCAAGGCCTTCCAGATGCCGAGGATGTAGGAGATCCGCTCCAGCGTATCCTTCGGCAGCGCCACCTCCTGGCTCTTCTTCCAGCCGAAGAAGGTCGAGCGGGCGGTGACGCCGAGAAGCGTCATCTGCTCCTCGGGCGAGAGCTTCCATTCCTCCGCGATACGGAAGAAGGTTCGAAGCGCCGGCCCCGAGAGGCCGCGGCGGTCGAATTTCGGGCTTGCTGACGCGAGAACACCCATGAGGCACCTCCTGTCTGGTTCCTTTCAGATATAGTCCATATTTGGACTAAATTCAATGATCATGACAGATTCGAGCATTCCTGGGGATTTTTCTGGCCGTTTCGATATGCGCGATATATATTTTGCGTATCCAAAAGCTATGGAGGCCCTATGATCTACACCGTGGGCGGGATCAAAGGCGGCAGTGGCAAGACCACCGTCGCGACCAATCTCGCCGTGCTCCTGAACCATGCCGGGCGCGATGTGCTGCTCGTCGATGCCGACGATCAGGAAAGCGCCACCGACTTCACGACCTGGCGCAGCGAGACGCTCCTCGGCAATGTCGGCTACACCGCCGTGCAGCTCTCGGGTGTCAACGTCCGCCGCGAGGTCGCAGCGCTCGCAAAGAAGTATTCCGATGTCGTCATCGATGTCGGCGGGCGCGATACGACCAGCCAGCGCGCGGCGCTCTCGGTTGCCAACGTCGCCCTCTTTCCCTTCGTGCCCCGTTCGCTCGATGTCTGGACCCTCGAAAAGCTTGCTCGCCTCATCGACGAGATCACGCCGGCGAACCCGGAGCTCAAGTGCTTCGCCTTCATCAACCGGGCCGATCATGCCGGCCAGGACAACATCGGCGCCGAGACCGCGATCCGTGAAGCCCGGCAGTTGACGTTGCTCGACGTCCAGCTTCGAACCCGCAAGGCCTTCGCCAATGCCGCCGCCCAGGGGCTTGCCGTCGCCGAGGTGAAGCCGGTCGATACCAAGGCAACCCAGGAATTCAACGCGCTCTTCGCGGCCGTCACCGGCCTCGAGCCGCCACATCTCTTCTGAGGATCATTCGATGCCCATCACCAAGAAGCCCGTGCGCGCGAAAGCGGCCGAGCCAGCGACACCCACCGGCGTCGATGTTGACGCGATCATCGAGCGGGGCGGGACGGTTCCCTCGGAAGCCGTAAAACGCGGTCCGGCCAAGACGGAACGCAAGGCCGTCCTCCTGCAGCTCTATCCCACGATCCTCGACCAGATCGCCGAGGAGATCGCGAAAAGCCCGGTCCGGATGACCCGCCAGACCTGGATCGAGCTCGCCATCGTCGAGAAGCTGAAGCGCGACCGAGCATAGTTTGAATATATCGACCGTATATACGGAGTATATTGGCTCTATGGTGTGACGTGAATACTGCGCTCTTCGGGTGAGCTCCGGCGTTGGCGTTTCTCCGCCGCCGTCAGAACCCGGCGTAAGCGCCCCAGGGTTTCCGGCATCATGCCGTGCCCGCGCTTCCAGCGATGATAGGCAACCCGGCTGATCCCGGCCCTCTGGCACAGTTCCGAGATCGAGTAACCGACGGCCTGACGGCGCCGCTCCACCTCGGCGACGATCAGGGCATCATGGATGATGTCCTTCCGACGGATGATCAGAACGCCGATAAGTGACCGAACCAACACACGCCCCAGACTGTTCAAGAAATGAACGTTTTTACAATTATATATTATCGAATACTCTGACTTTGCTACAAATGTAGCAAATAAATAAGCGAAGGAATATTCAGATGAACAAGTTGACGAAGTTCATGCTGACGCTGAGCTTGGCCGCATTCGCTGGCTTTGCTCTGTCTGCGTGCGACGACAACAACGATGTAAGCTCGGCTTCGGGCTTCGTCGTCGGTAATGACGGCTAACCGGACGCGGTTGGTCGAATAAGAATAGTTAGGAGACTCCTATTTTATGAAGAAGTTGTTCAAGAGCTTGGCGATCGCCGGCCTCGCGACGGGGGCTTTGCTCTCGACCGCTGGTCTGGCTTCGGCCCAGCAATTCAACGTGGTGATCGACAAGATCGAATTGGCCGCCAATGGCGACGCCGTTCCGGTGACCGTGTACCAGCCCTCCGCCGGTGTTGCCGCCACCGCCACCACAACGATCGACCTGTTCAACGCCAGCCAGAAACTCGGCGTCCGCCTGCCGATCGCAGCCCCGCAAGCCGGCACCTACAACACGATGCTGGTGACGTTCGCATCGATGCAGATTGTCAGCGGCACGACAACCCGTGACCTGATGCCCGAATTGCGCGCCGCTCGCGTTCTCGGGACCGATCTGCAGGGTCGTGGCGTTCTCGTCATGGGTGAGTGCGGTGGCGCTTCCGGCGCCTGTGCCGACCTTGGCGGCGCTGTTTCCGGTGGCACGATCCAGCCGATCGTTTCGACCGGCCTGAACACCGCCATCAGCCTGCCGGCGCTCAACGTTTTCTTGCCGAAGTCGGACTTCTCGATCGTCGGCACCCAAGGCGTGCTGCGCTCGACACCGGCATTCGTGCCTGTGGCGACGGAAGTGACCGACAACGCCCGTCGACCCAACTTGACGCTCGGGCTCAAACCCTTTGCGTTCCGAACCGTAACGCCTACCGTCACGGGGAATGCGCTGCCCATTCGCGTTGGCTTGTTTGCCTGCGCCGCCGGCAATGATTGCGCCGCCGGCGTGACCCGCAAGCGCCCGGTTGTGTCGCGCGTCGTCAACCTGGCCGTCTCGCAAGTTACCGGCACTCTCGTGACGGATCAATCAGTGGCCGAAGTGACCTTGATCGACGTCCCGGATGGTCATTTCCTGCCGGTTGCCTGGCGTGACGCCAACAACAATGCCCTTTGGGATGACGGTGAATGGACCGCGCTGGTGCTCGCCAATACCACGAACGCCGCCAACATCCTGACCGTTACCAGCACGATGCCGAATGCAACGTACTCGGTGGACACCGTCAGTGCCTCGACCATTTCGTCGACCCGCACGGCTGGCACCAACGGTCTCGGCAACAATACCAACAACGGCGTGACCAACACGGATAATGGCTTCCTCGGTGAAGTCACGCTCCGTATGCCGTCGCGTACCGTGGTTCTGGACATGACGCTGGCCAACACGGCTGCCGAAACCGGCCCGACAACCGGTATTGCTCTTGTTGGTGACGCCGGTGATCTGCGCCTTACCAACGGCACGGCTGGTGGCATCGTACCGTCAGGGGTTGGTGCTGCGGCTGTCCAAGGCTCGATGACCATGTCTGTGTCGATGACCAATTCGATTTCGAAGACGCTTCTCGCTGGTGCGGCTGTCGAGATCTATGGTCTTGCCGACCCAATCGCGGCCGCTACGACAACGGCGATCATCGCAGTTTCCAGCACCGCACTTGCGGCCGTCAGTGACACCGCTCTGATTGGCGTGCGTGGCACGATTGCGAACACCACGCCGGTCCGCATCTCGGCTGTACCGATGACCTCGATCACGACGATCGGGGACTTGGATGCAGCAGTAAACAAGGGCAGCGCCGGCGAAGCGGGTGTGACGACGTTCGTCAACACGATCGTCAAAAGCGGCGTCGCTGTGGGAACGAGCGCGACGAACAACCCTTGGACCACCAAGGTCCTATTCGCGGCCTCGGACAACAATGCGAAAGCTGTCGGCACCATCCAGCACGTGTTGCCGTAAGCGCAAAGTCCAAAACGGAAACCCCCGCTTCGGCGGGGGTTTCTTCTTGCGTGAACCAACGGCTGAAATGAGGTATATTATTACCTCATTCGCTGAAGGGTTCAGGAGGCCCATGGATACGTCGAAGATCGCCAATCCCGTCCTGCGCGCGTCGCTGGAGAATATCGGCAGGATCCTCACGGAGAGGGACGCCGAGCGCGAGCAGGCAAGAAGCGAAGACGCGACGACCCGGCGATCCGCCCCGGCCAACGACAACCAGCCCGATTTCTTCGTGCCCTCGGTCTATGACGTCCCCGTCAAGGACGGCATCGGCCTGATGGACGTGGCCGTCTTCCGGCTCTCGAAGAGTCAGAAACGCGCCGGCGAGATCCTCCGGCACCAATATGGCGACGCCATCATCGAAGTGCGCAGCGGCCCCGACGGGCTCGCGACCATCTACGATTACGACATCGTGCTGATGATGATCAGCCATCTCGCCGAGGAAGCGAAGTTCCATCGGCAGGGCCGCGGTCCACTCCCGGCGAAGGTCTTCCGGCCGCATGCGAGCGAGATCTTCAAGTTCATCCGGGTCGAGCATGGCGGGGCGAGCTACCATTATCTGGAGCAAGCGCTCGATCGGCTGAAAGGCACCAGCATCAAGATCATCGCGACCCGCCAGCGCTCGCGCCGTGCCGGGACCTTCTCGCTCATCTCGGATTACGAGATCGTCAGCCGCACCGAGACCGGCCGCATCGCCTCGGTCGATATCGTCATCCCCGACTGGATCTATGCCGGCGTCCTCGCTCACAAGATGCCGGAGGTCCTGACGCTCAATCCGGACTATTTCCTGATCGAGAAGGGGCTCGCCCGCTTCCTCTACCGGCTCGCTCGCAAGGCTGCCGGGCAGGGCGAGGCGATCTATTCCCTCCAGACGATCTATGCCCGCACCGGCTCGACCCGCGCCTTCAAGAAGTTCTGCTTCGATCTGCGCGCGCTGGTGCGCGCCAATGACTTGCCGGACTATGCGCTGGAATTGATCGATGGCGCCGAGGGCGGGCTCCTGCGCATGACCCATCGCGCACCGGCCTTGCCCGAGGCATCCGTCGCCTGAGCCATCCCCGTTCTGTCCTCATCGAACGACCGGCTGGCACCCGGTCCGCAATCTCCACCAATCTTTCACATAATCGGGTGAGCGGGCCTGGGCCTGTGGACAGGGTGGAGATTGCGGACCGTTCGGTGGAGATTGCGGACCGGCGAGTGGAGATTGCGGACCGCCGGGTGGAGATTGCGGACCGGGCCGGTTCGCAAGCCGTTGAACGAATAGGAAAATTCCGTATCTGGGCGGCCTAAAACTCTTAAAACTGATAAAACCAATAAAACGCGCCGGGCGGCCCGGCGCTGAATACTCGAAAGCTGGTTTCGAAAAGAGAGAGCCCGGAAAGGGCCGTGCGATGGGTTCTAACCGCGTTCGTTGTCGAGAGAGCAGACGAAGAGACAAACGCATCCGGCTGCCCGGAGAGGGGGCTTCCGCCCCCGGCCGCATCAAGGCGCGGTGTGCCACCGGCCTTGACCCGTCCTCCCCCAATTCAGGGAGGGTGTTGGCGTCCGGGACAGGCCCGGACGCTTGCAGAGAATAGGAGCGCTCGGCTCAGCGCTCCATCTCGCGCTCCTTTTCCTTCTGCCTTTCAAGCTCCCGCTTGCGCTCCCATTTCAGCCAGCTCTGGTATCTGAACTCATCGTACTTGTTGTTTCCGAACTCGAAGGGGACCAGCTTTGGGTCCATGCCCATCTCCTTGGCCTGCTTCCGCAGCTTTTCGAGATGGGCCTTCAGCTGGAAGGGTGAAATGACGAGGTCATCCTTGTCGATCTCGCCGGTATCTGTGAGTGTTCGGTCGACGATGTACCACATCTTGCCGATCTTCACGTTCTCCTTCGTGGTCCACTTCATGGGTTTCACGGTCATGGAATTGTCCTTGGGTCTTTAAGCAGAGAAAAGAACCAGGAGGAGAAGAGCCCCGGCCTGTCGCCGGGGCGGTCGGTCGAAGAGGCCCTTACGCCACCTTCGGGGGCTTCACCGGGGCGAGGCGCTGGGCCTCGAGCCACCGGTTGAACTCGGTGCGGTCGATATAGACCCGGCCACCGATCTTGATGAGCGCGGCGCTGAGGCCGTTGCTCTCCGCGTGGAAAATCCACCATCTCAGTTTGGCTTCCGTGACCCAGGGGGCCTCGGCGGCAAGCTGCTTCACCGTCCGCAGCGCCTGATAGTCGACCAAGTCTGGCCGTCCAGTTGTTGGGAAAAGTGGAATGAGCAAAAGATAGAAGGGCGCCGGCGGGAATTCAAATTTTTCTGCGGGAGCCGGTTGGAAATGGGAGCGGCGGGGCCGCTCCCGAAGCGTTGGATCACATGGACCGTTCGCGGTCCCGCGCCCGGACCCTGGCCAGCATCCGGTCCACCTCGGTTTCCCGCTGGAGACCCCGCTGGCGGCGGCGTTCCATTTCCGCCTCGTAGACCTCCAGATCGATCTTGTCGTTGGGGTCCCGGACGTTTCTCAGCTCTTCGAGCCGGCGATCGAGGTAGTAGGCCTTGTGGTTGAAGACGACTTTCGGCAGTTCGTAGAGATACCGCACGCATCCTCTCGGTGCCGCCCGTGACGGGTCGGTTTGGGCAGCGTTGGAAAAAGCGGAATGATTGTCATTTACAATGCGACTATGGCTTTTTCTGGGAATGCCAACGGATCGTTCGCCGGTCGCTAGGCGCCCTGCAGACGAATGACCGTTCCTGTGTCCGGCTTTCGGTTGCCGGAACCCCAGGTTTTTTCCAGCTGACCGGCCTTTTCCATCTCAACGCAGATGTCTTTTAGGTCGGTTTCTCGGATCATGAACTCTTCGAGGAGTACGCCGAGAAGTCGTTCGAAGGGGAGGGAACCGGTCGGGCTGAGGAGTTCGAGCAGTCGTGCCTTTGCCAACACCCGCTGCCTGGCAACGAGTTCTTCGATACTCGCTTCGCTGACATCGGCGGCATGATCAGCGAAGAGGTCGGCAGTCCCGGTCTTCTCCTCCCGCTTGCGATCCTTCGCCGCCGCACGGTTCCGGGCATGATCGCGCAACCCGTCCCATTCGATTTGGCGAAAAGCTTTGAGGCCAGCGGGGTCCTTTGTCCCGTAGGCGAGAAAGAAATGCGGCCGATCTTCGGTGCTCTGGTCGATGCAGGTCGAGACGACATGCGCGAAAGAGCCCACCTGGCGAAGCGTTTCCCGAAACAGCTTTTCGACAGCCAGCCCCTTTGGAAGGGACGGGTCGAGGCGATCTTTCCAGCCCGGGCCGCCCAGGATCGGATCGAGCGATGCTATGATCTTCTCGTCGGGATGTTCAATGAAACGGCTCACGAAACTGTACATGAAATTGATGACCACCTCGCATTTCCGGCGGTCGAACAAGGGCGCGATCTTGTCGAACGGGTAGCCCGTCCAACCCGTGGGATCGATGAAAACGAGCGGCATCGCCTGCCCGATGAACCCACGAATATCGCCGATGGCGTCCTCGAAAGGCCCGTGAAACGTTCTGATCTCGAAACGGCGAGCCGGATCATGATGAGGGGCGACGGCCGCCTGAAGCTGGGCGAAAGCCGTGCGGTCTGTCTCCGAGAAATAGCAGCGGATCGTTCGGCGATGCCCTCTCGTCTCCTCAATGCGGCGCTGCGCGTCTTTTAGAACATTGATGGCAATCATGAACGATGTGTCGGAGTAATCGGGCATTTCCGACTGCCAAGGCCCGGAAAACCCGTCGATATAGGCGATGTCTGAGAAATCCAGGACCTTGAAGGCCAGGGCCTGCAAATAGCGTTTCAAAATGAAATGCTTGGCCCGTGTCTGCTCCCGATCAAGATACGGGTTCTCGGGCTCCGCCATGGATCACGCCTCGATCTGCACGCGCGTCGGAACCTTCGGATACTGGCTCCATTCGCGCCCTTTCAGCAGCCGCCCGCCCGCCTTAGAGTGGACGCCGCCCCATTGCTTGAAGAAAAATGCGACCCCGTCCCGGAGGCACTGGTCGCGAATCTCAAGCGCCCATTCTTCGTCCATCGGACGGGCTTTCGGGCCGCTCTCGCCGCCCACGATTGCCCAATCGATGCCCCTGAGGTCGACTGGCCCGACCGAAGCCAGCAGAGGCTCGAAGGAGACGAACTTGATGCTCGCCTGGGCGGCCTTCAGGTGCTTCAGGCGAACCGTGTTCTGAGCATCCTCGACGGAAACGCCGAGCCAGATATGGGCTGGCGCTTTTGCGGTCCCATAGCGGTGGCGGAGATAGCGCACCAGCAGGGAGCTGCGTTTGGTCAGCACCTGATAGGTGTGCCAGCTCGCCTTCTCCATCGTGTCAAACACCCGGTCGATGAAGGCAGTCGGGATCTCCTTGTGGAAGAGATCGCTCATGGAGTTCACGAAAATCCGTCGCGGCCGACGCCATTGGAACGGCTGCAGGAGGCGATCCGGCTTCAGCGTAAGGTCAAAACCGTGCTCGAACGGATGCCCTGGCACGCCCCGAAACCGTTCCGCGAAGCGCTCGGCGTAGCAGAAGTCGCAGCCGGCCGTGATTTTCGTGCAGCCCGAGACCGGGTTCCACGTCGCGTCCGTCCATTCGATGGTCGAAGCATCTGCCATGCGCATAACCTAGAACAAAAAAAGAACATAGACAATCAGGCCTGACCTCTTTCGCTACAGCGTCGCGGGCAGGATCTTGTCATTCACACGCTCGACCAGCTCTTTCACATGGCTTTCGGAAAGATGGGCATAACGCTTGACCATCTGAAGCGTTTTGTGGCCGAGCACATCGGCGATTTCTACGAGGCTTGCGCCATTCATGGCGAGATAGCTCGCCGTTGAATGTCGCAAATCGTGAAAACGGAAGTCCGAGAGCTTGGCCGCGATCCGCGCGGTTTCCCAGCTCGTCCGGATGTCGATCGGGGCCTGCCCATCCGCTCTTGGAAACACCCAGGGCTTGGACGGCGGCGTCTCCATCTCCTTGTAGCGCGCCTTGATCTTCGCAAGATGTGCCGTGAGGAGCTCGCCGAGGCTCTTCACGATCGGCACCGAGCGTGTCTCGCCGTTCTTCGTGTCGCGCAGGATCGCAATTCCGCGCTTCAGATCGATGTCGTTGAAGGTGAGGCCCAGGATCTCGCTCTTTCGCGCCCCCGTCGAAATCGCAAAGACCACGACCGGGTAAAGGTGCTCGTTCTCGCTCGCCTTGCAGGCGGCCAGCAGAGCCTGACGCTCCTCATCGCTCAGGAAGCGGGTGCGCTCGTTCCGGATCTTGGTGATCCGGTTCACGCCATCGACCGGGTTGCTCCCGGTCCAGCCCCATTGCTGCGCGAACTTGAAGAGCAGGGCGATCATATCGCGATAGTGCTTGAGCGTCTTGCGGCTCTTCGGCGCCGGCTTGGCCGGGGCAGGGCGGGTCGCCTTGCGGCCTGGCCGCTTCCGCTTGCCGGGAACCTCGGTCTTGCTGGCCGGCGCGATCCGACGGGTATCGCCCGCCGTCTCGAGCGCGCGCATCTTCTTCGAGATCAGGTCCGCGTCGATATAGGCGAGGGCATACTCGCCGAGCTCACGCTCCCAGTATTTGAGGCAGGAGCTGACAGCCCTCTGTGTGCTCGCCGCCCGGAGCGGCAACAGCTCCTCGCGGTAGCGCCGCGCCACATCGCCCAGCGTCTTGGTCGAGGCCTCGCGAATGACGTTCTTGAACTCGCCCCGACGGATCGAACTCTCGGTCTCCTGAGCCCAGGCCTTGGCATCCGTCAGCCGGTCAAAGGTCCGTGTCTGCGGAGGGAAGCCCCGCATCCGGATCTGCACGCGGTAGGTCGTACCGTCCTTTCCGGCGCGCTTCTGGATGTTCGCCATGAGGACTCCATGGGGTCAGAACAAAGCGTGATTTGGCACACTTTTGGCACACTGCCGCCAACAAAATTAGGCTATTTCCAACAAACGTCAAGAGTCGATACCCATATAAGCTATTGAAAAATATGTCGAAAATTTTTGGCCGTTGTTGGCGCTGATAGTGCGGCCATCGGCTCATAACCTGAAGGTCGTCAGTTCAAATCTGGCCCCCGCAACCAAATAAACGCTGAAGTATCAGCGTGTTATCCAAAAGCCTCGATCTCCGGATCGGGGCTTTTTTCGTCTTTGGGCGCGGTTTGGGGGCAGTAAGCCTCAACACGAGCGAGTACGCGTCCACAGCTGCCAACAGCGCGATCCGAGTTCGGCGGCCTGCCCGACGCCAAGGCTGGTCGTTTTGCTGCCCCCACGCTGCCCCCAAAGCCTCTGGTGGCGGCATCTCGTATCAATTGCCTATCGCGAGAAGGTCGCCGCACAGGTTTGAGCCCTTGTGACCGCGAGATCCCGAAAGCGCTCAAGCGCGGCCTGATCGAGACCACGGTCGGATAAGGCGCCAGCAACGTTTCCTCCCTGGGCGATCACCCGTTCGCTGATTTCCGCGACCCGGCGGCGGATCAGCGGCAGGCCGAGGCCTGCATCGGCGGCGAAGGCTCCCCACCCTCGCGCATCGAGTTCCGCCAGCGTCGCGCGTTTGCCGATCTTCATGGCGAACTTCGGCGACAGTTCCGGATAGGCGACCGTCGCCAGCAGATCATAAAGCGGGGCGAGGCTTGGGCCTTCGTCGCTGTAGAGGATCGAAAAATTCTTGCCGTGCGCGTCAGCATTTCCCGCGATCGCATTGAAGATCACGGCATCGAGGAGCTTCAGGACGTCGACTGCAGGCCGCTCGGCGATCCGGCGCAGGAGTTCGAAGCAATCCTTGAAGGTCGGCCCGCCCTCGCTCGCGTATTTGGTTTCCGGCGGAACGCCCAGCGCCTGGCAGAAGTCCTCCTGATGGATACGACGCACCTGTCCACTCGTGGCGACGGCGCGGTCGTAGCGCTCGACGAGGAGGTAGGGTCGATCCCGAACGACGCGAGGCTCGACGGGCGCGACATCAAGGCCGATCGCGGCGGCGAGGCGCATCACGAAAGCCTCGTTTTCTGTGGTGGCTGCAAAACGGGCGATCGGCGGCTTGAGGATGTGCGTCGTCGGCTGGCCCGGCGCAGGCAACGCCACCGCGCCATCCACGAGAATGACAGGCACTTTCGATTGCGCCCCGGCGAGAGAAAGCCGGAGCCCCTCCTCGCCCGCGAGCAGGGGGCGGGCGGGCAACGCATCCAGCACCCGGATCACGCCGTCATCGTCGAGCGGGATTGGCCGCTGATGAAGAGCGGGCGCGGTCGGCGTTTCACCGGGCGGGAGAAGCTGAAGTGCACCGGCAACATCGCCGCCGAGGCGATCGAGCAGCGCGAAATCATTGCCGCGTGAAACGCCAAGCGCCTGTGCGGCGGCGTCGCGTTGGCTTTCTTCCGGCAGGAGCCCGCCGAAGAACGGACGGCACTCGCGACGGGTGAAAGGCTCCGCCCGCTTCGGCAGCGAGGCGGACAAGGCCGGTGCACTTTCATCGTCGAGCCATGCCGACGCGTAGACGTAGCCGAGTTCCCCGTGCTGGTTCTGCGTCAGCTGGCCAACGATCCGCCCCTCCCACCAGATATCCAGGGTGCGCATCATGCCTTCCGCGCTCCTTTGGCTTCCGGAGGCGGCGTGATATCGACCGAACATCCAAGCGCGGCCAGGACCTGCAGCGTCTTGCCGATCTGCGCGGTCGGTTTGCCTGCTTCGAGATCGACGATGAAGCGCAGGCCGACGCCGGCCGCGCCCGCCAGTTCGTCTTGCCGCAGGCCAGCGGCCTTGCGGGCGGTTCGAACGATGTTGCCAATCTCGGCAGGGGTGATGTTTCGTCTTGCCATGATCTTTACCGTTCGGGAAAGATAACACGGCTTTCGATGGGCGTCGACAAAATATGTCCTGAGCGGGAAATTTGATGCCCTTAGGGACCTCCATTCCGCGAAGTTAACCCGATCGGGAAAATAATCCCCCGCCACCCCCAAGGCCTGAATCAGCCACGCTGTCGCCAGCACCACATTGTCGAACGGTTCGGGCCGGCGTGATGCGAATTGTCCGGCGGCTGGGCGTCGCGCTGCGTGCTCCCACCAAAAAAGCCATGTCGGGCAACTGGTTGAGTGGCTGAACAACAAGATCCAGCCAGCCGCACTTAAGACCGCCCTGCCACTGAGATTTTCCTCCACGCGGAGTTAGATTCCGGCCCAGACAAGGACGGACTGATGAAGCGAGCAAGGTTCACGGAAGAGCCGATCATTGCGGTTCTGAAGGAGCACGAGGCCGGGGCGAAGACCGCCGATCTCGCCGCAAAGGACGATCGGCTGCGCAACCCGGACCAGCTCCGCCGATCGCCCGTTGCTACACCCGCGCCACACGGCGTAAAAAACACGTCGAGGCTCTAATCGCCGCCGGATGACAACTCAGTGGCAGGTCACTGCACGAATGAGCGCCTTCAGCTTCTTGGCATCGGAGGCCTCCATGCCGCCGAACCGCGTCCGCCATGTGTAGAAGGTCGCGTCGCTGATGCCATGCTTGCGGCAGATGTCCGCCACCGCGATCCCGGCCGCGTGCTCCTTCAAAATTCCGATGATCTGATCGTCGGAAAACCTGCTCTTCCTCATCACTCTCCTCCTTCGTCAGGAGTCTAAGATCAGAGCGAGGGCATTTCAGGGGGGGGGGCTGCGTGAGGCAACGTCACCATGAAAGCCGCAGCAGGCCACGGAATGCTGTCGCCCGTCGAGTTCGAACGAAAGCACAAAGTCAAAGCCGAGGGCGTCTAGAAAACTCGGGGCGGTTCAGTTCCGAACGCGCTGTCCACAAGCGCCAGCGCAAACCAACCGAGCCAGCTCTCACCGCTTGGTGCTCTTGCGCAAAAATTTCCCTTCCATGGATCGGGTTCTTTTGCTTAGGTGAAGCGAGAGGGAAGGATGATCGTTCCCCCAGCGAAATAATCAGTGAAAGAGCCTCCATGAGCAGCGCGGCGAACAAACTTGATGTGGCCTCGGCCGAAAACTACCTGATGCGCTATCTGTCCATTGAGGGCGTGACCGGGCAGGAGGCCAAGATCGCTGCGGCGATCAGCGAGGATTTGCAGGCCCTGGGCGTTCCGGCATCAGCCATTCATTATGATACGGCGCACAAGCGGATTCCCGTTCCCACCGAAACCGGCAACCTGATTGTTCACCTGCCCGGAACCCGGCCGGGCCCGCGCCTGTTGTTTTCCACGCATCTGGACACGGTTCCCCTGTGTGCCGGGGCAAAACCCCGCCGCGAGGGTAACCGCATCGTGTCCGACGGCACCACGGCCCTCGGAGGCGACAACCGCACGGGATGCGCGCTGATCGTGGCGCTGGTTGAGACGCTGCTGAAACACAAGTTGCCCCACCCGCCCATATCCCTCCTCTTCACGGTGCGCGAGGAAAGCGGGCTGCACGGCGCGCGCGAATTGATCGCCTCCGATCTCAACGGAGCGGCCATGTGCTTCAACGTGGATGGCCGGCTGGCATCCGAACTCATCATCGGGGCCGTGGGCCAGGAAAACTGGGAAGTCGAGATTGTGGGCAAGGCGTCCCATGCGGGCGTGGCACCGGACAAGGGGATCTCGGCGACGCTGGTCGCAGCCATCGCCCTCGCCGAAGCGAACGCGAATGGCTGGTTCGGCAAGGTTGTCAAACCGGATGGGCATGGCACCAGCAATGTCGGCATTTTCGGGGGCAAGAACAACACGCCTGCCGGTGATGCGACCAATGTCGTGACCGACTATGCCTATCTGAAGGGCGAGGCGCGCAGCCCCACGGAAGCTTTCGCAGCCAGCATCACCGCGGGCTTTCGCGCGGCGTTCGAAACGGCGCGCAACAAGGTGAAGGATACCGGCGGCGACATGGCCCAGGTTACCTTCACCAACAAGCCCGCCTATCCTCCGTTCAAACTCGATGAAAAAAGCCCCGCCGTGGTCCGCGCGGCCAAGGCAGTGGAAATGATCGGGCTGAAGCCGACCTTCATCTTCTCGAATGGAGGCCTTGATGCCAACTGGCTCGACAGGCACGGTATCCCGACCGTGACCATCGGCGCTGGCCAGTATGACATCCATACCATCAAGGAGTATGTTGACCTGCCCGAATATGCGCAGGGCTGCCGACTGGCAATTGTGCTGGCAACAATGGAAGCCTGAGCATAGACGCGGTTTGCGCCTGCACCTGCGGCGATCCGACATCGAGAGCCTGCCCTTGTGGGACTGGTCTCTCGGCTGATCGGTTCCGAATGAACCCTTTGAGTGGGCGAGGCCTGCTCAGCCAAACCGGCGGCGGATCCCTCAGCTTTCCGGCTGGGTCTCGATCCGAAGCCGCGTTGTTGTTTCAAGCGGTAGCCGACCTTGATGTTCGAAATTAGACAACGGAGATCAGCGTGAGCGATATTACCATTATTGGTCTCATCATTGCCGTCGTGATCGTCTTGTTCGTGACGAATCGTGTCCCGGTCGTGATCGTCGCCATGCTCACGCCTCTGGCCTTGTGGGCAACGGGCGTGCTCTCCCTGCAGCAGGTGTTGGCCGGATTTGGCGATCCTGCGGTGATCTTCATCGCGACGCTGTTTATCGTGAGTGAGGGCCTGGAGCAGACCGGCGTGACGGCCTGGGCGGGCAAGCTCCTGATTTCCAAAGCCGGAGAGGACAGCCGCACCCGTCTTTTGCTTCTTACGATGATACTCGTCGCGCTGCTGACGGCGCTGATCAGCGTCAACGGGGCCGTCGCGGCGCTTCTGCCGGTTGTGGTGGTGATGGCCGTGCGGCTCAAGCGTGCGCCCTCGCAACTTCTGATGCCGTTGGTTTTTGCCGCGCATGCCGGATCGATGCTGGCGCTGACCGGAACGCCAGTCAACGTTCTGGTCTCGAATGCCGCCGTAGATGCCGGGATGGCCCGCTTGGGTTTCTTCGAATTCGCGATTGCAGGTATCCCGTTGCTGGCCGGCACGATGGCCATCATCATCCTGTTTGGCCAGAAACTTCTTCCTGAGACCGCAGGCGCCAGCATGCCCTCGGATTTCAGCAAGCATGCCCGGACACTGGTGGAGCAATATGGCCTTTCGGGCGGGTTGTTTCAGGTTCGGGTCAAGGAAAAGTCGCCGCTCATCGGTCAGAGTGCGGCTGACATCGACATGTCCGGTTTCGGCAGCCTGAGATTGTCCGGATCGCAGGATGCTACCGGCGCAACGCCCCTGAAGCGCGCGACGCTTCAGGCCGGCGACCTTCTGTTTCTGCGTGGCAGCGCCGAGGAGGCGTCGGATTTTGCGAGCGCCAACCTTCTGGGCTTTCGTGACGATGACAAATCGGAGGGGGTCGAACAGGTCCTGTTCAACCGCAATTCCGGGCTAGCGGAGGTGATGATCCCGCCGCGCTCCGCGCTGATCGGCCAAACCGTCTTTCCAGGAATGGTCACCGAAAGTGGCGATCTTCTCATCATCGCGGTGCAGCGCCCTGGTGAAGATGTCGGCAACGGCCATGTGAAACTGCAGGCGGGCGACACCTTGCTTCTCCAGGGCACGTGGAAAGCGCTCGACATCAACCTCGCCGACCCGGATGTTCTCGTGGTCAATTCGCCCGAACTCGTTCGACGCCAGGCCGTTCCGATGGGTGCCGGTGCCAAACAGGCCGTGGTGATCCTGCTGGTCATGGTGGTGCTACTGGCTACCGGCATCGTGCCGCCTGCGATTGCCGGCCTGCTGGCTGCCGGGGCGCTGATCATGACCAACGTCCTGAGTGTCGAGCAATCCTATCGCGCGATCGGCTGGACCACCGTCATTCTGGTTGCGGCCATGATGCCCCTTTCGACGGCAATGGTGGAAACCGGAGCGGCCAAGCTGATCGCCGAGCATCTTGTTTCGCTCGTTGGAGGTGCCGGTCCTTATGCGTTGCTTGCGGGATTGTTTGTGCTGACGGCGATCATGGGGCAGTTGATCAGCAATACCGCGACAGCTTTGATTGTCATTCCGATCGGAGTGGCCGCTGCCAAGAGCATGGGTCTCAACCCGCAGCCGGTTCTCATGTGCGTTGGCATTGCCGCCGCCGGTGCATTCCTGACGCCGATTGCTACTCCGACAAACCTGATGGTCATGGGGCCGGGCGGCTACAAGTTTGGCGATTACTGGAAGCTTGGATTGCCGCTGCTGATCTGGTTCTTCGTGGTTTCCGTGTTTTTCGTGCCGATGATCTGGCGGTTCTGAGTAGGCGTCTCGTTCGGGAGAGTTGGGAAGTGGCAGTCAAGCGTGACCATGTCCGCCCGAACGGGAAGCTATTCGTCGGATTCTTCCTTCCGACAATCGCGGCGCCTCGCTGCATACAGCCTGCCGGGCTGCTCGTGCTTGTGCTGCTGCTTTTCGCTGTCGCGGGCTGCTCGTCCATTCCGCGCGGAATGCTGGCGCCGGTTGCGGTTCCGCCAGGCACATCGCGCATTGACATGCTTGCGGTGACAACCCGTTCGCTTTCGACCGAACCGGCCGAAATGTTCAACGGAGACCGGGGCGAGGGCGTTTCACTGAGCCGGATCGTCGTCTCGATCCCTCCCGATCGGGAGGTGGGAACCATCCAGTGGCCGCAGACGGTTCCCGGAAATCCGGCAACCGATTTTGTGGTGGCCTCGGCCGAGCCGATGAAGCGTGAGCAGGTGGGCGCCTGGTTCAGGTCGCGAAGCGGCAAGGCTCGACGCGCGTTCATTTATGTCCATGGCTTCAATACTCCCTTCGATCGGGCTGTCGTTCGCTTTGCACAGTTGGTGCAGGATACCGATGCCGATGCCGCTCCCATCCTCTTCTCATGGCCATCCCGCGGCAAGCTGCTGGATTACAAGAGGGATTTCGATAACGCGACCTATTCGCGTAATGACCTTGCAGAACTGCTGAAGATTGCTGCTTCAAGCCCGAATGTGAGCGAGATTGTTCTGCTCGCCCATTCGATGGGAAGCTGGGTCGCCGTGGAGGCTGTCAAGCAGTTCGCCCTCACCAATGGTCATGTGCCGGCGAAGTTTCGCAATCTGATCCTGGCGTCGCCCGATCTGGATGTCGGCATCTTCCGGCGCCAGGTCGAGGCGATGGGCCGCCAGCATCCGGAGATCACGATCTTCGTTTCCCAGGAGGATCGGGCGCTCCAGTTATCGAGGTTTATTGCACGCGCCGGAACAAGGCTGGGTGCCATCAATGCCCAAGCCGATGACTATAAAAGTCAACTCAAGAACATAAAGAATGTCACGGTGGTGGATGTCACTGCTTTGCGCTCCGGTGACGGGGTCAACCACAGCATTTATGCTTCCAGCCCGAAGGTCGTTCAACTGATTGGCAGTCGCCTGATCTCGGGAGAGCTCGACACGGATGCGGAGGCAACCGGAGTTTTCTCAATCGGCGACCGGATTGGGTCGGCGGCTCGTCTGATTGTGGCATCACCGACTTTGGTGCTCGATGCCGCGACGCCATGGTGAACCCAATGGAAAAAAACATGAAAGATCAAGGCAAGGACATTGCCAAATCTTCTGGCTCCGCCGGGGAAGGCCGGAAATGGCTCAGCTTTGTGCTCACGGGCGCTCTGCTGATGGCATTCGGCATTGGCGCGGTTCTGGCTCCGGCTGTTTCGAATGTCGCGACAAGCACCGTGTTTGGCCTGCTGCTGGCCCTTGCGGGGGTGACCTGTGTTGTCCAGGCGTTGATGGTGAAAGAGACGAGGGGGGTGAACTGGCAGCTCTTGCTGGGTGCTACGGAGGTTGTGGGCGGGATTTTCATCATGCTGAGCCCACTCAAGGGCGCGGCAGCCATCACGCTCATCCTTGCCATCGTGATTGGTGGCCTTGGGCTGACGCAGGCCGGTCTGGCGTTGCGTTTGCGGCCTGCGGCAGGTTGGGGATGGCTGATGCTGGCCAGTTTCGCCTCGCTTTTGATCGCCGTTGTACTGGTCTTGCGATTTCCGTTCAGCGTCACCGAATACCCGGGTGTCATGGCCGGGATATCGCTGATTTTCGGCGGCCTGGCTTACGTGATGCTTGGGCTCGCGCGGCGCAAATCCATGCCGAAGGTGACACCATGAACCGTTTGACGCGCATTGAAAAACCTCTGGTCAAAATGCGCGCAGCATGGGCAGCATGTCTGCTTGCCGTGTTCCTGTCGGGTTGCAAGCCGGCGGAGGAGGTGAAATCGACGCCGGTCAGGCCCGTGCGCACCCTCGTTGTGGAGCTTGCGGAAAACCCGGCTGCGACCAGCTTCACCGGCAGAATCGAGGCGCAGGAACAGCCGTCCCTGTCCTTCCGGATCGGGGGACGCATGGCCGAACGTCGCGTTGCGGTCGGCACAAGGGTCATGGCGGGCGATGTTGTTGCCCAGCTTGATTCAGAGAACGAGTTGAATGCACTCCGTTCAAGCCAGGCAGCCCTGGCATCCGCCGAAAGCAGCTTTCGGCAGGCTGACGGCCATTATCAGCGTCAGAGCAGGTTGCGTGACCGCGGCGTGACATCGGAAGCCGATTTCGAGGACGCCCAGCAGAGCCGCAAGACAGCAAGTGCGCGTGTCGATGCGGCGGTTGCGCAACTCCGGACCGCTGAAAACGTCGTGAGCTTCACCACGCTGAAGGCTGACGGAGAGGGCATTGTGACGGCGGTCGGTGCCGAGCCCGGCGAGGTGGTCGCAGCAGGCCGGATGATCGTGAGACTGGCCCGCGAGGGGGGGCAGGATGCGGTTTTCGACGTTCCGGCCGATATCGTGAAATCTTATCCGGAAAACCTGGTTGTTTGGGTTGCCTTGTCCAGCGACCCTTCGGTTCGCATTGCCGGTCGCATTCGGGAGGTTTCTCCGAAGGCCGACCCTGTCACGCGGACCTTCCGCATCCGGGTTGGGCTGGTCAAGCCGCCGCAATCATTCAGGCTCGGCGCGACGGTGATCGCTACAGTCGCCGAGGCGAGCCAGGCGGCGATCGCGATCCCTGCAACGGCTCTGATCACCCGCGAGCGCAGCCCGACCGTCTGGGTTGTTGACCCCCAGACCAGGACTGTCGCCAAGCGGCTCATCGAGATCCAGCGTTCGGATCAGGCCTTGGCTGTCGTTTCCAAGGGATTGGCGCCGGGCGACATTGTCGTCACGGCCGGTGCCGACCTGCTGGGTCCGGGCCAGAAAATTCGATTGATGGGAACGGAGTTCCAATGATCCCGAATCTGTCCGATTGGGCCCTGAGGCATCGTTCCGTCGTCATCTATCTGATGATCGTGGCGATGGCTGCCGGCCTTTTGAGCTTTTACCGGCTTGGCCGCAACGAGGATCCGTCCTTTGTCATCAAGACGATGGTTGTCGTTGCGGCCTGGCCGGGCGCGACCATGGCCGATACGCTCAAGCAGGTGACGGAGCGCATTGAGCGGCAACTGGAGGAGACGCCGGATCTGGATTTCGTGCGCAGCACGACCATTCCGGGCATGACGACGATTTTCGTGAACCTGAAATCATCGGTGACCGGAAACCAGGTCCCGGAGCGCTGGCAGAAGGTGCGCAACCTGGTCGGCGATATGCGTCACACCTTGCCTGCTGGCGTCGTCGGACCCTTTTTCAACGACCGCTTTGGCGACACCTTCGGGATCATTTACGGCTTCACGGCGGACGGCTTCTCCCATCGCGAGTTGCGTGACTATGTCACCGACGTCCGGTCTGCGCTTCTGGGCGTGAACGATGTGACGAAGATCGAGACAATCGGTGAGCAGGACGAGCGTATCTTCGTCGAGTTCTCGCTGGTTGAACTTTCCAATCTGGGCATCGACAGGGCCGCGCTGATCGCCGCGATTCAGGCCCAGAATGCTGTCCGTCCGTCGGGAAACATCGAAACCACCGCGGAAACCATCACATTGAGGGTTTCGGGAGCCTTCGAATCCGAGGCTGACCTGCGCGAGGTGAATTTTGCCGTGGGTGACCGGATGATCAGGCTTGCCGACATCGCAACGGTGCGTCGCGGCTTTGTCGATCCGCCGCGCCCGATGTTCAGGGTCAATGGCCGCGAGGCGATCGGGCTGGGCATTGCCATGCGCGATGGCGGCGACATCCTGGCGCTTGGAAAAAACATCCGCGCGAAGATGGATGAACTCACAACCAACCTGCCGGTGGGGATCGAGGCGCGGATCGTGGCGGATCAGTCTGTCGTTGTCGACGAGGCCGTCGCGGATTTCATGTCTTCGCTGCTGCAATCCATCGCCATCATTCTGGTGATCAGCTTCATCTCCCTTGGCGTGAGGCCTGGCCTGGTGATCGCCATGTCCATTCCACTGACCCTGGCGGTGGTGTTTTCGATCATGGATATCATGGCGATCGACATGCAGCGCGTGTCGCTGGGGGCGCTGATCATCGCACTGGCCTTGCTGGTCGACGATGCCATGACCACCACGGATGCGATGATTTCCCGACTGGCGGCGGGCGAAGACAAGATGACGGCTGGCACATACGCCTTCAGTCGTTATGGAATGGCCATGATGGCAGGCACGCTGGTAACGATCGCCGGGTTTGTGCCGATCGGTTTTGCCGCGAGCAGCGCTGGCGAATACACATTCTCCTTGTTCGCGGTGGTCAGCATCTCGCTGATTGTTTCATGGTTCGTGGCGGTCGTGTTTTCTCCTGTCCTCGGGGTCGCGCTGCTGCGGGCGCCCAAGGCAAGTCAGGCCGGGTCGGAATCGACGGGTGGTCTTCTGGGAGCTTTCAGGCGGATTCTGGGCATTGCCGTTTCCGGCAGCTGGCTCACCATTGGCGCGACGGTCGGTGCCTTCGTTCTTTCGATCATGGCCTTGCCATTGATCCCAAAGCAGTTTTTTCCTTCATCGGACCGGCCCGAGCTGCTGGTTGATCTTCGGCTTCCGTTGAATTCGTCAATCTTCGCCAGTGAGTCCGCTGCCAAGCGCCTGGATGCACTTTTGAAAGATGATCCGGATGTCGAACGCTGGAGCACCTATGTCGGACGCGGAGCGATCCGCTTTTATCTTCCGCTGAATGCGCAGTTGGCGAATGACTTCTTCAGTCAGGCCGTGGTCGTCACCAAGGGGCTTGAGGCCCGCAAGCGGGTTGCCGACAAGCTTGAAATTGCCTTGGCGCGGGATTTTCCGAATGCCATCACCCGGATCTCTCCTCTGGAACTCGGCCCACCCGTCGGTTGGCCTTTGCAATATCGCGTCAGCGGGCCAGACCTTGCCGAGGTGAGAGCCATCGCCTTGAAACTGGCCCAGGTCATTGCCGCAAATCCCAAGGCCGTTCAGGTCAACTATGATTGGATCGAGCCGACGCGTGAATTGCGCCTGACCGTTGATCAGGACGAAGCGCGGCGTCTCGGGCTCAGCTCACAGGCTCTGTCTTCGATCCTGAGCACGGCGGTGTCGGGAATGCCGGTCACCCAGGTGCGTGACGATACATATCTGGTGGATGTGGTCCTGCGCGCCCGTGACGAAGAACGCGTGTCGCTCGACACCATCCGGACCATGCAGATTGCCCTGCCGGGCGGCCGCTCCGTTCCGCTTTCGCAATTTGTGAGCTTTAGCTACGAGCAGGGAGAGCCTCTGGTATGGCGTCGAAGCCGGGTTCCCACGCTCACCGTGCAAGCCGACCTCAAGCCGGGCATTCTGCCCGAAACAGTGGTCAGCGAACTTGCGCCCGCCATTGCGAAACTGACCCAAGAACTGAGGCCACCCTACACCATCGCGCTCGGCGGCACGGTTGAGGAAAGCGCCAGATCGCAGGCATCCGTCGTTGCCGTCGTGCCAGTGATGATCCTCATCATGCTCACGGTGCTGATGTTCCAGCTTCAGGGCTTTGCGAGACTCGTCCTCGTTCTGAGCATTGCGCCGCTGGGGATCATCGGCGTTGTCGCGGCTCTGCTGCTTTCAGGCAAGCCGCTCGGATTTGTTGCCTTGCTCGGTATTCTGGCCCTCCTTGGCATCATCACGAAGAACGCCGTGATCCTGATTGGCCAGATCGAAGCGGAACTGGCCGCGGGCAAGACCGTCAGGCAGGCCTCCATTGATGCCAGCGTTTCGCGCTTTCGGCCCATCATGCTGACAGCCGTGTCAACGATCCTTGGCATGATCCCGATTGCGCCGACGATCTTCTGGGGTCCGATGGCGTTTGCGATCATGGGCGGCCTGTTTGTCGGCACGCTGCTGACGCTGGTTTTTCTGCCAACGCTGTATGTCGCGATGTTCGGGAGGCGGGACGCGGCCCCGCCATCGCCGGATGGCACGACGATGAGTCAAGCCGGAGCGCTGAAGTCATGAGCGGCATCTCGTTCAACCGAATTCCAGGTCTGGTGCGGCCGATCACCGTGGCTCTCCTGGCTGGCCTGGCCGGCTGTGGCGAGGCTCCCCAGCAGCCGGCATCCGCCCCGAGGGAGGTTCAGGTCGCGCTCGCGGTGGCAACCAACACCACCAATATCGCGCGACTGACGGGTGATTTGCAGGCGGCCAACGAGGCTGAATTGGGGTTCAGAATCGGCGGCAAGGTGATTGAGCGTCTTGTTGATGTGGGCGACAATGTTGTTGCCGGACAGGTGCTGGCGAGGCTCGATTCCCAGAACGAGAACAACGCCCTGCAAGCCGCGAAGGCGATCAGGCTGGCGGCCCGGGGTGAAGTCGAGCAGATGCGTGAGACCTTCAACCGACAGAGCCGGCTGATGCAGCAGGGGTTCACCACGCGACGGCTTTACGAGCAGGCCGTGACCGGCATGGAGGTTGCCAAGGCCCGGCTTGAAGAAGCGGAGGCCCAGGTCTCGATCGCGATGGATCGGATTGGCTTCACGGAACTGCGTGCCGATGCTGCGGGAATTGTCACGACGCGGGCGCTCGAAGCGGGCGAGGTCGTGCAGGCTGGCCAGGTCGTCATTCGGCTTGCGCGCGACGGCGGGCGCGATGCCGTCTTCAATGTGTCGCCGCGCTTTCTGGATCAGCAGCCGGCTGCCGGCCTGTTCCGCGTCTCGCTGGCCACCGATCCCCAGATATCCGTGATGGGCCGCATCCGGGAGATTGCTCCGCAGGCTGATCCGGTGACCGGCACATTCCGCATCAGGGTCGGCCTCGACAAGCTGCCGGCAGGGATGCAGCTCGGTTCCACAATTGTGGGCACTCTTGAAAAATCAACCGCACTTGTCGTTTCGATTCCCGCCAGCGCATTGATGGTCATGGGTGGAGAACCCGCGGTTTGGGTCGTGGATCCGGCGACGTCGCGTGTCGCGCTTCGCCGCATTGAAGTGATCCAGTTCGACTATTCGCGGGTGACAGTCGCGCAAGGTCTGGAGGCCGGCGAAATGGTCGTGAGCGGCGGTATTCAGGCGCTGCATCCTGGTCAGCACGTCAAGATCTTGCCGCCGGCATCAGGGGCGCGCAGCGCCTCGCTCTCCCGGAAAACAGCGGCCGCCAAGGCCTGCCTTGGCAACGCATGCGACATGCGCCGCCGCCTCACCGCGAACGGAATTTTCAACTCAGCAAGGGGGATTGACGGATGAGTGCTTCCACACCGGGCGCGGCAGCGCCCAAAACGACGATGCAGCGCGTTCTCGACTGGGTCGAGAAGGTCGGCAATATGGTGCCACATCCGGTTGTGATCTTTCTCATCCTGATCGGGATCGTGATCGTGCTGTCGACCATCCTGAGCCTGTTCGGCACGCGCGTGACCTTCCAGCAGATCAACCCCGAGACCCACGAGCTCGAGACGGCATCAACCGCAATCCGGGGCCTCCTCAATGTTGAGGGCATCCGGTTCATGTACACCTCGCTGATCCCGAACTTCATGAGCTTCACGGCCGTCGGCCTGATGATCGTGGCCATGATCGGCGCAGGCGTCGCCGAGGAATCGGGCCTCGTCACCGCGCTGATCCGCAAGCTCGTGATCGTCTCGCCGGCATGGGCGTTGACCTACATCCTCGCCTTCGTCGGCATTCTCGCCAGCATCGCGGCGGATGCGGGCTATCTGGTGCTCATCCCGCTGGCCGGCATTGCCTATCTCGCCGTCGGACGCAATCCCCTGGCAGGGCTTGCGCTCGGCTTCGCGGCGGTGGCCGGTGCCTTCACCGTCAACATGCTGATCAAGCCGCTGGATGCCGTGCTCGTCGAGTTCACCAACGACGCTGCAAGCCTCGTGGATCCCACCCGGCAGATCGGCCTGGCTTCGAATATCTGGTTCTCGACCGCCTCGGTGATCCTGCTTACGGCCGTCATCGCCTTCATTACCGATCGCGTCATTGGCCCAAGGCTCGGCAAGTATGATCCCGCCGCCGCTGCCGAAGGCACCACGACGGAACAGGGCGCCGTGCTCAGCGAGCAGGAATCGCGTGGGCTTCGCTTCGCCGGTTTCGGCCTTCTGGGGCTTATCGCGGTGTTTCTGCTGTTGACGTTGCCGACCGGCGCGCCTCTTCGCAACCCGACCACGGGCGAACTGATCGGCAACTCGCCCTTCATGAACGGGCTGATCGCGCTGATCATGCTGATGTTCCTCACCACTGGCTGGACCTATGGCATCGGCGCGGGCACCCTGCGCACCCTGCCCGAGGTGATCGCCGCCATCGAAAAATCGATCAAGGGCCTCGGGGGCACGATTTTTCTGTTCTTCGTGCTCAGCCAGTTCGTTGCCTATTTCACCTATACGAACATGGGCACGGTGTTGGCGCTCAGCCTCTCGGGCGTGCTGCAAGCGGCCAATATCGGCGCATTGCCGCTGCTGCTGGGCTTCATTGTCGTCGTCGCCATCCTCGATCTGCTGCTCACGGGGGCCATCGCCAAATGGGCGATTTTCGCGCCGGTCTTCGTGCCGCTGCTGATGAAGCTCGGCGTCGAACCCGAGGCGGTCCTGGCGGCCTACCGCATCGGCGATTCCCCGATGAACGCCATCACTCCGCTCAACGCCTATTTCGCGCTCGTCGTCGGCTTCATGCAAAGATACGACCGGAATGCCGGCGTCGGCACCGTGGTTGCGCTGATGCTTCCCTATGTCATCTGGATGTTCGTGGCGTGGACGACGCTGTTCGCGATCTGGAAGACGCTCGGCCTCCCCTGGGGGGTCTGATACGCGCCATGCGATGGGCAAAGAGTTCGGCTTCGAGGTTGATGTGCCGGCGCGCACCGACATGGAAAAGCTCGGAATGGGCTCTTTCCTTTCCGTCGGGCGCGCATCGGCCAACCCGTGCTAGCTGGTCGTGATGCATGATCAGGGGGGCGAAGCCGGGGGTCAGCCCGTCGTTCTGGTCGGCAAGGGGATCACCTTTGATACGGGCGGCATCATTGCCGCTCTGGAGAACATGCCGGGCGGCGATGCGAGCCGCCCGGGCGATGTTGTCCGCTCGATGTCGGGCCTGACCATCGAGATCCGGAATACGGATGCGGAGGGCCAGGTGCTCCTGTGCGACGCGCTGGCCTATGCCGAACGTTTCAAGCCATCCTGCGAGGTGGACATCGCCACGCTGACCGGCGCTTGCGTGATTGCTCTTGGTGCCCATGCGAGCGGCTTGTTTGCCAATGATCAGGCACTTGCCTCCGAGCTTTTGACCTCCGGCACCGAAACGGGGGACCGCGCCGGGCAATTGCCGCTTTGGGACGATTGTATGAGCCAGCTCAAATCCAATCTTGCGGATATCAGCAATCCGGGTGGGCCGCCCGCTGGTGCCATCACCGCCGCCCTTTTCCTCAGCCGCTTCGCCCAGGCCTATCCGTGGGCGCATATCGACATCGCCGGCACCGGTTCAGTCTCTGGTGAAGCGAAGGGATCAACGGGCCGATCGGTCCCGCTGCTGACCGACTTTCTGATTGCACGCGCCACTTCGGCCCGATAGAAACTGGCCTCAACGGGAAAGTTCCTTTTCCCTGTCATCTATGGAGTTGATGATGAGCGATCTCGTATTCGTTGCCTTTCCGACCGAGCAGAAGGCTGAAGAAGTCAGAAAGCGCGTTCTTGAACTTCAGCGCGAATACCTGATCGAACTGGGTGATGCGGTCGTCGTCGTCAAGGACGAATCCGGCAACATCAAGCTCAACCAGCTTCTCAATCTGACGGCGCTCAGCGCAGCCTCAGGCGCGATGTGGGGCACGCTGATCGGATTGATATTCCTCAATCCCCTGGTCGGCACGGCGATCGGCGCTGCCTCTGGCGCTCTCAGTGGCAAGTTGACCGATATCGGCATCAACGACAAGTTCATGAAGGAAAGCGCGGAGGCGCTCACGCCCGGCACCGCTGGCCTTTTCCTGCTCATCCGCAAGGTTACGGCGGACAAGGTTCTTGCCGAATTGAAGGGGGTTGGCGGAACGGTCATGCACACGTCCTTTGACGAGAACAAGGAAACGCTGCTGCGTGAGGCCTTGGCAGCGCAAACGGCGGAAAAGCCCGCTCTTTCCTGATTTCAGGATGTTCTTGACCGGGTGCCCCAGAGATTCAATCAGAATTCGCAGGGTGCAGGTTCAATGAACTCCGTTTGTCTTGAAGACTTCCAGCCCCTGAATCCTGCCGAGGCCAGCATCATTGGTGGCCTCAGCAGTGGCGCCTTTGACCGCATCGGCGACGGGCGGCGGCCAAAACATCCCGAGCCGGATCGCATCGTCCGGGCTGACTTCCTGCGTTTCCTTCTGCTGGGCGGCGAAGAGGGGTATCGCCCCCACGAAAAGGGTGTCCAGATCTCGGGGGCCTGGATCATCGGGCCGCTGGACCTTGAAGGTTGCCGTATTCCGATGGTGCTTGCGCTCAGGCATTGCGTTCTGGCTGATACACCTGTTCTCAGCGCCGCCATTATCGACAGTGTCCAGTTCGACGGTTCCGCGCTGCCGGGCCTGCTTGCCGACGGGCTCGAGCTTCGAGGGGGCCTGTCTCTCATCGGCGCGCATGTCAACGGGGCTATCGTCATGCCCGGCTGCCGCTTCGGCGCGAGCCTGCGTTGCGACGGCGCCGATCTGATTTTCCCGGATGGAATCGTGATCGATGCCGATGCCCTCGTGGCGCGCAGCGTGTTGCTCCGGGGGGCAACCGTCGAAGGCGGCATTTCCCTCTTTGGTGCGCGCCTGAGTGCGGATTTCAATGCTTCGGCCAGCAAGATCACGCACAAAGAGGACATCGCGATCAATGCTGAAGGCATTGAGGTGCTCGGCAGTGTCCAGTTCCGCACATGCGACGTGCAGGGCGAAGTCCGAATGACCGGCGCGCATGTCGATGGCGATTTTGACCTGACCGGCGCAAAGCTTTTCAATCCTGGCCACGATGCGTTGCAGGTCAAGCGAGCCTTGATCGAAGGCGGTTTCTTCTTGCGTCAGGAGGCCGCCATTACCGGCACGGCCGACCTGACTGGCGCAAAACTCGGCGCGTTCCATGATGAACTCGAATGCTGGCCCGGACCGGGCGACATCCTGCTTAACCGCTGCCTTTACAGTGCCTTCATTGGCGGCTCGGTCGATGCGCGCAGCCGGATCGAATGGCTCTCCCGGCAGAGCCCGGAGCGCTGGGGACAGGATTTCTGGCCCCAGCCCTATGAGCAACTGGCCAATGTCTTCCTCAATATGGGGCATGACGAGGATTCCCGCGCCGTTCTGATCGCCAAGGAACAACTTCAGCGGCGGGCGCGGCGGGACAGGGCGAAGAACCCGGCCTTTCGCAGTATTCTGTGGCTCAAGGATGCGACGCTCGGCCTCACGGTGCGCTATGGCCGCCAACCGCTGCTTGCGCTGATCTGGCTGATGTTTTTTTGGGCTGTCGGCGTTGGCGTCTTTGGCTTTGCCGAGAGCAGGCATGCTTTCAAACCGGCAAGCCCCGTCGTTCTCCGGTCGCCGGAATGGACGATGTGCAGCATTGACACAACACAGGAACGGTTTCTGTCTGCCAGCCAGCAGCTGGTCCGCGGCCGCGCCGCGCCGGGACAATCCCAGCTCGAATGCTTCCGGGAGCAGCAAGAGGCGATCAGCTATCCCCGCTTCAACGTCTGGATGTATTCGCTCGACACGCTCTTCCAGGTCCTGGAACTTGACCAGAAATCGTTCTGGCGCCCCGACCAGAACAAGGAATGGGGCGGCTTGGCGATAGCCTACTTCTATTTTCAGACGATCGTTGGCTGGGTGCTTTCGCTTCTGGCGGTTGCAGGCTTTTCGGGGTTGGTGAAGTCACGCTCAAATTCCTGAGTGTGCGAAACAGGAGAGGATCCGTGGTTCAGGCATCAACCGGCAGCAAGACGAAGGCAAAGACCTCGCGCTCCAGAGAACCGTTGCTGATCGATCTCGCGCTGCAAGGCGGTGGATCGCACGGGGCATTCAGCTGGGGCGTGCTCGACCGGCTGATGGAAGAGGACTGGCTGATCATTGAGGGCATATCGGGCACCTCTGCCGGTGCCATGAATGCGGCGGTTCTCGCTTCCGGTTTCGCGAAGGGCGGTGCCGAAGGAGCGCGGCTGTCGCTTGAAGCGTTCTGGCGCAAGGTGTCTGAAGGAGCCCGCTTCAGCCCGTTCCAGCGCAGCCCGCTGGATGTCCTGATGGGCCGCTGGTCGTTGGATCGTTCGCCGATGTTTCTGGCGACGGATATGATGTCAAGGGTGTTTTCACCCTATGATCTCAATCCGATGGGCACCAATCCTTTGGCCGGGATCCTGTCCGCGATCATTGATTTCGAAGCCCTTTCGAAGGGGCCGATCAAGCTCTTCGTCACCGCCACCAATGTCCATACCGGGCGCGGGCGTGTGTTTCGCAACCCGGAATTGACCGTGGATGTTTTGCTGGCATCGGCCTGCTTGCCCTCCATGTTCCAGGCTGTCGAGATCGACGGCGAAAAATACTGGGATGGCGGTTATTCCGGCAATCCGACCATGGCGCCCCTGATCCGCGAATGCGCATCACAGGATACGCTTCTTGTTCAAATCAACCCCATCAGCCGTGACGAGACTCCCCGTTCCGCCAGTGACATCATCAGCCGGCTCAATGAGATTTCCTTCAATGCGGTGCTGATCAAGGAATTGCGCGCCATGGCCCTGCTGCGCAAGCTGGACTACGTGGAGGATAGTGAAGGCGCGCGCATGGCGGCGATGCGCGTGCATCGTATTGCAAGCCCCGTCATGAATGACCTGGGCTATTCTTCCAAGCTCAATGCGGAATGGGCTTTCCTGACCATGTTGCGTGATGAAGGAAGGCGCACAGCTGATCTCTTCCTTCAGCAGCATGGCGACGACCTCGGTCACCGCGAAACGACCATTGACTTCGAAGAATTGCTCACGGGCATTTGACAGCCGCCGCTGTTCTTCGGCCTTGGAGCATTTTCCGATCCATTGGATGCCGGTTTGTCGAAGAAAATGCGTGAAATAACAAGTAATTGGAGCGGGCGGTCTGATTCAATCAGATCGGAGTCCGCTCCAGCAATGGAAGCAGGAGTTTTTTTATGAGCGTTGATCGCTTCAATGTGCCCGCGATCCTGATCGCGGTTGTTGTGATCTGCGCGGCACTGAATGTCGCCAGCGGTGTGTTTGCGCCCCTCGCACTGGCGCTTCTGATCATTGCCCTGCTTTGGCCAGTGCAGCACACGCTCCAGGCATTCATGCCAAGATCTCTGGCGTTGTTGTTTTCACTGGTGTCCCTGATCATTGTATTTGCGCTGTTCAGTTATATGACCTTGTGGGCCTTCGGCCGTACTGCGCGCTGGATCATCAACGATGTCTCTCGATTTCAGTCGGTTTATGACCAATTGACTGTCCGGCTCGAAGGTCATGGGATCGCGGTTGCTGCGATATGGACCGAGCATTTCAATACCAGCTCCGCCATCAGTCTCATCCAGACCATCAGCGGGCGCCTGAACACAACGATGAGCTTCTGGTTTGTGGTGCTCGTCTATGTTTTTCTGGGTTTGCCGGAAGTGGGAAACTTCGCTCGGAAGATGCGCTCGATGGACAATCCCGAACTGGGCCGCGTGCTGCTTCAGGGGAGTATGGTGACGGGGGCCAAGATCCGCCGATACATGCTGGTCCGCACTTTCATGAGCGCGGTCACCGGGCTGCTTTTCTTCACGATGGCCTCTGCCGTTGGTCTGCCCCTTTCCAAGGAATGGGGTGTTCTTGCTTTTGTCTTGAACTACATTCCTTTCCTTGGGCCGTTGATTGCAACCCTGCTTCCGACACTCATCGCGATTGTGGAGTTCCAGTATTGGCAGTCGGCTGCCTTGTTCTTCGTCGCGCTGAATTTAATCCAGTTTGCAGTCGGGAGCTATATCGAGCCGCGTGTTTCGGGCAACGCTTTGTCGATCTCACCGTTCGTGGTCTTGTTTGCCATTTTCTTCTGGGCCTATCTGTGGGGGATATTCGGTGCCTTTATCGGTGTCCCGATCACCATCGCGGTGCTGACATTCTGCGATCAGCATGACCGGACGCGCTGGCTGGCCTGTCTGCTGGGAGGGGCGGACCAGAAGCCCGAGAAGAGAGGGGAATGATAAATCCTCTTCATTCTCGCCTTGGAGCATCCGCCCGCCAAGTGAATAAAGGTTGGCGGAAAAAGCGGATACGAAAACAAGAAGAGTGAGCGCAAGATCTCTTTCAATCAGATCGGAATCCGCTCTCGGGAATCCGCCGAACTGTTCCGCGCCGAAAGACCGCTTATGGCGCGGTTTTCCGTCCGGATTTTCTCGCCTCGGAACGCGCCGGGTTGAAGTTCTTTCGCCTGAGGGCGGATTGACCGCCTCATTCGGCCAGGATGGTCTGCCCGCTATTGGTGTGCAGGACAAGCCGGCCCTCCGGGGTGAACGAGAACCGCGAAACGCGCTCAAGCAGATCAAGAAACAACCGCTCCTGGTCCATGAGAGGGGGCTCGCACGCCATCATGGTGGACAGGCCCTTGCTGATGGTCATTCCTTCCCCGGTCAGTTGATACCCTGCATTGAAACGATTGCAGGATCCAAGCCCGCTGACGGTGCCGTCCTTGGCGAAGGTCATGGTGATCTTTGGCGTTGGCAGGACAGGCCGGTCTGCGAGACGCGTGACGATCCAATCGCGACCCTGCAACAGGCTTGCCGGCTCTCCGCCACAGCCAGTCAGACGCTGGCCATCCAGAAGGATGGTGACCTGCTGCGGGCGGGGCATGCCACTCATCGAGTCCACGCAGATCTCCGTCTTCACGGTCCAGACCAGGGATTTGCCATTGGCCGTGGTGGCATATCGCACCGTACTGGAATCGATGCTCACCGCCTCGGGCATTGCAAATCTCAGCCGGTCCGCGCCGAAATTGGTTTCCAGCAGCATCGCATCGCCGTTGCGCGAGAGCACCCAGGACGGTTCGTGCCCCAGGGCGCGCCACGCTTCGGGCAAAGTCCCCTGTGGCTGAGCCTGAACGGGGGCATTCGCCAGAGCAAGCCCCCACCCCGCGACAATGGCGGCCCAAAAAACTGCCCGTTTTTGCACAAAGCCCGCCAGAGCGGCGCGCGAAGGAAAAGGATTGGTCACGGTGTTCTCCAGCAAACATGGGCGAGGGATAGGTCTGGCGCGAAAGCATCCTTGTCTCAATGGGCTTTCAACAGGGCCGAACCGGGTGGGATATTCTGAGTTATCTTGTCCTTTACGAAGGAGAAGAACAGGTTTGAGCTGGCGCAGATCAATGTGTCGATTGTCATGATCAGCGAGCCGATCTCTGCCCTTGCGGCCAATGTGCCGAGCCAAATGCCAAGATCATAGCGATCATCCGGAGCAAAGCCATAAAGCCCGTCGTTCGGGGTGAAAGGGATGGCAAGATGGGAGAGGGAAAACATGTTCGACGGATCAACCAGACCGAGCGCGTGCACGCGGCGCGAAACCGCGGATCACTGCCCGTTTTCATGCTCGGGCCAAAGTTGATCAGACCTGCTGGAAACAAGGGAATTCACCAAGTCGCGAGTGAACACGCGGGATGAAGCGATCGAATGATGCCTGATAGACGACATGATTCAATGCAGGCTCACCCATGAATATGATGTCGGTCGCGCCAACCAGCAAGCGATCCCATTCAAACTGCAAATGGAACTTGACCCCGCCGGTGATTTGTCCTCCAGGATGAACTCCATGCGGGCGAACATTCATGCCCCACATATCCGCGTCATCGCGATGCCTGGGAAGATCTTCATCACCAGCCCACTTGTTATCAAGAAATCTGCACTCACATGCCTGGATGTGAACAACTGAATGAGGTCCAATCAAACCGTCCCAATTGAAAATCACCCAGCCTGAACGCATTTTCCTCCAGGAAAGCGGCCAGCACCTTTCCGCCAGGGGGCCGCGCCGGTCAGCGCGCCGCCCTTCAGATCCATCAGCCGCCCGGCGGCGAAGGCGATCATCTCGCGCAGGATATCGGCATCAGGGGTCTTCTCCACGAGCGGCAGGTTCATCCTCGCGTCGGTCATTGGTCATTCTCGGAACTGGACGGTTCTCGCAAACCCGAATCTTGCCCGAAGATCGATCACCGGGCTGATGCCTTCGTCGACCTGTGCCACCACAAGAGGGCGGGACCCGCGCCCTCTCCACATTCCCGCCGAACCGGCGAGGATGGTGGCCGCTGTGGGACTCGAACCCACACGGGCGATGCCCGAGGTAATTTAAGTTTTAGAATCAACGACATATGGGGCTATGCCGGGTCATGTAATGGCGTACGCCCCTTGAGTTTCGCGACATCGTCTTCGTGTCGGATCGTGTCGGACCTGGCTTCGCGCCGGGCCTGACACCGGGTCCGGACCCGAAGAAAAGGACCGCGAACCATGTCTACCAAGCTCACCCAGGCCACCGTCAACCGGCTGGCTGAGGAACACCCCACCGGCACCCAGCTCTACGACGCCGACCTCTCAGGCCTGCGCATCATCGTGGGTTCCAAGTCGTCCAGCTACAAGCTCGTCGGCAGGATCAACGACGGCAGCGACCGGTATGTTTCCATCATCATCGGCCGCACCGACGAGGTGAGCCTCAAGACTGCTCGCGACAAGGCGGCGGAATTGAAGCTCGCCTTGCGGCGTGGTGAGGACCCGCGAGCGCCGAAGCGAGCCGTGCCGAGCCTTCGCATGGCATGGGACCGTTACAAGAAGACCCGGGGCGCCGAGCTTCGGCCGAGCACCGTTGAGTCCTACACCCAAAAGGTGGAGCTGTACCTCAAGCCCATCCTCGACGTGCCGATGGACAAGCTGGACCGCGAAACCGTCCGCGCCCTTCACGAGAGGATCACCAGGAACAACGGCCCGTATTGCGCCAACAGCGCCATGCGCGTGCTGAAGCTTCTGCACAACGACGCCGCTCGCACCCAAGACCTACCGCCGAACCCTGTCAGCCGTGCGGTTCGGATGAACAAGGAGACGCCGCGAAAGTGGGCGCTCGACGCCGCCGGTCTTGCCGAGACGTGGCGTCGTCTGGATGCGATGGAGGATCGCGTTAGGGCCGCCTGTTGGACCGTGATGTTGCTCACCGGCCTTCGCTCGCACGATGCGCGCTCGATGCGTTGGGAGCATCTGGACGAGGACGGCGTCCTCACCGTCCCGTCTCCCAAGGGCGGCGCCGACCGCGCCTTTCGCCTTCCGCTGCCGAGGCGGCTCTTGCAGGTGCTTGAGATGGTGAAGCAGGAGACGGCGCCGATGGAGAGCCCGTTCGTCTTTCCGTCGCTCACCAGCGAGTCGGGCCACATCGAGGAGATGAGGCGCACCGCCGAGTTTCCCCACGCGCCCCATCAGATGCGCCACACCTATCGGACATGGGCGCTGGAGGCCGGCATCGACATGCAGACCGTGACCCTGCTGATGAACCATCGACCGGCTGGCGTGACATGGGGATACGTCACCCGTGCTCACCTGCTCGGTCACATGCGAGAGGCGCAGGAGAAGGTCTGTCAGGCCATGGTCAGGCACCGCGCCTGAGTGGACAGTTTCGCCTGTTACACGCGGTTTCGGGCCGGTTTCCGATGGACGGGCCGGCCCTCGCCGGTTCACGGTCGAAGAACGAAAGGTCGAAATCAGGCTCCACACGGCTCCACGAGAAACGTTGGTATGTCGACGTGCGTGGCCTCGGTAGCCTTTCCCGATCGATCACCGTTCGGAAAGGGACCGGGACATGGAAGACCTCGTCAAGGAGACGCTGACGCGCCTCGACCGCATCGAAGCCGGCATCAGGATGCCGCCGAAGGAATACCTCGACACCGACGCGGCGGCGGAATTCACCAGCATCAGCGCCGTCCAGCTCGCGGAGTGGCGCTCGCGCGGCGGCGGTCCCCGATACATCAAGATGGGCCGGAAGGTGCTCTATCGCGTCAGCGACCTGCGCGCGTTCGTCGACTCGTTCGCGAGGGAGGCGCTGTCATGAGCTTGATGGAAAAGATGAATGGGCCCGTCAGTTCTGCCTCTGACGGGCCCGGAACGCCTGGTGAGCGCAAGGAGACAATCGGAACGGTGTTTGGCAACCGCACCGACAGGATCGACAATGCCGCGCCCCTGGCCACGTCGTCGCCATTGAAGCTCGACATCATCCCGCTGTGCGCGTCGAAGGACGTGGACGCCAAGGGAAGGCCGCTCGGCAAGGCACCGCTTCGCTCTGGTTGGCGCAGGTCGGCGCCGATGGGCTATGCCGAGGTTTCAGCGCATCTCGCCAAGGGCAAGAATGTCGGCGCTCGCCTGCGTGAAGACCAGCTCGTCATCGACGCCGATCCTCGCAACTACAGGCGTGGCGACGATCCCCTCGCACGCCTTAGGCGGAACATCGGCTTGCCCGACGCTCCGACCGTCGAGACGGGCGGCGGCGGCTTCCACATCTACCTGCGAAGGCCTGCCGGTCTGAAGCTCTGGGATGCCTTGGGCGAGTATCCAGGCGTCGAGTTCAAGACGCTAGGCCGGCTTGTCGTCGTGCCGCCGTCGATCCACCCGAACGGCAAGCACTACGCTTGGGACCCTCTCTGCGGTCCGGAGATGACCGTGCCGGACGCGCCCGATGCGCTCATAGACTTGCTGCGGAGGCCCGAGACGGCTTCGGTGGCCTCGGGCGGCTCGTGGTCGATCGAACAGCTTTCGATAGCGCTCGAAGGCCTCGACGCGCGCGAGTTCGACACGAACGAGCTATGGCTGCCGATCGCCATGGCCGCGCATTACGAGACTGGCGGCGAGGGTATCGACGCATTCCTCGACTGGTGTGCGACAGACCCCACCTATGCCGACAGGATGGCCGAGGCCCGCGCCAGATGGGATTCGTTTCACGACGACCGGCATGATGGCTACAAGCGCGGCACGATCTTCGACGTGCTTCACAAGGCCGGCCGTGGCGACTTGGTTGACCAGATTGAGCAGATCAGCCGCCTAGCCGAGAACCCGGCCGATGACTTCCCGCCGTTCGATGAGGCCGACTTGCCTCCTTCGACCGGAGACCGCATCGACCGGATGAACGAGAGGTTCTGCGCCGTGCTCGACGGCGGCCAGTTCGTCGTCTTCATGGAGGACGAGGACACGGCCTTCGATCCGCCACGCAAGCTATGGACGCGGATGTCGCGCGAGTCCTTCAAACACTACCACGAGGATGAGCGCGTCAGCCTTATCGGCAGCAAGCGAGAAGCCTCGATCGCCGACCTTTGGCTCCAGAGCCCGCGGCGCCGAAAGTATCCAGGCATCGTCATGGACCCCGAGGGACGCGATGCCGGCGGCCGGCTGAACATCTGGCGCGGCTGGGCGATTGCGCATGCGGCTGGCGATTGGTCGCTGATGCGCGAGCTGATCGAGCAGACGTTGTGCTCAGGCGAAAAGGCATCGTTCGACTACGTGATGCGCTGGATGGCCTTCATGTTCCAGCGGCCCGGCACATCGCCCGAGACGGCCATCGCCTTTCGTGGCGAGCAGGGGACCGGCAAGGGAACGCTCGGACGCGCATTGATGGCGATCACCGGCGCGCACGGCATCACCGTCGCCTCACCGTCCCAGTTCGCAGGCAGGTTCAACGCACACCTTCGCAACGCCGTCTTCCTATTCGCAGACGAGGCGTTCTGGCCCGGACACAAGGAGGCCGAGGGCGTGCTGAAGCAGCTCGTGACCGAGCCGGTCATTTCATACGAGGGCAAGAATGCCGCCATCGTCCAGGGTCGCAATCTCGTCCACCTGATGATGGCCAGCAACAACAAGTGGATCGTACCGGCAAGCCTGGACGCGCGCCGCTTCGCCGTCTTCGACGTGGCGAGCAACCGCCAAGGCGATCATGATTTCTTCAAGCGCCTGAACGCCCAGATGGCGTCGGGTGGCCTCGCCGCCATGCTGCACGACCTGCTCGCGATCGATCTTGGCGATTGGCGGCCGTCACGCGGCATCCCGAAGACGACGGCGCTTGCCGAACAAAAGGCGCTGAGCCTCGATCCTGCATCGAGGTGGTGGATGAACGTGCTTGAGCGTGGCTGGCTGCCCTTCACTTATCTCTTGGACATCGAAAAGAAGCGCGAGCAGGTCCTTGATCGCTTCAAGTGGGAAGACGAGCCGGTACAAATCGAACCCGAGCACAAGGAGGAGCTGCTGAAGGATTTTGAAGCGTTCCTTCGGACCAACCGCCTCTTCGGCGGCAACGCGTCGTACCCGGCGATTGTAGAGGCAGGCCGGAAGTTCGGATTGGAGGTCGCGCGCCCTGGCGGCAAAAAGCGCGTCTGGATACTTCCGCCGCTCGACGAGGCGCGCCGACAGTTCGAGGCAAGCCTCGGCGGCGCCGACCTCTTCGACTGAAGCACGGAGTCTACGGAGGCATGACGCGTCATGACGCTTTGGGAAATCGAAGCGTCATGGACTAAGTCTATGTTTTCATTATCGTTTGACGCTTATGACACTTATGACACTTCTATATTCAGAAAGAAAAACAGAAGCAGATGAAGCGGGGGTGCTTCCCTGGAAGACCGAGGCCAACGACGAAAGAGCCGAAGCCGAAACGGAAGCGTCATTACGTCATAAGCGTCATAAGACAGCAATATCAGCAGCTTAAGCCATGACGTTTCGAGGCATCGAAGCGTCGCATGCGTCACGCCCTGGTAGACGGTGCCGCGTGTCCCGTGCACCGCCTCATGCCCTGCCGGCGTCATGCCTTTATGCCGAATTTCGCGCCCCGTGGCGCCTCGCGCGCGAAGAGGGCATTGCTTGAGCAGACAGAGCGCCTCCCTGCCACGGTGGCCGACACGTGTGCACCCGCGCCCCTCTGACGGTGCCGCCCTGCCTCAACCGGTGGCAGACACAAGGGATCATCAGTCTGACGCCCCTCCTTGGGGCAAAAAAGGCTAAGCATTGCAAGCGCTTGGAGGGTGCCTTTTTCCCGGCCCGGCGCCAGGCCCGACGAAGGCCCAGGGAACAACCCGCTTCCCGTGGAGAGTGAGGCCGGCCCCTGAGGCCTCCGTGTGCCCCGTGACCTCCCCGCCGCAGGAAGCCCGCTTGCCGAAATTGCGAGAAGCCCTGGGGGCCGGCCCGTAGATCGATGGCGTGCCGGTCGTCACACGGCAGGCAGCATGGCCGTAAGGATAGGAGGATTGGCCATGGCCGACCGAAAGCAGGAGGCGGCGCAGCGGTTCGATCCGGCCCGGCGCAGGCCCGAGATGGATCGGCGCTGGTCGAAGGAGGTTGAGGACGTCGTCCTTGAGGTCATCTCTAGGACCGGCTCGCCGAAGCAGGCGGCCGAGGCGGTGGGCATCGGCGCATCGACGATTCACGACCACCGCCGTCGGGACCCCGAGTTTCGGCACCGATACGCCGTGGCGATGGACGACGCCTTCAACGCCGTCCTCGGGCATGCCTTCACGCGCTCGTTCGACGAGGTGCGGCCCTCGGACCGGCTGACGGAGGTGTTGCTCCGGCTGCGGTGGCCCGAGCGCCTCGGCCAGTACCTCCAGGCGTCGGGCGGCGGCGGAGGGGGCGGCGGCCTCGACCCGATGGTGATCGCGAGGATGCCCTCGGAGGACAGGACGGCGCTGATCACGCTTTTGGAGCGGTATCAGGAGGTGGCGGGCGACGTCGCATTGGAGGTGCAGGCGCATGACCTCGCGCTCCTTGACTGACACGCTGCGCGACCTCCGCGCCGCCGAGGACTTGGCGCGCTGTCTTGAACAGACGGCTCCGGGCGTCGTCATGCTGGAGGGCGGCGGCGATACCCTCATCCGCCGCTACGGTCGGCCAACCGGCGCCGGGTTCTGGAGCCTGCAGCCATTTCCCGAGTTGCTCTGGGAGGCGATGGCACGGGAGCATCTCGATCGGATAGAGCAGAAGGCTTAAGGTTCCCGCTTCTTCCGTAAGTTTGCTGTCGAGAGCTCACTTTCAGGATCGAAATACGTCCAAACTTGCCCCTTGCGATTGGGTTTGCCGTCTCCCAGCAGCCACTTTCTGGCGCCTTCCACGGAACAGCCTTCCTGTCTCGCCGCATCGCGGATTGATGTGTAATGACGCTCGCCGTCATCGTCCTCGACAGTCACACGATGGCTGTTGAGGTGGTATGGGTCAACTTTGTTGTTTTTCCTCAGCGCCGCTAGGTCATAGCTGATCGTCTTTGAGTTGATCAGATGGCCGCGATCCAGTTGCCGGATCATCTTTTCAAGTTTTTCTAAGGTGAGAACTTCACCCTTCAAGGCCAATTGCCTCGCGAACTCCTGAACGATCTGACGCCGTCGCACGTACCCGACGTCCGCTGGCGAGCGATACCGACGACCGATCTGGTCGCGGTACATCTCTGGTACAAGGCAATCATCGTCTGCGGAAGTTGACACTTTCTATCCTTGAAAGCTCAATTATATCAATATGTTATTGAGCGGCTGAGGGCGGGGGGCTACCTTGTCTCCATACCCGCAATGGGGCGGGTAGATCAATGGAGACGATCATGACTGAGCACAAGAACCCTGACTTCTGGAATGGCCTGCCGAAGGTCGAGATCACTGTCCAGCACATCGACCGTGCGCTCAAGGCTATGGGCAACGACATCATCAATCTCACGCAGCACGAGGTTCGGATCGAGAGTGCGATGCTCGCAGGTGGCGTAATCGCTTACATGGAGGCGGTCGACCGAAAGCTGCAGATGAGCAGTTTACTGGTCGCTCTTGCCGAGGAAGCGATTTGCCATGACTACCTTCGCGATTGGGCAATCGACAACTACGGCCTCATCGACCCTGAGCGTGAGGAGCGTCGGCGGCAGGACAGAGAGAACAACGCGAAGGCCGCCGAGCGCAATGCAAAGGCCCGGATCAAGCGCGAGGCGAACATGGCTGCAAAGCGTGCTGCGGAGATCGAGGCAGAGGTGCAGCGCCGGCTTGCCGAGGCGGCGTGACGATGCGACCTGCGAATCCAGCGCCGACAATTTGGTCTGCTTGGTCCGTAAGCGCTGGTCCGTCAGCGCGCACCCACACGTCATGCTGAGAACGTCTACGGACCGGCCGATGGGCCGGTCCGGTCACCCCGATGGGGGTGGACGTCCATGCGGGCTGTGTCCCGCGCCGAGGCCCTCCGGCCTCGTGGGCGTGATGCTCACGACGATGGAGGAATACCATGGCACTCAAGAAGACCCGCCCGACATTGACGAAGCCCTGGCGGTCCGTGACGGACCTGAGGGACGCGCTCACTCGGGCACGCGATTTCGGCGATCAGCACCGCAGGCTGCTCGCCGACCTCAACGGACGCGTGGACAGCCGCCGAAAAGAGCTGGAATCCACGCTCTCCGACCTCTCCACCGCGCAGCGCATGCAGGTGGTCGAGCGCGCTGCCTCGGGCCTTCGCGCCGATCTGAAGCGTTCCAGCGCCGACGCGCGCAACGCCCGCCTCCGCGATCTCGACGCGCTCCGGCGCACCGTCGAGGACGCCCGCGCTCACTATTCCAGCCCCGTGCAGATGCTTGCGCGAGAGAAGCTCGGCAGCGAGCGCCGCAGCCGCCTCATGCAGCAGGTCGAGCATTCAGGCGACGCGGAGCTTGCAAGCCTTGCCGCGCTCGCCGTCTCGGAGAAGGACAAGGAGCTCGGCGCGGTCCTCGCCGCCCGCGTCCAGCGCATCCCCCACGCCTCCCGTCCGTTCTCGCCTCACGAACTCGCCGACCTTCTGGTTGGCGACGAGTACCGCGGCGTGCAGGCCGCCGTGATGGAGGTCGCCGAAATCGCACAGCGCGCGATGAACGACGACCGCGCCTTCGATACCGGCCGCCCGAACGGCGCCGGCGCAATCGGCGTGGCGCTGATGGCCCGCGAGCGGCTCGCGCTCGCCGCGCCCGAGCTACCCGAACAACCGACCAACAAGGAGTGATGAAATGCCGACCTACGCCATTTTCCCCGCCCGCGAAGAGCAGCGCCGTGGCGACCAGCTCAACTTCGCAGTCGCCTTCGGCGCGACGCCGGCGGCCGCACGCACCGCGGCCGAGACGCTGCTGGGCGAGCCCGGCGCGCTCGCCGGCTGGAGCGTCGTCGACGTGTCCACTTCAGCGCAACCAGCCGTGTTCGCCTCCGGACTGCCGGTCGGTGCCCGCGCGCAGTCCGTCTGGCCGAACCTCGACCGGGGCGGCTCCTATCTGAGGGGGACCTGACCGATGGCGTGCAAGGCTCCTGATGGGCTGCAATGCCTGCTCGCCGGCTGGCTTGTGGTCCAGCCGCTCGATGTCTGGGCCATGCGCGGGATCGACATCCGTCTCGGGTCGCGGGCAACGCTCATCGAGGACACCGAGCGGGACCTCATCCGCCTCGGCTACTACCGCGTCGAGATACCGACCTTCCCGCCCGATGCCTATCCCTTCATCTGGGTCAGGGGTCGGTGGCCCAACGATATCCACGGGCCCAAGATCGACAGGGACCTCAGGTCGCTCATGACGGACGGCGACATGATCACGGTCCTGTTCGCGTACCGGACCCAGCTCAAGCGCGACACCGAGCGCAGCATGACGAGGGCGAGGCACTGATGGGCGGCCTCGACGACTTCGCCAAGCGGATGGCGCGCATCTCGGTGCGCGTGGAGGAAAACGTGGAGCGCGCCGTCAAGGACGTCTCCCGCACCGTCGCGCGGGCGGCGATCGAGGCCACACCGGTCGACACAGGCATGGCCCGCTCGAACTGGCAGACGGGCCTCGACGCCGCGCCGCTCGGCGTGCTCCCGGCGCGCATACCGGGCGCGAGGGGCAGCACCGGCGACGCGAACTCGGCCGCGGCCATGTCCGCGTGCGAGCCGGCGATCGAGGACTTCGACGTGGCGAGAAACCGCGAGGTTCACATCACCAACAACGCGCCGCACATCGGCGCGCTCAACGACGGCCACTCGAAGCAGGCACCAGCCGACTTCGCGCGGCTCGCCGTCCTCGCAGGCCTCGGGAAGATCCGTCGGACTAGGATTTTGCCGGACTGACCGGCGTCAATAGCGCCGCCGGCGTCGTGTCGAGGTGTTCCGCGAGCTTGGCGATCATGGTCAGGGACGGGTTGCGCCGGCCGCGCTCGATGCCGCTGACGTAGGTCCGGTCGATCTTCGCGCCTAGCGCAAGCGACTCCTGCGAGATGTCGAGCGCCTTGCGCGCCGCCTTCACGTTCTCAGCCAGGACTCTCCGGTAATCGACCATTCCAGCATCGCGCCTGGATGTAGCCGCATCGTCCACGGACTCATCGTCACAATTCGGCTGTACTTCCAGTTTTGTCGATTATATTCGACAAGAAGGGGTGGCGAATGGCGACGGTCGTTGAATGGCTCTACAAAGGGATAGCGACCTGGTACGGCGCTGCCATCATCGGCGGGCTGCTGATCCTTGCCTTCGAGCGGTGGGACAGGCGACGCGAGCCGACCGAAGCGGACGTGAGGCGGGCTGCTGAGCGGTATCGGCAGCACTACGGCGACGAGGCCTTCCGGGCCATCGGCGACCACATGCTCGCCGCGCGCTTCGCGCCGGACGGTCGGCACAGCAGGTTCCTGAAGCGGGTGTCGCAGTACCTGTGGCTCCAAACAAATTCGGATCACCGTTCGTGAGAATTCACGATGGCGTCTACGCCGTACAGTTCCATTTTCATCATTCGGTCTATCAAGTCGAGCAGCTTTCTCCGAATAACTGGATCGTCCTCGGATGCCGTGTATTCCTTCTTGATGATGTCAACTATCTGATGAAGGTCCATTGATCTTCGACCAGCGGCATTCCCGTTCTTTTCTATGTCATCGATCAGTATTTCGGTCGCTTGTACGACAAGATCGACGACCTTCGACTCTGCTTCTTCAAGCGCATGAAAGAAGGCAAACGACCCGCTTTCGAATGCGCGGGAACGAATGAAATCGGACGCCAAGTCGCGATAACGGTCGAACTCGTTAGGCTTGGCCCTTCTAAAGACGTCGGCAGCTTGCCCCCTAACTTGCTTGTCCTCGTCGTTGAAGCTGCGTCGTAACATTGCTTCGGCTCGATGCCGAAACTCAGCCCCTTCAATCGCGTGAGAGGCAACATCGGCAAGAATCCGCCGGTAGATAACGCCGTCTAGCGCCATTGCGTCTGCCAAGCGGATGAACTCTTCCCTTTGGAAGCTCTGCCAGAACACGAGCCAAGCGGCGACCAATCGCGTGTTGTCGTCGCCTTCGACGATCATGCGACAGATGATGAGTTTTCCGACAGACGGCTCCCAACGAATGATGTACGGTAGTATTCTTACCCCATGATGCGTCACAACGGGTGCCAACCAGTACGCATTTGCGTCTTCGTTTGGGTTGGCCGCTCTCCGGCGCAAAGCTCTTTCGGCCAAGTATGCTGTTTTTATCGAAAGTGTCTTTGCTATCGACGGAAGGCCGTGTTTTGGAAATGCTGCTCCTAACCAGACCTTCTGCAACAAGTTTGGCGTTATGGCTGCCCCTGGGCGATGCGCGATCTCACTGACTAGTTTAGCGCATCGCGACTTGTCAGAGTTGTACAGCGGTAATGCTACGCGTAACAAGCAGCACCTAACGCTAACAAGAGGCTCCGCTTTAGAGCGACGCTCAAGAATTAGCCATGATTTCTCAATGGCTTCGGGGACATGCCAGAGCGCTTGTCCCAGCGCCTCCGCCGCTGCTCCGCGTGCACCGTTTACGCTACGAATATGAATGCGTCCTTGGCTAATGAGATCTTCAACAGATGTGATCTCACGCTCAGTGTTGGAGTGGTCAACGTCCTCACGTTCATCGGCGTGGCCATTTTCTATGTACCAAGCAAGGACTTCAAAAACCTCCGGATCGCGTGCAACTTCTGGCTTTTTCTCAATCAGTCGAGCAATGTCGCTGCCATACGCACGCTCTTGCCTCCGATGCGCTGCAAGGATTGCTCGCTTTACATCTTCGATCGCGATTTGCTCCGCCTCAGCCAAACCCCATAGTAGGTGATTCAGATAGGCATCAGGCGCGTTCGGGGGGATATTTTCCGAAAAGGCAGCAAATCGGCTCGGCTGCTCTTTCGCCAAGTGCTGAAGTTCTGTGGCCAGTTGCCGAGCGCCACCCTCCACAAATGTGCGCCCATATCGGCGATGCTCGTCGCTATCATATTTCTTGATCGCAGACAGCCACTGTCCATCCGTCATTCGCGCCGCACTCTCGCGCTTGATCGGAGATTGAACCCAATGGGCTTCTGCGTGATGCGGTTCGGGCAGTTTTTTAGCTCGGAATTTGCGACGAAGTTCCTCTAGCCTCACTTTCGAAGCCGCCGACAATGCGCCCCCGCCGATGTATTCAAGAATACACCAAACCTTGTGACCTGACCTGTTCAGGTCATGCGAAACCGAAGATCGTGTGCGCCAAGGCGGCTCCTCGCCTTCCGTGGAAATCTTCCGCAAGAGACGCGATGCGAAATCCAATTCAGGTTTGTGGCTAGCGATCAGATCGTCGAATTTGGCCACTTCCTGGGCGGTCAAATGCGGTAATGCCGCTTTCGCGGCCGTTGCCAATGACTGCCAGTCTGCGCCCTGCCACCCTGCGTCAAATACGTGCTTGCAGTTCAGTATCTCGACGAAGAGCGCCTTGAGCGCCTCGCCATTTCTGCCGATCGTCTCCAGCCAAAGGTGGGCGTTCACCGGATGTATTGAAGGATCAATTTTTCTCAGTGCTGCGGCGGCATCGTCAGGGACTTTAGTTGCCACCTCGCCCAAAGCACTGCGGAACAAGTTCAAAAAGGCGTCTGCCCCAAAATGATGCCCAGACGCGACCCTCATGCCAAAAGAGTAGTCGTTGTTGCCGTTGGAGTTCGCCTGCTGGATCATTTGCACTGATCGGACAAAGGCTTCGATCGTGCCTTGGACAAAGACTTGGGGAGCCTTCTTCGCGAGCTCCCCCATTGAATGCGCGTCTAAATCGCGAAACTCGTCCCTTTCGAACGGATGCTGGCCGGGATGCGCGTCAAACCAAGCGTCGAAGTAGGCTTTGAGGACTTTCTCAGCGCCGCGCGGGTTGTCGCCAGCCCACGTGTGCAGCAAGAGATCGCGACTGGCATGACCGCGTCCTTCGAACATTCCCGGAGGACTCGATCGGGTGACTTCTGCGCACAGGTCGACGAGAGCGTCGTCCGGCTTCTGCCGTTTGACGAAGCCGAACCAGTTCAGGAGGCGCGCGCCCCGCTCCTTGTCTTTGCCCCACCACTTTGCAAGCAGCGCGGCGATCTCAGAGGGCCGGCTGGCCGCAATGTTTGAAAGCCACCAAAGAACCGCCTCCGCTCTTTCGGCGTTCCCGCCCGATATCTGCTTCTCAACCCAACCGTCCGTGAGCAGCCTGTCGAACCAGCCGGGCGACGTGAAGAATGCCAATCTGAGCAAAGCCGGGAACGATCCCATTGACGTATCAATCGAAAGCAGAATGTCGCGTTCTTCAAGCCAAGGGTCGGCCTGCGATCCGAGCCATTGCGCTACGGCGACCTGGATGTGATAGCGCACCTTCGTGTTGCCGAAGACGGAGCGCAACTCTCGGAGATACCGGGTACGATCGGATTGCCGCAGATTTTCGAGGATTTGCCGGACTTGCGTTCTTCGAAAGAGGTGTTGTTCCGTTTGAAGAAGCAACGCTTCCAAAGATAGATCACGTTCTGAGAACGTTAGAGCGTAGATATAGTCAAAGAAACTTTCATGGAAAAAATTGATGTTTCCCTTCGAGCGCACAATCAATCCTTCTCACGGCAATATGCTGAGTGCGCGAGCAAAAGGTGACAGGATAGTTTCAGGCCCGTCAAGTCGTTGTTGTTCGCTCATCCACTCTGCGAGCCGCGATATGGGCTGAATTAAACCCCAAGCGATGCTCCGGTCCGCTTCAATCGAAATTCGCTTCTTTTCGAGTAAGCGTCGAAACAATTCACTGCGCGATGTAAAGAAAGGCGACTTTGGATCATATGTCTCGATAAAGAGCGCCAAATTCAAAGGCAGACGCAGAAGTTCAATTTGATTTTCTGAAAACAAATCAGTTGCAATCGCCTTTGTTTTCAAGAGAGGTTTAACATTCGCTTCCCAATCCAGCAGCTGAACATCTACATGCTCGACGCCAAGCGAATCTCTAAGCGCTTTTAGCCTTTCGTCATTTTCAAGATCAAATGTACGGCAACAAATGACAACGACAACGTTTCCGAAGTTGCGCGCGTCATCAACGAGCCTGAGCACAGCTTGCTTAGTCGCGCCGTTTCGTCCGGAAATCTCGCTAACAGCATCGACCTGATCAACAATGAGCACCGATCGTCGATCGGCAGACGTACCCTTGAGCGTGGCAACTGGGCTTTCTTCGCGATTTGTAATTGCTTTCCCGAACGACTGCGGGCTCTTGCATTCCAGATGACGATCGACTCGAAACGCCAGATGCGGCGCTGAAGCTGACGACAGTCTTGCAATTAGCTCTCGAATAACCCCTGACTTGCCTGCCCCTGCGACTCCGGTAAGCAAAAGAACAGTGGGGCCATTGGAGTCGAGGCATTTTGTCGCCAATTGCTCGGCCTCTTGCCTCGGAATGACCTCCTTCCCCGCACCGAAGGGAATGTAGGAATCGAGGTATGTGGCGGTAGCGTCACGCATTCGCTGAGGAAGCGTGGCATCAAGCGCATAGTCCTTCAGCTTGAGCTTTCCCTCGGACCGAATTTCTGCCCGCGCAATATCTGTAGTGAACTCGGTGTTGAGACGTTTTTCTAAGAAATCTCGTAATGACGCAAAGCCGTTCTTGGCCGAGTGCTCAAAATAGAAGTCGCAATACGTATCTGAAATGCCTTCGATCGACGGTTCACTTTCTATCCGAAAACGAGAGCGTTTGAGCCAATCGTAGACGGTGACATCATCAACAGACCATATCTTTTTCAGCTGATCAAAAACATCATTTGCCTCTTTACCAAGTGATTTCCGATACTCGTCACAGTCTTTGGCAATTGAAGCTTTCTTCGAAAGACCATCAATATCTTTTGCAGGATGCTGTGAGACAAATACACAAAGATCACGCGCGTTTGCCGATAACCGGCGCTTGAACGCAGAAAGAACGCCCTCCTTCTCCAGTGCGCGAACTGTCCAGTTTCCGTTCGGACTATTTATCTTGGTTTGATGCCATTCTGTAGTGCCATGGCGTACCAGTGAAAACTCAAATCCCTGGAAAGCGGCATCGATGCCTTCGAACTTTATGGAGTCGGCTTAGCCGCCAAGGACCTCCAAGAACTGAAGCACGAGCCATTTGGCCTCGTATCTATTGCCCAACTTGTCGGCAATGCCACCCGCGTACACTGAGGCCTCGTTTCATCGCACTGTAGATTGAACAAGCTGGACGATTAATCGCTGCTGTTCAAGAAACTGCCGTTAGCAACCCACAGCCAGCAGCTTCGAATTTGGTGGCCGCTGTGGGACTCGAACCCACACGGGCGATGCCCGAGGCATTTTAAGTGCCTTCCGTCTACCAGTTTCGGCAAGCGGCCTTCCGTCGTCGTTCCGTCCCTCTACACACGCCCGCGGCTCATGTCAGCCACGCGCGTCGGGCCTATGTCGGGCCTTTTCTGGCACGCATCGGCCTAAGCGCATGATCCGGTTAGCCTATTCCGGGGACACGGCGAGATTTTAAGTGCCTTCCGTCTACCAGTTTCGGCAAGCGGCCTTCTGTCGTCGTTCTGTGCCTCTACACAGGCCCGCGGCTCATGTCAGCCACGCTTATCGGGACGTTCTACGCCTGTATCGGCCCGAGCCGATGATACGGTTCACTCATTTCGCGCTATTCACGAGGATTTTCTGTCACCTGCCTCTTCCTGCTCCGCCAAGAACAGGGGGATGACCGGGAAAGGAGGTGGGCTATCCTCCTGCCCTGGCCGAGGGGATGGCATCTGGGCGGCGCGGGCGCAATCCGGGTGAGGAAAGGCTCATGCACGAAACAGAATTCGCTAAGCCGGGGCGGGCCTTGAAGGCCACGTTGGAAGCAAGGCGACGGCTTCATGCCGGCCACCTTGTCACAGGGCCGACAGGATGATCACGCCCACGCCGCCATGCGGCAAACGGCGAACGATCTTGACTCGCTCCTGGAAACGCCGGCGAGGAATTCGCAACGTAAAGACATTCGGCAAGGCCTTGAAGTTACCCCCGGTCAGGCGCATGCCTTTTTGGGAAATGTCGTGCACCTCGCATGGTATCGCTTCCAGACTGTTGTTGATCCAGATTTCTCCCCGCATGTAGCAGGACATGCGAGCTTCATAGCGACGGTCTGAGTTCTTGAGTTCTGCCATGGTCTTTTCCCAGTGATATGGGCCTTCTAGCCCCTCTCGAAATTCAGTCGCTCCAGGATGGAGCGCATCGCGGCGAGTTGTTGTTTCAGATGGGCGATCTCGGCCTCGAGCCGTTCCATCCGGACCTGCAGCGCACGATCATTGGTCATGGGCTGCTGGAGCTGTTCCGGCCATGAATCCGGTCTCTTGGCCGTGTGGAAATTCACCCCGACCTCGTCCCCGTGCCGCCAGGTGATCGTGCAACGCTCGTGGATGTTGCGCTGGAGCACGTTCAGATCCAGGGGATCGGGCAGGGGAACCGAGCGAGGAACCTGCAGGCGGGCACCATCGGGCGACAGGTCGCGCACCGTGCATTCGATGCGGATCGCCCCGGCCGAATGAATGATCTCGCCCTTCAGGAAGGAGCGGATCCGCGGATGGTGACGGTTCTGCTGCATGCGCGGTGCCAAACTCGTGGCTCGAGAAACCTCGCAAATTCCATACATGCAACCGGTTAAGCTTTTCTGCCGACCAGGGCGCGAAAAGCGGGACTAGCCTCTTGGGCTTTCCGCATCATGCCCGTAGATCCACGCGAAACGTTCGAGCGCGGCATTGCGCGGCAGCAGGCGCAGGGCCATATCGCGGGCGAGGGCGAGCGGCCCCGAGAGGTGAAAGATCCGTCCCTGGCGGCGTGCGCCGGATTGCACCCGCGCCGTTCGCGCGATGCGGGCGCGGTCGTAAAGCTGCAAGGCCTGCGTGAGGCTGGAGCCGCTGCCGGCTGCGCCGAGATGCGCCGCGAGGCTCGCGCCATCCTCGATCGCCTGGCTCGCGCCCTGGGCCAGGAATGGCAGCATGGCATGGGCGGCATCACCAATGAGCGTGATGCGCCCGCGCGACCAGCGGCTCTCCGGCGCGCGATCGAGCAGCGCCCAGCGATTCCAGCCCGGGCTCGCGGCAACAAGATCGCGCGCATCCGCCCCCCAATTCGTGAAGAGGCGCGAGAGCACATCCGGATCGCCCGGCGCGTTCCAACCCTCCTCGAGCCAGGTTTCGTCGATGATGGCGACCACATTCACCGCTTCCCCGCCCGAGACGGGATAATGCACGAGATGAGCATTGGGGCCGAGCCAGAGGTTGACCTTCGCCTCGCGCGCGAAGATCGGCGCGGCCTCGCGGGGGATCAGCCCGCGCCAGGCGGTTTTCTCCTGCGGCTGCGACGGCTGGGGAAGGCCCGAGAGTGGGCGCACGCGAGACCACAGGCCATCGGCGCCGATCAGCAGGTCGGCGTTGATGCGCTGCTCGCCGCTGGCGGTGTCGAAAATGCCCGTTACCTCGCTGTCGGTCTCGCGCAGATCGGTGATGCGATGGCCGAGGCGGATCTCGATGCCCGGCGCCTTCTCCGCGCGCTGGCGCAACACTTTCTGCAGATCGCCGCGATGAATGACGAGGAAGGGCGCGCCGAAGCGCTGCTCGGCCGGCTTGCCCAGAACGGGGCGGGCCAGAACCTGGCCATCATGCCGGCGCACCACCATTTCCTGCGGGCGCACGGCGAGATCGGTGAAATCCGCCATCATGCCAAGCCGGGCAAGCAGCCGCGTGGCATTGGGCGAGAGCTGAAGGCCGGCGCCGACCTCATGGAGCGCGGCCTCGCGCTCGGCGAGGGTCACCCGCCACCCCGCGCGCACCAGAAACAGGGCGGTCGCAAGTCCACCGATGCCGGCGCCGACAATCAGGGCGTGGCGCGAGGCCTCGGGGGCGGGTTGGTCTTCCGGCATGGCCGGCTAAGCCTCCTCAGGCGGCCCTGGAATCGTGCCAGAGGGCATCGGGCGGCGCGCAGATGGCATGGCTGAGGGAGCCATCATATCGGAAGAGCGTGGAGCAATAGGGGCAGACGATCTCGGTTTCCGAACCCATGTCGAGGAAGATATGTGGATGGTCGAAGGGCGGCTTTGCACCGATGCACATGAATTCCTTCGCCGCGACGCGAATGACCGGCAGGCCGGCATCGTTTCGGAAATGCGGTATGGACGTTGCGGCCACGGACGGCTCCTGACGATCGGGGTTGCGGCAATGTTCTAGCTGCTTCGATCGCATCCTCCAAGTCCGCGATTGGCTGGCGCCTCCGTTCCCGATCGGCCGCGAGGCTTCCCCTTGCCAGCGAAAGGGGAGCGCGATAGGCCCCCACCATGCTGAAGTACTTTCACCATGACGGCCTGAACCTCGCTTATCTCGACCGGTTCGATGGCGGACACGGAACGCCCGTGCTGCTGATCCACGGTTTTGCCTCGACCATTTCCACGAACTGGGAAGGCCCCGCCTGGATCAAGACCTATGCCGCGGCGGGCTATCGCGTGCTGGCAATCGAGAATCGCGGCCATGGCGCTTCCGACAAGCCGCATGACCCCGCCGCCTATGACACGAACCTCATGGCAGGCGATGCCGTGGCCCTGCTCGATCATCTCGGCATCGGCCGCGCTTTCGTGCAGGGCTATTCGATGGGCGCGCGCATCTCGGCTTTCCTTGCCCTGCGCCACCCCGAGCGGGTGCGGGCGCTGGCCCTCGGCGGGCTGGGCCTGCATCTCATCGATGGCCTGGGCCTGCCGCTGGGCATCGCGGAAGCACTTGAAGCGGAAAACAAATCCTCCATTACCGATCCTACACAGCGCATGTTCCGCCTCTTCGCGGAAGCGAACAGGGGCGATCTCGCCGCGCTGGCAGCCTGTATCCGTGGCTCGCGGCAGGCGCTGACGCGGGAGGAGGCCGCGAGCATCCGCGTGCCGACCATCATCTGTGTGGGCACGAATGACCCCATCGCCGGCCCGCCACAGCCGCTTGCGGCCGTGATGCCCGAGGCGCGGGCCTTCGACATCGTGGGGCGCGACCACAATCTCGCCGTCGGCGACAAGACCCATCGCGCTGCCGTGCTTGCGTTTTTTGACAGCGAACGCGGCGCGCTGTGAAGCCTTCGCGCTGATTTGATCGCGGCAAGGGTCGCAATTCTTGTCGTCTGACCCTAAAATTGAAAAACGTCGTCTTGTTCTGTTTCAACCGGAGGATCGCCTATGGGGCCCGGAACTTCCGCCGAACGCCGCAATGCGGTCTCGCAGGTTGATCCCGTCTGGTCGAAGCTCCGGGCCGAGGCGGAGGCCGTGCGTGGCGCCGAGCCCGCGCTCGCCGGCCTGATGCTTGCAACAATCCTCCAGCAGCCGGGCATCGAGGCGGCGGTCGCGCATCGCATCGCCGAGCGCCTTCACCATGCGGATCTCCCCGCGACGCTGATCCGGCAGGCCTTTGCCGAATTCCTCGAAGCCAATCCGGCCTATCGCGAGATCCTGCGCGCGGATATCGGTGCGGTGATGGACCGCGACCCGGCCTGCGACCGGGTGATCGAGCCTGTGATGTATTTCAAGGGCTTCCAGGCGATCCAGACCCATCGCCTCGCGCATTGGCTCTGGAAGACCCGGCGGCGCGATTTCGCGCTCTATCTCCAGAGCCTGTCCTCGGCGGTGTTCCAGACGGATATCCATCCGGCCGCCCCCTTCGGAAAGGGCATCTTCTTCGATCACGCCACCGGCATCGTCGTGGGCGAGACGGCCGCGCTGGAAGACAACGTCTCGATCCTGCAGGGCGTGACGCTCGGCGGCACGGGCAAGGAGGATGGTGACCGCCACCCGAAGGTGCGCCATGGCGTGCTGATCGGCGCGGGTGCGAGCATTCTCGGCAATATCGAGATCGGCCATTGCGCGCGCGTTGCCGCCGGTTCGGTGGTGCTGAAGCCGGTGCCACCCTGCACCACGGTGGCGGGGGTGCCGGCCCGCGTGATCGGCGAGGCGGGCTGCGCCGAACCGGCCCGCGCCATGGATCAGCTCATCCTGTCCGCTGGTTGAGGCACCGGATCGCGCGCCCGATCCTCAAGCCGCGACGATTGCGGCTTGCCGGGCCTCGTCGGGCATGGCAAGCGGGACGGGACGCGCGAATCCCGCGCGGCCAGGACGCATTTCACGGAGTGACGGCGATGGATAAGGCGGTTCTTACAAAGCTTGAAACCTATCTGCGCCGGCAATTCTCGAATGCGGCGATTCGCGTGGTCGCGCGCCCGAAGAAGAAGGATTCCGCCGAGGTCTACATGGGCGACGAGTTCATCGGCGTGCTGACCGAGGACAAGGAGGATGGCGACACCTCCTATTTCTTCGAAATGGCGATCCTTGATGTGGACCTGGAGGATTGAAGCTGCTCAGCCTTCCTCCAGCCCGCGCATGCGGCGGATGAGCTGCAGCGTTTCGGTGCCCATGCGCCGCCATTCGGGCAGCGCGCGGGCGGGAAACCGCATTTCTGCCTCCACCCCATCCTCTCGCAGCCGCACGATGCAGGGTTCCACATCCTGTATGTTCGCCTTGGGGCAGAGCGCGATGAAGAGTCTGCCGCCGCTGCCGCCGAGCGCGCCCGCCCCGATGTAAAGCTCCCGGTCCTCGTAGGGCGTTCCCGCCCGGAACCGCCGCATCACCAGCCCGCCTTTGGCCTGAACGGTTTCGGGTGAGAGGAAGCGCGCATGGACCTGCTGGAGATGATCGGCGGGCGGTGCCTTCGGGCCGGGATTGCTCAGCACGATATGCAGGGTTTCGGGGGGCGGCTCGCCAGTCTTGCGCCCAAGCCCGAGCGGCACGGGCTGATAGTTGACCCAATCCACCTGCAGGTCGAGCCGTGTCAGGCGGCCTCCGGCCCGCTGGGCGGGTTCGGCGATGAGCGCGCGGCTTGCGGAGAGCGGCAGTCCCGCAAGGTCGATCGTCACCTCGCCTGTGGGCGGGCCGGTTGGCGTGGGCGCGCGCAGAAGCAGGGCGGCGTTGGCGGCAACCGCCAAGCCCAGCAGTCCCGTCGCGAGAAGCCATCGTGCCAGCATGGGATGATCTCACCCCGACATGGTTAACCAAAGGTAAAGATTCCGGTTCGCCTGCGCCGATTTGGCGCTAAACATCCTCGCACGGAATTCGCAAGGCGGGGCGGAGAGGCCTCGTGCTCCGCGAAGCCACCCGATCAGTCCGGCGTAACCCCGGGAGGTTTGTAGCCATGGGAAGCGAACCCCTCTTGTCCCAGACCCAATTCGACGCGTTCCTTGCGATTGCCCTTGGCTTTGCTTTCGCGGGGTTGATCGCGGCAATCTATCGTGCACTGCGGCATGAGCATGTGCGGTTCGAACTGCTGCTGACCGGGGGAGGTGCCACCGTGGCCGCCATTCCGCTGCTTGCGGCGGCGGGCCCGGCGGTCATCATGCGCAACACCCTGCGTGGCCGGAAATATGAGCGTCGGCAGGTGCATTTCGTGGCTATTGCCACGGCTTTGGCCTCGCTCTGGAGCATGGTGATCGGCTATCAGTTGATGAATCTGCTGCACGGCTTCATGGGCTGATCTCCTTGCGGGGAGGCGGCGCAGCCGTCGGCCAACCCGGGAGGCCCGAATGCCGCTCTATGAACTCGATGGTGTCGCACCCCAAACCCCGGCCGAGGGGCAATACTGGGTCGCGCCGGATGCCCATCTCATCGGCAAGGTTGCCCTCTCGGAAGGGGTCGGCATCTGGTTCGGGGCGGTGCTGCGCGGCGACAACGAGCTTATCCGGATCGGTCGTGACACCAACATCCAGGAGCGGGCGGTTCTCCACACGGATATGGGCTTCCCGATCGAGATTGGCGTTGGCTGCACCATCGGCCATGGCGCGATCCTCCATGGCTGCATTCTCGGCGACCATGTGCTGATCGGCATGGGCGCGATCGTGCTCAACGGCGCGAAGATCGGAGCGGGCAGCCTGGTCGGCGCCGGCGCACTGGTGACGGAAGGCAAGGAATTTCCGCCAGGTTCTCTCATCGTCGGCTCGCCGGCGCGGGCCGTGCGCATGCTTGATGAGGCGGCGCAGGCGAAGCTCAAGGGCTCGGCGGCGGGCTATGTGAAGAACTGGCAGCGCCATGCCGCGGGCATGAAACGGTTGGGCTGAACAGCCCGGGCTGAAAAAGGGGTGGGCCGGCTGCACCTTGCGATGCAACCGGCCCGTTCCACGAAGGCGATCACCTGGGGACGGAGGGGTGGGGACCTGACCGACCTTCGCGAAGGCGAATTCACGTCTCGTTCCGCAGGCCCTGAGCCGGCAGCAAGGGCCGCATTCAGCGCTGCGCGGCGACCGTGCGGGTATCGATCCCGCCGAGCGAAACCCAGCGCATGGGGTTTTCATCCGATTGGCGCTTGATGAAGCGGTAGCCCGTTTCCTTCCACGCCACGATCTTTCCGACCTGATTGTCGAGCACGAAATCGCCGCGATCGGTCTTGACGGTCAGCACGGCGTGACCGTCGCCCTTGAGATCACGGACGACCGTGATCAGCAGTGCGTTGAGCGGGAAGCCGGCCTCGACGAGGCGGCGACGCTTCTCGAGCACGTAATCCTCGCAATCGCCCTTGCCATCGTTGGGGTAGGACCAGACCTCCGGCGCCCCCCAATGCTCCTGATCGGTGATCGCGTGGATCTCCTTGTTCACATCGGCATTGATCTTCACGATCCGCCGCCAGCTCGTCTCGGTGAGCGTGATCGTGGCAGGCGCCATCGTTCGGCTCACGCATTCGCCGGCATTGTCCTGGCAGAATTGCACCCAGCCGATCGGCGGCGAGGTGGGCGCGCCCAGCGCCACATTGGCTTGCGCATGGGCCGGCTCTCCGGCGAGGCTGCCTGCACCCAGGGCGAGCAGGACACTGACGATGATTGTTTTCATGGACCCCTCCATTCCGTCGAGGGGAAGTTCCCATGCAGCTCTTTGAAATTGCGCGGATTTGAGAGTGAGAATCGAGTGGATCGCGGTAAGGCGTCGTCAAGCTTGACGAAGCCTCAATGCCGCCCGGAACAGGCTCCGCGCAAATCATTCATCATGCAAGTCCTTGATTTTGCGGAGGTCTGGTGCCGGCGGGGCGAGGATTGCCTCAAATCGCCGCTTTCCGCGTTAACCTTGCTTTACCCTGCCGTTTAGCGGGCTGGAAAGGCTGATGCCGAAAGGCCCGAATTCCGCCGCAAGGCTTTCAGCCGGAACCGCGCCGAATGGTCCGGTCTCGCCCATGAAAAAGCCAAGGGGGGGGGACCCATGACCTCGAAAAATCGCGCTGCTGGCCTGTCGGCTCAGAGCCTTATCGCGGGCGAGAACATCTTCTCGGGGACCGGCGCGCGGAATTCCACCGCGACGCCACCATCGAACACACGGACGACGCGCGCTGGCGTGGTTCCGAGCATCAGGTCATCGCCCTTCTGGAATTCGCCAGACACCGAGACACGGGCGCCGCTGAGTGAAACATCGATGACATGACCCGCGATCGTGGGCGCCAGACCATTGGACAGGTTGCGCACCATGATGCGGGGATCGCGCGGCACGATACGATCGTGGCGGCGATCTTCCGGAAGGCCGAGCTGATCGCGGTTGGCGAGCCAGATGAGCTGGGCGGCGAGCTTGTCGCGCTTGCGCAGGGTGGTGGCGAGTTCCACCACGAAGCCGTCCTGCGCAAGGCGCTCGACGGTGCCCTCGATGCGGCCGATCGTGTCGAAATATCCAACCACGCGCTCGCCGATCCGAACAACCGCATCGGAGCGGATTCCAAGCGCCTTGATGCTCGCATCGATGGCGGTTCCGCCATGCTCGCTGCGATCCTCCAGCATGAAGCGCCCGCCGATCTCGATCTTCACGCGCAGCGGTTCCCGCCTTTCGTTGCTCAAGCGAAAAAGCTGAAGCCGAGACCCGTGCGGGCTGTTTGCGGAAAGCGCATTGGAAAGCATGAGGGTGAACCTGCTGGAGGATGCAGGATAGTTTTGCCCGAAAGCCAAGAACGAAAGATTAACCCAAAGGGCAGCTTTGGACGCCACACGTTGCTTTCAGCCTATTCTGCCTTGCCGCCGCGCAGAATCGCAAGATGGCCATGGCGCGCCAGCACCTCGCCGCTGCGCGCGCCGGGGACGAGGCCGATTGGCGCCCGCAGCTGCGATTGCCGGCCGAGCAGGCGCGTGCCGGTGATCGACAGCTCGATCGGGTGCTTGCGGGGCAATTGCGGCGGCTCGAAAAGCGCGATGATGCCGATCATGCGCGCACCCAGCCTGCCGCGATGCGTCAGCGGCAGGAGAATCATCTCGCCTTGCCCTTCGAAGGCGCGGCGACGTTCCTGCGCGGGTGGAGCGTTCTCTGGCCGGCGCAGCAGGCGCTCGAACGGGGCAGGTGCCGGAGCCGGACGTGGCAGGCCGAGGCTTGCGTCACGCAGGCTCAACAGCACGGGTTCGCCTTCCTGCGTCGCCTGGTCGAGCATTTCGTTCGCGGTCGCGAGCGAGGAAGTTTCGAAAATGGAGAGGTAGCCACTGCCGGTCACATCGCGGCCCAGGGCATGGACCAGCCGCGAGCCCGCCAGCCGGAACGCGAAATTCTCCGTATCGCCATCGAGAATGAAGAGATCGCCGAGTTCCCTGGTGATCGTCTTCGGATCGATCTCCGATCGCGCGGGCGCAACCCGGCCCGCGGCGAGCGCAAGCCAGGTGCGATAGAATGCGCGGATGCTGTCATGTCGCATGGCGTCTGTCCCTGTCTGGTTCAAATCCGTGCCGGCCTGCGACGCTTGGCAGCGCTTCGGAGGGCCGACAGGGCAGGGACTGCGATTGGCGTGCCGCAAATTGGTTACCGGGCGACCACGGTTAACGCTTTGCAAAGGTAAGGTTAAGATTGAAGGCCGCTTGATCGGGACCGGGCCCTGTGCGACCGTTCGATCGCTCCGAAGGTTTCAGCACCGCGCCCCGCTCCGGCGCGGTGTTTTCTTTTGCGCGACCCTTTCCGGTGCCGATCCCTCGCATGGCTGCCCGACCCCATTGCGCTGACACCGCATTTGCGGAAAACTTCCTTCAAAACGATGGTTCAGAACCGGCGTCGGCCTGCCGATCGCTTCAACCACAGGAGGAAAGCCATGAGTGTCGGACGACTTCTGGACGGCAAGGGCCATGCCGTCATCACCGCGCGGGCGGATCAGACGTTGCGCGAGGCGAGCCGTCTTCTGGCCGAGTATCGGATCGGTGCGGTGGTGATCGGCGGCGAGGGTGGCTCCGTGGCCGGCATCCTCTCCGAGCGGGATATCGTGCGCGCCCTGGCTCAGCATGGCGCGGAGGCGCTGAACCATCCCGTCAGCCAGCACATGACGCGCAAGGTCGTCACCTGCACGGTCGCCATGGCGCTGCAGGAAGTGCTGGAGATCATGACCGCCGGCAAGTTCCGCCATTTGCCGGTGCTCAAGGATGGCCGTCTCGATGGCATGATCTCGATCGGCGATGTTGTGAAATATCGCCTCGCGCAGCTCGAGAACGAGAGCCGATCGCTGCGCGATTACATCGCCGCCAATTGAGGCGGGCGATGTTCCGGGCCCGGTGCTCGCGCCGGGAATGCTCAGCGCGTTGCGCCGTTAAATCTCGGGCTGAGAAACCATGCGCAGAACAGGGCCTTCCGTGCCCTGTTCCACCACGCGGTAGAAACAGGAGCGCCGGTCGGTGTGGCAGGCCGGGCCCTGCTGCTCGACGCGGATGAGGATCGCGTCCTGATCGCAATCCACCCGCATCTCGATAACCCGCTGCGTGTTCCCGCTCGTCTCGCCCTTGCGCCAGAGCGTGTTCCGGGAACGCGAGAAATACCAGGCATCGCCGGTGGAAACGGTGCGCGCCAGCGCCTCGGCATTCATATGCGCGAGCATCAGCACCTCGCCGGAGGCGTGATCCACCGTAATGACCGTCACGAGGCCGTCGACGTTGAATTTCGGCGTGAATTCGCTGCCTTCCTCAAGCTGCAGCTTGGTTCCGGGCGGCGCGAAGGGGGTCGAGGGCGTCCACATGCGGCTGTTCTTGCGGCCTCGGGTCCGAAGCGTCAAGCGCCGGGCTTCTTCCCCGGAACCTCGATGCAGAGCCATTTCGGCGCCTTGCCCCGGTAGGAATGCGATTGCGGCACAAGGCTGTTCTTCTGGTCGATGATGCCGATGGTGAGGCAAATGTTCTCTGCGCCGTCATCCAGCGCGAAGAGGCCGGAGCCGCAATCCGGGCAGAAGCCGCGCTGCGATTTCGGGGTGGTGCGCACGAGCTTCGGTGTGCCCTGGGTCCAGTTGAGGCCGGAAAGCGGGAAATCGACCCAGCCGACCACTGGCGCGCCGGACCATTTCTGGCACATCGTGCAGGAGCAGAAATGCGGCCAATCGGGCGGACCTTCCGCGCGGAACCTGATGTTCCCGCAGAGGCACCCGCCCGTGAAGACCTTGCGCTTCGCCAAGAGCCTTAGCCCCGCTTGCCGCTGTTCAGCAGCGTGAAGAAACGCACCTGCTCGTTGGGGTCATCCCGGAAGACGCCCGTAAACTGGCAGGTCGTGGTGGAGGCGCCCGGCTTCTGGATGCCGCGCATGGTCATGCACATATGCTCGGCCTCGATCACGACCGCGATACCGCGCGGATGCAGCGCTTCCTGGATCGACTGCGTGATCTCGGCGGTCATGGTTTCCTGCGTCTGCAGACGGCGGGCGAAGGTCTCGACCACGCGGGCAAGCTTCGAGAGGCCCACCACGCCATCCGCCGGATAATAGGCGATATGCGCATGCCCGTAGAACGGAACCATGTGGTGCTCGCAATGCGAGTGAAAGGGAATGTCCCGCACCAGCACGAGATCGTCATAGCCCTCGACCTCGCGGAAGATTTTCGCGAGCGCCTCGGAAGGGTCCATCCGGTAGCCTTCGAAGAGTTCCTCATAGGCTTTCACGACGCGTTTCGGCGTTTCGAGAAGGCCCTCGCGGCTGGGGTCATCCCCCGCCCAGGCGATCAGCGTGCGCACGGCGGCCTCCGCCTCGGCCCGGCTGGGCCGCATGACGGTGCGAGGTTCGGATTGGGGTCGCAAGGGCTTAACCACGGCGTCCATGGGGCCTTCTCCTTTTTCTGTTGCCTTCTTCCTACGCCAGGACCGGCGCGGCGGATGCCTCCTGCCGGTGGATTTATTTTTCGACGTTCTGTAACCCAGCCGATGGAAATGAATGTTGGGGCCGCCTATCTTTCGTCAGGTTTACGAGGCTCAGCGCGATGCTCGACGACGTCTATAACCGGCGTATCCTGGAACTGGCGGCTGACATTCCCCGTCAGGGTCGTCTCGCGCATCCTGACGCGAGCGCCACCGCGCATTCCAGGCTTTGCGGCTCGACCGTGACCGTGGACCTCGCGATGGAGGGCGATGTCGTCACGGATTTCGCGCAGGAGGTGCAGGCCTGCGCTTTGGGGCAGGCTTCATCCTCCATCATGGCGCGGAACGTCGTGGGCTCCACCGCCGGCGAATTGCGCGAGATGCGCGATACCCTGCGGCGAATGCTCAAGGAGAACGGCGCGCCGCCCGCGGGCAAGTGGGAAGATTTGCGCGTGCTCGAGCCCGTGCGCGATTTCAAGGCGCGCCACGCCTCGACCATGCTTGCCTTCGATGCCGTGGTGGACGCGATTGCGCAGATCGAGGCAAAAAGGGCGTCCCAACGGGCGGCGGAGTGACGTGCGCCTCGCCCGCCACCTCTTTCTCGCGCCGGTCCATCTCTACCGCTACACGCTTTCCGCCTTCATGGGCCGCACCTGCCGGCACATGCCCTCCTGTTCGGAATACATGATCGAGGCGGTGGAGCGTCATGGCATCTGGCCTGGCGGCTGGATGGGTTTCGCGCGGATCTGCCGCTGCAGGCCGGGGGGAACATCGGGCCTCGATTTCGTCTGCGAGGAGATTCCGCCGGCTGCGCGCTGGTATCGGCCTTGGCGCTATGGTCTGTGGCGGCGCACCAACGCGCCCTCCTGACGGGGCGGGAAATGTCATGCTCAGAAAGGCTTAAGGCTTCTCTGCCACCACATTCTCCATGATTTCGACGGATAATCCGGCCTGCGCGACACCCCAAAGGCGGCTCGTCCTGTTCACGCTGACGCTGGGCATTGCCACTGTCGTGGTCACTTTCCTCTGGAACAGCCTGCACAAGACGGACTGGATCGGCCAGCTTCTCGGCTGGAATGGCGTGCTGGCCGTGGGGATGGTCAACCTTCTCTTCGTCGCTCTGGTGGTGATCTACTCGACCGTGCGACGCGATCCGCTGATCGTCCGCTCGGTGGTCGCCTGTCTCATCCTGCCGGCCTATGCCGCGGCGGTGAATATTCTCACCTTCCATGCCGCGAGCCTTGAGATGCCGCTCTTCGATGCGACCTTCGCGCGCTGGGATGCGGCGCTCGGCCTCGATTGGCCGGCTTTCGCCCGCTGGAGCGCGGAGCAGCATGTGATCCGCACTTATGGCATCTTTATCTATGCCTATTGGTATTTTCTGGCGCCGCTGCTGCTGATTGTGCATGCGATGGTGCGGAAGGACCTTGCGCGGCTCGAGCGGATTGTCGGCTTCATCGTGGTTTCCGGCGTTTTCACGGTGGCGATCGGCTCGCTCATGCCCGCGGCATCCGTTTTCGCGCATCACGGCATCTCCGATGAATTCGCGCGCTACCTGAATTCGGCGGTCGATGCGAATTACGCCAAGGTCTATGCGGCGATGCGCAATTCCGAGCCGATCTCGCTGATGGATGTGGCGCATGGCACGGTGACCTTCCCGTCGCATCACACGCTGATGGGGGTGGCGGCGATCCTGTTCTCGATGCATTCCCTGCGCTTCGCCCTGCTGATGGTGCCCCCGAGTCTCGCCATGATCTTTCTTACGCCCACCATGGGCGGGCATTACTTCGTGGACCTGATCGCCGGTGCGGCCCTTGCGATCCTCTGTTTCATCGGCGTCAACCGCCTCGCCCGGGCCGGTTGATCTGGCCAGGGCGGGGATTCCCCTTTCGGCCCGGATGCGTTAATCGAAGGGCCCGCGACAGGGTGGCGCCGCGATTCCACCCATCACCCGAAGGCCTACCCGCGATTGTTGGCGGGAGTGGGCAGGAGAAATGATGATGACGATCACCGTCACGTTCCCGGACGGCGCGCAGCGCCAGTTCCCCCTCGGCATCACCGGCAAGGATATCGCAGGCGGGATTTCCCCCTCGCTCCTGAAGCGCACGGTCGCGATGGCGCTTGATGGCGCGGTGTGCGATCTCGCGGACCCGATCGCGAGCGATGCCCGGATCGAGTTCCTCACGCGCGAGGACCCGCGCAGCCTCGAACTCATCCGCCACGATTGCGCGCATGTGCTCGCCGAAGCGGTGCAGGAACTCTGGCCCGGCACGCAGGTGACCATCGGCCCGGTGATCGAGAACGGCTTCTACTATGATTTCGCCCGCGATACGCCCTTTACGCCCGAGGATTTCCCGGCCATCGAGAAGAAGATGCGCGAGATCATCGCGCGCGATGCCGCCTTCACCAGGGAATTCTGGAGCCGCGAGCAGGCGAAGGATTTCTTCCGCGCCAAGGGCGAGGCCTTCAAGGTGGAACTGGTGGATGCCATTCCCGCCGGCGAAGACCTGAAAATGTATGCCCAGGGCCAGTGGATCGACCTCTGCCGCGGGCCCCACATGACCTCCGTCGGCAAGGTCGGCACGGCCTTCAAGCTGATGAAGGTGGCCGGCGCCTATTGGCGGGGCGACAGCAACAATCCGATGCTCACCCGCATCTACGGCACCGCCTTCGCGAAGCAGGAGGAACTCGACGCCTATCTCCACCGGCTCGAGGAGGCGGAGAAACGCGACCATCGCCGCCTGGGCCGCGAAATGGATCTCTTCCATTTCCAGGATGAGGGGCCAGGCACGGTCTTCTGGCATTCCAAGGGCTGGACGATGTTCCAGCAGCTCATCGCCTATATGCGTCGCCGCCTCAGGCGCGATTACGAGGAGGTGAACGCCCCGCAGGTGCTGGACAAATCGCTCTGGGAGACCTCGGGCCATTGGGGCTGGTACCAGGAGAACATGTTCGCGGTGAAGAGCGCCCATGCCTTCATGAACCCGCTCGACCCCGAGGCCGACCAGAAGGTTTTCGCGCTGAAGCCGATGAACTGCCCCGGCCATGTGCAGCTCTTCAAACATGGGCTGAAATCCTATCGCGACTTGCCGATCCGGCTAGCCGAATTCGGCCTGGTGCATCGCTATGAGCCCTCCGGCGCGCTCCACGGGCTGATGAGGGTGCGCGGCTTCACGCAGGATGATGCGCATATCTTCTGCACCGAGGAGCAGCTTGAGGCCGAGTGCCTGAAGATCAACGAGTTGATGCTCTCGGTCTATCGCCATTTCGGCTTCGACAGCCTCGTGGTGAAGCTCTCGACCCGGCCCGAAAAGCGCGTCGGCTCGGATGAGGCGTGGGATCGCGCCGAGGACATCATGCGCCGCGTGCTCGCAAAGATCGAGCGCGAGAGCGGCGGGAAAATCCGCACCGGCATCAACCCGGGCGAGGGCGCCTTCTACGGTCCGAAATTCGAATATACCCTGCGCGATGCCATCGGGCGCGACTGGCAATGCGGCACCACGCAGGTCGATTTCAACCTGCCGGAACGCTTCGGGGCCTTCTATATCGGCGCGGATGGCGAGAAGAAGCAGCCGGTGATGGTGCATCGCGCCATCTGCGGCTCGATGGAGCGCTTCCTCGGCATTCTCATCGAGAATTATGGCGGGCATTTCCCGCTCTGGCTCGCGCCGGAGCAGATCGTGGTCTGCCCGATCACGTCTGAAGCCGATCCTTACGCCGAAGAGGTGGTGGAGGCCTGCTTCGCGGCTGGTTTGCGCGCCCGCGCGGACCTCCGCAACGAGAAGATCAGCTACAAGGTGCGCGAGCATTCCCTTGCCAAGGTGCCGGTGATCTTCGCGGTCGGAAAACGCGAGGCGGAGGAGAAGACGGTGACCATCCGCCGGCTCGGCAGCCAGGCGCAGGAGACGAAATCGCTGGTGGATGCGCTCGCCGCGCTGGAGGCCGAAGCGGTTCCGCCCGATGAAAAGCGGTGAGGGAGCGGCCCGGAGGCGATCAGCCGAGCAAAAACTCCCGCCGCATCGGGCAAACCCGTGCGGGGACAGGGGGGCGCGGGTCGCCCGCCGGCGGTGACCGGCTGGCACATGCGAAAGGAAGGGAGCCGGTTGAGCCGGCTTCCCGACGAGCGGACAACCCGCGCCTTCAGGATTTTGCACTGACGGGGCCGGTTACGTCCGACCCGCGGACCCCCATGGGCTGGAGGACCCCGCCAAGCGCAGCGGTTTTCCGGGAGCCCCGCGCCGCGCGATCGGCGCTGCTGCCCCGGCTGGCATGCCTGTTTTCTGGCCGGGGGGTTTCGCACGGAACCGCGTTCCGCCTCACCACCGGCCCAGACGCGCCACCGCCCGACCCTGAACCCCGCCGCGAACCCGCCCGTTCGCGTGACGGGCCGCCCTGACCGGCGAGGCGAGGGGATTATGGGGGCGGGAGCGGGGATAAGGTTGCGGGAAGAGCCTAGCCCTCCTGCTGCATAATTGGCGTCTCAATTAAGAGTGCTATTTTTACTTTGGAAGCACTGAATTGGCAACTTCTACCCAGTATTCTGCGTCAAATTTTTCAATATTACCGTGATCTAATTTGGCATTTAAATCGTCGCCAACGTCGACATAAACACATCTGTGTTTCATGTCTTGGATTGCATTAGTTTGTGACAAAGCAAAAAACCTGTTGTACCGTGAATTTGTTGCGCTGTTTGCCATCGCGTCGATGAGTTGATCTTCTAAAAAATGCATAGGAATAATTTTTTCTTTGTCCTGAATATCGGAATGTTTTTCAAGCTTCAAACCCATCTCGTCCAGATGAGATTTGATCGCTTCAAGAAATAATTCTGCCATTAGATATGATGACGCAAATTTCTGTTTGGATCGGTGAAGATTTTTTTGTGACAATTTTTCGCCTGATTTAATAATTCGAAATTTCCCCGACTCTTCTATGGATAAAATTGAAAAATATACAGAACTTGGGTAAGAACCATTATTGAAAAGCAATCTTGCATCGTTCAGCAAGCGCAACGCATTGCTCTTTATTAGTTCAAGCGTTGGATCGAGTATTGCATTTTGGGAGTCAGGCATTGCGTGATATTTTTTAAAAAGCCTTAAACGTGATCACCGTCTGCGTGTCCTGGATGCCGGGGATGACCTGCACCTTGTTGGCGACGAAATGGCCGATATCGTTCGCGTCATCGAGGTGGAACTTCGCGAGAATGTCGTAATTGCCGGCCGTGGAATAGATTTCGGAAGCGATTTCGGCATCGGCGAGGGCGGTCGCGACCTCGTAGGTCTTGCCGAGCCTGCATTTGATCTGCACAAAAAATGTTTGCATTTTTTGTTTTTCTTTCCTTGTCGCTGCGCGACGTCCGGGCTGCCGTTCCTTTTGCGCTTTCGCGCATATTCTTGCCGACGGCCCTTGGCCTTTGCCAGCGCATAAACTCGTTCGCCTTGCCGCCGCGTCATGGCCGGGTTGAGCCCGGCCATCCATGACTTCCTAGCCGCTTGGCGCGCCAGAATAAAGACATGGATGGCCGAAACAAGTCCGGCCATGCCGGACCGGCGGATCACTCCACGATGATCTCGAAATCGCGGTTCACGCCGCCTTCCACCTTCATCTGGCCCTTGTATTCGCGGTCATTGTGCCGCGCGGTGACGGTGTAGGCACCCTCGGCGATATCGACATTCGGGAAGGCACCGGCGGCCTCGGCGACAATATCGCCGCCGGGGGTCTCGATGGTCCATTGCGTGCCGGCAAAAGCGGCGCCGCCCACGGCGCGCACGAGCTTGAGCGTCATGGTCGCGGCGCGATGGTTGACGGCCGCTTCCGTCACCTTGCCGGTCTCGATCTTCACATCCGAGCGCACCACCGAATTCGTGCCGGTATAGGTCGAGACGAGGTGATAGGTGCCCTCGGGCAGGCGCAGCACCGCGCCGGGGCGCAGCACGCTGGTGACCAGCCGCCCCTCGGAATTGTTCGCGGTGGGGATGAACAGGCGAAGCGCCTGCCGCGCCGGCGGCATGGGCCGCTCCGGCCCGCCGATATGGCCCGAGACGACGAGCGCGCCCGCATTGATGGGAATGACCGCGGCGGTGCCGATCTCCGTGACCGTGACCGAGCGGATGGCGGTGGCAAGCCCATGGCTCGCATGCACGGCATATTCCCCGGGCGGAAGCGAGAAATTCGGGCGGATCTCCGCGCTCTGCTGCACGAGCTGCGCATCGGTGCCGCGCACGGAATAGACGCGCCAGATGAGTTCCTCGCGGATCTCCGGCCCGCGCTCGCCGAATGTCGCTCGCAGGGTGAGCAGGCCGTTGCGTTGGGCGAAGGCCGTCGGGACGAGGTTTGGCAGGGCAAGGCTGGCCAGGCCGAGGGCCAGCAGCGCGCGCCGGCTCGCACCGCTGCGCGAGCCGCGAGGCCTGAGGCATGATTCGCGCAACCGGGCTTGCATCATCGCGCCTCTTTCGCCGAAAAGCAGTATCCACGCAACCGCATGTGACTTCACAGGGAAGGCTCGTGACGGCCAAAACTGGCACGCGCATGGCGCGGGGGTGGCGGGCTTCGGGTTTGCGCCAGGCAATGGCAGGGGAGAAGGGCATGTTCTACGAACCGCGTTTGAGGAATCACGGCCTCTCGCATGATCCGCTGAAGGCCCTCGTAGCTCCCCGTCCGATCGGCTGGGTGTCCACGCGCGGGGCGGATGGCGCGATCAACCTCGCCCCCTATTCCTTCTTCAACATGGTGGGAGAGCGGCCGCCTCTGGTGATGTTCTCCTCGGATGGCCGGAAGGATTCGCTGCAGAATGTCGAGGAGACGGGCGAATTCGTCTGCAACATCGTCACGCTGGATTTCCTGCACCCGATGAATGCAAGCTCGGCGAATTATCCGCGCGGGGTGAACGAATTCGAGAAGGCCGGCCTCGGCATGGACGCTTCCCGGCTCGTGAAGCCGCCACGCGTGAAGGGCATCGCAGCCGCCCTTGAATGCAAGGTGACCGAGATCCTGCCGCTTTCGGGTGTGGATGCCGTGCCGGGTCCCTACACCATGGTCATCGGCGAGGTGCTCGGCGTTTTCGTCGATGAAAGGATCCTGAGGGATGGCCGGGTGGATGCCGGCAATCTCGCGCTGCTCGCGCGGCTGGGATACATGGACTACACCAGCGTGGAGCGGGTTTTCGAGCTCGCGCGGCCCGTTCTCACCTGAGAAATCGACCGGCGTCCCGTTCCGGCACAGGAGGGGGGCTGCGGGCTTAAACGGCAGTTTACCATGATCGTCAAAAGTGGCGCCTGACGAAAAGGGTGCGCGAAAGGCCTCGCGCGTTCGATTCGGGGAGCCTTTGCATCATGTTTCTCTTCACCACGCCCACTTCCACGCCAGAACCCGGCGCCAAGACGACGGGTCATCCCATCGCGCGCGTCGTGCAGCAGGCGGCGGATTCCACCGGCACTTCCTTCGATTACCTGATGCGCACCGCCAAGCGGGAATCGGGTTTCAACCCGGCCGCGAAGGCGCAGAGCTCGTCGGCGACCGGCCTTTTCCAGTTCATCGAGCAGACCTGGCTGGGGCTTGTGAAACGCGAGGGACCGACTCTCGGCCTCGCCAACGAGGCCGAGGCAATCCAGCAGGATCGCTGGGGCCGTTACATGGTCAACGATGCCAATACCCGCAAGCAGATCCTCGATCTGCGCAAGGACCCGGCCCTGTCCTCGACGCTCGCGGGCATTTTCACCCAGAAGAACCGCGAGACCCTGAAGGAGCATCTTTCACGCGAGCCGAACCAGGCCGAACTCTACATGGCGCATTTCCTTGGCGCGCAGGGCGCGGCGGAGCTGATCTCCCGGGCGCAATCGACGCCGGAACAATCGGCGTCCAAGGCCTTCCCGGACGCAGCTTCCGCCAATCGCTCGATCTTCTATGATGGCAGGGGCCGGGCGCGTTCCGTGCGCGAGGTCTATGCCCGGCTCTCGTCCTTCCATGTCCCCGAGGATGCGACCGCCTTGCAGGCCGCCGCCACGGAGGCTCTGCCTGCGGCGGGGTCCGCGCCCGTGCAAACCCAACTCGTGCGCGGCGGCTCGGGTTCCATTCCGCGCCTTACGACGGTTACCGGGCAGGCGCGCGCGCACAATTCGATGCATGGCCTTTTCCGGGCCGGCGGTGAATCCGATGGCGCGCAGAACCTGCGCAAGACCTGGCTTCACGTGGCCGAGGGCCGCCTCAACCGCGATGCGCCCTCCTTCTTCCCGCGCGCCAGCACGCCCGTCGCGCAACTCGCGGCCCTCAATGCCGAGACGGTCAAGGCCCCTGCGAACGATGTCGCCGAGGCCCCGGCCACGGTGGCTGGCGCGGATCCGCCGGGCATCGAGGCACCGGATTTGCCGGTGCCGCCGCGCCGGGGCGAGGGGCTCGCGGCGCACCGCTTTCCACTCGATCTGACCAAGTTTAGTGCGCGCAAGACGCGGTGAGGTGAAGACATGTTGGTAACGTCATTTCTCGCCTGGATTGACCGTGCCGCCCCGAAGGAGCGGGCCGAGGCGACCGATCTGCTGGCACGGGCCTATCTCAACCGGACGCTCGGCGAGGAAACCCCGGAAGCCGCCGAGGCAGCGCTGACGCTGGTGCTGGATGATCCTGCCAAGAGCGTGCGGCGTGCTCTGGCCTGCGCTCTGGCCGACCATTGGCAGGCCCCGCGCCATATCGTTCTGGCGCTGGCTGCGGACCAGCCGGAGGTCGGAGCACCGCTTCTCGCACGGTCGCCCGTCCTGCAGGAGGCCGATCTCATTGATCTCGCGGCCCATGCCGAGCCGAAGGCGCTTCTGGCCATGGCGCTCCGCCCGATCGTGACCGAGCGCAGCGCGCATGCCATCGTGATGCGCGCCGAACGCGAATCCTGCCTGGCGCTGGTACGCAACCCGCATGCCCAGATCGGCGATGGCGACCTGCTGGCGATCGCGATGCAGTTTGGCAAGGATGGCAAGCTGCGGGATGCGCTGCTCGAACGCCACCACGTGCCTCCGGCCGTGCGCCACCAGCTCATGATCGCGCTGAACGACAGCCTGCAGTCCTTTGCGGGCGAGGGCGGTTTCCTGGCCGCTGACAAGAACCGTCGCATGGTTGAGGAGGCGCTGCTGCTGGGCACCATCTCCATCGCCACCCAGGCGCGTCATCACCTTCCGCAATTCGTGCGATACCTGCGCGAGCAGCAGAAGCTGACGCCCGGCCTGCTGCTGCGTTCCGTGCTCGGCGGAGATATCGCGCTGCTCACCGAAGCGCTGGCCGATCTCACCGGCATGACCTCCGGCCGCGTCGCCGGGCTGATGCGCGGCCGATCCGATGCCACGCTCTTGGCCCTGTTCCGGCGGGCGGGCCTGCCATCCTTCCTCGAGCAGCCGCTGATCGCTGCCGTTCGGGCCGCGCAGGAACTCGGCGCGCCCCAAGCCGATGGCGGCCTCTCTTTGTCGGTGGTCCGGGCCGCGCAGAGTGCCTGCCTTTCGATGGAGGGTGGCGAGGAGGTGCGGTTGCTGGCGCTGCTGCGCCGCTATGAGGCCGAGGCGGCCCGAGTGCAATCCCGCCGCCTCGCGGAGGATCTGCGCGTTCAGGCGCAGAGCGATTTCCCGCAACACAGGCTTACCGGCGAACGGACGCATCAGCTTGCGGTTCTTGGTGCGGATGACGAGGTGATCGATCTCGCCGAGAAGGCTGTCAACCCTGCGGAGCCGGCCTTGGCCGCGCCGGCAAAGGACGAGATACCGGACCTCAGGACCGTGATCAACGAATGGCAGCGCGAGCGCGATTCCCGCCTGCGTGCCGTGTTCGAGCGTCCGGCCGACCCCGCCAACGGCTCCGCACCTTTCCCCGAATGGGATATCCGCCGCAACGTCGCCTGAGCGCGTCGGACGGGAAAGCCGGGCGCGAGGCCCGGCTCCTGCGGCATTGTATCGCGGAAGCTCAGCGCCCGCGCGCCATTTTCTGCTCTTCGGCTATCGCATTGGCGCGGGCTTCCACCAACCGGTCGATCGTCTTCTTGAGGATGTGGATGATCTGGACCGCGACCGGATTGGCGTAATCGCGGACCTGGCTGCGATAAATCGCGCGCACCGCATCCACATGATGGGCAATGAGCTGGGTGGGCAGGTAATCCGGCTCGATCTTGTCGAGGAGCTTGGTGAGGCTTCCGGCGATTTCCGCGGCCAGCGGATAGCCGAACGCGGCCGCCTGGCCGCGAATGTCATGCGCGGCGCGGAACAGGTTCGTGATGTCGCGCTCACCCGGACCCTTGCTGCGATAATCGTCGAAGGCCGCGACGAGGCGGTTTATCTCGTCGCCCATCCAGTTCTGGAAATCACCCGAGAGGTCCTTCATCGCGCTTTCGGCCGCGGCGATCGACAGATCATCCGCGCCGCTGGTATCGGCATTGTGCACCGCGGCCTTGGCACGCAGCGTGCCGCTGACATGGATGACGCGGGTCTCGCCGAAATCCTGCTCGAACGTGGTCGGCACGTTGCTTTCGGAAGCTTGGGAACGGGTCATGATGGTGCTGATCCTTCAGGCCGACGGGCTCTTGAGGAGGTTCGCCGCAGCGCTGCGCCCCTTGTAGGCCTCGGCCTTGACGAGGTGCCGGCGGTCCGGCCCGAAATAGTTTTCCGTGCGGATGAAAGGGCGCGGGTTGAGCACGACCTTCGCGATGCGCAGGTAGAGCCCCTTGGCGGAAATCGGCTTCACGAGCATCTCCGAAACGCCGGCATCGCGCGCCTCGAACACGCGGCCGCGCTCGGGATAGCCGGTGATCATGATGATCGGCACGAAGGGGTTGGGGCTCGTATCCGGCTGGCGGATCATCTTGGTGAGTTCGATTCCATCGAAGACGGGCATCGACCAATCGGTGATCACGATATCGGGGAGATAAGTGGCGAAGGCTTCAAGCCCTGCCGCGCCGTCTTCCGCCTCGGTTACTTCGCGCGTGCCGAAGCCGTGCAGAAGGGAGCGGGTGATACGGCGCATGAAGCCGTTATCGTCGATGACGAGGAAGCGAAGCCGGCTGCAATCGACGCGGAACATGGCGGTACCGGTCGCGTCACGGGTTTCTCCCGGCGGGCATGGCCTGTGACGCGGAACTGCGGCCAACACCCGGCAATCGCTTCTGCGATCGTGGGGCGAGACTAAACGGGTTTCGTTAACACGAGTTGAAAATGCGCGATTCGATGAACCGGCCGGCGCAACCCGGCGATGCGATCAGGCGTCGAACTGCTCGCGCAGGATGCGCTCGTCAAGGCCGTGCCCGGGGTCGTGCAGCATCACCAGCGTGACCGAGTGATCCATCTCGATCTCGATATTGCGCGCATCGCGGATCTCGACATGGTCTGCGACGGCCGAAACGGGACGCTTTTCCGGTTCCAGCACGCGGATGCGCACGCGCACGCGATCCGGAAGCAATGCGCCGCGCCAGCGCCGGGGCCGGAAGGCGGAGATCGGCGTCAGCGCCATCAGCGGGGCAGAGAGAGGCAGGATCGGGCCATTGGCTGACAGGTTGTAGGCGGTCGAACCCGTGGGGGTCGCGAGCAGCAGGCCATCCGCGATCAATTCGGGCAGGCGCACGGTGCCATCGACCGTGATCTCGAGCTTGGCGGCCTGATGGGTCTGCCGCAGCAGCGAGACCTCATTGAAAGCGCGCGCGCGCGTCTGCGCGCCCTGCCCATCGCTCGCCACCATGTTGAGCGGATGCACGATCGAGCGCGTGGCCATGCGAATACGCTCGATCAGGTCATCTTCCCGGAACTCGTTCATCAGGAAGCCGACCGAACCGCGATTCATGCCGTAGATCGGCTTTCCGGTGCCAAGGAAGCGGTGGAGCGTCTGCAGCATCATGCCATCGCCCCCGAGCGCCACGATCACATCGGCATCTTCCGGCTGACATTCGCCATAGAATCGGCGCAACCGCTGCAATGCGAGTTCCGCATCCGGCGCGCTGGAGGCGACAAAGGCGAGGGCCGGCCTTGCCTTTCGCCACGGCTCTTGCGTGCTGGGGGAGGGGATGGGCTGCTGCAAGGCTGTCTCGCTCCGCAAGGAGGGGGATTGGGGCGTCTTCGGCCGTCTGGTCGCCCGCCGGCGTCACGGAACTGTGAAACGCGGATGGCACCCTTTGCAAGAGCTTCCGGCGCAATCGCCCTTGCCTCACCCCGGTCGCGGGCTTGATCGAGCCCCGGAAAGGCGACGGCGCCCGCGAGCGGCGCCATCCGTTTCTATTGCGCGGATTGCGCTCAGAGCACGCTCGACCACGGCGCCGGCACCAGCCGGTAGCCCGCGCCTTCCCGGGCGATGAAGCCGGTCGAGGGGAAGTTGCCATGGTAGAAGGAAACCTGGATCCTGTCGGTCGCCGCCATGTCGAGAATGCGCTTGCGGGTGGCAACCGCCTTTTCCGCATCCATGTCGAACATCACGCGCCATTCCGGGTTCCGCGCGAAAAGCAGCGGCGTGTTTGTGATGTCGGCGACATAGATCAGGGTCTTGCCGCCCGAGGAGATCGCGAAGGCGGTGTGGCCCGGCGTGTGGCCCGAAGCCTCGACGGCGGTGATGCCGGTGACGACTTCCTGGCCCCATGCGAAGCGCTTCACGTCCTTGGCATTCGGCTTCAGCACGCGATGCACGCCCGCGAAGGCCCCCTTCATCGCATCGGGCGCTGCGGCCATGCGGGCATCGTCCATCCAGAAGACCCACTCGCTCTCCGGCGCCATGATCTCGGCATTCGGATAGACAAGCTTGCCATCCTTCGCGCGCGCGCCTTGCAGGTGGTCGCCATGAAAATGGCTGAGCAGCACGACATCGATCTGCGACGGCTCGATGCCCAGCGACTTCAACTGCGCCACGGTGCGGCCATTCGTGGGGCCGCCATTATCCGCAAAGCCCGTATCGATCAGCACGAGTTTCGAGCCGTTATTCACGAGCAGGGTGGTGAAGGAAATGTTCAGCGTGTCAGTGGGAAGGAAGTTCTCCGCCAGCACGGCCTGAACATCCTTGAGTTCGGCGTTGCGCACGAAGCTCGCATCGAGCGGGCGCGTGGCGATGCCGTCATGCAGCGCCGTCACCTCGATGGCGCCGACCTTGAAGCGGAACGCGGCGGCGCTCGGGTTGCCGGCGAGCGGGGCGGCCGCCTGCGCCGTTCCAAGACCACCGGGAAGGGACCCGGCGCCGCCCATCCATGCCGCACCGAAGCCGGCCCCCGCGGCGAGAATTTGCCTGCGCTGCAAAGACATTCCGTTTCTCCCTTTTGGCGTCCTGCGCATCATGGCGCGTCGCTTGTCTGATCCTCGATACATCGTGCACCAGCGCATCATCGCCAGCGCCGGGAGACCCATTCCATCTTGCGGTTTTTCATGATCACATCGGCGTGAACGCGATCAATCCACGTTTCCGGCAGAGGCAGTTTGCCCTCACTTTGCTCGTTGGCAAGGAAAATGCGCGGCGCTTCACCATTCCTCAAGGTTTGGGTGCAAGTTTCGGACACATTAACCATGCCATATCCCAGCCGGACGAGAATCGTCATGAAGTTTCCACTTCCCCGCTTTTCCATGCAGGGCTTGTCCTTCCGCCGCATTTTTTCTTCGGTCAGGTGGAAAATCGCCGTCATCGCGATCGGTCCGGTCGTGGGCGTCTCCCTGACGATCGGCCTCGGCCGATATGCGGAGCACCAGCGCCGCGATGCGGAGCAGGCCTTCACGCGGGCGCAAGCTGAACTGCAGGAGGTGGAGAGCCTTGTCGGGGGCCTGAGCATCCTGCAGAGTCAGGCTTCGAGCTTCCTCGATGATCGCTCCGAGCGCGTCCAGGGCGAAATCCTCTACGGCCTGAATGTCTCGCGCGAGATCATCACCAGGATGAAGAACAGCTCGGATGAGCGCATGCGCGAGGCGGCGACCGCCGCCGAAGCCCGCCACGCCATGCTGAGCCGCTCCTTGAACGCGCTGCGCGATGCCGTGATCAAGGTCGGCCGCTCCGCGACCGATGGCCTGACGGAAGATCTCGACCGCACCACGGAAATCCTCGGTGTCGTGTTCCAGGGCTCGAAGGCGAATGACGAGCGTTTCAACATGGCCGCGCAGGCCTTTTCCGAGCTGGTGGGCGTGGAAATGCGCTATCGTTGGAAACGCGACGAAACGCTGGCCCCTCGCCTTGATTTCCTGCGTTCGAGCCTTGTGGGCCTGCTGGAGCGTTCCGAATGGGACAGGAAGCAGGCCGAGATGCTCATCGAGAACCTGAGGCAGCAGGGCGAGACCTTCGCAGCCTGGCGTGACGCCGTCGCGGCAGAGCGCGCCGCGCGCGACGAGGCCGTGACCCATGCCCGCCGCATGCTGGCGGCCACCGCCGCCTTGCGTGAGCACGCCGATTCCCGCATGGTCGATGCGCGCACCCGCAGCTCCGACGCGATCCGCTTGGCCGAACAGTTCGCCTGGGGTTCGGCCGTGCTGGCCGCGTTGATCTGCATCGCCCTCGTGCTGCTGGTCGGTCGCTCGCTCAGCAATGCGCTGTCTCATCTCGCCGAAGTAATGCGCAAGGTGGCCGATGGCGATACCGGCGTTGCGATTCCCTTCGAGAAGCGCTCCGACGAGATTGGCGGCATGGCCCGTGCGCTCATGGTGTTCCGCGAATCGATCATCGAGCGCGAGCGCCTCGCGGCCGCCGCCGAGCAGGAAGCGCGCGACCGCCTGCGCCGTGCCGAGAAGGTGGAGCAGTCCGTCACCGCCTTTGGCAATGCGATGGACCGCGCGCTCAAGACCCTCCACGGGGCGTCTGACGCCATGCGCCATGCCTCGAAGGCCCTGGAAGCCGATTCGCACGCGCTGACCGCGCAGACGCAGGTGGCCGAGAAGGCCACGGGCTCGGCCTCCCGCGAGGTCTCGTCGGTAGCCGTTGCGACCGAGCAGCTCTCGAAATCGGTGGATGATGTGTCCCGCCAGGCCTTGCGCTCGACGGAAGTGGCGAACCGCGCGGTCCAGCAATCCCAGCACGCGACCACGATGATGACCGAGCTCGCCCGCGAGGCCGAGCGCATCGGCGACGTGGTCGAGCTCATCCGCTCCATCGCCGGCCAGACCAACCTGCTGGCGCTCAACGCCACGATCGAGGCGGCGCGCGCGGGCGAGGCGGGCCGCGGTTTCGCGGTGGTCGCATCGGAGGTGAAATCGCTTGCTGGCCAGACTGCGAAAGCGACCGAGGAGATCGTCAACAAGATTACCTCGATCCAGTCGGCCTCGTCGGATGTCTCGAACGCCATCGGTCTCATCGGGGGCATTCTCTCGGAGATGTCCTCCATCGCGGCCTCGGTGGCGGCGGCGGTGGAAGAGCAGTCGAGCGCGCTCGGCACGATCTCCGGCAACGTCAACGAGGCGGCCCGCTCCTCGACGGAAGGCGTGACCGCGATCAAGGACGCGGAGAGCCGCGCGGTCTCCTCGCGCGCGACAGCCGGAGACGTGGCCCGGGCCGCAACGAACATCTCGGAGGAGGCGGATGCGCTGGAGGGCGTGGTCTCGACCTTCCTCGATGAAGTGCGGGCGGCATAACGGCCCGCATTCTCGGTGGCAAAAGCGCGCGGGTTCTGGGTCCCGCGCGTTTTTCGTTTCAGCCGTTGGTTCTTCACGTTTTTACGACGAGAACGGGTATCCGCTTCGTTTGAAACTGTTCCAGCCTGGAAACCGCTGCGCTCTATCCTGAAAACAGCAGGTCCTGGGTCATCTCCGGAACCGCCGAGAGGGATTTCAGGGCCTCCTTCAGCGCTTCCCGCTGCTCCGGGCCGAGGCTCGAGACCTCGACTCGGCTCGAAGGCGGCTGCCCCTTCCCGATATCCGCGAGTTGCTGGTCGAGAATGCATTCCATCAGCACGGCCTGCGCACGCTGCATCGCGGAAAGATCGCTATCCGCGCCGATCTTTCCCGCGCGCAGGGCCGCGAGCCGCTCCGCCGTGTTGCGGGCCGGAATGCCATGGCTCAGCGCGAGGCAGCGCGCCGAAGCGACGATGGGGAACAGCCCGCCCTTCTTGAGATCGACCCGGCCGTCCTCCTCCGTGCGGAAACGGCCGAACAGGCCCAGGGGCGGCGACCAATGGCCGAGCTGCTCCGCCAGCAGCTTCACCATCGCCCGCGAGCCATGGGCGCGGCTGCGCGCTTCCGAGGCCAGCGCTGCGGCAAGCCCGGCATCGCCATGGACCGCGCGGAAATCGTAGAAGATGTCGACCGCGAGGAGATCATCCGGCGTCGTGGTCTCGGTCCAGCTGCGGATGCGGTTCGACCAGGCTTCGGCATGGCCGTTCCACGCCGGGTTGCTGGCCATCACGCCGCCCTTGCAGAGCGGGATGCCGATTTCGTGAAGCAGCTCCGTCATCGCCACGCCATGGGCGAGGAACCAGGCCTCGTTCTCCTCCATGCCCGCATGGATGGTCGCATTGTCCTGGTCGGGCACGAGCAGGCTCTCTCCGCGTCCGGCCGAGCCAAGCACGAGGATGGCATAGCGGGCCGGGGCAGGGCCCAGACCACGCGATTCCAGCCGCTTCTCGGCCTCGAGGGCGGCCCTGCGGGTCAGCGCGCCGATCTCGCGGCTGATGACGCCCGCGCAATCCGTGGCGCTCACGCCCTCCACGCGCAGCCGCGCGATCACGCCGGGCAGGCGCCCCCAGGCGCGGGCGAGATCGGCCGGCGTGTTGGCGGTGTCGATCGCATCGCCGAGCGCAAGCGCGTCGGAGGCCCGGAGGCGCAGGAGATCGCGCGCGGAAAGCGCGCCCACGAGCCGGCCCTCCTCATCCACCACGCCGAGATGGCGGATCTGCCGCCGCTCCATGCGGCCGATGGCGCGATAGATGAAGGCCTCGGCCGGCACCGTGAGGAGCGGGCGCGTCGCGATAATCGAGAGGGGTTTCGCAAGCGTGGCCGGGCCGTTGGTGCCGATCTGGCGGATGACGTCACGCTCCGTGACGATGCCCGTCTCGCCCCCCTCGAAGCCGACGAAGACCGAGGAGATGCCCTGTTTCGCCATGCGCTCTGTGGCGTCGCCGAGGGTCGCGGTCGAGGGCAGGATGACCGGCGAAAGGCTCGCAATCTCCTTCACGCGATGGCGGAAGGGGTAGGCGTCGATGCGGGCGAGCGCGCCTTCGCTCACGGTGGGGCGCACCGGCTCCACCCAGCCCGCGCGGGCATAGCCCTCCAGTGCATGGGTGAGCTGGCGGCAGGCGGCCTCGGCCTCGCCGAAGGTGCGGATGCTCTTCTCCCGCAGGGTGGGCAGCAGGGCGAGGAACAGCCGGGCGGTCAGCCTTGCATCGGCCAGCGCGTCATGCCGACCGGTCACCGCCAGGCCGAGATGGCTCGCCAGGGCATCCAGCGTGAAACCGCCGAGGCGAGGAAAACAGAATTCCGCGAGCAGGCGCGTATCGAGCACGCGGTTGGCGGGGGGAGGCAGGCCGGCAAGCTTGCCCTCCCGCGCGAGGATCGCGAGATCGAAGCCGATATTGTGGCCGATGAGCACGGCCTCCCCGGCAAAGGCCCGGAAACCGGCATAGGCCTCGGGGAAAGCGGGGGCATCGGCCACATCGGAATCGCGGAGGCCGTGGATGGCCGAGGAAGCCGGCGGGATGGGCGCGCCAGGGTTCACCTTGATCTCGAACGGCGCATCCTCATCCGGATGGCCCGCGACGAGCCGCACCGCGCCGATCTGCAGCAGACGGGCCTGCGCCGGGTCAAGTCCGGTCGTCTCGGTATCGAAGACGACGGCATCGAGCGCAAGCAGCGGATCATTCGTGATCAGGGCCGGCATGGCCTCAGCCTCCTCCCGTTGGCAAGAACCCGGCGCTGAGGCCGGTCATGCGAAAACGGTAGCGGCAACGTGGCCGAAGCGCCATGCGCTGGCGCAAGCTCAGCCGTTGCCGCTCACAAGCCCCATCAGGCTTGGAAGGGTGATGAGGAAAATGGCACCGAGCCACAGGGCCATCGAAGTGGAATCGCTCTGCCGGCGTCCCGTGAGGCGCTCGAAAATCGCAACGGGAATCCCCGCGACCATCACGCTGCCCACCGCCACGATCAGCGAGGCGAGATAGAAGGTGATGACCGGTGAGGTGATGCCGTATTCCCGGAGGATCGGCCCGAAGGGAATGGCGACGAAGCTGAAATAGGGCGAGAAATGCATCCCGTTCAGCAGCGACAGGGACGCGATACCCAGGATATAGCCATCCTGCTTCAGCAGCGCCTCGCGGCGTTCCATCTCCGACATCACTGCGCTCCCACTTGTGGCAGAAAGCCATACATCACCGCAAGAAGCAGCCAGCAGATGCGCAGGATGATCAGCCAGAAGACGGCGAAGATCATCACGAGGCCCGGCGCCACGATGCGCGGGGTGATGGCCTGCACGGCGTGGAGAACGGGGTCCGTCACCTGGCAGAAGACGCGCCAGATCACGAGTTCGCTCTGCGGCCGGAAAACGAGCGAGAGCAGGTATCGTCCCAGCAGCGTGTAGAGCAGGATCGAGAGCAGCATGTTCGGCCCGTTATAGAGCCAGAACGCGGCATTGGCGGACATGCGCGAAACCTCGTCATCATGCGGCAAGGGCGCCGCCTGGAGCCAGTTATGGGGTGTTGCGGGGTGAAGAAAAGGGGCGGGAGATCGCTCCCCCGCCCCGATTTTTTGCTTCTCCGATGGCGTCAGTGCGCCGCCACGAGGCCGCTCTTCTCTTCCATCAGGGTCTTGCCCTTCGGACGGCGGCAATCGTCGATGAACTGCTGGAGTTCCTTCGACGGGGCCGGCGTCATCAGCGACACCACAACCATCACCAGGAAGCCGACGGGCAGGCCGAAGGCAGCCGAGGAGATGTTGTTGATGTTGAACCAGCCCACGCGGCTCTGGAGCGGATGGCTCGCGAGCACCGGGCCATCGAGCAGCGCCGGGTTCGAGAGCGCCGCCTTCATGGCATCCGCCGAGATGAGCGGAGCGCCCGTGACCGGGTTCAGGTTCGACACCATGCCGAAATACTCGACACCGACATGCGGCCAGTAGCGGGTGATGACGAGGTAGAACAAGGTCACGAAGAAGCCCGCGAGCATGCCCGCAATCGCACCCTGCTTGGTCGTCCGCTTCCACCACACCCCGAGAACCAGGGCAGGGAAGAGGCCGCCGGCCGCGAGGCTGAATGCCCAGGCGACCATCGCGACGATGTCCGTGGGCCGCGTCGAGGCCGTCCAGGCCGCCAGAACCGCGACCACCACCAGCAGCGCGCGGCTGATGACGAGGCGCTGCTTGGTCGGCGCGTTCGGGTTGATCATCTTGTAGTAGATGTCATGCGACAGCGCGTTGGCGAGCGCGAGCAGCAGGCCATCCGCCGTGGAGAGCGCGGCGGCGAGACCGCCGGCGGCCACGAGGCCCGTGATCACGTAAGGCAGGCCCGCGATTTCAGGCGTCGAGATCACCACCACATCGGTGTTGATCGAGAAATCCTGAAGGCGCAGCACGCCCGCATGGCCGGCAACGGCCTTGCACGATTCAGCAACCACTGCCGCGGAGGCTGCCGCCTTGCCGCAGATGTTGATGAGGCCAAGCTTGCCCCAATTATAGACCCACATCGGCATATCCGCGAGGTTCTTGCCGATCAGGGTCGAGTAGACCTCGAGCTTGGAGAACGCCGCATAGGCCGGAGCGGTGAAGTAGAGGATGAAGATGAAGAGCAGCGACCAGGCCACGGACTGGCGGGCTTCCTTCACCGACGGGGTGGTGAAGTAGCGCATCAGGACGTGCGGGAGCGACGCCGTGCCGACCATCAGGCAGAAGATCAGCCAGAAATAGTTCGCGGGCGAATAGCGCGAGAACGGCGCGGTATGCGACGTGGCAAGCGAGTTTGCGGGCGCGAGGCCCTTCTGGACGAATTCCTGCTCGAGCGTGGCGATCTGCTGCAGCGCCTGACCATAAGTCAGCTGCGGCAGCGGGATGCCGAACTTCTTCGCCGACATCCAGATCACGGGGATCAGGTAGGCGACGATGAGCACGATGTACTGGGCGACCTGCGTCCAGGTCACGGCCTTCATGCCACCGAGCATCGAGCAGACCAGAATACCCATCAGGCCGACGAAGCAGGCGAGTTCGAAGTTCATGTCAAGGAAGCGCTGTGCGATGAGGCCCGTGCCGAAGATCTGCGCCACCACATAGGTGAAGGAGCAGGCCAGAAGCACGAGAACGCCGCAGAGGCGCGCCGCGTTGCCGCCATAGCGCGCGGCGAGGAAGTCTGGCACCGTGTAGGCACCGAACTTGCGCAGGAACGGCGCGATCAGCACCGCCACCAGCACGTAGCCGCCGGTCCAGCCCAGAATGAAGGCGAGGCCATCATAACCCAGGAGGAAGAGCGTGCCGGCCATGCCGATGAACGAGGCGGCGGACATCCAGTCCGAGCCGGTCGCCATGCCGTTATAGAAGGCCGGAACGGTGCGGCCCGCCACGTAATATTCACCCACATCCGACGTGCGCGAGACAATGCCGATGAAGGCGTAGACCAGGATGGTCAGGCCCATGAACATGTAGCCGAGATATCTCTGCTGCACGCCGAGCTGCTCGAGAATGCCGACCAGAATGATGAAGCCGAAGAAGCCGCCCGTATAGAGCGCGTAGATGCGGCCGAGATTGTTGAGGAAGCCACCTTTGCCTACGATCGAATCTGCCATGGTTGCCTCCCCTTACTCTTCTTCGGCCACGCCGCATTCGCGGTCGATCCTGTCCTGCGCTTTCGCGAACCAGAACAGCATGATCACGAAGATGGTGATCGAGCCCTGCGCGGCCATGTAGAAGCCGAGCGGGAAGCCGAGGATCTTGATGCCGTTCAGCGGCACCACGAACATATGCACGATGAAGCCGAAGAAGACCCAAAGGGCCATCATGATCTTCATCAGGCGACTGGTCTTTTGCCAGTAGATTTCATCGGTATTGTTAGCCATTCGCTTTTTCCTCCCTTGCCGCATTTCACAAGCGGCGTTGAACGGGGGGAACGGAGGCCCCGGTTTGATCCATCGCAATGAAGCCCGAAATGCGCCACGCAAAAGACCGATGCCCACTCTCCCATCTGGCAAAATGGAGAAGTTCCAGCTTTCGTCATTAAGACTTTCGGCTAATACTTTTTAAACCATTGATATCGCCTGTGAAAAAAGTTTTTTTTCGGCTGACACCCATGTGCTCCGCCATCCCGGGGCTCACGGAATCGTGATCAAGGCCCCGCAGATCACGGATCTGGCTCTTGGCGGAGGATGCGGCGGAGGGGGGCGAGCCCCTGACCTCCGCCCGACAAAACGCGCGACCCGGCGCTGATCCGGCGCCGCTCATCGCAAATCATTTGCTCCCTGACAGTTCCCTTCGCGACATCATCGCCGATTGAAAGCCCGTCTTGAGCGATCGTCTTTCAGGGCTGGTAGCAGCGCCCTGTTGATCTTGGACTTGGGTCGGCGCATCACGCCGGTTGCCGTCGTCTGGCCGCTCTGGTGCGGATTTGCGCGGCGACGCTTGCTGCCGGGCATCGACGGTCGCTCTGAACGAAAGGGGGCCCAAGAGGTCTATATTGTGGACCAATGCAGTGGATGAATTGCTGACGGTTTTTGAGACTGCATTGCACCGGGAATTTTTTTGGCTACGATGCTCTCGTCTGCGGTTTGATCGCTCCATGATGTGGACCTTGGATGTGGACCTTGCTGTAGATCGCGGGGCCGGGGCGTTCGCCGGAACCGGGTCCGCCGGTCTTGCGGAATAGTCGGGCTTCCGGCCTCACGGGGCGGGCAACCGGCAAGGGAATGGTCTGGCAGGGTGGAAGCATGACGGAATTGTCCCAGGCGGTCGCCGCGCCGGTGATCGATCAGGCGGACGCCCAAAGGCATCGCGCGCCGTTCATCTGGCCGCTTGAGGTCGTGGCGGCGGGTCTTCTGGTAGCGATCATCCTGCTTCTGCTGACCGGTGTCACCTCGCGCTATGTCTTTTCCCTCCCCATCGTCTGGATCGACGAGGCGACTTCGACATCCTTCCTGTGGCTCGCGATGCTGGGCGCGGCCCTCGCGATCGACCGGAACGAGCACCTGAGGCTCACGCTTTTCATCGGCATGTTCCCGTCGCGCCCTCGCGCTGTCGTCGAGGCCTTTGCCCTGGTTGCCGCCGCCGTCTTCCTCGCTGCGATGCTCTACCCGGCCATCGATTACACGATGGAGGAATCATACGTTTCGACGCCCGCGCTGAACATTGCGAACAGCTGGCGCGTTTCGGCCATTCCCTTCGGCATCGCGACGATGCTGCTGCTCACCTTGCGCTATGCGCTGCGCATCTGCGCCCCGCGCGATCTCTTGCTGGCTGCCCTTGCGATTGGCGCGAGCGCTGTCGTGTTCTGGTTGATGATGCCGGTGTTCAAGGGGCTCGGCTACGGCAATATCGCGGTATTTCTCGTCGGTGTGGTGGTGGTGTGCCTCGTCGCGGGTGTGCCCATCGCCTTCTGCTTCGGCCTCGGCACGCTCTGCTTTCTCACCTTCACCACCACCGTTCCGACCCTGGTGATGATCGGTCGCATGGATGAGGGAATGTCGAGCCTCATCCTGCTGTCGGTGCCGGTTTTCGTGCTGCTCGGCTGTATCCTCGACGCAACCGGGATGGGTCGGGCGATCGTCGATTTCCTTGGCTCCCTGCTCGGGCATATCCGGGCGGGGCTGTCCTATGTGCTGCTGGGTTCGCTCTTCCTCGTTTCCGGCATTTCCGGTTCCAAGGTGTCGGACATGGCGACCGTCGCCCCCGCACTTTTCCCGGAGATGAAGAGGCGCGGCTACAAGCCCAAGGAACTCATCGCGCTGCTCGCGACGGGCGCGGCCATGGCCGAGACCGTGCCGCCGAGCATCGTGCTCATCGTGCTCGGCTCGGTGGCGGGCGTGTCCATCGCGGGCCTCTTCACCAGCGGCTTCCTGGTGGCGATGGTGCTGCTGCTGGTTCTTGCGATCCTCGCGCGCTGGCGTGCCCGCGGCGAGTTGCTGGAAGCCGTGCAGCGCGCGCCGCTCTCGGTCATCGGCAAGACCGCGCTGGTCGCGGCACCCGCTCTGGTGCTGCCCTTCATCATCCGCAGCGCGGTGGGTGGAGGCGTGGCCACCGCGACCGAGGTTTCAACCATCGCGGTGCTCTATGCGATGGTCGTCGGCATCGTGCTTTACGGCGGGATCGGCTGGCGCACCTTCTATGGCATGCTGGTGGAAACGGCCGCACTTTCCGGCGCCATCCTGATGATCCTCGGCACTGCGCTCGCCATGGCCTGGGCGCTGACCCAGACCGGCTTTGCGAACCAGCTCGCGCTCTGGATGCAGAGCCTGCCGGGCGGCTGGATCAGCTTCATGGCCATCACGATCGTGGTTTTCGTGATTCTCGGCTGCTTCCTCGAAGGGTTGCCGGCCATCGTGCTGATGGCGCCGCTGATGTTCCCGATCGCGAAGAAGCTCGGCATCCATGATGTGCATTACGCCATGGTGGTGGTCACCTCGATGAATATCGGGCTGATGGCACCGCCCATCGGCATCGGCTTCTATATCGCCTGCAAGATCGGCAACGTATCACCGGATGAGGCGATGGGCGCGATCTGGCCCTACCTGCTGGCGCTGATCATCGGCCTCATCGTGATTGCGGCCGTCCCTGCCATTTCCACCGTCCTGCTCTGAGGGAAGGAGCAGCACCGCGCCGCCAGATTGCCGTTTCAACCAAGAAGACAAAGCTACCCCAGAAAGCTACCCCAGAAAGCTACCCCAGAAAGCTACCCGAGGAGGAAACCATGACCCTTTCCCGTCGCACCCTGCTTCAGGCCAGCGCCACCGGCGCCGCTCTGGGCACCTTCCATATCGGTCTTGGCAAGGCCCAGACCGCGGAATTCACCTACAAATATGCGCATAACCTGCAGGTGACCCACCCGGTCCATATCCGCGCCACCGAAGCGGCCGAGAAGATCAGGCAGGAGACCAACGGCCGGATGGTCATCCAGATCTTCCCGGCGAGCCAGCTTGGCTCGGATACCGACATGCTGAGCCAGGTGCGCTCGGGCGGCGTCGAGTTCTTCACGCTCTCGCCGTTGATCCTCTCGACCCTCGTGCCCAATGCATCGCTCAACGGCATCGGCTTCGCCTTCCCCAACTACGATGCCGTGTGGAAGGCGATGGATGGTGAACTCGGCACCTATGTGCGCGGGCAGATCGGCAAGGCCAACCTCGTCGTCATGGACAAGATCTGGGATAACGGCTTCCGCCAGATGACCAGCTCCAAAGGGCCCATCAACACCCCGGATGACCTCAAGGGTTTCAAGATCCGCGTGCCGGTGAGCCCGCTCTGGACCTCGATGTTCAACGCCTTCCAGTCGGCGCCGGCCAGCATCAACTTCGCGGATGTCTACACCGCGCTGCAGACCCGGGTGGTGGACGGGCAGGAAAACCCGCTCGCAATCATCGCCACGGCCAAGCTCTTCGAGGTGCAGAAATTCTGCTCCGTGACGAACCACATGTGGGACGGCTTCTGGTTCCTCGGCAATCGCCGCGCCTGGGAGCGCCTGCCGGAGGATGTGCGGACGGTGGTCGCACGCAATCTCAACGCCGCTGCCACCCTCCAGCGCGCCGATGTCGAAAAGCTGAACGCGACCCTGCGCACGGAACTCACCGCCAAGGGAATGGTTTTCAATGATACCCAGGCCGGGCCCTTCCGCGAGGCCTTGCGCAAGGCCGGTTTCTACGCCGAATGGCAGAAAAAATTCGGCGACGAGGCCTGGGCCATCCTCCATAGGGCAACGGGCGGCAATCTGGGCTGAGAGCGATCAGCCGCGCATGGTTTCGCTCTGCCCGCCATCCACGGGCAGGGTGACACCGGTAATGAAGCGTGCCTCATCCGAGGCGAGGAACAGGGACGCGGCCGCGACATCATAGGCCGTGCCCATCTGCCCGGTCGGCACCGCGTTGTTGCGCTTCGCGATCAATGTCTCGACATCGCCGAACACCCCCGCGATCTGTCGATGGACGAGAGGGGTGTCGATCAGGCCAGGCAGCACGGCATTCGCCCGGATGTTCTGACCGGCATATTGCAGCGCGATCGCCTTGGTGGCCTGCACCACGGCGACCTTGGCCGCGGAATAGACAAAATAGGGATAGCCGGTCCAGCGAATGCCGGCGATCGAGGCAATGTTGACGAAAACGCCGCCGCCTTGTTCCAGAAATCGGGGAAGCAGCACCTTCGCGCTGCGCCAGACCGGACCGAGATTGAGATCGATGCCGCGCTGGAAGCTTTCCTCCGTGAGGTCTGTCGGCCCGCCGGGCACGACGACACCCACATTGTTGTGCGCAACGTCGATCCGCCCGAACCGCGCGATTGTCGCCTCCACCGCGCGATTGATCGCGTCGAGTTGCGTCACATCGGCGGCAAGCGCCAGCGCTTCACCCCCTTCGGCGCGGATGATCTCCGCCGTTTCCTCGGCGGCCGCCTCATGGATGTCGATACAGGCGATGCGCGCCCCCTCGCGCGCATACAGCACCGCCGCAGCCTTGCCATTGCCCCAGCCGGGACCGGAAGAGCCTGCGCCGAGGACGAGCACGACCTTGCCGGCCATGCGCGTGCCCGGATGGAAGGGCGGCATGGGGTTGCGGACTGCCTGGTTCATGTCATCTCTCCCTCGTGGCAGAGGCGAAGCCGGTCGATGGACTTCCTCGCACATGGTCCATGATGTAGACCATTTTTTCCGGAACGCGGATTGTTTTGATGAAAAATCTCCAATAATCACGGAATTCCATGCGTTTCCTGCGAATTTCAATTCTATATCGTGGACTGATGGATCAAGGCTCATGACCGGTTCCGCGTCTGTCGAGCGGCTTGGCGCCCAAAGCCCGGTCAGGACCCTGCGCCTGCTGCGGCAGCTGGGGGAAGCCGGCGCGCGCGGCGCCTCGCTCGGCGCTCTGGTGCGCGCCTCGGGGCTCGTGAAACCCACCTGCCGCCGGATGTTGATCGCGCTGATGCAGGAAGGAATGGTGGTGCAGGACCCTGCCACCCGCACCTACTTCCTGGGCCGCGAGATCTACCTGCTCGGCATGCTCGCGGCGGAGCGTTACGGCATTCATCGCGTGGCGCTCGATAGCGTCGCAAGGCTCGCGCAGGAAACAGGCGATGCCGCCTTCCTCCAGGTGAGACACGGGCAGGAAGTGGTTTGCCTCACGCGCGAGGATGGCGGTTATCCCCTCCGCTCGCATGTGCTGAAGGCGGGAGATCGCCACCTTCTCGGCGCGGGTGCCGGGCCGCTCGCCATTCTCGGCGCGATGCCGGAGGCGGAGGCGGAGGCCTATCTCGCGGCCTGTCATTCTGCTCTGGCGCAGCGTTATCCCATGCTCTGGCCCCTTCTGCCGGATCTCGTGAAGGAAAGCCGCGCGCGGGGCTACAGCCTCAATCGCGGTGTTCTCTTCCCCGGTTCCTGGGGCATGGGCATGGCCATCCGCGAGCCTTCCGGCCAGGTGGTCGCGTGCCTTTCCCTCGCTGCGGTCGAGAGCCGAATGCAGCCTGATCGCGAGCCTGAGCTTGTCGCCCTTCTTGCCCGGGAAGTTGAGCTCGTGGAGCAGCGCCTGGCGGGTGATGCCATGCCGCAACCTCAAATCGCCCCTGCCGCGCTCAAAAGGACCCAGCCATGACCGAGACCTTCCGCCGGAACGCCGCCATTGTTGGCTGGTGCCATTCGCCCTTCGGCAAGCTCGACATCCCCGATATCGAGGGGCTGATCGGCGCAGTGGCCGAGGGCGCGTTGGATGATGCGGGCGTGAGCGCCGCCGAGATCGATTTCGTGACCGTGGGCGTGCTGAATTGCGGTTTCTCGAAGCAGGGCTTCGAGGCGGGCCTCGTCAGCGTCGCGATGCCGGCACTCGCCCATACCCGGGCCATGCATGTCGAGAATGCCTGCGCGACCGGCTCGGCGGCCATCCATGCCGCGATGGATTTCATCGAAAGCGGGCGCGGCCGGATCGCGCTCGTGATCGGTGCCGAGAAAATGACCGCGACGCCCGCCGCCGAAGTGGGGGATATTCTTCTTTCGGGCAGCTATCGCAAGGAAGAGGACCGGGTCGAGGCCGGGTTTGCAGGCATTTTCGGGCAGATCGCCAGCAGCTATTTCCAGCGCCACGGGGATCGGTCCGAGGAACTGGCGATGATCGCGGCCAAGAACCACGTTCACGGCCTCGCGAACCCCTATGCCCATATGCGCAAGGATTTCGGCTTCGCCTTCTGCAACACGGTCTCGGAGAAGAATCCGCGTGTCGCCGGCCCGCTCCGCCGCACGGATTGTTCGCTGGTTTCGGATGGAGCGGCCGCCCTCGTTCTGGCCGATGCGGAAGTCGCGGCCACATTGCGCCGCGCCGTCACGTTCCGGGCGCGCGAGCATGTGAATGATTTCATGCCGCTCTCGCGCCGCGACATGATTGCCTTCGAGGGCGCGCGCCGGGCCTGGAGCCAGGCGAAGGAGCGCGCGGGCATCACCCTCGACGATCTCGATCTCGTCGAGACGCATGATTGCTTCACCATGGCCGAGATGATCGAATACGAGGCGATGGGCCTCGCCAGGCCCGGCGAGGGCTGGAAGGTGGTGCGCGAGGGTGTGACAAGCCGGGGCGGTCGCCTGCCGGTCAACCTGTCGGGCGGACTCAAGTCGCGCGGGCATCCCATTGGCGCCACCGGGGTTTCCCAGCACGTGATGGCCGCGATGCAGCTTTGCGGCGAGGCCGGCGAGATGCAGTTGCCCGGCGCGGGCCTCGCGGGCGTGTTCAACATGGGTGGCGCGGCCGTCGCCAATTATGTGTCGATCCTGGAGCGCCTGAAATGACCGCCCACCATCCCGAGGGCGGGCTTGCCCGCTGTTCGAACCGGGTGATGAACCTCGCCCATGTGCTGCGGCAGAATGCGAGGCGCTTTGCCGATCGGCATGGCCTTGTCTGGGGCGAGAGGAGCTGGACATGGCTGGAGGTGGAGCGCGAGGTGAACGCGCTGGCCGCCGCGCTGCAGGCCCGTGGCCTCGGCAAGGGCGACCGGCTGATCGTGCATTCGAAGAACACCGCGCAGATGTTCTTCTCGCTTTTCGCGGCCTTCAGGCTCGGCGCGGTCTGGGTGCCGACGAATTTCCGCCTGATGCCGGAGGAAGTGATCTATCTGGCGGAATTTTCCGGCGCGAAGGGCTTTCTCTGCCATGGGGATTACCCCGATCACGCGGCAAGCGTGGCACAGAATGTGCCGGGCGTGGAATTCATCTGGCGGCTTGACGAGCAGGCACGCGACACGCGTTTCGGGGAGGCGGATGTCTCCGGGCGCATGGCCGCCTTCCGGGGTCGAACCGTGCCGGATGCGCCCGTGGAGCATAATGATCCCTGCTGGTTCTTCTTCACCTCGGGCACCACGGGCCGCTCGAAGGCTGCGGTGCTGACGCATGGCCAGATGGCCTTCGTCCTCACCAACCATCTCTGCGATCTGCTGCCGGGCGCGACGGAAGCGGATTCCTCGCTCGTGGTGGCGCCGCTGAGCCACGGGGCGGGGGTGCACCAGCTCAACATCGTAGCGCGCGGCGCGACGACGATCCTCCTGCCGACCGAGAAATTCGACATCGAGGAAGCCTGGCGGCTGGTGGAAAAACACCGCGTCACCAACCTGTTCACGGTGCCGACCATCCTGAAGATGCTGGTGGAGCACCCTTCGGTGGATCGCTTTGACCATTCCTCGCTGCGCTCGGTCATCTATGCCGGGGCGCCCATGTATCGGGAGGATCAGAAATTCGCGCTTGCGAAGCTCGGGCCGGTCATCACGCAGTATTTCGGCCTCGGCGAAGTCACGGGCAACATCACGGTGCTGCCGCCCGCCCTGCATGATCCCGAGGACCGCGCGAACACCAAGTTCGGCACCTGCGGTTTCGAACGCACGGGCATGCAGGTCTCGATCCAGAATGATGCCGGCGAGGAGCTGAAACCCTTTGAAACCGGCGAGATCTGCGTCATCGGTCCGGCCGTCTTCGCCGGCTACTACAACAACCCCGAAGCCAATGCGAAAGCCTTCCGCGATGGCTGGTTCCGCACGGGCGATCTCGGCCACATGGATGAGCAGGGCTTCGTCTACATCACGGGCCGCGCCTCCGACATGTATATCTCCGGCGGCTCGAACATCTATCCGCGCGAGATCGAGGAGAAGATCCTGACCCATCCGGCGCTGGTCGAGGTGGCGGTTCTGGGCGTGCCGGACAAGCTCTGGGGGGAAGTGGGCGTTGCAGTCTGCGTGACGCGCGAGCCGGTGGAAGAAGCCGCGCTCGCCGAGTTCCTGAGTTCGAAAATCCCGCGCTACAAGCTGCCGAAGCGCTTCTTCTTCTGGGAGGCGCTGCCAAAATCCGGCTATGGCAAGGTGCCGAAGCGCCTGGTGAAGGACGAACTCGTCGCGCGTGGGCTGATCGATGGCGACGGGCTCGTCTGATATGGCGCGCCCCTCCTTCATCCGGCAGCCCGGCCCGGCTCTGTCCCCGCGCGTGGTCGCGGTGGAAGGGCGCGGCCGCGCCTTTCCGATGCGGCTCGAGGCGGGCCTCTCTTTGCTGGAGGCCGTGCGGCAAGGCTTCGCCGCCGCCGGATTTGCCAGCGGAACGCTGAATTTCGGCCCGCTGGCGCTATCGCCCTTCGCCTATGTGATGCCGGCTCTGAGCCGCGACGGCCAGAACGCGGCCTTCTATTCGGAGACCTTCCGCCCCTCCGGCATCAGCCGGCTGGAATGCGGTGCGCTGACCTTCGGCCGGCGCGATGGCGGGCCCTTCTTCCATTGCCACGCAATCTGGCGCGAGGCCGATGGCAAGCGCTCTGGCGGGCATATCCTGCCGGATGAAACCATGCTTGCGGAGGACGCGACCGCCTCGGCCGTCGGGATCGATGGCGCGCTCTTCGAGGCGAACCCTGATCCGGAAACGAACTTCAAGCTCTTCGGCCCCGTTTCCTCAGCGACAAGAACGACCGATGGCGCGCTCGCCTTCGCCCTGCGGCTGCGGCCCAACCAGTGTTTTCATGCGGCACTCGAAGGTTTCTGCCGCGAGCAGGGCCTTGCCCGCGCGGTGATCCATGGCGGGGTCGGCTCGCTGATCGGCTCCGCCTTCGAGGATGGGCGCGTGACCGAAGCCTTCGCGACGGAAGTGTGCATCACGCGCGGGCTTGTCGAACCGGACGCGGATGGCGTGTTGCGGGCGCGGATCGATGCCGCGCTGGTCGATCTCACCGGCGACCTTGCCGAGGGCCGCCTCAAGCGCGGCGCAAACCCCGTGCTGATGACCTTCGAGCTCATTCTCGCCGAGGCCTGAACCGGCCAAGCCCTGGCGGGCGCAACGCCGGCTGGCTCTGGCTCTCCCGCGATCCGCCGAAGATGCCCGACGATCGCTTCGGCCAGCATGCGGGAGAGGGCGGGGTTCATCATCACCGGAAGCCCCCGGAAAGCGCTTGCTTGTCAATTTTATACAATCTACGAAATATTCACATTCAATGCCTGCTTGGCCTCCGGGTGGCAGGAGAAGGAAAGCAAGCCATGTCCCAAGCCATGTCCAAAGACGTCTTTTCCGGCGTGATGCCGGCCCTCATGACCCCCTGCAAGCCGGACCGGACACCGGATTTCGATGCGCTCGTGCGCATGGGGCAGCACCTTGCGGGGCAGGGCATGTCCGGCGTGATCTATGCCGGCTCGATGGGTGATTGGCCGTTGCTCACCGACGAGCAGCGCATGGAGGGCGTGGAGCGTCTGGTGAAGGCCGGCATCAAGGTGATCGTCGGCACGGGCGCGCAGAACCCGATGCGCGCGGCAGCGCTCGCGGCGCATGCGAAGAAGGTGGGTGCGGCAGGGCTGATGGTCATCCCGCGCGTGCTCTCGCGCGGCACCTCGCCGGCTGCGCAATTCGCGCATTTCTCGGGCATTCTCGAAGCGGCGGCGGACCTGCCCTCGGTCATCTACAACAGCCCGTATTATGGTTTCGAGACCAAGGCCGATCTCTTCTTCGCCCTGCATGAGCGCTATCCGCATCTCGTGGGATTCAAGGAATTCGGCAGCGCCAGGGCGATGTCCTACGCGGCCGAGCATATCGTGAACCGCTCCGAGAAACTCACGCTCATGGTTGGCGTCGATACCGAGGTCTTCCATGGCTATGTGAATTGTGGCGCGACCGGCGCGATCACCGGTGTCGGCAATGCGTTGCCGAAGGAGGTTCTGCACCTCGCGCGGCTCTGCGAGGCGGCGCAGAAGGGCGATCCGGTCGCGCGGCGGCAGGCGCAAGAGCTGGAAGGCGCGCTGAAAGTGCTCTCGACCTTCGATGAGGGGGCGGATCTGGTGCTCTTCTACAAGCACCTGATGGTGCTGGAAGGGCACCCGGAATATGCGCTGCATTTCAACCCGACGGATGCGCTCTCGCCCAGCCAGAAGGGCTTCCTCGAGGCGCAGCACAAGCTCTTCAAGGCATGGTACGCCGCCTGGAGCAGGCAGGGCTGATCTCGCGAAGGCCAGCCTGTGCTGCTCCCCCTTGCGGCCGGAAGCAGCAGACCCACATCCTTGGGCGACGGCTTTTCGAGCCGGCGCCCCGCCCCGTTGCAATGACGCCGGGCTGCTTGTCGCAGGAGCATGGCATGCGCAAACTGGTGAAGTTTCTCCACACCGTTGCGGCTTGTGGCCTCGTGGGGGCGTTGACAGCCTACATCGTGGTGCTGGCCTTCGCGCCCCAGGCCACCCCGCAATCCTATGCCGAGATGCGCCAGACGCTGAGCGCTCTGTCGAATTACATGCTCTTTCCGTCTCTGGGCGTGGGGCTCGTCTCCGGGATCGTGGCGATGATGGTGCACCGGCCGTTCCAGGATCCGCGCTGGGTATGGGCCAAGGCGCTCCTCGGGTTCAGCATGTTCGAGGGCACGCTCGCCATCGTCCAGGCCAGGGCGAATTCGGCGGCGGAGGAGGCACAGAGGATCGCGAGCGGCAGCGGCGATGCGCAGGCTCTGGCGGGCATCATCGCGAATGAATGGATGGCGCTGGGCGCCATCCTCGCGCTTTCTGCCGCGCAGATCGGGCTTGGCGTCTGGCGACCACGCCTCGGAAGCCGCTGAGCCGGCTGCCGCAGGTTTGATTGCGCTGTTCCCTCAGCCTTCGAGGGCGGAGATCATCGCCACGCGATCGGCATGGCGACCACCTTCGAATTCCGCCTCGAGGAACGCATCGACAATCGCCAGCGCAAGGCCTTCCCCCACCACGCGCGCGCCGAGCGAAAGCATGTTGGCATCGTTATGCTCGCGGATCATCCGGGCGGAATAGGGTTCGAGGCAGACGCCGCAGCGAATGCCCTTCACCTTGTTCGCGGCCATCATGATGCCCTGGCCCGTGCCGCACAGGATGATGCCGAAGCGGCAATCCCCCGAGGCCACATGGCGCGCGGCGGCCTCGGCCTGGTGTGGGTAAGGCGTGCTTTCCGGCGTCACCGGCCCGATATCCACGGCAATCCAGCCCCTGGCCGCGATATGGGCGGCAATGGCCCGCCGGAGCGGGATCGCCGCGTGATCGCTGGAGAGGACAATGCGCTTCTGGGTCATGCGCATCGGTTAGCGCCAGAAGGCGACGGATTCCAGACCTTTCTGTCGAATCCCCCGTGTTTCTGGACTGGGAAGTCGCCAGCCGGTGAAACAGACCGCGCTTCACCGGCTGACAGGATTGCCCTCGGCGGTTATTCCATGCAACGGGGCCTCGCGACCGGAATAGCCGGCGCGACCCGCGAAGGGAAAGTCGCATGCCAGGACGGGACCAGGCCGTTCCGCGTTGTCTTGCCGCACTGGCGATGCTGCTGGCGGCACCCGTGGCAGCGCAGGATCGGCAGCCGGAGCGCGTGGTCTCTCTCAACCTGTGCACGGACCAGCTTCTGCTGGATCTCGCGCCGCGCGAGCGGATCGCCGGTTTGAGCCCCTTCGTCGCCGATGCCGCGCAGTCCTTCCTTGCGGGGCGGGTGCAGGGGCTGCCGATCCTCTCCGGCACGGCGGAGGAAGTGATGGTGATCAGGCCTGATCTTGTGGTCTCCGGCACCTTCACGAAACGTGCGACGCGCGAATTCATCCGTCGGCAGGGCATCCCCATCGAGGAGTTTCCGCCTGCGCGCACGCTCGCGGAAACCCGCGCGCAGATCGCCCGCTTCGGCGAGATAGCGGGAGCGCGCGAGAAAGCCGCGATCCGCATTGGCGAGATCGACCTTGCGATCCGGGAATTGCGGGCGGCGGCATCGCCTGGCAAGCTGCGCATTCTGCCGCTTGCCCGTCGCGGCTGGGTTTCCGGCGCGGATTCGCTGATCAGCGAGCTTCTGGCCGAAGCGGGCCTTGTGAATGCCGCAGGCGAACTGGGCCTCGCGGCAGGTGGAATGGTCCGTCTCGAACAGGTGATCGCCTTGCGCCCGGATGCCATCCTCCTCGCGGGCGAGGATGACCATCCCGAGGACCAGGGCCGCGCCATGCTGCTGCACCCGGCCCTTCAGGCCATGTTTCCGGCCGAGCGCCGTCTTGTCGTGCCGGAGCGTCTCACGGTCTGCGGCGGGCCGATGCTGGGCGAGGCCATGCGGAGCCTCGCGCGGCAGGTGAGCCGCCTCAAGCCGCGCGATGCGGATTGAACCCTCTCCGCTTTCCGTTCGGCCCACGCCCGAAGGCGGATGCCGCCACTTCCCTCGCTTGGATCGCGATCCGGGCCAGCCTGTCGAAGGAAGCTGACGCCAAGCTGCGCGCAGGGATCAAGGGCGGGCCGCCTCCCGGGGCAGATTCCGCGGGTCCACGAGTCTTCTCAAGGCGCAAGCGCGGCCGAACGGGCGGGATCATGCGCGAGCAAGGGCGCAGCCGACACAGGCGGCGCGACGGGTGCTGCCGCCGGAGCCGGCCCCTTCGGTGGCAGCAGCGTGCCGCGCCAGAAATCCGGCCGGCGCGCTCGATCATGCCCCAGCGCATACATCGCCTGCATGTAGGGTATATCGAAATCGATGGGGGAGACGCCGGGCCGGTCGGTATCGAGATAGGCCATGCCGAAGCGGATGCCATTCTCCCGCGACTTCTGCTGCGCGGTTTCGAGGGCCAGCATCAGATTCGATTTGATGATGCTCGCCACCGCCCAACTGCCGATTGTGCCGATGCTCGCCGGGATCTCGCGCGCCTCCGGGTAGAGCTTGTTGTGAATGATCACGTAGAGAGCGCATGGCTGACGCCTGCTCGCGCAGCCGCGCCCCTCGCCGGGGAAGAGTTCCAGCCCTGAATAGAAGCCGCGCAGCACGCCGGCATCTGCGTGCAATTCATTGGGCCGCGCGCCGGGCAGCGGCACGGGAGGGAACAGGACAGGGACACTGATCGCGGCCGTGAGCACGTCCCGGAACAACGTCAGCCGGTCAGGCCGCTCGGAAGCGGCCAGCGCACCGAGATTCCAGACGGTGACGCGCTGCGCATCAAGGCTGCTGGTGGCGATCAGCAGGCGGCGCCCCTTGCGATGTTCGCCTGCGATGCGCACAAGCAGATCGTCGGTGACATGCTCGTCTATGAGCGCGCGCAGTGGCTCATGTCGGTAGAGGCCAGGCTGCCAGACGAGATTGCCGACGCCGCCGTTGAGAAGCCCCGCGATCTTCGGCCCGGTATAGAGCCCTGCGATCAACTCGTCATAATCCCGGCCCAGAAAGGCGAAGGGTGCCATGAGCGCCCCCGTGCTGACGCCGGTGACGACATCGAAGGCCGGCCGCGTTCCCGCATTCGACCAGCCCGCCAGCGCGCCGACGCCATAGGCACCGTCCGGCCCACCGCCCGAAAGCGCCAGCACCGTGTGGCGGTCGCCGGCACGGCGCTTGGGAACCAGATCGGACGGAGGTGAATCGGCGAAGTAGCGAATCGCGGCGAGGTCGGAAGCCGGAAGCGACGACGAGGCCTGCGCGGCGGTCTGTTCGGTCGTCATGCACCCCGTGGCCGGCAAAGCCAGCGCGAGAGCGGCAGCCAATCCAAAGGCCCGCCTTTGCCAGCGCAGCACCCTCATGGACATGGCGGGCTTGTTCCAGCCGATTTCTGTGTTCGCCGCGGCGACCGTCATTCCCGAATCCCCGCCTTGAACACCATGTTCGACCGGAACAGTCGAAATGCCATATCCGAATGGACCGGATTCGCCAAGCGTCACGGGGTATCCGCCAGCGGGAAGAAGCCGCGATGCGCACCCCGATGCGCAGGCAACGGATGCTCTGCGATGCCGCGTGCGCCGCGCTGGCGCCTGGGCTACATCGTCGCGCCGATCTGCCAGGGAACGAACTCGGCATCGCCATAGCCGAGAAGCTCGCTCTTCGTGCGCTCCCCCGAAGCGATGGCGAGCAGGCGTTCGAAGATCTCCTGCCCCTTCCCGGCGATGCTCGCGCCATCGAGGATATCCCCGCAATTGATGTCCATGTCATCGATCATGCGGTGGAAGATCTCGCTGTTCGTCGCGAGCTTCATCGAGGGTGTGGGTTTGCAGCCATAGGCCGAGCCGCGGCCCGTGGTGAAGGCCAGCAGGTTCGCGCCGCCCGCGACCTGCCCGGTGGCGGCTACGGGGTCATAGCCCGGCGTGTCCATATAGACGAACCCCTTCTCCGTGACGGGCTCCGCATAGCGATAGACGGCGTTCAGCGTCGTGGTGCCGCCCTTCGCCGCCGCGCCGAGGGATTTCTCGAGAATGGTGGTGAGCCCGCCCGCCTTGTTGCCGGGGGAGGGGTTGTTGTTCATGCTCATGCGGTTGCGCGAGGTGTAATCCTCCCACCAGTGGATGATCTCCACGAGTTTCTCGCCCACCGCCAGGTTGCGCGCGCGCCGCGTGAGAAGATGCTCCGCGCCATAGATTTCCGGTGTTTCGGAAAGAATGGCCGTGCCGCCATGCTTCACGAGGATATCCACCGCCGCGCCCAGGGCCACATTTGCCGTGATGCCCGAATAGCCATCCGAGCCGCCGCATTGCAGCGCGAGCATCAGCGCGCTGGCATGCGCTGTCTCGCGCTGCACGCGGTTGGCGGCGGGCAGCATCTCGCGGATCGCCGCGATGCCCGCCTCGACGGTTTTTCGCGTGCCGCCGGTCTCCTGAATGGCCAGCGTGCGGAAGCGATCGCCTTCCGAAAGCCCGTAGGCTTCCTTGAACTTTCCGATCTGGAAAGCCTCGCAGCCGAGGCCCACGAGGATTGACGCGCCCATGTTCGGGTTCGCGGCATAGCCGAAGGTGGTGCGCTTCAGAACATCGATTGCCTCGCCCTTGTCGGCGATGCCGCAGCCTGTGGAATGTACCAGCGGGATGACGCCCTCGATGTTCGGAAAATCACGCAGGAGCCCCGAGCGGTTGATCTCCTCCGCGATGAACTTCGCGACCGAAGCCGAGCAATTCACGCTCGTGAGGATGCCCACATAGTTGCGCGTGCCCACGGTGCCATTGGCGCGGCGATAGCCCTGGAAGGTCGCCTGCGCCTCGAGCGGCAGGATATCGGGCTCGCGGCCATCCTCCGCGTGGCGATAGTCCCGCGCAAAAGCGGCGAAGGCGCAGTTATGCTCGTGAATCCAGTCACCCGGCTCGATCGGAGCCGAGGCAAAGCCGATGATCTGGCCGAATTTCAGCACTGCTTCGCCTGGCGCGATGCCCTTCATCGCAAGCTTGTGGCCGCGCGGGATGCGCACCTTCACCCGCACGCCCTCGATGATCTGTCCCTCCGGCAGCACATCCACGGCGATCACCACATTGTCGCTTGCGTGAAGCCGCAGGCTGCGCGGGGCGAGAGGGGGCGGGGCGAGAGGGGGCGGGACGGGTGCGTTCATGGGGGCCTCCGAGTTCAATGAAGCGGGCGATGTTCCAGCTGGCTCACGGCCTGCATCACGCCGCGCAGTTCCGCGAGCCCGCGCAAGCGCCCGATCAAAGGATAGCCAGGGTGAGTCTTGCGACCCACGTCTTCCAGCAATTCATGGCCATGGTCGGGCCGGAAGGGAATGCGCCAGTCTTCGCGCCCCTCATCCTTCCGCCTGTGCTGCTCGGCCAGCAGCACCTGCATCAGCGCGACCATGTTGGTATCTCCGCCAAGGTGCTCCGCTTCCATGAAGGAGCCGTCGGCGTCCTTCGCCACGTTCCTGAGATGCGCGAAATGGATGAGCGGTGCAAACCGCCTGGCCAGCGCCGGCACATCGTTCATCGGTCCGGCCCCCAGTGAGCCCGAGCAGAAAGTGACGCCATTGGCCTGCGAGGGCACCGCACCGGTGATGAAGGCCAGATCCTCGCCATTGGAAACGATGCGCGGCAGGCCGAAGAGCGAGCGGGGCGGATCATCCGGATGCACCGCGAACCGCATTCCCAGTTCCTCCGCGAGAGGGATGATCTCGCGCAGGAAACGCGCGAAATGCGCGCGGAGTTCCTCCCGCCCGATGCCCTTGTAGCGATCGAGGATGCGGCGGAAGCCGGGAATGTCGTAGCGCTCGTAAGCGCCGGGCAGGCCTGCATTGATGTTGACGAGAAGCGCTGATTTCTCGCTCTCGCTGGCAGCATCATGCCAGGTCCTGGCCTCAGCGATCAGTTCCGGCGCGTGGTCAGCCTCCGCGTTCGGGCGCTGAAGCATGAAGCAATCGAAGGCGCAGAACTTCACGGCATCGAACCGGAGGGCACGCCCGCCACCAGCGATGGGGTAGGCGAGATCGGTGCGCGTCCAGTCGAGGATCGGCATGAAATTGTAGCAGATCGTGCGGATGCCGCAGGCCGCGAGGTTCCGCATCGATTGCCGGTAGGCATCGAAATGCTGGTCGAGCGGCCCTTGACCCAGCTTGATATCCTCGTGCAGCGGTAGGCTTTCCACCACGTTCCAGCGCAAGCCGAGGCCCGGCTCGGCCGCGATCAGCGCCTTCCGCTTTTCGATTTCCTCCACGCTCCAGACCACGCCATAGGGGATGTGATGGAGCGCCGTGACGATGCCGGTGGCGCCCGCCTGCCGGATTTGCGGCAGCGTGATGGGGTCATCGGGGCCAAACCAGCGCCAGCTCTGTTCCATGGATATGCCTTCAGATGTTGGCCGTGAGGATGACCTTGACCTGCCGGCTGCGATCAAACGCAAGCCGCAGGCCCCGAGGCGCCTCGCTCAACGGCAGTTCGGCGGTGATCAGGTTTTCGACCGGCACCTTGCCTTCGGAAATCAGACGGACGGCATCCATGAATTCCGTGCCGAAGCGGAACGTGCCACGCAGGTCGATTTCCTTCGACATGACCTGATTGGCGGGAAAGGGGATGTCGCCGGAGGGTTGATTGCCAATCTGCACAACGATGCCTCCCTTTTTCGCCGCACCGATGGCCGAGGCAAGGCCCTGGGGGGAACCGCTGGCCTCGAAGACAACATCGCAGAACGCGCCGTTGCGCTTCAGCGCCTCCGGATCGGCCGAGAGATCGAAGGTTTCCTGCGCGCCGAGCTTTGCCGCGAGCGCCAGCGGAGCGGCGGCGAGATCGGCCACCGCGAGGCTTCCCGCACCGGCGGCTTTCGCGCCAAGCAGCGTGAGAAGGCCGATGGGCCCCGCCCCGATCACCAGCGTCGAGCGCCCCTTGAGGTCACCGCCGCGCTTCACCGCGTGAAGGCAGACGGCCAACGGCTCGGCGAGGGCCGCCGCGCGGAAACTCACATGGTCGGGAATGGGCACGCATTGCGCCGGCACCGCATCAAAGCGCGTCGCGAAGCCGCCCTGCATATGCGGCGTCTTCGAGGCCGAGCCCATGAAATAGATGTTCTCGCAATGGTTTTCGCGGCCCGCCTTGCAGGCCGGACAGGTGCCGCACCAGCGCGAGGGGTTCACCGCCACGCGCTGGCCGACCTTCAGGTTCGTCTCGGCGTTGATCTCCAGCACCGTGCCGGCGATCTCGTGGCCGAGAATGAGCGGCGCGGTCATCTTGAAATCGCCCGACCGGGCATGGCGGAAATAGTGCATGTCCGAACCGCAGATGCCGGCCGCGCCAAATTCAACGCGCACCATGCCTGGCGCCAGAGGACCGGGATCATGGGCCACGTAGCGCAGGTCTTCCGGGCCGAACAGGGTGGCGGCGAAGGCCGAATTCATTTGATCATTCCCAGATAACGCGGCAGCCAGAGGCTGATATCCGGAATGAAGGTGATCAGCAGCAGCGCCACGAAAAGCGGCGCAAGCCAGGGCAGGATCGCCATGGTCGTGCGCTCCACCGAGAGCTTCGCCACGCGGCTCAGCACGAACAACACCATGCCGAGCGGAGGGTGCAGCAGGCCGATCATCAGGTTCAGCACCATGATGAGGCCGAAATGCACGGGGTCGATGCCCATCTTCAGCACGATCGGCATCAGGATCGGCACAAGGATGGTGATGGCCGCGATGGTGTCGAGGAAGCAGCCGACGAACAGCATCAGGAGGTTCACGAGGATCAGGAACACCCACTTGTTGTCGGTGATCGCGAAGATCAGCCCCGACAGCGCCTGCGCCGCCTGCGATACCGTGAGGAGCCAGGCGAAGATGGAGGCGGCCGTGACGATGAACAGCACCGAAGCCGTGGTTTCAATCGTGTCGAAGGTCGCCTTCGCGAGGCTGCGCATGGTCATCGACCGATAGCGCACGAGCCCGAGGAAGAGCGACCACATCACCGCGGCCACGGCCGCTTCCGTGGGGGTGAACCAGCCCAGCACCATGCCGCCGATCAGGATGACCGGCGTCATCAGCGCCATCACGGCGGAAAACTTGAAGATGTAATCGAGCAGCAGCACCACGCCGAGTGCGCTGAAAATCGCCCCGTTTTGCGACATTCCGGCATATTCCAGCCCGATCACGGCCGCGGGGAACATGAAGACCACCGCGACCTCGATCATCGCGCCGCCAATCTTGGCGAGCGCGAAGGGCGCATCCGATCCCCAGCCCCGCATGCGGGCAAAGACCGCGACCGTCGCCATCATCAGCAGCGTCATCAGCGCGCCCGGCAGGATGCCCGCGAGGAAAAGCGAGCCGATCGAGACATTCGCCATCATCCCGTAGATGACGAAGGGCAGGGAGGGCGGGATGATGGGCCCCAGCGTGGCCGATGCCGCAGTCACGCCCACGGCCACCTCGACGGGATAGCCATGTTCCTTCATCGCCTTGATCTCGATGGTGCCGATGCCGGCCGCATCGGCAATCGCCGTGCCCGACATGCCCGAGAAGATCACCGAGCCGATGATGTTCACCTGCGCGAGCCCTCCGCGCATCCAGCCCACGAGATCGACCGCGAACTTGTAGATGCGGCCCGTGACGCCCGCGATGTTCATGAGGTTGCCGGCGAGGATGAAGAACGGCACGGCGAGAAGCGGGAAACTTTCAACGCCCGCGATCATGCGCTGCGCCACGATCACGTCGGGCGCGACACCGTAGACCGCGATATAGGCGAGCGAGGCCATGACCATCGAGACGGCGACCGGCACGCCCAGGATCATCAGCAGGATGAACCCCCCCATCAGAAGCAGCATGGGTCAGCCCTCCTGCGAGCCGTCGAAGGCGCCGGGCCGTTCGAGCACGGAATAGCCGCGCCGGATATTCGCGATCAGAACCTGCACGCCGCGCAGTGCCATCAGCACGAAACTGGCGAAAACCAGCAGGAAAACCGGAGATTTCGGGAAATCAATCGTGGTCATGCGCTCATCATGGATCAGCGCGGAATAGCGCCAGACGAGAAGCGCGAGATAGGCGAAGACCACGATCCGTGCGATGTCCACCAGCGTCGCCATCACCCGGCCAGCGGGGGGCGAGATCATCCGGTAGAGAAAATCCACATGGATGTGCCGTGTCTGCCGCACGCAGCCGACGGAACCGAGAAACACGACCGCCACGAGGCAGTAGATCGCGATTTCCTCCGTCCAGGCGAAGGAGTTGTTGAGCACGTAGCGCGTGAAGAATTGCAGGAAAACCGCCCCGCACATCATCCAGAAGATGGCCAGCGTCACCCAGTCCTCGAGGCCATGGCCGGAAAGATCAACCGGCGCCTCCGCTTCCTCGAAGGTGCGGGCGATTTCTTCGCTGCTGACGGGCATATGCGTTTCGACAGTCTCGCGGGACATGGATCGGGAAATCCTCGGCCTTCGGGGCGGGGAGAAGGAAAACGGCGCGCTTGCCGGAAAGCGCGCCGCTGGAAGGAAGGTCTCAGAACTTCACAGCCTGAATGCGATCCCAATCGGCCTTGCGATAGCCGAACTGTTCGAAGGTCACGCCCTTGGCAACCGCATCGAGGAATTCCTGGCGGTTGATCTCGGTGACGGTCAGACCCTTGTCCTTGAAGAACTGCACGAGCTTCTGCTCATCGGCCTTGATCTGCTTGGTCGCGCGCGCGGCGGCTTCCTGGCTGATCTCGATGAAGAGCTTCTTCTCGTCATCCGTGAACTTCGCCCAGGTGCCCTTCGCCACGACGGTGTTGAGGTGATCGACAATATGCCCGGTGAGAACGATATGCTTCTGCACTTCGTAGAATTTCTTGGCCTCGATCGTCGTCAGCGGGTTTTCCTGTGCTTCCACCGTGCCGTTCTGCAACGCGAGATAAACTTCCGCGAAGGCGATCGGCGTGGTGTTCGCCCCGCAGGAGCGGGGCATGGCGAGATAGGCGGGCACATCCGGCACGCGCATCTTCAGGCCCTTCATGTCGGAGCAATTCTTGATCGGCCGGTTCGAGGTGGTGTGCCGCGTGCCGTAATAGGTGGTCGCGGTGATCACGTGGCCGGTCTTCTCCTCGTAGCCCTTGGTCAGCTCCTTGTATATGTCCGACTTGGTGTAGGCGAGCAGGTGCTCGGGGCTCTGGAAGGTGAAGGGGTAATAGGTCACGCCGATCGGCGGATGCGAGCGGGCGGCGAAGCTCGATCCGGAGATGATGATATCCACCGAGCCGAGTGTCAGGCCCTGGTTGATGTCGGTTTCCTTGCCGAGCTGCGAGGCCGGGAAGACCTCGATCTGGTACTTGTTGTTGGTGCGCCGGGCGAATTCCTGCGCGGCCCAGACGGACTCGGTGTGGAACGCTTCGGATGTCTCGTAGACATGCGCCCATTTCAGCTTGGTCTGGGCGAGGGCGGGTGCTGAAGCCAGACCGACGCTCAGGAGAGCGGCGCCGGCAAGGCACAAGTCGCGGCGGGTGATCATGAATTTTCCTCCTTGGTTTTTCGTTCTTGCCTCGGCCCTTATCATGCACCGGACCGTTGGTTGCTGGCCCCCGCATTGGGCGACCAATTCAGAAAATGCGCAAGGGTCTCGTGGGCACCATGCGAGAGAAGGGTGCCCAGGCTCGCGGTGAGTGCCCTGCGCAAATCGTCGCGTGCCGGAAGATCGCCGCCGAAGATGCTCTCGATGCGCATGAAGCCATCGACCAGGGCGGCGGGATCATCGCCGGCCGCGCTCGCGATCGCCGCAAAACGGGCGGCGAGCGGGTCGCGCACGTCGATGGCCTCTCCCCTTTCGTCCTGCCCGGCGGCATAGCGCATCCAGCCCGCGATCCCCAGCAGGATGGCGGGGCAGGGATGCCCGCGCTCCAGCCGCCAGCGCAGGGTGCCGAGCAGGCGCTGCGGCAGCTTCTGCGAACCATCCATGGCGATCTGCCAGGTGCGATGGCGGATGGCAGGGTTGCGAAACCGCTCCAGCAGGCGGCGGGCATAATCCGCGAGGTCCACGCCCGGCGGGGCCGGCACGGTGGGGATGATCTCCGCCCAGAGCCGTTCGAGGAACGCCGCGATCAGCGGATCGGCTGTTGCGTCCGCCACGGTCTCATGGCCTGCGAGATATCCGAGATAGGCAAGGCTCGAATGCGCCCCATTGAGCATCCTGAGCTTCATGAATTCATAGGGCGCGACCTCCGCCACCATCTCGGCCCCGGCCATTTCCCAGGCGGGACGACCGGAGATGAAATGGTCCTCGATCGCCCATTGCCGGAAGGGTTCACTCATCACCGGGCTCGCATCATGGAGACCGATGGCCGCGGCAGTCTCGGCGATATCCGAAGCCGTCGTGGCCGGAACGATGCGATCGACCATGCAACATGGAAAGCTCGCCGTTTCCTCGATCCAGGCGGCGAGCGCATGATCGAGTTTTGCGGCGAATTCCAGCACCAGCCCATGCAGGACCCGCCCGTTCGAGGGAAGGTTGTCGCAGCTCAGCAGCGTGAAGGGCGGAAGACCCAGCGCGCGGCGCTTCGCGAGCCCCGCCACCAGGAAACCCGGTGCCGAGCGTGGCGTCTCCGGGTGGGCCAGATCATGCCCGATATCCGGGTGCTCGAGGTTCAGCCGGCCTGTCGCGGGGAGGTGGCAATAGCCCTTCTCGGTCACCGTGAGGGTGACGATCCGGGTTGCGGCATCCGCGAGAATATCCACCACCGCCGCCGGGTTTTCCGGCGCGACCAGCACATCGGTCACCACGTCGAGGAGCTCGAAGATCGGGCCTTCCGGCGCGCGGGTCACCAGGGTGTAAAGCCCACCTTGCGGCTTCAGCGCATCGCGCATGTCCGGCCGCTGGAGGCTCACGCCGACGATCTGCCAGGTGGTTCCGGCCTTCGCATTGGCTTCCTGCGTATAGGCCGCGAGATGGGCGCGGGCGAAGGCGCCGAGCCCGAGATGCACGATGCGGGGACCGGCCGGGCGCGCCCCCGCCGGACGGGCGACCGAGGGCGGAAGCGTGGCGAGGGTGGCGGGGGAAAGCCGTTCCATGGCCATCACCTGAAGAGCGCGGGCAGCCAGAGCGAGAAGCCCGGCACATAGGTTACCAGCATCAGCACCGCGACGCTCGCGCCATAGAAGGGCCAGATCGTGCGCATGCTCTCGCTGATCGAGACCTTGCCGATCGCACAGGCCACGAATTGCACCGAGCCGACCGGCGGGGTGTTGAGCCCGATGCCCGCATTGAGGATCAGGATCACGCCGAAATGCACGGGGTCCACGCCGATGGCCTTCACCACGGGCAGGAAGATTGGCGTGCAGATGATGATCATCGGCGCCATGTCCATGAAGGTGCCGAGCACCAGCAGGATGATGTTGACCATCAGCAGGATCACCAGCGGATTATCAGAGATCGACTTCATCAGGCTGATCGTCGCCGCAGGCACCTGCAGGAAGGCCATCAGCCAGCCGAAGGAGGAGGCGGCGCCGATCACCAGCAGCACCATCGCGGTGGTGCGCACCGCGCCGAGCGTCGCCTGCACGAAGCCTTCAAGGCTCAGGCTGCGATAGACGAAGATCGTGACCAGCAGCGCATAGACCACCGCCACGCAGGAGGATTCGGTGGCCGTGAACACTCCCGAACGCACACCGCCGAAGATGATGCCGATGAGCAGGATGCCCGGCATGGCAGCCACGAAATAGCGCATCACCGTGAACCAGCCGGGGAAGATATCGGCGGGGTAGCCGCGCTTCACGGCCACCAGCCACGCGGCGATCATCAACGCCCCTGCCAGCAGCAAACCGGGAATGACGCCCGCCGTGAACAAATCGGCGATCGAGATCGTGCCGCCTGCCGCGAGCGAATAGATGATCATGTTGTGCGAAGGCGGGATCAGCAGCGCGATGATCGCGGCATTCGCGGTCACGTTCACCGCGTAATCCGGGGCGTAGCCGCGCTTCACCATCTGCGGGATCATGATGCCGCCCACCGCGCTGGCATCGGCCACCGCCGAGCCCGAAATGCCGCCGAACAGGGTGCAGGTGATGACATTCACCTGCCCGAGGCCGCCGCGCAGATGCCCGACGAGGCCCGCCGCGAACTGGATGAGCCGGTCGGCGATGCCGCCACGGATCATCAGGTCGCCGGAATAGATGAAGAAGGGGATCGCGAGCATCGCGAAGGCGTTCATGCCGGTCGAGAGCTGCTGGAACACCACCACCGGCGGAATGCCCATGTAGAGCACGGTCGTGAGCGAGGAGAGCCCGAGACAGAAGGCCACGGGAATGCCCATCAGCAGCATGATCGCGAAGGTGCCGAAGAGGATCGTGATTTCCATGGCTCAGACCTCCGAACCATGGCGGCCGGAGACCAGCGGCATGGGCTGGAGCCGTTCCCCGCTGGCCTGAAGCAGGAGTTTTTCGAGCGAGAACAGCAGGATCAGCGCGCCGCCGGCGATGATGGGCACGTAATCCCAGCCCTTGGAAATGCCGATCATCGGCAGGCGGTCGCTCCAGACCTTGGCGGCGAGCTGGCTGCCATAGAGCATCATGGCGCCGCCGAAGATCGCCACCAGAATTTCGTTCACCACCACGAGCGCCGCGCGCCATTTGCCCTGCGCATGGAAGAGCAGCACGTCGAAACCCATATGATCGAGCTCGCGCACGCCCACGGCACCTCCGAGCAGGATGAACCAGAGCATCAGGAAAAGGGAGGCGGGTTCGCCCCAGGTGGGCGTGGCATTGAGCACATAGCGGCCGAAGACGGTCCACGCGACAATGGACGTCATCAGCACGAGCCCGGTGCCCGCCGCGACAAGACAGAGAAGACTGAGCCGCGCGGCGAAGCGGGAATAGGCGTTTGCAAAGGCCTTCATGATGCGCCCCCGGGCAGCAGAATCAACGAATACGGCTCCGGACGGCGCGAGCGAAGCGGTGCCCCGCCGGAAAAAAGAGACGGAGGCGGCCAAAGGCCGCCTCCGCCGGGAGAAAATCGTTATTTCGCCGCCTGGATGCGGGCGACGAGCGCCTTCAGGGCCGGATCCGTCACGAAGCGATCATAGACAGGCTTCATCGCATCGATGAAGGGCTGCTTCTCGACCGTGTTGATCACCGCGCCGCCGGCGCGGACCTTGGCTTCCGAGGCTTTCTCGCGCGCATCCCAGAGCTCGCGCATCTTCGCCACGCTCTCCTTCGCGGCGGCTTTCACCAGCGCCTGATCTTCCTTCGAGAGCTTGTCCCAGGACTTCTTCGACATCACCAGCACTTCCGGGCTCAGCGAATGCTCGGTGAGCGAATAGAATTTCGAAACCTCGAAATGCTTCGTGGATTCGTAGGACGGCCAGTTATTCTCCGCGCCGTCGATCACGCCGGTCTGGAGCGCCGAATAGACTTCACCGAAGGCCATCGGGGTCGCGTTCGCGCCGAGCGCCGAGACGAGCGCCACGAACATGTCCGATTGCTGCACGCGGATCTTCATGCCCTTCATGTCATCGGGCTTCGTGATCGGGCGCTTGGAATTGTAGAAGGAGCGCGAGCCGGAATCATAGAAGGCGAGGCCCACGAGGTCGTGCTTCTCGAATTCCTTCAGGATGTCATCGCCGATCGGGCCGTCCATCACGTTCCTCATATGCGCGACCGAGCGGAAGATGAAGGGCAGCGAGGGCACGTTGGTCGCCGGGATCAGGTTGTTGAACGGCGCCATGTTGATGCGGTTGATATCAATCACACCGAAGCGGGTCTGCTCGATCGTGTCCTTCTCGTTGCCGAGCTGGGCCGAGTGGAAGACGTTGATCTTGAGGCGCCCGTTGGTGCGCTGATCGAGAAGCTGACCCATGAAGCGCACCGCTTCCACCGTGGGGTAATCCGTCGGGTGAATGTCGGTCGAGCGCAGCACGGTCTGCGCGCTGGCAGGGCTCGCGAGAAGGCCGGCGGCGAGGGCCGAGGCCATGAGGCTGAACTGGCGGCGGGTGGTCATTTGTGGTTTCCTCCGGTTGTTTTCCCCGGTTCAGGCCGGGGTATTCGGGTCGTCGAAATCGTCTCTTTGGCAGGCGAAAGGCATCAGGAAGGACGAATGAACTCCTCCCGCATGGGGTTGAAGGCGTCGATCAGGCAGCCCGCTTCCAGCGCTTTCGCGCCGTGCAGCATGTTTCCGGGCACGTAGAAGCTGTCACCCTGCACCAGCGTGCGGGTTTCCCCCGCTATCGTGATCTCGAAGCGGCCGCTCTCGACATAGGAATTCTGGGCGTGCGGGTGCTTGTGCTCCGGGCCCACGGCGTCGGGTTCGAACACCACGCGCACCAGCATCAGATCGCGCCCATGCGCGAGGATCTGGCGTTTCACGCCCGGATCGGTCGGCTCCCACAGGCTCTCGGCCGTATGCGCGAAAGGCGAGCCGGTCTTCGGCTGGCGGAGGGTGATGCTGCTGCTCATCTTGCGAGCCATCCTCCATCCACCGGCAGGATCGCGCCATGAATGTAATCCGCGGCGGCGCTAGCGAGGAACACTGCCGCGCCGCCGATATCCGCCGGGTTTGCCCACCGCCCCGCGGGAATGCGCGCGAGGATCGCCGCATTGCGATCCGGGTCGGCGCGCAGGGCTTGCGTGTTGTTCGAGACGACATAGCCCGGAGCGATGGCGTTCACGTTGAGGCCCTTCGCCGCCCATTCGCAGGCGAGAAGCCGCGTGATGCCCGCCACGCCGCCCTTGCTCGCGGTGTAGGAAGCGACGCGGATGCCGCCCTGGAAGGAGAGCAGCGAGGCGATGTTGATGATCTTGCCCGTGCTCCCACGCGCCAGCACATGCTTCGCGAAGCTCTGCGCGAGGAAGAACACGGCCTTGAGATTGAGGTCCATCACCTCATCCCAATCCTGCTCCGAGAATTCGAGCGCATCCGCGCGGCGGATGATGCCTGCATTGTTCACAAGGATGTCGAGCGGCCCGAAAGCACCGGCGGCCTGCTCGATCAGCGCCTGTCGCTGATCCGCCTGGCCGAGATCAGCCTTCAGCGACCGGCAATGCCCGCCGACCTGCCGGATCAGCGCCTCGGTCTCGGCCATCGACGAGCGCGCGACGCCGATCACCTCCGCCCCGGCCTCCGCGAGCGCAATCGCGATGCCCTGGCCGATGCCGGTATTCGCGCCGGTGACGAGCGCGCGCCTGCCTTCAAGGCGGAAGGAATTGGCGAGGCGGGCAGGCTGGGCCATCAGCGCAGCTCCGCCATGGCCACCGGGTCCATGTCGGTGAATTCCACGTTGTCCCCGCCCATGCCCCAGATGAAGCTGTAACTTGACGTGCCGCAGCCCGAATGGATCGACCAGTTCGGCGAGAGGATCGCCTGCTCGTTGGCCACCACGAGATGACGCGTCTCGCCGGGCTCGCCCATGAGGTGGATGACGCGCGCATCCGGTCCGAGATCGAAATAGAGATAGGCTTCCGAGCGCCGGTCATGCGTATGCGCGGGCATGGTGTTCCAGACCGAGCCGGTCGCAAGATGCGTGAGGCCCATCACGAGCTGGTTCGTGTCGCACAATGCAGGAACGATATACTGGTAGATCATGCGCTGGTTCGAGGTCTCGGGGGAGCCGAGTTCGATCCTCCTTGCCTCCGCCTGGCGGATGAGCTTTGCCACGGTCACGCGCGTGCCCGGCATCGAGAGAAGATAGAACTTCGCCGGATGGCTTGCTTCGATGCTGGCGAAGGACACCGCGGTCGAGCCCGGCGGCAGATAGAGCGCGTCGAGCCGCGCCAGCGGATAGGCGTGGCCGCTCGCAAAGACCATGCCCGGTCCGCCGACATTGATGATCCCGACCTCGCGCCGCGCGAGGAAATCCGGCGTGCCCGTCGGCTTGTAGGGGGCGAGTGCGACCGGTGCCCCCACCGGCATCGCGCCGCCCACGATCATGCGATCGAGATGGCTGAAGGTGAGGCGCAGCCTGCCGGCCTCGAACAGGCTCTCGATGAGGAAATCCGCCCGCAGCTGGCTGGTATCATAGCGCTTCACATCACGCGGATGGGCGGCCTGGCGCATGTCGATGGCGTGGGCATTCATAGCCGATACGCCTCCCTGGCGAGCCGGTAGGCAAGGTCATGCGCGAGTTCGGCCGCATCATCCTCTTCAAGGCGATGTTCCGCCACGAGGCGGGCGAGATAGGCGCAGTCGCAGCGCCGCGCGACATCATGGCGCGCGGGGATCGAGAGATAGGCCCGGGTGTCGTCGTTGAAGCCGACCGTGTTGTAGAAACCGGCGGTTTCGGTGGTCGCCTCGCGGAAGCGGCGGATGCCTTCGACTGAATCGAAGAACCACCAGGGCGGGCCGAGCTTCAGCGCCGGATAATGCCCGGCGAGCGGCGCCAATTCGCGCGAATAGGTTGTTTCGTCCAGCGTGAAAAGGATGATCGTCAGGTTCGGCTCGTTGCCCACCGCATCGAGCAGCGGCTTCAAAGCGCCCACATAATCGGTCCGCGAGGGGATATCCGCGCCCATGTCGCGCCCGAAATCATGGAAGATCCCGGTATTGTGGTTGCGCCAGGAACCGGGATGGATCTGCAGGACAAGCCCGTCATCGAGGCTCATCTTCGCCATTTCCGTCAGCATCTGGCCACGGAAGAGATCGGCTTCGGCGGGTGTCACTTGGCCGCGCACCACCTTGCCGAACAGGGCCTCGGCCTCCTGCGGGGAAAGGTTCGCGGTTGTCGCGCGGGCATGGCCATGGTCGCTCGCGGTTGTGCCCCGGGCCTTGAAGAAGGCGCGACGCTTGCGATGCGCGGCGAGATAGCCGCGCCATGTCATCACGTCCTCGCCGGTCAATTGCCCCAGCTTGACGATATTGCTGTGAAAACCCTCGAATTCCGGGTCCACCACATGATCCGGCCGGTAGGTCGGGATGACGCGGCCCTTCCAGCCGGATTTCAGGATCGCATCGTGATGTTCGAGGTTGTCCAGCGCGCTGTCGGTGGTCGCGATCACCTCGATGTTGAACTGCTCGTAGAGCGCACGTGGCCGCAGCGCCGGGGATGCGAGCTTTTCCGACATCACGTCGTAGAAATGGTCGGCGTTCTTCGTGTTCGGCGGATCGGCGAGGCCGAAGACGGTCTCGAGCGTGTGCTCCATCCAGATCTGGCTTGGCGTGCCGCGAAACAGATGCCAGTTCGCCGCGAAGAGACGCCAGATCGTGCGCCCGTCCGTCTCCACCGGGCCGCCATCCCTGCGCTTCACGCCCAGGCGCTCCAGCGGAATACCTCGCGAATAGAGCATGCGGAAAATGTAGTGATCCGGCTTGATCAGCAGGGTCGCGGGGTCGGGGAAGGCGGCGTTGTTGGCATACCAGGCCGGGTCGGTATGGCCATGTGGCGAGACGATCGGCAGCCGCTCGATGGCGGCGAAGAGCCGCCGCGCGATCCCGCGCATGGCGGTCTCGCCCGGGAAAAGCCGATCCTCATGCAGAGCCATGCTGTTAGGTTCCCGACGCCCAAATCCCCTGACAGTCTTCTTGAATCTCCCGCCGGCATGGCCGGCTTGCTGTCTTGGCATTAGCGATATACTAATATATCAGTCTGTCAATCACGGCACGGCGCAACGAGGCTGCGAGGGCGATGGGGGAAGGCACGAGGCATGGCCCGGCGGTGGAACCGCCGAATCTCGCGCTGTCGCCGGGGCGCCGGGTCGGCCGGCGTCCGGGCCCGCCGCTGGTTGCGCGCCCGGCCCGCGCCAGCGCGTCGAGCCTTGTCGAGAACGAACTCCGGCAGGCCATCATCGCGATGCGCCTCAAGCCGGGCGAGGCGCTCAACGAAAAGGAGATCGCGGCACGGTTCGGGCTGAGCCGCACGCCCGTGCGCGAAGCAATGCTGCGCCTGAAGGATGACGAGCTGATCGAGATATTCCCGCAATCCGGCACCTTCGTCGCGCGAATCCCGATCGGTAAAATTCCCGAGGCGGTGGTGATCCGACAGGCGCTGGAGGCGATGGCGGCGGAGCAGGCGGCAAGGCGCCGGGACGAGACCATGTTCCGGCGTCTGCGCGAAATCATCGGCGAACAGGAAAGGGCTGCGCGCGAAGCTGATCCCGGCCGTTTTCACGAGGCGGACGAAGCCTTCCATGCGCTGATTTCCGATGCCGCGGGCTTCCCCGGCATCTGGCGCATGGCGCAGACGGTGAAGGCACAGGTCGATCGCTGCCGTCGTCTGACTTTGCCGGTTCCCGGCCGCATGGCACGTGTGATCCTGGAGCACCAGCGCATTCTCGGCGCGATCATGGACGGCGATGAGGCCGGCGCGCGCCAGGCGCTGACCCGGCATCTCGAAACGGTTCTCCCCGATCTCGAGGAGCTTCGCCGCGAGAACCCGGATTACTTCGTCTAGAGCGCAAACCGATCTGATTGAAAGAGATCCGGCGCTCACTCTTCTTGTTTTCGCATCCGCTTTTTTTCGCCAACCTTTATCCACTTGGCGGGCGGATGCTCTAGAAGTTGCCCGTGCCGGTGCCCTCTTCCGGGAGGAAAAACTCCTTCTCGCGGGATGTCCCTGATGCGCGAGGGAGGGTGGAGAGAGGGAGGGTGGAGAGAGGGAGGGTGAAGAGAGGGAGGGTGAAGAGAGGGAGGGCGGAGAACTGGCCAATCGGCCCGGGTTCCGCGACCGGCCTTGCGCCGGAGCTTCGCCAGGCGCGGCGTGGATCGAGCCGGGTTCGTCCGCCGCAATGCCCTAAGGACCGATCGCGGGTGCCGGACGCGGTCGGATCCCCGGTTGCGCGGGGCCGGGTTTTCGGCGCCGTTTCGCCATGGGATGGCTCGGTGCCTGTGCCCGTGGGTCGGATGCCCCGGCTTGCCGGATGTGCACTGGCATGGCTCTATTCCGGCGGGGCTTCATTTTCGGCTTGAGCTGGTCAGAAATGTTGACCTAACTTGGTTCCAGAAAACGATCCGCGCCCAAAGATTGCGGAAAGTTGGGGGGCAACATGACAACGGCCGTGCACCTCGCGGGTGTCTCGGTGGCCTATGGTCTGGCCGGGGGCGGGCGCTACGAGGCGGTTCAGCCGGTCGATCTTTCGGTGCGCGATGGCGAGTTCGTCGCGCTGCTGGGACCCACCGGCTGCGGAAAATCCACGCTTCTGAACATCGCCGCCGGGCTGATGCCGCCTTCCGGCGGTCGATGCGAGATTTTCGGCCAGAAACTCTCGGGGTTGAACGCCAAGGCCGGTTACCTCTTCCAGCAGGATGCGCTGATGCCGTGGAAGACGGCGCAGGATAACGTCTCGATCGGCCTTGAGGTTAAGGGTGTGTCGCGTGCAGAAGCGCTGGCGCGCTCAAAGGCGATGCTCGCGAAAGTGGGCCTTGGTGCCTTCGGCGATCGCTACCCGCACCAGCTCTCCGGCGGGCAGAAGAAGCGCGTGGCCCTCGCGCAGGTGCTGATCCGTGAGCCGAAAATCCTGTTGATGGACGAGCCCTTCGGCCCGCTCGACGCCCAGACCCGCCTCATCATGAGCGAATTGCTGCTCGATCTGTGGCAGCAGGATCGCAAGGCGGTGATGTTCGTGACCCATGATCTCGATGAAGCCATCGCGCTTTCGGATCGTGTGATGGTCATGTCCGCCGGGCCGCAATCGCGCTTCATCGGCGAGTTCATCGTGAACCTTCCGCGCCCGCGCGACATCGCGGAGGTGCGCTCCGAGCCGGCCTTCCACAAGCTGCACGCGGAGATCTGGTCGTGCCTGCGCGAGGAAGTGCGCAAGACCTATGGCCTGGCCGGAAAAGGGGCCGCCTGATGCCGATTTCCCGCCTCAAATTGCTGTTTCTGCAGGTATTCGTCGCCATCGGCGCGATCGTCTTCTGGCACATCGTCACGAATTACCCCGTGATTTCCGATGTGAAGACGATGAAGTTCTTCTTCTCGACGCCGATCGACGTCTTCACCCGCGTCGTCAGGATGTTCGCCGATGGCTCGGTTTACAGGCATCTCTGGATCACGCTGGTCGAGACCATCCTTGCCTTCGTGATTGGTGCCAGCCTCGGCATCATCATTGGCTTCTGGTTCGCGCGCAAGCCGCTCGTGGCCGCCGTTTTCGACCCCTACGTCAAGATGATGAACGCGCTGCCGCGCGTGGTGCTGGCACCAATCTTCGCGCTCTGGTTCGGCCTTGGCATCTGGTCGAAGGTGTGGCTGGGGGTCACGCTGGTTTTCTTCATCGTGTTCTTCAACGTCTATCAGGGCGTGCGCGAGGTGCCGCAGGTGGTGCTCGCCAATGCCCGCATGCTCGGAATGAACGAGCGGCAATTGCTGCGGCATGTCTATTGGCCGGCTGCCCTTGCCTGGGTCTTCTCCTCGCTGCACACTTCCGTGGGATTTGCGGTGGTGGGCGCGGTGGTGGGTGAGTATCTCGGTTCGGCGGCTGGCCTGGGCTACCTCATCCACCAGGCGGAAGGGGTGTTCGATGTCACGGGCGTCTTCGCGGGCATGGTGATCCTCATGATGTTCGTGATGCTGATCGACGCCGTCGTGACCGTGATCGAAAAGCCGCTGCTCGTCTGGAAGCCGGGCGAGACGCGGACTGTCTGAACCGTTCCAAAGACAAGAAAACCGGAGGAAAACATGGATCGCCGTCAACTCCTTTCGCTGGTCGGCGCAGGCGCCAGCCTGCCGCTGCTGAATGCGCTTCCCGCCCGCGCGCAGGGTGCGCCCGAGAAGCCGAAGCTCACGCTCGGCGTGGGCGGCAAGGCGCTGCTCTATTATCTCCCGCTGACGATCGCGGAGAGGCAGGGCCACTTCAGGGATTTCGGCCTCGACGTCGAGATCAACGACTTCGCCGGCGGCGCGCGCTCGCTGCAGGCGCTGGTAGGCGGTTCCGTCGATCTCGTCACCGGCGCCTACGAGCACACGATCCGCATGCAGGCGAAGGGGCAGGATATCCGCTCCACCCTCGAACTCCTGCGCTTCCCGACGATCGTCATCGCGGTGCGCAAGGATCTCGCCGGCAAGGTGAAGAGCGCGGCGGATCTCAAGGGCCTGAAGATCGGCGTCACCGCGCCGGGTTCCTCCACGCATATCACGGCCGTGCATGCCCTGGTGAAGGCGGGCCTGAAGCCGACCGATGCGAGCTTCATCGGCGTCGGCGCGGGCGCGAGCGGTGTGGCGGCGATGAAGAAGGGCGAGATCGACGCGATCTCCCATCTCGAGCCGGTCATCTCGAAGCTCGAATCCGATGGCGACATCGTCGTGATGATCGATACCCGCACGGAAGCGGGCACCCGCGCGCTGTTCGGCGCGACGAACCCCGCAGCCTGCCTCTATCTGAGGCAGGATTTCATCGAGAAGAACCCGAACACCACGCAGGCCGCCGTCAACGCGCTCTACAAGGCCCTGCGCTGGGTGGACAAGGCAAGCCCCGAGCAGATCGCCGACGCGGTGCCGGAGCAGTTCCATCTCGGAGACAAGGCGCTCTATATCCGCGCGGTGAAGGCCTCGAAGGATGCCTATTCGAAAACCGGCATCATGCAGCAGGATGGCATGTGGGCCGTGGCCAACATGCTGAAATCACTCGATCCGGAGCTCGCAAACCTCGAAAGCGGGCTGGTGCCGAAGACCTTCGAGGCGCGCTTCGCCGCGAAGGCCGCGACGACGGTGAGTTGATGGCAGCCCTCGGCGGCCGGAAGCCTTGACCTTCCGGCTACCCTCGGCATAGAGCGCGGGCCAGAGAGAAGGATTTCGCCATGCCATCCGCCGTCGCCGCCATTCCCGCAGCCCCGGCCGCCGAGGCCGAGGCGCATTTCGCGGCCGAATTCACCTTCGAGACCGATTGCTGGGATGTGCATTCGGCTTTCGCCTCGGGTGAGGTCGATTTCGTGCTGCTCGATGTCCGGAGCCCCGCGCTCTACGCCAAGGGCCATGTGCCGGGCGCGATCAACCTGCCGCATGGCAAGATCATCGCTTCCAGGATGGAAGCTTGGCCGGCAGGGACGCTTTTCGTCACCTATTGCGCCGGCCCGCATTGCAACGGCGCGGCGCGCGGCGCCCTGCGGCTCGCGAAGCTCGGTCGGCCGGTGAAGATCATGGCCGGGGGCGTCACCGGCTGGCTGGACGAGGGATTTTCCCTCGCAAGCGCATTTTCCGCTGAAGTGGGTGCCGGTTCAGCGAAAGAAAATGCGCAAACGTAGCTTTGCGGAAAGCGCCGCCTGAAAGCGGCGCTCCCGGTCCTTACGCCGCGAGCTTTGCCGTGCCCTTGGCCGCGCCCGGCCCTTCGGCTTCCCAGGCGAGGTTGCCGATATAGCGCCGGTCGAACTGTCCATCCGATCCAAGTGCGATGAGGTGCAGCCAGCGCTGGTCGAAGAGCGCCCGCACGCCCTCGTGCTTTGCGAGGATCGCGGTGATCGCCTCGACCGGCGCTTCCACGCCGACCGTAAGGCGCAAAGGCTCGTGGCGGAAACTCTCGCCATCATGCACCGATTGCCGGGGCAGGCCGGTGCGCATCGGCCCGCCATTGCCTTCGAGCACGCCGATGCCGCCGACCACGTTGTGCAGGAGCTTGTTGCCGCCGCCATAGACCTCCGGCGCGACGGTCGAGCCGTAATATTGCAGGCTGATCCAGCTTGCGACCACCACCGGCGCGGTGAGGATGAGTTCCAGCACCGGGTAACCGTTCTTCGCATCGGCCTGCCAATCATAATCATGCAGGAAGGCGCGGCCCTCCAGCGCCTTGCCCGCCGTGCGGTTGCGGGGTGCGGCGAGGAAGGCCTGGCAGCCGGCCAGACCCCATTCCGGGCGCAGCTCGGCCCAGTTCCGGGCGCGGGCGATGATGTCCGCATCGCTCCTGGCGCCCGGCAGCTTCGGCGCGCGCTCGGTCCGCGCGATGATCGCCGCGCGTGCCAGGCTCGCCCTGAGCGTGGCGATCTCCGCGGCATGAGCCGGGGAGGGGGTGTCGGTGTCGTAAAGGGTCACGGCATCGGTCGTGGTGTCGTGCAGCGCGCCGAGGAAGAGCGTGTCCTCCGGCACCTCGATACCCCTTGCCTTCAGACCCTGCCGCGCCTCGGCATCGTTCAGGAGATGCGCGAGAAGCCGCGCATTCACTTCTCCCGAGAAGCCGCCGCAGGCGCCGCAATGCAGGGCGCTGGCATAGGGGTTATTCACGACATTGGCGCCATGGCCGGCCAGCAGCACGATGCGCCCGAAATTCTCGGTGAGCGCCATCGCGCGCAGAACCATCTCGGCGGATTTCACCTTGGTTTCCGCGTCGAGGCCCGCGCCGAAACGCGGGGGAGGATCGTTCGGCACCGGGGTTTTCGTGAGGCCGAGCCCATCCTTCAGGAGCTTGCCGAGATAAACCGGTCCCGTCGCTTCCACGAAGGCGAAGGAGGAGACGGCCGCCCGCTTGAACCGGCCCCAGGCCCGCCTGGCCCGCGCCGCGTAGCGCGCCTTGCGCTCGGTGTCGCTGTCCGCCTGAAGCGTGCAGGTGAAGACCGTGGGGTTCAGCAGCACCGGCAGCCGCTTCTCGCCGACATCCGAACCGAACCTCCTGTGCTGCGCGAAGACACCGAAGAAACCCGCGAAACCCTTGGTGCGGATGGTGGGATCGGCCTCCTCCAGCGCCCGCCGGAACACTTCCGAGCGCACATCGATGCAGAAGGCGGCCTGCACGGCCGGCCGGGTCTCGGCTGTGGCCGGGGCTGGCGCGGCGAGGATATGCGCGAGGTTGCGCTGGCCCGCCCGCTCGGCGGCTTCCTGCAGGATGGCGTCGATGATCAGGCTCTCGCTGGCGGCGACCGGCTTGGCATGCTCGGCGATGATTGGTGTCCAGAGTGCCCTGATCGGCCCTTCATATTGCGCGAAGAGCGTGATTTCGAAGGCGAGGCGGATCGCCAGCATGTCGAGCGTCGCGGCGTCGGTCTCGCCCGCGAGTTCCGCCTGCCAGAGCCGGTAGCGCGCGGTCTGCGACCAGCCCAGCAGACCATGCAGCATCTGATGGAAGTAGCTGGTGAGAGCCTCGGCCGGCAGATCGAGCGCGGATTGCGCCTCGGCGATCACGGCGAGCGGATCATCCGGCCAGTCCTGCGCGCGGGCGGCGAAGCCCGTGAGGCCATGCAGCTCGGGTGTCAGATCCTGCGTCGCGAAAGCGCGCCAGGCCGTAAACGGCCGCTTGCCCCTGGGCGCCGCCCAGAGTGCCTGCCCCTCATCGAAGTAACCCGCGGCCCAGAAGCCGATCCGGTCGGCGATCAGCGCCGGCCAATCGAGGCCCGAGATCTCGGCCGCGAGATCGGCGATGCTCGGCAAGGCGGACGGGGCGGGGGCTTGCGTCGCGATCTTCGCCTTCAGGGCCGCGAGATCGGCGGGCTTGACGAAATGCGGGCTCGCGGCAAGCGCGGCTTCGAGATCGGCATCGCTGATCGCACCCGTGGTGATCCGCTCGCGATACCAGTTGCGCGGCATGGTCGTCTTCACGCCGGCGATCCGGCCGAGGCGCGCGCCGACGGTCGCGAGATCATCCCCGGTCTGGCCGAGGAAGGGGTTCACGGCCACCGTCGCGGCGAGCGGCCATGCCGGCGGGATCAGCCGGATCGCGGCTTCGGCATGGGAAAGCAAGGTGTCTCGGGAAAGCAAGGTTTCGCGGGAAAGCGGCGTCTCGTGGTTGAGGGTGTTCAGGGTCATCGGAGGCTCCCGTTCGGGGCTGAAAATGGGGGGGGAGAAGCGTCAGGCGGAGGGGGTTCGCTTCCAGCCGCCCAGCCAGCGATCGAAGACCGCGTTCGCGTAGAGCCCGTTGGCGAGATGCACGCGCAGACCCGCCGCCGCAGGATGATCCGACCAGAGCGGGAAGGTCGCCTGCGCGAAGGCCACGAGGCCGAAGCTCACCATTGCGAGGGCCACGAGGCCCCATTCGAGCGGTCCCGGCGAGGGCGTGACGGGCAGGGCACCGGCCGTAAGCGCTTCCGCGATCCGCTGGAGCGCGAAGTAGCTGACCGAAGCGAGCCCCGCGAGGAGGCTCGTCCGCCAGGTCAGCGCGCGCGGAGCGGCATCCGCGAGGCCTTGCGCGAGGAGATAGGCCACGCCGAGGATCAGGATCGCGCCCAGCGCAATCGCCTGCGGGGACTTGCCGTCAAGACCGAAGGCCAGCGCGATACCCGCATAGATCGCCAGCGCCAGCACGAAGGCACGGCCCACCGCCTTGAGGTTGGGCACCGCCACCGGGCCGGGCCGCCGGCCAGAGGCCACGACCTCCACCGCTGTGCCGGAAGCGAGGAATGCATGCGCCTTGTAGAGCGAATGCGCGATGATGTGCAGAAGCGCGAGCGGAAAGAGCGCAAGGCCGCATTGCAGGATCATGAACCCCATCTGCGCCACGGTGGACCAGGCGAGCGCGGTCTTCACCGAAGATTGCGCGAGCATCACGAGGCCGCCGAAGAGCGCGGTGAAGCCGCCGACCATCACCAGAAGGGCAAGCACGCCGGGCGCGGCCAGCAGCACATCCGCGAGACGGATCAGCAGGAAACCGCCGGCATTGATCACGCCGGCATGAAGCAGAGCGGAAACCGGCGTCGGCGTTTCCATCACCTCGGTGAGCCAGCCATGGGTGGGGAACTGCGCGCTCTTGAGCAGGGCGCCCAGCGCGATCAGCGTCGCGGCCATCACCACCATCAGCCCGTTCTGGCCGGATTTCAGCGCCGCCATCACGCTGGCGAGATCGCTGGTGCCGGTGCGGGCAATGAGGAGGACCACCGCGCCGATCATCGCGGCATCACCGAGCCGCGCGAAGAGGAACTTCTTGCGCGCGGCGCGCCGGGCGGCGGCCCGCTCGGGGTAGAAAAGCAGCAGCTTGTGCAGGAACAGGCTGGTGAGCACCCAGGTGACCGCGAGCTGGACGAGGTTGCCGGAAACCACGAAGAGCAGCACGGCCGAAAGCGTCGCGGCCATCCAGCCGATGAACTCGCCCTGACGCGCCTCGCCATCGAGGGAGCGCGCCGAGTAGCGCAGCACGATCCAGCCGATGAAGGCGACCAGCGCGAGCATGCTGACCGACACCGAATCGAGCCGCACGCTGAGGCCGAAGAGACCCGCGCCGAGAAGCGGGCTCGTCTGCGCGCCCTGGCCGATCAGCAGCGCGAGGCTGGCGATGGCCACGCCCAGCGCCGCCAGCGCCGCGCTCTCCGCGACGATCAGCAGGCCGCGCGGGCGACGGCCGGGCATGGCGATTGCGAGGAAGGCGGGGACGAGAAGCGCGGCCGGGGCGAGCAGCGGCAGAAGGGCGGTGGACATGAAAGGCCTCGTGGAAAAACGGTCGCAGGCTGCCTAACCCAGGCGAATGATCCATAAAAATAGATTGATTGGAATATTTCATTCTGATATTTAGAACGAAATGGATCTCAATTATCACCATCTCCGCTATTTCCAGGTCGTCGCGCATGAGGGAAACCTTACGCGCGCCGCCGAGCGGCTGAACGTGGCGCAATCCGCGCTCTCCTCCCAGATCCGCCAGCTGGAACAGCGTCTTGGGCAGCAATTGTTCGAGCGTCGCGGCAGGGCCTTGCACCTCACGGAAGCGGGGCGGATCGCGCTGGATCATGCCGATTCCATCTTCTCCACCGGGCGCGAACTGGTGGAAACCTTGCGGCAGGTCAGCCATGCGCGGCGCGTGCTGCGCGTCGGCGCGATGGCCACGCTCTCCCGCAATTTCCAGCTGCAATTCCTCAGGCCGCTGCTGGGCCGTGCGGATGTCGAGGTCGTCCTGCGCTCGGCCGGGGCGGAGGAACTGATTCTCGGGCTCGAGGGCCTGCAACTCGATCTCGTGCTCACCAACCAGCTGCCGGCGGGGGATGGCCTGACATCCTTCGTGGTGCACCGGCTCGACGAGCAGCCGGTGAGCCTCATCGGCGCGCCAGCTTTCGCCGAGCCCGGGCTTCCCCTCCGTGAGCGGCTCGCGCGGCACCCGCTCGTTTTGCCGGGTCGCTCCAGTGGTGTCCGGCTCGGGTTCGAAGCGCTGACGGACAGCCTCGGTGTTTTCCCGCAGATCGCGGCGGAGGTGGATGACATGGCGATGATGCGCCTGCTCGTGCGTGAAGGGGCAGGGCTCGCGGTCATTCCGCCCATCGTCGTGCGCGACGAACTCGCAAGCGGCGCGCTGATCGAGATCGAGAAGCTGCCCGGCTTGCGCGAGGCCTTCTATGGCGTGCATATCCAGCGCCGCTTCCCCAATCCGTTGCTGCGCGAATTGCTCGATCATGCGACCGAAATCGCCTCCGCGTGAGGCCGCTTCAACAGGCTTGATTTCCTCTTGATTTCCTTTTGTCGTTCGGTTTAACAAACAAAACGAAGGAAAAATCGAACGATGCCCGCCCCGATCGAAAGCCTGTTGCCCGATCTCCATGAGGATACGCAGCTCGTGCATGCCGGCACGTTGCGCTCGCAATTCGGGGAAACCTCCGAGGCGCTTTTCCTCACGCAGGGCCACATCTACGAGAACGCCGAGCAATGCGAGGCGCGCTTCCTGGGCGAGGAATCCGGTTTCATCTATGCGCGTTTCTCCAACCCGACCGTGGCCATGTTCGAGAAGCGGATGGCCGCTTTCGAGGGTGCCGGGGCGGCGCGGGCGACGGCCACCGGCATGGCCGCGGTGACGGCGGCGCTGAGCGGCCTATTGCGCGCAGGCGATCATGTCGTGGCGGCGCAGGCGCTTTTTGGCTCCTGTCGCTATGTCATCGAGGAGCATCTGCCGCGTTTCGGCGTGGATTCGACGCTGGTCAATGGGACGGACCTCGCCGCATGGCAGGCCGCGATCCGGCCGAACACGAAGGTTTTCTTTCTCGAAAGCCCGGCCAATCCGACGCTTGAAGTCATCGATATCGAAGCCGTCGCAAAGCTCGCCAAATCCATCGGCGCGAAGCTGGTGGTGGACAATGTTTTCGCGACCCCCCTCTGGCAGAAGCCGCTGGCGCTCGGGGCGGATTGCGTCGTCTATTCCGCCACCAAGCACATCGACGGGCAGGGGCGCTGCCTCGGCGGGGTGATCCTCGCTTCGAACGAGTTCATCCAGACCCATATCCATACCTTCCTGCGGCAAACCGGTCCGGCCATGAGCCCCTTCAACGCCTGGGTGCTGCTGAAGGCGCTCGAAACCCTGCCTCTGCGCATCCGCCGGCAGACCCGGACGGCTTCCATCCTCGCGGATTGGCTCGCGGATCAGGGGCAGGTGCGGAAGCTGATCTATCCGGGACGTGCCGATCACCCGCAGGCCGAGATCGTGCGGAGGCAAATGGGTGGCCCTTCGACGCTGATCGCACTCGAACTGGAGGGTGGCAAGGCCGCGGCCTTCCGCTTCCTCAATGCGCTGAAGATCTTCCGCATCTCGAACAATCTTGGCGACGCCAAGAGCCTCGCTGTCCATCCCGCGACAACCACTCATCAGCGATTCACGCCGGAAGCGCGCGCGGATATGGGCATTGGCGATGGTCTCGTGCGCCTCTCCGTGGGGCTCGAACATCCCGGCGATCTAAGGGCCGATCTCACCCGTGCTCTGGCGACGGTCTAACCCGTTTCCACCGGGCGCTTGTCGTCCTGCGTCCAGTCCGTCATGGAGCCGTCATAGAGGCCCACATCCGGCCGGCCCAACACTTCGCTGAGGACAAACCAGTTGGTTGCGGCCGAGTGTCCCGTGTTGCAATAGGAAATGACCGGGCCGGGCGGCACTTCCGCATAGAGCGCCGCGAGTTTCTCCGCCGGCAGCAGGCTTGCCGTCGCGCTGTCGAAGGCGCGCGCATGATCCGCGCTGAGCGCACCGGGAATGCGGCCCGCGCGCTTCGCCTCCGAGGCTTTCTCCAGCCCCTTGAAGAAACTTGCGGATCGCGCATCGACGAGGGAGGCGGAATGCGCTTGCAGAGCCGCCTCGACATCCTCGGCCGTGCGGCGCAGGCCCGCTTGCGGAGCGAGCGGATAGGGCGGGGCGGCTCGCGGCGCATTCTCGCCGGTTTCGATCGGCCATCCGGCCCTCATCCAGCCCCGCATGCCGCCATCGAGGATGGAAACCGCGCGGTGTCCCGCCTGTTTCAAGGTCCAGCAGGCGCGGGCGGAAGCGGCGAAATCATTCGCCGAGGAACCGACGGGGATCAGCACCACTTCCGTTTTCGGCGTGATGCCCAGCTTGCCGAACAGGCCAGCGAGATGCGCCGCATCGGGCAGCAGGCCCGGCGCGTTTCCCACCTTCCGCCGCCAGCCATCGCCGGCATAATCCGAGTAGATCGCGCCCGGCACATGGCCGGCGAGGTAGCTCTCGCGCCCGCCATCCGCCGCGAGCCTCAGATCGACCAGCACAAGCCCGGCCTGGCCCATGCGGCCCTTGAGCGCCTCGCGAAAGATCAGCGCCGACATCACGCGGGCTCGACCGTGCAGGCATAGGTCATCTCGGCGGTCTTGCCGAGCATGATCGAGGCCGAGCAGTATTTCTCTTTCGAGAGTTCCACTGCCCGTTTCACCTTGGCCTCGTCGAGGTTCTTGCCCTTCACCCGGTAATCGAGATGGAGCTTCGTGAAGACCTTGGGGTCTTCCGGTGCCCGTTCGGCCGAGACTTCCACGATGCAATCCGCGACATCCTCGCGGCCCCGGCGCAGGATCAGAACCACGTCGAAGGCAGTGCAGCCGGCAAGGCCCACGAGCAGCAATTCCATGGGCCGGAAACCGGCATTGCGGCCACCGGATTCGGGCGAACCATCCATCACGATCGAATGCCCGCTGCCGGCCTCTCCCAGAAAGGCCATGCCCTCGATCAGTTTCGCGCGCGCTTTCATGCCTGCCCCCGAATGCCTTGTCTTTCCTCGGCATCCGAAAGCGGTTTCGTGGTCGAGGTCAAGCGTGATCGGGCGCGCGAGGGCTCACGACAAGGCCCAGGGAACAAGTGCCGCCTGCCCGTCGATGATCGGCCGCGCGACGGTCACGCCATAGATCTGAGCGAGATTGGCATCGGTCAGCACGGCCTCGGGCGATCCCTGCGCCACGAGCCGCCCGTCATGCAGCAGCACGATCTCGTCGGCCATCCGCGCGGCGAGCGCGATGTCATGCGTCACGGCGATCACCAGCGTGCCGCGCCGGCTTTCGCCCTTGAGGTCGTCCATCACCGCGAGCTGATGGCGGGGGTCGAGCGCGGCGGTGGGTTCGTCCGCCAGCAGGATGGCGGCTTCGGTGGCCAGCACGCGGGCGAGCATCACGCGGGCGCGCTCGCCGCCCGACAGCGTTTGCACGGGCTGATGCGCGAGATGGGCGCAATCCGTGCGCGCCATGGCGCAATCCACGGCCTCGGCATCGCGTTTCGAGAGCCGCGCGGGGTCGGCGACGCCATGCGGGTAGCGGCCCAGCGCCACGACATCGCGCGCGGTCAGGGGCCAATGCACGGCATGGCCCTGCGGCAGATAGCCGATGCGCCTGGCGCGCTCCCGCGAGGAAATTCGCGCGAGGGCTTCGCCCGCGATGCTGACCCGCCCACGGGCTGGAACAAGCCCGGCCAGCGCCTTCAGCGCGGTGGTCTTGCCGGCGCCATTGGGCCCGAGCAAAGCCACGAAACGCCCGGACGGGAAGTTGACGGAAAGATCGCGCAGGATCGCCTTTCCGCCGAGTTCCACGCAAAGCCCTTCGGCCGCGAGAAGGGGCGCGGTCATGTCATGCCTCCCGCGAGGCTCTTGCGCTGCCTGACGATCAGCAGCAGGAAAAAGGGCACACCGATGATCGAGGTCAGCACGCCGACCTTGATGTCGCTCTGCGCGGGGATGATCCGCACCGCGATATCCGCCGCCAGAAGCAGCGCCGCGCCCGCGAGCCCCGCCGGCAGCAACAGCCGCGCCGGATCATGGTTCACCAGCGGGCGCATGAGATGGGGAGCCACGAGCCCGATAAAGGCGATGGTGCCCGCCACGGCCACCGAGGCGCCGACGCCGATCGCCACGCCGAGGATGACGGTGAAACGCAGGCGCCCCACCGCCACACCCAGGCTCGCGGCGGCTTCCTCACCCAGCGACAGTGCCCGGAACGCACCGCGCTGCGAAAAGAGCAGCAGGCTCGCGACCAGAATGAAGGGCAGCGCCAGCATGACATGGCGCATGGAGCGATCCTCCAGCGATCCCAACAGCCAGAAGGCGATCTCCAGTGCCGCGAAGGGGTTCGCCGCGAGGTTCATCGCCAAAGCCGTTCCCGCCCCGGCGAGGCTCGACACCGCGAGGCCCGAAAGGATCAGCAGCAGGAGCGAGGCATTGCGCCCGGCAATCGCCACGAGCAGGAACACCGACAGGAACGCCCCGAGGATCGCCGCAACGGGCAGGCCCCAGGAGAGCGTGTCATTGAGCCCCAGCGCGATGGTCGCCACAGCCGCGAAGGCTGCGGATTGCGGGGCTCCGAACAGCGAGGGCGCCGCGAGCGGATTGCGCATCAGGCCCTGCATCGCCGCACCCGCGAGCCCGAGCATGAAGCCGATCGACACGGCAAGCAGCGCGCGCGGCAGGCGCAATTCGAGCAGGATGACGCGGTGAGCCTCCTTGCCCCGACCCGAGAGAGCCGCCAGCAACTCGGGCACCGGGAGCCGCACCGGCCCGATGGCGAGCGAGCCGAGAAACAGCAGACCGACGAGCAGCAGAAGGGCGGGAACCAGCCAGAGGCGGGCCGCTTTCGGCCCGGCCGGCAGGATGGCTCCTCGCCCGCTCGTCATGTCCGTCCTCACCATGTCGCGGTCACGCCGCCATAGAAGGCCCGGCCGGTGGTGCCGTAGTCCCGCACCTCCTCATAGCGCGCATTGGTGATGTTTTCGAACCGGGCATGCAGCTTGTAGGTGCTGTTCAGCACATATTCCGCATGGATATCGAAACGGGCATAGCGCTTCAACGGGTTGGTCTCGTTCGCGCTCGAGAAGCGGTTCGAAACCATGGTCACGGAAGGCTCGATCAGCCAGCCCTCGCGTGGAGTGATCCGCAGGGCCAGGCGGCCTCGATGTGGTGCGCGGCGGGCGAGCGTGAGATTCGTGCGCTGGTCCCTCGCGTTGAGGTAGGTGTAGCTGCCCGTGATCGAGAGCCAGGCTTCGATCGCGATGAACGTGGCGGAAATCTCCACGCCCGAGGTTTTCGCGCGCGCCACGTTGAAGTAGCAGCCGAAGGGTTGAGCCGGCGGGCAGCCCGCGAACTGGAAATCGATCAGATCGCGGAAGCGGTTCCGGAAACCCGTCACCGAAAAGGTTACGCGGTTGTTGAAGAAGCCCTGATCGATGCCGACATCGACGCCAAGGCTTTCCTCGGGCCTGAGATCGCGCGTGCCATAGAGCGGCGAGAAGCGCTGGTAGAGGGTTGGCGCTTTGGCGCCCGTGCCGGCGCTGGCGCGCAGTTTCGTGCCCGTTTCCGGCAGGTTATAGGCGGCGGTCATGCGCCAGGTCGCGAAGGAACGGCTGTCGCTCACCTGGTCGAGGCGTGTCCCGAAGGACAGCATCAGCCTTTCGCCCACGGGCAATTGCCAGAGGCCGAACAGGGAGGCTGTATCCTGCGTGCCGGAGAAATCCTTGCGGCGCGGGCCGGGGAAAGGGCCGATATCCTGGTTGGTCGAGGCCGCGACCTCGCGCTCGGATCGCCCGCCGAGGATCAGCGTCCCGAACCGATCGAGCCGAAGGGTTCCCTGATATTCCGCGCCGAAGCGGTTGCCCCAGAATTCGTAATCCGTCCGGAAATTCGTGGGCGGCGGCCCGCCCGAGAGGAAGGAATCCTTCAGGACACGCTCTGTGCGGTTCGCGAAGATCTGGAGGCTGTGGGTGAAGCGATTGTCGAAAGCGTCAAGCTCGGCCTTGGCAAAGACCTGCCCGTAGCGCTGGTTCGAGATGCTCTTCGTGTCGGGATAGGTGCCGAAGCCGGCATCGTAACCCGAGCGCCTGCCGCTGGCCATGATGCCGAGATCAAACCGGAAACCGGTTCCGGGATCATAGCCGATGCGCCCCAGGCCCGTGAGGCGACGCAGGCCATCATTCTCGAACGGTCCTTGCGTCTTCTCCAGCCGGCCGATGCGATAGCCATAGCTCGAAAACCCTTCCAGGGTCTGCCCCAGCCCGGAAAAGGCATAGGACCACGGCCCGGTGGAGCCGGCGACCGAGCCTGTCACGCTGGCCGAACCATACGAGCCGCCCTCGACGCGCAGGCTGCGCAACGGGGCGCCCTGGCCCTTCCGCGTGATGATGTTGATGACTCCGCCAATCGCATCCGAGCCATAAAGCGCCGATTGCGGCCCACGCAGGACCTCGATCCGCTCGATGATGCCCGGCGCGATCGTCGAGGCGTCGAACTCGCCCGAGGTTGCGGACGGATCGCCGATGCGCACGCCATCGAGCAGGACGAGGGTGTGGCCGGAATTGGCTCCGCGCAGGCGGATGCTGCTGGTGCCGCCTGGCCCGCCATTGGTGCTGACATCCACCCCCGGAACCTGCCGCAGGACATCTGCGACGGAATAGCTGCTCGCGCGGGCGATCTCCTCCGCCCGGATAATGGTGACAGCAGAACCCGTGCGCTGAATGGCGGTCGGCAATCGGTTGGGGGTGATGGTGATGAAGAGGGGCTCGGGCTCCCGGCGAGATTGCGCTTGGGCGGATGTGGTCGAATGGGCCGCGCATGCGACCAGAAAGGCGGCCAGGGCCACCGGAAACGTTCGGCTCATGATCCACCTGCCTCGGCCCACCGCCAAGGAGTTCGTGTTGCACAAGCTTCCGGCCGGTCTCCTGGCTTGCGGCTCAAGCGCCTGTTCGCCCTTCCCGGACCTCGAAGGTCCAGTGGTGATGCGAAGAAGGCTCGCCGCCTACAGTTGCGGGGGCAGCCGCCGATTGGGGGTTCGACACCCGTTACGGCGTTCCCGTTTCACCTCTCCCTGACGAGAGGCACCGAAAGCATCTTTTGTAGAACATGGATGAATGCGCCTGTCCATCCGGCCTTTTGCAGGCGGGTTGTCATTTTGGGGCGGGCGCCGGAATGTCAGATCATTGACAACATGGCCGGCCCCGCGCGGTCGCCGGCCGCGAGCATCAGCCTTTCCTCGCCGATCCGCTCGCGCAGGGCAGGGGGCGGCGCGGCATCGGTGACGATGAGATCGAAGCTGTCGAGCCGCGCGATTTCCAGTCGCGCCGAGCGCGTGAATTTCGAGGAATCGGCGATGAGCGCCTGGCGCCGGGACACTTCCATCGCGGCCTGTTTCACGGCGATCTTCTCGGCATCGAAATCGAGCACCGCGCCGTTATCCTCGACGGCCGAACAGGCGATGATGGCCCAGTCGAACCGGTGCCGCATCACGCTTTCCACGGCGGCAGGGCCGGCCATCGAGAGGTCACGCCCCACGATCCGCCCGCCTGTCAGGACGATCTCGACGCCCGGCGCATCAAAGAGGATCTGCGCGATATTCGCGCTGGGCGTGACGATTGTGAGCCGGCAAATGCCGCGCAGAGCCTGCGCGGTCGCTTCGGCCGTGGTGCCCACGTCGAGGAAGACGGATTGCCCGTTCTGCACGCGGCTGGCCATGGCCTCCCCGATCCGCGCCTTGAGCCCCGTCTCGCGCTGTCGTTTCACCTCATGGCTCAGGCGCTCGCCCGAACCGCAGCGCCCCGCGCCGCCATGGAAGCGGTGGATCAGGCCCAGTTCGTCGAGCCGGATGATCTCGCGCCGCACGGTCTGGCTCGAAACCCTGAACTCCTCGGCCAGGGCCTCGATCGTCACGAATCCCAGCCGTTCGACGCGATCGACGATCTGGCTTTGCCGATCATTGAGGGCGTTGTCTTCCAGCACTGGCATCAGGGATCTCCGGTTCATCGTCGCCGCATAGCACGATTTCCAGGCTTGTCATATAATTGACATGTAATGCCAATAGATGGAAGATATCTTCCAGCTGCTCCGCCTTGATCCGCAGAGAGCCCTTGAGGAAGCACCGGACCATGACCCTGACCCTCAGCGCGCCCGATATCCTGCGGGACGATGCCGGACGCCGCTTCGACGCGGCCACGCATCGCTGGCAGCCTGCCAGGGCTGGCGAGGCGGCGGGCAAACCCATCGCCGCCAGCGAGGCCCTGCGCCTCGCGCTGAAGGCCGGCGCAAGGCGTTTGCCGGTTGGGGTCATCGGGCCGAATGACGCGTCGCCATCCGAACTTGCCATGGCCGAAGCGGCGGGGCGCGGGATCGCCCTTCTTGGTCTGCCGCTGATCTGCGGCGGCCGCGGCGGTTGCATGCAGGCGGCCTCGCGCGGGGCGGCAGAGGCGGGCGGGCTCGTGATCGGTGTGCTGCCTTCCACCGATCCCCTCAGCGCGAACCCTTTCGTCAGCGTGCCCATCGCGAGCGGAATTGGCGAGGCGCGCAATGCGATCATCGCCTCGGCCTGCTTCGCGCTGGTGGCCGTGGGGGGTGGGCACGGCACGCTTTCCGAGATCGCGCTCGGCCTGAAGATGGAACGCCTGGTCATTGCCATGCCTGATGCGAACCGGGTGGATGGCGCGCTGGAATGTGCGGAAATCGAAACCGCGATGGAGGCGATCGCCGGGCGCTATTTCCGGGTAGCATCATGAGCGGGTTAGCGCCATGAACGGGGTGACCTCATGAGCGGAATGGCGCTTTCCGGCCGCCCGACGGGCCTCGGCAGCGCGGCGCTCGCGCTTTACGCGGCCTATCTCGTGACGCCGATGGCGCTGATCCTCGTCGGCTCGGTGGGCGGGGTCTGGAGCAACACGCTGCTGCCCGTGGGATTCACCGGCCGCTGGTTCGAAACGCTCATGGCGAACCCGACATTCCAGAAAGCCTTCATCACCAGCCTCTGGGTCTGCGCGGCGACGGTGGTTGCCTGCATCCTGATCGGCGCGCCTCTGGCTTACGCGGTTGCCACGGCGAGAAGCCCGGCGCTCGCGATGTTCGGGCGCATTCTCTACCTCACGCCGGTGGCCGCACCCGCCGTGGTGCTGGGCTTCGGCTACATGCTCGCCTTTTCCACCGATGCCCTGCCCTTCCTCGGGGCGGGTTGGCTGACGGTCGCCGCGCATGTCGTGGTCTGTCTGCCGTATTTCCTGCAGACGCTGGTGGCGGATTTGAAGCTTCAGGGCGTGGAAGTGCTGGAGCAGGCGGCTGAATCGCTCGGCGCGCCGTTTCACCGCCGCTTCCTGGATATCGTTCTGCCCGGTCTCGTGCATTCCATCGCCTCGGCCTCGATTCTGGTCGCGGCTTTGTCGATCGGCGAATTCCAGCTCACGAACCTCATTGCGGGCTTCCTGCACCGCACCTATCCCATTGTTCTGCTTCAGGCCTTTTACGGCGCGACGGGCTTTGCCTGTGCTGCGACCGTGGTGCTGCTGGCGCTCGCGCTTCTCGCGGCCATGGCCGGAGCCCTTGTCGCGCGTGGTGCGACCGCCGGCCGGGGAGGGATCGCATGAGCGTGACCCTCGATCAGGTGAGCTTCGCCTATCCCGGCGGCGGGGCAGGGGTGCGCGACATCGCGCTGGAGATCCGCGAGGGCGAATTGCTCGCGGTGATCGGCCCTTCGGGCTGTGGCAAATCGACGATCCTCAAGCTGATCGCCGGCTTCCTGATGCCGCAATCCGGCCGGGTGACGATCGCCGGCGAGGATATGACGCATGTGCCGCCGCGCAAGCGTGATCTCGGCATCGTCTTCCAGAATTACGCGCTCTTCCCGCATATGACGCTCGCGGAGAATGTGGGCTACGCGCTGAAGCTGCGGCAGGTGCCCGCCAGCGAGGCGGGCGGGCGCGTGCGCGAGGCGCTCGGCATGGTCGGCCTCGGCCATCTGGCGGATCGCCTGCCACGCTCGCTTTCCGGCGGGCAGCAGCAGCGTGTGGCTCTGGCGCGGGCTTTGGTGTTTCGCCCCCGCGCCCTGCTGCTCGATGAACCGCTTTCCGCGCTTGATGCCACGTTGCGTGGCGAAATGCGCGACGAGATCGCCCGCCTCCAGCGGCTTCACGGCATCGCGACGCTCCACATCACGCATGATCAGGAGGAGGCGCTCTCCATGGCGCATCGTGTGGCGGTGATGCGCGAGGGGCGCATCCTGCAGGTCGATACGCCCGAGCGGCTCTATGCCCGGCCCGCCAACCGCACCGTGGCTGCCTTCGTGGGGCTGGCAAACCTGTTCGATGGCATCGTGCTCGATTCCCTGAATGTCCGCACGCCCCTCGGCGATCTCGCCTGCGGGGCGCATCCGTTCCCGCGCGGCATGGCCGTGACGGTGCTGATCCGACCCGAGGTCATCCGCCCGGCAGAAAGTGCCAATGGCCCGAACCGCTTCGCGGGCAGCGTGACGCGCGACCGCTTCCTTGGTGCCCTGCGGCGCTTCGATTTCACGCTTCCCGGCGGCCAGTGCCTCAGAATCGAGACCGAAAGCCATGTCGCGCCGCCGAGCGCGATCGAACTTCCCCCCTTTGCGGTTCAGGTGATCGCAACGGGACAAGAGGGCGCCGAGAGAAGCGCCGCGACCACAGACGACAACCCGGCCGTTCCGGCCTGATCTCCAGAGGAGCGTTTCATGACCATTGATCGTCGCATTCTCCTGCAGGGCCTCGGCGCTTCCGCGCTGGCGCTCGCCGCCGCGCCTGCCCGGGCGCAGGCTCCTGCCAATGTCACGACCGGCCCCGAGCTTTATGCCGGCGAGAAGGCGCTCTACGAGGAAGCGCTGAAGGAAGGCATGGTGATTTCCAACAATACAGGGCCGACCTGGGCGAACTGGGCTGCGCTCTTCCGCGTGTTCGGCCAGCGCTACCCCAACATCAACCTCGTCTATAATGACGTCGGCTCGGGCGTGGCGGTGAACGCGCTCGACCGCACCAAGAATCGCCCGCAGGTCGATACGATCTATTATTTCGGCGCGAATGGCGTGGATGCCCAGAGGCGGGGCTTGCTCGCCCCCTTCAAACCCACGAATTTCGACAAGCTTCCGGCTCTGGCCAAGCACCCGGCGGGCGAGTGGTTCACCATCCACCAGCTCGAGATCGTGTTCATCGTGAACAAGAAGCTCGTGAAGAACGTGCCGAAGAGCTTCGCCGACCTCGCCAAGCCCGAATACAAGGGCAACATCGTCTATCTCGATCCGCGTTCCACCGGCGTGGGTCAGGTTTTCACCTGGGCGGCGAATTTCGCGCAGGGCGGCAGCTATTCCAATCTCGAGCCCGGGCTGAAATACATGGAGCAGCTCCACAAGGGCGGGAACGTGCTGCGCGTCGTCGGCACCACGCCCTATGCGCAATTCGTGAAGGGCGAGATCCCGATCTGGGTGAATTTCGTGAATGACGGCCTGCGCGCGAAATTCATGGATGGCATGGGCGATGATGTTGAAGTCGTCTCCCCGGCCGAGGGCACGGTCGCGGCACCCTATACGATCAGCCTCGTGAAGAACGGTCCGAACCCCAATGCCGCGAAGCTCTGGCTGAACTTCATCCTCTCGGATGCCGGACAGGCGCTCTTCGCCGAAGGCTTCGTGACGCCATCGGTGCCGGGGGTTCCGCTTCCCGACAGCGTGAAGGCTCGCCTCATCACCCACGCGAAATCGACCCTGCTCGATCTCGATCAATCCGCCGCGCAGCTTCAGGCATTGCAGAGCGGCTGGGCCAAGGCCGCACTCTGATGGCCAATCACCGCGCCGCGCTGTCCTCCCGCACCGGCGCGGGCACCCGGGCGATGCTCGCTTCGCCCGGGCTTCTGCTCTTCGTGCTGTTCTTCTTCCTGCCCCTCGGCTTCGTGCTGGCGGAAGCCCTGGCGGGTGGCGCGCACGGGATACGAACGCTTTTCGCCTCGCGCCCCTTCTGGACCGGCTTTGTGAACTCGCTCGCTCTCGGCGCGCTCGCCGCGACGATCTCGCTCGGCGTCGGCCTCGCGGTGGCCTTGCGCCTCGCGCGGATGGCCGAGCGGCCACGGCTCGCCTGGCAGTTCCTGATCGCGCTGCCGCTCACCTTTTCCGGGCTGATCGTCGCCTATGGGTTCATCCTCGCCTTTGGCCGCGCGGGTTTCGTGACTTTGCTGCTCGAGCGGATTTTCGGCGTCGACCCCGTGGCCTTCTCGCAGGCCGTCTATTCGCCCCATGGGCTGGCCTTCGTCTACGCCTATTACCTCATCCCGCGCGTGGTGATGATGCTGACGCCGGTGCTCGTGAATTTCGATACCGCGCAACTCGCCGCCGCCGAGAGCCTCGGTGCGAGCCGGTTGCGCACGCTGATGGATATCCTGCTGCCGCAGCTGAAGGCGCCGATGATTTCCGCCTTCGCCTTGGTCGCGGCGGTGGCGATTGGCGCTTATGGAACGGCGCTGGCGCTGGTGGGCACGCAGGTGAACATCCTGCCCCTGCAGCTCTTCACGATGGTCTCGGATGCCGGCTCGGATTTTGCCGTCACCGCGACGCTCGGCCTCGTGCTCGCGGCGCTCTGCACCCTGGTGATGGGCCTGGGAGAATGGGTTGGAAGGGGGCGCCAGAGCGGAATCCGATCCGATTGAATCAGGCCGCCCGTTCTCATTTCTTGTTGTTTCACGCATTTTCTTCGGCCAACCGGTATCCAACGGACCGGGAAATGCTCCAAGGCCGGCAGGTCCTGAGCGCAATGCTCTTCGATCACCATTCCAAGGATGGCGACATGCCGGCCGGGTCCCTCAAGAAGCCCCCCGGCCCCGGAAACGACGCTGCTGATTTTGCTCCTTTGCGGGCCTACCCCCAGAGCCCGGGCCCGGCCGGCTCGACGAAGCTTTCGGGATAGGACAGCGCCGGATCGCGATCCTTCGCGAGCAGAAGCGGGCCATCGAGATCGACGAAACGCGCGCCCTCGGCCAGAAGCAAGGCCGGCGCCATGGCGAGCGATGTGCCGACCATGCATCCCACCATGATCTTGAGGCCCTTCGCCAAGGCCGCCGCGCGCAATTCCAGCGCATCGGTGAGGCCACCGGTCTTGTCGAGCTTGATGTTGATGGCCGAATACCAGGGCGGCAGATGCGCGAGGCTCTTGGAATCGTGGATCGATTCATCCGCGCAGAGCGGAATGGGGCTGACGATGCCGGAAAGCGCCTCGTCCTGGCCGGCGGGCAGGGGCTGCTCGATCAGTTCGACGCCTGCCGCCGCGCAGGCCTCGAGATTGGCACGCAGCGTTTCGGCGCGCCACGCCTCGTTCGCATCCACGACAAGCCGGGATTTCGGGGCCCCCCGCCGCACGGCCGCGATGCGCGCGACATCGCCTTCCCCGCCGAGCTTCACCTTGAGAAGCGCTCGTCCGCTCGCGGCGCGCGCCGCTTCCTCCATGCTCTCGGGCGCGCCAAGGCTGAGGGTGTAGCAGGTGACATGCCGCCCCGGCGGCGAACAGCCGAGCAGCAGATGGGCCGGCTTGCCCGCCAGCTTGGATTCAAGATCGACCAGCGCGCAATCGAGCGCGTTTCGGGCGGCACCGCCCGGCAGCATCTGGCGAAGCGCCTGCCGGTTGAGGCCGGCGGCAATCCTGTCCGCCATTCCCCGGATTGTCTCCGCCACGCCCTCGACGGTCTCGCCGTAGCGGGCATAGGGCACGCATTCGCCGCGCCCCGTATGCGCACCCTCGCGGATGGCCGCCGTGACAACCACCGCTTCGGTGCGCGAGCCGCGCGAGATGGTAAAGGTTCCCGCGATGGGGAAACGCTCGATATCAACTTCAAGAGAACGCATGTCAGGCGGCTTTCGAATGCGGATAGAGGCGCAGGAGGTTCGCGACGATCGCGCCCACGCCGAAGCGGATGGGGTCCGTCGTCGGCAGATCATGCTCCTTCTCGAGCGTCTCCACCAGCGCCCGGGCCTCGGCCTCGGCGAGATGTTCGGTATTCACCGAGATGCCCGCGGGCCGGATCGCCGGATTGGTGAGCTTCCCGCAGGTGATGGTGAGGTCGATCACCGCGCGGATCGAGGGCAGGGGATGCTTCACGCCGCGCATGGTGGTGCGGGTCGGCTCGTGGCAGATGACGAAGCAATCGGGCTGCGCGCCATGCAGCAGGCCCAGCGACACGCCCGCGAAGGAGGGATGGAACAGCGAGCCCTGTCCCTCGATCAGATCCCAATGGTTCGGTGCGGCGGCGGGTGAAATCCATTCCACGGCGCCGGAGATGAAATCCGCGACCACCGCATCGATCGCCACGCCCCGGCCCGAGATGAACAGGCCGGTCTGGCCCGTGGCGCGGAAATCGGCATCGAGGCCCTGCTTGCGCATCTCCTTCTCGAGCGCGAGCGCCGTGTATTTCTTTCCCACGGAGCAATCCGTTCCCACGGTCAGCAGGCGCAGGCCGGAGCGCTTCGTGCCCTTGCCGGTCGCGAAGGTTTCGCTCGAGTGGCGCACATCCGTGAGGCGGCGATTGTGCCGGAGCGCGGCCTCGGCGATGACGGGCTTGGAAGCAAGGCGCGCATGCAGGCCGCTCGCGACATCCATTCCGGCCTCGATGGCCTTCACGATGGTCTCGGACCAATGGTCGGGCAGAACGCCGCCGGCATTGGCGACCCCCACGATGAGCGTGCGGCAACCGGCCTTCGCGGCTTCCTCGATGGTCATGTCGGGGATCTTCAGGTCGGCCTTGCAGCCGGCCAGCCGCAACTGGCCGCGGCACCATTCCGGGCGCCAGTCGACGATGCCCTGCGCAGTCTTCGCCGCGAGCTGATCCGGGACATCACCCAGGAACATCAGGTAGGGGGCTTCGACGATCATGGTCTTCTCCTCGGGTATCCAGGCCGGATGGCCCGCTTCCGGGCACCTCTGGCAACAGAGGGATTGTGCGTGCACCGACGGATTGTCGCCAATGCAAGTTTTCCATGCGCTCGATGGCGTAATCGATGGCAAATGCCCCCTCGCCAGCGGGTTCGAATCCTGTTACCGATGCAGAATTCGCATTGGCCTGAGCGTTCCTCATTGGACAGCATGAGTTTCGTCATTCGGAACCGATGCGGAATGCCGCTCCGGGGGAGTGCAGCATGGAAATTCGCTGGCTTCAGGATTTTCTCGCCGTGGCGGAGACGGGAAATTTCACCCGTGCGGCCGAGCAGCGCAACGCGTCGCAGGCGGCCTTCTCGCGGCGCATCCAGCAGCTCGAGGCGTGGGTGGGCGCGGCCCTGATCGATCGCTCGATCATCCCCACGCGGCTCACGCCCGCCGGCGAACATTTCCGCGAGACGGCCGGAAAGATCCTCGCCGAGATTCTCGATGCCCGCGCCGAAATGCGCCAGGGCGCGCCGAGCCGGCCCGACCATGTGCGGATCGCCGTGCCTTTCGCGCTCGCGACGGCCTGCCTGCCGAGCTGGTGGGCGCAATGGACGCGCGACCTGCGCCTCACCTGCGAGATCGCCACGGGCAATGTGCATGATCTCGCGATCGGCCTGCTCTCCGGCGCGACCGAACTCATGATCTGCTGGACGAGCGCGCAGCAGCCGGTTCACCCCGAGCCACAGCGCATCGAGAGCGTGGAAATCGACCGCGACCGCCTGCGTCCCTATGCGAGCCCCGGCCTTGTCGCCCGGATGGGCCTCACCTTGCCCCGGCAGGGCGACAAGCCCGTGCCGCTATTGATGTATTCGCGATCGGTCTATTTCGCGCGGCTTGTCGATCTCATCATCGAGACGGCGGGCGGGATCGGCAAGCATACGCGCATCATCGAGACCGACATGTCCGATATCCTGCGCGACATGGCCATGGCCGGCCACGGCATTGCCTGGTTGCCGGAAAGCACGGTGAAGCGCGCGCCGCCGGGGGCACTGGTCCCGCTTGGCGATGATCTCTGGTCGCTGCCGCTCTCCATCGTTGCGCTCAAGGATCGCAATCTGGAGAAACCCGCCGTCGTGCGCCTCTGGCAGGTGCTCACGGGCGGCCGTCAGCAGCCGGCATCCTTGCCCTCGCGCCCGCAGACAGGCTTCGTCCGTCCGCGAGGCATGCCGGGTTTGCCCTGATGCTTCCTGAAACAAGCCCGGGCGAAGGCCCGGCAGCCCGATCCATTCCCGGAGTTCTCGCATGTCCGCCCCCGTCGCGCCCCGCATCGCCTATGTGAACGGGCGCTACCTTCCGCTCGCTGAAGCCACTTTGCCGATCATGGATCGCGGTTTCCTGTTCGGTGATGGCATCTACGAGGTGACAGCGGTGCTCGGCGACCATTTCGTCGACAACGAACCGCATCTTGCCCGGCTCGACCGCTCGCTCAGGGCCATCGGCATCCGCAATCCGCACACCATTCCCGAATGGACCGCCATCCAGCGCGAACTCGTCCGGCAGAACGATCTGAAGCAGGGCACGGTCTATATTGAGGTGACGCGCGGCACCTATGAGCGCGAATTCACCTGCCCGGATGACATCGCCCCCAATGTCGTGATGTTCACTCAGGCGAAGAACCTGCTCGCGAACCCGATGGCCGAGACGGGTGCTGCGGTCATCACGGTTGATGATCTGCGCTGGGCGCGGCGCGACATCAAGTCCGTGGCCCTGCTCGCGCAGGTCCTCGCGAAGTTCGAGGCGAAACATGCGGGCGTCGCCGAAGCCGTGATGCTGGAGGATGGCGTGGTGACGGAAGGGGCTTCCTCCACCTTCTTCATCCTGTCGAGCGTGGGGGTGCTGGTCACGCGGGCGCTGTCGAACAGCGTCCTTCCGGGTGTGACGCGCTCCTCGGTGATGCGTCTTGCGCGCGAAACCGGGCTCCCAGTGGAGGAGCGCCCCTTCACGCGGCAGGAAATGCTGGCCGCGCGCGAGGTCTTCTACACCTCGGCCTCATCCTTCGTGATGCCCGTGGTGGCGGTCGATGGCGAGAAGATCTCGGGCGGGCGGCCCGGTCCGATCACGAAGAAGCTGCGCGCGATCTACCTGGAGGAAGCGCAGAAAGGTTGACGCTTCTGCGCCATGGCGGGGCCCGGCCCGGCTTCGGCGTCTTGGAGCGCAAACCGATCTGACATAAAGAGATCTGGCGCTCACTCTTCTTGTTTTCGCATCCGCTTTTTTCGCCAACCTTTATCCACTTGGCGGGCGCATGCTCAAGCTCGCATGGATCGCCTGATGTCAGGCCACCCTGATGTCAGGCCACCACCCGGAACGGCACCACGACGCCGGCTCCGCCCGAGATGAGCCGCTCCAAAAGATGCGCGCCGGCAGCTTCCACATGAGCCCCCATCAGCGCGCTGGCCTTCTCGGCATCGCGTTCGCGGATGGCCTTGACGATCCCCACATGCTCGGCCGTGGCGCGCGCGCGCCCCTCGGGCGAAAGCGCGGCCATGTAGCGCGCGCGATAGAGGCGCATCATCACTTCCTCCACGGCGCGGGCAAGAAAGCGGTTGCCGCTCAGCCGTGCGATTTCCATGTGGAAGAGTTCGGCCGCCGTCAGCATGCCTTCCACATTGGATTGGCCCGGCTCGGCATTCGCGGCTTCCGTGGTGCCGAGCTTGTGCAGGAATTGCAGTTCCGCTTCGGTCGCGCGCGGGGTGAAGAGCCGCACGGCCTCACGCTCGAGCACGGCGCGGAACACGACGGCCTCGCGCATCTCGTCGAGCGAGAGCGGCGCCACCCGGCGCACGCGGCCATCGCGCAGCACGAGACCTTCGCTCTCCAGCCGCGCGAGGGCCGCACGGATCGGCGTGCGCGACGCGCCGTAGCGATCCTCGAGCCAGCGTTCGGACAAGGCGAGTTCAGGCGCGAGCTGGAAGGCGAGAATATCGCCGCGCAATGCCTCGTAGACCTGATTCGGCTTCTGATCGGAATGGAATACCATGCCGGTATACCGTTCGAACATTGCGCGAGAGTCAAGCGGTGCTGTTTCGATATTGCGCGGAATGCGCCTCAGACATTCGCGATCAATCCGCCATCCACGCGCAGCACCGAGCCGGTGATGTAGCCCGCGCGGGGGGAGGCGAGGAAGGCGGCGAGGTCGCCATATTCCTCCGGCCTGCCATAGCGGCCCGCGGGAATGGCGGCGAGGCTCTCGGCCTCGACCTCGGCCACCGTTTTCCCTTCGCGCTCGGCCTTCTTCGAATCGAGGAAGGCGATGCGGTCGGTCGCGATCCGGCCCGGCACGATCACATTGGCGGTGATCCCGTCCCTCGCGACCTCGCGCGCCAGCGTCTTCGACCAGCCGACGAGGCTCGAACGCAAGGCATTCGACAGGCCGAGATTGGGGATCGGCGCGATCACGCCGGAGGAGGCCGAGGTGAGGATGCGCCCGAATTTCCGGGCCCTCATGCCCGGCAGCACGCGGTCCGTCAGCGCGATCACGGAAAGGATCATCGCGTTGAATTGCTGCATCCAGAGGCTCGGGGGCTGGCCGGAAACCGGGGTCGGCGGCGGTCCGCCCGTGTTGTTCACCAGGATATCGATGCCCCCGAGTCCGGTTTCAACGGTGCTGACCACGCGCTCGATCGCCTCGATCTCCGCCAGATCCCAGACGATCGGCAGTGCCGTGCCACCGGCCTCGCGGATCACCTTCGCGCGCGCTTCGACCGGTTCGGCCCGACGCCCGGCGAGCGCGACCGTCACGCCTTCGCGCGCGAGCGCCTCCGCGATCGCGCCGCCCAGCCCGCCGCCCGCGCCCAGCACGAGCGCGACTTTCCCCTGCAATTGAAGATCCATGTCGAAACCTTTCGAGCAACTCAGTCAAGCTTTCGCATCGCGACGCATTTCTTCCGCGCTTCCACGATGCCATCGGGGTGGATACCATGCCAGAAAACCGGATGAATGCATTTTGTCACATGCGCCCCGAGCTTTGCGAAGGCGCGCGCGGATTCCTCCTCCCTTTCCGGCTGGAATGCGGGTCGATTTCCGGTCAGGCCAAGAAGGGCCGGAGCTTCGGCAGGCGAGCTCTCGTCCTGTTGCGCGGCTCCTTTGCGGGTTTCGGCGTTGACAAGCCGCGCTCGCCGGCGAATGTGACGTTCTTCCGATGAAGCGGGCTCCGTGCCCGGCTTGCGCCTCACGAGGATCGACGTGACGAACCCCGCGCCTCCGCGCCTGCTGCTGGCTTCCGCCTCGCCGCGACGCTTTCAGCTTCTCGACCAGATCGCGCTGACGCCGGATGATGTGGTCGCGACCTCCATCGACGAAACGCCGCGCAACCGCGAGCGTCCGCGCGTTTATGTCGAACGGATGGCGCGCGAGAAGGCCGATGCGGCCCGGCGCATCGTGGCGCATGATGCGCCGCGCGCGCAAAGCGTCATCCTCGCGGCGGATACCGTGGTGGCGCTGGGCGCGCGCATCCTGCCCAAGACCGAAACCGTGGAAGAGGCGGCAGCCTGCCTGCGCATGCTCTCCGGGCGGGCGCATCGGGTTTACACGAGCGTGGTGGTGCAGCTTCCATCGGGCCGGCAGGGGCAGCGGCTGGTGGAGGCGCGCGTGCGCTTCAAGCGGATTTCCGCCGAGGAACTCGATGCCTATCTTGCCTCGGGCGAATGGCGCGGCAAGGCCGGTGGCTATGCCATCCAGGGCATTGCCGGCGCCTTCGTCACCAAGCTGATCGGCTCCTATTCGGCCGTGGTCGGCTTGCCGCTCTACGAGACAGCCGCGCTGCTTGCCGGGCTTGGCTATCCGGTCCATCTCAACTGGCTAACCCCACGGAGTGTTTAGGTCATGCGGCTTCAGAACAGCATCGCCCTGGTGATGGGCGCAGGGTCATCCGGGCCCGGTTGGGGCAACGGCAAGGCAACCGCCTTCCGCTTTGCCGAGGAAGGCGCGACGGTCATCGCCGCCGATCATCACCTCGCGGCTGCCGAGGAGACCGCCCATCTCATTGCTGAAGCCGGCGGGAAAGCCGAGGCGCATCGCTGCGATGTCACGAAATCCGCCGAGATCGAGGCGCTGGTGACCGATATCGCCGCGCGCCATGGCCGGATCGACGTGCTCGACAACAATGTCGGCATCGCCGAGTTTGGCGGCGTGGTGGAACTGCCGGAGGCGGAATGGGATCGTGTGTTCGCGGTCAACCTGAAATCTGCCTTCCTCGGGATGAAGCATGTCATCCCGGTGATGCTGCGCCAGTTTGCCGAGCGGGGCGAGGGCGGTTCCATCATCAACATCTCTTCCATCGCGAGCGTGCGCTATACCGGCATTCACTATGCGAGCTATTATACGACCAAGGCCGGGCTGAACCACCTGACGCGCACCACGGCGGCGCAATATGCCGCGCAGAAGATCCGCGTGAACGCCATCCTTCCCGGCCTGATGAAGACGCCGATGGTCGAGCGCTCCGCGGGGCTCGCCAAGAGCTATGCGGATGGCGATGTCGAGGCCATGTGGCGTGCGCGTGACGCGCAGGTGCCCATGGGGCATATGGGCGACGCGTTCGATGTGGCGAATGCGGCCGTGTTCCTCGCTTCCTCCGAAAGCCGCTACATCACCGGCATCGAATTGCTGGTCGATGGCGGCATCACGCTGAAAATCTCCTAACGTCAAACACGTCCGAAGGATTCCGCCATGGAGCACCGTCCGCTTGGCCGCACCGGCCTCAAGGTTCCCGTCATCTGCCTCGGCACGATGACCTGGGGGCAGCAGAATACCGAGGCCGAGGGGCATGAGCAGATGGATTACGCGCTCGATCAGGGCGTGAATTTCTTCGACACCGCCGAACTCTATTCCATTCCGCCCCAGCCGGAGACGCAAGGCTCGACCGAGCGCATCATCGGCAGCTGGTTCAAGGCGCGGAAGAACCGCGACAAGGTCATCCTCGCGACCAAGGTGGTGGGGCGGTCGGACATGGACTGGTTCCGCGACGACGGCTCGAAAAGCCGCCTCACGCCGGCCCAGATGCGCTTTGCGCTCGAACGCTCGCTGCGCAACCTGAAGACGGATTACGTCGATCTCTACCAGCTGCATTTTCCGGACCGGCCGATCGCCTGGGGCTCGAACCCCACGCGCTTCGATGCGGAGGCCTTTCGCCCGGCCGCCGACGAAACGCCGATCACCGTGCAGCTTGAAACGCTCCAGACCTTCGTGAGGGAAGGCAAGGTGCGCCATATCGGCCTCTCGAACGAGAGCGGTTGGGGCACGATGCGCTTCATCACCGAGAGCGAGGCCAAGGGCACGCCGCGCGTCGCGAGCATCCAGAACGCCTATAACCTGCTGAACCGCACCTACGAGACGGGCCTCGCCGAAATCGGCTTGCGCGAGGATGTGGGACTGCTCGCTTATTCGGCCCTCGGGCAGGGCTATCTCACCGGAAAATATCTTGATGGCGCTCGTCCGCCCGGCGCGCGCACCACGCTCTTCAACCGCGGCCAGCGCTACGAGAAGCCTGGCACGGATGACGCCGTGCGCGATTACCTGGCCATCGCCAGCGAGGCCGGGCTCGACCCCGCGACCTTCGCCATCGCCTTCACGCTCGACAAGCCATTCCTCACCTCCACCATCATCGGCGCGACCACGATGGAGCAGCTGAAGATCGCCATCGCGGCCGGCCATGTGCGCCTGCCGAAGGAGATCCATGCGAAGATCGACGCCGTGCATCAGCGACGCGGCAACACGGCTCCGTGAGGTCGCCATGGCGGAGGATGAGCGGCCGGATGCGAAGGTGAAGCGCCTCGCGCGCTGCCCGATCTGCGGCAAGCCCGTATTGGAGGCCTTCCGGCCATTCTGCTCGAAGCGTTGTGCCGATGTCGATCTCAACCGCTGGCTCGGCGGGCAATATGCGCTGCCCGCCGAGGACGAGCCGCTGCCATCCCACGAGACGGGCGGCGACGAGCGCTGAACCTCACCGCGCGACGGCCCGAGAAAAATTCACTCGCCTTGCCGCCGGCCCTGCCGCTATTTTGCGGCAACCCCCCGTTCCCGATCGAGGATGCATCGCCGTGACCCATTCCGACTGGACCATCCGCAGCCAGATCGCGCAGGCGCTGGGCAAGGTGGATGCGCCGAGCCGCGCGGTGGTGCCGCCGATCCATGTCGCGACCACCTATATCCGCGATCCGGACAACCAGTATCGCACCGGCAATGTCTATGGCCGGCCGGACAATGAGACCATCCGAGAGGCGGAAGGGATGATCGCGGCGCTGGAGCAGGCCAGGGCGGCCTTCGTGTTCGGCTCCGGCATGTCCTCGGCGGTCGCGGTTTTCCTGGCGCTCCAGCCCGGCGACCACATCGTCGCGCCGCGCGTGATGTACTGGGCCTTGCGCGGTTGGCTGATGAAGGATGCCGCGAGCTGGGGCCTCGAGACCACCTTCGTGGACATGACCGACCTTGACGCCGTGGAAGCGGCGATGCGGCCGGGCCGGACCAAGCTCATCTGGGCCGAGACACCGGCGAACCCGCTCTGGTCGATCACCGATCTTGAGGGCGTCGCGCGGATCGCGGGCAAGCATGGCGCGCGCTTCGCGGTCGATTCAACCTGCGCCACGCCCTTGCTGACGCGCCCGCTGGAATTCGGCGCCGATATCGTGATGCACGCCGCCACGAAATACCTCAACGGCCATTCGGATGTGCTCGCAGGCGCGCTCGCGACCAATGCGGTCGATGATTTCTGGGCGCGCATCCAGCGCAATCGCGCCGCGATGGGGCTGATCCTGGGGCCGTTCGAGGCTTTCCTGCTCATCCGCGGCATGCGCACGCTCGCGCTGCGCGTGGAGGCGGCCTGCCGGAATGCGATGGAGCTGGCCCGGCGTTTCGCGAACCATCCTCAGGTTCTCGAAGTGCTGTATCCCGGGCTGGAGAGCCATCCCGGCCATGCGGTCGCCAAAAGGCAGATGAAGGGCGGCTTCGGCGGCATGCTGTCGATCCGCGTGCGCGCGGGAGAGGGGGCTGCCATCGCGGCGGCGGCGAGGGTGAAGCTCTGGAAGCGGGCCACTTCGCTTGGTGGCGTGGAAAGCCTGATCGAGCATCGCGCCTCCATCGAGGGGCCGGATACGCCATGCCCGCGCGACCTGCTGCGCCTCTCTGCCGGCATCGAGGATGTCGAGGACCTCTACACGGATCTTGATCGCGCCCTGCCTCCTGCGTGACGGCGCGGGCTGATCCGCCTGTCGCTTGCCTGAAAACTGCAGGCCGCGCGCCTGATTTATCGGCATGCCGCGTCAAAGGGTTCCGCCTCAACCGGGATTGGCGCTCGATTTCGCCGCAAATTGCGCGTGCTGCGCCGCAAGATGTCCTCAGTCGGGAGACGCGGCACAAGCGTTGCGAACGCCCATTGCCTTGTCGGCTGGAAAGGGGGCCGGAACAATCAGGGATGCCAAACAAGCGTTTTCAAGCGACATGGCGGCTTGGGAATGACGGAAACCCGGGCTCTCGAGTTCGGTTGCCGCGATATCCGGCTCATGGAATTGGCGGTCGCCGGGCTCGCGCTCTTGCCGGGCTCGCGCTCTTGCCGGGCACTTCTTCCTCGCTCGCCAGCCGATCCGCGTCTCGCCGACCCGTCTCAGTCCCATGTCACCCCCTCCACGCCTTCCAGAAGTTCCCTCCCGTAGAGGGCCGGGGTTTGAAAGCCCGGGGACCATCGTCCCGCCAACACTGCGCGTGTGATCTCCCGAAGGCAGAGCACGGTGAACCGGTAGGCTTCCGGTCCCATCAACGCGACCCGCTCCCGGGTCTTGCCGTTGGATGCGATTGCAAGGACATAGGTCCTGCCGTCGCGCAGCTGCCGCGCGGATGAACCCTCCGGCAGAAGGGGCAGCAAGTGGTTCAGGATCAGATCACGCAGCCAGAGCAGGCGGCCCTTCATCATCGCGACGGCAAGCCACGGAAAGGCCGAGTAGGTCGAGATGTTCGGAATGCCGGTCGAGACCCCTGCGGTGAAAAGGTCCCCGAGCCAGGGGTCGTAGACCGCGCGGAACTTCCTGCCTGCGACCTCGAAGTCCAGTTCGGTTTCGGCTGGCCGGGCCGCGACCAGCGCGCCGCCGACCCGGCGATGCCCGGCCTTTTCGATGTGCGCCAGCATGCCCTTGAGGGTGCCGCGCGATACCCCGCCGTCGGTGGCGAGCGCGATCACCAGGTGGCTCGCATCCGGCAACCTCTTTTTCGCGATCCCCGCCGCGATATCGGAGGGCGCGACATTGAAGCCGGCGCCGGGCATGATCATGATGTTCGCCCGGCGGGCACGCTCGTCAAAAGCGAAAGCGCTGGACGTGTCCTCCACCTCGCCCGCGAGGTCCACGTAGTGCGTGCCCGAAACGAGGCAGGCTTCGATGAGGAGCTTCTGGGTCGTGAGAAACTGACCGGAAAGGTTCAGCAGAAGGCGAACCCCCTTCAGCTGCCGCTCGATCTCGCGCGGGTCGTTCAGGTCAAACACTGCCGCCTTGAGGTCGAGGCGTTCGGCCAGCGCGCGCACCGCCGCATCGCGCCCGCCCAGAATGGGCCGCAGCCCGGCTTTCACGAACTCCTCCGCGCAAAGCCGGCCGGTATATCCCGCTGCTCCGTAGATCAGGATTTCCGACATGGTTTCCACCTTGTCCAGTTTTGAAAATCAAGATCCGGCGAAGAGAAGCGGGCGGCGATGCGACCGCGTCACCGATCGCCGTCAGGGCTTCCAATCGCGCACGCACAAGACGTGGTTGTGCCCGCGGATTTCGTCCCCCTGAGGACCAAAACCATTCGGGAAAGCGCCGGGTATCGCTGTTTTGGGATCGCTCCGCATCGCGCCCGCTCCATGCACATCGACCCAGCGCCGTTGCCCCGATCGGGGCGGAATTTCCATGAAGCCCATTGCTGGTCCGATGGCGGCATAGACCGCGAGCTCTCCCGCTTGGGAGAATGCACGGTTGGGTTCCGTTGCGGGTGGTGGCCCTTCGAGATGCGTCGTGGACGACCACAGGTAGATGCGGGGGTCGCTGATCTCGAACGAGGGATGAATCGCCGGGATGCGGGTATAGTCAACGATCGAATGGAGTTCCTTCGCCGTGGGTAGCCGCCATTGGGAGTGGCCATCGCGCGACAGGGCATTGCAATAGGCGAGCGCATCGTTCCAGCTGCGCGCCCTTCCATCGTCGCGCCGCTGCCATTCAAGCCGCGTCGCCCGATCGATCACCGATCCGCGACGGGTTTCGAAATCGTTCTGGCCGTAGGGTGCGCCGCGGACCAGACGGATTGCAAGCCGGTTCGGGGTTCGCATCCGGTTCGCGGGATCCATCATCGGATAGCCCTTGATGCGGCCATCGGCGAAATTGACGCCGAACACGGTCTCGTCCCGTCCCATGGTCCTGCCGACATAACGTGTCGCGCTCCATTCCTGCACGTCGATCGGTCGGCGCCCGTGCGCGGCGTCGCCGAGGCCCGCCCCGGAGGCATAGGCGAAATCGAAAACGGTGGCGTCGATGTAGGGGCGCGAAGTCGCCGGATCACCGGAATAGCCCCCGCGATAATCGATCAGCGAGTAGAGTTCCCGGATATCGGGCACGCGCCAGTCATCATGTCCGCCGAGGCGGCTCGCCCGGGCGTAAGCTTCGGTTTCGGCAAAGGCCAGCGGAGCGCTGGGGGACTTTGCCCAGACCAGCCCGGTGACCAGATCACTGACCGTCCCGTCTCCATTGTCACGATAGTGAGGACGATGGCCCGGATGCTGCGCATCCTGTCCCCAAAGCGGCTGGTCCGCTTTCGGGCAATCGATGATCGGACCGCGCTCGCTGAAGCAAAGATCCTGCCCCGTGCCAACGATCGGATAATGCGCTGAGGTCCCGGCCGCGCAAGCCAGCCCCGCTCCCAGACACAGGGTAAGCCGGAGACCAGCCTTGGCGCGAACAGGCAATTTCAATTCACCATCCTCAGGGAAGTATCGCGCTATCCTGCGCATGGCAGGTTATTGCCGGTTCTGGTGATGGCCTCTTGCGAAAAAACATCATGACCAACAAATTTGTTGGGTTCAAGCGCACGAAAATGGACGCTCGCGAACTCATCTGGACGTATAAAGCTTGATTTATCTCGATTTTTCAGACGCTTGCGAACGAATGCGGATGCGCTCGAACGGCAATTTGGTGCCCGGGGCCGGAATCGAACCAGCGACACTGCGATTTTCAGTCGCATGCTCTACCAACTGAGCTACCCGGGCGACCTTGCCGGCGGACGCCCTGGAAGCGTCACCGTGCAGTTCGCGGTTTCTAGGAAAAGCAGGCGGGCCTGTCCAGCCCCAATCGCGCGGCGGGTGAAAGAAATCCGCCAGCGCGCTTCCGTCAGCTGCGACGCGCGAGCAGGCTCGGATCGGACCGGAACTGCGGTGCGAGAAGCGGGCCTTCGATGCGGAAAGCGAAGAACTCGCTTGGCAGGGGCGGCTGGTCCTCCCGCCGGCGCAGAATGATCGAAAGGTCATGCCGCTGGGCAGGAAGATCGATCGCGCCTTCCAGCTGGCCGGACATGCGCGGCGCCATCAGCGTGGCGCCGACCGGCTCCACGCGCCCCTGGCGCATGGCGAAATGGATCGAGACCTGATCGAAGGGCGTCCGCCCGCCCAGCGCGGCCACGAGAGCCGCCTCCGGCCGGGCATCCCCGGCGCGGGTCATGAGGCGGTTTGCGTCGATGCCGAGAACCTGGCCACCGCGCATTTCGAGGCTGCCCGTGCCGGCGAGATTCGTGGTGATCTCCGCGATGCTTTCGCCGCTCGACTCGGCCTGCAGAACGAGATGGGCCGGACCCCGCAGGCGCGTGATCCCGAAGGCCTGCTCGAAGACCGTCTCGGCCTCCACCTTGTCAGCGACCAATTGCAAGCGAACATCCTGCATGCCGCGCTCGCGGCGCACCACCGAGAGGCGTGCTTTCACCGTCCCCCCGGCATAGCGGGCATCGTTGATGGCGAATTCCGCGCGGTCGCGCCGGGTGAGGATCGACAGGGCCGCGTTCTCGAGCGCCACCTTGCCGAGCCGGAAGGCCTTGGTGGAGAGGCGGATATCGAGGTCGATCGCCGGGGCCGGGTTCACGTCGAAATCGCGGTGCGACCACGTGCCATCCGTCGTGCGCAGCCGCTGGAGCGAGGCCGAAGCGGCCGTGCCATCGACGAGATCGCCCGCGAGCGTCGCCGAGATGTTCCAGCGCCCGGCATTCTCGCGGATCGCGGCAATGCCTGTCAGTGCGCCATCGGCCCGGCGGATGGACAGGGCTTCGAGGCCGCCGCCCCGCGGGTCCATGGCCAGTGAGCCGGTGATGCGGGTCGGCTGATCTGCGGTGCCATCCGCGCGGCTCAGCGTGATGCCAACCAACCGCTCGAAATCGTTCTGGATGCTGGCATCCACATTGCCCTGCAGGCTCAGGTCCGGATTGCGCCTGAGTGTTCCGCTAAAGCTCGCCCGCGACCCGAAGCCGGAAAGATGGATGGAGGCCGATTGCGCGGCGCCGCCCTGCAGGGCACGCCTGGTCGGCAACGAGGCCGAAATCTCGACCGGCCGGTTAGGGGTGTCGCGACGGGCGGTGAAATCGATCCGGCCCGCATTCGCGCGGTAGCGCAGCCGCGCATTCACCGGTTCCAGCAACAGGCGCTGCGGATCGCCCTCGGCACCCACCGCCACCCGCGCGCCGTCAAGCGTAATCCGGGCGCCCGAAAGCTGGTTCAACCCCGAGAAACTGCCCGTGACGGCCTCCAGAAGCCCCGTGAGCTGACGCGGCGAGGCGTGGATCGCGTTGAGGTCGGAGGAGGGCAGCTGCACGAAGGCGTTCTGCAGGGTGAGATCCGGCACATCCACTGAACCATCGATGAGATCCATCAGGTGAAGGCGCAGGATTCCGCGCGTCGCGGTGATGCGCAGGCCCATCTCGCGCCGCTCGAAGGCAATGTCCTCGAGAATGATCTGCGGACGCGGCCAGTAGCGCAATTCGGCCTTGCCGATCCGCACCGTGCCGCCGGCCTCGCGTTCAAGCTTGGCGCTGAGTTGCGCCGGCACGGCGGAAAAGTCGCGCGTGAGCAGCAGACCCAGGATGAGAACGGTGAAACCCGCCCCAAGCACGGCGAGCCCCGTAGCCAGAACCGCCAGGATGCGCCGGAGGGGCAACCTGGCCGCCGCGCGCTTCAATATCGCGAGCGGATCGCCGTTGCCGGTCTCCGGGCTGGCCGGGGGAAGGGGTGGCGCTTCACGAATGGCCATGTCTCCTGCCCTCGGGCTCCGTCGCGCGCAGGCAGAGCCGGTCAATAAAAACGACAACGGGCGAGAGGCCCTCGCCCGTCGCGAGTTCTCATGCAGTTTAGCGGATTGCCGCCGGCGAGGAAAGCCGGGCGACGCGGCTTTCCTACAGCGCGGAAACGTAGTCCGCTTCGGTCTTCGAGCGGAGTTCGTCTTCTGTGACGTCCGGTGCCAGCTCAATGAGTTTCATCGGCTTCTTGCCGGACCGGTCGATCTCGAAGACGGCGAGATCGGTGATCACCATATCCACCACGCCCGCGCCGGTCAGAGGCAGCGTGCAGCGCTTCAGGAGCTTGGATTCGCCCTTGGCCTCGTGTTCCATCACCACGACGACCTTCTGCACGCCGGCGACGAGGTCCATCGCGCCGCCCATGCCTTTCACCATCTTGCCGGGGATCATCCAGTTGGCGAGGTCGCCATTCTGGGCCACCTGCATGGCACCGAGGATCGAGAGGTCGATATGCCCGCCGCGGATCATGGCGAAGCTGTCGGCCGAGGAGAAATACGAGGTGATCGGCAATTCCGTCACGGTCTGCTTGCCGGCATTGATGAGGTCCGGGTCTTCCTCGCCCTCATAGGGGAAGGGACCCATGCCCATCATGCCGTTCTCGCTCTGCAGCGCCACCGAGATGCCCTCGGGGATGAAGTTGGAGACGAGGGTGGGGATGCCGATGCCGAGATTGACGTAGAAGCCGTCCTTCAGCTCTTTCGCGGCGCGTGCGGCCATTTCTTCGCGGGACCAAGCCATTGTTTCTGCTCCCGATTTTTCAGTGCGAGGGCGTGGGATGAGGGCGGTTGGTGCGGTTCTCGATGCGCTTGGGCGCATCTGGTACATGCACGATCCGTTTCACAAAGATGCCCGGCGTGTGGATCTGGTCCGGGTCGAGTTCGCCGGCGGGGAAGAGATGTTCGACCTCGGCGATCGTCACGGTCGCGGCGGTTGCCATCATCGGATTGAAATTTCGTGCGGTCTTCCGATAGATCAGGTTGCCCTCGGTATCGCCCTTCCAGGCATGCACCAGCGCGACATCGGCCCAGAGGCCCGTCTCCATGATGTATTTGCGGCCGGCGAAGCGCGGGGAATCGGGGAATTCCTTCACCTCCTTGCCCTCCGCGATCACCGTGCCATAGCCTGTCGCGGTATAGAAGGCGGGGATGCCCGCGCCGCCCGCGCGAATGCGCTCGGCCAGCGTGCCCTGCGGGTTGAATTCAAGTTCGAGCTCGCCAGCGAGAAATTGCTGGGCGAAGATCTTGTTCTCGCCGACATAGGACGAGATCATCTTCCGGATCTGCCGCGTCTCCAGCAGCTTGCCGAGATGGATGCCATCCACGCCGGCATTGTTCGAGATGACCGTGAGGCCCTTCACGCCCGCTTCCCGGATGGCCTCGACCAGCGTTTCGGCGACGCCGCAGAGGCCGAAGCCTCCGGCCATGATGACCATGTCGTCCTGGAGGATCCCGGCAAGCGCCGACTTCGCATCCTTGTAGACCTTTCGCGAGGAAGGGCTCCCCATCGTGAACACCCCTTGTATCGGCGGCGCTTCCAGCCGCTCATGCGTTGATGGTGCGCTCCGGCGATTGCCAAAGCCCGGATGCCTCTGCTCTTATCGACTTTGGTGCGGCGCGGAAAGAGGGGCTTTCGGACGAATCTCGGGGCCCCGAAAGCAGAATGTCAGCTGCGTCGGCTCAGGAGCAGGGCCGCCATCGCGCTGATGGCGACGATCAGCAGCGAATCAACCGCGCCATGCTCGAACAGCCCGGCTGAAGCCTTCGAATAGGCGCGCGTCGCCAGCGTTTCGAAATTGAGCGGGCGCAGGAGCAGCGTCGCCGGCAGCTCTTTCACCGTATCGATGAAGACGAGCAGCGCACCAAGCTTCAGCCCCGGCGCGATGGCCGGACGATGGATGCGCCAGGCGAGCGCCATGTCGCCGAGGCCATGGATGCGCGCCACCGCATCGACATTGGTCGGCAACCGTGCGAGCGCGAGGTTCGCCTGTGTCGTTCCGATGCCGAGGAAGCGCGCGGCGAGAGCATAGAGCATGGCCGCGCTGGAACCGATGAAGAGAAATGGCAGCCCCAGCCGCGCCACGCCCCCATCGATCAGCCCGATCACGGGCATCATCGCCAGGACGAGAACGGTCGCCGGCGTCGCATAACCCAGCATCGCGATGGTTCCGAGGCGCGAGAAACCTCCGCTCGTCCGTTGGGCGATGGCGATGATCGCGCCGGTCGCCACCACGATCAGGCTGACGGAAAGGCCCAGCGCGAGGGTCGAGGCCATCGCGGCGAACAATTCCGAATCCACCTGCTGCGCACCAAGATAGGCAAGCGCGCGACTGCCGAGATGAAGCGCCGGCAGCGCGAAGCCGAGCAGGACGGGCAGGGCGCAGAACAGCGTCGCCGCCAGCGCCGCAAGGCCGGCAAGCGGCACGCGGCGCGGCTCGGTTGTGTGATCCTTCGCCTGCCGCTGGCTTTCGCCTGTGCGCGCACGGGGATCGATCATCAGCAGGGCCGCAACCAGCAGCACCATCAATCCCGCGAGGCGGGCCGCGCCGGCCATGTCGTTCCGGTTGATCCAGAGATCGCGGATCACCGCCGAGAGGCTCGATACCCCGAGATATTCCACCGCGCCGAGATCATTGAGCGCCTCGAGCAGCGCCAGCACGCCGCCGGCCAGGATTGCCGGCCTCGCGATGGGCAGTCCAATGCGGAAGAACAGCCCCGCGCCACGCGCGCCGAGCAGGCGGGCGGCCTCGATGACATTGCGCCCGGTGCGCGAGAACAGGATGCGGCAGGGAATATAGACGTAGGGGAGCAGCACGAGGCCGAGAATGGCAACCGCGCCGGGCAGGCTGCGCAGATCCGGAAGCCATGGCCCGCCGCCCGGCTTCGGCCCGAACATCGCGCGCAGCATGCCCTGAACGGGGCCGAAGAAGTCGAAAAGGTCCACCGCCACATAGGCCGCGAGATAGGTGGGGAAGGCGAGCGGCAGCACGAGCCCGATTTCCAGCCAGCGCCGGCCGGGGAATTCATGCACCGAGACGAGCCATGCGGTGGAAACGCCGAGAATGCCGGTGACCAGCGCCACGCCGAGCAGCAGCTGGAAGGTCTCCTTCACGGCATGCATCTGCGTGGCGGAAAGCGCGAAAGGGTTGGCCGCGCCCGGCTGGGCCATGCGCCAGAGCAGGCCAAGACCCGGCGCAACGACAAGAGCGGCGAGCACAAGGCCCGCCGCTGCCAGAAGAATGCCGTGTCGTCGCAGAAGGCGGGTCAATCCGGCCTCAGCTCTGCGGTCCGAGGTTGAAGCCCACCTTGTCCACCAGTTCGGACGCCGCCTTTCGGTTCTTCCCGATGGTTTCCAGCGGGGTCCTATCGGCCTTCAGCGTGCCGAGCGACTTCAGGAAATCATTCGGCTCGATGCCGGCGAGCACCGGATATTCATGGTTCTGCTCGGCATAGATCGCCTGCGCGGCCGGGCTCAACAGCCATTCGACAAGGCGCTGCGCATTGGCCTTGTTCTTTGCGTGCTTCGCGAAGACCACGCCCGAGATGTTCACATGCGTGCCGCCGCCGTCCCTGAAGGTCGGGAGAATGACGCGCACCGCCTCTGCCCAGGCCTTCTGCGCCGGGTCCTTCGCCATCAGGCCCATGTAATAGGTGTTGGCCGGGCCGATATCGCAGAGGCCGGCCGCGATGTCCTTCGCCACGTCGCGGTCACCTCCCGAGGGCTTCTTCGCGAGATTGGCGCGCACGCCTTTCAGCCATTCTTCGGCACCCGCTTCGCCGTTATGCGCGATGACCGCCGAGATCAGCGAGGTGTTGTAGGGATGCAAGCCATCGCGCGAGCAGACGCGGCCCCTGAAGCGCGGGCTCGCGAGATCCTCATAGGTGAGGGTCGCGTCTTTCACGCGGTCCCTCGAAACATAATAGGCGCGGGCGCGCAATGAAACCGCCCACCAGCCGTTATCCGTGCCGCGCAAGTGGGGCGGCACCACGTTCTCGAGCGCCGGGCTCGCGACAGGCTGCGTCACGCCCAGCGCGATCGCCTGGTTCAGGGTCGCGACATCGACCGAGAGCAGCAGGTCGGCCGGGCTGCGCTCGCCCTCGGACTGCATGCGCTCGGCGAGGCCGTTCGCGGCAAAGACGACATTCACCTTCACGCCGGTCTCGGCGGTGAACCGGTCGAGAAGCGGCTTGATGAGGCCCGGCTCGCGATGCGTGTAGAGGTTCACTTCGCCTTGCGCGAAAGCGGGGGCGGCAAAAGCCAATGCGAGAAGCGCCGGCAGGATGGGGCGTCGGGTCAGGCGGATCATGTGCAATCTCCATCGTCAGCGGGTTCAAGGCCCGAGGATGCGACGGGCAGTTGCCCGTTGGCACTTCCGATTTCTATGGGAATGGTGTGGGCGTCAACCAGAAAACGCAAGCATTCCATAAACTTATAGGAATTCTAAACTGCGCGACTGAGCCTTCCGTGGCAAAAAATGAAAAAGGCGCCATGATTTGGGGCGCCTTTTTGGGACGGTTCCAAACTGGGGAATTTCGGCCTCAGTTCATGGCGATGAGACCCTGCCTTCGCCCCATCTGCCCTATTGGCTGGGGGCCGGGCGGGCGTGCTGTGCGCATCTCCTCGAAGCCCGGGCCGGTTCCCGGGAACTCGCTCACCCTGCGGATGCCGGCTTTCATCTCGGGCTGGAGGATTTCCGTGGCCAGGAGATGACGCGGATTGGCCAGGGGATGACGCGGATTGGCCAGCAGATCCGCCGGCCTCCTGCCGCGGAGAGAGGCGGCTTCCATGCCGCGGACGAGCTGGAGTTCCCCCGGATTCTCCATTTGGCGCAGAGCATCCGAGAACTGGTTCTGGCGGAGCGGGAAGGTCGGCGAGCCGTCGAAATGCCGCATCCCCTGGCGTGTCATGGTCAGGTCGCCCCGGCGCAGGGTGAAATCGGTCAACAGGGCCGAGGCCGGTTGGGTCGAACCCTTCGGCCGGCAGATGCAGGCCCGATCGTAACGTTCGCGATAACGGAAGGCCGTCGGCAAAGCGGAATAATTCGCGCCACCGCGCGGGGAATAGGCCTCGGAGAAATCCCTTGCGCCGCGCGGCATCGTGAAGAGCGCGGTCTGCGCGCCGGGGCAGGCGATGCGGCAGGCCATTTCATGCGCGCCCTCGTCTCCGGTGCCGGCCCGGCCGATCGGGAAGGCGAAGCCATCGCAAAGGCGCACGCAATAGTTGGTGGCAGCGTGGAGGCCGGGCTCCGCGCCGCCGCCCTGGGCGCGATTGCTGCGCGGTGGAGGGGCGGCTTCGGCCGGCACGGGCTTCAGGCCCTCGAGCGCTTCACCGGGCAGGCTGCCCGCGCCGCCCGGCGATCCGGGCCGCTGCGCCGGCGCGTTGATTCCAGAAGAGGAGGCGCTCTGGGTCTCCGGGCGCCAGAAGGGCAGCGACACGCGCCAATCGGCGATGGAGGATGCATGGGTCTCCACAGCCAGGCGGATCGGCTTGTTCAATCCCGTCAAGGTCTCCCGCAGGATCGGGGAATGGCCTGCCTGAATGAGAAGGATTCCGGTCGAGACGGCGATCACCGCTCCCAGAGCCAGGCTTGTCATGCCGGAGATGGACAATTTCCCTGCCACGCAGATCGGCCGATCCCGAAAATGCCCCAGCAACCGACGCCACGCCGCCATAGCCACAACTCCCCGAAACCCGGGCCAGATTCCATGCTTACCTGATTCTTAATGTGGGAAATGCGCGCGCGAAATCCTGATCGGAAGGGGACGGCCCGGCCTCGCACCTTCTGCCTGGGGTTCGCTTGTGCAAAAGCCTCAGCGGTTTCGCGAAGGCAGTGCTTGACCCTGCGGAAGCGAGCGTCTATGCGAGCGCTTCACGAAGTGCAGGGCTGATTGTCCGCGGCTTCGTCGGCAAGTGCTGTCCCGGGCGTTCTGCCCGCCAGCCTTGCTGGGGGATAGTTTAACGGTAGAACAGCGGACTCTGACTCCGTTAGTCTTGGTTCGAATCCAGGTCCCCCAGCCAGCTTTTTTCAAGCCGAATAGTGTCGTAAAATCAAATTGATAAGGCCGAGCGTCTTCCGCTTGGCATCTCCTTGGGACCCCAAAACAGCACCACATTCTGGTCCAGCTCAAGCGCGGCAGCTTAAGCCTCACCTTGCAGTTTAGTAGATGGAACGCCACGACTCGTCTCCACTCCGGTCAAATACGGAGGGGGCGAAAGGTGGCCAACGACCGCTGCAAGGGTGGGTTGCACACGGTAAAAAAGGTTACAGCCCTCGCTGAACATCTCAAGGATTATGCAGCAGCTCTGAAAGAGCAGGGTTTTGCTCTGACCTCCTTGGATGCTTTCGTTGGATCAGGAGGCTATTCGCTGGCTAACCGGCAGGACGCCTCTCTTCAGCAATCTATGCTGCGTGAAGACGGCAAGTTCTCGACGCCCGGTTCCGCTGCCGCCGACGAGAACTGCGTTGCGCTGGCTGGCGATGAAGGCGCCGGAGGCGAGGTCGCGCACCAAGCCCTCATTGATGGGCGTGCCGGCGAAGGCGAACTCGGCCAGGTCCCTGGCCAGCGGCAGGCGGGCGGCGGTCATCTGGTACTTGATCGAGCGCGCCTGCAGCCCATCCCGGGCATCCATCGATCGAGAGATCAATGGCATGGGGCGCCACGAACCCTCTTGCGGGCTCACTCTAGCTTCCCGTCGCGACGATGCCCTCATCAATCGCTCTGGCTATCTCTTCCTCCCGGAAGCCTGCCCGACGCAAGATCGCCAACGTGTCGCAACCTGCAGGACCCGTTTCATCGCCAAGCCGGGTGTCCGTAGCCGAGAAGCGCGGCGCAGGTCGTGGCATTCGCCCGTCGCGTGTCGATACGAATGTACCTCGGGCAATGTTGTGGGGGTGGTCGAACGCTTCAAGGGGACTCAGGACGGGTGCGAAACAGGCATCACTGCCCTCAAGAAGGCGACACCAGGCATCCCTCGACCGCTCGCGAAACTTGGTCTCGAGCGCTTCGCGCAGGGCCGGCCACATCGACCGGTTCCATTGGTCATCGAAGCGCGGGTCGGAGAGGTCAAGCAGGCTCAGAAGAGACCTGTAGAACTGTGGTTCCATGGCCCCAACGGAAACGAACCCCCCGTCGGAGCATGCATAGGTCGTGTAGAATGGCGCCGCGCCATCGATGAAATTGGCTTCGCGTTCAACCTTCCAGCTGTTCTGGGCCATCATGCCGAAGATCATGGTGCCGAGGGTCGCGGCGCCGTCGGTCATGGCCGCATCGACGATCTGTCCCTTGCCGGTCGTTCTGGCGTGCAGAATGGCTGCGAGCAGCCCCAGAGCCAGCATCATGCCTCCCCCTCCAAAATCGCCAACGAGGTTCAATGGTGGCGGAGGAGGGCGGTCAGCATTGCCGATCGGCCACAGCATGCCTGACAGAGCGAGATAGTTGATGTCGTGGCCGGGGGCCTGCGCCAGCGGGCCGGTCTGTCCCCAACCTGTCATGCGTCCGTAAGCAAGCCTCGGATTGACCGCAAGACATTCTTCGGGGCCTAGCCCCAGGCGTTCGGCCACGCCTGGCCGAAACCCTTCGATGAAGGCATCAGCGTCCGCAACGAGGCGCAGAACAATCGCCGCCGCTCCCGGTTTCTTGAGATCGACCGCGATCGATTTGCGCCCGCGCCCGAGGATGTCGCCGATTCCCCAAGGCGCCTGTCCTGCGCGGTCAATGCGGATGATCTCGGCGCCCAGATCGCCGAGCATCATTCCGCAGAAGGGGGCAGGCCCAAGTCCGGCCAGCTCGATGACCTGAATGCCCGCCAAAGGTCCATTGCCGGCCATTTGTTTCAGTTCCCTGCCTGGCATCCCGCAGGAGGCAGGCCGTCATTCAACGCCCGAAAGGCCTCCCGGCATTTCACCAGAATGAGCCATTGTGACCACTCGGTCAACAAGGTGACTTGACGATCACCTGGATGATGCTACGGTTACTTAGGTGAACGGCAGGTCAGGCGTGACCTGAGGTGCAGGCGGAGCAAGGCCATGTCTCGCTGGGCAAATGCCCTTCCAAACCGCGAAGACCAGCTCGAGACCAAGCGCCGTGCCATCATTCGGGAAGCGGCCAAAGTCTTCAGCCGGCGCGGAGTGCACGGAACCTCGTTGGAGGACGTGGCCGAGCGCCTCGGGGTCTCGAAAGCAGCGCTTTATCGTTACGTGCCGAGCAAGCAGGACCTTCTCTATGCCTGCCACAAGGAGGCGATGGTCATCGCCGATGACAGCCTCGGCGCCGCGGAGGCTGAGGGCCAGACGGGTCTTGAGAAGATCCGCCGAGGGATGGCGCGCTACATGCGCGAGATGATCGGCACCATGGGTGTGCCTGTTCTGATCCTTGAGGAGAACGCGCTGACCGGTGCGCAAGCCGCCGAGATCATGAGATTGCGCGATGCGTTCGAGCACCGGATGCGGCGCTTGGTCGAAGAGGGCATCGCAGACGGCAGCATCGTGAAGATCAACCCGAAGCTCGCTGTTTTCACGCTCCTCGGTGCCGTTCATTGGGTGACGAAGTGGTACTCGCCGGACGGCGCTTGGAGTGCCGACGATGTCTCCGAGGCTCTCATCGAGGTTGCGACGCGCGGCTTTGCTGCGAACCCGGAATCTGAGCTGAAGGCCAGCCTCAAAGGATAACCGATCGACCGCGCAGAGGGCGCCAAGCAAGACAAGACGGTCCGTCAAGGGTCGCATTCATCAGGGAGATCAACTTTGAATTTCGATTTGACGCCGGACCAGAGGGCGCTGCAGGAGCGTGTGCGCGAATTCGCTCAGGCGGAAGTGGCGCCTCGAGCAGAGCAGCTTGATCGCGACGCGGTTTTTCCGACCGACCTTTATCGGAAGCTGGGCGAGCTTGGGGTCATGTCGATCCCGTTTCCTGAGGCCTATGGAGGCATGGGGCTGGGTATCTTTGATGCAGTTCTTGCGATCGAAGAGGTTGCCCGAGCCGATCAGTCTCTCGCCGTGTCTGCAATGGTGTCGATGGCAACGGCACTGACCGTCGCAAGGTTTGGCACCGAGGAGCAGAAGCGCACCTACCTGCCGGACGTCATTGCAGGCAAAAAGGTCTGCTCGATTGCTGGCACCGAGCCTGACGCAGGCAGCGACACGGCAGGGTTCAAGACACGCGCCACCCAGGTCGGCAATGGGTTGTGGTCGTTGAGCGGCGAAAAGGCCTACATCACCAACCCTGGCACCGATATCTCCTCCTTTGCAATCATCCTGGCGGTGTCGAGCCCGCGCGACGAGCAGGAGAAAAAATTCACGCTCTTCTTGGTGCCGCACGGGACCAAGGGTTATACCCAGGGCGAAAAATACCGGAAAATGGGGTGGCGCTCCTCTGACACTCGTCCGCTCCATCTGGACGATTGCGTGGTGCCGGAGACGAATGTCGTCGGGAAGGTGAACGGTGGCCGTTGGGTCCTCCACAAGGGCTACCAGGCTGCCCGGGTCTTTCTCGCCGCCTGTTCACTGGGGCTTGCGCAGGCAAGCTTCGACCACGCGTTGAAGTATGCCAAGGAGCGCCAGGCATTTGGTGCCTCGCTCGGCCGGCTTCAGATGGTCCAGGAAATGATCGCCAAGATGGCACTGAAGGTCGACAGCGCTCGCCTCGTGACCTACCGCGCGGCCTGGGGCATCGACGCGGGCAAGGACGACATGATGGCGCTTTCGATGGCGAAACTCCACGCTACCGAGACAGGATCGGAGGTCGCCAATATGGCCATCCAGATTCATGGCGGCTGGGGCTTCATGGATGACTGTCCGCCCTCCCGCTATCTGCGGGATAACCGCATCTGCACGATCGGTGATGGCAGCTCTCAGATCCAGACTTTGCTCATCGCGCGGGAGTGCGGTCTCGACGTGACGTTTCGTTAGCCCGAACGGACAATCTAGCGCGGCGACCCTTTTTTGGGGTCGCCCACGGAAGCGAAGGCCAGGGGCTAGTTCGGCGCCTGGGAATGACCAAAAGCAAGAACAGTGGTGAGAGCCTTCGCCGCCGCAAGGGGGAAGCCATGTCCATCGAGGCCGTGTCCAACGGCAGGCAAACGATATTGGAGGCGGAGGCACTTTGCCTGCGCTTTGGCGCCGTCGAGACCCTGAAGTCGGTTTCGCTATCGGTCATGGAGAGCGAGATCCACGCCGTCATCGGTCCGAATGGCGCAGGAAAGTCGAGCCTTCTGAACTGCTTTTCCGGCTTCTATCGGCCCCAATCGGGAGCTGTTCGCTTCAAGGGGATCGACATCTCCGACCTGCCGCCCCACCGACGGGCGGAACTCGGCATGAGCCGGACATTTCAAGGCATCCAGACCTATCCCTCCCTCACGGCGCGGGAGAACATCCTCACGGGCTTCCATATGCGCATGAAGACCGGGCCCTTCTCGGCGCTGATCTGGTGGGGAGCGACCCGTCGGGAAGAGGAGCTTTACACCGCCCGCGCGGAAAAGATCATCGAGTTTCTGGAGCTGGAAGAACAGCGCCATACCCATGTGGGCGACATGTCTTACGGCATGCGCAAGCGCGTTGACCTTGGCCGCGCCATCGCCCTCGAGCCCGCCATCCTCATCATGGACGAGCCCATGGCGGGGATGAGCAACGAGGAGAAGGAGGACCTGGCTCGCTTCATCCTCGACATTCGTGAAGGCCTGGGAATTCCGGTTGTCCTGGTCGAGCATGACATGGAAGTGGTCATGTCCATTTCAGACCGGGTGACGGTGCTCGATTTCGGTCAGGTCATCGCTTGCGGGACACCTGACGAGATTCGTGCCCATCCTGCCGTCATCGACGCTTATCTCGGAGATGCGGCGTGAGCGAACCGCACATCTTCCGAGCGGACCCCGCAGCGCAAGGCTTGCGTCGATCGGATGGGCGCACGCTCCCTCAGTTGCTGCGAGACAATGCCGTCGAGTTTGCAGACCTGCCCGCCCTCAAGTTCAAGGAGGCGGGGATCTGGAAACGCCGGACGTGGCGACAGGTGCGCGACGAGGTCAGCATCGTTGCCCGTGGCCTGGCGAGCATTGGCCTAAAGCGCGGTGAGGTCGTTGCCCTCATCTCGGAAAACACGGCCGAGCAGTTCATCACCGAGCTCGCGGTCCAGTCTTTGGGAGGCATAACGGTCTGCGTTTATCCCGATGCCCCGGCGGATGAACTTCACTACGCACTCGATCATTCGGGCGCGGTCGTCGCGCTAGGGCATGATCAGGAGCAGGTCGACAAGATCCTCGCTTGCCTCCCCGCCATTCCCCGGATCCGCAGGATCATTTTTGTCGAAGAGCGAGGCCTCTGGTCCTACGCCGAGCCGCGCCTCATCTCCTTTGCGAAACTGACTGAGGCCGGCCGTGGCTTCGAGGATGCAGCATGGGTCGATCACAGGATCGATGAGGGATCGGCTGACGAGCCGGCAGCCTATTGCTTCACGTCAGGCACGACCTCGCGACCAAAAGCTGCAGTACTGTCGCACGCCTTCATCCTGGACAATGCCCATCGCCTGATGGGCTCGCTGAATGTCCGGCCTGGCGGCAACTACCTGTCCTACATATCGCCTGCCTGGGCGGCCGAGCAGTTTTTCGGCATCGCTCTGCCGTTGCTCGCCCCGATGGTCCTGCATTTCGCGGAGAAGCCGGACACCATCCAGCATGATCTCAGGGAGATCGGTCCGGAGTTCCTGATGTTCACCCCGCGCCAGTGGGAGATGCAGGCGTCGGGAATTGAAGCACGCATGATGGCCGCCGGTCGGTGGCGTCAGGCTCTCTACCGGTGGGGACTGGAGCAAGGCCTCAAAAGGGTTCGTGGCGAAAGCCAGAACGCGCTGGAAAGCCTCCGGTGGCGGCTCGCTGACATGCTCGTTCTGAAGGGGGTGCGCGAGCTTCTCGGCCTCACCCAGGCAAGGGCCGTCCTTTCGGGGGGCGCCGGTTTGTCGGCAGAGCTCTTCGAACGGTTCAGGGCCTTCGGCGTGCCGCTCGGGAACCTCTATGGATCAACGGAACTGGGTTTGATCTCGACCCACCGGCCTGGCAGCCGCAACGCGCATTCGCTGGGCAGCCTCATGCCGTCCGATCCCTCGATCGCCGAGCCTATCGAGGCATGGGTGGATGATCGTGGCCAGCTGCGCCTGAAAGTGCGCGCTTTCCTCGGATATCTCAATGATCCCGATGCGACGCGCGACTTGGGCAGCGGCGAACAGGGCTTCGAGACGGGTGATGCTGTCAGGATTGATGAGTCCGGGGAGCTCGTATTCCTCGATCGGCTCAAGGATCTGAGGCGGCTGAAAGGTGGCCAGTCCTATCCGCCTCAGTTCATCGAGAACCATCTCCGGGCGGCTTCTCTCATCCGGGATGCCATCGTTATCGGGGATGAAACACATGAGCGAGTTGTCGCGCTCATCAATATCGATCCCGAGATTGCCGGTCGTTTCGCAGAACTGCATGGACTTGCCTACGGCACCTTCCCCGAACTCAGCCAGCTCGCTGAGATCAGACGCGAGGTGACCCAGGCGATCAGACACGTCAATTCTCTTCTGGACGAGGGAGCGCGGATCACGGCCTTCGCCAATCTGCCCAAGGAGCTTGATGCGGACGAATCTGAGCTCACCCGGTCCCGCAAGCTGAGGCGCGGCCAGATACATGACCGCTACAAGGCGATCATCGACGCGCTCTACGGGGGTGTCGACGAGATCAGGACCGAGATTGAGGTCCGTTACCAGGATGGGACAACCAGCAAGCTGAACGCGCCGGTCGCCCTCAATCGGATGGGAGCCGCAGCATGATCAAGCTCATCCAGATCCTCATCGAAGGCGCGTTGGTCGGCCTGGTCTACGGGCTTGTCGCAATCTCCTTCGTGGTCATCTATCGCGCCTCCCGCATTGTGAACCTTGCTCAAGGCGAAGTGCTGGTTATCGGGGCGCTGCTGCTGTGGACATTCACTGCCGGAATGAAAGCGGCGGGTTGGGAGGTGCCACTGATCATCAGTCTGGCTATGACGCTCGCCGCGTGCATCGCGTTCGGGTTGATCCTCGAGCGCTTCGTGTTCCGTCCGCTCATCAGCCAGCCGGCTTTTGCCATCTTCATGGCAAGCGTCGCCCTCCTCATCATGTTGCGAGGTACCGCTCAGCTTTTGTGGACCGCTGAAACCAGGGCGTTCCCGGTAATTCTGCCCGAGGGTGCCTTCCAGCTTGGCCCCTTCCTGATTTCAACGCCCCTCGCTCTCGGAGGGCTGTTCTCCGTCCTTTTGGCCATTGGGCTCCATGCCTTCTTCACCCGAACGCGGCAAGGCCTTCGTCTTGCTGCGGTGGCTGAAGACCATCGCACTGCGATGTCTCTCGGCGTGTCAGTGCGATCGGCAATCGCGACGGCCTGGATCCTCGGCACCGTGGTGGCGACCGCCGCGGCTATCGTCTTGCTTTCGGGCCGTGTCGTTTCCCTGGAGGTTGCCCATATCGGGTTCAAGGCTTTGCCGGTCGCGCTACTGGGCGGCCTTGAATCGATCCGAGGAGCACCGCTTGCCGGCATCCTGATCGGTGTCGGCGAGGCCCTCGCCATGGCTTATCTCGATCCGCTGACCAATGGCGCTGCTTCCGGTCTGCTTCCGTACCTCGTGATGATCACAGTTCTGCTTGTGCAGCCTCAGGGGCTGTTCGGGTGGAAGCGTATCGAGAGGCTTTAAGCCATGCTTCCCACGGGCATCCATTTTGAAAGCTATGCCGCAGAAACACGGGTTCTCAAGACCCGGCGTTCTCAGGTTTGGCTCGCGATCCTGGTCGCGGCTCTGCTCGTCGCGCCATTTTTCGCGGGAGCCTATCTGACAGGCATCGCCAGCGAGATGTTTATCACGCTGATGGCCGTTTACGGGCTCTATATCACCGTGGGGATGGCGGGGCAGATCAATATCGCCCAGTCCGCCTTTGTCGGGGTTGGGGCGTTCGCCGCTGCCAAGCTGTCGGGTTACGGCGTCCCTGTATTTCTGGTGATCCCGCTTGCAGCGTTCTGCACTGGGTGTGTGTCGGTCCTTTTTGCGCTGCCGGCGTCAAGGGTGAAGGGCCTGTATCTGGCGCTGACGACGCTTGCGGCACAGGCCATGTTCCCGATCGTCATCTACGCCTTGCCGCCAGGATGGCTTGGGGGCCTGGCCGGTATGCCCGTCGAGCCGCTAACCGTCTTCGGCCTTGATCTCGGTAGTCCCGCCCGTTTGTACTATTTCACTCTGGCGATCGTGGCTGTCCTGACGGTCTCGGTGTTTCGCATCCAGCACTCGCGCTTCGGCCGGGCGATGATTGCCGTCCGCGACAACGATGTCGCCGCGGAGGTGATGGGTATCCCCGTCTTCAAAGTGAAGGTGATGTCGTTCTTTGTCGGATCGCTGTTCGCGGGGATTGCCGGCGCCTGCATGGCCTATGTGCTGCAGTTCGTGACCGCTTCGAGCTTCACCCTTTTTGCCTCGGTTTGGTACCTCGGGATGCTGATCGTCGGGGGCTTGCACTCTCCGCTGGGCGCGATCCTCGGCGTCCTGTTCATCACCATTGTCCAGGAGAGCCTGCACAAGGTCGCCAACACGCTCATGCAGCTTGGTGCTGGTGGTGGCGGAACTCTTTTCGCACTGACATCGATCATTCTCGGCGGATGCATCCTCATCGCGCTCATTTTCGAGCCGCGCGGCCTCGCGCATCGGTGGGCGGTACTTCGCAAAGCCTTTCAGATCTGGCCGTTCCCTCGGAGCTGAGGGGACAGGCGAGCCAGCAATCCAGGCTGAAACCAGAGATAACAGGGAGGACGACCAATGAAACTGAGAACAAAGTTGATCGCGGCAGCGGCCTGGCTCGTTGCCAGCCTGCCCGCGCAGGCCACCGAATATGTCATGAGTGTCAGTGCTGACTTCTCTGGCCCCTTTGCGAACGTGATGCCCAACGCGATGTCGGGGTTGAAGTCGATCACCGACTGGTGGAATGAAGAGGTCGGCAAGCGGCTTGGTGTGTCCGTCAAGCTCTCCATCCACGATATGCGTTATGACGCGGCGGTCATTGCCCGGACATGGCCGGCCATTCTCCGCTCCGAGAAGCCGATCATGCATCTCGGCTTTGGATCCCCCGACCTGACGACGCTGATGCGTCGGCTGCCCAATGACAAGGTTCCGATGTTGATCGGTACGGCGATGGTCGGCCTGGTGTGGTCAGAAAACGGTTGGCACTATTCCATTCGACCAACCTACAGCCACGAGTTCGCAGGTCTGCTCGCCCGCATGCAGCAGGAGAAGGGCCGCACATTGCGGATAGCCTCCATCAGCACGCAGAACCAGGCCGGCTTCGTCGATCAGGTCAACGGGCTCCGTCATCTCGCCAAGACCTACCCTGATCGGTTCGAGATGCTCGAGACGCAGTGGGCCGACACTGCGCCTGTCTCGCTGAGCAGCAGCGTGAGGGCAATCGTTGGTCAGAACGCTGACGTCATTATCGTCGGTGGAACGACCGCGCAGGTCCAGGCGACGGCAAGCGCTCTGAAGGAGCTTGGCGCGCGGATCCCCGTCATCACCTCAACGCACAACGGGTTGACGGAGGCGGCAAAGGGAACGGCGCTGGTTGACATGGACGGCTTTTATTCGGCCTTCTCCTTTGCCGCTCCAGGCCAGGAAAGCCTGCCGCTTCGTGACGTCTATAACCGGTATCGGAAGGAGGGGAACTGGGGGATGATCTCAGCCCAGTCCGCTGCCCAGGCGCTTCTCGCACTGCGAGTTCTGGAACGGGCGGTGGCGAAGGTCGGGCGTGACAACGTCACCGGGGAGGCGATGCGCCAGGCGCTTCTCGACAACGTTTTCACCGAGCAGGAACTGTTGGGGGCGTTGCCGACGCTGGATTTCGATGAATCGGCCCCCTTTCCCGTCGGCCGGATCCGGGCAACGGCAGAGGTCGTGAGGGGTGGTCAGATTGTCCCTCTCGGCACCGGCTGGATCGACGTTCCTGCCCTCACCAAGTGGTAACGGGAAGACCTTGCGATGGGCTTGTCGCTCACAAATGTGGATGTGGTCTATGCCGGCGTGATCCAGGTCCTGCGTTCAGTGAGTATCGAGGTGCCGGACGGAAGCATGGTTGTGCTCCTTGGATCGAATGGCGCCGGCAAGACGACCACGCTGAAGGCCATATCCGGCTTGCTGAAAGCCGAGCTGGGTGAGGTCACGGCAGGCCAAGTCCTGCTGGACGGCAAGGACATCCGCAATGCCGATGCTGCAACGGTGTTCCGTCAGGGTGTTGTTCAGGTCCTCGAGGGGCGCAAGGTCCTCGAGCATCTGACGGTTGAACAGAACCTCATGGTCGGCGCGCATCTGCGCGCCGACCGGGGGGCTGTGAAGGCAGATCTTGATCGCGTCTTCGGGTATTTCCCAAGGCTTCCAGATCTCCTTCATCGGACGGCCGGCTATCTGTCCGGAGGCGAGATGCAGATGCTGCTGGTCAGCCGCGCCTTGATGGCGAGACCCCGCATTCTTGTTCTCGACGAGCCTTCCATGGGGCTGGCCCCGATCCTGGTTGAGCAGCTGTTCGAAACGATTGGTCGAATCCGCCGGGAAGAGGGTCTGACCATCCTGATGGTGGAGCAGAACGCCCGCGCCGCGGTGCGCCAGTGCGACTACGGCTACATCATGGAGGCTGGCCGCATCGTCCTCCATGGCACGCGCGAGCAGCTGGAAAACAACCAGGACGTCAAGGAGTTCTACCTCGGATTTTCCGGATCAGAGGGGCGAGAGCGCTTCCGAAACATCAAGCATTACCGCCGCCGCAAGAGGTGGCTCGGATGAGTGCGCATCACCTGAAGTTCGAGCAGATCCGCAGGGTCTACAGCGAGGCCGTCACCAAGGCGCCGGGTCTTGCCCGATGGCTGACGGCAGCTGGCGTTAGCCCGGCGGATATTTCAGGACCCGAGGCTCTCAGCCGGATTCCTGTTCTCAAGAAAGAGCGTTTCCTGGCTATGCAGGCCGAGGCGCCGCCCTTCGGCGGTTTCCTGGGGGCCGAGCCATCGCAGCTTGGTCACATCTACGTCTCGCCCGGGCCCATCTTCGAACCGTCTCTTGGGGATGACCCGACCGGGCACGGGATGAAGTGGATGTTCGCGGAGGCCGGTATCGGTCCTTCAGACATCGCCTTGAATACCTGGTCCTATCACCTTTTGCCAGCCGGGCTTTTGTTTGATCAGGGGCTAAGGGCCTGTGCCGCAACCGTGATCCCCGCAGGGACAGGGAATACCGAGCTCGTCGCCGACCTCTTGATCACGCTGAGACCCACGGCCTTCCTCGGCAGCGCCGCGTTCTTCCGGACCGTCGTGGATCACCTGAGACGCTCTGGACGGAACCTCCCGGCTGACTGGTCACTTCGCCACGCCTTCCTGGCTGGCGAGTTCGGTGACTGGGCTGCGACGCGCAAGGTCATTGAAGCCGAGTTCCACCTCAAGACTTGGACCTGCTACGGCACCGGCGACTTCGGCCTGATCGGCTACGAGGTGGCTGCGGAAGAGGGCTATCGGATCCACCCCGAGCGGTATGTCCAGATCTGCGACCCTGACACAGGCCTACCCCTACCCCTCGGAGAGGCTGGCGAAATCGTCGTGACGACGCTGACGCCGGGATGGCCACTCATCCGGTTCGGAACAGGCGATCTTGGCCGGGCCACCGAATTGGGTTCGGACGGAGGGGTGGAGCGTCTGGCGGGTGTCGAGGGGCGTGTCTCGGCGGCCCGCAAGATCCGGGAGATTTTCGTCTACCCGGACCACGTTCGGCGGATTGCGAATCAAGTGGCGGGTGTCCAAGAGGCACGGCTGCGTTTCGGGCGATGTGGCAACCGCGACGTCATCACGATCGAGATTCTTCCCGCGCCAAATGCCGAAGTTGCGGAGGAGGAAGTCGGTGCCTGCTTCCGATCACTCACCCGTCTGCGTGCCGATCACGTGGTGCGCGTCGCGGATTCATCAGCATTCACCTTCCCGGATTTGATCGCCGAGGATCGCCGGCTTTCCAGCCCGTGATGCTTCGGCAGCCGAGAACAGGCAAAGACATGGTAACGCTCGTATCCCGCTGTAATCCTCAAGACCCGGTCTATCTTGCCAACAGGGAAGCCTACCAGGCGGTCCTTCAGGATCTCGGGGACAAGTTCGCATGGGCCTTAGGAGGCGGCGGCGCCAAGATGATCGCGCGTCATCTCCAGCGGGACAAACTGCTGGTCCGCGACCGCATTGACCTTCTGATCGACCCGCTGACCCCCTTCCTCGAGCTGTCGCCGTTGGCGGCCTGGGGCCTTTACGACAATTCGCTTCCGGGTGCGGGCATTGTCACGGGGATTGGTACGGTCCGCGGCGTCACTTGCATGATCATCGCCAACGACGCGACGGTAAAGGGCGGTTCCTTCTTCAAGGAAACGTTGCGCAAGCATATCCGCGCTCAGGATATCGCGCAGGAGAACCGCCTGCCCGTCATCTACCTCGTGGATTGTGGCGGCGCCAATCTGCAGAACCTCGAGGATGTCTTCCCCGACCAGGATCATTTCGGGGGCACGTTTTATCGCCAGAGCCGAATGTCGGCCGAAGGCATCCCGCAACTCGCGGCTGTTTTCGGAGAGTCGACTGCGGGCGGCGCCTACATCCCGGTACTCTGCGACGAATTCGTCATGGTTGCGGGAAACTCGTCAATTCACCTCGGCGGCCCTCAGATCGTTCGTGCGGCGATCAGCGAGGTCGTCGATCGCGACACCCTCGGTGGCGCCTTGATGCACACGACCGTGTCGGGCGTCGCGGATCATTATGCTCCCAACGAGAAGGCCGCGATTGCAAAGCTTCGGGACATCGTCGGGGCACTGAACTACCCGCAACCCTTCTCCTCCAACCGCATCGCATCACGTGATCCGCTCTACGATGCCTCGGAACTGTGCGGGATTGTCGGGACAGATCTTTCACGGCCGCTCGACCAACGCGAGATCGTCGCACGCATCGTCGACGGTAGCGAATTCCATGAGTTTAAACCGCAATTCGGCGAGACGCTGCTCTGCGGCTTCGCCCATATCGATGGCTTCCCCGTCGGCATCATCGCCAATAACGGGGTTCTGTTCTCCAACAGCACGCTGAAGGGGGTACATTTCATCAATCTCTGCGACCAGCGAGGCATTCCGCTGTTGTTCCTGCAGAACACCACGGGCTTCATGGTTGGGTCTGATGCCGAACGTGCCGGGATCGCGAAGAACTCCGCCAAGCTCGTTTATGCCGTCTCGAATACGCGCGTCCCTCGCTACACCTTGGTGACGGGTGGATCCTACGGAGCGGGCAATTACGGAATGTGCGGCCGGGGCTTCCGGCCGCGCTTCATGTTCATGTGGCCCAACGCGCGCCTTGGCGGGATGAATCCCGATGTGGGGTCGTCCGTCCTCATGGACCTGCGCCGGGCCAGTATCTCTCGCAATCCGGCGACCGAGGAGGAGCTGGCAACCTATGAAGCGGAGCTCCGGCGCCAGTTCGACGAGAAATCAAATCCTTACTTCTGCACAGCGCGCGTTTGGGATGATGGGATCATCGCGCCCACCGACACACGTGCCGTGTTGGCTCTCTGCCTTGCGACGGGTGCCATGCAGCCGCCGGACCTCGGCCATCGCCCTGTCTATCGGATGTGAACATGCTCGACCTTGCCAATGCTCCCCGTCGATTGCGGTCAGTTCTCATTGCCAACCGCGGCGAGATCGCCTGCCGCGTGATCCGGACCTGCCGGCAACTGGGGCTTCGAACGATCGCCGTCTATTCCGAGGCCGATGCCTCTGCACTGCACGTTCGGATGGCAGATGTCGCCCGGTGCATTGGACCGGCCACGGCGGCCGAGAGCTATCTGAACTCGGCTGCCATCATCGATGCCGCGCGCGCTGCCGGCGCTGATGCGGTTCATCCCGGATACGGATTCCTCTCGGAGAACGCCGCTTTCGCACAGGCTTGTGGTGACGCCGGGCTGATCTTCATTGGCCCGACCCCAGAGGTCATCAATGCGATGGGCTCGAAGATCAATGCCAAGAAGATCGCGGTTCAGGCCGGCGTTCCAACGGTGCCCGGCTATCTGGGGCGCGACCAATCACTGGCGCGCCTCGCAGCCGAGGCGGAGCGGATCGGGTTTCCGATTCTGATCAAGGCCTCAGCTGGGGGGGGCGGGCGGGGCATGAGGCGGGTTAACTCAGCTGCCGAAATGCCTTCCGCGCTCCAGTCGGCCAGGGCTGAAGCGCAAAGTGCCTTCGGCGATGACAGCGTCCTTCTTGAGAAGCTGATCACAAAGCCGCGTCACCTCGAGGTTCAGCTGATTGGGGATGAGCATGGCCATCTCGTCCACCTTTTCGAACGCGATTGCTCGGTCCAGCGCAACAACCAGAAGGTTTTTGAGGAGGCACCCGCACCGAATTTGTCACCGGACATCCGAGACAAGCTCTATCGGCGTGCTATTCAACTGGGGCAAACGATTGGCTACACCGGCGCCGGGACCGTCGAGTTCATCATGGAGCAGGGCGGCTCTGAGCCGTTTTTCCTCGAGATGAACACGAGGCTGCAAGTGGAGCACCCGGTGACGGAGGCGATCACCGGCATTGATCTCGTGGCTTGGCAGATCGCGGTAGCGTCCGGATTGGCGCTCCCCCTCAAACAGGAAGAGATCGTCTCAAAGGGCCATGCCATCGAGGCGCGTATCGCAGCGGAGCGTCCTGATCGCGCCTATCAGGCGGCAACGGGCATAGTCTCGGCGCTGGTCGTTCCAAACGAGACCAGGATTGATACCGGCATTGCCGAAGGCTCCGAGATCGGCCTGCACTACGACAGCATGATTGCCAAACTCATCGTCCACGCTCCGGATCGAGCCGCCGCCGTCAGCGATCTCGTGACCGCACTGTCCGACTTCGCCGTCCTCGGCGTTGGCACGAACTCAGCGTTCCTGAAGGATTGTGCGGAGCGACCGGATTTCGTCATCGGGCGGCTGACCACTGACTTCCTCGCTCGGGAGTTTCCTGATGGTTGGCAGCCTGACGCCGATGCTTTGGCGGCTTTGCGCGCTGACGCAGCTCACGCTTGGGCCAGGAGCACGGGAGGAGAGGGGACAAACCCCTGGCAGAGGCGGAGCGCGTTCCGTGTCACGGCTGTTGCGCGGCCCGCTCAGCTGCAGGTTCACATCGTCGACGATTATGGCGAGGCATCGATAACGCTGCTTGAGACAATGCAGGGTCCGCTCGCTCGGTTCGAGAACGGCAGACAATTGCCGATACGCGGGCGAGCTTCGATCAAAAGGGCCGGGCAGCGGGTCTTTGCGGCGGCCGGGGGGCTTTCGATTGATGCGTCGATTAAGGCGGCGATTGAAGCAGTTGAGGATGGCGAAGGGGACACTGGAGGCGATAACCAGTTGAGCGCTCCCCTGCCTGGCATCATCACCGGCGTTTTCATCGCAGCCGGTGCCCATGTGGAACAGGGAGCAAGCCTCATCCAGATGGAAGCCATGAAGCTCGTTCACACGCTGGTTGCCCCCCGATCCGGACGAGTTGCCCGCATTCATTGCGCTCTTGGCGAGACCGTTCCCGCCGGCGCACGCCTTATCGACATTGAGAGCCTGGAGGAGGTCTAGGGACATGGCAGGTCTATGGTACGAGCAGTTCGAACCCGGTCATGTGTTTGAGCACGAATGGACAAGGACGATCACCGAAGCCGACAACAAGTGGTTCTCGCTCCTGACGATGAACACTCAGCCGGTCCATATCGACAACGCGGCAGCCGCGCGCAGCGTTTGGAAGCGCCCGCTCGTGAACAGCCTCTTCACGCTCGGCCTGATGGTCGGCATGTCAGTAAACGACACGACCTTTGGGACCACGATTGCCAATCTCGGAATGTCCGACGTCAGGTTTCCTCATCCGCTGTTCGAGGGTGATACGATCCGCATCCGCACGACGGTTCTTGCCAAGCGTGAAAGCCGTTCCCGCCCGGGCGAAGGGATCGTCACACTGCGTCACGAGGCGCTGAACCAGGACGGTGTGGTTTGCGGCATCTGTGACCGTCAGGCGCTCATGATGATGCGGCCGAAGGCTGCCGCCTGACATGAGGTCGTTCCTCTTCGTTCCCGCTGGCTCACAGCGAATGTTGGTCAAGTCACGGGACAGCGATGCTGACGTGCTGATCTTTGACCTCGAAGACGCCGTTCAGGCTGGAGCGAAGCAGGAGGCCAGGCAGCTTCTAGTCGCCCACCTCGGCGAGCGTGCTGCATCTGGCCCACGGATCGCCGTACGCGTCAATGGATTGAGAACGCCTTGGATCGACGACGATCTGAAAGCTGTGATCCCCCTGGCTCCTGATTACGTCATGCTGCCAAAAAGCGAGGGAGTGGCGGACATTGCTGACCTCACCTCTCGCCTCGCTGCCCTCGAGAGCGAGGGCCAATTCACCAGTGTCCTCGTCGTCGCCACCGAGACTGTTGCATCAGTTCTCTCTCTGGCTTCGCAGCCTTGGTCCCATCCAAGGCTGAGCGGCATGCTGTGGGGAGCCGAGGATCTGGCAGCCGATCTTCATGCGACGGCTAACCGTGGAACCGATGGGTCCTATGCGAGCCCCTTCCGCCTTGCGCGCGACCTCTGCTTGATGGCCGCGAAGCGCGCAGGGGTGCTGGCGATCGATGCTGTCCACACCGATATCCGCAATCTTGAAGCTCTCGAAAAGGAAGCCCGGGAGGCGCGCCGTGACGGGTTCGATGGAAAAGCTGCGATCCACCCCTCACAGGTCAGTGTGATCAACACCGTTTTCCGGCCAACCGAGGCGGAGATCGCTTGGTCGCAAGCCGTCCTTGCAGCGCTTAAGGCTTCGACCACGGGCGTCGCTGTGGTTGACGGCCAGATGGTCGATGCTCCGCATGCGGCGCGCGCTCGGATGATCCTCCTCAAGGCACAGTCGCATTGACCGGCAAATGAGTGCTCACCGTTCCCAAACTTCATGCTGAAGGCAGACACCATGGCTCATTCCGTAAAGCCGATCACCGAAAGCGCGGCCTTGATATTCGGCGGCACTGCCGGGATCGGGTTCGCAAGTGCCAAGGCGCTTCTGGAAGCAGGGCTGCCGCGGCTGGTCATCGTTGGGCGACGCGCAGATCGTGGCGGCGCTGCTGTCGCGAGCCTGCAGAGAACCTCACCGCAGGCGCAAGTGACCTTTATCGGCTGTGATGCAACGCAGCCCGAGATGGTCGTCGGGGTCGTCGACAAGGCGGCAGATTGGATGGGAGCCATCGACATCCTGGTAAGCTCTGCGGGAGGGGATCCCATGCCCAGGCTTCTGCACACCATCCCCGTGGATGAGGTGATGCCGACCCTCGTTCAGATCAGCAGCGGCATCATTTTGCCTGCGCGGGCAGTCCTGCCCCAGATGACCCGCCAGTCCGGAGGCTCAGTCATTTGCCTTGCTTCGGATGCAGCCAAAATTGCGACCCCTGGCGAGACGGTGATTGGGGCCGCGATGGCGGCAATCACGATGTTCTGTCGCGGTATGGCGCGAGAGGCCAAAAGGCACGGGATCAGGGTCAATTGTCTCACTCCGAGCATCGTAGGGGACACGCCGCTTTACGGGAAGCTCAAGGCAGACCCATTTGCGAGCCGCCTTTTTGGGAAGGCGGAAGACATGGCAGACCTTGGCATTGTGACGGCAGCCGACCTCGCTGAAGCCGTCGTGTTCCTTGCGAGCCCCTCAGCGGCTCGCATGACGGGACAAACGATCAGCATCACCGGCGGGATTTCGGCGATCTGAACATCAAGCGACGCTGTGACCAACTCCGTCCCGCCTCCATCGAGCCGCGATCTCGACCTCTGGGCCTATCAGAAGGGCAACGTCACCCTGCAAAACGGCCAGTGTTTCGTGAAGCGACGCGGCGATCAGGCTGCCAAGAGGATTGAGGCTTGGCGATCTTCCGAGGGGTGACAGCTAACGGAGGGATTGCCGCTAACGGGCATCGCCGGGATTTTGTTCTCGATAAATGAGTGGTGCCGGGTGAGGGGATCGAACCCCCGACCTTCGGTTTACAAAATGCACAACCTAAGGTTGATCCGGTGCCGGTTATCGCAAATTAATGGCTCCCGAACAGCTCCTTACGCGACATCATCGCTAATCGAAAGCGGATCCTGAGCGGTCTGCTTTCGGTGTCAGAAACGGTGTTCGGAGCGAAATAAATGGCCGTTGTGAATTTGACCGAGGCGCGCATCCGCGACCTCGCGCTTGGGTCCGGCATATGGCGGGACGAACAGGTCAAGGGGCTGATGGTGATCTGCCATGCCACTACCAAGTCGTATGCGGTGCAGGGCGATGTGAGGAGGAACGGTCGGCATGTCCGCACTGTTCGGGTGAAGATTGACAGGGTGGACCGGATCGGCCTTCGCGAGGCGCGCCGCCGCGCAAAGGAGCTGATGAGCATTATTCAGTCCGGGGTCGATCCTACGGCGCGCCCTCACGAGAGCGGCATCACGCTGTCGCAGGCGCTTGAAAAGCACCTCGGAGAAAAGCCGCTGCGGGCGGCGACAGAGACCAGCTACCGCTACAACGTCGACCACTACCTTGCCCGTTGGAAGAACAAGGCGATCGCCGATCTCTCCCGCGTCGAGGTGCGGGACTTCTATGAAGGCCTTCGCAGGAAGAGCGGGCAGACGACGGCGACTTGCGTGATGCGCACGCTTCGCGCTGTCATCAATACGGCGATGAGGATTGACGAAACGCTTGTGGCGAACCCGGTCACCTCGATCCGTATTCCCAATCCGCCGCATCGGCAGGTGGAGGCGATCGATCTTGCGGAGTGGTGGGCAAAGACGGAAACGCTGAGCCCGATCCGCAGGGATCTTCACCGAGCGTTTCTTCTGACCGGCGCCAGAAGAACCTCGCTGCTTACGGTGAGGCGCGAGGACGTGAACATCGGGAACGGCACGATCCTCTTCCGGCACATGAAGGTCGGCGGCCAGATGCTGTTTCCGATGGGAAGGCGGCTGACGGCGATCATCGAGGCACGGATGGAGGATGACAGGCCGCTCAATTCGCCCTGGCTCTGGTGCTCGCCTACAAGCCGCAGCGGCCGGGTCGAGGAGCCGAAGGAAGGTCGCAAGGACCTTCCGAGCCCACACGAATATCGGCACCTGGCCAGAACCATGTTCATCGCGGCAGGCGTTCCCTATGCGGAAAGCGCACTCTTGCTTGGCCAGAAGCTGCCCGGTGCTTCTGGAGGCTATGTCCATGCGGAGCACCTCGTCGAACATCTGAGACCGATGGTGCAGGCGCTTGAAGACAAGATCCTTGCCGCCAGGCCGAGGCTGCTGCCGGCGCCGACGATGAAGCTGCTCGAACATGCCGCGTAAGCCCCAGCCGCCAGACAACGTCGTCCCAGCAGCGTCAAAGCAAAAGGCGAAGCCCGCGAAGCGGCAGGGGCGTGTCACGATCGAGGATGTCGAGAGGATCGTGAAATGGCTGCTCGACATGCACCGCTATACGCCCTGGTTCGACACGGAGGCTGCCGCTGCCTATCTCCGGCGCGAGCCCGGCACACTGAAGGGGTGGCGGTCGAAGGGGGAGGGCCCGAAATTCTACAAGGCGAATGACCAGTTCATTCGCTATCACCTGGACGATCTCGATGCGTTCGTTCGCGGGGGTCAATCACGATCTCGTGAGCAGAAATCTGGATCAGCAATATCAGATAGTTAGACTGTGAATAACAGCGCAATAATAGGCTACTTTGTGCTTGACATGTTGAAATTAGACGACGCGCGCCAGGAGGAGCCAATTCTGGCTGGCGCGTGATCGGAATGGTTCCGGTCTTCCTCCTAACAGGAGATAGACCATGACTTTCACCATCGCTGACGTCGAGGACGCGCTGCGGCGCGTGCTCGACACTCACAACAGGAGCCCCTGGCTCGATACCGAGGCGGCAGCCGCCTATCTCGGCTCGACGCCCGGCACCTTGCGCACCTGGCGCGCCAATGGCGGCGGGCCGCGCTACCACACCATCCACGGCAAGACGGTTCGCTACAACGTCGCCGACCTCGACGCCTTCATTCGCGGGGAGGACGGTCGATGAGCGAGCTCATGAACGGAAACGGACGCGCCGAGGGAACCGGCGCGCCCGCAAAGGCTTGGGAGAAGACTGTCGAGACCGACAGGATCGAGACTACTGAAACCGCCTCTGCGGCGGCGCCAGCATCTCACGATCCGAAGGCGCTCGATGCCCACGCCGCTGCGGGTCAGCACCTCATCCCCATCGACGGCAAGAAGCCTGTCGGCCATGGCTGGACAAGGTCGCCGCCGATGTCGCTCGACCAGGCCAAGGCCAGGTACAAGGCAGGCAGGAATGTCGGCGTTCGCCTTCGTCCCAACGACCTCGTGATCGATGTAGACCCCCGAAACTTTGCCGAGGGCGACGATCCCTTAGTGAGGCTTATCGCCGCCTTCGGTCTCTCGGAGATGCCCTTGGTCCGCACCGGTGGCGGCGGAACGCACAACTACCTGCGCAAGCGAGAGGATGTTGAGATCGTCAACAGCCTGCCCGAGTATCCTGGCATCGAGTTCAAGTCGCATGGCCGGCAGGTCGTTGCTGCCGGCTCGATCCACCCCGACACCGGACGGCCGTACGTCCTCGATGACGATCCGCTTGCTCTGCTGCTTCGAGAAGCGCCCGAGGCTCCCACGGCTCTCCTGGACGCGATCAGGAAGCTGTCTGCATCGACTTCGAGCTATACGTTCGGCGAGATCACCCCGGAGCAGTTGGAAAGGCTGCTCTCGAAGCTCGACGTGGCGGCCTACAGCGGCCGACATGACGAGTGGCTGGATATCATGATGGCCTGCCATCATGGCACGGCAGGCCTCGGCATTGATGAGTTCGTCGCCTGGTCGGTTTCCGATCCTGACTATGCCGGTGACGAGGCCGACATTCGCAGGCGCTGGAACTCGCTGAGGATCAAGCCCGGCGGCGTCACGATCAAGACGCTGTACAAGGCCCTGTCCGATGCCGGTCATGGTGGCTGGATCGAGGAGGTGCTGCGCTCGTCGCCGCAGGACGATTTTCTCGACAAGCCGGATGTGCCACAGACCGAAGCCGACCTCGCGCTTGCGTCCATGAACAAGGATCACTTCACGGTTTTGGATGCCGGCAAGCATCTCGTCGGCCGCGAGCGCATCCATCCGATGCTTGGCCACCTTGAGGTTAACTGGTTTCCGGCATCGGCGATCAGCGCTCATTTAGAGGGGCGCATGGTCGAGACCGATGACGGCAAGACCAAGCCGCTCGGAGCCTGGTGGGTGAAGCATCCGCGCCGCCGCCAGTATGACGGCGTGGTGTTCGATCCGGCTCCCGATCGGCAGCATGCCCGCCTCTACAACCTCTGGAGGGGCTGGGCCGTCAAGCCTCAGGCAGGCGACTGGTCCCTGATGAAGCGTCTCCTGCGCGACGTTCTCTGCGCCGGAGATGCCGCGGCCTACGACTATGTCGTCCGCTGGTCGGCATTCATGGTCCAGCACCCCCACGTTCCAGCCGAGGTGGCGCTCGTCTTCAAGGGTTCGAAGGGGGTCGGCAAGGGCAGCTTCGCCCGTGCGCTTCGGCTGATCGCCGGCGCTCACGGCAAGCAGGTGGCCCAGCCCGAGCACTTCGTCGGCAAGTTCAATGAGCATCTGATGGATTGCATCCTGCTCTTTGTCGATGAGGGCTATTGGGCTGGCGATCCAAAGGCAGCCGGCGCGGTGAAGAATCTCATCACCGAGCCGGTCCTCAGTTTCGAGCCGAAGGGACGCCCCATCGTCTCAGGCCCTAACATGCTGCATGTCGTCATTGCCTCCAACGAGGCATGGGTCGTGCCGGCCACGGCTGACGAGCGGCGCTTTGCCGTCTTCGAGGCCGACACCGAGGCTCGAAATGCTTTGCCGCCGAGATTCTTCATCGACCTGAATGCCGAGATGAACAATGGCGGGCTCTCTGCAATGCTGTTTGACCTTCTGGCGATCGACCTTGCCGGATGGCACCCACGCAGTGCCATCCCTAACACCAAGGCGCTCGTCGATCAGAAGGTCGAGGGCTTCAAGCGCGATCCGCTGCCTTACTGGTGGTTCCGCTTGCTTGAGTCCGGCAGCGTCACGAACGACATCGACGAGCGCAAGTGGAGTATGGCGCACGCCGATCTGTCGAGCCTCGACAAGGAGCAGATCGTCTCTGACGTGAATGCTGTCGCCAAGTCGATGGGCCGCCCTGGCCAGTTCACCAAGAAGTCCGTCGCCAGCTTCCTGAAGCTGGTCGGCGTCGAGGTGGATGCGAAGAACAAGCGCGGCGAGCGGGTGTGGCGCGTGCCGCATCTCGGCCAGGCGCGCCATGACTTCGAGGTCTATATCGGCGGCACTGTCGATTGGGACGGCGCCTGACGCTTCTGTCACTTCGGACACGTACGTGGCGGCATTCGCCACGTACGTCGTCTCGAAAACGTGATTGCGCTGCAATCCATGCTTGATCGTCATCACCTTCACACAGCATCGATCAATTTACTTCTATCTGACAGAAGCGACAAATCTGACAAACATAAATAGAAACAACACTTTAATCTCGGCGCTTCGCCGGAGCATCTGGCGCTTGGATGTCGTCGCGCTCTCGCCATGCCTGCGCCGCCATGGGAGCCGATGCGTTATACCTTATTGTATCCAAGCATGACGTCCTGACAGATTGGCCACTTGCCATCCTGCATCATGAGCTTGGGGCATGGAGACCGAAGCGATGGCGGCGTTTTTCATGCAGATCACGCAATCCTCGCGCGTGCGAGGCTGCCAGTCAGGCAAAGCGACGACATGGCGGCAGGCCGCAGCATCGCCGCATTGAGGGGCCTTCAACGTGGCGGCGGCAGGGGTGTCAGGGGCGAAAGCGCGCCTAAGGGCATGGCGGCAGGCGTGAAAGCCTTGGGCGGCCTGAAGCCTCAGACCCTCCAATTGCTGATCGGGCGCTTTATGCCTGAAAGGCGAGTCGGTGCAAGGACATGGATGACGAAGCCTCCCAAAGCACAGGGCCAGGCACCGGCAGGGCTGGCATGGGATGCGTCCCAGGAAACAACCGACTTCCCTCGGCAAGGAGATGCCGGGCCGAAAGGCCTCCATGTGCACTGGCGCCGCTTTTCGTCGGCGCCTGCATGACCGTGGTTCTGCCAGAATTTTGAAGAACGCTTTGATGGCGTCCCGCAAACTCCCCTAGCTGAATGGATACGCCTATTTTACTAGAGTCCTTATAGGGGCGGCAAAGCTACCCGTTATATACTTCGCCGATCGCTCTATGTCTGGGAACAGAGTCTTTTCATTTATTCCTAATTTATCAAGATCTCTCAATATTCCTTTTTTAGATTTTGCCGATATCGTCATCCTGTTAACTGTTGCAAATTTTGGATCAACAAGTTCTTGCGTAAGACCAAATATGAAAAAAGCCCCAGATTGGGCAATAATTCTTTTATTGTTCTGTTTTGGTTTCACAAGAATTATTGAGTCCAAATCCTTAGGTTTGATTTCAGCCTCAAATCCATTTTTCTCTTGGCGGATGAAATGAATGAGTCTTTTGACAGGAAGCGTCTGATTGAATTCAAATATCTGCTGCCGTGTATCAATTTTGTCTTTCAGCGAGTGACTCAGTCGAGCTATATTGGCGATACAACTTACGGTGTCGCTATCAAAATAACGAACTCGCATTTTTGGCAGACTGAGAAGAACAACTTCTCCATCGGCGCGCACTCTCATTTTCGTGGCTGACGACTTAAGTTCTATTCGACGATAAACCGGCTCACATGCAAAATACAAAGCAACCAAAGGGTTGAAAGTCACGTCCAGCAGTCGAGTTGGGAGAGAGAAATGTTGCATCCGGACAAGCATTTCGAGCGCGCTTGAATCGCTGGAGAAATCTTCTGGATGAGAAGCTAACAATTCTCTTAGCAGTATATGCTCGTTTTCGTATCGTTCTTTATTTCTGAAAATGGATGGGATCAAAAGGTATTCGCTGTCCGCATGCCCTCGATAAACAATGATCTGTGGTCCTGAAGCGTCACGAGCTAGAATTTCTTCGATGAATTGGGTCAAGCTCTCGATCATATTGGCTCCTATTCCGAAGCCGATTTGGCATGTTGTGGATCATTTTTGCAAGAGATCACAACATGCCAAGCCGATCATTGGAGAAGCGCGAAAACCGCCGTCCTGCCTTGGACCGTGTCTGGTCGTCCGACATCGAGGCGAAGGTTCTGGACATCATCTCAAGGACTGGCTCGCCGAAGCTGGCGTCGAAGGCGACGGGCGTCGCTGTCGCCACCATCCATGACCATCGCAGGCGCGATGCCGAGTTCGGCGCAAGGTACGGCGCTGCCATGGATACCGCCTTTCATCAGGTGCTGAGCAAGGCGTTCGAGCGATCCCTCGCTGAAGTTGAGCCTTCGGATCGGCTGATCGAGGTCTTGCTGAAGTTCCGATGGCCCGAACGTCTCAACGGCTTCCTGGCCTTCACGGCAGAGGGCGGTTCGGCTGCAGCGGCTCCGGCTGGGCTCGATCCGAGGGTGATTGCCAGGATGGACCCCGCCGATCGCACCGCCTTGATTGCACTGCTTGGCCGATACCTCGAAACCGAGACGGAGGGGCAGGCGGATGGCCAACTCGTCGAAGTCAACTGATGCGGCGAGGGCCATGCTGCGAAACCTGGAAGCGGCTGAGGCCCTGGCAGCCACCCTGACAGCCACTGCTCCGATCACCATGGCGGCGGCAGGCGGTGCAGATCAGCTTGTGGCCAGCTATGGCCAGCCGACAGGTGCGTTGTTCTGGTCAATCCAGCCGATGCCCGAGCCGCTCTGGGAGCAGATGGCGGCTGAGCATCAGGCGACGATCGGACCCAAATCAACTGAATGAGCGTTGCCGAAAGTGCATCGAAATTGGTCTAGACCAAACAAGTCAAAGTGTTGCAAGCGGCACACACTCACATCTTCAATTCCGGAAAAGTGGCGTCATGTGAGTAATCTCTTTTGGACGGGAGGGAAAACTCCGATCATTAGATAGCTCCTGCCGGTTGTCGGCAAAAAAGGAGCAAAGCTATGAAGATTCATAGTCCCTCAAAGGGCGCAAATCTCAATTCGGCAGGTGACTACGTGAGGCGAGCGCATAATGCGATGCGCGAGTGGGGCGACCTTGATCGCGATGACGATATCTTGGAGGGCGCATGTGAAGTTCGTTACCTCGACGAGGCCGAAATCTTGGCTGCAGCCATCTTTCTGAGACAGCTTGAAGATTTCATCCTCCACAACAGCAAGAACTTGGTTGAACTCCTGCCTGCGCTGCTTCAGGAGGCCGCCGGTGGGGCGGAGAACCTTGCAAGCGAGCACGGGATAACAATTCCCCGTTGTGCAACGGCACGGCGCGAGGCTCGCTCGGAGGCGCTTCGCCGACTTTCTAAGCAGCGCTGAGTTTCGATGGCGTCGTGATCACCGTGACCACTGCACTCTGATCGTGTCCGGGCAGCCGATGGGCTGCCCGTACCGCGATGGCGGTGACAAATGGTCGGCTGAGCCGCGCCTGTTTGCTCCTTCTCCCTCGCGTGATGCGAAACGAAGGGGTGCGACATGGCGATCAAAAAAGTGGCCCTTGCGAATCGGTGGGTGTCCGTGACGGACGTGCTCGACCGGCTGCGCCGGGCCCGAGAAAATCGGGAGCAGCAGGTTGCGCTGCTCGCCTCACTGGAAGGGCAGGCGAAGCAGCGGCGGGATGCCGTCGAACGCTCGCTTGCCGATCTTCCTCTTGCTCAGCGGCAGCAGGTGGCTGATCGTGCCTTGTCCGGCCACCGTGCCGAACTGAAGCGCCAGAGCGCTGACAGCCGGATCGCCTATCTCAAGACCATCGGCAAGCTTCAGGACGAGGTGTCATCGGCGCGGCCGCATTACCAGTCGGCCGTCATGATGCTGATGCGCGAGAGCCTTGGTTCCGAGCGCCGAAGCCGGCTCATCCATCAGATCGAAAAGTCGGGGCCGATCGAGCTTGCGTCCCTGGCCGCATTGGCGGCTTCGACGGGCGACAAGGAGCTTGGCGCCGCCTTGCTGACGCGCAATGCGGGCGTCGCCATCAACGACCGTCCCTTCTCATCGCAGGAGCTTGCTGACGCTCTGGTCGGCGATGACTGGCGCAAGGTCAATCAGGCCATGGCCGAGATGGACCGGCTGGTGCTCGAAGCGGTCCATGCAGACAGCGCCTTTGAGACCGGCCGAACCAACACCACGAGAACCATCCAGATCGCCTTGAAGCGCCGGGCCGAGAACGCCATCGGCGCCGACCTCAGCGACCTAGATGACGATACCGACGCAAACAAGGAGGACTGACAATGCCGACCTATGCCTTTTTCCCGAACCGTGAAGAACAGCGCCGGGCTGATCGGTTGAATTTTGCAGTCGCGGTCGGCGCCACGCCTGCTGCCGCGCGCATCGTCGCAGAGAACCTCTTGGGTGAGCCGAACGCGCTGGTTGGCTGGACGGCAATCGATGTCGCTGCAACGCCTGCCGTGTTCGTCTCCGGCCTGCCGGTTGGCGCCAGGGCGCAGAGCACCTGGCCGAACCTCGACCGTGGCGGCTCTTACCTCAAGGGGGCCTGAAGATGGCAAGCAATCAAGACCTTGAATTCGTCGCAGGTGCTGACGGTCGGCCTTGGACAGTCGCGCTCGCAGCCGGACATTTCTGGCGTCAGCCGTTTCGCTTGGACCTTCAGGCTGATGACAGCCTGGTTGACGAGTTCGAGCAGACTGGCGGCGAGCCTGATGCTGATCGGCAGGCGGTGCCGACATGGTGCGACGAGGAGAACTAGCAAGCATCCGCCGATCAGGCCGCCGAGCCGCTTGTCGTTCCGGCTGAAGCCTCGCGTCTGCGGATCTCTTTCAGCACGCGCTTCCATTTCACCTGCTCGGCGCCGTCACTCTTCCACCACGCCGCTTCAAGTTCGCGGTAGGCTGCATTGTCCGGATCGTCAGGGTGCCTTGCAGCGATGTCGTCAGCGAGGCGCGAAATCTCCTCGCGGGGAATGAGGCGCGGCTTGATGCTCTCGTGCCAGATCACGAAGCCGATGCCGAAGACGAATACGCCGATGCCTGCGACCGCGTAGGCCAAGCCGATCCATGAAAGGCCGGTCGTGACAAGGTCCCACGCAGACGCAAGCATCCTCATCTCCAAATTATCTGTTTTTAAGATAATCTGAAAAACGGATTATTTGCAGCCCCTCTTTCAGCAGGGGGTGCGCTTGGGGAAAACGCTTGGGTCAGATCGGCATAAGGCCCTTGTCGCGTTCCTGATTGAGCGGCGCGAGGCAGCCGGCATGACCCAGGCGCAGCTGGCGGAACGGCTTGGCGAGTATCAGTCGTTCGTCGCGCGGCTCGAAAGTGGTCAGCGGCGCGTCGATGTCGTGGAGTTGATCGAACTCGGCAGCATCCTTGGATTTGATCCGGCGGCAGCGGTCAGCAGGATCGCGGACTGAGTAGTGCAAGCTTCAGGCGCACGATGTGCTTCGAAGTGCCACTGATCCTCGCCTTCGAGCGGTGGGGCCGCAGCGGGGAGCCGACCGACGCCGACTTGAGGCGCGCCGCCGAACGGTACAGGCACTACTACGGCGACGACGCCTTCCGGGTCTAGGCGATCACATGATCGCGGCGTGTTCTGCAGTGGATGGGCGGCAGAGCAGGTTCTTGAAGCGGGTTTCCTCGACCTTAGTCCATCCCCGATGTTTTTCGCGCGCCAGAAAACTGCATAACGGCGATCTCGATCACGATTCCTTCTTAATCATCAATGGCTTAGTGTATTGGATCTCACATTTGTCTCCAATTTGGCACGCTGGAGATCGATTTTTTGCAGTTTGACTCTTGATGTACGCGTACATTTGGAATATCTACGAGCATTCAAGCTAAGGAGGGTTCAGGTATGTCTGAAACAGATAGGCAAAAATTCGTTCGATTGGCCACCGCACGAGTCAATAAGGCTATCAAGGCCATACAGATCATCGGAAATTTGTCGAACAAATCGAATTATTCCTACGAAGACGGCGATGTCGAAAAGATTTTTCGTGCACTCGCTGCTGAACTGAAGACATGCCGCCAGAAATTTGAGTCGAGTGCTTCTCCAAGTGACTCGCAATTTCGGTTAGATTGAGGATCGTGCTATGGCGGCGCTCAGCACAGTTTTCTCCAAAGAGGCAGGAATGTTCGCATTTTCAAACGAGGTTCCTATCGACATTGAGCATACTCTTGACCAATTGCTCGCGCGCTTTTCGCAGCTGCGAGACGGTTTACCGGAGTTGATTAAGAACTCTAAAGATCAGTATCTGCGATTGGGCGTCAGCGAGCGCTCAGAACGCCAGATAGTTGTGGCGATCAATACTAAGCGCAGAATGCTGGCAGTCCTCGATTTTGCAGGCGCAAGCAAAGCTGACTTCACGCATTGGAAAACTTGGTCAGGCCGAGAGGGAGCGCGCCAAGCTTTAGCTGATCAGATTGAGGCCGGTCATGGCAACGGCGGTAAGGCGTTTATGGTTCGCGGTGCTTCGCGCAGCGCAACGATGGAGTCCTGTCGGGACGGCTTCTATACGCGTATGGGGTACCAGAACGATGACGTGGGCGTGCGTTATCGGCCTGGCTTTGGACTGGAGGCTGGCCGTCCGCTCGACAATGTCGCAGAGAATGCGCCAGAGGAGCGCCTAGAGGCTTTTCTGAAGTCGATGGACCTGGAGTTTCAGAGGCTGCCAGATTTGGTCAAAGCGGCCTTCACAAAACGAAAATCCTTTACGGCCGTAACCATCGATCAGGTCCAGGAGTGGGTTAACGCCCGTCAGGATGGAATGGCAACTCGGGTCGGAAGGATCACCGATCTCATCAAGGATCACGGCCAAACGGCGCTGACGCTGGAGACCTGCGACGTCTGGCTGTTGGTCGATGGACAAGTGGCAACCGGTTCTCATCTGCAGGTGTCAGAGCTGGAACCATACCCGGGTTTCGAAGCGCCGCTTGAATTCAGTATACCTGACGTGCTGCCGGATCCTTCCACAAAGGAACCGGTCATTATGTCCTCAGAGGGGCAGAGGCCTGGCACCCTCCGGCTTGAAACGACAAAAAACAACATGGCCCTGTCGGACGACTTAAAGGCTCGGAATGTTATCAGGCTATGGAACGCTCGGAACAACGTCGCCAATTGGCCACTTCCTGCATTGGGTTTGGCGATGCCGGCCGTTTACTTCATCCGAGGCCGCGTTGATTGTCCGGCATTGACTAGTGAGCATCAGATCGGCGCGGATCGCAAAGATCTTGCGGATACGCCTCTCGTCCGAGCACTTGAGGCTTGGGTTGTTGAACAAGTTAAATCTCTGGCCATTGAGATTCAGAAGGTCCAAGCTTCAGAGACTGCGCCACAAGAACAGGCAAAGGCCAAGAAGGCCTTAGTGGCCTTTCGCGATCTCATGAGAAGCTTCCTTGAGCAGCGTGACGCTGATGGTAGCGATGCTGACACAGGGAGCGGAGACAAGTCGGGCACGAAGGGACCTGGGCAACGTGAGCCTCGCGAAAAAAAGGAGTTTGGCTCGCGAGTGGACCGTATCGTGTTGGAGCGAGACAGGCTGGAGCTTTCGATTGCTACCGGGACAAAGGTTCCGATGCTCTTCTCTTGCTTCGAGGATCACCCCGATGGATCGTCGAGGCCCGTCAAGGCGGACAATTTGATCGGCAAGACGGATACGAGCGCGGTCGTAAACTTCTCACCAAGCGAACTAGAGGGGATAGCGGCAGGGGTGACCTTGGCTTGGTTGGAAACATCCGACGGCAGCGTCAGGTCGAACGACGTCCTGATTGAGGTGTTGGATGTTTCCGAAGTCGACATCGTTGGGCCGGTGGAACCGCTAAAACAAGGCGAAAAATTCAAGCTGCAAACTTCTTTCAAGACGTCTTCGGGATCGCGAGAAGATGTGCTGATCTCTGCGTCTATTGACGAGCCGGATATGGGTTCGATCGGGCGCGGCGGAGTATTTACGGCCGGTGGGCATGAGGGCCGCGCAACCGTGCGGGTGAAATTTGGTTCGAAGCTTACCGACCAAGCGTCGATCCAAATTGCGGTGGGGGCAGAACGCGTTGAGCCGAAGGGGCTCGGTGGCGAGAGTGGTTCAGACATACCTGAAATACTCCTCTGCGGCGAAGAGGCGCCGGGAATGGCAGATAAGCCGGCGGATCAAAGAACTCATCATGGCGGCCAAGACTATCCCACCATCATTGAGGAACCTCAGTTCGACAATATCGTGTGGCTGAATCCGCACAGTGCAGAGTCACAACGCGTAAGAAAAAGCATGGGTACGCCGAAGGGTCTTGGAGGCATAGGAAACAAAACGTTTGCGCAGTTTATGGCGCTTAAGTGCTTTGAGGTTTTGAAGCGATTGCATGTCAGACAGCAAATCCGTGACAACGCAGTTACCGAGGCGCAGTTTTTGCAACACGCTGCTCACGCGGAAATAGAGTGCGCCGGGTTCATTGATCATGCATGGGAGGCCAGCGAAGAAGTATTCAAAAAGGCGAGCGTCGAATGACAAAGAGCCCGAAAAGAACAACTGCAGCTCATGAAATCCTGCTTGCTGCGAACGACCTCGCGTCAGCCGGCCAAAACGAATTCAGCGAATGGGACTTAACGGTCGCGGCGTGGAAACGAGATCAGAATCGCTTCGGATGTCGCGGCTATGAGGATCAGTATCCTGATCACAAGCGAGTAATGATGGAAATCATGGGGCAGACGAAGAAGGACAACCCTTTGCGGCGAGGCTGGATCGTTAAATCACGGCCGAACCACTATGAGATAACAGCTCTTGGCCGCAACGAGGCCACGAAAATTGCTCTGGTTTCTCAGGGGCAGCCGCTTACTGAACGCAGTCCTCAAGACCTGTACGATGCCGTGGCACCATACTTCAACAGCCTGACATTCAAGAAGTTTGTTAAAGACGACAGCGAGCCAAAAATGTGGCTCGGCGCAGCGTCATTTCTTGGATTGTCAAAAAATGATGCACTGCACTTGAATGATCGGCTATCGACTGCAAAGTCGGTGGTTTCTCAAGCGCTTGCCTGGTTTGATGAAACTGAACAGCAGGCTCTTCGCCGAGGGGCGACGGGCGGTAGCGTATCGATTACGAAGGTTGACGTTGAGAGGCTTGCTCAGCTTCTGGATAGCATCCAAACACGCTTCAAAGTCCAGATAGAAGCTATTCAGCGACAGCGAAAATAGGTGCCGTTGGCGAGGTGTTCTCACCGTATCCGACCGAAGTTCTCAAGAGACCACAGGAGGCAATTCAACGGCGGGGGACAAGCTATCTGCATCTGCCTCACTCAGCTTTGCCGCTTCTCGCTCACGGATGGAGATCTCGTCGCACGTTGAGGCCACGACCTGCGGGTCGAAGCGGCCTATCGAATGAGCAGCGTAGATCCAGTCGGCCTCAACAGACAGCCAACGACGCCCGAGCGATTGCGCTACAGATCCCGTGGTGTTGCTCCCTGCGAAGGGGTCAAGAACTGTATCGCCCTCGTCAGTGAGGAACTTGACGAAGAACTCCACCAGCGTTGATGGCATCCGCGCGGGGTGGACAGGGGCGCCATGGTCCAAACAAAACTTGCGATAGTCGTCGTTGGAGAGCGTGTTTGCCGCCTTGAGGAGATTCGTGGTCTCCTCAAGATACTCAGCGAAGCCTTGCGGAGTTACCATCCCGTCAAGCGACGGCACTGCCTCTGCTCCCCCTACGTTCGGTGGTATCGCGCCGCTGTTGTCCGTCTTGAAGCTCACCGCGCCGATGTGGTGCTCCGACGGCCGCGGTCCAGCGTTGTACTTGCCGGTCTCAATCAGCCGCTTCATGCTCGGGCTGTATTCCCGCAGCACCTTCCGGTTGTCGGCTTTGGGCCTGGTCGTTGGGGACATCCACCATATGCGTGTGAAGGCGTCCTTGACCCTTACCCGCTCCCGATTGACCCACTGGATGGGGGACGGGAGACGCGCGGGGTTGTACCAGATAAATTCCTGGCAGAGGTGGAGGCCGCCCTTCTTTAGGAAGCGGAGGAACGCCTCTATCACATGAGTGGCCATAACCGGCTCGCCGGGCACCCAGGCATTCCCGATCTCGACGACGATCGAGCCGTCTTCTGTCACCATGTCTCGGAGTAACGGAGCGAAGCTGGCGAACCAACGGATGTAGTCCTCTCCCTGCTTGTTCCCATAGCTCTTCTTCGTGTTCAGCGGAAACGGTGGCGACGTGAAGGCCAGCTGCACCTTGCCTTTCCGGGCCTCAAACGCTCGGCTCTTCAGAAGCTTGAGGGAGTCGCCGCAGTAGGCCGCGCCGAGGTCAGTCTCGTAAATAGGCATCGATGCACGACGCCGCTCCCTAAGTGCAGCGGAAATTCTGACGTCGTGTGTCATCCCCCAAAACGCCATCTCTCCGCCTATCCACGATTCTTCTTTTTTGACGTTACCGTGCGTCCGAGATCTCGTACACGGCCGGTTTCTCTGACCGACCGCCCATCCCCAAAAGGACGGCTTTCGTCAGGGGAATGGTGCCGGGTGAGGGGATCGAACCCCCGACCTTCGGTTTACAAAACCGCTGCACTACCGCTGTGCTAACCCGGCCCCTTGGACACCGAGATTCGGTGCCTATTCGGTACTTGCTCGGACCGCGCGCTGCCTAAGCGCATGATCCGACTCGCCTTATCGCCTACAGACCCACCAATTACAAAACCGCTGCACTACCGCTGTGCTAACCCGGCCCCTTGGACACCGAGATTCGGTGCCTATTCGGTACTCGCTCGGATCGCACGCCGCATAAGCGCATGATCCGACCCCCTCTTCCAGCCTCCAGACACTCCGAGTGCAGAAACGCTGCAGGGTCGATGCGCTGTACGGGAATTATGCGCTCTATCTCCGATTTGCGTGGCATGCGCAATCCGCCAGAACATCTTGTGCACCGCTTCTAAGACCTTCCGCCTAAATCCATCGGGCTAAGCCCATCTGTCAGCTAGGGTTACCGGTTGTCGAGGCGTAACGCTGCACCATGCAGAACCCATCCCGGCATGATTGCCCGGCCGGTTCTGTCGCAACGCACCAAGACCAGGAAAAGGGAGGGGCGCCGTTCGCGGCGGTCCTGCAATGTCCCTGACGACCCAACGTTCTCGCGGAATGCATCCGTGGCAGCGGCAGGAAGCCTGTGGCCATTTGCTGCCCTCCATCGGCTTGGCCGGTTTCGAACCACCAAGGGAGGACATCATGTCCAACGCAAGCATGGCAGCCGGGGGGCGCGCAGCCCCGAGGCCGATGACACGGGAAGAGAAGAAGGTCATTCTCGCTTCCTCGCTCGGCACCGTTTTTGAATGGTACGATTTCTATCTCTACGGCTCGCTCGCGGCGATGATCGGCGCGAAGTTCTTCTCGGCCTTCGATGTCAACACGCGCTCGATCTTCGCGTTGCTCGCCTTCGCGGCGGGCTTTCTGGTGCGTCCCTTCGGCGCGCTGGTCTTCGGCCGCCTCGGCGACCTGATCGGCCGCAAGCAAACCTTCCTGATGACCATCCTCATCATGGGCCTCTCGACCTTCTTGGTGGGTCTGCTGCCGGATTACAACACGATCGGCTGGGTGGCTCCGGTCATCCTGATCGTGCTGCGCATGGCGCAGGGGCTGGCACTTGGTGGCGAATATGGCGGCGCGGCGGTCTATGTGGCGGAACATGCGCCTGTGGGCCGGCGCGGCTTCTACACCTCGTGGATCCAGACGACGGCCACGCTCGGCCTGCTGCTCTCGCTCTTCGTGATCGTGGGCCTGCGCATCTGGATGGGCGAGAAGGCCTTCGCGGATGATTTCCCGCTCTTCTTCGGCCTGCAGGGTGGCTGGCGCATCCCGTTCCTCGGCTCGATCTTCCTGCTCGCGATCTCGGTCTGGATCCGCCTGCAGATGCATGAGAGCCCGGCCTTCCAGAAGATGAAGGAAGAGGGCACACAATCGAAGGCGCCGCTTTCGGAAGCCTTCGGTCAGTGGCGCAACCTGAAGATCGTGATCATCGCGTTGACCGGCCTCGTCATTGGCCAGGCTGTGGTGTGGTATACGGGCCAGTTCTATGCGCTGTTCTTCCTGCAGGCGATCCTGAAGGTGGACCTGCTCACGGCGAACGTGCTCATCGCCTGGTCGCTGATCATCGGCACGGGTGGCTTCGTCCTCTTCGGCTCGCTCTCGGACAAGATCGGCCGCAAGCCGATCATCCTCGGCGGCTGCCTGATCGCGGCGCTCACCTACTTCCCGCTCTTCAAGATGATGGCGGAAACGGCGAACCCGACCTATGCCCGGGCGCTTGAGACGGTGAAGGTCGAGGTATCGGCCGATGTCTCGAAGTGCGGCTCGCTCTTTGATCCGGTGGGTATCCGCCAGTTCTCGGAGCCTTGCGACATTTCCCGCCGCGTGCTCTCCTCACAGGCCATCAAGTACACCTACACGCCAGCCGCCGCCGGCGAGCCGCTGAAGGTGGTGGTGAACGGCACGGAAGTGGCCTATGGTGCGGGCGTCGCGGATTTCACCAGGAACATCACGGCAGCCTCGATCGCGGCGGGTTATCCCAAGGCGGATGATGCGGCCAAGGTGAAGGTCTCGGGCTTCTTCGCGGCGCTGGGCAACCCGCAGGCGCTGACGATCATCGCGATCCTTACGATCCTGGTGCTCTATGTGACGGCGGTTTACGGCCCGATCGCGGCGGCCCTCGTGGAGTTCTTCCCCACCCGCATCCGCTACACGGCCATGAGCCTGCCCTACCATATCGGCAATGGCTGGTTCGGCGGCCTGCTGCCGGCGACCTCCTTCGCGATGGTGGCCTCCACCGGCGATATCTATTTCGGCCTCTGGTACCCGATCGGCTTCGCGCTGATGACCTTCGTGATCGGCATCCTGCTGGTGCCGGAAACCAAGGATCGCGACATCGAAACCTACAATTACGGCAGGTAAAGCGGGCTCCCGGCGATGCGGATGCCTATCCGCATCGCCTCTCCCAGAGCTCCGCTCCGGTTCGCCGGGGCGGAGCTTTCCTGTTTCAGGTCCGGGTGATGGCCTGCTGCACGGCATAGAGGCTGATGGCCGCCGCGTTCGACACGTTCAGGCTCTTGATCGCGCCGGGAAGCTCCAGCCGAGCGAGATGGCTGCAGAGTTCGCGCGTGGAGGGCCGCAGCCCGCGCCCTTCCGCCCCGAGAACCAGCACGATCGGCAGCTTCAGCGGAAGATCGCCCATCTTCTCCGGCGCTTCGGAATCAAGGCCGATGACTGCGAAACCCTCATCCTTCAGCGTGGTGAGCGCGCGCGCGAGATTCTGCACCCCGGCCATCGGCACATGCTCCAGCGCGCCCGAGGCGGCCTTGGCGAGCACGCCCGTGATTTCCGGGCTGTGGCGATGCGTGATAATCACCCCGCCGACATCGAAGGCGGCAGCCGAACGCAGGATCGCGCCGACATTATGCGGATCGGTCACCTGGTCGAGCGCGAGGATGATGCGATCACGCGGGAGTTTGCCCAAGGGCAGCAGCGGCAGGCGCTCGGCCTCCACGTAAAGGCCCTGATGCACGGCATCCGGCGTGAGCAGCCTGCCGATGGCCTCGGGCTTCACGAGTTCGGGCGCAAGGGGCAGGTTCACGCCATCTTCCGTGAGGCGCTGCACCGCATTCTCGGTCGCGACGATGCGATGGAAGCGGCGGCGCGGATTGGCGAGGGCCTCCTTCACCGAATGCATGCCGTAGAGCACATCCATGTCGTCGGGCAGTCGCGGCTTTGGCGCCTTCGGCTTCGGCGCGAAGCGGGACTTGTCCTTGAAGGCGGGCTTTTCGCCCATGCGCGGGCCCTCGCGGGCCGGTTTCGGTTGGCGGTCAAGCGGGTGATAGGGACGTTTGCTGTCATGGGCCATGCCCGTTTCATAGGGCAGTTCGCCGCGCCATGCGAGCCGCAATCGCGCACGGATTCCCACCCTGGCTCCCACCCTTGGCCGGATGCGGTTTCCCGGCGGCTTTCCAGGTTGACATGGGCCCAACCCTTGCCCATAAGGCCGGTCTTCCGTGCCGGTTCGCCAGCGCGTGTGGGAGAATGTCCCGAGCGGCAAAGGGGGCGGACTGTAAATCCGCTGGCTAAGCCTTCGTAGGTTCGAGTCCTACTTCTCCCACCAATTTCGTCTGAACGGCTATTTCAGTTGGGAAAGTTCCGGAATGACCGGCTTTCCCCCCCCCCCCCGTCGCTCGCATAGCCTGCGAGGCATGAGAGCGCTTCGCGCGTCTCCGTTCGTGCGTTTGCCTCGATGCTCCGGTAGAGCCGCACGACCTCCGTGCCGCGGGGCGTGAGTGCCGCGCCGCCGCCGCCCGAGCCACCCTGATGCGAGCCGACCAGCGGCGCATCGAACATGCCGTTCAGCGCATCCACCAGCAGCCAGGCCCGGCGATAGGACATGCCCATGCTGCGACCGGCTGCCGAAATCGAGCCGAGACGCGCGATTTCTTCCAGAAGCCGCACCTTGCCGGGCCCCAAGCGCGCGCCATTGGGGAAATCGATGCGCAGCGAGAGCCTTCCCGCCGGAGCAGCATGGTCGGTCATGCCTCGCCCTCCGGCAGGCGCGGAAGCAAGGTCGCCGCCGGGCCAAAGGCGGCAAGTTGCCCGCGCTCGATCAGCGCGACCTCATGGGCCAGCCGCCGCACCTCCTCGCGCGAATGCGAAACATAGAGGATGGGAATGCCGATCTCGTCGCGCACGGCTTCGAGATGGGCGAGGATCTCGGCCTTGCGTTCCGCATCGAGCGAGGCGAGCGGTTCGTCCATCAGCAGCAGGCGCGGGCTGGCCAGCAGCGCCCGGCCCAGCGCGACGCGCTGTTTCTCGCCGCCCGAGAGATGGGCCGGGCGCCGCGCCAGAAGCGGGGCGAGATCGAGCAAGACCAGCACCTGTTCCACGGCGCGGTCGCTGAGCGGCAGGCGCGCGAGCCAGCGGCCGAACAGCAGGTTCTGCTTCACCGTGAGATGCGGGAAGAGCCGTGCATCCTGAAACACATAGCCGATGCGCCGGCGCCGGCTCGGCACATCGATGCCCTTCCGGCGGTCGAACAGCACGGTCGCATCGAGCGCGATCCGGCCGGAATCGGGCGCCGCCAGCCCGGCGATCAGGTTCAGCAGCGTGGTCTTCCCTGCGCCTGAGCGGCCGAACAAGGCCGTGACGGGACCCTCGGCCCGCAGGCTGACCGCGAGATTGAGCGCGCCGACGCGATGGCGGATATCGATCTCCAGCATGGGCTAATCCATCCGCCGGCGGAGCCCGCGCGCCAGCCATTCCGACAGCACGAGCGCCAGAACGGACACCGCCACCGAGATCAGCACGAGGCGCATCGCGGCGGCATCGCCGCCCGGCACCTGCGTGAAGGTGTAGATGGCAGTGGGCAGCGTCTGCGTTTCGCCGGGGATGTTGGCGACGAAGGTGATGGTCGCGCCGAATTCGCCCATCGCCTTGGCGAAGGCCAAAACGGACCCGGCCAGTATGCCGGGCAAGGCCAGCGGCAAAGTGACAAGCAGGAAAGTGAGAATGCGCCCTGCGCCCAAAGTCCCCGCCGCCTGTTCAAGCCGCCGGTCCACCGCCTCGATGGAGAGGCGAATGGCCCGGACCATCAGCGGAAAGCCCATCACGGCCGCTGCGAGGGCAGCCCCCGTCCAGCGGAAGGAGAAGACCAGCCCGAAATGCGCCTCCAGCCAGGCGCCGACGGGACCTTTCCGCCCGAAGGCCAGCAGCAGGAGATAGCCCGTCACCACCGGCGGCAGGATGAGCGGCAGATGCACGAGGGCATCGAGCACGCTCCGCCCTGGGAAGCGTCCGCGCGCGAGCAGACAGGCCACGGCCAGGCCGGCCGGCAGGCTTGCGAGCGTCGCGACGGTCGCAACCTTCAGGCTCAGCTCCAGCGCGGCCCATTCCTCGGGCGTGAGGGCGGCGAACATGGATGATCAACTGCCCTGCCGGTGTGGGGTGGGAAGTGTGAAGCCGTGACGCTCGAAAATGGTGCGCGCTGTGCCGCCCTTCAGGAATTCGAGGAGGCGCAGGGCCTGCGGATGCGCCGAATCCCTCAGCATCGCGATCGGGTAGACGATGGGCGGGTGGCTCTCCTCCGGGAAGAGGGCGATGATCCGGGCCTTCGGTTCCGCGGCGGCGTCGGTGGCATAGGTTACGCCGAGCGGCGCCTCGCCGCGCGCCACCAGCAGCAGCGCCGCGCGCACATTCTCGGCCTGCGCCAGCCGATCCTTCACGCTCACCCAGAGGCCGAGCTTCTCGAAGGCGGCCTTCGCGTATTTCCCGGCCGGAACGCTGTCCACATTGGCTGTCGCAAGGCGCCCATCCGCAAGCAGGGCCGCGAGATCGGCGCCCGGCTGGAGCGTGATCGTCGCTTTCGACTCCACCGGCGCCACCAGCGCCAGCCGGTTCGCCAGCAGGTTCGAGCGCGTCTCGGGCCGCAGGAGGTTCCTCGCCGCCAGCGCATCCATCCAGTCGAGATCGGCCGAAAGAAAGAGATCAGCCGGCGCGCCCTGCTCGATCTGCCGGGCGAGCGCATTGCTCCCGGCATAGGCGAGGCGCGGGGCGGGAAGGCCGGTCTCCCGGCTCCACAGGCCCGCGATCTCGTCGAGCGCGGTTTTCAGGCTCGCCGCCGCGAAGACCACCGGCCCGGAGGATCGCGCGGCGGCGGGCAGGGCAAAGCCGGTGCTGGCGGCCAGTGCCAGGGCCAAGACTGAGCGACGGGTGGACACGGGACCTCCCGGGACAAGCGTGATATCCAACGATATATAGCGCAGCGATGCCCGTCCAGCGCGAAGCTGCCGCCGGGCCTCCCCGCCGCGGCAGTCGGCGCTTTGGCCGAGGAAAAACTGCCCCCCGTCCCGCAAAAAGGCCGGCGAGGCGCAGCCGGGCGCAGAGGGGTTGAAACTTGACGTGGGGCAAGGGCGGCTCAACCGCCATGGGCGAATGATGGCATCAGCGAATTTGATTGGTCAGCGCCGCGTTTCTCGGGAAGATTATGCGCCCGGCCCACCCGCGAGAAAGGCACTTCCCGCTCATGGTTACCCTTTACGGCGTCACGCGCAGCCGCGCTTCCCGCAACATCTGGCTGATGAACGAACTCGGCCAGCCTTACGAGCAGGTGCCTGTCATCCAGGCCTATCGCCTCGCGAACCCGGAAGCTCCGGATGCGCCGCTGAATACCCGCTCGCCATCCTTTCTGGCGGTGAACCCCAACGGGCATATCCCCTCGATGAAGGATGGCGATCTCGTCCTCAACGAATCGCTGGCGATCAACCTCTATCTCGCCAGGAAGTTCGGCGGTCCGCTCGCCCCGGCCAATCTCGCGGAAGAGGGGGAGGTCGCGATGTGGACGCTCTGGGCCGCGACCGAGGCCGAGCCGCACGCGATCCAGATCCTCTATCATCGCCTGATGAAGCAGGGCGACGAGCGCAAGCCGGAGCTGGCGGATGCCGCCGTGGTGGCCCTGCGCCAGCCCTTCCAGGTGCTGAATGATGCGCTGGCCGCGAATGGCCACCTCGTCGGCGGGCGCTTCACGGTCGCGGATATCAACGTTGCGGAGGTCATCCGCTATGCAAGCCCGGCCCCGGAATTGTTCGAGGCGGCCCCGCATGTGAAGGCATGGCTCGCGGCCTGCCAGGCGCGACCGGCCTTCAAGGCGATGATGGACAAGCGCAATGCGGAGCCGGCCTGAGGCATGGCCCGGCCCGCGGCGCTCTCGGCGCTCATCGCCGCGCATCACGGGCGTGTGCCGCCGCGCACCGGCTCGCTGATTGTCTCGGTCTTTGGCGCGCTCGTGCTGCCGGCGGGCGAGGCCTTGCGCCTCTCCGATCTGCAGGAATGGCTGGCGGCTCTGGAGATCGAGCCCGGCCTCGTGCGCACGGCGCTTTCTCGCCTCGTGAATGATGGCACTTTGCTGCGCGAGCGCGACGGAAAAGCCGCGCTCTATCGCCTCTCGGCGCGGGCGCTGAAGGATTTCGAGGCGGCGGGCGATCTCATCTTCGGGCGCCTGCTGCCGCGCCCCACGGGTGATCTCGATCTGCTGGTCATCGAGGATACAGGCCGTCGCGCGACCCTGCGCGCCGAACTCGCTACCCTGGGTTTCGTGCCGCTCGCTTCCAACCTGATGATCCGGCCCGCATGGTCGGGCAGAGCCGCGCCGGAAATCGGCGGATGTCTCGCGCTCTCGCTTCACGCCAACGCGGCTTTGGCGTTGCGCGCCCGCGAACTCTGGCCGCTGGAGCACCTCGCGAGCGGCTATCGCGCGTTGATCGCCCATGCCGAGGCAGTGCAGGCCGGAAACTTCACGTCTGCCGAAGCGCGCCTCGCCCGGCTGATGCTGGTGCACGAATTTCGCCGCATCGTCCTGCGCGATCCCTTCCTGCCCGAGGCGGTGCTGCCGAAGGATTGGCCGGGAAGCCCGGCGCGTCTCGCTTTCGATGCTGCCTTGCAGCATGTTCAGGGCTGAAGGGCTCGATTGCGAGGCACCAATGGCCCGCAGGCGATATTTGTAACGAAAATTGTTGACTTTTGAAAAATCTGTAACATGCTTCCTTGAAGCAGCATCAGGGGAGGATGGCCGCAATGTATGCGCAGGCGCTCAACACCGTCACGGAAGTCTCCAAGGACGATCCCGCGAAGCTCGCGGCCTTCCAGGCGCGGATCGATGCCGAGGAGAAGATCGAGCCGAATGACTGGATGCCCGAGGGCTACCGGAAGACGCTTCAGCGGCAGATCTCCCAGCATGCGCATTCGGAAATCGTGGGCATGCTGCCGGAGGGCAACTGGATTACCCGCGCGCCTTCCCTCAAGCGCAAGGCCGCACTTCTCGCCAAGGTGCAGGATGAGGGTGGCCACGGCCTTTACCTCTATTCCGCCGCCGAAACGCTGGGCGTCTCCCGCGAGGAACTGGTGGACGCCCTTCATGCGGGCCGCGCGAAATATTCCAGCATCTTCAATTATCCCACGCCCTCCTGGGCCGATATGGGCATGATCGGCTGGCTGGTGGATGGCGCGGCCATCATGAACCAGATTCCATTGTGCCGGACCTCGTTCGGGCCCTATGCCCGCGCGATGATCCGCATCTGCAAGGAAGAGAGTTTCCACCAGCGGCAGGGCTACGAGATCGTGATGACGCTGGCGCGCGGCACGCCGGCGCAGAAGAAGATGGCGCAGGACAGCCTGAACCGCTGGTGGTGGCCAGCGATCATGATGTTCGGCCCGTCGGATGCGGCTTCCCAGCATTCCGACCAGAACATGAAGTGGAAGATCAAGCGCTTCTCGAACGATGCTTTGCGCCAGAAATTCATCGATGCCACCGTGCCGCAAGGGCATTTCCTTGGCCTGACCTTCCCGGACCCGGACCTCCGGTTCAACGAGGCGACCGGCCATTGGGAGCATGGCGAGATCGATTGGTCCGAATTCAACCGCGTCGTGAAGGGCGAGGGGCCCTGCAATCGCGAGCGCATCAAGGCCCGCATCAAGGCGCATGAGGAAGGCGCCTGGGTGCGCGAGGCGGCGCTTCGCCACGCCGAAAAACGCGCGGCCCGCAAGGCGGCCGCCAGAATCGCCGCGGAGTAACCACCATGACCGAGAAGAACATGCCGCTCTGGGAAGTTTTCATCCGCTCCCGCACGGGGCTCAGCCATCGCCATGCCGGTTCACTGCACGCGCCGGATGCCGAGATGGCGCTGCAGGCCGCCCGCGATGTCTATACGCGCCGGGGCGAGGGGCTTTCGATCTGGGTGGTGCCTTCCGGCGCGATCACCGCGTCTGACCCTTCCGACAAGGACGCGCTCTTCGAGCCCACGGCCTCGAAGATCTACCGCCACCCCACCTTTTACGAGGTGCCGGACGAAGTGGGGCATATGTGATGGAAACGCCGCTTCTGACCTATACCCTGCGGCTCGCCGATAACGCGCTGATCCTGGGCCATCGCCTCGGCGAATGGTGCGGCCACGGGCCGATGCTCGAGGAAGACCTGGCGCTCGCGAATATGGCGCTCGACTGCATCGGGCAGGCGCGCAATTTCTACACCTATGCTGGCGAGATCGAGGGCAGGGGCCGTTCGGAAGACGACCTCGCCTACCTTCGGGATTGCGATGAATTCCGGAACATCCTGCTGGTCGAGCGTCCGCGTGGCGATTTCGCCTTCACCATCCTCCGGCAGTTCCTCTACGCTGCTTTCATGCACCCCTATTTCGAGCGCCTCGGCACCTCGAAGGATGAGCGCTTGGCTGCCATTGCGGCCAAGGCCGTGAAGGAAATGGCCTATCACCTTCGCCATTCGGCCGAGTGGGTGATCCGGCTTGGAGACGGCACCGAGGAGAGCGCCGCGCGGCTTCAGGAAGCGCTCGCTGATCTCTGGCCCTTCACGGGAGAGATGTTCGAGGTGGACGAGACCGAGCGCGCGCTGATCGAGGCGGGCTTGGCGGTCGATCCCGCCGGCATCCGTCCGCTCTGGCTCGATACGGTGGATCGCGTTTTCGCCGATGCCCTGCTGAACCGGCCGAAGGATGGCTGGATGCAGACGGGTGGCCGGCGCGGCGAGCATTCCGAGCATCTCGGGCATCTGCTGGCTGATCTGCAGTTCATGCAGCGCGCCTATCCCGGCTCGACCTGGTGAATCATGGCCGAGATCATCCATCTGCGCGAGCCGGTCGATGAGCGCCTCCATGAGCGCCTCCATGAGCGCCTGGCGCGCGCGCGCGAAGCTGCGGGAAACGTGGTGGACCCGGAAGTGCCGGTGCTCACGATCGAGGATTTGGGCGTTCTGCGAGAGGTGCGCTTCGCGGGGGAAGTGGTGGAGGTCGTCATCACGCCCACCTATTCCGGCTGCCCCGCGATGGATCTGATTGCCCTGCAGGTCGATCTCGCGCTCGAAAAGGCGGGTTTCGCGAGCCGCAAGGTCACGCTCTCGCTCTCGCCCGCCTGGACGACGGACTGGATGAGCGAAGCGGGCAAGGAGAAGCTTCGCGCCTATGGCATCGCGCCGCCGGTTGGGCGCGCGAAAGGCCGGGGCGCGCTCTTCGGGGTGGATGAAATCCCGTGCCCGCATTGCGGTTCGGCCGAAACCGAGCGCGTCTCCGAATTCGGCTCCACCGCCTGCAAGGCGCTTTGGCGCTGCCGCGCCTGCCGCGAACCCTTCGATTACTTCAAGTGCATTTGAGGTGCGCCGATGTCCGCCCCCCGCTTTCACACGCTGACGATCCGTGACATCCGCCGCGAGACGCCGGATGCCGTCTCCATCGCCTTCGAGGTGCCCAGCGAATTGCAGCAGGCCTTCGCCTTCGAGCAGGGCCAGTATCTCACCTTGCGCACACAGATTGACGGCGAGGAGATCCGCCGCTCCTATTCGATCTGCGCGGGCGAGGATGACGGCGAATTGCGCGTGGCGGTGAAGGAAGTCGCGGGCGGCGCCTTCTCCACCTTCGCCAATCGCGCGCTGCAGCCCGGGGCGGCGCTCGACGTGATGACCCCGATGGGTCGCTTCGGCTCCACGACGCGGCAAGCCGGAGGCGGGCATTCCGTGTTCTTCGCCTGCGGATCGGGCATCACGCCCATCCTCTCGATCATCCGCACGCGCCTCGCGCGCGACCCGGATGCCAGGCTCACGCTCTTCTATGGCAACCGCAATTCCGGTTCGATTCTCTTCCGCGAGATGCTGGAAGATCTGAAGGATCGCCATCTCGGGCGGCTCGCGGTGCATCACATCCTCAGCCGCGAGGCGCAGGATATCGACCTGCTCAATGGCAGGTTGACGCCGGAGAAGATCGCGCTGCTGGTGCGCACGCTGGGGGGCGTGAGCGCCATGAACGACATCTATCTCTGTGGTCCCGAAGAGATGACCAGGGCCGCCCGCTCCGTGCTGGAGGAGATGGGCACGGTGCCTTCGCGCATCCATGTCGAGTTGTTCTCGACCGGTGCTGCCCCGCCGCGCTCGGGCGCTCGCAAGGTGGTGGCCGAGGCCGATAACGGCGTGTCCCTCACCATCACGCATGACGGCCAGAGCCATAGTCTGATGCTGCACGAGGGCGAGACCGTGCTGGAAGCGGCAGAGCGCGCGGGCCTCGATGTGCCCTATTCCTGCCGGGGCGGGATGTGCTGCACCTGCCGCGCCAAAGTGACGGAGGGCTCCGCCAGCATGGACCTGAACTTCAGCCTCGAGCCCTGGGAGGTCGAGGCCGGCTATGTGCTGACCTGCCAGTGCCGGCCCACGGGAGCCGCTCTCGCCGTGGATTACGATCAGGTTTGAAATACAATCAATTCAGAAGCTTGCGGCAGAGTGTCGAGAGATCGATTTCGGTCCCTCGCATTCCGGTTCCGGTTCCTCGGTTCCTGATTCACGCGCTCTCCAGCGCCAGCGCGATGCCTTGGCCCACGCCGATGCACATGGTGGCGCAGGCGCGCTTGCCGCCGCGATCCTTCAACTCGATCGCCGCCGTGAGCGCGAGCCGCGCCCCGGACATCCCCAGCGGATGGCCGAGCGCAATCGCGCCACCATTCGGGTTGATGTGATCCGCGCTGTCCGGCAGCCCGAGAAGGCGCAAGGATGCGAGGCCCTGCGCGGCGAAGGCCTCGTTGAGCTCGATCACATCGAAAGCAGAGGGCTTGATCCCGAGCCGCGCTGAGAGCTTCTGCGTCGCCGGCGCCGGGCCGATGCCCATGATGCGCGGGGCCACGCCCGCCGTCGCCAGCCCGGTGACGCGGGCGAGCGGGTTGAGGCCGAAGCGCTTCACGGCGGCCTCGCTGGCGATCAGCAGGGCGGCAGCACCGTCATTCACGCCCGAGGCGTTGCCGGCGGTCACCGTGCCACCCTTGCGGAAGGGCGTGCCGAGGGCGGCCAGCTTTTCAAGCGTCGTCTCGCGCGGATGTTCGTCGTGGTCGATGATGACCGGTTCACCCTTCTTCTGCGGTATGCTGACGGGCGTGATCTCGCGCGCCAGACGACCATTCTTCTGCGCACGGGAGGCGCGCGCCTGCGACCGAAGCGCGAAGCTGTCCTGATCCTCGCGGGAGACCTTGAACTCCTCGGCCACGTTTTCCGCCGTCTCCGGCATGGAATCGATGCCGTATTGCGCCTTCATCAGGGGGTTCACGAAGCGCCAGCCGATGGTGGTGTCGAACACCTCCGCCGAGCGCTGGAAGGCCTCTTGCGCCTTGCCCATCACGAGGGGCGCGCGCGTCATGCTCTCGACGCCGCCCGCGATGATGAGTTCGGCCTCGCCCGCCTTGATCGCGCGCGCGGCGATGCCCACCGCATCAAGCCCCGAACCGCAGAGGCGGTTGACGGTCGTGCCTGGAACTTCCACGGGCAAACCGGCGAGAAGCCCGGCCATCCGCGCGACATTGCGGTTGTCTTCGCCCGCCTGGTTGGCCGAACCGAGGATGATTTCATCCACCGCCGCCACCATTTCCGCTGGAAAACGCGCCATCAGCGCGCGGATGACATGGGCAGCCATGTCATCGGCGCGTACGCTCGCGAGCGCTCCCGCATAGCGGCCGATGGGGGTGCGGGTGCCATCGACGAGATAGGCTTCGGGCATGATTCCGTGTCCTTGCATCAGGGTTTGGATGGGCCAAAGGGCAAGAATTATCCGCCATTGAGCGTGGAAAAGTTGCGCTGGCTCGACACCATTTCCGCGAGGAGCGGCGCGACCTCGAAGCCGCGGCCATCGCGCGCCTCGGTATCCTTCGCCACGGCAAGCACCTGCTTCAGGCCGAGCGCATCGGCATGGTGCATGGGTCCGCCACGCCAGTTCGGAAAGCCGTAGCCGTGGACGAGCACGAGATCGATATCCGCGGGCCGCGCGGCGATGCCTTCGCCCAGAATTTTCGCGCCTTCATTCACCATCGCGGTGACGACGCGGGTCTGGATTTCCTGCGCGCTGAAGGAACGCTGAGGACGCCCGGTAGCGGCGGCATGCGCGCGTACCATCGCCTCCACGGCAGGATCGGGGACGCGGCGGCCATTTTCGTAAGCGTACCAACCCTTGCCGGCCTTCTGCCCGAAGCGGCCCTGTTCACACAGGCGATCCACCAGCGGCACGTCGCGATCGGCCGGGTCGCGTGAGGCGGCGAGGCGCTTCCTGCGCGCCCAGGCGATGTCGAGGCCCGCGAGATCCTGAACCGCGAAAGGCCCCATGGCGAGGCCGAAGGCTTCCATCGCGGCGTCGATTTCGCGCGGCAGCGCGCCTTCCTCCAGCATGAATTCGCATTGCGCGCGGAATTTCGCGAGGATGCGATTGCCGATGAAACCCTCGCAAACACCGGAAATCACCGCGATTTTCTTGAGCTTCCGCCCGATGGCCAGAGCGGTGGACAGGGCTTGGAGGCTGGTGCGGCGCGCGCGCACGATTTCGAGCAGCTTCATCACATGCGCCGGCGAGAAGAAATGCAGGCCGAGAAATCGCTCGGGCGCCGGCAGGGCATCCGCCATCGGCTCGAGATCAAGATAGGACGTATTCGTGGCAATCAGCGTGGAGGCGGGCAGGAGGGTCGCGAGCTTCTTCATCAGTTCGAGCTTCACCCCCAGTTCCTCGAAGATCGCCTCGATCACGAGATCACAGGCCGCGAGGCGGCTCATCTCGGTCGTCGGCACGAGGTTCGAGAGGCGGTTGAGGCGGGTATCCTCGTCGATGCGCCCCGAGCGGATGGCGCGCAGGTAAAGCCCGTTCACGCGCTCAAGGCCGGCCTGAAGCGCCGTGTCATCCGCCTCGACCAGCATCACCTTGTAGCCGGCATCGAGGAAGGCAACCGCGATGCCCGAGCCCATCGTGCCCGCGCCGATAATGCCGATCTGGTGCAGATCGCGCGGTGTCACATTCGCAAGTTCCGGGCGCTTCCCGGCCTCGCGCTCGGCGAGGAAGAGGTGACGAAGCCCGCGTGATTGCTCGGAATTCATGAGCTCGAAGAAGGCGCGGCGCTCGTTGGGCTGGCCCAAGGAGAAGGGCAGCGTCAGGCTCTGCGAGACGAGTTCGATCGCCCGTTGCGGGGCGATGCGGCCGCGGGCCTCGCGGTTCACTTTCGCCACCATCGCCTGCCAGGCTTCGGGCTCGGCGGCGGGGGTGGCGCGCAGCGACAGGCGCGGCTGCATCTGGCCGATGAGCCCGCGCGCGAGTTCAATCGCCTCGGCGCGCAGGTCCTTCCAGGCGATAGCATCGACGAGGCCAAGGCGAAGCGCTTCTTCCGCACCGATCATCCGGCCTGTCGCGATGAGATCGAGTGCCGCAACCGGCCCGATGAGCCTGGGAAGGCGCTGCGTGCCGCCTGCGCCCGGCAGGAGGCCGAGCTTCACCTCGGGCAGGCCCACGAAGCCATCCTTCGCGATGATGCGCTTGTGCGCGCCAAGGCCGATTTCGCAGCCGCCGCCAAGCGCGGTGCCATGCCAGGCGACGACGATGGGCTTTGCGCTCTCCTCGATGCGGTTGATGAGATCGGGCAGGTGCGGCTCGCGCGGGGGCTTGCCGAATTCGGTGATGTCGCCGCCCGCTGTGAAGGTGCGGCCCGCGCCGCAGATCAGGATCGCAAGCGTCTCCGGCTCGGATTGCGCCCGCTGCACGGCATCGAACAGGGCACGGCGCACCGCTTGCGAGGTCGCGTTGACGGGCGGGTTGTCGATCTCGAGGACCGCCACCTCGCCGTCCCGCCATACCCGCAGAACTTCAGGCATCGTCTCTCCTTCGTCCGCATCGCCTGCGGCCGAGACCTCTCCACTCATGACGCCTCACGATAGGCGTTCATGGTGAGAAGCTCGTAGGTCGCGGCCGTATCCCCTGCACCGGTCCGGATCTCGACATCCCAGCGCACTTCACCATAATCCGTGTTGCGCGGTGATTTCGACTTCACCGTGAGCCGAACCCTGATGGATTCCCCGGGAGAAACGGGCTTCAGGAATCGCAGGTTGTCAAGCCCGTAATTCGCCAGAACCGGACCGCGCTCGGGCTCCACGAACAGGCCCGCCGCGAAGGAGAGCAGCAGATAGCCATGCGCCACGCGGCCGGGGAAGAACGGGTGGCCCTTCACGGCCTCCTCATCCATGTGGGCGTAGAAGGTGTCTCCGGTAAAATGCGCGAAATGTTCAATATCGCCGAGGCTGATCACGCGTTCCGGCGAGTGGAAGCTCTGGCCGGGCACGAGATCCTCGAAGGGGATGCGGAAGGGGTGCGCGGGTGCCGCCGGCTCAGGCGTGCCCTTCACGTAACTTTTCGTGATCGCCGTGAGGAAGGCGGGTGATCCCTGCAAGGCCACGCGTTGCATCTGGTGATGCACGGCGCGCATGCCGCCGAGTTCCTCGCCGCCTCCGGCACGGCCGGGGCCGCCATGCACGAGATGCGGCATGGGCGAGCCGTGGCCGGTCGATTCCGCCGCGCATTCGGCGTCGAGCAGCAGCAGCCGGCCGTGGAAGGCGCCCGCGCCAAACACCACCTCACGGGCGATCTGCGCATCCGCCGTCACCAGCGAGCCCGCGAGCGAGCCGTCGCCCTTGCGCGCGAGGCCGATGGCGTCGTCGAGATCGCGATAGGTCAGGAGCGTTGCCACGGGGCCGAAGGCTTCGGTGTCATGCGGGCGTTCGGCGGCGCGGGAATCGCGTGCCGCGAGCAGCACCGGCGAGAGGAACGCGCCCTTCTCGGTATCGAGGCCGGGCAGGTCGAGCCTGTCGGGGGTGCCGAAAAGGATATCGCATTCCTCTTGCAGGCGGGCGATCTGAGCGCGCACATCCGCGCGCTGAGCCAGCGAGGCGAGGGGCCCCATGCGGGTCGTCTCGGCGCGCGGATCGCCGATCGCGAGGCTCGCGAGGCGCTTCGAGAGGGCGTTAGCCACCGCATCAGCCTCGGCGGCGGGAACGATGATGCGGCGGATCGCCGTGCATTTCTGCCCGGCCTTCGTGCCCATCTCCTTCGCCACCTCCTTGATGAAGAGATCGAATTCCGGCGTGCCCGGCACGGCATCCGGCCCGAGGATGGAGCAATTCAGGCTGTCGCGTTCGGCGGTGAAATGCACCGCGTTCTTCAGGATGACGGGATGCGCCTGCAGCGCGGTCGAGGTCGCGAGCGAGCCGGTGAAGGCCACGTGGTCCTGGCTCGTGAGATGCTCGAAGAGGTCGCCGGTGGAGCCCGCGATGAACTGGAACGCGCCTTCCGGCAGAACACCGCTTTCGATGATGATGCGCGCGGCCTTTTCCGCGAGCCAGGCCGTGGCGCTCGCGGGTTTCGCGATGACAGGCAGGCCTGCGAGAATCGAGGGGCCGAGCTTTTCCAGCATGCCCCAGACCGGGAAGTTATAGGCGTTGATCTGCACCGCCACGCCCTCGCGCGGCACGTAGATATGCTGGCCGAGGAAGGTTCCGTTCTTCGACAGGCCTTCCACCGCGCCATCGATCAGGAAGGTCTCGTTCGGCAATTCGCGTTTGCCCTTCGAGGCATAGACGAAGAGCGTGCCGATGCCGCCATCGATGTCGATCCAGCTATCGGCGCGTGTGGCACCCGTGAGCGCCGAAAGCGCGTAAAGTTCCTCCTTCCGGGCGGTCAGCGCCTGCGCGACCGCTTTGAGCAGCGAGGCGCGCTCGTGGAAGGTGAGGCGGCGAAGCGCGGGGCCACCCTTTGCTCGCGCAAAACGCATCATCCCCGCGAAATCGAGGCCCCTGGAGGTGATCTCGGCGACGGGGCTGGCATCAATCGCGCTCACGAGCAGGCTGCCGGCGCCGTCGCCGGCTAGCCAGTGGCCCTCGGCGAAGGATTGGAGGCGGATGAGGCTCATGTTTCAACTCCCAGGCGTTTTCAGTGGCCCAGATAGGCTTCCCGCAGCTTCGGATCGCCGATGAGATCGGCCGAGGCGCCGGAATGGGTGATTTCGCCGGTCTCGATCACGAAACCGCGGTTCGATTTGGCCAGTGCCGCCGCCGCGTTCTGCTCCACGAGCAGGATGGTGATGCCGCGCTGCTGGAGGCTCTCGATCACGCCGAAGACCTGCTCCACCAGCACGGGTGCGAGGCCCATGCTCGGCTCGTCGAGCAGCAGCAGGCGCGGGCGGCTCATCAGCGCGCGGCCGATGGCGAGCATCTGCTGCTGGCCGCCGGAAAGGCCACCGGCCTGCAAGGCGCGCTTCTCGTGCAGGATGGGGAAGAGTGCATAGATGTCGTCGCGCTCCTTCTGCGTGCCGCCGCCATGCAGCCAGCCGCCGAGATTGAGGTTATCCTCCACCGTGAGGCCACCGAAGATCTGCCGCCCCTCCGGCACCTGCGCGATGCCCAGGGCCACGCGTTTCTCCGCCGGGAGGCCCGTGATATCCTGCCCCTCGAAGGTGATGCTGCCAGAGGTGACCGGCTGCACGCCGGAAATCGCGCGCAGGAGCGTCGTCTTCCCCGCGCCATTGCCGCCGATGAGGCAGACGATTTCGTTCCGTTGCACGTCGAGATCGAGGCCGTGCAGCACCTCGATCCGGCCATAGGCCGAGCGGAGCTGGCGGATTTCAAGCACGGTTCGCCTCCGGACGATTGGCTTCCTGACTGCCGAAGGTTCCGAGATAGGCCGCGATGACGCGGCTGTCGTCGCGCACCTCGGCCGGCGTGCCGGCAACCAGCGTGCGGCCGCGTTCGAGCACATGGATCTCGTCCGAGATGCGCATCACCAGGCGCATGTCGTGTTCGACCAGCAGCACCGCGATGCCGGATTGCGCGACCGACTGGATGACGCGGTCGATCTCCTCGGTCTCGATGGCGTTGCACCCGGCGGCGGGCTCATCCAGCAGGAGGATGCGCGGCTCGGTCGCGAGCGCGCGGGCGATTTCCAGCCGCTTCAGCGCGCCATAGGAGAGGGAGCCCGCTTCCTTCTCCGCGACATCCGCAAGGCCCACGCGCGCGAGCAGCGCCATGGCGATCTCGCGGGAGCGGGCATTCTCGCGACGCACCGAGGGCAAGGCGAAGACATGGCTCAGAAGGCTCGTCTTCTCGTGCTGGTGACGCCCGACCATCACATTGTCGAGCGCGCTCATGCGGAAGAAGATCTGCAGGTTCTGGAAGGAGCGCGAGAGGCCGCGCCGCGCCAGCGCATCGGGCGGCAGGCCGGTCACATCCTCGCCCGCAAGGCGCACACGGCCCGAGGAAGGCTGGTAGAGGCCGGAAATCAGGTTGAAGAGCGTCGTCTTTCCCGCGCCGTTCGGCCCGATGATGGAATGGATGCGGCGCGGCTGCACCTTCAGCGACACGCCATCGACCGCCTTCACGCCGCCGAAGGCGATGGAGAGATTTTCGGTTTCAAGCAGGGGCACGCTCATGATTTCCCTCCCCGCATGCGCGCGAGCAGGCTGGGAATGATGCCGCGCGGCAGGAGGATCATGCTCACCATGATCATCAGGCCGAGCATGAGGTGCTCGTAATCATGGAAGATCGTCAGCGCCTGCGGAAGGATGACCAGCACCGCCGCGCCGGTGATCGCGCCGATGACCGAGCCCAACCCCCCCAGCACCACCATGGTCACGAGTTCGACGGAACGCAGGAAGCCGGCCGTGCCGTCGGGTGTGATGTGGCCGTTCAGGAAGGCCAGCAGGGAGCCCGCCACCGAGGCATAGACCGCCGAGAGCACGAAGATCTTCAGCTTGTAGCTCGCGACATCGATGCCGGCGACACGGCTCGCGATCTCGCTGTCATGGATCGCGCGCATGGCGCGGCCCGTGGGGCTTTCGATGAGGTTCAGCGCCAGGATGACGCCGATCAGCAGCACGCCGGCGGAGATGTAATACCAGGTATCGGGCCCGCGCAGGCGCGTGCCGAACACCTCGAGGCGCGGCACGCCCATGCCATCCGGCCCGCCGGTCCAGCTCGCCTCGTTGGTGAGCGCCATGGCGATGAGCAGACCGAAGCCGAGGGTCGCGACTGCGAGATAATGGCCCTTGAGGCGCAGGATCGGGCGACCCACGAGGAAGGCCACCACGGCCGACAGCACCGCGCCGATTCCCGCCGCCGCGAGGCCGTGCAGGCCGAAATGCGTCGCGCCGATCGCCACGGAATAGGCGCCCAGCCCCATGAAGCCGGCATGGCCAAGGCTCACCTGCCCGGCATAGCCCATCAGCAGGTTCAAACCCACGGCGGCCAGTGCGAAGATGTTCACGATGGCCGCGACGCGGAAATAGTAGTTGGAGGGGAACAGGAGGGGCAGGATCGCCAGGATGAGGCCGAGGCCGAGCACAATCGCCCAGCGGGAAGAAACAAGCCGCGCCATCACACGCGCTCCACGCTTTTCTTGCCCAGCAGGCCCTGCGGACGCACGAAAAGCACCCCGAGAATGATAAGGAAGGCGATGGCATCCTTGTATTTCGAGGAGATCAGCCCTGCGCCGAAGCTCTCGGCGAGGCCGAGCAGCAGGCCGCCCACCACCGCGCCCGCGGCGCTGCCCATGCCGCCGAGCATCGCAGCTGCGAAGCCCTTGAGCGCCAGAAGAGTGCCGACATCGTAGCTCGTCAGCGTGATCGGCGTGACGAGAATCCCCGCGACCGCGCCAATCGCGGCCGACAGCGCGAAGGAGAGCGCCACGATCTTGCGCACGGGAATGCCCACGAGGCGGGCGGCGAGGCGGTTGGCGGCGGTCGCCAGGATCGCGCGGCCGAGAAGCGTGCGGTCGATGACGAGGAAGATCAGCGCCACGATGAACCCCGCGCCGAAGAGCACCACGAGGCTCTGCGGCAGGATGGCCGCGCCGCCGAGACGGATCGGTTCGGAGCCAAACCAATGGGGCAGGGCATGGAAGCGCTTGTCGAAGATCACCTGCGCCACACCGCGCAGGAAGATCGAGGCCCCGATGGTGATGATGATGATCGTCACCGCGCTCGAACCCCGTGCCGGGTCGATCGCGAAGGCATAGAGCGCAAGGCCCACGCCGACCGTGATGAGGATGGCCAGCGCGGCGGCGAGCGGCAGCGGAACGCCCGCGAGATGCAGGAAAACGGTCGCCATGCCGCCGAGCATCACGAACTCGCCTTGCGCGAAGTTCACGACATCCGAAGCGTTGTAGATCAGCGTGAAGCCGAGCGCGACCAGCGCATAGACAGCGCCGACCGTCAGGCCCGAAAAGGCAAATTGCAGGAGTTCGGGCATTCGCGGGATGCTCCGTGCTCGGGCGTCAGCGGGGAGGGGAGACGAGGCGGCGCGGGCCGCCTCGCCGGTTCGGGCTCAGGGGACGAGGGTCCAGTCGCCGTTCCTGATTTCCAGCATGCGGAAGGCGGAGAGATCGAGGCCCATATGGTCGGTCGGGCTCATGTTCACGATGCCGCCGGTGCCGATATAACCCTTGGTCTTCTCGATCTCGTCGCGCACCTTGGCCGGGTTGTCGGTCTTGGCGCGCTCCACGGCCTCCTTCCAGATCATGAAGCCGTCATAGGCATGGCCGCCGAAGGTCGAGACCGGCTGGCCCGTGCGCTTGGCGTAGTTGGTGGAATATTCCATCACGACCTTCTTCTGCGGGTCGTTGTCGGGCAACTTGTCGGCCACCAGCAGCGCGGCCGCCGGCAGGCGCACGCCTTCGGCCGCCGGGCCGGCGAGCTCGATGAACTGCTTCGAGGCCACGCCATGGCTCTGGTAGAGCGGCACGGTGATGCCGAGCTGCCTGAAGTTGCGCGTAACGATCGCCGGGCCCTGGCCGAAGCCCGGATTGATGACCGCCTGAACGCCCGCCTTGTTCTTGATGTTGGTGAGCTGCGGGGTCATGTCGGTGTCGCGCGGGCCGTAATTCTCCTCGTGGAGGATCTCGATGCCGTGTTTGCCCGCGACCTTCACGCATTCATCGCGCATGGATTTGCCGAAGCCGTCCGTGCCCGAGATCATGCCGATCCTGGTAGTGCCGCGCTTCTTCATGTCCTCGAAGATCTTCTCGCAGGCCATGGTGTCGGTGTGCGGGGTCTTGAAGACCCATTTCTTCACCGGCTGGATGATCTGCACCGCGCCGGCGAGGCTGATGAAGGGCACCTGCGCATCCTCGAAGGCGGGGATCATCGCCATGGTGGTGCCGGTGGTGGAGCCGCCGATCATCGCGGTCACCTTGTCTTCTTCGAGCAGGCGCGTCGCGAAGGTGCGCGCGGCATTGGCGTCGCCCGCGTCATCATAGACGATGAGGCGAACCTTGCGGCCGAGAATGCCGCCCTTCGCGTTCACATCCTCGACGACCATTTCGAGCGTGCGCTTTTCCGGGTCGCCCAGGAACGAGGCGGGACCGGTCACCGAGAGAACCGCGCCGAGCTTGATCTCGCCCTGCGCCAAAGCCGGCGTCAGGCTCGCGCCCAGGGTGAAGGCGCTCGCCAGAAGTGCTGCGCGCCGTGAAAACCCGATGGAACTGCTCATGCTTCCTCCCTCCCATGCGCCGCGCTCTGGCGGTCGATCCGGCGTTTCCCTGGAGGCGCCGGTACTGTGCGGCGCCGTTTTTCATTTCACGCGGGTTCCGTTTGAGGAGCCCGTTGACATTGTCGCTGTCTTCTTCATTTAATTATCCGACCGGTCAGTTAGTCAAGAGGGAACGCCGCGAAATCGTTGCGGTCGAAACCCATCAGGAAGCGGCCGGCGGGAAACGCGAAGTACGAACGCGACGGCACCGTTCGAGGGGAGGGGATCATGGCTCTGGAAGACAGAACGGCCCAGCCGTCACCGGTTCTGGTGGAGCATCGGGGCTCGCTCACGCTCCTCACGCTTAACCGTCCGGACAAGCTGAATTCGTTCAACGAGGCGCAGCACCGCGCGCTGAAGGCGGCGGTGGATGCCGCGGCGGCCAGCGACACTTGTCGCGCGATCATCCTCACCGCCGCGGGGCGTGGCTTCTGCGCGGGGCAGGACCTGTCGGATCGCGTTCGCCCCGAGGGCGGCACCGCGCCCGATCTCGGCGAAACGCTCGAGAAATTCTACAACCCGCTGATCCGCGCGATCCGCGCGATGCCGAAGCCGGTGATCGCGGCGGTGAATGGCGTCGCGGCGGGCGCGGGCGCCAATCTCGCGCTGGCCTGCGATCTCGTGCTCGCGGGGAGAAGCGCCAGGTTCGTGCAGGCCTTCTCGAAGATCGGGCTCATCCCCGATTCGGGCGGCACCTGGATGCTCCCGCGCCTCGTGGGGGAAGCCCGGGCCAAGGCGCTGACGATGCTCGCGATTCCTGTTCCGGCCGAGGAAGCCGAGCGCATCGGCATGATCTATCGCGCCGTGAACGATGACACGCTGATGAGCGAGGCCATCGCGCTGGGCGAGGCATTGGCGAAGGCGCCGACCCGCGGGCTGGCCGAAACGAAACAGCTGTTGCAGCAGGCCTTCACGCACTCCTTCGACCAGCAGCTCGATGGTGAGCGCGATGCCCAGCGCCGGCTTGGCCGGTCGGCGGATTATGCGGAGGGCGTGCGGGCCTTCATGGAAAAGCGCGAAGCGGCCTTCCGGGGGCAATGACATGGCGAAAATGACAGCCGACGAACTGGCCCGGGCCTGCGCGAAGGCGATGTGGGATGAGGACAAGGCTTCCGCCGGCCTTGGCATGGCGATCACCGCCGTGGCGCCCGGCCAGGCGGAGATCACCATGACGATCAGCGAGGCGATGGTGAATGGCCACGGCACCTGCCATGGCGGCTACATCTTCACGCTCGCGGATTCGGCCTTCGCCTTCGCCTGCAACAGCCGCAACCATCGGACGGTGGCGCAGCATTGCTCCGTCACCTTCCTTGCGCCGGGGCGGCTCGGTGACAAGCTGCGCGCCGTCGCCCGCGAGGCAAGCCGCACGGGCCGCTCGGGTATCTACGACATCGACATTTTCAACCAGGAAGACGTGAAGATCGCGATCTTCCGGGGGCATTCGCGCATGGTGAAGGGCGAATTCTTCCCCGGCGTCGAGGTGGAGGGCTGAACCATGTTTTCGATTTCCACCTACAAGCCGCTGACCGAGCCGATCGAGCATGCCTCGCGTGATCAACTCTCGGCGCTGCAACTGAAGCGCCTGCAATGGTCACTGCGCCATGCTTACGAGAACGTGCCGGCTTATCGGGCCAGTTTTGATGCGGCGGGCGTTCACCCCGATGATTGCAAAACTCTGGCGGATCTCGCGAAATTCCCCTTCACGACCAAGGCGGACCTGAGGGATAACTACCCCTTCGGCATGTTCGCCGTGCCGCGCGAGAAGGTGAGCCGCATCCATGCCTCCTCCGGCACCACCGGCAGGCCGACCGTGGTGGGCTATACCGCCAACGATATCCAGACCTGGGCCGATGTTGTGGCGCGCTCCCTGCGCGCCTCGGGTGTCAGGCCCGGAATGACAGTGCATGTCGCCTATGGCTACGGGCTTTTCACCGGCGGCCTCGGCGCGCATTACGGCGCGGAGAAACTCGGCTGCACGGTGATCCCCATTTCCGGCGGCATGACCGAGCGGCAGGTGCAGCTCATCACCGATTTCCGGCCGGACGTGATCATGGTCACGCCAAGCTACATGCTGGCCATTCTCGATGAGTTCCGGAGGGTCGGGCTCGATCCGCGCGCGTCATCCCTTGAGGTCGGCGTCTTCGGCGCGGAGCCCTGGACGAATGCGATGCGGCAGGAAATCGAGGCGGCCTTCGACATGCATGCCGTGGATATCTACGGCCTTTCGGAGGTGATCGGGCCGGGGGTTGCCAATGAATGCGTGGAAACAAAGGACGGCCTCCACATCTGGGAAGATCATTTCTACCCCGAGATCATTGATCCGGAGACCGGGGCGGTGCTGCCCGATGGCGAGCAGGGGGAGCTGGTCTTCACCGCGCTGACCAAGGAAGCGATGCCGATCATCCGCTACCGCACGCGCGATCTCACGCGGCTGCTGCCAGGCACCGCGCGCTCCATGCGGCGGATGGAGAAGATCACGGGCCGCTCTGACGACATGATGATCGTGCGCGGCGTCAATGTGTTCCCCACGCAGATCGAGGAGATGCTTCTGGCACTCCCCGCGCTCTCCGCCCATTACCAGATCGTGCTGACGCGCGAGGGCCGCATGGACGAGATGGAGGTGAAGGTGGAGGCCCGCATCGACCATTCCGACGAAGCCAATTCCGCAGCAAAGCTCCTGGCCAAGCGGATCAAGGACAGGATCGGCATCACCGCCTGGGTGAATGTGCTGCCGCCCGACGGAATCGAGCGTTCCCAGGGCAAGGCGAAGCGCATCATCGACAAGCGGCCCAAGGTGTAGCGAAACCAGGCGAAGCGGGAACCGTCCCGTATCAGGAATTCGCGTCGAGAGGACAGAACCGAACCCATGGCACGCCCTATCGCCGCCGATCATGAAGACAAGCGCAGCGCCATCCTCAAGGCGGCCGCAAAGCTCTTTGCGAGCCACGGTTTCGATCGGGCCTCCATGGCCGAGATCGCGCTGGCTTGCGGGGTCTCGAAGGCGCTGCTCTACCATTACTACGCGAGCAAGGATCAGCTCCTGTTCGATATCATCCGCGCTCATCTCGATGATCTCGTGGCGGCCATCGAAGCGGTGCCGAAGACGCTGGCGCCGCGCGAGCGGCTGGCGGCGATGATCCACGCGCTGCTCGAGGAATATCGCCATGCGGATGAGGAGCACCAGATCCAGATCTCGGACCTGAAGCGCCTGCCGCCCAAGATGAAGGCCGAGCTGGTGGAGCGCGAGCGCGTGCTGGTGCGGCAGTTCTCCGCCGCGCTGGCCGGGCTGGAGCCGATTCTCGCGGCGCGGCGCGAGCTTCTCACCCCGCTGACCATGAATCTCTTCGGCATGATGAACTGGAAATTCATGTGGTTCCGCGAGAACGGACCGGTCAGCCATGCCGCTTTTGCCGAGATGGTGATGCGCAGCATCGAGGCGGCTGCTTCGACCTTGGTGGCGGATCTGGTGCCGCGCGCATCCCTCGCGAAAAGGTGATCTTCCGCGATGCCTGGCCGCGTTGCCAGAAACCGGAGCCTGCGGCATCGTGATCGGATGGTCGCGCGGAGGGGTTCGCCGAAGGGGTTCGCCGAAGGGGTTCGCCGAAGGGATTCGCCGAAGGGATTCGCCATGGAGACGATGATCCGGCGTTATGCGCAGCTTTCCATCGCGCGGGGCTGTGGTTTCGGGGCGCTGGCGATCGCTACCGTGATGGTCGGTTCCGCCAGCAATCTCTCGCTCTTCTTACGGTCCGGCGGCTTTGCCACGTTGCTGATGTGCTTCATCCTGCTGATCATGGCGGCGCGCGCCGACCATGTGCCGGTGAAACGGACCGAGGTCTGGATCATGCTCCCGAAGGAGAACCGGCCGCCGGTCGAGGTCGCCGCGCCGCTGATCGCGCGAGCACGGAAGGATTATCTCCTGCGCTTCGCCTATGTCGCGGCCATCGTGGCCAGCGTCGAACTGGGGCTTGATCTTGCGCTGAGCGTCGGCCGGCTGGCCTGAGATCAGATCTCCACCACCACGCGTCCCCGTATCTGCCCGGCGAGAATCGCCTTGCCGAGTTCGGGCAGGTCATGGAGCTTCGCCGGCACGATCATGGCTTCCAGCTTGTCGAGCGGCAGTTCCTCCGCGATGCGCTTCCAGGCGATGATGCGGTTGGCATAGGGTTTCATCACGCTGTCGATGCCCAGCAGGTTCACCCCGCGCAGCAGGAAGGGGATGACCGTCGTCGGCAGGTTCGCGCCGCCGGCAAGGCCTACGGCCGCGACGGAGCCGTTATACTTCATCTGGCTCAGAACGCGCGCCAGCATCGTGCCGCCGACATTGTCGACGCAGCCGGCCCAGGTCTCCCTGTCGAGCGGGCGCGTGGGTGCATCCGCGAGTTCGGCGCGCGGCACGATGCGGCTCGCGCCGAGGCCCTTGAGGTAATCCTCCTGCTCGGGACGGCCCGTCACCGCCGCGACCGCATAGCCGCGCTTCGCGAGAATCGCGGTCGCGACCGAGCCGACGCCGCCCGCGGCACCCGTCACCAGCACTTCGCCCTTCGCGGGCGCGAGGCCATGCGCCTCGAGCGCCATCACCGCGAGCATGGCGGTGAAGCCGGCCGTGCCGACCGCCATGGCCTGCCGCGTGGTGAGGCCGGCGGGAAGCGGCACGAGCCAATCCGCCTTCACACGCGCCTTTTCGGCGTAACCACCCCACCAGGTCTCGCCGACGCGCCAGCCCGTGAGTACCACCTTGTCGCCGGGCTTGTAGCGGGCATCATCGGAGGCCTCGACTGTCCCGGCAAAATCAATGCCCGGCACATGCGGGTAGCTGCGCACGAGCCCTCCGCCGCCGGTGATGCAGAGGCCATCCTTGTAATTGACCGTGGAATACTCGACCCGAACGGTGACATTGCCCTCGGTCGGCAGCGCCCCGTCCTCCAGCGTGGTCACCATCGCCTTCACCTGGCCGTCGGCCAGCTTGTCCACGAGCAACGCCTGAAAACCCATGATGCACCACTCCCCGATGCGCGACGATGTTGACTTCCCCGGTTTCGTCGTCGACTTCCCCAAGGGTGTTTGCGAAAAGGTAGGGTGTTCGGGGCGATCCGTCATCTGCCTCGCGCCTCAGACTTTCTGCCAGAGTTCTGCCATGCCCAATCTCGACATCGAAACCCGCGGCAAGATCGCGCTTCTCACGCTGAACCGCCCGGAGCGGCGCAACGCGATCGATGATGCGACGATCGAGGCCATCGAGCGCTTCTTCACCCGGCCTCCGGCGAGTGTGAAGGCGGTGGTTCTGCGCGCGGCCGGGCCGCATTTCTGCGCCGGGCTCGACCTGCAGGAGCATTACGATCTCAATCGCGGCCCGGTGGAATTCATGCGGATGTGCCAGAACTGGCATCGCGCCTTCGATGCGATGCAGTTCGGCTCGATTCCCATCATCGCGGCGCTGAAGGGCGCGGTGGTGGGCGGCGGCCTCGAAATCGCTGCGGCGACGCATGTGCGGGTGGCCGAGAAATCCACCTTCTTCGCCCTGCCGGAGGGCCAGCGCGGGGTCTTCACGGGGGGTGGGGCCACGGTGCGCGTCGCGCGGATCATGACGCCCGCGCGCATGATCGACATGATGATCGCGGCGCGAACCTATGACGCGCAGCGCGGCTATGATGTCGGTCTTGCCCACGAGATCGTGGAGAACGGCGAGGGCGAGAAGCGCGCGATTGCCATCGCGGAGGCCGCGGCCGAGCATTACGACGTCACGAATTTCGCGATCCTCACCGGCATCTCGCGCATCAACGACATGTCGACGACCGATGGCCTCTTCGCGGAAAGCCTGCTCGCCGGCATGGTGATGACCAACCCGGATCTGCGCCCCAGCCTCGAGAAGTTCTTCGCCAGGAAGGCACCGAGGCTGGAGCCGAAGGGGTGAGAAAGCTGCGCCTTTCCCCTTGCCTTGGCGCGTTGCCGCGATTACCTCTCTGGTCGCCTCGCGGGCGTTGTGTAATGGTAAGACCCTAGCCTTCCAAGCTAGAGACACGGGTTCGATTCCCGTCGCCCGCTCCAGAAACCCTCGCGGCCCGATCGAAGCCGGTCCGCAAAGTCCTGTTCATGATCTCCCGTATCGAGCGCATCGAGCGGTCGCGTTCGATGCGCGTGTCGGGGCCTTCTCTCCCGGGCAGAGGCTTTCGCCACTTCCTGGATGTCATCGGCGGGATGTCGTCCTGGGGGCGGTCAGATCGTCCGGCCGCCATCGACCTCGAGGACAACGCCCGTGACGAATTCGGCTTCATCCGAGGCGAGATAGAGGCAGGCATTGGCGATGTCAGCCGGGGTGGAGAAGCGCCCGAGCGGGATGGTTCCGAGGAATTTCGCCCGGTTCTCCGGCGTATCCGGCATGCCCATGAATTGTTCGAGCAGGCCCGTCGCGCCGATCACCGGGGCGACACAGTTCACGCGGATCCTGTCCGGCGCGAGTTCCACCGCCATCGAGCGCGAGAGCAGGTTCACCGCGCCCTTGGTGGAATTGTACCAGGTGAGGCCGGGGCGCGGACGGATGCCGGCGGTGGAGCCGATATTGAGGATCACCCCGCCGCCTTTCGCGCGGTAATGCGGGATGATCGCGCGCGACATGTGGAAGATCGCCTTCACATTGATGGCGTAGACGCGGTCAAACTCCTCCTCCGTCACCTCCAGCATCGGCTTGTTCCTGTGGCTCCAGCCGGCATTGTTCACCACGATGTCGACGCGCCCGCCGCCGAATTCCGCCGTGGCCTTCACGGCCAACTCGGTTTCCGCCATCAAGGTCAGGTCGGCCTTCACGGCGATGGCCGAGGCGCCGATTTCCGAGGCGACGCGCCTTGCGCCCTCGAGGTTGATATCGACCACCCCAACCCTCGCGCCCTCGCGGGCGAAGGTCTTCGCGATGCCTTCGCCGAATCCCGAACCCGCGCCGGTGATCAGGGCGGTCTTGCCTTGGAGACGCATGGTCAACTCCTTGAATTCCTGAGAGAGAAGGCGGAGACGGACTCCGCCTCGCGGGGTCAGCCGTGCTTCACGACAAGGGTTTTGAGCGCGCCGAATTCATAGAGCGCCTCGAAACCCTTCTCGCGGCCATGGCCGGATTTCTTCATGCCGCCGAAGGGCAGTTCGATGCCGCCGCCCGCGCCATAGCCATTCACGAAGAGCTGGCCCGCGCGCACCTTGCGCGCGACGCGGATCGCGCGGCTGCCGTCGCCCGACCAGACGCCCGCGACGAGGCCGTAATCCGTGCCGTTGGCGAGACGGATCGCCTCCTCCTCGCTGTCAAACGGCATGGCCGCGAGCACGGGGCCGAACACTTCGAGCTGCGCGAGCTCGGAGGCGGGGTTCACCTCGTGGTAGATCGTGGGCCGCACATAGAAGCCATCGGCCGGCGTGTTGCTGGCGATCTGCCCCTGCGCGAGGATGCGCGCGCCGTCACGCTCCGCCCGCTCGAGCATCGCGCCGATGCGGCTCTTCTGGCCGGCACTGATGACCGGGCCCAGATCGAGATCCATCTCGGGCGTGCCGGCGCGGATCTGCTCGAAGCGCAGCTTCAGGTCCGCCATGAACCTGTCCCAGATGCGCCGTTCCACGAGCACGCGCGATCCGGCCGAGCAGGTCTGGCCGGCATTCTGCACGATGGCCGCCGCGACGGATTGCACCGCCGCGCCGAGATCGGCATCGCCGAACACGATCTGCGGGGATTTTCCACCGAGTTCGAGCGTGCAGCCGATATGGTTCTTTGCGGCCGCGATCTGGATCAGCGTGCCGACTTCCGGGCTCCCCGTGAACGAGATGAAATCGATGCCGCGATGGTTGGAGAGCGCAGCACCGGCTTCCTCGCCGAGACCCGGCACGACATTGATCGCGCCTTCGGGGAAACCCGCCTCGGCCGCGAGTTCGGCGAGGCGCAGCGGCACCATGCAGGCCTCCTCCGCAGGCTTGATGACGGTGGCATTGCCCATGGCGAGCGCGGGGGCCACGGTGCGCCCGAACATCTGGCCCGGATAGTTCCACGGAATGATATGGGCCGTGACGCCCAAAGGCTCATAGAGCGTGTTGACGAGGAACCCTTCGAGAAAGGGAATCGTGTCGCCATGCACCTTGTCGGCGGCGCCGCCATAATACTCGAAATAGCGGCTGATCGCGACGATATCGGCGCGGGCCTGTTTCAGCGGCTTGCCGGTATCGCGCGCCTCCAGCAGCGCCAGTTCCTCGAAATGGTCGTCGACAAGGCGCGAGAGCCGCATCAGCAATCGGCCGCGCTCGGTGGCGCTCAGGCGGCCCCAGGCGCCGGTTTCCAAAGCCGCGCGGGCCGCCGCCACGGCGAGGTTGATATCCTCGGCGTTGCCCGCTCCGATGGCCGCGAAGGGCTGGCCATCGGCGGGCGCAATCATCGGGATCGACTTGCCCGATTTCGAGGGCTGCCAGCGATTGTTGATGAAGACACCCTTGGCGGCTTCCATGCGCGGGATCTGGTTCATTCTCGGTCTCCGGGATGGCGCGACCGCAAGGGCGATCGCGCAAGGATTCGGGAGTGGGCGCTCCGTTCAGGGCAGCATCCTCCAAGGGGCGGGAAAAGTCAGCCCCGGCGATCGTCCGGAGGTGAAATCCCCGATCGCGGCCAGGCGCGCCTGCGCCGGCGGCCCGCCGGGCGTGATCAGCACAAGAGGGGGCAGCACAAGAGGGGGGAGGCACAAGAGGGGGAGGCAAGGCCATCGAGCCTGGACACCACCGCCCAAGCATGCCGAGATGCGCTAACATGTTACTCTTGACAGAGTGAACTGATCAGTAAGATCTTTGCGTGCGGCGAGAGGAGAAACGGCATGGCGAAATCGGGCAAGGCTGGCGGGATCGGGCTCAACTGCGCCTTGTCCACGCCCTTCTCCAGGGATGGCCGCATCGATCTTTCGCGCCTCGTGAAGCAGGGCCGCTGGGTTCTCGACAATGGCTGCGATGGCTTCACGCTCTTCGGGACAACAGGCGAGGGCGCTTCCCTGAGCGTGGCCGAGCGCTATCAGGCCCTGGGGGCGGTTGCCGCCTCGGGCATCGAGATGGGCACGAAGGTGCTCGCGGGCGTCTCCGCGGCGACCATCGAGGATACGGTAGCGCAGGCCCGCGCCGGTTATGAGATGGGCTGCCGCGGTTTGCTGCTGGCGCCGCCCTTCTATTTTGCCCATGCCAGCGATGACGGGCTTTTCCGCTTCTTTTCGGCCGGCTTCGAGAGGCTGGGTGGCGATCTGCGCGACGTCGTTCTCTACCACATCCCCGGCATGACCCGGAACGGGCTCTCGATCGAACTCACCTTGCGGCTGGCGGAAGCCTTTCCGGGAGCGATCATCGGCATCAAGGATTCGAATGGCGATTGGGAGGAGACCGAGCAGCGCCTGAAGGCGCTGAAGGGCATGCAGGTTCTGGTGGGCGACGAGCGCCACCTGGCGCGCGCCGTGCGGAAGGGCGGGGCGGGCAGCATCTGCGGCCTCGCCAATATCGCGCCCGATCTGCTGCGTCCGCTCGCGCATGAGGGCAAGGAAGAGCCCCGCGTCAACGCGATGGTCGAGGCCATTCTCGGCTATTCCTTCATGTCCGCGATCAAGGCGATGATCGGCGAGCGCGAGGGCGACCCGGCCTGGCGCGCGATGCGACCGCCGCTCGATCCGTTCACCCCGGCGCAGACACGCAAGCTCGCCGGAGCGCTTGCCGCCATTCGTGCGAATGGCGCGGAAAAGGCGGCCTGAAATGGCGCTGAACCCGGTGAAGCTGCGCGACAAGGCCTATGACAGCTTTACCGAGCGCCTGCTCGCGCGCGACATCAAGCCGGGACAGTTCGTCTCGCAGCGCGAGCTGGTCGAGATGACCGGCATGACGCTCGGCGCCATTCGCGAGCTGATCCCCCGGCTCGAGGCAGAGGGACTGGTCACCACCGTGCCCCAGCGCGGCATGCAGATCGCGCATGTGGATCTGAACCTCATCCGCAATGCCTACCAGTTCCGCCTGTTCCTGGAGAGCCAGGCCACGGCGCTTTTCGCGGTGAACCGCAGTGACGAAGCCATCGCGCGGCTGCGCGCCTCGCATGAAGCGATCATCGCTCGGGCGGAAGCGGGCGAGCGCGAGAGCCTGATCGCGGATGCGGAAGCCACGGATCGCAACCTGCATGAGGCGATCATCGATCATCTCGAGAACGACATCGTTTCCAAGGCGTTCCGGGTCAACTGGATCAAGATCAAGCTGATCCGCCAGAACGAGACCAAGCTCTATGCCGAACTGGTGATCCCCGTGATGCGGGACCACCTGAAGGTCATCGAGGCCATCGAAAGGCGGGATGCGGAAGGGGCGGTTCTGGCCATGACCGCGCATATCAGTGCCTCGCGCGCCCGCGCCATCGATATGGGTTGAGAAGGGGGCCAATCCGGCCAGCGCCGCAAAGCTCGAAAACGGGATGGCGCCGAACAAGAGGGAGGAGACCATGACCACAGGATTCCATCGTCGTCACATCCTCGCCGGAGCGGCAGGGCTCGCGGGCGGGCTGGCCATGCCGGCCGTTCTGCGCGCGCAGGCCATCGTGATCCGCTGGGGCGAATTGCTCGCGGCCACGCATCCGCAGGTGCAGATGGTCCAGCGCATCTCGGCCGATGTGAAAGCGAAGACCAATGGCCGCATCGATATCCAGGTCTTTCCCGGCGGCCAGCTCGGCTCCGGCAAGGACATGATGGAATCGGTTTCGGCCGGCGCGCTGCAATTCACCACCGATGGCGCGGGCGCGCTGGGTGCCTTTCTGCCGGCGCTGACGCTGGTGGAAGCGCCCTATCTCTGGCGCGACGCGGCCCATCTCGCCAAGGTGAAGGACGCGCCGATCTTCGCCAGGATGAACGAGGAACTCGCCACCAGGCGTGGCATGCGCATGCTGAACGTGACCTATTACGGAAAGCGCCATCTCACCACCGGCACGAAGAATGTGAAGACCCCGGCCGACATGGTCGGCTTCAAGCTGCGCGTGCCGCCGGTGGATGTGTTCCAGGCCATGGCCGATGCCTGGGGCGCCAGGGCGACGCCGATCGCCTTCCCGGAACTCTACCTCGCCTTGAGCCAGGGCGCGGTGGACGGGCAGGAGAACCCGCTGCCGACCATCCAGTCCGGCAAGTTCTTCGAGGTGCAGAAATTCCTCGTGCTCACCGAGCACATCATCACCCCGCGCATGATCATCGTGAATGATGCCTTCTGGAAGGGCCTGCCGGGGGCGGATCGCTCGCTGCTGCAGGCGGCCTTCGACGAGGGCGCGGCCTGGCAGGACAAGGAACTGCTCTTGCAGGAGGCGGGCCTCGTCGATACGCTCAAGAAGGCGGGGATGACGGTGGTCGAGCCGGATCTCGAGATGTGGCGCAAGCCGGTTCTCGCCACGGTTCCGGCGAAGTTCGAAAGCCGCTGGGGCAAGGGCTCGTTCGAGGCGCTGAAGGCGCTCTGAGTGCCGATTTCGCGAACTCCCCCGCTTCAGCTGCGGGGGAGGAGGGGTCATGTCAGGCATTTCCCGATTTCTCGATCATGCCTTGCGGGTGCTGGCGCTGCTGCTCACGCTGGCCTTGCTCGCCTCAGTGGTCATCGGCGTCGCCATGCGCGCGATCAACCATCCGGTCGCGTGGTCAGACGAGGCTGCGCAATATCTGCTGGTCTGGACCGGCTTCACCGGCTGGATGATCGCTGCCCGCCGCAACAGCCATATCCGCATCACCATGCTGCAGGGCTTCCTGCCGCATGCCCTGCGGCGGGTGGGTGAAACGATCGTCCAGCTTGCGCTTGTGGGGTTCTGCCTGGCGCTGATCTGGTGGGGCTGGCCGCTCATCGGCCGCAACTGGGATATCGACTGGGTCTCGCTTCCCCTGTCGGCCGGGTTGCTCTATCTGCCGGTGCCTTTCGTGGCCCTGGTCGTTTCTGCGCAGGCGCTCCTCGCCATCGGCGAGGTCTGGCGCGGTGAGACCTTCGATGAACCCGAGGCGGGAGGGCAGCCGCTGTGACCGCCACGATGGGCTGGATCATCCTCGGCTGGGTCGGGGCCATGCTCGCGGGCGTGCCGCTCTTTGCCTCGATGGGGCTCGCGAGCTTCGCCTTCGTCTGGTTTGCCGGCATCCCTGCCGGCATCGTGCCGCAGAAGGTGGCGCAGGCCGCGAATTCCTTCCCCCTGCTTGCGGCACCGCTCTTCATCCTCATGGGCAACATCATGAATTCCGGCGGCGTGACCGACCGGATCTTCGCCTTTGCCACGGCCTGCGTCGGCTGGCTGCGTGGCGGCTTGTGCCATGCGAACATCCTCGCGAGCGTCATCTTCGCCGGCATGTCGGGCTCGGCCGTGGCCGATGCGGGGGGCGTCGGCACGCTCGAGATCAAGGCGATGAAGGACGAGGGCTACGATCCCGAGACTGCGGCGGCCATCACGGCGGCCTCCGCCACGATCGGGCCGATCATCCCGCCCTCGCTGCCGATGGTGATCTATGGCGTTTCCGCCGATGTCTCGATCGGCGGGCTGTTCCTCGCGGGCATCATTCCCGGCCTGCTGATGGCGCTGGCGCTGATGCTGATGGTGACGGAAGTGGCCCGGCGGCGCAACATGCCGCGCCATCCGTTCCCCGGCCTTGGCGAGGTGTGGGTGGCCTACAAGCGCGCGCATTGGGCGCTGATGACGCCGGTGATCCTGTTCGGCGGGATGATCGCGGGCTGGTTCACGCCCACGGAAGCGGCCGGCGTGGCGACGGTCTATGCGCTGATCCTCGGGCTTTTCGTCTATGGCGATCTCAACCTGAAGGATCTGCCGAAACTCGTTGAAGATACCGTGGAAACGACCGGCGTCGTGCTGGCGCTGGTGATGACCGCCGCCGCCCTGGGCTGGTGCCTCTCCATCTCGCGCATTCCGCAGACCGTGGGTCCGATGATCGTGGAATGGGTGGGCAATCCGCTGATGTTCCTGCTCGCGGTGAACATCCTGCTGCTCCTCGTCGGCTGCTTCATGGAAGCGCTGGCCGCGATGCTGATCCTCATCCCGATTCTCGTGCCGGCTGCCGCGCAGTTCGGCATCGACCCCATTCAGTTCGGGCTGATCTTCGTGCTGAACCTGATGATCGGCACCATCACGCCGCCGGTCGGTGTCGTGCTGTTCGTCACGGCAAGGATCGCGAATATCTCGTTTGAGTCGATGAGCCGCGCGATCATCCCGTGGCTGATGCCGCTGATCGCCGTGCTGATCGCGATCACGCTCTGGCCGCCGCTCACCACCTTCCTGCCGAGCCTGCTGATGGGCAAGTGAGGCCAGCCATGCGGATGAAATCGCTCGGCCGCTCGGGCCTGATGGTCAGCGAAATCGGCTTTGGCGCTGCCCCGATCGGCGATCTCTACGGGCTTCTCGATGACGAGGCGACCATCGCGGCGGTTGTCGCGGCGGTGGAAGCGGGGATGACCCTGATCGACACCTCGCCGCTCTACGGCCATGGGCTTTCCGAGCACCGCATCGGCACGGCCATCCGCCGCCTGGGCCGGGAGAGGCTGGTGCTGTCCACCAAGGTCGGCCGCGTGATGTCACCCGCGCGCGGCGCGTGGGACCGCGAGGGCTATGTCGGTGGCCTGCCTTTCGCAGCGACGCTCGATTACAGCCATGACGGCGCGTTGCGCTCCCTGGAGCAATCCCTCCTGCGCCTCGGCACCGACCGCATCGATATCGCGCTGATCCATGATCTCGACCGCCGCAACCATGGCGATGCGCTCGACGGCCATGTCGAAACGGCGATCGCCGGGGCATACCGTGCCCTCTTGCGCCTGCGTGACGAAGGCGTGGTTCGCGCGATTGGCCTGGGCGTGAATGAAGCGGAAATCTGCCTGCGCCTCGCCGAAAGATGCGACATCGACTGCGTGCTTCTCGCCGGGCGCTACACTTTGTTGGATCGCAGCGCGGCGGAGGTTTTCCTGCCGCTGGCCAAGGCGCGGGGCATCGGCGTGATGCTGGGCGGGGTGTTCAATTCGGGCATTCTCGCAACGGGCGCGATCCCCGGCGCGCGCTACGATTATGCCGAGGCTGGTCCCGATATCCGATCGAGGGTCGAGCGGATCGCGGCGATCTGCGCTGAGCATCGCGTCGCCTTGCCCGTGGCGGCGATGCATTTCGCCCGCGCCCATCCGGCCGTCTCCTCCGTGGTTCTGGGGGCGGTCGATCCGCGCGAGGTCGAGCGCAATCTCGCGGGCTGGGCGGCGGAGGTCCCCGCAAGCCTCTGGGCGGATCTCGCGGCGGCGGGGCTCATACCTGCGGCGGTGGGACCGTGAGGATCGACAGCCACCAGCATTACTGGAGCCTCGCGCGCGGCGATTATGGCTGGCTGACCCCGGCTCTGGCGCCGATCTACCGCGATTTCGGGCCCGATGATCTTGCGCCCCTGCTGGAACGGGCAGGCATCGACCGCACCATCCTCGTGCAGGCCGCGCCGACCGAGGCCGAGACGCGTTTCATGCTGCAGGTCGCGCGCCAGACCGCGCATGTCGCGGGGGTGGTGGGCTGGGTCGATTGCGATGCGGATGAGGCCCCGGCGCGCATCGCCGCCCTTGCCCGCGACGCGCTTCTCGTGGGCCTGCGCCCGATGATCCACGACATCCCCGATCCGGACTGGATGCTCTCGGCCAGGGTTGGGCATGCGCTCGGCGCGATGCAGGCGGAAGGGCTCGTTTTCGATGCCCTCGTGCGGCCGCGCCATCTCGCGCGGCTGCTTGTGCTGGCCGATCGGCATCCGGCCCTTCCGATCGTCATCGACCATGCCGCAAAACCGTTCATTCGGGACGGCCTGCTCGATCCGTGGCGCGCGGATATGGCGGCTTTGGCGGCGCGGCCGAATGTCATGGTGAAGCTCTCGGGGCTGGCGACCGAGGCCGGTCCGGGCTGGCAAGCGGTGGATCTCGTGCCCTATGTCACGCATCTTCTGTCGACTTTCGGGCCGGCTCGCCTGCTCTGGGGCTCGGATTGGCCCGTGCTGAACCTCGCCGGTGATTATCTCGGCTGGGCGCAAGTGGCCCAAAGCCTGCTCGCGGCGCGCAGCGCGGATGAGCGCGAGGCGATCTTCGGCGCAAATGCCGCCCGCCTCTATCTGGCGAAACGGGGGAAACCATGCGCCTGAAGGGGATCGATCCGCTGCTTTCGCCGGAACTCCTGCACCTCCTTGCGAGCATGGGCCATGGCGATGATCTCGCCATTGTTGATGCCAATCATCCGGCCGAAACGATTGCGGCGAACACGGTCACCGGCAGGCTGATCCGGTTGCCGGGCATCCGGGTCGAGGCGGCCGCGACCGCCGTGCTGACCCTGCTGCCACTCGATGATTTCACGGATGATCCCGTGCGCTTCATGCAGGTCGTGGACAAGCCGGAGGAGGTGCTGCCGGCCATGGCCGACTTGCGGGGGGCCATCCGGTCAGCGGGTTATGCGGGCCGGTTCGTGTCGCTTGAACGCTTCGCCTTCTATGGCGCGGCGCGCGCGGCGTTCGGTATCGTCCAATGCGGGGATGCGCGCTTCTACGGCAATGTGCTGCTGCGCAAGGGCGCGATCTGAGCGGTGCCGGCCATCAGCCCGGAAAGAGGTGCGTGAGCCCGAAGGCGAGGACCCCGCGCGAGCGCCGCAAGCCATGCGCCGATTGCCTCCGTTCGGGCTCTGCGCTTCACGGGGCCATGCCAGGCAATCCCCTTGCGGGATGCCTGCAAGAGCATTGCCCCGCCCGCTGGAGAAGCGCCGAACGGGGGTGCATGCAGAGGCGAGCGCAAACCGATCTGATTGAATCAGATCCTGCGCTCACTCTTCTTGTTTTCGCATCCGCTTTTTCCGCCAACCTTTATCCACTTGGCGGGCGGATGCTCTAGAGCAGGGCATCGGGGATCTTCTGTTCCTCCGCCGCATTCGCGCGCCGGAACCAGATCGTCAGCATCGCCGAGGTGATGACGATGAACAGCGAATAGAGCGCCGGAACGGCCATCACCGCCTGCTGGACGTTCTGCAGGGGCCCGGTGAAGGTGAAGGCGACGATGGCGATCGCCAGCGGACCATTCTGGATGCCGGTCTCGAGCGCGATGGTGCGGGCATTGCGCGGATGCAGCTTCAGCATCGTCGAGAACAGGTAGCCGAACAGGAAGCCGAACACGCCGAGCCCGATGGCGCCAAAAAACACCCAGCCCGGCGTCTCGAGCAGGAATTGCCAGTTGCGCGGCACCCAGGTGACCAGCAGCAGGATGATGAAGACCAGCCCCAGCGCGCTGCCGACCAGCTCCACCAGCGCGCCGATATTGGCGTTCCAGCGGCGGATCGCCATGCCAATGGCCACCGGCACCAGCAGCAGGATGAGCGTGATGATGATGTTCTGCGCCGGGACAACCAGCGAGATGGAGCCGGTCGCGGTGAGGATCGCGACATAGGTCACGATCAGCAGCGGAATGGCGAGGATGCCCACGATGGTCGAGTTCACGGTCATCAGCACCGAGAGCGCGAGATTGCCGCGGCTGAAATAGGTGAAGATGTTCGAGGTCGTGCCGCCCGGCATGCAGCCCATGATCAGCAGCCCGATCTTGATCGGGTCCGAGACGGGCAGGGTGAGCGCGAGGATAAGCCCGATCAGCGGCATGAAGCCATATTGCGAGACGAGCCCGATCAGCATGCCATAGGGCCGCTTCAGCGCGAGCACGAAGTCGCGGGGCGTGAGGGAAGCGCCCATGCCGAGCATGATGACGAAGATCATCGCGGCAAGGACGGCCTGTTCAAATGCGCCGACCATGTCAGCCTCCCGCCTTTTCCAGTTCGGCGCGCAACTCGCGCCGGAGAATCTTGCCGACATTCGATTTCGGCAGCTGTTCGCGGAATTCGATGCGTTTGGGCACCTTGTAGGCGGCAAGATGCGCCTTGCAATGCTCGCGCAATTGCCCGGGCGTCGGGGCCTCCCGGTGGCGCAGCACCACGAACGCGCAGACCGCTTCGCCCGCCGCGCCATCCGGCACGCCGATCACCGCCGCCTCGACCACCCCGGGATGGGCCGAGAGCACATCCTCGACCTCGTTCGGATAGACGTTGAAGCCGGAGACCAGCACCATGTCCTTCTTGCGATCGACGATGCGGTAGAAGCCCTCGGAATCGACCGTCGCGATGTCGCCGGTCATCAGCCAGCCGTTGCGCAGGGTGGCGGCGGTTTCCTCCGGCCTGTTCCAGTAGCCGCGCATCACCTGCGGGCCGCGCACGGCGATTTCGCCCGGTTCGCCCGGGCCCACCGCTTGCCCCTCGGCATCGAGAAGGCGGATATCCGTCTCGGGCATGGGTTGCCCGATGGTGCCGAGCCGGAAATTCCGGCGGGAATTGAAGGTGACGATCGGCGAGGTTTCCGTGAGCCCGTAGCCTTCCAGCACGTCGATGCCGGTGATCGCCTTGAAGCGCTCGGCCACGGAGGCCTGCAAGGCCATGCCGCCGGCCACCGCGCCGCGCAGGGATTTCGGCGGATCTTCCGCGAACCAGAATTCGTTGTTCAGCGCATTGAACAGCGTATTCACACCGGTCATCCAGGTGACGGCGTGGTTCTCGAAGGCGCGCTTGAGGTTCGAAATGGGCCGCGGATTGGGGATCAGGATGTTCTCGGCCCCCCATCTGTGAAAGAACAGCATATTCGCGGTGAAGGCGAAGATGTGGTAGAGCGGCAGCGCCGTGAGAACAACTTCCGCACCGGGACGGATTTCCCCGCCGAAGCAGATTCCGGCCTGCCCCACATTCGATACCAGGTTGGAATGGCTGAGCATCGCGCCCTTCGCGACGCCCGTCGTGCCGCCGGTATATTGCAGCATCGCCAGCTCATCGGGGCGGGTATCGGCCGTGTAATCCTTGACCTCGATGCCCCGGCTCGCGCGCAACGCCGCGCCGCGCGCGAGTGCGTCACCGAACAGATGATGGGGAAGGCCGACCATCGGCAGCGACCGGTCCCAGTAGCGCTGCACCAGCCGGATGACCCCGCTCACCATACGCGGCATCTTTTCCGAGACCGCCGCGATGATGACATGCTCGATCGGATGGATCGAGGCGGCTTCCGTCAGCTTGTCCGCGAACATGTCGACGATGACGAGCGCGCGGATTCTGGCATCGGCGAACTGCCTTCCCATTTCCGCGCCGGTGTAGAGTGGATTGGTGTTGACCAGCACGAGGCCGGCCTTGGCAACGCCAAACGCCGCAATGGGAAAGGTGAGCCCGTTGGGTATCTGCAAGGCCACCCGGTCGCCTGCATGCAGCCCCAGCTCCTCGCGCAGATAGGCCGCGAAATCATCCGAAAGGCTGTCGATCGCCTCGAAGCTCAACCTTCCGTACATGCCATTGGGCAGGACGATCGAATAGGCCGTTCTTGCCCCATAGATACGGGCGGAATTGCGCGCGATATCCCCGATCAGCCGGATCGTCGACACGTCTTGCGCCGGGCCGGCCTCGGGGCCCGGTTCCTGATTGGTCATGATCAAGGGTGACTCCTCCCGCCCCGCATTCTTGTTTTGTCCCAGGGAGATTGGCCTCGGCCGTGGTTCAGGCAAGCCTCGGAGGCAGGATTTCGAAAACTGCTCCAGGACCCGACAGATTGCGGGCTATACTGAACGATCAGGCATCATCCAGGGCCGAGAACTGGCGTCATGGGCCATGAATTGCTCGATTTCTGCACGGTGGCTGAGCGTGAGGTCGAGGTCATCCCAACCGTTCAGCAGCTTCGTTCGCCAGACCGGATCAAGGGTGAAGGGCAGGGCGAGCCCCGGCGCCTCGACCTGTTTCCTCTCCAGATCGACCGTGATTTCCGCAGGCTCCGCCGCGAGTTTCACGAGCAATTGCTCGACCTGATCCTCCGGCAGGCGCACCAGCAGCAGGCCGTTATTCACCGCGTTCTGCGCGAAGATATCGCCGAAGGAGGGGGCGATGACGGCGCGGATGCCAAAGTCCGCCAGCGCATAGACCGCCGCCTCGCGGCTGGAACCCGAGCCGAAATTCCGCCGCGCCACGATGAAGCCCGCGCTGCCATATTCCGGGCGTGCAAGCGGGAAATCGGGTTTCGGCGCGCCATCCGCCTCGAAGCGCAGGTCATGCAGCAGGACCGGGCCATAGCCCTCCTTCCGCGTGCGGCGCATGAAGCGGGCGGGGATCAACTGATCCGTGTCGATATTGGCGATGGGCAGCGGGCAGGCCAGCGCCGTGACGCGCGTGAACGGTTTCATGGCTTGCGCCCCGCGAGAAACGGCCGGCAATCGGCAAGCGTGCCGGCAATCGCGGCCGCTGCGGCCATTGCCGGGCTCATCAGATGCGTGCGCACGCCCGCGCCCTGCCTTCCCTTGAAATTGCGGTTCGTGGTGGAGGCGATGCGCTCGCCGGGCTGGCCGATATCGCCATTCATGCCCACGCACATCGAGCAGCCGGATTCGACCCATTCCAACCCGGCCTCCCGGAAGATGCGATCGAGCCCCTCCTGCTCCGCCTGCCGCTTCACGCCCGATGAGCCGGGCGAAACGAGGCCGGGCACGCGTGCCTTGCGCCCCGCGAGCACGCTCGCCGCCGCGCGCAGATCCTCGATGCGGCTGTTCGTGCAGGAGCCGATGAACACGCGGCAAACCGGCACATCCGCCAGCGCGATGCCGGGCGCAAGTCCCATGTAATCGAGCGCGGCGCGCGCGGCTTCAGCCCTCACGGGATCGGTTTCGCGCGCTGGGTCCGGCACGCGGGCGGTGACCGGCAAAGCCTGTTCCGGCGTGATGCCCCAGGTGACGATCGGCGCGATCTCATCGGCGGAAATTGTGATTTCCCGGTCGAAACACGCATCCGCTTCGCTCGGGAGCTGCCGCCACGCTTCCACCGCCTGCTCGAACAGCCCGCCCTTCGGAGCAAAGGGGCGGCCGGCAATGGCGCGGAAGGTCGTTTCATCCGGCGCGATCATGCCGCAGCGGGCGCCGCTCTCGATCGAGAGATTGCAGAGCGTGAGCCGCCCTTCCATCGAAAGCGCGCGGATCGCGCTGCCGGCATATTCCAGCGCATGGCCCGTCGCGCCATCGGCACCAATGGTCGCGATGAGATGCAGCGCGATATCCTTGGCGGAGAGGCCGGGGCCGAGGATGCCCTCGACCTTCACGCGGAAGGTTTTCGGCTTTCTCTGCCAGAGCGTCCCGGTCATCAGCACATGCGCGACCTCGCTCGCGCCGATGCCGAAGGCGAGCGCACCATAGGCGCCATGCGTCGAGGTGTGGCTGTCGCCGCAAACCATGGTGAGACCGGGGAGGGTGAGCCCCTGTTCCGGCCCGACGACATGCACGATGCCCTGCCGCGGATCGCCCAGGCCGAAGAGCATGATGCCATGCTTCGCCGTGTTGCGCTCGAGCCGCTCGACCATCTCCGCGATGGCCGGGTCGATGGCTTGCCCCGCGCCGCGCCGGGTCGGCACGTAATGATCGGCCACGCCGAAGGTGAGATCGGGCCGCGCCACGCGCGCGCCCTTCTCGGCGAGTTGCGCGAAAGCGTGGTGCGAACCCTCATGCAGGAAGTGCCGGTCGATGGCCAGCAGGCTCGCGCCGCCCTCGCCTGTCCGCACGACATGCGCCTGCCAGACCTTGTCGAAGAGAGTGCGGGGCGGGTTCCCGGTCATGCGCCACCGAAGGAATTTGCGAGAGCCTGCGCGAAATGGATCACAGGCGGCTTGACGCCTCAAGCCTGTTCTATAATGGATACAGATATCGGGCTCGTAAAGCAGACAGGCGAGGGGCGTTGTGGCGCGAGCTTGCGGCTTCTTGCGGGAGTTAGGCCGCTCAGGCGGTTCGGAAAGGGGCATGCGGAATGGATTCTGCGGCAGAGGGTGCCGAGCGGAGCTTTCGTGCCGGCCTCAGCCGCACCCGTGGAGCCTATCTCGCCCTGCGTGACCGGATTTCGCGCGGTGAGTTCCGCCCCGGCGTGCGCTTTCCCGGCGAGCCGACGCTCGCGGCCGAACTCGGCGTTTCCCGCGTCACCCTGCGGCATGCGCTGGATCGGCTCGAAGCCGAGGGGCTGGTCGAGCGGCGCATGGGTTCGGGCACCTATCTCAGCGCCCGGGGCGGCGGCAGCCCGGTGGTTGCGGATTTGGCCAATGTGCTGACGCATCTCGTGGAAATGGGCCGCCGCACGAGCGTGAAGCTCCTCTCCTTCGCCTATCTCGCGCCGTCACCGGATATCAGAAACGCCCTGCAACTGCCGGAGGGCGAGCGCGTCCAGCGCTCCGAACGCGTTCGCCTCATCGATGGCCAGCCCTTTTCCTATCTCGTGACATCGGTGCCGGAGAGCATCGGCATCGGCTGGAGCGAGGATGACCTTGCGAAGAGGCCCTTGCTGGAATTGCTGGAGCGGGCGGGCCTCGTGGCCGACCATGCGCGGCAGACCATCGCCGCCGCGCTTGCCGGGCCGGATGTGGCGCGTGCCCTGGGCATCGAACCGGGCGCGGCGCTGCTCACGCTGACGCGCACCGTGTTCGATGCGCAGGGAAGGGGCATCGAGCATCTGCAGGCGCTTTATCGCCCCGATCTCTACTCGTTCCAGATGGATCTGGTCCGTGCCGGCCATCGCGAGGGGCGTCGCTGGCGCCCCGTGGCGGTGGATGGTCCGAAGCCTGGAATCAATCACCCACCCCAAGCCGCCGAATAAAGTCGAGAACAACAGGGAGAGCCTTCATGACCACCAATAACCCGATCTTCTCCGGCGACACCGACCGCCGCACGATCCTCAAGGGCGCGCTTGCGGGCGCCGCCTTCATCGCCTCGCCGGCCATCCTGCGGGCGCAGGTTCCGGTCGTGAAGGTCGGCATCCTCCAGCCGGTCACCGGCGCGCTGGCGCAGGATGGCGGCTTCGGCCGCCTCGGTGCCGAGATCGCGCTGAAGGAGATCAACGATGCCGGCGGCATCCGGTCGATGGGTGGCGCGAAGCTGGAGATGGTCTTCTCCGATGCCCGCTCGAACCCGGAAGCGGCGACGCAGGAAGTCGAAAAGCTCAATGGCGAGGGCGTCGCGGCGATTGTCGGCGGCTTCGCTTCGCCGATCTGCCTTGCGGCGAGCCAGGCCGCCTCTCGCTATGATCTGCCCTACATCGTCGATGTCGGCGTCTCCGACCAGATCGTCAATCGCGGGCTGAAGAACACCTTCCGCCTCGGCCCCGGCTTCGGCACGGTGACGACGGCCGCCGTCGGCAACCTCGTGAAACTCAACGACGCGGCCGGCAAGCCCGCAAGGACCGTGGTGCTGGTGCATGAGGACGGCCTGTTCGGTTCGGGCCTCGCCAAGCTGATGGCGACGGAACTGCCGAAGCACGGCTTCGAGGTGCTCGAGACCATCGCGCATCCCACCCCCTCGCGGGACATGGCGAATGTGGCGCTCCGCATCCGCGCGCTGAACCCGGATCTCGTGATCCCCTCGAGCTATTACGGTGAGTTCGTGCTGCTGGCGCGCACCATGCAGCAGCAGCGCATCCGTCCGAAGGGCATCTATGCGGTGCTGAACGGCGCGGCCTCGAACTTCCGCTTCGTGAAGGAGTTCCCGGATGCGGCGGAAAACGTGATGGATTGCAACCATTGGCATGATCCGCGCAAGGCGAGATCCGCCGTCGTGATGAAGGCCGCCGCCGATGCCGGCTCGGTCTGGGCCTACAACATTCCGCTCAATTATTCCTGCGTGCGCCTTCTGGCGGATGCGATCGAGCGGGCAGGCTCGGCGGATCGCGGCAAGATCATCGAGGCGCTGGCCAATTCGACCTTCGATGATCACATCATGCCCTATGGCCCGACGAAATTCGTCAATGGCCAGAATACCGGCGCGGCCCCGGTGAACACGCAGGTTCAGGGCGGGGACATCAAGGTGATCTTCCCCGAGAGTTTCGCCAATGCGAGGCCGGTCTTCCCCGTCCGGGCCTGAACCCGGTCTGAACCCGGAAGGAACGGGCCGCGTCCCTCATCCCCGGATGCGGCCCTTCACCCTGTCGTTTTCGCCAGCAGGAGCGCGGCATGTATTCGCCCGCCATCATCTTCGAGGCCGTGCTGAACGGGCTGATGACCGGTGCCGTCTATGCGCTGATTGCGCTCGGGCTGACGCTGGTCTATGGCGTGCTGCACATCATCAATTTCGCGCATGGCGCCCTGCTGACCGCCGCGATGTTCGCGGTCTTCGTGCTGCATGTCGCGTTCGGGATTGATCCCTACGTCTCGATCCTCATTCTCGCGCCCTTGTTCTTCGTCCTCGGCTACGGGCTGCAACGCTGCGTGATCGGCCCTGCGAGCCATGGCGACGACCAGAACATCCTGCTGGTGACCCTCGGCCTCTCGATCCTGATCGAGAACGGGCTGCTGGCCGTTTTCCGTTCGGATACCCGCACGATTGATGTGCCCTATGGCTTCAACGTGGTGGAAATCGGTCCGCTTCTGCTCTCCCAGCCGAAGCTGATCGGGCTTGCCGGCTCGGTGGCCGTCGCGATCCTGCTCTGGCTGTTCATGGTCCGCACCGATACCGGCAAGGCGATCCGCGCGGTGGCGAAGGAGCGCCTGGGTGCCACGCTGATGGGTATCGATGTCGCGCATGTCTATGCGATCACCTTCGGCCTCGGCTGCGCCTGCCTTGCCGTGGCCGCGGCATTGCTGATGCCCTCGTTCTACGTGAACCCGCGCGTGGGCAATGCCTTCGTGCTCGTGGCCTTCACGATTGTGGTGCTCGGCGGCATGGGCTCGATCGCCGGAGCGCTGATCGGCGGGCTCTTCATCGGCATGGTCGAGAGCGTGAGCGGCCTCTTGCTGGGGGAATCGCTCGGTCAGATCGGCATCTTCCTGATCTTCATCCTGGTGCTGCTGCTGCGTCCCACCGGCCTTTTTGGCGCGAAGGCCTGACATGCTGCTGCGCCATCCGCCTTTCGCGCTTCTGATCGGCATCCTCGCGGTTCTGGCGGGGCTTCCTCTGCTTGGCCTGCCGAACACGGCCTTGAACTTCCTGTTCTTCGTGCTGGTGATTGCGCTGGCCGGGCAGGGCTGGAACCTCGCGGGCGGCTATGGCGGGCAGTTCTCCTTCGGCCATGCTGCCTTCTTCGGCGTGGGCGCCTACACCACGGCCATCCTGCAGGTGCGCTATGGCGTGAATGCCTGGGCCGGGTTTGCTGCGGGCATCGCGCTTGGCGGTCTTGTGGGCTTCGTCATCGGCTCGCTGAGTTTCCGCGCCGGTTTGCGCGGGTCCTATTTCGCGCTGGTGACGCTCGCCTTCGCGGAAGTGTTGCGCATTCTCGCCAATGCCGCGCCGATCACCGGCGGTGCCGCGGGCATCCTCATCAAGCTCGATGTGGCGCTTGCGAATTTCCAGTTCGCGAGCCGCGCCGTTTTCTTCTGGATTGCGCTGGCGCTGGTCGGCGCGGTGCTCATCCTCAACCGCGCCATCGAGCAGCGCCGCTTCGGGGCCTATCTCGTGGCGATCCGCGAGAACGAGGCGGCGGCGCGGGCGCTGGGCGTGAATGTGCTGGCCGTGAAGCTGCAGGCGATCTCGCTCTCCGCCGCCATCACCGCGGCGGCGGGCGCGCTCTATGCGCAGTACTTCCTCTATCTCGATGCGGCGATCGCGTTTGGGCCGTGGATTTCGGTGGAGGCGCTTCTTGCCGCGATCATCGGCGGCTCGGGCACGGTGCTCGGCCCGCTGCTTGGCGCGGCTCTGCTGCATGGCCTCGGCGAGATCACCAAGCTCGCGGCGGGGCGCGTGCCGGGCATCGATCTCGTGGTCTATGGCATCGTGCTCATCCTGGTCGTGGCTTTCGCGCCGCGCGGGGTGATCGGCCTGTTCGCGAAGGGCGATCGGGGCGGGGAGCCGACCTCCCATGGCTGACCCGATGCTTCAGGTGCGGAGCCTCACCAAGCGTTTCGGCGGCCTCACCGCCGTCAGCGATGTGAGCTTCACCGTCGAAACCGGCTCCCTCACCGGGCTCATCGGCCCGAATGGCGCGGGCAAGACCACGGCCTTCACGATGATCTCCGGCTTTACCGTGCCGAGCGCGGGCGATGTGCTCTACGAGGGGCGCTCGATCCTCGGGCAGCCTCCGGAAGCCCTGGCGAAGCTCGGCCTCGCGCGCACTTTCCAGATCGTTCAGCCCTTCGCCGGGCTCAGCGTGCGCGAGAACATCGCGGTTGGCGCCTATCTCCGCCATCCCGCGCGTGGCGCCGCGATCGCCGAGGCGGATCGCGTGGCGGCGCTGGTTGGGCTCGCAAGCGAGGCGGACAAACCGGCCTCTGCGCTGACGGTGGCTGGGCGCAAGCGGCTCGAACTCGCCCGCGCCTTGGCGACGGGGCCGCGCCTGCTGCTGCTCGACGAGGTACTCGCGGGCCTCAACCCCAGCGAGATCCGCGATATCATCCCCGTGCTGCTGAAGGTGCGCTCGGCCGGCGTGACCATCCTCATGATCGAGCACGTGATGCAGGCGGTGATGTCGCTCTGCGAGCGCGTGATCGTGATTGCCGAGGGCAGGCTGATCGCCGAGGGCGCGCCGGCCGAGGTGGTGCGCGAGCCGCGCGTCATTGAGGCCTATCTCGGGAAGGGCGCGGCGGAGCGGCTTGCCCAGGGAGTTGCGACCGCTGGAGGCGCGCATGTCTGACACCCGCATGTCTGAAGTGCGCATGTCTGACGCCCGCATGTCTGAAGTGCGCATGTCGAACGCGCTTCTCGAAGTCTCCGGCCTCGTTGCCGGCTATGGCGTCACGGATGTGCTGCGCGGGGTGGATCTCGGTGTGGCGCCCGGCGAGATCGTCGCGGTCCTCGGTTCAAACGGCGTGGGCAAAACCACGCTGAACAAGGTGCTTTCCGGTCTCATCCGGCCGCGCGCGGGCAACATCCGCTTCGATGGCGCCGACATCACCCGCGCAACCCCCCGCGCGATCGTCGAGGCCGGGCTGATCCACGTGCCGGAAGGGCGGAAGATCTTCTCGAACCTCGACGTGCGCGACAACCTCGATATGGGCTGTTTCGCGCGGGGTCGCGCCCGGCGCGAAGCCAATCGCGAGCGCATCTACGCGATCTTCCCGCGCCTGAAGGAGCGCGAGAAGCAGCTCGCCGGCACGCTCTCGGGCGGTGAGCAGCAGATGTTGGCCATCGGTCGCGGCCTGATGGCCGAGCCGCGCCTGCTGATCCTGGATGAGCCCTCGCTCGGTCTCTCGCCGCTGCTGGTGGAGGAGATGTTCGCACTGATCCGGCGTATCGCCAGCGAGGGCCTGGCGATCCTGCTCGTGGAGCAGAATGTCGTGCAGTCGCTGGCGCTCGCCAACCACGCCTCCGTGCTCGAAAATGGCCTCGTCGCGCTTGCCGGTCCGGCGGGGGACCTCGCGGCCGATCCCGGCCTTCAGAAGACCTATCTGGGATTGTGACGATGGTGAATTCAACGATTCCGATTTCCTTGCGCGGCAGGCTCTCGGGGCCGGATATCGTCGTGGCTCCCGGTGTCTATGATGCTCTGACGGCGAGCCTTGCGGAAGCCGCCGGTTTTGACGCGCTCTATCTCTCCGGCGCGGCAATGGCCTATACGCGGCTCGGCGGACCCGATCTCGGGCTCGTCACGATGAGCGAGACGGCCGAGGCCATCCGCCTGATCCGCGAGCGGGTCAAAGCCCCGCTGATCGTCGATGGCGATACCGGCTACGGCAATGCGCTCAATGTCGAGCGGACCGTGCGCGCCTTCGAGCGCGCCGGCGCCAATGCCATCCAGATCGAGGATCAGACCTTTCCGAAGCGCTGCGGGCATCTCGCGGACAAATCGCTTGTCTCTCGGGAGGAAATGGCCGGAAAGATCCGCGCTGCCGCAGCCTCGCGCGGCTCGCAGGAATTTCTCATCATCGCCCGCACGGATGCGGTGGCGGTAGAAGGGCTCGATGCCGCGCTCACCCGCGCCGATGCCTATCTCGAGGCCGGGGCGGACCTGCTTTTCGTGGAGGCACCGCGCGATCACGCCATGCTTTCGACCATCACGGCGCAGCTGGGCAATCGCGCGCCATTGATGGCGAACATGGTCGAGGGTGGCCTCACCCCCATGCTTGATGCGCGCGAATTGCAGGCACTCGGCTACCGGCTCGTCATTTTTCCCGGCGGCATCGTGCGCGCCGTGGCGAAGACCGCCGAGGCCTATTACGCCTCGCTGGCCGCGCATGGCACGAACGCGCCGTTCCGGGATCGAATGTTCGATTTCAACGAGCTGAACCAGAGGATGGGCACGGTGGAAGCACTCCGGCGCGCCGCCGCCTATGACCGGGAGGAAGGTCGGTGACACGCCCGGATGCCGTGACGCTCGCGGTTCTGCGCGGCCGCCTCGAACAGATTGCCGACGAGATGGATGCCACGCTCTATCGCTCGGCCTTCAACCCGATCATCGCGGAGGCGCGCGATGCCTGCCATGGCCTCTACCATGCCGAGACAGGCGAAACGCTGGTGCAGGGCACCAAGGGCCTGCCGATTTTCGTAGGCGCCATGGCCTTTGCCGTGCGCGCGGTGATCGCCAAGGTCAAGGATGAGGGCGGGCTCGAACCGGGCGACACCTTCCTCTTCAATGATCCTTACGATGGCGGCACGCATCTCAACGATTTCCGCCTCGTGCGGCCCATCTTCCGGCAGGGGAAGCTCTTCTGCTGGCTCGCGAGCGTGGGCCATTGGCTCGATATCGGCGGCAATGTGCCGGGCGGCTTCAATGCCCGCGCGACCGAGAGCCACCAGGAAGGCGTGCGCATTCCACCGGTGAAGTTTATCGCAAGGGGCGTGATGAACCGCGATATCCTGAGCATTCTCTCGGCCAATAGCCGTTTGCCGCAATCGAATTTCGGCGATCTCAACGGGCAGTTGAACGCGCTCGACCTTGGCGAGCGCCGCCTTGACGGCCTGCTGGATGAAGCGGGCGAAGACACGGTCGCCGCCGCGCTCGATGCCTTCTCGGAGGGGGCGGATGCGCTGATGCGCGCGGCCATCGCAGCCTTGCCCGATGGCACTTATCGCTTCGATGACATCCTCGACAATGATGGCATCACCGATGAGCCTCTGGCCATCGCGCTCGATCTCACGGTTTCCGGCGAGACGATGAGGCTCGATTTCTCGCGATCCTCGCCGCCTTGCGCGGGGCCGCTGAACATCGCTTATTCCACGGCGGTCGCAAGCTGTTACGTGGCGCTGAAGCACCTTTTCCCGGAGGTGCCCTCCAATGCCGGCTGCCTCCGGCCCATCACCTTCGTGATCCCCGAGACGACGCTTCTCGGCGTGAAGGCGCCAAAGCCCGTGGGCGGCTATACCGAGACGATCCTGCGCGTGATCGGCGTGATCTTCGGCGCGATCGGGCAGGCAGATCCGTCCCGCGCGCTGGCCGGGCCTTTCGGAACCATCAACGCGCTCTCGATCGCCGGGAAGCGTCCCGATGGCTCGCCTTTCGTGATGTTCTCGTTCTTCGGCGGCGGGCTCGGCGCGTCGCCCGCGGGCGACGGACTCTCGCACGCGAACAACCCGATTTCGACGGCCACCATGCCGCCGGCGGAAATCCTCGAGGCGAGCAACCCGGTGATGGTCACGCGCTGGGCCCTGCGGCCGGATTCCGCAGGCGCCGGCGCACATCGCGGCGGGCTCGGCGCGATCTATGAATTCGAGGCGCTGACGGATGCTGAAGTGTTTCTTCTCGGCGAGCGCGGCAAGGGTGCACCCTTCGGGCTTCGGGGCGGAAAGCCCGCAGCGCTGAACCGCTTTTTCTGGCAGACGGAAGACGGGGGCGAAGCCTCCCCGCCGCTCGCCTCGAAGGTCACCGGCGTGAAGCTGAAACCGGGCATGCGCGTGCGGCTTGAAACGCCGGGTGGCGGCGGTTTCGGCGATCCCGCACGCCGCGATGAGGCCAGCCTCGCGCGCGATCTCGCGGAAGGCTACGTCACCCCTCAGGGTGCCGCGCGCGATTACGGGAAGGTGGCTTGATGGGTGATTCCCGCATGGAAAAGGGGCGCGTGGTGGGTGTCGATGTCGGCGGCACCTTCACCGATCTCTTCCTGATGGATGGCGCGACGGGCGAGTTCCGCACCGCGAAGGTGCCGTCCAATCGCGGCGACGAGGCGGTGGGATTCCTCAACGGTCTCCGGGTTTTCGGCGCGGTTGCCGATCTCGGCTCCATCGTGCATGGCACGACCGTGGGCACCAATGCGCTGCTGGAGCGCAGGATCGCGCGCGTCGGTCTCATCACCACCGAAGGCTTCCGCGACGTGCTCGAGATGCGCCGCCGCGACCGACCGAAAACCTGGGGCCTGACCGGCGATTTCACGCCGGTCATCCCGCGCCACATGCGCCGCGAAGCGAGGGAGCGCGTGCTTTCCGATGGCTCGATCCGCCACGCGGTGAACCCCTCGGAAGTGCGCGCGCTGGGCGAGGCCCTGCTGGCCGATGGCGCGGAGGCGCTCGCCGTTGTTTTCATCAACGCTTACGCCAATGCCGCCAATGAGAAGGCGGCACTCGCCGCGCTTGCCGGTCTTCTCCCGCCGGACCGGCTTGCGGCCTCGCATGAAATCCTGCCGGAGATCCGCGAATTCGAACGCACCTCCACCACCGCGCTGAATGCCTGCCTCCAGCCGGTTGTCGGCAGCTATCTCGCCAAGCTGGAAGCGGCCCTGGCGGGTGAAGCCTTCGCCGGGCGCTTCCACATCGTGCAATCCAATGGTGGCGTCATGTCCACCGAAACCGCGCGGCGTTTCCCCGTGCGCACGGCCCTCTCCGGCCCGGCGGCCGGGGTGATCGCGGCGGCGGCGATTGCCGCGGCGGCTGGGATGCCGGATGTCATCACCGGCGATCTCGGCGGCACATCCTTCGATGTGAGCCTCGTGCTGGGCGGGCGCGCCGAACTCGCGGCGCAGACCACGATCGATTTCGGCATGGTCATCCGCAACCCGATGATCGAGATCACGACCATCGGCGCGGGCGGCGGCTCCATCGCGGCGGTTGATGCGGGCGGCATGCTGCGCGTGGGGCCGGAAAGCGCGGGCTCGCGGCCTGGCCCCGTGGCCTATGGCGCGGGGAACATGCGCCCCACGCTCACCGATGCCAACATCGTCCTCGGGCGCATCAATGCCGAAAAGCCGATCGGCGGCGCGCTGAAAAGGCTGGATCGCGAGGCGGCTCGCGCGGCGATCGGCAGGGAAATCGGCGATCCCCTCGGGTTGTCACCGGAAGCGGCGGCGGAGGCGATCCTGCGTGTCGCGAATGCGCGCATGGCCGGCGCGATCCGGCTCGTCTCCATCGAGCGCGGGCATGATCCGGGCCGGTTCGCGCTGGTGCCCTTCGGCGGCGGGGGGGCCTTGCATGCCGGCGCCTTGCTGAAGGAGGTTGGGCTCAAGGCCGCGCTCGTGCCGCGTTTTCCGGGCGTGACCTCGGCCTTGGGATGCGTGATCGCGGATATCCGCCACGATCAGGTGCAGACGTTCAATCTCGCCCTGAAGGGGCTGGATTGCGGCGCGCTTTCTGCCCGCATGGCCAGCGAGGCGGAGGCCGCGCGGAATGTGGTGGAGCGCGCGGGCCTGCCCATCGAGGGCGTGGAAATCCGCTTCGAGTTTGACATGCACTATCTCGGGCAGACGCATACGGTGGCGGTGCCGTTCAAGGTTGCCCCGGCTCAAACCTTCACCGAAGAGGATGTGCGGCAGTCTTTCGAGGCCGCCTACAGCCAGGCCTTCAGCCGGTTGCTGCCGGGCATCGGCGTGAAGATCGTCAACCTGCGGACCACGGCCATCGGCAAGCGCCCGGCCTTCGATCTCGCGATGCTCGCGCCGAAGGCCGGCGGCACGCTGGAGGCCGCGCGCAGGGGCGAGCGCGACGTGTGGTTTGACGGCGCCTTCCACGCGACACCGATCCTTGCACGCCTCGACCTTCCGGCGGATGCACGCATTGCCGGCCCCGCGATCCTCGAACAGCCGGATGCGACCATCGTGGTCGATCCCGGTCTGGTCGCGCGGGTCGATTCCCTCGGCAACATCCTCCTCGAGAGGGCGTGACTGGAGAAGGCGTGATGGCCGAAACCCCGGATTGGTCGAAGACCGCGATCCTGCTGGTCGACCTGCAGAATGATTTCATCCATCCCGATGGCGCCTATGCGCGGGGCGGGCAGGGCGCGGCGGAAATCGCCGCGCTTCCCGCGCGCCTTCAGCCGCTGGTGGCGAAGGCGCGCGCGAAGGGCGTTCCGATCCTCGCGACGCTTTTCACGCTCGTGCCGGGGCGGGGCGGGGAACCGTTGATCTCGCCGCATCTGAAGGCGTTGCGGCCCTTCCTGAAGCGTGGCGATTTCGCGCCGGGAAGCTGGGGGCAGGCGGTGGTGGATGAACTCCAGCCCATCGACATGAGCGTCGAGAAGATCGCCTATTCCGCCTTCTACATGACGCGTCTGGAATGGCTCTTGCGCAAGACCGGCATCGAGCATCTCGTGGTCGGCGGCATCGTCACGAATGGCGGGGTCGCCTCCAGCGTGCGCGATGCGCATGTGCGCGATCTCGGCGTGACGGTGCTGCGCGATGGCTCCGCGGCCTTCTCGCCGGCGATCCACGACGAGGCCATCGCCGGGCTGAAGCCCGTGGCGCGCATCCGCACGATCTCGGAGGTGATGGTGGAGATGGGGGCATGACCCGCATCTCGGCTCCGCCCGCCGCTTTCGATCTCGAGACGCGTCTGGTGATCATCGGCGCGGGCGCGGCAGGGCTCGTCGCGGCGCTTGTGGCGGCTGAAGCGGGGCTCGAACCTCTGGTCATCGAGCGCGATGCGGTTCCCTCAGGCTCCACGGCGCTTTCCGCAGGGCTGATCCCGGCGCCGGGCACGCGCTGGCAGCGCGAGGCCGGCATCGCGGATAGTCCGGAACTCTTTGCCCGGGACATCCAGGCCAAGGCCAAGGGCAAGGCCGAACCGATTCTGGTCGAGGCCGTCGCGCGCGCGATCGGCCCGCGGCTCGAATGGCTGGCGGAGAAGCATGGCCTTGCCTTCTCCGTCATCGAGAATTTCCGCTATCCCGGCCACAGCGCGGCGCGGATGCACGGCCTTGCCTCCCGTTCCGGCCGCGAACTCGTCGATCGCCTCCGTCACGCGGCGGAGGAAGCGGGCATCGCGATCCTTACCCAAGCGCGGGCCGAGACGCTGCATGTGGATGCGGCCGGGCGGCCGGTGGGCGTGACGATCACCCGGCCCGATGGCACGCGCGAGAGCGTCGGCGCGGAGGCGATCCTGCTCGCCTGCAACGGCTATGGCGGCAATCCCGCGCTCGTGGCAAAGCTCATCCCCTCGCTCGCGGGCGCGCTCTATTTCGGCCATCCCGGCAATCAGGGGGATGCTTTGCTCTGGGGCGAGGCGCTGGGCGCGGCAACACGTGATCTTTCGGGCCATCAAGGGCATGGCTCCGTGGCGCATCCCCATGGCATCCTGATCACCTGGGCCACGATCACCGAAGGTGGCGTGCAGGTCAATCGCGATGGCCAACGCTTTTCGAACGAAGCCGAGGGCTATTCCGAGCAGGCTGCGCGCGTCGCGGGTCAGCCCGGCGGCGCGGCTTATTCGATTTTCGACGTCCGTATCGCGGGGGTAGCCCGGCAATTCGAGGATTTCCGCCTCGCCGAGGCCCAAGGCGCGCTGGTTTCGGCGGGGAGCTGGCTTGAACTGGCGGGCAAGCTCGGCCTTGATGCCGCGGCGCTCGAAGCGACCATGGCCGAGGTGGACGCCCTCAAGGTCGCCGGGGGATGCGACATGTTCGGGCGCGATTTCGCAGGTGTTCCGAGGCTCACGGCGCCCTTCTGCGCCGTGCGGGTGGAAGGCGCGCTCTTCCACACCCAGGGTGGACTGGCTGTGAATGCCGAGGCGCAGGTGCTTCACGAGAATGGCCCGGCCATTCCCGGCCTTTACGCGGCGGGCGGGGCGGCCTGCGGCGTTTCCGGCCCGGAAGCCTCGGGTTACCTCTCCGGCAATGGCCTGCTCACGGCGGTCGCGCTTGGCGGGATCGCGGGCGAGGCGATCGCGCGGATGCGAAAACAAGAAGAGTGAGCGCCAGATCTCAGTCTGTCAGATCGGTTTTTGCTCTAGGCTGCGCGCAAAACGCCCTTCTTGCCCGCCTTCTGGTCCATCGCTGCGTGAAGGTTATCCCGGAACTGCGCGATGCTCGTGGCCCAGCTATAGCTCCGGGCCAGCGCCACGCAGGTATCGGGCGGGATTACGAGCGCGGCTTGCGCCGCCGCGCGCAGGTCCCAGTCGAGCACGCCAGCGCCCGTTCCGCCGACAACATCGACAGGGCCCATCACCGGATAGGCCGCCACGGGCAGGCCGGAGGCGAGGGCTTCCAGCAGCACGATTCCGAAGGTGTCGGTATGGCTCGGGAAGACGAAGACATCGGCCTGCCGGTAGATTTCGGCCAGTTCCGCGCCGGTTTTCGCACCAAGGAAGATTGCATCCGGGAAGCGTGCCTCAAGCTCGGCGCGCTGGGGACCATCCCCGACGATCACCTTCGTGCCGGGCAGATCGAGCGAGAGGAAGGCCGCGAGGTTCTTCTCCACCGCCACGCGGCCCACATTGAGGAAAACCGGGCGCTTCCATTCCACCAGCGATTCCCTGCGCGGGGAGTAGAGATCGAGATCCACCCCGCGCGACCAGCGCATCAGCGGCTGGAAACCCCGCACCCGCAGATCGTCGTCGAGGGATTGCGTGGCGACGAAAATGCCATCGGACGCGTTGTGAAACCAGCGCAGGGCGGCATAGCTCGCGGCGAGCGGCACGGGCAGGCGCGCGCGCAGATATTCGGGGAAGCGCGTATGGTAACTGGTGGTCAGCGGCACGTTCTGCCTCAGGGCCACCTTGCGCGCCGCAAGCCCGATCGGGCCTTCGGTCGCGATGTGGAATATCTCGGGCCGGATGCGCCGGAAGGCGGCTTCCAGCCCGCCGGTTCCGACCATTGCGAGGCGGATTTCCGGGTAGCCGGGCATGGGCACGCTGCGGAACTGGTCGGGCGTCACGAAGCCGAGTTCGAGCCCGAGCGAAGGGCCGATGTCACGCAGCTTCTGCAGCGTGCGGACCACGCCGTTGATCTGCGGCTCCCAGGCATCGGAGGCGACGAGCACGCGCATCAGGCGGCCTGCTGCAGGCCGGACGCGGCCCGGGCGGGTGCGAGGCTTTCGGCGCGCAAATCTTCCGCGAACCGGATGATGCGAAAGGTTCCGTCGTAATCCTCGACGAGAGCAGTGCAGCTCTCCACCCAATCTCCGCAATTCATGTAGCGCACTCCCTCGATCATCCGGTCAACGGCGTGGTGGATATGTCCGCAGATCACGCCGGCGGCCTCGTTGTCGCGGGCTTCATTGGCGAGAAAATGTTCAAAATTGCCAATGTAATTCACCGCGCTCTTCACCTTCAGCTTCGCCCAGGCCGAGAGCGACCAGTAAGGCAGGCCGAGGCGGCGGCGCACCACATTGACGATGCGGTTGCTCCGGAGCGCGAATTCGTAGCCCCAATCGCCCAGCAGCGCGAGCCAGCGGGCATGGGCCACGACCACGTCGAATTCGTCGCCGTGCAGAACGAGGTAGCGTTGCCCGTCCGCGCCTTCATGGAAGGCGCGCTGCACAATCTGGATCTCGCCGAAATGCAGGCCGAGATAATCGCGCAGGAATTCGTCGTGATTGCCGGGGATGTAGATGAGCCGCGCACCCTTGCGCGCCTTGTGCAGGAGCTTCTGCACCACGTCATTCTGTTCCTGCGGCCAATACCAGCCGGATTTCAGCCGCCAGCCATCGACGATATCGCCGACGAGATAGATCGTGTCGGCATCGTAGCGGCGCAGGAATTCGAGAAGCATCCTCGCCTGGCAACCCGTCGTTCCGAGATGCAGATCGGACAGGAACAAGGCTCGGAGCCGGGTGGCTTCTGGATCGGGCATTCTGCTCTCCTTCAAAAGAACCCATAACAGCTTTTTGCGACATTTCGGTAGCGTTCGTTGTCACTGCGTCGTCATGGGGCGGAGTCAGGGTTTGTCCATGGCTCATTCCTCCTCTTTCTCCGTCCACAGCCGCGACCCCGATCGCGGCATCATGCATCGCGCCTATCAGGCATGGGCTCCGGTCTATGATCTGGTTTGTGGCGGGCTGTTCGCACCATCACGCAAGCGGCTCGTCGCGCTCGCCTCCATGGCGGGGCGTGATGTGCTGGAGATCGGTGTCGGCACCGGATTGAGCCTCGCCGATTACGATTCCGACATGAGGGTGACCGGAATCGACGCCTCCGAGGCGATGATCGCGCGGGCGAAAATCCGCGCCGCGGCCGGCACCCGGGCGCATATCGCGGAACTGGCGGTGATGGATGCGGAAGCCCTCGGCTTTCCCGAGCAGCATTTTGATGCGGTGGTCGCGCAATTCCTGATCACGCTCGTGCCGAACCCGGAAAAGGTGCTCGATGAAGCCTGTCGCGTGCTGCGGCCGGGCGGGGCCCTGTTTCTCCTCAACCATTTCCGTTCGCGGAATCCTGCTCTCGCAGCGCTGGAAACCTGCGCCGCGCCACTGATGCACCATGTCGGCCTGCGCCCGGATTTCCCCTTCGAACGTGTGACCGAATGGGCCGGCACGAAGCCCGACCTGTCGATCATCCTGCGCATTCCCGGCGGACCGTTTGGCTGCTTCTCCATCGTGCGGATCGGCAAGGGCGGCTGATCGTGGCGGGTGACGCTCGCGCGCTTTCCCGCTAGGAAGAAGGCACGAGGGAAACCATGACCACAGCAGCAAGAATCGGCATTCTCGTCAGTTCGGATCGCGCGAGCCGCGGCGAATACGAAGACAAGGGCGGCCCGGCCATTGAGGCCTATCTCCGCGAGGTGCTCACAAGCCCCTGGGAGCCGCTCTATCGTCTGGTGCCGGATGATCGCGAGGCACTCGCCGCCACCATGCGCAAGCTCGCGGATGAGGAGGGCGCGAGCCTCATCCTCACGACCGGGGGCACCGGTCCCGCGCCGCGCGACGTGACGCCCGAGGCGACGCGCGATGTCTGCGAGCGCCTGCTCGACGGGTTCGGCGAGGAAATGCGCCGCGCGAGCCTGCGCGAGGTGCCAACCGCCATCCTCTCGCGGCAGATCGCGGGAACCCGCGGTGCCTGCCTCATCGTCAACCTGCCGGGGAAGCCCTCGGCCATCCGCACCTGCCTTGATGCGGTCTTCGCCGCCATTCCCTATGGGATCGATCTCATCGGTGGCGCGCGGCTGGAGACCGACCCGGCTCGGATCGTCGCGTTCAGGCCGAAATCCTGAAGCATTTTCAAGCGAAGTGGGCACCGGTTCGCGC
>JADCBP010000009.1 GCA_020253445.1 Methylobacterium sp.
AGATGTGGGCGGCATCGGTGCCGATGTGCCGACGAACCTCCTCGAAGTAGATCGCCACCACGCCGCCCGTGTCTTCGGCCAGTCCCTCAAGCCAGGTCTGGAAGCGCAGGTATCGCATCCCGCCGCCGTCGTAGCGCCCGGTGCGGAACGTCACTGTGCCGCTATGCACGATCCCCTGGACGAGGCTGGCCCAGCCGGTCGTGGTCCCGAGATCGAGCGCGAGGACGGTCCTTGCCGCCGGGATGGTCGGTGGTGTCGGCTGATGAAGGCTGGGCATGGTGACGGGTGCTGCTTGCGTGCTCATGGGGTTCGATCCCTGGGGGAGGCGGACGGTCGAGGGGTGGAGATGCAGGCCACGCGCGCGCGAAGCCCCTGGGGGTGGGAATGGGAGACCCCGCCTGCGGCGGTCTCCCCACCCCCGAAGGGGGTGGCTTTCACCCCCTAAACTTGAACTGCCCGATAGCGCATTGATTGAATTGACTATTTTCCAGTTTGGGCAGCTTGGAAACGCCGCATCGACCCAATCTGGTTGGAGCGAAGCCAAACTGGTCAGCGCGCAATTCTGACGGGGTAGTTTCGGAAACCCGCCCAATCTGATCACAGCGGACCGGAGCGAAGCGCCAAGCGGCGATGTCGGAGCAGTTTCGGCGCTGCGCCCCATCTGGTTTAAACTGGGCAGAGCGCAGTTCTGCGGGATGTTCATGGCGCCCGTGATCATGGCTGCTCGCCCTCCGGATAGACCCACACTTGCGGGTTCTCGACCTCGAGCAGCGCGCCGGTCTGGGGCGATTTGTAGTGGGTCGGCAGCACGGCGATGGTGGCTGGGATGACCTCGCCGGTATCAGGATCGACGGCCTCCGTACCTGTGGGAGCAGCCATCCCTTCGACGCACAGAAAGCCGAACCGGGATCGTGACGGGCCAAGGCCGTAGGGCGTGCCGTCGCGCAGAAACTTCACGAAGCCCTTTGTGGCGAGGACGTTCAGCCGATCGCGGATCGTGTCCTTGCCCCCCAGGCCACCTCGGTTCTCGAAGGCTTCGGCAAACTGGTTGATGGTGTAGAGCCGTCCTTCGAGCGCTTCATCCAGCAACATGCCGAGAATGACGTCGTGCTTGCGCACGCGCTCTGCATCGAGCTTGTCGCCCATGGCCTTGCGCACGAGCCGCTCATTGGATCGGTCAATCTCGATCCAGCGGCCATTGGGCTTGTCGATGGTGATCGACTCAATGCCCGGCCCGTTGCGCAGCTCGAAATGCAGCATCCGCTCCGGTCGATCTTCGTCAGGCCGGTGCATGATGATGCCGGATGTGTAAAAGCTGCGGAGCGATCCTGCGCCAGAGAGCGCCATGAACGGATCCTCGATGAGCTGCTTCTTCGTGATCTTGCGGGTGTGGTGGCACAGGATCAGGCCGGCGTCGGGCGCAACCGCATCGCGCAGCGCTTCGATCCGCGCTTGCAGGAAGAAGAGCATCGCCGTGTTGTCGTTCTCGCCGCCGCCCTCCGCTCCACCATCGAAGAGGTTACGGATCGGATCGATGCACAGGATGTCTGGTGCGCTGTGGCCGTAATGTGCGCGGACGGCGGCTATGGTCAGCGCAACGCCACCCGCGTCCAAGAGCATGCGGACCTTCGGCGTTGCGACGAGATTGTCGCGTGCTGCCGCCATGAGCGCGGGATCGATCCGGATCGCTTGGAGGCGCTCACGCAGGTAGTGGTATTGGATCTCGGCCTGCAGATAGAAGATCCGAAGCGGCCGGCTTGGCGCAAAGGCCAGGAAGGGCACGCCCGCCGCCATATGGACGAGTAAGCTGATCAGGAAATCGCTCTTGCCGACCTTGGGCGCGCCGCCCAGCACAAGCATCCCGCCTGGCGTCAGCAGGCGCGGCGCGATGATGTCGTCCGGCATGGGGCTTGTGTCGTCGAGCAGGGCCCCGAGCGTGAAGGTGGGCAAAGCCGACATGGGGGGAGCCGAGAGCCGCTCCAGCGCCGGGCCGTGGCGTTCCTCGTGCAGCCGCCAGAGACGTTGGGCTTCCGAGGCAAGGCGCTCCAGGGGCCAGCTCGGGCGAAGCTGGGCGGCATTGTACTGGCAGACAGCCTCCCAGGCCTCGTCGCGGCTCATGCGGCCTTCATGGGCCATGCGCACGTAATGGCCGATCGCGGCGCTTGCCCCCTGAAACCGGGTCCAGTCATCCTCGCCGCCTTCGCGGACCGGCGTGGTCAGGATGTCCTTGATGGAGGGCTTCTCGCTCGCAGGACCTGGCTCGCAGCCGACGCCGGGCAGCGGCGGCATGGCCTCCACCAGCTCCGCGAAATCGCGCAGATGGACTTCCGCCTGCGGGCTGTGGCGTCGGATGGTGACAAGGCGCGTAAACCCACCCTTGTGGTAGACCGAACCTGCTAGTCGGATCGGCTGGTGCGCTGACCGGAAATGCGTGTCACCACCGACCTTCACGGCGATATCGCCGCGCAGCCGGCAGAGCAGCGCGATATCCTCTGCCTCGGCAGGCTCGCTCAGACGCCACCAGACATGGAGCTTGTCGATGCCATCTGCCGTGCGGCCGCCGCTCTCAACGATCAGCGTGGGCTCGCCGAGGTGCAGGATGAGATGATCGAGCTTTGCGGGGATGTCGCCTGCATCGAGATCCACGAGCACGGTCTGCATCTGGCGGACATCGGCAGCCTTCGCCTTGCCGGCATCAGTGACCGTGCCGGGAACCACGTAGAAGGCAGCGCCTTCGCGCGCGGCCCATCCAGCGAACGAAACAGCCTTCTCCAGCAGGCCGCCATCGACCTCAATCCAGACATTGTGTGGGCGGCCGGCAATCCCCTGACCCTTGTCGACGAACCCGCGCAGGGGCGCCCAACCTTCGCAGTAGCCAAAGACGATGTCGAGGAAGACCGCGATCTGCTCGGGATCCGGCTCGATGGTGAACGGGTCGCTCAGCGGAGCCGCGTCATTGAAATCGCGCCACGCGTCGAGGGAGACGATGTTGCTCTCGCTCATGCCGGCAGCCTCCAGCAGCGGTCCGCCCATGCGCACATGCGGCATTCATGAAAGTCGCGGCTCGTGGCGATCCGCGGCAGCAATTCGCCGGCGTCGGTCGCCTGCAGGATGCGCACGCCGCGATCGCTCATCCGCTGCGCCAGCGCTGCGTCGAACGGCACCAGCTCATGGTGCAGTTCGGCGGTGTCCTTGTTGATGGCTGTGAACAGAGCAGGGTTCTGCGAGATGCCCGGCACCTGCGCTTCCATGTAAGCCTGGTAGAGCGCGATTTGCGCGGCGTAGATAGGCTTTGCCATGACCACGCCCTTGGCCACGGTCTCGCGCCAGTTCTTCGCGTTCATTGTCTTGCATTCCCAAAGCGCAGGGACGGCAAGCCCGAGCGCGCTCGGCACGGAAGCGACGATCCCATCGACATGCCCACGGATACGTCCGCCGGCGACCGAGAAGCCGAACTGATCGCCATCCGGGCGATTGCCCTTGCGGGTGTAGAGATCGATCCCGGCAGCGCGCAGCCAGCGGATCGCAAGGTCTTCGAGCGCGTGACCGATCTCGAAGATGCGCAGCGTCTGGCCCTTGAAGTGAGAGCCTTCATCCTTGGGTGCGCCCGTAAACTCGAACTGCAGCGCGCGTTCGCAAGGCGCCCCAAGACGTGAACCGCCAAGATAGGTTCGCGCAGGCGCAGCGCCGCGCTCGGACTCGATTCCCGCGTCGATGATCGCGTTGATCTGGTCGGCACATGTGGCGCGATGATTGAAGTCCAGCATCAGAACGGAACCTCCGCATCTGCGCTTTGCGCCGTTGCACGCATGGCGTCCTGGAAGCCGCCGACGGCGACTTCGATGAGCGTGAAGACCTGCGCCTCCGACAGATCGATGAGACGCATCTCCCAGCCGATCTCTTCCATGATCTCGGCCACGGGCTTCATGGCGGTGCGGATCGCCGCTTTCTCAAGTTCGGTCAGATCAACCACGGCCGATGACCCCCGGGCTAAGCGCGACCAGAAACCTTGGCAGGCCATCGAACAGAACCATGCAGACGGGCGCGGCTGTTTCGATCGCACCGGGTCGAACCAGCCAAAGCCACGCGTCGGTCGCCGGCAGACCGCGCAGAGTTCGCCACGTGGATGCCAGAGCCGCAGCCGGTCGGAAGATGAGGTGATCATGGACGTGCTCCATCATGCCGCCTTCCCGACAATGGCTTCGGGAGTGGCGTCGGCTGCGCCGAAGACCAGGGAGCGGATCGCGTCTCGATTGAAACGGAAGGCGAGCAGCGCCGAAGCCTGATAGCGGGACAGCCCGAAATCCTGCCGGTACTCGGTGGGCAGGAAGGTGAGCTGCCGATCGGTCGGCGGCTGGTTCAGCCAGCGGCGGGTCTTGTGAGCCGTCTCATCGCTTTCGTGCTCGTTGAGCCAGTCATTGGCCGCCGCCAGGCAGATGGTGCGTTCACCGACGGCCAGGAGATGCGGCCTCTGCTTCTGCAGCCCACCAACGCCGTACCAGCGACCATTCAGGAAGAAGACGCCGCCCCAGGCATTGAAGCCGCTTGCGATGAGCGCTGCATCATCACCGAAGAGATCGCACCAGCGAAAACTCGACCGCTTGAGCAGATCGATCTCGGACATGATGAAGTCGCCGAGCGGAGCGACCTCGCCGGCGTCGGCGCGTTCCCAGACATGCCCGCAGAGCGGACATTCGGTGGTGGCGAGCGGAACCACCGCGCCGCATTCCGGGCAGTCCTTCGTCGGGGCTTCATCGCCCGGCTCACGGCCGTTCAGATCGACGTCTTGTTCCAGCGACCCATGCAACAAAGTCGAGGTGCCGAAATCCAGCACGATGCAGTCGGTCTTGATGACACCCGGATGCTCCTCGGGTGATACGGTGCGCAAGCCCCGGCCCACCATCTGGATCATGGTCGACTTGTAGGAACTCGGCCGCAGCAACACGACGCAGCTTGTCGGCGGGTGATCCCACCCTTCGGTCAGCACCGCAACATTGACGATGACCCGCAGCTTGCCGCCGGCATAAGCCGCGAGCGTCGCCTTACGCTCCGCATCAGCCATTTCGCCATGAATGAACCCTGCCGCGACGCCCGCTGCATTGAATGCGTCCGTGACGTTGCGCGCGTGGTTGATCGTGGAGCAGAAGACCACCGTCTGACGCTCGCCGGCCTTTTCGCGCCAGTGACGGATGACCGCTTCCGTGACCGGAGAGCGGTTCATGATCGCGTCCACCTCCGCCATGTCGAAGTCGTCGGCGGTGCGGCGCACCTTGGTGAGTTCATCCTGCACGCCGACATCGATCACGAAGGTGCGTGGCGAAACGAGATGACCGGACGCGATCAACTCACCGATCCGGATTTGGTCTGCGACATTCGAGAAGACGGGCCGTAGCCCGCGCTTGTCGCCCCTGTTCGGCGTCGCTGTAACACCGTAGATCCGGCACATCGGATTGCGGTGAAGCGCGGCGTCGATGATCCGGCGATAGCTGTCGGCTGCTGCATGATGCGCTTCATCGATCACCAGCAGGTCGATGGCCGGCATCTGATCGAGATTGTCTTTGCGCGCGAGCGTCGGGACCATCGCGAAGGTCACCTGTCCACGCCAGGACTTCTCCTTGGCGTCCACGATGGACGTGGTGAGCTGAGGGTTGACCCTGCCGAACTTGTTGAGGTTCTGACCTGTCAGCTCATCGCGATGGGCGAGCACACACGCCTTGGCGCCCGTGCCTTTTGCGGGCTCGCCGATCATGCGCCCGGTCACGGCCGAGAGCATGATCGTCTTGCCTGCTCCCGTCGGCGCGACCGCAAGGGTGTTTCCGTGTTCGTCGAGCGCATGGATGCTGCGCTCGACGAACTGCTTCTGGCGGGGACGCAAAAGCATGGCGTCCTCCTTATTGCGCCCAGGACGGGCGAACGCCCGGCTTCGGCATGGAGGGCTGAGCAGAGCGGGTCTGAGCGGGTGCTTGCGCCGCCGCGCCAGCCATCCCCATGAGCGCCGCATACTCTTTGTGATCCGGCGTCACCGCCGTACGGATCTCGTTCTTCTCGTCCCCGTTGGTGTCGGTGCCGACATCGATCTTTGCGATGAACTCCAACCCATCGAGGTCGGTGAAGCCCGAGATGCGGCGCGCCGCTTGCGCCTGCGCCGAATTGTCCTTGTCGGAGATGCCGCGCGCTGAATTCAGCATGCCGCGGATCAGGCTGCGGCCCATGTTCGTCCAGTCCGGCCCCTTGGGGCTGTAAAGGCCGATCAGGGTGAAGATCTTGCGCCGGGCGTAGGGTCCCTCAAGCACCGTGAACTCGCCCGAGAGGTAGACCGAGCCGGTGGCGCCGCGCGTCGCGTAGCCGCCGGTCCAGCCCTGCGCCGGATCGTCATAGCCGCCGGGGCGGATCGTCAGGCGCACCTTGGCGAGCGTGCCCTTGGGGATGATGTTGCTGTTCTGCTTGGCGTCGTTGAAGTCGTTCCAGGAACCAGTCATGGCTGGGGTCTCCTTGTCAGTCGTTTTCGGGATGGATGGGGGCAACGGCAGGCGATGCAGGCGGCGCAGCGACGTGCGGGCTGCGATAGGCCAGGCGCTCTGACGCGGGTCTTGCAGGGCTGCGGATCTTCGCCATGAGGCGCCCGAGGTGAGGCTCCTCGATCGGATCCAGCCGGCCGGAACGGTCCTTCGCGGGGAAGTTCCAGGTGTTGATCGTCTGGCAGACGAAAGCGCGGTACGGAGCGCCAGCGTCGTCCTTGATCTCCGCCATCGTCAGCACTTCATCGACGATGCCGGGCAGTTCGAGGCCGGTCTTCGAGCCATCGATTTGCGGCTGGAAGATGCGCCGGTTGAAGTCGTCCAGCTTCTCGTCAAGGATCCCGACGAACCAGACGTTCTTCGCCCGCGTGTGCTGCAGATGCGTCAGCCATGCGATCATCTCGCGGCCGTGCAACCCGTAAGCGCCGCGAATGTCCGGCTTGCCCGTCTTGTCGGAAAAGGCTTCAGGCTGGCCCTTGCACCACTGGAAGCACAGCCGTCCTGCGACCGTGATCGAGTCGATGAAAATGGTCTGATAGCGATCGAGCGTAGCCGGATCGCCGAAGCGTTCGCACACGGCGGCGTAATGCGCCTCGCTGTAGACCTGCTCATCGCGCAGTGCCGGATTGGGGCCGCCGATGAAGACCGCGAAGTCGCGACATTCGGGCCATGTGCGAGGACGCACGCTGTCGCCGGACCAGCCTTCGATCGCGAGATCGCCAGCCTCCAGGTCGATGAAGAGCGTGACCTTCGGATCGAGCGTCCAAAGCAAGCTCGTCTTACCGATTCCGGATTTCCCGAAAATGCAGCCTTTGACGCCGCGCACTTCGGCCATGCGCTGATCGGCTGAGATGATGGGGAGCGCCATGATCAGCGCTCCGCCTGGATGTGAGCCGCGACTTCGACGGCGCGATCAGCGCCAAGACCGCCGGCATCGCGGGCGATCTGGCTGAGCTTGCGCAGCGCCTGCATCTTGTCAGCGACGTCGTTGAACTCGGCTTCCAAGCCCCGCATCGCGAAGGCGAGATCATCGATCGTCGCCTCGGAGATGGGCTTGGCGGCGATTTCGTCATTACCCGGCATGGCCGGGATGCGGATCGCATCGGGAAGGGAGGATAGGCTGTAATGGGCCTTGCGCAGCGCTTCGAGCGCAGACAGCGAGGCATCGGGCTTGGATTTGCCAAAGGTGAACACGGATTTCTCCTCTCAGTCGCGCAGGAGGCGGAAGGTCGGTTTGCCGGTCCTCAGCGTGCGGGCCGGCTCAAAGGCGCGGCGGATCGCGTCGGGCCACGCGCCGTAGGCGCGCTCCGAGACCGAGAAGCTGATCTCGACGTATTGGCTGGGGTCCTCGCCGGAGGCGCGGATCGTCTCGACGAGCGCAGCGAGCTTTGCCTGGTCCCAGTCGACCTTCTTCGGCAGGTCGGCGACGATGGTGATCGCGCCATCGCTGAAGCGGACGATGCCCGTGTCCTTGGCAACGGCCGCGCGGGCTTCACGCGCACGATCGCCGAACTTCTTGGCGATGGCGCCATCGAGCCAGTCCTTCATGGACTTCGCGCTCTTCAGGGCAGCGTCAGCGTCCTCCTGGAGGACAGCCAGCATTTCGGAGGGCAGCGCGATGATGTCGCCAACCGGCATCGTGCGCAGCTGGTCGAGGGTGGGTGCGTTTGGGATCATGATCAGCGCGCCCCCGACGCAGCGGTGCGTTCCGCATTGTCCGTGGTGCTGGCGCGGATCTGTTCGCGTTCGTAATCCTCGACGTCTTCGAGGCGGTACACGACACGACCACCGAGCTTGACGAAGCGCGGGCCTTCACCCGTCCACCGCCACCGCTCAAGCGTGCGGTGGCTGATGTTCCACCGCGCAGCCAGGTCGATCTGGTTGAGATGTTTCGTAGCCATCTGAGTCTCCTTGGGTTCCTGTCGAAAACCTGCGGAGACGATGGATCAGGGCATGGGAGGAGAACGGGAGGAGCCAGGGAGGGGAGACGGGAGGAATGCGGGTTCACGGGCTGAAAATGAAAAAGGCCGCCCCGAAGGACGGCCTTTGGTGGGCGTTTTGGTGATCTCAGACTTCGAGCCAGCAGTTCGGGCCGCTTTCCCTGATGACGTCCTGCCACGTGGGGTGCCCGCGGAAGAGGTCCTTCAGCCGCTTCATCGACTGACCGCACTCAGACTCAATGAGAACCTTCTCAACGGGCAGCACGGGATCTCCGTCCAGCCATGCCTGTGCAAGCAGGCCGACAGCAGTCTTCTGCTTGCCACCAGTGAAGTCGTGCTGCTTTCCGTGGACAATGAGCACGCCACCTTCGCCGGAGACCCACACCGGACCTTTGTGCGACGGGCCGATCATCAACCGCGCCGCCAGAATGTCGGGAGATATCGCAACGCCATCTTCGTGGTCCACCACGTCCGCCAGCGCGACGAATTCGTGTCCCCTTAAGAATGGCGGCCGAAACCTTTCGCTGGAATCGAGCGTGATGACGATGCGGAGCCCTTCAGCCGGACGTCGTGCGACAAGGTCCCGCAACCGTGCAAAGGCGCGTGGCGAGGTCAGACTGCGCACGACCCAGATCGCCACGCGCGCGTTGCGTCGGGGCAATCGGGCCAAGCCGAAATCCAATACCTCACCGTCGAGATGAGAGACCGGATCCTTTGCAAGCGAGCAGTCGATCGCAGAAGCAACACGGCTCGCCACGGCTGCCAGATCCAACACATAGATCCGTCGGCTCTCCGCATGATCTTCGTCCTGCCATGTCACGGCTCCCAGATGCCCAAGCCGTGTCGTGGTCGGGTGGTTGGTCAACCACACCGGCGAGTCGTCGAGATCATCTTCGGCTACGGCAGCCTGCGTGCTGCCGCGCCTTACGATCAATCCTGCGTCAAGCAGTTGCTTCCCGCTCTCGGGCTTATGAGCCAGAGCCATGGCCGAGACCCGAGCTTCCGGGGTTGCAGCGACGGCGCAGAGCAGCCGTCGTGCAGCGGCATCAATCCGTGATGAGGTGCGAGCCATCGACCAGAATCCCCCAGCGGCGCAGGTACTTTTCACCAATCATCTGCTCGGTTGCGGTACGATCCTTGAGGTCGCAGCCATGCGGCCAAGTGATCGTCAAAGTGAGCGTCCGTCGCCGCTCCTCGCCCGGGCGCTTGGCGAGCTTTACCGCGATCCTGGCCCTCGTGATGACGAACTCATCGCTCAGAGGGGAACGGTCCTCGAACATGTCGTCGGCCATCGTCCAGATCGTACCGTCAGCGCGCGCCAAGTTCTCGAGCGTCACGCGCCGACCATTGTCATCGATCGGCATCAGCCGGAGTTCGCGCACCTCCACGCCCTCAATGCCGTCCTCTTCGTCGACCGGAAAATCGAAGGGCTTGAGAAGGACTGAAAGGTCATAACAACGCAGCGGCAGGCGGTTGTCCTTGAATTCGATCCCAAGAAGGTGCTGAACGGCTGCCTTCACGATTTCCTGGCGCGTGACCTTGTCGTTGGCCACAACCTCAAGCCCGCCAGTAGCAGGCTCATAGGTCACGGCCGCTTCAAAGACGGGGCGGTAGGCCTGACGGACGAGTGTCCCCTTGTCATCGAAGCGCAGCAGGTCGTCCGGCCGTCCTTCGCGGTAGATCGTGACCTGGACGAGGTCGCATTCATGCCCCTCAAGCGTGGTCCGGACGCGATCGAAGATGTCCACGTCCGCATGGGCAGCGCCTGAGAACTCCTTGATCGCCGATACGAAGGCCGCCAGCGTCATGGGGTCGCGCTGGACCACGCGTCCCGCCTCGGTCACGTAGCCGGCCCACATCCGACCGCGCCGCCGATCTTCGGTGAACCGCACCTCCTCGGCATGCCGAAAGCGATCCGGCGCCTTCAGGAACATCCCGAGCGAGCGCTGATGGCCGTTCGCCATGCCTTCAAGGACCGCTGGGTCCTCGGCGACGCTGTAAAGCGCGGCTTGCCCGGCTTCATCGCTCAGCGCGTGAACCCGCTCGGCGTCGTTCAGGACGCGGTCACGCTGGACGCGGGTCATCTTCCCGATGGCGTTCATCAGTGGGCCGGGCAGATCGCCCTCAGCCGTATCCCAGTCGAATTCGAGGGGAAGACCTATTTCAGGACGGTCGAAGTATTCGCGAAGCGCGTCGCGCGGCGTCTTACGAAGGAATGCGGAGATGGCTGCCATCGAGGGGTTCCTTTGGCCGAGGGTTGACGACTCGGCCATCGGGGGAGGCACGCGGTCGTTCGATATAGATCGAACACAGGCGCAATCCTCTTGTCAAGCACGTAAACGTTCGGCATACATCGAACGCCACAGGCAATGCCTGGTCAGGCCTATTTTGGGAGCAAAAATGACAACGACGCTTGGCGACAAGCTCCGGCGGCACCGCCAGGAGAAGGGTTACTCGCTCGACAAGCTCGCGGAAATCACCGAATCGAGCAAAAGCTACCTGTGGGAATTGGAGAACCGGGACACGAGAAAGCCCTCCGCTGAAAAGCTGACCCGGATTGCTCAGGCGCTGGATGTGACCACTGACTACCTGTTGGATGAATCGGCAGCGCCTGATGAGGTGGTCGTCCGGGAGGCCTTCTTCCGGAAGTTCAGCAAGCTGGAGGCAGAGGATCGCAAGAAGATCGAGCAGATGATCGATCTTTGGGGCAAGAAGACGTGAAACTGCCGTCGACCCCGCAGGCTTGGGCCATCCACCTCTCCCAGCTCGTGAAGATCTTCCACGACGCGCACGGTCTCGACCCGTTTCCGATCAAGGTCGAGCCGCTTGCCAGGGAGTATTCGCGCCAGGTCTTTCCCGACGCGCCCATCACAATGGTCGATGGGAAAGAGTTCTCGCCCAAGTTCGACGGGATGCTCATGCCCAATCCCCACGTTCCGGGTGAGTGGGGCATCGTCTACAACAAAGCCATCCGCTCGCCGGGGCGTATCAACTTCACGCTGGCGCATGAGCTTGGGCATTACCTTCTGCACCGCCACATCTCCCCGAGCGGTATCCAGTGCGGAAGCCGTGAGATGCTCGACTGGCGTTCGGAACTCGGCGCCATTGAGGCGCAAGCCAACACCTTCGCGTCTTTCCTTCTTATGCCGCTGGACGATTTCCGTCGGCAGATCGCGGGCGAGACCACGTCCTTGGATTTGATGCGTCACCTTGCCGATCGCTATGAGGTCTCGATTACCGCAGCCATCCTGAAGTGGCTCGACATGACCACGCAGCGCGCCATGCTTGTGGTTAGCAGAAGCGGGTTCATCGACTGGGCGCGTTCGAGCGATTCCCTCATGAAGTCCGGCGTGTTCTACCGCGCCCGGCAACAGATCACCCCGCTACCTGAGCAATCGCTCGCTGGTGGCAAAGGGCTTGCAATCGGCACCTACGCTGAGACCAAACATCCTCGCGGCGTCTGGCCCGGCAATGATGATGTGCACGAGATGACGATCTTCTCGCCGACAAACGAGATGACCATCACGCTGCTTCTCTATCCCGACGATGCGCCCAACAAGCGCTGGGCTCGCGATCTTGATGAGGCAGAGGAGCAGGACACCTACGATCGATTCGTGTCGGATGGTCGCGGCACCGCCAGATAGAGCTGCGCGGCGTGCCGATCCTATTGCGCGCCGTTTCTAATGACTCCGCAGAAACCTGATAAGATACTGATTTATATTGCGTATTTCCCGTTCGCGACTAAGCGTTTGCTTGTCGAATTTGATTGCGAACGGTCTCCATGCACACAGCGCTCTCCGGCCCAAACCCCCTCGCTGCCGAACGCCTTCCCACGGATGCACGGCTCGATGAAGTCGCGCGCATCCTGGCTGTTGGCCTGAGGCGTATTCTCTCGGAACAGTCGAGTTCTTTATCTGCAGAAGGCGGAGAGAGTTCATTCGACATTCTCGCCCTTAAACGCCGTGTTGGTCGTCGCAAACCGAACAACCGAGTTGGAGGGTGATGATGGTAGTTGCCAGGAAGAAGCTGGACGACGAGCCGATGCGACCGCGTGAAAGCGCCGCGTCAGATACAAGCGCAGTGGCGCAGCTTGCAGCGCTGAAGCAGATGTCGGTCGGGGAATTGAAGGCAAAGTGGGAAGGCCTCTTCGGCACGCCCGCTCCGAACAACAGCCGCAGCTACCTCGAATTGCGGCTCGGCTACCGGATCCAGGAACTGACGCTCGGCGGCCTGTCGCGCGAGACGCGGCGAATGCTCGATCTTCTCGCTGACGAAATCGACGGGAAGCTGGGTCGAAAAGCCATCATTGAAGACGGCCGAAACCCCGTCGCAGGCACGCGGCTGCTGCGCGAATGGAACGGCGTTGAGCATACTGTCACCGTGTTACGGGATGGCTTCGACTGGCAGGGCCGCAGGTTCAAATCGCTGTCGGCGGTCGCGCGGGCGATCACCGGCACGCAATGGAACGGCTACCGCTTCTTCGGGCTTCGTGAGGTCGGGAGGGATCCGCGATGAGCAGAGCGCAAACTGCGATCCAACCCATACCGCGCCGTCAGCGTTGCGCGATCTACACGCGCAAGTCGAGCGAGGAAGGGCTCGACATGGAATTCAACTCGCTCGATGCGCAGCGCGAGGCATGTGAAGCCTATGTCGCCAGCCAACGCGCCGAAGGATGGGCCGCGATCCGTGAGCCCTATGACGATGGCGGCGTTTCTGGCGGCACGCTCGAACGCCCTGCGCTGAAACGCCTTCTGGCCGACGTCGAAGCCGGGCTGATCGATGTGATCGTCGTCTACAAGATTGATCGGCTATCGCGCTCCCTCATGGATTTCGCGCGGCTGGTCGAGATCTTTGAACGGAACCAGGTGACCTTCGTCTCGGTGACCCAGTCGTTCAACACCACGACCTCGATGGGTCGACTGACGCTGAACATTCTTCTGTCCTTCGCGCAGTTCGAACGTGAGGTGATTGGGGAGCGAATCCGCGACAAGGTCGCAGCATCCCGCAAACGCGGCATGTGGATGGGCGGCTATGTGCCGCTGGGCTACGACGTTCGTGACCGCAAGCTCGTGGTCAACGAGAACGAAGCTGCCACGGTCAGGATGATCTTTCAGCGCTTCGCGGCGATCGGCTCCGCGACCATGCTCGCCAAGGCGCTTGCAGCTGAGGGGGTACTGAACAAGCGCGGCAAGTTGGTCGATAAGGGCTTCCTCTACAAGCTCATCAACAACCGGGTCTATCTCGGCGAAGCCGTTCACAAGGGAACGGCCTATCCCGGCGAGCACGCGGCGATCATTGATCAGGGCCTCTGGGACAACGTGCACTCCATCCTTCAGGAGAGCCCGCGTCTCCGGGCCAAGAACACGCGCGCCCAGACACCGGCCTTGCTCAAGGGGATCATCTTCACGGAGACCGGCACGGCGATGACGCCGACTGCGACCAAGAAGGGCTCGCGCCTCTATCGCTATTACGCGTCGATGGATTTGATCAGGAACCGCCCGATCGGCGACAGCGCGGGACCGTTGCGCCTGCCCGCTGGCATGGTCGAAGACGCCGTCATCGGCGAGATACGCCGCATGATCCGCGCGCCAGAGATCGCGGCCCGCGTGATCAAGGCGCTGCGAGAAGAGAGCGCTGCGGTGGATGAGAAGGCGGTCATCAAGGCGCTCGGCGAATTCGACCAGATTTGGACCGCGCTCTACCCGGCGGAGCAGACCCGCATCATCCAGCTCTTGGTCGATCGGGTTACCGTTGGGACAAGCGGCATTGCCGTCGACTTGCGCCAGGAAGGGCTGGGATCGGTTTTGCGCGACATGATGGCGCCCCGCCAGAAGGAGGCCTGCGCATGAGCGGTTCGTCGGACACCATTCGGGTCGTCATCCCGCTGAGCATCCGCAAGCGCAACGGGCGGCCAAAGATCCTGCCGCCCGAGGACTGCGCACGGGAAGGCCGGACGCAGGACCCGCACGTGCTCCGCGCCATCGCGCGGGCGTGGAAGTGGCGGCGGCAGCTGGAAAGCGGCGCCATGTCCACCATCCAGGACATCGCTGTGGCTGAGAATGTCTCTGACCGCTTCATCGGACGGATGATCCGGTTGGCCTACCTGGCCCCAAGCGTTCTGGAAGCGCTGGTCATTGCCCGGCGACCGCTGGCGATAGCGATCATCGACCTGATGGCCGTTGCCGAGTTGCCTTGGGATGAACAGATGGCGCAGGCTGCGGGTGATACTGTCGTCTAATTCGCTGCACAAACCTTCGTGTGCGCCTGCGTGATGCACGGCGCTACGTGCAAGCTGGCGCTTGTGTCGCGCATTGATACGGATCCCGTCATGAAGACGGGTGCCTGACGCTGACAACGCTATTCAACAGATCGGCCAACGGTCGGACCAGGTTCCGTCCCTTTAAGAAAAGCTGCCCGCCCATCTTCGGTGATCTCGATCCAGTCGCAAGGAAGTGTCGGGCCGCCGAACATGTGCTCTGTTACACAGCAATCCTGCCAAGTCTTCTTCCCGTTAACCTCGCGCATTGGCTCGAACCCAAGTGCGGTCCATTCTGAAACAAGCGCTTCGATTCCAGCTGGGCTCATGGCCCCGTCACGCAGAAGGTGATCATCGTGCCACACCCTTCCGCCGAGCAGAGCGGAATGATCCTTCAAGCATTGATCCCATCCGCCCGGATACTTCGTCTTGATCAGATTGATTGGAACGATGAAGTCGATGAACTCGAGCGCAATAGCTATCTGATCCCCCGAATATACTGCCTTACGTACTTGACAACATCACGTGGCACAGTACAGTGAAAAGTGCATCAAGAGTGGGGCCGACGCCCACGCCAACCTGCCCGCCCGGGCAAGGTGGATCGCGAAAGCGGATGTGGCTCCATCTTGGAGCAAACCTCGGGCAGCGCGTCGGCCCTCCCGTGAAACGGAGGGTTTTTTTATGACTGAAACGACGCAGATCCACTCCGACAAGGTCCGGGCGTACTTGGCCACGGATTACCGTCTCGGTCACACTGAACACGACATCGTCCTGACAATCGGTCAGCGATCTGATCGCCTGGCTGCCTTGTTTGCAGCAAGCGGCGTCGACTGTGGCGCATTCCTGACCGCTTACAACCCGCGCGGATCAATCCAGCCGGATGCTGCCAACGAGCGCGGGCATGCCGAGCTTGCCGGCCTCCTGCACGACCAAGGGCTCCGAGCAATAGAGGGCTCTGGCAGCGAGGCGGGCACCGACTGGCCCGCTGAGAAAAGCTATTTCGCTTTGGGCCTGCAGTTGGATCCGGCCAAGGCGCTGGGCCGCCGATTCGAGCAGGATGCTATCGTTTGGGTCGGCGCCGATGTCGTACCGCAATTGATCCTACTGCGCTGATAGATTTCGGTCTGGCCCGCCTCACTGGGCTGGGGGGATTTGATCCAGCTTACCGCCCCCGACACATTGTCAAAGCGGCTAAATAGGAGAGGGAGAGCTATGACTGACGAGATCGATCTGGAATTTCGCCCGCGAAGCTACTTTCGGCCTGAGGCGTTGGAGAAATTTCTCGTCTCAAAAGTAAAGGGCGTCGTGCTGCGCGAAAAGCTCAGCGCTCTACTCGAAACCGGTCAGTATGACGAGTTACAAAATCTTCTTAGCGCCGTAGCATTCTCAGATGCGGATCGCAAAGCCCTCGAGGCCATCCACCCCATGTTCATGGGCGGCAATTACCTCCCCGATACAAAGGGCGGTGAGGTTGAAATCGCGAGGATCAGCATCCAGTCCACGACATTCGATGTGACCTGCGTCTACGCACGCCAGGAAGAGGGCGTCATTCACTACCGGGTCGTTGACGAGTACGATGGTGACACCTTGCAGGGACCGTCCGAAACGATCACTACCGTGCCCATGGCTCTTGGCGAATTTACGGAATTCTTTTTGACAGCGTGGCCGCTAATGGACGTGCTGGAGATGAATTTTGAGGACGACGTCGAAAGTGCTCTTGGGTTCTTCTCTGCGCAATCAAACTTTTATCCTGCACTCGACAGGCTATGCAGAGAGCGTGTCACCGAACATTTTTCTCCCGCTGCATCTGATCCAGAATAAAGCAAAATGGAGGAAGTCGATGTTTTTTAAGAAGCCATCTCCGACGCCCCGTGGCGTTCCGCTTGACCGCATTGAGGAGGCCCTCAAGCAAACCACACTTAAGCCGTCGCGTGAGGGCGACACACTAGTTGTAAAGCACGATCGCCTTGTCACAAGGGTAGATGTTTTGGCTCCAATGGTAGCAGAGACGGTCGACGGAAAAATTGCTGCAATCGTAACTATCAAAACGGAATTACCATCCGATTTTTCGAATATTTTTATAAAGCCGTCCATGGTGAGCATGGTCAATAGTATGGCAACGCTTGGCGCTGTGACGGAGGAAAAAGGGAAATATTTCGTTGGATCTAGGCTCACTGTCTACGAAGGTGAAGACGCTTGGAACGTACAATTTGGGCTAATACTTTTCTCTGTGATCGTATCCGCCGATACGATCATGGGCGCTATGCGAAAGATATTTACAGAGGAAGAGCCAAGGGCAGCTGGGCCATCAGCTTGGACTGAGCGAGATTTCGAATTTACGAAATCTTATCTTTCTCGCGTGAGCGTCTGTACAACGGGTGGGTTGGGACTGACCGCCGAGTTTGGAATCCGTGCCGGGGAAGTAAGCGCTGCTGCCGGGCATCACTATACGGCCCTCTGGCAGATGAAAGCGGATCAATCGCATCCCGAAATGGGCTCTGGTTTATTCTGCCTTTTGAACATGCCGCACGAAATTCCCGACAAGGAAAAGCTCGATAAGGTGCTTGCGGAGTTGAACAGACTTGAAATGCAAGGCAACGATCTTCCTCCCCACTTCGGCGCATGGTGCCGGGGTGTCCGCGATAATAATCCAGCGTATGTTAGTTTTCTGCCAAACGTTCTCCACGGCACAAACGGAATAGCCGTCAACATGTCCTTCTGGGCAATGAACAGAGCGCAAATGGCGGATGTGATGTTAGGGGCGATGGGTATTCGGTGAGCCCTGGTTCGATACTTAGCTTAGCAGGTCCGCACTGTTGACGTGAAACTTCGTGTCCATGTCTGATCAGACATGAAAATTCTGATGAGGTTCGTGCCAAAGAGGGGTAACCCGTGCCGCAAGCGACGAGACCGCCGATCATGGCTGACGAGAAGACAATCAAGACGCTTCTCGCGGCTCACGCTTGCCCTGTTCCGTTCCATGAGATCAGGACGCGCTTTCTCGGGAGCATCGCTTCGCCCGGCCTGTCGGTTTCGCCCTTCGAGGTCATGAAGAGATTGTGGGGCGGGGAGCTTCCCGAATTCGAAAGCCTTGATGCGGTGAACGAGCTGATCGGGGCGCTCATCAATGGCCTCTGGAACAGTCTCACTCGACACCAGAAGCGCAGCGAACCCTTCCGATTGATGCGGACCAGCGTTCCCGAAACACGAGCCGGGCTTGCTGAACTGGCGCTGATCCGTCGGCAGGAGCTTGATGGCTTCATTGAAGGACTGTTTGGCGGCGCAGACGAGCTGGACCTGCCGGAAAAGGCCTCCTCGGCACTCGACACTCTCGGCGAGGTCCGCGCCATGATCGCCGGCGTCCATCAAGTCGCCAGTGACCCCAGCAAGCCTGCGGAGGTTGCCGATATCACCACCACGATGAAGCATGTGCGGGAGCTGACCAGGATCGCAGAGAGCGAGCTCAACCGGATTGTCCTCGACTGCACCCGCGCTCGTCGGCAGCTGATGGGCTCCGCCGGCACGGCAAGGCCAACGCGCCATTGACGCTGCTGCCTACGCGGGCGACCGCCATGCTGCGCGGCATCATGCCCATCTCGGGCTCTCTCTTCTAGCTTGCATGCCAGCGAGACCGCCCGGAACAGGTCTGGTGTTCTCATCAGTCAAGCGATTGAAAACGATACTCTTTCATGTGCCGAACCGAAAACGGCGAGGTTCGCTCGGTTAGAGACGAAAGCCGTTCAGAGACCGCATTGCGGCCCGTGGTCAGTCTCTGAGGTTCGGATGGTGCCGCCAAACCCCTTTGAAACGACGCCAAATTTCGGCGTCGCTGGGGTAGCTGTCGGAGTTTGCGACGGGAAGATGGCGGAGAGGGAGGGATTCGAACCCCCGGTACGCTTGCACGTACTCCGCATTTCGAGTGCGGCGCGATCGACCACTCTGCCACCTCTCCGTGGAACGCTTCCGATGCGCTGGTCAGAGGCGCGGAATACAGAAGCCCGAGCGCAAGCGCAAGGGGCTCGCGCATTACGGCGAGGAAATGCTGTTGCGGTCAAAAAGCTGCAGAAAACGCCGCTCGCCTGGTGGCGTGAAGGCAATCACGCGGGAGTTTGCCTCGCGACGCGCCCAGCCAAGCGCCAGGATGCGTGAAAGGCAGGCCGCGCCAAGTGCGCCAGCCAGATGGGATCGCCGCATGCTCCAGTCGAGACATTCGCGACAGAGAACGCGGCGTTCCAGCGCCGGATCATCCCATGCGATCCCCAGCGGAGCAAAAAAAGCACGTGCGTTTTCTCCTGGGACCAGTCCTTGCGGCCCCGCGCGCAAGGCTCCGGCCAAGATTGCCTGCTCGTGGAATTTCACCCCGAATTCTCCGGCGAGGTGGTCGTAACAGATCCGCGCCCTGCGCAACTCAGGCTCTTTCGGACCCGGACGAAGGCGCGTCGCGCCCACATGGCCGGCAAGCGCCATGATGCCTTCGATCAGATGGGCGATCTCTGCATCGGCCAGAGCCCAATACCGGTGTCGACCCTGCTGCCGTGCCCGGATTAGTCCGGCTTCGCTCAATTTAGCAAGATGCGATGCCGCCGTCTGTGGCGTTACGCCAGCTTCCTGAGCCAATTCGCTCGATGTGAGCGCGATGCCGCCCATGAGCGCAACAAGCATGTTCGCGCGTGCTGGATCGCCGATCAGCGTTGCAATGCGAGCAATATCGGGGCCGGTTTTCATGCAATCAGAGTACGTCTCTCAACTCGGATGATCAAGAACAACACTACGATGATGCTCGAAGCATGCCAGGTGAAATCCGGCCTAACTCGCTCCCAGCGACACGGGATGAGCCGGAGGTTGGCATGGCGATCATGGATCGGGATGGGATATCGAAAAAATCGCTGCCCCAAGCAATGCCGGGCCCAAGGCGGCTCGTCTCTGCGCTGCTCCGACTTTGGAGGCAGTACCGTACACTCTGCATGCTCGCTGAGCTGGAGCCGCACCAACTCGGGGACATCGGCCTGACAGCGGGCGATCTGCGGGATGCTGCGGACGCACTCAAGGCCGGGCACGCTCTGCCGCTCCTCGACAGGCGTCGACATGCGCATGCCTTACGGGATGTTTCACCTTGACATCGCGATCCTTTTGCTCCTATCAGCGCTTCCTCAGCGCGGCAAAAGAACCGCGCTTTTCGTTTTGTGCCTGACCTTTCCGAAAACGGAAGGCGGGGGCGGATCAATCAAGAAGGCTGCCCGGCAGTTCTTGGGTTGCGGGACCTGGTTTCCCTCACCCAAAAGGCGCTGAAGGTGGTGCGAGAAAAGGAACCATTTATGTTCGCAGTCATCAAGACAGGTGGCAAGCAATACAAGGTTGCCGCCAACGACATCATCACCATCGAGCGTCTCGATGCCGAGGCCGGCGAGGTGGTTGCTTTCGATCAGGTTCTCATGCTGGGCGGCGACACGGTCATGGTCGGCTCTCCGATTGTGGCGGGCGCCACGGTTGCGGCTGAGGTGGTCGAGCAGGCCCGCGGCCCGAAGGTCATCTCCTTCAAGAAGCGCCGCCGCCAGAATTCGAAGCGCAAGAAGGGCCATCGTCAGGATCTGACGATTGTCCGCATCACGGAAATCCTCACCGGCGGCAAGAAGCCGTCGGGTGCCAAGGTGGCGAAGCCTGTCGCGGCGGCAGCCCCGGCCGGGGCGGTCGATGCCTCGAACCTCTCGCTCATCGCGGGCATCGGCCCGACGATCGAGAAGAAGCTGCGCGCAGCGGGCATCACCGCCTGGTCGGAAATCGCCGCCTGGGGCGAGGCCGACGTGGCGAAGTGGGACGAGGAACTGAAGCTGCGCGGCCGCATCACCCGCGAGGAATGGGTGGAGCAGGCGAAAGAGCTTCTCGCCGGCAAACCGCCGCGCGCGAAGGCCGACCAGGCCGAACTCGCCTCGGGCAAGGATTATTGATCACCGGGATGTGTCAGCAGCGCTGACATTTTTCGCGTGATTTCGTGACAATTCTCGGGTAGGGATTCTGGCAACAGTTTCCCGCGCCCTTTTCGGATCTCAGGAGCACTTCCATGGCTCACAAAAAAGCAGGCGGTTCGTCGCGCAACGGTCGTGATTCTCACGCCCAGCGCCTTGGCGTGAAGAAGTTCGGCAACGAGGCCGTTCTCGCGGGCAATATCATCGTGCGTCAGCGCGGCACGCGCTGGCATGCCGGCACCAATGTCGGCATGGGCAGCGACCATACCCTGTTTGCCACGACCGACGGCACGGTCGTCTTCAAGCAGAAAGGCCCGCGTCAATACGTCAATGTCGTTCCGGCCGCCGCCAAGGCGGCAGAATAAACCGGCGAGGAGCCAAACCTCCCCGCCGGGCTTCTCGGAAGAGAACCTCAGGCGGGTGAGCGGGGGAAAAAGGCCAACAGCCGGAAATCCCTCACAAAAGCGAAACCGCAAGCGGGGAAGTCCGGGAAACCAGACTTCCCCCTTGTTTTTTCACGGTCCTGTCGCTTTCGGCCTTCAAGCCATCGGCGATAGCGGACGGAGGTTTCGCACCATGTTTCCTGATCTGTTTCGTGATGATGTGTTCACGCTCGAGACCGCGCGGCTTTTCCTGCGTTGGCCGAAACTCTCGGATGCGGCGGAGATTGTTCTTCTCGCCGGGGACCGCAGGGTCGCGGAAATGACGTCGCATGTTCCGCATCCGTATCCGCCGGAAGCAGCGCCGACCTTCATTCTGGCAGCGCGCGATGGCAATGCGAATGGCGCGACGCTGCGACTCGCCATCGCTCCACGCAAGATGCCTCAGAAGCTGATCGGCATGGTTGGTCTGGAGCCGGCCGATGAGGGTGGCGCGCGCGAACTCGGTTATTGGCTCGGCATGCCGTATTGGGGGAAGGGGCTGATGACGGAAGCCGCGCAGGCTATCCTCGATGTCGCCTTCCTCTATGCGGATATGCCTGCCGTGCGAGCGAGCGTTCGGGTGGTCAATCCGGCATCGCGGAAGGTGCTGGAGCATTGCGGTTTCCAGTTCGAGGGCGGTGGCATGGTCACCCGCAGCGTCACCGGCGAGAATGTCACGGCCGATCATTATCGCCTCTCGCGTGGCACTTGGGCGTCGCTCAAGGGCTGGCGGGCGCCGCTTCCGACCGAAAGGCCGGAATTTCGCGAGAATGCCTAAACGCGATTGATCTTTACGCAGCCCTCGCGCGTAACGAAGGGCGGGGGAACTGCAAACGAGGTTTCATGATGCGCTTTTTCCGCCTTCTTCCCGCTGCCTTGCTGCCGCTGCTGCTCGCGCCTGCACAGGCCGAGGCGCGCGATCTCAAGCTCGAGGAATTCTTCAAGGGCCGCACCTATGCCTATGGCTGGTTCGGCGCCATCAACGGCACGACGCGCCGCTTCAAGGTGGTGCTGGACGGCCGCTGGAACGGGCAGGTCCTCACGCTGCGCGAAGCTTTCGAGTATGAGGATGGCGAGAAGGACGTGAAGACCTGGCGCTTCCGCAAGACCTCGCCCACCACCTATCTCGGCACGCGCGAGGATGTGATCGGCGAGACCTTGGTGACGCTCGATGGCCCGATCGCGACCTTCGCCTATGACGTGAACCTCACGCCCAAGGCCGAACCCACCATCGTGCGCTTCTCGGATACACTCCTGCTCGAAGCCGACGGAACCCTGCGCAACACCGCCTGGGTGAGCCGCTGGCACCTGCCGGTCGCGCGGGTGAACGTGAATTTTGCCCGCACGGAGGAAGGCGCACGGGCCATTCGCCCCTGATCGGCTCCGGATTTCTTGCCTTTTCGGCTGCAAGCCGTTAGCCGAAGGGCATGAAATTCCTTGATCAAGCGAAAATCTATATCCGCTCCGGCGATGGCGGGGCGGGTTGCGTCTCGTTCCGCCGCGAGAAGTTCATCGAATTCGGCGGCCCCGATGGCGGGGATGGCGGCAAGGGCGGCGATGTCTGGGTGGAATGCGCCGATGGGCTCAACACCCTCATCGATTACCGCTACCAGCAGCATTTCAAGGCCAAGGTGGGCATGCATGGCATGGGCCGCAATCGTGCCGGCGGCAAGGGCGCGGATGTGGTGCTGAAAGTTCCCGTCGGCACCGAGATTCTCGATGCCGAGACCGAGGAACTGATCGCCGACATGACCCAGCTCGGGCAACGTTTTCGGCTCGCCAGAGGCGGCAATGGCGGCTTCGGCAACCTGCATTTCGTCTCCTCGACCAATCGTTCGCCGGATCGCGCCAATCCGGGCCAGGCGGGCGAGGAGCGCTGGGTCATCCTGCGGTTGAAGCTTATCGCGGATGCCGGGCTCGTCGGCTTGCCCAATGCCGGAAAATCGACCTTCCTCGCGGCCACTACCGCCGCAAAGCCGAAAATCGCCGATTACCCCTTCACCACGCTTCATCCCGGCCTCGGGGTGGTGCGCGCGCGGGCCAGCGAATTCGTGCTCGCGGATATTCCCGGCCTGATCGAGGGCGCGCATGAGGGCCATGGCTTGGGGGATCGCTTCCTCGGCCATGTCGAGCGCTGCTCGGTGCTGCTGCATCTCGTGGATGGCACGGGCGAGCATGCGGGCAAGGATTACAAGATCGTTCGCCACGAGATCGAGGCCTATGGCGAGGGCCTGGCGGAGAAGCCGGAGATCGTCGCGCTTTCCAAGATCGACGCGCTCGATCCCGAGACGCGCAAGAAGCAGTTGGATCGCCTGAAGCGCGCCTGCGGGCATAAGCCGCTCGCGCTCTCCGCCGTTTCAGGCGAGGGCGTGCCGGAGGCGCTGAACGCCTTGCTCGCGATCATCGAGGCCCAGCGCAAGACAGGCACCGGCGAGGCACCCGCCAAACCATGGCAACCCTGATTTCCGCCCGTTAAGGTCGTCCCGCACCGCGCTTCAGCGGATCGGGACGATGTTTTCCTCCCCCGGCGGCAGGAGAAGATCGGCGAGATCCTCGTCGAGTTCCTTGGGCTGCCGGCTGCGCAGCATGTTGTTCTCTGCACGCAGCTGGTCGTTCTCCGCCCGCATGGCGGCCAGCTTGTTCTGGAACTTGGCGGTTGCCTCCGAAATCGTCGCGAGATTGGCGCGCACGGTTTCGGTCAGCGATTTCTGCTTGAGCAGCAGGTTCGAATTTTCCGCACGCAGCACATCGAGTTCGAGTTCCAGCTTGCGCCGGCTCTCCACCTCGGTCGCGAGCAGGCTGCTCGTGGAGGCGAGCGCTTCGCCGCTCGAGTTGGCCTGGCCGCGCAGCTCCGCCATTTCGCGCTGCAGCGTCTCGATCTGCAGGGTGAACTGGCCAATTTCGCGATCACGCTGGGCGCGTTCCCGACGTGCGGTGGAAAGCTGGCGGGTTTCCTCGTGGAACCGCGCGCGGGATTCTTCCAGCATCGTCTCGATAAACTGGTAGCGCGAGCGGGAAGCCTCGAGCTGCGTATCGAATTGCAGCTTGGTCTCCTCGCGTTCCTTGATCAGTTGCTCGTTGTCGGCGCGCAACTGGCGCGACGTATTGCGCTCCTTCTGCAGGGCGGCAACGACGTTCGAGAGCTTGTCGTTGACCGAAGCGAGGGTGCCCTCGAGCTGGCCGACCGTGGCCTGCATCGCTTCCAGCCGCTCCTGATTCCGCTGGTTGGTGAGGGTGAGTTCGTTGTGGGTGTTCTGCTGGGTCGCCAGATCCTGGCGCAGATTGATAAGCTCCTGCCGCAGCACCAGCAATTCGTCATCGGCCTGCGACTTGTCGGCGCGCAGGGTGCTGAGTTCGAATTCCGCCGCGTCACGGGCGGCCACCGTCTCGCGCAGCAGGGGCTCGATCCGATTGAGCTTGGCTGAAACTTCCGCATATTCGCGCCGCAGGTCATTCAGGCTGGCTTCCATCGCGGTCGAGCGCTCGCGCAGGCTCGTATGGGCGCTTTCCTCGGCCTTGAGCTGGAATTGCACCCGCTCGAGTTCCGCCATGGCGCGCGTCAATTCGAGCCCGAGGCTGCCGGCCTTCTGCTGCTCGCTGTTCAGCGTCTCTTCCGTGACCTCGAGGCGATTGCGCAGCAACGCCATGGAATTCACGGCATTCTCGATCGGCGCCATCACCTGCCGGAACTGGTCCGGCAGCTGGGTGAGCGCCTGCAGCGAATTCTCGAATTCATCGAGCTTGACACGCACCGTCTCGCGGGCAGCGCCAAGGGCGCGCGCATCGAAGTTCTTGAGCAGATGCACTTCCGCGGCGTTCGGGTCCGCCTCGCCAGCCTTGGATTGCTGGGCGCTACCAGACGGGTTCGACGTCGGATTCACAGGCTTGCTGTCGCGTTGAAGGCGCAGGAAATCCCAACTCATGATCGGCCTCAACTGATCTCTTCTAGCCAAAAGATGGCTTGGAAGGTTATCTAGCAGATGGTCCCCCTGGCCACAATCCGTGAGCGGGTCTTTGCTCGATCATCGTTGCAGAATTCGGGAGCGGCCGCGGGCCCAACCCGGCCCAGTCGTGTTGGAAGAAGCGCTGTGAACAACCCCGATTTGCTGAGTTTCCGCCGCATTGTCATCAAGGTGGGCTCCTCGCTGCTGGTCGAGAAATCGGGCGGGTTGAAGGAGCCCTGGCTGAAAGCCCTTGTGGACGACATCGCAGACCTGCACAGGGCCGGGGCGGATATCCTCGTCGTGTCTTCCGGCGCGATCGCCATGGGCCGCGACGTGCTGAAGCTTGGAAAGCGCGCGCTGGAGCTTGAGGAAGCGCAAGCCGCCGCTGCCGTAGGGCAGATCGCGCTCGCAAGAGCGTGGTCGGAGAGCCTCGCCGGGCATGGAATCACGGCGGCGCAGATCCTTCTGACCTATGGCGATACCGAGGAGCGCCGGCGCTACCTCAACGCCCGCGCCACCATCGGCACCCTGCTTGGCCATCGCGCGATTCCCGTCATCAACGAGAATGATACGGTCGCGACCCAGGAGATCCGTTACGGCGACAATGATCGCCTGGCCGCGCGCGTGGGCACCATGGCCTCGGCGGATTGCGTGATTCTGCTCTCGGATATCGATGGCCTCTTCACCGCCCCGCCGCAGAAGGACCCCAAGGCCGAGTTCGTGCCGATCGTTCCACGCATCACTGCCACGATCGAGGCGATGGCCGGCGGCGCGGCCTCGGAACTCTCCCGCGGCGGCATGATGACGAAGATCGAGGCAGGCAAGATCGCGACCTCCGGGGGCGCCGTCATGCTGATTGCCAATGGCACGAAGCTTCACCCCATCCGCGCGGTGCGCGACGGGGCGCGCTGCACATGGTTCCTCTCGCCATCGACGCCCGTCACGGCCCGCAAGCGCTGGATTGGCGGCACGCTCGAACCGCGCGGGACGCTGACGGTGGATGATGGTGCGGCGAGCGCCATGCGGGCGGGCAAGAGCCTGCTGCCGGCGGGCGTGCGGCGCGTGGAAGGAGCGTTCACCCGCGGCGATTGTGTCGTGGTCCGAGCGATCGATGGCGGGGAGATCGCGCGCGGTCTCGTGGCCTATGATGCGGTCGATGCCGTGCAGATTGCCGGCCGATCGACCCGCGACATCGAGGCGGTTCTGGGCTATGCAGGCGCTAAGGAAATCATCCATCGCGACGATCTCGTGATGAGCGGCGAGGGCACATCCTCATGAGAGCCAACAGCCTCACGGTCCTCCATGCGGACAAGACGCGCCTGCGCGCCGACCTGCTCGCCCTGGGGCGCAAGGCCCGCGCGGCCGCGCGCGACCTGATGCTGTTGAGCCCGGAGGCCAAGGCCGAAGCCTTGCGCGCCTCAGCCCGCGCCATCCGCGCCGCTCTCCCGCCAATCCTCGAGGCGAATGCGGCGGATGTGAACGAGGCGCGCGGCAGCGGCCAGAACGAGGCCTTCATCGACCGGCTGCTCCTCACGCCCGAGCGCGTGGAGGGGATTGCGAAATCGGTGGAGGATATCGCCGATCTGCCCGATCCCGTGGGCGCGGTGACCGCGGAATGGACGCGTCCGAACGGCCTGAAGATCAGCCGCGTGCGCACGCCGCTCGGCGTGATCGGCGTGATTTTCGAGAGCCGCCCGAATGTCACGGCCGATGCCGGCGCCCTGTGCCTGAAGGCGGGCAATGCGGTCATCCTGCGCACCGGGTCCGGGGCGTTGCGTTCGGCGATCGAACTCGTGAAGGCCATGCAGGCCGGGCTCGCCTCGAAAGGCATGCCGGATGGCGCGATCCAGCTCGTGCCGGTCGCGGATCGCGAGGCGGTGGGACTCATGCTTTCGGGGCTGGATGGCGCGATCGATGTCATCGTGCCGCGTGGCGGGAAAAGCCTCGTTGCGCGCGTGCAGGCCGAGGCGCGCGTGCCGGTTTTCGCGCATCTCGACGGCAACAATCATCTCTACGTGCATGAGAAGGCCGATCTCGAGATGGCCCGAAAGGTGCTGCTGAATTCCAAGCTCCGGCGCACGGGTGTCTGTGGCGCGGCGGAAACGCTGCTCGTCGATCAGGCTTGTGCCGGCACGCATCTCGCCCCCCTCGTGAAGGCGCTTCTCGATTCGGACTGCGCCGTGCGCGGCGATCAAGCCGCGCAAGCCGTCGATCCCCGCGTCACCCCGGCCTCGGAGGAGGATTGGAGCACGGAATATCTCGATCGGATCATCGCCGTGAAGGTGGTGGAAGGGCTCGACGATGCCATCCGCCATATCGAGACTTACGGCTCGCACCACACCGATGCGATCATAACGGCGGATGAGGCCGCCGCCCGGCGCTTCCTCTCCGAAGTGGATTCGGCCATCGTGCTGCACAACGCCTCGACGCAATTCGCGGATGGCGGCGAGTTCGGCTTCGGCGCCGAAATCGGCATCGCCACGGGGCGCATGCATGCGCGCGGTCCCGTGGGCGTGGAACAGCTCACCAGCTTCAAATATGTGGTGAAAGGCGAGGGGACGGTAAGGCCGTAACCGGTGCGGATCTTCCTCCCCCCCACTTCTCCCGGCCTCGGGGTCGGCCTGTTCGGCGGGTCGTTCAACCCGCCGCATGAGGGGCACAGGCTCGTGGCCGAGACGGCCCTGCGGCGCCTCGGCCTCGATCAGGTCTGGTGGATCGTCACGCCGGGGAATCCTTTGAAATCCAACAGCGAGCTGCCTTCGCAGGCCGAGCGCATGGCCCTCGTGCGTGATCTCGTGGGGGCTGACCGGCGCATGGTGGTCACCGGTATCGAAGCCGAGATCGGTACGCGCTACACCGAACAGACCATCCGCTTCCTGCGCTCACGCCTGCCGCAGGTGAATTTCGTCTGGTTGATGGGCGCGGATAATCTCGCGGATTTCCATCGCTGGAAGAACTGGCGGAACATTGCCGGCCTTGTGCCGATGGCGATCATCGACCGGCCCGGCGCCACGCTGAAGGCTGCATCGAGCCCCGCCGCAAGGATGCTCGCGCGCTTCCGCATCGACGAGAGCGATGGGCGGATACTGCCCCGCCTCGCAGCTCCGCGATGGCTGTTCCTGCATGGCAAACGCTCGCCGCAATCCTCCACGGCGCTTCGCGAAAAAGCGCAGGCAAGGCACTGGGCGCCCGACCCTCGCGAAGGCGGGCAAAGACGGTAAGGGAAATTTAAGCCGCGCCTGTCAGACTGGCTTCTCAAGATCAAGGATTGGTCGAATGTTTGCGTCGAGCGCGTCTGTTTCGTCCTTTGCCGTCTACAGGCGGCTTACCCCGGATTTCATGGCCACCAGCACCGCGAAGCTCGCAAAGAGCAAGTCGGTCCAGAGCGAAGTCGAGTATTTCAAGAACAAGGTGGCGCGCCTGCAGGAAGTCGATGACGTCTTCAAGGACGGCCGGCTGATGCGCTTCATCCTGCAATCCTATGATCTCGCCGATCAAATCCAGTATCCGGCCCGCATCAAGCAGATCCTGAAGGACGACCCCACGGCGAGCGGTACCCTGCTGCAGCGCATGACCAATCCGGGCTACCGCGAGATCAACGCGGCGATGGATTTCTTCAAATCCGGCCTGAAGAAGCTCAAGAGCGCGTCGCTCCAGGCGGATATCATCGCGCGTTACCAGTCGGCCCGCAATGTCGAGCAGGTTTCGCAGCTGAGCCCGAACCTCGAAGAGGCTCTCTATTTCGAGCGCAAGATCGGCAAGGTGAAGAACGGCTACGAGATCCTCGGCGATCCGGTCCTGTTCAATGTCGCCAGGACCGCGCTGAGCCTGCCCTCCTATGTGAGCGCGTCGAATATCGACCGTCTGAAGGTCATGATCGAGAGCAAGCTCGACATGAGCAGATTGAAGGACACCAAATATGTGAAGGGGCTCATCGAGCGGTTCCTCGTGCTGAAGGACGTCGAGACGCGCCAGGCCGAAGGCGGCGGCCTGCTCAACATGTTCGCCTGAGGCAATTCCGGCTTGAATTTCGGTGCGGGGCGGCGCAGGAATTGGATGGACGGATCGTCGTCCGATTGGCCGCAAGCGGAGAACGGAACCCTGACCACGAAGCCTGAAGCCGGGTTGAAGCCCGCCCCCGAGCGCCGCGCGGCGCCCCTTTCGCCTGCCGCACTCGTCCAGGCGTTGCACGGCATCATCGATGATGCCAAGGCCGAAGACATTGTCACTCTCGATCTGGCCGGCAAGACCTCGATCGCCGATGCGATGATCGTCGCTTCGGGCCGGTCGGATCGTCATGTCGGCGCGATTGCCGAGCGCATCATGTCTTCGCTCAAGGATATGGGGCAGCCCTCGCCACGTGTCGAAGGCATGCCGGTCTGCGATTGGGTGCTGATCGATGCGGGGGATGTCATCGTCCACCTGTTCCGGCCGGAGGTGCGCGGCTTCTACAATCTCGAAAAGCTCTGGGGCATGGGGCGCCCGCTGGAAGGCGCGTCGGCCGAGGAGGTCGAGAAGCCCAAGCGTGCGCGCAAGGCGATGGCGGAATCCGCCGGCGATGCGCCAAAAGCGCGCCGGGTGCCGGCCCGCAAGCCGGCGACCCGGACGACCCCGCGCAGAAACGCCGCCCCCCGCTGAGGGAACCGGCCGGTGAAGCTCGATCTCGTGGCCATCGGACGCATGAGGGCCGGGCCCGAGCGGGAACTTGCGAACCGCTACCTCGAACGTTTCCGTCCACTGGGGCGCGGGCTCGGGCTCGATGGCATCCGCGTGGTCGAGCTGTCCGAAAGTGCCGCGCGCCGCGACGAGGATCGCAAGGCGGAAGAGGCCTTGGCCATCGCCGCCGCCATTCCCGATGGCTGCGCGCGCGTGGTTTTCGATGAGCGCGGCCAGAGCATCGACAGCGCGACCTTCGCGCGCCGCATCGGGGATTGGCGCGCCGAAAATCGCGCCGGGCTGGCTCTTGTCATTGGCGGTGCGGATGGGCTCGCGAGCCCGCTTGTTCAGCAGGCCGATCTTGCCCTGTCCTTCGGGCGGATGACCCTGCCGCATCAGCTCGTGCGCGTGCTCGTGGCCGAGCAACTCTACCGTGCCGCGACGATTCTTGCCGGCCACCCCTATCACCGGGCATGATGGCAGCCGGTTGGGGAGAGGAGCCGGAATGCGCCTGATTCGGCATCGCATCACGCCTGCTTGCGCGCTGCTCCTGGCGATGCTCCTGGCGATGCTCCTGGCGCTGCTGCCGATGGCCCATGCGCAGGTGCCCGAGAAACCGGCGGGCGAAACGCCGCAGGGCCCTGACAGGCTTCGGGGAGTCGAGCGCGAGATCGAGCGTTCCACCTTCGAGCAGAAGCGGCTGGGATATGAAATCGAGAACCTCTCGAACGAGGCGCAGGCCTTGCGCGGGCAACTCGTCGATGTCGCGCGCAGGGTGCGCGCGGCCGAAGACCGGATGGCCGAGGCGGAGAGCCGGCTCGAAACCATCACCGCGCAGGAAAGCGCGCTGCGCCTCTCACTCATCGCGCGCGAGAAGGTGACGGTGGAAGTGCTGGCGGCGATGCAGCGCATCGGCCGGCGCGCGCCTCCGGCCTTGCTGGTCGCGCCGGAGGATGTGCTCTCCTCGATGCGCGCGGCGATCCTTCTCGGCGCGGTGGTGCCGGAACTGCGCGAGGAAGCGCTGGCGCTGGTCAAGGACCTGAAAACTCTGGTGGATCTGCGACGCGACGCCGCTGCTACCCGCCATCGCCTTGCCCTGGAGCGCGACCAGGTCGCGGCCGAGCGCACGCGTCTCGCGGAGCTGATCGAAAACCGCCAGCGGCAGATCGGTTTCAACCGCACGCAGCTTGATGCCGAAAGGCAGAAGATCGCAAACCTGTCCCGCGAAGCCCGTTCCCTGCGCGATCTGATCGCCCGCAGCGAGAACGAGATCGTGGGCTCCCCGCAGGCCGTTGAATTCGCGCGCCGAGCGCCCCCGCCGGTTCGCGGCACCGAGCGTGTCGCGAGCCTCCAGGCCAACGCGCCGGCCGGCACTCGCCTGCAGCCACGGCGGCCTTTCGCGGAGATGCGCGGGCAGGTGCCGATGCCGGTTTCCGGCAGCATCATCCGCCAGTTCGGGCAGCCGGACGCGGTGGGCGGCACGGAAAGGGGCATCACGATCCAGTCGATCCGTGATGCGACCGTGGTTGCGCCGGCCGATGGATGGGTGCATTTCGCCGGTCCCTACCGGGGTTATGGCCAGCTGGTCATCCTCAATGTGGGTGCCGGTCACCATATTGTGATGGCGGGGCTGGGTGGTCTTTCGGTCGAGATCGGGCAATTTGTGCTGGCAGGCGAACCCTTGGGCAATCTTGGCCTTTCTCCTGCCATACAGCCGGGTGATCATGTTGCTTCTTCACGACCGGCGCTTTACGTTGAGTTCCGGAAAGATGGAGCGCCGGTTGATCCGGCCCCCTGGTGGCTTCCCCATTCAGCCGAAAAGGCCCGCGGATGATGCGCAAAATTCCTCTCTTCCTCTCCGGCGCTGCACTGGGCGCGATCGCGCTCGTGGCAATCGACGAGGTGCGGTTCAGCATTTCGGCGAATGCGGCGGCGTCGGATACCTATCGCCGCCTCACGCTTTTCGGCGAAGTCTTCGACAAGATCCGCTCCGATTACGTGGACAAGCCCGACGAGGCCAAGCTGATCGAGGCGGCCATCAACGGGATGGTCCAGTCGCTTGATCCGCATTCGAGCTTCCTCGACCAGAAATCCAACCTCGAGATGCAGCAGCAGACCCGCGGCGAGTTCGGCGGCCTCGGAATCGAGGTGCAGATGGAGGAGGGCCTCGTGAGGGTCGTGACGCCATTCGATGAATCGCCGGCCGCGAAGGCGGGCATCCAGGCCAACGACCTCATCACCCACATCAACGAGGAGCAGGTGCAGGGCCTCACCCTGAGCCAGGCCGTCGACAAGATGAAGGGGCCGCGCGGCACCGAGGTAAAGCTGAAGATCCTTCGGAACAAGCGGGACGTGGTGGATGTCACCATCGTGCGCGACATCATCCGTCCGCCGGTCGTCCGGGCCCAGAAGGAAGGCGACGATATCGGCTATCTGCGCATCGGCTCCTTCAACGAGCAGACCAACGAGGGCCTGAGGAAGGAGATCACCCGGCTGACCAACGAGATCGGCGCGGACAAGCTCAAGGGCTTCATCCTCGATCTGCGCAACAATCCGGGCGGTCTGCTCGATCAGGCGATCTTCGTGGCGGACAGCTTCCTCGAAGGCGGCGAGATCGTCTCGACCCGCGGCAAGACCAGCGACCAGACGAGCCGCGCGCTCGCCAAGCCCGGTGACATCACCAATGGCAAGAAGGTGGTGGTGCTCATCAATGGTGGTTCGGCGTCGGCTTCGGAGATCGTGGCCGGCGCCTTGCAGGACCAGGAGCGCGCGACGATTGTCGGCACGCGGTCCTTCGGCAAGGGCTCGGTGCAGTCGATCTTCCAGATGCGCGGCAACTCCGCGCTGAAGCTCACGACGCAGCTCTATTACACGCCGTCGGGCCGCTCGATCCAGGGCAAGGGCATCACGCCCGACTTCATCGTCCAGCAGGATGTGCCGGAAGCCGAACGCGCCCGCTACGAGATCAAGGGCGAGAGCGCGATGCGCGGCCACATCAAGGTCAACGAGGAAGAGCAGGGCGGCTCGTCGGGCTATGTGCCGACGGATCGCTCGAAGGACACGCAGATCCTCTGGGCCACGAAGTACCTGCGCGGCGAGGTCTCGCGCGAGAACCCGGGCGAGGGGGTCACGGTCACGCCGAAGCAGGCCAAGCCCGAAGCGCGCGCCAATATGGGCAAGCCCGCCGAGAAGAAGAACTGATGCCCTGATCCGCGCTGGCAGCCAGGGTAACCAGGGGAGCCAGGGGAACAAGGGAAATAAGGGGAACAAGGAGAGGCCGGCTTGTCGAAAGCCGGCCTTCTTCTCGTTTTGTGGCAGAATTCTCGCCGGAAGGACCGGCCTTTTAAACCAACATTAATCACGGCTCTTTACCACTTGCGATGGAAGCAAGCCTGCGCCCCGCTGCGCGGGGAGTGTGGACGGGAGTCTCATGGCGATTGACAGCCTCGCAACACCGCTCGGCATGAAGCCGAAGGTGGCCGGAAAGCCGAAGGGTTTTGCCGTGCCGCGGGTGCTGCTGGCCATCGTCTCGTTCGGCATTGCCCTGTTCCTCGCCTATGCCGCCCTGCAATCGAGCCGTCGCTCTGGTTTGCCCGTCGCCGTCGTGCCGATCGAGCGTGATCGGAGCACCATCGGGGATAGCCCGCGCGCGCCCGCCGACGAGCCCGTTTCGTCCAGGCCGGAGGGGAGCCGTGCCAGCGCCGCACAGGTCGAGACCGAGAGCGGCGTGCGCGTGGTGCGGCAGAATGGCGGGCAGGTGCCCGGCGCCGCCGTCATTCGCGTGCCGGATGCGCCGCGCGCGGAAGCCAATGCCGTTGCGCTTTCCGTGGCTCCGGAGCCCCGCCTGACCGAGCGCATCCCGCTCGGTCTCCTGCCGAAGGTGGGCGAAGACGGCACCCTGCCGCGCCAATTCTATGCACGCCCCTTCGCCGACACCGCGAAGCCGCGAATCGCCGTGGTTCTCACCGGTGTCGGCGTCAGCGCCCGCTCCACATCCGATGCCGTCACCCGGCTTCCTGGCGATTTCACGCTCGCCTTTGCGCCCTATGGCCGCGACCTCGAATCGCAGGTGTTTCGCGCGCGTCGCGACGGGCACGAGGTCCTGCTGCAGATTCCGATGGAACCCTTCGACTTCCCGGACAGCGATCCCGGTCCGCATACTCTTCGGGCCGGCGGATCGAGCAAGGAGAATATCGACCGTCTTCATTGGCTGATGACACGCTTTCCCGGCTATGTCGGATTGATGAACTACATGGGTGGCAAGCTGCTCTCGACGCCCGGTGCGCTGCAGCCCGTGCTCGACGAGGTCGGTCGTCGCGGCCTGCTGTTCCTGGATGACGGAACCACGCCGCGCAGCATGGCCCCGGATATCGGCAAGCGCCTGAACCTTCCCGTGCTGCAGGCCGATCGCACCATGGACGCGACCGGGTCGGCCCGTCCGCTTGCGGCGATGCTCGAGGAGGCCGAGGGGCTGGCCCAGCGCCAGGGGCGTGCGATCATCACCGTGCCGGCCCTTTCCGCCAATATCGAAACGCTGATCAGCTGGGAAGCGGATCTCGCCCGCCGCAACATCGTGATTGCGCCCCTGAGCGCCATTCTGGAAGCGCGCGCGCCCTGATTTGAAAAAAAGGGGAGAAAAGCCATGGCTACGGTCTTTTCCCGCATTGATTTTGTGCCTGCGAAGTCCAGAAAGAAAAACAAGAAGAAAAATGCCATGGTCAGGGACATCACCCATCTGCCCTATCGCGCCTGCGTCGGCGTGGCCCTGTTCAATCCGGCGGGGCTCGTTTTCGTGGGCAGGCGCCGCGTGGACAAGATGGGCGCTGCGCATGAAGGCGGCTACGCCTGGCAGATGCCGCAGGGCGGCATCGACCCCGGCGAGGAGCCTTTGCAGGCGGCCTTGCGTGAACTCTACGAGGAAACCAATGTCCGCTCGGTCGAGCTGATCGCCGAGGCGCCGGAATGGTATCGCTACGATCTCCCGCTTGACGTGATGGGTCGCGCGCTGAAGGGCCGCTATCGGGGGCAGACGCAGAAATGGTTCGCCTTCCGCTTCACCGGCGCCGAGAGCGAAATCAACGTGCAGGCACCGGGCGGGGGCACCCATCGGCCGGAATTCGCGGATTGGCGTTGGGATCGCCTCGAGAACCTGCCAGCGCTGATCGTGCCCTTCAAGCGCGGCGTCTATGATCAGGTAGCGAATGCCTTCGCCCGCTACGGCGCGCATAGCTGAGGCTGGCCATGCCCCGGATCGCCATTATCGGCGGCGGCCCCGCCGGGCTTTTCGCGGCTGACCGCCTCGCCACCGCCGGCCATGCCGTGACCCTGTTCGACCGCATGCCCTCGCCGGGTCGAAAGTTCCTGATGGCGGGCCGGGGTGGGCTGAACCTCACCCATTCCGAGCCGCTGGAGCGATTTCTCGCCCGCTACCCCGATTGCCCCGAGGCGCTGGAGAAGGCCATTCGCGCCTTCCCGCCGGATGCTTTGCGCGATTTTGCGGCCGAACTCGGCCAGCGCACCTATATCGGCACCAGCGGCCGCATCTTTCCCGAGGCGATGAAGGCCTCGCCGATGTTGCGCGCCTGGCTCGGCCGGCTGGATGCAAGGGGTGTAGAGGTCAAGCTGCGCCACGATTGGCAGGGCTGGGACGAAACGGGAGCCTTGCGCTTCGCCACGCCCTCCGGCCCGGTTGTCGTGACGGCGGATGCAATCTTGCTCGCCCTGGGTGGCGCGAGCTGGCCGCGCCTCGGCTCGGATGGTGGCTGGGCGAAGCTGCTCGCTGCGAAGGGCGTGGCTTTGGCCCCGCTCACCGCCTCCAATGTCGGCGTTCTCTGCGATTGGTCAGCCAGGATGCGCGAGCGTGCGGGCGAGCCGCTGAAGCGCACGGATTTCGCGATTGGCGCGACGGGCGTGATCGGCGAGGCGGTCGTCACCGGGAAGGGCATCGAGGGTGGGGCGATCTATGCGCTTTCCGCCGCCATTCGTGCGGCGCTCGCGAAGGGGCCGGTGACGCTGATCCTCGATTTCCGGCCTGATCTGACGCCCTCCGCGCTGCTGGGTCGGCTTTCCGAGGGGCGGAAGGGTGACAGTCTCGCGAACCGCCTGCGCAAGGGCGCGGGCCTCTCTGCGGCGCAGGTCAGCCTGCTGCATGAGGCTGCTTTCCGCGAGGGCAGGAAGCTGGCGGATGAAGGCCCGCAGGGTCTCGCGCGGCGCGTCAAGGCCTGCCCCGTGCCGATCACCGGCATGGCGGGACTGGATCGGGCGATTTCCACCGCAGGCGGCGTGCGCTTCGAGGCGCTGACACCGGATTTCATGCTCAAGGCTTTGCCCGGCACCTTTGTGGCCGGCGAGATGCTCGATTGGGATGCGCCAACCGGCGGCTACCTGCTGCAGGCCGCTTTCGCCACGGGCAACGCGGCCGCGCAGGGCATTTCGCGCTGGCTGAAGGCGCGCTGGAGCGAACTCCGATCTGATTGAATCAGATCTGGCGCTCACTCTTCTTGTTGTCGCATCCGCTTTTTTCCGCCAACCTTTATCCACTTGGCGGGTGGATGCTCTAGCCGCCCAGTTCCTCCCGCAAGATCTCCAGTTCCAGCCAGCGATTTTCCAGGCCCGCCAATTCCGTCTGCGCCTTGTCGAGCAGGGCTGTGGCATCGGCGAAGGTCTTGGGATCTCGGTTGTAGAGTTGCGGATCGGCGAGCCTCGCCTCGAGCTTCACGATGACGCCGCGGATCTTTTCCATGGCAGCGGGAAGCGTTTCGAGCTGGTGCTTCTCCTGGAAGCTCAGCTTGCGCTTTGCTGCGGCCCTTGGAGCCTCGGTGGCGGGGAATGCAGCCTTCACGCGCATGTCGGCTTCTCGCCGGGGTGTCGAGGGCAGGGCATCGGGCGGCAGGTCGGAATAGCCTCCGGCATGGATGACCCAGCGACCATTGCCGCCCGGCACAATGACCCGATCGACCACCCGATCCACGAAATCGCGATCATGGCTGATGAGGATCACCGTGCCGGAATAATCGGCCAGCAGATCCTGCAGCACATCCATGGTTTCGAGGTCGAGATCGTTGGTGGGTTCGTCGAGCACCAGCAGGTTCGAGGGCAGGGCGAGGGCGCGCGCGAGCATCAGCCGGGCGCGCTCGCCGCCCGAGAGCACGCGCAGGGGCGTGCGTGCCTGCTCTGGGCGGAACAGGAAGTCCTTCATGTAGCCTATGACATGGCGCGGCTTGCCGCCGACCATCACCTGGTCCGAGCCGCCACCGGTGAGGATATCCGCCACGGAAGAGTTCGGGTCGAGGCTGTCGCGGTTCTGTTCGAGGGAGGCGAGTTCGAGCCGCGCGCCATGGCGCAGGGTGCCGGAATCCGGTTTCAGCTTGCCGGTCAGCAGGTTGACGAGCGTGGTCTTGCCAGAACCGTTCGCCCCGACAAGCCCGATGCGATCCCCGCGATGGATGCGGATCGAAAAGTCCCGAACCAGCACGCGCTCTCCATAGGCCTTGGCAAGGCCCCTGGCCTCGATCACCAGCGTGCTGGATTTCTCCGCTTCCGCCGCCTCGATCTCGGCCTTGCCCTGCACGCCGCGATAATCACGCTTCTCGCGCCGCAAGGCTCGCAGGCCTTCGAGGCGACGGATATTGCGCTTCCTTCGCGCGGTGACGCCATAGCGAAGCCAATGCTCCTCGTCGGCGATCTTCCGGCCGAGCTTGTGCTGGGCCTCTTCCTCCTCGACGAGGATCTTGTCGCGCCAGGCCTCGAAGCTCGCGAAGCCCTCGTTGAGCCGCTGCGTCTTGCCGCGATCGAGCCACACGGTCGCGCGCGTGAGGTTCGTCAGGAACCGCCGGTCATGGCTGATGAGGATGAGCGCGCCTCTGCGCGATTTCAATTCGGCTTCCAGCCATTCGATGGCGGGCAGGTCGAGATGGTTCGTCGGCTCGTCGAGCATCAGGATGTCGGGATCGGGCGCCAGCGTCTGCGCCAGCGCGACGCGACGCGTCTCGCCGCCGGAGAGCGGCACGGGCGGTTTTGCGCCATCGAGGCCGAGGGCTTCGATCAGTGTGCGCGCGGCATGAGCATCGTCGCCGGGGCCAAGGCCCGCGAGTACGGCCTCCTCGATGGTCGCGAAGCCCGAGAAATCCGGCTCCTGGGGCAGGTAGCGCATGGTGGCGCCGGGTTGCACGAACCGCGTGCCGGAATCAGCCTCGACGAGGCCCGCCGCGATCTTCAGCAGGGTGGATTTGCCCGAGCCGTTCCGACCCACGAGGCAGATGCGTTCGCCGGCTTCCACGGAGAGATCCGCGCTTTCGAGCAGGGCGGTGCCGCCAAAGGTGAGGCCGATGCCCGCGAGTTGCAGAAGAGGAGGAGCCATGCGCGCTTGCTAGCGGGGCCCTTGCCTTCCGCCAAGGGAAAAGCGTCAGGCCGTGCCGATCGGCAGCACGGGGATCGGGCCAGGGCGCAGGGAGGCGACATCCGGCTCGGCCTGGCCGAGAATCCAGTCATGCAGCGCTTGCGCCGCCTGGCTCAGCGGCCGGGCCTGATGCGGAACGAGAAGCTGGTAGCAGAGGCGACTCTGGAAGCCGTAGCCATTGGGATTCACCACCGCACCTGTCGCGAGCTCTTCCTCCACGAGGCAACGCGGCACGAGGCCGACACCGAGCCCCACCGTCACGGCCTTCACCAGCACCTGGTAGACATCGAAGGTGGAACCCGATGGCCAGTGCGTCGGCGCTTCCAGCCCCATGGCCGTGTAGAATTCCGCAAAGGCATCACGGGCCTGGGCATGAACGAAAAGCGGTTTCTTCAGCAATTCGGGCAGGGGGCAATCCGGCGGCGTATCGGGCGGGGCGATCAGCACCACATGCCGCCCGGTGATCGGCGTCGCATCAGCATCGAGCCATGGGCCGGAGCCGAAACGGATCTCCACCTCCGCGCCGCCGCGATCATATTCCGAATTGAGCAGGAAGGTGGAGAACTGGATTTCGATTTCCGGATGGGCCTCGATGAATCCACGCAGGCGCGGCAGCAGCCAGCGGTCGGAAATCGTGGCAAGGGTGCGGAGGATCACGACGCGCCGGTTGCTCTTCTCCTGCATCGCGCGGTTCAGGATGCGCTCCATGGCATCGAGAATTGGCTGGACATCCGAGAGAAGCCGGCCGCCCACCGCATTGGGAACCAGGCCCCCCTTGGCGCGCGAAAAGAGCGGCGCGCCGATGAAACGCTCCATCGCCTGAACCTGCTTGCTCACCGCGCTCTGGGTGAGGCCCAGATGCAAGGCGGCCTCCGAACACGAGCGGCGCACGGCCACCTCCTCGAAAATCGCGAGGGCATTCAGGGGCGGCAGCTTGCGGCGCGGCATTCGGTATTCCTTTCCAGAATATCAAAATGAACTTTATTCTCTTTTCTCATGTCAAGTCGCGCGCTAGCCTTGTCACGAGTTTCTGGAGATCGGTTCCGTTTGGGCTTGATTTTGCAAGCGCGGAAGGATCGACTTGAAACGATATCAGCAGCCTCCCGCGCGAAGAAAGGGAGGAGCTCGAGAACAGGGAGAGTAAGATGTCTATCCGTAAATGGCTGCTGGCAGCCGGCACCGCTTTGGCCTTGCAGATGGCGGTATCCCCGGCCGGGGCCGTTACCCTTCGCTATGCGAACCAGGGTGATCTGAAGTCGCTGGACCCGTATACGCTGAACGAGACCACCACGAACGCGCATCTCGGCCATGTCTATGAAGGCCTGACCGCGCGCGGCAAGAACCTTGCCATCGGGCCGGGCCTCGCTGAGCGCTGGGAGACCCTCGATGGTGCGAAGAAATGGCGCTTCCACCTGCGCAGGAACGTGAAGTTCCACAATGGCGATCCCTTCACCGCCGATGACGTGATCTTCTCGGCCGATCGCGTGCGTGCGCAGGGGTCGAACTTCCAGACCCGCGTGCCCAAGGGCGCGAAGTTCACGAAGATCGACGATCATACGGTCGAGGTGGAACTCGAGAGCCCCAATCCGATCCTGATCGCCCAATGGGACACCTGGTACATCGTCTCGAAGAAGTGGGCGGAGGCCAACAACTCGGCCGCGCCGACCCCGGCTTCGGCCACGACGCCGAGCCATATCGCGCTCAACGCGAATGGCACGGGCCCCTTCCGCATCGACAGCCACCAGCCGGGCGTGCGCACGGTCTTCAAGGCCAATGCGAATTGGTGGGGCAAGAAGGAGCATAATCTCGACGAGATCATCTTCACCCCGATTCCGAATGATGCGACCCGCGTCGCCGCGCTTCTCTCGGGTGAAGTGGACGTGATCGAGCCGGTGCCGATCCAGGATATCCCGCGCGTGAACGGTTCGGACAAGGCCCGCGTGCTCGCCGGCCCCGAACTGCGCACGATCTTCCTCGGCTATGACCAGATCCGCGACGAGCTGCTCGAATCCAACGTGAAGGGCAAGAACCCCTTCAAGGATGTCCGCGTGCGCCAGGCCTTCAACATGGCCGTCGACAAGGAGACCATCAAGGCGCGCGTCATGCGCGGGCTCTCCACGCCATCGGCCCTCATGATCGCGCCAGAGCTTTTCGCGTTCTCCAAGGCTTACCAGAGCCCGAAATTCGATCCGGATGCCGCGAAGAAGCTTCTGGCCGATGCTGGCTATCCGAACGGTTTCGAGGTCGGAATGGATTGCCCGAACGACCGCTACGTGAATGACGGACAGATCTGCCAGGCGGTGGTGGGCATGCTCGCGCGCATCGGCGTGAAGGTGAACCTCAACGCCCAGCCCAAGGCGCAGTATTTCGCCAAGGTGCTGAAGTCGGGCGGCTACAAGACTTCCTTCTACCTTCTCGGCTGGACGCCGGGCACGTTCGACAGCCACAATGTGCTGTTCGACATTCATGGCTGCCGTGCTGAAGGTTCGCCGCGGGGCGAGTCCAATCTCGGCGGCTATTGCAACAAGGAAGTCGACGCGCTCACCGACAAGATCCTCGTCGAGAGCGACAATTCCAAGCGCGACCAGCTGATCAAGCAGGCCTTCGACATCACGACGAAGGAATTCGCCTATGTGCCGCTGCACCAGCAGGCGCTCGCCTGGGGTGTCTCGCGCGATGTCCAGCTGACGCAGCGTGCCGATAACTCGGTGCTGCTCTACTGGGCCACCAAGAAGTAACCGGTCTCTCCCGGGAGGGCCGCGCATCCCGCGCGGCCCTTTCCTTTTGCTGGTATTGAGCATGTTGGCGTTCGTCATCCGGCGCATCCTGCAATCGATCGCCGTCCTGGTCTCGGTTGCGCTGATCGCCTTCGTCATGTTCCGGTTCGTGGGCGACCCGGTGAACCAGATGGTCGGCGTGGATACGCCGCAGGCCGAGGTGGAGCGCCTGCGCGCATCGCTGGGCCTGAACGATCCGACTCTCGTGCAGTTCGGCCGCTTCCTCTGGAATGCCCTGCATTTCGATTTCGGCGTTTCCTACCAGTTTCGCATGCCCGTGACGAAGCTGCTCGCCGAGCGCGCGCCGGCGACGCTCGAACTGGCGCTGACGGCGGCACTCTTCGCCCTCGTCGTGGGGGTGGTGATGGGGGTCTATTGCGCGCTGCGGCGCGACAGCTGGCTCGCGCGGCTGTTCCAGGCGGTGAGCCTCATCGGCGTCTCCCTGCCGACCTTCCTGATCGGCATCCTGCTGATCTACCTCTTCGCGGTCATTCTCGGCTGGCTGCCCTCCAACGGGCGCGGGCAGGTGGTGAAGATCGGCGACTGGTGGACGACTGGCCTGCTGACCATCTCGGGCCTGAAGGCGCTGGTTCTGCCCGCGATCACGCTCGGCCTGTTCAAGATGACGCTGATCATGCGGCTCGTGCGCGCCGAGATGATGGAAGTGATGCGCACGGATTACATCAAGTTCGCGAAGGCGCGCGGCTTGCGCACGCGCGCCATTCATTTCGGCCATGCGCTGAAGAACACGCTGATCCCGGTCATCACCATTGCCGGCCTGCAACTCGGCTCCATCATCGCTTTCGCCATCATCACCGAGACGGTGTTCAACTGGCCGGGCATGGGGCTTCTGTTCCTGAAGGCGGTGCAGAATGTCGATATCCCCATCATGGCGGCCTATCTCATGCTGATCGGCTTCCTGTTCGTGACCATCAACCTCATGGTCGACCTCGCTTATGGCTTCGTCGATCCGCGCCTGCGCGTCGCGATGAGAACCTGAGGGGCCTTCAAGATGCCAAATCCGACCCCGGAAGAGGTGAAGGGCCTTGTGGCGGGTGGCCAGAGCGGCCTCGTCGCGCGCCTGCTCGATTCCGACATCTATGCAAGCTTCCGCTCGTCCTGGATGACGATGATCGCGGCGGCGATCGTGCTTGCCTGCTTCATCGGCGCGGCCTTCGCGCCGTGGATCGCGCCGACCAATCCTTTCGACCCCGCGACCGTATTCCTGTCGGATGCCTCGATCCCGCCGATGTGGCAGCAGGGGGGCGATCCGCGCTTCATCATCGGCACGGATGACCAGGGCCGCGACATGTATTCGGCCATTCTCTATGGCCTGCGCGTCAGCCTCGCCGTGGGCGGGCTCGGCGTGCTGCTGGCAGCCAGCATCGGCATCACGCTCGGGTTGCTCGCAGGCTATATGGGTGGCCGTGTCGATGCCATCATCATGCGCATCGCCGATGTGCAGCTCACCTTCCCGGCCATCCTCATCGCACTGCTCATCGATGGCGTGGCGCAGGGCCTGTTCCGGGGCATGAGCCGCGAGACGACGGCCATTCCCGTGCTGGTGATCTCGATCGGTTTGAGCTTCTGGGTGCAATATGCGCGCACCATCCGCGGCTCCACCATGGTGGAGAAGAACAAGGATTACGTGGCCGCCGCGCGCCTTGTGGGCATTCCCACGCCGGTCATCATGATCCGCCACGTGCTGCCGAATGTCATCGGCCCGGTGCTGGTGATCCTCACCATCAATCTCGGGCTTGCCATCATCACCGAGGCGACGCTCTCGTTCCTGGGCGTGGGCCTGCCGCCGACGCAGCCCTCGCTCGGCACGCTGATCTCCATCGGCAACAAGTATCTCTTCTCCGGCGATTGGTGGATCGTCGCCTTCCCGGGTGCCACGCTCGCCATTCTCGTCTTGGCAGTGAACCTGCTGGGCGACTGGCTGCGCGACGCGCTGAACCCGAAGCTGAGGTGAGCGATGCGCATCATCAGCAGAAATGGCCTCCGGTCCTGCGCCCGGACGATGCGCAATTCTTCCGAGCATATGTCATGAGTGAGCCGGTGATCTCCGTCCGAAACCTGCGCGTGGAATTCGCCACGCGACGCGGTATCTTGCGCGCGATCGACGGCGTCTCCTTCGATATCGCCCGCGGCGAGGTGCTGGGCGTCGTGGGCGAGAGCGGCGCGGGCAAGAGCGTCACCGGCTCGGCCATCATCGGGCTGATCGAGCCGCCGGGCCGCATCGCGGGCGGGGAAATCCTGCTGCACGGCAAGCGCATCGACAACCTGCCGCCCGAGGAGATGCGCCGCATCCGCGGCCGGAAGATCGCGATGATCTTCCAGGACCCGCTGACCTCGCTGAACCCGCTCTACCGGGTGGGCGAGCAGCTGATCGAGACCATCCGCACGCATACCGATCTTTCGCCGCGCGCGGCGCGCGAGCGGGCCATCGGGTTGCTGGCCGAAGTGGGCATCCCCGCGCCGGAGAAGCGAATCGACGGCTATCCGCATGAATTCTCCGGCGGCATGCGCCAGCGTGTGGTGATCGCGCTCGCTCTCTCGGCCGAGCCGGATTTCATCGTGGCGGACGAGCCCACAACCGCGCTCGACGTTTCCGTGCAGGCGCAGATCATCGCGCTCATCAGGCGCCTCTGCCAGGAGCGCGGCACGGCGGTGATGCTGGTGACGCATGATATGGGCGTGATCGCCGAAACGGCGGATCGCGTGGCGGTGATGTATGCCGGGCGCATCGCCGAGATCGGCCCGGTGCGCGACGTGGTGAAGCACCCGCTCCACCCCTATGCGAAAGGCCTGATGGGGGCGATCCCGACGCTCGAAAACGAGGCCGATCGCCTCACGCAGATCCCCGGCTCCATGCCGCGCCTCACGCGCATTCCGCCGGGCTGCGCCTTCAACCCGCGTTGCAGCCACGTGTTCGATCGCTGCCGTGTGGAGAAGCCTGAGCCGATCGAGCCAGATGCAGCGACGTCTGAGCGCGAGAACCTGATGCCGGGGCATCTCGTCGCCTGCCATCTCTATGCGCCGAGAGCCGGAGGCACGCCATGAAGGCTGTTTCCGAGAAGAGCCAGGCCGCCGCCGCTCTGGAACCCGCGCCTTTCATCCAGATCCGCGACCTGAAGCGTGTCTTCGACGTATCACGGCCATGGTTGAACCGCGTGCTCGAAAACCTGCCGAAAGCCTATCTCAAGGCAGTCGATGGTGTGAGCCTCGATATCCGCAAGGGCGAGACCTTCGCGCTCGTGGGCGAATCCGGTTCAGGCAAATCCACGGTCGCGCGCATGGCGGTGGGGCTTCTGCCCGTGACCTCCGGCACCGTGACGATTGACGGCGTCTCGATGACGGATGTGAAGGACAGCGCCGCGCGGCAAGCCCTGCGCAAGCGTATCCAGATGATCTTCCAGGACCCTTACGCCAGCCTCAACCCGCGCTGGCGCGTGGCGCGCATCATTGCCGAGCCGATTCATGCCTTCGGCCTGCTGAAGGGCGAGGCGGTGGAGGCGCGCGTGGGTGATCTGCTCACGCTGGTGGGTCTGCACCCCGATGACGGGAAGAAGTTTCCGCATGAATTCTCCGGCGGGCAGCGGCAACGCATCGCCATTGCCCGCGCGCTCGCCTCGAGCGCGGAATTCATCGTCTGCGACGAACCCACTTCCGCGCTGGATGTGAGCGTGCAGGCGCAGATCCTGAACCTGATGCGCGACCTGCAGAGGGAATTCGGGCTCACTACTCTCTTCATCTCGCACAACCTCGCGGTGGTCCGTCACATGGCCGACCGCATCGGCGTGATGTATCTCGGGCGGCTCGTGGAGGTGAGCGACAGCAAGGCGATGTTCCGCGCGCCGCGCCATCCCTATACGCGGATGCTGCTCGATGCCGTGCCCGATCTCGGCATGACCGGCCGCAAGCGGCAGATGGTGGCGGGTGAAATCCCCAACCCCATCAATCCGCCCTCGGGCTGCACCTTCCATCCGCGCTGCCCGCTCGCCAATGAGCGCTGCAGGCGCGAGGCTCCGGCGATGATCGACGGCGTGGCCTGCCACGCGGTCGAGGAGGGGCGCAATCAGGCCTGAAGGCGCGAAAGGTGGCGGAAGGCTCTTGAAACGAGGCGGGTCTGCCCCTTATTGCCGGAGCATGTCGCTCAATTTTCTTCTCGACCTTCTGGCGCTGCTCACCGCGCTGGCCGCCGCCTATCTCTGGTTTCGTGCGAGCAGCTATCAGGTGCGCCGCGTGAGCAAGAGCGAGGATATCAATTCCCTTGATCTCAACCGCATCGTCACGGCCATCAACCGCACACAGCTGCTGAACCGTCGCGCGGCCCTGGCCACCGCGCTTTCCGCTGTGATCATCGCGCTGAAATTCGCGCATGACATGCTGACGCGCTAGAGCATCCGCCCGCCCAGTGGATAAAGGTTGGCGGGCCGTTGCTCTCATTCCTTCTTATCTCACGCATTTTCTTCGACCGGCCGGTATCCACCTCGTCGGAAAAAGCTTGAGCCTCAGGCAGCGGTTCTGCTCCGCGCGATCTCCGCCCAGAGCTGGATGCCATGCGGCAGGGCGGAATCGTTGAAATCATAGGCCGGGTGATGAAGACCCGCCGTATCCCCGTTGCCGATGAACAGGTAGGCGCCCGGCCGTGCCTCCAGCATGTAGGAGAAATCCTCGCCGCCCATCATCGGCGCCACCTCGGCATCGACCGCCGCGGAGCCGAAAAGGCGCTTCGCGATGGTGACAGCCTCGGCAGTTTCGCGCGGGTGGTTGATGGTCGCGGGATAGCCGCGTTCATATTTCACGGTCGCAACGGCGCCGAACATCTTCGCGGTGCCCGTGGCGATCTCGGTCAGGCGCTTCTCCGCGAGGTCACGCATGCCGAGTTCCAATGTGCGAACCGTGCCGGTGAGTTCCGCGCGCTGCGGGATGATGTTGAAGGCTGTCCCCGCATGGAACATCGTGGTCGAGACGACGACCGCCTTCAGCGGGTCCGCATTGCGCGAGGCGATCGACTGCAGCGCCGCCACGATATGCGCGCCCACCACCACCGGGTCCACGCCGAGATGCGGGGCGGCCGCATGCGCGCCGCGGCCCTCGATCTGGATCACGAATTGGTCCGCCGCCGCCATGATCGGGCCGGGGCGCACGGCGATGTGGCCCGTTGGAATGCCGGGCATGTTGTGCATGCCGTAGACTTCCCTGATGTTCCAGCGATCCATCAGGCCATCATCGACCATAGCCTTGCCACCGGCGCCACCTTCCTCGGCGGGCTGGAAGATAACCGCCACGGTACCCGCAAAATCTCGTGTCTCGGCGAGGTGCTTCGCCGCGCCCAACAGCATCGCGGTGTGGCCATCATGCCCACAGGCATGCATCTTCCCGGAATTCGTCGAGCGATGCGGGAGGTTGGTCTCTTCCTCGATCGGCAGCGCGTCCATATCTGCGCGCAGGCCGATGACGCGGCCGCCGGGGCCATTCCTGCCATGGATGATGCCGACGACCCCGGTCTTGCCGATGCCTTCGGTCACCTCGTCGCAGCCGAATTCGCGCAGCTTCGCCGCCACGATTCCGGCTGTGCGATGCACCTCGTAGCCAAGCTCCGGATGCGCGTGGAAATCCCGGCGCCAGCCGGCGACTTCGTCTTGCAGGGCCTGGATGCGCGGGTCGATCGACATGGGAACTCCGGGGATTCGAATGCGTGAATTGCAGCATTCCTTAGAGCATTTTCCGGTCGCCTGGTCACCCTTTCATCGCGGGAAATCTCGGCTTGCGGAGGTGTCACCACATGGAATGGCAGAGTCAGTTCCATCCCGCCCTGCAAAGCAAAAGCCGCCCGACATGATCAGGACGGCTCGCCGATACCTGCGTCGCTGCGTGAAGAACTTACTTCTTCTTGCCGGTCGCATCGAATTGCTGGAGGAACGCGATGAGGTTACTGATCGCGGTCTCATCCTTGAGGCCCGGATAGACCATCTTGGTGCCCGGGGTCACGCCGCGCGGGTCCTTGATGTAGACCGTGAAGTTCTCAGGCGACCACACCTTGTCGAGCGCCTTGTAGGCATTCGAATAGCTGTAACCCTCGACCGAACCGGCCTTGCGGCCGAAAAGGCCGTTCAGCTGCGGGCCGACGCCGTTCCTGGCGTTTTCGCCGATCTGATGGCAGGTGCGGCACTGCGCGAAGACGCGCTCACCGGCAGCGGCATCCTGCGCCTGGGCGACGGCCGGCGCGAGGGCGGCGGCGGCGAGAAGGGAAAAAAAGGCGATCTTCATGGCGGTTCCTCAAGACTATGGCTGTTCTGGGCCTGAGACAAATCGTCTACGTCCGTTCGGCCCGATTGGATGAGTGCCAGAAGCAACCTGAAGGGTTGCTGACGATGTGCATAGGCCGCCTGTTCAGGCAGCCCGTTTCAGGCCGATGGTCGACCAGATGGAGGAAAGCGCTTCTGCCAGCCGGGCAATATCCTCGGCCGTGTGCAGCGGGGTCGGAGTGATGCGCAGGCGCTCCGTGCCGCGCGGCACGGTGGGGTAGTTGATCGGCTGCACGTAGATGTCGAACTCGGCGATGAGATCATCGCTGAGGCGCTTGCAGAGCGCGGCATCCCCCACCATCACCGGCACGATATGGCTGGGGTTCATCATGTGCGGAATTCCTGCTGCATCGAGGGCCGCGCGAACCTCGCTCACGCGCTGCTGGTGCTGCTGCCGCTCCACATCGCTCGCCTTGAGGTGGCGGATGCTCGCCAGCGCGCCGGCGGCGATGGCCGGGGGCAGGGCGGTGGAGAAGATGAAACCCGAGGCGAAGCTGCGCACGAAATCGCACATCGCCGCCGAGCCGGCGATATAGCCGCCGAGCACGCCGAAGGCCTTGCCCAGCGTGCCCTCGATCACGTCGAGACGATGCGATTGCGCTTCACGCGCCGCGATGCCCGCCCCGCGCGGGCCATAGAGCCCCACCGAATGCACCTCGTCGATATAGGTGAAGGCGCCGAATTCCTCGCAGACATCGAGCATCGCCGAGACCGGCGCGATGTCGCCATCCATGGAATAGACGCTCTCGAACAGCACGAATTTCGGTGCCTTGCGGTCGAGCCGCGCGAGCTGCCGGCGCAAGTCGTCCGGGTCGTTATGGGCGAAGATGACCTTGTTCGCGCGGCTGTGGCGCATGCCCTCGATCATCGAGGCATGGTTCAGGGCATCCGAGAGGATGACGCAATCCGGGATCTTCGCGGCGATGGTGCTGATCGCCGCCCAGTTCGAGATGTAGCCCGAATTGAAGAGCAGTGCCGCTTCCTTGCCATGAAGATCCGCGAGTTCGCGCTCGAGCATCACGTGGTAGTGGTTCGTGCCCGCGATGTTGCGCGTGCCGCCCGCGCCCGCCCCGCATCTGTCGAGCGCTTCCTGCATCGCGGCCACCACATCCGGGTGCTGGCCCATGCCGAGATAGTCATTCGAGCACCAGACCGTAACTTCGCGTGCGCCTTTCGGCCCGTGGAAGGTCGCCTTGGGGAAACGGCCCGCCTGCCTTTCGAGATCCGCAAAGACACGATAGCGCCCTTCCTTCTTCAGAGAGGACAATTCCTGACGGAAGAAATGTTCGAAATTCATGGTCGTGTCCTCCAAAGCGATACTGTTGGCCCGGATTTTCAGGTCCGGCTGGTCTTGATCGGCCCCCCGATGGGCGGGGTGGCGATGGCGGAAGTCAGGGCAAGAGGCTGGGACTTTTCAGATTTGTGAGCGGATGGCTGCACCCGATCCTCGCGCGAACCAAGGCCCCAGGACCATAATTCGCCGAAGGGCAGGGGAATGACGAGGAACCAGTGCTCGAGCACGCCGAGCACCAGAAGGGTGGCGACCATCGCATAACCCACGCTTTCGAAGCCGCCCGCGGGTGCCTGGATCGCCAGATGGATCAGCCAGGCAGCGGCGAGCGTCGAGGCCGTGACCGAGAAGGGGAAGAGCAGGTTCATCGGCCGGTGCGCGAAATAAGTCGCGAGATAGGCAAGGTGCTTGGGCAGGAACTGAACCGTGATGTTCGGGACCCCGAGGAAGATGTTGAATTTCGTCGAGAGCCGCATCACCCAGAAGACCAGAAAGGTATAGAGCCCGAAGCGGTTCGCGGCGCCCCATGTCACGAGGGCGATGGCCGCGGCCGAGGCGAGGATGACCAGCTCGTGGTAGATGATGCTCCGCGTGGCCAGGATGAACCGGCGCACGCCATGCACTCCCCCCGGGCAATCCTCGCGGCTGGAACCGGTGATGTGCCCCAGAAGGAAGCTCATCTCGTTCCAGGCCCAGACCGCGAGGGCACCGAAGAAGGCCGCATAGGCCCCCATCGGCGTGGTGTCCTCGCGGGTGAGATAAAGGGCGAAGAGCCCGCAAAGGCCGATCAGGCCCGTGATCCCGTTGCTCCAGCGGAAGGTGCAGGCGGGCAGGCCGTTCAAGTACAGCACCGCCCCCGTGGCGAACCACCAGACGAAGATCGTGAGCGCGACCGGAATGAGGAGCTCCACGTCGTTTCCCCTCAGTAGCTCGGGTAGAGCCGGCTGGTGGCCGGGATCTCGTTCCGCTTCACGGGCAGGAAATACATCCGCGCCAGCGTGGTCGCGACCCCGGCCATGGCCGCGTAGCGCTTCAGCTTTCCGGTGATGCCGCCCTGCTCGTCCGCATCGGCGATGCGCCGGTTCAGCACCAGCAGCTTCTCGAGTCCGCCCCTGAAGGCGGGGTGGTCGATGTCGAGTTCGAGCGGGAAGACCTGCCGCGAAATCTCGCTCGTTACCCGGAACACGCGCATGCCGTATTCCTTGGGGTCGATGCCGAGCGCCTCGTGGAAGGCGGGGCGCGCATGGTCGCGCACATACATGGTCGAGAAGACGGCAAGCAGGAAAAAGCGGATCCAGTACTTGTTGCCACCCTTGAGCAGATGCGGGTTCGCGCGCATCAGCAGCGAGAAGGCCTCGCCATGGCGGAACTCGTCGTTGCACCATTCCTCGAACCATTTGAAGATCGGGTGGATGCGCTTGTCCGGGTTCCGCTCCAGGTGGCGGAAGATGGTGATGTAGCGCGCATAACCAATCTTTTCAGAGAGATAGGTCGCGTAGTAGATGTATTTTGGCTTGAAATAGGTGTATTTCTTCGATCTTGTGAGAAATCCGAGATCTACCCCGATGCCGAAATCCTTCAACGCATCGTTGATGAAGCCGGCATGGCGGGCCTCGTCGCGGCTCATGTATTTGAAGAGCTCGCAGATATCCTTGTTGGTGCCCCGCTTCTTCATTTCCGCATAGAGCACGCAGCCGGAGAACTCCGCCGTGCAGGAGGAGATGAGGAAGTCGATCATCTCCTTGCGGAGCTGACCGGTGAGGTGGGACATGTCCGAGTTCCACTCCTCATTGCGCGTGAAATGGCCCTTGTTGGGGTCGCTCTTCATCTCGGCCAGCAGCGCATCCCATTCCTCGCGGACCGGGGTGACGTCGATCTTGTCGAGTTCCTCGAAGTCGGTGGTGTAGAAGCGGGGCGTTAGCACCGTGTCGGATTGGGCGATCCGGGTGGCTTCCGTGGTATCGATCGCGGCCGGGCCGCGCACATCCATCGTGGTCGCGCTCATAGCCGGGTCCTTTCAGAGAAGCTGAATTCGAGGAGTTCCATCACTTCGAGGCGGCCCGTGGCGCGCGTCCAGAGCCGCTCCAGCGGGTTTGCACGCACCACGGTCGCGACGCGGCGGATCTCGGCAGTTTCCCCGTAAGGCACCTTCACCGGCGCGCCATGCACGATCACCTCGTCACCGGGATAGATCGGGATGTTGCCGTCCAGCTCCACATGGGCGTGGAGGCTCTCGAAGGTGTGGGATACGTAAATCGTGCATCCCACCTCGAAGCGCCGGCCCTCCGGCAGCGCTCCCATGGTTGGGCCGGCCGCAGCGGGGCCGGGATCGACATGGTTCTGCATGGTCAATTCCCCCTCTGTTGTCAGTTGTTCGCCTGACCGGCGCTGATCGCCGAGCGGGCCGTCGCGAGACCCAGATCCATCAGCCGTGCCATCGCGGCGGAGTGACTGGGGCCGAAACCGTCGAGTTCGATGCGCGAACCGGTGACGGGATCGACAATGGCGTGGCGGGCATCCGGCCGCCGCGCGAGAAGAAAGGGTGCGTTCCGGTCCACGCGCTTCATCGCGCGCTCGCGGTGCAGGCTGCGCAGCACCCCGCGCAGGAAGGTGGAGCCATCGCGGGGAAGGACATCGAGAACGGTGTCATCCGGCAGCCGGCGCACGAGCACCGAACCATCTGGCTGCTCATCGAAGCGGATCATCACCTGGGCCGCATCCGGTGCCCGGCTCACCCGCAATGCACCGGCATCGGTCTGCCGCGCCACGAAGGCGAAAACCATCGTCGAGATCATCAGGCCTGCGGCTCCCAGAAGGAACCAGCGCGGGAAGACCGGATTGTTGCTCGTCGTGCTCATGCTTTCCCCCGAAAGCGCTTCTCAGTGGGCCGGCTCGGCCGCGCCCGGAAGGGCGGGTTCGACCGGTTTTTCATGCGCCCCGGGCCGCGTTGCGAGGTCGGTCAAGACCGCATGGGGCGGAGCCTTCGCGGCGAGCGCGCGGGCGAGAATGCGGGAGACCTCCGCCACATCGGCCAGGGCGCGCAAGCTCGGCTGGGTCTGGCGCAGATGCCAGGGCCGGGCATGCGGCCAGAGCACAAGATAGGCGAGGCGGTTCTCCGCCGAGAGCGCGAGCGAAATATCGCCGGAGCCATCGGAATCCTGCTTCACCGCTGCCGTCTCGATGATCGCGAAAGGCAGGTTGAAGGTGATGGGCAGGGCCATGCCGATCCGCATCACCACGCGTTCGGAGGTGATGGAATAGACGCTCGTCCTGGCGCTGAACCGCGCGATGAGCGCGATCAGCCCGCAGGCGATCAAGGCGGCGATCGTGACGGGGCCGAGGGCGGCCAGAACCGCTTTCGCGGTGCCGTGGGTCCAGGCGGTCGAAAAGGCCGTCCAACCCATCAGCAGCAGGAAATAGGCCGTCACTTCCCTCAGGTGAAAGACCCGCCAGGCCAGGGGGCGCCATGCGGGCGCGCCCTGCCAGAGAAGCCTCTCGCCGGCCGGCAATTCCGCCGGCAGGCCCGGAATGGGCTCGAAGGCGAAATCATCGTGGCTCACAGCAGCGGCTCCACACGATCCGGTGTGGCGTAGAGCGTGCCCGCGCCATAATAGCCGCAGATGCGGTCTTCCTCGCGCAGGGTCACGCTGTCCGGCTTCGCGGTGCCGGGAACGCCCTCGAACTGCGCGCCGGTGATCGCCTCGACATGCACCCGGTTCGGGAAGCTCTTCAGCACCGAGAACGTGATGGGGAGCAGGATGCGGCGCTTGCCCGTGGTTTCGACCTCGAGATAGCGCGCGAGATGCTCGGAGCGATCCACCCAGATATCGACCACCGTGCCGCCGGTTGCGCCATCGCAGCCGACGACCGGGAAACCGCGCGGATCAGGATCGCGCGAGGCGGTGGCATAGGTGGTGGCGACCCGCATCGGCACGATGCGCGGGGTGAGCGCGGTGGTCAGATCCGGCTTGTCGGCCCGTTCCGCCCAGGCGCCGGGGCCGATGCCATCGGCGAGCGGGGCTGCGCTGTTCGGCTCGAGCGGCGTGCCGGGCAGGCGCGAGGTGGGCTTGCCTGCGATCGGGCGCGTATCGGCCACGCCATCCGGCACCAGGCGCGTCGTGCCATCGGGAAGTTTGAAGGTCTTCGGAGGCGGGTAGAAGAGCAGGCTCTTCGCCCGGAAACGGCCCGGGTTCGGGCCATCGACTTCGACCGGGTATCCTTCCCGCTGCGCCTCGCGCTGGAGGTAGTAGATCAGCCCGGCAAAGAAGATCCAGAACAGATAAAGCGCGATCTGCGCCAGATCGAAGGAGGAGGAGACAGAGGCGGGTTCCATGAGAATGTGCTCCTGGAGTTCAATCAGTTGGGAAATTCGGCCAGCTGGATGCGGGTCGGCGCGGCAGGCTCATCCCGCCGCCAGGCGCGGACCAGTGGACCGAGCGCGACGAGGGTGAGGAAGAGAAGAAGAATTTCGAGGTGATAGATCACGCCATAGGCACTGGATGAGGCAAGAAACGCCTTGCCGAGCTGCCCGGTCGCCCCCAGCATGGCGAGACTGTCGCGCAGCACGCCGCCAAGGCCGATTGCCAGGCCGGCACAGGTGGCCTGCACCGCGCCCCAGGCGCCGAGCGCAAGCCCGGTCTGCTCGCCGGAATCGAGGTTCATCGCGGCAATCAGCGTCGAGACCGAAAAGAGCCCGGCTCCGAAGCCGATCGCCACCACGCCTGCCCGGAAAAGCATGGGCGCGACGAATGCCCCGGCGAAGATGACCATCGAGAAGCCCAGTACACCCGCCAGCACCCCCATCGCCGCGAGGCGGCAGGGGTGCGTGCCCCTGGCCAGCAAACCGGCCGCCAGCGAAAAGGCTGCCAGTGACCCCGCCGCGAGAAGCGCGGTGAGCAACGTCGTCGAACTCACCGAAAGGCCGAGAACTTCCGCGCCATAGGGCTCGAGGATGATGTCCTGCATGTTGAACGCAGCCGTGCCGAGGCCGACGGCCACAAGGAAGCGGCGCGCCTGCGGCTTGTTGGCAAAGCGCTTCCAGGCCTCGCCGAAGGTCGGCGTCGCCTCGCGCGGCTCGGGCCGGCGGCGGGCTTCCTGTTTCCACAACGCGATGACGTTCAGGATAAGGGTCGCCGCAGCGGCACCTTGCACCGCCTGGATGAGGCGCACCGGGGAAAAGTCGGCGAGCACGAACGAGAACAAATAGCCGCTCACGATCATGCTCAGCAGCAAGACCACATACATCAGCGCGACAACGCGCGGGCGCTGCTCGGTGCTCGCAAGGTCTGTTGCCAGAGCCAGGCCCGCAGTCTGCGTGGTGTGCAGGCCGGCACCGGTCAGCAGGAAGGCAAGCGCCGCGCTGATCTGTCCGACCGCCGGGTGCGCCTCGTGGTCCGAGCCGAGCAGGAGCAACGCGAAGGGCATGATCGCCAATCCGGCAAATTGCAGCATCGTGCCGGTCCAGACATAAGGCACACGCCGCCAGCCGAAAGCCGAGCGATGCATATCGGACCGGAAGCCGACCAGTGCGCGGAACGGCGCGAAGAGGAAGGGCAAAGCCACCATCAGCGCCACAAGCGAGGCGGACACGCCAAGCTCAACGATCATCACGCGGTTCAGCGTGCCCAGCAGCAGCACCGACGCCATGCCCACCGAGACCTGAAACAAGGCGAGCCGCAGCAGCCGGCCGAGCGGCAATTCGGCCGAAGCCGCGTCCGCGAAGGGCAGGAAGCGAGGATCGATCCGCTTCATCTTCTCGATCAGGAGGCGCTGGACATTCATGCCTCAAGCCTCCGGCGGAAGGAGACGCAGGGCCTCCGAAATGTAAAAGCCGCTGGTGGTGCGATGCGTCTCGGACATGTGCCACCCGGCGAGTGAGGCTTCGCGCTTCATCGCGCGGGCCAGACCGGCTGCGCTCACCGGCACGATCGCCGGCGCACGATCCCCGCGCGGGAACAACCGGCCCACGCGATGCATCACGGTGAGCAGCGGCGTCTGCGGCGCGATGGTGATCAGCATCGGGCCCGAAACGCGCGGGGCGAGGGCCGCCAAGGCGCGGGCAATATCGTCGGTTTCGTAATGGATCAGCGAATCCATCGCGACCACCGCATCGAAGCGCCCGAGGGCGGGGTCGAGCATGTCGCCGACCCGGAAATCGATGCGGCCGCCGGTTCCATTCTGGCCGAGATCGCGCGGCAGGCGCTCGGCAGCGAGTTTCACGAGCGTTGCGGAGATGTCGATCGCCACCACTTCTGCGCCGCGCCGCGCGGCTTCCACCGAAAGCGCGCCCGTGCCGCAACCGGCATCGAGAAGGCGCATGCCGGAAAGATCCGCCGGCAGCCAGGAGAGCAGCTTCGCCCGCATCGAATCGCGGCCGGCGCGCACGGTGCGGCGGATGCGGCCCACCGGCGCATCCGAGGTGAGCTTCGCCCAGGCATCAACCGCCGTGCGGTCGAAATAGGTCTCGAGCTCGTCCTTGCGCTTGTGATAGGCGGCGTTTGCCATCATTCATACCCCAGGAAATCGAAGATCTCGCGATCCTTCATGGGTTGCGCGTTGAGCGGCTCGGTGCCCGCCCAGAGGGTTTCGGCGAGCTGCATGTATTCGGCCTTCACAGCCGCGAGCTCGGGCGTGTCATCCATCTCGAACATGGTCGATTTCTTGAGCCGCGAGCGGCGGATGGCATCGACATCGCGGAAATGCGCGAGGCGCTTCAGGCCGGTGGCGGCGGCGAAGCGGTCGATCTCGTCCGTGCCGGCCGAACGGTTCGCGATGATCCCGCCGACGCGCACATCGTAATTCTTCGACTTCGCCTTGATGGCCGCGACAATGCGGTTCATCGCGAAGATCGAGTCGAAATCATTGGCGGTGACGATCACCGCGCGCTCGGCATGCTGGAGGGGGGCCGCGAAACCGCCGCAGACCACATCGCCCAGCACGTCGAAGATCACCACATCCGTATCGTCGAGAAGGTGGTGCTCCTTGAGGAGCTTCACGGTCTGGCCGACGACATAGCCGCCACAGCCGGTGCCGGCGGGCGGGCCGCCCGCTTCCACGCACATCACGCCATTATAGCCCTCGAAGACGAAATCCTCGACGCGCAGCTCTTCGGAATGGAAGTTCACCGTCTCCAGCACGTCGATGACGGTGGGGATGAGGCGCTTCGTGAGCGTGAAGGTCGAATCGTGCTTGGGGTCGCAGCCGATCTGCAGCACGCGTTTTCCGAGCCTGGAGAAGGCCACCGAGAGGTTCGACGAGGTTGTGGATTTGCCGATCCCGCCCTTGCCGTAGACGGCAAAGACCTTCGCGGTCTCGATCTGGGTCGAGGGATCGAGATGCACCTGCACGGAGCCCTCGCCATCGCCGGTTGCGCGGTCCTTCAGGGTGGGGTGGCGGTAAAGCGTTGTCATGCGGCAACCTCGGTTCCGATGCCTTCGATGCGGTCTTCCAGATCCTCGCTGGCTTGCAGCAGGGCTTCGGCGGTGGCCGCATCCGGCTTCCAGTATTGGCGTTCATGCGCTTCGATGAGCCGCTTCACGACCTTGCTCGCGGCGACCGGGTTCAGCGCGATCAGGCGTTCGCGCAAGGTTTCGTCGAGCATCAGGGTCTGGGTCATCTGCTTGTAGATCCAGGGCTCCACCTGCCCGGTGGTGGCAGACCAGCCGACGGTGTTGCGCACATGCTCCTCGATCTGCCGCACGCCCTCGTAGCCGTGTTTCAGCATGCCCTCGAACCATTTGGGGTTGAGGATGCGCGTGCGCGCTTCCAGCGAGACCTGCTCGCCGAGCGTGCGGACCACCCCTTCGGAGCGGGTCTGATCCCCGATATAGACCGGGATCGTCGTGCCCTTCTCGCGTTGGGCAGCCTTGGAAATGCCGCCGAGCGTGTCGAAATACTGGTCGAGGCTCGTGACCCCGACCTCCAGGCTTTCGAGGTTCTGATAGGCGAGATCGACGCGGCTGAGCATCCCGGTCAGCAGCTTCGTCTGGGCCTGCGGCGCGCCATCGCGGCCATAGGCGAAGCTCTTGCGGCGGCAATAGGTTTCGGCGAGTTCATCGCCGCTATCCCACTGGCCGTTCTCGATGAGGTGGTTGACGTTGGAGCCATAGGCGCCATCGGCATTCGAGAACACGCGCAATGCCGCCGTTTCGAAATCGCAAGCCTGCTCGCGCTGGTAGGCGAGCGTGTTGCGGCGCAGGAAGTTCATGGCTTCCGGCTCATCCGCGCTGGCCGCGAGATAGCAGGCCTCGGCCAGAAGCTTTGTCTGCAGCGGCAGCAGGTCGCGGAAGATGCCCGAGAGCGTCAGCACCACATCGATGCGCGGGCGGCCAAGTTCGGAGAGCGGCACGAGTTTCGCGCCGGTGAGGCGGCCGTAATGGTCGAAGCGTGGTTCCGCGCCGATCAGCGCCATGGCCTGCGCGATGGGGCCGCCTTCGGTTTTCACGTTATCCGCGCCCCAGAGCACCATCGCGACCTTTTCGGGCGCGGCATGGCCGTCGCTCGCGTGGCGCGCGAGCAGTTTCGCGGCCTGCCGGCGGCCATCGGCCATCGCGAAGGCCGAGGGGATGCGGAAGGGATCGAAACTGTGCATGTTCCGCCCCGTGGGCAGAACGGCCGGGCTTCTGAGCACATCGCCGCCCTGCGCCGGGGGGGTGAAGCCGCCATCGAGCGCGTGCAGGATGGCCGGGAGTTCGTGATCGTCTTCCAGCAGCCTATCCATGTCCGAAAGCTTACCGGCGAGCGCGGCATCGATGACAGCAGGCAGGGGCTTGCGGTCGATGATCGCTTCCACCGCTTCGCGATCGAGTCGCGCACCATGGCCGGCATCGGCCACCGCGAGCAGCATATCGGCGCGTTCGGCGCGGCTCAGCGGCTCGCCGACCACATGAAGCCCGTGCGGGATCAACGTGTATTCGAGTTCCAGCACGGCATGCGTGAGCCTGCCGATTTCGCTTTCGGCCGCAGCGCCCCAGGCGGGTTCTGCCGCAGCGAGATCGACCGCCGCGGCCTGCGCCTGGATCAGCGTCGCGAGCGTCTCGCGCTCCTCGCCACCGGTGTTGAGCGACCGCCAGCGATCGAGCGAGGCTTTCAGCTCCAGCAATCCGCGATAAAGCCCGGCATGCGCGACTGGCGGGGTGAGATAGGTGATGAGCGTTGCCGCCGAACGGCGCTTCGCGATCGAGCCCTCGGAGGGGTTGTTCGAGGCGTAGAGATAGACATTCGGGATGTCGCCGATGAGGCGATCCGACCAGGAGGAACCCGAAAGCCCCACCTGCTTGCCGGGCATGAATTCCAAGGCGCCGTGCGTGCCGAAATGGAGATAAGCCTGCGCGCCGAAATCCTCGCGCATCCAGCGATAGAAGGCCGAGAAGGCGTGGGTTGGCGCGAAGCTCTTCTCGAACAGAAGCCGCATCGGGTCGCCCTCGTAGCCGAAGGCGGGCTGGATGCCGACGAAGATATTCCCGAACTGCGCGCCGAGCACGAAGATGTTGCCGCCATCGGTCTGGTGCTTGCCGGGGGCGGGGCCCCAGGCGCGCTCGATCTCGGCGAGCCAGCGCTCGCGCCGCACATGGTCGGAAGCGGGAATGCGGGCATGGACATTGGCATGCGCGCCATAGATCGCGGCATTGCCCTCGGTGAGGGCCTTCCGAAGGTGATCCACCGTCGGCGGAACTTCCACCGTGTAGCCCGCCTGCCGAAGGCCTCCAAGCGTGCGATGGAGCGATTCAAACACGGCAAGATAGGCGGCGGAGCCGGTGGAGCCCGCATTGGGCGGGAAGTTGAAGATCACGAGGCCCAGCTTGCGCCTGGCGCGCTCGGCGCGGCGCAGGCTCACCAGGCGGTCGATGCGCGCCGCCAGCATGTCGATGCGCTCGGGGCAGCCGACCATGGCGCGCAGGTCGCGATCCGCTTCGAACACGCAGCGGCGATGGCAGCCGGCGCAGGTGGCGCCCCCCGCTTCCACGCGCCCGCCGAACACCATCGAGCCCGTCGCGCCATCGAGTTCGGGGATCGCGACCATGATGGTCGCCTCGACCGGCATCAAGCCGCGATCCGAGCCGCCCCATTCCTGCAGCGACTGGAACTCCACGGCATGGGCCGCGATATAGGGCACATCGAGCTGTTTCAGCACGGTTTCCGCCGCTGCGGCATCATTATAGGCCGGGCCGCCCACCAGCGAGAAACCGGTGAGCGAGACCAGCGCATCGATCGCCGGAGCGCCGTTCTTCAGGAAGAATTTCTCGATCGCCGGGCGTGCATCGAGCCCGCTCGCGAAAGCCGGGATGACGCGATAGCCGCGTGCCTCGATGGCCGCGATGGCGGCATCGTAATGCGCGGTGTTTCCCGCGAGCAGGTAGCTGCGCATCAGCAGCAGGCCAACCGTGCCGCGGATGTTGTCATTGCGGGGCAGGCCGGCATCGGCTTCCTGCATCCGGCCCTTCATCGCCGGGTGATAGACGCCGGTCTCCGGGTATTCGACCGGGTTTTCGGCTTTCAGGGTGCCGCGATAGACCGCTCGCGGCCCCGCCGCATAGCGGTTCACCAGGAACCGGACCATGTTGAGGAAATTCTCGTCCGAGCCCGCGAGCCAATATTGCAGGCTCAGGAAATAGGCGCGCACATCCTGCGCGGTGCCGGGAATGAAGCGGAGGATCTTCGGCAGCCGGCGCAGCATCTTCAGCTGGCTCGCGCCGGCATTGCCGCCGGGCTTCGCATTGCCGCGCAGCTTCTTCAGCAGGGCGGTGAAGCCGGTGGCCGGCTGGCTCATGTCATAGGCGCCCATGCGGGTGAGCTTCGTCACCTCGGGCGCCGAGAGGCAGCAGATCATCGCATCGCAGTTTGCCCGGCGGGCCTGAAGGGCGGCAAGGATCTGCGTGTATTGGTCTTCCATGAAGAGCATGGACGCGACGAGGATATCCGCCTCGCGGATCGCCGCATTCGCCGCTTCCAGCGCCGCAGGCGAGCGGCCCCAATCCGCCGCGGAATGCACGCCGAGGATCAGACCGGGGATTTCCCGCTTCAGTTGCGGGCGCATGCGCGCCATCGTGCCGGTCAGGTGATCGTCCATCGTGACGATCACGACCCGGATCGGGGTGGCCTCAACGCCCGAAATGCGCTTTGGCATCATAGAGCGTCTCCACATTGATGGTGCGAATGCTGCGTTCGCGCGCGAAAGCCTCGGTGTTCCGGCGCGCCTTTCCGCGCACGAAGAAGGGAATTTTCTTCAGTTCCTTTTCCGCCTCCGCTGCCCAGACCGGCTCCCCGGCCGGCCATTCGGCGACGGCCAGATCCGCTTCGGCAGCCGCTGCTGTGACGGCGAGCGGCTCGGTTGCGCGCTCGCGGGCCGGCGCATGCGAGCCGTGCCCGAGATGGCTTGAACCCGCGCCGTCATGGAACTCGAAATCATCGCGGAACATGCCGAGGAGGTGCTCCTCAAGGCCCATCATCAGCGGGTGAACCCAGGTGTCGAAGATCACATCCGCGCCGTCGAAACCCATTTGAGGGGCATAGCGGGCGGGGAAATCCTGCACATGCACGGGCGCGGAGATCACCGCGCAGGGAATGCGCAGGCGTTTGGCGATATGCCGCTCCATCTGCGAGCCGAGCACGAGTTCGGGCTGCAATTCGGCGATCCTGGCTTCCACCTCGAGGTAATCGTCGGTGATCAGCGCCTCAAGGCCGAGGCGGGTCGCCATCTGGCGGATATCGCGGGCGAATTCGCGGGAATAGGTGCCGAGCCCCACGACATCGAAGCCAAGTTCCTCCTTGCAGATCCGGGCTGCCGCGAGGGCATGGGTCGCATCACCGAAGATGAAGACGCGCTTGCCCGTGAGATAGGTCGAATCGACCGAGCGCGAATACCAGGGCAAGCGCCCCGGCTGCTCGGCGAGGAAGGGCGCGGGGTCGATGCCGGCGCAGCGCGCGACCTCGACGATGAAATCGCGGGTGGCACCCACGCCGATCGGCACGGCGGTGACCATCGGCTGGTTGAAACTCCGCTTCAGCCATTGCGCGGCCTGGCCGGCGATTTCCGGGTAGAGCACGATGTTGAAATCGGCCTCGCCCAAGGTCGCGAGATCGGCGGGTGTCGCCTCCCAAGGGGCCACGACGTGGATTTCCACGCCCATCCGCTCGAGGATGTGGCTCACGGCGAGAAGATCGTCGCGGTGGCGGAAGCCGACGGCGGCCGGGCCGAGAAGGTTGCAGCGCGCGGGCTCGCCGGCGCGGCGTGGCGCGCGGATCGAACTCGGTTGCGGCGCATGCGGGCCAGCCAGTGCGCGCACGAGCTGGTAGAAGGTTTCGGCCGCGCCCCAGTTCTCCTTCTTCTGGTAGCTCGGAAGCTCCAGAGGAATGACCGGAATCGGCAAGCCCAGGGCGCGCGCCAGACCTGCGGGATCATCCTGGATGAGTTCGCCGGTGCAGGAGGCGCCCACGATCATCGCCTGCGGCTTGAAACGCTCATAGGCATCCGAGCAGGCGGTCTGGAAGAGATCCGCCGTGTCGCCGCCGAGGTCACGCGCCTGAAAAGTGGTGTAGGTGACCGGCGGACGGCGGTTGCGCCGCTCGATCATCGTGAAAAGCAGGTCGGCATAGGTGTCTCCCTGGGGCGCATGCAGCACGTAATGCAGGCCGCGCATCGCGGTGGCGATCCGCATCGCGCCGACATGGGGAGGTCCCTCATAGGTCCAGACGGTGAGATGCATGGCTACATCTCCAGCCGGGCGCGACGCACGAGCGGGCGCGCGAAGAGTTCGGCGAGGTCACCCGCCTGCTCGAAACCCTGGATGGGCGTGAAGACGAGTTCGATCGCCCATTTCGTGGTGATGCCCTCGGCTTCCAGCGGATTGGCGAGGCCGAGGCCGCAGACCACGAGATCGGGATCGGATTTCCGGCAGCGATCCAGCTGGCGATCGACATCCTGCCCTTCGCTGAGCTGCGTGCCCTCGGGCAGCAGCGCCAGATCGGCTGCGAGATGCTGGCGATGGAGGTAGGGCGTGCCGACCTCGATGAGGTTCATCCCGAGTTCGTTCGCGAGGAACCGCGCGATCGGGATTTCCAGCTGACTATCCGGGAAGAAGAAGATGCGCCGCCCGGCAAGCGTGTCGCGATAGCGCGACACGGCGCGGTTCGCGCGTTCCATCGGCGCCCGCGTGATGTTTTCCAGCGTGATGGAGGATACGCCATACGACTTCGCGACGGCCTCAAGCCAGCCGAACATGCCATGAGCGCCGAGCGGGAAGGGTGCCTCGATGCGTTTGGCCCCGCGCTGTTCCAGCTTCATCGCCGTATCGGTCAGGAAGGGCTGAACGAGGATGTAGCGCGTGGATGGCCCGAGAGCCGGCATCTCGTGCGCGCGGCGCGCGGGAAGGAAGGTAACCTTCTCGACACCCATCGCGGCCAGAAGGCGCCGGAACTGATCCTCCACGGCATCGGCCAGCACGCCGACAACCATGAGGCCGGAATCACCGGCCGGCGCTTCCGGGAGGGTTGGAACAAGGGCGGCCAGGCAGGCATCCTCGCCTTGCGTGAAGGTGGTCTCGATGCCAGAGCCGGAATAGTTCAGGACGCGAACGGCCGGATGCATCTGCTCCGAGAGCCTGCGGGCCGCGCGGCTCAGATCGAGCTTGATCACTTCCGAGGGGCAGGAGCCCACGAGGAAGAGCAGCCTGATATCCGGGCGGCGTTCGAGGAGGCGCATCACCACGCGGTCGAGTTCCTCATTCGCATCGGCGAGGCCGGCGAGATCGCGGTCATCGATGATCGCGGTGGCGAAGCGTGGCTCCGCAAAGATCATCACGCCCGCGGCGGATTGCATCAGATGTGCGCAGGTGCGAGAGCCGACGATCAGGAAAAAGGCATCCTGGATTTTCCGATGCAGCCACATGATGCCGGTGAGGCCGCAGAACACTTCGCGCTGGCCGCGTTCGCGCAGCACCGGGGGGGTGGTGCAGCCTGCCTTCGTTGAGCCCTGCGCCGGGATCGCCAGGGAATCCAGCTGTCCACGAATCATGACATCACCTCGAAACCCTCGGAGGTGAGTTCGGGCTCGCTCTCGGCCTGCAGCCGCGCGGCGCGCAACTTCAGCAGGAACTGCGCGGCGTTCACCACATAAGTGGCGTAGGCGGCAAGCGCGATCCCCATCTGAACCTGCGGCCCGGCAAGGTTGCCCAGAACCACCACCAGATAGGCCGTGTGCAAGGCGATCACCACGAAACTCACCATGTCTTCCCAATAGAAGGCGGGTGCCAGAAGATAGCGGCCGAACACCGCATGCTCCCAAAGCGAGCCGGTGACCATGATCAGGTAAAGAACAAGCGTTTTCAGGATGATCGAGAGGGTGGCCGCCTCATAGCCCGCGCCCGTCAGCAGGTAGCGGAGCACGAGCGCAAGGCTCACGAGAAACACGAGGAACTGCACCGGCGCGAGAATGCCCTGCACCAGGGTCCAGCCGCTCGAATCCCGCCGCCGCCGTTCTTCCGGCGTGTAGAGCGGCTTCGCGACCTTCCGGCCCTGTTGCGCGCCGCCTGACATCTTGCGGATGGTCATCGACTGGCCCATTCCGCCCTCCCGGCTGAGGCGCGGGCTCAATGCCTGCGCCTTGTTTTCAAACCTTCGCGCGGCTTTCCCGATATGTCAATAAAACTAGACACAGAAATTGTAGTGAGCTGTCACGATGATTTTTCGGGCGGGGTGTTGCGCGATTTTTGCGACGGTTCACGGGTTGCGCTTCGATCATTCAGGGCAAGCGGTTCCGGATCATTCGCGCGTCTGGATGGAAAATTGCGGCAACACGCCGCATTCACAAATTTATCGCGCTGCAACCCAAGAAAAATGTTCACTTATTGTAACGGGTGTCGAATTTCATTGCGGCGGGGTCGGAAAGGTGATCTTTTTGCTTGCCAGTGAAAGCTCCTTTGACAAAACCTCCGTCTGCGACATAATGTCCCAAATGTGGGTTCCTTGATGCGCATCAAGATGTTCGATTGCGCGCAGTGCGGAAATGTCCATTTCCAATTACACCTCGGGGGAGGGCGTGATGGGTAGCGGGTATGATGACGGATTGAAAGGACCCGATGTTCTGGATGGCATCGAAGGCTCTTTCTCCCGCTATGCGCCAAGTTTCGAGACGCTGCAGGATTATGCTTCCGGACGAGGCTCTCATGGCGGTCGCGCACCCTCCTCGCAGGCCCTGATCGAGCGTACGGTCGAGGCCTCCGTGCTCACGACCTTGCTGCGCCGGCATGGCATTCTGCACCCGCCCGGCAACCATGCGGGCAACCATGCGGACCCGGCGCAAAGTCTTTCTGCGCAACCCGGGCCGGTCGATATGGAACGCTTCTCGGCCATTCTGGTGGCGGGCGATGGTCGCGGGGCTGTCGAATGGCTGGCACCGTGGCGTCACCGGTCGGGACAGCTGGATGATCGCATGGCGGGCCTTCTGTCGCAGGCCGCCCGGCAGCTTGGAAGTGCCTGGGAAGATGACAGTCTTTCCTTCGCTGAGGTCTCGCTGGGGGTTGTCACACTGCAGCGCGTTCTGCGCGAATTCGCACCTCCTTCCCACGCGCTGCCGCTGGTTGCCCGGCGCATGTTGCTGGCGCCCATGCCGGGCGAGGTGCATTGTTTCGGTCTGAAGATGCTCGGCATCCGGTTCCAGCAGGCGGGCTGGGATTGCCAGACTGAATCGCAATTGTCCGAAGAGGCCCTGCTTTGCCGCGTGGGTGAGCAGCGCTATGACGTGGTTGGCCTCTCCACCCAATGTGCCGAGGACGAGGATCGTGCGGCCGGATTGATCATTCGGATCAGGCAGGCGTCCTGCGAACCGAGGGTCAGGGTCCTGCTCGGCGGTGCGCGTTTTGCGGGCCGGCCGGGGGTTGCGCTGGCGCTTGGCGCGGACCTCGCACCGTTGCCTTTCGCGGAACTTTCGGAGGCTCTCGACCGTTTGATACCGGCTGACGGGGCCTGAACCCGGCTCGATGGTGGCGAATATCGTTCCGGCATTGATCCGGTCTTGTATGGCACGGACCTTGTTTATAACGACTGCCAAGGCCAAATCACGAAACATGATGCTGTCCGCCCAAGACCCCAACGAGCACAAGAGCAATGGAAGATCAGGTCTCGGTTCAAAATGGTTCTGGCGGCATTCCCGAATGGGCCGGGGACGTCACCCCTGATTCAGCGGAACGGCTGGTCGCCTCGCTGTCTGACATCGCCATCGTGGTGGATGGCTCGGGCGTGATCCATGATGTGGTGACCAACGACAGCGAATTGGCGCGGGAAGTGGGGCAGGGCTGGCGCGGTCGGCCCTGGATCGAGATCGTCACGCCGGAGAGCCGCGCGAAGGTCGAGGATCTCATCGGGCGGGCGCTCAAGGGCAGCCCCACCCAGGCTCGCGAGATCAATCATCCGACTGACAAGGGCATTGATCTTCCGATCCGCTATTCGGCGGTCGCGCTTGGGCGCACGGGCCGAATCATCGCGGTGGGGCGGGATTTGCGGCGGCTTTCGGCGTTGCAGCGCAAGCTTGTCGAAACGCAGGACGTTCTTGAGCGCGATTATACCCGCTATCGCGCCGCGGAAACCCGCTATCGCATGCTCTTCCATGTGACGACCGATCCGGTCCTGATCGTGGATGGCGCGACACTTCGCATCACGGACGCCAATCCGGCCGCAATCCAGCAACTGGCACCCGTCTCCGACCGGCTCGTGAATCGTACCGTGCTCTCGTGCTTCGATTATGACAGCGGGCAACTCCTCGAATCGGCGCTGAAGACCGCGCGCCGCACGGGCACGGTGCCGAATATCGAGGCGCGGCTTGCCAATTCCGGCGCCGCCTTCGCCGTCAGCGTGGCGGTGTTCCGGCAGGAGCAGGAAGTCTCCTTCCTGCTGCAGATGCTGCCGGCGGAGAGCGCCCATGTGGCGCAGGCCAGTGGTGCGGCGCAGGATGTCGCGCGCGTCGTGGAGCATTTCCCGCTCGCCTTCGTCGTGATCGACGAGGAATGGCGCGTCACCGAGGCCAACCAGGCCTTCCTTGAACTGGTGCATCTCGCTTCCAAGGAGCAGATCCTCGGGCAGGCAATCGGCAAGTGGCTGGGGCGGCCGGGCGTGGATATGGAATTGCTGATGGCGCGGCTGCGGGAAAGCCAGAGCGTGCGCAGCTTCCCGACCATCTTGCGTGGGTCCTTTGGCGGCTCCGAGGATATCGAGGTCACGGCGGCCTCGACCCTTTCGGGCCAATCGCAGATCTATGGCCTTCTGATGTCCCGGGCGCTGCTGCAGCCTGCGGCCGCGATGCGCGAGCCAAATCCCTACACATCCGTGGATCAGGTGACGGAGCTTGTCGGCCGCGTTTCGCTGAAGGACATGGTGCGCGAATCCGCTGACATCATCGAGAAGCTCTGCATCGAGGCGGCGCTGAAGCGTTCGGGCGACAATCGTGCCGCCGCCGCGCAGATGCTGGGTCTGAGCCGCCAGAGCTTCTATGCGAAGATGCGCCGTCATGGTCTTGGCAATCTCGGCGGCCTGGAGGATGACGAGAATGATGCGTGAGGCATCGCGGCTCGCCCTTGAGGATCGTCAAGCAAAATTGACACTTGCGTAAAATAAAATTGACGGCCCATGCGGGTGGGGCTAGCCTTGCTGGATGATGCGCGATCTTCTGCCTTCCGGTGCTGCCGAACCGATGGTGATCCACCGTCATTCCCATCCGCAGCCGCGCGCCCTGCTTGAACTCCTGAAGCCGATCACCTGGTTCCCGCCGATGTGGGCCTATCTGTGCGGCGTGGTTTCGGCAGGCTCCACCTTCTCCGAGACATGGCCGGCGGCTCTCGCCGGCGCCTTGCTGGCAGGTCCGCTGGTTTGTGGCACGAGCCAGGTCGTGAACGACTGGTATGATCGCCATGTCGATGCGGTGAACGAGCCGAACCGGCCGATACCCTCGGGCCGTGTGCCCGGTCGCTGGGGTTTCGCCTTCGCGGTGGCCTGGACCATTGTGTCCTTCCTGTTTGCCACGCTGCTCGGACCCCAGGTGATGCTCGCCACATTGCTGGGGCTCGCCTGCGCCTGGGCCTATTCCGCGCCGCCGCTCCGCCTCAAGGGCAATGGCTGGTATGGCAACCTCGCGGTGGGCCTCTGCTACGAGGGGCTGCCCTGGTTCACGGGCGCGGCTGCCGTGCTCGGCACATGGCCGGATGCGCGCATCCTCGCGCTCGCCCTGCTCTACAGCCTTGGTGCCCACGGCATCATGACGCTCAATGATTTCAAGTCGATCGAGGGTGACAAGCAGCATCATGTGCGTTCCATTCCCGTCCAGATCGGTGCCGAGCGGGCCGCGCGTCTCGCCTGCTGGGTGATGGCGGTGCCGCAGGTGGTCGTCATCGGGCTTCTCGTCCAATGGGGGGCGCCGGTTCATGCGGGGATCGTGACCGCCATGCTGCTCGCGCAGCTCGTGCTCATGCGCACCTTGGTCGCCCATCCGCGCGAGCGTGCGCCCTGGTATAACGGCACCGGGGTGACCCTCTACGTGCTGGGCATGCTGGTCTGCGCTTTCGCGCTCCGTAGCCTCAACACAACCGGGGGGATGTGATGAAACCATTGGGATGGCTGGGAATTTTTCGCCTTGGTCTGGTGCAGACGGCTTTAGGGGCCATCGTGGTTCTCACCACATCCACCATCAACCGGGTGATGGTGGTGGAACTGGCCTTGCCCGCCATGCTGCCCGGCCTGCTGGTGGGGCTGCATTATGCCGTGCAGGTGTTGCGCCCGCGCTGGGGGCATGGCGCGGATGTGGGCGGGCGCCTCACGCCCTGGATTCTCGGCGGCATGGCGACGCTTGCGCTGGGCGGATTCGGAGCGGCGCTCGGTGTCGCGCTGATGCAGAACTCGACCCTTCTCGGCCTCATGGTCTCCACGCTCGCCTTCCTGCTGATCGGCATCGGCGTTGGCGCCAGCGGAACCTCGCTCCTCGTGCTCCTCTCGAAACGCGTGGAGGACAAGCGCCGCCCCGCCGCGGCGACCATCGTCTGGGTGATGATGATCATCGGTTTCATCGTCACGGCGACGACCGCCGGGCATTTCCTCGATCCCTTCTCCTTCTCGCGCCTGCTTGTTGTCTCCGGCGCGGTGAGCGCGCTGGCCTTCCTGGTGAGCGTTCTCGCGGTCTGGGGCGTTGAAGGCGCGGGTGTGCTTCAGAAGGCCGAGGACGAGCCGAAAATCCCCTTCAGGGAGGCGATTGCGGAAGTGTGGGCCGAGCCGCATTCCCGGCTCTTCGCGATCTTCATCTTCCTCTCGATGGTCGCCTACAGCGCGCAGGATCTGATCCTCGAACCCTTCGCGGGGGTGGTCTTCGGCCTCACGCCGGGCGAGACGACCAAGCTTGCGGGGCTGCAGCATGCGGGCGTGCTCGCCGGGATGATCATGGTTGGGCTCGTGAGCACGGTTTTCAGCCGCCACAAGGCCGCGACGACGCGTTTCTGGACCGTCGGCGGCTGCCTTGCCTCGGCTCTGGCGCTGGCCGGCCTCGTGGCTTCGGCCATCATCGGCGAGGGCTTTCCGTTTCGTCCGAATGTGTTCCTCCTTGGCCTTGCGAATGGTGCGTTTGCCGCCGCCGCGATCGGCGCGATGATGCGCCTGGTGAATGAGGGCAACCCCTCTCGTGCGGGCATTCGCATGGGTCTCTGGGGCGCGGCGCAGGGCATCGCCTTTGGTGCCGGTGGTCTGGTTGGCGCGATGGCCGCGGATATCGCGCGATTCTTCATCGCCTCCCAGGTTGCGGCCTATGCCGTTGTTTTCGCAGCGGAAGGCGTGCTCTTCCTCGTCTCGGCCGTGCTGGCCGATCGCATCGCGCGGCAATCGCGGCTGGCCCGAGGCCTGGCTGAACAGCCCCGCAAGGAGCCGGATATCTCCGGCCTCGCACTCGGCCGGTAAGGGGAGGGGACCATGCTCGATCAGACCCGCTCCCAATTCGATGTCGTGGTGGTCGGCGGCGGCCCCTCGGGCGCGACGGCCGCGAAGGAACTGGCCGAAGCCGGTCATTCCGTGCTGCTGCTCGATCCGCAGGCGCGCATCAAGCCTTGCGGTGGCGCGGTGCCGCCCTGCTGCATCCGCGAATTCGACATCCCCGAGGATATGCTCGTCGCGAAGGTGCGTTCGGCGCGCATGATCGCGCCCTCCGCGATCGGCGTGGACATGCCCATCGAGGATGGTTTCGTGGGCATGGTCGACCGCGCAACCTTCGATGAATGGCTTCGCGAACGGGCCCGGATGGCCGGCGCCACCCGGATTCGCGGCAGCTTCGAAAGCTTCTCGCGCGATGCCGATGGCACGGCGCTCGTCGAATATTCCCTGAAGGGCTCGCAAGCCCCAAACCGCATCGTGCGCGCCCGCATGGTGATCGGCGCGGATGGCGCGAATTCCCGCGTGGCAGCGGCGGCTCTTCCGGATGTGAAGCGCGTGCCCTTCGTCTTCGCCTACCATGAGATCGTGAAGGCCCCGGAACAGGCTTCGCCGCATTACGATCACGAGCGCTGCGATGTGATCTATCAGGGCAAGGTCTCGCCGGATTTCTATGGCTGGATCTTTCCGCATGGCGAGACTTTCAGCATCGGCACGGGCTCGGCGCAGAAAGGTTTCTCGCTGCGCGGCTCCATCGCGGAGTTGCGCCGCGCGACAGGCTTCGATGAACTCGAGACCATCCGCAAGGAAGGCGCGCCCATCCCCATGAAGCCCCTGAAGCGGTGGGACAATGGCCGTGACGTGCTGCTCGCGGGCGATGCTGCCGGCGTGGTCGCGCCCGCTTCGGGCGAGGGCATCTACTACGCCATGCTCGGCGGGCGTCTCGCTGCGAAAGCGGTTGCCAAAGCGCTCGAAACCGGTGATGCCCGCGCGCTTTCCGAGGCACGACGTGCCTTCATGGCGGCGCATGGTCGCATCTTCTGGATCCTGGGGCTGCTGCAATATTTCTGGTATCGGAACGACAAGCGCCGCGAGCAGTTCGTCAAGATCTGCCGGGATCCGGATGTGCAGAAGCTCACCTGGGATTCCTACATGAACAAGGCACTGGTGCGAGGCCGGTTCATGACTCACATGCGCATTCTAATAAATGATATCCGGCATTTGATGGGGTTCGCCCGGGCATGACGCGCGCGCGCGGGGCTCTCGCCCGGCAGGTGGCTGTCGCCACGCTGGCAGCCGTCGTGGTGATGGTGGCCGGTGGTTTCGCGACCATACTCGGGCCCTGGTACGAGGCCTTGCGCAAGCCCGCCTGGCAGCCGCCGGGCTGGGTGTTCGGCCCGGCCTGGACGATGATTTCGATCCTCACGGTCATCGCCGCCGTGCTGGCCTGGCGGCGAGCGGAAACGCTCGCCATGCGGCGCTGGCTCGTCGTGGCCTTCGCGCTGAACGGTGGGCTGAATTTCCTCTGGTCCGTGTTGTTCTTCACGCTCAGGCGACCGGATTGGGCCTTGGTGGAAGTCGTCTTTCTCTGGCTTTCGATCCTTTCTCTTGTGATCTTGTGTGGAAGGCTGTCCCGATTGTCTGGCGTGCTGTTGCTGCCCTATCTGCTCTGGGTCAGCTTTGCGGCATTCCTCAACTGGACCATTGTCGGGCTCAACGCGCCTTTCGCGGTGCTTTTCCGGAGCCTCAACGCATGAATGAGCCGGGACTGGTCTTTGCGGGGGCGGTGATCGCTTTGCTGATCCTGCTGGCCGAGCTGGTCTGGCTCTGGCGGATGGCGCGGAACGGCTCGCCGAAGGCGCTGCCCAGGCTCACCATTTTCCTGATCGTCGGTGCCGGCGCGGGACTCATCGGCGCGCTCATCCTCGCGATGCTCGGGGCGCCGGCAAGGTGGAGCGGCCTTGCTTTGGCCTTTGCCGGCATCGCCCATGGCTGGGATCTTCTGCGTCGGCTTCATCGTTCCGACCGCTGAACAGGAATCCGCGAGCGTCTGTCGTTTTTCGCTTGCATGCGCCTCTGCACATGTCAAAATAAATTGACAGTCGAGTGTTTCGATCGTGGAACAACTCCGGGGAGGTGGCGATGATGCCGGATGCTCCGCAGCCCGCAACTCCGATCCTGGATCGCGTGACGGTTCCGGCCGATCTGCGCGCCTTGCCGGAGCGCGATCTCGCCCGGCTGGCGCATGAATTGCGGCTCGAGATGATCCATGCCGTGTCCGAAACCGGCGGGCATCTCGGCGCGGGCCTCGGCGTGGTGGAACTCACCGTCGCGCTGCATCGCGTTTACGAAACGCCGCGCGATGTGCTCATCTGGGATGTTGGCCACCAGAGCTATCCGCACAAGATTCTCACCGGGCGGCGCAACCGCATCCGCTCGCTGCGGCAGGGCGGAGGGCTCGCGGGCTTCACGCGGCGCGATGAAAGCCCGTACGACGCCTTCGGTGCCGCGCATACCTCGACCTCGATCTCCGCCGCGCTCGGCTATGCCGTCGCACGCGACCGGCAGGGCAAGGATAACAAGGTTGTCTGCGTGATTGGCGATGGCGCGATGTCCGCCGGGATGGCGTTCGAAGCGATGAACAATGTCGGTTCGCTGCGCTCGGATCTCGTGATCGTGCTCAATGACAACGATATGTCGATCGCTCCCCCGGTTGGTGCGCTGGCCGAGCATCTCACCGCCCTGCGCGGCCGAAATGCGGCGGACGAGACGCCCGCCAGCCTCTTTGGCGCTTTGGGTCTTGAATATCGCGGTCCGGTGGACGGGCATGATCTTGCGAGCCTGCTGCCCGCCTTGCAGGCGGCGCGCGAGGCCGGAGGACCGATTCTCCTGCATGTGAAGACGCGCAAGGGCAAGGGTTATGCCCCGGCCGAGGCAAGCGCCGATTGCTATCATGGCGTCGTGCCCTTCGATGTTGCGACCGGCAAGCAGATGAAGCCCGCCGCTGCCGCGCCCTCCTACACCAAGGTGTTCGGGCAGGCTTTGGTCGCCGAGGCCGAGCGGGATGCGCGCATCATCGCGATCACCGCCGCCATGCCGTCCGGCACGGGCACGGATCTGTTCGAGAAGCGTTTTCCCGAGCGGTTCTTCGATGTCGGCATCGCCGAGCAACATGCGGTGACCTTCGCGGCGGGCCTCGCCTGCGATGGCATGAAGCCTTTCTGCGCGATCTACTCCACCTTCCTGCAGCGCGCCTATGACCAGGTGATGCACGACGTCGCCTTGCAGAACCTGCCGGTGCGTTTCGCCATGGATCGCGCGGGGCTGGTGGGTGCGGATGGTCCCACCCATGCCGGTGCCTTCGATGTCGCGGCCTTGGGTTGCCTGCCGAACATGGTGCTGATGGCGGCGGGCGACGAGGCCGAACTCGTTCACATGGTCGCGACCGCGGCCGCCCATGATGCCGGGCCGATCGCCTTCCGCTACCCCCGCGCCGATGGCCTCGGCCTGGCACTCCCCGAACGCGGGCAGGTGCTCCCCATCGGCAAGGGCCGCGTGCTGCGGCAGGGCACGGATCTTGCCATTCTCTCCTACGGCGCGCGTCTTGGGGAGTGCCTGAAAGCCGCCGAGCGGCTGGAGGCGATCGGCCTATCGGTCACGGTGGCCGATGCGCGCTTTGCCAAGCCCTTTGACAAGGCCCTCGTGAAGCAGCTCGCGCGCGAGCATGAAGCCGTGCTGCTGGTGGAGGATGCCGCGATCGGCGGTTTCTGCGGCCATGTCATCCAGCATCTCGTCACGCAGCCCTGGCTGCCCGAAAAGCTGGTGATCCGCGCGCTGCACCTGCCGGATCGCTTCCAGGATCAGGACAGCCCGGCGCGGCTCTATGCCGAGGCCGGTCTTGATGAGGATGGCATCGTGAGCGCCTCGCTCGAGATGGTCACACCGCGTGCGCCGCGCCAGCGCAAGGGTGGCGCGAGCGGCCTGCTGATCTCGCTCGCGGAGCGCTCGAAACGCGCGGAAATCCGCCGCTTTTCACACAATGAGAGGGAGGAAGCATGACCGCTCATTCGGCTCCCTTCGTGCCGGTGGCTGAGGCACGCTCGCCCCTGCCGCCGCTGGAGATTTTTCTCGCCAATCCGCGCGGATTCTGCGCGGGCGTGGTGCGCGCCATCGAGATCGTCGAGCGTGCGCTCGAGATTCATGGCGCGCCGGTCTATGTGCGCCACGAGATCGTCCACAACACCCATGTGGTGGAGCAATTGCGCGAGAAGGGCGCGGTTTTCGTCTCGGAAGTCGATGAAATCCCGGAAGGCGCTGTAACCATCTTTTCCGCTCATGGCGTCTCACGCACGGTCGAGCGCGCGGCGGATGAGCGCCATCTCGATGTGATCGATGCGACCTGCCCGCTGGTGCACAAGGTGCATGTGCAGGGTCGTCGCCATGCCGAGAACGGCTATGACGTGATCCTCATCGGCCATGCCGGCCATGCCGAGGTGGAAGGCACGCGCGGGCAGATCGATGGTCGCCTGCATGTCATCGCGAAGCCGGAAGAGGTCGCCGGGCTCGTGGTGCAGGATGAGGCCCGCGTCGCCTACATTACCCAAACCACGCTCGGCCTGCAGGATACGCGCGAGGTCATCGCGGCGCTGAAGGCGCGTTTCCCCGCCATTCTCGGGCCGGAGACGCGCAACATCTGCTACGCAACCCAGAACCGCCAGGGCGCGGTGATGGAAATGGCGGGCCGCGCCGAGCTGATCCTCGTCATCGGCTCGCCCTCGAGCTCGAATTCCAGCCGCCTGCGTGAAATCGGCGCGCAATCCGGCGTGCCGAGCCGCCTCGTGGAAGGGCCGGAGGTCATCGATATGCGCTGGTTCGACGGCGTATCGCGCCTCGGGCTCTCGGCCGGTGCTTCCGCGCCGGAAGAGCTTATCCAGGCGACCATCGCGCATCTCCGGCAGTTCCGCGCCGTCACCCTCACCGAACTCAAGGGCGTGGCGGAAGACGTGGTCTTCCGCCTGCCCCTGCGCCTCACCGATCCCGCCGCCTAGGAGAGGCCGATGTCCGCTCTCAAGATCTCTCCAGACCCGTCGAGCAATACCGGCTACGGCCTTGCCGAGGCCATGGAGGAGCTGGCGCCGCGTTTCCGGCCCGCGAGCCGTCCGCGTCGTCGCACGCCCGAGCCGCAGGCCGAAGCGCCGAAGGGGCGCGCGCTCTACCCGTTTTCCGCCCTTGTCGGGCAGGAGGCGATGAAGACCGCCCTGCTGCTGACAACCGTCGACCCCACGATCGGCGGCGTGCTGATCTTTGGCGATCGCGGCACGGGCAAGTCGACCGCCATCCGCGCGCTCGCCGCTCTTCTGCCGCCGATGCGGGCCGTCGCCGGCTGCCCCTATTCCTGCGAACCGGGGCGGCCTGCCGATTCCTGCGAGCATTGCCGTGGCCTGAGGCCGGGCAAATCGCTCGATGCCAGCGTCGAGATCGCCGTGCCGGTGGTGGATCTGCCGCTTGGCGCGACCGAGGATCGCGTCGTCGGCGCGCTTGATCTCGAAAAGGCGCTGGCGCGCGGCGAAAAGGCCTTCCAGCCCGGTCTTCTGGCCAAGGCGCATCGCGGCTATCTCTATATCGACGAGGTGAACCTGCTCGAAGATCATCTCGTGGATGTGCTGCTGGACGTCGCGGCCTCCGGCGAGAACGTGGTGGAGCGCGAGGGCCTCTCGATCCGTCATCCCGCCCGCTTCGTGCTCATTGGCTCCGGCAACCCGGAGGAGGGTGAGCTTCGCCCGCAATTGCTGGATCGCTTCGGCCTCTCGCTGGATGTGGTGACGCCGACCGATCTTGAAACGCGCATCGAAGTCATCCGCCGCCGCGATGCGTTCGACCGGGATCCCCAGGGGTTCTGCGCCCGGTGGAAGCCGAAGGATGTCGCCCTGCGCCGGCGCATTGCCGCCGCGCGTCGCCGCCTGCCCATGCTGGCAGTGAGCGAGCAAGCTCTGCGGCGGGCCACCGAACTCTGCCTTGCGCTCGGCACTGATGGCCTGCGTGGCGAACTCACGCTCATCCGCGCCGCGCGTGCCATGGCCGCCTGGCAGGGGGCCACCTCTGTCGAGGGCGAGCATGTGAAGGCCGTGGGCGTGATGGCGCTTCAGCATCGTCTGCGGCGCAACCCGCTTGATGAAGCGCGCGCCGCCGTGCGGGTGGAACGGGCGATCGAGGAAGTCTTCGGGCAAGAAAAGAACGGGCAAGAAAAGGCCTGGCAAGAAAAGACCGGGCAAGAAAAGGCCGAATCATGAGGGCCGAACCCGCCGCACCGGCTCCCTCGGTCGGCGACCTTGCGGGGCTGGCCGCCGCCGTGCTCGCGGTGGCGCCACGTGCTGTCGGGGGGTTGTGGCTTCGCGCCGGGGCGGGCGTGGCGCGGGACCGCTGGCTCGCGGAACTCAACAAACTCATGCCGCCGGAAATTCCATGGCGGCGCGTGCCGGCCGGCGTTTCGGAGGCCCGGTTGCTTGGTGGCCTTGATCTCTCGGCGACCCTTGCGACCGGCCGCCCCGTGAGCGAGGCCGGCCTGCTTGCCACGGCGCATGGCGGGGTGCTGGTGGTGACCATGGCCGAAAGGCTCGATGCCGCTGCCGCGGCCCTGATCACCCGCGCGATGGATACGGGCGAGGCGCGGTCCGAGCGCGATGGCCTGGCGCAGTTGAACCCGGCCGAATTCGGGCTCATCGCCTGCGACGAGGGCGAGCCGGGGGAGGCGCCGCCGCTCGCGCTGACGGATCGTCTCGGTCTTTGCCTGGATCTCGCGGTGCTGCCCGCCTCAGGCCAGCCCTGCAAGCCCGAAGCGGTGCGGCAGGCGCGCGTGCTGCTGCCGCAGGTGCAGCCCGAGGCGCGCCATCTCGCGGAACTCTGTGCCGCCGCGCTGCAACTCGGCATCCCCTCCTTGCGCACGCCCTTGCAGGCCCTGGCGATCGCCCGCGTGCTTGCGGCCTTGGAGGGTCGCTTGCGCATTGAAAGCGTTGATATCCTCAACGCCATCGCGCTCGCGATGCTCCCGCGCGCGACGTGCCTGCCGGAAAGTGCCGAGAAGCCCGACGAAGCGCCGGCCGAGCCGGATGAACCTCCGCCGCCGGACGAGAGCCAGCCGCGCCGCGAACCCGATGATATCCCGCAGGACATTCCGGTCGAGACGGCGCTCGCGAGCCTTCCGCCGAAGCTGCTCGAAAGCCTGCTCGCGAAGATGGGGGCGCTCCGCGTGCGCCGCACCGGCTCGACCGGGCAGGCCGCGAAGAATGCGCGCGAGCGCGGACGTGTCTTTGGCTCGAAGGCGGGCGATCCGCGCACCGGCGCGCGCCTCAGCGTCATCGATACCTTGCGCGCCGCCGCCCCCTGGCAGAAGCTGCGCCACGGGCCGGGTGGGCCGGTGCAGGGCATCGCCGTGCGGCGCGAGGATTTCCGCATCGTCCGGCGCAAGGCGCGCAGCCGCACCACCACCATCTTTGTCGTGGATGCCTCCGGTTCCTCCGCGCTCCAGCGCCTGCAGGAAGCGAAGGGCGCGGTGCAGCTTCTGCTGGCCGAATGCTATGTGCGCCGCGACGAGGTGGCGCTGATCGCCTTTCGCGGCCGGAAGGCGGATGTCGTCCTGCCGCCGACGCGCGCGCTGACGCGGGCCTCCCGCGCCCTCGCGGCGATGGTCGGGGGCGGCGGCACCCCGCTTGCCACGGCCATCGACAATGCGCGGCTGACGGCCGAATCCGTGCTGCGCGCGGGGCAGACACCCTTCCTCGTCTTCATGACCGATGGCCGCGCGAATATTGCCCGCGATGGCTCACCCGGCCGCGTTCAGGCGATGGAGGATGCGCTTGCCTCGGGCCGTCGCCTCGCGGAATTGCGGCAGCCGATCATGGTCATCGATACCTCCGCCCGCCCTGCGGAACAGGCGGCATCGCTGGCGCGCGCGATGCAGGCGCGCTACCTGCCGCTGCCGCAGGCAGATCCGCAAAGGCTCGTCAGCGCCGTCTCCGCGTTGCAGGGGCGGGAGCGGGAAAGGCGGGCCTCATGAACGCGCCGCTGGATTGGGCTCGCGATGGCAAGGACTGGCCGAACCGCAAGGCCAGCCGCTTTGTGAAGGCCGGCGGCATCACCTGGCACGTGCAGGTCGAGGGCAAGGGCCCGGTGCTGTTGCTGCTGCACGGCACGGGGGCTTCCACCCATTCCTGGCGCGACCTGCTGCCTCTGCTCGCCCGCGATTATCGGGTGATCGCGCCCGATCTGCCCGGCCATGGCTTCACGCAGATACCGCGCTCGGCCGAAATCTCGCTGCCCGGCATGGCGAAGCTGCTGGGCTCGCTTGTGGCGGAACTCGGCGAGAAGCCGGTGGATGCCGTGGGCCACTCCGCCGGCTGCGCCCTGCTCATTCGGATGGCGCTCGACGGGGCGATCAACCCGCACGCGATCATCGGTCTCAATGCGGCCTTGCGCCCCTTTGGCGGTGGCGCGGGACGAGCCTTCTCTTCCCTCGCGCGGTTCTTTGCCTTGAACCCGCTCGTGCCGCGCTTCTTCGCCTGGCAGGCCAGTGACGCGAGCGCGATCCGTCGGCTGATGGAGGGGACGGGCTCCCGAATCGACCAGCGCGGGCTTGATCTTTACCAGCGCCTTTTCCGGTCGCACGCGCATCTGCGATCCACCATCACCATGATGGCGAACTGGGACCTCGTGCCGCTGAACGAGGAGCTGGGGCATCTGAATGCGAGCCTCCATCTCATCGTGGCGCAGGGCGACAAGGCGATTTCGCCGGAGGATGCGCGGCACCTGAAGCGCAGGCACCCGGCCATTCACCTGCATTGGCTGAAGGAGGGCGGGCACCTCGCGCATGAGGAAAACCCGCTGGAGATCGCAGCCCTGATTCACGACATCGCGAAGCCTGTCGCCCTGCGGCGGACGGGCTGAGGGAGAGCACCATGGGCCTGCAATCACTTCTCCCGCCTGATGCGCGCGAAAGGGCACCGCTGCCCTATCCGCTGCGCCCGCACGCGGTGGTGATTGGCGCGGGGATCGGCGGTTTGGCCGCCGCGATCCGGCTCGGCGCACGGGGCTATCGCGTCACGGTGGTCGATCGACTCAACACACCCGGCGGCCGCGCGACCGTGCTGAAGCAGGATGGTTTCACTTTCGATCGCGGCCCGACGCTCATCACCGCCCCGGACCTGCTGGAGGAGCTCTGGGCCCTTTGCGGCAAGCGGATGGCGGATCATGTCACGCTGAAACCGCTCGACCCCTTCTATCGCATCACCTTCGCGGATGGCTCGCATCTCGATTGGGGCGGCGACGAGGAAACGATGCGCGCGCGCATCGCCGCCTTCGCGCCGGGCGAGGCGGAGGGTTATGCGAAGATCCTCCAGGAGAGCGCCGCAATCTATCGCGTGGGCTACGAACAGCTTTCCGCAAGGCCCTTCTCGCGCGTCACGGATATGCTGAAAGCGGTGCCGCAAATGGCGATGATGCGGGCGGATCGCTCGCTTTACAAGATGGTCGCGCGGCACGTGACCGACGAGCGCCTCAGGATGGCGCTGAGCTTCCACCCGCTCTTCATTGGCGGCAATCCGTTCAATGTCACTGCGGTCTATGCGCTGATCCTGCATCTCGAACGGGAATTCGGGGTGCATTATGCGGTGGGCGGAACGGGCGCGGTGGTCGCCGGCCTTGCCGATCTCGTGCGCGGGGAAGGACATGCGCTCTGCCCCGGCACGGATGTGACGCGCATCCTGCATGAACATGGCCGCGTGACGGGCGTGGAATTCGCCGATGGTGCGCGCCTGAAAGCGGATATCGTCGTCTCCAATGCCTGCACCGCCCATACCTATGGCACCTTGCTGGCAGACCTTCCGAAGAAGCGCTGGACGGTGAGGAAGCTCGCAAATGCGCGCTACTCGATGGGGGTGTTCGTCTGGTATTTCGGGACGAGGCATCGCTACGAGCACCTGCATCACCACACGATCCAGATGGGTCCGCGCTATCGTGGCCTGCTCGATGACATCTTCACCGGGAAGCGGCTCTCGAAGGATTTCAGCCTCTACCTGCATCGGCCATCGGCCACCGATCCCTCGGTCGCGCCCGAGGGGCATGATGCCTTCTATTGCCTTGTGCCGGTGCCGAACCTGCAGGGCAAGATTGACTGGCGCCGCGAGGCCGAACCCATGCGCCGGCGCATCCAGTCGCATCTCGAGGCGACGCTCCTGCCGAAGCTCGGCGCGAACCTCGTGACCTCCGCCGTGATGACGCCGCTCGATTTCGAATCGCGGCTCCTTTCCACGCATGGTGCGGCCTTCAGCCTGGAACCCACCTTGTTCCAGAGCGCGTGGTTCCGCCCGCATAACCGGAGCGAGGAGCTCGACGGCCTCTATCTCGTCGGAGCGGGCACGCATCCTGGCGCGGGCGTGCCGGGCGTGCTCTGCTCGGCGAAGGTGCTGGATGAGGTCGTGCCAGCCCCGGCAGGAGCGCCGCATGCTTGAACCGGATTATCGGGCCTGCCGCCAGCTGCTCGAGAAGGGATCGCGCTCCTTCGCCATGGCCTCGCGGCTGTTGCCGCAGCGGATCGTGCGGCCCGCGACCGCCTTCTATGCCTTTTGCCGCGTCGCCGATGACCTGATCGATCTCGGCGAAAGCGCGGAAGCGGGCCTTGCTTGCGTGCGCGAGCGTATCGAGGCCATGGCGAGGGGTGCGCCCCTCGATCACCCGGCGGATCGCGCTTTCGCGAGCGTGATGGCGAAGCATGATCTTCCCCGCGCGCCCGTGGATGCCCTCGTGGAGGGCTTCGCCTGGGATGCGAAGGGCCGGGCCTATGAAACCCTTGGCGAGTTGCAGGATTATGCGGCCCGCGTCGCCGGTTCGGTCGGCATCGTCATGAGCCTGTTGATGGGCGCGCGCTCCGATGCCGCGCTCGCGGCCGCCTCCGATCTCGGCGTGGCGATGCAACTCACCAATATCGCGCGTGATGTGGGCGAGGATGCGCGCAACGGCAGGCTCTATCTTCCGCGCGACTGGGTTGCGGAAGCGGGGATCGACGCGCGAGAGTTTCTCGCGCGCCCCGCCTTCAGCCTGGCCATCGCTGCGCTCGTCAGGCGCCTTCTCGCCGAGGCCGAGCGGCTCTATGCGCGGGCGGAGAACGGCATCGTGCTGCTGCCGCCGGATTGTCGGCCCGCCATCCGGGCGGCGCGGCTGATCTATGCGGAGATTGGCGCGGATCTCCTGCGCCATCGCGCCGATCCGATCGCCCGCCGCGCTGTCGTGCGGGATCGCTGGAAGATGGTGCTTGCGTTCCGTGCCTATGCGCCGCTTTCGGGCGAAATCGCCGCGCGCCGCCGGCGGACCGGCAACGAGCCGCTCTTGGCCAACCGGTTCATGATCGACGCCATCGGCGCGGCGAGCCCGCAGCGCGCCCTCCCGCATTTTCCGCCACTCTGGTGGGATGTGAGCGGCCACGTCCTGCCCGTGCTGTCGATCATCGAGAGGCTCGAATGGGCCGAGCGCCGGCTGGATGTTCCTTCGCGCTGACCCCTTTTTCCGCCAACCTTTATCCACCTGGCGGGCGGATGCTCCAGCCCCTTCGCGGCATGCGAAACGGCAGCATGGCCTGCACGATGGGTCGCGTGAGACGGGTGAGCGACAGGCTCTCCTGCACGGCCTCCAGCCTCCGGCCGATATGCGCCATCTCGATGATGGATCGGGAATAGAAGGGCGTATCCTCCAGCGTTTTCAGAAGCTTCGTCCCGGCCTCGCCATGGGCGATGCGCGGCACGCGCCACAGCGTGCGCGGCAGCATCTGAGCCGGTGGCAGAACCTGCTCCATTTCCACGCCGTCGCGCCCGAAATCCACGCAGAAACCGAAGTTCCGGCCATCGTGCCGCCGCCCGGAATAGGCGACGAGCGCGCCGTTCTCATGCGCCGCGCGCTGCCAGTTCCAATCCTCGAAGCCCTCGGCAATGGGCCTATCCCCGCGATTGTGATCGAGATAGCCCGTGCCGCGCCAGGAAAGATCGGGCCGTTCGAAATCGAGCCGCACGCTCGCGAGTGGCGAGACGGGGTGCCAGAGATGCTGGCCCTGCTCGTTCAGCACGAAAGCCTGCCCGCCCCAGACCTGCGGCGTGACGCGGATTTCCCCCACCAGGCGCCGGTGCAGGGGGAAGCCCCATTCCCGCACGGAAATCACGAGATCGCACCCCTCCCAGCGCATCGCGCTCGGGCCGATCACCAGCCGGTCGCGGTCGCGGTCGAGGGCGGAGGCACCGCGCTCGGTCATGGCCCAGCCGCGCTTCTCGCCATAGAGCGCGACATTCAGCGCCACATGGTTTTCGGCCGGAACCGGCTTGTTGCGCCGCGCGAAGGCGTAATAGGGCGAGAAGACGCTGCCGACAAAGCCGATGATCGTCAGCGCGTTCCGGCCATCGTCGCTGACGGCGTCGAGATACCACCAGGCATAGCCACCGGGTGGAACCGCGAGGTCGAAGCGAGATCCGTCAGCAGGGCCTCCGCCGCGAGGCTGCCCGAAATCGTCACCATCGGCACGCCAGCCCCCGGATGCACGTTCCCGCCGGCACAATAGAGGCCCGGAATCCGGGTTCGCGCCCCCGGTCTCTGGAACGAGGCCATGGCTCCGTGGGTCGCCTGGCCGTAGAGCCCCCCGCCCGATCCCGGAAAAAGTGCCTCGAAATCCTGCGGCGTCATCGTTCGCGGGGAGTGGCAGCCCGGCAGGATTCGCACGCCATGGCGGGAGAGGGCTGCCTCGATCCGGGCTTGGCATTGGTTTGGCTCCAGCTTGTCGAAGGTGAGATCATCGCCGCGCGGCGGCGCGTTGATGAGCGCGAGGAAGCGCTCCTCGCTGCCGCGACGGTTCATGGGGGAATCGCGCCGGTCGAGCGCGCAGAGATAGAGCGTGGGGTCTTCGGGCATGTGCCCTTGCGCCAATTGCCGGAATTCCCGCGCATAATCACGCGAGAAGAAGACATTGTGCATCGGCAGCCCCGGCCCTGAAATGTGGCCGGCAAGGCTGACCGTGACCGCCGAGAGCGAGCGTTTGGCGCGGGTGCGCGCCGGCACGGCCTCGCGCATTGCATCGCCCAGAAGCCCAAGATGGAAGGCCTCCGTATCGGCGTTCACGATCACGGCCTCGGCCGGGAAAACCTCTCCGCTCGCCAGCACGATCGCCGAGACGCGCCCCTGCCGGGTTTCGATGCGGGTGACGCGCGCATCGCATCGCAACGTGCCGCCGAGACGTTCCAGCTCTCGCGCCATGGCTTTTGCAAGCTTTGGCAAGCCGCCCTCGATCGCCCAGACGCCCTCCATCTCGGCATGGGCGATGAGCATCAGCGTCGCGGGCGCAAGGAAGGGGTTCGAGCCGCAATAGGTGGCATAGCGCCCGAAGAGCTGGCGCAGGCGCGGATCGGGGAAGTAATCGCCAAGGGCATCCCACAGCCTGGTGAAAGGTCGGATCCGCAGCATGGCCGACAGGCCCGCGATGCGCGCCAGTTCCACCGGTCCCGGTTTCGCGCGTCGCATGAAGGAGAGATCCAGCGCCTCGAACATGCTGCGACTGTCCATGCAGAAACGTCGGAAGCCTTCCGCGGCCTTCGGGCCGGCAAAGGCTGCAATCGCGTCGCTCGACCGATCCCGATCCGCGAAGAGATCAAGCTCAGAGCCATCCGGCCAGAAATGCCGCGCGAGGCAGGCCAGCGGCGTGGTCTTCACTGCGGAATCGAAATCCGCACCGATCTCCGCGAAGAGGTTCTCGAAGACCGGCTTCATGGTGAAAACCGTCGGCCCGGCCTCCAGCGCATGCGGGCCGGAACGCTCGCTGCGCGCCTTGCCGCCGGGTTCTGGCATTGCCTCGAACACGGTCACCGCGCAGCCCCCGGCCGCCAGACGCATCGCTGCCGCGAGCCCGCCGAAACCGGCTCCGATCACCGCCACGGGCGGAGAGAGGCGCATGGGATGCTCCCGGAAGCGTCAAGCGGCGCTGACATAATCGCTTGACATAAAAAACTGTCCAATCATCATTACACAGATCGCGATCCGCGCAAGTGTCAGACAGGCTGGCCATGCGGGTTGTGCGGATGGTTTCGCGGGAGGAGGGGCGGATGGTCCAGTTCGAGCGGTTCCTGGAGGCCATCCTGTCGGAAGCAAGGCTGGAGGGCTGCCCGCCCCGGCTGGGCGAGGCCATCCACTATGCGGTTTTCCCTGGCGGTGCCCGCATTCGCCCGCGCCTCGCCATGGCGGTCGCCAAAGCCTGCGGCGCGAAGGCGGGGCCGATCGTCGCCGGTGCCGCGGCCGCCATCGAGTTCCTGCACTGCGCCTCGCTTGTTCATGACGATCTGCCCTGCTTCGATGATGCTGAAATCCGCCGCGGCAAGGCTTCGGTGCACAAGGCCTTCGGCGAGCCGCTCGCGGTGCTGGCCGGGGACGCGCTCATCGTTCTCGCCTTCGAGACGGTGGCACGCCATGCCATCGCGCATCCCGCGCGGATGGCGGCGCTCGTCTCGATTCTCGGCGGTGCGGTGGGCACGCGCGGCGGCATTGTCGCCGGACAAGCCTGGGAGGCCGAAAGCTCGATCGATCTCGCGCGCTACCATCAGGCGAAGACCGGCGCGCTTTTCGCCGGTGCCACCATGGCGGGCGCAACCGCGGCGGGCCATGCCGGAGCGCCGTGGCGGGCGCTGGGCGAGAAACTCGGCAGCGCCTTCCAGGTCGCGGATGACATTCGCGATGTCGCCGGAACCGCCGGCGAGATCGGCAAGCCCGCCGGGCAGGATGCCCTGCTGCACCGTCCGAATCTGGCGCTGGAACTCGGCGTTCCTGGTGCCATCGCTGCCCTTGATGCGATGATCGAGGATGCGGTTTCAGTGGTGCCGGAATGCCCGGGCCAGGTGGAATTGCAGGCGCAGATGCGGATCACGGCGCGGAGCTTCCTGCCGGAGAGCCTCGCCCGCCGCGCGGCATGAACCTGCCATGGCCGCGCTCGCCGATCGCTTCTATGCCATCCGCGATCTTGTGGCGGCTTCCCCACGATTTCAGAGATTTGCGGCCCGTTTTCCACTGACCCGTCCCGTCGCGACACGGCAGGCTGCGGCTGTTTTCGATCTGTGCGCGGGTTTCGTTTATGCGCAGATCCTGCGGGCGGCGGTGGATCTCCGGTTGCTGGAAAGGTTGCGGGATGGCCCGCGCACGACTGCCGATCTCGCACCCGAACTCGCGCTCTCCGAGGCTTCGGCCGCGCGCCTTCTGAAGGCCACGACCTCGCTGGGCCTCACGGCCGCGCGGCGGGGCGGGCGCTATGGCCTGGGCATGAAGGGCGCGGCCTTGCTCGGCAATCCCGGTGCGCTCCGGATGATCGAGCACCATCATCTGCTCTACGCCGATCTCGCCGATCCCGTTCGCCTGCTGCGCGGGGAGGCGGGCCGCACGGCGCTGCAGGATTACTGGGGCTATGCGACTGCCGGGCATCCCGAAAGCAATCTGCGCGTCGAGGAATATTCCCGCCTGATGGCGGCATCGCTCTCGCTGCTGGTGGAGGATGTGCTCGCGGCCTATCCTTTCGCGCAGCATCGGCTGATGCTGGATATCGGTGGCGGAACAGGCGGGTTCATCCGCGCCGTGGCGGCGGCCGCGCCCGACCTCGGCTTCCAGCTTTTCGACCTGCCGCCGGTTTGCGCGCTGGCCGGCCCGCGATTCGCGGAAGCCGGAATCGCCCACCGCGTCACCCTCCTTCCCGGCAATGCGCGACTTGGGCCCCTGCCGAGGGGGGCTGACCTGGCCACGCTGATCCGCGTGTTGCACGACCATGACGATGGGGATGCGCAGGCGATTCTCAGGGGTGCTTTCGATGCCCTTCCGCCGGGCGGAACGCTGCTGATCGCCGAGCCGATGAGCGGCCAGAAGGGCGCCGAAGCCATGGCCGATGCCTATTTCGGCTTCTACCTGCTGGCCATGGGCTCGGGCCGCGCGCGCACGCCCGAAGAGATTCGGACCATGCTGGAAACGGCGGGTTTCGAGGGTGCTCGCAGTCTTTCCATGCCCCGCCCGCTCCTGGCAAGCGGGCTCATGGCGCGCAAGCCCGCCTGAAAAGTGACAGACATCATAGAATCCCTGTCAAAAGAAATTGACAACCCAAAGCGTCACTCTAAAGTTACGGATGGCTGTCATTCCAGCCTGACACAGAAGGTCGAGTCCGCCATGCAAACGCTTGCGGTCGTCATGGAGAAGCCCGAGCAGCTCGCGCTGCGGCGGCTCGACTTGGTCGATCCCGGCGCGGAAGACGTGGTGGTGGATATCGCCTGGAGCGGAATCAGCACCGGCACCGAGAAGCTGCTCTGGACCGGTGCCATGCCGCCTTTCCCGGGCCTCGGCTATCCGCTGGTGCCGGGTTACGAATCGGTGGGCCGCGTCATCGAGGCGGGGCCTCGATCCGGCCGCCATATCGGCGAGCAGGTCTTCGTGCCCGGCTCGAAAGGGTTCCGTGACGCGCGCGGCCTCTTCGGCGGGGCGGCGAGCCGCGTCGTGGTGCAGGGCAACCGTGTGAAGCCGGTGCCCGAGTCCCTCGGCCGCGAAGCGGTTCTGCTCGCACTTGCGGCGACCGCGCATCACGCGATTGTGGCGGAAGCGAGCGCGCTTCCCGATCTCATCATCGGCCATGGCGTTCTGGGTCGGCTCATCGCGCGCATTGCCGTGGCTTTGGGCGGCAAGCCGGTTGTCTGGGAAACGAATTCCGTCCGTCTCACGGGTGCAGAGGGCTATGCGCTCCGCCACCCCGATGAAGATCAGGACAGCCGCTACCGCACGATCTGTGATGCCAGTGGCGATGCGAGCCTGATGGATCGGCTGATTGCCCGGCTTTTGCCCGGCGGCGAGCTGGTTCTCGCGGGCTTCTACCACGCGCCGATCCAGTTCGCCTTCGCGCCCGCCTTCCTGCGCGAATTGCGCCTGCGCGTCGCGGCGGAATGGCGCGAGCCCGATCTCGCCGCCGTGCAACGGCTGGTGGTGGATGGTGCCCTGTCGCTCGACGGGCTCATCACCCATGCGGAGCCGTTCGAGAACGCGCCTTCGGCCTATCGCACCGCCTTTGGCGATGCCCAGTGCCTGAAAATGATCCTCGAGTGGAGAGCCTGACGATGAATGTGCAATTGCGTGACAAGGCCCTGAAGGTCGAGGTTACCCGCAATGGCCAATCCGCCGCGGGCGCGATGACCGAGAAGCTGCGTGCGGAAGCGGCTTGTGCGGAGCAGGAGGTGCATACCGCGCCGGCGACCAGCCAGACGCAGGTGATCGCGATCTACGGCAAGGGCGGCATCGGCAAGAGCTTCACCCTCGCCAATCTGAGCTACATGATGGCCCAGCAGGGCAAGAAGGTGCTGCTGATCGGTTGTGATCCGAAATCGGACACGACCTCGCTGCTCTTCGGTGGCAAGGCCTGCCCCACCATCATTGAAACCTCGTCCAAGAAGAAGCTTGCCGGTGACGAGGTGAAGATCGGCGATGTCTGCTTCGTGCGTGATGGTGTATTCGCGATGGAACTTGGCGGGCCGGAGGTTGGCCGCGGCTGCGGGGGGCGCGGCATCATCCATGGCTTCGAGCTGCTCGAAAAGCTCGGCTTCCATGAATGGGGCTTCGATTACGTGCTGCTCGACTTCCTGGGTGACGTGGTCTGCGGCGGCTTCGGCCTGCCGATCGCGCGCGATATGTGCCAGAAGGTCATCATCGTCGGCTCAAACGACCTGCAATCGCTCTATGTCGCGAACAATGTCTGCTCGGCGGTGGAATATTTCCGCCGTCTTGGGGGCAATGTCGGCGTCGCGGGCATCGTGATCAACAAGGATGACGGGACCGGCGAGGCGCAGGCCTTCGCGGATGCCGCCGGGATTCCCGTTCTCGCGGCCATTCCTGCGGATGAGGATATCCGCCGCAAGAGCGCGAAATACGAGATCATCGGCCGCCCCGGCAGCCCCTGGGGCCCGCTCTTTGAAAACCTCGCAAGGAACGTGGCGGAAGCCCCGCCGATGCGCCCGAAGCCGCTGACGCCGGATGGCCTGCTTGGCCTCTTCGATGGCGATTCCGTTGGCCGCGACGTGGTGCTGGTGCCGGCCACGCTCGAGCAGATGTGCGGCAAGTCCGATCTCGTGAAGCCGACGCTGGAGGTGGTCTACGACAACGTCTGAGCCTTCCAATCGCCTGTTTCCGCCGGGGAATTTCTGATGACTGACCACCTGGACCCGATCCATGCTTCTGCATCTGGCGCGCCTGCGCTGGAAGCGAAGCCTGTGGGGCAGCTGGATGGCATCGGCTGCCACGCGGACAAGTCCAGCCTGAAGGCCCGCGCGGCCGAGGCCGGCCTCGGCGAGACGCTTCAGCGGTACGAGACCGATTACCCCGCCGGCCCGCATGAGAAGCCGCAGAGCATGTGCCCGGCCTTCGGCTCGCTTCGCGTGGGCTTGCGGATGCGCCGCACGGCCACCGTGCTTTCGGGCTCGGCCTGCTGTGTCTATGGCCTGACCTTCACCTCGCATTTCTACGGCGCGCGCCGGAGCGTGGGCTATGTGCCTTTCAATTCGGAGACGCTCGTCACCGGCAAGCTCTTCGAGGATATCCGCGACGCGGTCTTCAAGCTGGCGGATCCCAAGCTTTATGATGCGGTGGTTGTCACCAACCTCTGCGTGCCGAGCGCTTCGGGCGTGCCATTGCGGCTTCTCCCGAAGGAAATCAACGGCGTGCGCATCATCGGCATCGATGTGCCGGGCTTCGGTGTGCCGACCCATGCCGAGGCGAAGGATATCCTCGCCGGCGCGATGCTGAATTATGCCCGCCAGGAGGCGGAGCACGGCCCGGTGCAGGCGCCGCGCGGGGGTAAATCCGAGAAGCCCTCCGTGACGCTGCTCGGCGAGATGTTCCCGGCCGACCCCGTGGGCATCGGCATGATGCTTGAACCGATGGGGCTTGCCGCGGGCCCCGTGGTTCCCACCCGCGAATGGCGCGAACTCTACGCCGCGCTGGATTGCGCGGCGGTCGCCGCCATCCACCCCTTCTACACCGCGTCGATCCGCGAGTTCGAGGTCGCGGGACGCCGCGTGGTGGGCTCTGCGCCCGTGGGCCATGACGGCACCGCCGCCTGGCTCGAGAAGATCGGCAAGGCCTGCAACGTGCCGGCCGAACGCATCGCGGCTGCGCAGAACAAGATCCTGCCCGCCATCAGGGGCGCGCTTTCCGCGAAGCCCATCGAGGGCCGCATCACGCTCTCGGGCTACGAGGGCTCCGAATTGCTGGTCGCCCGCCTCCTCGTCGAAAGCGGCGCGGATCTGCGCTACGTCGGCACGGCTTGCCCGCGCACGGTCTGGTCGGATGATGACCGCGATTGGCTGCTCGCCCATGGTGTGCAGGTGCAATATCGCGCCTCGCTCGAGCAGGATCTCGCAGCGATGGCCGAGTTCAGGCCCGATCTCGTCATCGGCACCACGCCCGTGGTGCAGAAGGCGAAGGAACTGGCGATACCGGCTCTCTATTTCACGAACCTCATCTCCGCGCGGCCCCTCATGGGTCCGGCGGGTGCGGGCAGCCTCGCCCAGGTCATCAATGGCGCTTTGGGCAACAAGGCCCGTTTCGACGCGATGAACGCATTCTTCGATGGCGTCGGAACCGGTCATGCCGCCGGCATATGGCCATCGGGCGAACCCGTCGACGATCCCGACAAGCGCAAGCGCCTCGAGGCGCGCGCCATCAAGGCGAAGCGCATGGCCGAGGAGATCCCGTGATGCTGATCCTCGATCACGACAGGGCGGGGGGTTATTGGGGCGCGGTCTATGTCTTCACGGCCGTGAAGGGGCTGCAGGTCATCATCGACGGACCGGTGGGCTGCGAGAACCTGCCCGTCACCTCGGTGCTGCATTACACCGATGCGCTGCCGCCGCATGAATTGCCGATCGTCGTCACCGGCCTTGGCGAGGAGGAGCTGGGCCAGCACGGCACCGAGAATGCCATGAAACAGGCCTATTCGGTGCTGGATTCCGGCTTGCCCTCGGTGGTGGTCACCGGCTCCATCGCCGAGATGATCGGCGGCGGTGTCACCCCGCAGGGCACGAGCATCCAGCGCTTCCTGCCACGCACGATCGACGAGGACCAATGGCAGAGCGCCAACCGCGCGATGATGTGGCTGTGGAGCGAATTCGGCCCGAAGAAGGTGCCGAAACCGAAGTCGCGCGCGGAAGGCGCGAAGCCCAGGGTCAACATCATCGGCCCGGCCTATGGCATGTTCAACATGCCGTCGGACCTCGCCGAAATCCGCCGCCTCATCGAGGGGATCGGCGCGCAAGTGCATATGTGCTTCCCGCTCGGCACGCATCTCGCCGATATCGGCAAGCTCGCCGAGGCGGAAGTGAATGTCTGCCTCTACCGCGAATTCGGCCGCATGCTCTGCGAGGCGCTGGAGCGGCCCTATCTCCAGGCGCCGATCGGCCTGCACTCGACCACGAAATTCCTGCGCTCGCTCGGCGAATTGCTGGGGCTCGACCCCGAGCCCTTCATCGCGCGCGAGAAGCACACAACCATCAAGCCGATCTGGGATCTCTGGCGCTCGGTGACGCAGGATTTCTTCGGCACGGCCTCCTTCGCGATCGTCGCGAACGAGACCTATGCCCGCGGTGTCCGCCATTTCCTCGAAGACGAGATGGGCCTGCCCTGCACGCTCGCGGTCTCGCGCTCGGCCGGCACGAAAACGGATGCGGAAGCCATCATCCGGTCGATCCGCGAGAAGCCGCCGCTTGTCATGTTCGGCAGCTACAATGAACGCATGTATCTCGCGGAAGCGGGCGCGCGGGCCATGTATATCCCGGCTTCCTTCCCCGGCGCGATCATCCGGCGGCATACGGGCACGCCCTTCATGGGCTATGCCGGCGCGGTCTATCTCGTGCAGGAAGTGTGCAATGCGCTCTTCGATGCGCTGTTCCACATCCTGCCGCTCGCGAGCCAGATGGATGCGGTGGAGGCAACGCCCACCCGCGAGCATCGCGAGTTGACCTGGGAGCGCGAAGCGAAGGCGTTGCTCGATCGCTTTCTCGAGCGTCAACCCGTTCTGGTGCGGATCTCCGCTGCCAAACGCCTGCGCGACAACGCGGAACGCCAGGCGCGTGCTGCCGGCCTCACAATCGTGCAGCCCGAACATCTTGATGCTGAAGCACGCGCAAAACCGGAGATGCAGACATGACGGATGTGCCGATCACCTATGCGCCCTCCGACCCTCGCGAGAACAAGAAGGAGCCTGCCATGAGCTACGCCACCAAGCTCGATCGTCCGCAGCGCCTGAAATCGCGCGCGGATCAGGCCCGGCTTTGCCGGCGCATCACCTTCGTCACCGCCTGCATGCTGGTTCCCGTCGTGATCGGGCGCCGCCTCATGCGTGCCAAGAACACTCCCGGCCCCCGCAACCGCACCTCCGTCTTCATGGAAGCGCGTGCGGATGCAGGAGCCATCATCCCCTGGATCTTCATGGGATGAAGAATTGCCGCGGAACGGGCTCCGGCCTGCTCCGATGCATGCTGCGGGCAAGGCTGCAGCTCACCGGCCGTGCGGGAGATGCACGGTAACTTCCAGCCCCGGAAAGCCGAAAGGACAACGCTCATGGCTGACAAAGGAGGGTCCCTGACGGGCCTCACCGAAAATGAGGCGAAGGAATTCCATGGTTTCTTCATGCAAGGAACACTGGGATTCGCCGCCGTTTCGCTGATCGCGCATATCCTTATCTGGATGTGGCGACCGTGGTTCTAAGCATGGCTCGAGTTCATTCTCGAGAAACACGGAGACAAATACATGTGGAAAATTTGGTATATCTTTGATCCACGGCGAACGCTGGTGGCGGTGTGCACGTTCGCCTTTCTGATGGTGATGATCAATCACTTCATCCAGTTGAGCACGCCTCGCTATAACAGCTGGCTGAACGCGCCGGTGGCCGCGAAAGCGGCCCCGAAATAACGGCACTGGTCCGGGAGGGTCTTCGTGACGGAAGACCTGAACCGGGTGACGATAACGGCCGACGAGGTGTCCTTCGGGCTCCCCGTCGGCCTTCCCTCAAACGCTTTCGTCCGCCCGGTTTGACGGCGCTGGGCACTGGGAGGCAGCCATGGCACTGCTAAGCTTCGAACGGAAATATCGCGTGCGCGGGGGCACGCTCGTCGGCGGCGATCTCTTCGATTTCTGGGTCGGGCCGTTTTATGTCGGGTTTTTCGGCGTGACCTCGGCATTCTTTGCCATTCTGGGCACGACGCTCATCATCTTCGGCGCAAGCCAGGGGCCCACCTGGAACCCATGGCTGATCAGCATCAATCCACCGGATGTCAGCTATGGCCTCGCCTTCGCGCCCTTGATGGAGGGTGGCCTCTGGCAGATCATCACGTTCTGCGCGATCGGTGCCTTCTGTTCCTGGGCCCTGCGCGAGGTCGAAATCTGCCGCAAGCTCGGCATGGGCTATCATGTGCCCTTCGCCTTCGGCGTCGCGATCTTCGCCTATGTCACGCTGGTCGTGTTCCGCCCGATCCTCCTTGGCGCATGGGGACACGGATTTCCCTATGGCATCTTCAGCCATCTGCAATGGGTGTCGAACACGGGGTATCAGTATCTCCAGTTCCACTACAACCCGGCGCATATGATCGCCATCACCTTCTTCTTCACCACCACGCTGGCGCTGTCCCTGCATGGCGGCCTCATCCTCTCGGCCACGAACCCGGCCAAGGGTGAGACTGTGAAGACACCCGAGCATGAGAACAGCTTCTTCCGCGACACGATCGGTTACTCGATCGGCACGCTGGGCATCCATCGCCTCGGGCTGTTCCTTGCGCTGTCATCCGGTTTCTGGAGCGCGGTCTGCATCATCATTTCAGGCCCATACTGGACCGAGAACTGGGCGGATTGGTGGAATTGGTGGCTCAACTGGCCGTTCTGGGCCGATTCCGCGATTTCTCCGCGCTGACCGGCCGGCACTTCCCAGGACTCTGCTCCCCCAAGTGGCGAGGACTTCAACATGGCCTATTATCAAAACATCTTCACCAAGGTTCAGGTCCACGGCGAGCCCGATCTCGGCGTCCCGCTGAGGGACAGCGACTCGGAACGCGGGACGCAGACCCTGACTTCCTACTGGCTCGGCAAGATCGGTGATGCGCAGCTCGGTCCGGTCTATCTCGGCTGGACGGGGCTCACCTCCATCTTCTGCGGCATCGTCGCAATCGAGATCATCGGCCTCAACATGTGGGCATCGGTGAACTGGGATCCGGTGCAGTTCGTGCGCAAGCTCTTCTGGCTCTCGCTCGATCCGCCAAAGCCGGAATACGGCCTCACCATTCCACCTCTGGCGGAGGGCGGCTGGTGGCTGCTGGCGGGGTTCTTCCTCACCGCCTCCATCCTGCTGTGGTGGGTGCGCACCTATCGGCGGGCCCGGGCCCTGGGCATGGGCACGCATGTGGCCTGGGCCTTTGCGGCGGCGATCTGGCTCTATCTCGTTCTCGGCTTCATCCGTCCCATCATGATGGGCAGCTGGAGCGAGGCGGTGCCTTTCGGCATCTTCAGCCATCTCGACTGGACCCAGAATTTCTCGATCCGCTACGGGAACCTCTTCTACAATCCCTTCCACGCGCTCTCGATCGTCTTCCTCTATGGCTCGGCACTGCTCTTTGCGATGCACGCCGCGACCATCCTGGCCGTCTCCCGCTACGGCGGCGAGCGCGAGATCGAGCAGATCACGGATCGCGGCACGGCTTCCGAGCGTGCGGCCCTCTTCTGGAGATGGACGATGGGCTTCAACGCGACGATGGAATCGATCCATCGCTGGGCCTTCTGGTTCGCGATCCTCACCCCCATCACCGGCGGCATCGGCATCCTGCTCACCGGCACGGTGGTGGATAACTGGTATGATTGGGGCGTGAAGCACCTGATCGTTCCGGCAGATCCGAACATGTGGCCGGCGACTCCGCCGCCGGTCTAGGGTCCGGCCCCAGCCTTGAGAGTTATCCGGTGTCCTCCGGATAAACGGAACCGCTCGCTCTCCTGCCATTCAGCGCCGGTTTCGTCTAACAGGCCACCTCGCCCCCCGAGCGTGGCCTGTTTTTTTACCTGTTCGGCATCAGAGCGTGACGCGGAACATGCAAGCCGCGTCGCCCTTGGCGGTGCAGGCCGTTTCCTCGACGCGGGTCGAGGGCCCCGCCAGCCCGCGGAACAGCGTCTCGAAGGTCGCAGCATCATAATCGCAGACCGGCTGATCGGCGCCGATGGTCCGGCTCACGGGATTGTTCAGAAGCGTCAGTTCGAAGCCCTCGGGCGTGGCTTTCCAGGCGAAGAGGCCGGCAAAGGTCCAGCCATGGCGCTCAACCGCCCTCAGCAGGATCGCCAGCGCGAGGCGCGAGCGCAACAAGGGCAAGCGAAGCCGCCCAGCCCTGGGAAGTGATGCCCGGGGAGAAAGCCATCTGCACGCTTCCCGCGCTTCCCGCCGCCCTGCCTGCAGCGGCGTGCCGATCAATTCACGAGATCGTGAGAATCCGACTTTCGTCGTAACGGTGACAAGAAGCCGGGCTCGGTTATCTTCTTGTCTCAAGCGGCACGATCCGCATGGCGAAAACGCCGAGGGGGAGGTTCATATGGCGAAGCTCAACGTGAACGGGCGCGTGGTCGAGATCGATGCGCCGGCCGACACGCCCTTGCTCTGGGCCTTGCGCGAGCAGGCAGGCCTCACCGGCACGAAATATGGCTGTGGCATCGCCCAATGCGGCGCCTGCACGGTGCATGTCGATGGCGAGGCGGTGCGCTCCTGCTCCATCCCGCTCGGTGGTGTGAGCGAGAACCAGAAGATCGTGACGATCGAGGGTCTCTCGCCCGACAGTTCCCACCCCATCCAGAAGGCCTGGCTGCAACTCGAAGTGCCGCAATGCGGCTATTGCCAGTCCGGCATGATCATGGCCGCAGCGGCGCTTCTGGCGAAGAAGCCCAAGCCGACCGACGCCGATATCGACGAGGCCATGACCAATATCTGCCGCTGCGGCACTTACAATCGCGTCCGGGCGGGCATCAAGCTCGCGGCCGGCATTTGAGGAGAACGGACATGAACGCGCCTTTCTCGCTCTCCCGCCGCTCCATCCTCAAGGGTGCCGCCGCTTCGGCCGGGGCCTTCACGCTCGGTTTCGCCGTGCCGTTCTCGGCGGCGGAAGCACAAGCCGGCACGCCGGAAATCAATGCCTGGGTGGTGATCCACCCGGATGATCGGATCATCGTCCGCATCGCCCGCTCCGAGATGGGGCAGGGCACGCTGACCGGCCTCGCGCAGCTCGTGGCGGAGGAACTCGAGGCGGATTGGTCGAAGGTCGGCTGGGAATATCCCACGCCGGGCGAGAACCTGAAGCGCAACCGCATCTGGCGGAATTTCTCCACCGGCGGGTCGCGCGGCATCCGCGAGAGCCATCAATATGTCCGCGAGGGCGGCGCGGCGGCGCGAATCATGCTGGTGCAGGCCGCAGCCAATGCCTGGAGCGTTCCGGCCTCCGAATGCCGGGCCGCGAAGAGCGTGATCACCCACATGCCCACGGGCCGCGCGGTGACTTATGGCGCGGTGGCTGCAGCGGCCGCGAAGCTCGAGCCGCCGAAAGAAGTCACGCTCAAGGACCCCAAGACCTGGACCATCATCGGCCAATCCGTGAATCGGCTCGACACGGTCGACAAGCTTAACGGCAAACAGGTCTATGGCGCGGATATCCGGCTGCCGGGCATGCTCAATGCCGCGATCCGGGCCTGCCCGGTTTTCGGCGGCAAGATCGCGCGCTTCGATGCTGCGAAGATCATGGCCATGCCGGGCGTGAAGAAGGTCGTGCAGGTCAATCCGCACACGGTCGCGGTGGTCGCCGAGACCTGGTGGCAGGCAAAGACCGCGCTCGATGCCCTGCCCATCGTCTGGGATAACGGCCCCAATGCCAATGCCTCCTCCGAGACCATCGCGGCGATGCTGCATGACGGCCTTGAGGCCGGGCAGGCCTTCGAGGGCAACAGGGCGGGCGATGCCAGGGCCGCGATTGCGGGCGCCGCGAAGAAGATCGAGGCCACTTATTCCTACCCGTTCCAGAACCATGCCTGCATGGAACCCATGAACGCGACCGCGCTCTGGACGCCTGAGAAATGCGAAGTCTGGTGCCCGACGCAGAACGGCGAATCCGCGCTCGCCGCAGCCATCGAGGCCTCCGGCCTGCCGGCGGCGAAATGCGATGTGCACAAGGTGCATCTCGGCGGCGGCTTCGGCCGGCGCGGCCGCTCGGATTTTGTCACGCAGGCGGTTCTCATCGCCAAGGAGATGCCCGGTATTCCCGTGAAGCTCCTCTGGAGCCGCGAGGAGGACATGCTTCAGGGCACCTACCACCCGATCACCATGGCGCGGATGGTGGGCGGGCTCGACAAGGACGGGAACCTCGTCGGCCTCCACATGCGCATTTCCGGCCAGTCGATCCTCGCGGGCGTGAACCCGCAGGGCCTGCAGAACGGCCGCGACCCGGTGGTGTTCCAGGGCCTCAATCCGGGAGGGGCGGAAGGGCCGTTCGGCTACGGCATCCCGAACCTGTTGATCGACCACGCCATGCGCAACCCGCATGTGCCGCCAGGCTTCTGGCGCGGGGTGAACCTCAACCAGAACGCCATCTATGTCGAATGCTTCATGGATGAGCTCGCGCATGCGGCGGGTGTCGATCCGCTGGAATTCCGCCGCAGGCTCATGAAGAATTCGCCGAAGCATCTCGCGGTGCTGGAGGCCGTGGCGAAAGGCATCGACTGGGGCACGCCTTCCCGGCCGGGCACGGCGAAGGGCCTTGCGCAGATCATGGGCTTCGGCTCCTATGTCGCGGCGGCGGCCGAGGTTTCCGTGTCGAATGCCGGCGAGATCAAGGTCCATCGGATCGTTGCGGCCACCAATCCCGGTCATGTGGTGAACCCGGACCAGGTGGCGGCACAGGTCGAGGGCTCGTTCGTCTATGGCCTCTCGGCGGCGTTCCATCAGGAATGCACGGTGAAGGGCGGGCGGATTGTCGAGGAGAATTTCGACACCTACCCGGCCATGCGCATGGCCGAAATGCCGAAGGTCGAGAGCATTCTCCTTCCCTCCGGCGATTTCTGGGGCGGGGTGGGCGAGCCGACCATCGCGGTGGCAGCCCCTGCGGTGATGAACGCGATCTTCGCCGCCACGGGCAAGCGCGTGCGCTCGCTGCCGCTCAAGAACGCGGATCTGCGCCGCGCATGAGGTGGTGCGCGCGCGCCTTCGGCCTCGCCGGACTTCTGGCGGTGCCGGTTGCCGCACAAGCGCCGATGGGCAAGGCGGGAGTGCCGGAAGCGGCGCCCCTGCCGGTTTCGAGGCCCGCCGACCCGGCCAACGGACGGAAGATCGTGGTGGAGCGGCGGCGCGGCTTCTGTCTGCTCTGCCATTCCGGGCCGTTTCCGGAGGCGCGTTTCCAGGGCGATCTCGCGCCGAGCCTCGCCGGCACGGGAACGCGCTGGACGGAAGGGCAGATCCGCGCGCGGCTGATCGACAGCACGGCGATCAACGCCGAAACCATCATGCCGCCCTATTTCCGAACCGGGGGCGGGAACCGGATTGGCCCCGCCTTTTCTGGCAAGCCAATCCTGAATGCGGAGGAGATCGAGGATGTCACGGCCTTTCTCACCACGCTCCGGGATTGAACTCGACCGCCGGGCGCTGATTGGCGCGGGCGCGGCTTTTGTCACCGCGCTTGCGATTTCGCCGGCTCGCGCGAGCCCGGAAATGGCGGCGGCGATCCGCAAGTTCACCGGCGGGGTTGAACCGAAAACCGGCAAGGTGACGCTCGATATCGCGCCGCTGGTCGAGAACGGCAATGCCGTGGGCGTGGAGGTGAAGGTCGATCACCCCATGAAGCCCGAGAGCTTCGTGAGCGAGATCGCGCTTTTCACCGAGAAGAATCCCTCGCCGGATGTGGCGGTGTTCCACCTCACCCCGCATTCCGGCCGCGCGCATGTGGTCACGCGCATGCGGCTCGCCACCACGCAGCATGTGGCGGCGCTTGCCCGCCTTTCCGATGGCAGCTGCTGGCAGGAAACGCGCGAGGTGATCGTCACCATCGCCGCCTGCACCGAAGATTGAGGAGGCGCGCATGACCACCGCCATGATCCTCGTGCCACGCACGCCCATCCGCTCCGGCGATGTGGTGATGCTCAAGGCCATGATCAGCCACCCGATGGAAACGGGCTATCGCCGCAGCGAGAAGGGCGAGGAAATTCCGCGCAACATCATCCGCCGGATGATCTGCCGCTATGATGGCGTGGAGGTTTTCTCGGTCGACATGCATCAGGCGATTGCCGCCAATCCCTTCATGTCCTTCGGCGTGGTCGCCACGAAATCCGCGCCGGTGGAATTCGAATGGGTGGGCGATAACGGCTTCCGCCATCGCCAGAGCGCGCAGCTTAACGTGACGGGATAGGCCGTTGCGGGTTTTCATTCTCGCTGTTCTCTCGGCTTTCGCCGCACATGCCGCCGTGGCGCAGGGCATTGCCCCGCAGGAGAGGCGATCCGGCTTCGAGACGATGGGGCCTGAAGCGCAGGCCATGCAGCGCGACGATTTCGCGAACCCCGCGATGCTCGGCGTGGCGGTGGGGGAGGCGGCCTGGAACCGTGCGCCAGCGAATGGCAAGCCCGCCTGTTCCGGTTGCCATGGCGACATCAACGCCTCGATGCGCGGCGTGGATGTGCGCTACCCCGCGCGCAACGCGGTGAATCTCGCAACGCTCGACCTTCCCGGACGAATCCAGCTTTGCCAGAGCCTGCATCAGGCGCTCATGCCCGAGCCGCGCGAGAGTGCGGGCCTTCTGGCATTGCAGGCGGCGATCGCGCTGCGCTCGCGCGGCCTGCCGATCGAGGCGCCATCGGCGCGGGGGCTGTCGGATGGCGTTGCGCGCGGCGAGGCGCTTTATCGCCAGCGTCTGGGGCAGCTCAACCTTTCCTGCGCGCAATGCCATGATGACCATTGGGGCCGCTCGCTCGGGGGCACGCGCATTCCGCAGGGGCATCCCACGGGCTATCCGCTCTTCCGGCTGGAATGGCAGGCTCTGGGCTCGCTGCAGCGTCGCCTGCGCAATTGCTTCATCGGGGTGCGCGCGGAACCGTTCGCGACCGGCGCTTCCGAATGGATCGACCTTGAAATCTATCTGCGTGAGCGTGCCGCCGGCATGGCGAGCGATGCGCCGGCCGTGCGGCCATGAGCGGTCAGCGGATGAACCGGTCGATGTAGTCTTCGCCGAGGCCGTTCGCGGCGTAATGCTTCCGGCATTTCTCGATTCGCGTGAAAACGTCATCGAAGCCGGTGCAGTTGCCGTCGGGGTCGCAATAGATCATCGCGCCGTTGACCTGAAACAGCGTGATCATCTCCTCGACATGCGGATCGACCACCAGCGTGTGGGTTTCGCCCGGTGCCTCATAGACATAGGAGCCCTCGGTCGCGACCCAGTCATGTTCAAGGTATCGCCACTGGCCCTTGAGCACATAGCCATGGACGGGCTGGGGGTGGCGATGGCGCGAGAGAATGCCGGCCCGGCGCACGCGCAGAAGGTTCACCCAGTAGCCCCGGCTCGCGCTCATGCAGAGCGGTCGAAACCAGACATTGTCATCCACCGGCACCCAGATGCGCTCATCCTGCGGGATGGCATGGGGCACCACCAGTTCCGGCGGGCTCTCCTTCGGCATGGGGTGGCGGTAGGGCAGCCACTTGTCGGAATCGGGCGGAACGGGCGCGTTCATGGCAGGTTCCTTCGGGCTTAGAGCATCCGCCCGCCAAGTGGATACCGGTTGGCGGAAAAAAGCGGATGCGAAAACAAGAAAACAGAGCGCCAGATCTCTTTCCATCAGATCGGTTTGCGCTCTAGAGTGTGAGATAGCCGCCATCGACCGGCAAGATGGCGCCGGTGATGAAGCGTGCGGCATCGGAGGCGAGAAACACCACCGCACCCCCGATATCGGCCGGCTGGCCCCAGCGCTTCATCGGCGTGCGGTCGAGAATCGGCGCGGAGCGGGCAGGGTCCTCCACCAGCGGCCGGGTGAGATCGGTCTCGATCCAGCCCGGCGCGATCGCGTTGACGCGGATGCCCTCTGATGCCCATGCCGCCGCGAGGCTCTTGGTCAGTTGTCCCACCCCGCCCTTGGAGGCGGAATAACCCGGCACGAAGGGCGAGCCCTGGAAGGTGAGCATCGAGCCGGTGTTGATGATCGAGCCGCCATTTATCGCAAGCAGCGCCCGCGCCTGAAGGCAGCAGCGCATCGTGCCGACGAGATTGACCTCAAGCGTCTGCCGGAAGGCCTCGATCTCGAATTCCCTGCCGCCGCGCTGGATGGTGCCCGCGCAATTGACCAGCAGATCGAGCCGCTTCAGCCCGGCAAAGACGGGCATGACGGAGTCATCGCGCGTCACGTCCATTGCCCGCGTGCGGATGGCGGGAACGGGCGCGAAGGCCGCGCATTCCGCCTCCGTCAGACCCGTCGCGACCACCTCATAGCCCGCATCGGCGAGGGCCCGGCTGATGCCTTCGCCGATGCCGCGCGTGCCGCCGGTGACGAGGGCGACCGAGCGCATGGCCAACTCAGTAGGTCCCGCGTCCGCCGGAGATATCGAAGACCGCACCGGTCGAGAACGCGCAATCCTCCGAGGCGAGCCAGCAGGCCATGGCCGCGATCTCGTCCACCTGCACGAAGCGGCCCATCGGGATTTTCGAAAGCATGAACTGGATGAATTCGGGCTTCATCTGGTCGAAGATCGCGGTCTTCGCGGCGGCGGGCGTGATGCAGTTGACGAGGATGTTCGAGGTTGCCAATTCCTTCCCCAGCGATTTCGTGAGCGCGATCAGCCCCGCTTTCGAGGCGGAATAATGCGAGGCATTGGGGTTGCCCTCCTTGCCGGCAATGGAGGCGATGTTCACGATCCGCCCGTAGCCGCCCTTCAGCATTTCCGGCACCACGGCGCGGCAGACGAGATAGGGCGCGACGAGGTTCACCTCGATCACCTGCCGCCACACCGCCGGTTCCAGCTCCCACAATTTCGCATTGCCGCCGGTGATGCCGGCATTGTTGACGAGAATGTCGATGCGCCCGTGGCGGGCCATCGCCGCAGCCGTCGCGGCAGCGACCGAAGCCTCATCGGTGAGTTCGACAGCATCGGTTGTCACGGGTCCCAGCGTGCCGAGTGCGGCAGCCGCCTCGGCCAGGGCCGCCTGGTCGATGTCCCAGAGCACGGCCGTGCCGCCCGAACGCAGCAGGCGCTCCGCGATGGCATGGCCGATGCCGCGCGCCCCCCCGGTGATGATCGCCACGCGATTCCGCAAGTCCAGCTGGTTCATTCCGCTCCCCCGAATTTCCCGGCGATGACATCGCTTCCCGGCCGGCCAGAATAATGCCATCGCGCCGCCGGGGACAATGCTGCCCGGCCTCCCGAACATGCCGGGGCAGGGCTCCCGCTCCAACATGCGAACACACAAAATGAGACGCTGGGATATGGGCGGCTTTCGCGTTGGACGGCAGCTTTCCGTCCGGCGCGGCGAAGATCGCGCTCAGGAGGCGCGCGCAGGCTGGTGTCCGGCATTGAAGCCGGCGGGTGCTGCCATGCCACAGGGAGGAACATACATGCGCAAGACTTTGCTCGGAGCCGTTGCGATTGCCGCCCTCATGCTGCCGGGTGCAGCCATGGCACAGGGTGGAACGATCCGGATCGGCGTTCTCGTTGCGCTTGAGGGCGCGTTTGCGACGGGCGGGCAGGATGCTGTCCGCAACGTCGAACTGGCCCTCAGGGAAGTGAACAACACCATTGCCGGCAAGAAGGTGGAGACGGTGATCGCGCCGACCGACACCAAGCCCGATACCACCGTGCGCATGGCGCGCAAGCTGATCGAGCAGGACAAGGTCGATCTGATCATCGGCCCGCTTTCCGGTTCCGAAGGCATCGCGATGCGCGATTTTGCCAAAACCATCCCGGACAAGGTGGTGATCAACGGCATTTCCGGCGCGCTGGAGACCACCTGGGTCGATCCCGCCCCGAATTTCTACCGTTTCAACCTTGATGGCGCGCAGTGGGGGTACGGACTTGGCTCCTATGCCTTCAAGACCAAGGGCTACAAGAAGATCGCCACCATCGTCGCGGATTACTCCTTCGGCTACACCAACTTCATGGGTTTCGCGGTCGATTACTGCAAGGCGGGCGGTGACATCGTTCAGCGCTTCTGGCAGCCGCTGGGGCAGTCGGATTTCGGCGGCATCATCGCGCAGCTGCCCGAGAACGTGGATGCGATCTATCTCGGCCTGGGCGGCACGGATGCGATCAACTTCCTGAACCAGTACCAGCAGGCCGGCGAGAAGACGCGCCTGATCGGCGGCACCATCCTCGCCGACCAGACCGTTCTCACCGCGCGCGGACGGGCGAAGGATGCGCTGAAGGGCACGCCGGTTTCCGGCCCCTTCGCGACCGACAACCCCGATCCGGCCTGGACTTCCTACGTGAAGCGCTACCAGGAAGCATGGCCGGCCGCCCAGCGCCTGCCGACGCCCTCGCTCTTCGGCCTTGGCTACTACACGGCGACTCTCGCGGCGATCAAGGGTCTCGAGACGGCGGGTGGCGACCTCTCGAACGGTCAGGCGAAATTCAAGGACGCCCTGAACAAGCTCCAGCTTGACAGCCCGGTTGGCCGCATCACGCTGAACGAAAACCGCCAGGCCACCGGCACGGTGTTCATCAACGAGGTCGTGGATGGGCCGGATGGCAACATGACCACCAAGATGGTTGCGCGGACCGATAACGTGACCCAGACCCTGGGCATGACGGCCGAGCAGTTCCGCGCCCTCGGCCTGCCCTCACGCACGGTCGTGGATTGCGCCAAGCTGCGCTCGGGCGGCTGATCGCGCCCCTTCACCGACATCGACAACAGGGTGGGCCCTCCGGGGCCCATCGTTTTCTCCTTCGCGAAAAAACCAATGGGCGACGTCAGATCGCCCTCGCCGGGAGTGCTGCCGATGACCCTGATAGGCTATCTCACTCGGACTCATTTCGCCGAGGCCGCCATCGAGGATGCCCTGCCGGAAGAGACCGGCGCTTTCTCCAATGCCCTGTTGCTGACCGATGACGAACCCGGTGTCGAGGCTGCCCTCAACCGCGTGCGAGAAGTGCTTGGCGGCATCGCACTCACGGTCCGGAATGTGACGGCCGGCGCACCCTCCCGCGGGGAAACGCGCACGGCACTTTCGCACCTCAAGGAAATCGGCACCGGCACGCTCGTGGCGGTGGGTGGGGCAAAGGCCATCGGTCAGGCGCGACTGGTCGCGGCCGAGGCCAGCCGGCAAGGCGGGCGCCTCACGGTGATCGCGGTGCCGGTCGGCGTGTTCGATCTCGGTCTTGGCCGCCATGTCCGCCCGCGCGATGGCCGCCCCGCCATCTGTCCCCGGCCGGACCGGGTAATCGTCGATCCCACGGTGCTCGAACATGCGCCGATTCGCCGGATCGCCGCCTCGGCCATGGAGATCATGGTCCATGCCATCGAGGCCTATGCCAGCCCCAGCTACAACCCGCCGGCGGACGGGCTCGCGCTCGAAGCCGTGCGCCGGATGACGCGCTGGCTGCCAGTGGTGCTGGGCGCGCCCGGCAATCGCGAGGCTCTGCGCGAGGTGATGGCCGCCGCGATGACCGCCGGTCTCGCGCTGGAAAAGGCCGTGGGCGGCGTGGATGCGCTGGCCCTGCCGATCGAGGCGGAACTCCGCGCGGGCTTCCTGCCCGGCGATCTCCATGCGCCGCTGCTGGCGGCGGTGGCCGATTTCAACGCGCAGGCCGTGGGGGATCGCTATGCCGCGCTCGCCAGGACCCTCGCAAGCCGCGAGGGAAAAGCCTCGCTCAGCATCGAAATCGGCGCCTTCGCGCGCGGGCTCGGCCTTCCCACGAGCCTGCGCGAGATCGGCATCGATCGCGGCCGCTTCGACCGCTTTGCCGAGATGGCCGCGAATGATCCGGCCGCCCTTGCCAATCCGCGTCGCCTTACCGCAGGCGATTGCCGAGAAATTCTCGAGGCTGCCTGGTGAGACCAAGACAATTTTATCTTTCTCCGGAATGGTCGGTTGCCAGTTTGCTGGCACCTTGTAAATTCATTTCCAGCTGCGAAAAAAGAACTGCGGGAGGAAACGGATGAGCGTTGCTCACGCTGTCGCACATGGTGCGTTCGGGCGCGCCTGCCTCTATGAGCTGGATCGGCCCATGGTGCCACATGCCCATCGGGAAGGGCATCTGATCTTCCATGTCCGCGGACCAGCCGCGAAGGTCGTCATCGACGGACGGGCCCACCCGCTGAACCCGATGGAAGCCACCGCGATCAGCCCCTGGCAGCCGCATTACTTCCTGCCGGTGGATCGCCGCGCCCCCACGCTCACGCTGGTGCTCTATATCCGCCCGGGCTGGTTCGTGGAGGCGAGCGGGCAGGCATCCGAGATCCTGCGCTTTGGCCGCCCGGTCGTGAGCATGGACGACCATATCGCCCGGCTTGTCGCCGACACGGCGCGGCTGCTGGCTTCCCATCGAGGGGATGATGGCAGTTTCGAGGATCGCCTCGGGGCATTGACGCAGGCTGCCTTCGACCAGACCTGGCAATGGCAGGCCGGCGGAAGGGCCGGAGACCGGTCGCGCTTCGGCTTCCGCGATTTCCGCATCCGCCGCGCCATCAGCCTGCTCGGCGAAGCCTTGAGCGAGCCCATCGACCTTGGCACGATCTCGCGGGCGGCGGGCTTGTCGCGCCCGCATTTCTTCAAGCTGTTCCGCGAGCAGATGGGCCTGCCGCCGACCCTCTATCTCAACGCCCTGCGCATGGAACGCGCCATCGAGCGGCTGGCGCGCGGCGAGGAGACCGTGTCGGAAATCGGCCTCGATCTCGGCTTCGCGACGCCCGCGAGCTTTTCGCGCTTCTTCATCGCGAATGGCGTGGTGCCGCCCAGCGCCTACCGGCGCAGCGTACTCGGGGCGTTCCATTGAGCCTCCCGCGACGCTTACGGAAAGATGAGACGTTCGGGAAAGCGTGCCATGGGGCTGTCATTCTAAGCTTTGAGGGCAAGGGTGGCGAAGGGGCGCCATCCGGGTCCGGTCAACCGCTGCAACAAGGCGAGGCCGGCCCCAGGACAGGATCTTCCGCGAGCCGCCGCGATGGATGACATCATCAAGCGCAATCCGATCCGGAGCCTGATCATCGCGATCCTCATCGTGATCTTCCTCTGGCTTGTCTTCGCGCCCTGGCCACCGGAACTGGTGGCGAAATGGGGTCGCAAGCAGATCTTCCTCAATGCCTTGCTCGGCGGCATCACGCTCGGCGCGCTTTATTTCCTTGTCGCGGCGGGCTTCACCCTCATCTTCGGGCTGATGCGCGTGGTGAACCTCGCGCATGGCTCGCTGTTCCTGCTCGGCGGCTATCTCGGCTACGAGATCTCGAACGTCACCGGCTCATGGTTCCTGACCTTCCCCATCGTGTTCATCGTCGTGGGCCTGCTGGGCCTCTTGATGCAGCGCTTCATCTTCTCGAAGATGGAGGGCGAGGAACTGCGCCAGACCCTCGTGAGCATCGGCATTTCCATCGTGCTGGCTGATCTGATGCTCTGGTTCTGGGGCGGGCAATCCTATTCGATCCTCGCGCCGGCCTTCCTGCAGGGGCCGATGGAATTGCCGATCATCAACTCCATCAATGCCAATACGGGTGCCACGAACTGGCTGCGCTACCCGGCGGTGCGCGTCTGGATCCTGATCGCGGCGATCGTGATCGGAGTCGTGATGTGGCTGGTCCTGAACCGAACCGCCCTCGGCATGCTGATCCGCGCGGGCGTGGATGACCGCGAGATGCTCGCGGCCTCCGGCGTGCGCATCCAGCTCGTCTTCCTGGTGGTTTTCGGCTTCGGTGCGGGCCTTGCCGGCATGGCCGGCATCATCGGCGGCACCTTCCAGTCGCTCTCGCCGGGCGAGGATACGCGCTTCCTGCTCGCGAGCCTCGTGGTGGTGATCGTCGGTGGCATGGGCTCCATCGTGGGGGCGGCCATCGGCGCGATCATCATCGGCGTGACCGAGCAGATGGGCTTTGTCTATGCGCCGACCTATTCCGTGGTCTTCACCTTCCTGATCATGGCGGCGGTGCTGGCCTTCCGCCCACAGGGTCTTCTCGGTTCGAGGCGCTGATCCATGGCCATGACCGAACATGCTCCCCGCTTCGTGAACCGCGCTGACCAGAAACTCTGGTTCGAGCGCATCCCCGCGCCCTGGTGGGCGCTGGCGGTCGTGCTTGTTTTCCTGCCGGTGGTCGCGAACAATTTCTGGCTCTTCCAGGTGATGGGCTGGACCTTCATCCTGGGGATGATCGGGCTCAGCCTGATGTTCCTTGCCGGTTATGGCGGCATGGTGAGCCTGCTGCAGATGACCATTGCCGGGGTGGCCGGCTACATGGTCGCGATCCTCGGCTCCTCCGGCACGGTCACGGTCAGCCTCGGGCTGGCCTGGTGGATCGTGATCCCGGCCGCCTTCCTGATGGCGGCCCTTTTCGCCACGGTCGCGGGCGCGCTGGCCGTGCGAACCGAGGGCATCTATACCATCATGATCACGCTGGCGATCGCGGCGGCCTTCTTCTATTTCACGCGGCAGAACTACACGATCTTCAACGGCTATTCCGGCTTCAACCTCGTGCTGCCGCCGCCGCTTTTCGGGGTGAACTGGCGCGATCCCGTGCCGTTCTACTATCTCAGCCTGGCGCTGGCCGCGCTCTCCTATGGGGCGGTGGTCTATGTCTCGCGCTCGCCCTTCGGGCTGGCCTTGCAGGGCGTGCGCGACAATCCCCGCCGCATGGCGGCGCTCGGCTTCAATGTCACCGCGCATCGCGTCGCGGCCTATGCGCTGGCGAGCGTGTTCGCCTCGGCCGGCGGCATCCTGCTCGTCTGGCAGAATGCGCAGATCGCGCCCGGCACGATCGGCATTGCGGCTGCGATCGACGTGCTGGTGGTGGCGGTGGTCGGCGGCATGCGGCGCCCGCTGGGGCCGTTCATCGGCGCTTTCATCTATGTGCTGCTGCAGGTCTTCTCGCCGGACATCCTCGGGTTTTTCGGCTTCTCGGCCGAGCGCTTCAAGCTGATCATCGGGCTTGGCTTCCTTGCCGTGGTCCTGTTCTCGCCCGATGGCGTGCTGGGCCTGTGGGATCGCTGGCGCGCGCGCCGGCAGCGGCGCGAGGCCGATGGCGCGGGAGGTGCGGCATGAACGCGCCCGTGAACCCGCCCGTGAACCCGCCGCGCCCCGTTTCGTTGGGGCAGGCCCATGTCAGCGCCGGCAACGCGCTGGAACTGCGCGGCATCACCAAGATGTTCGGCGCGCTCGCCGCGATTTCCGATGTGACGCTCTCGGTGCGCCCTGGCGAGAGGCGCGCGGTTCTCGGCTCGAACGGCGCGGGCAAGACCACGCTCTTCAACTGCATCACCGGCGATTTCCTGCCGACGACCGGGCTGATCCGCTTCTTCGGCGAGGACGTCACCACCTTTCCTCCGCATGAGCGCATCCGGCGCGGGTTGCGGCGCACCTACCAGATCTCCTCGCTCTTCGCGGGGCTCTCGGTGATCGACAACGTCTATCTCGCCTGCCGGGGTGTTTCGCGCAACCGCTTCTCGCTGATCCGCTCGCGCCGGGATGACTCGCTCGTGCATGCGGCGGAAACGCTGGTGGAGGCGGTGCATCTCGCCGCCGAAAAGAACCGACTTGTCGGCGAACTGGCCTATGGCCAGCAGCGCCAGCTCGAGATCGCTCTCGCGCTGTCGGGCGCGCCGCGCTTCATCCTGTTCGACGAGCCGGCGGCGGGGCTTTCCCCGACCGAGCGTCGCGACCTTGTCTCGATCCTCACGACCCTGCCGAACCATATCGGCTACATCATCATCGAGCACGACATGGACGTGGCGCTGCGCGTCGTCGAAAGCGTCACGATGATGCATAATGGCCGCATCTTCAAGGAAGGTCGCCCGGAAGAGATCGAGGACGATCCGGAGGTGCAGGAACTGTATCTGGGAGGTGGCCATGATTGAACGCGGCTCGCGCGGCGCTGGCGCGCCTGTCCTTCAGCTGCAGGGCCTGAACGTGTTCTACGGTCGCTCGCATGCCGTGCAGGGCGTGGATCTCGCCCTGCCTTCCGGCGTGCTCGCGGTCGTCGGCCGCAACGGCATGGGCAAGACCACGATGTGCAAGGCGATCATGGGCCTTGTGCCGGTCTCTTCCGGCTCCATCCGCTTCATGGGCGAGGAACTGGTGGGCCGCAAGCCGGCGGAGATCGCGCGGCTCGGTATCGGCTATGTGCCGCAGGGGCGGCGGCTCTGGCGCTCGCTGACGGTCGACGAACATCTCCGCCTGATGTCGCGCGGGAAGGGCGCCTGGACGCCCGAGCGCATCTATGACGTCTTCCCCCGCCTTGCCGAGCGGCGGCGGAACGGTGGAGGCCAGCTTTCCGGTGGCGAGCAGCAGATGCTGGCGATCAGCCGCGCGCTGCTGATGAACCCGCGCCTGCTCATCATGGACGAGCCGACCGAGGGGCTCGCCCCGGTGATCGTGGCGCATGTCGAGGAAACGCTGGTGCGTCTTGCGGCGGAGGGCGATGTCTCGATCCTCGTCATCGAGCAGAATATCGGCGTCGCGACCCAGATGTCCGACACCATCGCCATCATGGTCAACGGGCGCATTCACCGGGTGATCGCCTCTTCGGTGATCGCGGCGGATCGCGATCTCCAGCAGCGGCTGCTGGGCGTTGGTCGCCACAGTCACGACGAAACGGAAGCGCCGGCAGACGGGCAGCCGGCCGGCGAGGCGCGCCCGGCGCCTGCCGCTCCGCAAGGGCCGATCCGGGTCTACATCGCCAACCCGACCCTGCCCACGCGCTGGTCGCAGGATGTTCCGGCGGCGCGGATCGAGGCGCAGGCCCGCACGATCTCGCGGCCGATTCTCGCCACCATCGATGGCCGGCGCGTGGGTGATGTCTCCCCGCTCGCGGCGCGTGCGCCGCAGGAGCCGCATGTCATCATCGCCGGCACGCTCGACACCAAGGGCGAGGAGCTGCGCTATCTGCGCGACATCATCAAGGCCGCGGGGCTGCGCACGCGGCTCGTCGATCTCTCGACCAATGGCCGCAACCAGGGCGCGGATGTTTCGGCGCAGGAGGTGGCGCTCGCGCTGCCGACCGGTTCGGCCGGCATCGCCTCGGGGGATCGCGGCAAGGCCGTCGCGGCGATGACGGACGCGTTCCGCGCCTGGATGGCGCGCCAGCAGGGGGTGATCGGCATCATCTCGGCGGGCGGCTCCGGCGGCACGGCGATCGCCACTGCCGGCATGCAGACCCTGCCGGTGGGCGTGCCCAAGCTGATGGTCTCGACCATGGCATCCGGCAATGTCGCGGCCTATATCGGCCCGACCGACATCACCATGATGCATTCGGTGACCGATGTTCAGGGGCTGAACCGGGTCTCGCGCGCGGTGCTCGGCAATGCGGCGCAGGCCATGGCGGCGATGGCGCGGGCCTTCCACGAGCAGCAGCACGGCCCCGCGATACGCCGCGCGGCTCCGGAGAAGCCCCTTGTCGGCCTCACGATGTTCGGCGTCACCACGCCTTGCGTGCAGCAGGTGACGCGCCTCATCGAAAAGGATTGGGAAACGCTGGTGTTCCATGCGACCGGCGTTGGCGGCCGCTCGATGGAAAAGCTCATCGATTCCGGGCTCGTGCCGGGCGTGATCGACGTCTCCACCACCGAAATCTGCGACATGATGATGGGCGGCATGCTGCCCGCCACGGAGGATCGCTTCGGCGCGATTATCCGTACGAAAATCCCCTATGTCGGCTCGGTCGGCGCGCTCGACATGGTGAATTTCGCGGCCCCCGAAACCGTGCCCGCGCATTATCGCCAGCGGCTCTTTTATCCCCATAATCCACAGATCACGCTGATGCGCACCAATGCGGAGGAGAACCGCCGCATGGGCCGCTGGATCGGCGAGCGCCTGAACCAGATGGAAGGCCAGGTGCGCTTCCTCCTCCCCGAGGGCGGCGTTTCGGCGCTCGATTCACCGGGCCAGCCCTTCTGGGATCCGGCAGCGGATGCGGCGCTTTTCGATGCGTTGGCCGAGACCGTGCGTGTCACGGCGAGCCGGCAGCTGATCCGTCTTCCGCTTCACATCAACGACCCCGCCTTCGCGGCGGCCCTCGCGCAGCATTTCCGCGCGCTGCATCAGGGCCGCTTCAAGGGCGCTGCCGGCAGGACCTGAGACATGCCCCGCTTTTCCCGAACCGAACTGCTCGCCCGCTACCGCGCGATGATCGCGCGCGGCGAGCCGATCATCGGCGGCGGGGCCGGCACGGGCCTTTCCGCGAAATGCGAGGAAGCGGGCGGCATCGATCTCATCGTCATCTACAATTCCGGCCGCTTCCGCATGGCCGGGCGCGGCTCGCTCTCGGGCCTGATGCCCTATGGCGATGCCAATGCCATCGTGATGGACATGGCGAGCGAGGTTCTGCCGGTGGTGAGGAAGACCCCGGTGATCGCGGGTATCTGCGGCACGGACCCCTTCCGCGATATGGATGTGTTCCTCGACGAGGTGCGGCGCATTGGTTTCTCCGGCGTGCAGAATTTCCCGACCGTCGGGCTGATTGACGGCCTTTTCCGGCAGAATCTCGAGGAAACAGGCATGGGTTTCGGCCTCGAGGTCGAGATGATCCGCCTTGCCGCGCAGAAGGGCCTTCTCACCACGCCCTACGTCTTTTCCGAAGCCGATGCCGCGGCCATGGCGAAGGCGGGTGCGGACATCATCGTCTGCCATCTCGGGCTTACGACCGGCGGCTCGATTGGCGCGGAAACCGCGCTGAAACTCGAGGATTGCCCGGCCATCGTCGATGCCTGGGCGGCGGCGGCTCTCGCGGTCAAACCGGATGCCATCATCCTCGTCCATGGCGGGCCGGTCGCCGAGCCGCCGGATGCCGATTTCATCATGAAGAAGACCCGCCATTGCCACGGCTTCTACGGCGCGTCCTCGATGGAGCGCCTGCCGGTGGAAGTGGCGATCTGCGAACAGACCAGGGCTTTCAAGACAATCGGCCGCATGGGCGGCACGCCTCGAACGGCGTGAACCGGGCAGGCTGAGGGGAGAAACGTGACATGACCGGGCAATTGATCGGAACGCTCATTCTCTGGCTCATCGTGGCGGTGATCGTGATCGCGATCCTCGTCTACCTGGTGAACTGGCTCTATCGCCGCTCCTCGAAGGAGGTGTCGTTCGTCCGAACCGGCCTCTTCGGCGAGAAGGTGGTGATCAATGGCGGCGCCTTCGTGCTGCCGATCATCCATGATGTCACACCGGTGAACATGAATGTCCTGCGCATGGCGGTGACCCGCGCCAACCAGGATGCGCTGATCACGCGGGACCGGATGCGCGTCGATATCGATGCGGAATTCTATGTCCGGGTGAGGCCGGACAAGCCGTCCGTTTCCATCGCCGCGGCCACCCTTGGCCGGCGCACGCTGCAGCCGGAGCAGCTCAATGCCCTGCTCTCGGGCAAGTTCATCTCGGCCCTGCGTTCGGTCGCCTCGGAAATGTCCATGGAGGAGATGCACGAGCAGCGCGGGCTCTATGTGCAGCGCGTGCGGGATGCCGCCGTCGACATGATGGAGCAGAACGGCCTTGTGCTGGAATCGGTGGCGATCACCGATCTCGACCAGACCGATCTGCAATATTTCAACCCCTCCAACCGCTTTGATGCGGAAGGCCTTACGCGCATCATCGGGGAGATCGAGGAAAAGCGGAAGCTGCGCAACGACATCGAGCAGGAATCGATGATCAGGATTCGCACCCGCAATCTCGAGGCCGAACGGCAGGCGCTGGATATCGAGCGCGAGAGCGAGACCGCGCGCCTGGAACAGCAGCGCGAGATCGAGATCCGCCGCGCCATGCAGCGCGCCGAGGTGGCCCGCGAGCGCGCCGCCCGCGATACCGAGGCCGAGCAGGCGCAGATTCTCTCCCGCGAGGAAATCGAGAAGGCGAAGATCGCCAATGATCGGGCGATCAGCGAGGCGCGGATTTCCTCCGAGCGCGAGGTTCGCCAGCGCGAGATCGAGCGCACCAAGGCAGTGGAGGCGGCGGAAATCGCGGCGCGCGAGGAGATCGAGAAGGCGCGCATCACCAACGAAAAGACCATCCAGGCCGCGCGCATCGCCTCCGATCTCGAGACGCGCCAGAAGGAAATCGAGCGCACGCGGATGCTCGAAGCCGCCGAGATCGCCGCGCGCGAATCCACCGAAAAGGCGCGGATCACGCAGGAAGCGCTCGTAAATGCCGAGCGCATCGGGCGCGAGCAGGAAGTCCGCAACCTCGAGATCGCGCGGAACCAGGCTTTGGACGAGGCCGAGATCGCCGCGCGCGAGGCCGTGGAAAAGGCCCGCATCGCGCAGGAAAATGCCGTCACGGCCGAGCGGATCAGCTTCGAGGAGGGGCGCCGGAAGCTCGAGATCGAGCGCAACAAGGTGGTCGAAACGGCCGAGATCTCGGCGCGCGAGGCCACCGAAGCCGCGCGCATCGCGCAGGAAAAGGCGATCGCGGCCGAGCGCATCGCCTCCGAACTCGCAACGCGCCGGCTTGAAATTCGCCGGGCCGAGGAACTCGAGGCGGCGGAAATCCAGCGCCGCGATGCCGTGGAGCGCCAGCGGATCGCCGCCGAACTCAAGATCGAGGAGGAGCGCATCGCCTCCAGCAGGACGCGTGAGATCCTGCAGATCGATCAGAAGCGCGTGGTTGAGCTCGCCGAGGAGGATCGCGCCATCATCGTCGCTGCCAAGAAGGCCGAGCGCACCGATGCCGACAAGGCCCTGCGGCAGGCGGAAATCGTCGCGAAGCAGGAAGTGGAGCGCACGGATGTTGCCCGCGAGCAGGCGCTGGAAGCCGCCCGCCTCGAGCGCAAGCGCGTGATCGAGCAGCTCGAGATCGCGCGTCTGCAGGCGCTTCAGGAAGCACAGATCGCCTCGAACGAAGAGGTGGAACGCGCGCGCATCGCTTCCGATCGTGGCCTCGATGAAGCCCGCGTCGGACGCCAGCGCGATCTGCGCAAGCTCGAGATCGAGCGCGAGCGCGATGTCGAGAATGCGGCGATGGAAAAGGCCATCACGCTCTACACCAAGTCGCTGGAAGAGAGCGCGGCCGCAGCCCAGGCGGAGATCGCCAAGGCCAAGGCCGTGGAAGCCGCCGAAATGGTCAAGACCGTGCAGGAGAGCGAGACCGCGAAGCGTCGCAAGACCGTGGAAGTGATAATGGCCGAGAAGGCGGCCGAGGAAACCCGCATCGCCGCCGAGGCCGAAAAGGTGCGCCGCGCGGTGGAAGCCGAAGCGCAGCGCCTCCTCTACGAGGCCGAGAATGTGCTCACGGATGGGGCCCGCTACGGATTGTTCCGCCGCCGCCTGCTCGACCGGATCGAGGGTATCGTGCGCGAGAGCGTGAAGCCCATGGAGAAGATCGACGGCATCAAGATCCTGCATGTCGATGGACTCGGTGGCGCGGGCGGCAGCTCGGTTGCCCGCACGCCCACCGACGAGGTGATCGAGAGTGCGCTGCGCTACCGCGTGCAGGCACCGCTCATCGACGAGGTGCTGAAGGAGATCGGCATCGAGGGCGGCAGCCTCGCCAAGATGGGCGGGCTGATGCGCGAGGCCTCCGACATGCAACGCGTCACCAAGGACGCCCAGCCGCCCAAGCCGAAAGATGGCGGCGGCGAGAAGAAATGACGGGGTGAGCCATGGCGCGCGTCTATGCATCCAGCGTGATCAACGCTCCCGCGAGCCGGGTCTGGGCCCGCGTGCGGGATTTCAATGGCCTGCCGAACTGGCACCCGGCCATTGCCGAAAGCCGAATCGAGAATGGCGAGCCGGCCGACAAGGTTGGCTGCGTCCGCGCCTTCTCGCTCCGGAACGGCGACCGGCTGCGCGAGCAGCTTCTCGGCCTGTCGGATTACGACATGTTCTGCACCTACTCGATCCTCGACAGTCCCATGCCGCTGACGAATTATGTGGCCACTCTTCGCCTCACGCCCATCACCGACCAAGACCGCACCTTCATCGAATGGTCGGCCGAATTCGATTGCGCCCCCGACAAGGAGGCCGATCTCGTCTCCGGCATTGGCGGCAACGTGTTTCAGGGCGGGTTTGACGCGCTGAAGCGGTCGTTCGGAGGCTGAAATGCCGCGCGTGGTTCGCAGCACGATCATCGATGTGCCGGTGGATCGCCTCTGGGCGGTGGTGCGCGATTTCAACGCGCTTGACCAGCATCACCCGATCGTGGCGACAAGCCAGATCGAGCGCGGCCACCCGGTGGACAAGGTGGGCTGCGTGCGCCGCGTCACCCTGCGCGATGGCAGCGAATTGCGCGAGCAGCTTCTGAGCCTCTCCGATCTCGAGATGAGCTTCAGCTATTGCCTGCTCGACACGCCCATCCCGCTCTTCAACTATGTCGCGCATATCCGGCTTCTGCCGGTCACCGACGGCAATCGCAGCTTCTGGCACTGGGAAAGCCGCTTCACCACGCCGGCGGGACGGGAGCAGGAACTCGCCCGCATGGTCGGCGAGGAGGTCTATGTCGCGGGGATGGAAGCCGTGCGCCAGCTGCCGCAACTGCTCGAAACGGGAGCCTGAAATGCCGCTTGCCCTCCGGGTCGCCCAGAGCCTTTCCGAAGCCGCCGGCATCCTCGCCGCCGATCCCGGCACAAGGCTCCTCTCGGGCGGCACGCTCGTGATGCGCGATGTGAATGAGGGGCGGCTGACGGAGGGAACCCTGCTGCGCATCACCGACCCTGCCTTCCGGCAGATGCAGGTCTCCGGCAACCGCGTCGAATTCGGCGCCGGCGTGACCATGGCGATGGTTCTCGCCAATCGCGAGCTTGGCTTCCTGCATGCGCCGGCGCGCGCGGTGGGTGGCCCGGGCATCCGCAACATGGCGACGATTGGCGGCAATCTCTTCGCCGAGACGCCCTATGGCGATTTCACCGTCGCCCTGCTGGCGCTCGATGCGCAGGTGATGGTGCTCGCCGGCTATGGCAGCCCGCGCGCCATGCCGCTGGAGGAATGGCTCGCGGGTCGTTCGCGCGGTGAGGTGCGTCTCGTGGCGGGCGTGCAGTTCAACCGGCCGCAGAACCCGGCTGATTTCCGCTTCGTGAAGGTCAGCCGCGTGAAGCCCAAGGGCCTCTCGGTGCTCTCGATCGCGGCGCATCTGCCGGGCAGCGCGAGCCGCATCGGGCAGGCGCGCGTCACTTACGGGGCCATGGCGCCGATGCCGATGCGCGCGCGGGGGGTCGAGCGGGCGCTGGAAGGCAAGGTGCTTGACGCGACCGGCATCGCTGCGGCCCGCGCGGCCGCGCTCGAAGGCGCAGCCCCTGCGACCGACGCGATCGCGACCGGCTGGTATCGCCGCGAGGTGCTGCCGGTGCATCTTGCGCGGTTGCTTGGCGAGCGAGGCTAGGGAGGGCGTGATGGCGAAAATTCCCGTGCAATTCCGGCTCAACGGCTCCGATCGCGCGGCCTTTGCCGATCCGGCCGACAACCTCCTCACCGTGCTCCGGCGCGGACTCAATGATTTCGGCCCGAAATATGGCTGCGGGCAGGGCACCTGCGGCACCTGTTCTGTGCTGATGGATGGCGAGCTTCGGCTCTCCTGCCTCACGCTCGCGGCTTCCTGCGAGGGGGCCAGCATCGAAACCGTCTCCGGCATGGCGGACGGGCCGAATCTTCACCCCCTGCAGAACGCCTTCATGGAGCATTTCGCCGCGCAGTGCGGCTTCTGCACGCCGGGCATGCTGATGGCCGCGAAGGCGCTGCTGGACCGCAACCCGAACCCCGGCCGCGAGGAGGTGATCGACGCCATCGCCGGCAACATCTGCCGCTGCACCGGCTACGAGCCGATCATCCAGGCGATCCTCGCCGCCGCGCGCGCCATGCCCGCGCCAAGCCGGTCCTGAAGGAGGTAACGCCATGGAATTCCGCAAGGATCTCTTCCAGAACGAGCGCGACGACAACCTCCATGTGGTGGGCAAGGGCATCCAGCGGCAGGACATGCCCGGCCATGTGACCGGACGCTCGCCCTTCTTCGACGACCATGCCTTCGAGGGGCTGCTGCATCTCAAGGTCGTACGCTCGCCGCATCATCATGCCCGCATCCGCCGCATCGACATCGCCGCCGCCGAGCGCGCGCCGGGCGTGAAACGCATCCTCTCCGGCGCGGATGTGCCGGTGAACAAGAACACGCTGCTCTCGCTCATCAATTTCGGCAAGGATGACGAACCCACCCTCGCGGTGGACAAGGTGCGCTACAAGGGCGAGCCGATCGTCGCGATCATCGCAGAGAGCGAGGCGCAGGCGCTGGCTGCGCGCGCCCTGGTGCGGGTGGAATATGACCCGCTTCCAACCGTCTTCGATGTCGAGGAGGCCTTGAAGCCCGGCGCGCCGGTGGTGAACGAGACCTATCCCGGCAATTGCTTTGAATATCACGAGAAATTCGATCACCAGAAGCTTCGCTTCGGCGATGTCGAGCGTGGTTTTGCGATGGCCGAGTTCATCGTCGAGGACCGCTACCAGATGTCGCCGATCGAGCATGCGCCGACGGAGACCAACGGCTCGATCGCGGCACCGGAGCAGAATGAGCGCTTCGTGGTGCATTCCTGCGCGCAGGGCCTGTTCTTCTCGCTGGGCACGGCCGCGAAGATCGTGAACCTCGATTCCAACCGGCTCCACTTCATTGGCGGCACGGTGGGCGGTGGCTTCGGCGGCAAGGTGGATTCCCTCACCGAGCCGCTCTCCATCCTCGGCGCGATGATGACCGGGCGGCCGGTGCGCTATGTGCTCGATCGCGAGGAGGAGATGCTCTATGGCAGCCCGCGCGGCGCCGAGCGCATCTATATCAAGGATGGCATCGCGCGAGACGGGCGCATTCTCGCTCGCCACATCCGCTCCTATTTCGATGCCGGCGCCTATACGCGCCTTTCCAGCTACGCCGCCATCAAATGCACGGCGCATCTGCCGGGGCCCTACACGATCCCGAATGTCGCCTCGGACATCTACGTGGCCTACACGAATCGTTGCCCCTCCACGGCCATGCGCGGCTTCGGCATCACGGCGGTGGATTTCGCGCTGGAAGTCCACATGGACAAGGGCGCCGAGGCCTGCGGCATGGACCCGATGGAGTTCCGCATCCTCAACGCCTATCGCGACGGCGACATGAAGGCGCATCGCCGGGTGGCGAAGAACACAGCCCTGATCGAATGCGTGCAGGTCGCGGCGGAGAAGGCCCGCTGGCCGCTCTCGGAAGAGGCGAAGCGCCAGTCCTCGCTGACGGGCGGCGGCGGGGCGCGCGCGGAAATCCCCGCGACGCCGATCGATGAGAATGGCCGGATCGGCCGGCCGGAAACACGCAATGGCCGCCCGACGCAAACCCTGCCGGCTGGAACCATGCGCATCCCCATGACCAGGCAGCCGATCATGGAAGGCTCGACCGAAAACCGCCCCAGGCCAGCGGCCGTTCCGCAATACGAGCCCTATCGTCCTGCGGCCGCGACACCGCCTCCGGCCTACCAGCCGCCGCCACCCGCGCCTGCTGCACCCGCGCCTGCTGCACCCGTTGCCGGCCCGGCCTCGCTGCATGGCGCGCATCGTTTCTCCTCGGTTTTCGGCACGCGGAGGCGCTGAGATGGCTCGCTTCAAGGGGCGCGGCATGGCGTCCGTCAATTACCCGATCGGCATGAATCTCGGCGGCGATCCCAGCCAGGCGCTGATCCATTCAAACCCAGACGGCAAGTTCACCGTGGCGCTCTCCGCCATCGATCTGGGGCAGGGCATGAAGCAGGTGACCCGGCAGGTGGCGGCGGAGACGCTCGGCGTGCCGATCGAGGATGTCTATGTCGACACCGCCGACAGCGATACCGGCCCGCATGATATGGGCTCCTTTGCCTCGCGCGGCACGCATCGCATGGGCAATGCCGTGATTGCCGCCGCCCGCGAGGCGAGGGGCGTGCTGCTTGAAGCCGCGGCCGAGGAACTGGAGGTCAACGCGACCGATCTCGTGACGGATGGCAAGGGCAACATCCATGTGAAGGGCGCGCCCTCGCGCTCGATCACGGTGCGGGCCACGGCGCAGGCCGCGCAGTTCAAGCAGGGCAAGACCATTGCCGGGCGCGGCATCTTCCTGATCCCGCTCTCTTCCGTCGATCCCGAGACCGGCGAGATGAACCCCAACACCGCCTTCGCCCATGCCTGCCTCGTGGCGGATGTGGAGGTGGATGACGAGACGGGCGAGGTCACCGTGCTCGGCATGAATTCGGCCTATGAACTCGGCCGCGTCATCAACCCGAAGATGGTGGAGCAGCAACTCGTGGGCGGCGCCTGGATGGGGTTGAGCCATGCGCTCTATGAAACGCCCGAACCTTACTACCCCAATCCCGATCACGGTCCGCGCGATTTCAACGAGTACCTGATGCCCGGTCCGGGCGACATCGCGCCCTATTCGATCACGATCCTCGAGCGGCCCGCGCCCGATGGGCCCTTCGGCGGCAAGGGGCCGGGCGAGATGTGCGCGAACCCGGTTCTGCCGGCCATCGCCAACGCCGTCTACAACGCGGTCGGCGTGCGGGTGAACGAGCTGCCGATCACGCCCGAGAAGATCCTGCGCGGCATCCGGGCGAATGGCGGCGCGAAGCCGCAACAGCGTCGTGGCGGAGCGCTCTGAGCCATGAGCCCTCAATCATGACGATCCGCGCGCTCCCCAATGGTCTTTCGAGCCCCGAAGCCCTTTCGGAAGCCCTGCGCGCGGCCTATTACCTCGCGGATGACGGCATTGCGACCGCCGCCTTCCTCTCGCTTGCGCTTGGCAAGCCGCTGCTGCTCGAAGGTGCGCCGGGGGTGGGCAAGACGGAGGCCGCGAAGGCTCTTTCCGGCATTCTCGGGCGGCAATTGATCCGCCTCCAATGCTTCGAGGGGATCGATGCCAGCGCCGCGCTCTATGAATGGAACTATCCGCGCCAGATGCTCGCGATCCGGCAGGCGCGGGAAGGCGAGAGCGCCGATCTCTATCGCGACGATTTCCTGATCGAGCGGCCGATGCTCGCCGCCCTGCGGCGGCCGGAATCGACCGTGCTGCTCATCGACGAAATCGACCGTTCCGACCATGAATTCGAGGCTTTCCTGCTGGAATTCCTCTCGGATTTCTCGATCTCCGTCCCCGAGCGCGGAACCTTGCGCGCGGCCGAGCGTCCCGTGGTGATCCTCACCTCGAACCGCACGCGCGACCTGCATGAGGCTCTGCGTCGCCGCTGCATCTACCATTACATCGCCTACCCCGATCCGCAGCGCGAGGCGGCCATCATCATGCTGCGCTCCTCGGCCGTGGCGGAGGCAACCGCGCGGGCCGTGGTGCGCGCCGTGGGCCTGTTGCGGCAGGAGCCGCTGACCAAGCCGCCGGGCGTGGCCGAAGCCGTGGACTGGGCGGAGGCCGCGACCGCGCTCGCGCGCACCGGCACGCCCTGGCCGGATGCCTTCCGGCGCTCGATCGGTGCAGCTTTGAAGGACGAGGAAGATCTCGCCTTCCTCCGGCCCCGGCTCGATTCCCTCATCGCGGCGGTGGCGGCATGAACGGATCGATTCTCCCTGCGGCATCACGCCCCTTCGTGGCTTTTCCGACCCTGCTGCGGGAGCATGGCTTCGCTGTCTCGCCTGACCAGACCATCACGTTCCTTGAGGCGATCACCCTTCTCGGCCCTCGCTCGCTGGAACAGGTGCGGCAGGCCGCCTGGGCGACGCTCGCGCCGCAGCCGCAGCAGCGCGAGAGGTTTGACGCCCTGTTCGATTTCCACTTCCTCGGCGGTGTCGCCGAGCCGGGCGAGGCCGACGACTGGCAGCCTGACGAGGAAATGAACGTGCAGGAGGAGGCGGGCAGCCGCGAAATCCTCATCGGCGAGAACGTCAACGAAACGGGCCAGCAGGCGATCGAAGCCGAGGCCCTGGCGATCCGCGCGCTCAGGCCGCCGGATGCGAGCGATGTTCTCGCCCGTTTCGCACGGGATCTGCCGGCAGCGCTTCCCCGCCGGCGCGGCTATCGGTTCCGGCGGGCACGGCGCGGTGCCTCGATCGATCTCGCCCGCAGCCTGCGCGCTGCGATCCGCACCGATGGCGATGTGATGCGGCTCACCCGCCGCCGGCGCGCGAGCCGTCCCCGGCCGATCCTCCTGATGATCGATGTTTCCGGCTCGATGAAGAGCCGCACCGATGCCAATCTCGCTTTGGCGCATGTCATCGTGCAGAGCGCGCCACGGGTCGAGGTCTTCACCTTCGGCACACGACTCACACGGGTCACGCGGGCGCTGAAACTGCGCAACCGCGAGCAGGCGCTCGCGCAGGCCTCGGGGCTTGTGGCGGATTGGGATGGGGGCACGCGGATCGGGGATGCGCTCGCGGCCTTCCTCGCCGTGCCGCGTTTCGCGGGCTATGCGCGCGGCGCGGTGGTGGCGATCCTCTCGGACGGGCTCGAACGCGGCGATCCCGGCGCGATGATCGGTGCCGTGCGGCGGCTCGCGGCGCGCGCCTTCCGCATCGACTGGTTCTCGCCGCTCGCCGCCGATCCGGATTACCAGCCGCAGACGGAAGCCCTTGCGGCGATCCGCCCGATGCTTGCCTCGCTTTCCAACGGCAATTCCACCGCCGCGATCTGCCGGCATCTGCTCGCGCTCGGGCAGGGCGAGCCGATGCTGAGGGGGAGGGCGGCATGATCGACGCCCATTTCCACATCTGGCGACAGGCCGATCTGCCCTGGCTGATGGGGCCGATGCAGCCGCGCATCTTCGGGCCCTATGAGCCGATCCGCCGGGATTACGAAATCGAGGAATATCTGGCCGATGCCGTCGGCAGCGGCATCACCGGCGCGGTCTATGTGCAGGCGAACTGGGCACCGGCGCGGGCGCTGGATGAAGTGCGTTTCGTGGCGGAATCGGCAAAGCGCGCGGAGTTCCCGGTGGGCATTGTCGCCCATGCCGACCTGCTCGCGGAGGATATCCGCCCCGCTCTGGATGCGCTCGCCAAGGAGCCATCCATGCGCGGCGTGCGCATGCAGCTCCACTGGCACGAAAACCCGCTCTACCGCTTCGCATCCGGCCCCGATATCGCCCGCGATCCGGTTCTCCAGCGCAATGTCGCGCGGCTTGGCGATTACGGCTGGAGCTTCGATCTGCAGGTCTTCGCGGGGCAGATGGCGGGTGCCGCGGAACTCGCGGCCGCCTGCCCGAAGGTCACCTTCGTGCTCCAGCATGCGGGGATGCTCGAAGACCTGTCGGAAGCGGGCATCGCCGAGTGGCGTTCGGGCATGAAGCTTCTCGCCAGGCAACCGAATGTCGTCAGCAAGCTCTCGGGCCTCGGCACTTTCCTGCGCCGGAACGACCCGGCCCATATCACCTTCATCCTCGCCGAGACGGTGGCGATGTTCGGCGCCTCACGCTGTCTCTTTGGCTCGAATTTCCCGATCGAGAAGCTCTGGACGAGCCATGCCGATCTCATCGCCGCTCATCGCGCGGCTTCGGCTTCGCTGCCCGAAGCCGAGCAGGCGCAGATTTTCGCGGGCACCGCCCGCCAGACCTACAAGCTCAGATAACGAGGAGGAACCCCCCATGCCGCTGGAAATCAAGGTGCTCGATTATGGCGATATCGAGCTGGAATCGAGCTTCCTCGTCCTGGGTCGCGGCTGCGGCCAGCGCAAGCGCACCTATACCTACGGCTTCCTGATCCTCGGCGGGCCCTGGCCCGTGGTGGTCGATACCGGCTATCGCCACAACCAGATCATGGAAAGCCTCGGCATGCGGGGCCTGCAATTCCACGAGAACATGATCGAGAACCAGCTGATGAAGCACGGCGTGCGCATGGGCGATGTGCGCTACGTCGCGCATACCCATCTGCATATCGACCATGCCGGGAAGGACGAGCTTTTCCCGATGAACACCACGGTGATCATCAACCGGCGCGAACTCGAATATTCCGTCTCGGGGCTGATGCATCCGCAATACCCCGCGCCGGACATCAAGCACCTGATCGACCGGCTGCACACGAAGCATGCGCTCCGGCTCGAGGATCTCGAACTCACCGGGATGATCGAGCTTTTCCCCGGCTGCTACCTTGAGGCGGCGGGTGCCCATACGGAGGGCTCGATGAACATCCATGTCGACACCGCCGAGGGGCGCGCGACCATCTGCGGCGACGTGATCTATGATTTCAACGACCAGATCGTGGACCCGTATCACGAAATCCATGCCGATGAGCCGCGCGTCACCGGCAATCACGGCACCACGAAAAGGCAGGAAAAGGCCGCGATCAAGAAGCTGCTCAACGGCTCGCGCTTCCTGCTGCCGGTGCATGACAAGCCTGCGAGGATCGAGGCCGGGCAGGTCACGGGCCGGCTCGACATGGCCGTGCCCGGCCCGCTGGTCCAAAGCGTGCCGAAGCGCAACTGGTTCCCGGTCTGAGCCCGCGTTCCTGACCCGGCGGAGGGAAGCACATGACAACGCATGTCGCGCTGGACCCGGCTTTTGCCGAACTCGTCGACCTCTGGGCTCCGGTTCGCCAGATCGGCACCGGCTTCCAGTTCACGGAAGGCCCGATCTGGCATCCGCGGGATCATCACCTCCTGTTCTCGGACATGCCGGGCGATGTGCGCCGCCGCTGGGATCGCGCGGGCGTCACCGAGGTGATGCGCCCGGCGAACAAATGCAACGGCATGACCTATGATGCCGACCTGAACCTCATTGTCTGCGAGCATGCGACCTCGACCCTCGTGCGCGAGCGCTCGGATGGAAGGCGCGAGGTGCTTGCCTCGCATTTCGAGGGCCGCGAACTCAACAGCCCCAATGATGTTGTCGTGAAGAGCGACGGGGCGATCTATTTCTCCGACCCCTGGTATGGCCGCATGCCGGTTTATGGCGTGGAACGGCCGAGGCAACTCGGCTTTCAGGGCGTCTATCGCATCGCGCCCGGTGGCGGGCAGCCGCAATTGCTGGTGGAACGCATGCTGTTCGACCAGCCCAACGGGTTGTGCTTCTCGCCGGATGAATCCCGTCTCTATATCAACGACACGGTGCAGCACGTCATCCGCGTCTTCGATGTGAAGCCGGATGGAATGCTGTCCAACGGTCGCATCTTCGCCTCGGGAATCGTCTCGGCCAGCGAGCCCGGCGTGCCGGATGGCATGAAATGCGACCTTTTCGGCAATGTCTGGGTCTGCGGGCCCGGTGGCGTCTGGACCTATGCGCCGGATGGGCGGCTCATCGGCAAGCTGCGCGTGCCCGAACTCGTCGGCAACCTCACCTGGGGTGGGCCGGATTTCCGCACCCTGTTCCTCACCGCGACGCATTCGGTCTATGCGGTTGAAACCAAGGTGGGGCCGCGCACCGAGCCCTATATGCGACAGGGCACGAGCGGCCGCGCTTCCGCCCCGCAGGCCGGGGCGAGCATCGGCCGGAACGGCGCGAAGAAGGCCGCGCCGGGCTATGCGCTCGATTCCTCCCGCTGTGTGCTGATCATCCAGGACATGCAGAACGATGTGGTGATGGAGGGCGGCGCCTTCGCCTCTTCCGGTTCCCCCGTCCATTGCCGCGAGCAGAACGCCATCGGCAATGCCGCGCGCCTCGCAGCGGCGGCAAGGCAGCGCGGCATACCCGTCATCCATGTCTGGTTCGTGGTGGAGCCGGGCTGCCCCGGTGTCACGATGAACGCGCCGCTCTTCGAGGGCCTTGCCGATGCGCGCGCGCTGGTGCGCGGCAGCTGGGGCGTGGCACCCGTGCCGGGGCTCGAGGCCCAGCCCGGCGATCATGTCGTCGAGAAGCAGCGCATGAGCGCCTGGGAGGGCACGCGGCTCGAAACCGTGCTGAAGGCGCTGAAGCGCGACATCGTGATCGTCACCGGCGCATGGACCAACATGTCGATCGAGCACACGTCGCGCACCGGCGCGGACAAGGGCTATTTCATGGTCGTGCCCGAGGATTGCTGCTCCACCATGAATGCCGAATGGCACACGGCTTCGGTGAATTACGCGTTGCAGAATGTCGCGGTCATCACCGATGCCGATGCCCTGATCGGCGCCTGGGGCTGACCCCGGGGCGGGAACAGACCCGAGAGAAGCAGGTGGCCCGCGCCCGACCATCGCAACTCTTCGCGTTTTTCTTTGTTCTTCGCGTTTTTTCTTTCGATCAACCGGCGATCTCCCTGATCGCATGAGATCGGTCTGCGGCAGCACGCGCTTCGAGGCGCATAGCGAAGCCGCGGGCGATCGATGCCGATGGAGGTGCCGGCCGCCTCCGGCGGCATCTGCATGCCCGTGAACGGGAGAACGGCAACTGGCCCGCCCCGCTTCCGCAAAGGAGTTCTCGAGCGCCTCTTCTATGGCCGTCGCGCGCTGCGCATCTCATTCACGGATCGGGAAAGCAGCTGGTCGCGCTGTTGCGCGTGGTGAATTTCAAAGGACCGCATAAAGTCAGCCACATTGGCGGATACTGCTTCCAGAATAGTTCCTGCCTCGCGGATATCGTTGTAATTGGCGCTGTAGAATTGGATCCGGTAGGAACCGAGATCGGCAGCCGCCACTTTCTGGTGGGCGAGCCGCGGTAAGGGGGAGGGAAGCTCGGTTACCGAGACACCCGTCGGAGCACTCGCAACCCTTTCACGCGGGAAGATCTTGATTTCAGGACCGTTCAAAGTGTTGCTCTGGAACGAACCATTGATGAACACAAAGGTCCTGACGTTGGTGGTGAAGTCATAGTTGCTCTCAGGCGAGAAATCCCAGACCAGGGAGGCGATGCCGTCGCTGTCGGTAAATCCCACGGGAGCCCATGCGCCATCCTTGTCCCGGATGTTGAAGTAGACGCTCGTGAACGGAACCGGGTTTCCCTCCGAACTCATGAGACGCGCCCGGAAAGTCACGGTCGAACCGGCCGTGATCGATGAGGGGTAGGATTCGAAGCTCAACGTATAGGGCTGCGCCCAGGCCGGCTGCGCGAGGGCGAGGAACAGCGCGACAAACGGAAGACCCGGGCTGCGGAACGCCCTGCGGCAAAACCACCTGCGAAGCGGGGCAAAAGCCGGGATCAACGGAACACGGTACCAATTCGGCCTGCTCACAACCAGAACATGCGACATCGCCCAGCCCACCCTTCTCATCAAGCGTAAGGGCTGTCTGCGAAGTCTCAGGCAAAGGTTCGCCCTGCCGGAAACGATGACAACCCGCCGCGAGCGCAACGTTCCTGCGCCCTTGCCGGAACAGGGTTAGGCCTGCGACAGGGTTGGGAGAAGGTGCTGAAAAAGACTAGTCCAACACCCTGAATTACCTCCAGAATCATCCGGTCCTGTCATGCATCGTCCTGGTCTCCGGGCAGATCGGTTGCCCAGGCCATTCATTCAATTTGAGCCGGTCGGCGATCGAGATGTCGCAGGAGCCTGATATTCGGGGGCGGCAAGTGAACCCGCTCTCGCAAGATGCCCCGGGATATCAACTCGTGTCATTCGCGATCAACTCGCGTCCCGGATGGTGCCACACCGATCGCGATCGCGTGCCCGGCATGCCTTTCCGCTGTTCCGCGCAAGGCCGCCAGCATCCGCGCCGGAATCATCCTCGCCGGAATCATCTGCGCCGGAATCATCCGCGCATCCGTCGCATCTCAGCGGAATGCCTCCTGAAGGCCTGCCTCATGATCGGGCGGCAGGCTGGTCGCAGCCCCGTCGCAGCCGTCAATTCGGCGTGGCTGGGGTCCTCGACCGGGGTGAGCCTGATCGGTCAGGATGCGTGATCGCCATTGCCGCGCGCTGCCCGTTCCCGTGCCTCGCGCGCCCGCACATGTTCGCGATGCGCCGTGTAGATGCCGCTCGCGACGATGAGAATCGCACCGGCGGCGATCCAGCGATCCGGCAGGCTGCCGAAAACAAGGTAGCCGAGGATCGTCGCCCAGACGAGCTGCGCATAGGAGAAGGGCGCGAGGAACGAGGCACTCGCGCGCTCATAGGCGAAGACCAGCATGGAATGGCCCACAATCGAGATGCCGCCGATCAGGCTCATCAGCAGCCATTCCTGCCCGTTCATGGGGCGCCAGAAGAAGGGAATCAGGACAGTGGCGCCTGCGAGCATCACAAGGCTCGTCCAGACGAGTGTCGTCGCGGCGCGGTCATGGGCGGAGACCGAGCGGGTCACCACCGCCGCGAAGGACCAGAGCAGGGCCGCGCCCAGCGGATAAAGGGCGGCCATCTGGAAGGCGCTGGTTCCGGGCCGGATGATCAGCAGCATGCCGGCAAAGCCCAGAAGCGTCGCGGCCCAACGCCGCACGCCTACCTTTTCCTTCAGCATCAGCACCGAAAGAACCGTGATCAGCAGGGGCCAGACGAAGTTGATCGCGCTCGCATCCGCCAGCGGCAGATGCGAGAGCCCGGATACGAACAGGAAGGACGAACCGAGGATCGCGAAGCCGCGAAAGACCTGTGTCTTCGGATGATCGGTATGGAAAACCGCCGGTCCGATCTTCCACAGCGCATAAGGCACCGTGAAGGCCACGACGATCGCGCAACGCACAAACAGCATCTGCACGGGGTGGAGCGTGCCGACAGCGAGCTTGGCGATGGAATCGCCGGTCGCGAACATCACTGTCGTCAGCAGAAGCAGGAGAAGTGCGACCGGCTTGTTTTCGGCCGGCCGTTCGTAGGAGTCGGACATCTCTGGGCGCGTCGCGTTCCGGCCCGGGTTTGCCGAGTCGGGCCTGATTTTATCTTGCGATGGTTTGGCGCCCTGTGTCGATCACGGTTTTGCGAAAAACCGTTCGGCCATTCATGCGGCGAGCGCATAGGCCTCGCGCATTGTCTCGATCTCCGTGAGCTTGGCGTAGAAGATGCTCCAGTCATCCCGCGCGGCGATCGGTTCCCAGAGCGCCTCGATATCGGGATAGAGCAGGGTGTAGGGGTTGGCGCGCTGGAAATAGGGATGCGCGAGATTGGCGCCGGCGCCAGGCTTGCGGGCTTCCAGCATCGCCTTCACGGGCTCGAAGCCGGGATGGGTGTAGAAGCTCGCGCGTTCTCCCGCGAGCGCCTTCCGAAGCCGCGCCGGGCCGCCATGAAGGTCGAACATCGCGGCCTCGAAGGGAATGGCACTCTCCTTCAGGAACTGGAACAGCGCCTTGGAGAAGGCATCCGCCTCGGCGTCCGAGATCGGCGCAAGTCCGAGCCGGTCCGACAGGGCCTCGCGCATCGCGGGCCAGAAGAAATCGGGGTAATGCTCCAGCCGCTCCTGCAGCGGCTCCACCGGCGCGACGAGCAGCAGCGTCTCCGCCAGCCGCGCGCAGTTCCAGGCGATCGTATCCGCCTGCCGGCCGAAGGCGTAGAGCCCGGTCTGGTCGAAATAGGCCGCGGTGAAGCCGGGATCATAGACCGGCAGGAAGCGATAGGGCCCGTAATCGAAGCTCTCGCCCGTCACGTTGATGTTGTCGGTGTTGAGCACACCATGCACGAAGCCCGCGGCCACCCATCGCGCGGCTGTCGCGGCGGTCTTCCTCATCACGCTTTCAAGGAAGGCCGTCGCCTCCTCGGCCGGATCGTCGCGCCGCGCCTCCGGCGCGTAATGCGTCACCACATGGGCGAGCAGCCGCCCAAGCCCCTCCGCATCGTTCAGCGCGAGCAAGCGCTGGAACGAACCGATCCGGATATGCGAATGCGAGAGCCGCACGAGCACGGATGATCGCGTGGGCGAGGGCTCGTCGCCCCGGTAGAGCTGCTCGCCGGTCTCGATCAGCGAGAAGCTTTTCGAGGTATCGACCCCCAGCGCCTCAAGCATGGCGGTCGCCAGCACCTCGCGCACGCCACCCTTCAGCGTGAGGCGACCGTCGCCGCGCCGCGACCAGGGCGTCTGGCCCGAACCCTTCGTGCCGAGATCGAGCAACCTTCCGCGATCATCCCGCATCTGCGCGAAGAGAAAGCCGCGCCCATCCCCGAGATCGGGGTTGTAGGAGCGGAACTGATGCCCGTGGTAGCGAAGCGCCAAGGGTTCGGGCAGCGAGCCGGGCAGCGGCTCGAAGCGGGCGAAATGCGCAACCCATTCCGCATCCGAGAGATCACGCAGGCCCACGCGCCCGGCATGGGCGTCGTTCCGGTAGCGCAGGATGGTTTTCGGGAAATCCGCGGGCCTGACCACGTCATAGAAGGCGTCGCCAAGCGCGAGATGCGTCGTTTCCGGGCGGAAGGCGGGGGAAGGGGGCATGGGTTCACAGATCGATATCAAGACCGATATCGAGCACCTTAACGGAATGCGTGAGCGCGCCGATGGAGATCATGTCCACGCCGCTTTCAGCGATCGCGCGCACGGTGTCGAGCCGCACGCCACCGGAGGCCTCGACCTTCATGCGGCCGGCGACGCGGGCCACGCCCTGGCGCATCAGATCGGGGTGCATGTTGTCGAGCATCACGACATCCGCGAGGCCCGTGGCCAGCACCTCGTCGAGCTGATCCAGATTATCCACCTCGATCTCGATCTTGACGAGATGCCCCGCATGGGCGCGCGCGGCTTCGAGCGCGCTCTTCACGCCGCCGGCAACGGCGATGTGGTTGTCCTTGATCAGGATCGCATCATCAAGGCCGAAACGGTGGTTCATGCCGCCGCCACAGCGCACGGCGTATTTCTCGATTCCCCGCAGTCCCGGCGTGGTCTTGCGCGTGCAGACGATGGCCGCGCGCGTATGGCTCACCTCCCCGACATAGCGCGCGGTGGCGCTGGCGATGCCGGAGAGCCGGCCGAGAAAATTCAGCGCCACGCGCTCGCCCGAGAGGATGGTGCGGGCGGCGCCCGTGACCTCGGCGATGATGTCGCCCTTTTCGAGCCGCGACCCATCCGGCTTGAGAATCACCGTCAGGGTTCCCGGTCCGACGAGGCGGAACGCGGCCTCGATGAATTGCGTGCCAGCCAACACGCCAGGCTCGCGGGCGCGAAACACGGCCTTCGTTTCCAGGTTCGCGGGGATCGTCGCCTGCGAAGTGATGTCCCCGGCATGGCCCAGATCCTCGATCAGCGCCATGCGCGCGAGATCATCGACCAGGAGGGGCGAAAGCGGCGCGGGCAGGGGCATGGTCGTCTCCGGGCAAGGGCCCGAGAGGATTAGCGGCTTTCGTCTGCCAGGGAAACCTCAGACCGGCAGCACCATGGCCGCGCCGGGCTCGATCTCGAGCCGCACATGCGCGCCATTCGGCAGGATGGCCTCGCGCACGGGCCGCACGATCAGCATCTCACCCCAGGGCGCATCGACGACATATTCGCGCGAGGGGCCGATATAGGCCTGCCGGCGGATCTTCAGCGGGCTCGCGGCATCCACCGCAAGGCTGGCGCGATCGGGCCGGAAGGCCAGCGTCTTCGCATTTTCGGGCACGCTCACCGCGCCGAGTTCCAGCTTGGTGCCCCCGGCGGTGAATGTGACCTTGCCCGCCTTCTCGCTGAAGGTGCCGTCGATCAGGTTCGCCTCGCCAATGAAATCCGCGAGGAAGCGGGTCTTCGGCCTCTCGTAAAGATCGGCCGGCGTGCCTTCCTGCGCGATCACGGCATTGTCCATCACGATCACCTTGTCGGATACGGCGAGCGCTTCCTCCTGATCGTGGGTGACGTAGAGCACGGTGAGCCCAAGGCGCTGCTGCAGGTCACGGATGTCATCGCGCACCTTGCGACGAAGCTTCGCATCGAGGTTCGAGAGGGGTTCGTCGAAGAGCAGCACGGAGGGTTCGAGCACGATGGCGCGCGCCACCGCGACGCGCTGCTGCTGGCCACCCGAAAGTTCGGAGGGAAGGCGCTTCTCGAAGCCCTTCAGGCCCACGAGGCCCAGCTTCTCGATGGCCATCGCCTCGGCATCCTTCCTGGAGGCGCCGGAGACGAGCGGGCCATACATCACATTATCCAGCACATTCATGTGCGGAAACAGCGCGTAGGACTGGAAGACCATGGAGACATCGCGTTCGGCCGCGCCCAGTTGCGTCACGTTCTCGTTGCCGATCCGGATCGTGCCTTCGGAAGCGAGTTCGAGGCCTGCCACGAGGCGCAAAGTCGTCGTCTTGCCGCAGCCCGAGGGGCCGAGCAACGTGACAAGCTGGCCCGCCTCCACCTTGAAGGAGACGTCGCGCACGGCGGTGACCTGCCCGTAGCGCTTGAAAACATGGATGAACTCGACGCTTGCGGCTTTCGCCATCCTGAAAAACTCCTAGCGGCCGACCGAGACAGGCGCGGGCGCGTTGCCCGGAACCTGCCGGCGGCCGATCTTGCGTTCGCCGATGCCGATCTGGATCGCCAGAACAACGACCAGCATGAAAATGATGAGCAGCGAGGAATAGGCAATCGCCAGCGGGTATTCGCCGGCATCCACGCGGTTCACGATGTAAGCCGTCGCCATGTTGTATTTCGCGGTGACGAGAAACACGATCGCGCTGACCGAGGTCATGGCATGGACGAAGGAAAAGACCAGGGTGGCGATGATCGCGGGCTTCAGCAGCGGCAGGGTCACGCGGCGCACGGTCGTGCCGGTGGATGCGCCGAGAGTGGTCGAGGCTTCATCCAGCGATTTGTCGATCTGGCTCAGGGCTGCGATGCCGGCGCGCACGCCCACGGGCATGTTGCGGAACACGAAGCAGATGATGAGGATCAGCCCCGTGCCCGTGAGTTCCAGCGGGGCCACGTTGAAGGCCACGATATAGGCGACGCCGATCACGGTGCCCGGAATGGCGAAAGCCAGCATGGTGATGAATTCGAAGGTCCGCCTTCCAACGAAATCATGCCGAACCAGCACATAGGCCGTGAGAATGCCGATGATCGTCGTGAGCGGTGCTGCGATCGCGGAGACCTGCACGGTGGTGATGAAGCTGTCCCAGGCGGACCCCGCGAGAAACAGCCCGTGCTGTGTCCATTCGATGGCGAAGCCCGTGTGGAAATGCTCGAAGGTCGGCTGCATCGCGCCGCGGCCGATATCCTGCACGAAGCCACCGACCACGATGATTCCGTAGATGAGGATCGTGAGAATAACCCATGGAATAACAACGGAAAGCGTGCCGATGCGCACCGCTTTCGGAAGCGGCAGCGGCTGGCCGGAATCGCCCTTGCCGGTCACGGTCACGTAGCTCTTCCTGCCCAGCCAGGCGAGCTGCATCCAGAAGGCGGTGAGGGTGAGGGCGAGCAGGATCACCGCGAGGATCGCCGCGCGTCCCGGATCATGCTGCGCGCCGGCCACTGCGAAGAAGATCTTGGTCGAGAGCACCTCGAACGACCCGCCGAGCACCAGCGGGTTGCCGAAATCCGCGAGGCTTTCCACGAAGCCGAGCAGGATCGAGGCGGCGATCGCGGGTCTCAGAAGCGGCCAGGTCACAGTGCGGAAGGTCACCCAGCGGGAGGCGCGAAGGGTCTGCGCGGCTTCCTCCAGCGAGGGCGAGATGCCCTGCAGGGCGCCGCGCAGGATCATGTAGGAGAGCGGCGTCTGCGACAGCACCTGCGCAATCAGCACGCCCGGCAGCCCATAGATCCAGCGCGAGCGCGGGATGTTGAGCCAGTTGTCCAGAAACGTCGTGATGATGCCGGTGCGGCCGAACAGCACCACGAGCGCCAAAGCGATCACGAAGGGCGGGGTGATGATCGGCAGCACCGAGAGCGCATCGAAGATGCGCGTGTTCTTCAGCCCGCCCCGCTGCGCCAGAAGCGCGAAGGCAAGGCCGAGAAAGGTCGAGATCACGCCCGCGAGCACGCCGAGCAGCACGGTGTTCGGCACCACGCCGCAGGAGGCGCTGGAATAGAAACAGGCGAGAGCCCAGACATCCGGCGCCGTGAGCCGCGCCCAGAACAGTGTGAGATCGAGGTTTCCCGCCTTGTCGAGAAAGGCGCTGCCCAGCACTTTCGCCACCGGGAAGAACACGAAGGTCAGCACCAGCGCGAGGATGGTGACGGTCGTGGTCGCGACCCAGCGATCGGCCTTGAAAGCCCCGAGGCTCGCGAGCGCGCGGGTGCCCTGCAGCAGAAGCGCCGAGGCAATCAACCCCGCACCGAGGCCGTGGGCCAGAAGCGGCCGGCCATCGATCAGATTTCCGTGGAAGCCGTAGAGGATCATCCAGAAAAGGCCGGAGCCGGCCAGAGCGAGCCGCATTCCGGCGGTTGTCACGCCCTGCCGCGCAAGGAAGGCGGCGGCAAGGCTTGCGATAACCGGAAGCAGGAAGGCCCAGCGGCCATCGAGCAGCCAGCCGAGGCCGGAGCGCAGATCGCCGACAAAGGCAAAGGGAAGCAGCAGAAACGCGATCGAAGCGACCCCGGCCGCGCCAAGATCCACAATCCCCCGATCCGCCCGTCTGCGTTGCATGCCGCTCCCCCGAGCCTGTTCTTTCAGGTGTCATTCACGGCGCCGGCATGGGCCAGCGGACGGAAATCGGGTATTCCACCCACGATCCCGGATTCCCGCGCGCTGCTGCCGCATCGTCGGGAATGACAGAAGCGATGTCGCCTCAGCGGCGCGGCGCGTTGCGCACCTCGGCATCCCATTTCTGCAGGATGCGCGTGCGCTCGGCGGAGGAGCCATATTTCGCGAAGTTGTAATCGATCAGCTTGATTTCCGAGAGGTTCGGCGATTCCTTGGGCACTTCCGAGGCCTTGTTGGAAGGCACCTGGTAGCTCTTCGCAGACAGCGCGATCCTCTGCGCTTCAGGGGTCAGAGCCCAATCGTAGAACTTCTTGGCGTTCTCCATGTTCTTGGCGCCCTTGATGATCGACATCGAGCCGATCTCGTAGCCCGTGCCTTCGCAAGGGGCCACGATCTGCACCGGCGCGCCGCTCACGGCCTGGGTCACGGCGTCATGCAGGAAGGTGATGCCGATCAGGCTTTCGCCGGTCGCGGCCGCGCGCGCCGGGGCGGCGCCCGACTTGGTATACTGATTGACGTTCTTGTGCATGGCCTTCATCAGTTCGAAGGCCTTGTCCTCGCCGAAGAGCTGGATGAGCGTCGCCACCTTGGTATAGGCCGTGCCGGAGGAATTCGGGTCCGCGACCTGCACCTCGTCCTTGTATTCCGGCTTTGCAAGGTCCGCCCAGCATTTGGGTTCGGGCAGCTTCTTGCGGGCGATCTGCTCCTTGTTGAAGGAGAAGCCCAGCGCGCCGGCATAGATGCCGACGGTCTTGAAGCCGGATTGTTCGGCCTGCTTCACCGCCCAGGGCAGAAGCTCGCCGAGCTTGGCGGATTTATACGGCTCGGTGAGGTTCTCCTCGGCCGCCTGCAGATGCGGATCGCCCGTGCCGCCCCACCACACATCGCCGCGCGGATTGGCGGCTTCGGCCTTGATCTGGGCATAGGTCTCGCCGGACGACTTGCGGGTCATCGCGACCTTGATGCCCGTGGCGCGCTCGAAAGCCTGCGCCATCGGGCGGCACCATTCCTCCTGCACCGAGCAATAGAGCACCAGCTCACCCTGAGCGGCGGCGGGCGATGGGGCCAGACCGCCCATGGCGGTGGCGGCAAGAAGCGCAAGCGCGAAAGAACGGCGTGTCGCCATCGTGGTTCTCCTCCCCTGGATCCGGTGGCGGTTTGTAACCCGCTCCCCGTGTCACAGATGTGACATTTGCCAGCTAACTTATCGTCTTCCAGAATTCCGTCAATGGGTTTTGTAGCATTCCTACATTTTATGACGAATTCATACACTTCAGGCCAGCGCGATCCCGCTTTCGCGCGAGACGATCTCGGCGATTCCCGGTGCCGCGACGAGAATGGGGTTGCCCTCCGTGATCCAGTTGCCGGAGCAGAATGCGTTGATGCGGCATCCCGCCTCGCCCGCGATCACGAGCCCGGCCGCGACATCCCATGAATTGATATGCGTCTCGATATAGGCATCCGTGCGCCCGTTCGCCGCATGGGCGACGCCCAGCGCGCCCGAGGCCGAACGCTTCACGCTGGAACCTTCCGCGAAGAGCCGCGTGACGATCCCCAGATATTCCTCGGTGGGCCGGCGGGTGGACCAGCCGCATTCGATGGTCGAGCGCCTCAGGTCGGTATTGGTCGAGCAGCGGATCGGCACGCCGTTCAGCGTCGCGCCCCCACCCCGCCGCGCGAGCCACATCTCGCCCAGGGCCGGGGCATGGATCAGCCCCAGTTCGGGCCGGCCGTTCAGCACGAAGCCGATCGAAACGCACCATTGGCGGTCGCCGCGCGCAAAATTCGAGGTGCCATCGATCGGATCGATGATCCAGAGCCGCTCGGATGCGCCGCCGCCCTGTTCCTCGCCCATCACCGCGTCTCCGGGAAAGGCTTCGGCGATCATCGCGCGGAATTCCCTCTCCACCGTGCCATCGGCGATAGTGAGCCAGTCCTGGAAACCCTTCATCGAGATTTCGAGCGCATCGGTCCGTCCGAAATAGGAGAGGGCCGTTTCCCCCAGTTTCAGCGCCATGCCATGCGCGGCATGATAGCGGGCGGAGAGCATCGCGTTGTCGGTCATCGGATCGGCCATCAATAGACGGGGCGCACGGGCTTGCCGGTCTGCGCGGATTCGGTTGCGGCATCGGCGAGCACCTGGGCCTTCAGCCCGTCAATGCCCGAGGGCGATGGCTGGATCCCCTTCACCATGCAATCGAGAAACGCCGCGAGTTCGGCGCGATAGGCGGCGGCATAGCGCTCGAGGAAGAAGGGCAGGACGGGATCGGCGCGAAAGCCCCGGGCATCGGCGGTCTCCACCGTGGTCAGCGGCACGTTCCGGGCCCGCAACATGCCCTTTTCGCCGTGCACCTCGAAGCGCTGGTCGTAGCCGTAGCTCGCGCGGCGGGAATTCGAGATCTGCGCGATCTTGCCGGATGCCGTTTTCAACAGGACGGCGGCGGTATCGACATCGCCCGCTTGCCCGATCGCCGGATCGACGAGGCAGGAGGCCACTGCATGCACCTCCACCGGGTCTTCGCCGAGAAGGAAGCGGGCCATGTCGAGATCATGGATCATCATGTCGCGGAACAGCCCGCCCGAACGCCTCACATATTCCACCGGCGGCGGACCGGGATCGCGCGAGAGAATCGTGACCAGCTCGATCTTGCCGACATCACCGGCCACGAGGCGGCGCCTGGCTTCCGCGAAATTGGGGTCGAACCGGCGGTTGAAGCCGATCATCAGCGGCTTGCCCGAGACTTCGACCGTCTTGAGGCAGGCCCGGATGCGATCGGAGGAGAGGTCCACCGGTTTTTCGCAGAAAACGGCCTTTCCGGCCTTCACGGCTTCCTCGATGAAATCGGCGTGGGTGTCGGTGGGCGAACAGATCATCACGCCGGCAATGGCCGGGTCCGCCAGCATCGCCTCGCGGCTGGTGGCCTTGGTGCCGAGTTCGTTGGCAAGGCTCTCCGCCGCCGGGGCGAGCGCGTCGCTCACCGCCAGCAATCGGGCCCCCTTCGAAGCCGCGACATTTCCCGCGTGGATGCGCCCGATGCGCCCCGCGCCGATGATACCCAGTCCGATCACGAAAATTTTTCCCCGCAGGCTGACGATCTGTTTCGGTTTTTCCGGAAGACTAGAATTGGAACGGGACTCACGCAATGCTCGCGCGCCGATAATCTCAGCCGGCAAAGGGCGCGAATGGGGAAACACGATGGCTGCAGGCGCGGGTCGGCTTTCAGGCAGGATCGCAGTGGTGACGGGTGCGACGCAGGGACTGGGCGAAGCCATCGCCCGCGCCTTTGCGGCAGCGGGTGCCGCCGGGCTTTGCCTGACCGGGCGAAACGCCGCCCGTGGCGCGCGCATCCGGGATGAACTCGCCCGCCAGGGAACGGCTTCGATCTTCGTGCAGGCTGATCTTTCGAGGATGGACGATGTCCGCTCGGTGATCGCGGCGGCGGATCACCGGTTCGGCCGGGTGGATGTGCTGGTGAACGCGGCGGGGCTGACCGATCGCGGCACCATCTTCGACACCACGCAGGAGCGGTTTGACGAACTCTTCGCGGTCAATGTTCGCGCGCCGTTCTTCCTCGCGCAGGATGCCGTGACGATCATGGCGCGCGAGAGGATCGCAGGCTCGATCATCAATATCCAGTCGATGTCCGCGCATGGCGGGCAGCCCTTCCTTTCAGCCTATTCCTCCACGAAGGGCGCGCTGGCGACGCTGACGCGCAACCTCGCCCATGCGCTGGTTAAGCACCGGATTCGCGTCAACGGCCTCAATATCGGCTGGATGCACACGCCCGGCGAGGAGCGCGTGATGCGCCTCTACCATGGCGCGCAGGATGGCTGGCTGGAACAGGCGGTGAAGGATCGGCCCTTCGGTCGTCTCATCAGCCCCGAGGAGGTGGCGCGGGCCTGCCTCTATCTGGCGAGCGACGAATCCGGCCTGATGACCGGCTCGAATATCGATTTTGATCAAACCATTGTCGGGATCGGCGCCGATCCCCTCGAACCGGGGATTTAGGATGAAGGATCTCGATCTCGTTACCATCGGCCGCTCTTCGGTGGATCTCTATGGCCAGCAGATCGGCGGACGGCTGGAGGATATGGCGAGTTTCGTGAAGGCGGTCGGGGGCTGTCCGGCCAACATCGCCATCGGCGCGGCCCGTCTCGGTTTGAAAACCGCGCTGATTTCCCGCGTCGGTGACGAGGCGATGGGCCGCTTCATCCGCGAGCAGCTCCTGCGCGAGGGTGTCTCGGTCGACGGCCTTGCGACCGATCCGCATCGCCTGACCGCGCTGGTGCTGCTTGGCGTGCGCGACCAGGAAACCTTCCCGCTGATCTTCTACCGCACGGATTGCGCCGATGCCGCGCTCGACGAGAGCGATATCACCCGCGATCTCATCGCCCGCTCGCGTGCCGTGCTGGTCACCGGCACGCATTTCGCCAAGGCGAACAGCGATGCCGCGCAGAAGAAGGCCATTCGCCTCGCGCGGGAAACCGGCGCGAAAGTGATCCTCGACATCGATTACCGCCCCAATCTCTGGGGGCTGGCCGGGCATGGGGCAGGGGATAGACGTTACATCCCGTCCGATCAGGTCAGTGCCCATCTCGCGGGCATCCTGCCGGATTGCGATCTGATCGTCGGCACGGAGGAGGAACTCCACATCGCCGGCGGCACCACGGATACGATCGCGGCATTGAAGGCCATCCGCAAGCTCGCGCCCGGGGCGCTGATCGTGGCAAAGCGCGGCGCCGAGGGCTGCGCGGCTTTCCCCGAGGCCATCCCGGCGAGCCTCGACGAGGGCATTCGCGGGCCGGGCTTCCCGGTCGAGGTTTACAATGTGCTGGGCGCGGGCGATGCCTTCATGGCCGGTTTCCTCTCGGGCTGGCTGCGCGACGCGCCGCTCGAAACCTGCTGCACCTATGCGAATGCCTGCGGCGCCATGGCGGTTTCGCGCCTGCTGTGCTCGCCCGAATATCCCGGCACGAAGGAATTGATGCATTTCCTCGCGCATGGCTCAAGCCACCATGCCTTGCGTTTCGATGCCGTGCTCAATCACCTGCACCATGCCACGACACGTCGCCCCGTGCCGCGGAAGCTTGCGATCCTCTCGATTGATCACGGCTTCCAGGATTTCGAGCAATATGGCAAGGGCCGGCATGTCGATGCGGGGCGCGTCGCCTATTTCAAGACGCTGGCGGTGAAGGCGGCCGCGGAAGCCGGCGCGCAATTCAAGGAGCGAAACGGGCTCGGCGTCGGCATGTTCCTCGACGGCATGCTCGGCCGGGAAGCCTTGTTCCGAGCCGAGGATCACGATTTCTGGATCGCCCGGCAGCTGCCGCATGGCGAGCGCGTCCGCCTCACGGAATGGCCAATGCGGCAGGTTGCGAAGCTCATCGCCAATGGCCGCTCGGATGCGCGCACGCCCTACAGCCAGCATGTCTCCGAGATCCGGCAGGTCTTCGCGGCCGCGCAGGCCCTGGGCCGGGAAGTGCTGATCGAGGCGCTGCCACCCGAGGGGGAAACCACGGCGATGATGCTCGAGCGCCTCTATGGCGAGGGGCTGAAGGCCGATTACTGGCTCATCGAATTGCAGCACGATGCCGCTGCCTGGGCTGCCATCGATGCGGTGATCGGGGCGCAGGACCCGCTCTGCCGGGGCGTGATCGTGATTGCCCGCAACGCCCAATCCGGCCCGGACCTGAAGAAGGCGGGTCGCCAGCCGCGTGTGATGGGCTTCGTGGGCGGGCGCTCGGTCTTCGGCGTGGCCTTCCGGCTCTGGCTGGGCGGGGATATCGATGATGTCGCGGCCATTACCCTCATGAAGAAGCAGTTGCAGCATTTTGCGGCCGACTTCGCGGGTGAAGGCTGAATCTCCGGGCCAGGCCATGCCGCTTCCGGTGGCGCAGCCTCTTCTGATGCATCGACGCCAGATACCCTCGACATGCATCGAGAACGATGTTCCGTTCGGGTGCCGCTCGATGCGTGCCGCGGGCGAGGAGATGGGGCTCTCCTTCGTGGAGCGCGGCAGCATCCTTGCGCGGCCGTGAGAGGATTCCGCGAGATTTCACCGGTTTTGGCTTAAAGGCTCCCTGTTCTCGACGATCTTGGTGAACCAGACGCTGCGAAACAGGCGCGTCATGGGCCGAGGTTTAGACCTTCCTTTGACCAGCCGGGCCTACACGATGCTCTCCCGCCAGAGTGAGGAGGCATCCATGCCGTGGGTTCGGATATCGTGTTTGCGGAAACGCCTGGCCGCGCTGGGCTGCATTCTCGTGGGCCTTCCGAGCCTTTACGGTTTCCCGCCCCTGATCGCGGCCGATGAGCCTGCGCTCACGCTCCGCATCGATCTCAGTGATCGGTCGCGCTGGCGGGTGGAATGGAGGCAGGCGCAGGATACAAGGCTTCAGCGCCGTGACTGGCCGGAAGAGCCGTTCCTGCGTGAGGGGCTCGCACGCCTCGAACGCTTCTGGCCGGAGGCACCGCGTCAAGCCGCGCTGGGAGCGCGGACAACCGATCAGCTGCATGATGGCGATGTCGCGCCGCGCCCATCCGCCCGGCAAGGCGCATTCTGGCTCAGCCCCTTGGCTGCCGGGCAGGGGCTCGACCAGACTTTCGCCTTTCCGCCCGAGATGGGCGGCGGCCAGGTGGTGATCGAGATTGTCGGCCATGCCGAAGGGATCGGCATCGAGTATAGTGGCCTGCGGCTGACTTCGCCGGTGATTCCCGGCCATGCGATCCGGCTCACGGGGCAGATCGCGACCACGCAGCACCGTTCGGGCGGAATGATCGGCGCGCTGCGTTTGCACCTTTCGAGCCATGCCAGCCCGGAGGCGCTGGCCGCGGCCATTCGCGCGCCATTCGATCTGCCGGGGCCGCCCATCACCGGGAAGCCCCCCATTCCCGATCGTGCGGAACTTGCGCGCCTCATGGCGTCGCTGGGTGCGCACGGACTGACCGGTTCCGGTTTCGCCCGGCCAGCCCCGGGCGGGAATGGCCCTGCATGGTCGCCGGAAGAACAGCGCGCGCTTGCGCCGCTGGAGCGCGCGATGCTGCTGCAGGGTGAAATCCTGCGCCGGGGCTGGACCAGCCATCTGGTGCTGTCGAACCGTCGCTCTCTTCCCGCGCTGACCCTGCGGCCGGCCTTCCTGTTCGACACGGTGATGGTCGAGGTGCCGCAGGCTCGGCTATTGCTCGATCCCTCGCGCCAGCTGCTGCTCGATTCCGATGTGCCGCACCCGGATCTCGGCGGAAAACACGCGCTGGTTCTTGCAGCATCCGGGCCGGAACTGCGCGCTTTCCGGATGCTCAGGCCCGCAGATCAGCATGTGGTCGTGCGGGCGGAACTCAGTCTCGATCATCACGGCACGATCAACGGCCATTCACGCACCGAAGTTCGAGGGGCGGCCCGCCCGATCCTCGCCAATCTCACGCAGCGGCTGGGTCAACAGAATGATGCGATGCAGGATCTGCTGCGACGCCAGGGCCTTGTCGGCACGGCCCGGCTTGGGCCCAGCGAGCAGGATGACAACAGCCTCAGTCAGCATCTGGAATTCCGGCTGGAGAACCGGATGCGCGGTTCGGTGCGGATGCCGATCCATGCCGGCGGCGGTCCGCGCCTCTACCGGGCGCCGCTTTCGCACCTTCTGCCCGCCCTTCAGGCCGGCAGCGAGGTCGCCGTCACCTGCCAGCCGATGCGGCTCGAACAGGATATCGTGATGCATCTGCCCGATCGGCGCAGCCTGCTCGATGTTCCGCCCGATCTCCATGTGGAAGCAGCGCATTCGCGCTACCTGGCGATCTATCGCCTTGAATCGACGCATCTATATATCCGTCGGCTCCTGGAACTCGATCCGCCTGGCGCAACGTGCCCGGCCGGACTGATCCGCGAGATGGCGCCCGTCCTGCGCGCGGCCGGGCTTGATTTCGATCGCCCGCTCAATCTGCGTCTTTCGCCGTGAGGCCGGCGCTCAATCGAACCAGCCCGCCAGGCGCCCCACGCCAAGGGAAGAGCCGGTCACGATCGCGGAGACGGTCGCGCCCCAGGCCATGTCCACGAGGGCGATGCGCGGGCCAAACCCCTTCAGGACCGCCCAGTTCGTAAGATCATAGGTGCCATAGGCGACCAGGCCGAAGAAAAAGCCCATCGCAATCGCCTTGCCGATCTGCCCGTTTTCGGCGCCGGGCAGGATGACGAAAACCATCATGCCCGCAAGATAGAGAATGTAGAACATTCCTGCGGCCATCAGGTCAGGCTGGGGTTTCAGCAGCGCCCCGATCTCCGCCTGATAGAATCCGCGCGCGATGACCAGCAGCCACAGCATGTCCAGGATGAGATACACAATGGCCGCGACGGCGAGCAGACCCAGCGTGATTTTCATGGCGACCCGGCTTTCGGAAAGAGTGAGCTTGATGCTCTCCTACGCATGGGGCGTCCGAAAGGTTTTGGTCGAACGCCTCGTTCGACCATTTTTCCTCCCCAGCTTTTCCCTCCCCAGCTTTTTCCTCCTCAGGTTTTTCCTCCTCAGGTTTTTCCTGGCCCGCTGCGTGCATGGCAGGGAAGCAGTTCTGCGGGATATCCATGCTCCTTGATTTCACATCCCTTGCTGGCCGTGCACCATCCGTGGCCGCGGGCCATGATTTGCCCTCCTGCCTGCGTGTCGAGGCCCGCATGAGCCTCGCGGTGGGGCTGGAAGCGGGGCGTCTGCGCGTCACGGACCGGCACGAGGCCGGGGCCTTCCGCTTTCGGATGCCCCGCCGCACGCCCGATGCGATCGAGGCGCTGATGGTGAATGTCGCCGGTGGGCTCGCGGGCGGGGACCGGCTGAGCCTCATGGCGCGAGCGGGAGAGGGCGCCTCGCTCGTCATTGGCAGTGCTGCGGCGGAGCGCATCTATCGCTCGGGTGGCGACACCACGCGGATATCCATCGCGCTTGCGGTCGAGCCCGGCGCGCGGCTTGTCTGGGTTCCGGCTGAAACGGTGATCCATCGAGGGGCACGCCTCACGCGCGAATTCTCGCTCTCGGTCGCGCCGGATGCGCGGCTTCTCGCGGGCGAGATGGTGCAGTTGGGCCGCGTCGCGAGCGGGGAGCGCTTCACGGCGGGGACATGGCGGGACCTCTGGCGCGTGCGGATCGGGGAACGGCTGGTGCTTGCCGAGGCGTTCCATCTCGAAGGCGAGCAGGCGCAGGCCGTCGGAAATCCCGGCGGATTGGCGGGTCATGCCTTTCTCGGAACCTTGCTGCTGGCCATGCCGGGAGCGGGTGAGCGCCTGCCGGCCATGCGCGCGGCGCTGACGGGCGAGCCCGGCGTCCATGCCGGTGCCACCAGCCATTCCGGCCTTGTTCTTGCTCGCTTCCTGTCATCCGATGACGTGGCCCTGCGGCGTGCCTTCCTGGCGGCGCTGCGGGTTGCCGCCGGAGCCGATCTGCCGCTCTCGCGGCTGCTTCTGTTGCAAGAGATGTCGAACCGAGGCCTTTCATGAATCTCTCCCCGCGCGAAAAGGACAAGCTGATCGTCGCCATGGCTGCGATGGTTGCGCGCCGCAGGCTCGAACGCGGCGTGAAGCTCAACCACCCGGAGGCGGTTGCGCTCATCACCGATCACGTGGTGGAAGGCGCGCGCGATGGCCGATCCGTGGCCGAACTCATGGAATCCGCCGCGAAAATCCTGACGCGCGCGCAAGTCATGCCGGGCATCGCCGAGATGATCCACGATGTTCAGGTGGAAGCCACTTTCCCGGACGGCACGAAACTCGTGACCGTGCACGAACCCATTCGCTGAAAAAGAGGCGTGTCGATGAAAAAATATGCAGTTTGCCTTCTCATGATGCTCCCGACGGCGGCGCTGGCCCACGCGGGTGACCACGGCCACTTCGATCTCGCCGCGCTGATCGCACATCTCTTCGAGCCGGATCACCTGTTCTTCGCGGCCGTGACGGTCATCGCGAGCATTCTCGCCTATCGCGCGGGGCGCCGGGCCGAGGCGCGTGCTCACCTGCGCAAGGATGCCGATCATGATCCCCGGTGAAATCATCACGAAGGACGGCGAGATCGAGATGAATGGCGGGCGCGCGACGCTCCGGCTTAACGTGGCCAATACGGGCACGCGGCCCATTCAGGTGGGCTCGCATTACCATTTCTTCGAGGCGAACGCCGCCCTGAAGTTCGAGCGCGAGAAGGCCAGGGGCTTCCGGCTCGATATTCCCGCCGGCACCGCCGTCCGCTTCGAGCCGGGCCAGACCCGCGAGGTCATGCTGGTGGAGATCGCCGGGAAACGCGAGGTCTACGGCTTTCGCGGGCTGGTGATGGGGAAGGTGTGACATGGCGAAACTCCCCCGCTCGATCTATGCCGACATGTTCGGCCCCACGGTTGGCGACAAGGTCCGCCTTGCGGATACCGATCTTCTCATCGAGGTTGAAAAAGATTTCACAACCTACGGTGAAGAAGTGAAATTCGGCGGCGGCAAGGTGATCCGCGACGGCATGGGACAATCCCAGCTGACGCGGGCGCAGGGGGCGGTCGATACCGTGATCACCAATGCGCTGATCCTCGATCACTGGGGCATCGTGAAAGCTGATATCGGCCTCAAGGGCGGGCGGATTTACAAGATCGGCAAGGCCGGCAACCCGGATATCCAGCCGGGCGTCGATATCATCATCGGCCCCGGCACGGAGGTGATCGCGGGCGAGGGGAAGATCGTCACGGCCGGCGGATTCGATACGCATATCCATTTCATCTGCCCGCAGCAGATCGAGGATGCGCTGATGAGCGGCCTCACCTCGATGCTCGGCGGCGGCACCGGCCCGGCCCATGGCACGCTCGCCACGACCTGCACGCCCGGCCCCTGGCACATGGAGATGATGCTCCGCGCGGTGGATGGCGTGCCGATGAATATCGGCCTTGCCGGCAAGGGCAACGCGGCCTTGCCCGGCGCTCTCGTGGAGATGATCGAGGCAGGCGCCTGCGCGATGAAGCTCCACGAGGATTGGGGCACCACGCCTGCGGCGATCGACAATTGCCTGTCAGTCGCCGACGATCACGATGTTCAGGTGATGATCCACACCGATACACTGAACGAGAGTGGCTATGTGGAAGATACGGTGGCGGCGTTCAAGGGCCGCACCATCCACGCCTTCCACACCGAAGGGGCGGGCGGCGGCCACGCGCCGGACATCATGAAGATCGCCGGCCTGCCGAATGTGCTGCCCTCATCGACCAACCCCACGCGGCCCTTCACGGTGAACACGATCGATGAGCATCTCGACATGCTCATGGTCTGCCACCATCTCGATCCGTCGATCGCGGAGGATCTCGCCTTCGCCGAAAGCCGCATCCGCAAGGAAACGATCGCGGCGGAGGATATTCTCCACGATCTCGGCGCGCTCTCGATGATGAGTTCCGACAGCCAGGCCATGGGCCGCGTCGGCGAGGTGATCACCCGGACATGGCAGACCGCGCACAAGATGAAGGCGCAGCGCGGTTCGCTGCCGGAGGATGCGGGCACGGGTGCGGATAATTTCCGCGCCAAGCGTTATGTGGCGAAATACACGATCAACCCGGCCATCGCGCATGGGGTGAGCCATGTCATCGGTTCGGTGGAAGCGGGAAAGCTCGCCGATCTCGTGATCTGGAGCCCGGCCTTTTTCGGCGCGAAGCCCGATCTCGTGATCAAATCGGGCATGATCATCGCGGCCCCCATGGGCGACCCCAACGCCTCCATCCCCACGCCGCAGCCCGTGCATTACCGGCCGATGTTCGGCGCCTATGGGCAGGCGATGCAGGCGACGAGTGTGACGTTTGTCTCGCAGGCGGCGATCGCCAATGGCCTCGGCGGGCGTCTCGGCTTGCGCAAGGAACTCGTGGCGGTGAAGAATGTGCGCGGCGGCATCGGCAAGAAGGACATGATCCATAACGGCGCGACGCCGAAGATCGAGATCGACCCCGAAACCTACCATGTGCGCGCGGATGGCGAATTGCTGGTCTGCGAGCCTGCATCGGTTTTGCCGCTGGCGCAGCGCTATTTCCTGTTCTGACCGGAGCATGGCTTCGCCTGAACAAACCGTGACTTGTGCTTCGCGGGATGTCGCGCCATCTCTCGGCCCATGGATATCGCTTTTCCCTGGAATGACCGCCAAGGCCGTTTCGCACCTCTGAAGGCCTTGGCGCTCGCGGGTATCATCGCGCCGGGCCTGTGGATCGGCGGGCATGGGCTGAACGGCACGCTGGGCGCGAAGCCGCTGGAAGTCGCGTTGCATGAAACCGGCCTCTGGGCCGTGCGGCTACTGCTGGTGACGCTGGCGATCACGCCTCTCCGGCTCATTACCGGCTGGGGAAAGCTCATGCAGTTGCGCCGCATGCTCGGCGTGGCGGCGCTCGCCTATACGCTCATCCACCTGTTCCTGTATGTCGTGCAGCAGCGCTACGACCTTGTTGTCGTGGTGCTGGAGATCATCAAGCGTTTCTATCTCACCATCGGCTTCGTGGCCCTCGCGGCGATGGTCGCCTTGGGTGTCACCTCGACGGATGGTTCCATCCGCCGGATGGGCGCGGAGAGCTGGAACAGGCTGCACCGGCTCATCTATCCGCTCACCGTGCTCGCGATTTTCCACGCCTTCCTGCAGGCGAAGATCAATGTGAGCGAGGAGGTGGTGCAGATCGGCGTGTTCGTCGTGCTCATGGCCGTGCGGTTTCTGCACAGGGGGCGCCGGCTCAATGTCTGGTCGCTGCTGGCGCTTGCGCTCCTCGCCGTGCCGCTGACGGCCGGGCTGGAGGCGCTCTGGTATGGCCTCGCGACGGGTGTGCCGTGGCGGCGCATTCTCGATGCAAACCTCATGCTCGCGCTTGCGCCACGCCCGGCTGTGGTGGTGGGGTTGCTCGCGCTGGTGCTTCCTCTGCTCGCGATTTTCCGTGCCCGGCCTTCCGCCGCCGGCACGCGCCGTGCTAGCCTTTGATGCCCGCATCAAGACCTTGGAGAGCCCTCATGATCCGCGCCACGGAAGTCATCGCCCGGGGAGATTGGCGCGGCGATCCCGCCGATACCGTGGTGCTCGATTTCGATGATCGCCATCGCCGCCGCTTCGCCATGGAAGGCGTGGGCGGCCTGAATTTCCTGCTCGATCTGCCGGAGGCGGTCGCCTTGCGCACGGGCGACGCGCTGAAGCTCGAGGATGGGCGCCTGGTGGAAATCCTGGGCGCGAGCGAGCCTCTGGTGGAGATCCGCGCGGAAAGCCCGGAGCATCTGCTGCGCCTCGCCTGGCATCTCGGCAACCGGCATCTGCCGGTTCAGGTCGCGGGGCAGAAGCTGCGCATCCGCCGCGACCACGTGATCGAGGCGATGGTGCAGGGCCTCGGCGGGCAGGTCAGGGCTGTCGAGGCCGCTTTCGACCCCGAGGGCGGGGCCTATGCGCAGGCGATGCATACGCATCATCATGGCCACGATCATCATCATGATCACGGTCCTCACCACCATGATCACCATCACCATGATCACTCCCACGCCCATGCTCATGACCACGCGCATGGAGAGGGCTGTGGCTGCGGCCATGATCATGACCATCACCATGATCATCATCGCGATCACGGCCACAAGCACCGCTGAGCCATGATGAGCCTCGAATTCCAGCGTCAGGCGTGGTTCTCGCCGGCCTTTCCGGTCGGCGGCTTCGCCTATTCGCATGGCATCGAGGCGGCGGTGGAGGAGGGGATCGTCACCAACGGTGCCGCCCTCGCGGGCTGGATCGGTGACATTCTCAGCCTGGGCACGGGCCGCAACGACGCGATCCTGCTCGGGGAAGCGTGGCGCCTCTCGGCCGACGGGGATGCGAGCGCCTTGCACGAACTTTCCGATCTTGCGCTTGCGCTGTCGCAGGCCGCCGAGCGGCGGCTCGAAAGCGCGCAGCAGGGCACGAGCTTTCTCTCGCTCGTCCGCCGCGCCTGGCCGCATCCGCGTCTTGCGAGCCTCTGGCCTCAGGAGGGGCGGGAAATCGCTTTCCCGGTTGCGGTTGGCCTTGCCGGCGGCCTTCATGGCCAGCCGCTCGATGCACTGGCCGCGAGTTATCTGCAGGCCTTCGCGGGAAACCTGCTCGCGTCCGGCATTCGCCTCGCCATCATCGGGCAGGGCGAGGCGCAGCAGCGGCTCGCGGAGCTGCAGCCCCTTGTTCTCGAAGTGGCGCGGGCTTCCCTCCTGCCGCTTTCCGCGCTTGGCGGCTCGGCCCTGATGGCCGACCTCATGGCGCTTCGGCACGAAACCCTCGACGGGAGGCTTTTCCGCTCATGAATGGACCTCTTCGCATCGGCATTGGCGGCCCGGTCGGTTCGGGCAAGACGACCCTCACCGCCGCCCTCTGCCAGCGCCTGCGCGGTTCCTGCGATCTCGCGGTGATCACCAACGACATCTACACGAAAGAGGATGCCGAAATTCTCGCGCGGCTGCAGGCCCTGCCGCTGGAACGGATCATGGGCGTGGAAACAGGTGGCTGCCCGCATACGGCGATCCGCGAGGATTGCTCGCTGAACCTTCATGCCATCGCCGAAATGCGCAAGAAATTTCCGGCCCTGGAACTGATCCTCATCGAAAGCGGCGGCGACAACCTCGCCGCGACCTTCTCGCCGGATCTCGCGGATCTCACGCTTTACGTCATCGATGTCGCGCAGGGCGAGAAAATCCCGCGAAAGGGCGGACCGGGCATCACGCGATCCGACCTGCTGGTCATCAACAAGACCGATCTCGCGCCGCATGTCGGAGCGGACCTCGCCGTGATGGCGAGGGATGCCGCGAACCAGCGTGGCCCGCGCCCGTTTGTCTTCACAAACCTGAAGACCGGCGAGGGCGTGGCTGAGATCATCGCCTTCCTGCAAAAGCGCGGGGGACTTTCGCTGAAGGCGGCCTGATTTCCTAACCTCAAGCCGGTTCGATCAGGCTCACCGTGAAAGTGTGCATCACGCCGTCTTCATCGCGGATCGACACGTAATCGCCGATATTGAAGCTGTGGGCACCGAAGCGGAAGCCCGCCTCGTCATCCTCGTCGCCGGCGATGTCGTAGGTGAAGGCCCAGCTGCCGCCCTTCGAACCACCGCGATGGACGAGGTGGCCGAGGTCGAATTCCTCATCCGCCCAGAAGCGGCGGACGGTGCAGGCTTGCTTCGCCTTTGCCCATTCCCCCGCCTCCAGATGCCCATTCCCGTCGAGCGGCGCGACCATCTCGTAGCCATGGGCGGCCGAGCCGTTCGGATACTCCTTGCTGCGGGCAAGGGTGAGCGTGATGCGCTGAAGCGGCATGGAAAACTCCTGAGGGGCAACCGGTGATCTGATCTTCAGAATTCCCTATTTGCGTATCCGGGTCCATGATCTTCATCAAGGCGGGCCGGCAAGGCGGCGAGCCTTGCCGTTTGCCGGAATGCTCGCCCTCGGCTATGTCCGGAAGGAAAGCTTTTTTGGAATTTGCCGGAGCGGCATGTGGACGACAACGGAGAAAGGGGTGGAGGTGCCGCGGAGGCGCCTGCCGAAAACGTGGCTGCGCCGCGCCTGCTTCTGCGCTCCGGCGCGCGCCCGGGTCCGGAAGCCGTCCGGTTCGGCAGGCCCGGCGGTCGCGATCCGCGTTATGCCGCGCTCGATCTCGGCACCAACAATTGTCGCCTGCTCATTGCCCGGCCGGATGGCGACGGCTTCCGCGTAGTCGATGCCTTCTCGCGCATCGTGCGGTTGGGCGAGGGAATCGCGACCACCGGCAACCTCTCGGATGGCGCGATCGAGCGCACGCTCGAGGCGCTGGCCGTGTGCCGCCGGAAGATCGAGGAGCGTAACGTCTCCCGCGTCCGGCTGGTCACCACCGAAGCCTGCCGTGTCGCTCGGAATGGCGCGGCCTTTCTGGCGCGCGTGCGCCATGAACTTGGTCTCGAACTGGAACTGCTCGACCGCCGATCCGAGGCCCTGCTCGCCGCGGCCGGATGTTCGGCGCTGGCGCACAAGCAGGCCGAGAGCGTCGTGCTCTTCGATATCGGCGGCGGCTCGACCGAACTGGTCTGGCTGGCAATGCGGGAGAAGGCCGTGGCACCCGGCGAACCGGGAATCGCCAGTCGCGTGCGTGCCTGGGCTTCGCTTCCGGTGGGCGTCGTGACGCTCGCCGAGCGCCATGGTGGCGTGGACGTGACGCGTGACACTTTCGAGGCCATGGTGGCGGAGACGCGTTCGGCGCTTGCCGATTTCGCCGAGGCTGCGCGGCCGGCCACCGGTGGCGCCGGCTTCCATCTGCTGGGCACCTCCGGCACGGTCACGACGCTTGGTGGCCTGCATCTCGGGCTCGAGAAATATGATCGCCGCCGCGTGGATGGCTTGTGGATGCGCAAGGGGGAGGTGGATGCGGCGATCGAGAACCTCATCGACATGCCCTATGCCGCGCGGGCCGCGAATGGCTGCATCGGGCGTGACCGCGCCGATCTCGTCATTGCCGGGGCCGCGATTTTCGAAGCGATCCGCCGTGCCTTTCCCTCCGAGACCATGCGCATCGGCGATCGGGGCCTGCGCGAGGGCATGCTGATCGAGATGATGCGCGCCGATGGCGTGCTGAACAGGCACCGCCGATGACGGACAAGCCCAAAGATCCCCCGATGAAAAACCACACGCCCGGCAAGCAGAAGGGCAAGGCCAGGGTTTCGGGCCGCGAAATGGCGGTGCGCCTGCGCACAGCCGGCAAGCGCACCACGAGCCAGCAGAAATGGCTCGAGCGGCAATTGAACGACCCTTACGTCGCCAGGGCCAAGGCGGAGGGCTGGCGCAGCCGCGCGGCCTACAAGTTCAAGGAAATCGACGACAAGTATCACCTGCTGAAGCCGGGCATGCGCATCATCGACCTCGGCTGCGCGCCCGGAGGCTGGTGCCAGCTCGCGGCCGAGCGCGTGCGCGCGGCGGATGAGGGCACCTCCGGCCCGGCCGATGCGGGCGAAAAACTGCCCGGCGGTTTTTCGCGGCAAGCATCGGCCAAGGGAAAAGTGATCGGCGTCGATCTTCTCCCGGTTGATCCCATCCCCGGCGTGAAGCTGCTGGAGATGGATTTCATGAGCCCCGAAGCCGATGACCGCCTCAAGGCCGAGCTTGGCGGGCTGGCCGATGGCGTTCTCTCGGACATGGCGGCGAATACCACGGGGCACAAGAAGACCGATCACCTGCGCATCATCGGCCTTGCGGAAGCGGCGGTGGCCTTCGCCCGCGAAGTGCTGGCGCCTGGCGGCTTCTTCCTGTGCAAGCTCTTCCAGGGCGGGGATACGGCGAAGCTCGTGACCGAACTCAAGCGCGATTTCGCGACCGTGCGCCACGTGAAGCCTCAGGCGAGCCGCGCCGATTCAAGCGAGCTCTATGTGCTGGCGACGGGATTCCGGGGATAGAGCATTTTCCGATCCACTGGATACCGGTTGGTCGAAGAAAATGCGATCAAGCAAAGAGATAGAGCATCCGAGCTCATTCAATCAGATCGCAATCCGCTCCAGTCACTTTCCCAGGTTTTCGTCCATCCATGCCTCGATGTCATCAAGGCTCGCGCAGAACGGGTAATCCTGGTCGCCGAAGACGATCTTCATCGTCTCGCCGTCGCGCAGCATGTAGCCGCCATGGGCCAGAACCCGCTTGTCCGGCTTCTGGCAGGTCATGATATGCAAATTGTAGCGGATGGCGAGGCGCTTCGCCCGCCGCTCGCGCGAGGCAATGGCTTCTTTCCGACTCATGCGAGCCTTACTCCCACTCGATTATTGACCGGCTCGACAACCGTCTTGCTGTGATCCCGATGCTTATCCGGATGAAACCAGAATCCCTGGTTGAATTTTGCGCGGTTGCGCCGACGGAGCAACAGGGGATCTGCGTCGCGGTTCAAGGCGCAAAGCCGATCGCCCCTTGCGGTGAGCGGGGCGGCGAAGACCGCCGGGGGCTGCTGGCCGAGGGCGGAATGAGGCCGTATTGACTGATTATCCGGTTTGAGGAATTGATTCCATCAGTGGCGATAACGTTCCGGGTCCCAATCATGGCCAGGTGTTTGGTTGCGAGGTCCAGCATCGGATCCCGCTCGTGGCCGATGCGGATCTGCATGAATCCCTCATCACCAACGGGAAGCCGGAGGCCAGGAACGCTTTGACGGGTTCCGGCTTTGGTCTTGACCGGCATGAGGGTAATGCGCCCTTGCTCATCTCCGCCTTCCTTATTGCCCGCAACCAAGCCCGAGAGACCCGCCATGGCCGCAACGCTGATCACCAATGCCCGCATCGTCGATGGCACCGCCGATCGCCCGACCGATCCCGTGAATGTGCTGATCGAGGGCGGAATCATCCGCGAGGTCGGCGCGAAGGTTCGCGGCGGGAAGGCGCGGGTGATCGATGTGGGACGCCGCACGCTGATGCCCGGCCTGATCGACGCCCATGTGCATGTGGTGGCCGTGAGCGCCAATCTCGGCACCAATGCCGAATTGCCGGATTCGCTCGTCACGGCGCGCTCGTTCAAGGTGATGAACGGCATGCTGATGCGCGGCTTCACCACCGTGCGCGATGTCGGCGGGGCCGATCACGGGCTGGAGGTCGCGGCGGAGGAGGGGCCCATCCCCGCGCCGCGCCTCGTGCGTTCGGGCAAGGCGCTCAGCCAGACCGGCGGGCATTGCGATTTCCGCGGCCGCTTCAACGATCGCCCCGCAATCCAGAGCGGCTTCCGCCTCGGCGCGCTGGGCCGGCTCTGCGATGGCGTGGCCGAGGTGCGAAAAGCGGCCCGCGAGGAAATCAAGCAGGGCGCGGCCTTCATCAAGATCATGGCGAATGGCGGCGTGGCCTCGCCGACGGATCCCATCCACTTCCTCGGTTTCGCGCGCGAGGAAATCCTCGCGGCGGTGGAGGAAGCGAAGAATGCAGGGACTTATGTCTCCGCGCATCTCTACACGGCCGAGGCCATCCAGCGCGCGGTGGAATGCGGGGTGCATTCCCTCGAACATTGTAACCTCATCACGCCGGAGGTCGCCAAACTCGCGGCGAAGGCGGGTGCGGTGGCTGTCCCCACGCTCGTCACTTACGACAAACTCGCTTCCGACGGCCCGAAGCTCGGCTTCCCGGCGGAATCGGTCGCGAAGATCGACGATGTGCGCCTCAAGGGCCTCGAATCCCTCGCGATCATGCGGGAGGCGGGCCTTGCCATGGCCTATGGCAGTGATCTGCTCGGCGCGATGCATGCCTATCAATCCGAGGAATTCGTCATTCGCGGCCGGGTTCTGCCGGCCAGGGAAGTCATCGCCTCGGCCACGCATGTCGCCGCGAAGCTCTGCCACATGGAGGGCCGCATCGGCGTGGTCGCGCCGGGCGCGCATGCCGATCTCATCGTGGTGGATGGCGATCCGCTGAAGGATCTCTCGCTCCTCACCGGGCAGGGTCGCCACATGCCGCTCATCCTGCGCGGCGGCAAGGTCGTGAAGCGCAAGGCCATCAACTGATAAGCCAAATCCGAAACCCAAACAACCAGAAGGCGCGCATGCGCTTCAACAGGGGAGACCATCATGACGATTGATCGCAGAACCATCCTTCAGGCGGGCGCCGGCGCCCTGGCCCTCGGGCTTGCGCCGCAGGGGGCGTTCGCGCAGGCCGAGGCCTTCCGCATCGGCGCGCTGAACCCGGTGACGGGTGCCGGCAGCCCTTACGGCTCCGGCATGGCCGCGATGATCCTCGCGGCGGTCGAGGAAGTGAATGCCGCGGGCGGTGCCGGCGGCCGCCAGCTGCAGGTCTTCGCGGATGACACGCAGACCAACCCGCAATCGGCCGTGCTCGCCGCGAAAAAGCTGATCGAGGTGAACAAGGTCAACGCGATTCTCGGCACCTGGTCCTCGGGCGTGTCGCTGGCGGTGATTCCGCTCGTGAATGATGCGAACATCCTTTTGATGCATACCTCCGGCGCGCCGGCTCTTTCCGTGCCGCCGGCCAATGCCAAGGGCTATGGCTATCGCTTCCAGGCCACGAATGACCGCTTCGGCCGCGCCTTCGCGGAGATCGCGGTGAAGGAGGGCTACAAGCGCCCGGCGACGATGGCCTTCAACAATGCCTCGGGCATCGGCAACACGCAGGGCTTCAAGAAGGCCTGGGAGGCGAAGGGCAACCAGGTGGTGGCCGAGGTCGTCTATGAACCCAATCAGCCGAGCTACCGCGCCGAGCTGCAGCGGGTGATGGCCGCGCGCCCGGATGTCATCGTGATGGGCTCCTTCCTGCCGGATACGACGATCATCCTGCGCGAGGCCTTCCAGACCGGCGCGAACGTGAAATGGATCATTCCCGGCTGGGCCGCGAACCCGCAGCTGGTATCCGCGCTCGGCAACGAGCCGACCGAGGGGATCATTTCGGTCGATTCCGTCTCGAACGAGCAGGCGGCCTCCTTCGCCCGCTATGATGAAGCCTATCGCCGGAAGATGTCCCAGCCCGGCGCGTCCAATGTCTATGCCGCGATGACCTATGACATGGTGATCGCGCTGGCCTTGGCGATCGAGGCGGCCGGACCGGGTGCCGGCACGGCCCAGATCAACGCGAAGATCCGCGAAGTGTCGAACCCTGGCGGCGAGAAGGTCTTCACCTTCGCCGATGGCAAGGCCGCGCTGAAGGCCGGCAGGAAGATCAATTACGAGGGGGCCTCCTCGGTGCTGGATTTCGACGAGTTCGGTGATGTCACGCCCGATTTCGGCGTGTTCTTCATCACCAAGGGCAAGCTCGATCGCCGCTACGTGGTCAAGATCTGACGGCGTGGGGCCCGGCGCGCTCGCCCTCGCCGGGCCCTGACCTTCTTCCGCGTGGCATTGGTTCCCGCATGGCATTCTGGATCGAATTGCTGATTTCCGGCGTGGTGGCCGGGCTGATCATCGGGCTTTCCGCCCTGTCGATCACGCTCGTCTTCGGCATCGCGCGGTTTCCCAACGCGGCGACGGGCGACACCATGACCGTCGGCGCCTATGGCGCGCTCCTGGGGCATCGCGCGACGAATTCGCTGCTGGTCGGCGGCCTCACGGGGGCAGCGGCCGGGGCGCTTGTGGGTTTCCTCGGCTACTGGTTCATCTTCCGCAAGCTCGCGCAGCGCTCCAATGTGGCGCTTCTCGTGGCTTCCATTGGCCTGGCTTTCGTGCTTCGCGCCATTCTCGGGGTCTCGTTCGGGCATTCGCAGCAGGTCTTCCAGTTGCCGCTGGTGCGGCCCTGGCGGATCGGCGGGGTGCCGGTCCATCCCAATGATCTCGTGCTCGCTGCGGCCTGCGCGATGATCCTCGCCATCGTCTTCGCGATCCTGCATCTCACGCCCGTCGGCCGGCGCATGCGCGCGGTGGCGGATGATCCGGCGCTCGCGCGTGTCTCGGGGATTTCCCCGTCGGGGGTGATGACCGTGCTCTGGTTGCTGGCCGGCGCGGTTTCGGCCTCGGCGGGAATCGTCGCGGGCATCAAGACCGTAGTTTCGCCGGAAATGGGGTGGGACCTGCTGCTGCCGGCCTTCGCGGCGGCGATTGTCGGCGGCATCGGCAGCCCGGTCGGCGCGGTGGCGGCGGGTCTGCTGATCGGCGTGGTGCAGGAACTCGCGACGCCCTTCGTGGGCTTCACCTACAAGATCGCCCTGTCATTCCTGATGATGCTCGTGGTGCTGCTGGTGCGCCCGCGCGGCCTCTTCGGCAAGCTGGAAGGCGCGCGCTGATGGAAGCCTATCTCATCGCCATCCTGATCGTCACGGCGATCTATGTGCTGCTCTCGCTCGGCCTCACGCTGCAATACGGGCTGACGGGCCTCATCAATTTCGGCCATGTCGGCTTTTTCTGCATCGGCGCTTACGCCGCCGCGATCCTCTCGACCGCTGGCGGCATGCCCATTGGCGTGGGGCTTCTCGCCGGCATGGTGCTCGCGGGTCTCGCGGCCATCCCCATCGGGCTCGTGGCCTTGCGATTGCGCGATGATTACTTCGCGATCGTCACGCTCGGCTTCTCTGAAACCGTGCGCCTTGTCGTGACCTCCGAGGGGTGGCTCACCAAGGGCGTGCAGGGCATTCCCGGCATCCCCAAGCTGATCGACGGGGTGGGCACAGGCCCTGCGCTGACGATCCTCGCGCTGGTTGGCCTCGCGAACCTCCTCGCGGTGATGGCCTTCCTGCGCATCGTGAGGAGCCCGTTCGGCCGGATGATCGAGGCAATCCGCGACAACGAGGATGCGGTGAAGGCCCTGGGCAAGGACCCCGCGCGCTTCAAGATCCAGGTTCTGGTGCTGGGGGCCGTTCTCGCCGGGCTCTCGGGCGGGTTCTACGCGCATTACATCGGCTATGTCTCGCCGGATCAATTCCTGCCGATCGTCACCTTCTATGTCTGGATGGCGATCATCATGGGTGGTGTCGGCCGCATTTCCGGAGCGCTGGTGGGCACCTTGCTGCTGATGGGCTTCCTCGAGGGATCGCGCTTCCTTCGCGACCTGCTGCCCTTCATCTCGGCGGTGGAGATGGCGAGCATCCGCATCGGCGTTGTCGGGCTCGCGCTGATCCTCTTCACGCTCTACCGGCCTCAGGGCCTGATGGGCGACTATACGAGGCGCAAATGAAGCTGAGCCTCAATGACATTTCCGTCCGCTTCGGCGGCTTCAAGGCGGTGGATGGCGTGAGCCTTGCAATCGAGCCGGGCACGCTCGTGGGCATTATCGGCCCGAATGGTGCGGGCAAATCGACCCTGTTCTCGATGGTCACCGGCTTCCTGCAGAATGGCGAGGGGACCGTGCTTCTGGGAGATGCCGATATCTCCCGCGAGGCGCCCTTCGACCGCGCGCGCCACGGCATGGTGCGCACCTTCCAGGTGCCGCGCGAATTCGCCCATCTCACGGTGCGCGAGAACCTGATGGCGGCGGCCCCCGGCCAGAGCGGCGAAAACCTCGTCGATCTCTTCTTCCGGCCCGGCAGGGTGCGCGCCGAGGAAGAGGCGATCCGCCGCGAGGCGGAGGAAACCATCGACTTCCTGAAGCTCAGGGCGGTGGCGGATACCTCCGCCGGGCGGCTCTCGGGCGGCCAGAAGAAACTGCTCGAACTCGGCCGCGCGCTCATGACGAAGCCGAAGCTCATCCTGCTCGACGAGCCTTTCGCGGGTGTGAACCCGGTGCTGATCGAGGCACTCTCGGGCCATATCCGGGCGCTCAACCGGCGCGGCATCGGATTTGTCATCATCGAGCACGATCTCTCCGCGCTCTCCCGCCTTGTCAGCGTGCTGCATGTGATGGATCAGGGCAGGCTGCTGGCCTCGGGCACGCCCGCCGAGGTTCTCGCACGCAAGGATGTGCGCGAAGCCTATCTGGGAGGCGCGGCATGAGCGTGCTCGAGGTCGTCAATCTCAGCGGCGGCTATTCCGAGGTGAACATCCTGAACGGCGTCACGGTCTCGGTCGGCCGCGGCGAGATCGTGACAGTGGCCGGCACCAACGGCGCGGGCAAATCCACCCTCGCCAAGGCCGTGGTGGGCCTGCTGCCCCGCGTGGAGGGCGAGGTCCGCTTCGAAGGGATGGTGATCAACGCCGTGCCGACGGAAATGCGCGCCAATCGCGGCATCGGCTATGTGCCGCAGGTCTCGAACATCTTTCCTTCCCTCACCGTGCAGGAAAATCTCGAGGTCGTGGTGGGGGTCGCCGACCGGCGGCAGCGCATCGCCGAGCTTTTTTCGGTCTTCCCCGCGCTTGCCGCGCGTCGCCGCGCGCGGGCCGGCTCGATGTCCGGCGGCGAGCGTCAGCAACTGGCCTATGCCCGCGCGCTGATGACCCGCCCGCGGCTGATCGTGCTGGACGAACCCACGGCAGCTCTTTCGCCCGCGCTCGTGTCGGAAACCTTCGAGCGCATCCGGGCGCTTCCCGGCATCGGCGCGAGCGTGCTGCTCATCGAGCAGCGCGCGCGGCAGGCCTTGAGGATCTCCGATCGCGGTGTCATCCTTGATGGCGGACGTGTCGCGATGGAAGGTCCGGCCGATCGCCTGCTGGCCGACGAGCGGGCGGCAAACCTCTATCTTGGTCAACATCACGGCTGATTCCATGCTCAAGGAAAGCGAATCCCTGTTCTGCTATGCGGTTTCCGAATTTGGCGAGCCGCTGGTTCCGCTGCGCATGCCGATGCCGGAGCCGAAGGGGACCGAGGTTCTGCTGAAGGTCGATGCGGCGGGCGTGTGCCACAGCGATCTTCATATCTGCCATGGCTTTTATGATCTTGGTGGCGGCAAGCGTCTCCTGATGGGGGATCGGGGCATCAGGCTGCCGGTCATCATGGGGCACGAGATCTGCGGCACCGTGGTCAGCGCGGGGCCGGAGGCGGAGGGCGTCACGACCGGCGTGCGCAAGCTCGCCTTTCCGTGGATCGGCTGCGGCTCCTGCGAGACCTGCGCGCGCGGGGAGGAGCATTACTGCCTCTCGCCGCGCTTTCTCGGCATCTTCCGGCCGGGCGGCTATGCCAGCCATGTGCTGGTGCCGCATCCGCGCTATCTGCTCGACATCGGCGCGATGGAGCCAGCCATTGCGGCACCCTTCGCCTGTTCCGGGCTGACGGCCTACAGCGCCCTGCGGAAAATCCCCGAATCCGTGCTGAAGAGCGAGCCGATCGTGCTGTTTGGTGCCGGCGGGGTGGGTCTCATGTGCCTCACGCTGCTCGGCATGCTCGGCGCGCGGGGTGCGATCGTGGTCGATATCGACGCGACGAAACGCGCGACGGCGCTGGAACTCGGGGCCCTCGCGGCTTTCGACGGGCAGGACCCCAACCTCGTGGATTTGATCAAGGCGGCAAGCGCGACCGGGAAAGGTGTTCGTGCCGCCATCGATTTCGTCGGCGTGCCATCAACGGTGCAGACCGGGTTCGATTCCCTCATGAAAGGCGGAACCCAGGTGATCGTCGGGTTGATCGGCGGTGCGATCAGCCTGTCGATCCCGCTCATCGCCTCCCGGGCCATCGCCATCCAGGGCAGTTATGTCGGCAGCCTCGCCGAACTCGATGAACTGATGCAGCTGGTTCGCAGAAGGCCGCCCGCGCCGCTGCCTGCCCGCCGGCGGGCGCTGGCCGAGGCGAATGCCGCCCTCGCAGAACTCGAGGCCGGCCGCGTCATCGGGCGCACGATTCTCTGTCCCTGAGATTCCGCAAGGCAAAGATGCCAGACCAGCCCGAGAGGCGGCTTGGCCGCTGCCCGGGCGGGGTGATGAGCCTCGCCGAGCTTGCCTGAGGGCTGTTTCAATTGGCTCCACGCCGCGGCCTGTCTCAACAAGAAATCGTCGCCCGGTCTCTGTCGAATCCACCCCTTGCGAGGTGCGCTCGAACAGCGGGACTGCGAGCGCATCTTCAACGTCCGGGATTGCCCGGATGATCAATGGGGGCAGGGTCCGTCAGCAGGCACGCCAGACGCATTCCATGCCCACCGCATTCCATGCCCACCGATAGACATCGATGGCATTGTGCTTGATTATTTCTGTTCGTCAGTGGTTTAAGTCGTATCATGCCGCCGTTTCGCACGCGCTCCGGGGGGTCAGAAATCATTCCCACTCGATCGTGCCGGGCGGTTTCGAGGTGATGTCGTAGGTGACGCGGTTGATGCCCTTCACCTCATTGATGATGCGCGTCGCCACGCGGCCAAGGAAGGCCATGTCGAAGGGGTAGAAATCGGCCGTCATGCCATCCACCGAGGTCACGGCGCGCAAGGCGCAGACGTGATCATAGGTGCGGCCATCGCCCATCACGCCGACACTGCGCACCGGCAGCAGCACGGCGAAAGCCTGCCAGATCGTGTCGTAGAGCCCGGCCTTGCGGATTTCCTCGAGATAGATCGCGTCCGCCTCGCGCAGCATATCGGCTTTCTCGCGGGTGATCTCGCCGGGAATGCGGATCGCGAGGCCCGGGCCGGGGAAGGGATGACGCCCCACGAAGGTCTCGGGCAGGCCGAGTTCGCGGCCAAGCGCCCGCACCTCGTCCTTGAAGAGCTCGCGCAGGGGTTCCACGAGCTTCAGCTTCATGCGCTCGGGCAGGCCGCCCACATTGTGATGGCTCTTGATGGTGACGCTGGGTCCACCCGAAAAGCTCACGCTTTCAATCACATCCGGGTAGAGGGTGCCCTGAGCGAGGAATTCCGCCGGCTTTCCATCTTTTCCTGCGATCTTGCGTGCTTGCGCCTCGAACACATCGATGAAGAGCTTGCCGATGGTCTTGCGCTTCACCTCCGGGTCGGAGATGCCGGCCAGCGCGCCAAGGAATGTCTCGCTCGCATCCACATGCACGAGCGGAATGTGATAGTGCCCGCGGAACAGGTTCACCACCTCCTCGCTCTCGCCCTTCCGCATCAGCCCGTGATCGACATAGACGCATGTCAGCTGGTCGCCGATTGCCTCGTGGATCAGCACGGCGGCGACGCTCGAATCCACCCCGCCGGAGAGGCCGCAAATCACCTTGCCCTTGCCCACCTGCTCGCGGATTTTCGCAATCATCTCCGCGCGATAGGCGCCCATGGTCCAATCGGATTTGAGCCCCGCGATGTGATGCACGAAATTCGCGATCAGCCTGCCGCCATCGGGCGTATGCACGACTTCGGGGTGGAACATCGTGGTGTAGATGCGGCGCTTTTCATCCGTGGCGATGGCGAAGGGCGCGTTCTCGCTCACAGCCTTCACGCTGAAGCCCTCGGGGAGCTTCGTCACGCGGTCGCCATGGCTCATCCAGACCGGATAGCGCTGGCCCACTTCCCAGAGCCTGTCGAAGAGCGCTGAAGCCTCCTTGATCTCGATATCCGCACGGCCGAATTCGGCCGCATGCCCGCCCTCCACCACGCCGCCGAGCTGAACGGCGGTGGTCTGCTGGCCGTAGCAGATCGCCATGATCGGCAGGCCACTTGCGAACACCGCCTCCGGCGCGCGGGGGCTGCCCTCGCGCGTCACGCTATCCGGCCCGCCCGACAGGATGATCGCCTTGGGGCGCACCTTCAGGAAGGCCTCATCCGCCTTCTGGTAGGGGTGGATTTCGCAGTAGACACCGGTCTCGCGCACGCGCCGGGCGATGAGCTGTGTCACCTGCGAGCCGAAATCGATGATGAGAACGGTGTCGTGGTTGGGAAGCGTCATGGCCAGCCTTTCGGCAATCAGGTGGAGCGTGTGGAAACGGACATGAAAAAGCCGTCGGTATCCGTGCGATGCGGCGAGAGCAGCAGGCCAAGCCCGGAAACGTCCCGATGCTGGCCGATGGAATCCAGCCCGGCGGCCCTGGCATTCGCGGCGGGGTCGAGAACCCTGAAATCCGGGTTTGCGGCCAGAAAGTCCCTGATCTGCGCGCCATTCTCGGCATCAAGCAGCGAGCAGGTGATGTAGACGAGCCGGCCACCAGGCTTCACGTAACGCCTGGCCTGCGCGAGCAAGCCGCGCTGCTCTTCGCGGCGCATCTCCAGCGCGTTGGGCCTGAGGCGCCATTTCGCATCGGGGTGCCGGCGCCATGTGCCGGTGCCAGTGCAGGGCGCATCGACCAGCACGAGATCGCATTTGCCGGCAAGATCGTCGAGCTTCGCCGGTTCCTTCCCCTTGGGCGTGCGCACCTGCACGTTCCGCACACCGGCGCGCGTGAGGCGCTCATGGATGGGGGCGAGGCGACGCGCATCGTTGTCGGTCGCGAAGATCTGGCCCTTGTTGTTCATCTCCGCGGCCATGGCGAGGGTCTTGCCGCCCCCGCCCGCGCAGAGATCCAGCACCTGCATGCCCGGCTTGGCGCCTGCGAGGAGCGAAGCCAGTTGCGAGCCCTCATCCTGGATTTCCACCGCCCCCTTGATGAAGGCCGGCTCGGCCTGAATATAGGGCGCGCGTCCCTCGGCATTGGGCTTGAACCGCAGGCCATAGGGTGAGTAGCGCGTGGCCTCGGGTTCGAGATGGCCAAGCGCCTCCATCGCCTTGAGGCGGATGAGCTTCAGCGCGTTGACGCGCGCATCGACCGGCGCGCGGGAGGCGAGCGCAGCCGCCTCTTCCACACGGGCCTCGCCGAAGCTCCTGGCGAGTTCCGCATCGAGCCATTCCGGGTAGTTGCCACGCACATGCGCCGGCGCACCGGAGAGATCGGCCGCGGAAAGCGCCGCGCGCTCGGCCCCGGAGAGCGGGGCGGGTGCGAAGCGTTCGCCTGTGAAAAGCGCAGCGATCGCCTCCGCCTCCATGCCGCGCAGCAGGCGCAGCATGCCGAGCAGGGCGGCGCGGCCGGATTGTGTTCTCAACGCATCGTCTTCACGCGAACCGGTATCCACTTCGCTTGGCGATGCTTCTGCTTCGGCCCGCCAGCCCATGATCCATTGGGCCGAGGCTTTCACGCGCAGGGTGTCATGCACGAGGTTGCCGATGGCATTGCGATCGCCCGAACCGGCATAGCGGTTGGCCTTGCCCCAATCCGCCAGAGCGGGCCCGAGCGGCCGCTTGCGGTCGAGAATCTCGTCGAGAAGCGCAATGGCGGCGGAGAGGCGGGCAGAGGGGGTCATTGGCGGATCGCTTGGCGTGAAGGCCCGGACAAGTCAAGCCAATCGGCCGCCGGAAACGGATCGTTACCCTTTCCTCACCATTTCCCTTCAAAAACAATTCATGCGCCGCGTTTCTGCCACGATTCGGGCCGAAGCCCTCAAGCCGCTGGTTCTGCGGTCGAACCGGCTCCACGGTGGAGCCTGTCCGCCCGCAGATTCAGTTCGTTTATCAGGAGTAGACTCATGAAGAAGATCATCAACGGCATGTTCGCGGCCGCCATGCTCATCTCGGTCGCGGCTTGCGCCTCCTCGCAGGCTCAGCAGACCGATCTGACCCCGCCGGCGCGTGGCATTGATGCCAAGACGCAGCTCGAATGCGGCACGAAGCGCGCCTGCCGCTGAGCGGTTCACGCCTTTTTCGAAATCGAAAGCCCGCCTCACGGCGGGCTTTTTCATTGGGGCCTTTGCTCATGAGGGCCTTTTTTCATGGCGCGCTTTTCTCATGGCGGGCAGGATCGCAAGGACGATAAATCGCCCGCACCTCACATCCGCGTCGGGTAATTCGGGCTCTCGCGGGTGATGGTCACATCATGCGCGTGGCTTTCGCGCAGGCCCGCATTGGTGATGCGGATGAACTCGACCTTCTCCTGCATGTCCTTGATGGTTTTCGCGCCGACATAACCCATGGCGGCTTTCAGGCCGCCCGCGAGCTGGTGGACGACATTCGCGACGGGCCCCTTGTAGGGCACCTGGCCTTCGATGCCCTCGGGCACGAGCTTCATCGAATCCCTGATTTCCGCCTGGAAATAACGATCCGCCGAGCCGCGTGCCATCGCACCCAGCGAGCCCATGCCGCGATAGGCCTTGTAGGAGCGGCCCTGATAGAGAAACACCTCGCCGGGGCTTTCATCCGTGCCCGCCAGCAGCGAGCCGATCATGGCGCAGGAGGCGCCCGCCGCGAGCGCCTTGGCGAGATCGCCGGAATACTTGATGCCGCCATCGGCGATCACCGGCACGTCTTCCTTCGCAGCCGCCTCGGCCGATTCCAGGATCGCCGTGAGCTGCGGGACGCCCACGCCCGCGACGATGCGCGTCGTGCAGATCGAACCCGGGCCGATGCCGATCTTCACGGCATCCGCACCGGCATCGATCAGCGCCCTGGTGCCGGCGGCCGTCGCCACGTTGCCGGCGATGACCTCAACGGCATTGGAGAGTTTCTTGATGCGCGCGACCGTATCCAGAACCTGCTGGGAATGGCCATGCGCGGTATCGACCACCACGCAATCGACACCCGCGTCGATCAGGAGTTCCGTGCGCCGATAGCCTTCCTCGCCGGTGGTCGTGGCGGCGGCGACCCGCAGGCGACCCTCGCTGTCCTTGTTGGCGTTGGGGTTGAGGCGCGCCTTTTCGATATCCTTCACGGTGAGCAGGCCCACGCAGCGATAATCACCATCGACAACGAGCAGCTTCTCGATCCGATGGCGGTGGAAGAGCTGGCGCGCCTCGGCCTGTGTCACATTCTCGCGCACGGTCACGAGGTTCTCGTGGCTGGTCATCAGCTCACGGACGGGCTGGTCCATGTGCTCGGCGAAGCGAACGTCGCGATGGGTGAGAATGCCCACGAGCTTGCCGGATTTGGAACTGCCATTCGGGCCGCTATCGGCCACCACCGGCAGGCCGTTGATGCCCTTGGCCTTCATGATCGCCAGTGCCTCGCCGAGCGTGGCATCCGGCGCGATCGTCACCGGGTTCATGACGATGCCGCTCTCGAAACGCTTCACCTGCCGCACATTGTCGGCCTGTTCTTCCGGCGAAAGGTTGCGATGGACGACGCCGAGGCCGCCGGCCTGGGCCATGGCGATGGCGAGGCGGGCTTCCGTCACCGTGTCCATGGCCGAAGAGACGATCGGCAGATTGAGGCTGATGGAGCGCGTGAGCCGCGTGCGCAGATCGGTTTCCGCCGGCAGCACCTCGGAATGGCCGGGGCGCATGAGCACGTCGTCGAAGGTGAGTGCTTCGGGAATTCCGGCGGAAAAAGATTTCGGCATGCCAACACTCCTGTTCTTGACGGGCGCAAGCCGCATCTGGCGATGCGATGTGGCAGCCGCATGACGACACGCGCGGATCCGGCCCGACCAATGTTGGCGCGCATCCCTACACCCAAGCCGGGCGAAAGGGGAAGCGCCTCTTGTGAAAAAAGCTCGAAATTCGCACCCCGCATCGCCGACGCCGCCCGCGGCGCAGATTGCAACCCTGCATCGGCGTTCCCGCATCGGTTAGGATTGACGCATCGCCGCCAGCATCAGGAAACGGGCGGAACGGGGTTGCGTCCGGAGAAGCCGCGACCCATAACAGGCAGCGAAAAAGACGCATCAGGGCAATCAGGATCAGGGAGAGAGGAATGGCCGCGCTGAACGGGCTTGTCGCCGGGCTCGTGATCTTTCTGGGAGGGCATCTCGTCTCCCGCTTCACCGGGCTCCGTCAGGCCCTGGTGAGCCGTTTCGGACCGAACCTCTATCGCTCGCTCTATTCGCTGGTGGCCGTGATGGGTTTCGCGCTCATCATCCATGGCTTCGGCGTCTATCGCGCCGCCGGCTATATCCCGGTCTGGGAGCCGCCGCGCTTCCTCTCTCATCTCTCGGTCCTGCTGGTCTGGCCGGCCTTCATCCTGCTTGCCGCGACCTATCTGCCGGGATTGATCAAGGCGAAGGCGAAGCACCCGATGCTCGCGGCCGTGAAGCTCTGGGCCACGGCGCATCTGCTGGCGAATGGCGATCTTGGTTCCATCCTGCTCTTCGGCTCGTTCCTGGGCTGGGCGGTCTATGCCCGGATCGCGCTGAAGCGCGCGGGGGCGGCGACCATGCCCGCGCCATCCGGTTTTACCCGGAATGACGTGATCGCCGTGGTTGTCGGCACGCTTGTCGCGCTTGTCTTCATGTTCGGCCTGCACCGCACGCTGATCGGGGTAGGAATCTTCGGCGTTTGACGCTAAAGCGACGCCACGAGAAAAAAAAGGCCGCATCCGCGCGGCCCGCTTGAGAATTGGGAAGCCCGATGTCGGATATCTTTCGCGAGGTGGATGAGGAAGTCCGCCGCGACAAGGCGCAGGAAATCTGGAGAAAGCACGGACCGAAATTCATCGCGGCTGCGCTGCTGTTCATCGCCAGTGTCGCCGGTTGGCAATTCTGGCAATCCCAGCAACTCAAGCAGCGCGCCGCCGCCGGCGCGGCCTTCGAGGCGGCCATTGCCGAAGCCAATGGCGACAAGCCCGAGGCGCAGGCCAGCCTGACCGCCCTTTCGGCCGGCAGGAGCGGCTCCTATCCCGCCCTGTCGCGCATCCGGCTCGCTTCCGAAATGGCCCGCACCGCGAAGGACGACGCGGCACGCGCCAATGCGATCTCCGCCTTCGACGCGATTGCCGCCGATTCGGCGCTGCCGAATGAATGGCGCGAGCTTGCGAAACTGCGCGCGGGCCTGCTGCTCATCGATTCCGCGCCGCTCGCGGAGATCGAGAAACGGCTCTCGCCGCTGATTTCGGCCAATGGCATCTTCCGCCATTCCGCGCGGGAGGGCGTGGCGCTCTCAGCCTGGAGGCACAAGGAGAACGCGAAGGCGCTCGACGCGCTGCAGGCGATCATCCTGGATGCCGAAACGCCGCAGGGCTTGCGCCAGCGCGCCGAATTGCTGCTTGCGGTGGTGCGCGCCGGCCCGATCAGATGAGGCCGTCGTGCTGAAACTCGCGCTGGTGGGGAGACCGAACGTCGGCAAATCGACCCTGTTCAACCGCCTCGTGGGCAAGAAGCTCGCGCTGGTGGATGATCGGCCGGGCGTGACGCGCGATCGCCGTCTCGGCGAAGCCCGCATCGGGCCGGAACGTTTCACCGTAATTGATACGGCGGGCCTCGAGGATGCCGCCGCCGACAGCCTCTTAGCGCGCATGCGCCAGCAGACGGAAGCGGCCATCGCGGAAAGCGATGGCGTGATTTTCCTCATCGACGGCCGTGCGGGGCTCATGCCGGATGATCGGCATTTCGCCGAACTCGTTCGCCGATCTGGCAAGCCCGTCATTCTCGTTGCCAACAAGGTCGAGGGAAAGCAGGGCATGGCCGGTGCCTATGAGGCCTTCAGCCTCGGCCTCGGCGATCCGCTCGCGATTTCGGCCGAGCATGGCGAGGGCATGGGCGAACTTTATGAGGCCATTCTCGCGCAGCTCGATGCCAAGGCCGGGCGCGAGGCGACCCCGGTGCCCGAGCCGGAGAGCGATGAGGCCGAGACCGATCTCGACGTTTTCGACGCGGATGACGAGGAAAGCGAGGATCTCGAGAATTCCAGCAAACCCCTGCGCATCGCGATTCTGGGGCGTCCGAATGCGGGCAAATCCACACTGATCAACACGATGCTGGGCGAGGATCGCCTGCTTGTCGGGCCGGAGGCGGGGATCACCCGCGACTCCATCGGGCTTGATTGGGAGTGGCGCGGGCGCAAGGTGAAGGTGTTCGACACCGCCGGTCTCAGGAAGCGCGCGCGCATCGAGGACAAGGTGGAGAAGCTCGCCGCGGGCGATGCCATCCGCGCCGCGAAATTCGCGGAGGTCGTGGTGGTGCTGCTCGACGCGACCATCGCGCTCGAGAAGCAGGATCTCACGATCATCGATCTCATCGAGCGCGAGGGCCGCGCCGTGGTGATCGGGCTCAACAAATGGGACCTGATCGAGACGCGCGGCGCCACGCTCTCGACGCTCAGGGAAGAGACGCAGCGCCTGCTGCCGCAGGTGAAGGGTTGCCCGATCGTGCCGCTTTCGGGCCTTGCGGGGCAGGGCATCGACAAGCTCATGGAAGGCGTCGTTTCCGCCTGGAAGGTGTGGAACGCGCGCATTTCCACGGCGAAGCTCAACCGCTGGCTGGAGGGCGTCACGCAGAACCACCCGCCGCCCGCTGTTTCCGGCCGCCGCATCAAGCTGCGCTACGCGACACAGGTGAAGACGCGGCCGCCGCATTTCGCGATCTTCGGCAACCAGCTCGACGCCTTGCCCGAGGCCTATCGCCGCTATCTCGTGAATTCGCTGCGCGAGAACTTCAACCTGCCGGGCACGCCGATCCGCCTCTCCTTGCGCACCAGCGAGAACCCTTACGAGAACCGCCGCAAGCGGGGTTGATCTGCGCCTTGCGCGATGGCGCGTTCAGCCTGACGATCCCGCCAATCTCGGTCTTCACGCAGGTATCGAGGCAGGTCTTTCGGCTGCTCTTGCGGTGCGGGATGTTTCCCCACGCCCCACCGCCGCTTTGGCCAAGGTGGAGAAGGCCACGTCTTGCGGCACATCAACAGCAAGCCGGCGGAACGGATCCGGGTTACGCAGGCGCGCGGAAGCTCAGCACCGCCCGGCGGGGGAAATCGAAGATCTTGCCCGTCTCCTGCCAGTCCGGCGCGGCCATGGCCACGAGATGGGGGGTGATCTCGTGCGGGGCGGGAAGCGTCATCGGGTCCTCGCCCGGCGCGGCCTCGGCGCGCATGCGGGTGCGCGTGCGGCCCGGATTGACCAGCATCACCTTGATGTTCGTGATGTTCCTGACTTCCTCGGCCCAATCCCGGCACATCAGGTCGAGTGCCGCCTTCGAGGCGCCGTAGCAGCCCCAATAGGCGTTCGCATTCGAGCCCGCGGCTGAGGAGATGAAGATCGCGCGACCGGCTTTCGAAGCCCGAAGCAGCGGGTCCATCGAGCGGATGAGACGGAAATTCGCCGTCACGTTGATCGCGAAAACGCGCTCCCAGTGCTTCGGCTCGATATGGTTCAGCGGCGAGATCGGCCCGAGGGTCGCGCCATTGCCAACCAGCACATCCAGCTTGCCCCAACGCTCGTGGATGGAAAGCCCGAGGCGATCCAGCGCATCGAAATCCGTGAGGTCGAGCGGCACCAATGTCGCTGAACCGCCGATGGCCTTGATCTCGTCATCCAGCGATTCGAGCCCGCCCACCGTGCGCGCCAGCGCGATGACATGGGCACCGGCTTTGGCGAAGGCGAGGGCGGTTTCCCGTCCGATGCCGCGCGAGGCGCCCGTGACGAGCGCGATGCGGCCGGAAAGCACTTTCTCGGTCATGGTGTCAGCTGGCCTCAGCGAGGAGGGAGAGTTGCTTCACGCTCTCGCCCACCACATCCGCGATGGGCGTGGGGTAATCGCCGGTGAAGTAATGGTCGGTATATTGCGGCTCGGCATTGTTGCGACCGGGTTCGCCCAGTGCGCGATAGAGCCCATCGATCGAGATGAAGGAGAGACTCTCGACGCCGAGATAGGTGCGCATTTCCTCGATCGTCATGCGTGCGGCCAGCAGCTTGTCCTGCTCCGGCATGTCGATACCGTAGAAATCCGGATACCGGATGGGTGGGGAAGCAATTCGGAAATGCACTTCCGTGGCACCCGCCTCGCGCATCATGGTCACAATCTTGCGGGAGGTTGTCCCGCGCACGATGGAATCATCAACCAGCACCACACGCTTGCCCGCGATCACCGCGCGATTGGCCGAGTGCTTCATGCGCACGCCGAGTTCACGCACGCTTTGCGTAGGCTGGATGAAGGTGCGGCCCACATAATGGTTGCGGATGATGCCGAGTTCGTAGGGAATGCCCGATTTCTGTGCAAAGCCGATCGCCGCGGGCACGCCGGAATCCGGCACCGGCACCACCACATCGGCCGAGATCGGCGTCTCCATCGCGAGTTCCGAACCGATATTCTTGCGGACCTCGTAAACGTTCATTCCGCCAGCCACCGAATCCGGCCGGGAAAAATAGACATATTCGAAGATGCAGGGCCGGGGCTTCCTGGGCGGGAAGGGCCTGAGGCTCTCGATCTGGCCTTCCTCGATCACCAGGATCTCGCCCGGCTCCACCTCGCGCTCGAATTTCGCGCCGATGATGTCGAGTGCGCAGGTCTCCGAGGCAAGGATCGGGCAACCATCGAGGCGGCCGAGCACCAGCGGGCGGATGCCCAAAGGGTCACGCGCGCCGATCAGCTTCTTGTTGGTCATGCCCACCAGCGCATAGGCGCCCTGGACCTGCGAAAGCGTCTCGATGAAGCGATCCACAAAGCGATTGCGCTTCGAGCGCGCCACGAGATGCAGGATCACCTCGGTGTCCGAGGTTGCCTGGTAGATCGCGCCCTCGGCGATGAGCTGGCGGCGAAGGGTCAACCCATTCGTGAGATTGCCGTTATGCGCCACCGCGAAGCCGCCCACGGAAAGTTCCGCGAAAAGCGGCTGCACATTGCGAAGGATGGTCTCGCCGGTCGTCGAATAGCGTGTGTGCCCGATCGCGGTATTGCCCGGCAGCTGGTCGATCACGCTCTTCTTCGAGAAGTTGTCGCCCACAAGTCCGAGGCGGCGCTCGGAATGGAAGCGCGTGCCATCGAACGAGACGATGCCGGCCGCCTCCTGCCCGCGATGCTGGAGGGCATGCAGGCCGAGAGCCGTGATCGCGGCCGCATCGGGGTGGCCATGAATGCCGAACACCCCGCATTCTTCGCGCAGGTGGTCCGCATCACGAAAGGGATGGTCGTCCCCGAAATCGCGTTCATCCATCGGTTCGGCTTTGTTCATGACCGACAATCCTAGCAGGGGAGACGAATGCGCCGGGTCGTCCTCAGGGCTTGGGCTGGGGGGCGGCCGGCGGCGTTACCGGGGCCGGAGGCACAGGGGCACCGGGACCGGATTGCTTGAATTCCTCCGTCGCCTTCTTGATGGGCGTTGCGATCGACTCGTCGAGATTTTCCGGCAGTATCGCCTTCAGCCGTTCCCAGCTCGTGGTGAGGACGGGCCGGAACTTCGCTTCCGAAACCCATTGCGGCTGCTGCTTCTCGGCCACGAGCCAAGAAAAGAAGCCGAAGCCGATGATGGCGAGCAGGAAACCACGCGCTGCGCCGAACAGGAAGCCGAGCGTGCGATCCAGCGCGCCAATGCGGCTGTCGAGAATGAAATCCGAGAGCTTCGAGGTGACGATGTAGCTCACCATCAGGGTGGCAAGGAACACGCTGCCGAATGCAAGGCCATTCACCAGCAGCGGCGGCTGCTTGGCCACATATTGCACCACATAGGGCGCGGCCTGCGGATAGAAGAAATAGGCGACAACGGCCGCTATCGCCCAGGAGGCAATCGCCAGCACCTCACGCGTGAAACCGCGCACCATCGCAAGAAGGCCTGAAACAAGCACGATTCCAATGACGAGAAGATCGAGAATGGTAACCGGCATTGGGACTCCTTGGGGCGAACGCCAATGCGCCGCATATAACGGCTCGCTTCGGCTTCGTCACCCCGTCTCGGCGGTACTCAGCCGGAAATTGACGCGGAACTTCGGGGTTTGGCCTTGCCGCCGGCAATCTTGGCCACGACATCGGCGATCTGACGAACGGGATGCAGGGCAAGGCCCAGCTTCGCCCCGGCATCCTGCACCCCTTCCGGCAGCAGGGCTTGCGTGAAACCGAGCTTCACGGCCTCCTTCAGCCGCGCGGCCGCTTGCGGAACGGGCCGCACCAGGCCGGAGAGGCTCACCTCGCCGAACAGCGCCATCTGCGCGGGGATCGGCACATCCGCGAGCGAGGAGACGAGCGCGGCCGCCACCGCGAGATCCGCCGCCGGTTCCATGATGCGGAATCCGCCCGCGACATTCATGTAGACATCATGCTGTCCCAGGCGAACGCCCGCGCGCGCTTCCAGCACGGCCAGCACCATGGCGAGGCGGCTCGAATCCCAGCCCACAACCGCGCGGCGTGGCGTGCCGAGCGCGGAGGGTGTCACCAGCGCCTGAATCTCGATCAGCAGCGGCCGCGTGCCCTCCATGCCGGCAAAGACCGCCGTGCCGGAGACCGTGGCGTCGCGCGCGCCGAGAAAGAGGGCAGAGGGGTTCGGCACCTCGACGAGACCCTCGGCGCTCATCTCGAAGACGCCGATCTCATCGGTTGCGCCGAAGCGGTTCTTCACCGCGCGCAGGATTCGGAAATGATGGCCCGCATCGCCCTCGAAGCTCATCACGGCATCGACCATGTGCTCGACCACGCGCGGGCCCGCGATCTGCCCGTCCTTGGTCACGTGCCCCACGAGGATGATCGCCGCGCCGGAACTCTTGGCGAAGCGGATCAACCCTTGCGCTGCCGCGCGCACCTGGGTCACCGTGCCGGGCGCCGCCTCGGCCGCTTCGGTCCACATGGTCTGGATCGAATCAATAATGACGAGGCGTGGCGGGGCGCCCTGGCCGAGGGTGGTGAGGATATCCTCGACGCTCGTCTCCGCCGCGAGTTCCACCGGGGCGGATTCCAGCCCGAGACGCTGGGCGCGCAGACGCACCTGCCCCGCGCTTTCCTCGCCCGAGATGTAGATCGCGCGGAAATTCCTGCGCGCCACCGCGGCTGCCGCCTGGATGAGCAGCGTGGATTTCCCGATGCCCGGTTCGCCACCGAGCAGGATCACCGAGCCTTTCACGAAGCCGCCGCCGGTCACGCGGTCCAGTTCCGCGATGCCGCTCGCGATGCGCGGGGCATCCATCGCTTCGCCCGTCAGGTTCTCGAGCGCGAAGACGCGTCCCTTCCTCAGCCGCGCGCCACCACTGGCAACTGGCGCGGCTGTGGCAGCCGTTGCGGCTTCCTCGGCGATGGAATTCCATTCGCCGCAGGCATCGCATTTGCCCTGCCAGCGCTGGTGGACCGCGCCGCAGGCCTGGCAGGCAAAGGTGGATGTGCGCTTGGCCAAGATCTTTCCGTTCGGGCGCGAGGGCTGAGACGAATCCGTCGCATGTTAGGCTGGTTTCGTGAGGCATTGAAATGGGGGGCGGACCCGGATCGGAAGTCTGGAGGCAGGGATCCTTTAAGAGTCGCATGCTAAACTACCGGTTGCAATTGATGGATCTGGAGCCGCTTCATGTCTTCCGGGGTCAGCGCCTCGACGTTCGCCCGTGCCAGCTCATCCTCGTCGGCCAATGCCCTGGCCCTTCGCAAACGCGTGCTGACCCAATTCCAGATCCGCACTGAGAAGGACGCGGCGAACGCGACCGTGAATGTGCTGAACCAGAGCCTTGAAGCCCAGCGTATCCGCAAGCCCGACGCGCGATCGCTGATGCAGATCCTCAATATTCAGGCCTGATCCACGTAAACCCGCTCGTATCGCCTCCCGAGATTGGTGAGGATTTCGTAGCCGATGGTCCTCGCGGCCTCGCCCACGCGGTCGATGTCGAGGCCATCGCCGATCAGCGTCGCGAAATCGCCGATCTTCACGCTGCCCCGGGGCAGGCGGGTGATATCCACCGTGATGAGATCCATCGAGACATTGCCCGCGAAGGGGCATTCCCGGCCCGCGATGATCGCATAACCGCCGGCGCGATCAGGTTTCGCGCCGGCATTGCGCGGATAGCCATCGGCATAGCCGCAGGAGAGAGTTGCGATCAGGCTGTCGCGCGTCGCGCGGAAATTCGAATTGTAGCCCACGGTCTCGCCCGCCGGGACGGGCGTGATCTGGATCACCGGCGCCTCAAGCCGCACAACGGCGCGCATCGGGTTCTTCCGTCCCGGCGTGGGATTGCCACCATAGAGCGCGTAGCCGGGCCGCGAGAGCGGATAGCGGCCGGCCGCGGCCGTGAAATGTCCCGAGGAATTGCAGAGGCTTAGGCGAAGAGGCTGATTCGATGTCGAAAGTTCCGGAATCGATGCGCGAGCTTTCTCAATCAGCGTCGCAAGTTCGCCGAACACCCCGATCTGCCGCGCCGTCATCATGTCATCCGGCACTTCCGACGAGACGAAGTGGCTCATGACAAGCGATAGGTCGTCCCACGGGATTTCACCGGCCGCCAGAAGATCGCGGAAGGCCTCCGGGCGCAGGCCCAGCCGGTTCATGCCGGTATCGACATGCAGGGCCGCGCGCTCCGCCTCGGGCTCCTCATCGCGATAAGCCTTCCAGGCCGTGATTTCCGACATTGTTCCGAGCACGGGCGCGAGCCGATGGGCGCGATAGGCCGCGAGGTCGCCCGCAGCGAGGCCGTTCAGCACGAAGATTTCGCCATCCGGCAGGGCAGCCCGCGCGCGGACGCCCTCGGAGAGATGGGCGACGAAGAAGCTGCGGCAACCGGCCTTGTGCAGGGCCGGGGCGGCCTTCTCGATCCCCAGGCCATAGGCATCCGCCTTGATGACCGCCCCCGCCAAGCCCGGCGCGTTGAGCGCATTGAGTTTTCGCCAATTGTCGGCCAGCGCGCCGAGATCGATCGTGAGCCGCGCGGCCTGCGAGGCGAGGCGGCTCATTCCAGCCGCTCCGGCAGGTAATCTTCCTTCGCCAGATCCGAGAACTTCGTGATATTCGCCTCGAATTGCAGCTGCACCGTGCCGGTGGGGCCATGGCGCTGCTTGCCGATGATCACCTCGGCCTTGCCGTGCACGCGCTCCATCTCCTGCTGCCACTTCAGGTGCTCTTCGCTGCCGGGCTTGGGCTCGCGGTTGTTGAGGTAATATTCCTCGCGGTAGACGAACATCACCACGTCCGCATCCTGCTCGATCGAGCCGGATTCACGCAGGTCCGAGAGCTGCGGGCGCTTGTCGTCGCGGCTTTCCACCTGGCGCGAGAGCTGCGAGAGCGCGATGATCGGTACATTCAGTTCCTTCGCCAGCGCCTTCATGCCCGTGGTGATCTCGGTCAGCTCCTGCACGCGGTTCTCGCCCTTCTTCGAGGCACCGGAAAGAAGCTGGAGGTAGTCGACCACGAGGAGATCCAGCCCGTGCTGGCGCTTCAGGCGCCGCGCGCGCGCCGCCAATTGCGCGATGGAAATGCCGCCGGATTGATCGATATGGAGCGGAATGCTCTGCATTTCGGCGACAGCCTGATGCAGGCGGCCGAATTCCTCGCTCGAAACGTCACCGCGCCGGATCTTGAAGGAGGGCACGCCGGATTGTTCGGCGATGATACGGGTTGCGAGCTGTTCGGCGCTCATTTCGAGGCTGAAAAAGCCGACAATGCCGCCCGAGACCGTCTTCAACATGCCATCAGGCTGGCGTTCGCCGCGCCAGGCCCGCGCGATGTTGTAGGCGATGTTCGTGGCCAGCGAGGTCTTGCCCATGCCGGGGCGGCCCGCGAGGATGATGAGGTCGCTTCGCTGCAAGCCGCCCATGCGCTGGTCGAGATCGGAGAGGCCGGTCGCGGTGCCCGAAAGGCCGCCATCGCGCTTGTAGGCCTCGCTCGCCATCTGGATCGCGAGGGTCAGCGCCGAGGAGAAGCTCTGGAAGCCGCCTTCGAAACGGCCGCTTTCCGCGAGCGCATAGAGCTTGCGCTCGGCTTCCTCGATCTGCTGGCGGGGTATGTCCTCCACCGGCGCATCATAGGCGCGGCCCGCCATGTCCTCGCCGATGGTGATGAGCGTGCGGCGCAGCGCCAGATCATGCACCGTGCGGCCATATTCGCCGGCATTCGAGATGGTTGTCGCCGCCGCCGCCAGCCGGCCGAGATATTGAGCCACCGTGATGCCGCCAAGATCGACATCCGGCAGGTAGGTCTTGATGGTGATGGGTGTGGCGACCTTGCCCGCCTTCAGGAGCTTGCCCATCACGTCGAAGATCGCGCCGTGGATCTTCTCGTAGAAATGCTCGGGCTGCAGGAAATCCGACACACGGTCGAAGGCCTCGTTGTTCACGAGGATCGCGCCCAGCAGGGCCTGCTCCGCCTCCAGATTATGCGGAGCGAGCCGCAAAGACTGTTCCGGTGAGCTGTCCGGGGCAAGGCGGGCGAGGGCAACCATGGTCGTGATCGTTTCCGTCCGGGTGTCCGGTCTCTTGCTTCGGTTCTGCGGCTCTTTCGGGGATTGATCGCGCCACGCGCCACGGCGGCCTGCCGATTGCCCGTTTCGCGATTCCCGCGCCGCCTTCAGCAGAAGCGCAAAGGCCGCGAACAAAAAAGGCCCCCCGTTTCCGGGAGGCCGCATGATGAGCGATTCACACAGTGATTCACAGGCAAAAAATATTGGCCGGGCGCTGTGCATCCTGCCGCTTGAGTGCGGCAGAAAAGCCTCAGAGCTCCGCGCCCGGGCCGGCATCGGCGAGGGCCGCGCCGATCTCGAGGCCGAGATCGTCGAGGTTGTCCTCCTCGCGCACCAGCACATTCTCGCCGCGTGACTGGCGCTCGGCCTCTTCGGGCGAACGGGCGACATTGATCGTCACGCCAACCGAGACTTCCGGGTGCAGGACGATCGAGACCTGATGCAGGCCGAGCGTCTTGATCGGGGTATCGAGCGCCACCTGGCCGCGGTTCAGCGTGAAGCCGCCGGCGGTGACCACATCGGTGATGTCGCGCGCGGAGACCGAACCATAGAGCACGCCCGATTCACCGGCCTGGCGGATGAGGGTGAAGCTCTGGCCATCGAGCTTGCCGCCCACGGCCTGGGCGTCCTTCCTGCGGGCGAGGTTGTTGGCTTCGAGCTGGGCGCGCTCGGCCGCGAATTTCGACTTGTTCGCTTCGGTCGCGCGGAGCGCCTTGTTGCGCGGGAGAAGGAAGTTGCGGGCATAGCCGTCCTTCACCTTCACCACATCGCCCATCTGGCCCAGCTTGGCCACGCGTTCGAGGAGAATCACTTCCATGGTCTTTGCTCCGTTTGAGGTCGTCTTGTCCGGGGTTGAGGTTCAGCGGTCTCAGCGCTTGCGGTTGCGCAGGTCGAGAAGGTGATCGGCTATGCCCACGCCCACGAGGAGCAGGGCCGGCAGACCGAAAATGAAGATCGAGCCCCAGGCTGCCGCCAGCAGCAGCCCGCGGCCATTCTGGCCGGCGAGGCGCATATGCAGCACCGCAAGGCCCTGAAGCATCAGCAGGAAACCAAGTCCCAAGGCGAGGATCGCCGCGAAGACACCGGTATAGCCATCCCACATGCCGACCAGCAGCGTGGCACCGAACAGGATGAGGCTGCCGCCGGGCAGGCGGAACCCGTTGAACGCGGGTTTCCCATAGATCAACCGGCCCGAACGCTCCGCCACCATCGCACCGAAGGCCGCGCTCATCACCAGCGTCACGATGATGATGAGACCGGAAAACGGCAGCATGATCGACGCCATCAGTTCGACGACCCGGTTGAAAGTTGCGGGGTCCGCCAGCGCCGGGTTGCCGGGGACGGACATGACCCGCAGGCCATCGGCCACGAATTCACGCAGATGCGACATGAAGCGCGCATAATCCGGCTCGATCCAGAGTGAAGAGCCGACGATCACCATCGCGAGATAGCCCGTCATGACGAGCGCGAGCTGGCCGGTGACGATGCCGTCGCGGCGGATATCCCGATCCGGCGCGGCAAAGGCACGCTCGGCCGCCGCGGGGATGACGAAGGCCGGCAAGGCGAAAAGGGTAGCGAAGGCCATCGCGGCGCGATTGCCGGTGGCAAGGTCGATCAGGATCGCGCCGAACAATCCGGCAAGGGCGCCTGCCAGCGCGTGCCAGCCGAAGCTCGTGATGAAGAGCGGCAGCGGTGCCACGAGAAACAGGAAGGCGAGCGACACCACCCCCGGCGTCAGCATCCCCGAAAGGAGCGCCGAGGCAAAGCCCGCAAGGCCCGCCAGAAGGATGATCTGCACCATCGTCTCGTTGTCCCGAAACCGGATTTTCCGGCGGTTAGAAGCGAAAAGCGCGTGAGGCGGCGTCTTTTCGGTTCAGCGGATCCGAGCGGATTTCAACCGCCCGGACGACTTTCCAGGAGCATTTTCCAGCGAAGCCGAGCCCGGTCCGCGTGAAGAAAATGCGCAGGGTCAAAACAGGGGCGGAAGCCCCTGGCCTCGAAACCGGCGAGCAGGCCCGCCGGTTCTGTTTTTCCGCAGGCGGCCAAAGCCGCTGCCATCACTTGATCACGAAGGGCAGCAGGCCGAGGAAACGGGCGCGCTTGATCGCCTGGGCGAGGTCGCGCTGCTTCTTGGCCGAGACAGCCGTGATGCGGGAAGGAACGATCTTGCCACGCTCCGAGATGTAGCGCGAGAGGAGCTTCACGTCCTTGTAATCGATCTTCGGGGCGCCATTGCCGGTGAACGGGCAGGACTTGCGGCGGCGGAAGAACGGGCGGCGTGCGGGCTGGCTCATCAGACTTCCTCCTCGGCGACATCATCCACAACCGCATCTTCGCGGTCACGGCGGCGGGGGCGGTCATCGCGGCCGCCACGGTCGTCGTCGCGATCCCGGTCGCGGCGCTGGAGCATCACGGAGGGGCCATCCTCGAGCGCCTCGACCTTCACGGTCATGAAGCGGAGAATGTCTTCGGAGATGCGCATCTGGCGCTCCATCTCGGCCACGGCCGCGGCCGGAGCGTCGATGTTGAACAGCGCATAATGCGCCTTGCGATTCTTCTTGATGCGGAACGCGAGGGATTTCAGCCCCCAGTATTCCACCTTCGTCACCGCGCCGCCCTTCTGCTCGATGACGGACTTGTAGGTCTCGGTCATCGCTTCAACCTGCTGCGCCGTGACGTCCTGGCGCGCCAGGAACACGTGCTCATACAAAGCCATAGCTCTTTGCCTTCTGTCATGCCCGGAATGGGCGTTTCTCCCCTCTGGCGCGAAGCCCTTCGAGCCGATGGAAGGCTCGATCCGTTCACGAAGGCGTTGACACGGGAGACCGAGGTTCGAAACCTCTGCCGGAAAACCGGCTCTCCGTTCAGCCACCGGCCATCGGGGAAGAGGTCTGCATACAGAAATTCTCGCAGCGCACAAGGGTTTTGCGGCCGAGAAAGACAGTTTCAAACCATGCACCTGCTTGACTTCGCCGCCATCGCCACGCATTGCCGCGCTGTTATGGACCAGACGGGCCGAAAGACCGATTGAACGAGGCTTCGCAGCATGAGCAGAACCGCTTTCCTCTTTCCCGGTCAGGGCAGCCAGGCCGTCGGCATGGGCAAGTCGCTGGCCGAAAATTTCGCTCCGGCGCGTGCGGTGTTCGACGAGGTGGATGCGGCTTTGGGCCAGAAGCTCTCGACCCTGATGTTCGAGGGCCCGGAGGATCAGCTGACCCTCACCGCCAATGCCCAGCCGGCGCTGATGGCGGTGTCGCTGGCGGTGATCCGCACGCTGGAAGCCGAGAAGGGCCTCGATCTCGGCAAGGCGGCGGATTTCGTCGCGGGGCATTCGCTGGGCGAGTATTCCGCGCTTACAGCCGCCGGTTCGCTCACGATTTCGGAGACGGCGAAGCTGCTGCGCATCCGTGGGGATGCCATGCAGGCGGCGGTTCCCGTGGGGCGGGGGGCGATGTGCGCGCTGATCGGCGCCGAATGGGAGCTTGCCGCCGAAATCGCCCGCGAGGCCGCCCAGAATGAAGTCTGCGATGTCGCGAACGACAATGGCGGCGGGCAGGTGGTGCTCTCCGGCCACAAGGGCGCGATCGATCGCGCCATCGAGATCGCCAAGGCGAAGGGCGTGAAGCGCGCGCTGCCGCTGCCGGTTTCGGCACCGTTCCATTCCTCGCTGATGCAGCCGGCGGCGGAAGCCATGCAGACTGCGCTCGCCACTGCGACGATTCTCGCGCCGAAGGTTCCGGTGGTCGCGAATGTGCTCGCCGCCCCGGTGACCGATCCGGAGGCGATCCGCCGGCATCTCGTGGAGCAGGTCACCGGCTCGGTGCGCTGGCGCGAGAGCATGCTCTGGCTTGGCGCGAACGGCGTGACGCGCTTCGTCGAATGCGGCTCGGGCAAGGTGCTTGCGGGGATTGTGAAGCGCGTGGTCGCTGGAAGCGAGGCTGTGAGCCTTGGCACGGCGGATGATATTTCGGCCTATTCGGCCTGACAGGAGACTTCCATGTTCTCACTCACCGGCAAATTCGCCCTTGTCACCGGCGCCTCGGGCGGCATCGGGTCTTCCATTGCCGAGGCTTTGCACGCGCAGGGCGCGACCGTGTGCCTCTCGGGCACGCGCCGCGAGGCGCTGGAGGCCGTGGCCGGCAAGCTCGGCAGCCGCACGCATATCGTGACGGCGAACCTTTCGGATCGTGCATCCGTCGAGGCCCTCGTGCCCGAGGCCGAGAAGGCGCTTGGAGGGCTCGATATCCTTGTCAACAACGCCGGCATCACGCGCGACAACCTCTTCATGCGCATGAAGGATGAGGAATGGGATCAGGTTCTTGCCGTCAACCTCACCTCGTCCTTCATCCTCGCGCGCGCCGCCGTGAAGGGCATGATGAAGCGTCGCTTCGGCCGCATCATCGGCATCACGAGCGTCGTCGGCGTCACCGGCAATCCCGGCCAGGCGAATTACTGCGCGGCCAAGGCCGGCATGATCGGCATGACGAAGAGCCTCGCGGCGGAAGTGGCGAGCCGGGGAATTACGGTCAATTGCGTGGCGCCGGGCTTCATCGAGAGCGCGATGACGGATGCGCTGAACGAAAAGCAGCGCGAGGCGATCATGGCCTCGATTCCGGCTGGCCGCATGGGCACGGGCGCGGAAATCGCCGGCGCCGTGGCCTATCTCGCCTCCGTGGAGGCCGCCTACGTCAACGGACAGACCCTGCATGTGAATGGCGGCATGGCGCGCATCTGAGCCATCCTTTCCGGGAAATCCCCGAGTTTGGTTGCACCGCAACGTTGACATTCCTTTCCCAATCCTGAAAGGGAAGTCCCGGTTGCGACGCGCTTCGCCAAAGAGCGGGGATGTGCGCACGGGGGTATTCTTAAGTCAGAACAGAGAAGGTTTAGCCATGAGCGATGTCGCCGAGCGCGTGAAGAAGATCGTGATCGAGCATCTCAGCGTCGATGCGGACAAGGTTGTCGAAGGCGCGAACTTCATCGACGATCTGGGCGCGGACAGCCTCGACACCGTCGAGCTGGTGATGGCGTTCGAAGAAGAATTCGGCGTCGAGATCCCGGATGACGCCGCCGAGACGATCCAGACGGTCGGCGACGCGGTGAAATTCCTCGAGAAGAACGCGGCCTGACGGCGCGGGCCCCATGCTGCGCCGGGTGGTCATCACGGGTCTGGGAATGGTCACGCCGCATGGCTGCGGCGTGGAACCGACCTGGAGGAACGTGCTGGATGGTCGCTCGGCGGCCCGGCCGGTGGAGCATTTCAACGTGGCGGATCTGCCGGCGCGCATCGCCTGCCAGATTCCGCGCGGAAACGCCCCCGGCGAATTCAATCCCGACGACTGGATGGACCCGAAGGACCAGCGCCGCGTCGATCCGTTCATCGTCTATGCGATGGCCGCGGCGAAACAGGCGCTGGATGATGCCCGCTGGCACCCATCCACGCCCGACGAGCAGAACTCCACCGGCGTCATCATCGGCTCCGGCATCGGCGGCATCGAGGGCATCAGCGAAACGGCCCTGCTTCTGGCCGAAAAGGGCCCGCGCCGCGTCTCTCCGTTTTTCATTCCAGGCCGGCTGATCAATCTCGCCTCGGGCTATGTCTCGATTGCCCATGGGCTCAAAGGTCCGAACCATTCGGTCGTCACCGCCTGTTCCACCGGCGCGCATGCCATTGGCGATGGTGCGCGAATGATCGCGCTCGGCGATGCCGATGTGATGGTCGCGGGAGGTGCGGAATCGCCAGTCTCGCGCATTTCGCTTGCGGGCTTCGCGGCCTGCCGTGCCCTGTCCACCAGCTTCAACGATACCCCGGAGAAGGCCTCGCGCCCCTATGACAAGGATCGCGACGGCTTCGTGATGGGCGAGGGCGCCGGCGTGGTGGTGCTCGAGGAACTCGATCATGCCAGGGCCCGTGGCGCCACCATCTATGCCGAGGTGATTGGCTACGGGATGTCTGGCGATGCCTATCACATCACCTCGCCCAGCGAGGATGGCGATGGCGCATTCCGCTGCATGCAGGCGGCGCTGAAGCGCGCGGGCGTTTCGGCTGGCGAAATCGATTACATCAACGCGCACGGCACTTCGACGCCCGTGGGCGACGAAATCGAATTGCGCGCGGCCGAAAGGCTGCTCGGCAACCAGGCGGGGCGCGTCTCGATGTCTTCCACGAAATCCGCCATCGGCCACCTGTTGGGTGCCGCGGGCGCGGTGGAGGCGATCTTCACGACGCTGGCGATCCGGGATCAGGTCGCGCCGCCTACCATCAATCTCGACAATCCGTCGGTGGAAACACCGATTGATCTCGTGCCGCACCGGGCCCGCAAGCGCGAGATCAACGTGGCGCTGTCGAACTCGTTCGGTTTCGGCGGCACCAATGCCTCGCTGGTCCTGCGTCGCTATGCGTCGTGAGCCTCAACCCGGCTTTCGCCATAATCCTGCGGGAAGAGGAGAGGGAAAGCGCGCCGTGTTCCGTTGGCCGCTTCGAAATGTCCGCTTCGGCGCGGACCCTGCGAGCCCGGCATGACCTTGACGCCCGATCCGTCCAAACCCGATCCGTCCAAACTCGATCCGCCCAAGTCTGAAGCCGGCAGGGGCGAGCCGGAAAAGGCAGGCTGGCTGGCCCGCAAGCGCGCGCGCCCCGGAGCCGGCGAGGCCGTGAAGGCCGAGCCTGCACCGCCGCCGCCGCGCAAGAAGCGCAAGACCGGCATCACCGCCCTGTTCTCGGGGCTGATGACTGCGGCCGTGTTCCTGCTCGTGGCAGTTTTCGCGGGCGTAACCCTCGCCCATCGCGAATTCTCCGAGCCCGGCCCGCTGCAGACCGACAAGGTCGTGATCATCGAGCGCGGCTCGACCACCGAGGACATCGTCGAGACACTGACGCGCGAAGGCGTGGTCACCCGCCCCAGCCTGCTCTGGGCCGTGCTGCTCTGGCGCGATATCAGCTCGAAATTCAGTTCGGAAGGCGCGAACCGCCGGGCCAAGAGCGGTGAATATCTCTTCCGGCAATCCGCCTCGATGAGCGAAGTGGTGGATGTCATCACCTCGGGACGCTCGATCCAGCATGCGATCACCATTCCCGAGGGCCTGACCAGCGAGCAGATCGTCGAGCGCCTGATGCAGAATGAGCTGCTCACGGGGGAGATCGAGAGCATCCCCGCCGAAGGGGCGCTCCTTCCCGATACCTATCGCATCAATCGCGGCACCAGCCGCGAGGCGCTCATCGCCCGCATGGCCAGCGAGCAGCGCCGGGTGCTGAACGAGATCTGGAGCCGCCGCGCGAAGGATCTTCCCCTGCGCAATCCGCGGGAACTGGTGACGCTCGCCTCGATCGTCGAGAAGGAAACGGGCCGCGCGGATGAGCGACCGCGGGTCGCCAGCGTGTTCTACAATCGGCTTGAGAAGAAGATGCGGCTGCAATCCGATCCGACGATCATCTATGGCCTTGTCGGCGGCAAGGGCAGCCTTGGCCGGCCCATCAGCCGCGCCGATATCGATCGCCCCACGGCCTACAATACCTACACCATCCCGGCCCTGCCGCCGGGGCCCATCGCCAATCCCGGGCGCGCGGCCATGGAAGCGACCGCCAACCCTTCGCGCACGCGCGACCTCTATTTCGTGGCCGATGGCACCGGGGGCCATGCCTTTGCCGAGACGCTGGAACAGCATAACCGCAATGTTGCCCGCTGGCGCCAGATCGAGTCGATGCGGGCGGCGATACCGGCCGCTCCGGGGCTCCAGCCTGCGCCGGGCATGCCGGCGGCTGCCTCCGCCGATGATGGCGCCACCGCGCCGCAGGTGCAGGGCTTCTCCCAGCCGGATCGTCGGCCGGGCCAGGTCACCACGCCGGCTCCGGCAGGACGGCCCGCCGGCACGCCTGATCCTCCCGCGGGCCGGGCGGCCCCCCAGCCCAACTGACATCTCCCTTCGGCCTCGTCCCATTCCCGGTGCGATCCATGGTCCATGACGTTCCTTCTCGCTTAGCCGCCCGCAGGGGCGTGATGCTCGTCATCTCCTCGCCCTCGGGGGCCGGCAAATCCGCCCTGTCGCGCGCGCTGCTCGACAAGGATCGCGAGGGACGCCAGCAGATCGTCCTGTCGGTTTCGGTGACCACCCGCGCGAAGCGGGCGAGCGAGATCGACGGCGTGCATTATCATTTCGTGGATATCGAGACGTTCGAGCGCATGCGCGATCGCGGCGAATTGCTGGAATGGGCCGAAGTCCATGGCAATTTCTACGCGACCCCCCGCAAGCCGGTGGAAGCCGCGCTGACCGATGGCAGGGACGTGCTCTTCGACATCGACGTGCAGGGGACGCTGCAGCTCTACCGCACCATGCGGGACGATGTGGTGAGCGTCTTCATCCTGCCGCCCTCCATCGCCGAGTTGCAGAACCGGCTACGCCGCCGCGCGGAGGATGCCGAAGCGGTGATCCAGCGCCGCCTGCACACGGCCGAGCGTGAGCTCGAGGCCTGGCAGGATTACGACTATGTGCTGGTGAACGAGGATCTCGACACCTGCTTCCAGCAGCTTGAATCGATACTCGAATCCGAGCGGTTGAAGCGCGTGCGCAATCCGGCTCTGGCCGGGCGCCTGGCAATCCTGCAGCAAGATCTGAAGGATGTACTCGCTCAGCCGCGCTGAGCGTCGAGCGCGTTGGCGAGCGCCACGAACCCCGCCACAGGCACGGTCTCGGGGCGCGCCGTCGGGTCGATGCCCGCAATCGCCAGCGCGGCCTCAAAACCCTCGAGCGATTTCAGGCTCTGCCGCAGCATCTTCCGGCGCTGGTTGAAGGCCGCCGCCGTCACCTGTTCCAGCCTTTCGAGGCGGCAGGCAAGGGGCTTGGCGCGGGGACGGAGGGTTACGACGCTGGAAGTCACCTTCGGCGGCGGCGTGAACGCCGCAGGCGGGAGATCGAAGGCGATATGCGCCTCCGTCCGCCAGCCCGCGAGGATGCCGAGGCGCCCATAATCCGAAACCTCAGCCGGCGTGGCGACGATCCGCCGCGCCACCTCCCGCTGGAACATCAGCGTGAGGCTCTCCCATGCAGGAGGCCAGGGCAGGCGCAACCAGCCGATCAGAAGTTCGGTGCCGATGTTGTAGGGCAGGTTCGAAACGATGCGCGTGGGGGTTCCCCGCGCCAGCGCTTCGTAATCCGCCTTGAGCGCATCGCCCTCGACGATGCGGAGGCGGCCGGGATAGCGCGCGGCAATTTCCTCCAGCGCGGCGATGCAGCGCCGGTCCCGCTCGATGGCCACGACTTCCGCCGCTCCGGCCGCGAGCAGCGCACGGGTGAGGCCACCCGGACCGGGGCCGACCTCGATGACGCGTCGCCCCTCGAGCGGGCCAGCCTCGCGGGCAATCTTCGCCGTGATGTTGAAATCCAGCAGGAAATTCTGCCCAAGGCTCTTCAAGGCCGCAAGGCCATGGGCGCGGATGACCTCGCGAAGGGGCGGAAGGCCATCCTCGAAGGCCGCCATCAGCGGTTCATCCGGATGTCCATGGTCTTGCGCAGTTCGGCGATATAGCTGCGCGCGCGCTCCGTGATGCGCTGCTGGCCGAGGCGCTCGGCCACTTCCGCGCGCAGCGCCTGCGATACGGGACGGGGATTGCGCTCGCAGACCGCGACCATCTCGATGCCCTGGTCCGTGCGGAATGGTGCCGTCAGCTTGCCGACGGGCGTGCGTTCGAGCAGGTTCAGCAGCGCCTCGCTAAGCTGGTCCGATGAGCGCAGCTGCGCCGGCCGGATCGCCACATCGGGGAGCGTCCGCAATTCGTCGAACCCCGTCTCGCAGCCGGAGAAGCGGGCTCGCGCGGCATTGGCCGCAGCCTCCCGCGCGCCAGGCGAGACACCGCGAGGCACGACGAAGACGACATTGCGGAGGAAGTAATCCACAATCGGCTTCTGCTTGCGCATCTCCTCGTCGATGGCCTTCTCGAGATCGCCGGCGGAAACCTGCGATCCCTTCCGGGCCTGATCACGCAGCAGGACCTGCCAGGCGAGATCGGCGCGGATCCTGTCGCGCAGGTTGGAGGGCTCGATACCCGATTGCCGCAGCGCCGCATCGAAGGCCGCGATATCACGCCCGCCGCTCTTGGCGATGCGGGCATATTCCACCTCCACGCCTTCCTCTGTCACGCGATAACCGGCGCGACGGGCCTGGATGAGCTTCACCTTGTCGTCGACCAGTTCCTCGATCGCGGCGCGGCGATCGATGCGGCGCCCTTCGACGAGCTGCACGATCCGCATGCGCTGCGCGACGTCAAAATCCGTGATCGGCAGGCCGTTCACGGTCGCGATGACGTTCTGGGCATGCGCCGGAACGGCGGTCAACCCGGCAAAAGCGAGCGCCAAAACCGCGAGCAGCAGCTGTCGAACCCTTGTCATCATGCCAAAACCCATGCCCGATGCACCTTACCTCGTGCGGTTCGAGAACTGGCTCTCGATCAGATCCCGCAGCGTCAGGCGCATCAGGATCGTGCTGGTGGTGCGATTGGTCGGCTGGCCGCCGGCGGCGGTCAGCGAGAGATAATCGGAATTGGCGCGCGTATAGGTCACCGAGAAATCGGTGCACTCATCCCGGTAACCCATGCCCAACGTGGTGGCCGCCACGCGCCATTGCGTGCCGCTATAGGTCTGGCCCAGCGTATTCGCGACAGAGCGCTGGCTGAGATAACGATCCATATCGAAGAGAACGGAACCTGCCACGTAGAAATTCTGCGGCAGATCCACCTTCGACTGCAGGAACAGGCCCTCGCGGCGCAGCGGGTAGCCCAGCTCGGGCTGCGGCGAGATCCGGGTATAGACCGCGCTGAAATTCACCTTGCCCAGGGTGCTTGTCGCCGAGAGATCGAAACGACGCAGGCTCAGGTTCCTCTCGTCATATCGACCGCGTGCCGTGAAGTTCATGTTGGAGAAGGGCTGCACCGTGACCGCCGTCACGTAATCCGAGCGGGAGCTTTCGAGGCCTGAATTGCGGCCGGTATTCGCAAGATCAAAAGCCGCAAAGGAATTGCGGCCGGCCAGATGCACCGACTGGCCGAACAGAACAGAGGTGAAGAACTCGCCATTCGACCGGAAGGAGTAACGGCCGCCATAATTCAGGCGCGAGCCGCCTTCCACGCGGTCATAACCGGAGAACTTGTTGATCGAGAAGATCGAGTTCTCGTCAAAGACGAGGCTCTGCGCATCCTCGTTCGGCAGGTTGCCGATCTGGGTCTCGTTCGGCCTGAGGATCACCTGCGCGATGGGCTCGACATGGTGCGTGCCGAGCGCCGTCTGCGCGAAGAACGGATAGCGGTATTCGAGGCCCAGGCTCGGCATGGCCCGGAACAGGAAATTGTCGCGGTTGCTGCCAAGGAAGTTCGATTGCTGTGCATTCGAGAAGCCCGGGCCGTTAAAGCCCTGCAAAGTCTGGTCCGGCGAATTGAAGCCGCTGAGATTCTGCCGGAGATAGGCGAAATCCGCACGCATGCCGAAAAACGGAGTCCATTCCTGCCCCAGCGGGTCGATGAAGCGGCGGCGCCAGTTCATCTCGGCCGTGTTGCGGGCATATTCACCCGCGAAGCCGCGCAGCAGGCATTGGCCAGGGCGATAGGCGCCCTTCGTGGTCAAGCCGCCATCGGTCGAATAGATGCAAGGCATGTAAAGGCCGGTCGAGTTCGCGGCGTAAAGCAGGCCACCCGGGGTGAAGGTCGGGTTGCTCGGCTGCGCCAGGGCCTGGAACAGGGCCGCCTCGCGCTGGATGGCCGCGCCATTGGCGCTCAGCCGCAATTCGCCACCGAGATTATCGAGCGTGAAGCGACGGTCGAAATCATAGGAGGGCGCCACGCGCTCGATCTGTTTCTGCCAGTCGCCCGCAGTCAGGCCGAGGAAGGCAAAGGCCGAGATGTCCATCCGGCTGCGCGCGCCCTGGCCGCGCAGGTATATCTCGGAGATCGATTCGCTCAGGAACATGTTCGAGAGCGTCTGCGGCTTGATCTTGTAATCCGTGAAATAGTGCTTGTCGGTCGCCCAGGCTGCATTCCAGCCGAAGGCCCACTTCTCGTTGAGGTAGAACTTGCCCCTGCTTTCGACGGAGCCGCGAAAATCCTTCGTGCCCGCGCCGAGAAATGGCTGGGTGGGGAAGAGCTCCGGACGTTCCTGCCAGATGCCGTTCACGCGGAGATTGTAGCTGCCATGCTCCAGCCGGTGACGCCAGAAAAGATCAAGATGCGCGCCCTGCCGGCTGAGGGCCGTGGGCGTGAAGGTCAGGTCATAGTTCGGCGCAATCGACCAGAAGATCGGCAGGCTCACGCCGCGGCCAAGGAGCGTTTTGTTCATGAAGCGTGGCGGCAGAACGCCGGAGAGATTACGGACCGAGGGATCAGGGGCGTTGAAGAACGGGATCCACGCCACCGGCACGCCCCAGAATTCGATGGTGGCGTTCTCGTAATAGATGCGGCGCTCGGAATTCTTGTGAATGATGCGCGCGGCCTTCACCTGCCAGAGCGGCGGACGCTCCGGGTTGTCCTTGCAGGGTTCGCAGGAGGTGAAGGTGCCGTTCTGGAAAACGGTCGTCTCGCCATCCGTGCGCTCGGCGCGGGCGGCGGAGAACCGGTTGCGCTCGACGGTCTCGACGCGCAGGCTGTCGATGAAGCCGTCGCGGAAATCGTCGGTCAGGTCGAAGCGGGTGCCAAAGGACTTCGTGCCGTCCGAGTCGGTCATGCGCGCATTGCCCTCGGCATAGACGCGCTTGGTCTTGCGATCATAGATGACGCGATCCGCCTCCAGCACCTTGCCCTGGTAGTAGATCTGCACGTCGCCACTGGCGGTCACGCGGTCGCGGTCGCGGTCGTAGATGATCTCCTTCGCGTCCACGAGCATGCGCGAGCGTTCGCCCGTCGCGCTGGCGCGCGTGAGCCGATCATTCAGGGTCTGAGCGGAAAGCCCGGTCGAATCGGCATCCAGCGCAAGCAGGAACAGCACCGAGAAAGCCGCCAGACCGAGCTTGCGGAACGTTAACCAACTCTCGCGATTCTCCGGCGAATCGGCCCTCATCACCCGTCTTCCTTGTTCAGAAGCACGAGGACACTCATGGCGGAGGCAAACAGAGGGGAGGCCCAGGCGGCGAGCGTTGTGCTGACAACACCGGCATTTCCCAGGTCTTCGGCGACTTCCGTCGCGATATAGAGGCCAAAACCAGCCACCACTCCACCAAGCACCATTGTCGCCAGACCACCAGAACGCAGAAATTTTAAAGAAAAACAAGCGGCAACGAGAACCATCGCAACCAGCAAGGCCGGCCGCGCCCATAACGACTGATAGATGAGGCGATACCGCGTCGTGTCGAGACCTGCAAGCTCCAGCCGCTCGATGATGCCGGGGAGGGACCAGAAGGAAACAGCCTGCCCCGGTCCGAGGGCCGAGCGCATCTCCTCCGGCGTGAGGTTGGTCGCCACGAGATAGACAGCGTAACTCTCGGGCTCATGATCCTCCGAGACCACACGGGCCTGCTCCAGCCGCCAATAGCCCGCTCGCAGACGGGCCACCGGCGCCTCGACGCGCTCCACAAACTGGCCGCGCTCGTCCATCACGAAGAATTGCACGCCGCGCAGCGTATCGTTGGCGGAATCGAGCGCCGTCGCGCGGATGATCGCCTCGCCATCGATCGAGCGCTGACGCAGCCAGATGACGCTGCCGAGGGTGGCGCCGCCGCGCCGGAAGAGATGGGCCTCCAGCGTGTTGGCCCGATCCTTGAACTTCGTCGCGACGGGATTGTAGACCGTCACCACAAGGCCGCCAATGACCAGCGCCAGGATGATCGCCGGCGTCAGGAACTGCCAGGCCGAATAGCCCGCCGCGCGCGCCACCACGAGTTCCAGCCTGCGGGAAAGGGCGATGAAGCTCGCCATCGCGCCGAAAAGCATGCCGAAGGGAATGACCTGCTCGGCGGTCGCCGGCGTGCGGAACAGGGCGAGCTTCGCCATGGTGCCGGTGCCGGCCCCCACGGAATCGCCCGCGCGGCGCATCAGCTCGACGAAATCGAGCGTGTAGATCAACGCGAAGATCGTGAGGAACACGATCATCATGGCGGAGAGAAACCGCCGGGCGAAATAGAACCCCAGCGTGCGGCCGATCATCATCCCGCGACCCTACGGCGGAAGGGCAGGCGCAGGAGGATCGCCCCCGGGATCCGCGCCCAGTCGAATTCGGGCAGCAGCTTCCGGCGCTGCGGCCAGAAGGATCGCCAGGCCATGAAGCCGGCAATCGCGGTCGAGAGCAACGGCACGGCATACATCAGCGGCACGCCCGCCGCATTGCGCACCGCAAAGCTCGCGGCCGCGAAACCGGCAATGCGCATCACCACCAATGCGACCACGGCGCCGAAAATCGCCTGGCCGCGCCCCTGCCGCGTCGTGCGCGCACTGCCGAGGGCGGCAAATGCAATCGCAAGCGTCGCAAAGGGGTAGAGCGGGTTTGTCAGCCGGTCATGCAGTTCGGAACGGAAACGCCCATAGATCGACTGCACGTAAGGATCGTCCCGGTCGAGTGTGAGAAGCTCGCTCGTGCGGCGCTCGCGCGGCTTGAACTGGATCGGCCCGCGCCCCTGCTCGAACTGGTCGAGATCGAACACGTAGCGCTCGAAGCCGATGAGGGTGGAGCCGCGCGCGCCGCTCTCCTGCCGCTGCATGGAGCCTTTCTCGAGAACCAGGTAGGTCGCGCCATCCACCTCCACGACCTGACCGCGCTCCGCGAGATAGGCCGCCGCGAGATTGGGGTCGCGCGAATCATGGATCATCACCCCGCCCATCGCGCCGCCGGGAAGCCGGTCGCGGTAATGGAAGGTGATGCCGCGTTCGAGCTCGATGAACTTCCCCTCCTGCAGGATCCGCGTCACCACATCCGCCCGCACCTTCGTGATGACGGTGCGGAGCGCCCGGAAGCTCTCCGGAATCGCGAACAGCGTGATGGAGCCCACGAGCAGGGTCACCACCACCGTGAGCATTGCGAAGGGCCGCAGGATGGTCATCGGCGAGAGGCCGGCCGCATTCATCACGATGAGTTCGCTGTCGGAATTGAGCCGGTTCAGCGTGTAGAGAACCGCGATGAACAGCGCGAGCGGCGCGATGATCATCACGAGGGCCGGCACGCTCAGCATGGTCACTTCCAGGAAAAGCAGGATCGTCTGGCCCTTGCCGGTGACGAGGTTGAGCTCGCGCAGGGCCTGCGTGACCCAGATGATCCCGGTCAGCGCGAAGAGACAGGCGAAAAACGCCACCGCCGCAATCCGCAGGATATATCGCTCGATCATGCTCATTTCGGATTCTTTCCTGCCGCGAAATCGCGGCGCTCGCAAGGCAGGTGATGCAAGGCACGGAGCGGGATCGCATTCTGCGTGCCGGATTAACGAAAACCTCGCCCAAACCCTTCTGGCCCTTGCGGGAAAGGGCGATCCGCTCCACGTTGTCCAAAGTGACCAACCGCCGGGAATCATGGGAATTTGCGCTTTCGCTCTCCCAGACCGGACGATCTGACGAGGATTTCATGGCCCAGAGCCCGACCATCACCTTCGTTCCCCTCACGCAGGAGCCGGCCAGTCCTGTGCTCGGCCTCTTCGCGAACGAGGCGGGCATTTCGGCGCAAACCGCCGCGTTGATCGGCGAGAAGCCGGCCCAGCGGCTGGCCCAGGCGATCAAGGCCGAGGAATTCAAGGGCAAGGGCGGTTCCTCGCTGTCGCTGCCGGCCGAGCCCGGCTTCGGGCAGGAGGCGACGCATGTGCTGCTGATCGGCCTTGCTGGCGACGAGGAGAACCCCGCGCCGAATGCCGTGCGTCTGGGCGGGCAGGCGCTGTCGAAGCTTCCGAAGAATCGCCCGGCGAGCCTCGTTCTGCTTGGACCAAAGGCTCCGTTCACGCCGCAGGAGGCCGCCGATTTCGCGCTCGGAATGATGCTCGCGGCCTACAAGTTCGACCATTATCTGACGAAAAAGAAAGAGGATAATGGCACTCCCACATCCATCCTCTTGCATGTGGAAGATCCTGTCGCCGCCCGCCGCGCCATGAAGGCCCGCGAAGCAGCCTATGGTGGCGTGGCGCTCGCCCGCGACCTCGTGAACGAGCCGCCGAACGTGCTGACCCCGGTGGAATTCGCCTCCCGCGCCGAAAAGCTCGAAAAGCTCGGCGTCGAGATCGAGATCCTCGACGAGAAGGCCATGAAGAAGCTCGGCATGCGCGCGCTTCTGGGCGTGGGGCAGGGCTCCGAACAGGAGAGCCGCCTCGTCATCATGAAATGGATGGGCGCGAAGAGCGAAAAGACCCAGCCCATCGCGTTTATCGGCAAGGGCGTGGTCTTCGATACCGGCGGCATCTCCATCAAGCCGGCGGCGGGCATGGAAGACATGAAGGGCGACATGGCGGGTGCCGCAGCCGTTGTCGGCCTCATGCATACGCTCGCGGCGCGCAAGGCGAAGGCCAACGTGATCGGCGCGATCGGCCTCGTCGAGAACATGCCCGACGGCAAGGCCCAGCGCCCGGGCGATATCGTGAAATCCATGTCGGGCCAGACGATCGAGATCATCAACACCGATGCCGAAGGGCGCCTCGTGCTGGCCGATGTGCTCTGGCACGTGAAGCAGAAATACAACCCCGCCTTCATGGTGAACCTCGCGACCCTTACCGGCGCCATCATGGTCGCGCTCGGGCAAGAGCATGCGGGTCTGTTCTCCAACAACGATGAACTCGCCGAGCGCCTCGCGAAATCCGGCAAGGCCACGGGCGAGAAGCTCTGGCGCATGCCGCTCGGCCAGGAATATGACAAGCAGATCGACAGCAAGGTCGCGGACATGAAGAATACCGGCGGGCGCTATGGTGGCTCCATCACGGCGGCGCAGTTTCTCCAGCGTTTCGTGGATGGCTGCCCCTGGGCGCATCTCGATATCGCGGGAACCGCGATGGGTTCGCCGCAGACCGACATCAACAAGGGATGGTCGTCCGGCTTCGGCGTGCGCCTGCTCGATCGCCTCGTGGCGGATTTCTACGAGGGGTGACGCAGCCTCGATGACCGAAATCCTCTTCTACCACCTCACCGGCCAGCGCCTTGAACAGGCGCTGCCGCAACTGCTCGAAAAATCGCTCGAACGCGGCTGGAATGCGCTTGTGCGCGCGGGTTCGGAAGAGCGGCTGGCGGTGCTCGATGAGGCACTCTGGACCTATTCGGAAGCGAGCTTCCTGCCGCATGGCCGCGAGGAGGAGGGCGAGCCGGAGCATCAGCCGATCCTGCTCACCACGAAGGATACGCGGGTGAACGAGCCGGGCGTGATCTTTCTTGTCGATCGCGCGAAGCTTCCCGCGCAATACGATGTCGAGCGGCTGGTGCTGATGTTCGACGGCGATGATCCCGAGGCGCTGGACGAGGCGCGTGTCGCCTGGAAAACCGTGAAGGGCCTCGGTCACCCCGCAACCTACTGGCAGCAGGAGGGCGGGAGATGGGTGAAAAAGGCGGGGTGATCCCTATCTCTGCGCGGTCGCGAGCGCCGCGCCGATTCCCACGAACATCCCGCCGGTGATGCGGTTGAAGGTGCGGGCATGGCGGCTGAGCCAGGGCGCGATCTTCTGCGCGGCGAAGGCGAGCAGCAGCTCGTAGGCGATCTCCACGATCACGAAGGTGCCGCCGAAAATCGCGAGATGCGTGAGGAAACCCAAGCCGGGCACCATGAATTGCGGCAGGAACGCCGCGAAGAAAATCAGCGCCTTGGGGTTGGAGGTTGCCACAAGAAACCCCTCGCGGAAGAGCGCCCACGAACTCTCTGTGAAAACGCCGGCACCATCACCGGCACGCACCAGCATGGGCGGCGCGCGCCAGAGGCGGATGCCGAGATAGACGAGATAGGCAGCACCGATCCATTTCGCGATCGTGAAGGCCTTTTCGCTCGCAGCCAGCAGCGCGCCGAGCCCCGCGAGCGAAGCCGCGATCAGCACGAGAAAGCCCAGGCCACCGCCGATCACCGTGGCGATGGTCTTGCGGAAACCGTGCTGCACGCCATGCGTGAGCGAGAGCAGCCCGTTCGGCCCCGGCGTGAGCGAGAGGCCGATGGCCGCGACGAGATAGATCAACCAGATTTCAAGGCTCATTTTTTCTGTGCTCATGGGCTTGTGCCCCGCGGCAGAGTCGGGCGAGCCTAGCCGATGCTCTCGAGTTCGGCCATCACCATCAGCCATTCTTCCTCCGCCGCCGCGAGCTTCTCCGCGAGCATGGCGCGATCCTTGGCGAGCTGGGCGGCTTTTGCCGGCTGGTCGCGGAAGATCGCAGGCTTGGCGAGGGCTTCATCGGCGCGGGCCAGAAGCGCGGTGAGCTTCTCGACCTGCTGTTCCAGAACTTTCGTTTTCTCCCGCAAGGGCTTCTGATTCTGGCGTTTTTCAGCCGCGGCACGGCGATCTTCCCTGGCGGAAGACGCGGCCTCGGCCTCGCGCTTGCCGGAATCGCGGCGCGCTTCGAGCACGAGGCGCGCATAGGCGTCGAGATCGTCCTCGAAAGGCTTCACGCGCCCCTCGGCCACCACCCAGAGCCGGTCGCAGGCGGCATCAAGCAGCGAGCGATCATGGCTCACGATGATCACCGCGCCCTTGTAGCCCGCCAGCGCCTCGACGAGGGCATCGCGCATGGGAATGTCGAGATGGTTCGTCGGTTCATCAAGGATGAGCAGATGCGGCCCCTCGAAGGCCGCGAGGCCCAGCAGGAGCCGCGCCTTCTCGCCGCCCGAGAGCTGGCGGATGGGCGTGTCGGATTTCTCCGCGCCGAAGCCAAGCCGCGCCGCCGCCGAGCGGATCACCGCCTCGCCCGCCTGCGGCAGCTTCCGGCGCACCAGCAAGGCAGGGGTGGCGTCGGAATCGAGTTCATCCAGCTGGTGCTGCGCGAAATAGGCGATGTTCATGCCCCGCGCGCGGGTGACCTCGCCGGATTTCGCCTCGAGCCGCCCGGCAATCAGCTTCACAAGGGTCGATTTGCCGTTGCCGTTCTGGCCGAGCAGGCCGATGCGGTCATCCTCCGCGATGCGCAGGGTGAGGCCGGAAAGCACCGTGCGCTCGCCATAGCCGACAGACGCGCCTTCCATCGAGAGGATCGGCGGTTGCAACGGCTTTTCGGGATCACGCAAGGGGATCTCCGCCGCTTCCTCGCGGGCGAAGGTGGCCACGGGCCCCAGCTTTTCGAGCCGCTTCACGCGGGATTGCGCCTGTTTCGCCTTCGAGGCCTTCGCCTTGAAGCGATCGATGAAGGCCTGGAGATGCGCACGTTCGGCCGCCTGTTTTTCAGCGGCCTTTTCGGCGAGCGCGGCCTTCTCGGCGCGCTGGCGGGCAAAGCTCGAATAGCCGCCGCGATAAAGCGTGAGCCTGCCGCGATCCATGTGCAGGGTGTGATCCGTCACCTCATCGAGGAAATCGCGATCATGGGAGATCACCACCAGGGTATGCGGGTAGCGCTTCAGGTGCTCGGTCAGCCAGAATGCGCCCTCGATATCGAGATAGTTCGTGGGCTCGTCGAGCAGCAGCAGATCCGGCTCGCGGAACAGCACGGCCGCGAGCGCCACGCGCATGCGCCAGCCGCCGGAGAATTCCGAGCAGGGGCGGCGGATATCCCCGGCCGAAAAGCCGAGGCCGGAGAGAATGGACGCAGCGCGTGCCGGGGCCGCTTCCGCGCCGATATCGGCGAGGCGCAGCTGGATATCCGCGATGCGCGCGGGATCGGTGGCGGTTTGCGCTTCCTTCAGCAGCATGAGGCGCTCGGTATCCGCCGCGAGAACCGTGTCGAGCAATGTTTCCGGCCCGCCCGGTGCTTCTTGCGCGACATGGCTCAGGATCGCCTGGCGCGGCATGGCGATCGTGCCGCTTTCCAGCGCGATCTCGCCGAGGATCAGCTTGAAGAGGGTGGATTTCCCGCAGCCATTGCGGCCGATCAGCCCGGTACGCGCCGCCGTGGGGAGCTGCGCGGTGGCGTTGTCCAGCAGGAGACGGTTGCCGAGGCGATAGGTGAGGCCGGTGAGCGAAAGCATGGCCGCGCTATAGCCAGAGCCCGAGCCGCCTGTCACGCGCGGATTGCTGCGTTGTGTCGGCCAGGCCCTTCGCACTTGAGTTTGGGAGCCTCGCGGGCTATGCGGCGGCGAGGCATTCTTCATCCAACAGTGAGAGCATCATGGTCACGCAGCGCACCTTTTCCATCCTGAAGCCGGACGCGACCGAGCGCAACCTCACGGGCGCCATCAACGCCGTGATCGAGGGCGCCGGCCTGCGGATCATCGCGCAGAAGCGCATCCTGATGTCGAAGCGCGACGCCGAGACCTTCTATGCCGTGCACAGGGAGCGTCCGTTCTTCGGCGAGCTCGTGGATTTCATGATCTCCGGCCCTGTCGTCGTCCAGGTTCTCGAAGGCGAGAACGCCGTGATGCGCTATCGCGAGATCATGGGTGCCACCAACCCGGCCAACGCCGCCGAGGGCACCATCCGCAAGAAATTCGCCCGCTCGGTCGGCGAAAACTCGGTTCATGGCTCGGATAGCCCGGAGAATGCCGCGATCGAGATCGCGCAGTTCTTCTCGGGCAACGAGATCGTCGGCTGACGATGCCGCGCCTCGTCGAGGGGTGGAGGCCGGGCGCGCTCGGCTTCATCCTCGGCGAGCACGGGCAATATTACGCCCGCCACTGGGGCTTCGGAGCTTTCTTCGAAGCGAGGGTCGCGGCGGGACTGGCAGAGTTCGCCGGTCGGATGGTGCCTTCCACCGACCGTTTTTTCCTCGCGGTTGATGATGCGGAACGCATCGTCGGCTCGCTGGTGCTGGATCTCACCGATCCCGGCCAGCCCGAGGGCGAGGCGCATCTGCGATGGTTCATCCTTGAGGATGGAGCGCGCGGGCAGGGCCTGGGCGAAAAGCTGATGGCCGCCGCCATGGCGCATTGCGATGCGCATGCCCGCGCCTGCTGGCTCACCACCTTCGCGGGGCTCGATGCGGCGCGCAGGCTTTACGAACGCCACGGCTTCGTTCTCATCGGCGAGGAGGAAGCCGCGAGCTGGGGCACAAAAGTGCGCGAGCAGCTTTTCCGCCGGCCCGCACGGCGTTGATCGATACGGCGATTGTCTTTCCCGGCCTGATGATCAATGTCTTCGTTGACCGGTCAATCCGTGAGGATGCGCGCACGATGAATGCTCCGTTTGCCACGAAGCCTGCCTTTCGTCCTTCCGTGTGCCCGCATGATTGTCCGAGCGCCTGCTCGCTCGAGGTGGAGGTTTTGTCCGATACGCGCATCGGGCGCGTGCGCGGGCTCAAGGGCCAGAGCTACACCGACGGCGTGATCTGCGCGAAGGTCGCGCGCTATGCCGAGCGCATCCACCATCCGGATCGGCTGACCGAACCGCTGCTGCGCACCGGCCCCAAGGGTTCGGGCCAGTTCCGGCCCATCGGCTGGGATGAGGCCTTGGATCGCGCGGCGGAGGCCTTCCTCGCCGCCGAGCGGCAGCAGGGAAGCGAGGCCATCTGGCCCTATTACTACGCCGGAACGATGGGCCTCGTGATGCGCGACGGCATCAATCGCCTGCGACACGCGAAGAAATATTCCGGTTTCCACGACACGATCTGCACCAACATGGCCTGGACCGGCTTCGTCGCCGGCACGGGACGACTGGCGGGCGTCGATCCGCGCGAGATGGCCGAAAGCGAGATCATCGTGATCTGGGGCACGAATGCCGTGCACACCCAGGTGAACGTGATGCACCACGCGATCAAGGCCCGCAAAGCCAGGGGCACGCCCATCGTCGCGGTGGATGTCTACAGGAACGAGACGATGCGGCAGGCCGACCACGCGCTTCTCGTGCGACCCGGCACGGATGGCGCGCTGGCGACCGGCATTCTCCATGTGCTGCTGCGCGAGAACCTCGCGGATCGCGATTACATGGCGCGGTTCACGGATTTCTCGCCCGAATTCGAGGCGCATCTCGCGCTCCGCACGCCGGAATGGGCGGAGGCGATCTGCGGGGTGCCAGCCGCGGAGATCGAGAGCATCGCACGCCTTCTGGGCCAGAAGCGCCGCGCCTTCTTCCGGTTGGGCTATGGCTTCGCCCGCCAGCGCAACGGCGCGGTGAACATGCATGCGGCCCTGTGCATCCCCACCATGCTTGGCGCGTGGCAGCACCGGGGCGGCGGCGCTTTCCACTCGAATTCCGGCACCTTCGGCCTGCGGAAAACGATGATCGAGGGCCTCGATGTGATCGACCGCTCGATCCGCAAGCTCGATCAATCGCGGATCGGCGACATTCTGCTCGGTGAACCCCACGCCCTGCGCCACAAGGGGCCGGTGACGGCGTTGTTCATCCAGAACACCAATCCGGTCTCGGTCGCGCCGGAGCAGGAGAAGGTGAAGAAGGGTTTTGCCCGCGAGGATCTCTTCACGGTCGTCCACGAGCAATTCAAGACCGAAACGGCCGCCATGGCCGATCTCGTTTTGCCCGCGACCATGTTCATGGAGCATGACGATCTCTATCAGGGCGGCGGGCACACGCATCTCATGCTCGGCCCGAAGCTGATCGAGCCGCCGGGCCTATGCCGCTCGAACCACGAGGTGATCGTGGGGCTCGCCAGGCGCCTCGGCGCGGAGCATCCCGGCTTCGACATGAGCCCGCGCGAGCATATCGACTTCGCGTTGGTTCAGGCTGGCAAGGGCTCGCTCGAAGAGATTGAAAAAGAGGGCTTCATCGATACCGATCCGCCTTTCGAGCGCGCGCATTATCTCGCCGGCTTCGGCCATCGCGACGGGAGGTTCCATTTCTCGCCGAACTGGCGGAAAGTGCCGCTCGCCAATGACGGCCTGATGGGCCCGTGGGAGACGATGCCGCGTTTCCCCGACCATTGGGCGGTGATCGAGGCGGCGGATGATGCCCACCCCTTCCGGCTTGTCACGGCGCCGGCGCGCTCGTTTCTCAATTCCAGCTTCAACGAGACGCCCGGCAGCATCAGGCGCGAAGGCGAGCCGCATCTGATGATCCACCCGGAGGATGCCCAGAGCCTCGGCGTGGTCGAGGGCGACCTCCTGCGGGTCCATAATCCGCGCGGCGAGGTGATCCTGAAGACGACGCTCTTCGAGGGCTTGCGGCGCGGCGTGGTGATCGCGGAATCGATCTTCCCCAACGCGGCCCACAAGGGCGGCAGGGGCATCAACACGCTCACGGGGTCCGATCCGGCAGCACCCCATGGGGGTGCCGCCTTCCACGACAATCGCGTGGCGATTGCAAAAGCATTTTCAAGCGAAGCATGTCCTCGGACTTGATCCGGGGATGGAAACCGGTTCGCGTGAAGAAAATGCGTCTGATCAGCCAGAAAAAGCCTGATCAGGCGCTGTAATTCCTGACATTTTCTGTCAGGATCATGCGATAGTGCTGCAGCATCAAGCGGAGGGGGGCATGGCGCGCGCCGATCGCCTGATGCAGTTGACGCAAGCGTTGCGGCGCCATCGCCGGCCTGTCACTGCGGCTGTGCTCGCGGAAGAGACCGGCGTTTCCGAACGCACGATCTATCGCGACATCATCAGCCTGCAGGTCTCCGGCGTGCCCGTTCGGGGCGAGGCGGGCATCGGCTATGTGCTCGAAAGCGGGTTCGACCTGCCGCCGTTGATGTTCACGCCCGAGGAATGCGAGGCGCTGATGCTGGGCCTGCGTTTCGTGCGCGACCGCTCGGATTCCGGCCTGCAGCGCGTAATCGACGATACCCGCGCGAAAATCGAGGCCATCCTGCCGCCTGCATTGAAGGAGAGCTTCAATTCGGCCTCGCTCTTCGCCCCGGTTTATCGCCAGCGTGAGGTTGCACGCATTGACGAGGGGGCGCTGCGGCTCGCCCTGCGGGAATGGCGGAAAATCCGCATCCGCTACCGCGACGCGAAGGAGGAAGTGACGATCCGCGTGCTCTGGCCCGTGGGGATCGGCTATTTCGAGACCACGCGCGGCCTCTCGGCCTGGTGCGAGATGCGGCAGGGCTTCCGGCATTTCCGCACGGATCGCATCGAGGAACTCAGCCTGCTCGACGAGAAAATCCCGCGCCGGCGCGCACTGCTGATGCGCGACTGGGAGGAGGCACTCGAGGCCGAGCGCGCCGATTGCGATGCCGATAACCGGCCGATCAGCCGGCTGGTGTGATCCGAACGCGACGCCCCTCGACCACCAGACGATCCGCAGCGAGAAGCCGCAAGGTTTCGGGGTAGATCCGATGCTCCTCGGCGAGCACGCGCGCGGCGAGCGTCTCCTCGGTGTCGTCATCAAGCACCGGCACGGCGGCCTGCAGGATGATCGGCCCCTCATCCATGCCCGGTGTCACGAAATGCGTGGTGCAGCCGTGGAATTTCACACCTTCTTCCAGCGCGCGGGCATGGGTATCGAGGCCCTTGAAGCTCGGCAGCAGGGCGGGGTGGATGTTGATCATCCGGCCCGACCAGCTCTCGCAGAATTCCGGCGTGAGCAACCGCATGAAGCCCGCAAGGCAGATGATTTCCGCTCTGGCCTTCACGAGTTCCGCCTGCATCGCGGCATCGAAAGCCGCGCGATCCTTGCCGTAAAGCTTGCTCGGAACGACAGCGATGGGAATGCCCTCGGCGGCCGCAAAAGCGAGGCCCGCGGCCTCGGGCCTGTTTGAGAGCACGAGCACGATCCTGGCCGGAAAGTCGGCGTCGGCCTGCGCCGCCTTCACCAGCGCGGCCATGTTGGAACCGCGCCCGGAAATCAGGATCGCGACGCGTTTCTTCGCCACATCACACCTGGAGATGGCCAACCGGGCGCACGCGCGGCTCGTCCGTGGCCCTGACGATCTCGCCGAAGCGGATCACGTTCTCGCCTTCGGCCGCGAGCGCCGCGGCAACGGAATCGGCCATCGCGGGCGCGACCACGACCACCATGCCGATACCGCAATTGAAGGTGCGGATCATCTCGCTCTCCGCCACGCCTCCAGCCTGGGCGAGCCAGCCGAAAACCGGCGGAACATCAATCGCCGAGAGATTGATCGAGGCGCCGAGGCCATCGGGCAGCACGCGCGGAATGTTGTCGATGAAGCCCCCGCCGGTGATATGCGCCAGCGCCTTGATTCCGGCGCCTGCTTGGCTCTTCAGCGTGGCCAGCAGCGATTTCACATAGATGCGGGTGGGTTCGAGCAAAGCTTCGCCCAGTTTCGTGCCCGGCGCGAAGGGCGCCTCGTCGTCCCACCGGAGACCGGCATGTTCGACGATGCGGCGCACGAGGCTGAAGCCGTTGGAATGCACGCCGGAGGAGGCAAGCCCGAGAATGACGTCGCCCGGCTCCACGCCATCAAGGCGCGGCAGCAGGGTGCCGCGCTCGGCCGCGCCGACGGCAAAGCCCGCGAGATCGTAATCGCCCCTGGCGTAAAGTCCTGGCATCTCGGCGGTTTCGCCGCCGATCAGCGCCGCGCCGGCAAGCCGGCAGCCCTCGGCAATGCCGCGAACAATCTCGATGCCGACGCGCGGCTCAAGCTTGCCCGTGGCGTAATAATCGAGAAACAGCAGCGGTTCGGCGCCCTGCACGACGAGATCGTTCACGCACATCGCCACGAGGTCGATGCCGATCGTGTGATGGATGCCGGTCTCGATCGCGATCTTGACCTTCGTGCCCACGCCATCATTCGCGGCAACGAGAATGGGATCGGTGAATCCCGCCGCCTTAAGATCGAAGAGGCCGCCGAAGCCACCGATCTCGGCATCCGCCCCCGGCCGGCGCGTGGCGCGCACCAGCGGCCTGATTTCATCCACCATGGCGTTGCCCGCGTCGATATCGACGCCGGCCTGGGCATAGGTGAGGCCGTTCGAACCGGGATTTCTGGCAGTCACAGGTCTCGTTGCTCCGCTGAAATGGGGCGCGCGGGGGTGGCGAACCCTCGAAAACACCAGTTTGGGCAAAATGCAACCTTTTCGAGCCGCCACTGATCGTGACGGCTGGGGATGCAAACAGGCCGAAGAAGAAATTCGCCCCTCTTGCGAACCTCGCGAGGTGTCGAAACAAACCACTGTTCTGTCGAGACTTTCGTTGATTGATCCGACCAAATAACGGCATGATCGCGCTTGTTTTCGCACGGCAAGCCGGGGCCTTCGGAACCCGCAGCCGGCCATCCGCGCGAACCTCCGGGCTCCTGCGTCTCAAGGAACCCTGCGCCTCAAGGAACCCTGCGCCTCAAGGAACAAGGGCTTGCTTGATCACGCCATGGTCGGAGGGTAGCTTCTCGCCATGACGATCCCCAACGCGCTGACGCTGCTTCGGCTGTGCCTCATTCCGCTGATCGTGGTGTTGATCCAGGATCGGGCGTTTCATCTTGCCTTTGCGGTGTTCCTGCTCGCCGGGCTGACCGATGCCGTGGACGGCTTCATCGCCCGCCGCTTCAAGATGCAGAGCGAGGTCGGGGCCTATCTCGATGCGCTGGCCGACAAATCCCTCATTGCCGCGAGCTTCATCGCGCTTTTCGCGACCGGGGCCCTGCCTTACTGGCTGGTGGTGCTGGTGATTTTCCGCGACCTGATGATCGTCGGCGCGGTGGCCATCGCCTGGCTGCTCGAGAATCCCATTCCCATCGAGCCGCTGCTGATCTCGAAATGCAACACAGCCGCGCAGATCGGCGCCGTGGCCTTCACGCTGGCGGCGGGAAGTTTCCTCGTCCCCACGCCCGGCACTCACCAGATCGTCTATCTCGTCGTTGCGCTCTTGACCGTCGTCTCCGTGGGCGCCTACTTCGTGAAATGGTTCCGGCATATGGCCGGGTGAGGAAGAGAAGGCGGGCACGCCCGATGAGGCTACCATGACGCTTCAGCGCCAGATCGGGTTCTGGCTCGCGTGCCTCGCGGGCTTCATTGTCTTCCTGTATCTGTTTTCGGGCGTGCTGATGCCTTTCGTGGCGGCGATCATCCTCGCCTATCTGCTCGACCCGATCGTGGATCGTCTCGTGAAGCTGGGTCTGTCGCGGCTCGTCGCCACCTTGCTGATCATGCTTCTGGTGACGCTGGCCTTCGTGCTTGTGCTGCTGGCGGCCGTGCCTGTGCTCGTCAACCAGCTTACCGCCTTCATCAACAATGTGCCGGGCTATGTCTCGCGCCTGCAGGTGCTGATCGCGGAGCAGGGCGGCCCGCTGATCGAGCGCTTCGGCGGCCCCGAGCGGCTGAAGGAAGTGCAGGCCGCGCTGCAGGGCGGCATGGGTGATGCCGCGAAATGGGCGGGTGGGGTTCTCACCTCCATCATCTCGGGGGGCTCCACGGTGGTGGGCTTGCTTTCCCTGCTGGTGCTCACGCCCGTGATCGCCTTCTACGTGCTGCTCGACTGGGACCATATGGTGAAAAAGGTGGATGGCTGGCTGCCGCGGCCGCAGGCTCCGGTGATCCGCGATCTCGCCCGGCAGATGGACCAGACCGTTGCCGGCTTCCTGCGGGGACAGGCTCTGCTGTGCCT